>CBDAUR010000001.1:0-66547 GCA_965200215.1 Alphaproteobacteria bacterium | reverse complement strand
CTGCTACCATGACAAGGAGGGCAAGCATTCCGAGGACGACGGTAGGCAGGACGATCAGCTCAAAGTATGCGGCCACGCTGAGGACGATGACGGCCATTATCAGGCCGAGCGCGGGGGAGGAGCGGTTGAAGCCGATCATGCTGATTATGACGACGAGGAGCGTGACCAGGTCGAATGCGCCGAACTGCGCGGTGGTGCCCCAGCGGCCCTCGCGGAAGTCCGCGATCCATTGCAGGAACGGGATGCCGGCGCCGGCGGGATCGGGGTCGACCTGGAGACGGCCGGCTATTGCGGGGAGGGAGGCGCCCGTTGCGGATGTGCGGACGGGGCCGCCGGAGCAGTCGACGTGCGCGGTGCGGGCGCCGAGGCCGGACAGCAGGAGCGTGCCGTGGCGCATGCCGTCGGAGTCGGGGTCGGGGCGCAGCGGCGATATTGTGGCAGTGTACGAGTCGCCGAGCTCGGGCACGCGCACATCGCAGTGCAGGTCGGCGATGTCGGCGGCGGCAGGCGTTCGGGCCGGCCAGTCGGCGCGGACGGTGACGTCGGCCCCGGCGCGCGTGTAGTTGAGGGCGATGTGCGGGCCGCGCGTCGGCTTGTCGCGCGTCTCATTGAGGAGGTCGAGGTTGCCCGCCGTAAAGTCCAGGGTCGTGTTGACGACGATAATGCGCGCGCCGGTGATGTTGACGCGGCCCGACTCGGCAGTGTGGTAGGAGGTCGCGGCCATGCGCAGGGAGGAGGCGGTCTGCAGGGGGAGGCCGTGCACCAGGACGGTCGTGGCATTGCCGGAGATGTCAATGCCGCGCATGGGGCGCAGCGGCTCGCCGGGGGGGCTCGTCCAGTTGAGCACGTAGCCGGTCAGGCCGCGCACAGAATTGGCGTCAGGCGGCGTCCAGGTCAGGCGGGCGGAGCTTAGCTCGGACACGGCGCGGAGGTCCGTCACCGCGTCAGGGATGGCATGGGCCTCGCCGCATGCCTGCGGGTGCGGGGGGGGCGAGTCGGGGTGCCCTAGCTTGGACTTGGCGACTAGGTAATAACAATCCCAGCGGGCGGGGACGGCGTCGACTCGCCAGGCCGTGTCTTCGATGGGGCCGTAGCTGTCGCCGGCGGAGCCGGGGGCGGCAAGCAGGTCGTATTCGAGATCGATGGCGAAGGGCACGTGCGGCGACGCCTGCCATTCGATTTCGAGGTAACGGCCCGTGTCAGCGTCGGCGGGCCCGAAGTAGTCGCGGACGGCGATGCCGTGCGCGGGCCAGGGCGGCGTTCGGATGACGGCGCTGGCGGGCGCGGACAGGCCGGCGGAGCCGTTCGACTGGACGGTGACGGTGTACACGCCGAAGGAGTGCACGCGCGGGACAGTGTGGGTCGTTGCGCTGGCGTTTGCGACGGCGGCAGAATAGGAGGGGAATGTCTTGCCGGACTCTACGCCCGTGGCGTTGACGAGGTAGCCGGTCAGCGAATACGTGCAGGCTACAGGGTCGGGCGACGGGCGCGGGTTGGCGCCGGCGCCGCGCTGCCATGCCAGGTTGAGAGAGCCGATTTCGTCGTCGGGGTTCGGCGAGGTAGGGCCGGGCGAAAAGCCGAACGCGGCGCGCAACGAGGTCGGGGCAGGAGTGCTTTCGCGGCACGGCGCGGCGGCGGGGCGGATGGCGTGGGCCGACGGCTCGATTCGGTCGCCGGCCAGGTTCAGGATGAAGGCATCCAGGTTTTCGTTGGAGATGTCATCGCCGCCGATTAGGTAGTCGCAGTTGGCGGGCGGGGCGCACGAGAAGGATGCCGTGGTCGCAGGGTAGGCGGCGGTCGCAATCACGGCGGATTGGGGCGAGGAGCGGGCGAGCCATGAGGCGCCCCATTGCACTCCTGCGGATTGGGCGTGGCCGGTAGAGTTGACGAGGATGGTGACGTTGGCCAACGCGGTCATGGAGTTGCGCACGGAAAAGCCGGCGGCGTCGCGGGCAGGGTATATGGCGGCGCCGTCCACGGAGGGGGCGGGGCCCGTGTAGGCAGCGTAGAGGCCGTGGCCGCGCGTGCCGTCCGAGTAGTGCGGCTCCAGCTTTACGCGGTACTCGGCGGCGGGGGCGAAGCCGACGGCGGGGGCGTTCCAATGGCCGACGCGCTGCGGCGTAAACAGGTAGTCCGAAGTGTAGGCGTGGCCGGGCGACCATGTAGCGGAGGCCGAGCCCACGGTTAGCGGCTGCCAGAATGTGCGGCCCGGCTCATTGAGATCGCTGCGCAGGTAGTAGGTCTCATACTCGGTTGGGCGGAGTATGCCGGGGGGCAGCGGGTCGGGCAGGGTAGAGTTGTCGCGCCATGCGAATACGGCCGAGCCGGCGCGGAGCAGCGTGGTGTTGGGAGGGTAGGGCAGGGCTTCAGGCTTCGGCGAGGCGGTGAAGTCTTGGGGCGCGGCGTGCGGCGAGGCGGCGGTGCGGCCCTGCCAGACGGCGGGCGGGGATGTGCCGTATTGATTGCGGGCGGTGACGTTGAGCTGCACGGGCTCGTTGGCGGTCAGGCCGGTGATCGTGGCCGTTGTCGTCAGCAGGCCGGAGCCGGCGGCGAGGTGCGCGCCGTGCCGGTCCGTCAGTACGTAGGAGTAGGTCAGCGTGCCGCACTGGTCGGCGGGCGCGGCGGGCGGCGGCGTCCAGGCAGCGACCAGGCCGGTCGTGCCGGCGGCGACATCGATCGGCAGGGGCGCGGCGGGCGGCAGGCCGCACAGTGCGTATGGACCGGCCGTGGCGTTGACCCACGGGCCTTGGATGTCATTTCTGTACTCGGGCGGCGGCGTCGACGAGTACAGGGCGCGCACCTGCCAGGCGAAGGGCCCGCGGCCGTGCAACGAGTGCGTACCGTCGGCCCAGGCGTCCGTGGCCGCAGACACGTATGATACCTGCACGCCGTCGGCCAGACCGAAGTCGGCATCGTCGGCCTCGGCATCGTAGGCGGCGGCTAGGCGCCATTCGCGGTCGGCCGCGTTCGGGGCGGCAGGCTCGCGCACTCTAAAGGACAGGGCGGTTGGGGTCAGGCCGTCGGTGCCGTTGTTTGTCCGGACCGTCAAGGCAGCGTAGGGCGGCTCGCCCTGCACGGCGTTGAGCGTTGCAGGCCGCGACGTTTGCGTTGCAGCCGTCAGCGACGTCACGGGCTGCAGGGCGCGCTCGTAGTCTAGCGTCATGTTTGTTGCGGCCGTCGTGTCGAATGTGAGGTATGAAGTAGAATCTGTGCCCGGGTGTAGGCGGCCGCTCGATCCATCCCAAGTGGTCATGTGCGCCACAGTGCCGCCGGCGCGCAGTGCCTGGTTGTATATGGGCGCGAGTGTTGCGCGGTCGTCGATGTGCAGTGTAAAGGCGGTCGGGATGGATGCGCCGGGAGTGATTGCAGGGAAGCCGAGTGTCTGGGGGCGAGCCTGGGTAATAGGCGTGCCGTCGGCGGCAGGGGCGGCGAGCAGGCCACGCCACAGGGCGAGGGCGCCAGTGCTGCCGAGGGAGGGCAAATGCGTGCCGTATGCGACGGCCTGCCAGGCCGGCGGAAATGATTCCGAGGTGACGTGAAAGTGTAGCGTGACGTTCGTTGCGATTGTGCCCGGAGTTGCCGGTATTGTGGATGCGAAGCCGGCGTTGAAACAACGGCCGCCGTGTATGCCTACGGAGGCAAGTCCGCCGGGGAGGGCCACGAAATAACCGGTGGTCGGATTGCGGTTGAGGTAGTTGACGCAGTCGCGTAGGTATGCTTGTGCGACGTAGGTTGTGTAGAAAGCCGTCGTGGCGGGGGCGATTGATGGGTCGACGGTGATCACGTCGCCTGCCTGCGTAGGGGCGGCGTTGAGACCATGCGTGAAAAAGATGGAGGCCTGCGCGGTGCGGGCGTGCGGATGCGTCCGGTGCAGCGGCACGGGGCCGTTCGGCCAGCCCAGCATCTCCATTTTGGCGGTGCGGTTGTGCGCGTCGTCCTTGTGATCGAATACGGAGTCGCCCCAGGTCAGGGTAGTGTTGGGATGCACCAGGTCGGCGCGCGGGATGTGCGGCAGTACGTCGGCGGAGCGCTGGTCGGGCACGGCACTATCGCGCGGCGGCGGGGCGTTCGGGCCGCGCGCGCCGGCGCGGCCCTCGCGGCCCTCTAATGCGGGAGGGTCGGAGTCGGCAGGGCTGGCGCCCGTGGTATTGTGCAGGTGCAGGGCGGCGCCGGCTAGGACAGTGTTGAATGCATAGGCGGGCCCCGCGCGGTCGCGATGCGCGATGGTCAGGCGATAGGTCCATTCCAGCTCGGCCTCCGCAAAATCGTACAGGATCTGGTAGTCTAGGCCGGGCAGGTCGGGATGCGATGCGTGGACGCGCGGGCGGCCGTCGGGCGCCTGCGCTATGGCCAGGGCGCACGGGGCGGCGGCGGCAGGACCGTCTATTTGCCACGGGCCGGGGTCGGAGCCCGGGTTGTCGGCCGCGAGTAGGCGGTGCGCGATTGTGCGGCCGTCCGGCAGTACCGCGGAGCAGCCGAGGTCGGCGTGGATGGTGACGTTGAGCTGCGCGCTGCGGTACTCGGCGCGGTCGCCGTCAGGGGCGAGCGTTAGGATGTGCGGTACGTAGGAGCCGTTGTCGTGGAGGATGTGCGGCGGCGTGGATTGCCACGAGCCGCGGGCGGTCAGGCCGTTCGGCTCGGCGTGGTAGGTAGTAGTCAGGCCGTGCCGGCCCTGCACGGGCGCCGGCTCGGCGGCGGCATCCTGCGCGAACGCGGCGGGGGGCGCGATAATCCACAGGGCGACCGTCGCGGCGGCGACGATGACTATGCCGATTTGGAGGGCGATCCATGCGTAGCGCTCGGCGCGCGCGGGCGTGTATGCAGGCGGCGGCGGCGACATGTAGTAGGGGCGCCGGGGCGCCCCGTTAAGTGTTTGGCGCCGGGGGCTTTGGGCTTAGGCGGTTGGGCCCTGCCGGGCGACGGCGGCAGGGGGCGCGCGGCTCAGGCTGCGGTGATGCCAGGCGAGCATTGCGGCGATGCCGGCGGCGGCGTATATGCCGAGGCCGAGCACGGCATAGGACAGGGGGCTGGCGTCAGGGTTGCCGATCGTGAGGATGGCTAGGCCGGGCACGGCGATCAGCATGACGCCGATGGCGAGCCATGAGGAGGCGTAGAACCAGACAGGCAGCAGCATGACCGGCAGGCGAGAGGGTCTGCTAATAACCGTTGCGAGTGCAGGCGGCACGGTTGCGGAGGCCGCGCCAGCGGCGCTGGGAGTAGGGGATTGCGATGGCGATTAGCCACACAATGACGGCCGGCCAGCCGATGGCAAGCAGAAGGTAGACATGGTTGTATGCGGGCCCGGCGACCATGACGGTGGAAAGCGTGACGCCGATTAGCAGCAGGACGGCCAGTGTCAGGGCGAGTGCGTAGATGCATTCGCTGGCGACTTGCGTGCAGGTGACCAGGCCGCGCAAGGAATCACCCCAGGTCGACGGCGGGAGTGCCGCGCGCCCGGTACAGGTAGGCGGCGACGAAAAGGCCAAACCAGACAAGGCCGCCGCCCGCTATGCCAAATATGATTTCGGCGTGCTCGGGGCGCGTCTCGGGCGGCCGCGAGGTCAGCACGATAACGAGGGGGAAGGCCAGCGCCATTATGCCGAGGCCAAAGCAGTTGACGCTATGGAGCCACAGGGGTGATTTCACGACGGCGGGCGTCGGGAGCGGCCCCTTATCAATGTGGCGGCGGTAGCGGCGTCAGGGGTTGTGCTCGCCGAGGTAGGAGGTGCGCAGGCGGAGACGGATATCGCGGAGGCGGAAGGCCAGGAAGCAGGCGGCGACGGCGGCAGCCGCCCACGACAGGAGGCCGGCATCGCCGACCACAATGTCGAAGGCGATGACGACAAGTAATATGAGAAAGGCGCCGGCGGAGGCGCATGTTATCGTATAGTCGGCGAGCGCCGAGAGTGGCATTAGGCGGCACCTCCGGCACAGGGGCCGGCGCCAGCGGCGGCGCCGTGCGCGGCGCCCTGCGATGGCAGGCTGCGGTAGTGCGAGGGAGGAGCGCCCTTGCAGGTATGGCGGCCGCACCATTCGGCGTGGTTGCAGCCCTGGCCGTGGAACTGCGGCATTCGGCACTCGGGGCAGGATACGTATGCGCGCCCCGACATGAGGGGGGCGCGCACGGGGCCGCGCAATAAACCTAGCGCGCGTCAGAAGGCGCGGCGGAGCGTTACGAGTACGACGGCGGCGGCGGCGATGACGACGGCGACCGTGAGGATCGCGTAGCCTGTCTGGGCGGACTCGCGGGCGTCGAGGCAGGCGGCCGCCCAGGAGCCGGGGACGGCGCCTGCCGGCACGGTGACGTTGACTATCTGGTAGGAAAATTGCGGTGCGGCGGGGCAGGTAGTCTGCACCTGGCGCGTGCGCGTCTCGTTCACTTGCCGGGTCAGGTTGACTTGCTGCTCGTGCGTGTAAGTGGTCAGGTAGTAGGCATCGCCGCCGGTCCATGCGCGGCCAAAGCAGTAGCCGAGCTCCTGCCGCGCGGCGGCCACGGGGACGGATCGGGCCACGGCGATGCCGTGCGATGTAGTGCCGGACTCGCAGCGGTCCTGCTGCTTGAAGTTTACGTAGCCGCCCGCGTCGAGGGAGTGAAGCGCGGCGGTGCGCTCGTTGTCGCAGTTGCGCGTGTCTTGGCCGGCAGACACGCATTCCATACGAGTCATGTTCCATACGGCCGCGCGAAAGGTCTGGTTGACGGTCACGTTGTAGTGCTCGGTTCGGTAGCACGGGCCGGAGGGAGGAGGCGAGCCGCCGCCGCCGGACGGGCTGACGGTGCGGTTGATTGAGAGGATGTGCTCGGGCACGTAGCCGGCCATGCTCTCGCAATCCGTGCCCTGCGTGGAGGCGGAGCCGCCAATGCCGGCGGAGCCGCCCAGGATTGCGACGCCGACGGCCAGCGCGATTGCGAGGGCGATTACCATTGTGGCCGCCGTCAGATCCATGCGCGGGGGGGGGGCGGCGCCCTAATTAGTTTGGCGGCGGGGGGCTTTGCGGCTAGGGCCCTGCCGGGCGCGAGAAATAATCTGCAGGCGACGACGAGGGCGTTGCGGCATCCGTTTGCACGGGACCCGCAAGTTTCTCCTCGCCGCTGGTTCGCCGGGTTTTCACGCCGTCTGTGCCTGCGCGGGGCCGCCGGCACCGCGCAATATATCTGGTATGACGATGCATTCCAGGGCCTTTGGATCGCCGCACAGTGCGCTTGCCACGAATGTGAGGAACGCGTTCCAGTCGTCAGGGAGGGCGACACCCATGGCGATGGCGCGGCCGCGGCCGTACTCGATCATTTTTTTCTTTAGCTCGTCGCGGCGGGCGTAATCGGCGCGGATTGCACGGCGGCGCGCCAGGCCGTCGGGAGTGTGGCATCCTGCGCGGGACGGGCGCGTTGGCATGAGGGGCGACGCACAGGGGCGGTATATTAGCCTTTCAGCTGCTCGTTTGGCTGGGAGCGGCGGGCGCGCACGCTGCGGCCCCGGACGGCGGGGCCGTGCGCGGCGCGCCAGCACCGCGCAATATATCTGGTATGACGGTGCATTCCAGGGCCTTTGGATCGCCGCACAGTGCGTTTGCCACGCATGTGAGGAGCGCGTTCCAGTCGTCAGGGAGGGCGACGCCCATGGCGATGGCGCGGCCGCGGCCGTACTCGATCATTTTTTTCTTTAGCTCGTCGCGGCGGGCGTAATCGGCGCGGATTGCACGGCGGCGCGCCAGGCCGTCTGGAGTGTGGCGTCCTGCGCGGGACGGGCGCGTTGGCATGAGGGGCGGCGCACAGGGGCGGTATATTAGCCTTTCAGCTGCTCGTTTGGCTGGGAGCGGCGGCAGCAGGCATCTCGAATAGAGGCTCGCCGGCGGCGCCGCGGGCGACGGCCATCGCGTGGTAGCCCGGGTTAAGCTCGGCGCCAATGCCGTGGCGGCCGGCGGCGCGGGCGGCAAGCAGGACTGTACCGGAGCCCGCAAACGGGTCGAGGACGATGCCGCCGGGCGGGCAGAACCCCTCGACGATGGCGCGGCACAGTGCGATCGGCTTTTGCGTCGGGTGCTCGGTGCGCTCCGTGTGCGGGAGGTGCCGCTTTGAGGGGGCGCGGAGCAGGGAGGTAGGCGCGCGCGAGCCGTCGCGGCGGGACTGCGACCGGGTGCGGCGGTCGCCGAGGCGGCCGCGCGCCTGCCGCGTGAACTCGGTAGAGCGGTCAGAGAACGTGCGGAGCGTGCTGCGGCGGCCGTAGGGAGGATGGCCGTATGTGCGCAGGGCCTCGGGATTCCAGTACAGGTCGGAGGGGCGGCGCAGGCCCGGCATGGACCAGGCGTAGATTTGCTCGTGCTGCATGCCGGGCCGCCGGACGTTCGGCGGGGGGAGGGAGGCGTCCGGCTTTATCCAGATGTAGTCGAAGCGCGGGGGGCCGAGGGCGCCGAGCGCGAGGGCGTGCAGCTGCAGCGATCCGAACTGAAAGTACCACGCGGACGGCTTGGCCACGCGGACGGCCTGGCGGAGGACGCGGTAGTAGTCGCGCGCGGAAAAGGCGCGGTCGATGTCAAGCTTTGTCGACATGTAGGGCGGGTCGGTGAGCACCAGGTCTACGGCGCCGTCGGGCAGCGTGGACAGGTACTCGGCGGCATCGCCGCAGTGCAGCGTACAGGTTGCGCGGGTGGCGGGGCCGTCGGGGAGGCGCAGGCCGCCGGCGCCGCCGGCGCCGCCGCCGCCGCTAGGATTGGCCATCTTGCCCGGCCCGCGCATTTTGCCCGCCTTGCCCGACGGCGGCCAGCATCGGAAGCACGCGGTCGAGGCGGTGCGCAAGGGCGGCCCCCCAGCCGTCGAGGCCGTAGGGGCCGGCAGGGTATTCGGACTTGCGGATCGCCAGGGAGGGCAGGCCGATGGCATGGTAGTCGCGGTCGCGGCGGTCGGTTGAGCGGCGGCCGGCGGGCGAGTCGTGGTATGAGCCGTCTATTTCGATTGCCAGGGACGGGTAGCCGCGGTAGCAGATGACAATGTCGGGATGGCGGAAGCGCGTGATGGGAAAGCCGGCGCGCGCGCGGAGGCGGCGGAGCGCGTCGGCGGCGGAGGCGCCGAGAACGATGCGCGTGTGCGGCGCGAGGAGGCCGGCGGAGGAGGCCATGACGGCGATGGGCGGCGAATAGGGGCCATCGTCGGCGATGTCGATGTCGGCAAGAGGCGTGTCATTGGCGCCGGCATTGTAGTCGTCGTCCGTCAGTATTAGGAGGTACGGCTCGCGCATAAAGCTGCAATGCGTAGAGAATGCCGCGCCCTGCAGCGCGGCGCGGTCGCGGGCCGTCTGCTCGGCAAGGGCCAGGTCCATGTCGTCGGACTTGCCCCCATCCCAGACGTGGCCTGCCATTTGGGGGCGGCCCGCGAGGGCGGCATATATTCCTACGGGCCGCCGGCGAGGGCTTTGGGCTTTGCGATTTGGGCCCTGCCGGGCGGCGGCCGCTAGCGGCCTTTCCCGCCGCCCCTGGTAGGACCCATGCCGGCAGGCGGGCGGCCGCCCTATTTATCCCTTGTATGCATACCGCCAGCTAAAGTAGGCGTCGATGTTGTGGAGGCCCAGGTGGCCAAAGTGCGCGTCGAAGAAGGTGCTGAACCTGACATCGCGGATGGCGTATGCCTGCGCGTACCGGTCGTAGTGCGAATGGTATGGCAGGGACTCGGACAGGATGTACGCCCACACATCGTCGGCCGTCCACGAGGCGAGCGGCCAGTGCTCTTGCAGGCCGGCATACATGCTCTTTCCGGCGTCGATGCGGCGGCGGCGCTTTAGCGACTCGGCGCGGCGCAGGCCTACCAGCGTCGCGTCGAAGCCTTCGCGCACGAGCCGGGGAAAGTGCACGCCAAACAGGTCGGCCGTCATGTGGTTGTGGCGGGCAAGCACGCGGAGATTCTTGGGGGAGCCGCCCCGCGCCGCGATTATGCTGCGCCCGTTCCGCAGGGACTCGGCCCAGTACGGGCGCGGCATCTTTTCGCCAAAGTCGTATATCGCAGCCGGCATTGCGGGATCGGCGCGGAGCGCCAGGTCGAGAAGGACGGTAGAGTCCTTGCCGCCCGAGAAGGCAACGTACGGGCGGCGCGACGAGGCGAGCGCGAGCGCCACGCCGTCGCGCGCGGCGCCCAGGGCGGCGCGGTACTCGGAGGTGCGCGCCCGCGCAAGGAAGGCGCGGCGGTCCGAGTCCTGCAACGCGCCCTGCCGCCGTTGCCGTTGCCGCCCGCGCCTACCAGCGGCTCTTGCCGCCGTACCGCAGCGAGCTTCTGGTGATGCGATCAAGCTCGGCGCGCGTGCGCATGCGCACGCGGGCGCCGGGGGGCGCGCACAGTTCGGGCTCGTTCGACCAGTACGGAGGGCGCCAGTTCATCCAGGCCTGGTCGTTGTGCTCGGCCAGGAACTTTACGGGGATGGGGCGCATGGCCACGCCGTCGCGCACTACCGAATAGTCCTGGTCAATCTCTATGATTTTGTAGGACATGAGGCGGCCGAACCCAATGCTCGTCTTTTTGCCGAGTCCGGGCAGGCCGCGAAAGAGGTCGTGCAGGCGGTCGATGCGCGCCTTTGCGTAGAACGTGACGGTGCGCGCAGGTATGGTGATCAGCTTGATTGCGTGCGACTTGTATGCGCCCGAGCCCTCGGCCAAGCGCCAGCCCTCGGCCATGCGGACCTGGCCGGAGCCGCGCATTCGAAACAGCTCGGCGTCGGCAAACCGCGAGTAGATTGTGCTCACGGTCGTAAACTTGTCGTCGATGATAGAGGCCGAGCCGTGCCGAACGTAGCGGTGAAACAGGACGTCGGACATGCGCGCCGGCGGCGGCTGCACTACCTTGGAGTCCTGCTTGCGGTACGCAACCGGGTCATGCGCGCGGGAGTTCAAGTGCGCAACAAGAGAATCAAAAAAAAGCCAGGGGTATGTCAGGCAGATGGGGGCCCCAAGCCGGCATTCTATCCGGCAGGGGGTCCAGCCATTGCCGCTGCTGCTAGGACGAGAGCTCATTGAGCAGGCCTCCGATATCCTTGGCGTTGGTCTCTAGGAACTGATAGTATTCGCCGGCGGTGTTGTCGCCGAATTGGTAGGACAGGCGGACCTGCCCGAGCCCTGTTGCAGACTTTGCTCCCAGGTACGGCTTTGCCTGCCATGCATCCAGCATGGCGGCAAGCGTGCTCTTGTCGAGAGACGTCGCGTCCTCTAGGCGGAAGTCGTGGTAGAAAACGGTGCCCGCCACAAATATCTCATAGTCGACCAGCATCTGGTGCGAAGCCTCGCCCTCGTCGCGCTCCGCGTTGACAAGGTCGTCCTTGCGCGTGTGGAAGCGCTGCGCGATGAGGCTGAATACGGACAGGCGCGGCTTGAGTTCCGCGGGGATGAAGTCGGCCAGCTCGGTGCAGACCGGGAGGATTTGGCCTACCTTTAGGGTGCCCTCTAGGAGCTGGTTGCCGAACGCAAAGCCGAAAAGGCGCGCGGGCGGCATCAGGTCGTAGATGCGCCTCTTGAGCTCCAAGTTGTTAAAGCCGGCGTCCTTGTTGCGCGCCTGCTCCAGCGTGCCGCCCGAGAATAGGGCGTGGTAGAGCCGGCGGCCGCCGCCGTTTGAGACGTCGATCTCGTGGTTGAGGCGGCGCAGCATGTCGCGGAAAAGGAGGCGCCGCAGGACGCCCCGTATGCTGTTGCCCGAGATGTAGGGGATGTCGGCAGGCTCGCCGTCGACGATCCATTTTTGGCGGTTGAGGTTGACGGTAGAGCCCGTCTTGTCGTTGCCCCCGTGGTGGCAGGGGCTCAATGCCGTTATAGTTCCCGGCACGATGGTCATGCCGTAGTTCTTGTGTGTCATGTCTTCACCTCCCCGGCGGCCGCCGCCCCATCCCTTGCGCGGCGGGCCGCGGCCGGCCGGCCCCGCCTGGGGGCCGCGGCTGCCTTCCCGCCTGTCTTTGCCCGGCGCGCGCCGCTCTTGCGCGCGCCGGCGGCTTGTTCCGTGTCATGGGGCGGCCTTGCTGCCGGCGCCGCCGATGCCGCCGCCGATGCCGGCGCCGCCAGCGTCTGCTGGCCGCCGTCCGCCGCGGCCCCCGCATCGCCGTCGTCGATGTCGGCGCCCGTGTCATCGGCGCGCAGCTCTTGCGCGCGCTGGGCGGCAAGGAGCGTCAGCAGCTTGCCGCGCGTGCGGACTATGCGCAGCGCCGTCTTTTCCGATGCCCGGAGCTCCTGCACGCGCGACAAAAAGAGGTCGCGGCGCACGGCATACACGGGCGCCTGCACGCTTAGCTTGTCGCAAAGCTTTTGGATAATTTCGGGGATGCCGCGCTCGTGCCGCGAGTACTCTATGCGGTGCTCAAACACGTCGTAGGTAGAGCGCGCCCGGATTTTGTGCCATTTTACCTTGTGGTATATGGCGCCGAGGACGTCGACCC
Source organism: Alphaproteobacteria bacterium (assembly GCA_965200215.1). Taxonomy (GTDB): domain Bacteria; phylum Pseudomonadota; class Alphaproteobacteria; order SP197; family SP197; genus SP197. The sequence goes on along the minus strand of CBDAUR010000001.1, from coordinate 54,152 downwards.
ATGCGGCCTCTACGGCGGCGTCGTTGTCGGCGTCGCGGGCGTCGCTGCTCATGCGGCCAGAACCTCCTGGCGGCGGGGGCGGCGGCGCTGAGGGCGGCGGGCGGCAGCAGGGGCGGCCGCAGACACCTTTTGCTTTTCAGGCATCCGGGTCTGGTCGGCCTGCACCGCAAGCATCCACAGGGAGCCGTGCGCGGCGTGCGCGGCAATTATGCGCTCGCACACATCGCGGTGCGCCCAGTGCGCCGTGTAGGGGCTGCCCTGCAGCATCTCCTCGCGCGTAAAGCGGAGGAGGCGGGCCTCGCGCACGAGGGAAAGGAGAGAGAGGAGGATGTCCTGCCGCACGTCCACGAGGAGGCGATCGATCGCGGTAACGTAGCGGTCGTTCGAGTAGTTGGGCCGCGCCAGCAGCTGCACGAATCCCTGCGTCTTGAACGTGGTCGTAAAGTAGAGGATGAAGGGCGTGCGCTTGCGGGCGCGCAGAACGCGCGGCGCGTCGGCCCATTTGAACTCGGCGAGGGCGGCATCGTCGCGATCGCAACCGGCCAGAATCCAGCAGGAAAAGCGCGAGCGGTTGTCGGCAAACAAGCGGTGGTCGCGCCGGCATAGGCCGGCGCCGTCCGAGAGGAGATGCCATTCGTTGAAGTTGCCGGAAAATGGAAGGAGTGCGGGGGCGTCCTGAAAGGGCCGCTTGCAGGCGATGCACGTGCCGGATACCAGGGCGGCGGCGGCAGGGCCCCCCGCCTTGCAGTCACGGCACTTGCAGTTTGCCACGGCCATTAAGGGGCGGCGCCTAGGGCCGGTATATAAACCTGCCGGCGGGGGCTTTGGGCTTGCGGCGCGGGGCCCTGCCGGGCGCGGGCAGCAAAAAAGGGGAAAAAGAGGCGCGAGGAGCTACGCGGCAAGCATTCGGACCACAATTAGCACCACAGCGGCTGCCGTGATGACGAGGGCCACAAGCATGAGTGTGTAGCCGGATTGGGCCTGGGCGCTAGCGAGCGCACAGGAGTGCGCCCATGAGCCGGTGAGGCCGTAGGTGCCCGTGTTGGCTGTCCAACCCGATCCAGGAAGATTAGGGTTGGAGGTGCCGAAGGAGCCGCCTGCCTCTCGGTATGCCTCGGGGTTGCTGGCAAGGAGCTTTGCATCCCCGCCAGTAGTGGCACTACCGGTGGTCGGCGCGCCAACCAGCGTGGAGCAGTCCGTCGTAGCGCCGCCGAGAATCATGGTGCCGATGCCGAGCAAAATGGCCAAGCCGATGAATCCGCCGGCCATTCCCATAATAGAGGAGCCTTCCATTATGGTGCAGGGGGGCGCCGGCCGGCGGTATAAGGAGTGCGGGCAAGCTGGCGCTTGCGGGGGGGCGGCGGCGTCGTCACATTATGCGAATGCGGCCGCCGCGCCCGCCCGATGCGCGGCGCGAGTGCCCGCCCGAGAATATGCCAAGTGCGCGGGTTGCGGAGTCGCGATGGTCGCCGCCCCAGGCGCCGCGCGACGGGTCGTCGCGGCGAGATGACCTGCCCTTTTTGCCGCGTCCGGATGAGGAGGAGGATGAGGACCGGCGGCCTCCTCCGCCCCCGCCGCCCCCGCTGCCCGTAAAGATGGCGTGGGCGCGGTCGGCAGCGCTGGCGCCGGCGCGCGGGCCGCCGTTAAGTTCCACGCCGCTTGACATTATGCGGTAGCCGCGGGCGGCCGAGCGCCGAGTGGAACGGGGCGAGTCCTGCGAAAAGATAGAGTAGGCGCGCGAGGCCGAGCGCGAGGTGCTGCGCGAAGGACCGGCAGACAGGATGCTGTAGGCGCGGGCCGCCGAGTCGTCGACCGATTGGGCCCGGCGGCGGGAAGCGGAGGAGGAGGAGGAGGAGTAGGAGCGGCCGTAGTCGGGGCCGTCATATCCCCATACGGAGTAGCCGCCGCCGAAGCCGCCGCCGGACCGCCGGCGCGCACGGCCGTGGCGGCCCGAGCTGCCGCCGCCGCCGAAGCCGCCAGCACCGCCGGCGCCGCGCGCAAACGCCTCGCGGGCCGAGCCAGGCTTTGGAGGCTGCAGGAAGGACTTGGCGGCCGCCTTTAGCCGCGCCGTCGTTTTGCCCGACTTCATTTTCGGCTTTTCCTTCTTTGAGGCCGGCGCCTTTTTTTGCGGGAGCGCGCCCCAGGGGCGGCGAGAGTGCGGCGAGCGGGCCATGGCTCCGTATGTTGCGGCGGGCGCGTCGTCGGCAGGGGCGTCGGCCGTCAGTTCGGCGGCCTCGGGCATGGCCTTTGCCTTTTTTTTCTGCTCCTGCAGCTCGGCGGCCTTTTGCCGGCGCGCCTGCATGGCCGAGCGGGTTGAGCGGACGGCGCGCGATGCCCTGGCGATGTGCTCCGTGCCGCCGCGCAGGATCGTGCCGATTGCCGCGCGCGCCTTTTTGCCGCGGCCGTTGCGGCCGCGGTAGGAGGCCGAGTCAATCTTGCTCCCGTCGTCGGACTTGCTCCCGTTGCCGTTCTTGCCGTTCTTGTCGCTGCCGCCATCGCGCTCGGCGCCCGTGCCGTTCTCGGCGCGCGCGCGGCGGGCCGCCGAGCCGTCGCCCTGAATCACGCGGACGTGGCCCTTGACATGCGTGCCGTCTGCGCGCGTGTGGGCCTTTACCCAGATTTCCGCCATCGCGGGAAGGGCGTGGCGGCGGGGTAAAAGTGTAGCGGCGGGCCTTAATCGTAATGGGCCCGCTCGCAGGGTGCAGCACGGCGGCGCTTCGAGTGCCCACGGTCCACGCCGCCGCGCAGCGTGCGGGCCCTGCGATGGACAGGCGGCCCGCGAGGGGCGGCGGCGGCCGGCGCAATATTAGTGTATGCCGGGAAGCATGTGCCGCAGGATTCCCGGCGAGTCCTGTGGTTCGGCGTGGCCGCGCTAGCCATGAACGCGCGGCGCGTATGCCTCGGCGCGGAGGCGCGTGCGATGGTTAATATGTGGTAGGAAGCGGCCGCCCCACAATGGCGCTGCGGAAAAGGGCAAGGACGTCGGCCGAAAGGTCGGCGGCGCGGAAGGCGACAAGGGAATCGCAGCGCGACAGGCGGGCGGTGCAAAAGGACGAGGCCGCAGAGAAGCGGAGGAAGGCGCTGGCAGTGCCGCCGCACATGCGCAAGAGCGAGCGGCGGAGGCAGATGGAAGCAATGGCGCGCTGGATGCGCGGACAGTGCCCCGAGTGCCGCAAGGATTAGGAAGGGAGGCGGCAGGCATGGCGTTCGGAGGCATATGCAAGAACTGCGGAGCGTCCACGAATGCCAGGCGCAAGTACTGCGGAGCGCGGTGCAGGAAGGAGTATGAGAAAATGTACAGGGAGGCGCTAAGAGGCCCGCCAAAAATATGGTGGAGGACGAGGCGCGATCCTAGTCGCGGCCCCTTGCGCTGGCGACCATTATAATCTTGAGAATCAAGATGACGATCCCCAGGCTCATAATCATTAGGATTAGGATGCCGGACATTTCGCGGACTTCGTCATAGGTGTTTGCCCAGTACGTGCCCGGCTTTGCAAAGTCGCCGACGACTTGGTCAAGCGTCGTAAACACTGCGTTGAGTATGGCCGCAGACAGAACGACCATAATCCCAAACACGAGAATGAATAGGACGGTGCCGATGCCGAGGAAAAGCAGGGAGGAGGCCACGCGCGGGCGCCGGGGCGCCCCGTTAAAAAATGTAGGTAGGCAGGGCTACGCGGCAAGCATTCGGACCACAATTAGCACCACAGCGGCTGCCGTGATGACGAGGGCCACAAGCATGAGTGTGTAGCCGGATTGGGCCTGGGTATTCGCGAGGCTGCACGAGTGCGCCCATGAGCCGGTGAGGCCGTAGGTGCCGTCTATAGTGCCGACGCCTGGCAGGGCGCCAGCCTTAAGCGTTCCGCCCGTCTCTCGGTATGCCTCAGGGTTCGCGGCAAGCAGCTTGGCATCCGCCGTTGCGCTGGCGTTGACGGTCGGCGATCCAACCAGCGTGGAGCAGTCCGTCGTAGCGCCGCCGAGAATCATGGTGCCGATGCCGAGCAAAATGGCCAAGCCGATGAATCCGCCGGCCATTCCCATAATAGAGGAGCCTTCCATTATGGTGCGTAGGGCGCCGGCCGGCGGTATAAGGAGTGCGGGCAAGCTGGCGCTTGCGGGGGGCGGCGGCGCCGCCGCCGGCGGCGGCGCGAGGCAAAAAAGGGGAAAAGAGGCTAAGAGCTACGCGGCAAGCATTCGGACCACAATTAGCACCACAGCGGCTGCCGTGATGACGAGGGCCACAAGCATGAGTGTGTAGCCGGATTGGGCCTGGGCGCTAGCGAGCGCACAGGAGTGCGCCCATGAGCCGGTGAGGCCGTAGGTGCCGGCAGCACTGCCGACGCCCGGCAGTGTGTTAGCACTTAGCGCTCCGCCCGTCTCTCGGTATGCCTCGGGGTTGCTGGCAAGGAGCTTTGCATCCCCGCCAGTACTGCCAGATCCGACGGTCGGCGATCCAACCAGCGTGGAGCAGTCGGTAGTAGCGCCGCCGAGAATCATGGTGCCGATGCCGAGCAAAATGGCCAAGCCGATGAATCCGCCGGCCATTCCCATAATAGAGGAGCCTTCCATTATGGTGCAGGGGGGCGCCGGCCGGCGGTATAAGGAGTGCGGGCAAGCTGGCGCTTGCGGGGGGCGGCGGCGGCAGGGGCGGCGCCGCCGCCTGAGGGCTTTGGGCGCGGGGCCCTGCCGGGCGCCGCCCTAGAGGGCGGTCTGCGTGCCGTGCCCGACATGGCGGACGATCGGGGCGGAGCGGGCGTGGCGGGCGTGCGCGCGCGGACGGCGCATGACGGCCGGCGGGGAGGAGCGGCAAGGAGCGTCGTCGTTGTCGTTGCCTGACGGCGCCGGCGGCCACGCCGTCGGGTCGAGGGTAAAGCGCGGGCAGGGGCAGTGCGGGCGGGCCGTGTTCGGGCCGGCCGTGTGGCGGCAGGGGCCGCCGCCGGGGTGCTCGCCGCGGGCGTCGCCGCACGTGCAGACTTCGATGAGGGCAGAGGGGGCGGGGGCGGGGGAGGAGGAGGAGGAGGAAGTCAATACGGCTCCTCCCGGACGATGTAGTGATCATAGCACTCTAGGCATAGCCGGATTTTTTTGGGCGGGGCGAGTACCGTGCGCATGGTTTGCTCGTCCTCGTCGCCGCGGTCAACCTCGGCGGGGCGGCCGAGCTTGCCGCGCGCGTCCACGTCGCACATGTAGCAGCGGCCGCGCGGGGAGGGAGGGGAGGAGGGGGGGGAGGAGGGAGGAGTCATGCCGGGGCCTCCTTTTTGGAGGCGGGGGCGGCGGCCAGGTCGGCGGGGAAGGGGCGGTCGGCGGGAACGCGCACGAAAGAGTTGTCGGCGCGGTGCCAATGGAATTCAAGGCGGCCGCCGCGCAAGACGTGCACCACGCCGAGGGGCCGGAGGGCGTCCTGGCCGGGTGGACCGTCCGCAAACCGCGCCAGGCCGGGGCCGCGAATCCAGGGGAGGCATGAGTTTTCAAACGCGGCGTTTGCCGCGTCTATGGCAGGGATGTCAAGGGCGTCTATTTCGACGCGGCCGAGCAGCCACGCAAAGTCTGCCAGCGTGTCTGCCCACATGACGAACGGGCGCGCGCCGAACGCCATTGAGGCCAGGACGGACCGGGCGGTGAGGACGGCGCCCAGGTCAATGTCGGCGCCGTACACGTTGCGCGCGAGCGCGTCCGCGATCGTGCAGCCGGCGGCGCGCGAGAACCGGCGCGCCGCCGAGACCAGGAAGGGGCCGGCCCCGCAGCAGGGGTCCAGAATGCGCGCCTCGCGGAGGCGATCCTGCCCGTAGGTTGAGACAACCTTGTCAAGGGCGCTGCGCACCATGAACTCGACGACTTCCCAGGGGGTGTATACCTGCCCGTGGCGGGCGCGGCCCAAGGCGGCGCGGCGCTCCTGCATTGCCGAGTAGTAGCGGTCAATCATTTGGAGCTGGGGGTCGTCCGGGAACTCGGCGTAGATAGGCTTGATTTTTGGCTTTTTCCGGGCCTTGCCGGAGTCGGAACTGCGCGGGCTCAATCCGGCGCGCCTCCTGCGGCGGGGTCCGGCGGCGGCGGCGGCGACGAGTCGTCCAGCATGGCGCGGCTGCGGCACGGGCCGCATGCCGGCCCGCCCGTTATGTCAATCTTGGTCATGTCGTGCAGCTTGTCGTACATGTTGCGGCAGCGCGGGCAGACGGGCATTAGCAAATCGCCTCCTGGCCGGCCGGCGGCTCGCGCGGCAGGTTGAGGCGGGCGTTGCGGTCGGCGGCGATGCGCGCCTCGGCGCCCCTTGCGTATTCGGCACTGCGCTCGATTCCGATCCAGGCGCGGCCCAGGCGTTCCGCCGCGACGGCGGTGGTGCCCGAGCCCATGAAGGGATCCAGCACGACGCCGGCAGGCGGGCAAAGGAGCAGGATGAACCATGTGGGCAAGGCGAGCGGAAACATGGCAGGGTGCGAGTAGCCGCGCTTGGGCGCGCCGCCGCCCGTGCCGGCGGTGAGTACGTTGGAGGCTTGGCAGGTCGGCGAGTCGATGCCGTGCGCAAAGCCGGGCTGCATGCCGGAGTTGTTGGCGTTGTCGGTGCACCAGCCGGGCGGGCGGCCGTCGCGGGCAAGGCGGGCCTCGTAGTCGCGGCGGAGCTGCACGGTGCGGGGCGTTATAGGCGTGCGGTTGGCCTGCTTGTCAATGTACGGCTTTGGGTCGCGGCAGAATTGGTAGCACGGCTCCCATGCGTCCGGCAGGCGAGTGCCAAAGTCGCCGCGGAAAAAGCTGCTCTTGTGCCATGCGTACGTGTCATGCCAGCGCCACGCGGCCTGGCGGACGTGGGCGGCGACCAAATCGTAAACGTAGAGGGAGCGCTGGCCGTCCACGAGGCCCTCCTTGAGGTTGAGGATGTAGGAGCCGGCCGGCCGCAAGACGCGGCGCAGCTCGCGGGCGATCGGCATGTACCATGACACGTATTCGTCCGGAGGCGGGCCGCCGTACTGCTTTGCGCGGGCGTCGGCGTACGGCGGGGAAGTCATGACCAGGTCTACCGACTCGGAGGGGATTGTGCGCAGGCCGTCCATGACATCGGCGCAAATCATGCCGGAGGGGGGAGGAGGGGAGGAGGAGGAGGAGGAGGAAGTCATGCGCGCGACGCCTCGGATAGGTAGGCAAGCCATGCGCGGCGCGTGGGGTAGCGCTCGCGGCGGACGTGGCCGGCATAGCCGGGCCGGTCGTCCCATTCCTCGATGGCGATGTGCAGCAGGCCGCAGTGCCGGCAGGCGACAACGTAGGCGGGGGCGCCCAGGCAGGCGGGCGTTCTGGCCGCGGCGGCGGCGTCGCCATCGAATACGGCGTCGTCCCAGCGATGCCTGTGGCTCTCGGATGTGGAGGCGGGGCAGGGGCCCGGATGGAAGGGGAGGCGGTTGAGGAGGCGGCGCGGGCCGGCGCGGAGCGGGAAGGTCATGGCAGGGCGGCCTCCGTTCGGGCGGCGGCAGGGCGGCGGCGGCGGCGGCGGGGCGGCGGCGGCAGGGGCAGGGGCGGCGGCAGAGTTCTGAAGTAGGAGGAGTAGCCGCGGTCGGCGGGCGCCAGATATCGCAGAGGGTAATCGTGGACGATTTCATTGCGCGGCGGCGGCGACGGCCAGGCCGAGGGGTACACGGGGCAGCCGTGGTCGTATGTGTGCCAGATTTTGTTGGGGGGAGGGGGCGGCGAAGGAGGCATCAGGCGACGGCCTCCGTTCGGGCGGCGGCGGCGGCGGCGGGGAGGGCTTTGGGCTTGCGGGCAGGGCCCTGCCGGGCAGCCCGGCCGATGGCGACCATTGCCGAGTAGAGGCCGTCCGCGGTGAATCCCGTAGAGTCCAAGGCAAGGAGGAGGAGGTGCAGGTCCAAGCGATCGTAGCGGCGCGTCATGGGAGGACGGCCTCCTTTTTGCGGGCGCGCCAGCGGCGCATTCGCTCGGCATGTACGGCGCGGTGGCAAGCCGGCGAGCAGTAGCGGGCGTCGAGGCGGCGCTCGGACGGTATGCCGGCGCCGCATTTTTGGCATGTTTGGCCAGCGCGGCGGCTGGCGGTCTCGGCGCGGCGGCGGCGGCGGGCGGCGTGCGTTGCGCGCCGGCGGGCGGCGCGGCCCTTCTCGGTCGCAAGGTACCGTTTTTGGTTGACGGCGCGTATGGCAGGAAGGGCGGCGCGCCGGCAGTCGTCGTTGCAGTAGCGCCTGTGCAGGTGTGCATCTAGTGGGATCGGCGCGCCGCATTGCCGGCAGGGAGGGCGCGACTTTACGCCACGGCGGCGATTGCGGTGCAGGGAGGCCAGGGCGCGGGCGCGGCTGCAGGCGGGGCAGGTAAAGCGGCCGTGGTGGATGGCGAATCCCAGGTACGAATAGCGCGCCTTGCAGTGCTGGCAGCGGCGGAAGGCGTGCTGGTAGCGGCGCGTGCCGGCGTCGTTGAATACGGGGGCCGTGCCGCCGTTGACCGGGATCGTGCCGTCGTGGCGGAAGTAGCGGACATCCCCGTCGCCGGTCACGTGCGGGCGGAGGGGGCGGGGCGCAACGGTCATAGGGCCGGCACCTCAAACGGGATTAGGGAGGAGTGTTGCGCTATCAGCGTCATGCCGACGGCGCCGGCGACGGCGTACGTTGCGGCGGCGGCGATTACCAGCAAGGTCAGCCAGGCGGGACGGCCGTGCAGGCATGCGTGCAGGGCCGTGCACGCCAGGGCGGCGGCGGCGCCGTTGACGGCGATGACGAGGACTATGCTGACGGGGGAGGCGACTAGAGGTTCTGCGGCGGTCATTGGGCGGCATCCTCCCGATTGCGGCGGAGGCGGCCGCCCCTGCGCCGCACGGCAAGGCGCTTGCCGCAGCATGGGCAGTGCGATGGGGGCTCGGCCAAGAATTGGAAAAAGCGATCGCACAGGCGGCAGCGGCGCCAGCCCTGCTCGAATACCGTGACGCCGCGGCGGCCAGACCCTACGCGGAACTTTACGTCGGCCACGCCGGCGAGGTTGCAGGGGGACACGCGGCACATGCCGCGGCACCGCTCGTTCATGGGGCGGTCCCCCCTTGCGCAAGGCGGCGGCGATGGCGCATGTTTTCGGCGGCGACGCGGCGGCGGCATGCCAAGGAGCAGTAGAATACCTTGCCGTGGGCGCCCGGCGGCAGGTCGACGCCGCATTGGCGGCAGGCGCGCTGCGGGCGGGCGGCGCGGGCGTCGGCGGCGCGGCGGTGGTTGGAGGCGCGATGCTTGGCAAGCATGGCGGCGCGGCGGCATGCTGCCGTGCAGTAGCGGCGGCGCGGCGGCACGTCCAGGGCGATGGAGGCGCCGCATCGGCGGCAGGTTCGGGCGGCAAGGCGGACGGCGCGGGCGGCAGCCTGCTTGGCGGCCGAGTTGTCGGCAATCTGGCGGCGCTGGGCGGCATGGGCGCACGGGCGGGAGCAGTAGAGCGTGCGGCCGTTCAAGTGCCGCGGCACGGGCAGGCCGCAGCGCTTGCAGTGCCGCTCGGGCCGCGCGGCCTTGCGGCGGGCCCTGTACCTTGCGTTTGTCTTGCGCTGAAGCCTGAGCTTGCGCTCGCGGTGCTCCTTTTGCCATTTTGCGGTTCGCGCGCGCGTTGCCTTGCGGTACTTTGCGTTGGCGTGGTAGTAGTCGCGGACCCGGGCGGCCTCGCGGCGGCGATGGCAGGCGGGGCAGCGCTTGGGGCCGGAGCGGCCGGAGCGGAAATAGTCGCCGCCCGTAAAGTAGTACGGCGAGTCGCACTCGGAGCAGCGGGCAAGCGTGCGCTCGCCCTCGCGCCGGCCGCTGTCGCGGTACACGGGCGCGCGGCCGCCGCGCACCGCGATAGAGCCGTCGTGCGGCAGGCGGACGATGCTGCCCTTTGGGCCGATTGATACGTAGCGGCCGGAGGAGGAAGGAGGAGGAGGAGTCATTTCCGAAATATCACCACGGTGTCAAGGTCGCCGTCCAGGGCCGCGCGGCACAGGGCCGCCCACATTTGGGCGCGGCGGACCTGCTCGGTTGAGATGTTGGAGTCGCCATTGGCCATGGCCGTTTCAGCGTCCTCGATGACTGACTCTAGGAAGGTCACCTCGGCGTTCAGCGAGCGACGGGTAGGGGATTTGGGCGGACCGTCGGGGGCAACGCGCCAGTGCACCGTCCGGCGCAGCGTGCGGAGGGCGTACGAGTCGATGCGGCGGAGCAGGCCGGCGGTCAGGCTGGATGTCATGCGCGGGCGCCAGCCTCCTCCTCCTTTTCCGTGCCGCCGCCGGCGCCCTGCCGCTCGTTTGGATTGCCGCGCGCGCCCGGAGCCCAGTGCAGGACGATGCGGCGGCCATTGTCAAGGATGTCGACCGTGCCGAGCGGCTCGGGCCCCGGCTTGCGCTCGTTTAGATGCGGGGCGTGCGGGAGCCACGGTATCATTAGGCGGGTAAACTGCAGCATGGCGTAGTCGACGGCCTCTAGGTCGGACACGTCAAGGTCGACCGTGCCGAGCGTCCATTCCCAGGCGAATAGGGAGTTTGCCCACAGGCAGTGCGGGACGGCAGGGGGCGCAAGCGATGACAGGACGCGGCGGCAGGTCACCAGCGCGCCAATGTCAAGGTCCTCGGCTACGACGTGGCTGACGATGTCTGCCAGGGAATGGCCCGTGGAGGCATGGGCGCGGCGCACGCCCTCTAGGAGCAGGGCGCCGGCGCCGCAGGCATAGTCGGAGATGCAGGGGAGGGGAGGAGGGGAGGAGGAGGAGGCAGACGGGGAGTCGAAGAGGCGGTCGAAAGGCAGCGCGAGGCCGGAAAGCAGGGCGGCGGCGGGCGAGGCCGTGTAGAATTGGGCAAGGGACTTGCGCGTTTTCTGGTCCGGCTGCGTTGCGCGGCTGTTGTAGTAGGCGGCGATCATGGCGGTCTGCGGATCGTCGGCTGGGGAGGGGGCGGGGGCGAGGGCGGCCGGAGTCATTGGGCGGCGGCAGCCTCCTTCTTTTTGCGCCGCTCGCGGGCGGCCAGCATGGCGCGGCGCGGGGCCGTGCTAAGCTTGTGGGAGCAGCATGGGCAGCGCAGGCCGTCCCAGGCAATCCAGACATGGCAGTGACGGCAGCGCTTGTACTCGCCGTAGGAGCCGCGGGGAGGATGGGAAGGAGGGCGGCCGTGCAGGGGGGCCGTCTTGTACGAGCCGTCGGTGCAGCGGCCCTTGCACGACAGGCGGCAGACGCCGTTGCGAGTGTGCGGCATTAGGCGGCCTCCCTTGGCGCGAGGCGAGTCTGCCGGCGATCGGTCGGGTAGGCAGGCACGTGCGGGCGCTCGTCGGGCAGCTCCTCGCGCACCGCGCCGCCGGGATCGTAGCGGTCGGCGTGCGGCTCGCACAGAAACATTGGGGGCAAGCCGTGATTTCCGGGCAAGATGAACTCGGCGGGCAAGTCGCAGGGGACGCGCGTCTCAGCACGCGCGTAGTAGTCGTTGTCGTATTCGTTGTCGAGGGCCTCGCACCGCGGAGGGTCCGAGGTGGCGGGGGCGGTCATATGACGCCCTCCCCGGCCGGCTGCCACGGCCACGGCATCGGCCAGGGGGCGCCGGACAGGGCCCACATTACGACGACGGCGCCGATGACGACGGCGATCATGGACGGCACGCGGAGCCGCGGGCGCTCGATGCTGAAGGCCAAGTGGAATAGGAGGGAGCCCAGAAAGCCAACAAGGGCGGCGGCGAGGTAGGAGTCGGCGGAGGGCGGCCAGGGGTAGCCGGTCAGGCTCCACACTCCGGCGGAGCCGAGGGCGACCAGGCCGGGTATGATAAAGGTCATCCAGGCGGGGCGAAGGCAGCCGGCCATTGAAAAATAGCCGGTGAGGAGGAATCCCCAGAATACGGCCACGCCGATGACGGCGGCGAGGATGTGGGCAAGTTCGGCAGTCATGCCGGCGGCGGCACCTCCGTGGAAGGGGCGGGGGCAGAAGGGTCCGGCCATGAGACTACGATGGAGATGTCGGGCATGTCGATGCCGGCGAGAACCCACACTAGGAGGATGCTGGCGATGGTGATGACGGCGAGGATGATGAGCGTGGAGTAGCGCCAGCCATCGACGATCAGCGCGACGAGGATGGCGCCGATGGCGCCGTATGGAGTAGCGACGCCTAGGAGCCACGCGAGGTAGAGGTTGAGCGGGCCGGCGGCGGCTGGGCCGGACAGGCTCCACACGGATGCGAGGCCGACGAGAATCATGACGGCCGAGATTGAGATTTCGGCGGTATGGCGCGCGCGGCGGCACATGTCGCTGGCCGCCAAAACGACGCATAGGATGCCCAGGGCGACGGCGATGCCGAATCCCCAGGCAAGGTACATGAGGTCGAGGGGGGCGGCCATGTCATCGGCTCCTGTACTTGGCGCGCGGCGTCGTGTGGCATGTGCAGCGTACGTGGTCGTGGGTCGGGGAGTCGGTCAGATAGACGTCATCGGCGCAGGTGCGGCAATCGGGATCGGTGCAGGGATCGGAGCCGCCGCCCATGCAGGCGGCGCGGCCGTACTCGTCCGTAAAGTGATCGCGCTCGTCGTGCGGGCAGGTGCGGCATCTAGGCATCGTCCTTGCCTCCGCGGGGGCGGTACTTTGGGCAATCGCATGCCATTCCGCAATCCTCCTCGCCTATCCAGGAGTGGCGGCACGGGCCGAGGACGGATTTGGAGCCGGGGATGGGCTGGGCGTTCTTTGGGCGGATGCGGTCGGGGCCGTGTATGTGGTGGGAGCGCCGGCAGCCGCAGCGGCAACGCGGGTAGTAGGAGGCGTACGAGGCGCGGAGCCGCACGCGGTAGAGCTTGCGGTGGCCGGCAACGATGCCGGTGACTAGGAGGGTGCGGGAGCCGTAGAACTGCGCGGTTTGCAGGCACTCATCCAGCGCGGCGCGCATGGGGCCGGTGAGGTTGCCGACATCGATTTTGTGCGGCCGACTAGACATGTCGTCGGCGTCAAAGTAGATGGCAGGGCAGGAGGAGGAGGAGGAGGGCGCGGCAGGATCGGTAAAGCAGACGTGGCCGGACATGGGCCGGGGGCTTTGCGGCTTGGGCCCTGCCGGGCGGTCCGACGGGGCGGGGGCGTCGTCGTTGTCGTTGTCGTTGTCGTTGTCGTTGTCGGTCGGCGGCTTGGGCGGCATGGCGGAGGCGCCGCCGCTTTGGAGCAGGTTTGCGATTAAACTGACGAATGGCATGCCGGCGAGTGCGGCGTTTTGTTCGGGCGTCAAGGTGCCGCCGGAGTCGGGAGCGTCCTGCGAAGTCATGCCGGCTCGCCCCTTACCCGTCCGCCGACGACTCGGCATCGCGCCGCATCGGCGAGGCTGTTCAGGCTGACGCCGTTCGCAAAGGACAGGGCGCGCTCGGCGGACACGGGGTCGCAGGCACGGGCGGCGCGCTCGGCGTCCTTGGCGGCGAGTTCCAGCGCCGCGATTGTGCCAGGGACGTCCAGCGTTGGCAGGACGGGGCCGACGGTCCGGCAGGCCACAACGTAGGAGCGGCAGCCGACGGCGAGTGTCATGGCCTCGGCGGCGGCATACTCGCGCGTTGCGTCGGAGTGGCCGCCGATGAGCGCCTGTATGGCGACATCGGCCCACGCGCTGGCGGCATCGGCGGAGCTGCGGGCGACGGTATGAAAGGCGGCAAGGTAGGCTTTCAGGTTGGCGTGCGCTATGGCGAGCGAGCCGACCGCGGCCGCAACGTGGGCGCGGTCGCGGGATTCCGTCGCCTGCTCTACGGCCAGGCGGAACTCGCTCGCCGACATGGGCTCGACGCCGTGAAATTCGTGGGCCGGCACTAGTCGTCATCTCCCTTGACGCCGGCGAGCCGGCGGCACTTTGGGCAGGCGGGCAGGCCGCCATCCGTGTCAACCATGCGGCGCATGTCGGCGATTTTTGTTACCCGGCTGCATCGCGGGCAACGGACGCGGCGATCGTAGGGAGGAGGGGCGGGAGGAGGAGGAGGGGTCATGCCGGCGCGCGCCCCCCCTCCGTCCGGATGGCATCCCTGCGCGCAGCGGCCGCGCGGCGGCGCTGGGCGGCGCGCCCTGCCCTAAAGCGCTTGGCGCCGCATTCCGGGCAGTAGCGCTGGTTGCGCTGCATTAGGCAGACGCGCCTGCACGTTGCGCATGCGCGCGGGCGCGGGCGGGCACGCGCGCGGCGGGGGGCGGAAGGATTGAGGCGCGCGCGCCGCTTGTCATAGTTCACCCTTAGCCGATTGTGCACGCGCGCGAGCTTGCACGTGGCGCATCGGCGCTGGTTGGGAGGGGCATCCTCGCGGAAGGCGGCGCCGCAATCCATGCAAGAGGCAGGACGGGGGCAATCCGAGCAGGGGCGGCTGCGGCGGCCATCCCTGCGCCAGGGGCGAGTGCGCTTGCAGGTGTTGCACACGCGGCGCCAGGAGCGGACGCCCTTTGGCGAAGGGCGCTCCAGGTAGCGCCCGCAATACTTGCAGTTCCGCGGCGGGTCGAGGTCGAGGCCGGCGGCCGCGCGGCGTGCGCGGTAGCACTTGCGGTACAGGGCAAGACGGCGATCGCGCACACATTCCGCGCAAAGCATGGGCGAGCGACCGCGCGGATTTGACGACGGGCGGGGAGGGCGCTGGCGGCAGCCTGCGCACAGGGCAGCGGCAGGGGAAGCCATCTCAGGCCTGCCCTCCCTGTTCAGGTCCGGCGCGGGGCGCGGCGCGATCCGAGCGGCGGCGATGCTCGCGCATTGTGCGGCGGTAGCGCGCGTTGTATGCATCCAGGCGCTCGCCTGCGCATGCAGGGCAGTACCGCTGGCGGCGGAGCATGAGGCATATCAACCCGCATGTTGCGCAGGCGCGCTGGCGCGGGCGTGCAGGCGCGCGCGTGGGCCGATCGGGATGGTCGCGCGCGCGGCGGCGCTCCCGGTAGGCCTGCATTTTTTTGGAGGTTGCGGCGGCAAGGCACGGGCGGCAGCGGAGCCGCTTGAGGTTCGTTGACTCGGGAAAGGCAACGCCGCAATCCCTGCACGAGTGCTGGCGCCCGGTCGCGGCCTTGAGCTTGCGGCGCCTGCCTGCGGCTGCGGACTTGCACGACCGCGCGATTTTTTTGGCGTGCCGGCAGTCATTGCATATGCGGCGCCAGCCGCCGGCCGAGCGCGGGGCGGAAGGCTGCTCTAGGTAGCGCCCGCAGTCATTGCATGTCTTGGGAGGGTCGGGGTTGCGGCCGTCGGCGATGGCGTTGGCGCGGCGGCGGCGGCGGGCGGCGTCCCGAACGGCGGCGCGGGCGCGCTCGACAACGCATTCTGCGCAGAACTTTGGAGCGGGGCCGCGATGGAGGGAGGAGGCGGCGGGGCGGGGCGGGCGCCGGCGGCAGCCTGCGCATAGGGCGGCAGGGGCAGTCATGACCAGATCGCTCCCAGGAATATGAGGGCAAAGGTGACGAGGGGGACGAGGACGGTGAGGCCGATTGAGACGAGGAGGTGATGACGGGCCGCCCGCGGGTTGTCGTGGCGGTACAGCACGAATACGATTATGCCGCTGAGCACGCCAAGGAGGATGTGCACGATGTACCAGGCGCGCGACGGCCAGGGGGCGGCAGGGGAGGCGGCAGGGGAGGCGGCGACAGGGCCGCCCCGGGCGGCGCCCGGGATGTCGCCGCGCGCGGCGGCGTGGGCGCGGGCCTTTGCGCATGCCATGTCGTTGGGGGCGGCGTTGTCGTCGCTGCTGCCGGTCATGCCGAACCCGCCGCCTCCTTTAGGCCGTCGGCTACGGCCGTCCATGCATCCCGCTCGTCAGCGGGCAGGCGCTGCGCCAGTGCGCGCATGCGCTCGCTGAGCTGCACCGCCTCGCGCTTTTCGGCGGGAGGCAGCTCGCCGCGCTCCGCACGGTGCGCAAGCAGGGCAGATACGGAGCCCTGCATTGCGACGAGTTCGGCGGCCGTCACGCGCTCGGCGTTCAGTGCGGGAGGAGTCATGGCGCGCTCGCCTCGCGTATCTTGCGGAGCAGGTCACTCGCGCGGCGGTGATGGTCGGGATCGGCCAGGCGGGGGAGCAAGGCGGCCACGCGCTTGGCGGCACGGCGGAGCTGGCGGCCGTCGGCGCCGGGGGGCAGATGGGCGCGGTATATGCTGTGCAGGATGTCATCGACGTCGGATTCGACGGCCTGCACGGCGCGCCACGCGACGGCGCTGTCAGGCTCGGCAGCCTGCCGCGCCAGGCGCTCGGCGTTGAGCTCGCCGTACTCCTCGGCGTCCTTGCGGTCCGACAACATTGCGCCGGCCGCCATCCCGCCGGCGCGGAAGTTGAGCGTGTCGGAGCGGGTGGAGCCGGTAGGCATTAGGCTCGGACCTCCTGGGCTTCGGCGGCCTTGAACTCGGCGCGGTAGAAAGCGGCGAAGGCGCGGTATATTTCGGCCGCCGTCGCGGCGCGGCGCGCGTGGAGTCGGCAGGTGCTGTAGCCTTGGCCCGGCTCGAAGGCGCCGCGTTCCCATGCGGCGGCAATCACGTCGCGGTCGTCGGCGTCGCGTTCGCAGCGGATCGCGGCGAGGAGCAGGACGGCGGCGCGCTCGCTGCGGGGCATTAGGCTCGGGCCTCCGGGACCTCGTCGGCGTCCACGACGATTGGGATAGTGACGGATTTTTCACCGTCCGGCGATATGCCGATCAGCTGGCCGACAGTGTAGTACTCCTTTTCGGGGGCGAGTTTTTGAGACTCGCGGGCAACCTTGACGCGGCGGCGCGCGTGCCGGCGCGGGGCGGCGATGGCGCCGGGGGTCATTGGGCGGCAGCCTCCCGCAGCAGGATGGCGCCGAGTGCGACGCATATGTCTGCATAGTCGTCGTCGTGGTCGAGTGCGGCCTCGGCCTCGGCGGCCAGGTAGCGGGCCTCGTGGATCAGGCCGACATGGCCGACTTGCAGGGCCAGGCCGATCAGGCAGGTCAGGTCGAGGGCATGGGCGATGCTGCCCGAACGCGGGCGCGTGATGGTCATTGGACGGCGGCCTCCTTTTGGCGGCGGCGGTGCTCGGCCTTGGAGGTTTTGCCGCCGGTCAACTCCCGGCGTAGTTTTGCGTCGAAGTCTAGTGACTCCTTGGACCAGGGCCTGACTGTGCCTACCCAGCCGGCGGCGATGACGGTCATGTCGTTGCCTCCTCCTCGTCGGCGCATGTTCGGACATATACCGCCCAGCGCTTGCCCTTTACGGTCGGCACGACCGTGCAAGATAGCCAATACTCGCCATCGGCATCTTGACGGATGCCTGTGTGCCATTCGATGCCGTGCGCGAGTTTGGCGGCCAGAAGGCTGCGCGGCAGGCAGGCGGCGGCGGCGGCGGCGGCAGTCATGCCCCGGCCTCCTGGAAAGTGCGCGCCGAGGCCCGGACGGATACAGTCCAGCGGAGCTCGGCGTATTCAGGATACTTGGGGCAGTCGACAGCCATGTCGATCGTCGTGGTCAGGGCGTCCTGCTTGTTGGCGCGCATGAGCTCTACGATTCCTATCATGTACTTTGCGATCCGCTTTTGGTCCGCGGCGGGCGGCGTCGACATGCCCTTGTGTTCCGCGGTGACCATGTCGACATCGTGCCGGTTGGCCTTGAATTGCGCCCTCATTACGGGGCGGCCGCCAGGGGCGCCTTATAACACTTGCGTCGGGCATGGCAGGGTGCAATAATAACAAACGCCGCGCTGAGCCAGGCCTGTCGGGCAACGGGCGCGGCGGCCGCCAGTGCACTAGGAGATGCCTAGGCAATCTCGGCTCCGAAGGAAGGGCGGCCGGCGGGCAGGTATATGCATTGTGGAAGGAGCAAGGAGCGCCCGGCCGGGCAAGATGGAGCAAGTCAGTCAGTCAGGCAGGCGAGGAGTTGCGGGCAGCATCGCTGGCGGCGGCGCGGGCGGCCGACTCGGACAGGTCGGCGGCGCGCACGATTGACTCGGAGGCGTGCTGGAGGGAATGGCGGGATGCGCTGAGAGCCTTGCGCGACTCTTTTGAGACGGCGATGGCGTCGTGGGCGGCCGCGGCGCGGCGCATGCCCTGCGCGGAGGAGGAGCTGTCGATGGCGCCGGCAGTGGCGGCGGCAAGGGAGGCCGCCGAGGAGGCGGCCGACGCGGCGTCTGCAGCATGCGTTCGGGCGGCGCGGGCGGCCTCCGCAGCGTCGCGGAGGGCGCGGCTGCCCCTGTTGCGGCGGCCTGCCATTCGGGCGGGCGCGGGCCGGGCGGTATATTTGAGTTGCGCGTGCACTCTACACGATTCTGGGCGGGGGGCGCGTGCCGGTCGGCTTTGGGGCGGCGGGCTTTAGGCTTGCGGTTTTGGGCCCTGCCGGGCGCGGCGCAGGGACGGGGACGGGGACGGGGACGGGAGGCAGCGCCGGAGGAGGGGCGGCGGCGGCGGCGGCGTCCGGATTGGGCTTTGGGCTTTGCGGCTTGGGCCCTGCCGGGCCCTGCCCGGCTTTTTCGTCCTTTTTGTCGTCGGCCGACTCGTAGCGGGCGAGCTGGGCCTCCTTTGAGAGGATGCCGATGCCGTCGAGGAACTTTGAGTAGCCGCCGCGCAGGCGCGCCTTGTTGACGGTCAGGCCGCACTCGATTTGGATATCCTCCAGAGAGACGGCATGCACGTGGAGGGCGCTGTCGATGGCGCGCTTTGCGGCGAGGATGGCGCGCGAGTACGTGCCGAGGCCGTTTTCCAGCAGGGTGAGCTTTGCGGCGGCGTCAAAGGTCTGGGCGCCGAACGCCTTGCGGCCCTCGGCGACGAATACGGCCGGCGATATCTCGGAGGTTGCCGTGCCGCGCGCCTCGTGGCAGGTAGGGCATTTTGGCGCCAGCCATTCGCGCGTCGGCGTGACGACGTGCCGGAGGCGCATGCCATCCCAGAACAGGCACGGAATCCAGGGATTGCGGTACTTGTAGACGTGATGGCCGTCCTTGCCCGCCGGCGTCTTCCAGGTGCCCGTGTTGACCGCCGAGTTGCGCCAGCGCTGAAAGTTCTGCACCAGGCGCATGGCGGCCGGCTTGCGGAGCTGGCGCTCCATGTTCTCGTATTCGGACTCGCCGACCGTGACCCAGTACCGGAAGTCTGCCTGCCTCAGGAACTTGTCTAGGGCGAGATTGTAGTGGAAGTTGTAGATCATTGTGATTTTTGTGTCTTTGGCGCCCATGTGGCGGATCGTGGTCACGGCGTTCTTGATGGCGCCAATCTGCTTGCGCGAGTGCTTGGCGTCCATGAAGGACACGTCGTCGAAAATCAAGACGTAATTGGCCGGAGCGAGCGACTTTAGCGTCTCTTCGAATTCGGCGAGATGCTTGGCGGTCAGCAGGCGGACGGCGAAGGGGATGCCGTAGAGAGACTTCATGCGCGTGTGGTATGCGTGCGCGATGGCCTCGGCGAGCGTCGTCTTGCCGGCGTGCATGTCGCCGATTATGTTGACCTTGACTACATCCAGGGTATAGCTGCGGCGGACGATTTGCTCTACCGAGGCGAGGAAGGAGTGCACCCGCACCATGCGCTCGCCGCGCCAGACCTGCATGACGGACTTTTTGCTGGTGCCGGTGCCGGCGCCGGCGCGGCCCCCGCCAGGCGCGTATATGACATCGTCCTCCACGCCTATTCGTCCTCCAGCGGCTTTGCCGCAAATATGCTCGCCAGGTCGGATCCGGCCATGTCGTCCTCGTCGGCGCCGCGCGTCCAGTGGGCGTCGCGGTACTCGGCAGACTTGCCCTCTAGCTCGGCGTGCGCCAGGTGCAGCCATTTCTCTACCGCCTGCCGGTAGGCTGCGCCGCCAATGCCGTACGGCCGCCTGGGCGCCTCCGGCACGATGCCGCAATAGTGCGGCTTGGCGTGATGGCGATCGCGGTGCTCTGAGGCGTCAAGGCGCGATTGCCGGCCGCACGCCTTTTGCGGTTCCGGCGATTTTGGCGGCTTGGCGCGGCGGTCGGGCTCGGCAGATTCCGCCTCAACGGCGGCATCGTGGCTGCGCTCAAGAGTCGTGGTTGGCGGCAGCGCGTCGGGCGGCAGAAGCGTATCGGTCCGGCACTGCCACATTCGGAGGCGGCGCCGGCCGGACAGGGCGAATGCGCTGGCGGTCATGCGCACATCCAGAACGCGGACGGCCTTGCGCGTGTGCATGGCCTTGCAGTGCGGGCAGGTGACGATTAGGAGGTGCCGATGGGCCTCGCGGTAGAGGGCGTTGCTGATAAGGACGCGGTAAAGGGGGCGGCCGTCGGGCCCCACGTCGGCCGGCACCAGCGCGTTGCGCGCATCGAAGGCGCCGAACGCGCGCGGGTAGTCACGGTTGCGCGCGGCGTCTAGGGACTCGGCACGGTAGCGGGCGAAGGCCGTGTTTATGTCGGGCAGGCGCGCGGTTGGCATGTGGCGCCATTGTGCGAGTCAGTGATTATGAAAGTTGTGACGCGCGCGTGCGCGGGCGCCTTGGCGCCCCCACAGGCCACGGGCGCGATTTGCGGGTTTCCTGTACAGGGCGCTACGCACTTTCGTGATTCCCCACGGATATATAATACAGGGCGCGGTTCGCGCCTAAACGCTAAACGCCGCCCGCGCGCTTAAATACCTCTGCCGGCCCCCGGCTAGGCGCTAGGCGCGGGCTATCCGGCCTAAACCGCTTTCCTACCAAAAAGTGGTGTAGCTTTTTTGCCGGAGCGTCGGAAAGACTTCACGCCTGCTCTAGGCGTGGCTCCTGGGCGGGCCCGACAATTCGGGCTGCGGCCGCACGATCAAAATGTGGTTTACGATGGCCGGCCTGCCGGAGCCACGCCTAGCGATGGCCCTAAACCACATTATTATTAAAATATGGTTTAGATTCCCTAGAGGCGCATGTGGGAAAAGGCAGGCCGCCCCCTGCGGGGCGCATAGGGGCGGGCGGCATGGATCCGGGCGATGAGAGGATTGCGCAGCTCGGGGCGCGCCTAACCTGCCAGGGCGATCCGGCCTTTGACGATTTTGCGCGCGCCTGCGGCGTGCCGAACGCCAAGCAGACGACGCGCGAGAAGCTGCGGACTTGGGCCCAGCTGGATGCGCTTGTCGCGACGGCCTACCGGTTGTCGCGGGATGAATACGTGCTGGTGCTCGACTCGTTCCGATTCAAGCGCAAGGAGGTAGACATGCTGCTGGCCGGCGGCGACGCGGATTGGAGCAGCCACGCCACGCTGTCAAGTGCGTACAGCATTGTGCGCGACTGGGCCCTGGTAGAGTTTGAGAGGCTAAACGGGCTAGGGAGGGGGCCGCCCCCGCCGTGGATGGTGCGGGAGGCGGAAGCGGCAAGGAAGGCGGCGGCGGGCAAGACGGGCAAGAGGAGCAAGAGGAGCAAGGAGAAGGCGGCGGCATGAGTGATTATCCGGCGGCGTGGGCGATAGTGTATGGCCTCCTCAAGATATGGGCGGGCGCGCTGGTATGGGCGTTCTTGGGCTATGGGCTGCTGCCGGAGCTGCTGATGTGGGGCGGCGCGATAATCGCCGGCACCGGCGGCGCGTATCTGGCAGCCCAGGCGATCGGCGGCCTGCGGGATGCAAGGCGCTGGCGGCACGAGGGGGCGGCAGAATGACGCATTGGGTCGAGGAGGCGGGCGTGTGGTGCGTAGCGGCCATGATAGCGGCGCCGATCGTGCTTGCGGTCGGCGTGTGGGCCACGATGACGGTAGGGGCGGCGCCGGAGCCGGAGTGGGCAAGGCTGTGGTGGTGGGGAGGCGCGGCGGCGGCGCTCGGCGGCGGCGGGTTCGCAGGCGCGTGCCTGCTGCCGCGTGCTTGAGCTAGGACGGCTCGGGCGGCGGTGACGACGACGACGACGACGACGACGGGCCGCACGGCTTGTCGTCGTCGGGGTCGCGGTCGCGGATGAGATCACGGAACTCTAGCACCTCAATCTCGGCGGCGCGCTTGTCGCAATCCACGGCGGCCTCTATGGCGGCATCGGCGACGATTAGAAGGTCTTTGACGTGGCGCATGTCAACGTAATCGTGCCCTAGGAGGTAGGAGGCGCGGGCAAATACGCGCGTAGCGGCGGCGGCAGTTGCGGTCGACGCGGCGGCGGCGGCGCGCTCCAATGGCGTGTGTGTGACGTCGTCGCCTGCCGCAACGAGGCGGGCGGCGGCCGCCCACGCTATTGCGGCGCCGGAGGCGGCGTTGGCGGCATCCTCGGCGGCACGGGCAGCCGCCAGCGTGAGGTTGCGCTTGTCTGTCAGGCGCGGCGGGAAGGAGGAGGCGGCGGCAAGACACTTGCGGTAGGCGTCGACGGCGACAAGGAGCAAGATGGCGGCGGCGCCGCTTAGTCCGGAGGCGAGTGCAAGGAGGGTGTACTGGGAGGGGCCGCGGCCGTAGGCGATTGCAATGAAGGCGACCAGTGCGGCCATTAGGACGGCCATGCCGCCGAGCGCGGCACATGTGGCGAGCCTGTAGAGAGGAGGCGTTGCGCGGGGGCGGCGCAGCGTGCGAGGTAGAGGGGGGCTCAGGCCGGACATTAGGAGGCGGGCGGCAGGGGCGGTATTTATGCCTAGCGGCGGGGGGCTTTGGGCTTTGCGGCTTGGGCCCTGCCGGGCGGCCGCCGCCATGCTTTGACGGCGTCATCGCAGTGGAGGTAGGAGCCGTGCGCGTGCGGAGGGCGCTGCACGTGCGCGTGAAGGTACTGTGCGGAGCCGTAGGTGCAGTGCGCGATTGCGGGCCGGTAGGGGCGACGGGCGCACCATGACAGGTCGGCGGCCGTCAGGCTTGGCGAATGGAGCATGTCGATGACGTCAAGGGCGGACAGGTGCCGCGCGCAGACAGTGTGCACGCACCAGCGGCCGGCCCATGCGCAGCCCTCGTCGGGCCATCCGTCTTGCGCGCAGGCGCTCCAATGGGGGGCGAGCGGCGAGGCAGGCAGGCCGTCGCTAATGACTTGGGCGTACGGCGGATGCGGCGAGACGACGGGCGCGACGGCAGGGACCGGCACGGGGTAGCAGATATCACACAGGGAGCGGCGCGGCCACGGGGCGATTAGTGGAGGAGGGAGGTAAGGGGCGATCATGGCGCCGAACCGGCCGTGCGGGTAAAGGCAGTGCAAATAGTGTCATTGTGCTGCGCGCCGTGCGCGACGAGTAGGCCGCCGACGGCGCGGAAGCCGGGCAAAGACTTCGAATTCCACATGAATTTCAAGCAGCGGCCGCCCCTGCGCGTCACGCGGGCGATTTCCTGCTCTACGTCCTTGAAGTAGCGCGGGTGCTGCTTGTAGGCGGTGCCCTTGATTTTGTAGAGCTCATGGAGCTGGCGGCGCGAGTACACAGGGTCGTATAGGACCGTGTTTACGGAGGCGGCTGCGTAGGAGCGGAGCAGGTCGAGGCCGTCGCGCTTGATTGAGGAGCCGGGCGGCACGTATGGGAATATGTCAAGGGCGCGGCCCGGCAAGGACCATTGCGAGATGAATCGGCGGATGGGGCCGATCGAAAAGGTGCGGCCCGACGGCATTGCCCAGGCGCGCTTGTACAGCACGCTCATGCAAGCCGCCTCTGGGAAGGGGGCGGCCGGCCGTAGGGTCCAAGGGAGTCGCGGTCGGCGAGTCCGGCAGGAGTGGCGGCGGCGCGGGCGGCGGCGCGGGCGACGGCAGGATCGTCGGATGCCGCTGCCGCCGTCTGCATGTCGTCGTACCGCATCTCGCCTTCAGGGTCGGGGGCGGCCAGCAGTGGCAATATCCCATCCAGCCACGAGGCGATTGTCAGGGGATCGCGCGGCGGAGGGCGGGGCGGCAGGCCGACAATGGTGCGGCGGCCGGCGCGCGAGGCGGCCTTGACGAGTCGCGATTTCATTTTGCGGAGGGCGGGCAGGATATCCTCCTCGGGCAGCTTCATTATGCCGAACGGGATGGGCGCGGCGTGTATGGCCGCGGAGGCGCGCTCCGTACAGGCGGCGCACTCGCGGTCGGCGCGGAGGGCGTCGTTGTTGCGGCCGCGCATGCGGTAGGAGGTAGCGGCCTCGGTAGCGATTGCGGCGCGGCGGTATTCGTAGTAGGCGATTAGCCGGCAAGTTGCGCCGTAGTTGGGCGGCAGGCGGACACGGTACGGGCGCGGGCGCGGGCGGGAGGAGGAGGAGTTGTTGTTGTTGGCAGGGAGGGGGGCAGGCATGCCAGGTCGTCCTATTCCTTTTCTGTCGACGGCGGGCGGGCTTTGGGCTTTGCGGCTTGGGCCCTGCCGGGCGGCCGCGGCGTCAGCGTAGTCTGGGGGTCGGGAGGATCGGGCGGCAGGAAGGGGATGTGCTGCGTGCCGATGCGGCGGCGCGCCGTCGCGATGTAGGAGGCGCGCCGATCGATGCCGATCCAGCGGCGGCCCAGGCGCTCGGCGGCAAGGGCGGTGGTGCCCGAGCCGACGAAAGGGTCGAGGACGGTGCCCAGGCGCGGGGACAGGAAGGCGATAAAGAAGGCGGGCAGTTCGACGGGGTACGCGGCCGGGTGGCCTACGTTGTGGTGGATTGGCGCGATGACAAGGACGTTTGACGGCAGGGCCGTGTAGGGATCAAAGTTGCGGTAGCGGAAAACGTGGCCGGAACCGGTCGAGGACTCCTGCACCTCGTTGCGCGCCTTGCCGAACTCTAGGCGCCGGACCGTCGAGGCGGCGGACGGGCGGCGGACGGCGCGGGCGTCGAAGTAGGGGCGGCGCCGGCGCGTAAAGTGCAGGCAGGACTCCCAGGCCGCCGGCAGGCGGGCGTTGAGGCGGCCGGGGACGTGCGCCGTCTTGTGCCAGATCATCTCGTCGTGCCAGCGCCATCCGAGGCGGCGGTGCTCGGCAACGAGGTCGTGCGTCAGCGTAGAGCGCTCGCCGTTCGGCAGGGTCGGCGCGTGGAAATTGCAGATGTAGTTGCCGGCCGGCTTTAAGACGCGCAGCAGCTCGGCGGCGATCGGCGAGTACCACGCGAGGTATTTGTCGGGCGGCATGCCGCCGTACTGCCGGCGGCGCATGTCTGCGTAGGGGGGCGATGTCATTATGAGATCGATTGAGTCGGCCGGCAGGCGGCGCAGCTCGTCGAGTGCATCGCCGAGAATCAGGTCGCCTGCCATGAGGATAGCCGCCGCTGCCGCTGCATTGTGGGGCGGCGGCGCGCGGCCGTATTTGTGCGTTGCGGCGGCACGGTGCGGGCGGCGGTAGTGTTATAGAGGGCGGCGCGGGGCGGCCCACATGAAAGGCAAGGAGCCACGACAACAAAACGAGGACGATTCGCATGCCGCCGCGCAAGACAAGGCGCCGCCTCCGCAGGGCCCCACCGTGGGCGATTTGCTCATCGCGCTGATAAGCGAGGTGCGGACGCTGACATCCGTCAGCGCCCTCATAGCGATGCAGACGGTAGAGAATGCGGGCACGCGCCACGATCGGCGGCTGTACGTGCCGACGCTGGCGGCCTATGCGTCGCAGCTTGTCACGCCCGCGGCGGGAGCCGCGGCGCCAGAACCGGAGCCCGAGGAGGAGGAGCCGCCGGAAGGCGGCGATGATGGCGACGAGGACGGGGACGATAACGACGACGACGCCCGGGACAGGAGGCGCTAGCGATGACCGGCGCCGTAGCTGAGTCGGTCGGCGTCGCGCTGGTAGGCAGCGCCGTCGGCGGCCTGCTCGTGCTGGCCGTGTTTGCCGCCCGCGCCTTGCGGCGGAAGAGGCGGCAAAAGCAGGAGCAGGAGCAGGAGCGTCAGCGGCAAAAGCCGCAATCGTCCGCAGACGTGCAAGATCAAAAAGAGTAGCAAGGCCGTCTAGGCCTAGTATTTTTTGCCCTTTGCGCGGTTTTTCGCGCGGCGTTTTCGGCGCCGTTCAAGGGAGGCAGGATCGGTGCCCATGTGCTTCTTTGAGGGTCCGCAGCCCATAGGGCGGCCGCCGGGGCGGCGGTATATCTGCCTAGCGGCTGGGGCTTTGGGCTTAGGGCGCAGGGACCTGCCGGGCGGCGTAGTCGGCGGGCGGGTCGTGGCCGCCGGCCGCGGCGGTGCCGGAGTCCGGACCGGAGGAGGAGACTGGGCCGCCGAACTGCGGCGACGGGCGGTCGGAAGTGTAGGCATAGTGCTCGCGCGCCTCCTCGGACTCGTAGGTTATGCCGATTAAGATTGCGGCGGCCGCGACGATAATCGCAAAGGAGACGAGTACGGCATAGCCGCCGACGCGCCGCATTGTGGTCGGGCGCCAGGGGCAGTAGCGCCTGAGGGGAGTGTGCAGCATCGCGTAGGAGTAGCCGACGACGAGGCCGGTCAGTGGGAGGATGTAGAGCAGGGCATAGCCGGCGTCTAGGAGCCAGGTCATAGCGCACTCCTCCTGGGAGGCGGCCGGTGCGGATGGCGGCGCGAGGCGTGCTTCTCGCACAGGTACTGGGCAGGGTTGCCGGCGCGGTCGTTGGCGGGCACGTAGACTTTGGCGGCCGCGGTGCACCGGTAAACGAACCCGTGGATGTGCAGCGCGGATTCGCACTGCGCAGGCATGCGGCGCTCGCGGCATGCCCACGTGATTTCGAGGGCGTTCATGCGGCGGCCGCCTCATCCTTCTGCCGAGGACGGCCGCGGAGGCGCCGGCATCGGAAGGGAGGGCCGCGCAATTCGCGCCAGTCGGCATGCGGCACAACGCTGAGAGGAGGGCTCTGCCGGCACCGGCAGGCACGTGCCGGGGGGGCGGGCAGCGTCAAAGCAACGCCCCCTGTTCCGGCCTGCGGCGCTGGCGATGGCGCTTGCGCGGCGCGCGGTAGCCGTCCTCGCCAGGGCCCGGCTCAAAGCCGCACGCCTCGCCGCGGGCGGTCATGCGCCGGCGGCCTCCTTGCCGTCGCGGCTGCGGCCGCGGCGGTCGCGCCGGCGCTGGCAGGAGCGGACGCGATGGCGCCAGGTTGACAGGCGGTACAGGCCGTAGGCGACGCCGAGGGCGACGCCAAACGTGGCGATTAGCCAGCCGATTGTACTGATGTCGTAGGGTACTGCCCTAGAGAGAGAGGAGGCTTGCGAGGTCGCCACATCGCCGCCGCCGCCCGTCCAGTACGGGATGCAGGGATGGTTCGCTCCGCTGTGCAGGATTTTTGCCTTTATGACTTCGGCGACGCGCTGGCAGGCAACGCCCGGATTGTGGATAAAACCGGTTGTCAAGGCAGACCCTCCTTCTGTACCAAGTATGCGAGCTCAAAGCACATGGTCTGGATGGCGTCGGCGTCGCGCATGGCGGCGTAGGCGGTGATGGGGCGAGTCAATCCCAGGCCTCCATGAGGATGCGGCCGATGGCCTGCGCGATGGGCGGGTTGTCTTTGCGGCAGCGGCGGCAGGTGCGCAGACCTTCAGGCCACAGGCAAGGCGCGTCAGGGTTGCCGCAGATTTCGCACGTGCCGGGCGGGGCTTCGGGTTCTTGAAGGGAGGTCATGCGGCAGCCGCCTCGTCGATGAGCAGTGCTGCCATCGCGTGCTGTAGGGCAGAATATCCCGCATACTCGCGGAGCTTGCCCTCGGAGTAGGAGGGATCGATGCGGTACGCATGGTCGCGCGCAAGCGTTTCAAGCCAAAACGCGGCGTCGCGTTCGGCGGCGCCCGCCTCGGCTAGGCAGGCGCCGACGGCGTTAAGGAGTGCGCGGCGGACGGCAGGATCGCGCGGGGCGGCGATGGTGAGGAGCGTGGAGTTTTCTGCACGGCGGGGGCGGGACGTCATGCGCCCTCATCCTCTTTGCGGAGTGCGCGGGCAAGGCGGCCAGACTCTAGCGCGTAAAAGTCTGCAAAGGCGTGGTAGATGGCGGCGCCATGGGAGGCCTCGTTGCGATGACGCGCGCAGATGTTGGAGGAGGCAAGGTAGACGGGATCGTAGTAGTGCCGGTACATGGCCGCATAGCGGTCGACGATATCCTCGTATTCAACCACGATCGCATCGTGGGCATAGCCGCCAAACTTGCACTCCTCGGCGGCGTGGCGGAGCGCCGCAATCTCGCGGGACGGGTCAGGCTTGCGTGGCTTTCGAGGGCGCGCCATTGCAGGGCGGGCGACAGGAGGGGTATTTATGCCTGCCGGTGGGGGGCTTTGGGCTTGCGGCGCGAGGACCTGCCGGGCGCGAAAAAGATTTAGGCGGCCGGCGGCGGCCGCGGCGCGTGCAGGGCAGCGAGAATTACGTCACGCCGCTGCAACGGCAGGCCATAGAGGACCATGTGGACACGCTGGGGCTGCGCAAGTGGCGGCCCGTCGATGTCAAGTGGGCGTACAGGATCGCGTATTACTGCGCGTTGCGCATGGCGGAGGTGCCCAGGCTGCGGGCGCGGTCGTTCGACTTTTCTGTACCGCAGGTCTGGCTCGGCAAGACGAAAACCAAGGCCAACTATGCGCCCGTGCCGGCGTTTGCCGTCGCGCCGCTTAGGACGTTCTGGGATGAGAGGCTGGCGGATGTGGGGGATATTGAACTGCTGCCCGGGTGCTCTACGGAGCGGATATACCGCTGGCTGCACCGCGCAGGGCGCGACCTTGACATAGAGGCGCTGACGACTCCGCAGCAGGTCTCAGGCGAGAAGGCCGTAGCGCACGCCTTCCGCAAGAGCATGGCCAAGGACATGCTGCTCGGCACGTTCGGGCGCAAGGCAAGCATCGGGGAGGTGCAGGCGCAATTGCGGCACAGCAATCCCGTCGTGACGGGAAGGTATCTCAGGCTAGGGCCGCAGGCCGCCGTAGAGTTTTGGGCGGCGGCAGGAGCAGGGGCGGCCGAGGGCGCAGGGGCGGCCGAGGCTCCGGCCGAAGCGGTTGAGGGCGGCGGCGGCGGCGGCGGCTAATGCCCTGGCTGCTGGTGATTGTGGCCGTGTTCGGCGCGGCGGCAGCAGGCGCGTGGCTCTCGGCGTGGGCAGGGCGCGGGCGCGGGCAAGAAGGCGCGGAGTAGCAAGGCGGCCTACTGCCAGGTGTAGCCGCCGCCGGCAGTGCGGCGCGTCACGCGGCCGCCGGCGCGCCGGCCGGACCGTCCGGAGCGCTTTTTGCCCGTCGCAGACCAGTCCTTTCCCGTCGTGCGGCGGGTAGGCCGCCATTCGACAACGTAGTTGCGGCGGCCGACTCGGGAGCGGAAGGCCTTTTGGTCGGGATTCATCTTGCCCGAGCCCGTCTTGACTTCCACGTATTTTCGACGGCGGCCGCGAGTCGCGAGAAAGTCGGCGCCCTTGTCGTGGCGAGTCATCGTCCAGCCGCGCGACTCGTACTCGGCCTTTACGCGGCGCTCGGCGCGGCGGCCGCGCCCCGCGTTGTTGTGCGCGTGCGGGTTAAAGCCGGGGCGGCCGCCCACGTCCGGCCGGCTGCTGCTTCGGCGGCGCTTTTGGGGGCGGGGGCGTGCAGGAGGCAACGGGCAAGAGGAGCAAGAGGAGGGAAAAAAGGGTTGCGCGGCCTAGAGGAAGCGGGCCGCCAGGTGCGCCGTGTGCTCGGGCACGCGCGGCGCCGAGCGCTTTTTGCGCCGGCGGCGGCCGCCGCTGCCGCCTGCGGAGCTGGTGCGTCGGGCAATCTCGCCGACGCGCTGCATGTCTTTTGCTGATACGGGCATAGGGCGGGGGCGGGGCGGCCGTCCTATAAGGCTAGCGGCGGGCAGGAGAGGAGGGGGCAGGAGGGCGCTTGTCTGCCATCGCGCGGAGTGCCGCGATCGCGGCGTCGATGTGCGGGTAGTAGGTGTACGGGCCGACGTCGCAGTCATCGCACTCGTCGCAGCCGCATGTGCAGGTGCAGGAGTTGTTTGACATGCAGGGGGGGCGCGTTCGGCGGCGCTATAAGCCTAGCGGCCGGGGGCGGCGCCAGGGGGAGGGCCCGGCTGGTAGCCGCGGGCCTCAGGCTGCCGGAGCGTGTCATCGCCTTTGGCGTGGTGGCCGTCGGTGACTAGGGGGCGATCGCCGTCCGCTCCGGCATCGGCGCCGTCCTCGGCATCGCCGCCGCCAGCAAGTGCGGCATGTGCGGCCAAGGCGCCGATGACAACGCCTAGCAGCAAGAGGACGGTGAGGCCCCTGCGCCGGTCGCTGTGGCGGTAGGAGTGCGGCGGGGCCGCTCGCTTGAGCGCGTCAGGGTGCCGCTCGCCGGCGCCGCCCATGCCGCCGGCGCCCCCGTAGGGGCATGTGCCGCCGCGCGGGCCGTCGTCGGCGTCGCCGTCCATGCGGCGCGCGCGGGCGCGGCCCCGTATATGTGCAGCGGTGCAGGGCTTTGGGCTTAGCGGCATGGGCCCTGCCGGGGGCGCCCGCGCCGGGGCGCCCGCGCGGGGCTTTGGGCTTAGCGGCATGGGCCCTGCCGGGGGCGCCCGCGCCGGGGCGCCCGCGCGGGGCTTTGGGCTTAGCGGCGCGGGCCCTGCCGGGCGCGCCGTGGAGGGCGTGCGAATGCCCGCCCGCGCGCACACGCCGAGTGCAGCATTCGCATGTTTGGGGCGCCCCGGCGCCCCGGCGGCGGGCGGAACAGGCGCGGGAAGGGCGGCAGAAGGGGCGGCCGGAGCGGAGTCGGGCGCCGGGCGCCCCCGCACAGGCATAGGTAGGATTCGCATTCGTCTCTTGGTATGACCATAGGTCATCCATTGCGATGCATCGGACGGGTGATTACGGGCGGATTTGGGGAGTCTAGGCGTGGCTTTTGGGAGGCGGCCGCGGATGGAGCAGGCGTGGATCCGGGGCGATTCCGGAGGGCGGATGTTATATGCGATGACGGCGGCGGCGGCTAGCGGAACTCGGGGCGGAGCTCTACGTACTTTGTGCCGGCCTCGTTCCGTGCGCGCCGGTACATGCCGTAGCGCGGGCTAGCGGCCTTGCCGAGATAGCGGCCGATCGTGTCAGGGCCGACACTGCACCATTCGGCGGCGTCGTTGATTAGGTCGCCTTCGGCGTACTGCAGGTTGGGATCGGCGGCAAAAATCTCGGTCAGCCAGCGGCGGAAGGCAGGCTCGGACACGCGGTTGATTGCGAGCTCGGGTCCGGGGGGGCGCTCGGCGGCGGGCGCGGTGGCAGTGTGGTTCTTTTTTGTATTGCAGGAGCGGCACAAGAGCTGGAGGTTGCGGCGGTCGTTGTCGCGAGGGTTGTTGTTGACGTGGTCAATGCACAGGACGGGATGGCGGCCGGCCAGCCGGAGGTCGTCGGGGGTGCTGTTGCAGTGCACGCAGTACTCGCCGCCCTGCTGGGCGGCGACCACAGGGTAGAGGCGGGCGCGGCGTTCGGCAGACAGGCGGGCCTTGCGCCACGCCTGCTCTCGCGGAGTCAGGGCGTCCTCGGGCCGCGCCAGCGGCTTAGGCTTTGGGAGTTCAGGGGAAGGGGTGGGAGGAGCGTCAGGCTCGGCGCCGGCTGCGGCGGCGCCGCCGGAGGGGGAGGTCGGCGTCGCCTGAGGAGGAGGAGGAGTGCGATCCTGCCGGCGCCCACGCCGGCCGCGCCTGCGACTCATGGGCGCGTATCACCATCCAGGCGGGGGAGGAGTAGCGCGCACCGCAGGCAGGGCAGGTCAGGCACGACGGGTCGGAGCGCGTGAGGAAGGCGTGGCCGCACTGCTCGCAGTGCGTCCGGTAGCGCGGGAGGGCGTCGTCGTTGTCGTCGCGGCTGCCGGTCCTCGTCAGGCCCATACCGCACGGGCAAGGCGGCGGCGGAATTAAGCCTTTGCAGGTGCGGCCATTGCGAGCCGGGAGGCCACGCTGGGCAGGCGCCGTACTCGCCGGCGCACCGGCCGTCGGCACGGGCGGCGGCCTCGCGTTCCGCCTGCCAGGCGGGGGAGTCCGGCGCCCAGACAGGCTGCACGTCGACGCGGAGCCAGTCGATGACATCCGTGGTCGTAGGGCCGCGGCAGCCGGCGCGCATCCATGCGGCCGTGTCTAGCAGGCGCTCGCGCCAGGCGTCCGGCCCGCCGTCGGCGCCGATAATCGCGGTCGTGCAGTGCGGGTCGGCCAGGCGCGTGTGCAGGAGGGGTACGGCGTGTAGATCCCACGGCACGGTAATGCGCAGCGCAGAGTGCGCAGGGGGGGACAGGGGGACGTGCGGCTCTATCGTTATGGTGCGGATCGCGGCGGCTAGGCGGGCGGGCGGGTCGACGACGAGGCGGGGGGTAGGGTCGTCCAGGTAGAGGAGGTGCACGTTGCGGAGGGGAGGATGGCCGCGCGCCCACAGGCCGGAGTCGGGGTCGCGGGCGAACGCGCCCGTGTGGGGGAGATGGCTCTCGTCCAAGGGCATTAGGTCGCGCATGGTCGGGCAAGCGGGCGGACCGGCGGCGCGGCAGGTGGCGGACAGGTACACGCCCACGGTGGCGGTGTGGGCGGCCGAGGTAGAGTTGGCCTTTAACGCGTCGCGAAAGCGCTCGGTCTGCCAGGACGCAAGGCGCCAGTCGCGCTCTGCCTCGCTGCGGTCGCGCGTCAAGTCGCCGAGGCGATTGCGGGCGTCCGTTATGGCGGCGCGCGCCTCTATCATCTCGCGCTCGGCAGTGTGCACTCCTGAGATGTCATCCCACGACGCGCCGCGCGCGGCCACGCTGCGGGCCTCGCGCCACGCGGCGCGCTTGCTTTCGTAGTCGGAGATCGCAAGGTCAATCTCGGCGCGCGCCTTTGGGATTTCGGTGATTACGGCATCGAGGTCTGCGCGCAGGGCGCGCTCGGCGGCCGCGAGTTCGGCGAGGCGGATGCGGCCCTCGGCGGCCGCCTCGCGGCGCTCGGCAGACACGGCGGCGCGCTCGGCGGCCGTCGGCAAGGAGGCGATGCCCTCGGGCAGGGCGGCGCCGGCGTCGTCGGGAGGCAGGGCGACGGCAAGGGCAAGAGCAAGCAAGGCGGCCGCGGCAAGCAAGGCCACGGCCGTGCGGGCCACGACGGCGGGGGGCTTTGGGCTTGCGGCGGGGGCGGGGGCAGGGGCGGCAGGGCGCCGGGGCGCCCCGCCGCGGCTACTCGCCGTCGGGGGAGGAGGGCGCATTAGCGTCATGTGCGGGCTCGGCCTCGGCCACGCGCTCCCAGCAAGGCACGTGGTAGTATGCACGGTGCCGGAGGGCGCGCGAGTAGTAGGGCTGGCCGGTGCGCAGGACGCGCTTGCAGACGCGGCACTTTGGGATCGCGCCGCCGTTGGTCCGGCGGAGCGTGGCGGCCGCCTGAGGGGTCAGGGTGCGGAGGCCGCTGCCGTGGGCCACGGGCTATCGCCAGGGGGAGGCGGCCAGGTCATCGGCGCTGCCCGTTGCGCTGGCGACGGCGGCGCCGGCGGCGTCTAGGGCGCACTGCACAAGGCCGGCCAGGCGCTCGCCGGTGCGGGCCTGGGGGTACGTGGCGCGCAGATGGCCGGGCATGTCAGTGTAGTCGTCGGGGCGGTTGTCTTCGATGTAGCGCAGGTTGCGCTCTAGCGTGCCCGGGTAGTCCGAGTTCTGCAGCGTGGCTAGGAGGTAGGCCCGGACGTGCGCAGGCTTGCGCGCCGTGGTGGTGATTCGCACAATGCTCTCGGCTAGCAGGGGGCGCTTTGTGTCCACGTCAGGCGGCGCCGTCAGCCACAGGTACGACCGGCCGTCCTTGCGGCGGCTGGCGTCGCGCGCGACGCTGATGGCCGCGTTGACGGCGTCCGACTCTACCTCGGCAGTCAGGCGCCGGACGGCGGCACTCGGCTTTCTTTTGGGGCGGTCGGTGTACAGGTCATCGGTAGAGGCGGCGGCGGCGGCACTCGGCTTCTTTTTGGGCTTTGCGGGCTTTGCGCGTTCGGCAGGAGGGCTGGCGGCATCGGCGGCCGCGGCGTCGTATGCGGCGGCCGCGGCGTCGTATGCGGCGGCCGCGTTGGAGGAGGCAGTGGAGGCGGCCCTGCTGTCG
Source organism: Alphaproteobacteria bacterium (assembly GCA_965200215.1). GTDB lineage: Bacteria > Pseudomonadota > Alphaproteobacteria > SP197 > SP197 > SP197. Next base: position 20,550 of record CBDAUR010000001.1, on the reverse strand, counting down.
GCGGCCTGGTCGAGGATGCGCTGGCCGAGGCGCGCGGAGTGGTCAGGCAGCGGATCCTCGGGCGGCACGGCGCCCTTGGCGCGGATGGCGTTGGGCGTCGTGTACGACCACGTGGCAGGCAGCCGGGCCTTGCGCGTCGCGTCCGGCGCGTCCGGCAGGATGGCGAGGGCGGCGCGGCCTGGGAGGCAGGCAGACAGCGTGCGCCAGACCTGCTCGGCGCGGATCGCCAGGGGGTAGTGCTCGCCGGACAGTGTGCTTTCGTAAGTTCCCGGCTTCGCTACGGAGTCATCGCCGTGGCGCCGCGACCATGTGCAGGAGGCGACCAGCAGGTACGAGTGCGGGGCGTCGTATGGGCTGGCGCTGATGCGGTCGGCGCGGCAGGCATCCTCGTCGCCTACCTGCACTAGCCTCATGTGCGGGCGCACCAGGAAGGTGCGCGCGTCGGGGTTGTCGCCGCCGGACTCGCCAATCTCTAGGCCGTCGAAGGCGGCGGTAATGGCGGCGGCCGCGTAGGGGACCTGCCCGGGCCCAAGGCGGATCGCGAGCTCTACGCCATCCTTTCCGTGGGGGCCGCGCTGCGCATACATGTGCAGGATGTCATCGGGCGACAGGCCGCAGCGGAGGGGGGCGCAGACCAGGTCTGCGGAGTCCAGCCGAGCCACGGATTGCAACCAATTTTCCTCGCGCCAATCCAGGTAGATCAGCGTGTAGCGATTGGCGTCGGCGTGGAGGGAGGCCTGCCGGTCGCGCTCGCGCGCCTTGTGTTCGGTGCGCGCCGCCGCGATTTCGGCGGCCGCCGCCTTTAGAGACTTGCGGCCCGTGCGCACGTCCTCGCGCTGCTCGGGGGTGCCCTGCGTCTTTACGGTCTTTGCGCGCTTCACGCTGTCTTTACTCATGTGCAGCCGGTCGGCGATCCGCTCGGATGTGCGGCGGCCATCGGGCGCGGGGCGTCCTGCGGCGGCGGCGCGGCGGCCGCGCGCCTCCTCGTCGCGGACGATTAACTCGGCAAGGTCATAGCGCTGGTATTCGGTCATGTGCCGCCGTTCGAGATTGCGTTCGATCGCCTGAATCTGCGCAGCCTCGGGCGACAGGTCACCGATGTGCCGGACGGGCACCTTTAGCAGGTTGGCGGCACGGGCGGCGGCGATCCGGTGATGGCCGTCGAGGATCCATGCCTGCGCGCCATAGGTGACGATTGGCTCGCGGACGCCGTGCCGCCTAACCGAGGCGTAGAGGCGGGCGCGATCGTCCTCGGTCAGGGGGGGCACGTCATCGCGGTGCGGCTGCTCCCTCGGCAGGTCGTCGATCATGGCAAGGTGCACTTTGTCGGAGGCGTGCGGGCGGTGCAGGTCAGCGTGACATTCGTCGAGTGTGGTGCGGCGGCCGCTGGCGGCGGCGTCGGCGGCAGGCTTGCGCGGAGGAGTCATGCCGACGACGCCTCCTCCTTCCTGCCGCCGGCGGCGCCGGCGCCCGCGTTCGCACGCCGCCGCGCCTCCTCCTCCTGCTTGGCAAGGTGCTCTAGGACGGGGGAACGGGGGATAGGCCGCGTGGAGCGCGCGGCAAACCAGACGTCATCGTCCACGACGCCGCCGCCCGCCTGGTAGATACTCGTAATGCTGTACTGCGGCGAGTACGCGATCGCCTCTAGCCAGCAGGTGATTTGGCCGCGCGTGTAGCGGCAGGAGTGCGCGCGCGTGGCGGCGGCGATCAGGTTTGACAGGCGCTCCATTGGGGCGTTGGGAGGATGGCGGTCAGCCAGCCATGCCCGGAAGTCAGCGGGGCCGGCGGCCGCGATCGGCAGGCCGTCCGGCTCGGAGGGGGAGGAGCGGCAGCGGCGCGGGACGCGGAAGTACCCGTCCGGGTTGCCGCCAGGGTTGGCCTGCCGCTCTAGTGCCGTCGCCATTGAGGGGCGGCGCCGACGGGCGGTATTTATACCTGTCGGCAGGGGCTTTGGGCTTTGCAATTGCCCGGCAGGGCGGCGGCGGCTAGGAAAAAGAGGAGCGGCCGCCCGCATGGCGGGCGGCATCGCGGGAGCGGCCGGCGTCGGGGGCCAGCGCCAGGGACTGTTCGGTCTGCCACGGGACGTCGACGCCGAAGGCGTCGCGCCGCGAAGTCAGGCTGCCCAGGACGCGGCCCGAGAAGTAGACGGCGGCAGTGCCGGCCGCAATGAGTGCGGCGGCCATGGCGATGAGGGCTACAGGGTCGCATGCGTTCATGCCTAGGCGTCCGGAGCCGCCCCATAAAAAGAAAAGGAAAAAGAGAAAGAGGCGACTAAAAATCGTCGCCGCGGATGAATCCGTAGTCCTCTACGGAGTCAGGGTGTACGTATCCGTGGCATCTCGTAGAGTCGGGATGCCCCGGAACGTAGGCCTCTTCGCATGCTGAGCAGGCGCCTTCGGAGGCGCCGTGCATGCCGTCAGGATGCCTGCCGGCTGCATGGTGGCAGTCGTGGCATTTCGGCAGTCTGTTTGCCATCAGCTTAGGTCCGTGGACCGAATCGAAAAAAAAATGAAAAAGGCGACGGCGACGTCAGTCGTCGTCGTCGTTGTAGAGGGCGTGCTGCTGCTTCTCGTACTGGGCGAGATTGCGGTCGTGCGCTTCCTGCGCATCAAAGCCGTAGCCGCATCGCGAGGTCTGGGCGCGGCCGGCCAGTGTGCCGTCCTCTATCCAGTACTCTACGAAGGTAGAGCCGCCGCAGCCGTGGCAGGGGATGTCGAGTCGTACCTGCACCGTCCGAGAGCCGCGCGCCGATACCAGGCACTCCTGTCCGGGCACGCCGGTATAGTCGCGCGAGTTGAGGGCGGTCGTGGCCGTCTCTAGCATGTACTCTTGCATGGGGGGCGGCGCACAGGGGGGGTATTTAACACTACCGTTTTGGGCCTCCGGGCCTAGGCGTGGATTTTCCGACGGCGGGAGGTACGGTACTAGTCACGTCACGCGGAGGCAGGAAGCGCCGGAGGGCGGCGCGCCCAAGGCGGCCGCCCCCGGCGTTCGGCTGCGGCGGCGGTGCTGGCGAGCGCCACAAGCATCCTTCAATGGGGCGCGCACCGGAGGCGCGCTGCTAGAGGAAAATAAAAATGCCCCGGAGGGCAGGAGTGCGGACTATGCCAGGGATGGATGGGCCGCGTGGTGCTCGGCATACCGCGCAGCCTCTTCGGGGCCGCAGTAGCCGCCGCACTCGCCAGACGTGTACGGGTCGGCACAATCGCGGCATACGATGCCGTTCTCGTCGCCGTCGGCGTCTGGTGCGTAGGGGGCAGGATGCCGGTCTGCCGGATGCCCGCAGGCACGGCAGTCAGTATCATTGTCGTGTGTCATCAGCTATGGTCCGCGGCGATAAGAGGAAAATGAAAAATGCCCCGGAGGGCAGGAGTGCGGACTATGCGGCCGCAGGGATGGGCACGAGGTCGACCTCATCTTCGGAACAGCAGGCGTGTACATCGTGTCCGTACTCGCCGCAGTTGCCGCAGGTGTCATCGTCCTCGGCGGACGCGGCCATCTCGCAGCCCACGTATACATAGCGGCAGCGCGGGTAGCGCTCCGACTCGGCATGCGTGGGATCGCGGACGATGACCTCGTCGTCGTAGTAGCCGCCAGGGCCGTGCGACGGCTCGTCGCGCGCAACCTGGGTTATGGCCTTGCCGCTTGCGCGGTCGACCAGTGTGTAGGTCTGGTATGTCTGGCTCATGGGGGGCGGCGCACAGGGGGGGTATTTAACACTACCGTTTTGGGCCTCCGGGCCTAGGCGTGGATTTTCCGGCCGGCCGCGGTACGGTACTAGTGACGTGACGATTGCGGGGAGGCGGGAGGAGGCGACGGCAGGGCGCCCTCCGTTCGGAGGGCGGCCGCGGCGGCCGGCCCGAGCCCAAGGCCGCGGCGGCCGGCCCGAGCCCAAGGCCGCGGCGGCCGGCCCGAGCCCAAGGCCGCGGCGGCCGGCCCGAGCCCAAGGCCGCGGCGGCCGGCCCGAGCCCAAGGCCGCGGCTCAAGAGAAAATGAAAAAGGCGGCCGGAGCCGCCGGAGTATGGCAGCCGCCTAGCAGCCGCAGGCCTCGGCGGCCATCGCCCTGAGGTCAGCGTCGGTCTGGCGCGCCAGCGCGTGGCGCTCGCAGGCCGCGTGGTAGTTCCGGGCGGCGTCCTGGACGCGCTCCTTGGCAGCGGCCAGCGCGCCAAGGGCGTCGTCGAGTTCTGCCTTGCGCTCCGCACGGATGCGGAACGTGTGGCCAGATTCAGAGTGCTTCATGGCGGGGCCGCGCACAGGGGGGGTATTTAACACTACCGTTTTCGGGCGCCGGCGGGATCCGGCGCGCGTCGGCGGCGCCGGGGCCCGAGTTAATAGCTCAATTTCCTATAGAGATTAGAACGCCGGCGCCATTTTGGCCTTAGATATTTTGCAGTAATAACGACGGCAGATGGGATTATTCCATCGGGCCCGTAAGGCGTGCACAGAAATTCTGTGTTTTTAGAAGGGCCGCGGCGGCCGCGAGGCCCCTGGAGAGGGCAATCCGGGCCTGAATAGCAGGGGGGCACGGGCGATATTCGTCCAATGCGTTATTTCGCGGATATTGCGTGGATATACGTGATAATCCCATCGCGCCACGCCTGCGGGTGCACAGGATTCTGCGTTTTTGAGGGGGCCGGAGGAGGCGGCCAGGAGGATGAGGGCCAAAACCGGCGGGGAGGCGGCCCGAGTTAATAACCCGAGGGAGGCCTGCGTACTTGGGCACGGACCGGATCGGAGAGGCCGGACCGGAGGAGGAGGCGGCGGCCGGAGGCAGGCTGCGTACTTGGGCACGGACCGGATCGGCCGGGCCTCCGGAGGGAGGAGGAGGAGGCAGGCGGCGGCGGCAGTCCAGCCGAACGGCGGGCGGCGGCGGGCGGCGCCTGCCGCGGTGACGTGACTAGTACCGTACCGCGGCCGGCCGGAAAATCCACGCCTGTACCCGGGGCCGCAAATCGGCAGTGTTAAATACCCCCCCTAGCCTACCCCGCCCGATGGCTAGCGAGAGACTAGAGCTCCTTAAGCGGCACAGTGCCGCGATGACGGAAGCGACGAAAGCGGAAGTGCGGCTAGAGGCACACAAGGATGCCTACCCGTGTTGCTACGATGCGGACGGCGAGGGCAACGCGCGCTGGCGCGAGTTGTCTGCGGCAGCGGCAAAGGCGCGCGTGGCAGAACGCAAGCTGAACGCCGAGGTGCGGCGCCCCGCCCGACAAGAGGCGGCGCGGCAGGCCGCCCAGACGCGCGCGGCAAACCGCGCCGCCGAGGAACGCCTAGAGAGGGGCGGTCGCCTGACGGCGACCGTCCCTGCTTTTTCTTATTCCGTAGAGAGGGAGGTGCCGGCCCAATGACAGGCGCCGTCGGCATTGCCTACGTAACCGAGTCGGCATCCGGCGCCCGCAGGACGAGCCACGTTGTCGTGGGCGCCGGCAGGAGCGACGCGGCCCGCACGTTCGGGCGCCTCTACCGAGATGCCCTGCGGCGCGGCCAGACAGTGTGCTGGGGCGACGGCGACGCGGTGAGGGTGCGGCGAGTCCTGTCGCGCGACGACGATGGCCGCGTCGTCGCGACTCAAGTCACGTATGCCAGCGGCGGCCGGCCCGTGGAGGTGCCGGCCCAATGACCGCCGCCGCCGTCACGTCACTAGTACCGTACCGCCCGCCGCCGGAAAATCCACGCCTAGGCCCGGAGGCCGAAAACGGCAGGGTTATATACCCCCCCTGTGCACGCCCCCCTATGGAGCAGGACTCTAAGCAGCAGCCCGCGTCTAAGCGGCTGTACTACAGGTACACCGAAGAGACGGCGGCCGGCAACGGATTCGTCCGGCTGCACCTCGGCTCGCCTGACAACCGCTCGGCATTGGCTCGCCTCACGGGCAAAAAGATGATGGCGGCCCTGCGCAAGGGCAGCCGCGTATTCGTAGGTAGCGGCGAGGACAAGGTTGAAATCTTTATCGATGGTGACGACAAGGACGCCCAGAATGCGGACGGCAGTCGGCCGCAGTATCTAGAGAGTGTGCTTGTCGCAGTGCCGGCGGCAGGCGGCCGCCGTGCGGAGCGCCCCCTGCCAAAGGTGCGCAATCCAAACTACCTGCCGCCTCGGGAGGCGACGGCGGCATGACGACGACGGCTAATTACGAGGCCTGCCTGAATGCGCCCCTGCTGACGGCGGCACAGGAAGCCGAGATAGCCGCCGAGGTAAAGGCGGCCCGCGCGACCGCGCGCCGGCTCCGGCCGCGAGGCGAGGCGCTGACCGCCGAGCGCGACGCGCTCCATGCGCAGCGCCGCGAGATTAGACTCGCGCGCAATGCCGGCACGATTGCGCCCGAGGAGGCGGCCGCACAAATCGCGCCAATCACGGCAAAGTACAACGCGGTCGACGAGGAGCTTGGGCGCGTGGCCGCGGAACTGTACGATGCGGAGCAGGCCATAGAGATGATGACCAGCGACGAGTACCGCGCCGAGTATGCCGAGGCGGCCGCGTGCCGCGCGGTGCATGAGGCCAACGAGTTGGCGCGCAAGGAGATGGCAGCCCAATGACCGCCGCCGCCCCCGCCGCCCTCCCGCCCCACGTTCGGCTCGCAGGCAGCGCGACCGCCGCAGACCTCAAGGGGCGCGCGGCCTATGCCTACCAGGTGCTAGAGGACAGCGGCGACGCGACGGCGTCCGAGGATATTGGGAAGTTCCGGTCGCTCCGGCGCGCCATCGAAGCCGCCGAGGCGTGGGGCGGCGACGAGGTGCGCTGCTGGACGCTAGAGAGAGTGCGCGCCGCCGACTACGAAGCATATGAGACAGGGTATGACATCGCCTACGTGGATTGGCAGAAGTGTGCGGTAAAGAGAGACATGTCTGCGGAGCCGGAGCCGGAGGCGGCGCCGGAGCCGGAGGCGGCGCCGGAGGCGGCGCCGGAGCCGGAGGCGGCCGCGGCCGCCGAGTCGCCCGCCTGCACAGGCGAGTGCAGCCACGCAGCCTGCCGGTATTGGAAGGAGGAGCAGGCAGCGGCGGCGGCCGGAGCCGAGCCCGAATACGTGCAGGCCGCCGAGCCGGGCGCGACGCATGAGGCGCCGCGCGCCGGCATGAGAGTCGTGACTGATTGGCTCGGCTCTACCGAGGTGATAGGCGAGTGCACCGGACGCTGCCATCCAGACCCGTGGTGCATGTGCGAGAAGGAGGGTCTGACGGAATGACACGCGGCGGTGCCCTCCCAAAGCTGGCAGCGCAGGAAGTATGCGAGTGCGGCAATTACATGCCGATCGCGCACGTGGGCGCCGACGGCAAGGAGCGATGCCGCGCCTGCCACGACAAGGCGTTCGGGCGCGTAAACGCGACGGGCCGGCTCAACCTGCGGAGGGGCGAGGCGGCATGACGACGGTCGACGAGTTCAACGCGCTCCGGCGCGAGTATGAGGACGCGGCGGCGGCCTACAACGACGCGCACCGCGAGGCGGCGCGCGACTCGAACTCTTGGCAGCGGCGGCACCGCGACAACAGGATGCACGCCGGCGACGATCCCGGCGAGCTGGGCCGGGCAGTAGCCAAGTACAACGCGGCACTGCCCGCCCTGCGGGAGCAGTACGCGGCGCTGCAGGCCTTGCGCAGGCGGGCGGCCGACGCGGGGCGCGCCTGCGGCCGCGGCTGCTCCCTGCCTGACTGCATGGGCCGCGCAGAAAGCCTGCCGTCGCACGGGCGCGCCAGCGTCGCGCTGGCGGTAGCGTGGATGCCTTTTTGTCCGGTGCCTACCGCAGAAGTAGATGCCGAGCCGCTGGCGCGATCGCCGCTGTGCCACGCGCATCTCGCAAAGTACGCCAAGGCCAAAAACAAGACGGCGTGGCTCCGGCGCAATCGCGCCCTGGTGCAGGCAGAGGTGCGGACGGCATGAGCGGCGGCGGCGCCTCCCGTGCCTGCTATTGGATGCCGCGCGCCGCCGAGTACGAGGCGCGGTGCAGCGCCGCCCCGCGCGCCGCCGTCGGGCCCTGCTTCCGCTGCAACGCGCCGGACTCGGCGCGCGTCGGGCCGAGGCGATGGCTGTGCCGCAAGTGCATACACGAGACATCGCGCCCCGGCATTCTGCCCTTTGCGACGACGGCGGCGGCGGCGAGGATTGCGAGGACGGCGGCGGCGGCAGGGAGGCGATGACATGACGCCGAAGGTGAAAAGGCTGAAGGCAAACGTAAACATGGGATGGCTGTGCGACGATTGCGGCGATCCCGTCGGGCATGGCGATGCCTGCTCCTGCGCGCGGCACGACGGGAGCCCCCGCCGGAAGGAGGAAGGGGATTGACGCCCGGCGCCGCGTTCCGCTGCGCAGTGTGCGGCGAGATGATAGAGCCAGGCGGGCCGTGCGAGTGCTCGCGTGCAGACACAGGCGAGGTAGAGGCAGAAGAGTACTTGCGGCGGCGCGCTTGGGCGCGCGAGTGCGGCGAGTAGCCGGCAGCGGCCGCTTATTGCCGGCCGGCAAACATTGCAGAGACGCGATCCAGGCGCCGCTCGCGCGATCGGCGCGTGGCGGCCAGCTGCGCGGCGCGGCCCTCCGGAGTCGCGTAGCGGGCGGCCGCGTATTTCCTCAGCCGCTCGCGGTCGCGCGCGAGGAGTTCAGGGGTGGCGCGGCGGCGCGCGTAGCGCGAGTCGTTGCTGCACTGGGAGGAGCAGTAGCGAGGCTGCGGGCCCTTGCGCATTGGGAGCTTGGGCATCGGCTTGTTGCAATGCGCACAATGCGTGTAGAGTACGACACGGGCGGCGAGGTAACGGGCGTGGGAGGCCTCCCGCGCCCGCTTGCGATCCTGCGCGGCCAGGACAGGATCGGCGCGGCGGCGATCCGTGTAGGCGGCGCGGCTGCACCGCCTAGAGCAGTAGGAGGGCTGAGGGCCGCGGGGGCCCCGGCGTTCGGGCACCGGCTTGCCGCAACGAGGGCAGGGCGGCCGGTCCCGGCCCCGGCCCCGGCGGCCGGCGGCGGCGGCGGCGGCCGGCATTATTCCTGCGCCTCCTCATCGATTGCGTCCAGATCCGCAGGGTCGAAGAGGGGAGGGTAGCCGGCGGCCACGCTCCGGGCCTCGGCGGCCCGGACCTCCTCGCGCGCGCGCCTCATGGCGGCACGCATGGCAGGAGGCGGGCCGCGCTCCAGGGCGGCCATGAAGTCTGCCCATGCCTCCGGCGACAGGGGGGGCGGGGCGACGGGGCGGCGAGGACGGGCGGCGGCAGGGGCCGTCATGCCGCCGCCTCATCCTTGCGGGCGGCGGCGGCCTCGGCGCGCCGCCGCGCCTTGTACTGCCGAATCTGCTCGTACTGCCGCTCGCGCTTTGCAGGGTCGCGCATTCGTGCGGCATAGCTCTTGCGCAACGCGGCGAGGTGCCGCTCGCGGAGCTCGGGGTCGGAGCGGCGGCGCGCGTAGCGGGCGGCGTCGCTGCACTGGGAGGAGCAGTAGGCCGCGTCGCTGCGGCGCTCCGGCGGGATGGTGCGGCCGCACTGCGCGCATAAGCGAGGCTCGGCAGGGGCGGCGGCGGCACGGGCGCGCGACATGAGGGGCCGTCCGCAAGGGCGGTATTTATACTATGGGCTTTGGGCTTGCGGGCTTGCGGATTTGGGCCCTGCCGGGCGCCCGGAGGCGCACTTGCGATGCGGCGGCATCTTGCCCGGCTTGCTCTAGTAGTCGCGATCCATGTCGGCATCGCGGCGGCGGCCCATGAAGGCATCCGACAGGGAGCGGCTGGCGAGGTCCTTGTTCTGATAGACGTGCTCGACCTTGTTGCGGCCGACCCTGTCTAGGAGTGTGCTCTGCGCGTTCTGCCCGTCGCGGCGCGACTCGCTAGACTTTGCGTCGATCGAATGCTTGTAGGCCACGACGATTTCCCGTATCTGGCGGGCGATGACGTCTGCGCGCGCCTTGGTCATGCGGCGGTAGGCCTCGTCTGCGCAGCGGGCGAAGTTGCCTACCTCTAGGGCCATGCGGCCAAACCTCTCGGAGTTAACGGAGTGCGATTTCCACCAAATCGTAGCGTGGTCGATCCGCTGCACGTGCGTCGGCTGGTCGTCGGGCCCCAGCTCGACGACGTCGTCGGCCGCCGACTCGCGCACCAGGTCGATCAGATCGCTTAGCTTTTCGGCCGGCTCAAAGGACATGTCTGGCGGCAGGGAGCGGGGGCGGCGGCGTTTAAGGGCTTTGGGCTTGCGGATTTGGGCCCTGCCGGGCGGGGCCTGGCATAGGTGATAAGGGGGCAGGGGCAGGGCGGCGACGTATGGTGTCACGGCACTATCAGATGCACAAGGAGCTCGGCAGGCTGTACAGGGAGTCGGGCTACGCGGGGACGTATGGGGAGTGGCTGCGCTCGGTCGGGTATGTACAGGGATCGCACGGCGCGGAGGGGCGGCGGCGGCGGCGGCAGGGGGCGGCGGCGACGACGACGAGAAGGAGAGGAGGAGGGGGAGGGGGGGGAGGCAGAAAGAAGGGCAGGAGGAGGCAGGGGCAGAAGGGCGCGAAGGGCGGCGGGCGCAGGCGCAGATAGTTTTTAACGGGGGGGCGGCAGGGCGGGCACGTGGGCGTACTAGGGCACGGCGATTGGCTGCGCGGGAAATACGTCACGGCAATAGTGTCAGACCACAACGACAGGGCATATGCCGTGCCGATAAAGCACGTGATCGGCGACTACTTTCTCGCCGACATATCGGGCAATCTGTACGCGTTCACGGTGCGCGGCGCCCGGATCCTGACGATCGGGGATGTGGCGTCCAGGCAGGCGCGCTTTATCCTGTACGACACGAGCAATTACAAGCCGCTCGACACGGCAAAGCTGGGAAAGCTGGCCGACGTGCTGGCGGCCAACGGCCTGGGGAGGGTAGATGGCAGCCTGCTCGCGCTGCTTACCCTGCTCGGCAAGGCCGAGGCGCGCAGGGATGCGGCGGCGCGGAAGGCGGCGGACGCGCACAAAAAGGGCGCGAAATGGAAGCCGCACGAGCTCGCCGAGATCATGGCGCTGATAGACGCGCACGCCGAGATGTACCCCGACGAGGCGGCCGCCCTAAAACTGTACGTCACGGAAATAGACATTGAGAGGGTCGTCACGCCGGTCCGCAAGGTCGCAGACTACCTTACGGACGAGCTCGTCACTACGGACCCGTCCTTTCTGGGCGAGCTGTCGTCGCGCTGGGCGCGCATGGACATGGAAAACAAGGCCATGACAAATACGCCAAAGTCAAGCGGGACGTCGTGGGTAAAGGTGGGCGTGGTCATGGCGCTGGTGGTGGGCGTGGTCGGCATCATTGGGATTGGCGCCAGCGAGGGATGGTTCTCAAACCTGACGTTTGGGATCGGCGAAGGGCTGGACTTTGAGTCGGTGGGCAAGGCGTTCTCGCCGGGCGGCCTGTCGGGAGGAGGAGGAGGGAGCTTTATGGGCTCGCTGACTCCGGGCCCGGACTGCTCGGCGTCCGGCATCCAGGCGCGGTACGCATCGCCGTTGGACATGGCCGTTGCCGTGGATTCGGGCGCCGAGACGTGCGATCCCCTGCCCAAGGAGATCACCGATGCCCTTGCGGTGGTAGAGCTGCCGCGCGCCGCCGAGCCGGAGCCGGCTCCGGCTCCGGCGCCCTAGGGCTTTGGGCTTTGCGGCTTGGGCCCTGCCGGGCGGCGGCGGCGGAAGGTAATTAGCCGACGGCCGGGGGGCAGGTAGCGTGGCGGGCGAGACAAGGCGGCGAAGGCTGCCGCCGGCATGGCGCGACGCGATTACGGGCTGCGCGATCGGCGTGGCGGCGGCCGTCGCAATGCTGGCGGTGCTGACGTCCGGCGCGCTGCCCGGCCTGCCGGAGGCGTGGGGGCAGGAGGAGGATAGCGGCGGCGGCGACGGCGGCTCGGAAGGCGCGCGCATAGAGATCACGTCGGGCGAGCCCTGCTTTTTGGATGAGGACGCGCCGCACCGCGTCCTGCAAAACTGCGGCGCCAAGGACGATTGGCTGGCGTTTGCGCTGGGGCCGTGGGAGTATGTGACGGGCGGGCTGTTCAGCATGGTGATTGTCGCGATTTTGGTGCTTGCTGTGTGGGCGAAGTACCGCCAGGCAATCTACCCGATTTTCATTGGGATCGTCATGCTGCCCTTGTCGTGGTTTCTGTTCCCGTCGCACTTTCTCGGCTTTGCCGTGCTGCTGGCGGCGATCGGAGTCGGCGCGCTAATCTGGTGGGCCGTCATGAGGCAGACGGAATAGTACGGCGCTAGAACCTGATTCGGCTCGACGACTTGCCGCCCTTTTTGCCCTTGCCCTTGCCTGCGGATGGGCGCTGCCCGATGGCGCTCCGCAGGCTGTCGCGCGCGCGGGCGCTGTCGGACCGGCGGCCGCCCTTCTTGCGCCGGCGCTCGGCGGCATCGTCGGCGGCCGTCGCGTCGGCGAAGGAAGGTATGCGGCCCGTGCGCGGCATGTAGGAGCGGCCGGACCGGCGCGGGCCGAGGCCGAACGTGGCGGCCTGCGGGCGGCCGCCTACCGTGCCAGCGGGCGTGCCGAACTTTGGCAGGGCAGACGAGGAGGAGGAGGAGGAGGAGCCGCCGCCGCCGATGGCGGGCGGGGCCGCCTTGCCCGCCTTGCCCGTCCTGCCCATCCTGCTCCTGCCGCCGCCCTTGCCCGCCGCCGACGCCGCCGCCGCCGTGATCCAATGCGGCGCAAGGTCGGCGTCCTCGTGCTTGCGTATCTGCGGCCGGCGGTACTCGATGTCGGGCCGGCGGTAGAACCCCTCGACGCTGGTCAGGTTGACCGATGCGATATAGTCGCGGGTCGGGTTGTCCTTGTGGGGGCGGCGGCGGCCGCGGTTGCGGTTGAGCTCGGGCAGCCACGCGGGGGGCGGCGTGCGGCGGCGGCGCGGCGGGCCGCCGTAGGGCGTCCAGGTAGTAGTGCGGATCGGCGTGGAGGGGGGCGTGCGGGAGGGCGTGTATGAGGGAGTGTATGACGGCGTGCGGGAGGGCGTGCGGGAGGGCGTGCGGCTCGGCGTGCGGCTCGGCGTGGAGGACGGCGTGCGGGAGGGCGTGGAGGACGGCGTGCGGGAGGGCGTGGAGGAGGGGCGGCTCGGCGTGGAGGAAGGGATGGAGGGCGTGGAGGAAGGGATGGAGGGCGTGGAGGAAGGGATGGAAGGCGTGGAGGAGGGGCGGCTCGGCGTGGAGGAGGGGCGCGACGGGCGCGACGATGGGGAGGACGGGCGGCTAGAGGGAGGCGAGCGGCCGAACGGGGAGGACGGGCGGGAAGGCGGCGAGGACGGGCGGGAAGGCGGCGAGGAGCGGCCGAACGGGGAGGACGGGCGCGACGATGGGGAGGACGGGCGGCTAGAAGGAGGCGAGCGGCCGAACGGGGAGGACGGCGCGGTGGAAGGGCGCGACGGGCGCGACGACGGCGAGGACGGGCGGCTAGGGGAGGAGGGGGAAGGGCGGCCGAACGGGGAGGACGGGCGCGACGATGGGGAGGACGGGCGGGAAGGACGGGAAGGAGCGCTAGGGCGGCCTGGCGATGCAGGGCTGCGCGGGGTCGATGAGGAAGTCAGACGGGACAGGGAGCCGGCGCGAGATGAGGAGCCGCCGACGCCGCGGAAGAGGGAGGCAGAAGCACCGGTGCGCCCAGGGCGGACGAGAGTGTACGGCTCGCTTGCGCGGCCGCCGTAGTAGGTGCGGAGGCCGTGGTGCTCCGGCGCCGGCCGCTGCGGCTGCGGCTGCCGCTGCTGCTGCTGCTGCTGCCGCCGCTGGCGGCCGCGCCCCCGCCCGCCGGTGCCGCCGCGTCTAGGGGCGGCCGAGGGCTTTGGGCTTAGCAGTGTGCCCGGCCGGGCGCCGCCGGCGACGGGGGCATCGGCGTTAAGGCGGGCGGCGACTTCATCCCGCTCGGCGCGGACGGCGGAGCGGGCGCGGGAGCGGGCGCGCCGGCCGAGGCGGCCAGCGGTAGAGGCGGAGGTCGAGGCGAGGCCGAACTGTGCGGCGGGGGCGGAAAGGGCGCGGGCGGGCGCAGGGGCGGCGGCGATGGCGGCGGGGGAAGGCGCGCGCAGCGGGATAGGCGCCTGCGGCGCGGGACCCGTGCCGCGCGGCAGGAGCGGCTTCTCGCCGCCGAGGACGCGGATGCGGTCGGCGCGGGCCGCCTGCTCGGCGGATCGGGCCGAGGAAGCGAATTCGTGCAGGCCTATTGTGCCGCGCTCCAGGTCTTTGGGATGGCGGCCCTGGTCTGCCGCCAGGCGGAAATAGGCGCCCGGCTTTTCCGAGCGCTGCCAGCTGGCCATTGTGTACACGTTCTCGTATGCCTGCGTGCGGGCATCCTGCACGGCAAGGCCGTCGGTGGTGCGGCGCGTGTCATGCGGGAGGCGCTTGCCGATTACGTGTGTAGTCGGGCCGTGCAGGGGAGGCGGCTTGACGCCGGCGGCGAGGTCTGCGGCGGCGGCCTCCTTTGGCGCGGCGGCGTGGAGGCGATCGGAGCCGGCCAGAATCTCTACAATTTTCTCGTCCGGCTTGCCCTTTTGATGGAGCGTGATTTTGCCGCCCTTGATTGACAGGGATTGGCCGCTGCGCAGCGGGAACTCGGAGGCGATGGCCTGCGTGATGCGCTCGGCCTCCTCGCGCGTGCGGCGGTGCGCCTGCCGCACGGCGCGGCCGCGGCCAATGCCGAGGTGCAGGCCGGCGCGCGTGACGGGGTCGAGGAGGCCGTGCTGGTTCAGCGTAAAGTCAAAATCGCCGCTGGCTACCTCGGCGCGGGCCCTCGGCGAGGCGGCCTGAATAGACTTTGTCTGGGCCCCCGTGCCGATTGAGCCGTGCATGGGCTCGGCGTACCTGTGGGCGCGCTGCTCGCGGGCGAGGACGCGCACGATGCTCGCCTGCTGCTCGTCGTCCAGCGTCTTGCTCTTGCCGACGGCGCCGATGCGGGGGAGGGGCGAGTCGGCGATGGAGCGCGTAGCGGGCCCCAGCTCGGCAAGCATGTCGACATCGGAGTCTGCCAGGAGGCGCTGGCCGGTGCGCGAATGGCGGGCGGTTCGCAGGTAGGAGATCATGCTCGGATGCGTCATCTTGGTCGTGGCGATCGGCGTGCCGAACGTGGTATGGTCGCCGCCGTGGCGGGGGCCGAGCTTTTTGCCGCGGACGGGGAGGTCGCCAAACGCAAAGTCCTCAACGCGCACCTTTTCGGGGTCGAGGGCGCCGCGGCGCCAGGAGGTTCGGCCGGTCAGCGGATCGGTCTGGCGCCCGATTATCTTGCGGCCGCCCGGCGTGGCGAGGCCGTGCCAGATTTTCACCAGCGGCTGCCTGTCCTGCTGTGCTACTTCGGGCGCCCATTTCTTGCCTGTTGCGAGGGCGGTCGGCGTGCCGGCGGCGTACCGGGTCATGTCTGTACCGATGTGGGGCGCGATGCGGGCGCCGGCGCGGACGCCCTTGGTGATTGCCATGCCCGGCAGAATCCACATTGCGGCCGTGGCGGGCGCCTCGGCGAGCGCCTTCCACGGACCGTCCTTTGACTTGACGCGGTCGATGAAGGCCTGCGGGCCCTGCCATAGCTCGCCGGCGGTCGGCAGGCGGCCCTCTAGCGCGGATGTGGCAAGGGCGTGCGTCGGGCCGCCGATGACGTGGCCCTCTAGGCTCGGCTCGTAGTTTTTCTTGCGCCATTCGCCGAGGGCGCCCGTGACGGAAAGGAGCTCGCTGAACGGGCGGACGGCGCGCTCGGCATAGTGCCTGGTCTGCTCCCAGGGATTTGTGGGGTCGCTCCTCAGGCCGCGGTCGACGGCCTCTGCCGGCCACAGGCGCTGCTGCGTGTCATGCTGCTCGCGCTCGTAGTTACGCGCCCAGTTCTCGTACTCGCCCGTGGTCAGGGGGCGGTTGGCAGAATCGCCGGCGCTTAGGTCGTTGTCGCCGTAGTGCTGCCGGAGGTGCATGCCGAGGGCGCCCGGTACGGACAGGATCGGGCGGGCGGCGCGCTCGGTGTCATGCAGGGCCCGATCCCAGGGGTTGCTCATGTCGCGGCGCGGGCGGCCTCCGCCGTCGCGGCCGCCGCCGGAGGCAGGGGCGCCGCCGGCATATATGCCGCGCTCGTAGTTGCGCAGCGCTACATCGTGGGAGGCCTTGTCTTTCTTGTGCGCGGCCATCGCCTGCGCGTAAACGTCGGACTCGCGCTCATAGTTGCGCATCGCCGTGTCATGCGAGGCCTTTTCCTTTTTGTGGCGGGCGAGGGCGATGGCGTAGGCGGTAACGCGCGAGGCGAACGCCATGCCGCCGGCGCCGGTCGTGTCTAGGCCCATTAGGCCGACGGCCGTCGGCACAGTGGTGGCGGCCGGCGGCACGGCGGGCAGGCCGGCGGCGGCGCGGCGCTCCGCCAGGGACATGCCGCCGGCGCCGGACACGGTGATAGCGCCGCCGGACCGGGCGGCCACATGGTCGATGGCTGTAGGTACGGACACGGCGCGCTGCTTGCGCTCGCGCTCCTGCTCCTTGGCGATTATTCGCTCGACGACGGCGGAGGCGGGAGGCGCGCGCTCGGCAGGGGCGGCGGCAGGCGGGGGCGCCCCGGCGCCCCCGGCGGACGGGACGGCCGCCGGAGGAGCGAGTGCGGCCGGCACTGCCGCGCCGCCGGAGGCGATGCGCTCGGCGACGGGGCGGACGGCGGGGCCCCTGCGTTCGGTCGCGGGCACGGCGCCGGACAGGTACTGGCGGGCCGTGTAGGCGGGGCGCGTGTCAGGGGCGCGGGATATCTCGCCGCGATAGCCGCGCGCCGGGCCGGTGGCGGGCGCGGCATCGTGCACGCGGGCGGCGCGGAGTATGGCGGCCGAGTCGTCGGTGCGCGGCACGTGGCGGGCCGGGGGCTTTGGGCTTTGCGGCTTGGGCCCTGCCGGGCGGGACGGCGGCGCCGGAGCGGCAGCGGGCCGCGAAAAGGCGGCGGCCGCCTCGGCGGCGCGGCGGGCCGCGTAGGTGCGGGCGCCGGCCGAGAGGGCCCCGCCTGCCGCCAGGTCTATGGCCGTGGGGACGGCGGGCGCACCGGAGCGGCCCGCCGCGGTCGGGGCGGGGGAGGGGCGGCGGCCTACGCGGGAGTGGTCGACGGGGCCCCCCTGGATGCCGGGCACCATGTCTAGGGCGGTCGGCACGGGATCGGCGGCGCGCGGCTTGGCGGCCTTGGCCGGCACCGGGGTTGGCGGCTTTGCGATCGCACCGGCCTGGTAGGCCGAGGCGAGTATGCCAACGCTGGCGGCCGTCGTAGGCACGTGCCGCAGGACGGCGGCGCCGGTGCCGCCGCGCTCGGCGCCGCCGGAGCGCGGCTTGTTGCCGGGGCCGGTCGGCACGTATAGGCCGGAGCCGCCGGAGCTAGAGGAGCCGGAACTGCGGCCGCCGCCCGACGCAAAGCCGGGGTTGGCATAGTTGCCCGATTTTTGCGAGCCGCTAGACTTGCCGGACAGGCCGGGGCGGTTCATCCATGCCTGGGCGGCGGCGGCGCGGTACGAGGGGCCGCCGTGCAGCCAGGCCGCGCGCTTGTTTTGCTGGTCCTGCCATGCGGCCTTCTTTTTTCGCTGCTGTTCGATTTGTCGAAGTCTATCCTGCTCGCGCTTCCATATTTTGCCGCGGGCCTGCGCGAGGTTGGGATGCAGATCGTAGCGCGGCGGGCCGCTGCCTACCCAATGATAGGGCACGAAGTTGCGCGTGTACCGCTGGTGCCCGCCGGCCCAATAGCCGCCAGCGTCGCCGCCGCGCTGGGCGGCCAGGTCGATGATAACAGGGGCAGGCTCGGAGCGGCCCCGGCGGCCGGAGCCGGACAGGGCGGCCACGCGCGCCCTGCGCTCGGCCTCGGCCTTGGCGGCGGCCGCGGCGGCGGCGGCCTTGCGCGCGGCCTCTGCCTCTGCCGCCTTGCGGGCCCGCTCGGCCTCGCGGGCGGCGCGGGCGCGCTCGGTTGCGGTCGCGCGGGTCAGGAGCATGTCGAGGGAATAGGCGCCGGCCAGGCGGGTCGTGGCAGACGGGCCCGGTCCGGCAGACTCGGCGTGCCAGTGCCGCTGCGCGTCTGCCAGGGTCAGCTGCGCGCCGCGGTGCGCCTGGCCGTAGATGCGGCGCTCGGCAGGGGTCGAGGCGGTCGGCACCAGCGCGGCGGCGGCGGCGGCGGTGTTGCCGGCCTTTACGACATCGCGGTAGGCGAAGGCGCGGCGGCGCTCCTCGGCGGCCGTGAGGCCGACTCCGGCCGAGGCCGACTCTAGGCGGCGATGCGCGGCGCGGCGCGCGGCGGCCGACGCGGGCGGTGCGGGATGGGAACGGGGCGCGGGGGCGGGGGCAGGGGCAGGAGCCGCGGGCGGGGGCGGGGGCGGGGGAGGAGGGGGAGGAGGAGGAGCCGGGTCGGATACTAAGAGAGAGCCGTCGGGCTGCGTGGTGACGGTCTGCCGGCCTGCGGGAGGGGCGGCAGGCTGCGGCTCGCTAATGCGGATGGAGCCGTCCGGCTGGCTGGTGACGGTCTGCCGGCCGGCAGCAGGAGGGGCAGGGGCGCCCGGTGCGGACAGGATGCGGGCGCCGGCGGCAGGAAGGCCTGCGCCGAGGACGGCGGCAGCACGCGCGGCACGCGCGGAGCGGGCAGCGGCGGGGCGGGCTTTGGGCTTTGCGGCTTGGGCCCTGCCGGGCCGCGGGGCGGCAGGGGCGGCACGGGGCGAGGCGCCGGACAAAACGCGCGCGCCGTGCTCGGCGCGGTTGCGGGCGGCCAGGCGGGAGGAGGAGGAGGAGGAGGCGGAGGCAACGGCCGCAGGAGGAGGGCGGCCGAATAGCAGGCCGCCATCCGGCGTGGTGACGGCGCGCTGGCGGGGCGGGCCTACCCTGAGAGAGCCGTCGGGCTGCGACTCGATTATCTGGGCGGGGGGAGGGGGGGCAACGGGGGAGAGTACGGGAGCCAGGCCGCGGCGCTGGCGCGGGGCGGCGGCAGGGGCACCGCTGCGGCGGCGGCGGCGGTGCGCGTCGTGCAGGCTGCGCAGTGTGGAGTAGTACGAGTGCCAATTGCGCGCCGTGTCAGGGCCCCCGCCTGCGGTGCCCGGCGGGTTGAGCTTTGGCCGGCGGCCGTCCGGACCGGCGGGAGGAGGGCCGCGAGGCAGGTCAATCGGCCAGGGCGGACGGTCGGATATGCCGGCGGCATCGGCGAGCTTGCCGGCGCGGGCGGACCGGCCGCGGCGCGGCTGCGCCGGCCTGCGCTCCTGCCTGTTCGGGGCGGGCTGCGCAGGCTGCGCGGGAGGCGGCGGCGGCGGCGGCGCCCCGCCCTGCGCGCCCAGCGGCGGGCCTATCCGGATAGAGCCGTCGGGCTGCGACTCTACGATTTGCGTTGGGGCGGGCTGCGAAGGCGGGCGCGGGCCGATTATTATGCCGCCGCGCCCGTCCGATACTACCTGCTGCACGGGCTGGCTGATAGAGATGGAGCCGTCGGGCTGGCTGGTGACGGTCTGCGTGGGAGGAGGGCCGCCCTCGGCGGCGCGGAGGGCGGCGATGCGCTCGCGCTCGCGCCTGCGCTGCTCGGCCTCGTACTTTGCGACGGCGCGATCGGCGGCTCCCATGATTTTTTAGGGGGCGCCCATGTGATAAGAGTGTGGCGATATCGATCGTTGAGTTCGGCGTGCTCGGTCTGCTCGGCTACGGCGCGATTGCCGTGCTGCTGACATCGCTGGTCGTGGAGGCGCCGTCGGGCCGGTCGTTTGCCATCTCGCGCATCTTGCTCATTGTGCCCGGCATCTGGGCGCTGTGGTTTCTTGCTAGCTTGGGGCCGCAGGTTGCCATAGACGAGGATGGGAACGAACGTTGCATCCATGTCAATGAGCCGGAGCGGTGCGTGCCCACGATCATTCTGTCGGTCACCACAACGGACAGCATTGCCATGGCCGTCGACGCCCGGACCGAAAATACGACGGCGCTGGTGCCGGTAAACTATTCGGTGAAGGAGGTTGAGGCAATATACCTGCAATCCGAGGTGTGGTGGATGTGGCATTGGGTCTTAGGCATAATCCTGTTCATATTCGTGCTGGTGTTTGCCCTGCAGCTGGTCGCGCGGCCGGCGTAGCGGGCGCCGGGGGCTTTGGGCTTGCGGCGCGAGGACCTGCCGGGCGCGGGCGGCAGGCGAACTTGCCCGCAAAAGGCATCTTGCTCGCGGGCGGCCGGCGGGCGCCCCTTGCGGCGCTACACGCCGCGTATGTAGCCGACGATCGCGCGGGCCAGCAACGCGAAATAGACGACGACTAGGATCGTCACGAAAATTAGGGGGACTCCCAGCAGGTACAAGAAGCCGAAAATGTACGTGCCGGTCAGCAGCTGGATGAGCTCCCACATGATAAAGATGCTGCTGATTCCCGCGTCCTCTATGCGGTCGTGGCGCGTGCCGTTTCGGGTCGACGTATGTGCCGGACACGATTTGCTCGGTAGCGTCGTTGAAGGCATCCTGGTCGATCAGGCGGGAAAGCTGCGGCTCGATTCGCTCGCCGCGAAAGTTGCGGAGCTCGATGTCAAAGGCGTCCGCCAGCGTGACCTGAAAGCCGAATACCGAGAAGGATACGCACCACATAAAGATCATTATGCTGAGCGCCTTTTCGATCATGCTATACCACGTCCCCGCGCCCGCGCCGTGTTATA
>OZ241369.1:0-2763832 GCA_965200215.1 Alphaproteobacteria bacterium | reverse complement strand
ACGGCCGCAGTGACGCCGCAGGGCATGGGCGAGGCAGGAGGTGGCGAGCAGGCGGTCGAAGGCCAGCTCGCCGCCCTCGCCGGCGACGAAATCCGGGCGCCGGCGGCGGCGGCGGCAGAGGGCGGCGAGAGAGGCGGGCGGCAGGCCGGTCCGGGCCGCGAGCCAGTCGCCGTCGGCCTCCAGCACGCCGGGCGCCCCCCACCGCATCCCCAGATCGCCCTGGACCGTGCGCGCCAGGGCGAGGGGCGGCAGCCCCTTGCGCAGGACGCCGGCGGGCAGAGGGGAAGGCGCGACGCAGGAATGGACATCGGTGGTGGCGCCGCCGACATCCACCGCCAGCAGATCGCCCAGCCCGCCTTGGCCGCCGGGGCCCCTGGAGAGCAGCTCGACGGCCAGCAGCACCGCCTCCGGCGTCGCCATGGCCACGAGGCGCCCGAAGGCGCCGCCGGCGGACAACCCTCTGCCGGCGATGACGTGGCGGATGAAAAGGGCGCGGATGGCGGCGCGGGCCGGCTCGATGTCGAGGCGGTCGATCTGCGGCAGCAGATTGGCGACCCTGTGGGGCCGCAGGCCGCCGGCCGCCAGCCGGGCGGCGGCCCGGCAGGCGATCTCGCGGTTGCAGGCGACGACGACATGGGCGCCGAGGCCGGAGGCCGCCAGGGCGCGGGCATTGGCCAGCACCTGGCGTTCCTGGCCGCCGTCGGTGCCGCCCGAAAAGAGAACGATGTCGGGGCCGGCGGCGGCCAGCCGGGCGAGGCCGGCCTGGTCCAGGCGCCCGGCCAGAACCAGTTCGACCCTGGCGCCGGCGTTGAGCGCCGCCTGGCGGGCGGCGGCCGCCGTGTAGTCGCCGGCCAGGCCCACCGCCGCCACCCGCAGCCCGCCGCCGGCGCTGGAAGCGGCCAGGCTTTCCGCGATGCGGCAACGGCCGCCCGCCCGCGCCAGCGCCGCCCGGCGGGCGGCGGCATAGCCTTCCATGACGTCGCCGCCGGAGGTGGTCGGCGCGGCGGCCGAGGCGAGGCGGCGGCCGCTTCCCGCTTCCACCAGCGTCAGCTTGGTGAAGGTGCTGCCGAAATCCGCGAGCGCGATGGCGTCGACAGTCACCCCGGGCGGCTGGCCAGGCCGTCGACCGCCTCGATCAGGCCGTCGATGCCGTCCGGCGTCGATATGCCCAGGCGCTGCAGGTCGCCGCGCACATCGACCGGGATGTCGGAGCCTTCGATGTCCTCGTTGAGCACGCCCCCCATGAACACCGGCGCGGCGATGCCGGCCGCCTTCAGCTCGTCCACCAGCCGGGCGCCGAAGGAACGGGCGACGCCGTTGTGGGTGGTGACGACGATGGCCTCGGCGGCGGTCTCCAGGGCCACCTGGACGATGTCCTCCGGATCCTTGTTGATGCCGCAGTCGATGACCTGGCTGCCGACCGCATCCAGGGTCGAGGTGAGCAGGAATTTGGCGAATTCGTGGACGTCGGTGGAGGCCACCAGCACCTTGCGGCCGCGGCAGCCCGGCATCTCGCCGCGCCGCGCCAGGCCGGCGAGCAGCTCCTCGCGCCTGGCCATGGTCTGGCCCACCAAGTCCGTCCCCAGCACCGGCCGGCGCCCGCGGATGTGGCCGGGATCGCGCTCCCCGGCGCCGAACAGCGCCTCGCAGCTCTCCGGCCCCAGGCGCTTCATGACCACCAGCACGCGCCCGGGGTCGCGGATGTCGATGCCCATGCGCTCCATGGCGCCGAGGGCGTTGCGGAAGAAACGGCGCCCGCCCGCCACCAGGCGGTCGCGCATGGCCTCGATCTTCCCCCAATCGACATAGGGGTCGAGCAGCGGCACATAGTCGTCGCATCTGCGGCTGATGGCCTGCACCTGGGCGACCTCCTGCCAGGTCGGGATGCGCTCGATCTCGGTCACCGGCACCGCCAGCGGCGCGCAGCCGAGCCGGTAGCGCATGTCGGTCATCTTGATGTACATGAGGTCGTTGACCAGGACGGCCATGTTGGCGTCGAAATCGGTCGTGGCGCCGATGGTGTCGCCCTGGAGAAAGGAGATGGGAACGCGCTGCGGGTTGACCGCTTCCAGGGCCAGGGTGACGGCCGCCTTGACCGCCGGGTTGTGGGTGAGGCCGCCCCAGGAACTGGCATAGGCGGCGCCGATCAGCTCCTCCACCACATAGCGTTCCAGCATGGCCCAGCCGACATAGCTGGCATAGTCGTGGAAGACGCCGGGATAGCCGTCCTCCAGATAGGAGTCGAAGACGACGCCGTCCTCCTTCCTGGCGGCCAGCACGCCGGCGGCCTTCAGAACGTTGCAGAGCTGGCCGGTCTCGTCGTCCCAATAGGGCCAGCGCCAAGTGTACTGGCTGACGACGCCGATGGTGGTGATGCCGACCCTGAGCGCGTCCAGCGCGTTGTCGAGGGAGCCCGGCCCGCCGATCATGTTGTCGGCGGCCTCGGGTTGGATGGGCACGGTGTGGGTCATCTCCCACCAGTCCTGCTCGCTCCACAGGCAGGGGCCCGTCTCCTGGGGCGCTTCGCGGCGCTTGTCCCTGGGCAGGCCCATGCGCCGCTCGGCGATGAGGTTGAAACGGTCCGGCGGGCGGACGCCGCGCGAGAGGGCGTCCTCGTAGATGCTGGCCATCGCCTCGCGGGTCTCGGACCAGGTGTTGAGGCCGATGTTCATGCAGGTGCAGGGGATGCCGCGCCGGCGCGCGATCTCCCGCCAAGCCCGCTCCGACGCGACGCCCTTCTCCCGGCAATAGAGCGAGCGCCCCATCTCGACGGCCTCGCCCAGCGCCCGGCCCTCGGCGACCGGCTCCCGCCCGTCCGGCAGGTCGCCGGGCACCAGGGCGGCGATATCGACGGCAGCTTCCATCTTCTCCTCTCCCTCTCCCCTTCTCTCCCCCTCCTCCCCTCCCCGTCAGCCGGCCAGGGTCCAGCCGGCGTCCACCAGCAGGTTCTGGCCGGTCATGTAGCCGGCGCCGTCGGAGGCCAGGAAGACCACCGTCTCGCCGATCTCCATGGGGTCGCCCAGGCGCTTGAGCGGCGTCATGGCGATGGCTTCCTCCATGTGCTCCCTGGGGATGCCCCAGTCGGCCTCCCAATTGGCGGCGATGGGGCCGGGCGAGATGGCGTTGACGCGGATGCGGGGCGCCAGGTCGCGGGCCATGGCGGCGGTCATGGCCCGCACCGCTCCCTTGGCCGCGCAGAAGGCGATGGCGACCGAGTTCACCATGTTGTCCTGGTTGGTGCCGTTGCCGTAGGAACCGGAGAAGTTGACGATCGAGCCGGCGCCGCGCCGGCGCATCGACGGGACGACGGCGAGGCACATCAGCAGCGAACCGCGAACGTCGATCGCGAAGATGGCGTCCCAGGCCTGGGCGTCGATGGCGTCGAAGCGGACCGCATCGGCGGGATCGATGCGCCCGGCGGCGTTGACGAGCAGGTCGATGTCGCCATAGCGGGCGACGGTGTCGGCCACGAAGGCGTCGATCGATCCCCGGTCGAGCACGTCCAGAAAGCCGACATGGGCGCGGCCGCCGTCCTCGACGATGCGGGCGGCGACCGCGTCGGCCTGCTCGCGGCCGGTTCTGGCGCCCAGGGCGACGCTGGCGCCCTCGCGGCCCAGGGCGGCGGCGGCGACGCTGCCCAGGCCGCCATTGGCGCCGGTGACGACCGCGACGCGGCCCGCCAGGCGCCGGCCGTCGTTCCAGCGGGGCACTACTCGGCCGTCTTCACGGCGTTCCAGACCTCGATGTATTTCTCCAACCGCGGTTGCAGCTGCCAGAAATCGAGGCCGTCGAGATAATCGGGGTCGTTGAGATGGAGGCCCGCCATTTCCTCGGCGGTCAGGCAGTCGGCCACGGCGGCGGCGTTGGCCGGCGAATAGCCGGCGACCTTCACCATGCCGCACTGCCCGTCGGGGCCGGAGGAGAAGTTGAGCCACGCATAGGCGCAGTCGAGACTGGGCGTGTCCTTCACCACCAGCCAGACGTCCTGCCAGCCGTCGGCCCGCTCTTCCGGGATGACCTCGGCCACCGGAATGCCCTGCTCCTGCAGCACCGACACCTGGTAGCCGCCCCAGGTCTCGGAGACCCAGACCTCGCCCTTGGCGTAGAGGTCGATGAGGTCGCCGCCGGTCGACCAGTAGGTGCGCAGCAACGGCTTCTGCTCGATCAGCTTGCGCTTGACCTCTTCCAGCTGCGCGTCGCTCAGATCGTAGACGTCGACGTCGCGCCCATAGAGGATGCGCGCCGCCATGAAGATGGTCATCGAGACATCCTGGGTGGCGATACGGCCGGCATAGCGCGGGTCCCACAGCACCTCGGCGGAGGTCGGCGGCTGATCGAACTTGTCGGTCCGATACATCAGCGGGATCGAGCCCCAGGCCATGGGCACCGACCACACCTGGCCATCCTCGCCCATCACGCCGGGGTGGCCGAGGAAGGAATCCGGCATCGCGTCCAGATGCTCCAGCCGCGAGGCGTCGAGCGGCTCCACAACCCCCAGATCGACCATGATCTGGGCGTAGTTGATGGCCGGCGAGACCATGTCGAAGGTGCCGGCGGCGGCGGCGATCTTGGCGACGATCTCGTCGTTGGAGCCGACATAGGTCGGCGTGACCGTGCAGCCGCTGCGCTCCTCGAACACCGAGACGAAGCTGGGGTCCGTGTAGCCCTCCCAGGTCAGGACGTTGAGGTCCTTGCCGGCCAGCGCGGCGGTGGGGCCGCCGGCGAGAACGGCGGCGGCGAAAACGGCAAGCCCCGCGGGCCTGGCGGCGACGGCGCGCAACATGACATCGTGCAACATGGCATCCCCCTCTCTCTCGCGGCGGCGGCCCGCCGGTGGCGAAGGCCGCCGCCGGCGGCGGCGTTCCCCGCCTGCGGTTGCGCGCGGCCCCAGCGGCGGGGCCGGCGGACGGCCATGCTAGGGGCGGGAACGGGCGCTGTCAAAAGAGGGGCGGTGGTTAGTGGTTAGTGGCTAGTGGTCGGTGGGAGCGGGTGGTGGGGGTGGTGCCTGGCGGTGGGGGCGGTGCGTCGGCGGGCCTTGCGGCCCGTTGCCGGCGGGACGCCGGCGCTCCCAGGGGGCGCCGGGTGGCTGGCGGTGGTGCCTGGTGGCGGTGCAGGGGGCGCTTGACACGTTGGATGGGGGGGCCAAGGTGCGCTTTCTGTGCGCGGGCAGTCCGGGAGGGGTCATGTTTCCCAGCATCGACGTCATCGACACGGCGCCTCTCTTCGACGGGGGGCGGGACGGGGCCGGGTGCGAGCGGGCGCTGGCCGCCGCGCTGCGGAGCCATGGCGGCTTCACGGCCAGCGGCTTTCCCGGCGCCGCCGGCCTGGACCGGCGGATGGAGGAGCTGTGCGGCTTCTTCGCCATGGGCGAGGAGGCCAAGCTGGCCTGCGCCGTCGCCGACCATCGCCCGGCCAATCCCAACCGCTATCGCGGCTTCTACCCGTTTTCCCCGGAGTCCGGCTGGGCCGGCTGGGGACGCAGGGAGATGTTCGACATCGGGCCGGAACCGCCCATGACCTGCCCCGACGGGCCGGCGGCCTTCCGGGAGGCCAACGCCTGGCCGGCGACGGAGCCGGCGGCCGGCTGGCGGCGCGCCATGCTGGCGCTGCTGGACGAGCAACGCGCCCTGGCCATGACGCTGATGGCCGCCATCGCCGGCGGCCTCGGCCTCGACCCGGAGCGCCTGCTGGCCCCGGCCCGCGGCCGCAATGCCACGCTGCGCCTGCTGCACTACGCGCCGCTGCCGCCGCAGGGCGGCGCCGGCGGCGACGGCGAGGTGGGGGGCGCCGTCGGCGACGGGCGCCATGTCATCGCGCGGCGCCATGTCGATAGCGGCCTGCTGTCGCTGATCTGGCAGGACGGCAGGAGCGGCCTGCAGATGCAGGCGCCGGACGGCGTCTGGCGGGAGGCGCCGCCGGGCCTTTCGGTGCATTGCGGCGACCTGATGGAGCCGCTGACCGGCGGCAGGCTGACCGGCACGCCGCACCGGGCCGCCGGCGGGCCCGGCGAGCGCTTCTCGGCCGGCTTCTTCCTGGAACCCGACTTCGCCACCGAGGCCGTGGCGGGGACGAGCTATGCCCGCCATCTGGCCGCCCTGTTTCCCGGCCGCTTCGACCCGCCGCTCGCCGCCTGAGGCGCCGCCGCGAGGACGACCCGTGGGCGACGACGACAGAAGCGACAGGGGCGAGAGAGGCCAGGGGGCGATGGCACCGCAGGACGAGGCGCTATGGCGCCGCGCCACGCGGGACGTGGCGCCGCTGGCCGGGCGCCGGGCGGGCGCCGCAGCGGACGCCAGGACGGGCGCCGCGGCGGCCTCCGAGGCGGCGGCGCCACGGCAGGCGGCGGGCCTCGACCGGCGCCAGGCGAGGCGCCTGCGGCGCGGCGAGACGGCGATCGACGGGCGCCTCGACCTCCACGGGATGACGCGGGAGGAGGCGCGCGGGGCGCTGACCGGCTTTCTGGCCGCCGCCCAGGGCCGGGGCTGGCGCTGCGTGCTGGTCATCACCGGCAAGGGCCAGAGGGAGCCGCTGGGCGAGCGCCGCTCCGTGCTGCGGGCCGCCCTGCCGCGCTGGCTGGACGAGGCCCCCAACCGGGAGCGGGTGCTGCGCTGCGAGGCCGCCCGCCCCCGCCACGGCGGCGACGGCGCCTTCTATGTGCTGCTGCGGAAGGCGGCGCCTCACGGCGGCGGGTAGAGGCCCAGCAGCTGCGCCTTCTGGCGCAGCAGCGCCAGCACCGCATCCAGGGTCGGCGTCGCCACGGCGACGATCCGCCCCAGCTCCTGGACCGCCGTCACCAGGGCGTCGATCTCCAGCGGGCGGCCGCGCTCCAGATCCTGCAGCATGCTGGTGCGATGGGCGCCGACGGCCACGGCGCCGTCGATCCTCGCCTCCACGTCGAGGGCGAAGCGGGCGCCCAGGGTTTCGGCCACCGCCTGCGCCTCCAGCATCATCGCCCGGCACAGGGCGCGGGTGCCGGGGTCGCTGCCGATCCGTTCCAGGGTGGCGCCGGTCAGGGCCGAAACGGGGTTGAAGCAGAGATTGCCCCACAGCTTCAGCCAGATGTCGTCGCGGATGCGGCGCCTGACCGGCGCCTTGAAGCCGGCGGCCCGCAGCAGGGCGGCCAGCCGGCGCACCCGGCAGCCGGCCTCGCCCGCAGGCTCGCCCAGGACCAGGCGGTCGCCCTCGATATGGCGGACGACGCCCGGGGCCACCACGTCGCAGGCGGGATAGACGACGCAGCCGATGGCGCGGCGCGGCCCGATGCCGTCCCACTGCCTGCCGCCGGGATCGACACTGTGCAGCCGCCGGTCGCGCCAGGGGCCTTCGAGGCCGTGGAAATACCACCAGGGGACGCCGTTGGCGGCCGTCACCACGGCCGTCTCCGGGGCCAGAAGCGGAGACATGGCCGCCACGGCGGCGGGCACCGAATGGGCCTTCAGCGCCACGATGACGTAGTCCTGGCGGCCGGCCTCGCGGGCGTCGCCGGTGGCCCGCAGGCGGCGCAGGGAGCGGCTGCCATCGGCGGCGATCACCGCCAGGCCCCGCTCGCGGATCGCCGCCAGCTGGGCGCCGCGCGCGATCAGCGTCACCTCGGCGCCGGCATCGGCCAGCCCGGCGCCGACATAGCTGCCGATGGCGCCGGCCCCGAAGACGGCGATGCGGGTCACGCCAGCCCCAGCCGGCGCGCCAGGCCGACGCGCTGGGGCTTGCCGGTCGCGCCCTTGGGGATCTCGTCCAGGAACAGCAGGCGGCGCGGGACCTTGAAGGCCGCCAGCCGCTCGGCGACGAAGGCGGCCAGCTGGCGCTCGCCAGCCAGGGCGCCCTCCTTCAGAACCACGGCGGCGGCCACCTCCTCGCCCAGCCGGGGGTGGGGCAGCGCGAAGGCCAGCGCCTGGGCGACGGCCGGGTGGGCCAGCAGCGCCTCGTCCACCTCGCGGGGGGCGATCTTTTCGCCGCCGCGGTTGATGATCTCCTTCAGCCGGCCGGTGAGCCGCAGATAGCCGGCGCCGTCCAGGACGCCCTGGTCGCCGGTGCGGAACCAGCCATCGACGAAGGCGGCGGCGTTGGCCTGGGGATCGTTCTCGTAGCCGGCCATGACGTTGGGGCCGCGCACCGCCACCTCGCCGATCTCGCCCGCCGGCAGCGGGCGGGCTCCCCCTTCGGCCAGGATCGCGACCCGGGGACCGGCCGCCACCCCCACCGAACCGGCATGGCGCCTTGCCGGCGGCAGCGGGTTGGAGGTCATCTGATGGGCGGCTTCGGTCATGCCGTAGGCCTCGATCGCCGGGCAGCCGAACACCGCCTCCAGCTCGGCCATCGCCGTCGGCGGCAGAGGCGCCGACGACGAGCGCAGCAGCCGCAGGGAGAGCTTCGCCAGGCGCTCGCGGTTGCGCGGCGCGCGGGCCAGCAGCGCCTGGTGCATGGTGGGAACGGCGGTCAGCCAGCTGGGCGACGCCGCCTCCATCCAGGCGAAGGCCCTGAGGGCGTTGAAGCCCGGCGGGCAATGGACGCTGGCCCCGGCCGCCAGGCTGGCGAGCAGGGCGGCCGCCAGGCCGTGGATGTGGAAGAGCGGCATCAGGTTGAGGCAGCGGTCTTCGGGCGTGAGCGCCAGGCTGGCGGCGATGTGGCGGGCGGAGGCCACCAGATTGGCCTGGGTCAGCGGCACCGCCTTGGGGCGGGCGGTGGTGCCCGAGGTGTGGAGGAGGAGCGCCACATCGCCCGCGGCGGCGAAACCGCGGCGGGGCGCGGGGCCGGCGGGCGGCGGATGGACGATTTCGAGGGCGGAGCCGCCCTCCCCCGCCACCGCCAGGCCCAGGCCCAGGCCCCGGGCGGCGGTGGCCGCGGGGCCGCCTTCCGGCGCGGCCACCAGCAGCCGCGCGCCCAGATGCTCGAGATGACGGCGGCACTCGCCCTCGCGCCAGGCCGGGTTGAGCGGCGCGGCGGCGGCGCCGGCGGCGATGGTGACGAAGGCGGCCGCCATGCCGGGACCTTCGGGAAGGGCGATGGCGACCCGGTCGCCGCGCCCGATGCCGGCGGCGTTGAGGGCGGCGACGGTGCGCTCCGCCAGGGCGGCCAGCGCCGCGAAGGACAGCACCCGGCCGCCCGGCGCGGCGATGGCGGGGGCGGCGGAAGGCGCGCTGTGCAGCAGATGGGCGATGGTGGCGGCGGTCACGGCGCGCTCGACGACAGGCTCCGCCCCCCATAGAACGCGGCGGCGGCGGCGGCAACCGGTTTGAGGCGCGCGGGGTGGTGGCGGTGGGGGAGTGCGTTGGCCTGGTGGCCGGTGGTCAGTGGCTAGTGGCTAGTGGTTAGTGAGAGCGGGTGGTGGTGGCGGTGCCTGGCGGTGGGGGTGGTGCGTCGGCGGGCCTTCGGCCCGTTGCCGGCGGGACGCCGGCGCTCCCAGGGGGCGTGACGCTCGGTCGGTGCGTGGGCGGGCCGGACGGCCCGCCGGGGGGCGAAACGCTCGGTCGGTGCCAGGGGGCGGTGGCATCGGCGGTGCCTGGGGGGCGGGGCGCCTGGAGGGGGCGGCGGACGGGGCCTGCCCATTTTCAAACCGGGGCGCTACCCTGTATTGGAACGGGGGAACCCTTTTCCGGAAGGCGGAGGCGATGATCTGGAGCGACGAACAGGTGGAACGGTTGAAGACGCTGTGGAGCCAGGGGTTGAGCACGGCGGAGATCGGGCGGGTGCTGGGCACCTCCAAGAACGCCGTGGTCGGCAAATCGCACCGGCTGGGGCTGGAGCCGCGGCCCTCGCCCATCGCCGGCAGGGCGACGGGCGGGCAGCGCGGCAAGGCTTCCGCCCCCAAGGCGCAGCGCATCGGCGACCCGGTGGATCTGACGCCGGAGATGTGCCGCTGGCCTTTCGGCGACCCCGGCGACGCCGATTTCCACTTCTGCGGCAAGGCGGCCGCCGACGGCAAGCCCTATTGCCAGCCCCATTGCGAGCTGGCCTATGTGACGAAATCGCGCTGAGCGGCCCCCGCCGCCCCAGTATCCATAAGCGTCAATAGGAGACGGCGGTCACCTCCAGGGCGCGGACGCCCTTGGGGGTCTGGAATTCGACGTCGTCGCCTTCCTCCTTTCCCAGCAACGCCCGCGCCAGCGGGCTGGCGAGCGAGATCAGGCCGCGGTCGAGGTCGGCCTCGTGCTCGCCGACGATGCGATAGGTCGCCTCGCTGCCGTTGTCGGGGTCGACGACGGTGACATGGGCGCCGAAGGCCACCTTGCCGGAGGGCCGGCGGGAGGGATCGACCACCCGCGCCTCGCCCAGGATGCCCTCCAGCTGGCGGATGCGCGCCTCGATCAAGCCCTGCCTTTCCCTGGCGGCGTGGTATTCGGCGTTCTCCCGCAGGTCGCCGTGCTCGCGCGCCGCCCCGATGGCCCGGGCCACGGCGGGGCGTTCCTCCTTGAGGCGCTTCAGCTCCCGAGAGAGGCGATCGAAACCCTCCCTGGTCATGGCAGACGTCATCGCCGCTCGCTCCGTTCCCCGCCGCAGCCGACATGGCACCGAACGCCCATGCCGTCAACGGCCGCGGCGGTGGGTGGCGGTGCTTTGGCCAGTGGTCAGTGGCCAGTGGCTAGTGGTCAGTGAGAGCGGGTGGTGGGGGTGGTGCCTGGCGGTGGGGGTGGTGCGTCGACGGGCCTGCGGCCCGTTTGCCGGCGGGACGCCGGCGCTCCCAGGGGGCGTGTGGCGGCGAGCGGTGCCTGGTGGCGGGACGCCGGCGCTCGGGGGGATGGTGTATGGGCGGGCCAGATGGCCCGCCGGGGGTGCGTGGGCGGGCCGGACGGCCCGCCGGGGGGCGGTGGCACCAGCGGTGCCTGCTCATTTGCAAACCGGGGCGCTGTCCGGCCGAGCATGGATCGTCATCGAGAACGGGGTGAGAATAGGGTATGGATGGGGCGGCGCGCCGGGGAGCCCAACGCCCCCGCGGCGGGTTCAAACGGAGGGAACGTGCCATGGTGAATCTGGTCGCCTTCGACGATGCCACCGAAGCGTTGGTCCGCTTCGTGGAGGAAACGCCGCCGGCGGCCATGGCCGGGGCGGCGCTGGCGCGGCTGCGGGAGGGCGAGGAGCCGCGGGACCTGATCCGCGCCGCCGCCCTGGCCGTCTCCCGCTCCTGCGAGCTGCCGGTCGACCATCACGGCGGCCCCCTTCACCCTGTCGCCGGCATCCACGCGACGATGGGGATCACCGCCCGGCTGGCGGGGGACTGGCGGCTGCTGCCGGCGCTGCAATGCGCGGCGCTGGCCAACCGCCACATCCACACCCCCTCCATGGGGCCCGCCGCCATGGTCGCCTTCGACGACCTGGAGCGCGGGCTTGCGGCCGACGAGGCGCTGGCCGCCCTGGAGCGGGCGCTGGAAGACCGCGAGGCGAGGCTGGCCGAGCGCGCCGTGGCGCTGGCCTGCGAGAAGGCGCCGCCGGGCCGGCTGCTGGAAAGCCTGCTGGAGGTGGCGCTGCGGCGCAACGCCCTCGACGACCACTATCTGCTCTACCCCCTCTATGCCATGCGGGCGGCCGACGCCGTCGGCTGGCGCTTCGCGCCGGTGCTGCTGCGCCCGGTGGCGCGCTATCTTTCGCGCCATGCCAGCCTGGAGAGCTACGGCGCCCTGGCGGAGAGTTACGTACGGGACGGGGTGGACCTGTATCACCGCTTCGGCGAGCTGGAAGAGCTGATGGCGGCCCACGGCATCGCCGCCGGGAAGGTGCCGCAGAAGACAGGGCCGCACGAGGCCGGGGCCGTCGCCGCCCTGGCCGAGGAGGTGGGCGCGGTGGCGACGATCCGCAGCCTGCCGGAGACGGTGGCCCGCGCCATGGGCGGTGGCCTGTCGCTGGAAGGAACGCTGGAGGCGCTTTCCGCGGGCGGCGCGCGCATCTTCCTGCGCTCCCACAGCAACAACCCTTTCGACGTGCACATCCATACCGGCATCGCCGCAAGGCGCTATCTGCTCTCCTTCCCGGAGGTGTCGTTCCGCCACAAGGCGCTGGCATTGCTGGGCTGGGCCTGGAGCAACGAGATCCGCTATCTCGACTGGACGCTCACCTGGCCGTGGCAGAACGCCGACGGCGCGGCGGACGGCCGCTCCACGGCGCAGCGCGCGGGCGAAGACGGCCTGGCGGCGATCGAGCAGGCGGTGGCCGGCCTGGAAGGCTACGACGCGGCGGAACTGGCGCGGGCCGACCGCCTGGTGGCCTCCGAAGCCCTGCGCGACGTCATGCGGCTGGCCGAGGGCCATGTGAAGGCGGGCGGCGATGTCGAGGCGCTGTTCGCGCTCGCCGCCCGCCTGGCCTGCCGCGAGGACCTCAGCGAAATGCACGCCTGCAAGATGCAGCAGGCGGCGTGGGAGGAGTATCGCGCCTGCCGCGAGCCGCTGCGCTGGCCCCATGCGGTGGCGGCGGTCAAGCACTGCGCGGTGGCGCTCTCGATCGGCCCCCACAGCGTCTATCCCCGGATCGCCGCCCAGCTGGCGGCCTGAGGGAGGCGGCTCGCATTCGCGCGGCGGGCGCCCTATAAGCCGCGCGGCGGCGCGAGGAACGGCCGATGACGACGCTGACGCTCAAGGTTCGCAGGATCGTCCAGGAGGCGGAGGATATCCGCTCCTTCGAGCTGGTGGACCCGCAGGGCCGGATGCTGCCGATGTTCACCGCCGGCGCCCATCTCGATTTCGAGCTTCCCGGCGGGCTGGCCCGGCAGTATTCCATCGCCAGCGACCCGCGCGACGTCGACCGCTATGTCGTCGCCGTGCTGCGCGAGCCGGAAAGCCGCGGCGGCTCCATCCACATGCACGAGCAGGTGCGCGAGGGCGACGAGCTGGCGGCGCGCCCGCCGCGCAACAATTTCCCGCTGGCCAGGAGCGCCTCGCACCACATGCTGCTGGCGGGCGGCATCGGCGTGACGCCGATGATGGCCATGATGCGCGAGCTCGCCAGGAGGGACGAATCCTTCGAGATGCACTATTGCACCCGCAGCCCGGCCAGAACCGCTTTCAGGGACGAGATCGCGTCCTCCGCCTTCGCCGACAAGGTCCGCTTCCACCACGACGGCGGCGACCCCGCCCGCGGCCTCGACATCGCCGGCCTGCTGCGGAAGGCGCGCAAGGGCGCCCATGTCTATTCCTGCGGGCCGGCGGGCTTCATGCGCGCCTGCGAGGCCGCCAGCCGCCACTGGCCGCAGGGTTCGGTGCATTTCGAGTATTTCTCGGTCGACGAGACGGTCGAGCACGGGGCCAGCGAGGCCTTCCAGATCAAGATCGCCAGCAGCGGCGCCGTCCTCGACATACCGGCCGACAAATCGATCGTGGAGGTGCTGCGCGCCCACGGCATCGAGGTCGACACCATGTGCGAGGAAGGCATCTGCGGCACCTGCGCCACCGTGCTGCTGGAGGGCGAGGCCGACCACCGCGATTTCGTGCTCGACGACGAGGAGAAGGCCAGGGGCGAGTTCATCATGGTCTGCTGCAGCAGGGCCAGATCGCCCATGCTGACCCTGGATCTGTAGGGGGCAGGCCCTCGTTGAAACCGATCAACCCCGGGCGGTGTCTCGGTTTGGAATCTCGAGGCCGCCGCCGCGGCGCCGCGGGTCGGCGGCCTGTCTGTGAGCCCGGTGGACGGGCCTTGCGGGCCGTTTGAGTGGTCAGTGACTAGTGGTCAGTGAGAGCGGGTGGGGGCGGCGGTTCCTGGCGATGGGGATCGGTGCGTCGGCGGGCCTTGCGGCCCGTCTGCCGGCGGGACGCCGGCGCTTTGGCCGGTGGCCAGTGGTCGGTAGCCAGTGGCCAGTGAGAGCGGGCGGTGGAGTGTGGTGCCTGGCGGTGAGGATCGGTGCGTCGGCGGGCCTTGCGGCCCGTTTGCCGGCGGGACGCCGGCGCTCCCAGGGGGCGGGACGCTCGGTCGGTGCCTGGAGCGGAACGCCTGAGGGTGGCGGCAAACGGCGCCCGCCCATTTTCAAACCGAAGCACTACCCGGGTTTTCGCCGCGTCCAAGGCGCATTATGGCCGCGCCATGCCGGCGGATTCCGGCCGCCTTCTCGCCGCATTATTGGGTGCCGCGCAGGCCCAGCATCCGGCGCGCTTCTTCGGGGGTGGCGAGGCGGGCGCCCAGCATGGCGACGATGGCGGCCGCCTTCTCCACCAGCTGCGCATTGGTCGCCAGCACGCCGCGCTCCAGATAGAGGTTGTCTTCGAGGCCGACGCGGACATGGCCGCCCAGATTGACGATCTCGGCGACCATCGGCATCTGCTGGCGCGATATGCCGAAGCCCGCCCAGTTGGCGTCTTCGGGCAGCATCGAGGCCAGATAGGCGGCCGAAGCCGGATTCGCCGGCGCGCCCCAGGGGACGCCCAGGCAGAGCTGGAACATGGGCGGCGAATCGATCAGGCCGTCGTCCAGCATTTTGCGGGCCAGCCGCAGATGGCCGGCATCGAAGACCTCCAGTTCCGGCTTGACGCCGGCCCGGCGGATGCGCCCGGCCATGACCGCCAGATGGTCCGGCACGTTGACGAAGGCCCGCTCGCCGAAATTCATGGTGGCTATGTCCAGGCTGCAAACCTCCGGCAGCAGGGCCTCGACGTGGCGGGTGCGGTCCTGCGGGCTGCGGAAGGCGCCCGGCAGCGCGTTCCGCGCCGGATCGTCGTCGGAGGGCCGGAAGCTGGCGCCGGGGCCGGTGGTGAGGTTGATGACGATGTCGCTGTCGGAATCGCGGATGCGGGCCACCACCTCGGCATAGAGCTCCTCGCGCATGGAGGGCTGGCCGGTTTGCGGGTCGCGCACATGGCAATGGCAGATGGCGGCGCCGGCCTTGCCGGACTCGATGGCCGCCTCGGCGATCTGGCGCGGCGTGACGGGAACCCTGTCGCTCCTGGCGACGGTATCGCCGCCGCCGGTGACGGCGCAGGTGACGATGACCGGGCGTGACATGGCCAGCCTCCGGGGCAAGACGGCGCGGCGCCCGTGAACGGGCACGCGCTGCCGCAATCACCTTAGCCCGGTGGCCGGCGCCGGGCCAGCCCCGGGGCCAGCCGCGCCGGTCGAGGATGTGGCGGTGCCTGGCGGCGGGGGGTGGTGCGTCGACGGGCCTTGCGGCCCGTTTGCCGGCGGGACGCCGGTGCTCCCAGGGGGCGCAGGTGGCACCGGCGGTGCTTGGCGGCGGCGCTCCGGGGGGCGTGTGGCTGGCGATGGTGCCTGGGGGTGGCGGCAAACGGCACCTGCCCGTTTGCAAACCGAGGCGCTACCCGGTTCAGTCCATCTTCAGCCCGGCGAAGCGCTTGCTGAAGCGCGCCACCTGGCCGCCGCTATCGACCAGCCGCTGGTTGCCGCCGATCCAGGCCGGGTGCGATTTGGGGTCGATGTCGAGCGTCATGGTGTCGCCCGCCTTGCCCCAGGTGGAACGGGTGGTGAAGCTGCTGCCGTCGGTCATCACCACCGTGATCTCGTGATAGTCGGGATGGATGCCCTTCTTCATGGCTGCGCCTCCCCTGCGCGCCTCTTGTAGCGAAAGCGCGGACCGCCGGCAAGCGCCCGGGGGAGCTCACAGGGCGGCGACGCCCTGGCGCCTGGAGATGACGACATCGCGGTGGATATGGGCGCTGGCGAGCAGGCCGAAAGCGACCATCAGCGTCAGCATGGCGCTGCCGCCATAGGAGATCAGCGGCAGCGGCACGCCCACCACGGGAACGAGGCCCGTCACCATGGCGATGTTGATGAAGGCATAGAGCAGGAAGGCGGCGACCGCGCCCATGGCCAGCAGGCGGCCGAACTGGCTGCCGCTGGCCAGCGCCACCCGCAGGCCGCAGGCGGCGATGAGCAGATAGAGCGCGATCAGCGCCAGGGCACCGATCATTCCCAGCTCTTCGGCCAGCATGGTGAAGATGAAGTCGGTCTGCTTTTCGGGGAGAAAGTTGAGGTGGCTCTGGGTGCCCGCCAGGAAGCCCTTGCCGAAGAGGCCGCCCGACCCCAGCGCGATCTTCGATTGCGTGATGTGGTAGCCGGCGCCCAGCGGATCGAGGGAGGGATCGAAGAAGGTCCTCACACGGTCCTGCTGATAGGCGTGCAGCATGGTCCAGGCGACCGGCAGCGCGGCCAGCACCAGGGCGAAGCCGATGGCGAACCAGTAGATGGCGATGCCGGCCAGGAACATCAGCGCCACGCCGATGGCGACGATCATCGCCGCCGTGCCCAGATCCGGCTGGCGCAGCACCAGCACCGTCGGCAGGCCGATCAGGACGAGCGGCATGAGCAGGCCGGTCCAGCGGCGGACGTCGTCGGCCGCCAGGCCGTGAAAATAGCGCGCCAGGGCCAGCACCAGGGCGACCTTCATGACCTCGGAGGGTTGCAGCCGGAAAGAGAAGCCGGGAAGCGGGAGCTCGATCCAGCGCTGGGCGCCCATGCCGACGCTGCCCTTCACCTCCACCGCCAGCAGCAGCAGCAGCGCGAAGGCATAGGCCGGATAGGCCATGCGGTAGAGGCGGCGGATATCGACCATGGCGAGGGCCAGCATCAGCGCCACGCCGACGGCGAAACGGATCGCCTGGGGCAGCGCCCAGGGCCACAGATCGCCTCCTGCCGCCGAATAGAGCATGGCGCAGCCCAGCCCGGCCGTGGCCGCCAGCAGCGCCAGCAGACCCCAGTTCATGGCCGCCAGCTTCTCGCCCACGGCGAGGCTGCCGTTGCCGTCGGGGTGGAAGCGGGTGGCCATGCTCACGCCTCCCGGGCCGGCGAGGCACCGCCCGACCAGCGCACCGACCGGCGGCGCTGCGCCTCGCGCAGGACGTCGCGGGCGACCGGCGCGGCGACGGCCGAGCCGCTGCCGCCGTGATCGACCACCACCGCGCAGGCATAGCGGGGCGCGGCCAGCGGCGCATAGGCCACGAACAGCGCGTGATCGCGGTGGTGCCAGGGCCGCTTTTCATCGTCGATGCCGGCATCGCGCTCGGCCTGCGTGATGCGGCGGACCTGGACCGTGCCCGTTTTGCCGGCCATGGCCATGTCCTCATCGACGATGCGGGCGGCGAAGGCGGTGCCGCCGTCGCCGTCGTTGACCACCCGCGCCATGGCCTCCTGCACCAGGGCCATGGGGCCGGACGGCAGGCGCAGCGGTTCGAAGGCCGGGCGGTCGGGCGCCCCCTCGCCGCGCACCAGGCGGGGCTGAACCCTGGCGGCGCCGCTGCCGAGGCGGGCGGCCATCACCGCCAGCTGCACCGGCGTGGCCAGCAGATAGCCCTGGCCGATGCCGGCGATCAGCGTCTCTCCCCCCTGCCAAGCTTCGCCGTGGACCGCCTCCTTCCACGCCCGCGTGGGCACCAGCCCTTCCCGCTCGCCGGCGAGCTCGATCCCCGTCGCCTCGCCGAAACCGAAGCGCCGGGCCATGGCCGCGATCCGCTCCATGCCGACGCGGCGCGCCGTGTCGTAGAAATAGACGTCGCAGGAGCGTTTCAGGGCCTCCACCATGGCGACATCGCCATGGCCCCAGCGGCGCCAGCAGTGGAAGCGGTGATCGCCCAGCAGATAATGGCCGGGGCAATGGACGGCGCGGGCCGGGTCGATCCCCGCTTCGAGGGCGGCCAGGGCCACCACCATCTTGAAGGTGGAACCCGGCGAATACTGCCCGGCGATAGCCTTGTTGACCAGAGGCCGCCTGGGATCTTCCAGCAGCGCCTGCCACGCCGCACCGGAGATGCCGTGGGCGAAGGCGTTGGGATCGTAGGCGGGCGACGACACCAGCGCCAGCACGTCGCCGGTCAGCAGATCCAGGACCACGACCGAGCCTGCCTGGCCGCGCAGACGCCGGGCCGTATAGGCTTGCAGGCCCATATCGACGGTGAGCTTCAGGGCGGCACCGGGCGTGCCCTCGCGCCGGGCCAGTTCGCGGATGACGCGGCCATGGGCGTTGACCTCGACATGGCGGCTGCCGGCAGCGCCGCGCAGCGCCTTTTCGAAGACCTTCTCGACGCCGTTCTTGCCGGTGCGGAAACCGGGCAGTTCGAGCAACGGATCGCCCGTGAGCTCGACCTGCGAGACGGCGCCGACATAGCCGGTGACATGGGCGGCGAGCGGGCCGTAGGGGTAGTGGCGGCTCTGGCTCGCCTCGATCAGGACGCCGGGCAGCTGCGGCAGGTTGACCTCGATGCGGGCGACCTCCCGCCAGGAGAGATTCTCCTTCACGGTGACCGGCACGAAACCGCTGCGGCGGCGGGTCTCCCTGGCGGCGCGCTGGCGATCCTGCCCGGAAAGGTCGATCAGCGCGGCGATCGCCGCCAGCGTGTCGGCGACGCTCGCGGTTTCCTCCGGAACCAGCACCAGCCGCCAGGTCTGGCGGTTGAGCGCCAGGCTTTCGTCGAAGCGGTCGGCGATCGGCCCGCGCGGCGGCGGCAGCAGGCGAAGCGCGATGCGGTTGTCGTCGGCCAGGATGCGCCAGGCCGGCGCCTCGACGACCTGTAGCTGATAGAGCCTGGCGGCGAGGCCGGAGGCCAGCGCCAGCTGGCTACCCGCCAGCAGCAGCGCCCGGCGGGTGAAGCGTTTGCGCTGGAGGATGTCGCGGCGCATCTCACCTGTATCCCGGCATCCACAGGCGCGGCATGGGCAGAACGGTCTGGCAGCGGGCGAAGAGCCAGGCCAGCGGCGGGAACAGCAGCACCGTCAGCAGTGTCTGAAACAGCACCGGGCCGGGATCCAGGCTGGCGAACAGATAGAGCGAGGACAACGCCCAATCCAGCGCCGCCGCCAGCAGGGCGGCCAGGGCGAAGCCCGCCCACAACACGCGAAACGGCTTGCCGACCAGCAGGCGCCGCCGCGCCAGCACGGCGCGGCGGACCGCCAGCAGGACCAGCGACGAGATGGCGAGCGGCGCGCCCGTGGCCAGATCGGCGACGAGGCCGATGGCGAAGGCGGCGCCCCAGGTCATCAGATCGGGGCGGTGGACGGTCCAGAAGAAGACGGCCGCCGCGGCCAGCTTCGGCATCGCTTCGCCGATATGGCCTATGGGCAGCGGCGTGGTGGTCAGCAGCACCAGGGCGACACCGCTTGCCGCCGGCGTCAGGATCAGCGCCAGGCGCCGAAGTTCGGGCAGCCAGCCTTCCGTTACCACAGCGGACCCGTTGCGCCCGCCTCCCTGGTCGCAGGCAGCAGGCCCGGCAGCGCGTAATCGAGGACGCGCACATGCTCGACATGGACAATATCGACGAAGGGCGCCACCCGCCATGCCCCGTCTTCGAAGGCGGTCACCGCCCCGACGGGCAGGCCCGGCGGCAGCATTCCCCCCTGGCCGGAGGTCACCAGCCGCTCGCCCGGCGAGACCGCGCTGCCGTCGGCGACGAACATCAGCGACAGCGTATCGGAGTTGTCGCCGGCGACGATGGCCGGCGCGCGGCTCGATTCCAGCATCACCGGCACACGGCTGTTGAGGTCGGCGAGCAGCAGGACGCGGGCGCCGCGGGCGCCTGCCTCCACGATGCGGCCCAGCATGCCGTGGGCGGCAACCACGGCCTGGCCGACGGCGACGCCATCGGCCAGGCCGGCGTCGATCAGCGCGGTGCGCACGAAAGTGCCGCCCGACACGGCAACGATGCGGGCGGTGACGAAGGCATCGCGGGGTTCGGCCACAGTGGAAAGCAGGACGCGGAAGTCCCGGTTTTCGGCCTCGAGCTGGCGCGCCGCCGCCTGCCAGTGCAGCAGGCGGGTGTTTTCCTCGCGCAGGCGGACGTTTTCCCTGTGAACATCGACGATGCGCTCGACGCGCCGCACGGCCTCGCCCAGAGCCGCCATCGGACGCGAGGTCGCCGCCAGCACCGGGGCCAGGATATCGACGGCCTGGGTCCTGGCGGCGGCCATGAGAGGATGGTCGGCACGGCTCAGCATCGTCAACGAGATGGCGAGGCCGACAAGCAGCGGGAAGGCGAAACGCTGGATGGTTTCGCCCAGCTGGAGCGCCATCTTCAGCATGCCGCCCCGATCGCCCCCATCGTTCCGCCCGGCCCGCCTTCCGTCAGTCCGACTCGCTGTAGAGGACGTGCTTCAGGGACCTGCGATCTTCCAGCACCCGTCCCGTCCCCA
This sequence comes from Alphaproteobacteria bacterium, assembly GCA_965200215.1. Lineage (GTDB taxonomy): Bacteria > Pseudomonadota > Alphaproteobacteria > SP197 > SP197 > SP197. The sequence goes on along the minus strand of OZ241369.1, from coordinate 2,743,786 downwards.
GCGCGACGCAGGAGAGCGGCTCGTCGGCGATCAGGACCGGCAGATTGGTCTTCATGCGCAGCACGCCGTCGAGATCGCCCAGCAACGCCCCGCCGCCGGTGAGCACGATGCCCTTGTCGACGATGTCGGCGGCGAGTTCCGGCGGCATCTTTTCCAGGGCCGATTTCACCGCATCGACGATCTGGCCCACCGGCTCGGAGAGGCTCTCGGCGATCTGGCGCTGGCTGATGACCAGTTCTTTGGGCACGCCGCTCACCAGATCGCGTCCCTTGATGCCCAATGTCCGCCCCTCGCCGTCCTCGGGCACGCTGGCGGAGCCGATGGCCTTCTTGATGCGCTCGGCGCTGGAATCGCCGATCAGGAGGTTGTGGTGGCCGCGGATGTAGCGAACGATGGCCTCGTCCATCCTGTCGCCGCCGACGCGGACCGATTGCGAATGGACGATGCCGCCCAGCGACAACACCGCCACTTCGGTCGTGCCGCCGCCGATATCGACGACCATGGAACCGGTCGGCTCGGTCACCGGCAGGCCGGCGCCGATGGCGGCCGCCATCGGCTCCTCGATCAGGCCCACCCGACGCGCGCCGGCATGCAGGGTGGCTTCCTCGATGGCGCGGCGTTCCACCGCCGTCGAGCCGGACGGCACGCAGACGATCATCTCCGGGCGCGCGAAGCTGGAGCGGTTATGCACCTTGCGTATGAAGTGCTTGATCATCTCTTCGGCGATGCCGAAATCGGCGATGACGCCGTCGCGCAAGGGGCGGGTGGCTTCGATATGGCCGGGCGTGCGGCCCACCATCTGCTTGGCTTCCTCGCCGACGGCGAGCACCTGGATTTTCTTGCTGCGCCGGTTGTCGATCGCTACCACCGAAGGCTCGTTGAGCACGATGCCGCGCCCTTCGACATGGACCAGGGTGTTGGCCGTGCCCAGATCGACTCCCATACCGGACGAGAAAAAGCGCGATAGCATGACCGTTTCGACCCTCTCCCGGCGCGTGGCGGTTCCCTCCACGCGCCCCCTTGCGGCGGTAGTCCGGCCGGCCGTCTACGGCAGCGGCCGCTCCCCCATCCCGTTCGACAGAGGAGCAGGGCGCGTTTGGGCAACGGTTCCCCACACCTCCATCGCGCTCTTCATATCACGGTTTTACGACGGGAAGGAATGAAAAATCGGTGGTGGGACCAAAGCCCTGCCGCTCGTCAGTTGCGCGCCTTGTCGACCAGGCGGTTGTCGGCGATCCAGGGCATCATGGCGCGCAGCCTGGCGCCCACCTCCTCGATGGGATGTTCGGCCGCGCGTCGGCGCATGGCCTTGAAGCTGGTCTGGCCGACCTCGTTTTCCAGCATCCAGTCGCGGGCGAAGCGGCCGGACTGAATTTCGGCCAGAATGCGTTTCATCTCGGTGCGCGCTTCCTCGCCGACGACGCGCGGACCGCGGGTGTAGTCGCCGTATTCGGCCGTGTTGGAGACCGAATAGCGCATGTTGGCAATGCCGCCTTCGTAGATCAGGTCCACGATCAGCTTCACCTCGTGAAGCGTTTCGAAATAGGCCATCTCCGGCGCATAACCCGCCTCGATGAGGGTTTCGTAAGCGGCCAGGATGAGCGCCGTCAGTCCACCGCACAGCACCGTCTGTTCGCCGAACAGGTCGGTCTCGCATTCCTCGCGGAAGGTGGTCTCGATCACGCCCGCGCGCCCACCGCCGATGGCGCAGGCATAGGAGAGGGCGATTTCGGCCGCCTGGCCGCTGGCATCCTGCTCCACCGCCAGCAGGCAGGGCACGCCGGCACCGCGCGCGAATTCGCCGCGCACCGTGTGGCCCGGCCCCTTGGGCGCCACCATGACGACATCGAGGTCCGGACGCGGCTCGATCAACTTGAAGTGGATGTTGAGACCGTGGGCGAAGGCCAGGGTGGCACCCTGTTTGAGGTTCGGTCCCAGCTCCCGGTCGTAGAGCCGGCGCTGACCTTCATCGGGCGTGACGACCATCACGAAATCGGCCCAGGCGGCCGCCTCGGCAGGCGTCATCACCGGAAAACCGGCGTCGGCCGCCTTGGGCGCGCTGGCCGAACCCTGCCGCAGGCCGATCGCCAGATCGGTCACGCCGCTGTCCTTCATGTTGAGGGCATGGGCATGGCCCTGGCTGCCATAGCCGATGACGGCGACACGGCGCGAGCCGATGAGATTGAGGTCGGCGTCGCGATCGTAATAGACACGCATGATGGGCGTCTCCTCCGGTTGGTCAGATGGCGCCGGAGCCGCGCGAGATGGCGACCACGCCGCTTCTCGAAATGTCGATCAGGCCCAGCGGGCGCATCAGATCGACGAAGGCGGAGATCTTTTCGCTGGAACCCGTGATCTCGAAGACGAAGGACTGGATGGTGCTGTCCACCGCCCGGGCGCGGAAGATGTCGGCGATGCGCAGCGCCTCCACCCGTTTGTCGCCGCTGCTGGCGACCTTGACCAGCGCCAGTTCGCGCTCGACATGGCCGCCCTGGGCCGGCAGATCGCTGACGCGGTGGACCGGCACCAGGCGCTCGAGCTGCGCCTTGATCTGCCCGATGATCATCTCGGTGCCGCAGGTCACGATGGTGATGCGGGAGAGATGGGCGTCGGCGTCCACCTCGCTCACGGTCAGCGAATCGATGTTGTAGCCACGACCGGAAAACAAACCCACCACGCGGGCCAGCACGCCGGGCTCGTTGTCCACCATCACGGCGATGGTGGCCTTGCGGATGTTGTGGGAGGCGGCGGATGGGGTCACGGGCGGCGGTTCCGGGCAGGCGGCTTTGCGAGGGACGGGCTGGAGCAGGTCTATACCAGGACCATGCCCTCGTCCCTGTGCGCAGCGTCGAGCACCACCTCGTCGTCCGGGCTCATGGTGATCTGGTTGTGGGCTGCACCGGCCGGGATCATCGGATAGACGTTCTCGTCGGGGTCGACGACGATATCGGCGATCGCCGCCCCGGGCGCGGCCAGCATGCGGTCGAGCACATCGTCGAGTTCGTCGGGGCGGGTGGCGCGCAGCCCGGTGGCGCCGAAGGCATCGGCGAGCTTCACGAAATCGGGCAGTGAATCCATGTAGCTTTCCGAATAGCGCCCGCCGAAGAAGAATTCCTGCCACTGGCGCACCATACCCATCCAGCGGTTGTTGAGAATCAGTACCTTCACCGGCAGGCGGTAACGGGCCAGAGTCGACATCTCCTGGATGTTCATCAGGATCGAGGCATCGCCCGAGACGGCGACCGTCAGCGCTTCGGGATGTGCCACCTGCACCCCCATGGCCGCCGGCAGGCCGTAGCCCATGGTGCCCAGACCGCCGGAGGTCATCCAGCGGTTGGGTTTCTCGAAGGCGATGTATTGCGCCGCCCACATCTGATGCTGGCCGACATCGGTGGTGACATAAACATCGTCGCGGCCCTTCAGGCGCTCGTTCAGCCGCTCCAGCGCCTGTTGCGGCTTGATGATGTCGTCCGCCGCCCGGTAGCGGAACGAACGGCAGCGGCGCCAGGCCTCGATCTTCTCCCACCAGGCGGCAAGCGTGGCCGCATCCGGCCGCGCCTGGCGCGCTTTCCAGACCTTGACGAGGTCTTCCAGCACATAGGCGCAATCGCCGACGATGGGCACATCCACCAGGATATTCTTGTTGATCGACGAGGCATCGATATCGATATGGATCTTCCTGGAGGCGGGCGAGAAGGCATCCACACGGCCCGTTACCCGGTCGTCGAAGCGGGCGCCGACGCACAGCATGACATCGCAATCGTGCATGCACATATTGGCTTCCAGCGAGCCGTGCATGCCCACCATGCCGATGAAGTTGCGGTGGGAAGCGGGCAGCGCGCCCAGCCCCATCAGGGTCAGCGTCGCTGGAAAGCCGGTCATATCCACCAGGTTGGCAAGCAACTGCGAAGCGGCCGGGCCGGCATTGACCACGCCGCCGCCGGCATAGACGAGCGGCCGTTCGGCCGCCGCCAGCAGCGTCACCGCCTCCTCGATGCGCTTCAGCTCGCCCTTCACCTGCGGGTTGTAGCTGCCGTGGCGCGCGCGAGAGGGCGGTAGATAGGTTCCCGTTGCGGTCACCACGTCCTTGGGCAGGTCCACCACCACCGGGCCGGGGCGGCCATTGCGGGCAACATGGAAGGCCTCGTGGATCACCCGCGCCAGATCGTCCACCCGCTTCACCAGATAGTTGTGCTTGGTGCAGGGCCGTGTGATGCCGACGGTGTCGGCCTCCTGGAAGGCGTCGTTGCCGATCAGATGGGTCGGCACCTGGCCGGTGAGGCAGACCAGGGGGATCGAGTCCATCAGGGCGTCGGCGAGCCCGGTCACGCAGTTGGTGGCACCGGGGCCGGAGGTCACCAGCACCACGCCCACCTTGCCGGTGGAACGGGCATAGCCCTCCGCCGCGTGCACGGCGCCGCCCTCCTGGCAGACCAGGATGTGGCGCAGGGCGTTCTGCTGGAAAAGCGCATCGTAGATGGGCATGACGGCGCCGCCGGGATAGCCGAAGACGACATCGACGCCCTGGTCGGCCAGCGCCCTGACGAGGATTTCGGAGCCGTTCATGCGGTCCTGCACCACGGTCGCGCCCTCCCGCGCCGGCGATCGAAAACCCGCGTCCATGCCCGGGCAGCGGGAGCGCGGGCGAGGCCCGTTCCCCAAGGGGCAGCAACCGCCCATCCGAAGACGGCGCCAGGAGGCGGAGCCTAGGCCATGGGCTGCCGCGAGGTCAACAGAAACCGGTCCGCAGCGCCGACCGCCGCCTCGCCGGCCCGGGCATCGAAACCGAAGGCTTCCAGCACCAGGGCATCCGCCGCCCGGTGGCGGAACCAGGTGGTCTGGCGCTTGGCATAGCGGCGGGTGGCGGTTCTGGCGCGGGCCGCAGCGCTGGCGAGGTCCAGCGCACCTTCGAGATGGGCGATGAGATGCGGCACGCCCAGCGCCCTCATGGCGGGCAGGGACGGGTCCAGCCGGCGTGCCGCCAGCGCTTTCGCCTCGGCCAGGGCACCCGCCTCCAGCATGGCGTCGAAGCGCCGGTCGCAACGCCGGTAAAGCGCCTGGCGCGGCGGAGCCAGCACGAGGACGAGGCAGGTGCCGGGCCAAGCCCCGCGTCGGTCCATCAGGCGCCAGCGGGACAGCTGCACCCCGGTCGCCTCCACCACCTCCAGCGCCCGCTGGATGCGCTGCCTGTCGCCGGGGGCCAACAATGCGGCACTGGCCGGGTCGCGCCGGGCGAGCTCTTCGTGAAGGCGGGCCGGGCCCATGGCGGCCATGCGCGCGTTCAGTTCGGCCCGCAGAGCGGCGGGAACCTGCGGTACCGGCGACAGGCCATGGCGGAAGGCGTCGAGATAAAGGCCGCTGCCGCCCACCAGGATGGGGACGCGCCCGCGCGCCGCGATCTCCCCGGTGGTACGGCTGGCGAGGCCGTGCCAAAGGCCGGCCGAACAGCGCCTGGAGGCATCCATGATGCCGAACAGATGGTGGCGGCAGCGGGCCTCTTCGGCGACGCCGGGGCGAGCGGTGAGGATTTTCAGATCGGCATAGACCTGCATGCTGTCGGCGTTGACGATTTCGCCGCCGAGGCGCTCGGCCAGAAGCAGCGCCAGGGCCGATTTGCCCGAGGCCGTCGGCCCGCCCAGCAGGATCGCCGGCCTTCTTGCCGCTCGCCCGGCCACGGCCTAGCGTCCCGCCATGACGCTCGTGGCAACGCTGATCGCGGACGACGCCGGAGCCGGGCTGGGCGAGGCCGCCGCCACGCTGGCGAAGCGCCTTGGTGCCGAAACCGTGTGGCTGGCGCCGGGACGAGCGGTCGACCTCGTCTTCGAGGCGCCGCTGGCGGAAGCGGACGCCGTGCGGGCGGAGGTGACGGCGAGGCTGGCGGGCCGGGCCATCGACCACGCGGTGCAGCCGGTCCACGGCCGGCGCAAGAGGCTGCTCGTGGCCGACATGGACTCCACCGTCATCGCCACAGAGAGCATCGATGCGCTGGCGGCCCGCACCGGGGCGGGGGAGAGCGTCGGGCGCATCACGCGCCGCAGCATAAGCGGCGAGTGCGATTTCGGCGAGACGCTCGCCGAACGGCTGGCCCTGCTGGCCGGCACGCCGGAAGCGCTGCTGGAAACGGTGTGGCGCCAGGACGTCGCCGTCACGGCGGGCGCGGCGGCGACGGTCGCCACCATGCGCCGCCACGGCGCGCTGACGGTGCTGGTTTCCAGCGGCTTCGATTGGTTCGCCGGCCGCGTCGCCAGCCTGCTGGGCTTCGACCGCTATCGCGCCAATCGGCTCGACATCGAGGCAGGCCAGCTGACGGGACGCCTCGCCGGGCCGCTGCTGGATGGCGCAGCGAAGCGGTCGGTCCTGGCCGGCCTCACCCGCGAAGCGGGGCTGGCAGCGTCCGAATCGATGGCCGTCGGTGACGGCGCCAACGATTGCGCCATGTTGCGGGCGGCCGGCTTCGGCGTCGGCTGGCGGCCGGTGCCGGCGGCCGAGGAGGCGGCCGACGCCACCATCCGCCACAACGGCCTGGAAGCGCTGCTCTACATGCAGGGCTATGCCGCCGGCGCCTTGCAGCCGCCCTATTCGTCCAGCTGAACGGCGAGAAACAGGGGGACGCCTTCGCGTTCGACGCGGATCACCAGCGCCCTCACGTCCGCCTCGCGGGCCGCCGCCACCAGATCCCGCATCCCCTGCACGCTGGCGACCGGGCGACGGGCGACCTCGAGCACCAGATCGCCCGGCCGGATGCCGGCCGCGGCCGCCGGGCCGTCCGCCATCACCTCGGTGACGATCAGGCCCCGCGCACCCTCGGCAAGGCCGAAGCGGCGCGCGGTCTCGTCGGTGACGGGAGCAAGCGTCATGCCCAGCAGCATGCCGCTGCCGTCCGCCTGTTCCGGCGCGGCGCCGCCTTCGGCGAGCCGCTCTTCGGCCTCTTCGAGCTCGCCCAGCACTACCTTGAAGGACAGCTCCTCGCCGCCCCGCACCGCCATCACCTCCACCTCGCGCCCGACCTCGGCCAGCGCCACCGCCCGCGGCAGCTCGCGCATCTCGGAAACGGCGACGCCGTCGAAGCGGACGATGACGTCGCCCGCCTCCAGCCCGGCCGCGGCGGCCGGGCTGCCCTCCACGACCATCGCCACCAGCGCCCCCTCCTCGGAGGCAAGGTCCAGCGCCTCGGCAAGCTCGGGGGTGACCGGCTGGATACGCACGCCCAGCCAGCCGCGGCGCGTGCGCCCGAACTCCATGAGTTGGTCCACAACATGCCCGGCGATGTTGGAAGGCACCGCGAAACCGATACCGACCGAACCACTGCCCGAAGGCGAATAGATGGCGGTGTTCACGCCGATGACGCCGCCTTCCATGCTGAACAGCGGGCCGCCGGAATTGCCGCGGTTGATGGGCGCATCGGTCTGGAGGAACTCGTCATAGGGACCGGCGTTGATGTTGCGCTGGCGCGCCGAGATGATGCCCGCCGTCACCGTGCTGCCGAAGCCGAAGGGGTTGCCGATGGCGATCGCCCAGTCGCCCACGCGCACGGCGTCGGAATCGCCGAAGCTCACGAAGGGAAACGGCCCGTCCGCTTCGATCTTCAGGAGGGCGATGTCGGTCTTGGGATCGATGCCCACCGTCACCGCCCGATGCTCGCTGCCGTTGTCGAGGCGGATGGCGATCTTCTCCGCCCCTTCGACCACATGGGCATTGGTGACGACATGGCCCGACGCATCGACGATGAAGCCGGAACCCAAAGAGAAGGCGGGCCGGCTTTCGCGCGGCGCCCCGCCGCCATGGCGTTCGAAGAACTTTTCGAAGAAGCGGTCGAAGGGCAACCCCTCAGGGAAGCCGGGCAGGCGCTGGCTGGAGCTCGTCGCCTGCGCCTCGATCGAGATCGACACCACGGCGGGGGTAAGTGTCTCCGCGAGCTCGGCGAAGCTCTCCGGCACGCCGTGCCCGGATGCCGCCGGGGGCCGGACCAGCAGAGCGAATGTCGCCAGGATGAACAAGGAGCGGGGAAAAAGCCGGGCCATCGCGCCACCTTTCGTTTTGCGCCAACGCCTATCGATATGGTTGCTCCCGGCCGCCGGTCAACCGCGCGGCGGCCTCCCGGCGCCCTCCATGCGGGAACGCCGCCATGCGGGCGGGAAGCCCCTAGCCGCCACCCTCCGGCGCGGTCGCCAGCACGCCCTCGAAGCTGTTGAGGAAGCGCAGGAAATCGCCGTCGGGCGAGAGCACCAGGGTGGTGTCTTCGGCGTTCAGCGCCTCGCGATAGGCCTGCATGGTGCGGTAGAAGGTGAAGAAGCGGACATCCTTCCCGAAGGCTTCGGCGAAGATTCGCACCGCCTCGCCATCGCCCTCGCCCCTCAGGATCTCCGACTCGCGGCGGGCCTGGGAGATCAGCACGGTCCGCGTTCTGTCCGCCTCGGCGCGGATGCGCAGAGCCTGCTCCTCGCCCTGGGCGCGGATCTCGGAGGCCTCGCGCTCGCGCTCGGTCTGCATGCGGCGATAGATGGCCTCGCTGTTTTCCTGCGGCAGGTCGGTGCGCTTGATCCTCACGTCCACGACATCGACGCCGAATTGAGCGGTGGCGCGCACCATGGCCTCGCGTATCTCGCCCATCAGCGCCTGGCGCTCGCCGGAGACGACATCGACCAGGGGCACGCGCCCGATGTTCTCGCGCAGCGTCGCCGTCAGCGCCTGCAGCATGAGCGGCTCGAAGTTCTCCACCGACTGGGCGGCGTTCTTGAATCGCAGCGGATCGACGATGCGGTAGAGGGCGAAAGCATCGACCACCAGGCGCTTCTGGTCGGCGGCGGTGACCTGTTCGGGCTGGCCGTCCACCTGCAAGATGCGCTTCTCGTAATAGATGACGTTCTGCCAGGGCCATTTGAGGCGCAGTCCGGGTTCGGTGACGACGCGGCGCGGGTCGCCGAACTGGACCACGATGCCCTGCTCGTATTCGGCGATGGTGAAGGTGGACATGGAGCCCAGCAGCAGCACGAGGGCGCCGGCCGCCAGGGCGAGGACGATTCGAAGCTTCATGGTTCCGTCCCCCTAGCGGGTGCTGTCCTGGGCGCGCAGCTTGTCCAGGGGCAGATAGGGCACCACCCCCTGGCCCTCGGAGGCGCCGGTGTCGATCACGATCTTTTCCATGTCGCGCAGCACGTTCTCCATGGTCTCCAGATAGATGCGCCGTTCGGTCACGTCTCTGGCCAGCACATATTCGTTATAGACGGAGAGAAAGCGGGCGGCATCGCCCTCGGCGGTGTTGATGACCTGCTCCTTGTAGGCCTCGGCCTCCTGCAGCATGCGCTGCGCATCGCCGCGCGCCACCGGCACGATCTGGTTCTGATAGGCCTGGGCTTCGTTGATCGAACGCTCCTGGTCGGCCCTGGCGGCCTGCACGTCGCGGAAGGCGTCGATCACCGCCGCCGGCGGGTCCACGCTCTGCAGCTCCACCTGGGTGACGAGAATGCCGGCGGCGTAGTCGTCCAGCATGCGCTGCATCAGCGCCAGCGTCTTCTGTTCCACGTCGGCGCGGCCTTCCGCCAGCGCCGTCGCCAGCGCCGTCTGGCCGATCACCTGGCGCATGGCGCTTTCGGCGATGCGGCGGGTGGTGGCCTCCGGGTCGGCCACGTTGAAGAGGTATTTGGCGGCATCCGAGATCTTCCACTTCACGACGAACTGCACGTCGATGATGTTCTCGTCGCCGGTCAGCATCAGGCTCTGATCGCGGCTGGTGCCGATGGTGAACTGCTGGATCTCGGTGACGGCCGGCGTATAAACCGTGCCCACCGGAGCGGGGAAGTTGTAGTGGAGGCCGGGTTCCTCGGTGTCGTAGAGCTCGCCGAAGACCAGCTCCACCCCCTGCTCGTTGGTGTCGACCCGGTAGATGCCGCTCACGCCCCACACCAGCAGCAGCACCAGGAGGACGATCAGCACCCCGCGCAGGCCGCCGAAGCCGCCGGGCATGAAGCGCCGGGCCCGTTTCTGCATGCGGCGGACCACGTCTTCCAGGTCGGGGGGCGGGCCGCCGCCGGAGGGGCCGCGCCCCCAGGGGCCGCCATTGCCGCCCTGCCATCCACCGCCGCCGCCTCGATCGTTCCAGGGCATGTCTTCCGCCTCTCGCGCCGCACCGGCGGCCTTGCCGCATGGTCGCGCCTTGCCGCCACAAGGTCCAGGCTTATATGACAGGGCGAGGGCGCCTGCAATGCGGCCCGGCCTGCGGGGGAGCGAGCGATGGCCAGAGTGAGCGAAGGCGCGGTGCGAACCGCCCTGGACGGCGTGCTGGAGCCGGAAAGCGGGCGTTCCATCCAGGCCCTGGGCATGGTCCAGGGCTTGGTGGTGCGGGATGGCCATGTCGGCTTTTCCCTGCAGGTGGCACCCGAACGCGGCGCCGGCAGCGAGCCGCTGCGCCGGGCCGCCGAGGAGGCGGTGAAGGCGCTGCCGGGCGTGCTGACCGTGACGGCGGTGATGACCGCCCACCGTCCGGCGGGGCAGCGGGCGGCCGGCGACGCGCCGGGCCGGGCCGAACCGCAGCCGCAACAGCGGGCCGGACGCGACTCCATCCCCGGCGTCGCCGCCATGGTGGCGGTGGCGAGCGGCAAGGGCGGCGTCGGCAAATCGACCACGGCCGTCAACCTGGCGCTGGCCCTGGCCGCCCTGGGGCAGCGGGTGGCGCTGCTGGACGCCGACATCTACGGCCCTTCGGCGCCGCGCCTGCTGGGCCTCGCGGGCAAGCCGGAGACCGACGGGCGCAAGCTGTGGCCCAAGCGCGCCTGGGGCATCGCGGCCATGTCGATCGGCCTGCTGATCGAGGAAGACCAGCCCATGGTGTGGCGTGGGCCGATGGTCCAGAGCGCGCTGGAGCAGATGCTGCGCCAGGTGGAATGGGGCGATATCGACGTCATGGTGATCGACATGCCGCCCGGCACCGGCGACGCGCAGCTGACGCTCACCCAGCGGGCGCCTCTGGCCGGCGCGGTGATCGTCTCCACGCCGCAGGATCTGTCGCTGATCGACGCCCGCAAGGGCCTCAACATGTTCCGCAAGGTGGACGTGCCGATCCTGGGCATCGTGGAGAACATGAGCTATTTCGTCTGCCCCGGCTGCGGCCGGCGCAGCGAGGTGTTCGCCCATGGCGGCGCCCGCCGGGAAGCGGACCACCTGGCGGTGCCGTTCCTGGGCGAACTGCCCCTCGACATCCGCATCCGCGAAGCCTCCGATGCCGGCCGCCCGGTGATGGTGGCCGAACCCGAAGGCCCCCTCGCCGCCGCCTATCGCCAGATCGCGCAGGCGGTCCTGGCGGGCATCGCCGGCGGCCAGCGCCCGGCCCCGCGCATCGTCGTGCAGTAGGCGCTTAGACCATTTCAGGCGGTGCACTACACATTAGGATTCATGCAAAATGTCGGAGAAAACGTGGAAAGTTGTTACAGCTGTAATCGTTGCAGCCATTACAGTGATTGGTGGTTGGTTTATTGATGGGAAATATATTCATGTTTTCGTAAATTTTGACGAAACGGTAATTGTCTCACAATCGGAAAACCCCTACTCCCCTGAGAGAATTGACGATAGCAAAAATAGCGACGATAGCAAAAGTAGCAGCGAAAATGGTAACGAGCCCCCTAAGGAAAATGGCAACGAACCTCCCAAGATAGAAGCGATGCTGAAAATAACAGCGATGATGCCAAGCATAAACACCTCCCTGCACTCAAGCTTCCTTGCCACAATAACAAATGAATCCATGCGAAGCACAGCAAGTAATGTGCAGATAGAATTCGATTTCGGTGGTGTCAAAATGAGCAATTGCGAAGTCATTCCATCAAGGAGCTTCGATACAGAGCAGTTGTCGGAGAACAGTATACTAAAATCATCAATTGGCGACATCATGCCAGAACGGAGCGTTCGCGTATATTGTCTTATGGATAACCCTACATTCGACTCACTAACTGCACAAGGATCCAATACTGGGCAGCCTGATGTGCTCACATATGAGGAATACAGAAGCAATAATGAAGGACATACAAGCTTTTGGAAGACGCTACGTGATATAGCTCTTTTTCTGATCGTTGCGGGCCCACTCATTGTTATATTTTGGAGAGTGGCCCTATCAGATTAGACTCTGCTATCATCCCAACGGCCAGCCGCCGCCGGCTTCGATGGCCTCGTCGATGGCGGCCATCTGGCGGCGGGTTTCGGCCAGGGCGGCGGCCAGCCGGCGCCAGTGGGTGATGTCGTCGAAGGTAAGCGTGCGGTGTTTGCGGTCCTTCAGCCATTTTTCGGCCGGGCGGTAGCCGCCGATGGAAAAGGCCCAGGTCTCCGGCGCCACGCCCTCGAAATACTGCCCCTCGCCAATCCACACCCGGCCCGCTGCCGTGGCGGTGGGCCGGGCGTAGCGGACCTTCCCGACGCGGTTCGATCCCGCCACCGGAAAGGCGGGCAGATCGCTGCCTTCGCTTTCCATCAGGTGCAGGGCGATAAGTTTTCGGCCCAGGCGCGTGAGTTCGGCGAACAATGCCCTGTCGCCCGTGATGGGGATGCGCGGGAAGTCCGACTTCAGGAAGGGCGCGTAGCGGCGGCGATATTCCGGGCTGTGGAGCACGGCGTAGATATAGCGGAAGATGTCTCGTGGGCGGAAAACCGTTTCGAGGTCGCGCGCGCCGTCGGGCGAGAAAGAGAGGCCGAGGGCGGCGCTGGCCTTTTCGATGAAGGCCGGCGCCAGATTCACTTCCTGCACCTTGCCGACCTCCTTCGAACCTTGCGGCGGGTAGGAGTAGAGCGGGAAGAGGTAAGCGCCGCCCTTGTTGCTCAACGTCGTGCGAAAATCGGCAATGGAGTTGGTGATGTATGCGTGGTTGAAGATCCCTTCTGCCACCTGCCTGACAGTCACCAGCGCCAAATTCTCCCCTGCCAGCATGTGGCGCATGACGTTCGGGCGCGGCATACAGACGAAACCGCGAGACCGCCCAGTGTAGTATGTGAAGCGGGTATCGAATGGCCGATACAGAACAGGGGCGATGTGAGCGTCGGCGTCCGGGTGCGAGCGAACGTCTTCCTGCGCCCAGGACACCTTCCAGTCGCGAACGTCGGTGCCCAGGTCGTAACGGCTTCGCGCCGATTCTTCCGAAAGGCTCGCAAACTCCCCGGCGACCCGCCGCATGTCGTCGGCCGTCCACTGGATCGCCAGCCTGTCGCGGGCCGTCACGATCCCCACCGAGTTGACGGGGAAAATATCGGTGAGCTTCGCGCCCGCCTCGTATTCGTCCCAGAGCGCCTCGTCGCGGGGGACGAACAGGTAGAGCGGCGGCTTGGGCGCCAGTCGTTCCCAATCCGTCGTGGCGACGTCGTTGGCGGCCAGCCAGCCATATTTGCCGCCGCCCGGCCCCGCCTGCCGCTCGCCCCACAGGTCGGCGTGGAACACCTGCGCCGGGCCGGTGCCGCCCCGCTTCACGAACAGGCCGATGGCCACCCCCTGCTGAATGTCGAAGACGTTCTCGTCCTTCGCCCCGTCCGGCGCCCTTTCCCTCTTCTTGGCGTTGCCGTGCAGGTCGAGGAGGTGGATCTCGTCGAAACTCTCCATCAGGCTCTTTCTCATGCCGCGAAAGGTGGGATTGTCGAGCCAGGCGTGATTGGTGACGAAGCCCAGCACGCCTTCGCCGCTGCGCTCGATCCGCCATTGGGCGAAGCGGATGAACTTGACGTAATCGTCGTTCAGCCATTTCGGGTTTCTCTCGCCCAGAGGCATGCCGTCGAGGTGGAAATAGCTGCCGGTGTTCTCGTCACCGCCCCGGCCCTTCAACAGCCCGGCGATCCACTGGCCCTTGTTGGCGGAATGGCCGGAATAGGGCGGATTGCCGATCACCGCCATCACCGGCTTGTCTCGCTTCACGGCATCGGCCCCGGCCGCCTCGCGGGCGATCTCGTGGGCGAACAGCGCCCCCGAAGCCCTCTCATGGGCCTCTTCCAGGGCGTTGGTGAGAAAAACGCCCAGCCGCTGGCCGGCCGGCATGGCGAAACCGCCATTGCCGCCGCCGATCTCCAGGGCCAGCTTGAGATGGCAGATGGCATAGGGCGCCATCAGCAGCTCGAAACCCCAGAGGCGCCCCAACAGGTGCTCCTTCACATAGGTCGGCCAGGCGCCGGCCAGCCCCTTGGCCTCGACGGTGCGGCGGATGCGGGCCGTGACCTCGCGCAGGAAGGTGCCGGTGCCGGCCGCCGGGTCCAGGATCAGCACGCGCGGTTGCGTGCCGTCCGCCACGGTGGCGGTATCGGCCAGCCCGTCGGCCAGGCCGAAGCGCTCGCGCAGCAGCCGGTCCGTGCTGGCCACGATGTATTGGACCACCGGTTCGGGCGTGTAATAGACGCCGCGCTTCTCGCGCAGGTCCGGATCCAAGGCGGCCAGGAAGTCCTCGTAGAAATGCACCACCGGGTCTTCCTGGCGGCTGCGGCGCCCGAAATCGGCCAGAATCGCCGCCATGTCGGCCTTCTCCAGCAGCAGGGCGAGGTCGTCCACGATCCAGGCCAGCCGCGGGTCCAGGCCGGGGCCGGCGATGCGCCCGAACAGTTCGCGCAGGAAGGGCGTGGTGTCGGCGAAGGCGGCCGACTGGCGGCTGAAGGAACCGGCGGCGGGATCGTGCAGGCAGCGGGCGGCGAACAGGCCATAGGCGGCGGTCTGGGCCTGCAAATCGGCGAAATCGCTCTGCGAAAGGTCGCCGATCAGCACTTCGCGATAGGCGGCCAGCAACTCGCGCAGCGGCCCCTGCGAATCGTCCCGGCCCAGGATCGTCCCGATGCCCTCGCGCAGCAGGCGGGTCTTGGCCGCCATGCGCCGCGCGAGATCGCGGGCATCGGCGACGGTGGGCCGGCGGGCGGTGAAGAAGGCGGCGAACAGCGCCGCCAGCCGGCCGGCGCCGTCCTTTTCCACGGCCAGCCTGCCGCGCCCGTCGAGCCGCGCCAGGCGGACGCTTTCGCGCCGCTCGCCCCCCGCATAGCGGCGAAACCGGAGATGGTCGGTCAGGATCAGGTTGGGCAGGGCGTCGCGATAGCGCCTCAGCTGCGGCGTGGCTTCGGCGCGGTCGAGGTCGGTGCCGATGTCCTTGCATTCGACATGGCCCAGCGGCACGCCGCCCTTCTCGGCGATGAGGTCGGGCGCGCCGCAGGCGACCCGCGCCGGTTCGTTGATGGCGTGGATGGCCCCGCCGCCCAGGGCCTCGATCAGCGCGGCGAGCGCCGGGCGATAGCTGTGCTCGGTGGCCTGGCCGCTGGCCCGCAACCGCTCCACCTCCCGGAGATAGCCGCGCACTGCGCCGGCCCGCGCGCCGTTCATGGCAGGCCCCCTCGCCGCCCCTCGCGCAACCGCCCTAGCGCATGACGAAGGGGTTGCCCATGGGCTGGTCGGAGGTGGCGACCCACACCGTCTTGGGCCGCGTGTAATCGTAGATGGCCTGGGCGCCGGATTCGCGGCCGTAGCCCGAATCCTTGAAACCGCCGAACTCGGCGATGGGCGAGACCACGCGATAGGTGTTGATCCACACGATGCCGGCGCGGATGCGCTTCTGCACCCGCAGGGCGCGGGCGATGTCCCTGGTGAAGATGCCGGCCGCCAAGCCATAGCGGCTGTCGTTGGCCTTGGCGACGGCCTCGTCCTCGTCGCGGAATTTCAGCACCGAGAGCACGGGGCCGAACAGCTCGGTATCGACGATCTCCATCGCCTGGTCGGGGCATTCCACGATGGTGGGCCGATAGAACCAGCCGCCGGCCGGATGATCCGGGCGGGCGCCGCCATGATGCACCTTGCCGCCCTGCTCGCGGGCGCGGGCCACCTGGCGCTCGCAGGCCTCCAGCTGCGCCTGCGTGCAGAGCGGCCCCATCTGCGTCTCTTCGGCCAGGGGATCGCCGATGCGGATGGCGCCCGCGCGGCGCGCCAGCTCGGCCAGGAAGCGATCGTGGATGGATTCGTGGAGATAGAGCCTGCTGCCGGCGACGCAGCTCTGGCCGCTGGCCCCGAAGATGCTGGCCATGGCGCCGTTCAGGGCGCTCTCCAGATCGGCGTCCTCGAACACCACCACCGGCGATTTGCCGCCCAGTTCCAGCGAAACCTGGGCGAAGTTGCGGGCCGCGTTGCGCAGGATGTGGCGCGCCGCCGCCGGGCCGCCGGTGAAGCTGATGCGCGAGACCAGCGGATGGCCGGTGAGCGCCCGCCCGCAGGGCTCGCCCTCGCCGGTGACGATGTTGACGACGCCGGGGGGAAAGCCCGCTTCCTCGATCAGGGCGCCGAATTCCAGCATCGCCGCCGAGGCGTGCTCGCTGGCCTTCAGCACCACCGTATTGCCGGCCGCCAGCGCCGGGCCGATCTTCACCGCCACCAGGAACAGCTGGCTGTTCCAGGGCACCACGGCGGCGACCACGCCCAGGGGCTCGCGCAAGGTGAAGGCCATCATGTCGGGCTTGTCGATGGGCAGCGTCTCGCCCGCCACCTTGTCGGCCAGCCCGGCATAGAAGTGGAAGAACTCGGCGATATATGTCGCCTGCCAGCGGGTTTCCTTGAACATCTTGCCGGTGTCGATGCACTCGGTGCGCCCCAGCGCCTGCGATCGCTCGGCCAGCAGATCGCCCAGGCGGCGCAGCAGGCGCCCGCGCGCGGTGGGCAGCATGGCGGCCCAGGGGCCTTCGTGAAAGGCGCGATGGGCCGCCCGCACGGCGCGGTCGACATCGTCTTCGCCGGCGGCGGGGACGGTGGCCCAGGGGCGGCCGGTGGCCGGGTTGACGCTCTCCAGCGTGGCGCCGTCGGCGGCATCCTGCCAGGTGCCGTCGATCAACATGCGATAGCGTTTCAACTCCGTCATGGCACGCGCTCCTTCCACGGGCTCCCCGGCATTAGGCGCATCTTGCGCGCCCGGTGCAACCGTTGGCAGTCTGGGCCGGCCGGGAGCCGGAGGGCGAGGCGATGGCGAAAACGAAGGAGGTCGTAGCGGGGCCGCTCGCCATCGGCGGGCGGGTGCTGTCGCTCTCGCGAGCCGTGCGGGCCGGCGATTTCGTGTTCCTGACCGGCCAGATACCGATGAAGGACGGCAGGCCGATGACCGAAGGCGGCATCGAGGAGCAGACGCGCGTTGTCATCGAAGCCATCCGCGAGACCCTGGCCGAGGCCGGATGCGCGCTTTCCGACGTGGCGAAGGCCATGGTGTGGCTGCGGCAGCGGGCCGATTTCCCCGGCTTCGATGCCGTCTATGCGGAGTATTTCCCGCATGAGCCGCCGGCCCGCTCGGCCGTCGTCTCCGAACTGCTGGTCGACGTGCGCGTCGAGATCGAGGTCGTCGCCTATCGGCCGCAGGGCTGAGGCGCCTTAGCCCGCCCGCAGCATGGCGCGGGCAGCGGCCAGCCGCTGCCGGGTAGCGGCCGCCTCGTCGCGCCGCCGCCGCGCTTCTTCCACCACCGCGGCGGGCGCCCTGGCGAGGAAAGCCTCGTTGGCGAGCTTGCGCTCCAGGCCCGAGAGGTCGCGCCCGGCACGGTCGATCTCCCTGGCGAGGCGGGCGCCCTCGGCGGCGAGGTCGACGATGCCGGCGAGCGGCAGGATCAGCGTAGCACCGTCGATGGGCGCCTGGGCCGATCCCGGCGGCACGGCGGCGGCGGGCGCGATGCTCTCGAGCCTGGCCAGCCGCAGGACGAGGCGGCGATGGTGCTCCAGCCTGGCTTCGGCAGCGGCACCGCCGTCCTTCAGCAGGGCGGCGAGCCTGGCGGCGGGCGGCACATGGAGTTCGGCGCGCACGGTGCGCACCAGCGAGATCAGGCGCACCACCCAGTCCATCTCCGACGCCGCCGCAGCGTCGATGGGCACCTCGTCGCCGGGCCAGCGGCAGGCGATCAGCCGGGCGGGGCGGTTCTCGTCCAGGCGCTGCCATAGCTCCTCGGTGACGAAGGGCATGACCGGATGCAGCATGACGAGCAGGCGGTCGAGCGCCCAGCCGGCCGTGCGGCGGGTCTCTGCGGCGGCCGCCTCGTCGTCGCCGGCCAGGATCGGCTTGGTGAACTCCAGATACCAGTCGCAGAAGACGTTCCAGGCGACCCGGTAAAGCGCCTGGGCGGCCTCGTCGAAGCGGTAGCCGGCCATGGCCTCGTCGAGTCGCAGTCGCAGACCCGCCATCTCGCCGACGATCCAGCGATTCACCGTCCGGCGGCAGGAGGCGGGGTCGAAGCCGGTATCCGGCAGGCAGCCGTTCATCTGGCAATAGCGGGCGGCGTTCCACAATTTGGTGGCGAAGTTGCGATAGCCCGCCACCCGCTGTTTCGAGAGCTTGATGTCGCGTCCAGGCGCCGCCATGGCGCAGAGCGTGAAACGCAGGGCATCGGCACCGTAATCGTCGATCAGCTCCAGGGGGTCGATGATGTTCCCCTTCGACTTCGACATCTTGGCACCCTTCTCGTCGCGCACCAGGGCGTGGATATAGACGGTGCGGAACGGCACCTCGCCCATGAAGCGAAGGCTCATCATCATCATGCGCGCCACCCAGAAGAAGATGATGTCGAAGCCGGTGACCAGCACGTCGGTGGGATAGTGGCGCCGCAGCTCGGGGGTATCTTCGGGCCAGCCCAGGGTGGAGAAGGGCCACAGCGCCGAGGAGAACCAGGTGTCGAGCACGTCGGGGTCGCGCTCCAGCGCCACATCGCGGCCGTAGCGGGCGCGGGCCTCGATGCGGGCGCCCTCCTCGTCCAGGGCCACGAAGACGGCGCCGTCGGGGCCATACCAGGCCGGAATGCGGTGGCCCCACCACAGCTGGCGCGAGATGCACCAGGGCTGAAGGTTGCGCATCCATTCGAAATAGGTGGCGGCCCAGCTGGCGGGAACGAAGCGCGTGCGGCCCTCCTCGACGGCCGCGATGGCCGGGCCGGCCAGCGCCGCGGCATCCACATACCACTGCTCGGTGAGCCGCGGTTCGACCGGAACGCCGCCGCGGTCGCCATAGGGCACGCTGTGGCGATAATCCTCGATGCGGGCCAGGCGACCGGCGGTTTCCATGGCGGCGACGATGCGATCCCGGGCCTCGAAACGGTCGAGGCCGCGCCAGGCCTCGGGCACGTTGTCGTTGAGGCGCGCCCGCTCGTCGAAGACGTTGACCATCTCCAGACCGTGGCGCCGGCCGACCTCGAAATCGTCGAAATCGTGGGCCGGCGTGATCTTGACCGCGCCGCTACCCTGTTGCGGATCGGCGTGGCGGTCGGCAACGATGGGCAGGCGGCGGCCCACCAGCGGCAGGACGGCATGCCTGCCCACCAGACCGCGATAGCGCTCGTCGTCGGGATGAACGGCGACGGCGGTATCGCCCAGCATGGTCTCGGGGCGGGTGGTCGCCACCGTGACGCAGCGCCCGTCTTCGCCTTCGATTGGGTAGTCGAAATGCCACAGATGGCCTTCGACCTCGCGCTGCTGCACCTCGAGATCGGAGATGGCGGTGGCGAGCGCCGGATCCCAGTTGACCAGCCGCTTGTCCTTGTAGACCAGGCCTTCGTCGTAGAGGTCCACGAACACCTTCAGCACCGCCTGCGAAAGGCCGTCGTCCATGGTGAAACGCTCGCGCGACCAGTCGGCCGAGGCCCCCAGCCGGCGCAGCTGGCGGGCGATCAGGCCGCCGGACTCGGCCTTCCATGCCCACACCCTGTCGATGAAGGCGTCGCGCCCGATCCGGCGCCGGTCCGTGCCTTCGTCGGCGAGCCGGCGTTCCACCACCATCTGCGTGGCGATGCCCGCATGGTCGGTTCCCGGCTGCCACAGAGTGTCGCGACCCTTCATGCGCCGATAGCGGATCAGGATGTCCTGCAAGGTGTTGTTGAGCGCGTGGCCCATGTGCAGGCTGCCGGTCACGTTGGGCGGCGGGATGACGATGGTGAAGGGTTCGGCATCGTCGCGCCCAGCGGGGCGGAAGCAGCCCGCCCTCTCCCAGTCGTCGTAGAGCGCCGGTTCGACGCGCCTGGCGTCGTAGGTCTTCTCGAGCATGGTCATTCCCGGAACATGGCGCCCGCAAGCCGGCCCGCGGGCGCCGGTCTGCGGGTGCAGCGCCCGCCTATCTCCCCCCGCCGTCCTCGAGCCGGCGCGCCAGGGCGCGCAGTTCGCGTTCGACGACGCGCTCGACGATGGCGGGCAGGTGCTCGTCCAGCCAGCGGCCCAGCATCGGCGTCAGCTGCTCCATCACCAGCTCCTCCAGCGGGCGCCCGGAGGCCGCTGCCCGTTGCCGGACGCCTTCGGCCAGGGGCGCCATCGCTGCCAGGACACGGTCGCGCGCCGCTTCCGACAGCACGCTTTCGCCCGCCGGGGCCGCCGGGGGGGAAGGCGCAACGGCTTCCGGCGCCGGGCCTTCGCCCCCGGCTTTCGGGGCCGCCGGCGCAGGAGAGGCGGCGTCCGGGCCGGGCTTTTCGTCGACGATCTCGGTCAAAACCAACGGTTCATCCCCGCCCGAACCGTGCGCCGCGCCATCGTCGTCGACGATCCTGCGGATCGAGGTCAGGATATCCTCCATGGAGGGGTCTTTACCGGGGTCTGCCATCCTCGTCTCGCCCCTCATCTCGCCCTTGTGCCGCGCGCTCCCGCCCGGGCGCTCTTCGCCCACGTCAGTCATCCACTCCGCCTCCCAGCAGATCGCCATAGCTGCGATGCCACCACCAGGCATCCTGCGGCGGCCAGGCTGCACGCGTCCTGCGATGGTGCTCTTCGACATCGTAGAGGGCAACCGGCAGGCGCAGCCGCTCCGCTGTCAGGCGGCCCAGCGCCGCCTGCAGCCTGTAGCTGGCGACCACCACGTCGCGCTCGGCCTGGGCGAGGTTGATGCGGCTGAGGAAGAGCTCCTGTTCGGCATCGAGGATGTCGAGGACGGTCCGCTCCCCCACCTCGGCTTCGCGGGTCGTGCCTTCGAGCGCGACGCGGTTGGCGGCGACCTCCTCCGTGAAGGCCTCGACCTGGGCCAGCGTCGTCTGCAGGGTCTGCCAAGCGTCGACGGCCGCGGCACCGGCCCGGCGGCGGGCCTCGTCGATCTGCAGGCGCCGCTGCGTGGCCGTCTGGCGCGCGGCGCGGATGCGCGCGTGCTGGAAACCGGAAGAATACAACGGCACCGTGAGGCGCAGCTGCACCGTCATGTCCTCCTGGGGTCCCAGCGGCGAGCTGCTGGACGTGCCGCGCTCGTAACTCGTCACCAGGTCGAGGTCCGGGAGCAGCTCGTCCAGCTCGACGTCGATGTCGTCGCGAGCGGCGCGCTCGGCAGCGCGCGCCTGCAGCACCGTCGGGTGCTCCTCATGGGCGATCCGGATCGCCTCGTCCGCGCTCGACGGCAGGTCGGCGAGGTCGTCCGGGCGCGACAGGGTCGCCGGCCTGGCGCCGATCACCTCCTCGAAGCGGGCAGCGCGGATGGTGCGGTCGCCCCTGGCGCGCACCAGCTCGGCGCGGGCGTTGGCGTGGCGCGCGCGCGCCTGCGAGACGTCGGTGCGGGTGACCTCGCCGACGCGGAAACGGCCCTCCGTCGCCTCCAGCTGGCGCTGAAGCCGCTGTTCGTTGCTGACGGCAAGCTCCAGCACCGCGCGCGCGAGGATGGCATCCATGTAGCTGGTGACCGCAGCCAGCAGCACCTGCTGCTCGGCGGCGGAAAGGGCGGCGCGCTGGGCGGCGATCAGATTGTCGATCCGCGAGCTGCGCGCCGCGTCGCCGGTGGAGAAGAGCGGTTGCGTAAGCCGCAGGCTGTAATCCGACAGGCGCGTGCTGTCGAAACCGGCCAGATCGTTCTCGCTCCACCGGTAGGAGAGGCCGCCCTGGGCCGATACCGTCGGCCCGCGCTCCAGCACGAGGCGCTCGTCTTCCGCCCGCAGCGCCGCCCGCGCCGCCAGCAGGGTGGGATTGCCGGCATAGGCCATGGCCAGGGCCTCCGCAAGGCTCTGCGCCGCCGCCGGCTGCGGCCACGCCGCGGCCAGCAGCGAGGCCAGCAGGGCGGCCGGCAGCGCCGCTCTAAAGCTGAAATCGGGCTTCACGGGCGAAACCCCGCAGCGCGGGAACGTTGGCATCGAACAGGACGCGGCGGCCGATGGCACCGCCGGCGCCGCGATACATCAGGGCCGCCTTGCCGGCGTGGCGGGCACCGAGGACGGTGACCAGCCGCCCGCCGGGAGCGAGCTGAGCGGCGATCCGCTCCGGCACCTCGCCGCAGCGGCCCTCGATGACGATGATGTCGTAAGGCGCCTGCCTGGGATAACCGTCGGTCAGCCGGCCCTCGACGACGGCGCCGTTGTCGACCTCGAGCGCCAGCAGCGCCCGATCGGCATGGGCGACAAGCTCGGCGTCGTCCTCGACTCCGACCACGGTATCGGCCAGCGCCGCCAGCAGAGCGACGGCATAGCCGGTGGTGCAGCCCACCACCAGGGCGGCGTCGCCGGGGCCCACCTGCGCGGCCTGAACGAGCCGCGCCAGCACCATCGGCTCGCTCATGTAGCGCTCGCCCTTGATGCGCAGATCCTCGTCGACATAGGCGATGGCGCGCAGATGCTCCGGCACGAAGGCCTCGCGGGGAATCGCGCGCATGGCGGCGACGATGCGCTCGTCGTCGACCTTCACGGCCCTGATCTGGCTTTCCACCATCGCCCGGCGGGCGGCGGCGAAGTCGGCCATGGCAACGTCTCTCCCGGCTTCGGGACCGCCACCTTACAGTCCGGCCGCTGCCAAAGCTAGATTGCCGGAGGCCATGGCGGCGGTGCCGATGGCGGGTGCCGACAAAGCCGTTGCGGCGCCAGGGCGTTGCCGCTAGGAACGCCAGCGGGCCAGGTGGCAGAGTGGCGATGCAGCGGACTGCAAATCCGCGCACACCGGTTCGATTCCGGTCCTGGCCTCCACACCGGCGGACGAGCGAGGATCGCGGCCCCACAGCGGCAGCCCGTCAGTCGCCCGCCGTGGCGAGCTTCCTCCGCCGCAGGGCGGGCCAGCCGGGACAACCGATCTGCTTCATGGTCTGGCGCAGCTCCTGTTCGACGAGGCCGATGGCATGGCCCGCCCCCGCCCGCCCGGCGGCGGCCACGGCGTGGACGAAGGCACGGCCCATCAGCACGGCATCGGCACCGCAGGCCAGCAGCCTGGCCACGTCGAGGCCGGAACGCACGCCACCGTCGGCCAGCAGCGGAAAGGAGGGTCCCAGGGCGCGGCGGATCGCCGGCAGCACCTCGGGCGCGGTGGCGGCGGCGTCCAGCTGGCGGCCGCCATGGTTGGAGACGACGACGGCATCGGCACCCAGCTGGCGCGCCCGCAGGGCGTCGGCTACCGTCAGCACCCCCTTCACCAGCAGCCGCCCGCGCCAGGCGGCGCGGAGTTTGGCTAGCTTTTTCGCGCTCACGCGGCCGTCCGTCACCTCGCTCAGGAACAGGGCCGCTTCGGCCGCCGTTGCGCCCTTGGGCACATAGGGTTCGAGCGAGCGGAAACGCGGCACGCCCGCCGCCAGCATGGCCGTCGCCCAGGCCGGGCGGGCCGCGATGTCGAGCAGCGTCCGCACGCCGAAGCGCGGCGGCAGCGAAAGCCCGTTGGCGATGTCGCGCTCGCGGCGGGTGGCGGTGGGAATGTCGACGGTGACGATCAGCACTTCGCAGCCGGCGGCGGCGGCGCGACGGACGAGGTCGTCTTCGATCGCCGGGTCCTTCGTGCAGTACAGCTGGAACCACAGGCCGCGCCCGGCGATGGCGGCGATCTCCTCAATGCTCGATGTGGCGGAACTGCTGAGCCCCACCGGCAGGCCGGCGCGGGTGGCGGCGGCCGCCAGCAGCTCGGCCGCGCGCGGCCACATCAGGCCGGAAAGGCCGAGCGGTGCCGGCACGAAGGGAAGCGGCAGACGGTCGCCGAAGAGCGTCACCGAAAGGTCCGGTTCGAGCGGCCCATCGACGATGTAGCGCGGCGCGAAGCGGACCGCATCGAGAGCGGCGCGGTTGGCGGCCAGGCAGGCCTCGCGCCCGATGCCGCCCTGGAGAAAATCGAAGGCGAAGCGGGGCACGCGCCCGGCGGCCCTGCGTTCCATCGCCGCCAGCGAGGGGAAGCGTCTGTCGAGGCTGCTCACGGCGCCTCCGCGCGCACCAGGTCCGCCGCCTTTTCGCCGATCATGACGGCGGGCGCATGGGTGTTGCCGTTGGTGACGAAGGGCATGACGGAACAATCGGCGATACGCAGGCCCTCGAGGCCGTGCAGCTTCAGGTCCGGCCCCACCACGGCGCCGGGATCGTCGGCCGGCCCCATGCGGCAGCTGCCGGCCAGATGGTGGCTGATGCCGACGGTGCGGGCGATCCAGGCTTCGAGATCGTCGTCGCAGGCCACGGCCCGCCCCGGCTGGCGCTCGCGCCCGCGCAGGCCGTCGAAGGCCGGCTGGCCGGCGATCTCGCGCATCAGCCGCGCGCCCTTGCGCAAGGCCGCCAGGTCGCGACGGTCTTCCAGGAAGTTGAAGCGGAAGCGGGGCGGCTGTGCGGGGTCGGGGGAGCGCAGCGCCAGCCAACCCCTGCTCCTGACGCCCACCAGCTCCATGTAGATGTCGAAGCCGTGGCCTTCGCCATGGCCGTAGCCGCTGCCCAGCGAGAGCGGCACGAAGGTGATCTGGGCGTCGGCGAAGGCCAG
This sequence comes from Alphaproteobacteria bacterium, assembly GCA_965200215.1. Lineage (GTDB taxonomy): Bacteria > Pseudomonadota > Alphaproteobacteria > SP197 > SP197 > SP197. The sequence continues at coordinate 2,719,182 of OZ241369.1, read as the reverse complement.
CTGCGGCGAGGTTTTCAGCCAGCAGCCGGCATCCATGTGGTTGGTCGCCGCCATGCCGCGCCGCGACAGCAGCCACCGGGCGCCCGCCAGCCAGCTTCCCGGAGGCCGCGTCCAGGGCAGCAGGCTGACCGGGCGCAGGCAATCGAAGGCGAGGCGGATCGTGGGATGGGTGTGCAGGTTGCGCCCCACGCCCGGCAGAACACAGCGGGCCTCGATGCCGTGGCGGGCCAGCGCGGCGCTGTCGCCGATGCCCGAGAGCATCAGCAGCTGCGGCGAGGCGAGGGCGCCGGCGCAGAGCAGCACCTCGCGCAGCGCCCGCACCCGTTCCAGGCGCCCGCCGATGCGGACATCGACGGCCGCAACGCGGCCCCTGGAGACGACCAGCCGCCCGGCCGGCGCGCCGCAGCGCACCGCCAGGTTGGGGCGGGCGCGGGCCGGTGCCAGATAGCCGCGATAGACGTCGCTGCGCTCGCCCCCGCCGACATTGCGGTGGAGCACGCAGGCGCCTTCCTGGCGGGGACCGTTGCAGTTGTCGGTCCGCCCCAACCCGGCCTGCGCGGCGGCTTCGAGGAAGGCGGCGTTGAGCGGCGAGGCGCCGGCACAGCCCCTGGCGACGGCGATCGGCCCGTCCCGGCCCATATGGGGATCGGCGGGATCGCTGAAGCGCTCGATGCGCCGGTAGAGGGGTTCGACTTCGCGCCAGGACCAGCCGTCGCAGCCCAGGGCCGCCCAGCCGTCGAAGACCGCCGGCGCGCCGCGCGCCCACAGCATGGCGTTGATCGCCGACGAGCCGCCGAGCAGCTTGCCCATCCTGTAAGGCAGTGCCTGGCCGGCGGCGTGGACCTCGGGTTCGGAGACATAGTCCCAATGCTGGCGGCCGGCCCGGTAGAGGGCCACCACGCCGGCCGGCACGCGCATCATGAGGCCGCGCTCGTCGCCGCCCGCCTCCAGCAGCAGCACGCGGCGGGAGGCATCCTCGCTCAACCGCGCGGCCAGGACGCAGCCGGCGGTCCCACCGCCCACAATCACATAATCGAAGGTGTCGTCGGAGATTTCCGGGGCCATGGCGAAAGGCAGGCGGCGGCCGTCACGGGGCCGGCGGCGGCGCCTCGTCCAGCGGCGCTTGCCACATGGCGTGGGAAGCATCCGGCAGGTCCTTCGCCATGCGCGCCTCGTCGGCGCTGACCACCTCGATCAGCGACGGGCGGCCCTCGCGATTGCAGGCGAGCGCGCGTTCGAGTGCCGGCGCGAAGGCGGCGGGGTCCGTGACCCGCTCGCCATGGGCGCCCAGGGCGCGGGCGAGCGCGGCGTAGTCGCCGCCCAGCTCGTGGATGCGGTGTTTCGCCGACGCCGTCGGGTGGTGATCGACATAGCCGCCCATGACCGAGTTCTTCAGCACCACGGTCGTGGTGCCGATGGCGTTGCGCACGCCGGTCTCCAGGTCCATCCCCACCATGCCGATGGCGGCATCGCCCATGATGTTGATGCAGTCCCAGTCGGGCTTGGCCAGCTTCGCCCCCTGCATCAGGCCCAGACCCAGGCCCAGCTGCGTCGTCTTGCCCCAGCCCATGTAGCCGTGGGGAACGATGGCTTCGTAGAAGGCGGTGGTCTGGTCGCGGGGCGAGCCGGCGTCGTGGGTGACGACCGTGCGGCGGCGGTCCACCGTCGCCATGATGTCGGCGATGACGCGGTAGGGATTGACCGGGCGTTCGTCGCTGGCGAGCAGAGGCCGCCAGGAGGCCATGAAGTCCCGCCGCGCGCGGGCGATCTCCTCCGCCACCGCCCCCTCGCCCCGGCGGCCGCCGGGGCGAGGGGGCGCGGCCGCTTCGGCCGCCATGGCGGCCAGCGAGGGCCTGGCGTCGCCGATCACACCCAGATCGATGGGGTAGTCCTTGGAGATGTCGCCCTCCCAGTTGGTGAGCTGGGCGAAGACCCGCCCGCCGGTGGGGAAGGGCGTGATGTATTCGGAGCGGGTGAAGCTGGTGCCAAGGCCCATGAGGAGATCGGCGCGCTCCAGGAAATGCAGCAGCTGGCCGGGGCGCGAGGCCCCGGCGCAGCCCAGCGCCAGGGGGTGGTTTTCCGGGAAGGCGCTCTTGCCGTTGAGCGTCGTCATGACGGGGGTCTGCGTCACCTCGGCCAGCGCCAGCAGCTCGTCCCAGGCCCCGGCATAGAGGATGCCCTGGCCCGCCACGATCGCCGGGCGGCGGGCGGCGAGCAGCATGTCGACCAGCTCGCGCACCTCCCCGGCAGCGGCCACCGGGGCCGAGCGGCGCTGCGGGCGGTAGCCTTCCAGCAGCGCGGGGGAGACCTCGGCAGCGAAGATGTCGCCCGGCACCTCCAGGGTGACCGGGCCGGGGCGGCCGTTGCGCAGCAGCGCGAAGGCGTTCTGCAGCATCTGCGGCAGGCGGGCGGGGTCGAGGACCATGGCGCACCACTTGTTGACGTGCTGCATGCTGCGGGCGGCGGAGAAGTGGGCGTCCAGCCCCTGGGCGCGGCGGGGATAGCCGCCGGGAATGTGGAGCAGGGGCACGTTGTCGGCGTGGCACTGGGCGACGGCGCCGAAGGCGTTTTCGGAGCCGGGCCCGTGCTGCACCGTGGAGCAGGCCAGCCGGCGACCGCCGGTCATGCGGGCATAGCCGTCGGCGATGTGCAGCGCCTGGCGCTCCTGGCGCACGATCAGGGGGCGGATGCCGGCCCTGGCGGCCGCCTCGATGAGGTCGCTGTGGGGGAAGGCGGGCAGCAGTTCCACGCCTTCCTTTTTCAGGATGCGGGCGATGAGGTCGGCACCGTTCATCATGCTGCGATCGCTCCCGGATCGAAGGCCCGAATTGGAAAGGCCCGAATTGAAAAGGATTGTCGCACGCCGTCCGGCCCCGCCGCCAGCGCCGCGCCGCCGGCATTGACGGCGGCGGGCGGCGGCGCCTATAAACCGGATCACCGCTCCGCGATAGCTCAGTTGGTAGAGCGGGTGGCTGTTAACCACTAGGTCGCAGGTTCGAGTCCTGCTCGCGGAGCCACAGCCTCGGGCACGCCACCGGCCCACAGCCCCGTCCTCTCCGGCACCGGCACCAACCGCACGATGGCGGCGTCGGGAAAGCGAAGCCGGCCGCGGGGAAGCGCCCGACAAGCCCCGCGAAAGCGTCCCGCCCCGGTTCAGGCCTTCCCGCCGCCGGGATAGACGGCGGGGACGAATTGCTGGTCGGTGATGGGCGGGCGCACATAGGCGATGCCTTCGTCGCGGTGCGGCAGCTTGATGGGTTCCGGCGTCAGGTCCTCATAGGGGATCATGCCCAGCAGATGGCGGATGCAGTTCAGCCGCGCGTGCTTCTTCACGTCGGCATCGACGACATACCAGGGCGCCTGGCGGATGTCGGTATGGGCGAACATCTCGTCCTTGGCGCGCGAATAGTCCACCCAGCGCCGGCGCGATTCGAGGTCCATCGGGCTCAGCTTCCAGCGCTTGTGGCGCAGCGCGATGCGGCTCTGGAAACGCCGCTCCTGCTCTTCGTCGGAAACCGAGAACCAGTATTTCACGACCAGGATGCCGGAGCGCACGAGCATGCGCTCGAACTCCGGGCAGGAGCGCAGGAACTCCCGGTATTCCTCCTCGCTGCAGAAACCCATCACCCGCTCGACGCCAGCCCGGTTGTACCAGCTGCGGTCGAACAGCACCATTTCGCCGGCTGCCGGCAGATGCGGCACATAGCGCTGGAAATACCACTGGCTCTGCTCGCGCTCGGTCGGCGCCGGCAGCGCCACCACCCGGCAGATGCGCGGGCTCAGATGCTGCGTGATGCGCTTGATGACGCCGCCCTTGCCGGCCGCGTCGCGGCCCTCGAAGACGACCACCATCTTGAGGCCCTTGTGCTTGATCCACTCGACCATGGTGACGAGCTCGACCTGCAGCCTGAAGAGCTCCTTCTCATAGGCCTTGTTGGAGATCCTGGCGCCCTTCCCGCCTCCGTTCCCCGCGTCTTTCGATCTCTTCGCGACGGCCCTGGCCGCCTTCTTCGCCTTGCTCATGGCTTCCTCCACGGATGCGCCGGCCTTTGCGGCCAGAATGTCCGCCGGCCGCGCCGGCGGCAAGAGGCGGGGTGGACGCCCGCGCGGCCGCCCGCGCATGATGGTCGCGGCGGCGGGCAGAGGAGAGGCCATGAGCGAGCGGGCACCGGAGCGGGCGATCCTCGACCCGCTGCCCGACGACGGCGGCGGGCCGGTGTTCGCCGAGCCCTGGCAGGCGCGCATCTTCGCGCTGGTGGCGCGCCTGACCATGGACGGGCACTGCGCCTGGGACGACTTCAAGGCGCTGCTGATCGACGAGATCCGCGAGCGCGGCGCGCCCGACGGCAGCGACTACTACCGGCGCTGGCTGGCGGCGGCCGAGCGGCTGACGGCCCAGACCGGCATGGCGAGCGGCGAGGCCCTGACCGCCCGCAAGGCGCATCTGGCCCGCCATCCGCCGCACCCGACCGCCGCCCGGCCCGGCCCCATCGCCGTCTTTCCCGCCCGCAAGGCTTAGGCGCTACGGCGCGGCGGGGGCGAGCACCCGGCCCAGCAGGCAGCGCAGCTCGTCCGCCGCCATGCCCTCGGCGATGCCGGTGAGGAAGGGCGCGCGCACCGCCCCCGGCCAGACGGCAAGCGGGCGCGGACGATGGAACAGGTGCCCCACCCCGTCCACGGCCACCGGGCCGCCCTCGCCCGCCACCGCCAGCAGGCCCTTGATGCGCAGCAGGCGGTCGCCATGGTCCGCCACCAGCGCGGCGAAGGATCGGCGCGCGTCGTCCCAGGGCAGCACCGCCCGGCCCCGCACGGTGGCGGTGACGATACGGTCGTGGCGGTGGCCGCCGCCGCCGGCCGCCGGCGGGGCGCCGTGGGCGGGTGGGCGCAGCACCGCTTCGGGGTGGATCGCGCCCGCCACCGCTTCACGCAGCAGGGCGCGGGGGTTGCGCCTCGCCGCCTCGGCGGCGGCCGCTGCCGGCGGGGCCAGATCGCCCTTGGTGACGACCACGGTGTCGGCCAGGGCCAGCTGCCGTTCCGCCTCGCCGTGGCGGCGCAGGGCCGCGGGGCCGCCCACGGCGTCGAAACAGGCGACCAGGGAGGCGAGGCGCAGCTGCGAGAGGCGCAGCGGATCGGCGCGAAAGGTTTGCAGGATGGGCACCGGATCGGCCAGGCCACTGGTCTCCACGACGATGCGGGCGAAGGCCGGTACCTCGCCCCGCCAGCGCCGTTGCAGCAGCGCCGTCAGGGTCGCCACCAGGTCGTCGCGAAGGGCGCAGCACAGGCAGCCATTGTCGAGCAGGAGGGTGCTGTCGTCGGAAGCCTCCAGCAGCGCGTGGTCGAGGCCCACCTCGCCGAACTCGTTGACGATGACCGCGGTCTCTCCCATGGCGGGATGGGCCAGCAGGGCGCGCAGCAGCGTCGTCTTGCCGCTGCCCAGAAAGCCGGTCAGCACCGTGACCGGAATCGCCTCCAGCTCCTGCGGCCGCAGCCGCAGGGCGGCGCCAGCGGCGCTCACGACGCCAGCCGCTCGTCGCCCCACCAGCTGGCGTCCCAGAAGCTTTCGGGCGCTTCGGTCAGGGTGCGGAAGGCGCCGCAGCGCGGCGGCGAAAGCTGCCGGCCGCCGACCCGTTCCCGGAGCTCCGCCCTGGCGGCGGCGATGGGCGCGGGATCGGTCAGCAGGTCGATGGCGGCCAGCGCCATGGCCTCGCCGGCGAAGCAACCGCCCTTGAACTGGCTCTCGTGGCCGGCCGCCGCCGTCATCGCCCAGTTGTGGAACAGCACGCCCGACGGCACCGCCCAGTTGACGCGAGCGAGAGGAATCGACCAGCTGGCCTCGCCGTCGTCCTGGCCGAAGGGGTCGCAGCCTCGCTCGTGGAGGGCCAGGGAGCGGTCCATGGCGAAATCGCCGCCCGGGCTGCAGGCGGCGGCCAGGCTTCGCAGCCAGGCGATGTCGCCCTCGTCCCAGGCGGGCGGGCCGACGGTCTCCATGTTGCGCAGCAATGCCCGCCCCAGGGTGCGGTTGGGCAGGTAGCCGCGCGAGGCGGAGATCAGCATCTCGCGCATCCCGGTCGCCGTATAGCGGGCGGCGTCGTGGGCGATGGGGAGGACGAGGCCGTAGATCTGCTCGGCCCGCTCGAAGCTCTCATGGCGCACGGTGAGCCACAGCCGCACCTCTTCGGGGACGATCGAGGGCATGATGCCGGCGGAGCGCATGACATGGCCGATGACGGCGTCGTGGAACTGGTGGGCCCGCAGCCGCTCCATGGACTGGACGAACAGCTCGGCCGCATCGAGCGCGTTGCGGGAACGGCGCGAGCCGCCATGGCCGGAGACGCCGCTGAAGACCAGTTCGGCGGAGATGCAGGAAAGGCAGGGCCTGGAGACGGCGCCGTTCTGATAGTCGGCGTGGTTGGCGAACAGCGCGTCGATGCCCCGGAAGGCCCCAGCCCTCAGCAGCGCGATCTTGCCCCAGAGGAGCTCCTCGGCCGGCGTGCCCAGGCAGACGATCGTCCCTTCCAGGCCCAGCTCCTCCATGGCGTGGCGGGCCGCGATGGCGGCTCCGGTGGCGGCCCCGGCGATGAGGTTGTGGCCGCAGGCATGGCCCGCCGCACCGCCGTCGGGCGCGCGCAGCGGCTGCGGCCGGTTGCCCTGGCCCGGCAGGGCGTCGTATTCGGCCATGAAGCCCAGCACCGGGCCGCTGCCCTGCGACCAGGTGGCGCGGAAGGCGGTGGGCAGCCCGCAGACGCCGCGCTCCACCCGGAAACCGTGGTCGCCCGTCCAGGCCGACAGCAGGGCCTCGGCCTGGTATTCCATCATGCCCAGTTCCGGCTTCTCCCAGATGGCGCGAAAGGCGTGGCGCGCCTGCGGTTCCACCGCCTGCCACGCCTGGCGGACCCGGGCCGTGGAGCGGTCGTCCACGGTCAGCCCGCCGTGTAGCCGCCGTCGACGACCATCTCGGCACCGGTGACGAAGCGCGACTCGTCGCTGGCCAGATAGACCGCCATATGGGCCACGTCGTCGCTGTCGCCCATGCGGCCCAGGGCGTGCCTGGCGATCAGGCGGCGGTATTCCTCGCTGCCGACGCTGGCCTCCACGGCCCGCCCCATGGGGGTGGCCATATAGCCCGGGCAGATGGCGTTGCAGCGGATGTCGAGGCCGGCGCGTCCGCAATGGACGGCGATGGATTTGGTGAGCAGGCGGACGGCGCCCTTGCTGGCGCAATAGGCCATGGCATAGCCAGCCCCGCGCAGGCCCAGGACGGAACAGAGATTGACGATGGAGCCGCCGCCGGCCCGCTTCATGGCCGCGATGGCCTGCCGGCAGCCGAGCCAGGTGCCGGTGAGGTTGACGTCCAGGATCGCCTGCCAGCAGGCGTCGTCGCAGGTTTCGATGTCGTCGCCGTCGCGGCCGATGCCGGCGCTGTTCACCAGCACCTGCAGCTTGCCGAAACGGTCCAGCGTGGCGTTGATGGCCGCCCGCCAGGACCGCTCGCAGGTCACGTCGTGGTGCAGATAGAACCCGCGCGGGCCCAGCATCCTCTCGCTTTCGCGCCCGCCCTCGTCGTCGATGTCGGCCAGGCAGACCAGCGCGCCCTCCTCGGCCATGCGCAGCGCGCTCTGGCGCCCCAGGCCGGAGGCGGCGCCGGTCACCAGCGCCACTTTGCCGCGAAGCCTGCCGCTCATTCGGCCGTCCCTCCCCCATCGATCACCAGCTCGGCGCCGTTCACGAAGCGCGATTCGTCGCTGGCCAGAAAGACGATCAGCCGGGCTACGTCCCCGGCCCGCCCGGGCTCCATGGCGGCCGGCGTGTAGCCCTGCCAGATCGTCCGCTCCGCCCCCGGGTCGGGGCTGGCGGCGATGTAGTCCTCCACCATCGGCGTCCAGATGACGCCGGGATGGACGGAATTGCAGCGGATGGCGAGACGCTTCTCGAGACAGTGCAGGGCGATGGACTTGGTGAGCAGCCTGACGCCGCCCTTGCTGGCGTCGTAGGCGGCGAGGTCGGCGTCGCCGACCATGCCGGAGACCGAGGAGAGGTTGACGATGTTGCCGCCGCCATGGCGGCCCATATGGGCCACGGCGGCCCGGCAACCGCGCCAGGTGCCGGTGAGGTTGACGTCGATGGTCTCCCGCCAGGCCTCGAGCGAGGTGCTCTCGACCGTGCCCCGGCGCAGGATGCCGGCGCAGTTGACCAGCAGGTTCCAGGCACCGAAGGCCGCCACGGTGGCGGCAGCGGCCTCGTCCCAGGACCGCTGCGCGCGGACATCGAGGGCGACGGCTGCCGCGGCGGTGCCGATCTCGCCGGCAACGGTCGCGGCCGCATCGGTGTCGACGTCGGCCAGCACCACCTGCGCGCCTTCGGCCGCCAGCAGCCGCGCCGTGGCGGCGCCGATGCCGGAAGCCGCCCCGGAGACCAGCGCCACCTTGCCCTCGCAGCGCGCCATGGCGCCTCTCCCGCCTGCCTCGCCGATGCCAACATAACCGCCGCGCCCGCCCCGCAGAAGGCGCCGCCAGCGCACCGGATGGCTTCGCCCCCGTGCATCCGCCCCCTCAGCGGCTTCCTCGCCATCCGTGCCTGCCGTTGCCGCCTTCGCTCGCGAAAGCGGCAGCCGGGGCGGTGATGGCCGGCACGCAGGCCGCCTGCGCCAGAAAGGCCAGCCACCAGCCCTGCCACAGGCCGAAGGACAGGCAGGCCACCATCAGCACGGCGGCGAACGCCGCCTGCCCGAAGGGGCGCACGTGGGGGGCCAGCCGTTCCACGCGCCGCGCCAGCTGCCAGAGCAGGACGGCCGCCAGCACGACGCCCACGGCGCCCAGCTCCAGCCAGATCTGCAGCGGCGCGTTGTGGGGATGGAGCGGCATGGGCGGGCGGGCGCCGCCGCCATCGTTCATGGCGCCGATATGGCGCGAGGCGTCGAAGCCCCATCCCAGCAGCGGCCGTTCGGCGAGCAGCTGCGTGGAGAACTGCCAGATCTCCACCCGGTGCTGGGCCGAGGCGAACAGCCATTCGGCCTGCTGCCAGCCCAGCGCGTGCATCTCGCGGACCGCGAAGGGCGTGGCGAAGAGGATGGCCAGCCCACCCGCCAGGAGCAGGATGCGACCCGCCCTGCGGTCCGCCAGGGAAGCGGCGGCGACCGCTCCGCCCGCCGCCAGCGCCGCCAGCGCCGCCTGGCTTTCGAAGAAGGCGAGGAAGGCCGCCAGCAGCAGCGGCGCCAGCAAGGCGGCGCGGCCCGGCCCATGGCGCCCCAGGCAGAGGACGGCCGGCCATATCAGGATCGCCATGGCGACGGCGCCGCGGTTGAACCACACCGCCTCCTGGCCGGGAGCGGCGGGGCCCTTGAAGGCCCCCAGCAGCGGATAGCCGAGCGTGGCTTCCTCCACCATCAACAGCAGCGCCAGGGCCATGCCGGAGAGGAACCAGCGGCCGATGCCTTCGCGCGCCTCCGCATCCAGCAGGCGGGAGGTGGCGAAGGCCATGAGGCCGGCGGCGACGATCGCCGCCACCGCCGAAGCCGTCACCAGCGAGCGCAGGGGCGCGAAGCTCCACAGCGAAGCGGCCGCGCACCACGCCAGCAGCAGCGCCAGGGCGACCGTCAGCCCCCGGCCCGGCCGCGGCCAGCGCCCTTCGCTGCGGCGATAGGCGACGACCGCGCCCACCGTCGTGATCGCCAGCACCGTCACCGTGCCCTTGGGCGCCAGCACCGCCACCGGCGGCAGCAGAAAGACCTGGGACTGGAAGGTGGCGGCCAGAAGCCACCGCGCCCGGCGGGCGCGGGACGGGGCGGCGGGCGGCGGATCGGCGGGCGTCGGCACGGGCGTGGCAGGGTGCAAACCGGAAAGGCCGGCGTCAAGCGCCCCGGCGCAGCTGATCCACCTCCGCCATCACGGCGGCGGACGGCAGCCGGGCCAGCGGCACATGGCGCAACACGCGCACGCGCGCGCCTACCGGCGCGGACCGCGCCGGATCGGAAGCGGCGCCGAACAGCGCCACGGTGGGGCAGCCGACCGTGGCCGCGATGTGCACGGGGCCGGTGTCGTTGCCCACCGCAACCCGCGCCCGGCGGGCAAGGGCGGCGACCTGGCCCAGCCCCGTGCGGGAGCAGAGATCGACCGCGCCCGGTGCCAGGCGGGCGACGGCCGCCAGGACGGCCGCTTCGGCCGCCGTGCCGATCAGCACCGGCGTTATGCCGCGCTCCAGCAGCGCCCGCGCCAGAGCGGCATAGCCTTGCGCCGGCCAGCGCTTGTCCGGGCGATGGGCGGCACCGCCGGCGATCAGCAGCGCGAAGGGGCCGGGCGGGGCGAGCGCGGCCACATCGCCGTCGAGCCAGTCCAGGCAGGGCGGCGGCACCCCGGCGATGCCGGCCACGGCCAGCTGCTCGGCCCGCAGCGCCAGGACGTGCATGGAATCGCGGCGCGGGTTGCGGTGGGGATGGGAGCAGCCGGCGGCGATGCCGGACCATTGCGGGCGGCCCCGGCGCGGCAGCAGGCGGTGATAGAAATTGCTGCGGTCGGAGGTCTGAAGGTCGTAGATGCGGCAGAAACGGCCCGCCGCCAGGCGCCGGCGCAGCTTCGCCCAGGCCAGCGGCCGGGTCCAGCCCGGGCGCTCGTCGCGCCAGACATCGTCGAACCAGCCGCAGGCCTTCCCCCAGCCGGCGAAGGCGGGGGCGGTCAGCAGCGTGACATGGGCTGCCGGGTGGTGGCGGCGGATGGCCGCGAAGGGGCCGGTGGCCAGCACCCAGTCGCCCAGCGCGCCGTGCTTGATGACCAGGATGCGCCTGCCGCCGGGCATGGGGGGCCGGGGCGGCGATGGAGCGGGTAGCGGGAATCGAACCCGCACGTCGACCTTGGGAAGGTCGCAGGCTGCCATTACATCATACCCGCGCACAGGCACCGGAGGCTAACCCGGAAGCCGCCGCCCGGCAAGCGCCGCCTTGACGGCGGCGGCCGGGGCTTCTACATAAGCAGCGAGCTGGCCGGCTTGCGGCCGCACTACCACAGAGAGGATGAGCAACCATGGCATTCGGCAACGCCGGCCCGCGCGCCTTCGAGCGCGTGCAGACGGGCGCCCTCTACGACGAGGGCCTGCGGAGCTACATGCTGCGCGTCTACAACTACATGGGCACCGGCCTGGCGATCACCGGCCTGATGGCCTTCGCCATCGCACAGCTGTCGGTCGTGTTCGGGCCAGCCGGCGAGATCGTGGGGCTGACCGCGCTGGGCCAGGCGCTGTTCATGAGTCCCCTGCAATGGGTGGTGATGCTCGCCCCACTCGGCGTCGTGCTGGTCTTCTCGGCGCGCATGCACGCCATGCGCCCGGCCACCGCCCAGGCCGTGTTCTGGCTGTTCGCGGCGCTGATGGGCGTCTCGCTGGCGTCCATCTTCATCGCCTTTACCACCGAGAGCATCGCGCGGGTCTTCTTCATCACCGCCGCCACCTTCGGCGCCATGAGCCTCTACGGCTACACCACCAGGCGCTCGCTGGCGGGCTGGGGCTCCTTCCTGTTCATGGGGCTTATCGGGATCATCATCGCCGCCGTCGTCAACATGTTCATCGCCAGTTCGGCGCTGCAATTCGCGATCTCGGTGATCGGCGTGCTGGTCTTCACCGGCCTGACCGCCTACGACACCCAGCGCATCAAGGAATCCTACAGCGTTCACATGAGCGGCGAGGCGGCGACCAAAAGCGCCATCCACGGCGCGCTGCGGCTCTATCTCGACTTCATCAACCTGTTCGTCATGCTGATGCACCTGCTGGGGGCCGCCCGCAGCGAGTGACGCAGGAGAAAAGCGTTGCGGGGGGGGGGCGCGGCAAGCGGCCCGCCCCCTAGCGCGCATGGAGCGTGAGCGTGTCGCCGGCCACCCGGTAGCCGCCGATGCGCGAGAGAAACGACATGCCGAGCAGTGAGCGGGCCATGGGTTCCGGGTTGACGGCGGCGCGCACGCGGGCCACGGCGATGGGGCCGATGCGCATCTCGCCCAGCACCACCGGGGCCGCCATCACGACGCCGCCCGCCGTGGCATAGGCGCGGGAATGGGCCAGTGCTGCCGGGTCCAGCCCCAGCCGCCGCGCATCGCGGCGGGTCAGCACCACGTCGGAGGCGCCGGTATCGACCACCATCACCAGCGGCGTGCCGTCCACCAGCACCTCGACGGCGAAATGGCCGTCGCCGCCGGCCCGGAAGCTGATCTCGCCCTCGCCGGCGCCATAGCCCCGCTCCGGATGCAGGTCGCCCGCCACCCGGTCCAGCACGAAACGGGCTTCGTCGCGAAAGCTGTAGGCGACGAAGGCGAAAGCGGCGAGCGCCAGCCAGATGGCGGCATGATGCAGGAAGCGTGGCAGGGGCATGGGCTCTGGCCGCGCCGCAGGACGGCGCCTCGGCGGCATTCTACGGATGGCGACAGCCGGCGCCGGCAAGCGGATGCCGCCGGGCAGCGGGCGCCGCAGGCCGGGGAGACGGGCCATCGGGACATGACGGCGTGACCGCAATCGCGCCTCGCCGCCATCTCTGATAGGTTTCGCCAGCGACTGCAAGCCTTCGCCATGCCTCAACAGCCCATTCCCGAAACGGCCGCCTGGCGGATGCGCCTTCGCAGCTTCGTCGAGCATCGCCGTTTCGCGCAGACCGTCACCGTGTTGATCGTGATCAATGCGGCCCTGCTGGGCCTGGAGACCGCGCCCGCGCTGATGGGGAGCTGGGGCGCGCTGATCGGCGATGCCGACGTGGTCATCCTGGGCATCTTCACGATCGAGATCGCCCTGCGCATCGCCGCCCACGGGCGGGCCTTCTGGCGCGACCCCTGGAGCGTCTTCGATTTCGTCATCGTCGCCATCTCGCTGGCCGCCATCGGCAACCCGCTCTCGGTGCTGCGGGCGCTCAGGGTGCTGCGGGTGCTGCACCTGATCTCGGTGGTACCGCGCCTGCGCCGCGTGGTGCAGACGCTGCTGCATTCGCTGCCCGGCATCGGCTCCATCGTTCTGCTCCTGGTGCTGCTGATCTACGTCTCCTCGGTGATGGCGACCGAGCTCTTCGGCCGCGAGTTTCCGCAGTGGTTCGGCACCGTCGGGCAGTCGATGTATTCGCTCTTCCAGATCATGACGCTGGAGAGCTGGTCGATGGGCATCGTGCGCCCGGTGATGGAGGCCCACCCTCTGGCCTGGATGTTCTTCGTGCCCTTCGTCCTGATCGTGGGCTTCGCCGTGCTCAACCTCTTCATCGCCGTGGTGGTCGATTCGATGCAGCAGCTCCATCGCGAGGAACGCTCCAGTGCGGAGCGAGCCGCCGAACAGGAGGCTCGTGCGGAGAGGGAGGCGCTGCGGGCCGACATCCGCCGCCTGCACGAGGAGATCGCCGCGTTGAGGTCCGGGCCGCGGACCGAGTAGGCTTCAGCCGCCGCCACGCCACCTTTCGGCGGCCAGGGCGCAGCGTCGCAGGCAACGGTCGGCGAGAGCGGCGCTGGCGGCGGCCGGGGCACAGCGCAGCTCCTCCACCATCGCCCGCATGGCCTCGCGCAGCAGCGCCGCCACGGCGAGCGCCTCCAGACGCCGGCGTTCGCCGCCGTCGGGCCTGCGCCCCAGCCATTCGCCCGCCAGCGCCTCGCGCCCCGCCCGGTCGAGATCGCTGCCGGCGGCGAGGCAGGCCAGGTCGAACCAGGGCGTGTCGTAGCCGCCGTGGCTCCAGCCCACCAGCCACAGGCGGCTGCCGTCGTCCAGGAAACGGGCGGGGGCGAGGTCGTTGTGGCACAGCGCGAGTTCGACGGGGCCCACCGCCGCCGCCAGTTCGTCGGCCAGCGCCAGCAGCCCCGGCAGCCTGTGCGCCAGCCGGTGGCCCTCTTCGGCGAGGCGGCGCCCATAGTCGCGAAGCGCATGGAAGACCCAGAAGAAAGGCGCCCGCCCGGCGAGGTGGCGGTGGCCCTCGCCATGCAGGCGGCGCAGCAGGGCCGCGATGCGCGCCAGGCACGCCTCCCGGCGCAGATCGGCCCCGGTCAGCGGCCTGCCCTCGATCCACGCCAGCACCAGGGCGCCCCTGGCCGCGAACGCCACCTCCGGGGCGACGCCGGCCCTGTGGGCGGCACGGCAGCAGGCCGCCTCATAGGTGCGGCGGATGCCGTGGGCGGGGTCGTTGCCGCCGATCTTCGCCAGATAGCGCCGGCCGTCGTCGATGCGAAAGCTGGCCGCGGCCCGCCCGCCCGGCAGCCTTTGCGGCGCAACCGAGCGCCGCCAGCACGGCAGAGACCTGGCCCTGGCGGCGGCTTCCTCCGGGGTCATGGGCGTCACTCTAGCGGCGGGGCCTGCCGTCGCAAGCGCCGCCTGCCAGGGGCGCGGCGGCCTGCTATAAGGGGGAGAACGAACCCATGGCGGCTGCCCGCCCATGCCCCTGTTGTCGGTCGAAGGCCTGAGCCGGCGCTTCGGCGGCCTGACGGCCGTCGATGGCCTTTCCTTCGCGGTGGAGGAGGGCGCCATCCACGGCCTCATCGGCCCCAACGGCGCCGGCAAGACCACCACCTTCAACGTCATCAGCGGCTTCTACCGGCCCAGCGGCGGGCGCGTCGTCTATGGCGGGCGGACGATCTCCGGCATGGCGACCTCGAACATCGCCGCCCTGGGCCTGGTGCGCACGTTCCAGGCGACCGTCCTGTTCCACCGCCTTACGGTGCGGGACAACGTGCTGGCGGGTTGCCACATGACCGCCCATGGCGGCCTGCTGGCCGCCATCTTCGGCGGCGACGGAGCCAGGCGGCGGGCGGCCGAGGCGCAGGCCGACGACATTCTCGCCTTCATGGGCCTCGAACGTCTGGGCGGGGAGACCTGTGCCAACCTGCCCCACGGCCTGCAACGGGCGCTGGGAATCGCGGTGGCGCTGGCCGCCCGGCCCAAGCTGCTGTTGCTGGACGAACCCTTCACCGGCATGAACGCCGAGGAGACGCAGCGCATGATGGCCCTGGTGCGCCGGCTGCGGGCCAGCGGCATCACCATTCTGCTGGTGGAACACGACATGCAGGCGGTGATGGGGCTTTGCGAGCGCATCACGGTGCTGAATTTCGGCCGCCTGCTGGCCGAGGGCCCGCCCGCCGACATCCGCGCCGACCCGGCGGTGGTCGAGGCGTATCTGGGCGCCCCGGCGTGAGCGCCGGAGGACGGCGGCCATGCTTCTGGAGGTGAAGGGCCTGGAGGTTCACTACGACAAGGTGCGTGCCCTCAAGGGCATCGACCTGGGGCTGGAAGCCACCGACATCGTCGCGCTGATCGGGGCGAACGGGGCCGGAAAATCCACCGCCCTGCGCGCCATCTCCGGCCTCGAGCGCCCCTCGGCGGGCGAGATCCGCTTCCGGGGGGAGCGCATCGACGGCCTTGCCCCCGACCGGATCGTGGCGCGCGGCATCGCCCATGTGCCGGAGGGCCGGCGCGTTTTCCCCGAGCTCACGGTGCTGGAAAACCTGATGACCGGCGCCTATCTGCGCCGCGACCGGGCGGCCGTCGCTGCCGATCTCGACGTCGTCCATGCCCATTTCCCGCGCCTGCTGGAACGGCGCGGCCAGTATGCGCGCACGCTTTCGGGAGGCGAACAGCAGATGCTGGCCATGGGCCGGGCGCTGATGGCCTCCCCCGGCCTGCTGCTGCTGGACGAGCCGACCGTCGGCCTGTCGCCGGTGATGGTGCGGGAAATCGCCGCCATCGTCGCCGAGATCCACGGGCGCGGCGTGCCGGTGATCCTGGTGGAACAGAACGCCAGCCTCGCCCTGCGCCTGGCCAGCTACGGCTATGTCCTGGAGACCGGGCGCATCGCCCTGGAAGGCCCGGCCGGCGAGCTCAACCGGCACGAGCATGTCCGCAAAGCCTATCTGGGCGGCTGAAGCGGCGACGGGCGAGCAACCCTGGCGGCTCGCCGACGAGCTGTGGCAGCGCTGGATGGTGGCGGCCCGCGAGGCCTTCCGCGGCGGGCAGGCGGCGCGGGCGGGCGCGCTGTGGCGGGCGGCCGGCGACATGGCGGCCTCCTTCTCCAGGGGCGATCCGCGCGCGGCCGCCAGCCTGGATGCGCTGGCCAATGCCTGCGGGCGCGAAAGCGGGCGAAGGGAGCTCCTTCTGCGGGCGCTGGAGGCCTGGGCGCTGGCCGGCACCTGGGTCGAAGCCATGGCGGTGACGGAACGCGCCCGCAGCTCCCTCTTCCACCAGCGCCTCGCCACCCGCCATGCCGGCGCCTGGCCCGACATCCTGCGCCGGCGCCAGCGCCGGACGCTGGCGGCCGGCCGGGCGGCGACGGCGGCGCGCCTGGCCTCGCTGACGGGCGAAAGCGCAGCGGTGCGCGCGGCCCTGGCGCTGCGCCGCGATGCCTTCGGGGAACGCGAGAGCGGCGCCGCGGCGATGGCGGCATGGCTGGGCGAGCCGGTGGCAGGCCCCATCGGCGACCGCTTCCTGGAACGCCCGCCGACGGGCCGCGACGACGAGGCCAGGCTCCTGGCGGCGGCGCTGCTGGCACCGGCCTGCCCGTTCGCGCCGCCCGCGCCCCGGCGAAAGCCCTAGGCGCTCCGTCGCCGCCGCCAGGCGAGGCCCGCCAGGCGCTTCGGCAGCGTCTCCAGCCCTCCCGGCAGGAACAGCATGGCGACGATCAGCACGACGCCGTAGAACAGCGGGCGCAGCGCTTCCGCGCCGGCCTCGCGCAGGGCGACCTCGTTGATCGCCGTCAGCACCACCAGGCCGGCGATCGGCCCCCAGACGGTCGCCGTGCCGCCGACGATCACCCAGATCAGGACATAGACCATCTCGTCCACATCGAAGCGGTTGGGGTTGACGGTGGTGAGGTAGTGGGCGAGCAGCGCCCCCGCCAGACCGGCGAAGAAGGAGGCCACCACGAAGGCCAGCATGCGTATCCGCCAGGTATCGACGCCCACCGCCGCCGCCAGCCGGTCCTGCCAGTGGACGGCGTGGAAGGCGAGGCCCAGCGGCGAACGCTCGATCCGCCACAAAACGGCGAGGCAGACCGCCACCACAAGCACCACCATGTAGTAATAGGTGACGGGATCGAAGAAATCGAGGAAGGCGAAGCCGAGATCGATATCGGGGAAGGCAGGGATGCTTTTGACGCCCTTCGGCCCGCCGAAGAGGCCGCGCAGCTGTTCCCACTTCCAGGAGAGCCGGATCGCCTCGCCGGCGGCGAAGGAACCGATCAGAAAGTAGAAGCCCTTCATGCGGAAGAGCGGAAAGGAAAGCACGAAAGCCGCCAGCGCGCACAGCAGGGCACCACCCGCCATGGCGAGCGGCACGGGCAGGCCGGCCTTCTTGGCCAGCAGCGCCGAGGCATAGGCGCCCAGCCCCATGACCACCACATGGGCGAGCGAGAATTCGCCCGTGAGCGCCAGCAGCCGATAGCTTGCCACCATCAGCACGTTGATCATGAGGAAGACCAGCAGCTCCTGCTGCGAGAAGGTCACCAGCTGCGGCGCGGCCACGAGCACCGCCGTCATCGCCGCCGCCAGCACGGCCGTCAGCAGCCGGCGCCGGTGCCCGCCGGCCCCGGCATCCTGCACCAGCCAGGCCGCCAGCAGCGGCAGCAGCGCCAGCAGCGCCCACATGGCGAAGGTGGTCACGCCCGCTCCGCCCGCCCGAAGAGGCCATGGGGGCGGGCCACCAGCACCCCCAGCATCAACAGCAGGCCCACGATGTCGGCGACCACCCCGTCCCAGAACGTGGTCACGAAGGTGTTGACGAAGGCGTAGATCACGGAGGCCACCACCGCGCCTTCGAGGCTGCCGACGCCGCCGACGATGATGACGACGAAGGCGCCGATGATGACCGGGTGGCCCATGAAGGGGCCGGTGGGCACGATGGTGGCGGTGAGCGCCCCGGCCGCCCCGGCCAGCGCGGCCCCCAGCGCCATCGCCAGGGCCCGGATGCGGGTTATGGAGATGCCCTGCAATGCGGCGGCCTCCGAGTCCTGGGCCACCGCGCGCAGCGCCCAGCCGAAACGGCTCTTCTTCAGAAACAGCCACAGCGCCGCCAGCAGCAGAAAGGCGAAGGCGATCACCACCAGGCGCTGGCCCGAGATGGTGAGCGATTCGACGCCGAACAGCGAGACGCTCTCGTTATAGGGGCCGGGGATCGACTTCTTGCGCACCCCGAACAGCGCCACGGCGCCAGCCTGCAGGATCAGCAGCGCGCCGATCGAGCAGATCAGCCCGCCCAGCGGGTTGTCCCGCATGGGACGGAAGAGGGTGCGTTCCATGACCAGCCCCACCGCGCCCACCGCCAGGACGGCGACGGCGACGCCCAGAAAGAACGGCAATTGATTCTGATGGAACACCCAGAACAGCGCATAGGCGCCCGCCATGTAGAGCTCGCCATGGGCGAAGTTGACCACCCGCATGACGCCGAAGATCAGCACCAGCCCCACCGCCACCAGTGCCAGATAACTGGAGGCATAAAAGGCGTTGAGGCAGGTCTGGACGAAGATGGCGAGATCCATGGCGGCACCCGCTTCCTGGCGGAAACATGGGAGCCGGGACCTGCTTCGGCAGGCCCCGGCTCGCTATACAATGGGAAACCTTGGGGCGGGCATCAGGCGCGCTGGTACCACATTTCCCCCATCTCCTCGAACTTCTCGATCATGACGTCGCTGTACATCGACCACCATTCGGGGATGTTCTTGAACTCCACGATCACGGCCTTGCCGTTCTGGATCTGCACCACCGGCCAGTTGCCGACCAGCGCGTTGTCGATGCCGAAGAGCTCCTTGCCCCACCATCTGGCATCGCCGAAAGCATGGGCGCCGACGCCGCCCTCCTTCATGCCCGCCAGCACGGCGGCCGGTTCGATGGAACCCGCCTTCTGGGCGCCGCCGAGCCACAGGTCCAGGATCGCGGCATATTCCCACGACACCGCGCCCCACTGGCCCGGATAACGCTGGTTGTAGGTCTGGAAAAAACCGTTGGGGTCAGCGAAGTTGATGCGTGGATCGTTGAGCGCCGGATCGTCGAAATCCGGGAACTGGAAGATCACGCCTTCCATGAACTCCTGCGAGGTGTTGGCGATGATGTCGGCATAGAAATCGGCGGTGCAGGAGATGATCTGGCCGCCATAGCCCTGGACATAGGCCTGCTTGCAGAGCTCGTTCACGAACTCGGCATATGCGGTATCCAGGCACAGGATGTCGGGGTTGGACGCCAGCATGGAGGTCATCACCGGCGCGAAGTCCGTGGTGGCGATGTCGAAGAAGATCACGTCCTTCACCTCGATGCCGTGCGCCTCGAAAGCGGCCAGATAGGTCGCCACCGAAGGCCGGCCCAAAGCATCGTCCTGGGCGCAGATCACCGCCGTTTTCGCCTCGGGCATGTTTTCGGCCAGCCACCACACGCCCGTCAGGTTGTAGATCGGGTGCACCTCGGCGGGCGCCACCAGGAAAGGCGTGTCGGGCGACAGGTCCGACGGCACCAGGGTGGAAACCAGCATCTCGGCGCGGTTGGCGATGGGTGTGACGGCCGGCATGGTGTCGCCGCCCAGCATCTCGATGAAGGACACGCCATCTTCGTTGATGAGCTTCTGCGCGCCGGTCCTGGCCTTGTCCGGCAGGTATTCGTTGTCGTACGAGACGATCTCGACGTTGTAGCTCTCGCCGCCGATCTCGACGCCGCCGGCGGCGTTCTTCTGTTCGGCCCAGATCTGGCAACCGTAGAGACCGGGCAGGCCCCAGGCCGCCACGTCGCCGGTGAGCGGTGCCAGAAAACCGATCTTGACGGTGCCGGCCGCCCGCGCCGGCCGCGCGCCGGCCAGCACCGGCGCGGCACCGGCCGCCAGCGCCGAACCGGCGAGAAAGCGGCGGCGGTTGAGTTTCTCGAAGGACATGGCTCTGCCTCCCTTGCCTGTCTGCATTCCCCGGCCGGGCGAAGCAACGCCCCGGGATGCGGGGGCCATGATCGCCCAACGGCCGGCCGCACTCAAGCCCCGTCCACCACCCTTCCCGGCCGAACCGCCGAGCGCGTTGCACTACCCGGCGGCCGGTGCTATGCACGCAGCAGGGTGGCGCCGGGGGCAGGCCGGGGCACACCGCCGACGAGACTGGAGATCGAGGCCATGAGCGACGACGTAAAGATGTGGGGCGACGAGGAATTCTGGGGCATCGGCTACGAATACGATCCCATGTTCTTCCTCACCGACGGGCAGAGGCGCATCCAGAGGGAGCTGATGGATCTCTGCCGCACGACGCTCAGCGTCAACGCCATCGAGTCGGACAAGGAGTTCGTCTTCCCCCGCAAGAATTTCGAGGCGCTGGCCTCCATGGGCCTGCTGGGCCTGTTCGTGCCCCGGGAGCTGGGGGGCATGGGCGAAAATCACGTCGCCATGGCCATGGTCTGCGAGACCGTCGCCCGCTACGGCTGCCCGTCCACCGCCATGTGCCTCACCATGCATTACGGCGCCTGCTCGGCGGCACTGTTCCGTTATCGGGGCAACGATGCGGTCCGCGACATCCTGCGGCGCCTCGACAAGGACGTGCTGGTCGGCACCCTCTCCTATTCCGACCCCGAGACCGGTTCGCATTTCTGGTATCCGGTCTCGTCGGGGGCCGAGGCCACCGCCGACGGCTGGAAGGTCACCAAGAAGGCCTCCTGGACCACCTCGGGCGGCTTCGCCGACTGGTATATCGTGCAGACCACCAGCCCCGATTTCGGCGGCGACTATTCCGACCTGTCGGTGTGGCTGATCATGGCCGACGAGGTCCAGGCCGACGTCGCCGGCTGGGACGGCATGGGCATGCGTGGCAACCAGTCGGGCGCGCTGCTGGTCGATGACGTGGAGATCCCCCGCAACCGCATGGTGGGGCCGAAAGGCGACGGCGCCCTTTCCAACGACGAGACCGTCGATCCCTTCTTCCTCATCAATTCGTCCTGCGCCTGGAACGGCATCGCCATGGCCATGATCGACTTGGCCAAGCGGCACACGACGCGCAAGAAGCATGTCGATGTGGGCCTGCGGGTATGCGACTACCCGACCATCCAGGACTATGTCGGCGAGGCCATCATCGGCACCAATGCCAGCCGCATGATGACCTATGGCATGGCCCGCGCGCTGGACGACTGCACCGACAACTGCGACTGGGCGATCCACGACAACCTGGAGGCCGTGCCCCGTTCGGCGCTGCTGAACCAGCTGTGGCAGGTGAAGTTCCAGGCGGCCAAGAACGTGCACGAGGTCTCCGACAAGATGCTGCATGCCTGCGGCGGCACCGCCTACAAGGCGGGGCTGGGCATGGAGCGGCTGCTGCGCGACGCCAAGGCGGGCTGGGTGATGGGGCCGACCAACGAGGTGCTGCGCCAGTTCGTCGGCAAGCACGCGCTGCTGGGCTTCGATTCCCTCGACTACTGGAACACGGCGATCAACCAGCGCTCGATCGACAACGAGGTGAAGAAGATGTCGCCGGCCGAAAAGAAGGCGCTGGCCGACCGCCTGTTGTCGGAAGCGACGGCGGCCGAATAATCCGGGAAGGGAGTACCCCGGCGCAGGCGCCGCCCGCCGGGGCGGGGCGGGGCTCGCCGCCGGACGCGGGGCTGCGCCGGATCGCCCGCCAGCTGTGGCCGCGCGGGCGGGTGTTGCGCGCCTGGCCGCTGCAAGGCGACAGCTCGGCGCGGACGACGGCGCTGGAGATCGCCCTTCCCCACCGGCGGCGCCGTTTTGCGGTGCTGCGCCAGCGCCGCGGCGCCGGACGCGAGGCGCGCCTGCTCGCCGTCCTGCGAACATGCGGCTTGCCGGTGCCGGCACCGCTCCATGCCGGCCGCGCGGGCACCGCCGCTCCTTACGCAGCGACCGCGCTGGTGACCGGTCGCCCCGAGTACGACCCGGAGAACCGCGAGGCCGCCGCCCTGCAGATGGCCGCCTTCCTGGCCCGGCTACACCGCCGGGGGCACGCCGCCCGTTTCCCTTTCCTGCCGCGCCTGGGACCGCCGCGCCGCCTTGCCGGGCCGGGGCGCGCCCTGCCGTCGGCTCTGCGCCCGACCCGTGCTCTGCTGGAGGCAGCGGCCGCGCCTGCCGCCGCCCATGGGCAGCGTCTGCTGCATGGCGATTTCTGGCCCGGCAATCTGCTGTGGCAGGACGGCAGGCTGGCGGCGGTGGTGGACTGGGAGGACGCGGCGACGGGCGATCCGCTGGCCGATCTCGCCATCGCGCGCTGCGATCTCTGCTGGAGCTTCGGGTTCCATGCCATGGCGCTCTTCACCCGCCGCTATGCCGCGCTCACCGGCTTCGATCTGGCTTCGCTGCCGTTGTGGGACATGGCCGCCGTCGTCCGCCAGGCGCCACACGCCGCCGACTGGGCCGAGGGCTGGCAGGCGTTGGGGCGCAGCGACATCACCGCCGACAGCGTTCGCGCCGCCCATCGCCGCCTGGCGCAGGAGGCCATGGCGGCGCTGGGCGGCACAAGCGACTCCCGCAGAGCGTGGAAGTCGCCATAAAAAACTGACTCCCGCGAAGCGCGGCAGGCGCCATGAACGGCCAATGGTGCCGTCAGGAGCGCACGCGCTCCTTCTTCGGGTCGTAGAAGGGGAAGGGAGAGACGACGGCCGGGATGCGCTTCTGGTGGCCGTCCATCTTGCCCACTTCGAGCTCGGTGCCGATCCCGGCGCAGGCTGTGTCCAGGCGGGCGAGCGCGATGTTCTTCGCCAGCAGCGGCGATCTGGCACCGGAGGTGACGGTGCCCACCTGCTGGCGGCCGCTGTGGACGCAGTCGCCATGGGCCGCCGCCTCGTTGCCTTCCAGCGTCAGCCCCACCAGCTTGCGTTGCGGGTGGGCCTTGCGCCGTTCCAGCGCGGCGCGGCCGACGAAGTCGCGCCGGTTGGACCGCAGCGCCACGGTGAAGCCGATGCCGGCTTCGAAGGGATCGGTCGTGTCGTCGAATTCCTGGCCGGCGAAGACGAGGCCCGCCTCGATACGCAGCATGTCGAGCGCCTCCAGCCCCAGCGGGCGCAGGGCCAGCGGGCGCCCGGCCTCGAACACCGCGTCCCAGACCTGGGGTGCGTGCGTGGGGTGGCACCAGATTTCATAGCCCAGCTCGCCCGTATAGCCGGTGCGCGAGACCACCACCGGCACGCCGCCCGGGCCGCCGATACGCCCGACGGTGAAACGGAACCACGCCAGTTCGTCGAGGCGGGCACGGGCCGGCGGCGTCCAGACGATGGCGGCCAGCAATTCTCGGCTCCTGGGCCCCTGCACGGAGAGGTTGTGGAGCTGGTCGGTGGAGCCTCGCACCAGGCAGCGCAGGCCCCATTCGGCCCCCTTGCGGCGCAGCCACTCGCCGCTCCAGTCGCTGCCGCCGATCCAGCGGAAGCCGTGTTCGGACATGCGGAAGAGGGTGCCGTCGTCGATCATGCCGCCGTTGTCGTAACACATGGCCGAATAGACCACCTGGCCCTCGGCCAGCCGCCTGGCGTCGCGGGTAAGCGTCGCCGCCATCAGCTCCTCGGCGTCCGGCCCGGCGATCTCGAATTTGCGCAGCGCCGAGAGGTCCATGGCGATCACGCCCTCGCGGCAGGCCCAGTATTCGGCGACGGCTCCGTGGCCCGTATAGTGGGATGGCAGCCAGTAGCCGTTGTATTCTGCGAAGTTGCGGGTGAGCGCGGCGGTGCGGGGGTGAAAGCCGCTCTCCCTGGTCAGCTGGGGGTCGGAATCGGGCATGGCTCTAAATGCGATCGCCTTCTTGAAGAGGTTGTCGGCCGGATAGACGCGCAGCAGGATGTCGGTCGGATTCCAGCCATTGGCGGGGTCGATGGCGTCGGGGCAGGCGGAATTGACGCAGACCGCATCCTGCAAGGCGCGGCAGAGGACATAATCGCCCGGCCGCGACCAGGGTTCATCCAGGTAGATCTGGAAGTTTTCGTCCAGCAGCGAGTTGTAGAAGAAGTTCATCGCCTGCCAGCCCTTGCGGGGCTTCACGCCCCAGGCGGCCAGCTGGGCGTTGAAGTTGTCGGTGCAGTTGACGTGCCCGGGATAGCCGACGTCGTCGTAGTATTTGGCGGTGCAGGCGAAGTTGAAGCTGTCGTGGCGGCCCACCGTGTCCTGGACGATCTCGATCGAGGCTTCCAGGTCGGCATCGAACAGCTTGGCGTAAAGCCCCGGTGCCGGATAGGCCGCGCCCATCAGAGCGCGGGTGGCCGTGGGGTCGATGTCCCGCTCCAGGCCCCGTTCGAGCTTCGGCAGGGAGATGGCCTGGAAGTCGGAGCATTCGCGCCCCTCGATGTCCAGGATCTGGATGTATTCGCCCTGGCGCACCTCATAGGCATGGGCGGTGCCGGCCGCGATGCGGTGCTCGTAGCGCGGCTCGGCCAGGGGGTCGGGAATGTTGCGCCGGGCCGCCAGGGCGGCATCCGCGCGCGTCACGAACAGCTCCAGCGGGCTGGCGGTGTCGTGGCCTGCGGCGTCCATCGCCGTGGCCGGGGCCGCCACCAGCACCACGCCCTCCTCCTCGACGGCCAGCGTGGCCTCCTCGAAGGCCGGCGTTTCGGGGCCGAACAGGCGGATGGCGCGGGCGAGATCGCAGCCCAGGCCCCTGGCCCGCAGCGCCGCCAGCAGCGCCTCGGCCGCCGGCCCCCCGGCGGCCAGCATGGCGCGCAGGCCGCGGGCCGCGCCCGACGCCTTGCGCCCCAGAATGCCCGGCCGCTCGCGCCCGTCGGCGGCGAAGGCGACGATCTCGCAGACCTGCCCGCCCTCGCGGTTGACGATGCGCAGGCCGTCGCCGGCGAACAGCCGCAGGGCCAGGGAGCCGGCGCCGGGGATGGGATAACGCTCCACCCCGGGGGGAAGGCGGCGGATGCCGGGGAGCAGCAGGCGCGGGCGCCGCACCGGCGGGCTGGGGCTGGCGGCAGCATCCATGGCAGTCCCTAAAGCGCCTCCCGCGAATTCAGCGGGCGACCCGACCGAGTCGGGAAGCCTGCGGCCTGTTTGCGGGGACGAGCCTAACCCCGATGCGCGGCGGGGCGTCAACCCCTTCGCCAAACTTTTTCCATGCCACCCCAGGCCCCGCCCGCGACGCCGCCGGCGCCTCCACGCCGCCAGGAGAAAAAGCGCCCGGCTTCCCCGATGGGCGCCGATGCTCTACACCCGCGCCCCACCACCGCAACGGGCGCACCCCGGTGGCGAAGCCATGAGCGAGCTTTCCCTGGGCCACGGGCTGGCCTTCGAAGACCTCTATCGCCGCCAGGGCCTGGCGCGCCTGGACGGCATCTTCACAGCCCGCCTGGCGGCAGGCGACGCGCCGCTGGCCGCCCGCCTGGCGGCCGCCCGGGCCGCGCCCGCCGCCCTGGACGCGCGCCGGCGTTCCGCCCTGCTGGTGGAGCTGGCGCCCTTCCTGGAAGACTTCCTGGCGGAGCTGTTCGGCGTCGCCGGCGAGCTGGCGGCCCAGCGCGCCGCCCACGACCGGCTTTCCCCCATCGCCGCCTGCAAGCGCGATTTCATCCGCCGCCGCGCCGCCAGGGCCTTCGCGCCCGGCGCGCTGGAGGCGGCCGACGGCGAAGCGCTGCAACGCCGGGTGGAGGCGCTGCTGGGCGCGCCGCTGGACGAGCTGGCCTTCGCCCGCGCGGTGACGGACTGGCTGCGGGACGAGCAGGCCCATGGCGAGGCGCTGGCCTGCGCCACCCGCTTCGCCGCCTGGGCGGTGGGGACACAGGCGGGGCGGGCGCGCTGGCGCAAGAGCCCGCTGTTCGCGCTGCCGGAGAAGATCGACCCCGCCCGGCTGGTCCCCACCCGCGAGGTGGAGGCCGAAGGGATCGCCATGCTGGCCGCCGAACCCGCAAGGCGCCGCCGCCGCGATGGCTTCGCGCTGACCGATGCCGGCATGGACGAAAGCCGCGCCCTGGCCCAGGCCAGCTATTGCATCTTCTGCCAGCGCCAGGGCAAGGACAGCTGCTCGCACGGGCTGAAGGCGAAGGAGGGCGGCTTCGCCCGCTCGCCGGGCGGCGTGACGCTGGCCGGCTGCCCGCTGGACGAGAAGATCGGCGAGATGAACCTGCTGGCGGCGCAGGGGCGCGCCCTGGCGGCGCTGGCCGTCGCCATGGTCGACAACCCACTCTGCGCCGCCACCGGCCACCGCATCTGCAACGACTGCATGAAGGCCTGCATCTATCAGCGCCAGGAGCCGGTGGACATCCCCCAGATCGAGACGCGGACGCTGAAGGACGTGCTGGCGCTGCCCTGGGGGGTGGAGATCTACAGCCTGCTTTCGCGCTGGAATCCGCTCCATCTGGAACGGCCGCTGCCGCGCCCGCCCAGCGGCCGGCGGGTGCTGGTGGTGGGCCTGGGGCCGGCGGGCTTCACGCTGGCCCACCATCTGCTGAACGACGGCCACACCGTCGTCGCCATCGACGGGCTGAAGATCGAGCCGCTGGCGGCGGCGCTGTCGGGCATCGATGCCCGGGGCCGGCGCCGGCCCTTTTGCCCCGTGCGCGACATGGCGACGCTGGCCGAGCCGCTGGACGGGCGGTCGATGGCGGGTTTCGGCGGCGTCGCCGAATACGGCATCACCGTGCGCTGGGACAAGAACTTCCTGAAGCTGGTGCGCCTGCAGCTGGAACGGCGCTCCTCCTTTCGCATGTATGGCGGCGTGCGCTTCGGCGGCACCCTATCCATCGACGGCGCCTTCGCGGCCGGCTTCGACCACATCGCGCTGTGCGCCGGGGCGGGCCGGCCCACCGCCATCGCCATGCCGGGGGCGCTGGCGCGCGGCGTGCGCATGGCCTCCGATTTCCTGATGGCGTTGCAGCTGACCGGCGCCGCCCGCGCCGACGCCATCGCCAACCTGCAGCTGCGCCTGCCGGCGGTGGTGATCGGCGGCGGGCTGACGGCCATCGACGCCGCCACCGAAGCCAGGGCCTATTACCCGGTGCAGGTGGAAAAGTTCCTGCACCGCTACGAAAGGCTGGCCCAGGAGATCGGCGAGAAGGCGGTGCGCGCGGGCTGGAGCGGCGAGGAAGCCGAAACCGGCGATCTATTCCTGGCCCATGGCCGCGCCGTTCGCGCCGAGCGCAAGGCGGCCGTCGCCGCAGGGCGCCAGCCCGACATCGACGCCCTGATCGACGGCTGGGGCGGCGTCACCGTCGCCTATCGCCGCCACCTCGCCGCCGCCCCCAGCTACCGCCTGAACCACGAAGAGGTGGCGCTGGCCCTGGAAGAGGGCATCCGCATCGCGCCGGGGCTGACGCCGCTGGCGGTGGAGACGGACGAGCGCGGCCACGCCCGGGCGGTGCGCTTTCGCGACCAGGCGGGCCATGCGCGCCGCCTCGTCGCCGGCGCGGTGCTGGTCGCCGCCGGCACCCGGCCCAACACCGTGCTGGCCAGGGAGGAAGCGGCGCGGATCGCCCTCGACGGGCGCTATTTCCAGGCCATCGACCCGCAGGGCCGCAAGGTGGCGCCCGAAGCGGCGGCCAAGCCGGAGCAAACCCATGTGCTGGCCCATCTCGCCCCCGACGGGCGGGCGGTGAGCTTTCACGGCGACCTGCATCCGGGCTTCGCCGGCAATGTCGTGAAGGCCATGGGCGGGGCCAAGCGGGCGGCGCCGGCGGTGGGCGCCCTGCTGGCGCGGCTGGACGGGCGCGGCGCCGGCGACGACGGTGCCTTCTTCGCCGGGCTGGACGACCTGCTGCTGGCGCGGGTGGCGGCGGTGGAACGGCTGGCGCCGGCCATCGTCGAGGTGGTGGTCGAAGCCCCGGCCGCCGCCGCCGCCTTCCGCTCCGGCCAGTTCTACCGCCTGCAGAACCTGGAGCATTTCGCGCGCCGCGCCGCCGACGGCACGCTGCTCGCCATGGAACCGCTGGCCATGACCGGGGCCGCCATCTCCGCCGACCGCCGCCGCGTCTCGGTCATCGGCCTGCAGATGGGCGGCTCGTCGGACCTGATGGACCGCCTGCGCGTGGGCGAGACGGTGGTGCTGATGGGGCCGACCGGCACGCCCACCGCCATCCCCTCGGGCGAGACGGTGCTGCTGGTGGGCGGCGGGCTGGGCAATGCGGTGCTGTTCTCCATCGGGCGGGCCATGCGCGAGGCGGGCTGCCGCGTGCTCTACGTCGCCGGCTATCGCCGCATCGCGGACCGCTACAAGGCCGCCGAGATCGAGGCGGCGGCCGACGTCGTGGTCTGGGCCTGCGAGGAGGCGCCGGGCTTCTCCCCCACCAGAGAGCGGGACCGCGCCCATATCGGCCACGTCGTCGACGCGCTACTGGCCTTGCAGGCGCAGGAGGAGGCGGGGCGCGGGCCGGGGATCGGCCTGGGCGAGGTCGACCGCATCGTCTGCATCGGCTCGCAGGCCATGATGGCGGCGGTGAAGGCGGCCCGCCACGGCCCGCTGAAGGCGCATCTGAAGCCCGGGCACATCGCCATCGCCTCCATCAACAGCCCCATGCAGTGCATGATGAAGGAAATCTGCGCCCAGTGCCTGCAAAGGCGCATCGACCCGCAAAGCGGCGCCGAGCTGGAGCCGGTGTTCTCCTGCTTCGCCCAGGACCAGGAGATGGACGGGGTGGATTTCGACTCCCTGGGCGAGCGCCTGGCCCAGAACGGCGTGCAGGAGAAGCTCACCCGCCTGTGGGTGGCGCGCAGCCTGGCCGGCTTGCGTCCCGGCACCGCCGGGGTCTAGCGTCGGGACCAGGGGCGATCGTGCGCCCGCCGCCGGCGGCTTCCGCTTGCCGGCGCAGGCGGTCGCCGTCCATGAAACGCCGCCGCGGCGGTGGGGGAGCGCGGCATGAAGGTCCTCGTCGTGATGGCGCATCCGCGCCGCCATTCGCTCACCGGCCAGGTCGCCGACGCCGTGATGGCGGGCCTCGCCGAGGCGGGCCACGAGGCCGAGCTCGCCGACCTCTACGGCGAGGGCTTCGACCCCGTCATGCCCCCGTCCGACGAGCCGGACTGGGGACGCGAGGACAAGCGCTATTCCGCCGTCGTCGAGGCGGAGGTGGAGCGGCTGAACCGCAACCGGGCCATCGTGCTGGTCTTCCCCATCTGGTGGTGGTCGTTCCCCGCCATGATGAAGGGCTGGATCGACCGGGTGTGGAACAAGGACATCGCCTATGGCGCCCGCAAGCTCACCCACCGCCGGGCGCTGGCCATCGGGCTTTCGGCCTCCAGCGCAAAGGGCTATGCCGAGGACGGCTACGACAAGGCGATCGAGACCGAGGTGGTCGCCGGCCTGTTCGCCTATTGCGGCATCGGGGACAGCCGCTTCGCCTTCCTCCACGGCTCCACCGAAGGCGGCGAGCGCGCCCGCGAGATGGTCGCCGAGGCGCGCGCGCTCGGGCGCGGTTTCCTGGACGGCGCCGATTAGCCCAGCGCCACCATCAGCGCCGAGACGCAGAGCAGGAAGGCCAGCGCGACGCGGCGCCAGAGGCGGGCGCCGCCGGCATCGAAACCCCTCATGCCGATCCAGGTGCCGGCCAGCACGAAGGGCAGCAGCACGGCCGAACGGGCGATGGCGGCCGCATCCATCACCCCGCCGACGGCGAAGACCGCCATGGTCGCCACCGAGAGCAGCGAGAAGAAGCCCACCAGATTGGCGCGGGCGACGATGGCATCGCCGGCCCGCGCCAGCTGATAGAGCACCACCGGCGGGCCGCCGATGCCGACGCCGGCATTGAGAAAACCCGCCGCCAGGCCGACGACGGCATGGGTCGCCGCATTGCGCGGCCCGCGATAGCGCCAGCCGGCCAGCATGACCAGCGTGAAGACGATCACCACGGCGGCGATGGCGCGGCGCATGGCATCGGGCGGCGCATGCACCAGCACCCAGGCGCCGGCCGGCACGGCGAGGACCGACACGCCGCCCAGGATCGCCACCTCGCGGCGGTCGATCCAGCGCCAGGTGCCGCCCAGCATGCGGGCGGTGCTGGCCAGCCCCATGGCGGCCACGATCGGCACCGCTTCGACCGGCGCAAACAGCAGCGCCAGCACCGGCGTCATCAGCAGATTGAGGCCGAAGCCGGCGAAGCCGCTGACGGTCGCCGCCACCAGCCCGATGGCGGCGGCGGCGGCCAGCTCGAGGGTCAGCAGGTCGGCGAAGGGCACCGCTCACGCCGCCCGGGCGGCGTGATAGATGCGCGCCCGCAGCCGCGCCGCCAGGGCGCCCGCGGCGGGGCCGAAGGCCTGGCGCCGGTCGAGCTCGCCCATCGCCCGGCGCACCTCGCCGGCCAGCGCGGCCAGCGGGGCGGGAACGGGGCGCGAGGTGACATCCAGGGCGCGCAGCGCGATGGGCGCCAGGCTGGCGAGCGCCATATCGAGGCAGCCGCCGGCGCCTTCCTGCTTGCGCCAGGCGAGGAACACCGGGCTCGCCACGTCGTTCTGGCCGAAGCCGCCGGATTCGCTGCCCGGCAGCAGCGTCGCCTGCGCGTGGAGCCGGGCCTCCTCCTCATAGCCGGTCTGAGCCATGGGCAGGCAGCCCATATAGCCGCGCCGCGGCACATCGCCTCCCTCGGCGGCCAGCAGCTGATCGGGCAGCAGGGAGACCCTGCCGTCCAGCAGCTTGGCGCCGTGGCGTTCGGCCAGCACGCACAGATTGGCCCAGGCCGCCGCCAGCGCGTCCATCGCCAGCACCGCATGGGGGTTGTGATAGCCGCCGGTGGAGACGAAGCGCCCGCCGGGATCGTCGCCGCCGCCGATCCAGACCGGGTTGTCGGTGATCGCCTGCAGCGCCTGGCGCGCCGCCTCCTCCGCCAGCGCCGCCGCCCGCCGGGCCTGGCCCAGCATTCGGGGCAGGATGCGATAGCTGACCGGCGCCTGATAGGGCCGGCGGGCGCCGCCATGGCCGCCGTCGATCAGCCCGCGCAGGGTGGAAAGCGCCCAGCCGTCGTGGGGGTCGTTCCAGTAGCCCTCCAGCGCCGGGTCGAGATGGCCCAGCGGCGCGTCGAAGCCTTCGAAGGAGAGCGCGAAGACCTCGGCCGCCACGGCCAGGCGCCCGGCCGCCGCCAGCGCCGCATCGGCGACCAGGCCGGTGGCCGCGGGCGAGCCGTTGACGAGGCACATCACGTCCTTTTCCTCCGGCTCCACCCGCTCCACCAGGCCCGTGAACAGGTGGCTGAGGGAGAGGATTTCGCCCGCCCCGCCCTGGCCTCTGGCCGGCACGGGCGGCATGGGCGCGTCCAGCATGGCGGCCACCGCCCGGGCGATGGCGGGCGAGACGGCGGCATGGCCCTCGACGAAATTGGCGAGGCGGGCGAAGACGATGGCGCGCGCCACCCGTTCGGGCAGCGCCCCGCCCCAGGAGGCGGCGGCGGCCGATGGCGGCATCTTCGCCCACTGCTCGCGCTCTGCGGGCTTCAGCTTGTGGCGGGCCAGCTGGCCGGCGCCGGTGGTGACTCCGTAGATGGTGACCTCGGGGTCGCGCTCCAGGATGCGGCGCAGGCGGCGGCGGCCTTCCGCCATGGCCGCCAGCGCCCGTTCCCCCAGCACCACCCCTTCGCCCTGCCAGGCGACGCGGCGGGCGGCCTCCAGCGTGAGGTCCGCCCGCGATTCCACGATCACGCTCATGTCTTGCCCCCTTCGCTGCCGGAAGGCGGCAAGACAGCACGGCCGGGCGCGACTCACAACGCCCGCGCGTGCTAGGCAGGCGCGGGCGGCAAGGGGGCGCGGCATGGACGACGGCGGGCGGCGATGGCGGCCGGGCGCCGGCGGCTGAGGGGCACGGGCCGTGGAAACCCTGGCCGCCCTGCTGCCGGCGGCCTTTCCCTGCCTGCTGGCCGCCGCCGCCGTGGACGACCTGGCGCACCGCCGCATCGACGACCGGTTGTGCCTGGCCCTGGCCGCGCTTTATCCGCCGGCCGCCCTGGCGGCCGGGGCCGATATGGCCGCCATCGCCTGGCATCTGGCGGCCGGCGCGGCCGTGCTGGCGGCGGGGCTGGCCGCCTGCGCGCGCGGCCTGATGGGCGGCGGCGATGCCAAGCTGCTGGCGGCGGCCGCCTGCTGGACCGGCTTCGCCGCCCTGCCCGCCTTCCTGCTGCTGGCGGCGCTGGCCGGCGGCCTCTGCGCCCTGATTCTGCTGGCCGGCGGCAGGGCCGGGCGCGAGCTGCCGGCCGCCCCCGCCATCGCCGCCGCCGGCCTCGCCGTCATGGCGCGGCTGGAGGCCGTGGAGGCGTTGCTGGCGCCATAGCAGCGGCGAACGGCGACGGCGGCGCTCCGCCCGGGCTTATTCAATTTCTTCAATGAGGCTGTATAAGCCGGGCGCGTGCCGCTTGAAGTACTTCTTGGTATAGTGGCCGGGTTTATCGACTTTATCGACGCGGTGCTTGGGCAGGAAGGTCCCGTAGGTATTTTTAGCCCAGCACGGACATGTATTTCTCACGTCGGCGGTGCGGAAGTGCTCCGGTAGCTCGCCGTTCTTCCGGGCGCGGCGGATGCAGTCGACGATACGGCTCATTCCTGTCCTCCCTTGGTGATTCAAGCGGTTTCCGGTGCGCGGGCGCGAATGAGCGGCGGGGTCGGGCCGGGCTGTCCTCGTGGGTGCTGGCGGCTATTCAAACTGGCCATCGTTCAAGAGCCAATAAACCTCGGTTCCCTGCAATGTTTCGTTCTCTTCCGCATGATCGAAAGGAGTCTTGCCATCACTATCGCGTGCGCCAGGGTCTGCGCCAGTTTCGAGAAGCAACTTCACAACTTCTGGGCTGTTCCCTCTAACCGCCAAATGAAGCGGCGTCCGTTCCAATAATGTAGTGCGTGCATTAGAGTCGGCACCAGCCCCAAGAAACAACTTCGCAACTGCCAGGCTGTTTCTGTAAGCCGCCCAATGAAGCGACGTAGAGCCATCTTCGTCGAGTGCATTAAGATCGACCCCAGCTTCAAGAAGTAACCTCGCAGCCTCCGGGCTATTGCCGTAAGCCGTCGTATGCAGCGGCGAAAGACCGATTTTGGTGCGCGCATTAAGACTGGCGCCGGCTTCAAGAAGCAGCTCCACAACTTCCGGTCTGTTACTTTGAGCCGCCATGTGAAGCGGTGTATAACCGCCTTCGGAGCGTGCATTAGGATCGGCACCAGCCTCAAGAAACAACTTCGTAGCCTTTGGGCTGTTTCCAAAAGCCGCCCAATAAAGCGGTGTAAAGCCACCTCCGTCACGTGCATCAGGATCGGCGCCAACCTCAAGAAGCAACTTTGCAACCTCCGGGCTGTTGCCGTAAGCTGCCGCGTGAAGTGGCGTAAGGCCACCTCCGGTGCGTGTATCACGGGCATTGCGTCTATTACGGGCATTAAGATCGCCCCAGCCTCGAGTAGCAACTCCGCAGCTTCCGGGCTGTTTCCGTAAGCCGCTTGATGAAGCGGTGTATTACCAACTTCATCGCGTGCGTCAGGATTAGCGCCGGCTTCAAGAAACAACTCCACAATTTCCGAGCTGTTGCCGTAAGCCGCCGCGTGGAGTGGCGTAAGGCCACCTCCGGTGCGTGCACTACGGGCATCAAGATCGGCACCGGCTTCGAGTAACAGCCTCGCAGCTTCCAAGCTGTTTCCGTAAGCCGCCGTATGAAGCAGTGTATTGCGATCTTCGTTCCAGGCATTAAGATCAGCGCCGGCTTCAAGCGCTACCTTGACTTCTGAAACAATCTTTTCCTCCATCGCCTAAAGCAGTTTCGCAACTTCCTGGCTGTCATTGTGAGTCGCCAAGGCAAGCGGTGTGTTGCCCGCTTTGTTGCGTGCCTTAGGATTGGCTCTCGCTTCAAGAAGCAACTCCGCAACTTCCGGACTGTTATTTACAGCCGCCCAATGAAGCGGCGTATAGCCGTCTTCGTCGCGGGCGTTAGGGCTGGCGCCAGCTTCGAGAAGCAGCTTCGCGACTTCCGGGTTGTCATGGAAAGCCGCCAGGTCAAGCGGTGCGTTGCCCGCTTTGTTGCGCGCATTGAAATCGGCGCCTGCTTCGAGAAGCAGCCTTACGGATTCCGGATCGTCATGGAGAGCCGCCCAGTGCAGTGAAGTCACGCCCTGTTCGTCGCGCCCGTCGGGATCGGCGCCGGCTTCAAGCGCTGCCTCGACTTCTGAAACAACCCCTTCTTCCGCAGCCTTGAGCAGGTCTTCCGTAGCGCCAGCGAAGGCAGGAAGGGCCAGGGCAAGCGAAGCGGCAAATGCAAGGGCCGCCTTGGCGATGGTCATCACCCTACCGCCGCGGCAATCGGTAGCAAATCGTAAGGCTTGCGCCTTTGCCTTCGTCAGGAGAACCTAAAACTTCATCGCCATCGCCCATCGCCGTACGCATAACTCTACAACAACCAGGCATATCGTGATGCTTGCCTTTCGATCTGGGATAGCCTCCAACTTCCCGATGAAGGTCGCCTGCATTTACGGTGATAAAAGATTCCTCTTTTCCTTCCGCACGCCTTTCTTCTTCCGCGCGGCGAAATCGTGCGTAGAGTGCTTCCCGAAAATCGTTCGCGGTCGGCATGTGTGAGGCCTTCAGGTTGGTTGCTCTCGTGAGTGAAACGACCGGTGACGAACCCTGGCAGCCCGGCCCGGGCGGTCAAGGCCGCGCACCCACGGCGCTTCCCGTGACGCTGCCGGCTTGCCGAAGGATGCGCCGGCGCCGCTGCGGCGGTAGGATGCGCCGGCGACGGGAGGGACGACATGCTCGATTCCATGACCGCCCTAGGCTTTCCGGACCGCCAGTGGGTGTGCGTGGTCTGCGGCTACAACATGATCGGCGACAGGCCGGAGGTCTGCCCGTTCTGCGGCGCCCGCCACGACCGCTTCGTGGACTGGGAGGCGTGCGAGAAGGGCTGGCGCGTGACCTCGCAGCCGGTGGCCGAAGGCGTCTCCAGGCTGCAATCGGTGCCGCGGCTGGGCATCGAGCACGCCGCCTGGCGCATCGAGACCGGCGACGGCCCGGTGTGGATCGACTGCCCCAGCGCCTTCAACCGCACGCTGGAGGCGGTGGGCCACATCTATTTCACCCATCGCGACTTCATGGGCGCATCGAACCAGTATCGCGCCCTGTGGCGGGCGAAGGTGCACATCCACGCCGCCGAGACGGCAAACCCGCTGGCCGCCCCCTTCCCCGTGGACGACGCCTTCGACGGCGATTTCACGGCCCACGGCATCGCCGCCTTCCATATCGGCGGCCACACGCCGGGCTGGACCGCCTATGCCTGGAACGGCGTGCTGTTCGCCTGCGACTACGCCTTTCCGCCCGGCGAAGCCATGGCGCTGAACCCCTATGGCGACCGGCGCGCGACCGTCGCCGGCGCCAGGCGGCTGCTGGAGGTCGCCCGCGACCTGCGCCCGCGGCTGGTCGCCGGCTACAATTTCGCCTGCGACGGCGGGCGCTGGATCGCCGATTTCGAAGGCGCCCTGGCCCGCGCGACGGCGTGAGGCCGCCGGCTGGGGCGGGCCGATAAGCAGCGCCCGGCGCGATGGCGCCGCCCTCACGGCGCCCGCCCGGCGAGGCGCTGGTCGCCGGGCAGGGGCGCTATGCCCGCGATCAGGTCCGCCGCCCGCTCGGCGATCGCCAGCACGGCGGCATGGGGGTTGCTGTTGACCAGGCTGGGCATGATCGAGGCATCGACCACGCGCAGGGCCTCCAGCCCGACGACGCGGCAGCGGTCATCGACCACCGTCCGCCCGTCGTCCGGCGGCCCCATGCGGCAGCTGCAGGCCGGGTGATAGGCGGTGTCGGCGCCGGCGACGAGCCAGTCGTCGAGCTCCCGATCGCTGCGGATATGGCCCCCGGGAAAGGCCTCCGGGCCGCGCAATGCGTCAAATGCGGACGCATGGGCCAGCTCCCGCACCCGCCGCATGGCGGCGCGGATGTGGCGGCGGTCCCGCTCGGTCGCCAGATAGTTGAAGCGGATGCGGGGCGCAGCGGCCGGATCGTCCGAGGCGAGGCGGACCCAGCCCCGGCTCTCCGGCTTCTGGGTGCCGACGTGGAACTGGTAGCCGTGCCACGGGCGGACGTCGAAGCTGCCGGGCTCGAAGGCCACCGGAAAGAAGATGATCTGGGTGTCGGGGCGGTCGCTGCCGTCCAGGGCCGTCAGGAAGGCGCCGGCCTCGAAGCCGTTGCTGGCGCACACCCCGCCCCGGGCGAGAAACCAGCGGGCGCCCGCCGCCAGGCGCGGCAGCCCCCGCGCCTTGCCGTTGAGCGTGATCGGGCGGCGGCAGCGATACTGCATGTAGATGTCGATGTGGTTCTGCAACCCGCGCCCTACGCCCGGCAGATGGTGGACGCCGGCGATGCCCAGGGCGCGCAGCACCGCCCGATCGCCGATGCCCGAGAGCATCAGCAGCTGCGGCGAATGGATCGCCCCGGCGCACAGGACGACCTCGCGGCGGGCGTGAAGGCGCTGCCGGCGGCCGCGCCGCAGCAGCTCGACGCCGACCGCCCGCCGGCCCTCCATCAGGATGCGCCGCACCGGGCTGGCGGTCATGACGGCCAGATTGGGGCGGCGCGCCACCGGTTCGAGATAGGCGCGCACGCCGTTCACCCGCCGCCCTCCCCGGATCGCGAGGTCCCAGACGCCGACGCCTTCCTGGCTGGCGCCGTTGAAGTCGCCGTTGGGCGAAAGGCCGATCTGCCGGCCGGCAGCGAGAAAAGCGCGGTTCAGGGGGCCGGCGCCCTTCGCCGGCGCCACCGCGAACGGGCCGCTGGCGCCGCGAAAGGCGGTGATGCGCCCGCCATAGGCCTCGGAGCGCCGGAAATAGGGCAGCAGGTCGGCATAGCCCCATCCGGGGCAGCCGGCCCGCGCCCAGTCGTCGAAGTCGCGCCGGTGGCCGCGCACGTGGACCATGCCGTTGATCGAAGACGAGCCGCCCAGCACCCGCCCGCGCGGCACGGCCAGGCGGCGGCCGCCGAGATGGGGTTCCGGCTCGGTGCTGTAGTTCCAGTTGAAGCGGTCCGTCTTCAGCGCCTCGACGTTGCCCATCGGCATCTGCACCTGCCAGTGACGATCGCCCGGTCCGGCTTCCAGGAGGGCGACCTCGGCGGCGCCGTCGTCGCTCAGGCGGCGCGCCAGCACGCAGCCGGCCGTGCCGCCGCCGACGACGATGTAATCGAAGGCGGCGCTCACGACGGCGCCCGCCCGCGCCCTGCCCCGGCCCGCCAGACGGGCACGCGCCTGGGGGGCAGCGGCGGCCTCCCGCGCATGCGATCGGCGATCTTCTCGGCCATCATCATCACCGTCGCCGCCGGGTTGGCATTGACGAGGCGGGGCATGGCGGAGGCATCGACGACGCGAAGCGCCTCCACCCCCCGCACCCGGCCTTCGGCATCGAGGACCGCATCGGCCCCCTCGCCCATGGGACAGCTGCCCGCCGGGTGCCAGTTGCCGATCAGCGCCCGGCGCAGCCAGCGGACGATGTCGTCCCGGCTCCTCGCGCCCCGCCCCGGGGCGAGCTCTTCGCAGCCCAGACGGGCGAAGGCCGCCGCCGCGGCGAGGGCACGCGCGCGCTCGACCGCCTCCACCATCCGCGCCACATCGCCCGGCCGGGAGAGATAGGCGGGATCGATCGCCGGCGCGGCGGTGGGGTCGGCGGAGGCGAGGCGGACCGTTCCGCGGCTGTGGCAACGGTTGAGGTTCATGCCCAGGCCGAAGCCGTGCAGGCGGGCATCGGGCAGGGGGCCGTCGAGCAGCGCCGGATAGAGGAAGATCTGCAGGTCGGGACTGGCGGGGGCCTGTGTCGAGCGCAGCAGGGCGCCCGCCTCGAAGCCCGTCTCCGCCCCGATGCCGTCTCCCAGCAGCAGCCAGCGCAGGCCGGCCGTCAGCCTGCGGTCCGCCCGCATGTAACGGCTGTGGCTGACGGCCTCGCGACAGCGGAATGTCACCTGGGCTTCGACATGGTCCTGGAGGGCGGCGCCGACGGCCGGAAGGTCGGCGGCGACGGCGATGCCGAAGCCGCGCAGGTGGTCGGCCGGGCCGATGCCGGAGAGCATGAGCAGCTGCGGCGAACGCACGGCACCGGCACACAGCGCCACCTCGCGCCGCGCCCGCGCCTGCCGCATCCGCCCGCGCCAGGCGAAGGCGATGCCGGTCGCGCGCCCGCCCGCCACCAGCACGCGATGGGCATGGGCGCCGGTCAGCACCCGCAGATTGGGACGGCCAAGGGCGGGGTAAAGATAGGCCGTGGCGGCGCTCACCCGCCGCCCGCCGGCGATGGCGAAATCACAGGCGAAGAAGCCTTCCTGGCGGAAGCCGTTGGCATCTTCGGTGAAGCCCGCATGGTCGCTGCCGGCCTCGATGAAGGCCTCCTGAAGGCGGCCCCGGATGCCGGCCCTGGCGACCGCGAACGGCCCCCGATGGCCGCGATAGGCCGCATCCCCGCCCGAGCGACAGGCCTCGCTGGCCATGAAATAGGGCAGCACCTCGGCATAGCTCCAGCCGGCGGCACCGGCGGCGACCCAGCCGTCGTAGTCGTCGGCATGGCCGCGCAGATGGCACATGGCGTTGATCGCCGACGACCCGCCCAGCCCCTTGCCGGCGGCGACCAGCAGGCGGCGGCCCTCCAGCTGCCGCTGCGGCAGCGTTTCGAAGCGCCAGTTGAGGCCGGGGCGGGCGCAATGGATGCCGGCGGCGGCCGGCATGCGCCCCAGGAGGCCGCGCGGGCGCCGCCCCGCCTCCAGCAACAGCACGCTGCGCCGCCGGTCCTCGCTCAGCCGCGCCGCCAGCACGCAACCGGCCGAACCGGCGCCGACGATCACATGGTCGAAGACCTGCGCATCGGCGGGCGGGGCGGGCACCGTCGTCGGCAGGCGGCGGAAGCGCCGCCCCGCCTCACTGGGCGAGGTCGATGCCGGCCAGCCACTCGTTGCGCACCAGATCGTCGTTGGCCGCCACCCAGTCGGCGGCCATGGCGGCGGCATCTTCGCCATCGTAGGAGATGCGCTTGATCCACTCGCTGATGATCGGGACCGTGATGGCAAG
This sequence comes from Alphaproteobacteria bacterium, assembly GCA_965200215.1. Classification (GTDB taxonomy): domain Bacteria; phylum Pseudomonadota; class Alphaproteobacteria; order SP197; family SP197; genus SP197. The sequence goes on along the minus strand of OZ241369.1, from coordinate 2,680,345 downwards.
CTGGCTCATGAACCTGGCCACATCCGGCGCGTCGCCTTCCAGATTGGTCGCATAGGCCATGTGCACCGGCACTTCGGGCTGTGCGCAGGTGATCTCGCTCTTCTCGAACCAGTCCGCATCCTCGCTCTGCTGGATGAAGTTGTGGCAGTCCTCCGAATAGGGAGGTTCGGCGAGGGCGCGCAGGTCGTAGGCGCCGAACAGCCACTCCGGCGTATAGAAATAGAACAGGATCGGCTCCCGCTTGGTATAGGCGGCATCCAGCATGCCTTCCAGGACCGGGACCTCGACCACCACCGGCTCCCAATAGGCATCGAAGCCCATCGATTTCGCCCTGACCGCGTTGTAGTCGACGCTCTGCCAGCCGGCCGCGCCCGTCCAGTATTCGCCCAGGCCGTCGCCGTCGGTGTCGAACAGGCGGGCGATCTCGGGATCGTTCATCTGCGCGATGTCGTCGATGCCGTATTCGTCCTGGACATAGCCCGGCACGAAGATGCCCTCCGTGCCCTTGTAGGGCGTGGCGTTGACGCGGACCGTCTCGGCCGAACCGGGGGCGACATATTTGTCCCACTGGGCGGCGAGCTGCACCGTCCACATGTCCGCGAAGATGTCGACCGAGCCGTCGTTCCTGGCCAGGCCTTCGAACAGCGCCAGTTCGTCGCCGCCGACGATGGCCGCCTCCCTGCCCAGATGGTCCTCGACGATAACCTTGATGACATGGGCGGCCCCCGACGAGGCGGCCCAGTTGAGCTCCGCGATGTCGATGGTCTCGGCACTGGCCGCCTGCCCGGCGGCAAGGGCGCTCGTGAGAGCGACGCCCGATAGCCAGCGTTTCATGATCGCCTCCCTGGCGGATGTCCGGTTCGCGCCCGCCGTTCCCAGGCGAGCGCCGGCGCCAGTCTAACCCGGAACCGGTGGCCGGCGACACCCCGGCGCCCGCAGCTCACACATAGCCGCCATCGACGACGAAGCCGTGGGCGGTGATGGCGCCGGCATCGTCGGAGGCGGCGAAAAGCGCCATGCGGGCGACATCGGCGGGAACCAGCCTGCGGGCGAGCGTCTGCCGCCGTTGCCACTCCCGCTCCGCCTCCGGCGTCAGCCACAGCGCCACCTGGCGCTCGGTCGCGATCCAGCCGGGCAGGATGGCGTTGACGCGGATGTTGTCCGGGCCCATGTCGCGCGCCAGCGAACGGGTGAGGCCGATCACCCCCGCCTTGGCGGTGGTGTAGGCCGCATAGCCGCCCTCGCCGATCGTCCAGCTGGTGGAACTCAGATTGACGACGGCGCCGCCGCCGGCGTCGCGCATGGCGGGATGGACCGCCTGGGCCGCGAAGAACTGGTGGCGCAGATTGACGGCCATGCGCTCGTCCCAATAGGCCGGCGTGACGGTCTCGAAGGCGTGGCGGTCGTCGTTGCCGGCGTTGTTGATCAGCACCCGGAAGGCGCCGGTGCGGGACGCCAGCGAAGCGATGGCGGCGCGAAGGGCGGCGATGTCGGTGAGATCGCAATGGGCGTAGAGCGGCGGGTGGTGGACGGCGGGCGCCAGCCGGGCCACCAGCGCGCGGGCCTTGTCGTCGGCGATGTCCAGAAAGGCGACGCAGGCTCCCTGGTCGGCGAAATGCTCGACGATGGCGGCCCCGATGCCCGCCGCCCCGCCGGTGACGAGCACCGCGCGGTCCCGCAGCGACGGATAGCGCGCTGCCCCTCCGGCGCTCACGGGACCGGGCGGGCGGCCCGCTTCCCGACCCGGGCGGCGGCCGGGGCGTTGGCGACTTCGAGCCCGACGCCGTCGGGATCGTCGAAGAAGACCTGTTCGGCCCCGATCTCCGGCACCGTCGCGGTTTCGTATCTCTGCCCGCGGCGGCGAAGGCGCTCCTTGATCGCCGCCACATCCTCCACCACGAAGGCGATGTGATCGAGCGCCGCCGCCCCGGCACCATCCTGCGGCGCGCCCACATAGAGGTGGACGACCGGGCGCCCGCCGTCGTAGAGCCAGGCGCCGGGCGGGCCCTCGAAGGGCGGCCGATAGCCGCTTTCGAGGCCGAGGATGTCGGCATAGAAGCGGCGCGAGGCTTCGAGATCCCGGCAGCGGATCGTGATGTGGTCGAGCGCCAGGCGCGCCATGCACCGCCTCCCCGGTTCCATCCGCCACAGCTTTGCGCGCCATCCAAGAGCACGGCGAAGCGGGCGTCAAGCCGGCGCCAGCATGGCCGCCGGCGCGGGGGACGGCCGTTGCCCTTCGGGACCGATGCCGAAATTGGGAGCGGCGCCCCTTTCCGCTAGCCTGCGCTGCGAACGAAAGGCTGCGCGGCGGCGCAACGCCCGCCGGACCCGCATCGCACCGCTCTGGAGGAGGGAACATCATGGCTTCCGCAAGCCTGGACGGCGCGGCACCGCCCGGCCGCATCGACCGCGCCGATCTCGAAGCCTTCGCCGGCAGCGGCGCCGGCCGCCAGGGGGCGGCGCTCGAAAGGGTCGCGCGCGGCGGGCGCGGTCCTTTCCACTGGCCCGCGGCGGCGGGCGGACCGCTATGGGCCGCCTGGCGCGGCAGCTGGCTCATGTTCTGGCCCGCGCTTGCGGTCGAGGTCGGGGCCTTTTCCCTGGCCGCCCATGCCCTCGCCCTGTGGGGCGCCGAGGGGACGGCCGTCCGCCTCGCCGCCGCCCTGGCCGCCCTCGCAGCCGGACGGGCGGCGCTCGGCCGCCTCGCCTGGCGCGGCCTGTGGCAGCTCTACCTCCACTGGCGCCAGGGCCGCGTTCGCGACGGCGCGCCTTCGTGGCGCGGCCTGACGGCGGGCGGTGCGGCGCTGGCGGCCTTCGGAGCCGTCTCGGTCCTCCATTTCGGGCACCTCGCTGCCGGAATCTTCGGCGCTTTCCCCACCGAGCGCCATATCCAGCGCGGCGTCGCCGGCGCCATCGACCGCGCCGTGGACTGGATGACCCTGCATTTCGAGGCGGTGTTCGACGCCATCACCCTCACGGTCCGCGAAATGCTGGACCTGCTGGAGGCCGTCTTCATGGGCCTGCCCTGGCCGGTCGTCTGCGGCCTGACCGTGGTGGCGGCCTGGCGGCTGGGCGGCTGGAAGGTCAGCCTCTTCGCGGCCGCCTCGCTGCTCTATCTGGGCCTGTTCGGCTACTGGGAAAAGAGCATGAGCACGCTCTCCCTGGTCGGCGCCTCGGCCTTTTTCTGCTTCGCGGTGGGGATGCCGCTGGGCGTGCTCTGCGGCAAGCGTCCCCGCCTCTACGGCGCCTTCAAGCCGGTGCTCGACGTCATGCAGGTCATGCCGACCTTCGTCTATCTCATCCCGGCGGTGGCCTTCTTTTCGATCGGCAAGCCGCCCGGCGTGCTGGCGACGGTGATCTTCGCCATGCCGCCGATGATCCGGCTTACGGCGCTGGGCATCCAGCAGGTCCCCGAGGATGTCCGCGAGGCCGGCACGGCCTTCGGCGCCAGCCCCTGGCAGCTGCTGGCCAGGATCGAACTGCCGCTGGCGGTGCCGTCGATCATGACCGGCATCAACCAGACCATCATGATGTGCCTGTCGATGGTGATCGTGGCATCGATGATCGGCGCCGGCGGGCTGGGCTACGACGTCCTGGTGGCGCTGCGCCACCTGAAGACCGGCGAAGGCTTCCTGGCCGGCATGGCGATCGTCGTCTGCGCGATGCTGCTCGATCGCATCATCCAGGGCGGCGGCAGGCAGCGGCGGGCGGCGGAAGACCGCTGAGGCGCAATCCCGCGCCCGCTCAACGGTGCGCCTGGATCGCCTTCAGCAGGGCCCTGCCGGTGACGACGCCGACCGGGGTGTCGCCATCGGCCACCAGGAGCGGCCCCTCGCAAGCCACCGCCGTGTCGATCAGGCGGTCGAGGGACGCCGTGGGAGGGACGCGCCCTGCCCCGCACAGCTCCCCGGCGGCACCCGCCAGCGGCTCCATGACGGCGGCGGCGGTGATCAGCTTGAGCCGCGAGATGCCCTGCACGAAGGCCCGGACATAGGCATCGGCCGGTGCCAGCACGATCTCTTCGGGCGTCCCGGTCTGGATCACCCTGCCGTCCTTCATGACCGCGATGCGATGTCCGAGGCGGACCGCCTCGTCGAGGTCGTGGGTGATGAAGACCGTCGTCTGGCGAAGCTGCGCCGAGAGTTCGGCGAACTGCTCCTGGAGCTCGCGCCGGATCAACGGGTCGAGGGCGCTGAAGGGTTCGTCCATCAGCAGCAGCTGCGGCTCGCAGGCGAGCGCGCGGGCGAGGCCGACGCGCTGCTGCATGCCGCCGCTGAGCTCGTGCGGGCGGCGGTCGCCCCAGCCTTCGAGGCGGACGGCGGCGAGCATCTCCTCGCCGCGTGCCCAGCGCCGGTCGGGCGCGGCGCCGCGCAGTTCGAGGCCCAGGGCGACGTTGTCGCGCACGGTGCGGTGCGGCAGCAGGGCCATGTTCTGGAAGACCATGCCGATTTTTTCGTTGCGCAGGCGCCGCAGTTCCGGCCCGGCCATGCGGCCGATATCCCGCCCGTCGATCAGCACCCGCCCGGCGCTGGGTTCGATCAGCCGGTTGACCAGGCGCACCAGGGTGGACTTGCCGCTGCCGGAAAGCCCCATGACGCAGAAGATCTCGCCGCGGCGGACCTCCAGCGTGGCGCCGGCCACCGCCACCACGCAGCGATAACGCTCCATGGCCTCGCCGCGGTCGAGGCCGCCGGCGATGACCGCCGCGATGTCGGCATGGCGCCGGCCGAAGACCTTCCACAGATTCTCGCAGGCGATGACGGGCTTTTCCGTGGCGGCGGCGCTCATGGCGGCGCAATCTACAGATGCCGGGCTGGGCCGGAAAGCGCACCGGGGCCGGCGAGGCGCGGGCGATGAGCATCGACAGCATCGCGACGGGGGCAGGCAGCGGGCCGGTGGCCATGCGGCCGACCATCCGGGGCACCCGGCATGCGATCTCGTCGGGCCACTATCTCGCCACCCAGGCGGGTTTCGCCGTGCTGGAAGCGGGCGGCAACGCCGTCGATGCCGGCGTCGCGGCCGGCCTCGCCATGGCCGTCGTGCAGAGCGAGTTCGTGAACCTCGCCGGGGTCGCGCCGATCATGGTGCACATCGCCAGCCGCCGCCGGATGGCGACCGTCTCCGGGCTGGGGGTCTGGCCCGCCGCCGCCAACCTCGAGCTGTTTCTCGACCGCCATGGCGGCGCCATACCGGAGGGCATCCTGCGGACCGTCGTGCCGGCGGCGCCGGACGCCTGGATCGCGGCGCTGGAACATTTCGGCACGATGTCCTTCGGCGAGACCGCCGCCGCCGCCATCCGCTTCGCGCGGGAAGGCTTCGCCATGTATCCGCTGATGGCCGAGCTGATCGCGGCCTTCGGCGACGGCTATCGCCGCTGGCCGGCGAACGCGGCCATCTATCTGCCCGGCGGGCGGGCGCCCCGCACGGGAGAGCTGTTCGTGCAGGCCGACCTGGCCCGCGTGTTGCAGCACATGGCCGACGAAGAGCGCCGGGCGGCGGCTCGCGGCGGGCGGCGGGCCGGCCTGCAGGCGGCGCGCGATGCCTTCTATCGCGGCGACATCGCGGCCGCCATCTGCGATTTCCACGCGGCCGAAGGCGGCCTGCTGACCCGCGACGACATGGCGGCGTTCCGCGTCGAGGTCGAAGCGCCGCTGCGCTACCGCCATGGCGACATGGACGTCTACAGCTGCCCGCCCTGGTGCCAGGGGCCGGCGCTACTGCAGATGCTGGCCATCCTCGATGGCGCCGGGATCGATTCCCTGGATGCCGCCTCGCCGGCTCGCTTCCATCTGCTGCTCGAAGCGATGAAGCTCGCCTTCGTCGATCGGGAACGCCATTACGGCGATCCGCGCCTGCGGCAGGTGCCCATGGCGGCGCTGCTGGCGCCGGCCCACACGGCCCGGCAACGGGCGGCGATCGACCCGGCGCGCGCGCGGCCCCACCGCGAGTTGTGGGCCGCCGCAGCGCCGCTGGCCGACGAGCGGGCGCCGGAACGGCGGCCACCCCTCGACACCTCCTATGTCGCGGTCATCGACCGCCACGGCAACGCCTTCTCGGCGACGCCCAGCGATGTCTCCTACGACACGCCGGTGGTGCCGGGCACGGGGCTGTGCCCCTCCTCGCGCGGTGCCCAGTCATGGGCGGTCGCGGGCCATCCGGCGGCCGTCCGGCCGGGGGCGCGCCCGCGGCTGACACCCGCACCGGCCATGGCGGAAAACGGACGCTGGCTGCTCGCCTTCGGGACGCCCGGCGGCGACATGCAGTGCCAGGCGATGCTCCAGGTGCTGCTGAACCTGCAACAGCACGAGATGGAGCTGCAACAGGCGATCGAAGCGCCGCGGGTCGCCACCTTCAGCTTTCCCGACTCCTTCGAGCCTCACGGCGCGTTGCCGGACCGGGTGTTCGTGGAGGACCACGCCGGTGGCAGCGTCGCGACGGAACTTCGGGAGCTGGGCCACGACGTCCACCCATGGCCCGCCTTCACCTGGCGGGCGGGAGGCGTCTGCGCCGCCCTGCTCGACCGGGAAAGCGGCGTGCTGCAGGCGGCGGCCGATCCGCGCCGGCCCTGCTACGCGCTCGGCTGGTGACGGCCGCGCACCACCGCCCGGCACGGGCAGCGCCGCGTCGTCCCATGCGCCACCGGCCGGGGCTTCGCCGCCGGCAAGCCTCAGGGGCGGGGAAGCTCCGGCTGCCCGGCAGCGGCAGCCTCGGCGTCGCGCTGGCCCTCTTCGGCCACCTGTTCGACCACATCGCCCTCCACCAGCTCCTCGGGGGCCGGCGCCTCTTCCTCGGGCACCTCGTCGTCCGCCCGCCCGGCGACCCTGCCGGTGGCTTCCTGGAGCCTGGCTTCCTCCTCGCTGCGCGCGACATTGGCCACCACCGTCACCTGCACCTCCGGATGCGGCATGGCGACCACTTCGTGCAGGCCCAGGGTCTTGATGGGGCGGGTCAGGGCGACGTCGCGGCGGCCGACCTCGAAGCCCAGCGCCACCAGGCCATCGGCGATGTCGCGCGCCTTCACCGAGCCATAGAGCTGCAGGTTGTCGGCAGCCTGGCGGATCAGCGCCACATGCACGCCCTCCATCCGCGTCGCCAGGCTTTCGGCCGCGGCGCGGCGGTCGGCGTTGCGGGTCTCGCGCTGGGCCCGTTCGGCCTCGAAGCGGGCGATGTTGGCCTCGGTCGCGCGCAGCGCCTTGCCCTGCGGTATCAGGAAGTTGCGGGCATAGCCGGGGCGAACGCCGACCACGTCGCCCATGCCGCCCAGCTTCTCTATCCGCTCCAGAAGAACGACGTCCATCTATTCCTCCATCCCGGCGCCGAAGCGCTCGCGAAAACCGGCCCAGCACTCGGCGAAACCGACGGCCGCGAAGGCCAGCGCGCCGAAGGGCTGGAAGACGAGCACCGCCATGTAGGAGCCCACCAGCATCAGGGGCTGCGCGCTCATGCCGCGCGTCAGCGCGTGCAGGACGGCCAGCCCTTGTAGCAGAAAACCACCGCCCAGGACCAGCAGGAATCCCGTCGCAAGGTGGATGGCGAAAGCCACCGGCCCTTCCCGCCCGCCCGCCGCCGCGTCCAGGACGGCGACGATGGCGGCCAGGACGACGGCGAGGATGGAAAGCCAGACCGGCAGACGCAGCTGCCAGAAGGCGGGCGCCGGGCGGCGCAGGACGCCGACGCTGCGCACCAGCCCCTGGGCCAGAGCGCCCAGGGCGGCATGGGCCAGCATGACGGCGACGACGATGGCGCCCAGCACCAGCGAATCCCAGGCATCGACGATGGCGGTGATGGCGGCGTCGTCGCTGGAGGCGCCGTAGGCGGCCGCCATCAGCGCGCCCAGACGCTCGCGGACGGTGCCGGCAAGACCCGCCTCGCCGGCCGCCAGCGCCAGCGCGGCGACGGCGACCTCCACCAGGCCGACGGCGACGAGCGCCAGGGTCAGCGCCGAGGCGGACCGCCAGGCGGGCTCTTCCGCCGGGCCGCGCCGGCCGCCGAAAGCGCCATGCGGCACGACTGCCAGATGGGAGAGGAGGAAGGCGGGCAGAGCGAAGGCGACGCTGAAGACGCTGGCGACCAGCGGGTCGCCGTAGAGGGTGGCAGCCATCACGGCGACGACGCCCGCCCCGCCCGCCGCCAGCGAACCCCAGCCCAGGCCGGCGACATAGATCGGCAGCGGCGAAGCCAGGACCAGGAAGGTGCCGGCAAGGGAAAGGCCGAGACCGGTGCCGAAGAGGAACAGCAGCGCCGCGGCCGCCCCGGCCGTGACGGCGGCCGCGAAGGCGTGGAGTTTCGTCATGGCGCCGTGCGGGCGCCGGCCCGCCCTAATGGGCGATATAGGGGAGCAGCGCGAGATAGCGGGCCCGCTTGATGGCGCGGGCCAGCTCGCGCTGCTTCTTGGCCGAAACGGCGGTGATGCGCGAGGGAACGATCTTGCCGCGCTCGGAGATGTAGCGTTGCAGCAGCTTTACGTCCTTGTAGTCGATGACCGGCGCGTTGGGACCGGAGAACGGGCACGTCTTGCGGCGGCGCCAATAGGGCCGGCGGGGCGGCATGGGCATCAGCCTTCTCCCCTGGCATCGGCGACGGGCCTGTCGCCGGCGGCAGGCTTGCCGGCATCGGTGGCGGGCGCGGCGACGGGCGCCTTCTCGCCGTCGCTGTCGCGCCGGATCGAGCGGTCGTCGCGGTTCGACTTGTTGCGCATCATCGGCGAGGCTTCCGGGTCCAGCGCATCGACGCGCACCGAGAGGTAGCGCAGCACATCGTCGCTGAAGCGGAGATTGCGCTCCAGCTCGCTCAGCGTGTCGGCCGAGGCTTCCACGTTCATGAAGACATAGTGACCCTTGCGGTTCTTCTTGATGCGGTAGGCCAACGACTTCAGGCCCCAGATCTCGGTCTTCGGCACCCGCCCGCCGCGCGCGCGGACGACCTCCTCCATCTCGCCGGCCAGCGCCTCCACCTGCTGCGGCGAGGCGTCGGGGCGGACGATGAACGTGCTTTCGTAAAACGGCATCGAGGCTTCTCTCGTCTCCCGGAACGGCCCGCCGCCGGGCGGCGGGGCGCGCACTATAGACGAAACCGCTATCGGCGCAACGGCCCGCGCGCGACGGCGCGCTCGGGCCAGACGCCGGTCAACCCCCGGTCATCGTCAGCGTCGTCCAGCCTTCCACGTCCAGGCGCCCGGCCGGGGCGAGGCCGGCTTGCCGGTGGCTCTCGTGCACGGCGTCCGCCCGATCCTCCGGTATGCCCGAAAGGATAGCGATGCCGCCCCGCTTCAGCACGGCGGCGAGCGCCGCCGCCATGGCCCGCAGCGGTGTGGCGGCGAGGTTGGCGCAGACGAGGTCGAAAGGCGCGGCGGCGGCGACCTGCGGCGCGCCATAGCCGTCGCCCACCAGCACGGCGATCCTCTGGGCGGCGGCGTTGGCAGCGGCCGCGCGGCGGGCGAAGGCGGCGGCATCGGGGTCGCTGTCGATGGCGAGCACGGCACAGTCGTAGAGCTTCACGGCAGCGATGGCGAGAATGCCGGAACCGCAGCCCATATCCAGCGCCGCGGCCGGCTGGAAGCCTCGCTCCCGCAACGCCGCCAGCGCCAGCAGGCAGCCGCGGGTGGTGGCATGTTCGCCGGTGCCGAAGGCGGGGCCGGCATCGATGCGGATGGGGATGCGCGCCAGGTCCGGCGGGCCGCAATGGCTGCCATGCACCCAGAAGGGGCCGATGGCCAGCGGCGGGAAGGCTTCGGCCGTGGCGGCCGCCCAGTCGCGCGGCGCGACCCGCGAGATCGCCGCCGCCGTTCGCACACCCAGGCGGCGGGCGAGAACGGTGGCAAGGGCGTCGCCGGAGGGCCGCGCCTCGAACAGGGCGGCGACCGACCAGCCGTCATCGCCCGCGAAGCTGGAGACAGCCACGGCGCCCGCCTCCTCGAAGGCCGCCCCGGCGGCCGCCGCCAGGGGCCGGGCGACCGTCACGCTCGCCTGCCAGAGGGCGGCGGCGCTCATGCCGGCGCGACGAAGGCGGCCATCACCTTCTTGCGCCCGGCCTTTTCGAAGGCGATGTCGAGCTTTTCGCCATCGGCTCCCATCACCCGGCCATAACCGAATTTCGAGTGGAAGATGCGGCTGCCCGCCGCCGGCACGGCGCCGTTCTGCGCGGGCACCGCCACGGCCTCGCCGTTGCCGAAACGCTGGCGACGCGCTTCGATGGCGCGGCGGTAGCCGCTCACCCGCCCGCTCTGGAAGGACTGCCCCACGGCCTCCTGCCAGCATCCGGGCGCGCCCATGTCGGAATCCAGGCGCTCGACATGCTCCTGCGGCAGTTCGTCCAGGAAACGCGACGGCAGGTTCGATTGCCACTGGCCGTGCACCATGCGGCGCCCGGCATGGAGCACGAAAACCCGCTCGCGTGCCCGCGTGAGGCCGACATAGGCCAGGCGGTGTTCCTCTTCCAGGCTGCGGTCGCCATGCTCGTTCAGCGTCATCCGGCTGGGGAACACGCCCTCCTCCCAACCGGGCAGGAAGACGGTGTCGAACTCCAGCCCCTTGGCACCGTGCAGGGTCAGGATGTTGGTTGTGTCCTTTTCCGTGTCGTCTTCATTGTCCATAACCAAGCTTATGTGGTTCAGGAATTCGAGCAGGTTTTCGAATTCCTCCATGGCGGAGACGAGCTCCTTCAGATTTTCCAGGCGGCTCTGGGCCTGGATCGAGCCGTCGGCGGCCCACATGGCGGCGAGGCCGGACTGGTCGAGCACCATGGCGGCCAGGGCCGAAAGGGGGAGGGAGTCGGCTTCGTGGCGCCAGCGGTCGATGTCGTCGACGAAGGCCTCGAGCGCCCGGTGGGGGCGGGCCGGGAGCTCGCCGGCCGCCAGCAGCGTCCTGGCGGCGGTCATCAGCGGGCGGCCGGCGGAGCGGGCGGCCTGGCGGAGGAGGTACAGCGAGCGCTCTCCCAGGCCGCGCCGGGGGGTGTTGACGATGCGCCGGAAGGCGAGATCGTCGCCGTCGCTGCGCAGCAGGCGGAAATAGGCGACGGCGTCGCGGATCTCCTGGCGCTCGTATAAGCGCAGGCCGCCGATGACCCGGTAGGGGATGCCGAGGGCCATCAGCCGCTCCTCGAAGGCGCGGGTCTGATAGCCGGCGCGCACCAGGATGGCCATGCGGTCGAGGCGGTGGCCTTCGCGCTGCAGGGCCTCGACGGTCTCGCAGACGAAGCGCGCCTCCCCGGACTCGTCCCAGGCGCCGTACAGCCGCACCGGCAGGCCGGCCTCGCCGCCAGGCGCCGGGCGCAGGGTTTTGCCGAGGCGCGAGCGGTTATGGGCGATCAGCCCCGAGGCGGCGCCCAGGATATGGCCCGTGGAGCGGTAGTTGTCCTCCAGCCTGACGATGCGGGCGCCGGAGAAATCCTTCTCGAAGCGCAGGATGTTGCCCACCTCGGCGCCGCGCCAGCCGTAGATCGACTGGTCGTCGTCGCCGACGCAGCAGATGTTGCCATGCCCCTGGGCCAGCAGGCGCAGCCACAGATATTGCGCCACGTTGGTGTCCTGATATTCGTCCACCAGGATGTAGTGGAAGCGGCGGCCATAGAGCTCCAGCAGGTCCGGGTAGCCGGTGAAGAGGTCGATGCAGCGCAGCAGCAGGTCGCCGAAATCGGCGGCGTTGATCTCGACGAGGCGGTCCTGATAGTCGCGATAGAGGTCCAGCGACCTGCCGTGGGCGAAGTCGCCTACCTCCCCGGTCGGCACCTTCTCCGGAGTCCAGCCCCGGTCCTTCCAACGCGCGACGATTTCTGCCAGCGCGCGGCCGGACCAGCGCTTCTCGTCGAGGCCGGCGGTTTCGATCACGTCCTTCGCCAGGCGCCGCTGGTCGTCGGCGTCGAGGATGGTGAAGTCCGTCTTCAGGCCGGCCTGCTCGGCATGGCGGCGCAGGATGCGGAAGCCGATGGCATGGAAGGTGCCGATCCACATGCCGAGGGCGGCCGTGCCGACCAGGCCGGCGACGCGGTTCGACATCTCGCGCGCCGCCTTGTTGGTGAAGGTGACGGCCAGCACCTGGCCCGGCATGGCGCGCCCGGTCGCCAGCAGCCGGGCCAGCCTGACGGTGAGCACGCGCGTCTTGCCGGTGCCGGCGCCTGCCAGCACCAGCAACGGCCCTTGGTCGATTTCGACCGCGCGGCGCTGGTGCTCGTTCAACGACTCCAACGACGCCAGCAGGCGGTCGCCGGCATCGGGCGCGAAGGGGTTTGGCGGCGTGTCGGTCATGCCGGCGGAAGCTAGCACAAACACGGCGGCGGCGAAGGGCGGGCGGTGGTTAGTGGTTAGTGGTTAGTGGTTAGTGGCCAGTGGCCGGTAGCCAGTGGTCGGTGAGAGTGCCTGGCGGTGGTGGCGGTGCGTTGACGGGCCTTCGGCCCGTTTGCCGGCGGGACGCCGGCGCTCCCAGGAGGCGGGACGCCTGGGTGGTGCCTGACGGTGAGTGGACGGGCCGGACGGCCTGCCGGGGACGGGACGCCTGGGGGTGGGGGCAAACGGCACCTGCCTATTTTCAAACCATGGCACTGCCGCGCCTTCCTGTCCTGGTTCGGACAGATGTGAGACTGTGAGACGCGGGCCATCGAGGCCATCGGTATCCGGCCGTTCCATGGCCGGAAGCCTGGGGGCGGTGCCTTGCGCCGGCTTGCGCCGGGCGGTGGCGAGCGTGCACTCTGTCGCCGCCGCGCCGCCGTCGAGAAAGCGCCGCCATAAAATGGCCATCGCGACGGGCCAGGAGGGCGGCGGGCGCCGACGGTGCCCTGGCCCAGCGGAGGCGCAGCTTGCGCATCATCCTCATCGTCCTCGCGGGCCTCGTCGCCGTCGTGGCGGTCGCCGTCGCGGCGCTGCTGTTCGCCATCGACCTCAACGACTACAAGGGCGAGATCGAGGCGAGGCTGGAAGCGGCCACCGGGCGCCGGGTCAGCGTCGGCGGCGATATCGCCTTCGTGCTGCTTCCGGAGATCGCGTTCTCCATCGAGGACGTCACCGTGGCCGGCGCGCCCTCCGGCTCGGGCACCCCCTTCCTGCAGCTTCCCCGCGTGCTGGCCTCGGTGGAGCTCCTGCCCCTGGCGTCGCTGGAGGTGGCGATCGAGCGGGTGCGCCTGGTGCGGCCCACCATCGTGCTGGAGAGCGGCGACGGCCAGGCGAGCTGGGAGATCGCCGGCCGCAATGGCAGCGGTGGCGGGCCTGCCGTCTCCATCGCGCGGGTCGATCTCGACGACGCGCGCATCGAGTGGCGCGACGGCCCCACCCGGCTGGCCTTCGAACGGGTCGATCTCAGGCTCGACGCGCGCGGGCGCGACGGCCCCTTCGATCTGCGGGCGAGTTTCCTGCACGAGGGCCGTTCCTGGCGGCTGGACGCGGATATAGGCCGCATCTCCCGCCCGCAGCTGGCCGTGAACGCGCTGCTGGCGGCCGGCGAAGAGGCGTCCGTGAAGATCGCGGGCGCCGTGACGCTGGCCGCCGGGCGCAGCGCCTTCGCCGGCCAGGTGGAGGCCGAAGCCGCCCATGCCGGCCTGGCGCTGGCGCTGGCCGGGGCGGCAGCCGATGCCGGCAGCGGCCCGCCGCTGGCGGCCGACGCCTCGCTGGCGCTGGCCGGGGACGGGGTGACGCTCTCCGATCTGGCGCTGCGGCTGGGCGAGAGCCAGGCGACCGGCGAGGCCTCCTTCGCGCCGCGGCAGGGGGCGGCGCTGACGCTGGCCTTCCATCGCCTCGACCTCGACGCCCTGCTGCCGCTGCTGCCGGTGGGCGGCGGCGAGGAGCGGGCGGCGGCGCCCGCCATGGCGGTGTTTCCCGCCGATCTGCGCCTGCGCGCCCGGCTTTCGGCCGACGCCATCGTCTGGCGGGGGGCGCCGGTGCGCCGCGCCGACCTCGCCGTGGCGCTGGCCGACGGAAGCTGGCGCCTGGAGCGGTCGGCGGCGCTGTTGCCCGGCGGCACCATCGTCGCGGTCGAAGGCGGCATCGCCATGGAGGACGGGCGGCCGGTTTTCCGCGGCCCGGTGCGGGCCTCCTCCGACAATCTGCGCGCCACCCTGGCCTGGCTGGGCCTCGATCCGGAGGGCGTGCCCAGGGACCGGTTGCGGCGTTTCGCACTGACCGCCCGCCTGGCCGCCTCGCCCGCCGCGCTGACCGTGGGGGAGATCGTCGCCGATCTCGATTCGTCGCGCCTGACGGGCGAGGCCAGGGCCGGCTTCGGCGGCGGCAACGATTCGGTCGCCCTCACCCTGGCGATCGACCGCTTCAATCTCGACGCCTATCTGCCGGCGGCGGAGGGCGGCGGGGCGGCCGCAGCGCCGCCGCTGCCGGCGGCGGCGCCCGTCGATCTGACGCTCGACGGGCGCATCGAGGCGCTGACCTGGCGCGGCCTGGCGCTGGGCGGGGTGACCGTCGCCGGCAGCTGGCGCGACGGCCGGCTCGAGATCGAACGCCTGGGCGCCGACGACGTCGCCGGCGCCAGCCTGCGCCTTTCCGGCAAGCTCGATCCCGGCGAGGGAGAGGTGGCGCTGACGCTCGCCGGCGAGGCGGAGGATGCCGGCGGGCTGCTGCGGCTGGCCGGCGCCGGAGCGCCGCTGGACGGCGCGCGCCTGGGCGCGGTGCAGCTGGAGGGCGAGCTGCGGGGCAAGGGCGGGCGCTACGCATTGCAGCAGCGGCTGACGAGCGGCATCGGCACGGCCGGCCTGGACGGCACCCTGGCCGATCCCTTCGGCGCGGCGGCCTTCGACGGGCGCCTGGAGGCGAAGGGCGCCAGCCTGCGCGCCCTGGCGGGCGCCTTCCATCTCGCCCTACCCGGCGAGGGCGATTCCGCCTTCGCCATGGAGGCTCATGTCGGCGGTGACGCGGTCCGGCTCGACTTCGACGCCACGGCGCAGGCCCTGGGCGCCGACCTGGAAGGCAGCGGCAGGCTGGAGGGCCTGGATGCGGCGCCCAGCTTCGACCTCGATGTTCGCGGCAGCCACGACGAACTGGCCCGGCTGGCGGCCGATCTCGGCGCCGGGGGCAGCGGCAGCGGCCTGGGCGCCGTTTCCCTGAGACTGTCGGCGGTGGGGGATGGCGAGCGCATCGACGCCGTGCTGGCCCCGTCGCGGCTGGGGCCGGCGGCGCTGGAGGGCACGCTGGCGGCGACCTTCGACGGGCCGCGCCCCTTGATCGAAGCCCGGCTTCGGAGCGGCGAGCTGGCGCTCGACCCCTTCCTCGCCGCCCTGGGCTCCGCAGCGCCCGGCGATGGCGGCCAGGGCGGCAATGGCAACGGGGCGGATGACGGCACGGCGAGGCGAGCGGGCGGAGACATCCGCCTGGATGCGCTCGGCGCCGTCGATGGGCGCCTGGAGATCGCCGCGCGGCGGCTTTCGCTGGGCGCGCTGGCGCTCGAGGAGGCCGCCGCGACGGCCGTCATCGACGATGGCAGGCTGACGGTGGAGCGCTTCGAGGGCGGGCTTTTCGGCGGGCGCGCGACGGCGACCGGCAGCGCGACGGCGGGCGCGCCGCAACGCTTCACCGCCACCCTCGCCCTGGTCGATGCCGACATGGCGCGGATGGCGCGGGCGGTCGAGGCCGGCGATGGCGTCGGCGGGCGCCTCGACCTGGATGCGCAGCTGGTCAGCGAGGGCCGCACGCAAAGCGCCATCGTCGAGGCGCTGGACGGCAGCGGCGAGGTCGTCCTGCGCGAGGGGTGGCTGGACGGTTTCGACCTCGCCGCCATCGGCGAGCGGCTGGAGGGCCTGGACGACCCGCTCGCCATCGCCCGGCTGCTGACGCAGGCGAGCAGCGGCGGGCGCACGGCCATCGGCGAGGCGCGCGCCGGCTTCGAGATCGACGACGGCATCGTCCGCTCGCAGGATATCGCGGCACGGCTGGCGGGCGGCGAGGCGCAGGGGCAGGCCAGCATCGACCTGCCGCGCCGGCGCCTCGACCTGACGGGCAGCGTCAGGCTTACCGCCGGCGACGATCTGCCGACCATCCCCATCGCCGTTGCCGGCTCCTTCGACGGCCCGGAGATCGCCCTGGACACACGACCTCTGGAGGCGTTTCTGGTGGAGCGCACCGCCGCTGCCGTCGCAGGCACGCTGGGCGGCAACCAGCTGGAGGCGACGGGCGCGCTGCTGGAAGAGGTGGCCGGCGCGGCCGGCGGCGACGAGGACGCCGACCCGGCGGCGGCCGCCGGCGCGGTCGTCGAAAGCCTGCCGGGCGCCGAACCGCTGGCGGAGGGCGCCGGGGCGCTGCTCGACCTGCTGTCGAACGGCGCTCCGGAGGCGGAGGGCGAGGGCGGCAATCCCCAGCTGGAAAACCTGCTCGACCTGCTGTCGGGCGCTAGTGACGGCGGCGGGGATGGGCCCTGACCTTTGTGGTGGGCGTGGGGAGGTGGAGCCTGGCGGCGGGGTGCTGTCGCTTTGGCCAGTGGTTAGTGGTTAGTGGTCAGTGGGAGCGGGTGGTGGTGCCTGGCGGTGACGGGTGGTGCGTTGACGGGCCTTCGGCCCGTTTGCCGGCGGGACGCCGGCGCTCGGGGGAACTGTGCGTGGGCGGGCCGGACGGCCCGCCGGGGGGCGGTGGCACCGGCAGTGCCAGGGGGCGGCGCCAGGCCGAGGCCATTGCCGGCGCTATGTACCGGGTTGCCGGCGCCACCGACGACACGCTCGCCACCAAGGCTGATCTCGCCGAACTCAGGTCTGAACTCAAGATCGACCTCGCCGCCCTCGAAGCGCGGCTTATGCGCTTCTACTTCGGCGCCAGCATCGCCCAGGTCGCCGTCATCGTCGGGCTTCTCAAGCTGCTTTGACGGGGGGCAGTGTCAAACGGTGGTGGGTGGTGCGTTGACCTTCGGCCCGTCTGCCGGCGGGGCGCCGGTGCTCGGGGAGATGGTGTATGGGCGGGCCGTCCGGCCCGCCGGGGGGCGGCGAAGGTTGTCAGGGCGAAAAGCGCGATCTCAGGGCGGAGGCGTGGGCGGCGATGCCTTCGTGCCGTGCCCAGCGATCGAGGAGCTCTCCGTAGGAGCAGGCGGCGAACGCCACCTCGTCGCCGGCCACCTCGCTGGCGAAACGGCGGATCTCCCGGCGGTGGCGGGCTTCGTCTTCGTCTTCGATGCTGCGGCCGCTTTGCGGCCAGGCGTCCGGCTGCGCGTAGAGATAGAAGAGAACGGGGGCAAGACGCTCCCTGCCGGGGCGGTGGACTTCGGTTCGCAAGGCGAAGGCGTGTTTGACGAGCTGCGCGGCATCGACGAACGCATAGAGGCTGCCGTCCTCGCCGAGGCGGTCGCGAACGGCCTCGTAGCCTTTCATGCCGCCGCCCCAGCAGGGGCGCCGATATGCCGTGCTGAAGCGGGCGGGGGGCTTGTTCCGGAACGGCTCGAAACGCTTGGATTCGATGCCGATGAGGGCGGTCGAGGTCTCGACCAGGCCATCCAGAACGGGATGGCGGCCGCCGCGCCAGGGAAAGCGGATGGTGGCTTCCAGCTCCAGGGAACGAGCCGGCCATCCGGCCTGCTCGCAGCCCGGCAACGGGGGAAGCTCGTGCGCCCACTGGAGGAAGTATCCCAGGGCGTTGGCGGCCAGCGCTGCCGACGATTCCGGGCTATCGAACTTGCCGCTCGCGATTTCGTTGCCGGGGGCGTTGTCGTAGATCGCCTCTATGAGCCTGCCGGGAACGCCGGGCAGGAAGCGTCCTCCGGTCACGGGCCGGACCACAGCAGCGTCAAATTCGCGAAGGCATCGCGAATTGCGCGCGCTTCATGCGTGAGATCGTCGCGGTCGCAGTGCAGCCGGAAACGGGCCGGGAAGGCGCAGGCGTGGAGAGTCATCGACAGGGCGCCGCCGGTTTTCCCGCCGGCGAAAGCGGCGAGGCGGGCGCCGGTGTGGGCCAGCAGGGCCTCGCCGCCGAAGCCGCGGGAATATTTGCGGTAGTATTTTCTGGGAGCGACGACGTTCAGAGCGACATGGCGCGCATCCATCAGCGGCCGGTCGCAAAGCGGCAATCGGCTTCTGTGGACGCGGCAGAAGAGGTACAACATGCCGTAGCGGACGATCTGCGACAGGGCGGCATGGGGATCGCCGCTCTCCCATTTCAGTTCGATGAGGTTGGCGTATTTCTCCGAATCGGACCAGCGCACGAGATCGACATTGGTGCGTTTGTCGCTGTCGGCGCCGAAGATGCCCGAAGCGGCCGGGCATTGATTGAAGTAGCAGGGCATATGGCCCCGCTGCGCCAGCATGGCCACGGATCTCTCGAGGATGGTTTCCGGAGAGCGGTTACACGGAGTGATTTTCGCCGCATACCGAAGCTTCCACAGCATTTTAGAGGTAGTTGTAGGACACCCGTGGCAAGCCCATTCCAGGCCGTCATAGATGTCTTCGAGATCGAGGCTATCGCTGTCATATCGCAGTCGCCGCATCATCGGGGCGTGGCGGCCAGCGCCTCGTCGATGACGCGGGGCAGCAGGTCCACGATCTCGTCGAGTTCGGCGCGGGTGGCGTTGTAGGGCGGGGCGACGATCAGCTGGTCGCCCTTCTCGCCATCGACGTTGCCGCCGGTGGGATAGACGATCAGGCCGTTTTTGAAGCCCGCCTTCATGACGCGCTGGAAGATGGCGAGGGCCGGGTCGAAGGGTTCCCTGGTCTCCCGGTCGGCGACGATCTCCAGGCCCTGGAGGAAGCCGCGCCCGCGAATGTCGCCGATATGGGGGTGCTGGCCCAGCGCCTCCCGCAACCGCTGCCGCAGGTAGGGGCCGTCGGCGGCCACCTTGGCCACCAGGCGGTCGCGTTCCACGATGCGCTGCACCGCCAGCCCGGCCGCGCAGGAGGCGGGATGGGCGGTGAAGGTGTGGCCGGTGGCCGGCTGGCCGTGCCGCTCGTAGATCGGCTGCGCCACCTTGCGCGAGAACACGCAGGCGCCCAGCGGCAGATAGCCGCCGCCCAGCCCTTTGGCGATGGCCATCAGGTCCGGCTCGATGCCGTCATGTTCCAGGGCGCGCCAGGTGCCGCAGCGGCCGGTGCCGCACATCACCTCGTCGGCGATCATCAGCACGCCGTGGTGGTCGCAGATGTCGCGGATGCGGCGGGCATAGCCGTCGGGGGCGGGAACGGCGCCGCCGGCCGCACCCACCACCGGCTCGAAGATGAAGGCGGCGACGCTGGCGGCGCCGAGGCGGCGGATCTCGTCGTCGAGCTCCTGCGCGCAGTGTTCGGCCACGTCCTGCGGCGCCACGCCCGGCGGCGGGCGGTAGGCGTTGACGGGCGAAAGGCGGCTTACCTCCAGCAGGGCGCCGAAATAGGGCGCCTGGCGTTGCAGGAAGCCGGAGACCGAAAGCGCGCCCAGCGTGTTGCCGTGCCACGACCGCTGGCGGGAGACGAAGCGGCGGCGCGACATCTCGCCGCGGGCGGCGTGATATTGCAGCGCCAGCTTCAGGCAGGCTTCCACCGATTCCGAGCCGCCGGTGGTGAAGATGACGTGCTGGAGGCCGCCGCCCGCCCTGGCGCGGACGGTCTCGGCCAGTTCCTCGGCCGGGTCGTTGCGGAAGTGGAAGCGATAGGCGAAGGCGACCTTCTCCAGCTGGGCGCGGATGGCCTCGCCCACCTCCTCGTTGCCGTGGCCGATGCAGGCGGTGGCCGGTCCGCTGGAGGCGTCGATGTAACGCCTGCCGTCCCGATCCCAGAGGTGGATGCCCTTGCCGCGGGCGATCCTGGGCAGGGCGGCGAGGGGGTCTTCGACCATGCCGGGCTCCCGCATGCGGCAGCGTTTCTGCGATGCCGTTGTCACATTATTCCATCGCCGCCGGCGCTTTGGCCAGTGGCTGGTGGGTAGTGGTTAGTGGCCGGTGGCCGGTGGCTAGTGGTTAGTGAGAGCGGGAAATGGCGGATGGTGCCTGGCGGTGGGGTGGTGGTGCGTTGACGGGCCTTGCGGCTCGTTTGCCGGTGGGACGCCGGCGCTCCCAGGGGGCGCGTAACGCTGGCGGCGGTGCCAGGGGGAACGGCTGGCTCCCGGGGAGGCGTCAGCGCCGGGAGAGTTTTGCGACGACGAGGATATCGCAATAGACCTGGATCGTTTCGAAGAATGTCTGCCGATAGATGCCAGACTTTCGAAGCCCCGCCCATTGCGACCAGGGGGCAGCCTCCAGAACGCGGCTGAACATGTCCAGCCGCCGGGCGTTGTCCGCCGTCAGCACGTGCCTGGCTTCGTGCAGGGCCCGGATATTCGCTCGCCTGATCGATGACGTCCTGCCGCTCAGCGAATGGCGCAGGCGCCGCCACAGCCTGCCGGGAAGGTTCGTTCCCGTCCCCGTATGGTTGCCGTCGTGGAGGCGGTAGCGCACATGGGGACAGGGGTCGTAATGGACATGGCCGCCGGCACCGGTCACGAGCATGTAGGTCCACCAGTCGTGATAGGGGATGTCGTCTATGCCCGCGGCCCGCAGCAGGTCGCGCGCCGCCCGGTTCAAGACCATGGTGTGGCCGCCGGCGATGCTCTCCACCAGGGCGTTGGCGAAGCTGGCCGGGCGGCGGTTGCGCAGAGATGTCAGCCCCAGGCGGCGCCCCTGGGCATCGATCAGCTGCGATCTGGAGGCGTAGAGGGCGGGGACGCGGGCGGGGGACTTCTCCAGAGCCGCGACGGCGCGGGCGAGCTTGTCCTCTTCCCAGACGTCGTCCTGGTCGCACCAGGCGAAGTAATCGGCCTCAATGGCGGGGTCGAAGGCCATCGAGAGGAAGTTGGCCGCCGCTCCCCTGCGCGGCCCCGGGCGGACGGAAAAGCGGCCCGGCGGGAATGCCGGCGCATATCGTTGCAAGACGCGGCCTATCTCCCGGTCGTCGCAATCGCGCGATACCCATAGATCGAGATTGCGGTGGTTCTGGGCACGGATCGACGCCAGCTGCTGCGGCAGAAAACGGGCATCCCGGAAGGCCACCAGCAGCACGGCGACCCTGGGTCGCAGGCTGTCGGGCCGCCCGTCTTCAGGGACGCACGCGCTCATGGCGGCGGTTCCGGCGAGGTGGCGGCCCGCTGCGTCGTCGAGCGGGCATGCACCGCCACCGGCGGCGATCCGGCGGGCATTTGCGGGCGGTGGGCCGGGTGGGCATGGTGGTGGCGAGCGATGTGCTGGCCTTGCGGCCCATTTGCTGGGTAGCCAATCCCCTTTCCTTGCAAATAGGGGAGGTTGTGAGTCGCATATTCAAAACACAAAATGCACTATTGAGGATGTCCAAATACCTTTCACCAAACCATCTATCTGAAGCGCCTTGCTCCATTTGGTAAGCGATCAATTTTCCACATAGTGGCAATTTATCGAACGCCTGCGGGCATATGACGACATAGAAGTCATGCCTAAATTCTTCGAGAGGCTTGTGTCATTATATCCACACTATAGTCGTGATATTGCAATCGGCGCTCGATCACTTGGCGATAAATAATGCATGTAATGTTGTCATTATTCTCCAATTCTTTCCTTGATTCTAAATTTCTCTACAATGAAGCGATTGCAGATATCCTTGATCTTTACCGTCTTCCAGCTACGGTAAGTTACGATAGGCAGTCGTATATTTCAATAATGCTAGCATTGTGTTGAAAGCGGAATTTTGCGCCATATAGAGCGTGCTAACGCTCCTGGCATTCTTCTTGCGTGCCTGAATGGAGCAGTTATTCGCCAGCTCCTCGATTCATAAAGCGCTTTTATTTCTCTTTCGCACATAATTATTTCAGCATCGCGTGCTGCCAAAGTAGCATTGCGTGTCGCCAAAGATCGCTCCAATGTCGCTAAAGATCGCTTCAAAGATATTGTGTCAATTCTACGTTTGGCAAGATCGTTGCTCAAGTTTTCTATTGATTCATTACGTTTCCCTAAAGTATGCTTCAAGATCTTAGACTCATCAACGCTCTCTGCGAGAGCACGATTCAAGCCTTTTATATGGGTGTTATGGAAAGTCAGATGTGTTCTATCGAAGACTATTCTAATGTTATCGAGTTTCGTCATGTCTTCTTGTGTGATCGTATTATAGGACCACCTATCGCAAATTTCGAGACTCGTCTTTAGCCAAGAAAAGTAGGCGAAATTCCTAAATGATGAAATGTCATTAGCCTTGTGGTGGCGCAATTCAGGACGAAGAAAACGCTCAATCTCGACCCAGGTGTTTGTTGCATTGTTAGGCCATGGAAGATCGAGAGTATGGCCTAGTCCTTCCATGGTCGCCTTGGATTCGCCTAAGAGTGCCGCATATTGCAAACATGCGCGCCTAAACCCACGTGAATTTGCTTCAGCATCCAGGACATGACGAAGCCATAAGAGGCATCCTGTGAAATGGTCAATACCGTTACGTTTCTCCAGAGATGCGGCAACTTCCAGAGGATGGCGAATAGGTATAACAATAACAGGCTCAGCATCAAAGGTTTTTATCACTTCAGCCCAGAAGGAAAGCAATCGACATATTCTAGGATCTTTCAAAACAAATAATTGGCTTTCCCCATATTCGCGTTCAAGCAAAGCTAAAGCCCTTTCACGGAAACCATCGATTATAGAAGAATTATATCGATGTAAATCAAACGGAAGGATATCATCCCAAGCCGTGCCAGCAAACGCAAGTATCTCTTCATTGAGGGACACAATATCCTTTGGCTCCCAATGTCCTGCTTCATTGGTAGGATTGGCTGGTAGAATGTTGCGCGGCAAGCTATAACCCAAGATACTGAGAGTGTGCGTCAACGCAGATGTGCCACTTCTGTGCATACCTGCAACAAGAAGGGCGATCTTCTTTGGCTTTCGATGAGTCAACTGCTTCCCTCCCTGCCGGCACGCTTATGCTGGCATGGCCAGCCCCGTAGTTTCCACTACCACAACATGACCCTATCGGTCAAACCCATGTCGAGACCGCGCTCAGCGCCCTACCGGCAAGCAGCTTCGCGGACACCCGCGGCACGCACAGGAAGCGCAAGGCCCGCCGTGGTGCCCAGACACCAAGGACAAGCCCAGGCGTGCCCATGGTACATCCTGTGCACCCACCCGCGGACAGCTTCACAAGCAACGGTGCCCGCACCTACGTCCGCGCCCTTACCCTCGATATCAATTGGTTTCAAATGTGTAATGTCTTCACGGTTAGACGGCTCTGCGACGGGAAACCTCGTCCTGAGCGGCGCACCCCCGCCTGCAACGGGCGGCAAAATTCGTTTCCTTCCGGCGACCAGAAGGGCAAGCTCGGCGAGAGAGCGCGGTTCTTCCGGAACCATAGGCATGACGAGCGATGGAGACGACACATGAGCAACGGAGCGAAGACAGCGTTGGTCATTGGCGCGACATCGGATATCGGCCGCGCCTTGACGCGCAAGCTGGCTGGCGAAGGATATGCGTTGCAGCTTGCCGCCCGTGACCCGGAACGGCTCGACAGGGAAGCGCGGGACCTGCATGTGCGCATGGGCGCCACCAGCGCCACCCATCTCTGCGACGTTCTTCACGATGACGGCGGCGCTTCTCTGCTCGACGAGCTCGATCCTCTGCCCGATGTCGCCATCTGCGTCGTCGGGGCGATGGTCGAACGGCGGGAGGGCGAAGGCGCCGCCGCTGCCGCTGCCCGCGCGATGCAGACCAACTATATGGGCCCTGCTCTGCTGATGGAGGCGCTGGCGGAAAGGTTCGCAGCGCGCGGCAGCGGTATCCTGGTCGGCATCAGCTCGGTGGCGGGCGAACGTGGCCGGGGCTCGAACTATATCTACGGCTCGGCAAAGGCAGGGTTCACCGCCTTCCTGTCGGGCCTGCGCAACCGGCTGGCCGGATCGGGCGTCCATGTCGTCACCATCAAGCCGGGCTTCGTCCGGACCCGGATGATCGAAGGAAAGGAGCATCCGGCGCTGTTGACCGCCGAGCCGGAGGAAGTTGCCTGCGCGGTCGCCCGGGCTGTCCACCGGCGCCGCGACGTCGTCTATGTGCGTCGCATCTGGCGCCCGATCATGGCCATCATCCGCGCCATCCCGGAAGGTGTGTTCAAAAAGATGAAGCTGTAGCCGGAGCGACCGTTTCGCTTCGGAAGCTCGAACAACGGCAATGGCAGGGCATGAGCGGCGGGGCACGGCACGATCAGTTCGACGCCGCCATATCCCGCCCAGCGGTGCCGGGAAGGGTGGCGGCAGGTAGTGTCTCGGTTTGACTTGTGGCCAGTGGTTAGTGAGAGCGGGTGGCTGGCGGCGGTGCCTGGCGGTGGGGGACGGTGCGTTGACGGGCCTTCGGCCCGTTTGCCGGCGAGACGCCGGCGCTCCCAGGGGGCGGAACGCCTGGGAGGTGCCTGGCGGCGGCGCTTTTGCGCCCGGCAGGCGATGGGCGGGGGGCCGGCCTGGCGGAGCGGCCATAGTCGTCTTCGAAACGCTCGATGTCGTCCTCGCCCAGATAGTCGCCGGTCTGGACCTCGATGAGGTCGAGCGGCTCGGGGCCGGGATTGGCGAGGCGGTGGACGCAGAGCGGCGGGATGTCGGCGACTTCGTTCTGGCGCAGGAGGAAGCTGTCGCCGTCCCTGACGACCCGGGCCACGCCGTCGAGGACCACCCAGTGCTCGGCGCGGTGGCGGTGGCGCTGCAGGGACAGGGCGGCGCCCGGCTTGACCGAAAGCCGTTTGACCTGGAAGCGCTCGCCGCGATGCAGTGTTTGGAAGAACCCCCAGGGGCGGTGGACGCGGGCATAGGCCCCGATGGCGCCCGGTTTCTCGCCCAGGCGGCGCGCCATGTCGCCGACCTCGTCGGCGCGGGCGAGCGGCGCCACCAGCACCGCGTCCCGGGTCGCGACCACGGCGAGGCGCTCGACGCCCAGGGCGACGACCAGCGGGCCGTCGGAAGCGGTGGAGGAGATCAGCGAGCGCGAGGTGCCGGAAACGACGGTGCGGCCGCGGCGAAGGTTGTCGTCTTCGTCCCTGGCGCCGGTCTGCCACAGCGCGGCCCATGAGCCCATGTCCGTCCAGTCCATGTCGGCGGGCACGACGGCCGCCTTGCCGGTGCGCTCCATGACGGCGTAATCGACCGAGATCGACGGGGCGGCCGCGAAGGGTTCGGCGGCGAGCCGCAGGAAATCCAGATCGTCCCTGGCCAGATCGTCCCTGGCGCCGGCGATGGCGGCCTGGACGGCGTCGTGAAGCGCGGGCTGCCATCGTTTGCACTCGTCGAGGAAGGCGCCGGCCGCGAACAGGAACATGCCGCTGTTCCAGGACCAGCCGCCCTGCGCCAGATAGCGGCGGGCGGTCTCCAGGTCCGGCTTCTCGACGAAACGGGAGACGCGGAAGCAGCCCGGGGACGATCGCAGTTCCTCGCCGGCGGCGATGTAGCCGTAACCGGTGTGCGGGCCGGTGGGCTCGACGCCGAATGTCACCAGCAGCCCGGCGGCGGCGGCCGGCATGGCGGTGGCGACGGCGGCGCGGAAGGCGGCGGCGTTGCCGACCGCGTGGTCGGAGGGGAGAACCAGCATGAGGGCGTCGCGGTCGCGGGCCGCAAGCAGCATGGCGGCGGCGGCGATGGCGGGGGCGGTATTGCGCGCGGCCGGTTCCAGGACGATGCGGTCCGGCTCTATGGCCACCTCGCGCAGCTGTTCGGCGACGAGGAAGCGGTGGCGCCGGTTGCACATCGCCAGGGCGGGGGCGAAGGCGGCGGTATCGGACACGCGCAGCGCCGTTTCCTGCAGCAGACTGCGGCGGGAGGTCAGCGGCAGGAACTGCTTGGGGTGCGCCGCCAGCGATTCGGGCCAGAGCCGGGTGCCCGATCCCCCCGACAGGATGACTGGATGGACCGGCATCCCCGTTTCCGCTTTCTGCCCGCAGGGGACCGGTTACGCCGTGGTGGGCGGTTTCGTCAAGGTTGGGGGGCTAGTTAGTGGCCAGTGGCTAGGCTCAGGCCTCATAACCAGAAGATGACGGTGGCGGCGATGCAGATAGCGCTAAAGAAGGTGTGCGCGCATCGGTCGTATCGTGTGGCGATGCGCCTCCAGTCCTTGAGCCTTCCGAACATCCGTTCGATGAGGTTTCGCCGTTTGTATAGCTTTGGGTCATGTTCTATCGGCCTCTTGCGGTTCGCCCGTCCGGGGATGCATGTCTCGATGCGCCGTTCGGCCAGGGCCTGGCGGAAACGGTCGCTGTCATAGCCCTTGTCGGCGATCAGGACATCGGCGTCCGGCACTGCCGGCAAGATGGCCTCGGCGCCCCGGTAGTCGCTGGCCTGCCCCTCGGTCAGCAGCAGGATCAAGGGCTTGCCGTCGCCGTCGCAAACCGCGTGCAGCTTCGAGTTCAAGCCGCCTCGGCTGCGCCCGATACATCGCGGAAAAGCCCCTTTTTGAGCAGGCTGGCCGCAGTCCGGTGAGCCTTCAGGTAGGTGGCGTCGATCATCACCGTCCCCGACGCCCGGCTGTCGGCAGCCAGAGCCTCGAAGATGCGTCCGAATACGCCAGCCCTGCTCCAGCGCACGAAGCGGTTGTAGAGGGTCTTGTGAGGACCGTATTCAGGCGGCGCGTCGCGCCACCTCAGCCCGTTGCCGATGACGTGGATGATGCCCGAGATGACGCGCCGGTCATCGACCCGGGGCACGCCGCGCACCTTGTTGGGCAACAGCGGCTGGATGCGGGCGAACTGGGCATCCGATAACCAGAAGTGGTGGTCAGACATGATAGCCTCCTCTATAGCTGGAGAGCTTGAACCACTTCTCACAACAATACTCAAGACCGTTTATGGGTCCTGAGCCTAGTGGCTAGTGGCTAGTGGTTAGTGGGAGCGGGTGGGGGGGTGGTGGTGCCTGGCGGTGGGGGATGTGCGTTGACGGGCCTTGCGGCCCGTTTGCCGGCGGGACGCCGGCGCTCCTAGGGAGCGAGACGCTCGGTCGGTGCCTGACGGCGGGAGATGGGGCGTTGGTGGGCCTTCGGGCTGGTTGACGGCGGGATGGGGGCGGCGCCCGGCAGGTGCGGTCGCGCCCGGCGCGCTACGGGATGCCGCACAGGCCCACCGGATCGAGCGGCAAGGCAAGGACGTCGATGTACTGGCGCCCGGCGGTAAATAGGCGAAGGGTGTCAAGGGACCCCTGGCTCAATGCGCGAGCAGGTGAAGAATGGCACTTTACCATTGATGTTATACGGTTTCACCGTATATGCATGACATGCAAATACGAAACATCCGTCACAAGGGCTTGAAGCGGCTTGCCGAGGATGACGACGAAAGGGGTATCCGCCCCGATCTGGCCGGGCGGGTGCGCAATGTCCTCGCCGCGATCATCAGCGCGGCCGATATAGACGGTGTGCGAGGGCCGCCAGGGTGGCGCATCCATCGGCTGTCGGGTGACCGAGCCGGGACCTGGAGCATCAGCGTCTCCGGCAACTGGCGGATCACTTTCAGGATCGACAACGGAGACGTCGCGAATATGGACCTGGAGGACTATCACTGATGGATGGGGAAAGAGTAAAGATCGGCATGACGCCGCCGCATCCCGGCAGCTTCGTCCGCACCGAAATCCTGAAGGAACTGGACCTATCGGTCACCCGTGCGGCCGAGATCCTGGGGGTACGCCGAGCCACGCTGTCCGACCTCCTGAACGAAAAGGCCGGTCTGTCGCCAGAGATGGCGTTCAGGATCGAGAAAGCTTTCGGCGTATCGATGGATACTTTGCTACGCATGGCGGCATGGTATGAGAGCTACATCATGCGGCAACGCAGCGGCGACATCGGCGTCGAGCGTTACGAGCCTGGAGCCCGGATGGGAAAGCCGTAGAAAATCGTCAAGAGAACGATCGGAAAAAGCCGACATGGGCGGACGAAACATCACCGTAGTGACAGCCCAAAGGGCGGCTTCGTCAAGCCGGCGGCCGGCGTGGTGGGGGTGCGAGTGGCGGGTGGCAGTGCCTGACGGTGGGAGCGGTGCGTTGACGGGCCTTGCGGCCCGTTTGCCGGCGGGACGCCGGCGCTCCCAGGGGGGCGCGGCGGAGTCTGGGGGAGCGCAGGGCGACAGAAGGTGGACAGGGGGGAGGATGGCGCTGGTGGGGTTCGGTTTTCGGGGGCGGGGTTCGGGTATGGCGCACGGGCTGCGGGACGGTCTATGGCTGCCGTTTCGGTCGTGATCCGGGCGCTGAACGAGGCCGCTCATCTGCCGGCGCTGCTGGATGGCCTCGCCCGCCAGAGCCGCCGGGCGGACGAGATCGTCCTGGTCGATTCCGGCTCCAGCGACGGGACGGTGGCGATCGCCGAAGAGGCCGGCGCGCGCATCGTCGCCATCGAACCGTCCCGCTTCACCTTCGGACGGGCGCTCAATGTCGGCTGCGACGCCGCTTCGGGGGAGCTGCTCGTGTTCGCCAGCGCCCATGTCTATCCCGGCGACGAGGGCTGGCTCGAGCGCCTGACGGCGCCGCTGGAGGCCGATGACGGCGTGGCGCTGGTCTATGGCCGCCAGACCGGCGACGAGGAGAGCGCCTTCTCGGGGCGCGAGATCATGCGCCGCCTGTTCCCGCCCCGCTCGGACGCGGGCCAGAAGCACCCCTTCTGCAACAACGCCAATTGCGCGGTGCGCGCTTCGCTGTGGGCGAGGCAGCGTTACGACGAGGAGCTGACCGGGCTGGAGGACATCGCCTGGGCCTGGCGGGCGCAGCAGGACGGCTGGCGCATCCGCTACGAGGCCGACGCCAGCGTCGTCCACGTGCACCGGGAGAGTTTTCCGCAGATCGTGAACCGCTACCGGCGGGAGGCGATCGCCCATAAGAGGCTTTTCGGCCATCATCGCTTCTACGCCCTGGAGGCGGCCGGCCTGTTCGCGGCCAATGTCGCGCGCGACTATTTCGCCGCCCTGGCGCGGGGATGCCTGGCGACCCATCTGTGGGCGATCCCGCGCTTTCGCTGCGCACAGTTCTGGGGCGCGTGGCAGGGGTTCCGCCAGGTCGGCGAGCCGTCGCGGGCGCTCAAGCGCCGCTTCTACTATCCGCGCGGCTTCGAGTGGCCGGCGCGGGGGAAGCGCCCATGAAGGTTGCGGCTCTGGTTCCCATGCGCCACGACAGCGAGCGCGTGCCCGGCAAGAACTACCGGCTTTTCGACGGCCGCCCCCTGTTCCACCGCATGCTGCTCACCCTGCTGGCATGTCCGGAGGTGGTCCGCATCGCCGTCGATACCGACAGCCCCATCGTGGCCGAGCAATGCGCGCGGCACTTCCCTTCGGTGCAGGTGATCGACCGCCCCCGCCACCTGCGGGGCGGCGAGGTGGCGATGACCGAAATCCTGCGCCACGACGCCGGCCTGATCGAAAGCCCGTGGTACGTTCAGACTCACGCGACCAGCCCGCTGCTCACCGCCGCCACGCTGCGGGCGGGCCTGCGGGCGCTGGAAGAGGGCCTCGGCCGCCACGACTCCCTGATGACCGTGACCCGCCTACAAACCAGGCTTTACGATGGCGGCGGACGCCCCCTCAACCACGACCCGCGGGTGTTGCTGCGCACCCAGGACCTGCCGCCGGTGTTCGAGGAGAACTCCGGCATGTATGTCTTCACCCGCGAGCAGGCGGCGGGCGGGCGCCGTTTCGGGGAGCGGCCGCTGCTGTTCGAGATCGATGCGGTGGAAGCGGCCGATATCGACACCGAGGCCGATTTCGCCCTGGCCGAGACGCTCCACCGGCTGCGGCGGGAGGGTGAGCGTTGAAGATCGCCATCACCTGCCGACAGCTGGTCCGCGACCTGGACGGGCTGCGGGGCGCCCTGGAGGAGGCCGGTTTCGCGTTGCAGGTGCCCGAGATCGAAGGCCAGCATCTCGAAGGAGAGGCGCTGGTCGAGGCGTTGCAAGGCTGCGTCGGCGCGGTGGCCGGCGACGACCGCTTCAGCGCCGAGGTGCTGGCCAGGCTGCCGCAATTGCGGGTCATCTCCAAATGGGGCGTGGGGCTGGACGGCATCGACCGGGCGGCGGCGGAGGCCAGAGGCATCGTGGTCGCCAACACGCCGGGCGCCTTCGACGACGAGGTCGCCGACGTGGCGATGGCCTGGACCGTGACGCTGTTGCGGCGGCTGACCGCCGCCCATGACGGCGTGAAGGCGGGGCGGTGGCCGAAACCGGCCGGGCGCTCGGCGCGGGGCCTGCGCATGGGGATCGTCGGCCTGGGCGGCATCGGCCGCGCCCTGGCGCGGCGGGCGGCGACGGCGGGCATGGAGACGGTCGGCTGCGACCCGGACGCGGCCAGCCGCGCGGCGGCGGAAGCGGCCGGCGTGCGCATCCTTTCCCTGGAGGCGCTGCTGGCGAGCAGCGACGTGGTGTCGCTGCACTGCCCGCTCACGCCCGAGACCCGCCATCTGCTGGATGCCCGCCGCCTGGCCGCCATGAAGCCCGGCGCCCTGATCGTCAACACCGGGCGCGGCGGCCTGATCGACGGCGCGGCGCTGGCGGAGGCGCTCGCCGGCGGCCATCTGGGCGGCGCCGCCCTCGACGTGTTCGAGGAAGAGCCGCCGCCGCCCTCGGAGCCGCTGCTGGCCGCCGACAACGTCGTCTTCGGCTCGCACAACGCCTCGAACACGCTGGAGGCCTCGGCGCGGGTCCATCGGCGGGCGTTGGTCAATCTGGCGCGGGCGCTGGGCCGGGAGATCCGCTTCGGCCCGGAGTTCGATGCGGAGCGGGCGGCGGCGGAGGCGGCGATCCCGGCAGCCGACGAGGGGCGGGCGCTTGCCCGCCAGGGGCGCGTTCTGCTTTCCGTGGTCGTGCCCTGTTTCGACGAAGAGGCGGTCATCCGGGAAGCCCATCGCCGCCTCGCCGCCGCGCTGGAAGGCGGCGGCGATCTGGATTTCGAGCTGATCTATGTGGACGACGGCAGCTGCGATGCCACGCTGGCGATGCTGCGCGAGATTCAGGGCGGAGACCGGCGGGTGCGGGCGCTCTCCCTGTCGCGCAATTTCGGCCACCAGATCGCGGTGACGGCCGGCCTCGCCGAGGCGGCGGGCGAGGTCTGCGCGGTCATCGACGCCGACCTGCAGGATCCGCCCGAAGTGCTCCTGGAGATGCTGCAACGCTGGCGCCAGGGCGCCGACGTCGCCTATGGAGTCCGCACCCGGCGCGACGGCGAAACCGCTTTCAAACGCCTTACGGCCCGCCTCTTCTACCGGGCGCTGGCCCGCCTGGCCGACGTCTTCATTCCCCTCGACAGCGGCGACTTCCGGCTGATGGACCGGCGCGTGGTGGATGCCTTCCTGGCCATGCCGGAGCGCGATCGCTTCGTGCGCGGCATGGTGGCCTGGCAGGGCTTTCGCCAGGAGCCGGTGCCCTATCGCCGGGCGGCGCGGGCGGCGGGCGAGACCAAATATCCCGTGCGCAAGATGCTGCGGCTGGCCATCGACAGCATCCTTTCCTTTTCGCTGCTGCCGTTGCGGCTGGCGGTCTGGGCCGGCTTCCTGGCGGCCGGGCTGGCGTTGGCCGGCATCGTCTATGCGCTGGCCATCCGCCTGCTGACCGACGCCTGGGTTTCCGGGTGGGCGACGGTGCTGGTGGCGGTGCTGTTCCTGGGCGGCGTGCAACTGGCGACGATCGGCATCCTGGGCGAGTATGTCGGGCGCATCTATGGCGAGGCCAAGCGGCGGCCGCTCTATCTGGTGAAGGAGCGGCTCGGTTGCCGGCCCGCGCGGCCGCGTGGGGAGGGGCGGTGACGGGGGGCTGGTGGTTAGTGGCTAGTGGCTAGTGGTCGGTGAGAGCGGGTGGTGGTGGCGGTGCCTGGCGGTGGGGAGCAGTGCGTCGGCGGGCCTTCGGCCCGTTTGCCGGCGGGACGCCGGCGCTCCCAGGGGGCGTGTGGCTGGCGATGGTGCCTGGCGGTGGTGCTCCCAGGGGGCGGGACGCTCGGGGGTGCCTGACGGTGGGGGCGGTGCGTCGGCGGGCCTTCGGCCCGTTGCCGGCGGGACGCCGGCGCTCGGGGAAACGGTGCGTGGGCGGGCCGGGCGGCCCGCCGGGGGGCGAAAACGGCGTTCGCGGGGGTGCCGACAGGGTGTCCGGCACCTTCCCGGCACCCCGGAGACATCCTCCCGGATGCCACCAGCACGCCGAACCGGGGGGTGCCACCCCTGAACCGCCGACGCACGGCTGCCGGGGTCGGGCCGCTTCAAGGCCGCAAGGCCCGATGGCGACCGGGAACGAGGCAAGGATCACAGCACGCTTGCGACATCCGTTCGCGCAAAATCCGTTCCGACGTAGAGCAGAGGACAGTTCCGTATCCTGGCGGCTTCATAGGCGAAGCAGTCGCCAAAGTTCAGCCCGGCAGGGTGGACGCCCTTACCCCATCGCGCGTAGGCATCGGCAACCCGCCGCGCCATAGCCAGCGAAACGCCTGCGATCTCGAGATCGAGTCCGTCGAGAAGGGCGTTCATTTCCGCGCCGAGGCCCCGCCGGCCGGCGACAATCAACGCCTCGGCCACCGTCGCGGCGGAGATCACGATCCGGTCGTTGGTCGCGAAAGCTTCCGCGCAGGTCGCCGCCTCGGGTTCGTCCAGCAAGATCGCCATCAACGCGGAGGTGTCGACTGCGATCATTTCGGCAAGCCCTCGCCGTCGTAAAGAAAATCCTGGCTGCGGGCGGCACTGGCGCCCGCCGTCCGTTTGCCGGCGGCAGCGGCCCGCATTCGGGCGATCACCGCGCGCCGCGCATCGGCATCGGGCCGCCGACGCACCGGCACCAGCTTGACGGTGGCCTGACCATGACGGGTCAGCACAACCTCGTCGCCCGCCTCCGCGCGGCGGACGAGCTTCGTCAGCTGCCCCTTCGCTTCGGTGACGGAAATCCGCATGGGCCTTCTTCCTTTGCAGGGCACTGACATGCCTCGATATGGACCATTCTATGGTTCAATTCAAGGTGGGTGGTTGGTGGCTAGTGAGAGCGGGTGGTGGGGGCGGTGCCTGGCGGTGGGGGTGGGGCGTTGGTGGGCCTTTGGCCCGTTGCAGGCGAGACGCCGGCGCTCCCAGGGGGCGTGTGGCTGGCGATGGTGCCTGGTGGTGGGGGGCGGTGGCACCGGCGGTGCCAGAGGGCACCGGATGGTGGCGGTGGTGCCTGGGGGCGGGAAGCCTGGGGGTGGTGGCAAACGGCACCTGCTTATTTTCAAACCGGGGCGCTACCCTGTCGGACGCTGTATATTGCTTCGATGCGGCTGAGGTTCCGGTCCTGATCGCGGTCTTGTGTTCGGGCCGGGGGTGGGGTGGTGGCTTAGCGGTTCGTGTGCCGGTGGGGTTTCATGGGGAAGACAGCGGATGTGCCCGCCGGGCGGCCGCGTGGGGAGGGGCGGTGACGGTGGGCGGGGTTCGCCGCCTGCGGCTTGCCTTCGGGCTGGCGGTGGCGGCGGGGTTTGCCTGGCTGCTGGCGCAGGGGCTGGATGGCGATGCCCTGGGGCGGGCCTTCTCGCGCCTGTCGGTTTCCTCCCTGGCGCTGGCGCTGGCCTTCATGGCCGCCGCCCACGGGCTGCGCATCGTTCGCTGGTGGTGGATGCTGCGCGCCCTGGAGCCGGGGCTGCCGCCGAGCGCCTGCGTGAGGCCGTATCTCGCCAGCATGGCGGTCAACAACGTGTTGCCGCTGCGGGCCGGCGACGCGCTGCGGATGGTGGGGTTTCGCCGCCAGCTGCGCTCGCCGGCCATGCGGGTGCTGGGAACGATGGCGATCGAACGCGCCCTGGATGTGGTGTTCCTGGCCGCTATTTTCTTCTCCTGCCTGCTGGCTCTGCCGGAGGGCGTGCTGCCGCGAGGCTTCGTGGCGGCGGCGGCCTGGCTGGCGGGCCTGGCGGCGGCGGCGCTGCTGGCGGCGATGCTGTTTCCGCCCCTGGCCCGGCGCCTGTTCGAGCGTTTGTGCCGGCATCTGGAACGCTACCCGTTGCCGGCGCGGCGCGGCTGGCCGCAGGCGTTCCGCAACCAGGGCGGCCATCTGCTGGCGGCGCTGGCGGTCATGCGCTCGCTGCCGGCGACGCTGGCGCTCACGGGCTTCTCGGCCGCCGTCTGGGCCTGCGAGGGCATGGCCTTCGTGGTGCTGGCGGCAGTGCTGCAACCCGGCGTCGCGGCGCCGGCGCCGTGGCTGTCGCTGGCCGCCGGCACGCTGGCGACGGCCGTTCCCGGCGCGCCCGGCCATATCGGCACCTTCGACTGGTTCGCCGCCCAGGGTTTCGCCGTCTGGGGCGGCGTCCCGGAAGCCGCCGCCGCCCTGGCGCTTACCGTTCACGCGCTATGGCTGCCGCTGACGGCCGTGGGGCTGGCCTGTTACTGGCTGCCGACGGGCGACGGAGCCGGAAGCCCCGAACATGCCGGCCCCGCGCGGGGGAAGCGGGGGTGACGACGCTGTTGCCGGCTTCCAGCCGACGGTTCGCAGCTTCAAGAGCCGAAAGATAAGGAATATCCGATGAATAGTTTGGAGCCATCACCGGACGGCAAGTGGCTGACAAGGATTTATAGCATGAGGGAAGGAGCATTTTTGAATTGCGTCATTATTGCCGCTTTCTTGATGGTATTTTTGGCCTGCTATTCATCTACCTTGATTGCTGACTATGGATTCTCGGATGATTATTACGACATCGTCCCCGGCCATCAAGAAGCAGTTGCAAAAAAGAAGATTCTGGAAGGGCGCCCTATCTATGGGCTTCTCTATGGGACGCTTTTTTCCGGAGGCATGTCTATCGAGGATCTGCGCTGGATCAGATTGCTTACGATTGTTGGAATTTCTTTGTTGGCTTTTGGCGTGTATCGGGTGCTCGTTCGCGCCCAATGGAGCCGGTTTCAGTCCTTTTCCGTGAGCGTCGTGTTGTGTACGACACTGCCGTTTCAAATCTTTGCAGCATGGGCTACATGCTTCGCCTTTCCCATTGCAGCGCTCTTTTCTCTCTACGCATTCGTTCTAGCGGATGAAGCATGCAGAACATATCCCCGACCAAAGAGGATGTGGCTAACAACAGGAGCAGTTTTGCTCCAATTTGGAGCCCTCGCGATCTATCAACCGGCCGCCATGTTCTTTTGTATCGCCGTGGCTGTCGTAATGTTGAAAAGCGATGTAGGCCACACCCTTCGCCACCACATCCGGTATGGCACTGTTTTTGTAATCTCCATGGCATTAGGATTTCTACTACACAAGATTACCTCCCTATGGAGCAGCGCGCTCACCCGTCGAGGTAGCTTAGCTTCGGATGTCCTTGGGAAAGCCCAATACTTTTGGGAAATTATTCCCGACATTTTCAGCTTTTCCCTCCTGTCCCCATATCACTTAATTTTTTCGACATATGGTATCCCTCAACCTCATACTTACAACTGGCATTTTGAAGACGGCGTGATGAAAGCAATTGCCTTTGCTATCATGACCTCAGGCCTCTTACTGTATTTCGTTCGAGGAAACTGCAAGAACGGACTGTTGAAAGGTACGATAGCGTTCTTTCTCGTTCCTTTAAGCATGGCTCCACTCCTGATCATATCGACAGACGTTTACACCTATAGAACACTGCTGGCTCCCGCATCTCTCGTCGTCATATATATGTTCTATGCTTTCCGTGGATGGACCGATTTGTGGAGGGCTTTTCCGCCACGACTGGCCGATGTTGTTTGGGGTGCCGGCGCGACCATTTCCTTGTTTCTGGCCGCTCATCATGTCCATAGCTATATTGTGGTTCCTCAGATGGAGGAAATGGAGATCATGCGTTTTCCACTGGAACGTGCCGACCTTTCCCATGTCGAGAAAATTCACGTGATACGCCCCATTAGTGGAAGCGGCGGAGAGTCTCTCGCACCGCTTATGCGGTTCGAGTTCGGATATGTATCTTCGGAGAAGCATGGAGGAGCCCGTGCCATGGTGTACCACATACTTCGCGAAATGATTTCGGATCACAGGCACATAGAGGTAAGCTCCGAATACGAGTCGGTGAATCCCGATACAGGGATCGACAATAGCTTCATCCAGATGCCTTCGGACACGCTTGTTATAGATATGAGAAATCTTCCCGCTCGACTTCAAGCATATCGTTGGATTGACGATGAAGAATCTGCTCTCGGAACGCTTGTTTCTCAATCGGTATTCAACATATATTTGGGTGATCATTTTCTGTACTACACGAAGGACACATGCTCTCAGAAAGATTTCAAGCACCGTTTCTTTTTGCATACCGTGCCGGAGAATTTGGACGATCTTCCTGAGAATCGCAGGCAATTTGGATTCGATAATCATGATTTCGACTTTCAGGATTATGCTATTACCTATAACGGCAGTAGCTTCATTTACGATGGAAAGTGCATGGCGGCTATTCGGGCACCAGATTATGAAAATGCCCGTATCGTAACCGGCCAGTTCGTTCCAGGCGAAGGACGGCTCTGGGAGAGCGAGTTCCGTGCCGATGGCGCGGGGCCGTGAGGCTGGCACGGAAAAGCGCGGGAGAACGGAATTTCATCTTCCCGCGAAGAAGCGGATTCCCGATCAGCGTCGGCAGTGGACGATAACGTCGCCGGCCGCAGCACGCCTCGCGCGATCGGGGCCGGGAAAGCCGGTGACCAGATCCTCGATCCGCCAGATCGGGGCTGGCCCATCGTCGCCGGTGGCAATGTCGCGATCCGGAAGGATGAGCCGCAGCGGACCGAGGGCGGCGGCCGGCAGCTTTACGGCCGGGCCGAATTGCCAGAGCCGGTAGCAGAGCGCTCCGCATTGCATGAGGCTCACGCCGAGAATATCGGCGAGCCTGCGGATGTTTTCGGGGTGCGCCTTGCCATCGACGACCATCGCCAAGCGCCGATGGATGCGCCGCGACGCAGTGGACTGCTGTCTTCGATGCCTGCTCGAAACGGTGCCGGGGACCTGGCGATAGCGGAGAAGCGCTTCTTCCACCATGGCGGGCTTGAAAAAACGAATCCAGGACGACCACAGGTGCCAATCTTCGGCATGGGTCCAGGCCGGGTCGTGACTGTAACCGCCGAGCAGGCGGAAGACGGATGCCCGCGCCAGGACGCTGGGGTGGGGAAACGGGCACCAGCCGATTTCGGCGCTGAGATGAAGGATGTTTTCCCAGCCGTCGCGACGCACATGCCGTTCTATCTCCTTTCCGTTCAGGTCGACAATCGTCATGCCGGTGGCCACCAGCGACAGATCCGGGTCCGCCCGGAAACGCTCCATCTGGGCGGCGATCTTGCCGGGCATCCAGAGATCGTCGGCGTCCTGCCGCGCGATCAGGTCGAACCGCGCCTGTCTCAGCCCGACATTCAGGGCTTGAACCACGCCGCCATTGCGCTCGCTGCGCAGCCAGCGGATCGTGGGGGGTTGCGGGAAGCCGCTTTCGCGCATCGCGTCCCGCACCGGCCGCGGGCTTCCGTCGTCGATGACGATGATTTCGAATGCGCCGGGATAGGCTTGGTCGAGTACCGATTCCAGGGCCTGGCGCAACATGCGCAGCGGAAAAGCATCGGCCCGGCGCATCGACACCGGCACGAGGACGGAAATCGAAAATTGCCGGTCCGGGGGCCGGTCGGTCGTCATCCCTGGGGACCACCCCGTTCGCGGCAGGCCCGCCCGGCCTTCTCCCAAATGCCGTAGGCCGCATCGACGACGCGCTTTTCGGGAACTCGCGTCTCCGGCCATTCGAAGTCGAGCATGTCCCGCCGAAAGCGGGTCAGGCCTCCCTCGCTGGAAAGTGCGATGTCCCAAGCCTTCTTCTGCATCCGGGTGACAAGCTGGGCGTATCGTTCCGGGAACTTCTTGCCCACGGTGTTGCCATCGTTGACGATGCGGAACTCGGACACCGTCTGTGGCAGGAATTGGAAGCGCGCTCCGGCATTCCATAGGGACAGGAGGAAATCCCAGTCGTCCAGGTAGAGCATGTCTTCGTCGAAGCGGATGCCGCAGCGGCGCAGAAACGGCGTCGCAAGGCCATAGCTGTTGCATGGGATGAAGTTTTCCGAGACCAGGCAGCTGGCAGGAAGCGGAGAAGGGCCCGGCTCGGCGGGCTGCGAGAGCCAACGTTTGTTCGACATGGCATAGACGAAGTCCGCGCCGCTCCATCGCAAGGCCTCGCCTATCTGCGACGAGAAGTGCGGATAGAGGATATCGTCGTCGTCCAGAAAGGCGATATAGTAGAATGTTTCGGGGCGCTCTTTCACATAGTCGATGGCGACATTGGCGGGATAGCCGAGTCGCTTGCCAGGGTTACATCGTTCGCTGGCAAGAAGAAAAACGATATCGCCCTTGCCATGCAGCTGACGTTCGACGTCCCGCAAGTCGTCGTCGCTGCCGTGAACGACGACGATGGGGGTCAGGCTGGGCGCCTGGATGGAGACGGATTCGACCGCCTCGGGCAACAGCTGCGGGCGTTTGTTCTGGGTGCGGATGACGACGGCACCGTGCAACGGGGCACGGAAGAGCGAAGGTGGGCGCTCCACAGCCTGCGACTTTGCCTCTTTGCGGGAAAGCTCCGCCTCTTCCCACCGGTCCAGGAAGCGGCGCAGATATTGGCGCTGGATGCGGTCGTGAACGGCTTTCTGACGGCCGGTTCGAGAAACCGATTGCGTCTTCTCGTGCCACCGATAGCGATAAAGGGGTTCGGGAATTTTCAGGATCGGCTCGTTTATCGCCACACGGAGCGCATATTCGTAGTCCTGGCAGAATTCGAATCGAGGATCGAGATAGCCGATATCCTCGAACAGATCGCGGCGGATCGCTTTCAGATGCCCCGCCAGCATCCCGATATCGAGCAGGCGGTCGACAGGGTGCTCATTGCCCCGGAAGCGGAGGACGGTGCCGCGCTCGTCGATATCGGTTATCGAAGAGGAGATGTAACGGCAGCGGGGAAAGCGTTCGATGTAGTGATTCAGGACGGCTAGCGCATTGGGCTCGATCTCGTCGTCACAGTCGAGAAACAGGAGCCATCGGTAGCGTCCATGCCGGAGGCCACTGTTCAGCGCATCCACGATGCCGCCATTGCCGTCGGGGCGGATGTTGCGGACGACAGGCAGCAGGCGTTCCGGGATTCTTCGCGCAAGGTCTTCCTGCGATATGAGAGGGTCGTCGTTGACCACCAGCCATTCGAAGGCCGCCCGGTTTTCCTCGTCCGAGAAAAGAAGCCGGTCCACCGAAACGGCCGCCGCCTCGAAGAATTCGAGATGGCGGTGGAACGGCGTGACGACCGTAAAGCCGCCGCAAGCAGGCATTTTCCGAACCGAATCGGGGACGGGCCTGCTTGCGAGGAAGCGACGGTGCCGGTCGAAGGGCGCGTAACGCAGATATAGCGGCTTCTCTTCAGGCAGAGACTGACCGTAAAGATACCGCTCCTCTATTCGTTGGGTGCCGGCCTGGTAGGCGTCCTCCGCAAGCCTCAGAATCGCCTGGGGCGGGAGTGGCGTCGCCGAATATGTTTCCTCCGGCCGCAGCTCCCTGCCACCGTAACAGCCTTTGGTCAATTGGCCTTTCGCCGCATAGGGCGAGAGCCGGTTCCAATCCAGCGTCTGCCACGAGATCTTTCTTGGCTCTTGTATCTCGAAGGGCGGGAGTTCGACCTGGGACATCACCCACTTGTAGTGGTAGCGGCGAAGGGGAGCACTCACCCACAAAGGCAACAACTTCGAGGCGCGGCGGGCGGGAGAAAGCAGAACCGGATAGCGATGCAGGAGCGAGAACGAGCGGGCGACGATCCGGCGCACAAAGCGCGCGCGATAGATGGCATCCTTCAGGCGGGCTGCGCGTAGCCCACCGCCGGGCACTTTCCATATTCTCCGCAGCCACTGCATGGGGGCGGTCATCCGTCAGCTGTTCGTCGATGGGACATGCAGGCCCGCAGGTTTGCCGCCGTCTTTTATAGTTCCGGGGGGGGGGGCGCAAGGATTTCGGGCAGATGCGGGGCCGTTCGGGATGGCGGCTGGCCGTGGCCGGGGGCTGCGGGCGGTCATGGCAGCGGCGGAGAGCAACCGCCCGAAGGCCTGCCGAGTGGCGGGGGGTGTGCCGGAAGCAGGCGGGGTGTTGCGGAGTGTTCGGGGGCCTGTTCGGGCATTGCCGGGGGTGGTGGGTTCGCAGGGGCCCGAACCCTGGGGGGCTTCCGGTTGGCGATGCAGACGCTCCACGGCTGGGCTACGGACTCCCCTCTCCGGCTAGGGCTTCGTGGGGCCGCCCGGGCGCTCACCAGCTTTCCGGTTTCAGTGCCCATATCGTCGATCCCGGCAATGAGGCCTTGGCGCTCCGCACCGGCCCGCGGTGGCTGCCGTGGGCCGGGCTGACGGTCCCCCCGGCTATGGCGCCGCCGACGACGACAGCGCGTGGACAGGCGACGAACGCGTTCGGGGTGGGCGGTAGTGACGGTCGCCGATGTTACAGGTTGCCAGGAAGGTCGCCAGTCAGGTGCGGAAGCGAGCGGTGGAGACGGCCTCCCTCATCTCGACCGCTGACAGAAGGAAAGGTTGTGCAGTGACGCCAGCACCGGCCCTAGCATTGCGCTTCGTTAATGGTTCCCGTGGGTAGATCTTTCAGAAACGAAAGCTGGGCTGAGTTATAGTACCGACTGAAGTAAGTAATGTAGGAAATAGGCAGCTGTTGGTTGCATACTTTCATCAGCTTTTTGTGCTACGTTTGTCGATAGGACTTGGTGGAATTCTTAACATGCACATACCGTATATTGTGCCCTCTGACTAGAGATTCGAGATAAGCTCGTGCAGCATGACGATTAGGGACGGTTGGGCCGATTGTAATGGTTGAAGCGGAACCGAGAAGTGTTTCGAGAGCAGGTCCTTCGACGTGTCTCTTCACCAGATTTTTCAGTAGTTCATATTTGATCTCACCGACCTCGGGCATGGCCCTGACCATACGATATTCCTTCTCGCCCGCGTAAGCAATATGTTTGACCAAATAATAGTATTCACAGATAATCTGAAATAGCACTTTTGATATATTTTTTCCGACAGTATTTTTGTTCGTCTCATGTATCCCATCCACTACCTCTTTACCAATCGTAAAAAGCTCTTGTAAACGCTCAGCAATCTTTTTATCTTCGTCCATCTCGTCTTTTTTTCTGTTGTTAATATCCCGATAACGGACTTTATACATAATCTTATTTGTATATGATGGTGATATCTTTAAGGAGCAGCCTTCACCATCGTTGCCATACAATCTCCAATAAATCAGATTATCCTCGACTCCATCTGGCCCGGAGGAGAATGAGCAACCGTATGCAACTCCCCTTCCGTATATGGTCCTTCCCCCTTCGTACTTCAACTCTTCCTTCCAATGCTCATCCTTACTCAAGTATTCCTTTATCCAGCCCGCATTTCGTTCTACCTCCTTCCATTCTGGTGGTATAATTTGCCCTTCGTCCGGATCATTGGATTGTTCATAATTGTACATTCTGAGAACGGGTCTGAGGACGGAAGATTTATTTTTGTCGCTTTCACTTTGTTTAAATATGTTCAGAATATTCTCCCATGTCGTATAATGAACCAATCCAACGTTCGAATCTCGTTCATCATTGTATAGTGTCAACCGCCGCGCCGACTCTGATAGCTCGTCAAGTGCCGTTTTGTAGTTTGAGTTTTGAGATGTATGTTTGCCGACCTTACGTAATTTCCCTGTAAAATCGGCCCAGCTTTCGGTCGAGTTTGCCATTGTCAGTTTCCTAAATGCTTGAAAAAATACCTGATCCGAGTCAGAAGAATATCCCTGGAGCGCATCTCGCTTTCGGTAAGATACTTGATTTCGCTACCACTGTCACCCAACCACTTCTCCTGGTTTATCGTGCAATTCTCATGGCAGACGCCGGCTCGCGTTTTGGTCCTGCCGGTGACGAGGTTGCGTTCGACTCCTTCCTGATCGGGCCACCACGCTTCGGCGATCGGCAGGCGCAGGGCCATGTTCAGAAGCTCACCGGCCACCGACAGGCTCAGGCAGAAAACGTTCTCCCCGCCCCTTCCTTCGCGTTCCGCTCCTCTGATGTAGCTCGGGTTCTGCCAGGAGCCGTCCAGTTCAAGCATGACGTCGCTCGAGGTGTATTGCTCCCTGCATCGCAGGCACTGCACATAGGGGTTCACGACATGGGCCTTCCATCGCGCCGCGTTCATGTTGCCGGTTCGCGGATCTTTTCTAATTTCCACGCCACCGTCTATAACCGGGATGGCATCCCTGTAGGCGATCCTGTTCAGGAGATCTCGTGCCACGGGGCTATCGACACAGCTTATCAGAATGTCGCAATCCCGCGCAGAGGCGTATGCTGCCCTGTCCTGTATCTTCCGTCGATGGTTGACGATCTTGATTTTTGCGGCGGTGCTGGCCTTCCTCGCGGACCGCTCGGCAATGTCGGTCTTCGGTCGTCCTATGTCTCTCGTGCTGGCGTTCAGCAAGCGATCCAGATTGTGCAGTTCTACGACATCATGGTCGATCAGCACAAGCTCGCGAATGCCGGTGCGGGCCAAGCCCTCCGTTACCACGCTGCCGACGCTGCCAAGCCCGACGACTCCCACGCGCAACGCTTCCAGACGGCGTTGCCGCTCCTCGCCCCAGCTCTCTATGGTCCGCCTCTGTTTTCGCCTGTCGGCACTTTCCGATACCGGTCTCTGCCATATCACCAAGCGCCCCTTTTCGAGGACTCTGACCTTTCTGGACCACGATCTCACCTTGCCGAACGGCTTCTCCTTCCAGACTCTGGCGCTCCAATAGCCATCGCTTCCTATGGTCATCCCGACCAGCGGCTTGCCGGTCGCCCTCGCGGTGTCGGCGATGCGCTCGCGCTCCGCCCGGATGTCCGGACCGCTCATGTCCTGCCACCCGGGGCCCGGATGGCTGTGCATGAAGACCAGCCCCTGGCCGCTCCTGACGGCCGTCCGCGTCGCCCTCGTCAGGTAGCCCGGTTCGAAGCTCGCATTGCCGTGAAGATTCCTTTCGCCCGCGTCCGGTAGCAGAATGTCCGTGACGATGGCCGTCTCCCGCTCCATGCCCGTGCTGGGCGTCCACAAGCCGAAGCACAGGTCTTCCTGGCACTTTCCGCGCCGATAGTGTTGCAGAAGATGATCGCAAGCAATCTCGTTGGATTCGGACGTCAGCGCAACCTCGTGCCAGGTTTCCCGGCTCATATCCGGGCAAACACCTTCGATAGATGCTCCAGATATGCCCTCATCCCCTTATGCCCGGCCTTGTCCCAAAAAGCACCCGGGGGGCGGCTCAATGCGACCCACTTTCCTTCATCGAAATCGAAGACGCCGTGGTTGGCGCCATCTTGTGTATCGACAATCGGAGGGCAGACAAAAACCCAATGAGGGGGTACTTCGGGATACCCGACCGCTTCGCAATACGTCGAGACGCCGACGGTTCGTGTCTTGCCTTTGAACCGGCCCGTGTGTATGCGATAGGGGAACGTGACCACCTTCTGTCTGCCGTTGGGCGTGTCACCCTCCACGATTTGAGGCCGGTAGCCCAATGCCTTCAGCTCGTCGGCAATTCGAAGATCGACACTCATGCACTCTCACCACTCACAACGATTGCGCCAACCAAGCAACATCCGTCGCCCCGGTCGGCACGGCTGTAAATCTTTCGGACTCCGTCACCGTGATGGTTTCCCCGATTTTCAGTTCGCCCTCCTCATCGATTCTCTCGATGGCGTATTCCTCGATCACCCCTTCGATGGCGCCGGCACCCTTCGCCTTGATCAGGATTTCACGGACCTCAATCTCTTCGGTGACGTCAATGACGATTCCGTTCACCTTGATCTTGACATGCCTGATTTCCGTGACCTCGCCTGTATTGGCCACCGCTCCCGCGCCGCCTTCGCCGTTACCCGGAATGTCGACCATGGCTGAAACCTCCTCATTGCTGCCGACTCGAGGCAGGCGATGGGTCATTCGCATGGCCCCGGTGAGTCTGTGGCATATATGTGCTGCTGCTGCCGAGTTCAAGGGGTGTCCTGGTTTGGTAGTGCCCCGATTTGGAATCTCGAGACTGCCCGCTGCCGTGCTGCATGTCAGCGCTTTGGCTTGTGACCGGTGACCAGTGATCAGTGAAAGCGGGGAATGGCGGCGGTGCCTGGCGGCGGGACGCCGGCGCTCGGGGAAACGGCGCGTGGGTGGGCCGCTGGGGGTGGCGGCAGACGGCACCTGTCCATTTTCAAACCGGGGCACTACCGCACAGGGGCCGCGCCCTGCGCCGGGAACGAGC
Source organism: Alphaproteobacteria bacterium (assembly GCA_965200215.1). Lineage (GTDB taxonomy): Bacteria > Pseudomonadota > Alphaproteobacteria > SP197 > SP197 > SP197. The sequence goes on along the minus strand of OZ241369.1, from coordinate 2,636,300 downwards.
GACCGACACGGCATCTCAACCATCGGCAACCAGCGCGCATACCCCGCCATCCACGCCGGCACGATCACGCGCGCCGCCGCCGGCTCGGTCATGTCATCGGGCGAAAGCGTGGGGCAACGGCCGCGCGTGAAGGCTACCCGATCACGCGGAATGCCGCGTACCGATGCCCGCGCCTGATGCGATAGACGGCGAAGTCGGTGCGATCGATCGTGAAAACCGTTCGCAGATCGAGCCGCTCCGCCAAGGCGACGAGCGAGGCATCGGCGAGATCCATCGGCGCGTCGGCATACTGGACCATCAGTTCGAAGGCGCGCCTGAGGGTCGGATCGTCGAGATGGAGAATCCGCAGGCCGCCGTCGGTGACGAAATCCATGAGCCGTTGCGCGCCGACGTTTGCCGGTCCCAGGAGATGGAAGGCTTCCGTCAGGACGGGGATGGTCGTCGCGATCGGCTCTTCGATCGCCGCGAGGGTTTCGACGCATCGCCCGTGACTGCCGTCGGCAGGATCGAACAACGCGACCGGCGGATCGGTATCGACCAGGATCACCGCCTGTGCTTCTCGCCGATCACGACGGCGACGGCGGTCTTCGCGCGGGTGGCCGGAGCGGCGGCGTAACCGCCCGGTCCCAGATCGAGCCGACGAAAGACCGCGTAGGGCGTCTCGGCCGTCTCGTCGCGGGCGGATAGCGCATATGCCTGGAGGCCGCGTTTGAACACCTCCGATATCGACAGCCCGGTCCGCTTTCGCAGTTCGGCCAGGGTCTCCTCGGCCCGGTCGTCGAGGCGGATCGTGCGAACACCCATGGGTGCTTTCCTTTCCTCTGTCATACGAATTGTATCGTAGTCTTCGGCAAGCGGCCGAAACAACGGCCGAGCGGCTGGATGTATGCGCACCGTTTCGGGCGCGGTGGTAGCGGTGCGTCGGCTTCACTCTGCCGTGTCGATATGCGCTTGCCCCAGGGTTGGCGGTTGCGCGCGTCCGGCGGGGGCTTCGTGGGGCCGGCCGGGGTGGGGTGCCCCCCGGCTACGGCGCCACCGACGACGACAGCGCGTGAGCGGGCTACGAACGCGCGCGGGGCCGGGCGGCCGCCGATGCTACAGGTTGCCGGGAAGGCGACTTGCCAGGCGCGGAAGCGGGCAGCGCAACCGGTCTTCATCCACAGGTCGTCGGGGAGATCGTTGCGCTGGCGGTGCTGCCGCAAGCTTTGTCGAGGATGGCGGCGCTCGTCGGCGGTGGTGCACCGCGCGGCCTCACCGCCATGCCAAGGAGAGTGTGGAAAGAAATGGCAGCGGGCCTTGAATCCCGGCCACGACACCACATGTGGCATATGCGAGGAGGTTCGCCCTCAAGCTGCTGTAGCTTGGTGCGGGCCGCCATCAAGGGAGGCATAGCCCATCGGGCGCGATCCAGGAGACACGTCATGCAGATCGACATGCACTATCATGGAACCTATGCACTGGCGCGGGCGGCGGGTCTTGCCCCGGAGGCGGCCCGGACCGTCGCCACCTCGGCCCAGTTCGTGGACGACAATGCCGCGCAAGGCCATGTGGAGTTTCGCGACGGCGCGCGCATCGACAAGGAGGCGACCGCCCATCATCCCTCCAGCCTCTCCAACCTCGACGGGCACGATCAGCGCCGGGTGTGGGTGCCGTTTCACTTCATTCCCGGCAATGAGGGCGAGAGCTACACGGAGCGCCTGAAGTGCCGCATGGACAGCGACATCGTTCGGGAAATGCGGAACCACCACCTGACGCTTTCGGACCGCGCCTTCGCCCTGGAGCTTCTGGGCATCGTCGCCCATGTCCATGCGGATACCTTCTCCCATTACGGTTTCTCAGGCGTGAGCTCGCGCGGCAACAAGGTGGACAACGGCAGCTTTCGCTTCCATGAGGAGGTCGAGGGTGGCGACGGGACGGTAGACGATCTGGTACCGGCGATGCGGGACTACATCACGGGCAAGGTCGCAAGGTTCTTCGAAGACAATGAATCGAACGGCTTCTCGTGGCGCAACATCAAAAGCTGGCTCGCCGAAGAGGCTTCCGGCGCGCTGGGGCACGGTGCCGTCGCCACCCTGCCCGACCGGCCCTATCTGGTCTGGAGCTTCGACTATGAGGAGCAGCCGGACGCGGTCTGTGGGATGCGCAGCGTCCGCGACAACCCCGCCACCTATCTGGAGGGCTGCCGCGCCCTGCATGAGACGTTCCGGCGCTTCGCCGGCCTGCGGCCGGATTTTACCAGCGACGACGGGCGCTGCTTCGAGGCCATCGAGGCCCGTATCGGCCGGATTGTGCGGGTGCAAGCGGACAAGGATGGGCGCATTGCGGCCTGGAAAGAGGCGGCCCATTCCGGCGAGCTCTTCGGCACGGGCGGGGAGACCATACCGGATTACGAAGGCGAGGCCTGGAACGCGCAGTGGGAGGGGCTGAACGGTGGCGAGACATACAGCGCCGCCCTCGACCTGCCGGTCTGGCGCTTCTACCAGGCTGCCTCGCTCCACCGCAGCTATGTGCTGCGCGACCTGCTGCCCAAGCACGGGCTGATCGTCGATTGAGCACGGGCCTTGCGGCCCGTTTGCCGGCGCTTTGGCTAGTGGTCAGTGGTTAGTGGCCAGTGGCTAGTGGTTAGTGGGAGCGGGTGGTGGGTGTGGTGCCTGGCGGCGGGGTGTGGTGCGTTGGCGGGCCTTCGGCCCGTTGCCGGCGGGACGCCGGCGCTCGGGGAACGGTGTGTGGGCGGGCCTGGCGGCCCGCCGGGGGGCGGGACGCTCGGTCGGTGCCTGGGGGTGGCGGTGGTGCTTGGGGGCGCCGGAATGCCGTGGCGGGCTGGTTTGTGCGGCCGGGGCTGCGCGCATCCGGGCGGGCGGTGGCGGGTGGCGTTCAAGCCCTATCCTTAGTTGGCGGTGCGCCGGAGAACCCCGAACAGGCGCTCCTTGACCGCGGCCGGAGCGAGGATCGGAACGGAGAACTCCGCCGCCAGCGCCAGGAGATCGCCGTCGCCGGTTATCAGGGCATCCGCCCGGCCGGCGAGCGCCAGCGCCAGGAAGGGGCGATCGAACGGATCCCGGCACCGGGGAACGTCCGGAGGCGGGTCCGGGACGAGGACCGTTTCGCACCACGGCAGATAGTCGGCCAGGAGGTTCTCCCGGTCATCCTCGTTCAAGCGGAATTTCGGATAGGCGAGAACCCGGATCAACTCCGACGCCGTCTGCCGGCTGGCCAGGGGCCGGATTCTCTCTTCCCGCCACGCCGCGCGCAGCCAGGGCAGGGAACCGGCGTGAAAGAGCAAAGCCGACAGCACCATGTTGGTGTCAAGGACGAGGCGCCTGAGAGTCATCCGGCCGGGCGCGCCCAGGCCACCGCATCGGCTATGTCAGCCTCCGTGAGGCCGAGCTCGGCCAGCTTGGCGCGCACGGCGTCGGCGCGGTTCACGCGCACCGGCGTCAACACGATCCGTCCGTTCTCCTCGGTCACGTCGAAGTATCCGGTTCCCTCGACGGCGGCGATCACCGCCTTGGGCAGGGTCAACTGGTTCTTGGAGGTCAGTTTGGCGAGCATGGGCGGCGCTCCGATCAGGGAAGGAAACAATGACTCCTTTCATCGGGTATGACAAGGATGTCGCACAGGGGGTGGTGTCTCGGTTTGCAATTTCGAGGCTGCCCGGCGCGGCGTGTCGGCGTTCTGCCCGCGAAACTGACTTGTGGCTAGTGGTCAGTGAGAGCGGGGGGTGGAGTGTGGTACCTGACGGCAGGGTGTGGTGCGTTGGCGGGCCTTGCGGCCCGTTTGCCGGCGGGACGCCGGCGCTCCCAGGGGGCGTGTGGCGGGCGATGGTGCCTGACGGTGGGGGTAGTGCCGGGAGCGGGTGGGGTGTCGCGGGGCGTTCGGGGGCCCGTTCGGGCGTTGCCGGGGGTGGTGAGCCCGCAGGGACTCGAACCCTGGACCCTCTGATTAAAAGTCAGATGCTCTACCGACTGAGCTACGGGCTCCCCGGCCGGCGCTCGATGCCGAGTGGAACCTAGGGAGGCGGGGGCGGCGGGTCAACCTCGCCGCCCCCCCTGCCCGGCGGTGGCTAGTGGTCAGTGGGAGCGGGTGGTGGGGGTGGTGCCTGACGGTGGGGGTCGGTGCGTTGACGGGCCTTCGGCCCGTTTGGCGGCGGGACGCCGGCGCTCCCAGGGGGTGTGACGCTTGGGCGGTGCCTGGCGGTGGGACATCGGCGCTCGGGGAGCGGTGTGTGGGCGGGCCTGGCGGCCCGCCGGGGCGCGTGGGCGGGCCGCTGGGGGTGGCGGCAGACGGCACCTGCCCATCTTCAAACCCCATTCTCAAGCTGAGGCACTGCCGGGCCCTTGCATCGGGCGCGGCGGGCGGGACATGGTGCGTGGCGATGGACGAAGCTCCCCACAGGCGAAGGGCGGACGACAGGCAGGGCCTGGCCGCCGATCTGGACCGCTTCGGCTTCTGCATCGCCGAAGACGTGCTGGGCGGCGACGACCTGGAGCGGGCGCGAAGCGTCGTCGAGCGGGCGGCGCAGGAAGCCGCCGCGCGGCCATCCGCCCCGGATGGCGACGACGGCGAAGAACAGGCCCGGCGCGACGGCGACCGCTGGGTGCTGCTGATCGCCGGCGAATGCGGCCTCGACGACCTCGTGGCCCACCCGCTGGCCCTGGCCCTGGCGCGCCATCTGCTGGGCCGGCGCATCCAGCTTTCCGGCTTCGCCGCCCATACCATCGATCCCGGCAACCGGATGATGGCGCTGCACACCGACCAGTGGTGGCTGCCGCCGCCCGTCATGCCAGGCGAGCCGCCCTGCCGGCCGGGCGACGCGACGCGGGCCGGCAACGCCGGCGGCGGGCCGGAGGCCATCAACCCGGCCGCCGCCATCAACGTCATGTGGGCGCTGACGGACTTCACGGCCGACAACGGTTGCACGCGCCTGGTTCCCGGCAGCCATCTCAGCGGCTGCGGCCCTCCCGGGGCGGGCGCTGGCGAGCTGCCGGAGGGAGCGGTGACGGACGCGGCGCCGGAGCCATGGGCGGCCTTTGCCGAGGTGGCGGCGGGCGGCATCGTGGCCTGGGATGCGCGCATCTGGCACGCCTCCGGGAGCAATCGCAGCGCTGCGCCCCGCATCGGCATCAGCGCCACCTATTGCGGGCCGCAGTTCCGCCAGTTGCAGAACCACGCCCTGGCGCTCACGCCGGGCGCGCAGGCCGCCCTGAGCGACGAGATGAGGGAGCTGCTGGGCTTTCGCCTCTTCTCCAGCTATGGCGCCACCGACGACTACCGGGCCCGGTTCGCCCGACCCGGCTACGAACGCGCGCAGGGGGCGTAGCCGGCTGCGCCCATAGCGCCGGCTGGGCGCCGGCGCTATGGCCAGTGACCAGTGGCTAGTGGTTAGTGGTCAGTGGGAGCGGGTGGTGGGTGTGGCGCCTGGCGGTGGGGGTCGGTGCGTTGACGGGCCTTTGGCCCGGTGGCTAGTGGTCGGTGGCTAGTGGTTAGTGAGAGCGGGTGGTGGCGGTGGTGCCTGGCGGCGGGGGGCGGTGCGTTGACGGGCCTGCGGCCCGTTTGCCGGCGGGACGCCGGCGCTCCCAGGGGGCGTGACGCTGGCGGCGGTGCCTGGGGGCGGGACGCCGGGTGCTCGGGGAGCGGTGTGTGGGCGGGCCGGACGGCCCGCCGGGGGGCGGGACGCCCGGGCGGGGCCTGGGGGCAGGGCCTGGGGGTGGCGGCACACGGCGCCTGCCCATTTGCAAACCGAGGCGCCGGCGCCACCGACGACTACCCAGGTTCGCCCGCCCCGGCTACGAGCGCGCGCGGGGGTCTCAGTGGTCGCCGGCGCGGTAGGCCGCCAGAAATTCCGCCTGCCAGGGGCCGAAGCGGGCGGCGGCGATGGCTTCCCTCATCTCCACGGTCAGGCGCCGGTAGAAGAAGAGGTTGTGCAGCGTCGCGAGCACCGGCCCCAGCAGCTCGCCGCAGCGGAACAGGTGATGGAGATAGGCCAGGTCGTGGCGGCGGCAGGCCGGGCAGGGGCAATCCTCGTCCAGCGGGCCAGCATGGCCGCGCCAGCGGGCGTTGCGCAGATTGACCTCGCCGCGGCGGGTGAAGGCGCGGGCGTGGCGCCCGCTTCGGGTCGGCAGCACGCAGTCGAACATGTCGATGCCGCGCGCCACCGCCCCCACCATGTCGTCCGGGCGGCCGACGCCCATCAGATAGCGCGGGCGGGAGGGAGGCAGGAGCGGAACGGTGGCGTCCAGCACGCGGAACATCTCCGCCTGGCCCTCGCCCACCGCCAGCCCGCCCAGCGCATAGCCGTCGAAACCGATGGCGGTGGCCGCCTCGGCCGAGGCGCGCCGCAGATCCTCGAACATCCCGCCCTGAACGATGCCGAACAGGCCGTAGCCGCGGCGGGGCAGGAAGGCGGCCTTGCAGCGCGCCGCCCAGCGCATGGAGCGTTCCATGGAGGCCCGCGCGCGGGACCGGGCCGCCGGGTGCTCGGTGCACTCGTCCAGGACCATGGCGACGGTGCTGTCGAGGTCGCGCTGGACGGCCATCGCGTCCTCCGGCGTCAGCCGGTGGCAGCTGCCGTCGATATGGCTGCGGAAGGTGGCGCCTTCCTCCTCCACCCGCGCCAGCCCCTTCAGCGACAGCAGCTGGAAGCCGCCGCTGTCGGTGAGGATCGGCCCCGGCCAGTCCATGAAGCGATGGAGGCCGCCCAGGCGGGCGACGGCGGCGGCGCCGGGGCGCAGCATCAGATGATAGGCGTTGGCGAGCACCATGCCGGCGCCCGTCGCCCGCACCTGGCCGGCCGTCAGCCCCTTGACGGTCGCGGCCGTCGCCACCGGCATGAAGGCCGGCGTGGCGACCTCGCCATGGGCGGTGGCCAGCAGGCCCGCCCTGGCGGCGCCGTCCCGCGCCTGGCAGGTCCAGGAGAAGGTTGACATCGCCGCCGTTTGCCCTTATGGGGCGGCCATGATCGCGAACGGGACAGCGGCGCTGGCTCTATCGCCAGCCTGAACGGGCGCCTCGCCGGTGGGGCGCCGCCGTCTTCGCGCGTCCCTCTTCACCTCTCCCGTCGCCCTCATGCTCCCCTCGCCGACACGCCCAGCCAGCCCGCTCCAGGGCCCCTGCCCCGCCCGTTCGCCCGCGCGCCGCGGCGAAGGGCCATAACGCACGGATTCGAGCCATGGCAACACCCGCCCGCCCGAACACCATGCCCTTCCACCGCTATCGGCCGTTCCCGCCGATCGAGCTGGCGGACCGCTGCTGGCCCGGCAGGACGATCGAGAAGGCGCCGCGCTGGTGCAGCGTCGATCTGCGCGACGGCAACCAGGCGCTGATCGAGCCGATGGGGCCGGAACGCAAGCGGCGCATGTTCGAAACCCTGGTGGCGATGGGCTTCAAGGAGATCGAGATCGGCTTTCCGGCCGCCAGCCGCACCGATTTCGAGTTCTGCCGCGCGCTGATCGAGGAAGGGGCGGTGCCCGACGACGTCACCGTCCAGGTGCTGACCCAGGCCAGGAGCGATCTCATCGCCCGCACCTTCGAGGCGCTGGAAGGCGCGGCCGGGGCCATCGTCCATCTCTACAACTCCACCTCCGCCCTGCAACGGCGGGTGGTGTTCGCCAGCGACCGCGAAGGCGTCAAGCGCATCGCCACCGACGGCGCCAGGCTGGTGCGCGAGATGGCGCTGGCCCGGCCGGGTCCCCGCTGGCGCTTCCAATACAGCCCCGAGAGCTTCACGGCCACCGAGCTCGACTATGCGGTGGAGGTCTGCGAGGCGGTGATGGAGGTGTGGGAGCCCGACGCCGAAAACCCGGTCATCCTCAACCTGCCGGCGACGGTGGAGATGGCGACCCCGAACGTCTATGCCGATCAGATCGAATGGTTCGGGCGCCGGATCCGCAACCGCGAGGCCATCGTGCTGTCGCTGCATCCCCACAACGACCGCGGCACGGCGGTGGCGGCGGCCGAGTTGGCCTGCATGGCGGGCGCCGACCGCATCGAGGGGACGCTGTTCGGCAATGGCGAGCGCACCGGCAATGTCGATCTGGTGACGCTGGCGCTGAACCTGATGACGCAGGGCGTCGATCCCGAGCTCGACCTTTCCGACATCGACACGCTCATCCACGTCGCCGAGCACTGCAACCGCCTGCCGGTCCATCCGCGCCATCCCTATGCCGGCGACCTGGTCTTCACCGCCTTTTCCGGCAGCCACCAGGACGCCATCAACAAGGGCATGAAGGCGATGGAACGCGCCAATTCCGACCTCTGGCAGGTGCCCTATCTGCCGATGGACCCCCAGGATGTGGGCCGTTCCTACGAAGCGATCATCCGCGTCAACAGCCAGTCCGGCAAGGGCGGGGTGGCCTGGATCATGGAGCAGGACCACGGCTTCGTCCTGCCCCGGCGCCTGCAGATCGACTTCAGCGCCATCGTCCAGCGGCAGACCGACGACCGCGAAACCGAGCTCGGCAGCGACGAGTTGCGGCGCATCTTCCACGACACCTATGTGGAGCCCGGCGGCCGCTTCGGCTTCGTCTCCTATCGCACCCAGCCCGACGGCCATGCCAGCGAATTGCGGCGCATGACGGCCGAGATCTCCGTCGATGGCAGAAGGAAGCGCATCCAGGGCGTGGGCAACGGCCCCATCGACGCCTATATCCGGGCGCTGGCGGCGGAGGCGGGCTTCGAGATCGCCGTCATCGACTATCGGGAGCACGCCATCGGGCGCGGCAGCGCCGCCGCCGCCGCCGCCTATGTCGAGGCGCGCAACGGCGGCGGGCGGACGATGTTCGGCGTCGGCGTCCATCCCAATATCGTGCAGGCCAGCCTGCTGGCCGTCACCGCCGCCGCCAACCGCCTGGATCGTGGATAGTGGTCGGTGGCCAGTGGCTAGTGGTCAGTGAGAGCGGGGAATGGTGGTGGTGCCTGGCGGTGGAGATCGGTGCGTTGGCGGGCCTTCGGCCCGTTTGCCGGCGGGACGCCGGCGCTTTGGCCAGTGGCCAGTGGCTAGTGGTCAGTGAGAGCGGGGAACGGCGGTGGTGCCTGGCGGTGGGCGGTGGTGCGCTGACGGGCCTTGCGGCCCGCTTGCCGGCGGGACGCCGGCGCTCCCAGGGGGGCGCCGGGTGGCTGGTGACGGTGCCTGGCGGTGGGGGGTGGTGCTTTGACCTGTGGCCACTAGCCACTAGCCACTAGCCACTGACCACTAGCCACCGGCCACTAGCCACCGGCCGGCGCGATGGTCTATGTCGGGGCCATGACGGAGACGATGGCGCAGCCTGGGGAGACGGCGCAGGCCGCACCGCCCCTGGAACTGGCGGAGCGGCTGGTGGAGCGCGCCCTGCGGGCCGGGGCCGACGCCGCCGACGCCACCGCCTTCCGGACGCTGGCACTGGCCGTCCACTGGCGCGGCGGCGCGCTGGAGGAACTGGAAGGCGAGGAGGCGGTGGCCATGGGGCTGCGGGTCTTCGCCGGCAAGCGCCTGGCGACGGTCTCCAGCTCGCAGGCCGGCGAGGCCGACGAGCTGGTGGAGCGGGCCCTGGCCATGGCCCGCCGGGCGCCGGAAGACCCCTTCGCGGGGCTGGCCGACCCGCAGCAGCTGGCGACCGCCATCCCCGACCTGGACCTCGACGGCGGCGACCCGCCGGCGACCGAAAGGCTGCTGGCGATGGCGCGGGAGGCCGAGGAGGCGGCGCGCGCCGTCGCCGGCGTGACCAATTCCGAAGGCGCGCAGGCCAGCTGGAGCGGCGGCGAAAGGGCGCTGGCGGCCAGCAACGGCTTTCGCGGCAGCTATGCGGCCAGCAGCGCCACCATCGCCGCCTCGGCCATCGCCGGCGCCGGCCTCGCCATGGAACAGGACGGCGAATACCGCCGCGCCCGCCATCTGGGCGACCTGCCGGGGGCGGCCGAAATCGGCGCCGAAGCGGGGCGCCGGGCCGTGCGCAGGCTGGGCGCGGCGGCGATGGCGACCGGGAGCGTGCCGGTGGTCTTCGACAACCGCTGCGCCGCCAGCCTGCTGGGCCATCTGGTGGCCGCCATCGGCGGCGACGCCATCGCGCGCGGCACCAGCTTTCTCAAGGACAGCATGGGCGAGCGGCTGTTCGCGCCCGGCATCGCGGTGACGGAGGACCCGCACCGCCGGCGCGGCCTGCGCTCGCGGCCCTTCGACGGCGAGGGGCTGGCGACGAAGCGGCGGCGGCTGATCGACGACGGGCGCCTCACCTGCTGGCTGCTGGATTGCCGCTCGGCCCGCCGGCTGGGCCTGGAACCCACCGGCCACGCCACGCGCGGCGGCGGCGCCTCGCCCTCCAATCTGTGGCTGGAGCCGGGCGCGGCGAGCCTGGACGAGTTGATCGCCGACATCGAGGAGGGGCTGTTCGTCACCCATCTGACCGGCTTCGGCGTCGACGGCATCAACGGCGATTACAGCCGCGGGGCCGGCGGCTTCCGCATCCGCAAGGGGGCGCTGGATCACGCGGTGAACGAGGCCACCATCGCCGGCAACCTGAAGGACATGTTCCGCCATCTGACGCCGGCCGACGACCTGGAGTTCCTCACCGGGCTGGACGCGCCCTCGCTGCGCATCGACGGCATGACCGTGGCCGGCGGCTGAGCGGGCGATGGCGGCGGGCGAGGCAGGCGGGAAGCGGAGGCACCGCCGGCGGAGGGCGCAGGCGGGGCGGGCGCCCGCCGGACGCCGCCAGCCATGAAGGGCGCCGCCGTGGGCGGGGCGGCGGCGGGCGGGGCGCATCTCGCCACGCGGGCGATCGTGCGCCGCCTGGTCCGGGAGCACGTCGCCGCCTTCATCCCGCAGCTGCTGCTGGCGGTGGCGCTGATGGGCGTGGTGGCGGCGGCGACGGCGACCTATGCCTGGCTGGTGCAGCCGATCCTCGACGACATCTTCATCGACGGGGACAGAGGCCGCATCCCCGCCATCGCCATCGCCGTGCTGGCCGCCTTCGCCGTCAAGGGCCTGGCCGATTACGGGCAGGTCGTGATCATGGCCAGGGTGTCGATGCGGATCGTCGCCGACATCCGCCAGCGGGTCTATGAGAGCCTGATCCGCGCCGACCTCGCCTTCTTCCACCGCTCCTCCACCGGCGAGCTGATCGCCGGCTGCATGAGCAATGTCGATCAGATGAAGGACGCGGTCGCCAACATCCTCACCTCCATGGCCAAGGACCTGCTCACCCTGGTCTTCCTGGCGGCGCTGATGTTCTACCGGGACTGGGCGCTGGCGCTGGCGGTCTGCTTCGTCTTTCCGCTGGCCCTGGTGCCGGTCACCCGCATCGGGCGCAAGGTGCGCCGCCGCGCCTCCCGGGCCTGGGCGGAGCTGGAGCAGGTGACGGGCTTCATGTCGGAGACCTTTCGCGGCATCCGCCACATCAAGGCCTATGGCCAGGAGGAGCGGGAGGTGGAGCGGGCGCGGGCGCGCATCGACGGCCTGTTCCGGCGCATCTTCAAGACCGAGCGCGCCAAGGCGGCGATCTCGCCGATCATGGAGATGCTGGCCGGCATCGCCATCGCCGTCATCATCGTCTATGGCGGCAGCAAGGTGATCGCCGACCCGGAGACCACGGTCGGCGATTTCTTCAGCTTCTTCTCCGCCCTGCTGCTGGCCATTCAGCCGCTGAAGAATCTGGCCAAGCTCAACAACCGCCTCCAGGAAGGGCTGGCGGCGGCGCAGCGGGTGCTGGCGCTGATCGACGTGCAACCGGCGGTGCGCGACCGCGCCGGGGCGGCGGCGCTGCGGATCGAGGGCGGGGCGGTGGCCTTCGAGAACGTCTCCTTCGCCTATGGCGAGACGGTGGCGCTGCGCGGCGTGACCATCGCCGCCGCCGCCGGGCGCACCACCGCCCTGGTGGGGCCTTCGGGGGCCGGCAAATCGACCCTGCTGAACCTGGTCGCCCGCTTCTACGACGTCGGCGGCGGTGCGGTGCGGATCGACGGCACCGACATCCGCGACGCGACGCTGGCCAGCCTGCGGCGCAACATCGCGCTGGTGAGCCAGGAGGTGGCGCTGTTCAACGACACGGTGGCCGCCAACATCGCCTATGGGCGGCCCGGCGCCGCGCCGGACGAGATCGAGCGGGCGGCCCGCGACGCCGCCGCCCACGATTTCATCGCCGCCCTGCCGCAGGGCTACGACACGCCGGTGGGCGAAGGCGGCGTCCGCCTTTCCGGCGGCCAGCGCCAGCGCCTCGCCATCGCGCGGGCGATCCTGCGCGACGCGCCCATCCTGCTGCTCGACGAGGCCACCAGCGCCCTCGATTCCGAGGCCGAACGCCAGGTGCAGGAGGCGCTGGCGCGGCTGGCCCAGGGGCGGACCACCGTGGTGGTCGCCCACCGGCTTTCCACCGTCCGCGACGCCGACGTCATCCATGTCATGGACGAGGGGCGCATCGCCGAGTCCGGAAGCCATGGCGAGCTGATCGCCGGCGGCGGCCTCTATGCCCATCTCAACGGCCTCCAGGCGCTGGCCGGGCGGGAGGAGCGGGGTTAGGCGCATGAGCGGCGGCGGACAGGCGGCGGCGGGCCTCTACCGGCTGGCGACGCGGCTGGCCGAGCCGCTGGCGCCGCTGCTGCTGGCGGCGCGGAGCGCGGGCGGCAAGGAAGATGCCTCCCGGCTCGCCGAAAGGCTGGGGCGGGGCGGCGGCGCCCGGCCGGCGGGGCGCCTGCTGTGGGTCCACGCCGCCAGCGTCGGCGAGGCGCTCTCCGCCCTGCCGCTGGTCGAGCGCCTCGCCGGCGGCGGCACGGGGGCGCGGGCCATGATGACCACCGGCACGGCCGCTTCGGCCGCGGTGCTGGCCGGGCGCCTGCCGGGCGGCGCCTTCCACCGCTTCGCGCCGCTGGACGGGCCGCGGGCGGCGGCGCGCTTTCTCGATCGCTGGCGCCCGGACGCGGCGCTGTGGGTGGAATCGGAGCTGTGGCCCAACCTGCTGGGCCAGGCGTTCTCGCGCGGCCTGCCCGTGGCGCTGATCAACGGGCGCATGTCGCCGCGCTCCTTCGCCCGCTGGCGGCTGGCGCCGGCGCTGGCCCGCGCCCTGCTGGGCGGCTTTCGGGTGGTGCTGGCGCAGAGCGAGGCCGACGGGCGGCGCCTGGCCGCCCTGGGCGCGCGCCGGGTGCTGGCCGTCGGCGATCTCAAGGCCGCCTGCGGCCCGCCGCCGGCCGACGGCGCCGAACTGGCGCGGCTGGCGGCCGCCATCGGCGAGCGCCCGGTGTGGGCGGCGGTCAGCACCCATGACGGCGAGGAGCGGATCGCCGGCCGCGTCCATCGCCGCCTGGCGCCGGCGCTGCCCGGCCTGCTGACGGCGATCGTGCCGCGCCACGCCCGGCGCGGCGCGGCCGTGGCCGCCCGGCTGGCCGCCGACGGGCTTTGCGTCGCGCGGCGCTCGCAAGGCGCCCTGCCCACGGCGGCGACCGACATCTTCCTGGGCGACAGCATGGGCGAGATGGGCCTCTATCTGGCCCTCGCCAACCCGGTCTTCGTCGGCAAGTCGCTGCTGCACGAGGGCGGCCACAATCCCCGCGAGCCGGCGCTGCTGAAGCGCGCCGTGCTGTTCGGCCCCCATATGGAGAACTTCCCCGGCCCGGCCGGGCGCCTGGTGGAGGCGGGGGGCGCCATCCGGGTGGCCGACGGCGAGGCGCTGGCGGCCGCCGTGCGGCGGCTGCTGGCGCATCCCGGCGAGGCCGGGCGCATGGGACAACGGGCGGCGCAGGCGGCCGCCGAGGAGGCCGAGGGCGTTCTGGACGCCGCCTTCGCCGCCCTGGCGCCGGTGCTGGCGGCGTGATCCCCCGCCCCGCCTTCTGGGACCAGGACGGCGCCGCCTCGCGCGCCCTGGCGCCGCTGGCGCTGCTGTGGACCGCCGCCACCCGCCTGCGCCAGGCGGGCGGACGGGCGGCGGGCGCCGGGGTGCCGGTGATCTGCGTCGGCGATGCCTGCGCCGGCGGTTCCGGCAAGACGCCGCTCGCCATGGCGCTGCTGCGGCAGCTGGCGGCGCGGGGCCGGCGCCCGCACGCGCTTTCGCGCGGCTATGGCGGGCGGCTGCGGGGGCCGCTGAAGGTCGATCCCGAACGCCACGGCGCGGGCGATGTGGGCGACGAGGCGCTGCTGCTGGCCCGCCACGCCCCGGTCTGGATCGGCGGCGACCGGGCGGCCAGCGCGCGCCGGGCGGTGGCCGACGACGCCGACATCCTGGTGATGGACGACGGCCTGCAGAACCCGTCGCTGAGGAAGGATTTGTGCGTGCTGGCCGTCGATGGCGGCCACGGCTTCGGCAACGGGCGGGCGCTGCCGGCCGGGCCGCTGCGCGAGCCGCTTGCCGACGCGCTGGCGAAATGCCGGGCGGCGGTGGTGATCGGCGACGACCGCCACGGCCTCGGCGCGCGCCTGGCGGGCGGCGGGCGGGAGGTGATCGAGGCCGATCTGCGGCTCCTGGGCGAAGCCGGCGCGCTGCGGGGGGCCCGCATCTTCGCCTTCGCCGGCATCGCCCGGCCGCAGAAATTCTTCGCCACCCTGGAGGCGGCGGGCGCCGTCGTCGTCGCCAGCAGGAGCTTCGCCGACCACCGCGCCTTCGATCCCCGCGCCGTCGCCGCCATGGCGGCCGAGGCCGGGCGCCTGGACGCGCAGCTGGCGACCACGGAGAAGGACTGGGTGAGGCTGGGCGAGGCGCAGCGGGCGCTGGCGCGGCCGCTGGCGGTGGAGCTCCGCTTCCGCGACCCGGCCGCCCTCGACCGCCTGCTCGCCCCCTTCGCGGGCGGCTGGCCGGCGCTGCCGGCGGCGGGGCCGTGAAGGCGCTGCGCTACCGGCTGGAGGCGGCGCTGCTGTGGCTGGCGCTGCACCTCTTCCGGCGGCTGGGGATCGAGCGGGCCTCGGCGCTGGGCGGCTTTCTGGGCCGCCGGCTGGGGCCGCTGCTGGTGGCCAGGAACCGCATCGCCAGGCGCAACATCGAGGCCGCCTTCCCCGGCATCGGGCGGCGGCGAAGGGCGGCCATCATGGCCGGCATGTGGGACAATCTGGGGCGCATCGCCGGCGAGCTTCCCCATATTCACGACCTGGAGGCCGGCGGCGCCAGGGTGGAGGTGGCAGCGGCGGTCGATCTCGACGATGCCGGCGCCAGGCGCTTTCCCGCCATCTTCTTCGGCGCCCATTTCGGCAATTTCGACGTCGCCACGAGGCTGGCCGCCCGCCACCGCTTCGCGCTCACCATGGTCCATCGCCGCGCCAGCAACCCCTTCGCGGAGCGGATCATCGCCGCCTGGCGGGCGAAGCGCGGCGGCAGCTGGGCGCCGAAGGGGCGCGAAGGGGCGCGGGCCCTGCTGGCCGCCCTGGCCGGCGAAGGCGCGATCGCCATCCTGGCCGACCAGAAGTTCAACGAAGGGATGGCGGTGCCCTTTTTCGGGCGCGACGCCATGACGGCGCCCGCCATCGCCGAACTGGCGCTCGACCGCCGGCTGCCGCTCTATCCGGTGCGGGTGGTGCGCCTCCCGCGGGCGCATTTCCAGGTCACCGTCTTCCCGGCCCTCGAGATCGCGCCCTGCGGCGACCGCCAGGCCGACATCCGCGCCATCCTGGCCGCCATCAACCGCCTGTTCGAGGACTGGATCCGCGAGCGCCCCGATCACTGGCTGTGGATCCATCGCCGCTGGCCTCGCTAGCCGGGCGGAACAGCTCGCCCTGGCCGCCGCGCCGCTGGCGACTCCCGCGAAGCGTGGCAGTCGCCCGTGAAGAGAAGCCGGAGCCCTGCGCCGGCGGGCCGGGCCGGGCGCTGGCGGCGACCTCGCCATCGGCGAACTCCAGCGCCAGCGGCGCGCCGACCCGCAGGCCGGCGGCGCGGGCGATGGGGCGGCCTTCGCTCCGCACCACCACGAAGCCGCGCCGCAGCACGCCGCGATAGCTGAGGCTCTCCAGCAGCTTGGCCAGCTGCGCCAGCGCCTGCGCCCGGTCGCCCAGGCGGCGGCCGATGCCCTCTTCCAGGTCGCGGCCGCCGCGTTGCAGCCGCTCGCCCGCCCCTCGCAGCCTGGCGGCCAGGGCGGCGAAGCTCAGCCCGGCGGCCGCCCGCGCCAGCGCCGCCCGCTTGAGGGCGATGGCCGCGCGCGGGTGGATCAGCCGCCGGGCGAGGCCGTCGAGCCTGTGGCGCCGCTCGCCCTGGGCCAGCGCCATGACGCGGCGCAGGGCGGCGGCAGCGTTGTCCAGGTCCTGGCTGCCGCGCTCCAACAGGCGGGCGGGATGGGCGAGGCCGCGCGCCAGGCCGGCCAGCGCCCCGCGCGCCCGTTCCAGCAGGCGGGAGGCGGCGGCCAGCAGCCGCGCCTCGCTTTCCAGGAGGCGCGCCTCCAGGTCCGCCCGCACCGGCACCGCCATCTCGGCGGCGGCCGTCGGCGTCGCCGCCCGCCGGTCGGCGGCGTGGTCCAGCAGCGTCGTGTCGCTCTCGTGGCCGATGGCCGAGACGATGGGGATGGCGCTTTCGGCCGCCGCCCGCACCACGACTTCTTCGTTGAAGGCCCACAGATCCTCCACGCTGCCACCGCCGCGGGCGACGATCAGCAGGTCCGGGCGGGCCACGCCGCCGCTGCCGTCCAGGCGGTTGAAGCCGCGGATGGCGGCCGCCACCCGCTCGGCCGCGCCTTCGCCCTGCACCGGCGTTTCCCAGAGCAGCACGTGGCGCGGGAAACGATCCCGCAGGCGGTGCAGGATGTCGCGGATGGCGGCGCCGGTGGGCGAGGTGACGATGCCGACGGTGGCCGGCAGATAGGGGAGCGGACGCTTGCGGGACCGGTCGAAGAGGCCCTCGGCCGCCAGCGCCAGGCGGCGGCGCTCCAGCAGCGCCATCAGGGCGCCGATGCCGGCGGGTTGCAGGCTTTCGACGACCAGCTGGTATTTCGACTGCCCCGACCAGGTGGTCAGGCGGCCGGTCGCCACCATCTCCAGCCCCTCTTCGGGGCGATGGGCGAGGCGGGCGGCGGTCGAGCGCCAGGCGACGCAATCGAGCACCGCCCGTTCCTCCTTCATGGCGAAGTAGAGATGGCCCGACGACGCCGCGTTGACGCGCCCGATCTCGCCGCGCACCCGCAGGCGCTCGAAGGCGCCCTCCACGGTGCGCCTCACCGCCTGCGAGAGCTCGGAGACCCGGAACTCCGGCAGATTGCCCGCCAGGGCGGGCAGCTCGTCGGCCGCCGTCATGGCGGGCACGATACGAAGCCGGGCGCCGGGCGGCAATGCGGTGTCCCGGTTTGCAATTTCGAGGCCGCACGCCGCCGCGCTGCGTGTCGGCGTCCTGGACGCGAAGCCGGTGGCAACGCTGGGGAGATCGTTCATGCGCAGCACGGGGGCGTGCCGATTCTCCATGTGCGGCACGAGGGCGTGCTGATTCTTCCATGTGCAGCATGAGGACATGCTGATTCTTACATGTGCAGCACGGGGGCGTGCTGCTGTGGGGCGGGCGCGGTGGAAGCGCGCGGGTGGCGGTGCCTGGCGGTGGGGAGTGGTGCGCCGGCCTTGCGGCCCGTCTGCCGGCGGGGCGACGGCGCTCCCAGGGGGCGGCAATGCGGCGGGCTTGCCGCTGCCCGGCGTTCTGCATTAAGCCGGCGGCCGCATCGGGTTCCCTATCCGGTTCCACAGGGGGCGAGCGGAGGCCATGCGCATCCTGGTGACAGGCGGCGGCGGCAGGGAACACGCCCTGTGCCGGGCGCTGGCCAACTCGTCGCTGACGACGGCGCTCTATTGCGCGCCCGGCAATGACGGCATCGCCGCGGAGGCGGAGCCGGTGGCGATCGGGGCGGCCGACATCGACGGCCTGCTCGCCTGGGCGCGGGCCAACGCCATCGACTTCGTGGTGCCGGGGCCGGAAGCGCCGCTGGTCGCCGGCATCGCCGACCGCATGGAGGAGGCCGGCATCGCCTGCCTCGGCCCTTCGGCGGCGGCCGCCAGGCTGGAAGGCTCCAAGAGCTTCATGAAGGAGGTGGCGGCGGCGGCCGGGGTCGCCACCGCCCGCTGGCGGCGTTTCACCGACGCCGCCGCCGCCCGCGCCCATGTCGAGGAGGCCGGAGCGCCGATCGTGGTGAAGGCCGACGGGCTGGCCGCCGGCAAGGGGGTCACGGTGGCGGGCAGCGTCGAGGAGGCCCGGCGCGCCATCGACGGCGCCCTGATCGAAGGCGCTTTCGGCGAGGCGGGCCGGAGCCTGGTGATCGAGGAGTTCCTGGAGGGCGAGGAGGCCAGCTTCCACGCCCTGGCCGACGGCACCGACCTGCTGCCGCTGGCCACGGCCCAGGACCACAAGCAGGCCGGCGAGGGCGACAGCGGCCCCAACACCGGCGGCATGGGCTGCTATTCCCCCGCCCCGGTGGTGACGGCGGCGGCACAGGAGGAGGTGATCGAGGCCATCCTGCGGCCGACGCTGCGGGAGATGGCGGCGCGCGGCGCGCCGTATCGCGGCGTGCTCTATGCCGGCCTGATGATGACGCCGGCCGGCCCCCGGCTGCTGGAATACAACGTCCGCTTCGGCGATCCGGAATGCCAGGCGATCCTGGCCCGGCTGCTGTCCGACCCGCTGCCGGCGCTGCTGGCCTGCCGCGACGGCGAGCTGCGCCATGTCGATCTGCGCTGGCGCGACGAGGCCGCCATGACGGTGGTGATGGCGGCGCGCGGCTATCCGGGCGCCCATGCCACCGGCAGCGCCATGGCCGGGCTGGAGGAGGCGGCGGCGCTCGCCGGCGTCACCCTCTTCCACGCCGCCACCAGGCGCAGCGGCGGCGGCTGGCAGGCCGCCGGCGGGCGGGTGCTGGCCGTCACGGCGCTGGGCGCCGACCTGGCCGCCGCCAGGAGGCGGGCCTATGAGGCGGTCGATCGCATCGACTGGCCGCAGGGTTTCTGCCGCCGAGACATCGGCTGGCGGGCACTGGCGACTCCCGCAAAGCGTGGCAGTCGCCATGAAGAATCGACTCCCGCTGGGCGTGGCAGCCGCCCATGAAGAACCGACTCCCGCTAGGCGTGGCAGTCGCCCATGAAGAGTCAACTCCCGCGAAGCGTGGCAGTCGCCGTGAAGAGCCCGCCCCCGCCCGGGGGTGCGGCCCGCGCCGCGAAAATGCCGATCCGCGCCGGCGCCCGGCGGCGGCGCTCAGCGGCGCAGGGTGGCGAAAAACGCCTTCAGCAGTGCGGCGCAGCGGCGCTCGTCGATGCCGCCGAAGACCTGCGGGCGGTGGCGGGCGCCCGGGGCATGGAACAGGCGCGGGCCGTGATCGACCGCCCCGCCCTTGGGGTCGGCGGCGCCGTAGCACAGCCGGGCGATGCGCGCCTCGGCGATGGCGGCGGCGCACATGGCGCAGGGTTCCAGGGTGACGTGCAGTTCGGCGCCGTCCAGGCGGTGGCTGCCCCGCAGGACGCAGGCGGCGCGCAGGGCGAGGATTTCGGCGTGGGCCGTGGGGTCGGCGAGTTCGCGCACGCGGTTGCCGGCGGCCGCGATCCGGCGCCCGGCCAGGGCCACCACGGCGCCGACCGGCGCCTCGCCGCGCGCGGCCGCCGCCTCGGCCTGGCGCAGCGCCTCGGCCATGAAACCCTCGCCCATGGCCGCCACTCTTGCACGCGCCGGGCGGGACCGCCACAGTGGCGGCAGCCTGCCGCCGGGGGCATGACATGGCGAGACGCCGGCCGCTGATCGGGCTTACCCTCGACGAGGAGCAGGGCGGCGGCTATTCCGACCTGCCCTGGTATGCCATCCGCCGCAACTACATGGCGGCGGTGGTGGCGGCGGGCGGCCTGCCGGTGGCCGTCGGCCACGAGGAGGGGCTGGCCGGCGCGCTGCTGGACGCCCTGGACGGCCTCGTCGTCACCGGCGGCGCCTTCGACATCGACCCGGCGCTGTTCGGCGCCAGCACGCGCCATGCCACCGTCGCCACCAAGGAGCGGCGCACCCGCTTCGAATGGGAGGTGACGGCCGGCGCGCTGGCGCGGGACGTGCCGGTGTTCGGCATCTGCGGCGGCCAGCAGCTGCTGAATGCGGTGCTGGGCGGCACGCTGATCCAGCACATCCCCGATGCCGTGGAGAACTGCCTGCAGCACGAACAGCCGGGACCGCGCAGCGAGGCCGGCCACATGGTGGCGGTGGCGCCGGGAACGCTGCTGCACGGCATCGTCGGGTGCGACGAGCTGGCGGTCAACAGCGCCCACCACCAGGCGGCCGAGACCACCGGGCAGGGCGTGGCGGTGAACGCGCGGGCCCCCGACGGCATCATCGAGGGCATCGAGCATCCGGGCTATCGCTTCTGCCTGGGCGTGCAATGGCACCCCGAATATCACATCTCGCAGGGCGACCGCCGCCTGTTCGACGCCTTCCTGGCCGCCTGCCGGGACGGATGAGCGAGCGCATCGCCAGGCGGCTCGCCCATGCCGGCATCGCCTCGCGCCGCCAGGCCGAGCGCATGATCGCCCAGGGCCGGGTGGCGGTGAACGGCGCCCCGCTGACCTCGCCCGCCTTCGCGGTCGGCCCCGGCGACGCGGTGACGGTCGATGGCGAGCCGGTCGGCGAGCGGCCGCCGCTGCGCCTGTGGCGCTTCCACAAGCCGGCGGGCACCGTGGTGACGGCGAGCGACGAGCGCGGGCGCAGGACGGTGTTCGACCTGCTGCCCGAGGATGCGCCCCGCGTGGTCGCCGTCGGGCGCCTCGACCTCGCCTCCGAGGGCCTGCTGCTGTTCACCAACGACGGCACCCTGGCGCGCTGGCTGGAACTGCCGGCGACCGGCTGGGCCAGGCGCTACCGGGCGCGCGTGCACGGCCGTCCGGACGCCGACACCGTCGCCGCCCTGGCGCGGGGGATGACGGTGGCGGGCGTCCGCTACGGCCCGGTGCAGGCGAAGGTGGACCGCCAGAGCGGCGCCAATGCCTGGATGACGCTGGTGCTGCGCGAGGGCAGGAAGCGGGAGATCAGGCAGTTGCTGGCGGCGCTGGGCCTGACCGTCAACCGCCTGCTGCGGACGGCCTATGGCCCCTTTCAGCTGGGCGGGCTGAAGCGCGGGGCGCTGCGGGAGGTGCGCCGCCGCACCCTGGCCGAGCAGCTGGGCGGGCGCTGGGCGGAACGCCTGGAGGCCCGCCACCGCGATGCGGATCGTCGCCGGGCGCCATAGGGGCCGCCGCCTGCGGGCGCCGGCCGGGCGCGCCGTCCGCCCCACCGCCGCCAGGGTGCGCCAGGCGCTGTTCGACCTGCTCGCCCACGGGCTGGACTGGCACGGCATCGCCGGGGCGCAGGTCGCCGACCTTTTCTGCGGCAGCGGCGCCGTGGCCCTGGAGGCGCTGTCGCGGGGCGCCGCCCGGGCGACGCTGATCGACAACGCCGCCCCGGCGCTGGCGGCGGCGCGGCGCAATGTGGCGGCGCTGGGCGAGGAGGGACGCGCGACGCTGCTGAAGGCGGACGCCACCGGCCCGCTGCCGCCGCCCCGGCGGGCCGCCGATCTCGTCTATCTGGATCCGCCCTGGCGCCTGGAAAGGGCGGCCACCGAGGCGCTGGCCCGCCTGGCCGCCGGCGGCTGGCTGGCGACCGGAGCGGTGGCGGCGGTGGAGCTCGCGCAGGGCGCCGCCTTCACGCCGCCGCCGGGCTTCGTGGCGCTGGACCGGCGCCGCTGGGGCCGGGCGCAGCTGCTGTTCCTGAAGGCCGGCGCGGCCGCCGGCGCCGGTGCGCCGCCACCGGCGGCCGCGCGCCGGCGGGGCTAGCGGCGCCCGAACAGGCGTTCGATATCGGCGAGCTTCAACTCGACATAGGTCGGGCGGCCGTGATTGCACTGGCCGGAATTGGGCGTCGCCTCCATCTCGCGCAGCAGCGCGTTCATCTCGGCGGCGTTGAGGCGGCGCCCGGCGCGCACGCTGCCGTGGCAGGCCATGGTGCCGCAGACCTCCTGCAGCCGCTCGGCCAGCGACAGGGCGCGGTCGAAGGCGGCCAGCTCGTCGGCGAGATCGGCGATCAGCGCCTTGACGTCGGCCTCGCCCAGCAGCGCCGGCGTCTCGCGCACCACCACCGCGCCCGGCCCGAAGCGTTCCAGCACCAGCCCCAGCTCCTCCAGCTCGCCGGCGCGCGCCTCCAGCCGCGCGGCCGCCTCCCGGTCCAGCTCCACCACCTCCGGCAGCAGCAGCACCTGGCGGGCGACGCCGCTGCCGGCGCGCTGCGCCTTCATGCGCTCATAGACGAGGCGCTCGTGGGCGGCGTGCTGATCGACGATGACGATGCCGTCGGCGGTCTGGGCGACGACGTAGGTTTCGTGCAGCTGGCCGCGGGCCGTGCCCAGAGGGAGAGCGGCGGCTTCGGCGGCGGCGGCCTCCTCGACCCGCCCCGAGAGCGACACCGCCTCCGGGACCAGCGCGCCCTGCAGCGGCGCCTGGTAGGCGGCGGCCGCCTCCGCCAGGCCCGCCCGGTGAGCGAAGGGCGGCGGCTCCCCGCCCTGCGGCCTCATGCGGGCGAGGGTCTCGGCGGCGACGGCGGTGGAGGCGCGGTGGCCGGCGGCCGCCAGCGCCTGGCGCAGGGCGCCGGCGACGAGGCCGGAGACGAGGCGGGCATCGCGGAAGCGGACCTCCGCCTTGGCCGGATGCACGTTGACGTCGACCGCCACCGCCGGCAGTTCCAGAAACAGCGCCACCATGGGATGGCGGCCGGAGGCCAGCAGGTCGCGATAGGCGCCCCTGACGGCGCCCAGCAGCAGGCGGTCCCTGACCGGGCGGCCGTTGACGAACAGGAACTGCCCGGCCGTGGTGGGCCGGTTCAGAGTCGGCAGGCCGGCATGGCCGGCGAGGCGGTGGCCCTGCAGCGCCGCCTCGACGGCGAGCGCGTTCTCCCGGAAGGCGGCGCCCAGCACGGCGCCCAGGCGGGCGAGGCGGATGTCGAACATGTCGCCCGCCTCGGCGGCCCAGGCGTGGCTGCGGCGGCCGTCGAAGGAAAGCGTGAAGGCGATCTGCGGATGGGCCATGGCGAGGCGTTTGACGACATCGGCGACGGCGCCGTTCTCGGCGCGCTCGGATTTCAGGAATTTCAGGCGCGCCGGCGTGGCGAAGAACAGATCGGCCACCTCCACCGTGGTGCCGGGGCCGCGCGCGACCGGTTGCAGGCGGCCGGCGCGGCCGCCGGCGACGGCCAGCTGCCAGCCGCTATCGGCGCCGCGGACACGGGTGGCGACGGTCAATCTGGCGGCCGCCCCGATCGAGGGCAGCGCCTCGCCGCGAAAGCCCAGGGTTTCGATGCGGGCGAGGTCGTCGCCGGCGAGCTTCGAGGTGGCGTGGCGCTCCACCGCCAGCGGCAGGTCGGCCTGCGCCATGCCGCTGCCGTCGTCGGCGACGGCGATGAGGCCCCTGCCGCCGCCATCGACGGCGATGTCGATCCGCCCCGCCCCGGCGTCGATGGCGTTTTCCACCAGCTCCTTGACCACCGAGGCCGGGCGCTCGATGACCTCGCCGGCCGCGATGCGGTTGACGGTGGCTTCGTCGAGGCGGCGGATGGCGCTCATGGCGTCTGCCGGGCCGGCGCGCCGCCCCGCCGCGGCTGGCCGGCGGCGAGCTTGAGGCGGGCGCGGCGCTTGCCGTCTTCCACCGCCGGCTGGCCGAAGGGGCAGACGCCGATGGCGGCGGCGACCAGCAGCGTCTCGATCATGAAATGGGCGAAGAGGGCGCCCATGGCGCGGGCATCCAGGCGCTCCAGCGCCAGGCGCCGCAGCGGCACGCCGGCTTCGGTCAGGCTTTCGCAGGTGGCCTCGCATTCGGCGGCGAAGAGCGCGCCCATGCTGCGGCCTTCGAGCCAGGCCAGCCGGTCGAGGCCGGTCGCCGGCAGTGGCGCCGTGTCTTCGGGGCAGGGAGCGGCGATGACGGTGACCATGTGGCGCCTGGCGCCGGCCAGCCACAATTGCAGCTGGCTGTGCTGGTCGCCGGCGCCGGCCGCCGCCAGCGGCGTCGAGCCGAGGCCGCGCTTGCCCAGGCTTTCGCCCCACAGCTGGCACCACCAGCGGGCGAGCGGCGCCAGACGGTCGCCATAGGGCATCAGCACCTGGACGGCGGCCCCGGCCGCCTCGCCGGCCATGAGCGCGGCCGCGCCGCGCCCGGGGGCGCTTTCGAGGCCATGGGCCAGCAGATCGGCGACCACCGCCGCCGCGCCGGCGCGCACCGCCGCCGCATCCAGGCCGGCGATCATGGCGGGCAGCAGGCCCGCCACGGTCAGCGCCGAGAAGCGGCCGCCGATGGCGGGCGGATGGTCCAGCACCGGCAGGGCGTGGGCCCGGGCGATCTCCCGCAGGGTGCGCGGCCCCGGCTCCGTGACCACGCTCGCCCGGCCCTTTGCCCCGGCCGCGGCCAGCCAGTCCAGGGCCAGCAGCAGCAGGGCCAGAGTTTCGGCCGTCTCGCCCGACTTCGAGACCGCCAGCACGTGGGTTCTGGCCGCATCGAGGCCCGCCAGGGTGCGGCGCCAGCTCCACGGGTCGATGTTGTCCACGACGTGGAGGCGGGGCGGGCGCGGGGCGCGGATGGCGAGCAGGGCGCGCGCCGCCAGGCTGGCCCCGCCCATCCCCAGGAGGAGCACGTCGTCGCTGCCGGCGGCGATGCGCCGCGCCTGGTGCTCCAGCGCCTCCAGATCGGCCTCGCGATGCGCGACGGCCAGGCAGGAAGGGCCGCCCTGGCCGAGCTCCCGGCACAGGCGATGGAGGGCCGGGGCCAGTTGCGGGCCGGGCCGGGCCGGGCCGGGCAAGGCGATGGAAAGGCCGTAGCTCATCGCGCCCATTCTAGCGGCCGGCGCGATTCGGGACAGGGGCGGCGACGAGCGCCGGGGGGTAGTGCCTCGGTTTGGAATCTCGAGGCCGCCCGCCGCCGCGCTGCGGGTCGGCGCCCTGGACGCGAAGCCGGTGGCAACGCTGGGGAGATCGTTCATGCGCAGCACGAGGGCGTGCTGATTCTTCATGTGCAGCACGGGGGCGTGCTGATTCTTACATGTGCAGCACGAGGGCGTGCTGATTCTTACATGTGCAGCACGAGGGCGTGCTGATTCTTACATGTGCAGCACGAGGGCGTGCTGCTGGGGGGCGGGCGCGGTGGAAGCGCGCGCGGGGTGGCGGTGCCTGGCGGCGGGACGCCGGCGCTCCCAGGGGGCGGGGTGGCGGCGAACGGCAGCCGCCCATTCTCAAACCGAAACACTACCCGCCGGGGCCTGCGATTGACCGGGCGGGGCGGAGGTCGGAGAATGGGGACAGGATCCGGGCCAACAGAGCCAGGGCGGACAGAGCCAGGGCGAGCGGGGAGCGGCGGCAAGCCATGGAGGCCGAGAGATTCGCTTCCAGCGTCGGCCATGCCGGGGCGACGGCGGTGATGCCGTTCCAGCCGCGCATTCGCAAATCGGCCTATTTCAACGCCGCCAGGCGCCATGGCTGCAAGGCCTTCACGGTCTATAACCGGACCTATATCTCGCTGGGCTTCGACGACCCGGAAGCCGAATACTGGCACGTCATCCGCCATGTTTCGCTGTGGCCGGCGGCCGGCCAGCGTCAGATGGAGATCGCCGGGCCGGACGCCCTCGCCTTCGCGCAGCTTCTGACCCCGCGCAACCTGGAGACCTGCGCCATCGGGCAGTGCAGATATGTGCTGCTTACCGACGAGGCGGGCGGCGTCATCAACGACCCGGTGCTGCTGCGGCTGGCCGAAGACCGTATCTGGCTGTCGGCGGCCGACAGCGACATCCTGTTGTGGGCGAAGGGCGTGGCCGTCCATTGCGGCCTCAATGTTTCGCTGCGGGATGCGGGCGTCACCGTCGCGCAGATCCAGGGGCCGAAATCGGCCGACCTGATGGCCGATCTCTTCGGGCCGGGGCTGCGGCAGCTGCGCTATTACCGGCTGACCGAGGGCGCGCTGGACGGCATCCCCCTGGTCATCTCCCGCACCGGCTGGAGCGGCGAATGGGGCTATGAGCTCTATCTGGCCGACGCCGACAAGGGCGATCGCCTCTTCGACCGCCTGCTGGAACTGGGCCGGCCCTACGACCTGCGGCCCGGATCGACCTCGCAGATGCGGCGCATCGAAGCCGGCATGCTCTCCTTCGGGGCCGATATGACGGGCGAGGAAAACCCCTTCGAACTGGGGCTGGGGCGCCTGGTCGACCTCGAGGGGGCGGGGGATTTCATCGGCAGGGCGGCGCTGCGGCGGCTGGCGAAGGAAGGCCCTCGCCGCCGCCTGGTCGGCCTCAGGATCGACGGCGACAGGCTGGCGCCCAACATCGAGCCCTGGCCGCTGGCGAGGAACGGCGAGACGGTGGGCAGGCTGACCAGCCTGGCGTGGTCGCCGCGTCTGGAGTGCAATGTGGCACTGGGCATGACGGCGATCGAACATGCCGGGCCCGGCTGCCGCCATCTGGTTCTCGCGCCCGGCGGCGCGGTGGAGGCGACGGTGCAGCCGCTGCCCTTTCTGCCGCGCCGCCAGAGGGGCTGAAGCGGCGCTAGCGGGCGGCGGCGCGGGCGGCTTCGAGGCGAAGATAGCCGTCGCGGGTCTGCGGCAGCCTGCGCCCCAGCAGGCGCGAGGCGACGACGGTGCGCAGGATCTGCGCGGTGCCGCCGCCGATGGTGAACATGCGGGCATCGCGGGCCATGCGTTCCAGCGGCAGGTTGCGCGAATAGCCCTGGGCCCCGAAGACCTGCAAGGCGTCGTTGGTGACGCGGATCGCCATCTCGGAGGCGAAGATCTTGGCCTTTGCCGCCATTTCCGGATCGGGAAAGGGCGCCGCGCCGGCGGCCGCGCGCTGGATCAGCAGCCGCGCCGCGTCGATCTGCGTCGCCATGTCGGCCAGCATCCATTGCAGGCCCTGGAACTCGGCGATCGGGCGCCCGAACTGGTGGCGGCGGCCGGCGCGATCCAGCGCCAGGCGGAAGGCGCCGTCGGCCAGCCCCAGCGCGACCGTGGCGGCGCCCACCCGCTGCGCGTTGTAGGCATCCATCAGGGCCGCGAAGCCGCGCCGGAAGCCGCCCGGCGGCCGCAGCACGCGCTCGGCCGGCACCTCCATATCCTCGAAGATGAGCTCGGTCTCCGGCAGGCCGCGCAGGCCCATGGCCGGCTCGCGCCGCCCGACGACCAGGCCCGGCGTTTCGCCCCGCACCGCCAGGAAACCGCCTATGCCTTCCTCGCCGCCGCCTTCGTCGAAGACGCGGGCGAAGACCAGATGCAGCCGCGAGACGCCGCCGCCCGTGATCCAGTGCTTGCGCCCGTTGACGAGGTAGCGATCGCCGCGACGCCGGGCCCGCGTGGTCATCTCGCTGGCGGCGCTGCCGGCCTCGGGTTCGGTGATGCAGATGGCCGGCTTGTCGCCCGCCAGCACCAGGGAGGCGGCGAGCCGCTTCTGCTCCTCGCTGCCATAGCGCATGACCGCCGAGAGGGCGCCCATATTGGCTTCGACGACGATGCGCGCCGTGACCCCGCAGACCTGCGCCATGCGGTCGATCACCAGCACGGCATCGAGGAAGGAGCGGCCCTGGCCGCCGAGCTCCACCGGCACGGTCATGCCCATGAAGCCCGCCTCGGTGAGCGCCTTTACGTTGTCCCAGGGATAGTCCTCGCTGCGGTCGATCTCGGCCGCGCGGGGCGCGATGGCATCGCGGGCCAGTTCGGCGGCGCGGCGGTCGAGTTCGATCTGGTCTGGCGTCGGTTGGAAGTCCATGGCGCGGCCCGGATGGGTGCAGAGTGGCACGATTCGCCCCCCGGCGCCACCTGGCCGGCGGCACCGCCGCGCGTTAGGATCGCCGCAGGCGGGAGCGGGGCCGCAGCGGCGGGGAGGCGCCATGGCGATCCTGGTGATCGAGGATGCGGACATCGCGGCGCGCTGGCGCCAGGCGCTGCTGGGCGCAATGCCGGACCTCGACATCCGCATCTGGCCGCAGGCGGGCCGGGCCGACGACATCGAGATGGCCCTGCTGTGGGACGATTTCGGGCCGCTGGCGGCATTGCCGCGCCTGAAGGCGGTGGTCGTGCTGGGGGCCGGCGTCGATCACCTGTTCGGTGGCGATGGCGCCATCCCCGAGGGCGTGCAGGCGGTGCGCCTGATCGACCCCTCGATCGCCGCCCAGGTGGTGGAATATGTCGTTATGGCGGTGACCGCGCGGCTGCGGCGCTGGGACGACTATCGAGCCATGCAGCGCGCCCGCCGCTACGACGAACTGCCGGTGCCGGTGCCGGCCGAGACGACCGTCGGCGTGCTGGGGCTGGGCGAGATCGGTGGCCGCGCGGCGCGCCTGCTGGCCGCCATCGGCTACGGAGTCTGCGGCTGGAGCCGCCGGCCGCGCGGGATCGACGGCGTCGCCTGCTTCAGCGGCCCCGAGGGGCTGGACGCCATGGCGGGCCGCTGCGACGTCGTGGTCTGCCTGCTGCCGCTGACCGCCGAGACCGCCGACATCCTGGACGGGCGGCTGTTCGAGGCCATGAAGCCGGGCGCCTGGCTGATCAACGCGGCGCGCGGCGGCCATCTGGTCGAAGCCGACCTGCTGGCGGCGCTGGCCGCCGGCCGGCTGGCGGGCGCCACCCTGGATGTTCAGCGCGACGAGCCGATGGCCGCCGGCCATCCCTTCTGGGATCATCCGAAGATCGTCGTGACGCCGCATATCGCCTCGATCACCTCGCCGGAGCATTCCGCCGCCCAGGTGGCGGAGAACTATCTTCGCCTGCGCGACGGGCGGGCGTTGCGCAACCTCGTCGATATGGGGCGCGGCTATTGAGGCCGGGCACCGCCCCGCCCCGCCGGGCGGCAGTCATAGGCGGCGGCATCGTCGGCATCTGCTGCGCCCGCTGCCTGCAGGGCGCCGGTTTCCAGGTCGAGCTCGTCGACCGCGACCAGCCGGGCGCCGGCGCCTCGGCCGGCAATCTGGGCATGATCTGTTCGCTGGAACCGGCGACGCTGCCGCTGCCTTCGATGCGCCTGCTGCGCGCCCTGCCGGGGATGCTGGCCAGGCGCAACGACACGCTGGCGCTGCGCTGGCGGCGCCTGCCCGGCCTTCTGCCCTGGCTGCTGCGCTTCGCGCGGGCGGCACCGGCGCGGCAACGCTGGCGAGGTGCCCAGGCCATGGCGACGCTGATGCGCGAGACGGTGCCGGCCTGGCAGGCCCTGGTGGCGGGTTCGCCGGCGCAAAGCCTCATCCGCCACAACGGCGCGCTGGCGCTATATGAGAGCGAGGCGGCCTTTGCGGCCGATGCCGCCGAACGCGACCTGCTGCGGCGCCTGGGCGCCGATTTCGTCGAGATCGACGCGGCCGCCATCGCCACCCTGGAACCCGCCCTGGCGCCCATTTTCAGGCGCGGCGTCCATTTCCTCGGCAGCGCCCAGACCACCAGCCCCTTCGGCCTGGCGCAGGCGCTCGCCGACGATTTCCGCCGCGCCGGCGGCAGCGTCCGCCGCGCCCATGTCGCCGCGCTGGCCTTCGACGGCGACGGGCGGGCGGCGGCGGTGACCGCGGAGGGGCGCATCGAGGCCGAAGCGCTGGTGATCGCCTGCGGCGCGCGCTCGGGACCGCTGGCCGCCGCCGCTGGCTTTGGCGTGCCGCTGGAAGCCGAACGCGGCTATCACATGCAGGCGGCGGGCATCGACAGCGGCCTGGAACGGCCCGTTTTCCACGGCGAGAACCATATCGGCGTCACCCAGATGCGGGAGGGTCTGCGCATCGGCGGCACGGTGGAGTTCGCCGGCCCGGATGCGCCACCGACGCCCGGAAGAGCACGCCGCATTTTCGATCTGGGCCGCCGCATGCTCGCCGATCCCGACATCGCCGAAGGCGCCCGGCAACAGCCGTGGATGGGCAGCCGCCCCACCCTGCCCGATTATCTGCCGGCGATCGGGCCCTCGCCGCACCATCGGGGGCTTTTCTTCGCCTTCGGCCACCAGCATGTCGGCCTCAGCCTGGCGGCCGTGACCGGCCGCATCGTCGCCCGCCTGGCGCAGCGGCGCGACGCCGGCATCGACCTCGCCCCCTTCTGCATCGACCGGTTCCGACGGTGAGCCGCGACCGGTGCCACGGCGCGCCGCTCGAAGCGGGGCACGCCCTTTACGCCCTTTACGAACGGCGCAGGAGGAGGCGCTGGCCGTCCGCGATCGCCTCCCGGCGAAGCTCGATGCCGAGGCCGGGCGCATCGGGCGGCAGCAGGAAGCCGTCGACCGGTTGCAGATCCAGATCGCAGAGCTCGCGGTTGCAGCGCTTGAGCGAATAGCTGTGGTGCTCGTGAATCTCGAAATTGGCGATCGCCGTCTCGACATGGAGCGCCGCCGCCACGGCGACCGGCGTGCCGCAGACATGGGCCTGCACGGTGACATCGTGGAGATGCGCCAGATCGCAGACCTTGCGCCCCTCGGTGATGCCACCCGTCAGCCCGAAATCGGGTTGCAGCACATCCACCGAGTGCGCCTCCAGATAGGGTTGCACGCCCCAGCGGGTGTAGAGCCGCTCGCCGGCCGCCAGGCGCATGGACGAGCGCCGCCGGACCTGGCCGTGCAGGCCGGGCGCGTTGTAATGGGTGGGTTCCTCGAAAAACATGATGCCGAGATCGGCGAGGAGCTCGGCGAGCTGGACGGCGGCGGTGACGTTGGGAAAGGAATGGGTTTCCAGAATCACGTCGACATCCGGGCCGACCGCATCGCGGATCGCCTCCATGCGCGCCCGGTAGAGGCGGCATCGCCCGGCATCCAGGATGCCGCGCAGGTTCCAGTCGCGGCGGCCCTCGCCGTCGATCATCGCCGGATCCACCTTGACCGCGTCGTAGCCCTGGGCCACCGCCTTCAGCGCCGCCTCGGCATAGCGCGCGGGTTCGACGAGGTTGACCGCGACCGCACCCCAATCGAATTGCAGCTGGCTGGCATAGCAGCGCAGGGGACGCGCCGCGCCGGCGCCCAGCAGCCGGAAGATCGGCTGGCCCAGCGCCTTGCCCCTGATGTCCCAGAGGGCGATGTCGATGGCGCTCATGGCGCCGAACACGACCGGCCCGCCGCCTTCCGCCCAGAAACTGCGGCGGAACATGCGCTCCCACAGGCCTTCGTTGTCCATGGGGTCGGCGCCCAGCAGGAAGGCTTCGGCCAGATCGCGCGCCATGCCGGCACCGCCCGACGCCCCGACGCCGTAGCACAGCCCCAGCTCACCCGTGCCGACGAGGCCGTCATCCGTGCGAATCAGCACATAGACCGGGTTCCAGCGCAGGATGCCGTCCCGTCCGCTGCGGTCGAGCTGGACGATCTCCACTTCGACGATGCGCATGGCGTCCCTTCCCCGCGCTTCGGCGCAAGGCTACAGACTCCGGCCGCCATGCGGCAATCGACGCGGCGAAGGCCTTGCGGCCGGGGGAGGAGGGATATGGACATCCCGCGCAAGAATGTCGAGACGAGCGGCGCGGCGGACCGCAACGGCGTCGCCTGTCCGGCGGGGCAGGCGGAAACGGCCGGGCGGCCCGGCAGACCCGCAGGGCGCCGGCGGCGAGATCGTCGCGAGCGCGGCGCCGTGACGGACCGCCGGGCGCCGCGCCGGGGGCGGCGATGAGGACGGACCGCTGGGGCCTGGCCATCACCGCCGCCGGCGCGGAGGCGGTGGAGAGCTATGACGCCGCCGTAGGCGATCTGCTGGAATACCGCCTTTCGGCCGGGCGCCACCTGAAAGCGGCGCTCGACCACGACCCCCGCTTTCCGATGGGGTTGTGCCTGCGCGGCTATATGCTGATGCAGCTGGCGACCGGCGCCGTCGCCGACAAGGTCGACCGCGCCATCGTCGCCGCCCGCCAGGCGGCAGCCCATGCCGACGAACGCGAAAGGCGGCATCTGGAAGCGCTGCGGCACTGGCGCGACGGCCATATCGGCGAGGCCTGCCGCTGCTGGCGCGCCATCCTTTGCGCGGCGCCGCAGGACCTGCTGGCCCTGCGCCTGCACCACTTCATGAGCTTCTGGCGGGGGGAAGCGGCCGCCCTGCGCGATGTGCCGGCGGCCGCCCTGGACGCCATCGATCCGGAGCTGCCGGGATATGGCTTCGCGCTCGGCATGCACGCCTTCGGCCTGGAGGAATGCGGCGAGTACGCCAGGGCGGAGGAACGGGGCCGCGAAGCGGTGGCGCGCAACGGCGACGATCTGTGGGCGATTCACGCCGTGGCCCATGCGATGGAGATGACAGGGCGCTGCGAGGAAGGGCTGGCCTGGCTCGAAAGACCGCCCGAAGCCTGGGCGGACCGCAACCCCTTCAAGGCCCATCTATGGTGGCATGCGGCCCTTTTCGCCTTTGCGCTGGGCGAAAACGACGAGGTGCTGGCCCTTTACGACCGGGAGATCCGGGTGGACGAAAGCGGCTTTTATCTGGATGTCCAGAACGCGGCTTCGCTGCTGATGCGGCTCGCCCTGGCGGGCGTCGATGTCGGCGACCGCTGGCAGCCGCTGGCGGACCTCGCCGAGAGGCGCTGCGGCGACCATGTGATGGCCTTCACCGACCTGCATTACATGATGGCGCTGGTGGGGGCGCGGCGCGGGCCGACGGCGCGGCGCCATCTCGAATCGCTCAGGGCCTTCGCCGCAGGGGGCGAGGGCGATGCCGCGGGGCTCGCCGCATCGCTCACCGTTCCCATCGCCACAGCCCTGCTGGAGTATGGCGAGGGCCGCTACGGCGAGGCCGCCTCGCGGCTGGCCGCCCTGGCGGGCGCCATGGCGCCGGTCGGCGGCAGCCACGCGCAGCGCGACATCGTTTTCAAGATCGGGATCGACGCCGCCCTGCGGGCGGAACGCGACGACGACGCCCGGCAGCTGCTGGCCCTGCGCGCCGCATCGCGCCCGCCCGGCGCGGCGGAGCAGCGGGCGGGCGCGGGTGGCCATTGAAGAGGGCCGGGGCGAGCGGTGGCCTATGGGGGCAGCTCCCGGACAGGGCAGGCGAGCGCCCGATTCGCCCGGACGCCTGCCCGGCACACTGGAATCCCGTCGTCGTCGCGGTGGCACGGCTTTGCCGCCCGAGATCCGGATCGACCCTGAGCCGTGGAAATCGCTGGTGGGCGCACAAGGACTCGAACCTTGGACCCGCTGATTAAGAGTCAGCTGCTCTACCGACTGAGCTATGCGCCCGCACGCCGGGGCTATAGCAGAGGGGCCGGCACCTGTCGAGGCGGCAGGGCGCCGCTTGTTGGCGCGCGGGGGCGCTGATATAGAGGCGGCGTGGCGAGAGAGAGACGCAAGCTGCCGGCTGCCGCCCGCGGCGGAGCGGACGAGAGGGCGGCGAGCCGCGATTTCTCGCATCTGCGGCGCCTCATCCCCTATCTGCTGCCATACAAGATGCAGATCGCCGGCGCGCTGGCCGCCCTGCTGGCGGCCGCCGCCGCCGTTCTGGGGCTGGGCGCCGGGCTGCGGGCGCTGGTCGATCGCGGCCTCTCCCGGGGCGACGGCGACCTGCTCGACAGCGCCCTGGCGGTTCTGCTCGCCATCGTCGCCGTGATGGCCTGCGCCAGTTTCGCCCGCTTCTACTTGGTCTCCTGGGTGGGCGAGCGGGTGGTGGCCGATCTGCGCCGCGACGTGCATGCCCGCGTCATCGCCCTGCCGCCCTCCTTCTTCGAGGTCACCCGCACCGGCGAGGTGCTCTCCAGGCTCACCACCGACACCTCCGTGCTGCAGGAGGTGGTGGGCGCCACCCTGTCCGTTGCCCTGCGCAATCTGCTGCTGCTGCTGGGCGGCCTCGTCATGCTGGCGGTCACCAGCCTCAAGCTGACGGCGGCGGTGGTGCTGCTGGTGCCGCCGGTGCTGGTGCCCATCCTGGTCTTCGGGCGGCGGGTGCGGCGCCTGTCGCGGCTGTCGCAGGACCGTATCGCCGATGTCGGCCACCGCATCGACGAAACCCTGAACGCCATCCCCACCGTGCAGGCCTTCGCCCGCGAGAGCCACGAGAACGGGCGCTTCTCGCGGGCGGTGGAGCAGGCCTTCGCCGTCGCGCGGCGCCGCATCCTGGCCCGCGCCCTGCTGACGGCGACGGTGATCCTGCTCGTCTTCTGCGGCATCGCCGGCGTGCTGTGGACGGGCGGCCACGACGTGCTGGACGGGCGCATCAGCGGCGGCGATCTGGCGGCCTTCGTCTTCTATGCCGTGGTGGTGGCGGGTGCGGTGGGCGCCGTCAGCGAGGTCTATGGCGACCTGCAGCGCGCCGCCGGGGCGGCCGAGCGATTGTGCGAGCTGCTGGCGAGCGAGGCCGCCATCGCCTCGCCGGCCGCGCCGCTGGCGCTGCCGGAGCCCTCGCCGGGGCTGCTCGCCTTCCACGGCGTGTCGTTCCGCTATCCCGCCAGGCGCGAGCGGCCGGCCCTGGCGGGCGTGAGCTTCGCGGTGGCGAGCGGCGAGACCGTGGCGCTGGTGGGGCCTTCCGGTGCCGGCAAGAGCACCGTGCTGGGCCTGCTGCTGCGCTTCCACGACCCCGAGCAAGGCCGGGTGACGGTGGACGGCGTGGACGTGCGCCGGGCGGCGCTCGGCGAGCTGAGGAAACGGCTCGCCCTGGTGCCTCAGGAGCCGGCCATCTTCGGCGCCTCGGTCGCCGACAACATCCGCTACGGGCGGCCCGAGGCCGGCGACGACGAGGTGCGCGTCGCCGCCGACGCCGCCTTCGCCAGCGCCTTCATCGACCGGCTGCCGGAGGGTTTCGCCACCTTCGTGGGCGAGCGCGGCCTGCGCCTTTCGGCGGGCCAGCGCCAGCGCCTCGCCATCGCCCGCGCGGTGCTCAAGAACGCGCCCATCCTGCTGCTGGACGAGGCGACCAGCGCCCTGGACGCCGAGAGCGAGCGCATGGTGCAACAGGCCCTGGAGCGGCTGATGGCGGGCCGCACCACCCTGGTGATCGCCCATCGCCTGGCGACGGTGCTGAAGTCGGACCGCATCGTCGTCCTCGATGGCGGGCGCATCGTGGAGACCGGCCGCCACGACCAGCTGGTGGCCGCCGACGGCCTCTACCGGCGCCTGGCGGCCCTGCAGTTCGACACCGGCGGCCGGCCGCCTAGCGCATCGCCTGGCCGCCATTGACGTCGAGGGTGGCGCCGGCGATGAAATCGGCCTCGTCGGCGACCAGGAACAGCACGCAGCGGGCCACGTCGGCCACCGTGCCCAGGCGCCCGGCGGGGATGGCGTTCGCCACCAGATCGTCGAGCCATTGCTGCGGCGCCACGCGCACCATGTCGGTGTCGATATAGCCGGGCGCCACGGCGTTGACGGTGATTCCCCTGGCGATGCTCTCCCTGGCCAGGGCCTTGGTGAAGGAGACCATGGCGCCCTTGGCGGCCCCATAGGCGGTTTCGCCGAAGCCGGGCGCGAAGGCCGCGAGCGAGGCGATGTTGACGATGCGCCCGAAGCCCGCCCGGCGCATGGGGCCGATGGCCTGGCGGGTGACGTTGAAGACGCCACCCAGATTGGTATCGATCACGCGCCGCCAGACCCCCGGTGCCATTTTATGCATGAAGCGATCGGGCGAGATACCGGCGTTGTTGACCAGCACCTCCACCGGCCCCAGCGCCTGCGCGACCTCCGCCATGCCGCGCTCGCAGGCGTCCCAGTCGGCCACGTCCCACCGGAAGGTGCGGATGGGCGCGGCGGCGGCCAGCGAGGCGGCGGCTTCGTCGTCGTTGCGATAGTTGGCGGCCACCCGGTAGCCGGCCCCGGCCAGCGCCAGGGCGATGCCCCGCCCGATGCCCCGCGAGGCGCCGGTGACCAATGCAACCCTGCCCATGCTGCCCTCCCGCGGCCGTTACGCCCTGCCGACGACCGCCATTGTGGGGCCGGATGGGGCGCGGGGGAAGGACGGCGGCAAGAAACGGCCGTCTTTTCCGATTGCCTGGACCCGCTCCTCAACTATTGGAGCGCAAATCACCAATCGTTTTCTGAAGTTGGTCCAGTTTGGTCTGAAGTTGGTCCAGTTTTTTGGTAACGACGTCGCCGTCCGCTCCGGAATGAGGCACTTGAGAGACTCTCCTTGCGGGCTCAAAACTTCCCGATTGCATATTGAAGCGCGGATTGGAGATTGCTATCGTTACTGCTTCCAGTTGAGCAAGGGACTGGCCGAGTTCTGCTTTACCTCCGGATTCTTCACGGCTAAACCATGAAAATTCATCCCATTTACCAAGCCGAATTTCGTTGTGATGCGTTCTCAATCGAGAGAATAGCGTTGTCTTCTTACCACCTATGCCTGCTTGGCCCACATAAAGGAGCTTTCTCTTCACATAGAGAGCATAGATACCTATGTATTGCCGAAAATCTTCCTCTTTACCTTTGGCTCCTACTTTCCCGCGTAATTCTCCACCACCTCCAGGACCTCTCTGCCCCCAATAAACATCGGCCGCCGACCAGAACAGTCCATAATGGGTAATCGTCCCCGTGTCCTCCGATTGTGCCCGCGTTCAGCCCGCTTGGCGGAACGTCGTTTCGATGTACTCCAGCAGCGGCAGCCAGTGGAGGGCGTTGTCGCTGGCCTGGCGGGTGGCGATGTCGAACAGCGCCAGCCCCTGGCAGGCCAGCTCGCCATAGATGGCGCGTTCCGGGATGCGCCCGGCCGGCTCGTAGCCCAGCTCGTCCATGAAGGCTTCCAGGCGCAGCGCG
The DNA here is from genome assembly GCA_965200215.1 of Alphaproteobacteria bacterium. Taxonomy (GTDB): domain Bacteria; phylum Pseudomonadota; class Alphaproteobacteria; order SP197; family SP197; genus SP197. Next base: position 2,599,770 of record OZ241369.1, on the reverse strand, counting down.
GCGCGGCTGTGGGGGCGCAGGCGGTTGGCGACGATGGCCAGCGGCTTGCGGCCCCGCCGCACCGCCTTGATGCGCTCGACGCGCCGGACGAAACCGGCCGTCGCCTGCTCGTCGAAGACCGAGGGCAGCAGCGGCACCACCACCAGATCGGCGTGGCGGACCAGGGCCTCGCGCTCCCCCCTGGCGAGGCCCGCCGGACCGTCGATCACCAGCCGTTCGGTGCCGGCGGGGATGTCCTCATGACGCTTGGTCCAATCTGCTGCTGTCACCCTGGCGACACGCCCTGGCCTCATCTTGCACCACAGCAGGCTGCTGCGCTGGCGGTCGGCGTCGGCGAGCGTCGTCCGCAGGCCGCCGGCCGCGAAGGCGGCGGCGAGATGGGTGGCCAGCGTCGTCTTGCCGCAACCGCCCTTGACGTTGGCGACCAGGAGGGCGCGCACCGAACCTATCCCCCGCCCCTGCGCCAGAAGGCGCCGGCGGCGGCGAAACGCCGCCAATCGGCCACCATGGCGGGTTCCAGCTGGGCCAGGGCGCGGGCATGCCAGCCGGCCAGGAAGCCGCCGGCGCGGACCACCGCCTCGCGCCGCCGGCCCGCCTCGGCGACGGCCTGGGCGAGCAGCGGTTCGGCCAGGGCGATATCGTTGAGATGGCCCAGGTCTTCCTGCAGCTGGCGCAGCGCCTTCAGAAAGCGCTTGCGGCGCGGATGGGGGAAGAGTTCGGCGAAGAACTCGGTGAGATAGCGCATCTTCTTGACCGCGATGCGGACCTCGTGGCGCTGCCGGACGGAGAGCGCCGCGAAGCCGCGCCCGGACTTCAGCAGCCGGCGGTGGCGCCGGTCCAGCGCGCGGGGCGCGAACTCGTCGATGCGCCGCCGGTGCCAGAGCGCCGTCAGCATGTCGAGGCCGGCGGCGCGGTCGTGCTCGCCGGCCCACGCCGCCGCCCGGGCCAGCGCGGCGGCGCAGCTCTCGCCGGCGAGGGCGGCGCGCGCGGCCCGCATCGCCCGCGCCCGCTGGCGGGCGACGACGGCCGCCAGCGCGCGGCGCTCCCGCTCGTGGCCCACCTCCCCGGCCACGCCGCCCAGGATATCGGCCAGGAAGACGTCGCGGTCGCGCACCGGGGCCAACACGTCCTGCAGCGGCCGCAGGGCGCCGTGGAGCGCCTCGACCTCGCCGGGCGCCAGAACCGGCTTGAAGATCGCCAGGGCGGAACGGAAGCGACGCAGGCCGACGCGCAGCTGGTGGACGGCCTCCGGATCGTCGCCTTCCAGCACGGCGGGCAGGTTGGCCGAGGCATGCGCCAGGCAATCCCGGAAGATCAGCGCCAGCGCCTCGCCCACGGCCAGCGACGGCTCCAGGCGAAGAGGCCCGGCGTGAACGGCGCCGGCTGCCGGTGGCGAAGCGGGGGCGGGGGAGATGGGTTGCGGGATCGTCACGGATGCCGTTCGCGGTCGGTAGCCGGCGCGCAGCCTACACTGGCCGCCGCGCTGCGGTCAGGCGCGGGGGCGTATTCCGGCAGCGCGGCCCGCAGCGCCGCCAACACCGCCGCCTCGTCGCCCCGGCGGGCGGCATCCAGCAGCCCTTGCAGGTTCGCCGCCAGGTCCGGAGATCCCTGGCGGCCCTTCGCCACGGCGATGCCCTCGCGCCCGGAAGGCAGCAGTTCTTCGTCGCCATAGGTCAGTTCCTCGTGCAGTTTCTCGCCCGGACGCAGGCCGGTGAAGACGATCTCCACCTCCTCGTCGGGCATCCGCCCGGCCAGGCGGATCAGCTGGCGGGCCATATCCTGGATGCGCACGGGCGCGCCCATGTCGAGCACGAACAGGTTGCCCGGCGCTTCGTCCAGCGCGCTCGCCTGCAGCACCAGTTCCACCGCCTCGCGCACGCTCATCATGAAGCGGGTCGCCTCGCGATGGGTGACGGTCAGCGGCCCGCCTTCGGCCAGCTGGCGGCGGAAGAGCGGCACCACTGAGCCGGCGGAACCCAGCACATTGCCGAAGCGCACGGTGGCGAAGCGGGTGGGGCCGCCGCTCTGCCCTTGCAGCCACAGTTCGGCGAGCCGTTTGGTAGCCCCCATCACCGAGGCGGGGTTGACCGCCTTGTCGGTGGAGATCAGCACCATCGCGGCGGTGCCGGCCCGGCGGCAGGCGGCGGCGACATGGACGGTGCCCGCCACATTGGTGAGCACGCACTCGCCGGGATTGGCCTCCGCCAGCGGCACCTGCTTCAGGGCGGCGGCGTGGAAGACGATCTCCGGACGCTCGCAGGCCAGCGTCCGCTCCAGGCGCTGGCGATCGCGGATGTCGCGCAGCAGGGCGCGGCACTCCAGGCCGGGAAAGCGCCTGGCGATCTCCAGGTCGATCTCGTAGAGCGCCGGCTCCGAGAGCTCCAGCAGCGCCAGGCGGGCGGGCGCGAAGGCCGCGATCTGGCGCGCCAGCTCGCCGCCGATGGTGCCGCCGGCGCCGGTCACCAGCACCCGCCTGCCGTTCACCAGGCGATGGACGGAGCGGCGGCAGACGGAGGTCTGCGGACGGCCCAGCAGATCCTCGATCGCCAGCGGCCGCAGCGCATGGGCGGCGGCGGCGCTCTCCGCCGGCGGGCGCCGGGCGCCACCCTCCATGGCCGTGCCGTCGGCGAAAGCGGTCAGCTGTCCCAGCCTGGAAAGCGCCATGCCGTGGGCTTCGGCGGCCGCCAGCGCCTCGCGGGGATCGCGGACGGCGCCGGTCAGCACCAGGCGGCGGGGCCGGGCGCGGCGGGACCGTTCCCGACGCAGGGCGGCCAGGGCCTCCGCCAGCCCGCCGCTGCCGTCGTGGACCGCGACGCCGCGGATGTGACGCCCACCGCGCCGCCCGCTGGGATCGACGATGGCGCAGACGACATAGGGCGCCGCGCGGTCGCGCTCCATGGCGCGGATGAACTGCTCGGCCTCGTCGTCGGCTCCCAGCAGCACCACCGGCACGGCGCCGGGATGGGCGCGCTCCAGCACATGGGCCATGCCGCCATCCTTGACGATGCGATAGAGCAGGCGGGGACCGCAGGTGAGCGCCATCAGCGTGAACCAGTTGATGACGATGGCCGAGCGCGGATAGTCCTCGGCCCGCGTCAGCAGGAAGATCGCCGGCAGAAAGAGGAGGATGGCGAAGGTGGCCGCCCGCGCCAGCGCGAAGGCATCCGGCAGCGAGGCATAACGCCAGGTGCCGCGATAGACGCCGCTGCGGGCGAAGACGACGGCAGCGACCAGGGCGAACAACGCCGTGCCCTGGAGCACGAGATCGCCCCGCTGCCAGAGCGCCTCGCCCAGGCGCAGATAGAGGGCCAGCACGAAGGAGGCGGCCGCCATGGCGATGTCGTGGCAGGCCACCACCTGCGGCTTGCGAAGGCGCCAAATGCCCTTGCCTCTCCTCATCGCGCGGCGCCTTCGTGGCGGCCCAGCCGGCAGCGCAGATGCCACAGCGCCGCCGCCACCGCCGCCGCCGCCGCCGCCAGCATCGCCGGAAGCGCAAGCAGACCCGCCGCCGCCGCCAGCGCCAGGGCGACCAGCACCAGATTCAGCAGGGCGATATGGCACGCCACCCGGCCGTGGCCGGCACCGGCCAGAAGGGCGGCCTGATAGGCGTGCTCGCGATGGGCCTGCCAGAGCTTCGCGCCCCGCACCGCCCGCTGCAGCAGGGTGGAGGTGGCATCGGCCCAGTAATAGAGGGGAAGCGCCAGGGCCAGCCACCACAGCCCGTCCGCGCAGGCGGCCCAGACCAGCAGCCAGCCCAGCAGATAGCCCAGAGGGACGCTGCCGACATCGCCCAGAAAGAGGCGCGCCGGATGCCAATTGAGCACCAGGAAGCCCGCCGCCGCCCCCGCCAGCACCGCCGCCAGCGGCACCAGCGGCAGGGAGGCCGGCCCGCCACCCGCCGCCGCCAGCGGCAAGGCGCAGGCCAGCCCACCCGCCACCGCCAGCGTCTCCACGCCGGCGATGCCGTCGGCCCCGTCCATGAAGTTGAAGAGGTTGACGAACCACAGCCAGGCCAGGGCGGTGAAGGCGCGATCGGCCCAGGCCGGCAGCCAGCCGCCGAAGAGCAGCGCATCGGGCGGCAGCAGCAGCACGCCCAGCGCCACCGCCGCCCCATGGCCGAAGATGCGCGGCAGCGGCGGCAGGCCCCTCACATCATCGGCGAAGGAGAGCAGCGCCAGCGCGGCGGCGGCGGCGAGCACGGGCCAGACGTGGTCGCCCCAGCCGACGAGCAGCGCCAGCACCAGCCAGCCCGGCAGCACCATGGCCAGCACCGCGACGCCGCCGCCGCGCGGCACCGGGCGGTCGTGGCTGGAGCGCTCGTTGGGCCGGTCCATGACGCCGCCAGCCGCCAGCATGTCCATCGACAGGCGCGCCAGCGCCCAGGTGGCGAAGCCGGTCAGCGGCGCCGCAATCAGCGCCAGCATCGACATGGCCGCGCTTATAGCCCCCTTCGGCGAAGGGTCAACGCCGCCGCCCGAGGGCGCGGCGGCGCCGCAAGCGGGGATGCCGCCACGGCGGCGGCGCCTGTAAGATGGCGATCTCGCACAGCGGGGATCGTTCCGCACCGCCACAGGGCGGCGCTCTCTTGTAAAATGGCGATCCCACGCAAGCGGGGATCGCTGGGGCGAAAGAATGAGCGGGAAAGGCGGAGATCCTCTGCAGGCGGGACGCGAGGTCCTCACCGAGGGCGCCACCTGCCTGGCGCGGGCGGCGCGGGCGCTGGGGGACGATTTCCTGGCCACCGCCCGCGCGCTGGCGGCGCCCGAAAGCGGCACGGTGGTGCTGGGCGTCGGTAAATCCGGCCATATCGGCGCCAAATTCGTTTCCAGCCTGGTCTCGACCGGCCATCGCGCCGCCTTCCTGCACCCCCAGGAGGCGCTCCACGGCGATCTCGGCCTGGCGCGAGAGGCGAGCCTGGCGGTGCTGCTCTCCCATTCCGGGGCCACCGACGAACTGCGGCTGCTGGCGCCCGCCCTGCGCGCCTTCGGCGCCCGCATCGCGACCATCACCGCCCGCCGCGCCTGTCCGCTGGCGGCGGCCAGCGATTGGGTGATCGAAACCGCGGTGGAGGCCGAAGCGGGGCTTCACCGCCTGGCGCCGACCTCCTCATCGACGACAACGCTGTCGCTATGCGACGCGCTGATGATCGCCAGCCTCAACATCCGCGGCTTCACGCCCGAAGAATTCCGCCTGTTCCACCCTGGCGGCCTGCTGGGGCGCAAGCTGATCAAGGTCGCCGAGGTGATGACGCCCGCCCCGCGCCTGCCCTGGCTGAAGCCTGCGGACGGCATCTGGCGCGTGCTGGAAGCGCTGACCGCCGGCGCCCGCGGCTTCGCCGTGGTCTGCGCCGGGGCGCCCGCCGACGGCCCGGCGATCGGCGAGGTGGGCGTCATCTCCGAAGGCGACATCCGCCGCGCCCTGGCCGATCGCGACCGCTTCGCCCGCCTGACCGCCCGCGAGGTGATGACCGCCCGGCCCACCGCCATCGCCGCCGACGCCCTGATGCTGGACGCGCTGCGCCTGATGGAGACCAACCGCTTCACCTTCCTGCTGTGCGGGGATGGCGAGGGCCGCCTGGCCGGGGCCGTCCACATGCACGAGATCCTCGCCCGCGATCTCCGCATCGTCCCCCGCGCCGACCGCCTGCCCGGCGCCCCCGGATGAGGCGGCAGGGGCGATCCCCGCCTGCGGAAGATCGCCCGCCATCGCCCGCCATGGAAAGCGCCGGCGGGCGCCGCCGTTCAACCGCCGGCGGGGCCTTCGGCGGCGGCAGCGCGGGCGGCTGCGTGGCGGCGGTAGAGGGCGGCGAAGTCCACCGGTTCCATCAGCAGCGGCGGGAAACCGCCGTCGCGCACGGCATCGGCGAGGATGCGCCGCGCGAAAGGAAACAGCAGGCGCGGGGCCTCGATCAGCAGCGCGCGCGGCGTGAGCGCCTCGTCGGCCCCGGTGAGCGCGAAGACGCCGCGATAGTCGATCTCGACCAGAAAGCAGGGATCGTCGCCCCAGGCGGCATGGGCGGTGATCTTCAGCGCCACCTCGTGGAGAGGCGCCTCCAGGGGCTGCGAATCGACGTCGAGATCGACCTTCAGCCCGGGCTTCTCCTTTCTGCCGGCGAGGCTGGCGACGCCTTGCGGGTTCTCGAACGACAGGTCCCTGAGGAACTGGTTGCGCAGCCGCAGCTGCGGACGGGCAGCGCCCGGCGTCTCTTCGGCCATCCCTCGTCGCCCCGCTCGTGCCCGCCGCCCGCTAGCACGCCCGGCGGGGGGGCGGCAAGCGCAACGCGCTCAACGGTCCGGCAGGCGTCGGTCGAGGCGCGGGGCGGCAGGCGGCGATTCGGCCTCCCACCGGCCTTCGATGGTCGTGCCGTCGCCGGACAGGCGGCCGGCGAGCCGGAGCGCCAGCAGAGCGAACAGGAGGCGGCGCAGCGGCGGGGCGAGCAACAGGAAGCCGGCGACATCGGTCAGGAAGCCCGGCAGCAGCAGCGCGATGCCCGCCACCACCAGGCAGACGCCGTCGAAGGCCTCGGCGGCCGGCACCCGGCCCGCCCGCAACGCCTGGCGGGCGCTCGCCAGCACGGCGCGGCCCTGGCGGCGCACCAGGAAGGCGCCGGCGGCGGCGGTGGCCAGGCACAGGGCGACGGTCGCAGGCGCGCCCAGGACGGCGCCCAATTCGGCGAAGAGATAGACTTCGGCCAGGGGAACGGCGAGGAAGGCGGCGAAAAGCAGCAGAGGCATGTTCGAACGGCGGTGGCAGCCGCCGCCTCTATACGCCATATCCGCCACCGCCTTCGACTCGACCGCGCCGCCCGCGGCGGGTAGGCTCGGCGCGCCGACGGGGCAACCCTTCCCGCCGGCACGCATCGATCCGAGATGGCGGGCGCTCCGTGGACATCATCATCATCGCCGGGCTGGCGGCTCTGATCCTCTACAAGCTCTACAACGTGCTGGGCCGGCGCACCGGCCACGACAAGATGCCGCCGCCCTTCCCCACCGACGATCCCATGACCGAACGGATGGCCGACCGGACCCCCGAGGCCGACGAGCGGGCCGCCCCCGCAGCCCGCGACGGTGAGGCGGCCGCCATCGACGGCCCGCTGAAGGCCGGGCTGGCCGAGATTCGCCAGGCCGATCGCAGCTTCAACCTGGATAGCTTCCTGGCGGGCGCCCGCACGGCTTTCGAAGGCATCCTCGACGCCTTTCACAAGGGCGAGCTGGAACCGGTGAGGCCGCTGCTGACGGATGCCGTCCATCGTAGCTTCGCCCAGGCCATCGCCCAGCGCGATCGCGACGGCACGCGCCGCCTGCTCGAACTGGTCGCCGTCAACCGCTGCGAGGCGGTGGCGGCCGTCGTGAAGGGCCGCGAGGCCCACATCACCGTCCGTTTCGAGAGCGACCAGACCGACGTGGTGAAGGACAGCGAGGAGCGCATCGTGGCCGGCGACCCCACCCGGCCGCTGACGGTGAGCGACGCCTGGACCTTCGCCCGCGATACCCGCTCGCAAGACCCCAACTGGCGGCTCGTCGCCACCCGCAGCCCCGATTGACGTGGGCGGGACCGCGCGCCTTGCCGCCGCGGCGGCGCTGGCCGCGATGACAACCGCCTGCGCCCCCGGCCCGCCGCCGGCGCCTTCCGGGGCCGGCGGCACCCTGGCGCTCCAGCCCGCCTCCTTCGCCCGCCTGGCCGGCTGGGCCGAGGACGATCACGGCGCCGCGCTCGCCGCCTTCCGGCTCTCCTGCGAGGCCATCGCCCGCCGCGCCACCGGCGCCCCCTGGCGGCAGGCCTGCCGGGCCGCCGGCAGCGTCGCGCCGGGGGCGGAAAGGCTCTTCTTCGAACGCCATTTCCGCCCCTGGCTCGCCACCCATGGCGGCCGGCGCCAGGGCCTCTTCACCGGCTATTACGAGCCCGTGCTGGCGGGTTCGCGCATAGCGGGCGGCGCCTATGGCTATCCGCTCTACCGCGTGCCGGACGGGGCGGAGGAGCTTCCCGACCGCGCCGCCATCGACGCCGGCGCGCTGGCCGGGCGGGGGCTGGAGCTGCTCTGGCTCGCCGATCCGGTCGCCGCCTTCTTCCTCCATATCCAGGGTTCGGGGCTGGTGGCGCTGGCCGAAGGCGGCAGCGTGCGGGTGGCTTTCGCCGGCCGCAACGGCCACCCCTATCGCGCCATCGGCCGCGATCTGGTGGCGCGCGGGGCGCTGGCGCAAGACGAGGTCTCGCTACAGACCATCCGCGCCTGGCTCTACGCCCATCCCGGCGAGGCCTTCGCGGCGATGGCCGCCAATCCCAGCTACATCTTCTTCCGCGAGCTCGAAGGGCCGGGGCCGGTCGGCGCCCAGGGCGTGCCGCTGACGCAGGGCCGCAGCCTGGCGATCGACGACGACGTCCTGGCCTATGGGCTGCCGGTCTGGCTCGACACCGCGCTGCCGGACGGCCGGCCCTGGCGGCGGCTGATGATCGCCCAGGATACCGGCAGCGCCATCCGCGGCCCCATCCGGGGCGACATCTTCTTCGGCAGCGGCGAGGAAGCCGAAGCGCTGGCGGGCCGCATGAAGAGCCAGGGCAGCGTCTGGTTCCTGCTCCCCACGGCGCTTCCGGGCGAAGCCCTCGCCCGGCTGGGGCCGTGACCGCGCCGCGCCGGCCCCGCGTGGCGCTGCTGGTCACCTGCCTGGTGGACCTGCTGCGCCCCTCGGTCGGCTTCGCCGCCGCCAGGCTGCTGGCGGCATCCGGCTGCGAGGTCGAGGTGCCGCTGCAATCCTGCTGCGGCCAGCCGGCCTGGAACGCGGGCGAGCGCGGCAAGGCCCTGGCGGTCGCCCGCCGCATGCTCGACGCCATGGAGGGCTTCGACTATGCGGTGGCGCCTTCCGGCTCCTGCGCCGCCATGGTGGCGTGCCACTATCCGACCCTCTTCGCCGGCACCCGCGACGAGGCCCGCGCCCGCGACCTGGCGGGGCGCTGCTTCGAACTCACCCGCTATCTGGTCGACGTCGCCGGCACCGTGCCCGCCGGCGGGCCGGGCACGAGCGCCGTCGTCGCCACCTGGCACGATTCCTGTTCCTGCCTGCGCGAGGCCGGCGTCCGCGCCCAGCCCCGCGCCCTGCTGGCCGGCGTCGCCGGCCTGACGCTCCGCGAAGCGCCCGACCGGGAGGTGTGCTGCGGCTTCGGCGGCACCTTCGCCGTGAAATACCCCGCCGTGTCGGCGGCCATGGCCCGCGACAAGGCCCGCTGCCTGGAGGCGACCGGCGCCAGCCTGGTGCTGGGCGCCGATCTGGGCTGCCTCCTCCACATCGCCGGCGCGCTGAAGCGGCAGGGATCGCCGCTGCAGCTGCGCCACATCGCCGAGCTGCTGGCCGGAGACGAGGCCACCCCCGCCATCGCCGAGGGCACCCGCCGCCCGCCGCCGCCGTGACCCTGCACCGCCTCGCCAGCCGCCGCTTCCAGACCGCCGCCAGCGCCGCCCTGGCCGACCCGGCGCTCCAGGCCAGCCTGTCGCGGCTGAAGGGCAACTTCCTCCAGCGCCGCGCCCGGGCGCGGGCCTCGCTGCCGCAATTCGACGCCCTCAGCGATGCGGCGGCGGCGATCAGGGCGCACACGCTCCAGCATCTGGACCTCTATCTCGAAGCCTTCGAGAAGGCGGTCGGCGGGGCGGGCGGCGAGGTCCACTGGGCCCGCGACGACCGCGAGGCCCGCCGCATCCTGCTCGCTCTGTGCCGCCGCTACGGCGCCCGCACGGTCACCAAGGGCAAGACCATGGCGGGCGAGGAAATCGGCCTCAACCCCTTCCTCGAGGCCCACGGCATCGTCCCGGTGGAAACCGATCTCGGCGAATACATCGTGCAGCTGGGCCGCGAGCCGCCGAGCCACATCATCGCCCCGGCCATCCACCGCGACCGCGCCTGGATCGCCCGCCTTTTCGCCCGCCACCACCGGGGCCTGCCGGCGCTTTCGCCCGACGACACGGGCGGCATGCTGGCCCAGGCGCGGAGGGTGCTGCGGCGGCGCTTCCTGGAAGCGGAGGTGGGCATCACCGGCGCCAACATGCTGATCGCCCAGACCGGGCAGGCGGCGATCGTCACCAACGAAGGCAACGGCGACCTCACCCGCCTCATGCCCCGCGCCCACATCGTGCTGGCGGGGATCGAGAAGCTGGTGCCGACGCTGGCCGATGCCGGCTGCCTGCTGCGGGTGCTGGCCCGCAGCGCCACCGGCCAGGAGATGTCGGCCTATACCACCTTCTGCGCCGGCCCCAGGCGCGAGGGCGAAAGCGACGGCCCCGAGGCCTTCCACGTCGTGCTGCTGGACAACGGACGCTCCGCCCTGGCGGGCACGCCGCTGCAGGACATCCTGCGCTGCATCCGCTGCGGCTGCTGCCTCAACGCCTGCCCGGTCTATGGCAAGGTGGGCGGCCACGCCTACGGATCGCCCTATCCGGGACCCATGGGCGCGGTGCTGACGCCGGCGCTGGCGGGCCTCGGCGAGAGCTTCCATCTCCCCCAGGCCTCGTCGCTGTGCGGGCGCTGCCGGGAAGTCTGCCCGGTGCAGATCGACATCCCCGCCATGCTGCGCCATCTGCGCGAACGCCACGCTGCCGCCCGGTCGGGCGGGCCGCTGGCCGCCGCCGCCATGGCGCTGTGGGCGGCGCTGGCGGCGAGGCCGCGCCTGTGGCGTCGGGCGACCTCCGCCGCCGCCAGCCTGCTCCATCGGGCGAGCCGCGGGCGCGGGCGCTTCTCGTCCCTGCCGCTGGCCGGCGGCTGGACGGCCGGGCGCGATCTGGCGAGCCCCCAGGGCGCCAGCTTCCAGCACCGCTGGGCGCGGGGGGAACGGCCGTGGCAGGCGCCGTGAGCGCCGCCGCCCGCGAGGCGATTCTGGGCCGTCTGCGGCAGCGGCGCCGCGGCGACGGCGGGCGGGCGCGGGTGGCCGCCCGCCTGGCCGGAGAGGGCGCCGGCCCGCCGCCGCTCCCCGGCTGCGCCCGGCCGGTGGCGCGCTTCGTGGAGAAGGCGCGGGCGGTGGACGCCACGGTGGCCTTCGTCGACTCGCTGGCGGACCTGCCCCGCGAAGTCGCCCGCTATCTCGCCGCCCACAACCTGCCGGCCCGCGCCGTCATGGCGCCCCGGCGCGACTTCCGGGCCCTGGACTGGGCGCCGCTGACCGTGGCGGCGCGGGCGCCGCAGGACGACGACGCCGTCGGCATCGCGCACGCCTTCGCCGCCGTCGCCGAGACCGGCACGCTGGCCATGGCCTCGGGTCCGGACGACCCCGCCAGCATCAACTTCCTGCCCGAAACCCACATCGTCGCGCTGCCCGAGGCCGCCATCTGCGCCGTCTTCGAGGAGCTGTGGCAACGCCTGCTGGCGGCGGCGCCGACGCCCGCCGCCCTGCCCGCCACCCTCAACCTCGTCACCGGCACCAGCCGCACCGGCGACATCGAGCAGACCATCCAGACCGGCGTCCACGGGCCGGGACGCCTTCACATCGCGATCGTGAGGGAGCAGCGACCATGACCGGTTTCTTTTCCGCCACCTATGGCGAGGCCAGACAGGCCTTTCTCGACGCCGCCCACGCCGCCGGGGCCGCCATCGACAGCCACCGCCACCCCGAACGCGGCGCCGAAGGCGAGGAGCTGGCGACCGACATAGCGAGGCTCGGGCCGGCGGCGGCAGGCCGCGTCCTCTTCACCATGTCGGCGACCCACGGGGTGGAGGGCTTCTGCGGTTCCGGCGTGCAGACCGGGGCGCTCGGGAGCGGCCTCTATCGCCGCCTGCCGGGCGATACCGCCGTCGTCCTGATCCACGCCATCAACCCCTGGGGCTTCTCCTGGCTCGCCCGCACGACCCACGAGAACGTCGACCTCAACCGCAACCATGTGGACCACAACGCCCCCCGGCCGGCGAACGAAGGCTACCGACAGCTGCAGGCCGCCATCTGCCCCGAGGCCTGGGACGAGGAGGCGCGCCGCACCGCCCAGGCGGCGCTCGACGCCTATGGCCGCCGGCACGGGGCGATGGCCTTGCAGCAGGCGGTCTCGGGCGGCCAGTACAGCCATCCGGAGGGCGTCTTCTTCGGCGGCCATGCGCCCTGCTGGTCGGCCGGCGTGCTGGCGGCAGCGGTGGCCAGGCACGCCGCCGGGGCGCGCCAGCTCGCCTTCATCGACTACCACACCGGGCTTGGACCCTACGGCCATGGCGAGATCATCTCCGACCACATGCTCGCCGATCCGGGCCACGCCCGGCTGGAGGCCTGGCTGGGGGCGGCGGAGGTGACCTCGACCGACGACGGCAGCTCGGTTTCGGCGCCGCTCACCGGCACCAACAGCGCCTGCGTGGCGCGGGCGGCACCGCAGGCGGCGCTGACCATGGCGACGCCGGAGTTCGGCACCTATTCGACCGCCGAGGTGCTCGATTCCCTGCGCGCCGATTGCTGGCTGGCCCGGCGCGGCGACCCCGGTTCCGCCCAGGGCCGGGCGATCAAGGCGGAGATCCGCCGCTGTTTCTACCCAGACGCCGACGACTGGAAGGCGATGGTGTGGGAACGCGCCTGCGACATCGAGCGCCGGTTCATGGCCGGGCTGGCCTCCCTCGACCCCGCCGCCGCGCAGGCGCCGGGCTGACCCCGGCGTCACAGATGGTCGCGAGGCACGTCGTGGTTCCAGCTGCGCGCGAAGACGCAGGTCGGACGCCGCCCCGAGGCCGGCGCCGCGCCTGAAGCGCCCCCGCCCTCGAAGGCTTCCAGGTCGCTGGCGATGTGGAACGCCTCCTTCGAGACCGAGACCGTCATCTGCGCCTTCACCTCCACCGCCCAGTCGCCGCGCCGGCGCCGGCTCCACCATCGCCAGCGGCCCCGCGCCGAACAGGGGTCGCCCTCGACGATGCGGAACTCGGCGTCGCCGCCGTCGGCGCATTCCAGGTCGATGGCCTCCAGCCGCCAGCTGCCGGCGTCCTCCAGCAGCCGCGTCACCCATGCGCCGCTGGCCACGTCGTGCTCAATATGGCGCGATTCCCGGCCCGGGACCAGGACCGTCGCCTCCTCCGGCACGAACGCCTTTTGCGGCGGCGGGAAAGCCGCCACCCTCGCATCCTCCCGGCGCGCCGCCCGCTGCGGCAGCTCCAGCCGGCCGCCGCCGGCGCGCAGATGGATGTGGAAAGCCTCCGGTGCCGGCCAGGCGACGGGAAAATAGCTCGTCGAGATGGCGACGCGGATGCGATGGCCGGCGGGAAAGGCGTGCGCGCAGTCGTTGAGCCGCACCACGATCTCCTCCTCCCGGCCCGGCACCATGGCGGCGACCCGTTCGTGGCCGTGGCGGTGCGACAGGTTGAGCAGGCCGTAGGAAACGCGCCAGGAGGTGCCGTCCGGGGCCACGTCGTTCAGGCGCACCGCCACCATGCCCTGCGGTTTGTCGATGGCCAGCGCCAGACGGACCGCCGGCGCCCCGAGGATCTCCAGCCGCTCGGCCAGCGGCTCGGAATCGAAGGTGAGCGAGCCGGCGTCGTCGCCGCGCTGGTCGATGGCCAGGTCGGGGCTGGTGCCGCCCAGCCCGTAGGGGCACCAGACGCCGCCGGCCTGGCCCACCGTCTCCGGCGAGCGATGGACGAGCATCCCGCCCGGACGCGGCGCCTCGCCCAGGCCGTCGGCGTTGAGATGGAAGAGGCGCGTCGCCACGTTGGGCGACGGCCAGGCGGCTTCCTCCACCCAGCGGCCCCGCGATTGCGCCAGGCTGGCGGCCGGGCGCTGCGGCTCCTCGAGCCACACCCGATAGGCCGGCTGGGCCATGATCCCGGTCTCCTCGTCCTTCAGCCACCGATCCCACCATTGCAGCGCGTGCTGGAGGAAGCCGATGGAGGGGCCGGGGATGGCGTCGTGGGGGTATTTGTGGCCCCACGGCCCCACCAGGCCCTTGCGGGGGCAGGAAAGGCCGGCCAGCATGCGCGGCACGGCGTTGGAATAGCCATCGGCCCAGCCGCCCACGGCATAGACGGCGGCCTCGATGGCGCCGTAGTCCTCGCACACCGAACCGTGCTTCCAGTAGCCGTCGCGGCGCTGATGTCGCTGCCAGACGGTGGCGGCCACCGGCTGCTGGTTCTCCAGCCTCGCCAGCCACTGCTCGCGCCAGCGCGCGCCCTGGATGTCGGGATCGGGCGGGCGGGCCATGAACATGAAGAAGGCCGACCCCCAGAAGAAGTTGTCGAGCAGCAGGCAGCCGCCCATGAAATGCACGTCGTCGGCATAGCGGTCGTCGGTGGAGCAGTGGGTGACGATCGCCGCCAGGGCGGGCGGGCGCCTTGCGGCGACCTGCAGCGCGTTGAAGCCGCCCCAGGAGATGCCGGTCATGCCCACCTTGCCGCTGCACCAGGGCTGGGCCGCGATCCAGGCGATGGCCTCGACGGCATCGTCCTGCTCCCGGAGGGCGTATTCGTCGTCGATCAGGCCCTCCGATTCGCCGGTGCCGCGGATGTCGAGGCGGATGCAGGCATAGCCGTGCCCCGCCCAGTAGCGGAAGCGCTCGTCGTCGCGCAGGCGGGTGCCGTCGCGCTTGCGATAGGGGATGTATTCCAGGATCGCCGGCACCGGGGGCCCGCCGGCCGGGCGCCAGATGCGGGCCGACAGCCGCACGCCGTCGGCCATGGGGATCCAGACATGCTCGATCTCCTCCAGCTCGTGGGGAAAGCGCGAAACGACGCCCGCCCCGTCCCGTGCCGCATCCCGTGCCATCGCCTCCTCCCGTCGCCCCGTTCAGAACCGCCGCAGGCCCCTTTCGGTCGCCACCCGGTCGAGGCGCCGGTCGTGCGCGTCGCGGGGCAGGCGGGGGACCTCCAGATCGGCGAAGCATACCCCGACCGCCAGCAGCTGCGGATTCCCCGCGCGCAGGGCGGCCAGGGTGCGGTCGTAGAAGCCGCCGCCATAGCCCAGCCGGTAGCCTTCGCCGTCGAAGGCCATCATGGGCACCAGCAGCAGGTCGGGAACCACCGGCGGCGCCTGGGGCGGCGGTTCCGGGATGCCCATGGCGCCCGCCACGGTGGCGCTGCCCGGCCGCCAGCGCCGGAAGAGCAGTGGCTCCTCCCTGCCGGCGATCGTCGGCATGCAGACGGCATGGCCCAGCCGGTGGGCCGCCGCCGCCAGGGGCAGCGCGTCGAACTCGTCCTTCACCGGCAGATAGGCCGCCACCGCCGCGCCGGGGGGGAAACCGCCGGCAGCCAGGAAGCGCGCGCAGGCCTCAAGGCCGGCGCCGGGATGGGCGGCATGGAGCGCGCGGCGCCGTGCCAGACAGCGCTTGCGCAGCTTCGCCTTCTCGTCCGCAGCCGCCATGGCGGCGGTTGTGGAGCGGCACCGCCGCGGCCGTCAACCTTCGCACATCCCGCTGCGGCCAGACCGAGCAGGTGGGCGCCGTGGTAACGGGGGCAAGGCCCCCGCCAGGGACAGCTCCCGGTTGGCGTGCATTGGCCCCGGGGATACATGCGGCCGACGCGCCGGGCAGAAACCGCTCCGCCCCTCATTCTAGCGCAACGCCGGCAAGGCGGGAAAGGCGGCCCTCAGAACGCGAACTCCGAGAAGACGCGGTCGATGTCGCCCCCCCAGGCGTTGCGATAGCGATCCAGCAGCTCTTCAGCCGGCGTGCGGCCGGACTCGGCGATCTCCATCAGCGAATCGAGGAAATGCACCTCGTCGAGGCTGCCGTCGTAATGGCCCCGCAGCCGCAGGCCCTCGCTGGAGATCTCCAGCATGCGGCGGGCGATGTCCTGCACCGTGCCGCCGCGAAAGGGCGTCTTCAGCCCCATGGCCGGCACCCTGGCCTTCATCTCCAGCTGCTCCTGCCAGCGCCAGCCGCGCACCATATCCCAGGCGGCATCCAGCGCCGTCGTCTCGTAGAGCAGCCCCGTCCACAGCGCCGGCAGGGCGCAGATGCGCCGCCAGCTGGCCCCGTCCGCCCCCCGCACCTCCATGTAGCGCTTGATGCGCACGTCGGGGAACAGGGTGGTGAGATGGTCTTCCCAGTCGCTCACCGTCGGCAGCTCGCCCGGCAGCGCCGGCAGCCTGCCGGCCATGAAATCGCGGAAGGACTGGCCGGCGGCGTCGATATAGCGGCCGTGGCGCAGCACGAAATACATCGGCACATCGAGGGCGTACTCGACATAGCGTTCGAAGCCGAAGCCCTCTTCGACGACGAAGGGCAGGATGCCGCAGCGGTCGCCATCGGTGTCGGTCCAGACATGGGCGCGCCTGGAGAGATGGCCGCTGGGGCGGCCTTCCACGAAGGGCGAGTTGGCGAACAGCGCCGTGGCCACCGCCTGCAACGCCTGGGCGACTCGGAACTTGCGCACCATGTCGGCTTCCGAGCCGAAATCCAGATTGGCCTGGATGGTACAGGTGCGGATCATCATATCGAGGCCCATGGTGCCGACCTTCGGCATGTAGTCGCGCATGATCCGGTAGCGCCCCTTGGGCATCCAGGGCACGTCGCAGCGCCGCTCGCGCGGGCGGAAGCCCAGCCCCAGGAAGACGACGCCCAGCTCGTCGGCGACCTCCATGCACTGGTCGAGATGGGCGTTCACCTCGCGGCAGGTCTCGTGCAGCGTGGCGAGCGGCGCGCCGGAAAGCTCCACCTGGCCGCCGGGCTCCAGCGATACGTGCTGGCCGTCCCTGGAAAGGCCGATGGTGTTGCCGTTCTCCTCCATCGGCTGCCAGCCGAAGCGTTGCAGCCCGGCCAGGATGGCGGCGATGCCGCCCGGCGCGTCGTAGGCCAGCGGCGCCAGGCTCGCCGCGTCGTAGGCGAACTTCTCGTGCTCGGTGCCCACCCGCCAGCGCTCGCGGGGCTTGCAGCCCGATTCGAGCCGCTCCACGAGCTGCGCCTTGCCGGCGACCGGCGTGGCATCCTGGGCGGAGGGAATGGACACGATCGGATGATCCTGGCGAAAGACCCCGGTGAGAACCCTGGCGAAAGACGCTGCCGGGCGCGATAGCGCCTCAGCGCCCGGGCGCCTTGCCGCACCCGGCGGCGAACCTAGCGGCGGCCGGGCTCGTTTGCCAAGCCGCCAGCGCCGCCAGACAGGCCGTTTCGCTGCGCAGGATGTGGGGGCCCAGCGAGACCGGAACGACGGCCGGCACGGCCTTCAGCGCCGCCCGCTCGGCAGCGTCGAACCCCCCCTCCGGGCCGACCGCGACGGCACAGCCGGCCGCCATGGCGCGGGCCACCGGCACACCGCCGCCGCTTTCGTCGCACAGCAGCACCGGCCGCCGGCGCGGCCACGCCTCCAGCGCCGCCATCAGCGGCTGCGGCGCGGCGCAGGTGGGCACATCCAGCCGCCCGCACTGCTCGGCCGCCTCGATCGCCCAGGCGCGCAGGCGGGCGACATCGACGCTGCCCGGACGCCGGCGGCGCACCGTCACCGGCAGCAGGGCGGCCGCGCCCAGCTCGGTGGCCTTTTCCACCAGGAAGCGCAGGCGCTCCTTCCTCGGCGGCGCGAACAGCAGCGCCGGGCCGCCGCCGCCGCCCTGGGGCCGCAGCGGGCGCCACGCCAGCGCCGCGCCACCCGCCAGGCGGGCGCGCCATTCGCCGTCGCGGCCGTTGAAAAGGAGCAGCGGGGCGCCTTGTTCCAGCCTCAACACCCGTGCCAGATAATGGCGCTGGCCGTCGGCGAGGGCCACCGCCACGCCGGCGGCCAGCGGCGATTCGACGAAGAGACGCGGCAGCGGCCGCCCGTTCTGGCGCATGGCTCATCTCACCACATGACGGAAGGCGGCGACAGGGCGGAACGGGGCAGCTGGATCGACAGGCGGGCACCGCCCGCCGCCGGGCCCTGGCTGAAGCTGGCGCGGGCCGACCGGCCGGTGGGCTTCTGGCTGCTGATGTGGCCTTGCTGGTGGTCGGCGGCGCTGGCCTCCCCGTCCTGGCCCGATCCCGGCCTGCTGGCGCTGTTCGCGGCCGGGGCCGTGGTCATGCGCGCGGCCGGCTGCGTCGTCAACGACATCTGGGACCGGGAGTTCGACTCCCGGGTCGCGCGCACCCGCGACCGCCCGCTGGCCTCGGGCGCGGTTTCGCTGGCCGGCGCCCTGGTCTTCCTGGCGCTGCTGCTGGCGGCCGGGGCCGCCGTGCTGCTGCAGCTGCCCCCGCTGGCGGTGGCGCTGGGCGTGGCCTCGCTGCTGCCGGTCGCCGTCTATCCGGCGATGAAGCGCTTCACCTGGTGGCCGCAGCTGTTCCTGGGCTTCACCTTCAACTGGGGCGCCCTGATCGGCTGGGTGGCGGCGACCGGGGAGCTTTCGCCCGCCGCCCTGCTGCTCTATGGCGGCTGCGTCGCCTGGACCTGCGGCTACGACACCATCTACGCCCATCAGGACAAGGCCGACGACGCCCGCATCGGCCTGCGCTCCGCCGCGCTGGCTCTGGGTGGGCGCAGCCGGGCGGCGGTCTCGCTTCTCTATGGCGTCTTCCTGGCCGCGCTCGTGGCCGCCGGCGCCTGGGCGGGCATCGCCTGGCCGTTCTACGCTGCGCTGGCACCGGTGGCGGCGCATCTGGCCTGGCAGGCCGGGCGCGTCGATTTCGACCGCCCCGCCTCCTGCCACCGGCATTTCACCGCCAACGGCCAGCTGGGGCCGCTGTTGTTCGCCGCCATCGTGCTGGGGCGCCTGACGGGCTGAAGCGCGGCGCGGGCCTCAGTTGGCGAACAGCCTGGCGGTGCCCGTTTCGTGGCGCATGGCGGCGATCTCGGCCGCCGGCGCGAAGGCGTGCGGCCGCGATGGCGGCCGGCTCTCCAGCAGGCCGGCCATCTCGCCGCGCAGGGTGGCCAGCATCGCCTGCGCCTCCAGCGGACCCATGAGCGCCAGCCGCACCGCCGTCTGGGCGATGGCGGCGGCCAGCGTCCAGGCCGACACCGCCTCGATCGCCGCCATGTCCAGGCCGACGGCCCGCCACACCGCGCCCTGGACCGCCGGCAGATGGCCCAGCGCCCGGCCGGCGGCGACGGCGGCGCGGTAGCCCGCCACCGTCGGCGACGGCGAGGAGGCGTGGGCGCGCAGCAGCGAGCGCCCAGCGCGGCGCGAACCCTGCCGCAGCTCGCGGGCCAGCGTCATGGCCTCCACCTCGCGATCCAGCGCCGCCAGGTCGGCGACAGCGGTGGCGGTGGCGGCACGGCGCAGCCAGACCCTGTCGGCCGTCGCCCAGCGCCTCGCCAGCTGCGTGCGGGCGAAGGCCAGCACGCCGCCGCCATCGACCGCCAGCCCTTCGGCCTTCAGCGTCTCCAGGCCCCAGGAGAAAGCGAAACCGCCGGAGGGAAAGGCGCTGTCGCCCATCTGCAGGGCCAGCAGCAGGCGGGCGGCATCGCTCATCGCCGGGCGCCGGCAACGATCCTTTTTCATCCGCAGCGCGGGGGCGTGCTGCTGTCGGCGACGCGGCGCGCCCGGCCATCGGCCAGGAAGGCGTGAAGGCGCGCCAGATAGGCCTCTTCCGGCCCTTCCAGGGCCACCGCCAGGCGCCCTTCCCGGAAACGCACGCGCCAGTGCAGGTTGCCGGCGTGATAGCCCAGCTCCAGCGCGGCGGCGGTGTCGCGCGGGGCCAGATGCAGCCAGCGTTCCCGGACGGCGGCGACGACCACGGCGCGGGAGGCCTCCAGCAGCAGCACGGCGCCGTTCTCCAGCGCGCTCGCGCGCGGCAGGGCGATGGCGAGCGGCGTGCCCTTGTCGGTCGTCGCCCGCAGCCGGCGGCGCTGCATGTCGTGCCGTTCCAGCCTGACGGTTTCCACCGCGCCGCGATGCGCCAGGTCGTGCAGCGCCTCGCGCAGGCCGTCGTCGCTGGCCAGGCCGACGATGGTCGTGATCTTCAGCATGGCGCGACGGTGCCGCCCATCGCCGCCGCTGGCAAGGGCAGGTTCGTCCGCAGCACGGGGGCGTGCCGGCTTTCTTTCATCCGCAGCACGGGGGCGTGCTGCTGTGCTTCAGGAAGCCCGGTGCCGGGGGCCGGAAAGCGGCGGCGTTATCCCTGGTTTGGCGCCGGCCGGCTTCGGGGCGGCGCTCTGGACCGGATGGGCAGCGACCGGCGCGAGCTGGCGAGCCGCGTCTCGCGCCGCACGACATAGAGGCCGCTGGCGATCACCAGCAGCGAGCCGGTGACCACCCAGGCATCCGGCACGGTGCCATAGACCAGATAGCCCAGCAGCACCGCCCACACCATGGAGGTGTATTTGAAAGGCGCGACCAGGCCCACCTCGGAAAGCCGCACCGCCTCGATCATCAGATATTGCGCGCCGGCCAGCAGCAGGCCGGCGGCCGCCAGCATCGCGACATGGTCCACCGGCATGGCCCGCCAGGCGAGTCCGGGCCAGCCCAGCGGCCCCGCCAGGACGGAGGCCAGCCCCGCCAGCATCACCGCCACCGTCGTCAC
This sequence comes from Alphaproteobacteria bacterium, assembly GCA_965200215.1. Classification (GTDB taxonomy): domain Bacteria; phylum Pseudomonadota; class Alphaproteobacteria; order SP197; family SP197; genus SP197. The sequence continues at coordinate 2,579,411 of OZ241369.1, read as the reverse complement.
CATCAGGATCGACGACGAGGAATCGGAGACGGAAAGCCGGCGCGTGACGATATCGCGCAGGGCGCCGGTGAAGGCGGCCGCCAGCGGCAGCAGCGCCGCCAGCGCCATGCCGCCGGGGCCGGGCTTCAGCGCCACCACCACCCCCGCCAGCCCCACGGCGACCGCGCTCCAGCGCCGCCAGCCGACCCGCTCGCCCAGCATCGGCACCGCCAGCGCCGTCGCCACCAGCGGCGAGGCGAAGGCGATGGCCAGGGCATCGGCGATGGGCATCAGCGAGATGGCGGTGACGAACAGAAACATGCCGGTAACGACGATGGCGGCGCGCACCGCCTGGCCCCTGGGGTTGCGAACCCGCAGCCTGCCCAGCCCGCCCTCGCCGGCCGCCAGCAGCAGGATGGCCGGAAAGACGAAGATGCTGCGCACGAACATGATCTGGCCTACCGGGTAGTCCACGGTCAGCCATTTCAGGATGCCGTCGTTGAAGGTGACCAGGGCGCTGCCCGCCACCATGCAGGCGATGCCGCGAAGATCGCGCCTCATGCCGGCGGCACAGCAGCACGCCCCCGTGCTGCGAATGAAAGAGAATCAGCACGCCCCCGTGCTGCGGAAGAAAAAGAATCAGCGCGCCCTCGCGCTGTGGATGAGGGAGAACCAGCTCGGCCCCGCGCCGCGGGCGGCGGCACGTCCTCGCGCCGCGCGACCAAACGCGCCGCGCAATCCGGAAAGCGGTGACGAAGCATGACGCCCCCATGATAGCCCGGCGACAGCCCGTTTTCGCCGTCGGTGCACAGCAGCACGCCCCCGTGCTGCGGACGAAAGAAAGCCAGCACGCCCCTGTGCTGCGGGCGAAAGAAGGCCAGCACGTCCCCGTGCTGCGGATGAAGGAAAGCCGGCGCGCCCCCGCGCAGCGCAGCGAAACATTGACAGCGGCGGGCGCGGCGGGCGATCAAGCCCCGTCAGCAGGGGGGATGCGGGCGTGGCCGGCAGCCGGACGACAGCGCGGGAATGGCCGGCGGGAGGCCGGTTCGAGACCGGTCTCGACCGCAACGCCGCCAATTACGAGCCCCTGACGCCGATCGACTTCCTGGCCCGTTCGGCCTTCGCCCACCCCGCCCGCACCGCCTGGATCGCCGGCCGGCGCCGCGCCAGCTATGCCGAGATGCACGAACGCTGCCGCCGGCTGGCGAGCGCGCTCGCCGGTCTCGGCATCCGCCCGGGCGAGAGCGTGGCGGTGATGGCGCATAACGGGCCGGCCATCCTGGAGGCCCATTTCGGCGTCCCCATGGCGGGCTGCGTGCTGAACGCCCTCAATGTCCGCCTCGATGCGCCTTCGCTGGCCTTCATGCTGGGCCATGCCGAAAGCCGCGTGCTGATCGCCGACCGCGCCTTCGCCGCCACCGTCGAGGCGGCGCTGGCACTCCACGGCCGGCCCGTGCATCTGGTCGCCTGCGGCGACGGCGGCGGCGCCTTCGGCGACCTCGACTACGAAGCCTTCCTGGCCTCGGGCGATGCCGCCTGCGAGCCGCTGCTGCCGGACGACGAATGGCGCGCCATCTCGCTCAACTACACCTCCGGCACCACGGGCGAACCCAAGGGCGTCGTCTATCACCACCGCGGCGCGTACCTGAACGCCATCGGCAACGGCATGACGCTGGGCTTCTCCGAGGCCACCGTCAATCTGTGGACGCTGCCGCTCTTCCACTGCAACGGCTGGTGCCATGGCTGGGGGGTGACCGCCTTCGCCGGCACCCATGTGCTGCTGGACAAGGTGGACCCGGCGGCGATCTTCCAACTCATCTGCGAACACGGCGTCACCCACATGGCGGGCGCGCCCATCGTCCTCAACATGCTGCTCCATGCGCCCCCGGAGGCCAGGCGCGCCTTTCCGCAGACCGTCACCGTCGCCACCGGCGGCGCCGCCCCGCCCAGCGCCGTGATCGCCGGTATGGAGGCGATGGGCTTTCGCGTGGTCCACCTCTACGGACTCACCGAGACCTACGGCCCGGCCCTGGTCTCCGCCTGGCAGGACGACTGGCCGGCGATGGCCGTGGAAGACCGCGCCGCGGCCATGGCCCGCCAGGGCCTGCGCCATGCCACGGCGGCGGGCCACATGGTGGCCGACCCGCAGACCATGGCGCCGGTGCCGGCCGACGGCGAGACGGTGGGCGAGATCATGCTGCGCGGCAACACGGTGATGAAGGGCTATCTCGCCCGCCCGCAGCAGACCGCCGAGGACCTGGCCGGCGGCTGGTTCCACAGCGGCGATCTCGGCGTCATGCACGCCGACGGCTATATCGAGGTCAAGGACCGCTCCAAGGACATCATCATCTCCGGCGGCGAGAACATCAGCTCCATCGAGGTCGAAAACACGCTTTTCCGCCACCCGGCGGTGCTGGAAGCGGCGGTGGTGGCGCGCAAGGACCCGTTGTGGGGCGAGACGCCCTGCGCCTTCGTGACGCTGAAACCCGGCTGCGGCGGCACCGATGGCGGCGAGATCGCCGCCTTCTGCCGCGACAACATGGCCCGCTACAAGATGCCGAAGACCGTCGTCTTCGGGCCGCTGCCCAAGACCGCCACCGGCAAGATCCAGAAATTCGCGCTGCGCGAACGGGCCAATGCGCTGTCGGCGGGCGAGGCCGCCTGGGAGGCGGGCCGGTGACGCGCCCCGCACCCGCCGCCGTCCGCCAGGTCGCCTGCGTCGGCGGTGGCGTCATCGGCGCCGGCTGGGCGGCGGCCTTCCTGGCCCGCGGCCTGCGGGTCGCCGTCCACGACGTCGATGCGGCGGCGGGTGCCAGGGTGCGCCGCATGGTGGAGGCGGCCTGGCCCAGCCTGGAAGCCATGGGGCTGGCGGCCGGGGCCGACCCTGTCCGCCTCGCCTTCACCACCGATCTCGCGGAGGCGGTGGCCGGGGCCGGTTTCGTGCAGGAAAGCGCCCCCGAACGGCTGGACGTCAAGCGGGCGCTCTATGCCCGCCTCGACGAGGCGGTGGCACCGGAGGTGGTGATCGCCTCTTCCACCTCCGGGCTTCTGATGTCGGACATCCAGGCCGGGGCCGCCGGGGCCGGGCGCATGGTGCTGGGCCACCCCTTCAACCCGCCCTATCTGATGCCGCTGGTCGAGGTGGTGGGCGGGCGGCACAGCGACGCGGCGGCCGTCGACTGGGCCTGCGACTTCTACCGGGCGGCCGGCAAGCGCCCCCTGAAGATGGGCCGCGAGGTGCCCGGCCACATCGCCGACCGGCTGCAACAGGCGATGTGGAACGAGATCCTCCACATGGTGGCGGCCGGCGAGGCGACGCCCGAGCAGATCGATCGCTCCATCGTCCACGGTTTCGGCCCCCGCCTCGCCGTCATGGGCTATTGCCTGCTGTTCCACCTGGCCGGCGGCGAGGGCGGCATCGGGCATTTCTTCCGCCATTTCGACCCCGCCGTCAGCGACGCCTGGACGCGCCTGCCCTCGCCGCCCATCGGCGAGCCGTTGATCGCAACCTTCGCCGCCGGTTGCGAGCGGCTGGCCGCCGGCCGCTCCCGGGAGCAGCTGGAGCGGTTGCGCGACGAGGCGCTGGTGGGCTTCCTGAAGCATTACGACGAGGTGGCAGGCACCGCCTGAACGCCTCCCACCCCCAGCCAGCGGAGACAACCATGACCGCCAACGCCAACCGCGCCCTGGTGCTGAAGAGCTATCCCGAAGGCGCGCCGGGACCACAGCATTTCGAGCTGGTGGAATCGCCGCTGCCCGAACCCGGCCCCGGCGAGGTGCTGGTCCGCTCCATCTATCTCACCGTCGATCCCTATATGCGCGGGCGGCTGAATCCCGGCCCCTCCTATGCCGCCCCGCAGCGCATCGGCGAGACGATGCTGGGCGAGGTGGCAGGCGAGGTGATGGCTTCGCGCGCCGAGGGCTTCGCGGCCGGCGACTTCGTCTGCGCCGACATCGGCTGGCAGACCCATGGCGCGGTCCCCGCGCGCGACCTGCGCAAGCTGGACCCGGCCGCGGCCCCCATCTCCACCGCCCTGGGCGTGCTGGGCATGCCGGGGCTCACCGCCTATTTCGGCACGCTGGAGGTGTTGTGCCCGCGTCCGGGCGACACGCTGGTGGTCAACGCCGCCGCCGGAGCGGTGGGGAGCGCCGTGGGCCAGATCGCCGGCATCGCCGGCTGCCATGTGGTGGGCATCGCCGGATCGGAGGCCAAATGCGCCCATATCCGCGACGATCTGGGCTTCGACGCCGCCATCGACCACCGCAGCTGCCCCGACATGGCGGCGGCGCTGGCCCGGGCCTGCCCCGACGGCATCGATTGCTATTTCGACAATGTCGGCGGGCCGATCAGCGATGCCGCCTTCGCCAATCTGGCGCTGGGCGCCCGCGTCGCCATCTGCGGCCAGATCTCCCAATACAACGACGCCGAACGGGCGCAGGGCCCGCGCAACCTGTTCCTGTTCCTGATCCGGCGCGCCAGCCTGCGGGGCTTCCTGGTCTTCGACTGGGCCGACCGCTACGACCAGGGCCGGGCGCGGCTGGCCCGCTGGCTGCGGGAGGGGCGGCTGAACTATCGCGAGGACATCGTCGATGGCCTGGAGAGTGCGCCGGCGGCGCTGGCCGGCCTCATGGAAGGCAGGAATTTCGGCAAACAGCTGGTGAGGATCGGCGACGACAACAGCCGCTGACGGGCCCGAATCGGGGCCGTTCATCGCGCCGGGCTGCGGGCGGCCTCTTCCAGCAGCCAGGCGCGGAAGGCGGCGATGGCGGCCTCGCCGGCCCGGTCCTCGCGATGGACCAGATACATCTGGGCGCCGGTCGGCAGGGTCACGTCGAAGGGCTGGACCAGGGCGCCGGAGCGCAGGTCGGCCGCCACCAGCGAGGGCGTGGCGAGCACCGCGCCCTGCACATCCATCGCCGCCCGGATGGCGTGGCTGTGGGCGGTGAAGCGCAGCCCGCGCGCCCCGTCCACCCGCCCGGCGCCGGCGCGGGCCAGCCACATGGGCCAGTCGGGCCAGTCGCCCTGCTCCTGTGGCCAGTCGAGATGGATCAGCGGATGGTGGCGCAGGTCGTCGGGCTCGCGCAGCGGCCGCTCACCGGTCAGCAGGCCGGGCGGGCAGACGGCGATCACCTCCTCCTGGCCGAACAATTGCCGGGCCGCCAGTCCCGGATAGCGCCCGCCGCCCCAGCGGATGCCGATGTCGATGGCCTCGCGCTCGAAGTCCACCAGGCGGTCGGAGGCGTCGATCAGCACGTCGAGATCGGGGCAGCGGGCGCGGAAACGGGCCAGCGCCGGCACCAGCCAGCTGCCGGCGAAGGTCGGCTCCGAGGTCACGCGCAGGATGGGCCGGACGCGGCTTTCGCGGATGCGCCGCACCCCTTCGGCCACCAAGTCGAAGCCGCGCCGCAGCTCGGCCAGTCCGGCGCGGGCCTCGTTGGTGGCCGCCAGGCGGCGGCCCTGGCGCAGGAACAGGCGCAGGCCCAGCTCGCGTTCCAGCGTTTTCACCTGATGGCTGACGGCGGCCGGCGTGACGTGGAGCTCGCCAGCGGCGCGGGTGAGGCTCCGATGGCGGGCGGTGGCCTCGAAGGCGCGCAGGGCGGTGAGGGAAGGAAGGCGCGCCATGGTTTAGTTTTCCTTGAAGAAGGAGCGCATTCTTTTCGATTGCCGCCGCGCGCGCAAGCACCATATTGCGCAGCATGGAAGGGCGAAGCGCAGGGGCGCGGCGCCCGCAGGAAAGCGGGAGGGTTGAGAGATGCTTGAGAAGCTGCGGTTCGAAATCGCGCGCCGCCACGCCTTGCGGGAGGTCTCGCGCCTCGACGATCACCTGCGCCGCGACATCGGCTTTCCCGCCCGCGACGAAGCCGGGGCGCCGCGCCGCCGGGTGCTGCTGCGCCCGCAGGGACCGTTCGAGCGCTACAACGCCTGATGCCGGCAAACCGGGCCGGCGGTGCGAGGTGGCTTCGCGGGCGCCGGTCCAGATCGCCGCCAGGCGGCTAGTCGAAACGCGCCTCGCTCAGCCGCCGATAGGCGTCCGTGCCCTTGAGAGGGGAGTCGTCCTCGATGAGTTCCCAGGGAATGCGGCCAAATGCGTCCCTCGCCGCCATGTCGGCGCCAGCAGCCAGCAGCGCCGCCACCACTGCTGGGATCCCGCTGAACATCGCCGCCGCGTGCAGGGGCGTCATTCCGTCTTCGGCCCGCGCTTCCAGATCGGCGCCGGCATCCAGCAGTGCTACTACCACCGCCGGGGTCTTGCTCCACGCCGCCGCCACATGCAGGGGTGTCCGTCCTTTCCCAGTCCGCGCTTCCAGGTCGGCGCCAGCGGCCAGCAGCACCGTCACCACCGCAGGGGTCTCGCTGAACTCCGCTGCTAAGTGCAGGGGTGTCCATCGGTATTTGGTCCGCGCTTCCAGATCGGCGCCGGCAGCCAGCAACGCCACCACCACCGCAGGGGTCTCGCTGTGTGCCGCCGCCAGATGCAGGGGTGTCGCCCCTTCTTCGCCCCGCGCTTCCAGATCGGCGCCCGCTTCCAGGCAGCGCGACACGTCCGCCGCCGTGGCACGTTGGAAGAATGCAGGCGTGTTCCAGTCGCCGCAGGACGGCTGCGCCAGCGCGGCGTTCGCGACCACCAGCCACAGGGCGCACGCCAAGCCGGCGACGGTCCTCGCTCCCGCCATCGTCGTCGCTCCTCCCGCCGGTGGGCGGCAGGCTGGCACGGCGCATCAGAGCCGGCAAGCGGGCGGCGGTCGGTAGCCAGTGGCCGGTGGCCGGTGGTCAGTGAGAACGGGCGGTGCGTTGACGGGCCTGGCGGCCCGTTTGCCGGCGGGACGCCGGCGCTCCCAGGGGCGATGACACCGGCGCCGCCGCAGGGTCAGGCCAGGGGGTGAAAGGTTAGCAGGCCGTCGCGGGCCAGCTGTTGGGGCAGTTGCAGTTCCCAGGCGATGTAGGCGCGCCCGGCAGCGTCCTGGTCGCCGGCTTCGTCGAAGGGCGCCAGGGCGTCGGCGTCGTCGCCTTGCTGCGGCGGCAGCGGGCGGGAGCCGCCGAGGCGGCAGACGTCTTCGGCCAGCACCGCCGTTCGGCGATAGCCCATCTGCTTCAGCCAGGCGGCCGTGACGCGGGCGCGCACGCCGTCGTCGTCCAGCAGCAGGATGCGGGCGTCGCGCACCGCCACGTGGTCGTCGGCGGTCTGCACCAGCTGCGTGCCTTCGACGGCGACGGCTTCCGCCAGGCTGGCCGCCGCATATTCCTCGCCCTGGCGGACGTCGAAGATGTGGAGCGTGTGCTCGCCCGCCTGGCGCCGCCACGCTGCCAGACCTTCCGCATCGAGGGCCTCCACGCCGCAGCGGGCCGCCAGCCGCGCGGCCGCCGCCCGCGACCAGGCCAGCGCCCGGGGCGAGGCGGGACCGTGGCGCCTGGCGGCGCCGCGTTCCAGCGCCAGGCCCGCCCAGCGCCAGCCCATGGTGCCGTTGCGAAGCGCGAACACCGGGTTGGGAACGCCGGCATGGCGCAGCGTCTGGGCGCCGACGATGGAACGGGTGCGCCCGGCGCAGTTGACGACGATGGCGGTGGCGGGATTCGGCACCAGGTCGCGCACGCGGCAGACGAGTTCGGCATTGGGGCAGCTGACGGCGCCGGGGATGCAGAAGGCGTGGTATTCGGCGAAGGGCCGGCCATCCAGCAGCGCCAGATCGCTGCCGGCTTCCAGGTGCCGCCGGACCTTGGCCGGGGCCAGCGACGGCGTGGCGCAGACCCGCTCCACCACCTCGCCGAAGGCTTTCGACGGGACGTTGAAGCCCTGGAACAGCTGGTAGCCCGCGCGGCGCCAGGCCGGCACGCCGCCTTCCAGCACCGCGAGATCGCCATAGCCCAGCGCCGCCAGCGCCCGGCCGGCCTTATGCGCCAGGCCGTCGCCATCGTCGGCCAGGGCGACGGCCACCCTTCGGCAGGGCAGTAGCCTGGCGGCCGCCGCCGGCAGGCTGGAAAGCGGCGCGCTGGAGGCGGTGAGGATGTGGCCGCCGGCGAAAGGGCGGCGTTCGCGCACGTCCAGCAGGGCGAAGGCGCCGCCCGCCAGGATGCGTCGGCGCAGCGCCGCCGGGGCCAGGCGCGCGATCACCGGCCCATCAGTCGAGCGCGTGGTCGAAGCTGCGATATTCGCCCGTCGCCCGGTCGAACATGCGCCTTCCCCGGAGCCGGGCGAAACCGGTGCCGTAGAGATGCAGGTGCATGTTGAGGACGTCCGCCTCCATGTGGATGGAGTGGAAGTCGTCCGGCATCAGGCAGACGCCGGTGCCGGGGCGGACCTCGACCTCGCGGGCCAGCTTCAGAGGCGCCTGGCCGGCCGGGCCGCCATCGCCCTTGTAGAGGCGGTTGAGCTCCAGCCCGCGGACGCCCACGACCACCGCCCAGGTGGTGTGATCGTGCGGGACCGTTTCGACGCGGGCGCGGGCGACCTCCAGATAGAGTTCGAAGCGCCCGTCGGCATCCACCGACAGCACGTCGAAGCGCTCGCCGCCGCCGGGCGCCAGCGGAAAGTCCCGCTCGGGGAAGAGCTCGTCGCGCCGTGCCAGGCGGATCATGGCCTCGCGGATCGCCCGCAGCGACCGGCGGCAGACACCCTGCGCGGCCTCGATGGCGCGCACCTCGCCCAGCGTCTGCGCGATGGCCCGCTCGCGCTCCCCTGCCCTCGACATCGCTCCTCCCTCCCGCTGGCCTCCCGTCGGCGGCCCAGGCTAGCGCCGCCGTGCCTTCAGGGCCAGTAGAGCCTGACGCGGCGCAGTTCCGGATCGGCGATGAGGTCGCCGGCGAGCTCGTGGATGGTCGCCGCCCAGGCGGCGGCATCGGCCTCGCTGGCCACCAGGTCCTGGCGCACCTCGAATTGCAGATGGGGCAGGCCGCGGCGCATGGCGTGTTGCGGGGTGGTGTAGTCCTTGCCCGGATCGAGGCCGTAGGGCTCGTTGTCGCCGACTACCAGGTCCGCCCGCGCTTCCAGGCGGGCCAGCAGCGGCGCGGCGATGCGGTCGTCCCGCGCCCAGCAGACGGCGATCTCCTGGCGCCGGCGGGGCGCGCCGCGCAGGCGGTCGGTCATGGTGTGGCAGGAGACGAACGCCGGCACCGTGCCCGCCTGCTGGAAACGGTCCAGCGCCTCGTCGATGGCGCCGTGGTAGGGCCGGTAGATGCGGGCGATGCGCCGGGCCCGCTCGTCGCCGGTCATCGCCGCATTGCCCGGCACGGCGACGCCGTCGCTGGTCTGCACGAAGGCCGTGGGGTCGTCGAGATGGCGGTTGCAGTCCACCACCAGGCGCGAATAGCCGGCCAGTAGCGCCGGCGCATCGAAGAGCGCCGCCAGGCGCCGCGCGATGGCGGCGGCGCCGATGTCCCAGGCGATATGCGCCAGGCGATGGCGCGGATCGACCCCCAGGCCGCCCAGCGCCTCCGGAATGGCGGCCGACGCGTGGTCGCAGACGATCAGGCAGGGCGCCTGGCCGCCGGCATTGACCGGTTCGAAGGGCGGCGGGTCGCCGGGGCCCAGCACGGCGTCACCAGCCCGCGAAGGCGGCGACCTCGTCGTCGCTCACGCGGCCGTTCTCCACGTCGTCCAGCGCCCGGTCGATGACGTCGAGGGCCTCGTCGGCCTCCGCCTCGGTCAGCGTCAGGGGCGGCGTGAGTTCGGGCACGTTGGAGAACATGCCGACATAGGTGAAGACCACCCCCAGCCGCCAGGCGCGCAGAGCCAGTTTGGCGGCCTCCAGCGTGGCCGGCTCCTTCGTCTGCCGGTCGCGCACCAGTTCGAAGCCGATGGCCAGGCCGCGCCCGCGCACCTCGCCGATCAGCGGATGGCGCTCGCGCAGGCGGGCGAGGCCGGCCATCAGCTGACGCCCGCGAAGGGTGGCGTTGGCGATCAGCCCCTCGTCCTCGATCGCCCGCAGCACGGCGCTGGCGACGCTGGCGCAGACGGCGTTGCCGGTGGTGGTGACGAGGGCGAAGGCCTCGCGGAAATCCATGACGTGGCGCGGGGCGACGATGGCCGAGATCGGCAGGCCGGAACCCAGCCCCTTGCCGAAGGTGACGACATCGGGCGCGAAGCCTTCCGTCTGATAGGCGTGCCAGCGGCCCGGACGCCCCAGGCCCACCTTCACCTCGTCGCTCACCACCAGGATGTCGTGGGCGCGGCAGCGCCGCGCGAGCTCGGCCAGGAAACCGGGAGGCGGCACCACCATGCCGCCATCCGACTGCACCGGCTCGATGAAGACGGCGCCGATATCGGAGGGCGGGCAGCCGCAAGTGAACAGGAAATCGAGCTGATCCAGCACCGCCCGCCCGGCATCGGGGCCGCCATGGGGGCGGTAGGGGTTGGGAAAGGGGATCTGGACCAGGCCCGCCGCCGGCAGGGCGTGCTGCTGCGAAGGGTGGCTGGAGACCGACATGGAACCGGACAGGCCGCCGTGATAGGCGCCATGGAAGCTCAGAACGCGACGGCGCCCGGTGGCGGCCGCTATGGCGCGCATCAGCGTGTCGTTGGCGTCGGAACCGCTGTGGCCGAACCACACCTTGTGGTCCGTGGCCTCCGGCACCAGGGCGAGCAGCCGCTCCGCCAGGGCGACCGCCGCCCAGGTCGCGCCGAACATGTCGGAAGCGGCGGCGCATTCGGTCAGGCCGCGCCCGGCGGCCTCCACCACGGCGGGATGGCCGTAGCCCAGCAGCGCCGCACCGGCGGCGGCCGACATGTCGAGCACCTCGCGCCCGTCCTCCTCGATCAGCCGGCGCCCGCGCGCATTGCGGACGGTGAGCGGCGCGGTGCGCAGCTTGCCGATCCCCGCCAGCGCCTTGGCGTCGCGTTCGAGCAGCGAATTGGCCATCGCCCTCCCCCTAGCGGATCGTTTCCCGGCGTCCCAGCAGGCCGGCGGGGCGCAGCAGCAGCAGCGCGATCACCAGGGTGAGCGTGATCGATTCGCGGAAGGGGAGCCAGCCCTCCGGCAGAAAGGCGCGCAGGGCAACCTCGATGAAGGCCAGCGTGAAGCCGCCGACGACGGCGCCCGACAGGCTTCCCAGCCCGCCCAGCACGACGGCGATGAAGGCCTTCAGCACCGGCAGAAAGCCCATCAGCGGATCCACCGAGCCGCGCTGGGCCAGCCACAGCACCCCCGCCACCCCGGCGAGCAGGCCGGAGATGGCGAAGGCGGTGGCGATCACCGCATTGGCGTTGACCCCCATCAGCCGCGTCACCGGAAAGTCCAGCGCCGCCGCGCGCATGGCGATGCCCAGGATGGAGCGCTTGAGAAAGAGGGTGAGGCAGACCAGCAGCAGGACGGTGGCGAGGATCGAGAGCGCCTGGATGACACCGATGGCGAGGCCGCCCAGCTCGATGGCGCCGACCATCCAGCCCGGCACCGGAATGGCCTTCGGGCGCGCCGAAATCAGATTCTGGAACAGCATGTGGAGGACGGTGCCGACGGCGAAGCTGGTGAGCAGCATGGTCGCCGTGCCGGCGTTGCGCACCGGGCGGAAGGCTACGCGCTCCATCGCCACGGCGGCGGCGATGGCGGCGGCGATGCCTGCCACCACCGCCAGCGGCAGGGGCACGCCGGCGGCCAGCGCGAAAAACATGGCATAGCCGGTGATCGTCATCAGCTCGCCATGCGCGAAGTTGATAAGGCCCAGCACGCTGAACACCATGGCGAGGCCCAGGGCCAGCAGCGCATAGGTGCCGCCCAGCGCCAGGGCGTTGACGCATTGCTGGACGAGGATCTCCACGCGCCTAACCGGCGCCCAGATAGGCGCGTTCCACGGCCTGGCCGTTGCGCAGGGCGGCGGCGGGGCCGGAGAGCGCGACGGCGCCGGTCGCCAGCACATAGCCGTAATCGGCGATCTCCAGGGCCAGATCGACGTTCTGTTCGACCAGCAGAACGGTGGTGCCGCGCCGGGCGAGGCCGGCGACCAGCTCGAAGATGGCATCGACGATCTGCGGCGCCAGACCCAGCGACGGTTCGTCGAGCAACAGAATCTTCGGCGCCGACATCATGGCCCGCGCGATGGCGAGCATCTGCTGTTCGCCACCCGAAAGCGTGCCCGCCAGTTGCCGGGAACGCTCGGCCAGCACCGGGAAGAGCGTGAACATGTCGTCCCGCGCGCGTTCCGCCTCGCTGCGCCTCGTCGCCGCGCCGATGGCGAGGTTTTCGGCGACGGTGAGGTTGGCGAAGACGCGCCTTCCCTCCGGGCACAGCGACATGCCGTGGCGGACGATTCGCTCCGGCGGCCAGCCGGCCACGTCTTCGCCCGCCAGCCGGATGCGCCCGGCGGCGGCCGGCACCAGCCCCATGGCGGCGTTCAGGATCGAGCTCTTCCCGGCGCCGTTGGCGCCGAGAAGAGTCACGATCTGCCCCTGGCGAACCTCCAGGCTGGCACCGGCGACGGCCTCGATGGCGCCGTAGCGGACCGCGAGTCCCGTGATCGCAAGCAGGCTTTCCCGGCCGCTCACGGAGCCGGGATCATGGACGGATCGGGCGAGAAATCACCGACATGCTCGCGCATGCCGCCCGCAACCCGGTTGAGCGCCACCACCCGCACCGGCACGCGGTTCTGCCCCTTGTAGGTGATGGTGCCGGTGGCGACCGGAACGTTCTCCAGATCATCCCAGGCATCGCGGATGGCGGCACCGTCGGTGGAGCCGGCGGCGGTGATGGCGGCCGCGATCACCTTCATCAGGTCGTAGCCCGTGGCCGTGAAAACGGTGTCGTTGGGCTCGCCATATTTCGCCTCATAGGCCATCTCATAGGCTTCCAGCGGGCTTCCCGGCGAGGCGAAGCCGGCATTGGAGAACACCACGCCCTCGGCGACGTCGCCCAGACCGAAGGTGGTGGGCGAATCGATGCCGTCGCTGCCCAGCACCGGCGTCGCGATGCCGGCCGCCCGCAGCTGCTTGATGAAGGCCGGGAAGTCGGGCTCGTAAGCGGAGGTCTGGATCACGTCGGGCTGCGGGTCCAATCCCTTGATGTTCGTCACCTCGGCCGAGAAGTCCTGCTGGCCCATGGTGTATTCGCCCACGGCCACCACATCGCCGCCCATGGCCTGGAAGGCCTGGCCGAAATATTCCGGCAGCTTCTCGGTGTAGGGAGTATCGCGCGAGAGCAGGATATAGGCGTTGGCATAGCCCTGCTCGCGGGCATATTGGGCCAGCACGGCGCCCTGCAGATTGTCGGCCGTGTAGTTGGAAAACATGTAGGGGCCGACGGCCGCCGGCAGGGTGGGGGTGGAGGCGCAGGAACTCGCCGCCGGGATCTGCGCCGCCTGGGCGATCACACCCGAGGCCACGGCCGGATCCACATCGCAGGAGACGATCATGGCGCTCACGCCCTCGTCCACCAGCTCCTGGGCTACGGTGGCAGCCTGGGCCGTGTCGGAACGGGTGTCCTTCACGACCAGCTCCACCCCCATGCCGGCGACGCCGCCGGCGGCATTGATCTCGTCGATGGCGAGCAGCACGCCCTTCAGCGACGGCTGGTCGTAGGGGGCCAGATAGCCGGTGAAGCCGCCGGCATAGCCGATCTTCAACTCCTGCGCGTGGGCCTGGCCGGCCACCAGGGTGCCGGCCGCCAGGGCGGCCGCCGCGAGCGAGGATGCGAAGCGCCCACCGAAAAGCGTGGCACGCGCCATGGACAGGCAAGGCCTGCGCTGGCCGGCCCTCGTCGTGAAAAGAGATCTCACCTTTCCTTCCTCCCTTGGTTCGATGGGGCGGCGGCACGGTCGCCCGCCCGCCGCTTGCCCAGATAGGCCTCGATCACGCCGGGATCGGTCTGCACCTCCTCCGGCGTGCCCTCGGCAATGACCTGCCCCTTGTTCAGCACCGTCACGCGGTCGCACAGGCGCATGATAAGGCGCAGATCGTGATCGACGACCAGCAGGCCCAGGCCGTGGCTTTCGCGAAGCCCGGCCAGGATGGCCAGCAGCTCGTCGGACTCGGTCTCATTCATGCCCGCTGCCGGCTCGTCGAGCAACAGGTAGCGCGGCTCGAGGGCCAGCGCGCGGGCGATCTCCAGGCGCCGTTGCAGGCCGTAGGCCAGCGTGCCGGCCCGGCGTCCGGCATGGCCGGCGATGCCGAGCTCGGCCATGATCGCCAGGGCGCACCGCTCCATGGCGGGCGGGGCCAGGCGGATTCCGCTCGCCGCCAGCGCCGCCTTGATGTTGTCGAGGCAGGTGAGGTTGTCGAACAGGCGGACGTTCTGGAAGGTGCGCCCCACCCGGCGGCGCGCGATCCTGTGGGCCGGCAGGCCGGTGATGTCGCAACCGTCGACCTCCACCCTGCCCTCATGGGCTTCCAGGGCGCCCGAGATACAGCCCAGCAGGGTCGTCTTGCCGGAACCGTTGGGACCGATCAGGCCGACGATCTCGCCGGGGCACAGCGACAGGCTGGCGCCGTCCACCGCTCTGAGGCCGCCGAACAGCCGCGCGACGCCCGCCGCCCTCAAGGCGCCCCCGGCCGCTGGCGCCGGCCGACGGGCGGGGAGGCTGGCACCACCCGAGGAGGCCGCCGCCCGCCGCCTCCGGCCCGGCAGGGCGGCGACGATCTCCTCGATCTCCCAATGGCCGAAGAGGCCGTTGCGCCGCCAGAACAGCACCGCCAGCACGGCGAGGCTGAGCCCGATATCGGTGAGGCCGAACACGGCCGGCTCGTCGAAATAGCGGCTGTTGACCTCCTCCTCGACGGTGCGCAGCGCCTCGATCAGCATCGTCACCAGCGCAGCACCCACGACCGCACCGGAGACGCTCGCCATCCCGCCCACGATCAGCATTACCAGGATGGCGAAGGTGATCTGGAAGTAGAACTCCCTGGGCGAGAATACCCCCAGATAATGGGCCAGCAGCACCCCGGCAACGGCGGCCAGGGCGGCGCTGACGGTCCACGCCAGCAGGCGGCGGGCGGGCGCGTCGACGCCGATGGCCGCGGCGGCGGCCTCGTCCTCGCGGGCGGCGCGCAGCTCCAGCCCGGCCAGCGAATCGCGGAACAGGCGCGCCAGCAGGATGGCGGCACCGGCGAAGGCCAGCGCGACGGGGATATCCACCGCCTTCGGAACGCCGATCAGCGCCTGGCTGCCGCGCGTGAAATCGCGCCCGCCGACGATGGCGCCATAGACGATGATGAGCAGGCCCAGGGTGGCGATCGCCGCCTGTGCCCCGCCCAGGCGCGAGATCGGGATGCCGACCACGAAGGCCAGCGCCGTGACGATGGCCACCGCCACCAGCCCCGCCGCCACCACCGGCATATCGGCCGAGGCCAGCCAGGGCGGCAGGTCGGGCAGGAAAATCGCCTTCTGCTGGACGGGAATGGTCAGCACGCCGGCGATATGGGCCGCCAGCCCCATGAAGGCGGCATGGCCAAAGCTCAGAATGCCGGAATTGCCGGTGAAGGTCGAAAAGGCCAGCACGGCGACCGTCAGGATCAGGTAGTGGGTCACCGTGCCCTGGGGTGCCGACCCCAGCGCCTGCCAGGCCGCGAGCGAGACCGCCGCGATGGGCAGAAACAGAAGCGCGCTGCCCGCCAGCGCGCTCGCCGGCACGACATGCCCGCCCAGGCGGGCGCCGCGAAACGCGCCGGATGCCGTCAAGGAAGACCGTCCCCCATGCGGAGGCGAGACGCCACCGCCCGGCATCCAGGTCGCGGCAGGCGTGTTGTTTCGTGGCACCTGCCGTCCCGAATTCGCCCCGCCTGCGCCATGCCTGCCCTCTCCCCCGGCTGCGGGGCAACCTATAGCCGAGGGCGGCCGCCGATGCCATGGCGGCGCGCCTTGCAACGGCCGCCCGCCGCAGGTCTAGTGCGGGCGGCGGGGCGCGGCGAAGGCCCCGCGGCGACGAGGACGAGAGGGCCATGGCCGAAGGCGAGCTGATCTTTCTGGTCTGGAACGATCTGGTGGGGCTTTCGCGCACCCGCGGCGTGCCGGCGGGCGAATACGACAGGCGCCGGGCGCACGGCCTGGGCTGGGCGCTGGCCGGCCAGTCGCTCACGCCCTTCGAAGACATCGCGTCCAACCCCTGGGGGCCGATGGACGAGGTGCGCCAGACGCCCGACGACTCCACCCGGCGCCGCATCGTCCTGAAGCCCGACTGGCCGGCCCTGCATCTGGTGCTGTGCGACAGCCTCGACGCGGCGGGCAGGCCCTGGCAATGCTGCACCCGCAGCTTCCTGGCGCTGGCGCTGGCGGAGCTGGAGCGGCGCACGGGCTTTCAGCTCCACATCGCCTACGAGAACGAGTTCTCGCTGTATGGCCAGAGCATGGAATGGGCGGCGCCGTTTTCGCTGGACGCGGTGCGCCGCATCGCCCCCTTCGCCGATCTCTGCGCTGCCGCCCTGCTCGATGCCGGTGTCGACCTCGAGACCTTCGAGCCGGAATACGGCGTCGGCCAGTTCGAGATCAGCTGCGGCCCCGCTGCCGGGCTGGCGGGCGCGGACCGGGTGGTGATGACGCGCGAGGTGGTGCGCGAGGCGGCGCGCCAGTGCGGGCTGCGCGCCTCCTTCACGCCCAAGCCGGCCCCGGCCGCCATCGGCAATGGCTGCCATCTGCATGTGAGCTTCCGGGACCGGCAGGGCCGGCCCGCGGCCTTCGACCCCGAAGGCCCGGGGGAGATGAGCGAGGCGGCGGCCAGCTTCGTCGCCGGCATCAGGCGCCATCTCCCCGCGCTTGTCGCCTTCACCGCCCCCAGCCCGGTCTCCTACCTGCGGCTGGGCCCGCACCACTGGAGCTGCGGCTTCGATGCCGTCGGCGTACACAACCGGGAGGCGGCGATCCGCATCTGCCCCTCGCCGGAGCGCAAGCCGGACGGGCGCGGCCACGCTTTCAACATCGAGTTCCGCGCCACCGATGCCACGGCGAGCCCCTATCTCGCCATCGCCACCATCCTGCGGGCGGGCCTGGAGGGCATCGCGGCGGGCCTTCCCGCGCCGGAGCTCGTCGCCGGCGACCCGGCGGAGATGAGCGAGGAGGAACGGGCGGCCAGCGGCATCCGCCCCCTGCCCGCCTCCCTCGAAGCCGCGCTCGACGCCTTCGCCGCCGACTCCACGATGCAGGGCTGGTTCACGCCCACCATGATCGAGGCCTATACGCAGGTGAAGCGCATGGAGGCCCGGATGTGGGCCGCCTCCACGCCCGAACGCATGTGCGAGCGCTATGCCCGCGCCTATTGAGCCCCGCCCGCGAAACGTGGCAAACATCGCCGATAGCGGGCACAGTGGGCATGAACCGGGTTGCCGTGGCGCCGCGCGCGGGCCATCCTGCAATCCTGGCGGGCGGAGAATGTCGAGGAGAACAACGATGACGACGGCGATCAGAACCTTTGCCGCAGGCGCCGTGGCTCTGCTGTCGGCAGCGGTGCTGTCGGCCTGCACCACGGCCAGCTCCATCGACCGGGTGGCCGGCATGGAAGCCACCGGCGACGCCTTCACCCGGGCGCTCCATGCCGAATACACGGCGCTCGCCTCCAAGGAGGCCGGCTTCGACGATTGGTTCGATGTCGGCCTGTTCCTCGACAAGGCCGCCGTCGCCGCCGCCGGCACCGCTCCGCCACCGGAGAACCTGGAAGACTGGTCGATCTGGGATGAGGCGATGCTGGCCCAGCTCGCCCAGGCGCGTGCAGACCTGATGGAGACCATCGACGGCGAGTCTGCCGGGCTCAGCCCCGAACTGCTGGCCCGCGCCCAGGTCAGTTTCGACTGCTGGGTCGAAGAAGCCCAGGAAGGCCCGCCGCACGACGGCCCCGTCGCCGATCACCAGCCGCAGGAGCTGGAGAAATGTCGCGACGCCTACCTCGCCGCCATGAACGGGATAGCCGCACTGGCGATACGGGCGGGGGCGACGATCCCGGAACGGCCGCGGGTCTTCATCGTCTATTTCGCCTGGGACAAGGCCGAGCTCTCGCCGCTGGCGAAGAGCCTGCTGAACGACGTCGCCATCGAGGCACAGATGCAGGCGCCGGCTTCGATCGCCATCGCCGGCTATGCCGACACTTCGGGCACAGCCACCTACAACCTGAAGCTTTCCCGCCAGCGCGCCGAGGCCGTCGCTGCCTATCTGGCCGCCCAGGGCATCGACTCCACGGTCTTCGCCACGCAGTGGTTCGGCCAGGAGCAGCTCGCCGTGCAGACCGACGACAATGTCCGCGAGGAAGGCAACCGCCGCGTCGAGATCGCCTTCGAATGACGCCTCCGATGCCGCGGGGCGGAGGCATGCCGTGATCGAGGTTCTGGGGCGGGCGACGTCGTCGAACGTGCAGAAGGTTCTCTGGACGCTGCGCGAGCTCGGCCTCGAGTACCGGCGCCGCGACCTGGGCGGCGCTTTCGGTGGCCTCGATACGCCGGAGTATCGCGCCATGAACCCCAACGGCAAGGTTCCCACCCTGATCGACGGCGATCTGGTGCTGTGGGAATCGAATGCCATCGTTCGCTATCTCGCCGCCCGCTACGATCCGGGCGGGCTGTGGCCGCAAGATGCCGGCGACCGCGCCCTGGCCGACCTCTGGATGGACTGGCAGCAGACGGTTCTGTTCCCGCCCTGGGTCGCCGTCTTCTTCGGCGTCTGGCGCACACCGCAGCGCTACCGGGACGAAGAGGCCAACACCCGGGCCGTCACCAGACTGAACGACGCCTACGCCCTGCTCGACCGGCGGCTGCAGGGCCGCGCCTTCGTCGCCGGCCGGCAGCTCACCATCGCCGACATCCCGGCGGGCATGACGCTCTATCGCTATTACACCATGGAAATCGAGCGCCCATCCCTGCCCGCCATCGAAGCCTGGTATGCAAGGCTGCGGCAACGTGCCGCCTATCGCGAGACGGTGATGACCGACTTCGGCAGCCTGAAAGACACGCTGATTCCCGATTCGGCGGCCAGCCCCTAGGCAGCCGTGTCCCAGAAGGCAACCGGCGCCCCCCGCGGCTCGGCTGCCAGTTCGCCGTCGCGCATCGCCACATGGCCGCGCACCACCGTCGCCACCGGCCAGCCGGTGACCTCCATGCCATCGAACGGTGTCCAGTCGCATTTCGAATGTTGTTCGCCGGCCTCGATGCGGCGGCGGGCCTTGAGATCGACCAGGGTGAAATCGCCGTCGTAGCCGACGGCGATGCGTCCTTTGGAGCGGATGTTGTAGATGCGCTGCGGTCCATAGCAGAGCAGGTCCACCAGCCGTTCCAGCGTCAGGCGGCCGCGGGCGACATGATCCAGCATGATGGGCAGCATGGTCTGCACGCCCGGCAGGCCGCCGGGGCTTTCGGGATAGGGCCGTTCCTTCTCCTCTTTCGTGTGGGGCGCGTGGTCGGACCCCAGCACATCGACGACGCCTTCGGCGATGGCGGACCACAGGGCGGTGCGGTGGCGGGCCTCGCGAATCGGTGGATTGACCTGGGCGAAGGCGCCCAGGCGTTCGTAGCAGTCCGGCGCCTCCAGCGTCAGATGCGCCGGCAGCAGCTCCACCGTGGCGATATCCCTGGCGGTGGCGAGGAAGGCGATCTCTTCGGCCGTCGTCACGTGCAGCACGTGGATGGGGCGGTTCGCCTCGCGGGCCAGCGCCACGACCCGTCGTGTCGCCTTGAGCGCCGTCTGCTCGTCGCGCCAGAGGGGATGCGCGCGCTGATGGCCCGCCGCCTCGGCCAGGTGGCGCCGCTCGATGAGACGGGGTTCGTCCTCGGCGTGGATCGCCACCCTCCGGCGCCCTGCCGCCAGCACCGCCGCCAGGGAGGCATCGTCGGCCACCAGCAGGCTACCGGTGGAGCTGCCCATGAAGACCTTGACGCCGCAGCAGCCGGGCAGGCGCTCGAGCTCGGCCAGCAGTGCGGCTTCGCCATCGCCTGCGCCGACGAAGAAGGCGTGGTCGCACCACATGCCGCGCCCACGGGCGAGCTTGTCGGCGAGCGCTTCCGCCGTCACCGTGGCAGGGTCGGTATTCGGCATCTCGAAGACCGTCGCCACACCCCCCGCCACGGCCGCCCGCGAGCCGTGAGCAAGGTCTTCCTTGTGCTCGTGGCCCGGCTCGCGGAAGTGGACCTGGGTGTCGATCACGCCGGGCAGGATGGTGAGGCCGGTGGCATCGACCGTCTCGGCACCGGCGGCCGTTGCCACATCGCCGATGGCGGCGATTCGACCGCCGGTGACCGCCACCGAGGCCGCCACCAGGCCCGACGGGGTCATCGCCTGCCCGCCATGGATCACCAGGTCGAAGGTCCGGCCCATGGTCCTCCCCGTAACCAGATCGCATCTCCGCGAAGCCGCAGCCGGCACCTTCCTTCGGGGCCGGCGGGGGTCGGAGCGCCTCGTCATCCCCAACAATAGCCATCGAAGGGCGGAACGCCTACCACCTCCGGCAGCAGCATTGGCCCACCGGCATGGAGCAGGGTCCGCCGTCGGCACCTCGTCCGCGAGGGCGGTGTCCGGGCTCACCGAAAATACGACCTTGCGGCGACGCGCACGCCGCAGGGCAGCCTTGGCGGGAAGCCCACTTTGGCTTCCGCTCAAGGATGCCGCGGCGGTGTCGCCCCATGCCCGCCGGCACCAACCTATGCGCCGCATGCATGGCTGCCCGGCACGATCATGACCTTGTGCGGCAGCGGCAGGGCCTCACCATCTCCACGCAGACAGGATGGGGATTTCATCCATGCAGAACCATGAAACGCCGCTCTTCGCCATGATCCAGGCGATGACCTCGATCATGCCGCCGCCCTCCCTCGGTGCCGGGGATGGCCCCCGATGGCAGCAGAATTCCGCGCACAGGCCGGCCCCCGAAACGAAACGCGGGGCCTGGCGCTAGGTCGCACACCGGGGCCGGCGGCGCCTGGCAGGCTCGCCGCACCTGGCTGGCAACCCAAGGCCCCGATGGCGGCACAGGGCGGAATTTCGCAGCCTCCCCGGCCGCGCAGCCAGCACCGGGTCGGTGCGGTCAGGTCATGCCAACGGCCGCCTCGGCCACCCGTTCCGGATCGTCGCTGAAGATGCTGTCGATGCCGGCTGCGAACAGGCGGCGGGCTTCGGCGGGGTCGTTGACGGTGAAGACCGCGACCTTCCTGCGCCACCGCTTCGCCCAGGCCACCAGAGCGGGCGTCGCCAGGGCGGGCGGGACGTGGATGGATACGCAGCCCAGAAGGTGCATATGGGCGCGCCAGAAGCGGCGCGGACGCCGTCCCATCGTCAGCGCCAGCGGCATACGCCTTTCCGCCAGGCGCAGGCGGTAGAGGGCACGGAGGCTGAAGCTGGAAATCAGCGGCCGCGGCCGCCCTGCCGGCCAGCGTTGCCGCAGCAGGCGCGCCACCGCAATGGCGGCCGCCCAGCCATCGCCCGCCGTCGCCTTGATCTCGATCACCGGCACGAGACCCAGCACGAGGCAGGCGTCGAGCGCCTGGGCCAGAGTCGGGATACGCTCATTCGCCCAGAAGGAGCCGGCATGGCTGCCGGCATCGAGCGCCGTCAGGCGGCGGCAGGGCACATCGTCGATCGCGGCATCGAGGCCGGCGGTGCGCGCCAGACTGCGGTCATGCAGGACGACCGGCACACCGTCGGCCGCCAGGCGCACGTCGAACTCGATCCAGGAACAGCCCAGCTCGGCGGCCCGCGCGAAAGCCGCCAGGGTGTTCTCCGGTGCCTGGGCGGCCGCACCGCGATGGCCTATGACGCGCGGGAGGCCGGAGCGATCGTCCATGGCGTGGCGGGTGCGGAACACGTCAGCCGATCAGCGCCTCCTGGCCCCGTTTGGCGAGGCTGTGGGCGACGATAAGGCGCTGGATCTCGCTGGTGCCCTCCCAGATGCGGTCCACCCTGAGCTCGCGATAGAAGCGTTCGGCCACATTCTCGCGCATATAGCCCAGGCCGCCGAAGATCTGCACGGCGCGGTCGGCCACCCGGTTCGCCATCTCCGAACAGTAGAGCTTGGCCATGGCGCACATGGCGTGCTGCACCTTCACGTCCTCGCCCGCATCGATGGCCTGCGCCAGGCGGCGAACCATCAGCCGCCCGGCCCACAGTTCCACCAGGCTGTCGGCCAGCATGAAGGCGATGGCCTGATTTTCGACGATGGGGCGGCCGAACTGGCGGCGCTGGCGGGCGAAGGCGGTGGCTTCGTCGATCAGCCGGGAAGCGGCACCGCAGCAGCGGGCGGCAATGCCCAGCCTCTCCTGGCGGAACCACTCATAGGTCCATTCCAGCCCGTCGCCATCGGAATCGATGAGCGCATCGGCGGTGACCGCCACGTCGGTAAAACGCAGGATGGCATGATGCGAGGGATAGCTGTGGCTGTAGGCCGGCACGCGCACCACCTCCACCCCCGGCGCGTCGGCGTCCACATAGAAGAGTGCGTGGCGCCCGGCCTCCGTCTTCGCCTGGAAGACGACGATATCGGCGTGGTTGAAACCGGTGACGTGCCACTTGACGCCGTTCAGGACGAAACCGTTGCCACGCCTTCGCGCCGTCGCCCGAATGGCATCCACATCGCTGCCCGCTTCCTCTTCGGTGATGGCGTAGCACTCGTTGCGCCTGCCTTCGAGCAGCGGCCCCACATAGGTCTCCCGCTGCCAGGGGGTGGCCGTCCTCACCAGGAAGGGCGAGACATCGTGATAGCACCAGCCGATGCCGTTGGTGACGCGCCCGATCTCTTCTTGCACCGCCGCCACCTCGGCGGCCGCGAAGCCGCCACCGCCATGATCCTTCGGCACCTGGGGAAGCCACAGGCCCATGGCCTTCGCCAGGTGCCGGTGCCTTTCCTTCACCTCTGCGGGGATGTGGCCGTCGTTCTCGTCGGCGTGGCGTTCCCAGGGGATGAGCTCCCTTTCCACCAATGGGCGCAGCTTGCGGTGCCAGGCCTTTGCCGCTTCGCTGCCGTCGTCGCCGATCAGCGCTTCGCTGCCGCGCTTCAACAGGCCGCGGACGATGATGAGGCGCTGGATCTCGCTGGTGCCCTCCCAGATGCGGTCCACCCTGAGCTCGCGATAGAAGCGTTCGGCCACATTCTCGCGCATATAGCCACGCCCGCCGAAGATCTGCACGGCGCGATCGGCCGTGCGGTGGGCGAACTCGGAGCAGAAGAGCTTGGCCATGGCACAGCGGGCATGAAGCAGCTTGGCGTCTTCGCCGCTATCCATGGCGGCGGCGGTGGCATAGGTCATCAGCCGCCCGGCCCACAGCTCCACCAAGCTGTCGGCCAGCGGAAACTGAATCGCCTGGTTTTCCCAGATCGGACGGCCGAATTGCACGCGACCGCGCGCGAAGGCGGTGGCCTCGTCGATCAACCGCGAAGCGGCGCCGCAGCAGCGAGCGGCGATCTTCAGGCGTTCCTGGCGGAACCAGTCGTAGGTCCACGCCAGGCCGTCGCCCGCCGGGTCGATCCGGTCGTCGGCGGTCACGCGCACGTTTTCGAACTTCATCAGCGGGTGATGGCTGCGGAAGTTGTGCATGTAGCGCGGCGTGGCGACCACCTGGACGCCCTCGGCCCGCTTGTCGACGTAGAAAAGGCCATGGCTGCCGTCCTCCAACCTCGCCTGGAAGACGATCCAGTCGGAAAGGTTGGCGCCGGTCACATGCAGCTTGACGCCGTTCAGCAGATAGCCGTTGCCGTCCTTCGTGGCCGTCGCCTCGATGGCGGAAACATCGCTGCCGGCGCCGGGTTCGGTGATGGCATAGGCGACGCGCCGGCCCTCCTCGACCATCGGCCTGACATAGCGCGCCATCTGGTGGTCGTTGGCCGTGTGGTAGAGGAAGGGCGAAAGATCGTGATAACAGCCCCACAGGCCGTTGGTGGCCCGTCCGGCCTGTTCCTGGATCGCCACGATCTCCAGCTTGCTGAGGCCGGCCCCACCACCTTCTCGCGGCAGCGAGGGGAAATGGAGGCCCATGGCCCTGGTGGCCGCGAAAATCTCCTCATAGGCGTCCTGGGGGATGACGCCGCCGTTCATCTCGGCCTCCACCTCCCAGGGCAACAGCAGCCGGTCGACAAAAACCCGCATCTTCTTCTGCCACTCACGGGCGGCAGGAGGCAGCGGATAGGCCATGGCGGGCACTCCAGAAGAAGGGACGGCTACTGTGCGGCGCCCATGGCACGGCGCGCAAGACGCTGCCGCCTTGCGCCGCGCTGCCGTCGGGGCCAAGCTCGGCACGGCTGCGGCGGAGGATGCCATGGAGAACGGAGGAAGACGCATCGTCAACATCCGCGAGGCGGCGTGGGAGGCCTACGACCTCGACGGCCCCGTCCAGCCGGAGATGACGCAGCTTCGCATCAGCTACGACGCGGCGACGCGGCGCGGCATCTATCTGATCCGCATGGAACCGGGCGCCTGCACGATCCCGCACACCCATGCCTGCATGGAGGAGTTCCTGATCCTCGAAGGCGAGCTCATCGAAAGCGACGGCACGGTGCTGAAGGCGGGCGATTTCTGCAGCTATTGCCCCGGCAGCCACCACAACTCGCGAAGCGAAACCGGTTGCCTGCTGGTGGGCATCGACTGGGACCGGCCGGAGCCTTGAGGACGGGGATGCCGCCGCCTCATATGTCCCGGGCCGGGGCACGGGGTTGCGTTATGTTTCGCCTGCGACCATGATGACGCCATGGGTGCTCTGCAAAATCTGTCCGCACAGAACTGCCGGCGCAGAAACCCCATCCCGGCCGCCCAGTGACGGGACGAACCTTCGAGGCTGACAACATTGCACCCGTCCACCCTAGACATCTCGCTCACCAACGACCTCCGGGAACTTGCGGTGGTCGCGGGGCGGATCGATGCGTTCTGCGCCGAACACGGCATCGCCCCCGCCATCGCTTATGCCATCAACCTGTCGCTCGACGAGCTCCTGACCAACACCATCAGCTACGGTTACCAGGATGACGGCCAGCATACCATCGACATCGGGCTGCGCCTGGAGGAAGGCGTCATCACCGTCGAGATCACCGACGACGGCATCCCGTTCGAGCCCGCCAGCGCCCCGGTGCCCGACACCAATGCCTCCCTTCGCGACCGGCCCATAGGCGGGCTCGGCATCTTCCTGGTGGGCCGGATGATGGACAGCTTCGAGCACCGCTACAGCGACGGCCGCAATATCGTCACGCTTACCAAGCGGGCGCAGGAGGAAGCGCCTCCCGGCAAGGGCTAGCCGTTCCGCGCGTCCCGCTCAGCGCATGGGATAGGCCATCGCCAGCATGATCGAGCGTTCGATATCGGCGATGGCGCCCGTCACCTCGCTGCCGATCAGGTCCATTCTGCGCAGCTGTTCGATGCGGGGCGCGACGCGTTTGATCTCTTTCTTGTCGAACACCGTCTGCAGAATGTTGCAGGTGTCGGCAAGACAGATCAGCGCGACATCGCGCGGGTCGGGGATCTCATCGGAGAACAGCACATCGGCGATGCGCTTCTTGGCCTCCTGTTCCACCTTGCCGTCGATCACCGGGTAGCGGCGGGAACGGAAGACCCAGAGAAACTTCTCCTCCTGGCGCTCCAGCACGCCGTGGGTCACCAGGCTGGCCAGGGCATGTTCCTGGATGGTGCCGGCCTCGCTGGAGAGGTCTTCGATCCACGCCTTGGTATCCTGGACTTCCTCGCGGTCGACGATGTGCTTCAGCACCCGGTCCAGCGAGGCGTTGCCCGTCGGCTCCGGGCTGACGACGACCAGCCGTTCGGGGTCGGTGTCGATGCGGTTGGCGAAGGCCAGATCCATCAGCACCGATCCCGCCAGCGCACAGTCCAGCGCCGTCTTGCCGACAGGCAGCAGCACTCCATCCTCGTCGTCCAGAAGCAACACCAGGATCTCTTCGGCGAAGGTCAGCATGGGGGTGATCCGCTAGGTTCGAGGTTCGGGCAAGCGCATGCGAAGAAGGGTTACGACAGCGCCGCCAGCGCGGCCTGACTGTCGTCGTGGCAATCGATGATGGTCAGGAAACCGCTGGCCTCCATGACCGATCTGCAGGCGGGCTGCAGGGCGGCGATCACCAGCTTGCCGCCGTTCTGCTGGCACTGCCTGGCGCCCACCAGCAGGGCGCGCAAGCCGGCGCTGCTGATGTAGCTCATGCGCTCGCATTCCAGCAGCACGCGGGTATCGCCCCGCTCGACGATCGCCCGGACAGTCTTCTCGAACCCGGGCGCGGTGAAGCCGTCGAGGCGGCCGTCCAGGGAGACGATCGCGACCTCGCCGTCCTTGCGTTCTTCGATGTTCATGGTCTTCGCGTCCCGCGTGGCCACAGATATCGATGCGCACTATAGGCTCGTTCGCAGGGGTGCGCAATTCGCCCCTCGCTACGGGGCGGCAGCATCCTCGCCGCCGCCGATGCGCTGCGCCAGAGCCATGGCGATGAAGTCGTCGATCGCCCCATCCAGCACCGCCTCGGTGTCGCTCGTTTCCACTCCGGTGCGCAGGTCCTTCACCATCCGGTAGGGCTGCAACACATAGGAGCGGATCTGCTGGCCCCAGCCGATCTCGCTGCGAGCGGCGTTCTCGGCGCGGGCCTGTTCCTCGCGCAGATGCAGCTCGCGTTCGTAGAGGCGCGATTTCAGCATGGCCAGCGCCTCGGCGCGGTTGCGATGCTGCGAGCGGTTGTTCTGGCACTGCACGACGATGCCGGTCGGCATATGGGTCATGCGGATGGCACTGTCGGTCTTGTTGACGTGCTGGCCGCCCGCCCCCGACGACCGGTAGGTATCGACCCGGACGTCCTTGTCCTCGATCTCGATCCTGATGCTGTCGTCGGCCACCGGGGAGACCACCACGCGGGCGAAGCTGGTATGGCGGCGCGCCTGCGAATCGAAGGGCGAGATCCTCACCAGGCGATGCACGCCGCTCTCCGTCTTGGTCCAGCCATAGGCATAGGCGCCGCCGACCTTGACGGTGGCCGATTTGATCCCCGCCTCCTCGCCCGGACTCGCCTCCATCTCCTGCACGGTGAAACCGCGCCGCTCGGCCCAGCGCGTATACATGCGCAGCAACATCTCGGCCCAATCCTGGCTTTCCGTGCCGCCGGCTCCGGCATGGACCCCGAGATAGCAATCGTTGCCGTCGGCTTCGCCCGAAAGCAGGCTCTCCAGGCGCAGCCTCTCCACCTTCGCAGCCAGCCGCCTGAGGGAGGCCAGGCAATCGTCGAAGAGAGCGCCATCGCCCTCTTCTTCGGCGAGCACCGCCAGTTCGACGCCCTCGGCCAGCGCTGCTTCCAGGCCGCGCACCGCTGCCACCGCCTCGCCCAGCCGCGTGCGCTCGCGCATCAGCGCCTGGGCGGCGGCGGGGTCGCTCCACAGCGCGGCATCCTGGGCTTTGCGTTCGATCTCGTCGAGGCGGGCAAGCGCATTCGCCCAGTCAAAGATGCCTCCGCACGAGCGCGAGGCCGGTTTCGATCCCCTGTTTCAGGTCGGCGATCTCGGAACGCATGGGTCTGCTCCCGGCGACGGACGGGGCGGAAGGTGGCCGTCGGCACGGCCCGCGTCAACGGCTTCCTGTGCAGCCCTTAGTAGACGTCCGAGATCGAGAGCTCCCGATAGGCGTCTTCGGGCGCTTCGGCGGGGCGATCGGCACGCTGCACCGGTTCGCTGCCGGCACGGAAGGCCTCCACGATCACCCGCTCGGTCGCCGCCCCCGGCAGCAGGCCGCGATCGGCATCGATGCGCACCAGTCGGATACCCGGCGGGATGCGGAAGGGAACGACGGGCGCGTCCGCCAGCGCCTCGGCGGCGAAAGCCTTCCACACCGGCAGCGCTACCGCCGCGCCGGTCTCGTGGCGGCCCAGGCTGCGCGGGAGGTCGAAGCCGACATAGACGCCGATGGCGAGATCGGGCGCGAAGCCCACGAACCAGGCGTCGCGGTTGTCGTTGGTCGTGCCGGTCTTGCCGGCCAGGGGGCGGGCCAGTTCGCGCAGCGACCTGGCCGTGCCGCGCTCGACCACGCCTTCCATGATGTGGACCATCTGGTAGGCCGTCCGCTCGTCGACCACGCGCTCGCTGAGATCGGGAAGACGGGGAACCGCAAGCCCCGGGTGCCACGCCACGCCGTTGCAGGCCTCGCAGGGGCGCTCGTCGCGGCGCCAGACGGTGCGGCCATGGCGATCCTGGATGCGCTCGACCAGCGACGGCACCACGCGCCGGCCGCCATTGACGATCATGGCATAGGCGGTGGTCATGGCCAGCAGGGTGGTCTCGCCCGCCCCCAGCGCCATAGGCAGATAGAAGGGATCGCCCGGTGTCCAGACATCGAACGCGGATGCATAGGTGGCGACGGTTTCGGGACCGACGGCGCTGGCAAGCCGCACGGTCATGAGGTTGCGCGACTCCTCGACCCCGATGCGCAGCGGCGTCGGTCCGAAGAACTCTTCGGAATAGTTCGCCGGCCGCCACAGCGGCTGGCCGGCGCCGGGATCGAAGACGAAAGGGGCGTCCTCGACGATGCTCGCCGGCGTGAACCCCCGGTCGAGAGCCGCCATATAGACGAAGGGCTTGAAGGCGGAACCGGGCTGGCGATGGGCCTGCACGGCGCGGTTGAACTCGCTGCTCTCGAAGCTGAAACCGCCTTCCATCGCCAGCACGCGCCCGCTATGGGGATCCATGGCGACGATGGCCCCGGAGACGTCCGGGAGCTGGCGCAGCGCCCAGGCGGCGGCACCCTCCTTCAGGCGGCGGCGCCGCTCCTGGTCGAGGGCGGCCACCGGCACCACATCGCCCGTGGCCAGCACATCCGCCGGGCGCGCCACGGCAGGCCCCAGCCCGCCATCCTCCAGGCGCAGCCTGGCCCAGGCCATGTCTTCGAGCAGGATCAGACCGGTGGAACCGTCGGCGAAGCCGATCACGGCCGCAGCCTCGTTCATACCCAGCACGACGGCGGGTCGCCAGGGAGCGAGATCCCCCGGCAGATCCAGCCCGCCCAGAACCTGCGCCCAGTCGTCGCCGAGCGTTACGGCGGCCAGCGGCCCGCGCCAGCCATGGCGCCGGTCGTAGCGCGACAGGCCTTCGCGCAGGGCGCGCCTGGCCGCGTCCTGGAGCCGGGGATCGACGGTGGCGCGGACATGAAGGCCGCCTTCGTAGAGCGCCCGGCCGCCGTAGCGGTCGACGATCTCGCGCCTGATCTCTTCGACGGCATAGGCGGCGCTGGCCCATTGCCGGGACGAGGAGCCGGCCGGCACCAGGCCCTCGGCCCGGGCCGCCGCCGCTTCGTCCTCGCCGACGAAGCCTTCCTCGGTCATGCGCGCGATCACCCAGTTGCGCCGTTCGATCGCCGCCCGGTGCCGTTTCGTCGGGTGGTAGTTGTTGGGCGCCTTGGGCAGGGCCGCCAGATAGGCGGCCTCGGCCAGTGTCAGCTCGTCGAGCGCCTTGTCGAAATAGTTGAGCGCCGCCGCCGCCACGCCATAGGAGCCGAAGCCCAGATAGATCTCGTTGAGGTAGAGCTCGAAGATGCGGTCCTTGTCGAGGGCGCCCTCGATGCGGAGCGCCAGGATCGCCTCCCTGATCTTGCGTTCCCAGGAGACCTCGCCGGTCAGCAGGAAGTTCTTGGCAACCTGCTGAGTGATGGTGGAGGCCCCCTGCAGGCGCCGTCCCTGGCCGATGGCGCGCACATTGGCGACGCTCGCGCGCAGGATGCCCACCGGATCGATGCCGAAATGGCTGTAGAAGCTGCGGTCCTCGGCGGCGAGGAAAGCCTGGCGCAGCAGCAGTGGAATCGCCTCGATCGGCACGAACGCCCGCTTCTGGGTCGCGAATTCCGCCAGCGGGCTGCCGTCGGCGGCGTAGATGCGCGTGGCGACCGGCGGCTCGTAGCCCGCCAGCATGCGGTGGTCGGGCAGGTCGTTCCCGTAGCGCTGGAAGGCGTAGAGGGCGGCGGCCGCGCCGGCGGCACAGGCGAAGATGCCCAGCGCCAGCGTCAGCAGCGCCAGGCGCCGCAACAGCCCGCCTTTCCCCTTCTTCGCCTTCGGTGCCATGGCGGCGACTCCATGCGGCCAATGTGGCGCCGTCATGACGCCCGCGTCACGGCCGCCGCGCCGCGAAATAGGCATCGACGGCGGCGACCACCGCCTGCATCAGGCGGCGGCGGAAATCCGCATCCAGCATCCTGCGCTCCTCGGTGGCGTTGGAAAGAAAGCCCATCTCCAGCAGCACCGAGGGCACATCGGGCGCCTTCAGCACACGGAAGCCGGCGAAGCGGTGGGCGTTGCCGCGCAGCGAGGCGACATCGGCCAGCTGCCGGGTGAGCAGGCTGGCGAATTCGGACGAAGCGTTCATGGTGCCGCGCTGGGCGAGGTCGATCAGGATGTCGGTGGTCAGCGGGTCGTAGGCGATGTTGACGAGGTCGATGCCGTCGATCAGGTCCGCCTTGTTCTCCTGGCGGGCCAGCGCTTCGGCCTCCTTGTCGGAGGCGGTCTCGGAAAGCGTATAGACGCCCGCCCCGCGCACCGCCGGATCGGCGGCCGAATCGGCGTGGATGGAGATGAAGAGGTCCGCGCCCGCCCGCCTGGCCAGGGCGACGCGCCGGGCGAGCTTCAGATAACGGTCGTCGTCGCGGGTGAGGACGACGCGATAGGGACCGCGCGCTTCCAGCAGGCGCTTCAATTCGCGGGCGGCGGTAAGCGTCAGCGCCTTCTCGCGGGTGCCGCTGGCGCCGATGGCGCCAGGGTCGTCGCCGCCATGGCCCGGATCGACGACCACGACGATGCCGCCCGGCGGCAGGGGCTTGAAGCCCGGCCGCGGCGGCACGGGGCCAGCGTGGAGCACCGGGACGGATTCGACGGCTTCGGTGGCCGGGGCAGGCTCGGTGGCGGCAAGCCCGGCCTCGTTCCCACCTGCCGCCAGATCGATCACCAGACGGTGGCCGAAACCGGCATCGGGCTCCATGAGAAAGGCGCGGCGCACCCCGGCCGGGGCCGCCAGATCGACCACCAGGCGCGAACGCCCCGCATCGAACTGGCCCCAGCGCAGGCCGGCGATCGGCCCGGCTGCGAGCCGCCGGCTGGCCTCCGGCAGCCGCCATTGCACGGTGTCGAGATCGAGAACGATGCGGTCGGGGTCGGCCAGCGTGAAAACCTCGAAGGCCACCGCCGCCGTCAGGTCGATCACCAGGCGGGTGGTTGTGCCATCGCTGCCGGCGCGAACGTCCACCGCCGCCGGCGGGCCGGCCGCCGCCCGGGGCATGAGGCAGACAGCGAGCAGGAGCGCTGCCAGGATCGCCGACGGCCGGCGCCCGCTCCGC
Source organism: Alphaproteobacteria bacterium (assembly GCA_965200215.1). Taxonomy (GTDB): domain Bacteria; phylum Pseudomonadota; class Alphaproteobacteria; order SP197; family SP197; genus SP197. The sequence goes on along the minus strand of OZ241369.1, from coordinate 2,548,277 downwards.
CCGGTTGCCTCGCAGCCAGTGCGCGTATTATGATGGAGGAGCCGTTGAGCCATTGCTTTCATAATCGGCGCTATGCCCTTGAAAGTTATGGTGTTCGCATTGGGCGATTGAATCACGAACGATGCCCTTCGGCAAGCCGCGGCGCCAGCGCCGCTCGAACGAGGATCGACGTGGCTCCCGCAACCCCCCTTTCCGGCGACACGGCCGCCGCCGCTGCTTCGCGCAGCGGATGGGCGCATGCCGGCGCGGGCCGGGCGGGGCCGCACACAACCGCGAGAGCGCCATGGCGACGCCGGGACGACGCCGGCCCGTGCGCTCTCTGCCAGGAATGGACCCTTCATGACCAAACGCATGCTGATCGACGCCAGCCAGCGGGAAGAAACCCGCGTGGTGGTCTCGGATGGACGTGACCTTCAGGAATTCGACGTCGAATTCGCCCTGAAATCCCAGCTCAAGGGCAATATCTACCTCGCCAAGGTGGTGCGGGTGGAGCCTTCGCTGCAGGCGACCTTCGTCGATTACGGCGGCAACCGCCACGGTTTCCTGGCCTTCAGCGAGATCCATCCCGATTACTTCCAGATCCCGGTAGCCGACCGGGAGGAACTGGCCGCCGAACAGGCGCGCCTGGTGGCAGAGACCCGCCTGGCCGACGAGCGGGACGACGAGGCCGCGGGCGGGGACGACGAAGAGACGGCGGAAGACGTCTCCGCCGACGGCGAAGCGGCCGGTGCGGAAGACGAGGAAGACGCGGCCGCCGCCACACCGGCACCCGCCAGGCGCCGGCGCCGGCGTCTGAACCGGCGTGACAGCGACGACGAGAGGGAGCGCGCCGAAGCCGCCATGCACGCCGCCATCCTGAAGCGCGGCTACCGCATTCAGGAGGTCATCAAGCGGCGCCAGATCCTGCTGGTGCAGGTCGCCAAGGAGGAGCGCGGCAGCAAGGGCGCGGCGCTCACCACCCATCTTTCCATCGCCGGGCGCTATTGCGTGCTGATGCCCAACACGCCGCGCGGCGGCGGCATTTCGCGCAAGATCGTCGACAGCAAGCAGCGCCGCCGCCTGAAGGACATCGCCACCGGCCTGGACGTGCCGGAGGGCATGGGGCTGATCGTGCGCACCGCCGGCCAGGGGCGCACCAGGCCGGAGATCACCCGCGACTTCAAGAGCCTGCTCAAGCAGTGGGAGGAGATCCGCTCCGACACCCTGCAATCCCACGCTCCGTCGTTGATCTACGAGGAAGCTCACATCGTCAAACGGGCCATCCGCGACCTCTACACCAAGGACATCGCCGAAGTTCTGGTGGAAGGCGACGACGGCTACCGCATGGCCAAGGCCTGCATGAAGACGCTGATGCCCAGCCACGCGGCGCGGGTGAAGCTCCACAAGGATGCGGTGGCGCTGTTTCAGCACCACGGGGTGGAACAGCAGCTGGAGGCCGTCTCGAGTCCGGTGGTGACGTTGAAATCCGGCGGCACCATCATCATCGACAGCACCGAGGCGCTGGTGGCGATCGACGTCAACTCGGGCCGCTCCACCAGGGAGCGCAACATCGAGGAGACGGCGCTGAAGACCAATCTGGAGGCGGCCCAGGAGATCGCGCGCCAGCTGCGCCTGCGCAACCTGGCGGGGCTGATCGTGATCGACTTCATCGACATGGACGAAAGCCGCAACGAACGCTCGGTGGAGCGCAGGCTGAAGGAGGCGCTGAAGGGCGATCGCGCCCGTATTCAGACCGGCCGCATCAGCGGCTTCGGCCTGATGGAACTCTCACGCCAGCGCCTGCGCCCCAGCCTGCACGAGGCGCTCTCCAGGCCCTGCCCGCGTTGCGGCGGGACGGGCCACACCCGCTCGCCGGAGGCGGTGGCGCTCTCCCTGCTGCGCGCCATCGAGGCCCGGGCGGCGAAGGACGAGGCGGCGGTCCTGCGCGTGTCGCTGCCGGCCGAGACGGCGTTCCATCTGTTGAACGACAAGCGCCGGGCGCTGGCCGCCCTGGAAGAACGCCACGGCGTCCAGGTGCAGGTGGCGTGCGACGAAAAGCTCGCCGCCGGCGAGCTCCGCATCGAGGCCGTCGCGGCGGCGGCCCCCGGAAACGGCGACGGGCGCGCCGCGCCGCCACCGGCTGCGCGCCAGGGCGGCGAGGTCGACGGCGGCGAAGACGACGGCCGGCGACGCCACCGCCGGCGCCGCCGGGAAGACGAGGAGGACGGCACCGCCGGCGAGGCGGCGGCGGAACCGGAGGACGGCCCGCCGCAAGAAGACCGTCCCGACGACGAGGGCGAGCGCCGGCGGCGCCGGCGCGGCCGGCGGGGCGGCCGGCGCCGCCGCGGGCGCGGCGACGGCGAGGCAGCGGCGGCCGACGAGGCAGCGGCCGAGCCTGCGGCGGCCGGCGACGAGGTGCCCGACGGCGAAGCGACGGCCGAGCGGGCGAAACCGCGCAGCCGGCAGAGAAGGAGAAAGCGCGGCGACGAACCGGCGGCGGGCGCACCTGCCACCGATCCCGCCGCCGGGGAGGCGGCGCCCACAGCGGCGGCGGAGGGCGAGCGCCCCGCCCGCACCAACGGCGCCCCCGCCGAGGAAGCGCCCCCTGCCGAAAGCGGCGGCGTCACCACCACCGTGGTCGATGCCGAGGGGAGCGGCGCGGCGGCCGGCGACGGCGCCCGGCAGAAGGCGCCGCGGCGGGGCTGGTGGCAGCGGATCGTCAACCCGTCCTGACGCCCCGGCGGCGGGGGAGCCAGCCCCGCAGCCGCCGGACCGCTTCGGCCACATCTTCGGTGCTGCCGGAAAACGAGATGCGCAGCGCGTGGGCGCCGCGCACCGGGTCGAAATCCAGCCCCGGCGTGACGGCGACGCCGGTATCGTCCAGCAGCCGGCGGCAGAAGGCTTCGCTGTCGTCGGTGTAGCCGGCGACGTCGGCATAGATGTAGAAGGCGCCATCGGCCTGGCTCAACCGCTCCAGCCCCGCGCGCGGCAACTCCTCCAGCAGCAGATCGCGATTGGCGGCATAGACGGCGACGTGGCGGTCGAGCTCCTCGCGGCAGTCGAAGGCGGCAAGGGCGGCGTGCTGCGAGGGCGCCGGCGGCGCGATGTAGAGATTCTGGGCCAGACGCTCGACGGGCCTGGCCAGGGCCTCCGGCACCACCATCCAGCCGACGCGCCAGCCGGTCATCGAAAAGTATTTGGAAAAGCTGTTGACCACCACGCAGTCGTCGTCGAAGGCGGCGGCGCAGGCGGCGGCCTCGCCATAGACGATGCCGTGATAGATTTCGTCGGAGATCAGGCGGATGCCGTGCCGCCGGCAACAGGCGGCCAGGGCTGCGAGCTCGTCCGGGCGGACCATGGTGCCGGTCGGGTTGGAGGGGCTGGCGACGATCAGCCCCGCCACCGGAGGATCGAGCGCCTCGATCATGGCCACCGTGGGCTGGAAGCGCTGGTCGCGATCGACCGGCAGCGCCACCGCCTCCAGCCCCAGAGTCCGCAGGATGTTGCGATAGCAGGGGTAGCCGGGTTCGGCCAGTGCGACGCGGTCGCCGGGGTCGAAGCAGGCCAGAAAGGCGAGCACGAAACCGGCCGAGGAGCCGGCGGTGACGACGACCCGGGCGGGCGGGATGGCGAGGCCATAGGCGGTGCGGTAATGGCGGGCGATGGCCTCGCGCAGAGGATCGATGCCCACCGCCAGGGTGTAGCCCAGCCTGTCGCCGGCGATGGCGCGGGCGGCCGCCTCGCGGGCACCGGCCGGGGCCGGCGTGGCCGGCTGGCCGACCTCGAGATGGAGCACATCGCGGCCCGAGGCGACGCGCTCGGCCGCCGCGCGCATGACCTCCATCACCAGGAAGGGTGGCACGCGGCCGCGCCGGGAGACCTTCGGCACGGACGTCACCGGACGGTGGCGAATCCCAGGCCGCGCGGATCGGTGGCGGCACGGCAGCTGGCGGTGCCGTTGCGCAGGCCGTCGGGGCAGAAGACGACCTCGAGCCGCTCCGACGCGCCCGCAGGCAGCCATGGCGACGGGCGGAGGGCGTCGTCGAGGGCGGTGTCGCCATCGGCCAGCAGCGCCAGGACGCCTGCCAGCGCGGCCGCCGCGCCGCTGCCGCCTGCGGCCGTGCCGGCGAAGGACAGCTCGCGAGTCGTCTCGTTGACGGCGATCACGGGCAGGAGCCCGCCGCCGCCGGAAGGCGCGGCCGCCAGCACGATGCCGGTTCCCGGTGCCAGGCGGCGGGCGCCGAAGGGCGCATCGAGCGTGAAGAGGCAGGCGGAAGCGTTGCCGAAACCATCGGCCGCGACGACGGCCGACGCCGGGCGGGCGGGCGACGATACCTGCGGCGGCGGCGCCTCGCCGGCACGCAGGCTGTCGAAGGCGGCGACGAAGGCGGCACCCGCAGCGAAGCCCTCACCCGGCGCATGCACGATGGCTTCGGCCCCCAAAATCCCCTGCGGCAGGCCGCGCCGCCGGGTCTCCCGCCAGGCCGGCGCATAGGCCCGCAACGCATCGGCGGCGATGGCCGTCCCGGCCCGCCCGGCCGCCGCCACCAGGCGGCGCGCCGCCTCGCCGCCATAGAAATCACCGGCGCCCCGCGTGCGGATGATCGACAGCATGTCGGCAAGGTCCGCCTGGACGAGCGGTTCGCCCGCGGCCAGCACCCCGCCACCCTCGCCGCCGAAGATCGCGGCGGCCGCTTCGTCCCGCAGCAGGGCGCCGCCGTCGGCCCGCAGAGCCTGAGCCAGGGCGCGCGGGGCCGGGATGCCGAAGCGGGCCGCGCGCTCGGCCGGCGTCACCAGCTCCTGCCAGGCGAGCGCGCCGGACCTGGCGTGCAGCGCCATCATGCCGCGCACCGCGCCCGGCACATGGGCCGCGTTGCGGAAATCGAGCAGACCGGCGCGATTCGAACCGGCGTCGTAGTTCATGCATGCCCCGCCTGCGGCCAGAGACACCGTGGCGGGCGAAGAGACGGCAGCCATGAAAAAATACGCCGCCGCCGCATCGGCCGCCGCCCCGCCCCGCACCAGCACCCGGCGGGCGGCCAGCACCGCCTGCGGGTCGCTGCCGGCGACGGCACCGAAGAAGTCCTGGTCGAGCGGCGCGCCCGGCACCGCCGAAACGGAGCCTTCGCCGCCGCAGGCCGTCAGCATTGCCGCCAGCGCCAGTGCCGCCGCATAGTGGCCCGTTGCCGCACGGGAACGCGCCATGCCGCCTTTTCTGTCACGCTGTCCGAAGACGCTCGGCATCTCTCTCCTGGCAACGGTGTGCTTCGCGTTGGCCATGCCGGCGCCCGCCCGGTCCGCCGAGGGGCTGTCGCTCATCCGCGACGCCGAGATCGAAGATACCATCCACCTCTACGCCACGCCACTGTTCGAAGTCGCCGGCCTCGATCCGGGGAGCATCGAGATCCACCTGGTCGCGGACGATGCGCTCAACGCCTTCGTCGCCAACGGCCGCCATATGTTCCTGTTCAGCGGCCTGCTGATGGAAAGCGAGGATCCGGGCCTCGTGATCGGCGTCATCGCGCACGAAACCGGCCACCTGGCGGCGGGCCATCTGGTGCGGGTGCGCGAGGCCCATGAGGACGCTTCGGCGATGGTCCTGCTTTCGACCCTGCTGGGGGTGGCGGTCGGCGTCGCCGGCGGTGTCGATGCCGGGGCGGCGATCGCGACCGTGGGCAGCCAGCTGGCCCCGCGCGACCTCTTCCGCTTCAGCCGTGCCCAAGAATCCATCGCCGATCAGGCGGGGCTGCGCTATCTGGAGGCGATCGGGCAGTCGGCCGAAGGCTTCGCCGCCCTCATGGAAGCCCTGGCCCGGGGCGAGCCGCAATTCGGAACCGCCTCCGAGATCCCCTATTTCCTCACCCATCCTTCGAGTCGCGAAAGGCTCCACGCCATCGAGGCCCATATCGCCCGCTCGCGCTTCACCGGCAAGGCGACCGATGCCCGACTTGCGGAGCGGCAGCGGCGGGTGGTCGCCAAGCTCTACGGCTTCCTGGCGCCGCCGCAAGCGGTCCATCTGCGCTATCCCGAAGGCGACGCCAGCATCCACGCCCGCTATGCCCGGGCGGTGGCGGCGTTCCGCCAGCGGTTGCTGGTGGACGCGCTGGCGCTCATGGACGGGCTGATCGCCGAGGAACCCGCCAACCCCTATTTCCACGAATTGCGCGGGCAGATGCTCTACGAGACGGGCGACGTCGCCGCCGCCCTGCCCTCCTATCGACGGGCCGTCGGCCTGCTGCCCGAACAACCGCTGTTGCGGGCCGCCCTGGCGCGGGCGCTGCTGAAGCTGGACGACGCCGACGCCTGGCGCGAGGCCCTGCGCCACCTCGACGTCGCCAGGCGCCGCGAAGGCGACGACCCGGCCACCTGGAACCTGCTGGGCGAGGCCCATGGCAAGCTGGGCGAGACGGCCCTCTCCGACGTCGCGCGCGCGGAGATGCACTATCTGCGCGGCGAGCCGGGGGCGGCGCGCCGCTTCGCCGAACGCGCGCTGGAAAACCTGCGGCGAGGCTCGCCCGAATGGCTGCGCGCCGACGATATCGTCGCGGCCAGCGGCGGCGAATGACGGCGGCCGGCCAGCGGGCAGCGGCCAGCCGCAATCCGTCACGCGAACGGGGTGCAAAGTGCGACGGGGCTCTCTTTGCGGGCCGGTAGCCGACTGTCGCAAGTTTTGCACTTTTGCCAGTGGCCCGCCGCTCCCTGCCGACCGAAACGGCAGCGGCGATCGCTTCACCGGTGCCGGTGGCGCACTGCCCGGACAGAACGCGGTTCGCCGCGAACCTTCGATCGTTCCACGATAGGCGAGAGGACGCCTCCCTTCTCGACCATCGGGCAACCCGTTCGGTGCAGGAGGCGACGAAACTTCCGAGTTCTTTCGCCCCATGCCGCCGGCTTGCCGATGGCGGGCGCCGTGCTGTAGCTTGACTCGAAGCGTGCCCCGCGGCCGCACCGGGAGAATCCATGGCTGCCAGGGTTCTGGTCCTCAACGGTCCCAATCTGAACCTGCTGGGCGAGCGGGAACCGGCGATCTACGGCCGCCAGAACATGGCCGCCATCGAGACCGCCTGTCGGGAGCGCGCCCGGTCGCTGGGGCTGGAGATCGATTTCTGCCAGAGCAACCACGAAGGCGCCCTGATCGATGCCGTCCACGAGGCGCGCGGCAAGGCGGGAGCGCTGGTCGTCAACGCCGGTGGGCTGACCCACAGCTCCATCGCCCTGCTCGACGCTCTGCTGGCCTTCGATGGCCCGGTCGTGGAGGTCCATCTCTCCAACCCGCAGCGGCGCGAGGGCTTCCGCCGACGCTCCTATGTGGGCCGCGCCGCCTGCGGCTCGATCTGCGGCTTCGGCGGCCACGGCTATGTCCTGGCACTCGACGCGCTCTCCCGCCTGCTGGAGCGGCGGGCCGCATGAGCGGCGGCGCCTTCGACATCGATGCGGACGCCATCCGCGCGCTGGCGCGCCTGCTCGACGAGACCGGCCTGACGGAGATCGAACTCGCGGCAGACGGGCGCAAGCTGCGGGTTGCCCGCGACAGCGCGGCGCCGCCCGCCGCCGTGCCACCGCCTGCCGCCGCGGCGGCGGGCGGTGACGAGACCGGCGCGACGGCGGGCCACCCCGGCGCCGTGCTCTCGCCCATGGTCGGCACCGCCTGCCGTTCGCCGGAGACGGGTGCGGCCCCCTTCGTCGAGGCGGGCGACCGGGTGGCCGAAGGCGACACGCTGCTCATCGTCGAGGCCATGAAGGTGATGAACCCGATCCGCGCCCCGAAAGGCGGCATCGTCGCCCGCGTGCTGGTGGAAGACGGCGATCCGGTGGAATACGGCCAGGTGCTGGCGGTGATCGACTGACTCCATGTTCGACAAGGTGCTCATCGCCAATCGGGGCGAGATCGCGCTGCGCATCCATCGCGCCTGCCGCGAGATGGGCATCCGCACGGTGGCGGTGCACTCCGAGATCGACGCCAACGCCATGCATGTGCGGCTGGCCGACGAGAGCGTCTGCATCGGCCCGGCACCGGCCCATGCCAGCTATCTCAACATCCCCGCCATCGTTTCCGCAGCCGAGATCTCGGGCGCCGAGGCGATCCATCCGGGCTATGGCTTCCTTTCCGAAAACGCGCATTTCGCCGAGATCGTGGAGGAACACGGCCTCGCCTTCATCGGCCCCAAGAGCGAGCATATCCGCCTGATGGGCGACAAGCTGGCGGGGCGCGCCGCGGCCCGCGAACTGGGGCTGCCGGTGGTGCCGGGTTCGTGCGGGGCCGTGGAGAACGCCGACGCAGCGGCCGCCCTGGCAAGCGACATCGGCCTGCCGGTGTTGCTGAAGGCAGCGGCAGGCGGCGGTGGGCGCGGCATCGCGCTGGTGCGCGAGATCTCCGCGCTGGAGGATGCCTTCGAGCGTACCCGCCGCGAGGCGGAAGCGGCCTTCGGCGATAGCGCCCTCTATCTCGAGAAATTCCTGGAGCGCCCGCGCCACATCGAGATCCAGGTGGCGGGCGACAGCCACGGCCACGCCGTGCATCTGGGCGAGCGCGACTGCTCGCTCCAGCGCCGCCGGCAGAAGGTGGTGGAGGAGGCGCCGTCGCCGGCGCTCAACGCCGCCGAACGCAGCGAGATCGGCGAGCTGGCCGCCACCGCCATGCGCACCCTGGGCTACAGCAGCATCGGCACGCTGGAGTTCCTCTACCAGGACGGCATCTTCCACTTCATCGAGATGAACACCCGGCTGCAGGTGGAGCATCCGGTGACCGAGATGATCACCGGCATCGACCTGGTGCGCGAGCAGATCCGCCTGGCGGCCGGCGCGCCGCTGGGCTTTGCGCAAGACGACATCCGTTTTTCCGGCCACGCCATCGAATGCCGCATCACCGCCGAGCATCCGCGCAGCTTCGCGCCCTCGCCCGGCCGCGTCGGCACCTACCACGCGCCGGGGGGCCTGAGCGTGCGCGTCGATTCGGCCCTCTATGCCGGCTACGACGTGCCGGCCGTCTATGACGGCCTGATCGCCAAGCTGGTGGTGCACGGGCGCAACCGCAACGAATGCATGATGCGGCTCCGCCGCAGCCTCGAAGAGTTCGTGATCGACGGCATCGAGACGACCATCCCGCTGCACCAGACGCTGATCGCCAACCGCGACTTCGCCAACGGCGATTACGACATCGCCTGGCTGGAAAGGCTGCTGGAGGAGGCGCCCTGACGCCCGCCGCCGCAGGCGGAAGAGAACTGACGCCGCAGCTGTTGCTGCGGGCCTATGCGGCCGGCGTGTTCCCGATGGCCGACGGCCGCCATGCGCGGGGTGTCTTCTGGGTCGATCCGCCCTGGCGCGGGATCGTTCCCCTGCGGGACTTCCACATCCCGAAGAGCCTGCGCAAGACGCTGCGCCGCCGCCCTTTCGAGGTCGCCGTCGATCGCGATTTTCCGGCCGTGGTGGCCGCCTGCGCCGAGGAGCGGGAAGCGACCTGGATCAACGGCGACATCGAACGCGCCTGCAACCGCCTCCACCGGGCAGGCTGTGCCCACAGCGTCGAATGCCGGGCCGGCGGGGCGCTGGTGGGCGGCCTCTACGGCGTCCGCCTGGCCGGCGCCTTCTTCGGCGAGAGCATGTTCTCGCGCGCCCGCGACGCCAGCAAGGTGGCGCTGGTGCATCTGGTGGTGCGGCTGCTTTGCGGCGGCTTCCGTCTGCTCGACACCCAGTTCGTCACCGCCCATCTGCAGCGCTTCGGTGCCGTGGAGGTGCCGCGCGCCACCTATCGGGCGCTGCTGTCGGAGGCGCTGACGGCCGAGGCGGAGTTCTCGTCGCCGGCGGCGGCGGAATTCGACCGTTCGCCCAGAGCTTCGTTCGTGCAGTCGATGACCCAGATGTCGTAGACGGGATGCTCCAGGGCCGAGAGCCCCGGCGTCGATGCGAACATCCAACCCGAGAACGCGATGGTGCCACTGCCGTCGCGCCAGTCCCGGATGTGCAGGAAGGCGGCGCTTTCGGGAGCCTCGTCGGGCGGCGTCTTGCGGCAGGCGCGCGGCGTCACCTCCAGCGACCCGAAGCTGCCGATGACATCGAGGGGAAGCGTGAAGGTGGAGATGCGGCCCGTCACCTTGTCCATGCCGCCCAGCACCGCGAAGGCCTGCTCACGGAAAGTCTGCTGCGCCTGCGCCGGGGGCAACGATGCGGCGAGGGCGAGAAGAACGGCGGACCAGGCCCATCGGCATCCCCATGCCGCGGGATATGGGTGGCGGCGCAAGCGGCGCCCTGCACCGCTTTGCGGCGCGAGGCCGATCACGAGAAGGGAGGATCCAGCGAGGCGACGAGGGTCGACAGCACCTCGCGTGCCTGGGCCTCGTCGCAGCCCATGACGACGGCATCTTCCAGGGCCTCCTGGGCCATCTCGCGCAGCTCGGCGAGGTTCTGCCGCAGCACGTCCAGCTTCTCCACGCAGGCGACCGGCTCCCCGTCGGGGCCGATCCAGACCGCCGGCAGATAGGGTGCACGGTCGCTCACGGTGCCCCCCTGCCTCCGGAAGGTGGCGCCGCCATGGCGGTCATTGGTCCGCGACGCCGCCGAAGAGCGCGCGCGAGACGACATCCATGAGGTTCACCGCATCCTGGGTCCAGAGGAAAACATGACCGTCGCCGACCGCTTCACCGCCGGCACCGGGCGACATCTGGATGTAATGACCGCCCAGCAGGCCCTCCGAAGCGACCGCGACCAGCGTGTCTTCGGCCAGAGCGATACCCGGCTGGATGTTCATGGTGACCCTGGCGACATAGATGTCGGGGACCAATTCCATGGCGGTCACGCTGCCGACCCCGATGCCGGCGATGCGCACATCGTCGCCGACCTTCAGCCCGCCCACCGACTGGAACTCGGCATGGACGCGATACCCCGCCACATCGGCGATATCCGCCTTTTCGTAGGCGAAGGCGAGGAAGAAGACGGCCGCTGCCAGCACGGCCGCCCCTACCAGTGTTTCGAGCGTTTTCGCACCCACGTCAGCCCTGCTCCCCCGGCCGCCAGGGCTCGTAGTCGCCGGCGGCCGGTGCCCGCTCGCCGCCGCGCAGCAGGTGACCGCGCGGCAGCCAGGCCTCCCCGGTCCCCGTCATGTTGGGGCGATGCTCCTTCTCCCAGGGCTGGGAGGGAAGCGGCGAGAGGCTGGGCGGCCGATCGACGGTGTGGTGCAGCCAGGCATGCCAGTCCGGCGGCACCTTCGAGGCCTCGGCCTCGCCCTTGTAGAGCACCCAGCGGCGACGCCGACGGCCTTCCGGCACCCCTTTCTCGCGGAAGTAGCGGTTGCCGAACGCATCCGTGCCGACGGCTTCGCCCCTGAGCCAGGTGAAGAGTCTGGTCGCTATGGTCGCCATGGCGGTCCACCGGGTTGGCGCGGCCCCCCACGGGCCGGCGCCCATAGTGCCGGACCTTGCGCCTCGCCGTCCAGGGCCGGGACAGGCACCGGCGGCAGCCGGGCGGGAAGGGCGGTGGACAAAGCCAAAATATGTAGTGCATGTGCTTGACATGCCCCGCCACATCTTGTCACGGTTTCAACACATAGGGGGATGAGCCGCCGCAACCACGACATGTTGTCGGCGTCTTCGGAGCGGATCGCCCGCTTTCGTCCCCTTCCACCGGCTTTAGCGGCGCTCGATGCCGGGCAGGACGATACGGGAGACGGCAGGTCATGCGGATCGCGCGATGGTTCACGGCCGAGGGCGGCGACGCCTATGACGGCATCGAATTCCGCAAGGCGACGAGCGAGATCCGCAATCCCGACGGCTCCCTCGTCTTCCGCCAGGAGAACATCGCCGTCCCCACCGCCTGGTCGCAGATGGCCTGCGACATCGTAGCCCAGAAGTATTTCCGCAAGACCGGCATCCCAGAGACGCTCGTGCCCGTGGAGGAGACCGGCGTGCCGGCGTGGCTGTGGCGCCGCCAGGCGGCCCCGGACGCGAAGATGCGGGGCGAGGACGACAGCCGCCAGCTGTTCGACCGCCTGGCCGGCACCTGGGCCTATTGGGGCTGGAAGGGCGGCTATTTCGACGGCGGGGCCTCGGCGCGCGCCTTCTTCGACGAGATGCGCTACATGCTGGCCAACCAGATCGGCGCCCCCAACTCGCCGCAATGGTTCAACACCGGCCTCCACTGGGCTTATGGCGTGGCGGGGCCGGCCCAGGGCCACTTCCACGTCGCCCGCGGCAGGGTCGTGCGCTCCACCAACGCCTATGAGCATCCCCAGCCCCATGCCTGCTTCATTCAGAGCGTCGCTGACGATCTGGTGAACGAGAACGGCATCATGGACCTGTGGGTGCGCGAGGCGCGGCTGTTCAAATACGGCTCCGGCACGGGTTCCAACTTCTCCCGCCTGCGCGGCGAGGGCGAGCCGCTCTCGGGCGGCGGGCGGTCTTCGGGGCTGATGAGCTTCCTGAAGGTCGGCGACCGGGCGGCCGGTGCCATCAAGTCGGGCGGCACCACGCGGCGCGCGGCCAAGATGGTGGTGGTCGACATCGACCATCCCGACATCGAGGAGTTCATCGGCTGGAAGACGGAGGAGGAACAGAAGGTCGCGGCGCTGGTCGCAGGCTCCAGGCTGTGCGGGAAGCATCTCAACGAGGTGATGGCCGCCTGCCACGAGGGCGACCGCGGCGACGAGGAGCGTTTCTGTCCCCGCCGCAACGGCGCGCTGAGGCAGGCGATGGCGCGCGCACGCCGCGCCATGGTGCCGGAGGCTTATGTGCAGCGCGTGCTGCAGCTCGCCCGCCAGGGCTTCACGGGCATCGCCTTTCCGGCCTTCGACACCGACTGGGATTCGGAGGCCTACCGCACCGTCTCCGGCCAGAACGCCAACAACTCGGTGCGCGTCACCGACGCCTTCCTGAAGGCGGTGGAGGAGGACGGCGACTGGCAGCTGACGCGGCGCACCGACGGCACGGTCCACAAGACCGTGAAGGCCCGCGAGCTGTGGGAGCGGATCGCCTATGCCGCCTGGGCTTCGGCCGATCCCGGCATCCAGTTCGACACCACCATCAACCAATGGCACACCTGCCCCGCCTCCGGCCGCATCGACGCCTCGAATCCGTGCTCGGAATACATGTTCCTGGATGATACGGCCTGCAACCTGGCTTCGCTCAACCTGCGCAAATTCCGCGGCGCCGACGGCCGCTTCGAGATCGAGGCGTTCCGTCATGCGGTGCGCCTGTGGACGCTCGCCCTCGAGATCTCCGTCGCGATGGCGCAGTTTCCCTCCGAAGAGATCGCCGGGCGTTCCCACGACTTCCGCACCCTGGGCCTGGGCTTCGCCAATCTGGGCGGCCTGCTGATGGCATCGGGCCATGGCTATGACAGCGACGAGGGCCGCGCCATCTGTGGCGCCATCGCCGCCGTCATGACCGGCACCGCCTATGCCACCAGCGCCGAGATCGCCAGCGAGCTGGGCCCCTTCCCGCGCTTTGCCGAAAACCGGGAGGCGATGCTGCGGGTCATGAGAAACCACCGCCGGGCGGCGGCCGGCTGCGAGGACGGCTATGAGGGCCTGCCCACCCAGCCGGTGGCGATCGACCGTGCCGCACTGCCCGATGCCGCCCTGGGCGAAGCGGCCATCGCCGCCTGGGACGAAGCGGTGCGGGCAGGCGAGGCGCATGGCTACCGCAACGCCCAGGCCACGGTGATCGCGCCCACCGGCACCATCGGCCTGGTGATGGACTGCGATACCACCGGCATCGAACCCGATTTCGCCCTGGTGAAGTTCAAGAAGCTGGCCGGTGGCGGCTATTTCAAAATCATCAACCGCACCGTGCCCCTGGCGCTCGCCACCCTGGGCTACGACCCCGCCCGTATCAAGGAGATGGTCGCCTATGCGGTCGGGCGTGCCACCCTGAAGGACGCGCCCGGCGTCAACCACGCGGCGCTCGAGCGGCGCGGTTTCACCGGTGAAGCGCTGGCGGCCGTGGAAGCGGCGCTGGCCGGCGCCTTCGACATCCGCTTCGTCTTCAACAAATGGACCCTTGGTGCCGAGTTCTGCACCGGCACGCTGGGCATCGACGGCGCGGCGCTCGACGATCCTTCCTTCGACATGCTGGCGGCACTGGACTTCTCCAGAGCCGACATCGAGGCCGCGAACGCCTGGTGCTGCGGCGCCATGACGCTGGAAGGCGCGCCCCATCTGGCCGCCCGCCATCTGGCCGTTTTCGACTGCGCCAATCCCTGTGGCCGCACGGGCAGGCGCTGCCTTTCCACCGAAAGCCACATCCGCATGATGGCGGCGGCGCAGCCCTTCATCTCGGGTGCGGTCTCCAAGACCGTCAACATGCCCGCCGACGCGTCGATCGCCGGCTGCCGGGAGGCCTACGAGCTGTCGTGGAAGCTGGGGCTGAAGGCCAACGCGCTCTATCGTGACGGCTCCAAGCTCTCGCAGCCGCTCTCGGCGGCCGCGGGGGACGAGGAAGACGGGCTGCCGCAGGAAGAGGAAGGCCGTGCCGAGGAGGTGAAGCGGGCGGCGCGCCGGATGGTCGAAGAGGTCGTCCACCGCGGCGTCTGGGCGGAACGCAGGCGGCTGGCCAACCGGCGGCGCGGCTACACCCAGAAGGCCATCGTGGGCGGCCACAAGGTTTATCTGAAGACCGGCGAATATCCCGACGGCAGTCTGGGCGAGATCTTCATCGACATGCACAAGGAGGGCGCCGCCTTCCGCAGCCTGATGAACAATTTCGCCATCGCCGTCTCCATCGGGCTGCAATACGGCGTGCCCCTGGAAGAGTTCGTGGAGGCCTTCACCTTCACCCGCTTCGAACCCAGCGGCATGGTGGATGGCAACGACACCATCAAGATGTCGACCTCCATCCTCGACTACATCTTCCGCGAGCTCGCCATCAGCTACCTAGCCCGCGACGACCTCGCCCATGTCGAACCGGGCGACCTGATGCCCGACACGGTAGGGCGCGGCGACGCGGCCGAGGAGTTCACCGGCGAAGACGACAGCGGCATGGCCGAGGTGGCCAAGCTCATCCACCACATCGCCAGCAAGGGCTATATGCGCGGCCGCCTGCGGGTGCTGGAAGGCGGCCTGGGCGAGCGGGAAGGCGGGCGAGGCGCCATCGCCGCCGTCTCGAAGATGGCGCTCGGCGCGGAAGCGGCAGTCGCCGTCGCCGGCGGGGGCGATCCGCGCGCCGAACGGGTTCGCGCGGCGCGCATGCAAGGTTACGAGGGTGATCCGTGCGGAGAATGCGGCAACCTCACCCTGGTCCGCAACGGGACCTGCCTCAAATGTGTCACATGCGGGGCAACGAGCGGGTGTTCATGACCCTCTCGTCCGTTGCAGACGCGGGCGGCCCGGCTTTGGCCGTCCCGCTCATGGTGTGTCCTCCCTGACTGGGGCGCGCTCCGGCGCGCCCCTCTTTTTTAGGGACCTACATACCTGTTTACCCAAGGGGGGATGAATCATGGCTGAATTCCAGGTGCCCCCGTCCGAGTCCGATCTCCTGGTGCAGCGTCGCCGGCATCGCCGGGCGGTGCATGCCGAGATCGCCCGCATCGCCCGCGAGGCCCACTCGGAGGCGAGAGCGGCGGGTGGAGGCGGCGCGGGACGGGGTGCCGCGCTGAGCTTCCGCGGCCGGCCGCCGGAGCGGCCGGCCGCCCTGATCCGTGCTTCACTCGCCCGAACCTGGCGCTGCGTCGTGGACTATCAGCGTGGCGAGGCGCGGAATCACGCCCGCCGCGCCGCCGCCGCCACCCAGGCGGCCGGCGAAACAGCCCTGGCCGCCGCGCTGCGGGCTTGCGCGGACAGGGCGGCGACGGCCGCCCACTGGCGCCATGCGTCATCCATCGCCACCGACGCCCTGGCCGCCCGCCTCTGCGAGCGCATCGCTGACGACTGGCCCGCACCAGCGCCAGGCGCAGACATGCCGTCGGAGCCCCACCCCGACGATGGACCTCTCGAGGCGATGCTCGCTCAGTTAGGCGGGGACGCCCGTGTGGGTAAATAGGTACATAAGCCCCTTTTTTATCCCGGCCGATGGCCACGGGAGCGATTCTCCGATTCCATAGTGCTTGCCGGCCCGGTATCCCGGACGAGGCGCATCGGCACTGCGGGCATCCCTGCCCCCGCTGGACATCCGCGCCCGATGGCGATAGGGCGGCGGCCCTGCCGCCCATCGCTCCACCCGTCATGGCCGCACCTCCCCGCCTCCCCCATCTGCGCCGGCTCGAGGCGGAGTCGATCCACGTCATGCGCGAGGTGGCCTGCGAGCGCCGACGCCCGGCGATGCTCTATTCCATCGGCAAGGACTCGTCGGTCATGCTGCATCTGGCGAAGAAGGCGTTCTTCCCCGCCCCGCCGCCCTTCCCGCTGCTGCATGTCGACACCGGCTGGAAGTTCCCGGAGATGTATGCCTTCCGCGACGAGGTGGCGGCCGGCAGTGGCATGGAGCTCCTTGTCCACGTCAACCGCGAGGGACAGGCGCAGGGAATCGGCCCCTTCAGCCATGGCTCGGCCTTCTACACCGACGTCATGAAAACGCGGGCGCTGCTCCAGGCCTTCGACCGCTTCGGCTTCGACGCCGCCTTCGGCGGTGCCAGGCGCGACGAGGAGGCTTCGCGCGCCAAGGAGCGGGTGTTCTCCTTCCGCGACGCCAGCCACCGCTGGGACCCGCGCCGCCAGCGCCCGGAACTGTGGCGCCTCTACAACGCCCGCATCGGCGAAGGCGAATCGATCCGCGTCTTCCCGCTCTCCAACTGGACCGAACTCGACATCTGGCACTACATCCATCTGGAGGCGATCCCCGTCGTGCCGCTCTATTTCGTCGCCCCGCGCCCGGTGGTGGAACGCGACGGCCTGCTGCTGATGCGGGTCGACGAACGCATGGAACTCGCCCCCGGCGAGAAACCCGCCCTGCGCAAGGTGCGCTTCCGCACTTTGGGCTGCTGGCCGCTGACCGGCGCCGTGGCATCGCGGGCGGCGGACGTGCCCGCCATCATCGGCGAGACCCTGGCCGCCACCTCCTCCGAGCGCCAGGGCCGGGCCATCGACCACGACCGGGCAGGCTCGATGGAACGCAAGAAGCGGGAGGGCTACTTCTGATGGCCGCCCCCGGCGAGGGCGCCGCATGCGCCTGGCTGGAAGCCGAAGACGGGAAGGACACGCTGCGTCTGATCGTCTGCGGCAGCGTCGACGACGGCAAATCGACGCTGATCGGGCGCCTGCTCCACGACACCGGTTTCATCCCCTCCGACCAGCTGGCGGCGGTGGCGGCCGCCAGCCGCGAGCACGGCACCCAGGGCGCCGCCACCGACCTGGCGCTGCTTGTGGATGGTCTCCAGGCCGAGCGCGAGCAGGGCATCACCATCGACGTCGCCTACCGTTTCTTCGCCACCGGCCGGCGCCGCTTCATCGTCGCCGACGCGCCCGGCCACGAGCAGTACACCCGCAACATGGCAACCGGCGCTTCGACCGCCGATCTGGCGGTGGTGCTGGTCGATGCCCGCAAGGGCGTGCTGACGCAGACGCGGCGCCACAGCCACATCCTCGCCCTGCTGGGCTTGCGCCGGGCGGTGCTGGCCGTCAACAAGATGGACCTGATGGGCTGGGACGAAGCGGTCTTCGAGGCCATCGCCGCCGACTATCGCCGCCTCGCCGCCGGGCTCGCCATCGACGATGTGCGCGCCATCCCGGTCTCGGCGCTCACCGGCGCCAACCTCTTCCAGGCCGGCCCGCAGACGCCGTGGTATCGTGGCCCCACCCTGCTGCGGGCGCTGGAAGAGGCCCCCGCGGCGGAGGACCAGGCGGCGGCACCCTTCCGCATGGCGGTGCAATGGGTGAGTCGCCCCGGCCCCGATTTCCGCGGCTATGCCGGCACCATAGCCTCCGGTGTCCTGCGGCCGGGCGACCGCATCCGCGCCTGGCCGGGCGGGCGCGGCACCGCCATTCGCCGCATCGTCACCGCCGGTGGCGACCTCGCCGCCGCCGTCGCCGGGCAGTCGGTGACCCTGACGCTCGCCGACGAGATCGACATCGGCCGCGGCGACCTGCTGGCGGCCGACGACGGCGCGCCGCCAGCCAGCAGCGACCAGTTCGCCGCCCATCTGCTGTGGATGGCCGACGAGCCGCTGCTGCCGCAGCGGCAATATCTGCTGAAGGCCGGCACCGCCACCGCCACCGCCCAGGTCACCGCCCTGCGCCACCGCATCGACGTCGACACCATGGAGCACAACGCCGCCAGAACGCTGCGGTCGAACGAGATCGGCCTTTGCAACCTGGCCCTCGACCGGCCCATCGCCTTCGATCCCTACCGGGTGCTGCGGGAGACCGGCGCCTTCATCCTCATCGACCGCTCCGCCAACGCCACGGTCGGAGCCGGCATGATCGATTCGCCCCTGCTGCGCGCCGCCAATCTCGCCTGGCAGGAGAGCGAGCTCGACAAGGAAAAACGCGCCCGCCAGAAGGGCCAGCGGCCCTGCATCCTGTGGTTCACCGGCCTTTCGGGGGCGGGCAAGTCCACCGCCGCCTCACGGGTGGAAGGCAGGCTGGCGGCGCGGGGCCGCCACAGCTACCTGCTGGATGGCGACAACGTCCGCCACGGCCTGAACCGCGACCTGGGCTTCACCGATGCCGACCGGGTGGAGAACGTCCGCCGCATCGCCGAGGTGGCGAAACTGTTCGTCGATGCCGGGCTGATCGTTCTGGTCTCGCTGATCTCGCCTTTCCGCGACGAGCGGCGGATGGCGCGCGGCCTGGTGGAGGAGGGCGAGTTCGTCGAGGTGTTCGTGGACACCCCGCTGGCGCTGTGCGAACGGCGCGATCCCAAGGGCCTCTACCGCAAGGCGCGGGCGGGCGAAATCCGCAACTTCACCGGCATCGATTCCGGCTACGAACCGCCCGAGAATCCGGAGATCGTGCTGAAGGCAGGCGAACAGGACGCCGACCAACTGGCCGACCGGGTGATCCGCTATCTGGAGCAGGGCGGCTATCTGTGAGAGCGGGTGCCGGGCGCCGGCTGCTCCGTCAGACGCTGAGTGCACCGCGGGCCCAGCGCTCCCAGGTATTCGCGACCGGCTTCCCCGCCGCCCCCGCCGGCGAACCGGGTGGCCGTCTTGCGCCGGCGGGATGGGTGGGGGATAGTTCACGCCTGCCGCCCCGGGCGGGGTGTGGGGTTTGTCATGTCCTCTGCCACGACGCCATCGCGACCCGTGACCAGTGGCGAGGCCACCTCGCCGGCTGCGCAGGCCGTGCTGGACGTGGTTGCCGGGCTGCGCGCCTGGGACCTCTGGAGCATGCTGGGCTGGCAGGACATCCGCCGCCGCTATCGCCGTTCGAAGCTGGGCCCGTTCTGGCTCACCATCAGCATGGGCGTGCTGGTGGGGGCGCTGGGGGTGCTCTATGCCGGGCTGTTCCGGGTCGATGTCGCCGACTACCTGCCCTTCATCGCCACCGGCTTCATCGTCTGGGCCTTCATCGCCAGCCTCATCACCGAAGGCTGCGACGCCTTCATCGCCGCCGAACGGATCGTCAAGCAGATCGCGCTGCCGCTTTCGGTGCACGTCTATCGAACGCTGTGGCGCAACCTCATCGTGCTGGCGCACAACGCCCTCATCTATGTGGTGGTGTTGGTGGCCTTCGCGGTGGAGCCGGGCTGGGCGGCGTTGCTGGCGCTGCCGGGCCTGGTGCTGCTGTGCCTGAACGGCCTCTGGGTGGGCCTGTTGCTGGGCCTGGTCTGCGCCCGCTTTCGCGACGTGCCGCCCATCGCGGCCAGCGTGGTGCAAGTCGCCTTCTTTCTGACGCCCATCATCTGGAAGCCGGAGCTGTTGCCCGACCGGGCGCCGGTGCTGGACCTCAACCCCTTCTACCATGTGGTGGAGCTGGTGCGGGCGCCGCTCCTGGGCCAGGTGCCGTCGCTTCATTCCTGGCTGGCGGTCGCGGGCTTTGCGCTGGCCGGCTGGCTGCTCACCCTGATCATGTATCGCCGCTTTCGCTGGCGCATCGCCTACTGGCTGTAAGGCGGGGCCGTGACCGCCTCTCTGCGCCTCGACGATGTGACGGTGGACTTTCCCGTCTATGGCGTGAACGGTCGTTCCCTGAAGAACGACCTGTTGCGCAAGGGCACCGGGGGGCTGATCGGGCGCGACGAGGGCAGCCGGGTGACGGTGCGGGCGCTGGAAGAGGTGACGCTGGCCTTCGGGCATGGCGACCGCGTCGGCCTGGTGGGCACCAACGGCGCCGGCAAGTCCACCCTGCTGCGGGTGATGGCGGGCGTCTATCGCCCCAGCCGGGGCGAGTTGTGCCGGCGCGGCCGTCTGGCTTCGCTGATCGACCTGTCGCTGGGCATGGAGGTGGATTCGACGGGTTGGGAGAACATCATGACCCGCGGGCGCTTCTTCGGCCTTTCCAGGGCCGAGATGGAGCGCCACATGGAGGACATCGCCGAGTTCACCGAGCTGGGCGGTTATCTGTCGATGCCGATCGGCACCTATTCGGACGGCATGAAGCTTCGGCTGGCGCTGGCGGTATGCACCTGCTTCGAGCCCGAAATCCTGCTGATGGACGAATGGATCTCGGTAGGCGATGCGGCCTTTGCCGAGAAGGCGCGGCAGCGTCTGGAGGAGTTCGTGGAGCGGGCCGGCATCCTGGTGATCGCCTCCCACAACCCCGGCCTGCTGGAGAGAGTCTGCAACAGGGGCGTGCTGCTGCAGGCCGGGCGGGTGAAGACCGCCGGCAGCATCGACGAGGTGCTGCAGGAGTACGCGCAAACCAGAGCCTGAACACGGCCCACGAAGACGCTGGCCGGTAGTGCCTCGGTTTGCAAATGGGCAGGTGCCGTTTGCCGCCACCCCCAAGCACCGACCGAGCGCCCCCGGCGGGCCGTCCGGCCCGCCCACGCACTAAATTCCCCCGAGCGCCGGCGTCCCGCCGGCAAACGGGCCGCAAGGTCAACGCACCGACCCCGCCGCCAGGCACCACCGCCATCACCCGCGCGCCTGGTCCCGCCGCCCGCCGGGGCATGAACCTTCCCGCAGGCGAAGGCAGCGGAAGCCTTCGCGCTCCTCGCACACAGGATGCCAATGCGCAGCGCGGCGCCGGGCGGCCTCGAGATTGCAAACCGAGACACCACCCGCTGGCCGGGGCTGTGCCTCCTTCGATGGGCTCCCATGCGGCGGCAGCGAGGCTTTCGCTGCCCCCCTGCCACGGCCGGGAGCTTCGCGGGCCAACGGCATATCCGCCCCGCAGGCAGCGGCTTGCGACTGCGGCGGCGAGGGCGTGCCGGGCGGGTTGCGCCGCGCCGGGCGTCCGACGTAAACAGCGCCAGGCTGCGAGGAGCTCTTCCATGCCTGTTCCGTCGGGCGGACGGCGGCCGTCCCCTTCCGCATCGCCA
Organism: Alphaproteobacteria bacterium; assembly: GCA_965200215.1. Classification (GTDB taxonomy): domain Bacteria; phylum Pseudomonadota; class Alphaproteobacteria; order SP197; family SP197; genus SP197. The sequence continues at coordinate 2,526,954 of OZ241369.1, read as the reverse complement.
GCTCCCCGCATGAGCGCATCCGCCATGCCGGGCCGCCTGCTCGTCACCGGCGGGGCGGGCTTCATCGGCGCCAATCTGGTGCGCCTGCTGGCCGAGCGCAGCCTCGCCGGCCGCATCCGCGTTCTGGACGACGAATCCCGTGGCCGCCGCGAGACGCTGGCGCCCTGGGAGGTGGAGTTCGTGAAGGGCGACATCCGCGACCGCGCCGTGCTCGCCCGCGCGCTGCGGGGCGTCGATGCGGTCGTGCATCTGGCGGCCGAAACCGAAGTGGTGGATTCGGTGGCCGATCCGCGCCAGAGCTTCGACGTCAACGTCGTCGGCAGCTTCCGCCTGCTGGAAGCGATGCGCGAGGCGGGGGTGGAGCGCCTGGTCAACGCCTCCACCGGCGGGGCCATCGTGGGCGAGGCGCCGCCGCCGGTCCACGAAGAGATGGTCTGCCGCCCCACCTCGCCCTATGGCGCCGGCAAGGCGGCGGTAGAGGTGTGGTGCTCGGCCTATGCCGGCGCCTACGGCATGAAGCCCGTCTCGCTGCGCTTCTCGAACGTCTATGGGCCGCTTTCCTTCCGCAAGGGCACGGTGGTGGCGGCCTTCATGCGCCGGCTGCTGGCGGGCGAGCCGCTGGTGGTCTATGGCGACGGCAGCCAGACGCGCGACTACATCTATGTCGATGACGTCTGCGAGGGCATCGTCGCGGCGCTGACGGCCGAGAGCGCGGGCGTCTTCCAGCTGGGCAGCGGCAGCGGCACCGATCTGGAGCAGCTGATCGACGCCATCGTGGCCGCGGCCGGCCTTCCGGCCCGCCCGCAGGTGCGCTACCGACCCTTCCGCGCCGGCGAGGTGCGTCACAATTGGACGGATGTAAGCCGGGCCCGCGAGGGCCTGGGCTGGCGGCCGACGACACCGCTTCCCGAAGGGCTGCGGCGCACCTGGGCGTGGTTCGCCGAGCGCACCGCCAAGGCCGGTCCGCGGGCATAACCGGCGCTCGCGGCGGCGGGCGTTGCCGCCGGCGGCGGCGCGGAGGCGCTGTCCGGGGCGGGGCGTTGTCGTTGCGCCTCGCGCGAGGCGCTATGATGCGGGCGGCTTCGGGACGGGTTGTGCCAGCCATGCCGATCGAAACAGCAGCCGGCCCGGCCGGCGGGCCGGGCGCGCCCCCGCGCAAGGTCTCGGTGGTCGGCATCGGCTATGTCGGGCTGCCGGTGGCGATGGCCTTCGCCCGCCATGGGCGCGTGGTCGCCTTCGACATCGACGGCGCCAGGGTGGACGAGCTGCGCCGCGGCGTGGACCGCAACCGGGACGTGGATGCGGGCGAGCTGGCGGCGGCCGACATCCTTTTCACCGACGACGCCGAAGCGCTGCGCGAGGCCGACTTCCACATCGTGGCGGCGCCCACCCCGCTCGACGCCACCCGCCGCCCGAACCTGAAGCCGTTGCTGGACGCGACCGGCAGCGTGGGGAAGCGGCTGCAGGCGGGCGACATCGTGGTCTTCGAATCGACGGTCTATCCCGGGACGACTCGGGAAGTCTGCACGCCGCTGCTGGAGGAGGCCTCGGGGCTGGTCTGCGGAACGGATTTCACCGTCGGCTATTCGCCGGAACGCATCGCGCCCGGCGACTCCAGGCGCTCCTTCGCCGGCATCGTGAAGATCGTGGCCGCCCAGGACGAAGCGACTCTGGATGTCGTCGCCGCCATGTATCGATCGGTGGTGACGGCCGGCATCCATCGCGCGCCGTCGGTCGAGGTGGCGGAAGGTGCGAAGATCGCCGAGAACGTGCAGCGCGACATCAACATCGCGCTGATGAACGAGCTGGCGCTGATCTTCGGCCGCATGGGCATCGACACCCGCGACGTGATCGCGGCGGCGGCCACCAAATGGAATTTCCACGCCTATGTTCCGGGCCTGGTGGGCGGCCACTGCATCGGCGTCGATCCCCATTACCTCATCCACAAGGCGGCGCTGCTGGAGCACGACTCGCGCTTCGTGCTCGCCGGGCGGCAGATCAACGACAGGATGGGCGCCCATATCGCCAGCGAAGTGGTGAAATACCTGGTGCGGTGCGGGCGGGCGGCGCAAAACGCGACGGTGACGGTGCTGGGCTTCGCCTTCAAGGAGAACGTCGCCGATCTGCGCAACACGCGGGTGGTCGACCTGGTGCGCGAGCTGGAGAGCTACAACCTCGTCGTTCAGGTGTCGGACCCCCATGTCGATCCGGAGCAGGCGCGGCGCCAATACGGCATCTCGCCGCAGGCCCCCGAGGCGCTTCTGCCCGCCGATGCGGTGGTGCTGGCGGTCGCCCATGCCGAGTTCGCCGCCGCCGGCTGGGCCGGCATCCGGGCCAGGCTGCGCGGCGGGCGCGGCGGCGTCTTCGACGTGAAATGCGTGCTCGACCGGGCCTCGTGCCCCGACGGCATCGACCTGTGGCGGCTGTAGAAGGAGGCCTCATGCACATCGAAAGCCTGGCCATAGCGGACGTGAAGCTGCTGCTGCCGGACAAGCACGGCGACCGGCGCGGCTTCTTCTCGGAGGTCTACAACCGCCGCGCCCTCGCCGCGGCGGGCATCGCCATCGACTTCGTGCAGGACAACCATTCGCTTTCCACCGAGAAGGGAACGGTGCGCGGGCTGCATTTCCAGACGCCGCCCGCCGCCCAGGACAAGCTGGTGCGGGTGGTGCGGGGCGCCATCTTCGACGTGGCGGTGGACCTGCGCCGTCGCTCGCCCAGCTATGGCCGCCATGTGAGCGCCACGCTCTCGCAAGAGGCGTGGAACCAGCTGCTGGTGCCGGCCGGTTTCGCCCACGGCTTCATGACGCTGCGGCCGGAGACCGAGGTGATCTACAAGGTCAGCGCCTTCTGGGCGCCCGAATGCGACAAGGGCCTGCTGTGGAACGATCCGGCGCTCGCCATCCCCTGGCCGCTGCCGGAGGGCGAAGCCGTCCTCTCCGACAAGGACCGCGCCTGGCCCCGCCTCGCCGGCTTCGAAACGCCCTTTCCGTAAGGGCGGGTAAGGCGACCCGCTTTCCCCGGGTGCCGCGGCGAAGGCGCCCTACCCGCCGCCACCCTCCGCCAGCCGCAGCAGATATTGGCCATAGCCGCTCCTGCGCAGGTCGCGGCCCAGGGCCGCCAGCTGCTCGCGCCCGATCCAGCCGTTCAGGAAGGCGACCTCTTCGGGAACGCCGATGCGCTCGTTCTGGCGCCGCTCCATGGCGCGCACGAAGCCCGAGGCGTCGGCCAGGCTGTCGGGGGTGCCGGCGTCGAACCAGGCGAAACCGCGGCCCAGGCGCTCCACATGCAGCGCGCCCCGTTCCAGATAGTGCCGGTTGACGTCGGTGATCTCCAGCTCGCCGCGCGGGCTGGGCGTCAGGCCGGCGGCGATGGCGACCACGTCGTTGTCGTAGAAATAGAGGCCGGTGACCGCCCAGTCGGAACGGGGGCTGGCGGGCTTCTCCTCGATCGAGGTCGCCCGCCCGGCACGGTCGAAGGCGACGACGCCGTAACGCCGGGGGTCGGGAACGCGATGGCCGAACACCGTCGCCCCGGCCCCTCTGGCGGCGGCGCAGCGCAGCTTGCCGGTGAAGCCGCTGCCGTGGAAGATGTTGTCGCCCAGGGCGAGGGCGCAGCCATCGTCGCCGATGAAGTCGCGCCCGATCAGAAAGGCCTGGGCCAGGCCCTCGGGGCGGGGCTGCACGCCGTGGCGGATGGTCATCCCCCAGCTGCTGCCGTCGCCCAGAAGCCGCCGGAAGGCTTCGCCGTAGCGGGGCGCGGAGATCGCCAGGATCTCCCGGATGCCCGCCAGCATCAGCGCGGTGAGCGGGTAATAGATCATGGGCTTGTCGTAGATCGGCAGCAGCTGCTTGTTCACCGCGCTGGTCGCCGGGCGCAGGCGGGTGTTCTCGCCGCCGGCCAGCAGAATGCCCTTCATCGCGCCCCCTTCCGCCGCCGGGCGGCGAGATAGCGCCCCAGCGCTTCCTGCCAGGGCGGCATGGGCCCCAGCCGGGCGGCCAGCCTGCCGTTGTCGAGGGCGCTGTAGCGCGGGCGCCGGGCGCGGGTGGGCCAGTCGTCGCTGGAACAGGGCGCCACCTCCGCCGCCACGCCGGCCTGGCGCAGGATCTCCCGCGCGAAGGCGAACCAGGTCGCCTGGCCGCCATTGACCGCATGGTAGATGCCCGCCGGCAGGCCCTCCGTCAGCACCCGCAGCACCGCCGGCGCGACGTCGGCGGTGGCGGTGGGCGACATGGTCTGGTCGCAGACGACGCTGAGCGCGCCCTTCTCGCGCCCGACCCGGATCATGGTTTCGACGAAATTGCCGCCCTTGCCGCTGGCCCCGGCGGTGCCGAACAGCGAGGCGACGCGCAGCACCACCACATCCTCCCAGGCGAGCTGCGCCAGGGTCTCGCCCATGGCCTTGGAGGCGCCGTAGACGTTGACCGGGGCCATCGGCTCCCCCTCGGCCAGCGGCCGGGCGCGGCCGGCGTCGCCGCCGAACACATAGTCGGTGCCGATGTGGACGAAGCGCGCCCGCCGGGCGGCGCAGGCCCTGGCCAGGGCCGCCACGGCATGGGCGTTGACGGCGAAGGCCAGGGCGGCGTTGTCCTCCGCCTCGTCGGTCCTGTGGTAGCCGGTGCAGTTGACCAGAGCGTCGAACGGCAGTTCGGCCAGCACCGCCTCGACCTTGTCCGGGGCCGCCAGGTCCAGCCGCTCGCGACCCAGGGCCAGCAGCTCGAAGGGCTCTCCCGCCTCGCCATGGGCGCGCCTGATGTCGTGGCCCAGCTGGCCGCCGGCGCCCAGCAGCAGCACCCTCATATCTCGACGATGCCCCCATACATCTCCACCTCGCGGACGATGCGGTGCCAGCGCGCCAGCTCCCTGTACCAGTCCAGGGTGACGGTCTCGACGGTCTTGTCGATGCGCCCCGCCTCCAGCGCCTCACAGATCTCGGCCACGCCGTGGGCGGCGGTCCTGCCGGCGCGCCAGCCCAGGGCCTCGATCTTGTCGAAGGCCACCCGGTAGCTGCGCCGGTCCGGATCGCCATACCACTCGATCTCCACCTCGCGGGGGACGAGGCCGGCGACCAGCTCGCCCAGGGGGCCGATGCGATAGGTGTTGGCCTGCGAGCCGACATTGAAGATATGGCCGTTGATCCTTGCCGGGTCGGCCTCCAGCATGAAGGCCTGCGCGGCGGCCGTGTCGGCGACGTGCACCATGGGCCGCCATTGGGTGCCGTCGCGCATCAGCGGCAGGCGGCCGGTCTTCCAGGCGCCGAAGGTCATGCCGTTGATGGCGAGATCGAAGCGCATGCGCGGCGCCAGGCCATAGACGGTGGCCTGGCGCAGCACGGTGACGCAGAAATCCTCGCGCCCCAGGGCCAGAACGCCCTGTTCGGCCATCTCGTTGGCGCGGGCATAGGTGGTGAGCGGGTTGGTGGGACTGGCCTCGTCGGCGATCGTGCCCTCCTCCTGGAAACCGTAGATGCTGCAGGACGACGGCAGCAGGTAGCGCCCCACCCCGGCCTCCCTGGCGAGGCGGGCGGCGCGCACCCGGGAATCGCGGTTGATCTCCATCGTCGCCCCCTGGAACAGCTCGCCGGAGGGATCGTTGGAGATGGCGGCGAGGTCGATCACCGCGTCCACGCCTTCGAAATGGGCGGGCTGGAGCCGGCGGTTGTCTTCCACCACCGTTTCCAGCCGCGCATGCTCCGCCAGCAGATGGCGGCCGAAGAAAAAGCGGTCCAGCGCCCGCACCCGGTAGCCCGAATCCAGCAACAGGGGCGTCAGCACCGTGCCGATATAGCCGCCGGCTCCGGTCACCAGGATGCGCATCGCCTTTCGAAGCCGTCCATGCAGTGGTGCGCCGCCAGCGCGGCAGGGGCTGCAGGATCCGCCGCCCTTGTGCCCTGTGCCGCAGCGTTCTAGCGCCCCGCCCATGACGACCGCAACCGCCTTCGGCACCGCCGGGACGCTCGCCGCCGCTATCGGGCAAACCCACGTCGGGGGCGGCTCGTTCTAGGTCGGCGTCGCGGCCGCCCCGATGCAGTTGCCTCGGGACGGGCGCCTCAGCCGTCGGCCAGCAGCGCGCGCAGCAGGCCGGCGGTGGCGTCGTAGGAACGGGGTTCCGCGCTCTGGCGCGGGCCGGCGACGTTCAGCACCGCGATGGCGTTGTCGTCGAGCCAGAGGCGCAGCGCCGCCAGCGCGGCGCCATCGTCCGGGTCCAGCACCAGGCAAGGCCTGCCATAGGCATGGGCCAAGCGTTCGGTGAGCGCCGTGCCGCCCGTCAGCGGCCGCCGCGCCACGATCAGCGTGCCGTCGCTGTCGCGGATGTTCCATTCGGTGCGCTGGCTGTAGCGGGCGAGCGGCGTCTCGTCCAGGGGATAGCGCCGGTCGATGCTGCCGTCCTCGGCGCGCCGGCCCTTCGGCGCCCAGCCGCCGGCCTCGATTTCCAGTTCCATCGCCACGTCGAGCGCGGCGCGGTCGGCCCCGGTCTGGCCGCCGGAGACGATGCGGCGCGGCAGCCGGCGGGCCCTCCCTGCGCGCATGGCGCCCTCTACGACCGCTGCGGCAGGGCCGGCACCTGCAACCGAACCCTCGCAACGAAGGGATGGAAGGTTGCCAAAGCCCGTTGCCGCTGCCCGCCCGCCTCGCCGCAAGGCTAGCGCGCGACGGCGGCCAGGGCCTGGACCTGCACCAGCCAGCCCTCCTCCGCCAGGGCGGCGATGCGCACGGTTTCGGCGACATGGTGGCGCAGATGGCGGGCCTGCTCGGCCCTGGCGGCGGCCAGGTGGGCGCGGTTCGCCACATCCGTCTCGAGCGCCACGATATGGCGCGGCTCCAGGCCCTTTTCGGCCAGCGCCGCCACCAGCTTCGCCCACACGGCGGCGCACTGCCCGGCGGCATCCGGGGCGAGATCGCCCGCCGGCCCCAGCGGCGACTGGGCGCCGACCACCACCAGCGTCCGGCTCGCCGGCACCTCCACCGCGCCTCTCAGATAGCGGTCTACCGTGGGCAGCGCGACCTCCTCCGAAGCGGCGCCGGCCAGCATAACCAGCCGCACACCGCCGGCAAGGGCGCGCTCATGGGCCGGGGTGCCCCCCGCAGCCATCCGTGCTGCGGGTTGCGGGCGGCGGGGGCCGGCGGCCGAGGCCGGTGAGCGCGTTGGCGGCGATGGCGGCGAGCACGATGCCACCGCCCCAGAAGGTCGCCGCCACCGGCAGTTCGCCCAGGAACCACCACACCCAGACGGGGGCGAAGACCGTTTCGGTGAGCGTCAGCAGCGCCAGCTCGCCGGCCGGCACATGCTTCGATCCGGCGACGAAGAGCGCCATGCCGAAGGTGAGCTGCACGATCCCCATCATGGCGCACCAGAACAGGTCGGCGGGCGTCATCGCCAGCCCCTCGCCGCCGGCGAAGGCCATGGCGGTGGCGAACAGCGCGGCCATGGTGGCGCCGAGCACGATGCAGGGCAGCATCTCGACAAAGCGCCCGGCGCGCAGGGCGACCACCGCCAGCGCGAAGCCCATCACCGTGAAGGCCGCCAGCACATCGCCCAGCCAGCGGTCCGTCCCCAGCCCGCCGGAGACCATCGCCGCCAGCCCGGCCGCGACGCCGGCCATGGCGGCGGCGGTCGCCGGGCGCACCGGCTCGCGCAGCAGCAGCCATCCCAGCCCGGCCGCCAGCACCGGCGCCGCCGCCAGCATGAAGACGGCGTTGGCGACATAGGTGTGTTCCAGGGCGAACATGAACAGCGTGTTGGCGATGGCGATGCCGCAGGCGCCGACCAGCCCCCAGCGGCCCATGCGGCGGAAGGTGGCCGGCGCCCCGCGCCCGTGGCGCCACAGCAGCAGCAGCGCGCAGGAGGAAGCCAGGAAGAAGGTCCGCCCGGCGACGATCTGCCACACCGTCGCCTCGTCGATCATGCGGAAGAAGAGGCCGCCCAGGCTCCACAACAGCCCGGCCGAGGCGACCAGGACCAGGCCCAGGCGATAGCTCTCGCCGCGCCCGGCCGGCGCTGCGGCCATCAGCTCACCGTGTCGGGCAGCTCGGCCTTGCGCCGGGCCATGAAGGCCTGCAGCGCCTCGTCGACGGCCGCATCCAGCGGCGGCGGCTCATAGCGCCGCAACCTGCGCCGCGCGATCTCGACGGCGCGCTCCTCGTGGCTCTTGCAGCCTTCGGCCTGCCATTGTTCGAAGCTGTTGTTGTCGGCGACCTCGGGGAGGAAGAAGCCGCCCAGATAGTTGCGGCGGGTGTGGGCGCAGCCCAGATAGTGGTTGCCGGGCCCGACCTCCCGCACCGCTTCCAGGCCCAGGCCGTTCTCCGAAAGGTCGAGCGGGGCGCAGAAGCTCTGCATCATGGCGATCTGCTCGCTGTCCATGACGAATTTGCCATAGCCCGCCGTCAGCCCCGCCTCCAGCCAGCCGGCGGCATGGAGGACGAAATGGGTGCCGGCCAGCAGGGTGGCGTTCATGGTCTGCGTCGATTCGTAGGCCGCCTGGGCATCGGCGATCTTGGCGCCCGTCAGCATGCCGCCCGACCGCATCGGCACCCGGTAGCGCCGGGCCAGCTGGCCGACGGCATAGATCATCTGCAGAGTCTCGGGCGTGCCCATCATCGGCGCCCCGGACCGCATGGAAACGGTGGCCAGAAAGCTGCCATAGACCATGGGCGCGCCGGGCCGCACCAGCTGGGAATAGGCGAGGCCCGCCGTCACTTCGGCGTTCAGCTGCGCGACGGCGCCCGCCGTTGCCACCGGCGCCATGGCGCCCGCCATGATGAAGGGCGTGATCAGCACCGCCTGGTTGTGGCGGGCGTAGTGGCGCAGCGCGCCCAGCATCGAGGCGTCCCACACCAGGGGCGAGTTGCAGTTCACCACCGAGGTCATCACCGTGCGTTCGCGGATGGCGTCGGCGCCGAACAGGATCTCGCACATGCGGCAGGAATCGAGGGCTCGCTCCGGCGCCGTCTGGACGCCCATGAAGGGTTTGTCCGAATACCTGATATGGCTGTAGACGATGTCGAGATGGCGCTTGGGCGCCGGCACGTCCACCGGCTCGCAGATGGCGCCGCCGCTGTGGTGCAGTTCCGGCGTCATATAGGCGAGCTTGATGAAGTTCTGCAGATCTTCGAGGGTGGCGTAGCGGCGGCGGTCGTCGAAATCGCGCACGAAGGGCGAGCCGAAGGTGGGCGCGAAGACGGTGTGATCGCCGCCGACGACGACGCTGCGCTCCGGGTTGCGCGCGTGCTGCGTATAGCGGGGGGGCACCAGGGCCAGCTTCTCTTCGATCAGGGCGCGCGGGATGCGCACCCGCCAGCCCTTCACGTCGGCCCCGGCCTCCTTCCAGTCGGCGATCGCCACCCGGTCGCGGAAGTCGATGCCGATCTCCTCCAGAATCTGCATGGAGGTGCGATGCAGCAGCTCGACCCCGGCCTCGTCGAGCAGCTCATAGACCGGTATTTCGCGGGTGACGTAACGCTTCTGGACGATGGGGGCGGCGGTGCGCTGCCTGCGCCTGGCCGCGCGTCCGACGCGCCGTCCCTCCGCCGCCTGCGCCATCTCGCTTCCTCCCGGCCGCCGGCGGCTATGTGAGGGAAGCGGCCGGTGCGAGTCAAACGGGCGCGCGGCCACCCACACGGCTTTCCGGGCCGCCTCGCAGCCGCTCCGCCGGGTAGTGTCTCGGTTTGCAATTTCGAGGTTGCCCGCTGCGGCGCTGCGTGTCGGCGTCCTGTCTGCGATGAGCGCGAGGGATTGCGCTGTCTTCGCCTCCGGGAAGATCCACGCCCCGGCGGGCGGCGGCGGTGGCGATGCCCGGCGGCGGGGGCGGTGCGTTGACCTTGCGGCCCGTCTGCCGGCGGGACGCCGGCGCTCGGGATAGTGCGTGGGCGGGTCTTTCGGCCCGCCGGGGGGCGGGACGCTCGGTCGGTGAACGGCACCTGTCCATTTTCAAGCCGTGGCACTACCCGCCGCCGGGCGCACTGGCTCTACGCGCGGCGGCGGTCTATGCTGTGCCGGCCGGCAGCGGAGGCGGCCATGAGCTTCGCATTCACCCGCGACATCCTGAACGACGACGTGCTGGCCCGCTTCGATGCCGCCGCCGGCGAGGGCAGCGGCCTTCCCAACCGCTGCTACACCTGTCCCGACTGGCTGCAGGCGGAGAACGAGCGCATCTTCGCGCGCACCTGGATGCTGGCCGGCTTCTGCCACGATGTCCCCGGCAAGGGCGATGCCTGCCCGGTGGAGGTGGCCGGTATGCCGCTGCTCGTCCTGCGCGACCGCGAGGGCGCCGTCCGCGTCTTCCACAACGTCTGCCGCCATCGCGGCGCGGTGATGGTGGCCGCGCCGTGCCGGGACCGGCAGCTGCTGACCTGCCCCTATCACGGCTGGGCCTACGGGCTGGACGGCAGGCTGCGCGCAAGGCCGCATTTCTACGGCGGCGGCCGCCACGACAGCGACCCCGGCCCCGACGCGCCGGGGCTGGTGCCGGTGCGCCACGCGCTGTGGCACGACCTCGTCTTCGTCGACATCTCCGGCGAGGCGCCGCCCTTCGAGGAGCATTGGCAGCCCTTCGCCAGGCGCACCGCGGCCTACGACTTCGCCGCCCTGCGCCATGCCGGCAGGCTGGATTTCGACGTGAAGGGCAACTGGAAGCTGATCTACGAGAATTTCTACGACGCCTACCATGTCCCCTCCGTGCATCCCAAGCTGGAGGAGTTCACCCCCCTCGCGACCCGCCGTGCCGTCGAGACCGAAGGGCCGTGGTTTCACAACACCTCCCGCATCGAGAAACCCCAGCAGGGGCGCGGCATCGGCATGCCGTTCTATCCGGGCCTCGACGAGGAGGGCGCCAGGACCGAGTGGTATTTCCACCTGTTCCCGACCACCGCCATCCAGATCTGGCCCGACCAGCTGGCGGTCTTCCAGCTGCACGCGCTGGCGCCCGACCGCACGGTCGAGCACATCCACATGTATTTCGTGGGCGAAGCGGCGACCGACCCGGCCTATGCCGAAAGCCGCCAGTCCGTCTTCGACATGTGGAACGAGCTCAACACCGAGGATTTCGAGATCGTCGAGAACATGCAGGGCGCGCGCCGCTCGCCGGGCTTCGACGGCGGCGTGCTCTCGCCCTATTGGGACGGGGCGACCCAGCACTTCTCCAGGCTGGTGGCGGACTTCATGCGCTGAGCCCGCCCGCGCGGGCGGCCCCGCCATAGAGGCTCTCCTCCCAGGGGAAGGTGGAGAGGAGCTCGCAGCCCGTCCCGGTGACCACCACCTGCTGTTCCAGCTTCACGCCCTCGCCGCCATGCTCGGAGCCGATGAAGCTCTCGATGCACAGCACCATGTTCTCCCGGAGCTCGCCCTCATAGCCGTGGGCTTCCCAGTCGCAGGGCCAGGGGATGGCCGGCCATTCGTCGCCCATGCCGATGCCGTGGGCCATGACGTCGTAGCGGTGCTTCAGGAACTCCTGCGGATAGGGCCAGCAGCCCCTGGAGAAATCCTCGAAGGAGACGCCCGCCTTCACCAGCGCCAGATTGTGCTCGACGTTCTCGACGGCGAGCGCGTAGAGGCGCTTCTGGGCCGCCGTGGGCTTGCCGGGCCGGCAGAAGAAGGTGCGCGAGACATCGGCGCTGTAGCCCGACGGGCCGACCATGCCGCAGTCGAAGGCCACCAGCTCGCCGGCCCGGATGCGCCGGTCGCTGGCTTCCTGCTGCCATGGGTTGATGCGCTCGCCGGAGGCGAGCAGCTTGTATTCCAGCCATTCGCCGCCATGAGCGGTGTTGGTGCGGTTGAGGATCGAGAGCGCTTCGGCCTCGGTCATGCCCGGTGCCAGCGCTTCGTGGAGCGCCGCCATGGCGATCCCGGCGATGTCGCAGGCGTTGGCGAGGCAGGCGATCTCGTCCTCGTTCTTGATGGCGGTCGCCATCTCGATCGCCCGGTCGGCCGAGACGACGGCGAGCCCTTCCGCCTCCAGCGCGTGCACCAGGCCGGGATCGGAGATGTCCAGCGCGATGCGCTCGCCGCCGCCCGCCCGCGCCAGCGCCGCCACCTGGCCGGCCAGCGAGCGCAGCCTCTCCCAGGCGCGCTCACCGCTGGGGAAATAGGCGAAGACGGGCATGGGCCGCAATTCGCCCACGGTGCCGGGCGTGGGGTGCGGGTTGCCGGGGTGGAACCAGTCGAAGGCGGTGGCGAGGCCCGAGACCGGGACGAAGGCGGCCCGCGACGGCTTGTGGGCGTTGTAGATGCCGGAACGCTGCGTGCCGGTGGCATAGCGCAGATTGTGGACGCCCAGGATCAGCGCCCCCGCGCAGCCCTCGGCCGCGATCTGCTGCTGCAGGCGGCGCAGCCGGTAGCGCAGCATGCGCTCCCTATCGACGGGCCGCCGCCCGGCATGGGGGCGCCAGCCGCCGGGGCCGGCGGCCCGTTCTCCCACGGTGTCCGCCGGAACGGGGCGGGCCTCAGGGTCGATAGATGCCGACGCCGAAGATGCGGCCGTCATGGCGGCGGACCCAGCTCGACTTCGGCTCGATGGCGCCGGTGACCGGGTTCATCCATTTGTAGTCCACCCAGGCGCCGTCGGCCGTCGCCGCCGCCAGCATCTCGCGCATCAGCGCCTTGCCGTCCACGTCCCGGAGATCGGAGAGATCGCTGCCGACCAGCGTCGGTATGGCGCCGTGGGCGAGCGAGACGCCCTCCCCGCTCAGCACGAAGACATAGAGGTCGCCATCGAGGAAGCGCGGGGCCGGATCCTGCGTGAAGCGGGCCAGCGCCGTCTCCTCGCCCACCTCGTCGTAGTAGGCGATGGCGTCGGCCACCATGGCCTGGGCTTCGGCGGCGGTGCCGTGATGACGCTCTTCGGCCTGGGGCGGGAGCGGAGCCAGGCAGGCGGCCGCGGCCACAACGGCCAGCCAGCCTGCGATCCTGCGTCGTGCGAACATGCTGTCCCTCCTGTCGAACGGATGCCTGTCTTCGGGGCGCGCAAGCTAGCCGCGCCGCCTGCCGGCGGCAAGCGCCCCGGAGGCGGGAGGCGGCGCGGACGGCCCGCGAAGGCGGGCGCCATCTGTGGAACCCCCGCCTTCAGCTCGCCGCGGCGGCCAGCACCGAGTCGAGGGCGGCGACGAGGTTTCTTACCGCCTGGACGGAGCGGTCGAACATCGCCCGTTCGCCCTCGTCGAGGGAAATCTCAAGCACCCGCTCGACGCCGCCGGCGCCGATGATCGTCGGCACGCCGACATAGAGGCCCTCCACGCCGTATTGGCCGTCGAGCATGGCGGCGCAGGGCAGCAGGCGCTTCCTGTCCTTCAGATAGGCCTCCGCCATGGCGATGGCGGACGACGCCGGCGCGTAGTAGGCGGAGCCGGTCTTCAGCAGGCCGACGATTTCGGCGCCGCCGTCGCGGGTGCGCTGGACGATGGCGTCCAGCCGCTCCTGCGCCAGCCAGCCCATGCGCACCAGCTCCGGCAGCGGGATGCCGCCGACGGCGGAATAGCGGACCAGCGGCACCATGGTATCGCCGTGGCCGCCCATCACCATGGCCTGCACATCCTCCACCGACACCCCCAGCTCGGCGGCCAGGAAGCTGCGGAAGCGCGCCGAATCCAGCACGCCGGCCATGCCCACCACGCGCCGGGCGGGCAGGCCCGACGAGCGCTGCAGGTGGCAGACCATGGCATCGAGCGGGTTGGTGACGCAGATGACGAAGGCATCCGGTGCGTGGCGGGCGATGCCGGCGGCCACCTGGCCGATCACCCCGGCGTTGATGCCGATGAGGTCGTCGCGGCTCATGCCCGGCTTGCGCGCCACGCCGGCGGTGACGATGACGACGTCGGCCCCGGCGATGGCGGCATAGTCGCCGCCGCCGGCCAGCGCCGCATCGAAGCCTTCCACGGCGCCCGACTGCGCCAGGTCCAGCGCCTTGCCCTCCGGCACCCCTTCGACGACGTCGAAGAGCACGACATCCCCCAGCCGCTTGAGGCCGGCGAGATGGGCCAGCGTGCCGCCGATCTGGCCGGCGCCTATCAGCGCAATCCTGTTGCGCGCCATGCCATCCTCCCCGCTCGCGCCGTCAGCCCAGCACCGGCATGACATATTCGCTGCCGCGGCGGATGCCGGAAGGCCAGCGTTCGGTGACGGTCTTCAGGCGGGTGTAGAAGCGGACGCCTTCGGGACCGTGCATGTGGTGATCGCCGAACAGCGAGCGCTTCCAGCCGCCGAAGCTGTGATAGGCCACCGGCACCGGGATGGGCACGTTGACGCCGATCATGCCGATGCGGGCGCGGCTTCGGAAGTCGCGCGCCGCGTCGCCGTCGCGGGTGAAGATGGCGGCGCCGTTGCCGAAGGGGTGCTCGTCGACCAGCGCCAGCGCCTCCTCGTAGTCCCGCGCCCGCACCAGGGAGAGCACGGGGCCGAAGATCTCCTCCCGGTAGATGGTCATCTGCGGCGTCACCCGGTCGAACAGCGAGGCGCCGATGAAATTGCCGTTTTCGTAGCCCTGGAGGCAAAAGCCGCGCCCGTCGACCACCAGCCGCGCGCCTTCCTCGACCCCCTTGTCGATATAGCCCTTCACCTTCTCGTAGTGCTGGCGGGTGACGAGCGGCCCCATCTCGGCCTCCGGGTCGCTGCCGGGGCCGATCCTGAGCGCTTCGAGGCGCGGGCGCAGCCGCCGGACCAGCGCGTCGCCCACCTCGTCGCCCACCGCCACCGCCACCGAGACCGCCATGCAACGCTCGCCGGCCGAGCCGAAGGCCGCGCCCATCAGCGCGTCGCTGGCCTGATCGAGATCGGCATCGGGCATCACCACCATGTGGTTCTTGGCCCCGCCCAGGGCCTGCACCCGCTTGCCGGCGGCGGTGCCGGCCCGATAGACGTGCTCGGCGACCGGCGTGGAACCGACGAAGCTTATCGCCTGCACGACGGGATCGGCCAGCAGCGCATCGACCGCCTCGCGGTCGCCATGGACGACGTTCAGCACGCCGGGCGGCGCGCCCGCTTCCTCCAGCAGCTCCGCCAGCCGCAGGGCGCAGGAGGGCACCTTCTCCGAAGGCTTGAGCACGAAGGCGTTGCCGCAGGCCAGCGCCACCGGGAACATCCACAGCGGCACCATGGCCGGGAAGTTGAAAGGCGTGATGCCGGCCACCACGCCCAGGGGCAGGCGCATGGCGTAGCTGTCGACGCCGCTGCCGACGCCGGGGCTGAACTCGCCCTTCAGCAGCTGCGCGATGCCGCAGGCGAACTCCACCACCTCCAGCCCGCGCGTGACCGAGCCGCGGGCGTCGGAGAGCGTCTTGCCGTGCTCGCGGGTGACCAGCGCCGCCAGCTCGTCCATGTGGCGCTCGATCGCCTCCTTGAAGCGGAACATGACACGCCCACGCCCGGCCGGCGTGACGGAAGCCCAGGCCGGCTGCGCCCCGGCTGCCGCCTGCACCGCCGCGCCGACCTCGGCGGCGGTGGCGAACGGCAGGCGGGCCGTCGTCTCGCCGGTCGCCGGGTTCGTCACCCGGCCGAAACGGCCGCCCTGGCCGGCGACCCGGCACCCGCCGATATGGTGATGGAGGGTTTCGGCCATCGGCTGCTCTCCCATGGGGCCGCAGGGCTACAAGCAAGACTATAGGCAATCGGCCGGCGAGGCGAGAGGGGCGAGGATGGCGCGCGGCAAACACCGCACACAGGAACCGGCCTGCGAGGGGATCGCCGCCTGTTCAGAAGGCTGTGTTCTCCGCGCGGGCGATCTCGGCCAGCCGCTTCTTCAGGGTGAGCCGGTCCAGCGAGGCGATGGGGAGCGCCGTGAACAGCTTGATGCGCGCCTCCAGCAACAGATAGGCGTTGAGAAAGGCCCTGGCCACCGCCCGCTCGTCGCCTGCCACGGCGGCCGGGTCGTCCACGCCCCAATGGGCGCCGATGGGCTGGCCGGGCCGACGAGACAGCCCTCGCCGGCCGCGCGGTCGCAGACGGTGATGGTGAAATCGAACGGCCGGGCGCCCTCGTCGCCGAAGCTGTCCCAGGACTTCGGGTGGAGGCCGTCGGTCCTGAAGTTCATCTTCTCCAGCAGCGCCAGCGCGTGGGGATGGACCCGATCCCTGGGGAAGCTGCCGGCGCTGGCGGCCCGGAAGCGGCCGGCGCCCCAGCGCCGCATCAGGCATTCCGCCATGATGCTGCGCGCCGAGTTGCCGGTGCACAGGAACAGGACTCGATGGTTCTTGTCGTTCGGCCCGGCCATGGCGCGCTCCACTGCGGGCGGCAAGCCAGCCTCGCCACATGTCATGTTCGTGACAGCCGTGGCGCCTGTGACAGCGGGCGCCGCGCAGGTCAGCCGCAACAGGCCGCGCGCGCCGCCGAACGCACCTGCCTGCCCTCCTCGCGGGCCGAGCGCGCGATGGCGCGGTCGTCGGCCCGGTCGGTGCCATAGACCGCCGAGGCGCCGTGGGTGTGGAACACCTCCCAGGGCACGCCGGCCGGATCGACCGACCACGACTTGCTGGACTGCGCATAGCAGCAGGCACCGGAGGCGGTCTCGCTGGCGGCGTGGCCCGCCCGGCGCAGCCTGTCCACGACCTCCGCCAGCTCCTCGCCGCTGTCGACGTCGATCCCCATATGGTCCATGCCGACCGACCGGCCGCGCGCCGTGATCGAGAAGTTGACGCTGGGTTCGTCCAGGCGGAAGCGGGCATAGTCCTCCTTCACCACGTCGGGACGGGCGTCGAAGAGCGCGCCATAGAAGGCGATGGCGCGTTGCAGGTCGTCGACATTGACGTTGATGTGCATCCTTTTCATGGTCTCTCATCCTCCTCGCAAGGCAGTGGCTCGCCGCCGGGCGGGGCGCCGCGGCAGCAATTCTCGGTAAGGAACCCCATCAGCGCCTCCATGGCGGCGAAGTCGGCCCTGTAGATCACCTGCCGCCCCTGCCGCTGCGAAGCCGCCAGGCCGGCATGGACCAGGGCCTGGAGATGGAAGGAGAGGCTGGCCGGTGCCACCCGCAGCCGCCTCGCGACGGTGCCGGCGGCCATGCCGGGCGGGCCTGCCTCCACCAGGGCGCGAAAGGCCGCAAGGCGCGTCTCCTGCGCCAGGGTCCGGAGGGCGGCGATGGCGGTTCCCATGTCCATATTTCGATAATAGGTCAACTATCGAAGAATGTCAAGCCCGCCGATGAGAAAGATAACGCCGTCGGGACGGGCGATGGCCACAGCCAGGCGCCGCCTTCTTCCACGGATGGCGATCTTCCATGAGCGGCGGGCGCCCGCCGCTCAGCCCTGCCTTTGCAGCATGAGCTTCCTGGTCTCGGCGATGGCCTTCGCCGGGTCGAGCTGCTTGGGGCAGGTCCTGGCGCAGTTCATGATGGTGTGGCAGCGATAGAGCTTGAAGGGATCGTCCAGCGCATCGAGCCGCCGCGAGGCGGCTTCATCGCGGCTGTCGGCGATCCAGCGCCAGGCCTGCAACAGCACCGCCGGCCCCAGATAGCGTTCCTGGTTCCACCAGTAGCTGGGACAGGCGGCCTGGCAGCAGAAGCACAGGATGCATTCGTAGAGGCCGTCGAGCTTCTCGCGCTCGGCGGGCGATTGCAACCGTTCCCGGCCCGCCGGCGCGGCGCCCGCCTGCAGCCAGGGCTCCACCTGGGCCAGCTGTTCATAGGCGCGGGACAGGTCGGGCACCAGATCCTTCACCACCGGCATGTGGGGCAGCGGATAGACCCTCACCTCGCCCTTCACCTCGTCGATGGGCTTGGTGCAGGCGAGCGTGTTGGTGCCGTCGATGTTCATGGCGCAGGAACCGCAGATGCCCTCGCGGCAGGAACGGCGGAAGGTCAGGGTCGGGTCGGTCTCGCTCTTGATGGCGATCAGCGCGTCCAGGACCATGGGGCCGCAACGGTCCCGATCCACCCGATAGCGGTCGAGGCGCGGCGGGCCGCCATCGTCGGGGTCGTAGCGATAGATGCGAAAGCGCGTGCGCCGCCCCCCACCCGGCGGGGCGGGATGGTCGGTGCCGCGGCGCGGGCGTGAAGCCTTCGCGAGACGGAAGCGGGCCATGGCTCAATAGGTCCGTGCCTGGGGTGGGATGGGTTCGACCTCGCCGCTCAGCGTCGTCATGACGACGGGGCGCCAGGAGATGGCGCTGCGGCCCTCGTCGTCGAGGCGGCAGAGCGTGTGCTTCATCCAGCGCTCGTCGTCGCGTTCGGGGAAGTCTTCGCGCGCGTGGGCGCCGCGGCTTTCCCCGCGCTCGAGCGCGCAGCGGACGGTCACCACCGCCTGGCGCAGCAGGTTGTCGAGCTCCCAGGTTTCCATCAGGTCGCTGTTCCAGATCATGGAACGGTCGCTCACATGGACGTCGGCGAAGCGGGCGAAGACCTCGTCCATGCGCCGGCAGCCCTTCTCCAGCGTCTGGCGGCTGCGGAAGACGGCCGCGTCCTCCTGCATGACGCGCTGCATCTCGTCCCTGATGGCGGCGGTGGGCGAAGCGCCGGCGGCGTGGCGCAGGCGATCGAGCCTGGCCAGCGTCGCTTCGCCGGCCCCGGCGGGCAGCCTCGGCAGCGGCGGGCGGTCCTTCAGCAGCGCGGCCGCGCGCAGGGCCGCCGCCCGCCCGAAGACCACCAGATCGAGCAGCGAGTTCGACCCCAGCCGGTTGGCCCCGTGCACCGAAACGCAGGCCGCCTCGCCCACCGCCATCAGGCCGGGCACGGCCCGGCCGCCTTCGGCGAGAGCATCGCCATGGCGGTCGGTGGGAACGCCGCCCATGTTGTAGTGCACCGTGGGCAGCACCGGGATCGGCTCCCTGGTGACGTCGACGCCGGCGAACACGCGCGCGCTTTCGGCGATGCCGGGCAGGCGGCTGGCGATCGTCTCCGGTGCCAGATGGTCGAGCTTCAGCAGCAGGTGGTCCGCCGCTTTTCCGGCCCCCCGGCCTTCGCGGATCTCCAGCGTCATGGCCCGCGAGACCACGTCGCGGCTGGCTAGGTCCTTCGCCGCCGGGGCGTAGCGTTCCATGAAGCGCTCGCCTTCGCCGTTGACGAGATAGCCGCCCTCGCCCCGCACCCCTTCGGTGATGAGCACGCCGGCGCCATAGATGCCGGTGGGGTGGAACTGCACGAACTCCATGTCCTGGAGCGCCAGGCCGGCGCGCAGCGCCATGGCGTTGCCGTCGCCGGTGCAGCTGTGCGCCGAGGTGCAGGAGAACCAGCAACGCCCATAACCGCCGGTGGCGAGCACGACGATATGGGCCTGGAAACGGTGGATGGAACCGTCCTCCAGGCACCAGGCCATGACGCCGCGGCAGGCGCCTTCGTCGTCCATGACCAGGTCGAGCGCGAAATACTCGATGAAGAAGCGGGCCTTGTGGCGCAGCGATTGCTGATAGAGGGTGTGCAGGATGGCGTGGCCGGTGCGATCGGCGGCCGCGCAGGTGCGCTGGGCCGTGCCCTTGCCGTACTCGGTGGTCATGCCGCCGAAGGCGCGCTGATAGATCCGCCCTTCGGGCGTGCGCGAAAAGGGCACGCCGTAATGCTCCAGCTCCAGAACGGCGGCCGGGGCTTCCTTGCACATGTATTCGATGGCGTCCTGGTCGCCCAGCCAGTCGGCGCCCTTGACCGTGTCGTACATGTGATAGCGCCAGTCGTCGTGCCCCATATTGCCCAGCGCGGCGGAGATGCCGCCCTGCGCCGCCACGGTGTGGGAGCGGGTGGGGAAGACCTTGGTGATGCAGGCGGTGGCGAGGCCGGCCTCGGCGAGGCCCAGCACGGCGCGCAGGCCGGCACCGCCGGCGCCCACCACCACGACGTCGCAGGCGTGGTCGACGATCGGATAGGCGGGGCCGGCGCTCACGACGCAAGCCCTGCGGCCAGCGCGAGGATGGAAACCAGCCCCACCGCCGCCAGCGCCCAGGTGGCGAGTTCCAGCGCGATCTGCGCTGCCCATCGGGCCGCCCGGCCGTGCACATAGTCGCCGATCACGACTTCGACGCCGAGCTTCATGTGATAGAGGCCGGCGGCGAGCAGCAGGACGAGGACGGCGGGGGCGAGCGGCGGGCGCATCCAGGCGACCAGCGCGCCGTGGTCGATCTCCGCCATGCAGGGCAGCAGCCAGACCAGCAGCAGGGTGAGCGGCACCAGCGCGATGGCCGTCAGCCGCTGATGCCACCAATGGGCGGTGGCGCCCTTCACGAAAGGCCCCAGACGGCGGCGGTCGCCAGCACGGAGGCCGCCACCACGGCCCAGCCACCGAGCGTCACGGCCCTGGGCCCGAAGCCGCGCCCGCTGTCCCAGACCAGATGCCGGACGCCGTTGAACAGGTGATAGAAGAGGGCCAGCGTGACGCCGATCAGCAGCGTCTGCACCGGCCAGGAGCCGACGACGGCCTGCACGGCGGCGAAGCATCGCGGCCCGGCGGCGGCGGCCGCCAGCCACAGCACCAGCAACGCCATGCAGAGCGAGAGCAGCAGGCCGGTCAGCCGATGCAGGATCGACAGCACCGACGTGATCTGCGGGCGGTAGATCTGGAGATGCGGCGAAAGCGGCCTCGTGGCCATCCCTGCCTCCCTGCGCCGACCCCCACGCCGCCCCTGCGGCGCAGGCGCACTCTAGGGGCGGCCCGGCGGCACGGTCAACGCCCGGCGTCGGCAAAGCGCGGCATCAGCGCCCAGTAGTCCAGCTCCAGCACCTTGTCGGGGTGGTCCTCGCCGCGGTCGGTGCGGTCGGGGAAGTCGCCGCAGGGGTGGTTTCTGGCGGCGACGGTGCGCAGGCGCAGCGCCCCCAGATCCTGCCGCCCGGCGACCGGCGCCCTGGCCAGCACCTCCGACCAGGCATAGAGGGTGTCGCCGGCGAACACCGGCGCGCAGTGGCGGCCGCCGTTCAGGCCGGCGACGCGGCAGGCATGGGCCAGCCCGGCGAAGGACAGCGCGCGGGCCAGGCCGATGACGTGGCCGCCATAGACGAGGCGCCGGCCGAAGCGGCCGGCGGCGGCGCGGTGGAGGTCGAAATGGACGCGGGCGGTGTTCTGGTAGAGGCGCGTCGCCAGCTGGTGTTCCGCCTCTTCGACGGTCATGCCGTCGCCATGGTCCAGCCGCTCGCCGGTGGCGATGTCGTCCCATCCCCCGCCCTCGCCGGCCGCCTCCCGGTCGTAGGCCGAAAGGTCGAAGCCTGCCGGCACGGTCAGGCAGGCGGCATCGACGGCGGGCGCCAGATCGGGCACCGCCGGCGCGGGGGCCGGCGAGGCCGCATCGCGCTTGGCGACCATCGCCCAGCGGACATAGGAGAGCACCGGCTCGCCCCGCTGATTGACGCCTTCCGTCTTCACCCAGACGATGCCCGCCCGCCCGCTGGAAAGCTCGCGCCTGCCCAGCACCGTCGAGGCGGCCCGCAGCGTGTCGCCGGGGAAGACCGGCACGCCGAAGCGGCCTTCGGCATAGCCCAGATTGGCGATGGCGTTGGCCGATATGTCCGGCACGCTTTTCCCGAAGACGAGGTTGAAGACCAGGATGTCGTCCGCGGGCATGGCGGCCAGGCCGCAGTGGCGGGCGAAGGGCTGCGAGCAGTGGAGCGCGAAGCGCGAGCCGGTGAGCGCCAGATGGAGGGCTGCGTCGCCGGTGGTCACGGTGCGCGGCGTGGCGTGGCGGATGACTTCGCCCGGCTGGAAATCCTCGAAGAAGCGGCCGGCCGCGCTCATCCCTCGCCGGCCTGCCCGATGGCTTCGGCCAGCGCCAGGGTGCGGTGCGCCTCGGCCACGTGCAGGTTCTCGACCAGGCGGCCATCGACCACCACCACCCCCCGGCCCTCGCGCGCCGCCTCGGCATGGGCGGCGATGATGCGCCGGGCCCGGGCCACCTCTTCGGGCGCCGGCGCGAAGAGGCGGTTGGCGGCCTCCAGCTGGCGGGGATGGATCAGCGTCTTGCCGTCGAAGCCCAGGTCGCGCCCCTGGCGGCAGACCGCCTCGAAGCCCTCTTCGTCGTCCAGGTCGAGATGCACGCCGTCGAGGATGGAAAGGCCGAAAGCGCGGGCGGCCAGCAGCGCCAGGCCCAGGCCGGTGACGAGCGGCAGCCGGTCGGCCCGGTGGCGGGCGGAAAGGTCCTTGGCGAGATCGGAGGTGCCCATCACCAGCACGGCGATGCGGGGGCTGGCGGCGGCGATGCGCTCGGCATGGAGCATGGCCAGGGGCGTTTCCATCATGCACCACAGGGCCATGGTCTCGGGAGCGCCGGCGATGGCCATGATGGAGAGCACCTCGCGGATATAGCCGGCGCCTTCCACCTTGGGCAGCAGGATGGCATGGGCGCCGCAGCGGGCGGCCTGGGCGATGTCGTCGTGGCCCCAGGGGGTGGCGAGGCCGTTGACGCGGACGACCAGCTCGCGCCCGCCATAGCCGCCGTCCCCGGCCGCCCGGTACACCTGGCGCCGCGCCTCTTCCTTGGCATCGGGCGCGACCGCGTCCTCGAGGTCGAAGATCAGGCCGTCGGCGGGCAGCGATTTCGCCTTCTGGAGGGCGCGGGTGTTGGAACCCGGCATGTAGAGCACGCTGCGGCGCGGGCGGTGGGTGCGCTGCATGAAGCCTCCCCTGTGCCGGCGCCTGGATTATAGTCGCGCCCCGGCGGCGGGCAAGCGGGGGTGGCGGCGACCGCCCTTCGCCGCCGCGCCAGGGCGCCCACGACCGGCGGCAAGCGGGAGGATCGGCGATGAAGGCGAAGGGACTCGTGGCCGGCGCCGCCGCCGCGGCATTGCTGGCGGCAGGCGGCTGGGCGTTGTGGCCGAGGGACGACCGCCCGCCCGCCGGCGCGGGGGCGGGCTTCGTGTTCCCCGAACTCTCGGCCGAGGCCGCCATGGGCGAGGCGCTGTTCGAAGAGCACTGCATCGCCTGCCACGGCCGCGCCGCGGCCGGGTCGGCCAACGGGCCGCCGCTCGTCCATAAGATCTACGAGCCGGGCCACCATTCCGACGCCGCCTTCCGGTTCGCGGTGAAGAACGGCGCCCGGGCGCATCACTGGCAATTCGGCGACATGCCGCCCGTCGCGGGCGTCTCGGAGAGCGACGTCGCCAGAATCACCCTCTATGTCCGCGAGCTCCAACGCGCCAACGGCATTCGTTGACGGCCGGCGGGCCCTGACTGGCGCGGCCGGGCGCCTTTCCTCGGCATGGCGGCGGGCGGGGCCGCTTGTCCACAGGCGCGACCGCCTCGACCGCAGCGGGCCTGTGCTATCGAACCGGCGGTTCACCTGCTGGCGGCGGCTCATGGACATCCTCACCATCCAATCGCGCGTGGTGCGCGGCCATGTGGGGCTGGACGCCGCCACCCTGCCCCTGCAGCTGCTGGGCTTCGAGGTGGACGCGGTGCCGACGGTGGTGTTCTCCAACCATCTGGGCTGGCCCGACCACACGGGCCGCGCCCTGGCCCTGGACTGGGTGCGCGACCTGATCGACGGCACGGCGCGGCGGGGGCTGGAGGGGTGCCGCTGCCTGCTGACCGGCTTCATCGGCGGCGAGGAGCTGGGCGAGGTGGTCCTGCACGCTCTGGAGACGGTGCGGGCCGCCAGTCCCGGCGCCCTCTATGCCTGCGACCCGGTGATGGGCAACGAGAACGGCTTTTTCGTGCCGCCGGGGGTGCCGCAATGGCTGCGGGAACGCCTGGTGCCCCGCGCCGACATCCTGTTCCCCAACCATGTGGAGCTGGAGTTCCTGGCCGGGCGCGAGATCGCGGGCATAAGCGAGGCGCTGGCCGCCGCCCGCGCGCTGCGCCGCCGGGGGCCGGAGACGGTGGTGGTGACCTCGCTGGACGAGCGCGCCGGCTTCCCCGACAGCGTGCCGGTGGTGGCGGTGAACGGCGCCGGGGCCTGGACCACCGCCGTGGAACGCCTGGACGTGCCGGTGGACGGCGCCGGCGATCTGATGGCGGCCGTCTTCACGGCGCTCACCCTGCGCGGCGCGGCCCTGCCCGAGGCCCTGAGCCACGCCGTCGGCGCCGCCCACGGCGTGTTGCGGCGCACGGTGGCGCTGGGGATGGGCGAGATGGCGCTGGTCGCCGCCCAGGCGGAAATCGCCCGCCCGTCGCAGCCACCGCCGGTGGAGCGGCTGGCCTGAACCCGCCCCGCCGCCGGCGCCCATGGCGGCGGCCCGCAACGCGAGCGGCTGCCAAGCGCCGCTTCTACGGATGGCGACAGCCCGCAGGCGGCTGTCGCGCGCTGCCTCTATGAATGGCGACAGCCCGCGAGCGGCTGTCACTCTGGCCGCCCCGCGAGGAAGCGGCGGTCCAGTTCCTCGGCGATCTGGACGGCGTTGAGCGCCGCGCCCTTGCGCAGGTTGTCGGCGACCACCCACAGGGCGAGGCCGTGCTCGACGCTGCCGTCTTCGCGGATGCGGCTGACATAGACCGCCTCCTCGCCGACGCATTCCTTCGGGGTGACATAGCCGCCGGCCTCGGGCCGGTCCAGGACCACGACGCCATCGGCATCGGCCAGCTGTTCGCGGGCGTCTTCGGCGCTGAGCGGGGCCTCGAACTCCACCGCCAGCGCCTCGGCATGGCCGACGAAGACGGGCACGCGCACGCAGGTCGCCTGCACGCGGATCTGCGCCTCCATGATTTTCCGCGTCTCGACCGCCATCTTCCATTCCTCGCGGGTGGCGCCGTCGTCCAGGAAGACGTCGATATGGGGGATGCAGTTGAAGGCGATGGCGGTGGGGAAGACCTCCGCCTCGTGGTTCTCGTTCCAGAAGCGCTTGCGGGTCTGTTCGTAGAGCTCGTCCATGCCCCGGCGCCCGGCGCCGCCCGCCGCCTGGTAGGTCGAAACCACGATGCGGCGGATGGGGACCAGATCGTGCAGCGGCTTCAACGCCACCACCATCTGGATGGTGGAGCAGTTGGGATTGGCGACGATGTAGCGGTTTTCGAACATTTCCAGGCGATGCGGGTTGACCTCCGGCACCACCAGGGGAATGTCCTCGTCGTAGCGAAAGCGGGAGCTGTTGTCGATGACGATGCAGTCGGCCGCCGCCGCGCGGGGGGCGTGGAGGTCGGAGACCTTCGCGCCCGGCGAGAACAGCGCCAGATCGGTGCCGTGGAAGTCGTATTGCTCCAGGTCCCGGCATTCGAGGGTGTCGTTGCCGAAGGAGAGCTTGCGACCGGCGGAGCGCTGCGAGGCGAGCGCGATCACCTCGTCGGCGGGGAAGCCGCGCTCCGCCAGGAGCCGCAGCATCTCGCCGCCGACCGCACCCGTCGCCCCGACGACCGCAACCCGATAGCCCATCTCCGCCTCGCCCGCAGGGCGCGGATCATACGCAGCAGCGGCGGCCCTGCCAAGGTGGCCGGCCGGGCGCGCCCGATGCGTCAGAAACGGACGATCAGTGCGAGGCTGCCGCCATAGTCGTCGCCGCCGCCGGTCGCATAGCTCACCCTCCCCCGCAGCGTCGTCCGATCCCCGTCCCAGCCGCGCTCGCCGCCCAGACCCACGCGCACGACCGACGCCTCCGAGCGAGCCTCCAATGGCGTCCCGGAGACCGTCACACGCGTCCGGCGACGGAACTCACGCTCCACATCCAGCGTCCCGAACAGCACGCCGCCCGCAGCCGCCTCGAACTCCACGCCAGCCCCAGCCCGGCCCCGCAGGCTGCGCATCGTGCCGGGAGATACCCGCGCCCCCACCGCATCCGTGAACGCGCCCAGCGACAGCTGCGAATGCGCCAGGCCCACGCGGGGCACCAGCGACAGGCCCTCCACGCCGCCGCCAGAAAGCGACAGGCGACGGCCCGCCTCCAGACCAAAGGCCCAGCCCCGAACGGAGAGACCCGACGCCAGAGCGCCTCGCACCGACGACGAAAGATCGACGCTATACCAGCTCGCCTGCGCCCGGGCGTCCGCATAGAAACCCTCGCGCTCAAGGCCGGCGGAGAGGCCGAAGCCGCTGCCCTCCGCCTCCACCCGTCCGCCGCGAGCCACATCGGCCCGCGCCCGGCGGTGGTGCACCGACACCCCCAGCGACCAGCCGTCACCGGCCGCCACATCCAGGCCCGTCCGGAAACCGGAACGGCGCGCGTCCCAGGAGGCGCCCGTCGTCGTCCGATCCGCATCCCACGAGCCGCGAGACGCTTCCACCTCGCCCCAGGCGCCGTTCGGGGAACGCGCCGGCCGCCGCTCCATCGCCATGCCGTTCACGCCCAGCAGCACCGAGGGCAGCGCCTCATAGACCCGCGCGCGGGGCGCAAAGGCGTGCACCACCCGCACGCCGCCGCCGGCGGCCTCCACGCCCACGTCGTAGGCGCCCACAGGCGCCGACGCCGCGCTGCCGGGCGCGCCGCCCAACGGCATGGCCTCCTGCTCGCCGGCCCGCTGGAGCAGCACCTGCGGGCTGCCGCCGGCCTCCTCGATGCGGCCCCCGACGCGCCCGACGGCCTGGGAGATCGTCTCCCCGGCAGCCTGCCGCACCGACACCACCAGCTCGCCGCTGGCGCTGCGGACCGCCTCGCCTTCCACCCCCGTCACGCGACCGGCCTCGCCGATCGCCACCGTGCCGCCGCGATCCAGCAGCACGCGACCGGCCGTGCCCGCCAGCGCCACCGCGCTCTCCGTCGATACCCGCACCGTCCCGGTGACCGCACCGCCCGGGGCCACCGACACCGCGTGCTCGCCGCCGCCCAGGGCGAGGACGTCGCCCATCACCGTGCCCGCCACCGCCGCCGTCAGGTCGCCGGTCTCGCTGCGGATGCCGACGCCTTCGATGCCCGTCACGCGACCGGAAGCGTCCACCGCCACCGTGCCGCCCCGGTCCAGCTGCACCCGGCCGACGGCGCCCGCCACCCGCACCGTGCTCGCCGCCAGGCGAACCGTCCCCGTCACGGCGCCGCCTTCCGCCACCGTCACAAGGTGGTCGCCCGCGCCCAGGCCCACAATGTCGCCGCTCACCCGGCCCGCCACCATCACGGCCAGATCGCCGCCCTCGCTGCGCAGCGCCTCGGTCCCGCCCTCGACCCCGACGCCGGTCAGCGCGCCGGTCCGGGCCACCGTCACCGTGGCGCCGTTGCTGTAGAGCAGTCGCCCGATGCTGCCCGCCAGAACCGACAGGCCGACCGGGTCGCGCACCGTGCCGGTGACCGCGCCGCCTTCCGCCACCGCCAGTCTCAGCGCGCCCGTGCCCGTCACGCGGATGTCGCCCTCCACCCGCCCGGCCACCGCCGCGCGGAGGTCGCCCGCAGCCACAATGTCGCCGCGCACCCGGCCCGCCACCATCACGGCCAGATCGCCGCCCTCGCTGCGGATGGCCTCGGTGCCGCTCTCGACCTCGACGCCGGTCAGCGCGCCGGTCGGCGCCACCGTCACCGTTGCGCCGCCGGCATAGAGCAGGCGCCCGATGCTGCCCGCCAGGACCGACAGGCCAGCCGGGTCGCGCACCGTGCCCGTGACCGCGCCGCCCTCCGCCACCGCCAGCCTCAGCGCGCCCGTGCCCGCCATGCGGATGTCGCCCTCCACCGTCCCGGCCACCGCCGCATGGAGGTCGCCCGGCCCGTCGGAGAGCACGCCCACGCCGGAGGTCGCGCCGATGCGCCCGGTCCTGCCGACCGTCAGCCGCCCGCCGCCGGCCAGGTGCACGCCCGCGCCGATGCCGCCCGTCACCCGTCCATCCACGGCAACGCTCTGGGCGCGGAGATCGTCACCCCCCGCGCCGGCGCTGCCGACATAGATGCCGTTGCGCCCGCCCGAAACGCTGGCGCCCTCGGAAACGGTCACGGCAATGGCGCCGTTGCGGTCGTTGGTCAGGATATAACGCGCGTGCACGCCATCGCCGTCGGAGGAGACCGTTCCGCCGGTCACGTCCACCTGGATGTCGCCTTCGTTGTAGTACGTCCCGCGCAGCCGGATCCCGGTCTTCTCGGCGTCCGTATAATCCTCGGGAAGCGCCGCCAGCGCCGCCTCCAGGTCGCCACCCAGGAGGACGGCTTCCAGCACCCTGCGCTCGACGGCCGAGAGCGCCCGCTGCTCCAGCAGCGCCGCCTGCTGCTCCGGCGTGCGGGACGCCGCGTCGATGGCCAGGATCGCCGGGTCCTGATCGGACACCCGGAGGTAGCCGGAGATCCTCTCGTGGTCCATCACCATGGCGCGGATGCCCGCCCGGGGAATCCCCAGAATCTCGAACGTCGCCCGATCCGCCGCTCTCTCGTGGGTCGTGATCTCCACCGCCTGCGATTTATCCGTCATGCTCAGGCCGCGCGCGCTCAGAAAGCCTCGCATGCGCGCCTTCCAGCGGTCCGTATAGGCGGCGGGAAGCGCCGCCAGCGCCGTCTCCAGCGCGTCCGAATCCTCCGCCTCGATGGCGCCGAGGACGGCCCGCTCGCCTGCCTGGAGCGTCCCATCGTCGCCGGTCGCGACTTCGCGGATCCAGGCGTCCATCACGCCCGCGCCCACCGTGATGTCTCCGCCCGAGACGACGTGGATCATCGGTTCCCTCACGCCCTCGTGGTCGGCCAGCCGCAGAATTTCGATGCCGCTGGAGAGCGAGGCCCAGGCGAGAATGCCCGTGTCCCGCGCCCGGATGGCGCCCTGGTGCGAGATGGCGACGCCGGCCGTGTTCGAGCCACCCAGCCGCCCCTGGACGCCGGAGGCGAAGGGAGCGTCGATCCGCACGCCGGCGCCGATCGTCATATCGACGGTGGTGTCCTGGTTGGCGACGGCCCTGGACGCGAAGTGATAGGCTTGGATGCCGGCGCTGTCCCCGCCTTCCACTGCAACGACGGTTTCGCCCGACACGTCGAGAGCGATGCCGCCGTTCCCGCCGTGAACCGCACGGATGCCGATGCTCCTCTCTCCATCCGCCCTGGCGACCGCGCCGCCCGACACCCTGACGGCGAGGTCGCCCGTCCCCGCGTTTTCCGCGAAGATGGCGCTGGCGAGCCGTCTTTCCATCGTCACGGCGGTGCCCGCCACGCTCATCTCGACATCCCCGCTACCGTCGGAGTTGCGGGCCCAGGCGTGGACGCCGTAGAGGCCGAGGCCTTTCGAGACGATGGAGCCGCCCCGGAGGTCGACGTCGATGTTCCCCGAAGCACCCGTGCCCGTGCGATAGCCGAAGACGCCGACCGAGTTGCGGCCTTGCGTCTCGATGGCGGCGTCCTGCACGTCGATGGCGATGTCGCCGGAGCCCTGTTGCCAGGCGACGATGGCATGGGAGCCGGCTCCGCTGCCCTCCGTGGTGATGGAGCCGCCCCGAACTTCGATCCGGACGGCGTGCATCCCGCCCTGGATGTTGCCAACCACGGCGTGGGAGTCGGCGTTGCTCGTCCTGGCGACGACGTCTTTCAGGCCGATGTCGACGTCGCCGCTCGCGCCCGAGTGCCAGCCGATGACGGCGTAGTCCCGCTCGCCCGTGGTCGTGAGGGAGCCGCCCGATATGTCGATGTCGATGGCGCCCGAGCCCTGATGGCGCGCATAAATCGCGTGCGTGGTGGTCGCCGGGATGGCGAGATTCATCGCGTCGATGCGGATGTCGTCGGCGCTGCCGGCGCCCTGACGGCAGTCGATTCTCTGGCCCGCGGCGGGCGTATCGCTGCACACGGCGGTCTGCGCCACCGCCTCTGCCGCGCCGAAGACGAGCGCCAGGGCCAGTGCCGTGCTCTTGCTGTCCATGTTCATCGCCTCCCCCCGGGGCCGGGAAAGCTAGCCTCTCCGTTCCACCAAGAGCAAACGGCGCCGCTTCACCCCGCCAGCCGCTCCAGCTCTGCGACGACGGCGGCGGCCATGGCGGCGGTGGAGACCGGTTTGGCGCCGGCCGCGATGTCGGCCGTGCGCAGGCCGGCGGCCAGCGCGTTGGCGATGGCGGTCTCCAGCAGCGCCGCTTCCGCCGGCAGATGGAAGCTGGTGGCGAGCATCATGGCGAAGCTGGACAGCATGGCGAGCGGGTTGGCCAGCCCCTTGCCGGCGATGTCGGGGGCGGAGCCGTGGACCGGCTCGTAGAGCGCCGGCTGGCGGCCGTCCTCCTCCGCCCCCAGCGAAGCCGAGGGCAGCATGCCCAGGGAGCCGGTCAGCATGGCGGCGCAATCGGAGAGGATGTCGCCGAACATGTTGGTGGTGACGATGACGTCGAACTGCCCGGGATCGCGCACCAGCTGCATGGCGGCGTTGTCGGCATACATGTGGGCGAGCTCGATCTGCGGGTATTCCTCGGCGGCCAGCTTCGCCATCTCCTGGCGCCACAGCAGGGTCGATTCCAGCACGTTGGCCTTGTCGACGCTGGTCACTCTGCCGCCGCGCCTGGCCGCCAGCTCGAAAGCCACCCGCCCGACGCGGCGGATCTCGCCGGTGGTATAGACCAGGGTGTTGACGCCGCGCCGCTGTCCGCCGCCGATATCCTCGATGCCGCGCGGGGTGCCGAAATAGATGCCGCTGGTGAGCTCGCGCACGATGACGATATCGAGGCCGGAGACGAGCTCCTCCTTCAGCGTCGAGGCGGCGGCCAGTGCCGGGAAGACCCTGGCCGGGCGCAGATTGGCGAACAGCCCCATCTCCTTGCGCAACGCCAGCAGCGCCCGTTCCGGCTTCAGTGCGAAGTCCAGCCCCTCCCAGCGGGGGCCGCCGACGGCGCCGAACAGGACCGCATCGGCGGCCCTGGCCCGCGCCAGCACGTCGTCGGAAAGCGGCACGCCGCAGGCATCGTAGCTGGCGCCGCCGACCAGGCCCTCCTCGACCTCGAAGGCGAGGCGGCGGCGGGATTCGAACCACTCCATCGCCTGGCGGACGGCGGCCATCACCTCCGGGCCGATGCCGTCGCCCGGCAGCAGCAACAGGCGGCGCGGCGGGGGGGAAGCGGCGGCGCTCACGCCGGCCCCGGCGCGGCGGGGGGCGGCGCCAGCAGCCAGGGGCGCTTTGCCGCCACGCGCGCCTCGTAGGCGGCGATCTCCGCCTCCCGCTCGAGGCCCAGCGCTACGGCATCGAGGCCGGCGAGCAGGCGGCGCTTGCGCTCGGGCTCGATCTCGAAGGCAAAGGCGGGACTGCCCTGGGCCGCGACGGTCTGCGCCGGCAGATCGACGGTGAAGCGGGTGGCGGCGTCGGCCGCCAGGCGCTGCAGAGCCCGCACCTGGTCCTGGGCGAGGACGAGCGCCAGGATGCCGTTGTTGGCGCAGTTTTCGAAGAAGATTTCGGCGAAGCCGGGCGCGACGATGCAGCGGATGCCGAAATCCAGCAGCGCCCAGGGGGCGTGCTCGCGGCTGGAACCGCAGCCGAAATTGTCGCCGGCGATCAGGATGGAGGCGCGGCGCCAGGGTTCCCGGTTCAGCACGAAATCCGCCTTCTCGCTGCCATCCTCGTGGAAGCGCAGCTCGGCGAAGAGGCCGGCGCCCAGCCCGGTGCGGCGGACGGTTTTGAGATATTGCTTGGGCACGATCATGTCGGTATCGACGTTGATCATGGGCAACGGCGCGGCGATGCCGGCTAGGGTCGTGAACGGCTTCACCGCCCGTC
Source organism: Alphaproteobacteria bacterium (assembly GCA_965200215.1). Taxonomy (GTDB): domain Bacteria; phylum Pseudomonadota; class Alphaproteobacteria; order SP197; family SP197; genus SP197. The sequence goes on along the minus strand of OZ241369.1, from coordinate 2,495,566 downwards.
CGCCCTGGCGCCGGGCTGGAAATCGCGGACATCGGCCAGCGCACCCTTGAGGGCGGCGGCGGCTGCCATGGCCGGGCTCATCAGATGGGTGCGGCCGCCACGCCCCTGGCGGCCCTCGAAATTGCGGTTGGAGGTGGAAGCGCAGCGCTCGCCGGGGGCCAGCCGGTCGGCATTCATGGCGAGGCACATGGAACAGCCGGGCTGACGCCATTCGAAGCCGGCCTCGATCAGAACGCGATCGATGCCTTCGCGCTCGGCCTGGCGCTTCACCAGGCCGGAGCCGGGAACCACCATGGCGTGGACGCCGGCGGCCACCCTGCGCCCGCGGGCGATGGCGGCGACCTGGCGCAGATCCTCGATGCGACCGTTGGTGCAGGAGCCGATGAAGACGCGGTCGATGGCGATATCCTGCAGGCCGGTGCCGGGCTGGAGGCCCATATAGGCGAGCGCCCGCTCCATGGCGGCGCGGCGTTCGCCGCTGGCGGCGCCGGGGTCGGGCACGCGCCCGGAGATGGGCAGGACGTCCTGCGGGCTGGTGCCCCAGGTGACCTGCGGCTCGATGGCGGCGGCGTCGATCGCGACCTCGCGGTCGTAGGCGGCGCCGGGGTCGGAAGGCAGCGTCCGCCACCACGCCACGGCCCGCTCCCAGTCGCCGCCGGCAGGCGCCCTGGGGCGGCCCTCGAGATAGGCGAAGGTGGTCTCGTCGGGGGCGATCAGGCCGGCGCGCGCGCCCGCCTCGATCGACATGTTGCAGACCGTCATGCGCGCCTCCATGGAGAGGGCGCGGATGGCCTCGCCGGCATATTCGACGACATGGCCGGTAGCCCCGGCGGTGCCGATGCGGCCGATGGCGCCCAGCACCAGGTCCTTGGCGGTGACGCCCAGGCTAGGCAGGCCTTCGATGGTGATCCGCATGTTCCGCGAGCGCCGCCCCACCAGGGTCTGGGTCGCCAGCACATGTTCCACCTCGGAGGTGCCGATGCCGAAGGCGAGGGCGCCGAAAGCGCCGTGCGTGGCCGTGTGGCTGTCGCCGCAGACGATGGTCATGCCGGGCTGAGTGAGGCCCTGTTCGGGGCCGACGATATGCACGATGCCCTGGCGCGGGTCGGCCATGTCGAAGAGCTCGATGCCGAACTCGGCGCAATTGGCGGCCAGCGTTTCCACCTGGATGCGGCTTTCCTCGTCGTCGATGCCGGCGCTGCGATCCGTGGTCGGGACGTTGTGGTCGGCCACCGCCAGCGCCGCGCCGGGCCGGCGCGGCCTGCGGCCCGCCTGGCGCAGCCCCTCGAAAGCCTGGGGACTCGTGACTTCGTGGACCAGATGGCGGTCGATATAGAGCGTGACCGTGCCGTCGCCGTTGTCGGCGACCACATGGTCCCGCCAGATCTTGTCGTAGAGCGTTCTCGGAACCATGCCCGCCTCCCGCCGCCGGCTTGCCCAGGTGTCCGCGCAGCTTGGCCGGCCCCGCGCCCCCCTAGCCGCGCGTGCCGCCCTTGCGGGCGGTTTTCTGGGGAATGCGCGCCGCCTTGCCGGTGCGCCCGCGCAGATAGTAGAGCTTCGCCCGGCGCACGGCACCGCGCCGCACCACCGTGATGGACGCGATGCGCGGCGAGTAGAGCTGGAAGACCTGCTCCACGCCCTCGCCATAGGAGATCTTGCGCACCGTGAAGGAGGAGCCCAGGCCGCGATTGCGCCGCGCGATGCACACGCCCTCGAAATTCTGGATGCGCTCGCGGCTGCCTTCCACCACCCGCACCGCCACGCGCAGCGTGTCGCCGGGAGCGAATTCGGGGATCTCCCTGCCTTCCGTCAGGCGCTCGATCTGCTGGCGTTCGAACATTTCAAGCATATTCATCCTTCGTCTCCTTCGCCAGGCACCGGGTTGCGTTTACGGCTCTTTGCCCCGCTCCCGGGTGGTGCCGCAATAGCGCCGCCACAGGTCGGGCCGGCGCTCGCGGGTGATGCGGCGGGCCTCGCCGGCGCGCCATTCGCGCACCCGCCGATGATGCCCCGACAGCAGCGCCTCCGGCACCTCCCGGCCCTCCCAGGGGTTGGGCCGCGTGTAGTGGGGGTATTCCAGCAAGCCGTCCTCGAAGCTCTCCTCGGCCAGCCCCTCGCTCGTGCCCACCGCCCCCGGCAGCAGGCGCACACAGGCGTCGATCAGCACCATCGCCGCCGCCTCGCCGCCCGACAGCACATAATCGCCGATCGAGACCTCCTCCAGCCCGCGCGCCTCGATCACGCGTTCGTCTATGCCCTCGAAACGGCCGCAGACCAGCACCAGGCGCCGCAGGCGGGCATAAGAGCGCACGCGCTCCTGGGTCAGCAGGCTGCCGCGCGGCGAGAGGCAGATCAGCGCTTCGTCGTCGCCCCCGTCGGCGGTGGCATCGATGGCGGTGGCCAGCACGTCGGGCCGCATCACCATGCCCGGACCGCCGCCGAAGGGCGCGTCGTCGACGCTGCGGTGCTTATCGCGCGCGAAGCCGCGGATGTCCACCGTTTCCAGCGTCCAGCGGCCGGCGGCCAGCGCCTTTCCCGGCAGCGACGCGCCCAGCGGCCCGGGAAACATCTGCGGAAACAGGCACAACACCGTGGCCCGCCACGGCGGCCGGGGCCGGGCGGGCGCGACCCCCGTCACGGCACCGCCCCTTGCGGCGGGTCCGCGACCATGCGCCGCCCTTCCAGGTCCACCACCGGCACGTTGTCGTGGGTGAAGGGCAGCAGAATCGAGGGCCTGCCGCTGCCCTGCGCGATTTCCAGCACGTCGCCGGCACCGTAGTCGAGAACGGCGCTCACGGTTCCCAACGCCTGCCCGGCGAGGTCTTCCACCGCCAGGCCGACGAGGTCGTGGCGGTAGAACTCGCCCTCGGCGGGGATGGCCAGGCGCGCGCGGGGCACGAACAGCGGCGTGCCGGCCAGCGCAGCGGCGGCCGTCCGGTCCTCGATGCCGGCGATCTTCGCCACCACCCGGTCGGCGCGATGCGGGCGGGGGGGGAGCACCTCGATCACCCGCAACTCCAGCGCCACCCCGCCTCTGCCTGCGAACAGCGGGTTGAAGGCGGCGATCTCGGCGGGCTTCTCGTTGAAACAGGTCAGCCAGAGGGCGCCCGCCACCCCCCTGGGCGGTCCGATGACGGCGAGGCGGACCCAGTCGCCGGGAGCAGGCGGAGGGCCCGAATCCGGCCCCGCCGGGCGCGTGGCCCTGCCGCCGGCATCCCGCTGCGATGCGCGGTTCCGGCCGCGCCGGCCGCCTTGCCGGAGCCGGGCGCGGGCCGCAGCGGGCCGGCCCGCCTCAAGAGGCGTTCCCTTCGCCATCGCCCATCCCGGCTTCACGGGCCTTCTGCCTGGCAATTCCCCTGGTGCGCGGCGGCATCGGCAGGATGTCCGCCTTGCCCAGGAAGACGGCCACCCGGTCGGTCGGCCGGGCGCCGCGGGCCAGCCAGTGTTTCACCCGTTCCGCGTCCATGGACAATCGTTGGGGATGGTCGGGCGGCAGCAGCGGCTGGTAGATGCCGAGCCGCTCGATGAAACGCCCGTCGCGGGGCGCCCGCGAATCGGCCACCACGATGCGATAGACGGGGCGCTTCCTGGCACCGATGCGGGAGAGGCGAATCTTCAGCGACATCGACGCTCGCTCCTCACAGGTCACGCGCGGCCGATCCGATTCCCCGGGCCGCAACGGCGGCGCTGTATAGGGCCCGGCCGGGCCATTGGCAAGCCCGGCCCCGGCTCGCCGTCCGCGAGGCAGCGCGCCGCCAAGGGCGGCACATGCCGTCACGCTCCCGCCTCGCGCGTCGCCGCCGCACCGCCGCCCTCTTCGCCACCGTCGTCCCCGGCGGCCTCGACCCGGCCCTCCATCAGTTCCGGGGCCTGGAGCGCGCGGGCCTCCAATTCGACCGGAACGACGGCTCGAATGGCGCTTCCCTGCGGTGCCGCGCCCAGGTTCTCGAACTTCCGCACCGCCGGCAGGATGCGCCCCTCGAGCGAGCCGACTCCCTTGTTGTAGCGGTCCACCGCCTGGTGGAGGGCCCTGCCGAGACCGTCCATATGACCGCCGAACACCTTGATCCGCTCGAACAGCTTGCGCGCGAGGTCGACGATGTCCTGGGTATTTTCCGCAAGCTTGTGCTGCTGCCATCCATAGGCGATCGCCTTCATCAGGGCGATGAGGATCGTCGGGGTGGCGATCAGGACCCGGTTCGAGACCGCCTGTTCGAACAGTTCCGGCTCGCGCTCGACGGCCGCCGAATAGAACGACTCGCCGGGAATGAACATCACGACGAATTCGGGCGTGACCGGCAGCGCCCGCCAGTATTCCTGCGATGCGAGCTCCTGCACGCGGTCGCGGACGTTATGGACATGTTTGTCCATATGCTGCCGCGCGCGCTCCTCCTCATCGGAGGCCTCCACGGCGGCGAGATAGGCCTCGAGCGGCGTTTTGGCATCGACGATGACGGATTTTCCGCCAGGCATGTGAACGATCGCGTCGGGCCGCTGGCGGCCGTCTTCGCCGATGGTCGGTTCGATCACGAAGTCCACATGCTCGCTCATGCCCGCCATTTCGAGAACGGTCCTCAACTGGTATTCGCCCCAGCGACCGCGGGTCTTCGGCTGCCGGAGGGCCTGCACCAGCCGGCTCGTCTCCGTCTTCAGGCGCAACTGCCCCTCGGTGATGGTTTTGACCTGCTCCGTGACGGCCCTGTAGGCCCCTTCCCGCGCCTTCTCGATCTCGCCTACCTTCCGCTCGAACTTGGTCAGGCCCTCGCCGATCGGCTTGACGAGCGTCTCGATCGCCTGCTGGCGGCGGGCCAGGTCCTCGTCGGCGCTGGCCTTGTGCTTCTCGAACCGTTCCGTCACCAGATTCAGGAAGCTGTTGTTGTTCTTTTCCAGCGCCTCGGCGGCCAGCGCCACGAATTTCCGCTCGATCTCGGCGCCCATACGCTCCAACTCCTCGACGCGCGCTGCGTGAATCTGGCGTTCCGTCTTCAGGCTGACCTCGGCGGCGACCTTCTCCTCCACCAACTTCTCGACGCGCGCCGCATGATTCTGCCGTTCCGTCTCCAGGCTGACTTCGGCGGCGGCTTTCTCCTCCGCCAGCTGCTGGCGCTGGGCCCGTTCGTATTCCGCCTCCTTCCGGGCCGCGGCCACCCTGGAATGGGCGGAACGGACGAAACCCAGCCAGACGACGAGGCCCCCAAGGCCGAATGCGGCTGCTACGGCCGCCAGATCGATCGCTGCCCATGCCATCGCCTTCTCCCCCGGAAAAGATCGGCTCTTTCCCGCTTATACACCGCGTTACCGGGCAGAGAGGCGCCATGCGGGCAGAAAAGCGGCCATTGTGGACGCGCCGGCGCGGGCCGGGCTATTCGAGGCGGGCTTCGTCGAGGCGCGGTGGGCATCCGTGCCCGCGAGGGGCGATCCCTCCGGAACGAACTGCCACGGCATCTCGCCAGCGGCCGTCTTCGCCGCCGGGCCGGCGCCGGCCGCCAGCAGCGCCGCCGCCACGGCGGCATCCGCGCTCCACCCGGCCGCGACGAGGTGCAGGCGACCGCCCGCCGCGCCGACACTCCGACAACCCTCATCCCGCCTGCCTCCAGCCCCCGAAGGCGGGAAGCCGCAACCATGCGCCGGGCGCCTTCGCCCCGCAAAGGGCGGGATGCGTCTTCCGCCGGGGCGGGGCGCGCCGGGCATCCCGTTTCACGATTTGAAGAGGCTAGGCGCGGTTTCCGTCAATCTCCCCCGCCGCGGCCCGCAGTGGCGGCAATAGCAGTCGCGGATGCGGCGGCGCGGACGGCGCAGAAAGGGGTAATCCTCGCCGCAGGCGGTGCAGGTCCAGACATAGGCGGCATGGGCGCGGCGCGACAGATAGGGGATGTCGTGGCGGGCCGAGGGAGCTTCGCCCAGCATGGCCATCGCGGCACGCCAGCGGGGGCCGTGGCGGCACGGCCCGCCGTGGTGGCGGTCGGCCAGAATGTGGGCGCATTCGTGCAGAAAGGTGGCGTCGCGGTCGGCCTCCCGCCCAGCCTTCAGCAGTTCGCGATGGAGCAGGATGCGCTTCTCGTCGGGCCAGGCCCGGCCGGCCTGAAGCGCGGCGCGGCCGTCGCTCTCCACCGTGCTGTCCAGGCAGTCCAGCCAGGCCTGGCCCAGAGGGCGGGCGCGCTCCAGCCGGCCGGCCAGGCCCCAGGCGACGGCCAGCTCGCCCACCCCGCCCAGATGGAGCCGGCCCCGCCGCCGCGAGGCCGTCACCGGCAACCGCCGGGCGGCGGCGCAGCAGGCGCAGCTTCGTTCATGGCCGGTGGGCAGCCGCCTCGATGAGGTCGCGCTTGGCGTCGCGAAGGCTGCGGCGGCCGACGACGACATGGGCGCCGAAACGCCGTTCCAGCGCCGCATCCGCCGCCCATTCCAGCATCCCCTGGCCGGCGTGCCGGTAGATGGCACCACAGGGCTTGCCGTTGGCATAGACCGCCACCCGGCCGCCGCCAGCGCCGTCGGGCTCGAACGCGCCGAAGGTGATCCGTGCCATCGCCGTCTTCTCCTCTGCCCGCCGCCGACTCTAGCACGGACGGAGTCCGGGCCGCGACGCCCCGTGTTGCGCGCTGCCGGCCGGCGGGCCACCATGGCCGCAGGCTGGCCGGGGAGGCGGGCGTGGCGGGCGCGGGAGACTTCAAACCCTTCGATTCGGGCACGACGCCGCGCTATCAGGAGCCGGCGACCTTCATGCGCGCGCAGCGCCGCCCGATCTCCGCCGAGGTCGATATCGCGCTGGCCGGCGTTCCCTTCGACCTGGGCGCCACCTATCGCCCCGGCGCCCGCCACGGCCCGGCCGCCACCCGCGAGGCCTCGCGCCTGATCCGCGCCGTCAACCCCACCACCGGCACGGCGCCCTTCCGCCTGTGCAACATCGCCGATGTCGGCGACGCGCCCAGCCACCCGCTGAAGATCGAGCAAAGCTGCGACGCCATCCAGGGCTTCTTCGAGGCCATCCATCGCGCCGGCGCCTGGCCGCTGGCGGTGGGGGGCGATCACACGGTGCCGCTCCCCATCCTGCGGGCCATCGCCCGCGAGCGGCCGCTGGGCCTCTTCCACGTCGATGCCCATGCCGACACCTTCGACCAGTTCATGGGCACCCGCATCAACCACGCCACCTTCCTGCGCCGGGCCATCGAAGAGGGCCTGGTCGACCCCAGGCGCACCGTGCAGGTGGGGCTGCGCGGCAGCCGCTATGGCGACGACGACATCGGCTATGGGCGCGAGGCCGGCCTCGCCATGGTCACCATGGACGAGTACGAGGCGATGGGCCGCGACGCCTTCGTCGCCCTGGCGCTGGAGGTGCTGGACGGCGGCCCCTGCTATCTCACCATCGACATCGACGGGCTGGACCCGCGCGACTGCCCCGGCACCGGCGTGCCGGAACCGGGCGGCATCGCCATGCGCGACATGCAGGCGATTCTGCGCGCCCTCCAGGGGCTGGACGCCGTGGGCGGCGACATCTGCGAGGTTTCGCCGCCCCACGATCCCGGCGGCATGACCTGCGTCAACGTCGCCAACCTGATGTTCGAGATGGCCTGCGTGCTGGCCGAGAACCGGACGAGGAGAAAGGCATGAACGGGCGCTGGAACCTGGAAGGCCGCCGCATCGCTAACTGGACCGATTGCGACTGGCAGCCCTACCCGGCCATCGACGGCGGCGAGACCGACCTGGCGTGGCACCCGATCCGGGCCCGGCCCGGCGGCGGCGACGGCTACTATCTGCTGAAGGTGGCGCCGGGCGGCGGCGCCAAGCTGCACCGCCACAGCGACTGGGAGGAGTTCGTCATTCTGCAGGGCGAGCTCGTCGACGGCGACGGCAGGGCGCTGCGGGAGGGCGACTGCGTGAGCTACGCCCCCGGCAGCCGCCACCGCACCCATGCGCCCGGCGGCTGCATCCTGCTGGCCAGCATCGCCGGCCCCATCGCCACGGTGGAGGGCGACGAGGAGCTGGCCGGGATGCAGGCCGGGCGCCGCATCGTCAACTGGCGCCGGGCGCCGTGGTCGCCCTATCCCTCGCTGCCCGAAACCGCCGATCCCATCGACTGGTGCCCGATCCGCGCCCATGGCGAGACCGGCGAGGGCTTCTATCTGCTCCGCTTTCCGCCCGGCTCGTCCTCGTCGCCGCACGAGCACACCGGCTGGGAGGAGTTCGCCGTGCTCGAAGGCACGCTGACCGACCCGGACGGCACCGTCTATCGGACCGGCGATTGCATCGCCCTGCCGCCCGGCACGGTCCACTGGTCGCGCTCCGAGCGCGGCTGCGTCACCCTGGCCATGATCGCCGCGCCGCTGCGCGCCCTGGCCTGAACCCCGGCGCCGGAAAGCAAGGCCCGCCGCACTCCCGGGGGAGCGACCCGCGCCGCGGAAATGCCGTCAGGGCGCCGTCACCGGCAACCTTCGGTGCACTCGGCGCCGAAGCTGCCGACGATGCCGCTGATGTTATCCCCTGTGTTCGTTTGCAGCCGGGGATCGGGCTGCACCCACCACCAGCCCGCCGCCTCCAGGCTGTCGCGGGGGCCGTAGAGGTTGCCGCCATATTGGGACGTGCCCCCTTCCCCCGGCGCGCCGCTGTTGTATTGCCAGGAATTCTGGGTGCCGGAGTCGGCGGCGTCCTCTCTCGGATAGTCGAGCGCGCCCGCGAAACTGCCATCGGCGGCGATATCGCCCTCCACCATCGGGATGTTGCCGTAGCGGAAGGAGACCCACACCCCGTCTTCCCGCAGCTTTTCGAGCCCGGAAATCAGGCCGCTGATCTTGTTGGCGTCGGTGGGGACGCCGCTTCTGCTGCAACCGCTGCCGCCGATGCAGGCGTTGAGCGCGATGTCGCCCCTGAGCACGTCCGCGTCGACGACGACGACGTGGGTCGTGCTGCCGTCGGCGATCAGCTGCCGCGCCATGGTGTGGCCCGTGAAGGTGGCGGCGATCGAGGTCGTGATGTCGGTCGTCCTCATGCCGTCCGCGTCCCGGAAGGCGTCGTAGCCGAAGGCGAAGGCATGCGGGCGGAGGAAGCTCGGCGTCTGCACGACGCCGTCCAGGAACGTGAACAGGCCGTAGGCCGCGTATTCGAGATAGCGGTGCGTGTCGTCGCCCTCGGCGTCCGTGCCCTTGTCGTCCACGCCGCCGTAGTGCGACAGCCACAGCTCGTAGGTCCCGAGATCCTGCGGCCGGCCGTCGTTGTTCTCGGCCGGGAGGCCCGTGTCGCGCTGCAGCTGGGTGAACGGAGCCCGCACCTTCCAGTAATAGGCCGCCTCGCCCTGGGGCGACTGCGACGGCGCGCCGAAGGCGATGGTGAGGTCGTCATGGGCCCAGTCGCCGCAATCGGAGAGCGGATCCCGCCAGCAGGCGCCGGCATTGTCCGTCGCATAGCCCTGGAGCGCGGTCGCCTGCTCCGCCGTCAGCGTCCCGCCCGCCGCGGCCAGCCCCAGATCCCTGGCGTGGGAGGCGGTGATGGTCCCGCCCGACGCCGCGCCGGCATCGCCCAGCTTGCCGTCCGGGCCGTAGCGCCACCAGGCGTTGTGGTTGGGCTGCGTGCCGTCGGGATTGTTGTGGTAGTTGAACTGCCGCTGCATGTCGTAATAGACCAAGCCTTCGCCGCCGAACTTCAGGGTCACGCTATCCGCCCCGATCCGGAGCGCGCTCTCCACCACGCCGTCGGTGTTGCCGTAGGCGGTCGGCGTGCCGTCGTCGCCCTGGATTTTGAGGGGGTGGCGTCCCGCCGCCCGCAGGGTGATCGCCCGCAGCGGCAGCTCGTCGGTGGCGACCAGGCCGCCGCCGGCGGCGGCGACCCTCTTGCCGGCGGCGAAGGCGACAGGGTCGGTCCGGATGGCGAGCTTCTGGTGGTCGGCTCCCCCGGTGCGCGGCGTGCGCGCGATGCTCTGTGCCTCGCCCCTGGGCACGAGCCTCTCTTCCCGCGGCAGCAGTGCGGCGGCCAGGCTGACGCGCGGATCCCAGGTATCGGCCCTGGCCCGTTGCGCCGCCGCCTCGGCTTCGGCCGTGGCCAGGTCCTGTCGCAGCAGCGGCACCAGAGAGGACTGGGCGGTGGAGAGCGTGGCCTGGGCCTGGGAGAGCGCGGTGCGGATGCCGGCAGTGATGCCCTCGGCCGCCAGCGCCCGGCGCAGCTCGGCCTGCGCAGCGTCCACCGCCGCCTGCGCACGATCCAGCGAAGTGTGCATGTCCGCCAGCTCCGCACCGGACGCCAGCGCACCATTGGACGCCGCCAGCGCCTCGGCGGTCCGCGCCAGCGCCGTATCGACCGCCGACAGCGCCGCATCGGCCGCCGTCCTGGCATCGCTGGCAGGCTGCGCCGCCAGGTCCCGCTGCACCTGCCGCAGGTCCTCCTGGGCGGCGACCACCGCCCGGCGGGCCGCATCGCGCTGCTGGCCGGTGTTGTCCCTCTGCAGCGCGCCGAGCGCCGCATTGGCCGCCGCCAGCGAAGCGTGGAGATCGGCCAGAGCCGCCTCGGCCGCCGCCAGCGCCGCTTCGGCGGCTGCCGCCCGCGCATCGGCGGCGGGGTCGCCGACGCGCACATACTTCGTGTCGCCGGAACAGGCGGCCAGCGCCACCCCAACGCCACAGGCGAGCAAAATGGCGAATGACTTCGGGGCTCTGGATCTCGACATCGTTGGGGCTCCTTTCCCGGCCTGGAAGATGGTCGCCGCCAGGGCGCGCGCGAAGGCGCCCGGTGCAACCTGCCGCGCGTTCCTGGCACGGGGGGGGGGGGGCAGTCAAGGAAGAAAGTGCATCCGGCCCAGGGCACGGAGCGCCATGGCGGGCGCGGCGGCTCCTTGCGCCGGCGCGCCGGGCGGTCCAGCCTCCCGCCGCCACGAAGAAACCATGGCGGCGCTGGCCACCCAGAGCCGCGCCCTGGAAACCGTGATCGAGCGCACCGCCCCCGCCGCCCTGCGGCAAGAGGCGTAGCGCGGTTTCAGAATTTCAGCCCCGGCGGCAGCCGCACGCCCGGCGCGCCGGCGCCCATATCGCCGCCGGGGGGCAGTTCCAGGCCGGGCGGCAGGGCGCCTTTGCGGCCCATCCTGCGCATCTTCTTCATCATGCCGTTCATCTCCTGGAACTGCTTCAACAGGCGGTTGATGTCCTGGACGGCGACACCGGCACCGGCGGCGATGCGGCGCTTGCGGCTCGCGTGGACGATGCGCGGATCCCGCCGCTCGCCGGGCGTCATCGACGACAGGATCGCCTCCTGGCGGGCCAGGGCGCGCTCGTCCATGCGCCCGGCCGCCATCTGCGCCCTGGCGCGGGCGGCGCCGGGCAACATGCCCAGCAGCCCGCCCATGCCGCCCATCTTGCGCAGCTGCCCCAATTGCGCGCGCATGTCGTCCAGATCGAAGGCCTGGCCCTTTTCGAATTTGCGGCGCAGTCGTTCGGCGTCCTCGCGCTCGACGGTGGCCGCCGCCTTCTCCACCAGGCCGACGACATCGCCCATGCCCAGGATGCGGGAAGCGATGCGATCGGGATGGAAGGCCTCCAGGGCGTCGATCTTCTCGCCCGTGCCCAGCAGCTTGATGGGGCAGCCGGTGACGGCGCGCATGGAAAGGGCCGCCCCGCCGCGGGCGTCGCCGTCGGTCCTGGTCAGCACGATGCCGGTGATGCCCACCTTGTCGCGGAAGGCGGCGGCGACGTTGACCGCGTCCTGGCCGGTCATGGCGTCCGCGACCAGCAGCACCTCCGGCGGCCGCACCGCCCGGGCGACAGCGGCCGCCTCCGCCATCAGCTCGTCGTCGATATGCAGGCGCCCGGCGGTATCCAGCAGCACCGTGTCGAGGCCGCCGCGCCGGGCCTCGTCCATGGCGCGCCGCGCGCCGGCCACCGGCCCCTCGCCGGCGGCGGCATCCAGGGTGGCGATGCCGGCCCCGGCGCCCAGTAGGGCCAGCTGCTCGCGGGCGGCCGGGCGGCGCGTATCCAGCGAGGCCATCAGCACCCTGCGGCCGCCCCCGCGGCCCTGCAGCCAGTGGCCCAGCTTGGCGGTCGTGGTCGTCTTGCCGGAACCCTGCAGGCCCACCAGCATGACGGCGACCGGCGGCTTGCCGGCCAGTTCCAGACCGCCGGCCTGCGGCCCCAGGGTTTCCACCAGGCGGTCGTGGACGATCTTGACCACCTGCTGGCCGGCGGCGACGCCCCGCAGCGCCTGGTGGCCGACGGCATGCTCGCCCACGGAGGCGACGAAATCCTTCACCACCGGCAAAGCGACATCGGCCTCCAGCAGCGCGACGCGAACCTCGCGCAGGGCGGCGGCGACGTCGGCCTCCCCCAGCCGGCGGCGGTGGCGCAGGCGATCGAGGACGCCCCCCAGGCGTCCGCTCAGGGTCTCGAACATCGCCTTCTCCGTTGCCGTTCGCCCTCCCGGTAGCGCGCGCGGCGGCGGGCGGTCAACCGCCGGCCCGGCGCCGCCGGCGCTCCGGGGCCATGCGGTAGTGGAAGTCGCAGCGATCGGCGCCCTGCATGATGGTCTGCGTGCGCGTCAGGGCGATGCGCGGGTCGTAGCCCTGGGCGAAGGTGGCGTCGCGGTTGCAGGAGAGCAGGAAGCCGATCTCGCCCGCCCCCATGGCGCGATACATCTCGGCATAGCGGCAGCGGGTGACGTTGTAGGCGTATTCGCGCTCGGACCTGGCCACCGTCTCGGTCTCCAGGGCGCCGTCGGCATCCCAGAGATGCTGGAAGGAGAGAAAGCCGGCGATGCCGCCGGGGCCGCCATGCTCTTCGGCGAAGCGCCTGCCCTCCTCGGTGGCGGCGCGGCGGACGGCGCGGGCGATCAGGCGCCGCGCCTCGTCTTCGCCCAACGCGGCCTTCAGCTCCTCGTAGATCGGCACGGCCAGTTCGGCCTGGATGCGGCGCCGTTCCAGGATGGGCAGGCGGTTCAGCGTCGTCACGTTCCTTCGCTCCTCTGGCGGTGCCAGAACAGCACGCCCGCCCGCCGCCGGCAAGGCGGCGCCATTGGACGGGCAGCGGGGCGCGGCCTATAAGGCGCCGCCATGCCCCTCGCCTTCCTGAAGATGCACGCGCTCGGCAACGATTTCGTGGTCATCGACGCCCGCGCCGGCGCGGTGCCGCTTTCGCCCGCCGCCATCGCCGCCATCGCCGACCGCCGGCGGGGGGTGGGCTGCGACCAGCTGATCCGCCTGGAGCCCTCGCGCCGGGGCGACCTCTTCATGCGCATCTGGAACGGCGACGGCAGCGAGGCCGAAGCCTGCGGCAACGCCGCCCGCTGCATCGCCATGCTGGCGATGGACGAAAGCGGGCGCGAGCAGGTCCGCGTGGAGACCGTCGCCGGCCTGCTCGCCGCCCGGCGGGCGGGCGATGGCGACGGCGCGATCCGCGTCGATATGGGGCCGGCGCGCTGCGGCTGGCGGCAGATCCCCCTCGCCCGCGAGGCCGATACCGGCGCCGTCGATCTCGGCCCTGCCGCCCCGGCCCCGGCCGTCTGCGTCAACATCGGCAACCCCCACGCCGTGCTCTTCGTCGCCGATTGCGACAGGGTGGCCCTGGCCGCGACCGGGCGGAAGCTGGAGCGCCACCCGCTCTTCCCCCAGGGCGCCAACATCAGCTTCTGCACCGTGGAATCGCCGGCCCGCATCCGCGCGCGGGTGTGGGAACGAGGGGCCGGCGCCACCCCCGCCTGCGGCTCCGCCGCCTGCGCCATCGCCGTGGCCGGGGCGCGGCGCGGCTTCAGCGGCCGCCGGGTCGCGGTCGCCCTGCCCGGCGGCGAGCTGGCGCTCGCCTGGCAAAACGACGGCCATGTGGCGATGACGGGTCCGGCCACCCTCGCCTATGCCGGCACCCTGGCGGCGCCGCTGCCCTCCTGAGGCGGATGCCATGTCAAGGGTGCTGACCTTCGGCTGCCGCCTCAACACCTGGGAAAGCGGCATCGTCGCCCGCCATCTGGCGGCCGGCGGCGGCGAGACGGGAGAGACCCTCGTCGTCAACACCTGCGCCGTGACCGCGGAGGCCGAACGCCAGGCCCGCCAGGCCATCCGCCGCCTGCGCCGGGAACGGCCCGGCGCCACCGTCGTCGCCACCGGCTGCGCCGTCGAGATCGACCCGGCCGCCTGGGCGGCGCTGCCGGAGGTGGACCGCATCGTGGGCAACCGCGCCAAGCTGGAGGCCGCGACCTGGGGCCCAACGCCGCCCGCTGGCGTGGCCGGCGCCATGAAAGAATCGCCGTCCGCCCTCCCGGCCAGCACCGGGGCAGAGCCGCCGCCGGGCGGCGCCGATCCGGCACCGGCTGCCGGCGGGCGGCGGGTGCGCGCCTTCGTTCGCGTGCAGAGCGGCTGCGACCACCGCTGCACATTCTGCGTCATCCCCTTCGCGCGCGGCGAAAGCCGCAGCATGCCGGCCGGCCAGGTGGTGGCGGAGGTCCGCCGCCTGGTGGCGCAGGGCTGCCTGGAAGCGGTGCTGACCGGCGTCGACATCACCGCCTGGGGCAACGATCTGCCGGGGCGCCCGCGGCTGGGCGGCCTGGTGCGGCGCATCCTGAAGCTGGTGCCGGAACTGCCGCGCCTGCGCATCTCCAGCATGGACGTCGCCGAGGCCGACCGGGCGCTGCTGGCCGCCCTGGCCGAGGAGGAGCGGCTGCTGCCCCATCTCCATCTCTCGCTGCAGGCGGGCGATGCCATGATCCTCAAGCGCATGAAGCGCCGCCACGATCCCCCGCGGGCGGTGGCCTTCTGCCGGGCGGTGCGCCGGCTGCGGCCCGATGCCGTGTTCGGGGCCGACCTCATCGCCGGCTTCCCCACCGAGGACGAGGCGATGTTCCGCAACACCCTGAACCACGTCGCCGATTGCGGCCTCACCTGGCTTCACGTCTTCCCCTATTCGCCGCGCCCGGGCACGCCGGCCGCGCGCATGCCGCAAGTCGCGGCCGCCCTGCGCAAGCAGCGCGCAAGGCGCCTGCGCCAGGCCGGCGAGGCGGCGGCGCAACGCTTCATGGCCGCACAGGTGGGCCGGGAGGCCAGCGTGCTGGTGGAGGCGCCGGGGCGCGGGCGCAGCGAGCACGGCTGCCCCGTCGCCACGCCGGAGGCGGTGGCGCCCGCAAGCCTCGCCCGCCTGCGCATCTCCGGGCTTCAGGGCGGGCGCCTGGTGGCCGTCGTCGCCCCATGACCTTCCTCGCCCGCCTGCGCTCCGGTCTGGCCCGCTCCTCCGGGCGCATCGCCCGCAACATGGCCGCCGCGCTCTCCCGCCGCCGCCTCGACGAGGCCGCCCTGGAGGCGATCGAGGAGACGCTGATCGCCGCCGATCTGGGGCTGCCGGCGGCGCAGCGCCTCACCCGCGCCCTGGCGAAGCGGCGCTTCGACGGCGAGACGAGCGACGGCGAGGTGCGCCGGGAGCTGGCCGCCAGCATCGCCGCCACCCTCGCCCCCCTGGCCCGCCCGCTGGCCCCGCAGCCGGAGAACAGGCCCCATGTCGTGCTGGCGATGGGCGTCAACGGCACCGGCAAGACCACCACCCTGGGCAAGCTCGCCCGCCTCCATGTCCGGGCGGGGCGCAAGGTGGTGCTGGCGGCGGGCGATACCTTCCGCGCGGCGGCGATCGAGCAACTCCAGGTCTGGGGGGCGCGCGCCGGGGCCGAGGTGGTCGCCGGCCGGCAGGGCGGCGATGCGGCCGGCGTCGCCTATGGCGCGCTGGAGAAGGCGCAGGCCGACGGGGCCGACCTGCTGCTGGTCGACACCGCCGGGCGCCTCCACAACCGGGCCGACCTAATGGCCGAGCTCGACAAGATCGCCCGCGTGCTGGCCAAGCTGGACGCCGCCGCCCCCCACGAACGGCTGCTGGTGCTCGACGCCACCACCGGCCAGAACGCCCATGCCCAGGTGGAGGCCTTCCAGGCGCTGGGCGGCGTCACCGGCCTCGTCGTCACCAAGCTCGACGGCTCCGCCAGAGGCGGGGTGGTCGTCGCCCTGGCGGAACGCTTCGCGCTCCCCATCCACGCCGTCGGCGTGGGCGAGGGCACAGACGACCTCGATGCCTTCGACGCCGGCGCCTTCGCCCGCTCGCTGATGGGGCTGGCGTGAGCGGCGCGAAGGGCACGGAAGCGGTTGCCAGACCGGCACCGGCCGTGACAGTTTGGCGGCGGCGAACCGGGGCGGGGGCCATGTCCGAATCCGGGTTCCCGCGGCAGTCCGGCGGGGACGGCGAAGGGAAAGACGAAGGCAGGGCGGCGGCCAGCCGGGCCGCCGGCAGGATCCTGTTCGAGGCGCGCACCGTCCTGCTCTTCGGCGAGATCGACGAGAAGGCGGCGCGCGGCGCCTGCGCCCAGCTGCTGGCCATGAGCGAGGTGAGCCAGGCGCCGATCCGCCTGGTCGTCAGCTCGCCCGGCGGCCATGTGGAATCGGGCGACGCCATCCACGATGCCATCCGCTTCGTGGCGGCGCCGGTGAAGGTGGTGGGCACCGGCTGGGTAGCCTCGGCCGCCGCCCATGTCTATCTCGCCGCGCGGCGCGAGAACCGTTTCTGCACCCCCAACACCCGTTTTCTGCTCCATCAGCCCATGGGCGGCATCGGCGGCCGGGCGACCGAAATCGACATCGAGGCGCGCGAGATCCTCAAGATGCGCGACCGGCTGAACCGCATCATCGCCGCCGAGACCGGCCAGCCGGTGGAACGGGTCGCCAGGGACACCGACCGCAACTACTGGATGGATCCGCAGGAGGCGAAGGAATACGGCATCGTCTCCCGCATCGTGGAACGCATCGACGAGGTGGCATAGGCCGCCGCCCGCCCGGCGCCGCGCCCGGGCGCGGCCGCTTCGCCGCGGGTCAGGACGGCGGCGATCCTTCGGCGCGCTCGAGGCGGGCGGCGAAGCGCAGGCGCATGTAATCGGCGCTCCAATGGCCGTCGCCGTCGCGCAGCACCGGGGCCAGCAGCGCCAGCGCCTCGTCGCGGGCCGCAAGGCGCTCGCCGGGCGGCAGGGCGGCGAAGGAGCGGCCGGCGAAGGTCTCCAGCCAGCCCGCCATGCCGGCCGGCAGGGGCGTGGGGCGCGGCAGCAGCTCGACGCTCCGCACGGCGAAGCCCGCCGCCTGCAGACGGCGGCGCCATTGCTGCGGCGTGGGATAGAACCAGGTGGCGACGGGCGCTGCGCCGCGCGCCTTCAGCACCGCCGCCAGCGCCACCCGGATCGCCGCCACATTGCCGTGGCCGCCGAACTCGCCCACGAAGCGCCCGCCGGGCCTGAGGGCGCGGGCGACGCCGGCCAGGGCGGCGTCGATGTCGGCCACCCAGTGCAGCACGGCATTGCTGAAGACGGCGTCGAACGCGCGCTCGAAGGTCAGGGCCGCCGCATCCATCTCGCGGGCGTCCAGCCCCCGCCGGCGGGCGGCGGCCACCATCTGCGGCGCGCTGTCGATGCCCGTCACGCGGCTGCCGGCAGCGGCGATCTCGGCCGTCAGGGCGCCGTCGCCGCAGCCCAGGTCCAGCACCCGCTCGCCCGGGCGCGGCGCCAGCAGCGCCAGCAGCGGGCGGCCCAGTTCGGGCACGAAATCGGCGAAGCGGCGATAGCCCTCCACATCCCAGCGCTGCCCGTCCATGGCGCCCCCGTGGCCCGCCGCCAGGGTGGCAGCCGCCGCCAAAGAGCCTATCATGGCGGCGGGCGGAAACGCGCGGCCCCCCGCCGCGGGAGAGCGATGCAGGTCGAACCCCTCGACGCCGTTCTGGGAGCGTGGGTGATCGATGTGGACCTAGCCGATCCGGCGTCCCTCGACGGTGCGGCGCTGCGCCGCGCCTGGCTGCGACACGGCGTGCTGTTCTTCCGCGGCCAGTCGCTCACGGCGTCCACGCTCGCCGCCTTCGCCGCCCGCTTCGGGCGGCTGGAGCCGCCGCCGGCCAGCGAAACCGCCACCCGCGCCGAACTCGCCGGCCAGCCGGTGTGGTACATCTCCAACGTGGTGGAGAACGGCCGGCCGATCGGCAGCCTGGGGGCAGGCGAGGCCGAATGGCACAGCGACATGTCCTATCTGGAACGCCCGCCGGCGGCCAGCGTCCTCTACGCTCAGGAGGTGCCGGCGGCGGGCGGCGACACCGGCTTCGCCTGCATGGAAGCGGCCTGGCGGCAGCTCGGCGACGATCTGCGCCGCGCCGTCGGCGGGCGGCGCCTGCACCACGACGGCGCCACCACCAGCACCGGCGGGGCCAGGCGCGAGGCGGCGCCGGGGGCGAGCCATCCCGTCCTGCGCACCCATCCCGAGACCGGGCGCCTCTCGCTCTATCCGGGGCGGCGGCGGGGCGCCGCCATCGAGGGCCTGCCGGCCGCCGAAAGCGACCGCCTGCTGGATCGCCTGTGGGACCATTGCCGCGATCCGGCCTTCGCCTGCACCCACCGCTGGCGGGCGGGCGACGTGGCGATGTGGGACAACCGCCGCACCCTCCACCGCCGCGACGCCTTCGACCCCGCGAGCCGTCGCATCATGCTGCGGGCCCAGATCGCCGGCGACCGGCCGTTCTGAGCCCGGCGCCGCGAGGCCGGCCCCTGGGAGAAGGTGCTGGCGCCGCCGGGGCTACAGGAAAGCGCCTTCCAGGGGCTGGATGAACTGGATGCCCTGCACCGTCTTGCGGCTCAGGCGGTCGTCGTTGGTGATGAAGAGGTCGGTTCCGGCCGCCGCGGCGCAGGCCAGCTGGATGGCGTCGGGCGGGCGGATGGCGCGGTCGCGCCGGATTTCGGCGAAGGGCCGGGCGCAGCGGTCGTCGAAGGGAACCACGGTGGCCCCGGACCGGATCGCCCGCTCGCAGCGCTCGGCCAGCGCCCGGTCGCCGGCCTCCAGGGGCTTGACCAGCAGCTCGCCCAGGGTGAGCGCCGAAGTCAGCAGCGCGTCGCCACGTTCGATCATGCGCTGCCGCAGGGCGGCGACCCGCTCGCTGCGGGCGCCGCCCTCCAGCAGATACACGAACAGATTGGTGTCCCAGAAGACGCGGCTCACGACCAGCCCTCGCGCAGCCGCCGCACATAGCTGTCGGCCTTCTCACCCTCCCAGACGCCGGCGCCGGAATCGCGCAGGGAAAGGATCGGGTCCGGCGAGGGAACATCGCCGCCTGCGGCATATTCGCTGCGATACCACTCGAGCAGCTCCCTGCAATCGGGAGGGATGTCGCCCTCGTGAGGAAGGTGCTTTCCCGAGCGGCGATCGGGATGGCAGGGATCGCCGGGCCGGAAGAGGCGGCGGCGCCCCCTGGAGGTCTCGACCAGCATGCGGTGACGGCTGCGATTGGGAGGCTTGTTGGCGACGGAGTGTTGAGAAGCATGGACCTGGACGCCGGGGCGCAGAGGCCCGGGGCCGGCCATCTTCTTCGCCGCCGCCTGCCGAACGATCTCGGCCACCGCGAAATCGCCCCTCTCGGGATGGCGGCGATGGAGCAGCGCCGTCGCGACCCACACCTCGTCGGCAAGGAGAATGTTGTTGTTCATCGTATCTTCCTTATAATGTCTTATTACCGCAAGTCAGTGTAGATCGTCAACCTTACCCCGTCAACCCCTTTCCCTCCAGTGGCGCGGCAGGGGCGACAGCCGGCGCCTTCCACCGCTAAGCTTGCCGGCGGAGGCTGCCATGAAAGAGGCCAGAGCGGCGGGCGAGCCTGCCGACCATGCCGATATCCGCGACAGCGTGCGCCGCCTGTGCGCCGGCTTCCCCGGCCGCTACTGGCAGCAGAAGGACGCCGCCCGCGCCTGGCCCGGCGAGTTCGTGGCGGCGCTGGCCGAGGCGGGGCTGCTGGCGGCGCTGATCCCCGAAGAGTACGGCGGCAGCGGCCTGCCCCTGGCGGCCGCCTGCGCCATCCTGGAGGAGATCCAGCGCTCCGGCGCCAACGCCGCCGCCTGTCACGCGCAGATGTATACCATGGCCACGCTGGCCGCCCACGGCTCGCCGGCGCAGAAGCGGGCCTGGCTTCCCGCCATCGCCTCGGGCGCGCTGGGCCTGCAGGCCTTCGCCGTCACCGAACCCGACAGCGGCAGCGACACCACCGCCCTTGCCACCTTCGCGCGGCGCGAGGGCGACCGCTACATCGTCGACGGGCGCAAGCTCTGGACCTCGCGGGCCGAGCATTCCGACCTCATGCTGCTGCTGGCCCGCACCACGGCGCGCGAGCGGGTGGCGAAGAAGAGCGACGGGCTTTCCGTCTTCCTGGTCGATCTGCGCCAGGCCCGGGGGCGCGGCCTCGACATCCGCCCGCTCGCCACCATGGTCAACCACGCCACCACCGAGATCGTCTTCGACGGCCTTGCCATCCCCGCCTCCGCCCTGATCGGCGAGGAGGGCAAGGGCTTTCGCTACATCCTCGCCAGCATGAACGCCGAGCGCATCCTGATCGCGGCCGAGTGCATCGGCGACGCCCGCTTCTTCATCGACCGCGCCGCCGCCTATGCCGGCGCCCGCTCGGTGTTCGGCCGCCCCATCGGGCAGAACCAGGGCATCCAGTTTCCCATCGCCGCCGCCTTCGCCCGCACCGAGGCGGCGGCGCTGACGGTGGCCGAGGCGGCGCGCCGCTATCAGGCGGGCGAGAACGCCGGCGCCCATGCCAACATGGCGAAGATGCTGGCCGCCGACGCCTCCTGGGAGGCCGCCGACATGTGCCTGCAAACCCATGGCGGTTTCGGCTTCGCGCGCGAATACGACATCGAGCGCAAGTTCCGGGAAACCCGGCTCTACCGCACGGCGCCGATCTCCACCAACCTGGTGCTGGCCTATCTGGCCGAGCACGTGCTGGGGCTGCCGCGCTCCTATTGAGCGGCGAGCGGGCGGGCGGCCTGCTCCTGCCGCGCGGCCTGCCAGGCCGAAGCCAGCAGGGCCGCCAGCGCCTCGTCGATGGCGCCGGCGCCCGCCAGCCCGGCGTCGCGGCGGAAGCGACGCAGCGCTTGTGCCGTCGCCGGCCCGGCGCGGCCGTCCACCCAGCCGGCGAGATAGCCCAGTTCCAGCAGATAGCGCTGCGCGGCCACCACCGGCGCCCCCAGCTCCTCCACCGCCAGCAGCCGCGGGCGCGGCCGGCGCCTCTCCACCTCCGCCGCCACCCGCACCGCCAGCAGCCGCGCCCGCCGGGCGGCCCGGTGGCGCTGCTCGCGGTCGAGGCGCGGGGCCAGGCCGGCCGCATAGTCCGCCGCCTGCGCGGCCGCCGCCCGGTCGCCGCTGCGCCGGGCGAGGAGGATCCAGGCATAGGCCTCCACGCCGTCTTGCGCCACGCCGATGCCGTTGGCGAGCGCCTGGGCGAAGTTGAGCTGGCCGAAGGGATCGCCGCCTCTCGCCGCGTCGCGAAAGCTGGCGGCGGCCGCCGCCGGGTCGGGAACGATGCCGCGCCCATAGCGCAGCATCACCCCCAGATTGTTCTGGGCCACCGCCAGCCCGGAAGCCGCCGCCCGCCGATACCAGGCCCGGGCGGCCGCCGGGTCGCGGGCCACGCCCTCGCCCCGTTCGTACATCAACGCCAGGTTGTTCTGGGCGGGCGCATAGCCGGCCTCGGCCGCCGTTCGGTAGCGGGCCAGCGCCCGCGGCAGGCCGCCGTCGTCGGCCGCCAGCAGGCGGCCCAGCGCGTACTGCGCCGCCGCCATGCCCCGGTCCGCCGCCCGCCGATACCACAGCGCCGCCCGGTCGAGATCGGGCGGCAGGTGGAGGCCGGCCTCCCAGGCGGCCGCGAAGTTGTATTGGGCGGGCGCATAGCCGGCCTCGGCGGCGGCCCCCAGCAGCGCCATGGCGCGCTCCGCATCCGCCGCCATGCCCAGGCCGCGCAGGGCCAGCCCCGCCAGCCGGTGCAGGGCGGCCGGCAGCCGCCCCGCCGCCTCGTACCAGCGCGCCGCCGCCCGGTAATCCGCCTCGCCCAGCAACCCGGATTCGTGGAGCAGACCGAGATGGAAGCGCAGGTCGATATGGCCGGCCTCGGCGCCGGGCCGCCAGGCCGCCGCCGCCGCCCGCCAGTCGCCGCCGGCGGCCGCCTGCCAGCCCTGGAGCCAGTCGGCGCGGCCGGGGCCGGCGGCCAGCGCGGCCGCCAGCGCGGCCGCCAGGAGCAGAGAGCGTGCCGCCACAGCCATGCGCCAGCATAGCGGCCAGCGCCGCCGCCGATCCATGGGCGCCGCTTGCAGGGCGCGGCGCGGTGCGGCGACCATGGCGCCATGGACGCCTTCGATTCGGCCTGGACCCGCGCCTGCCGCCAGCTGGAGCGGCGCGACGCCATTCTGGCGGGGCCGATCGGGCGCTATCGCGGCGAGCGGCTCCGGCCCCATGGCGACCTCTTCCACAGCCTGGCGCGGGCCATCGTCGGCCAGCAGCTCTCGGTGGCGGCGGCCGAGGCGCTGTGGCGGCGGCTGCTGGCCCGGCTGGGGCAGCCTGCGCCCGCCGCCTTCCTGGCCGCCGGCAGCGCGGCGCTGGCCGAATGCGGGCTCACCCGCGCCAGGGCGGGCTGGCTGACGGCGCTGGCGGCGCGCTTCTGCGAGCCGGAGACGGCCGGGCGCGACTGGACGCGGGGCAGCGACGACGAGGTGCTGCGCGCGCTGGCCGCCTTCGCCGGCGTCGGGCCGTGGACCGCCTCCATGGCGGCGATCTTCGCGCTGGGGCGCCTGGACGTGCTGCCGCTGGCCGACATCGGCCTGCAACGCGCCGTCTGCCGCCTCTATGGCGGCGACCGCCGGCCCGCCCGGCTGGCCGCCGTGGCCCGCGCCTGGCGGCCCTGGCGGACGGTCGCCTGCTGGTATCTCTGGCGCCATTTCGACCCGCTGCCGGTGGCCTATTAGCGCCGCTTCCGCCCGCCGGGCTAGGATGACGGCGGGAGGGCCGCCATGACCGCCGCCACCGCCGATGCCGTCATCCGCAACATCGCCTGGCTGGTCGCCTGGGACGGCAGCAGCCACGTCTATCTGAGGGACGCCGACCTGGCCTTCGAGGACGGCGCCATCACCTTCGTCGGCCCCGGCTGGCCGGGCCGGGCCGCGCGCGAGATCGACGGGCGCGACAGGCTGGTGATGCCGGGCTTCGTCGACATCCACACCCACGCCCAGAGCGAGGCGATGCGCAAGGGCGTCACCGACGAGATCCATTCGCCCGGCTTCTGGCACAGCTCGCTCTACGAGCATCTACCGGTGTTCGAGCCCCAGGACGAGGAGGGCCGCCGCGCCTGCCTAGCGGTGGCGCTGGGCGAGCTGCTGCTGTCGGGCGTCACCACGGCGGTGGACATCTCCGCCCCCTTCGACGGCTGGCTCGACGCGCTGGCGGCCAGCGGCATCCGCGCCGTGGCCGCGCCCTCCTTCCGCGATGCGCTCTGGTCCACCGCCGACGGCCACAGTCTCGACTATCGCTGGGACCGCAAGGCCGGCAGGCGCCGTTTCGAGGAGGCCCGGCGCGTCGTCGAGCGGGCGCGCCAGCACCCCAGCGGGCGCCTTTCGGGCATGCTTGCGCCCTCCCAGGTCGATACCTGCGGCGAGGAGCTGCTGCGCGACAGCCACGCCTTCGCCCGCGAGCGCGACCTGCCCTGGACCCTCCACGCCGCCCAGTCGGTGAGCGAGTTTCTGGAGATGCAGCGCCGCCACGGCAAAACGCCGATCCGCTGGCTGGCCGACATCGGCGTGCTCGACGACCGCAGCATCCTCGCCCACTGCATCTTCCTCGATCACCACCCCTGGCTGCACTGGACCTCGCAGGGCGATCTCGACCTGCTGCGCGAGACCGGCGCCACCGTCGCCCACTGCCCCACCGTCTTCTCCCGGCGCGGCATCGCGCTCCGCACCCTGGGGAGCTATCTGGGCCGCGGCGTCCGCGTCGGGCTGGGGACCGACACCTATCCCCACAACATGGCCGACGAGATGAAGACGGCCGCCCTGGCCGCCCGCCTGGCGGGCGAAAGCGTGGCCGACATCGCCTGGCGCGACGTCTTCCACGCCGCCACCGTCGCCGGCGCCAGGGCGCTGGGCCGCGACGATCTGGGCCGCCTGGCACCGGGGGCAAAGGCCGATTTCGCGGTCGCGGACCTCAAGCATCCGGCCATGATGCCGGTGCGCGAACCGCTGCGCAGCCTGCTGGCGGTGGCCGGCGAGCGGGCGATCACCGACGTCTATGTCGATGGCCGGCGGGTGGTGGCCGACGGGCGCCTGCTCACCATCGAGCTCGGCGCCGAGCTGGAGAGGCTGGAGGCGGCGCAGCGGCGGATGCTGGCCAGCGTGCCGCAGCGCGACTGGGCCGGGCGCAGCGCCGATCAACTGGCGCCGCCGATGCTGGAGACCGTCGCCCGCCTGCCCGGCGGCGATTGACAGGCACCGCCGCCACCGCCCAGGCTGCGGCGGCAGCGCAAGGGAGGGCCGGCCATGGTGCGTATGAACGATCTCGACCCCGAACTCAGGGATTTCCTGAACGACTACCGGATGCCGGCGGTGCCGGGCGCGCCCTGGGTGGAGCCGGCGGCCCCCCACCGGCGCCGCGTGGCGCTGGTCTCCTCGGCCGGCCTGCGGCTGCCCGAAGACCGCCCCTTCGGCGAGGGCGCCGGCGACTGGCGCGCCATCCCCGGCGCGCGGGCCGGCGAGGCGGTGATGGACCATCTCTCCGTCTCCCACGACCGCAGCGGCTTCCAGCGCGATCTCGACGTGGTCTTCCCGGTCGAGCGGCTGCGGGAGCTGGCGGCGGCAGGCGAGATCGGCGGCGAGGCCCCCTGCCACTATTCCTTCATGGGCGCGTCGGATGTGGGCGCCATGGAGGCCGAGGCCCGCGCCCTGGCGGGGCGGATGCGGGCCGAGGGCGTCAACACGGTGGTGCTGGTCCCCGTCTGACCCCTTTGCACGTGCGCCGTGAGCGGACTGGCGAAGTATATGGAGGACGAGGGGCTGGCGACGGTCGCCATCGCCCTGGTGCGTCGGCAGGCGGAGCAGATGGCGCCGCCGCGCGCCCTGTGGGTGCCCTTCGCGCTGGGCCGGCCCTTCGGCACGCCGGGCCACCCCGCCTTCCAGAGGCGGGTGCTGCGGGCCGCCCTGGCGCTGCTCGACCGCCCGCAGGGCCCGGTGCTGGA
Organism: Alphaproteobacteria bacterium; assembly: GCA_965200215.1. Classification (GTDB taxonomy): domain Bacteria; phylum Pseudomonadota; class Alphaproteobacteria; order SP197; family SP197; genus SP197. Next base: position 2,470,568 of record OZ241369.1, on the reverse strand, counting down.
AGACTTCCCCGACGACGCGCCGGCGGCCGTCGCCGGCCCCTGGCGCCCGCCCTTCGAACATGCCGCCGACGAGGGCGCCAGCGCCGAGGCGGTGATCGAGGAGCTCCGCGCCCTGGCGCCCCGCTACCGGGCCGGCGTGGAACGGCGCGGGCGCACCACGGTGGGGGCGAGCGGGCTGGCGCCCGAGGAGGCGGCGCGGCTGCTGGGCCGCTGGCTGGCCGGCGACCGGGACGCCGCGCCCGCCGGCATGGCGGCGGCCGACGCCCTGCGCCTGGCTGCGGAGGACCTCCGGGCCTATTACTCCGAAGCCGCCGACGACGGCGACGGCGAGGAGGTGGCGGCTTGGTACTGGACCGGCACCCATGCCGGCCACCTCGCCCGCGCCCTGCGCCCGGTCTGCATGGCCGACGGCGAGGCGGCGATCCGCCATGTCGGCGATTTCATGCTGATCCCCGAGGGTTATCGCGACTGATCGGCGGCCCCCGTCGCGCAGCCTCCACCGCGCAGCCTCCGCCGCGCAGGCGGATGGCGGGCGGGCCCTGCGTCACCTCCCCGACGATGGCGGCCTCGTCGCAGCCCGCTTCGCGCAGCGCCCGCAGGCAGTCGCCCGCGCGGGCGGCGGGAAGGCCCGCCAGCAGGCCGCCGGCGGTCTGCGGGTCGAACAGCAGCGGGTCGGCGGCGGCGGCATCGAGCATGTCGCCGGCCGCCGCTGCGTTGCCGGGGTGCAGCGTGCTGGCGATGCCGCGCGCCAGCAGCCGGCGGGCGCCCGGCCAGGCGGGCAGGGCGGCGCAATCCAGGCGGGCGCCGGTGCCGGAGGCCACCAGCATGGCGCGCAGATGGCCGGCCAGGCCGAAGCCGGTGACGTCGGTCATGGCGTGGACGCCGTGGCCCTGCAGGATGCGCGCCGGCGGCCCGTTCGACCGCTGCATCCCCGCCAGCGCCGCCTCGATCCAGGGGCTCTGCGCCTCGCCGCGCATGTCGGCGGCGAAGAGGACGCCGCTCCCCAGCGGGCGGGTCAGCAGCAGCGCGTCGCCCGCCTGCAGGCCGCCCAGGCGCACCAGCGAGGCGGGCGGGGCGAAGCCGGTGACGGCTAGGCCCAGGCCGGGGCGCCCGGACGCCTCGCCGCTGTGGCCGCCGGCCAGCGCGCAGCCCTCCCTTTCCAGGATGGAAACGACGCCCTGGAGCATCTGCACCAGCTCCTCCTCCATGGCCTGCGCGCTGCCCGGCAGCAGGCCCGCCAGCACCAGGGCGGAGGCGGCCTGCGCGCCCATGGCGTGGATGTCGGAAAGGGCGTGCACGGCGGCGATGCGCCCGAAGACGTACGGGTCGTCGATGAAGGCCGGGAACTGGTCCGCCGTCTGCACGGCCACGGTGCCGGGCGGCGGGACGATCTCGGCCGCGTCGTCGAGCGCCGCCATCGGGGCCAGGGTTTCGGGGCGCGCCGCCCGCAGGCGGGCCAGCGCGCGGCGCAGCACATGGGCCGGCACCTTGGCGCCGCAGCCGCCGCAGCGCATGGCGTCGCGGCCGTCCTCCGGAGCCATCGCCGGCAGCGTCCGATAGCGCCGCATCCAGCGCCGGTCGATGCCTTCCTTCCAGCGCCACGCCCAGGCGCCCTCGCAGGCGAGCGGCCCCCAGGAGGCGACGGCGCGCCCGGCGCCGCTGGCGATCAGCGCCAGGGAACGCCGGCGGGGCCGGAAGGCCACAGGCCGGCGCCCGGCGGCCAGACGGCGCAGATTGCGCGCCAGCAGCGGCCCCTGGCGCACCGCCTGGACGCCGTTCTTTTCCAGCGGGCGGGGATCGAAGCTGGCGACGTCGCCGGCCGCCAGCAGAAAGGGATGGGAGACGGAACGCAGGCAGGCATCCACGCGCACGAAGCCGGCGCCATCCAGCGCCAGGCCGCTATGCGCCAGCCAGGAAGGCGCCGCCGCCCCGGTGGCCAGCACGGCCGCGTCGCAGGCGATGGCGGTGCCGTCGTCCAGGACCAGGGCGCCAGGCCCGGCGGACGCCGCCCGGCGCCCCGCATGGAGGGCGATCCCGGCCCGCGCCAGCGCCGCCGCCAGCAGCCGTCCGGCGCGGGCGCCGTGGCCCTCCAGCAGCCTGTCGCCTTCGGTGACGAGCGCGAAGGCGGGCGGCGCCCGCCCGGCCGCCGCCAGGGCGCGGCCCAGGCGGTGGGCGAGGCTCAGGCACAGCTCCACCCCGCCCGCCCCGCCGCCGACGACGACGACGCGCAAGCCGCGGCCGGCGGTAGAAGCCGCGGCCTCGACCCTCCGCCAGCCCTCCAGGAAGGCATCCACCGGCTTCACCGCCAGGGCGTGGCGCCTCGCGCCCGCGATGGCGGCGACCGGCGGCCGGGAGCCGATATCGAGCGAGGCGAGATCGAAGGCCAGCGGCGGACGGGCGGCGAACAGCACCTGCCGCCGCTCCAGATCGAGGCCGCAAGCGGCGGCGTGGATCAGCCTGGCGCCGGCGCGCACGGCCAGCGGGCGCAGGTCGATATGCGCCTCGCCGCGCTCGTAGCGGCCCGCCAGATAGCCCGGCAGCATCCCGGAATAGGGCGTGAGCGTATCGCGGGCCACCAGGGCCAGGCGCATGCCGGCCGGCGGAGCCATGGCGAAGCGCCGCAACACCTCGACGTGGGCGTGGCCGCCGCCCACCAGCACGACCTCGAGGCCGTGCGGCGGAAGGGGGCGGGAGTCGAACCCACCAGACACGCTCGCGCGCCCCTCGCTGGTTTTGAAGACCAGGCGGCCCACCGGAGCCGATCCCCTTCCCTTGCCCGCCCCGGCATCGGGGCATCCATCCTCCATAGCCGAAGCGGGGGGCGGCGACAAAGGCGGCGGCCGAGGGCGGTGTCCCGGTTTGCGATTTCGAGGCCGCACGCCGCCGCGCTGCGTGGCGGCGTCCCGGACGCGAAGCCGGTGGCAACGCTGGGGAGATCGTTCATGCGCAGCACGGGGGCGCGCTGATTCTTGCATGTGCAGCACGGGGGCGTGCTGCTGTGGGGCGGGCGCGATGGAAGCGCGCGGGGTGGCGGTAAACGGTGCCTGCCCATCTGCAAATCGAGGCACTACCCGGCCGAGACGCTCGCTGACTGGGGCGGCGAAAGCGGCTAGGGTCGCGCCATGATCGCTACCCGCATCGCCACCGTGGCGCTGATGGGCGTCGAGGCCCTGCGGGTGGAAGTGCAGGTTTCTCTGGCGCCGGGCCAGCCGACCTTCACCATCGTCGGCTTGCCGGACAAGGCGGTGGGCGAAAGCCGCGAGCGGGTGCGTTCGGCCCTGGCGGCCGTCGGCATCGCCCTGCCGCCGCGCCGCATCGCCGTCAACCTGGCGCCCGCCGACCTGCTGAAAGAGGGCAGCCACTACGACCTGCCCATCGCCGTCGCCCTGCTGACGGCCCTGGGCGCCGTGGCGCCGGAGGCGGCCCGCAACGACATCGTGCTGGGCGAGCTGGCCCTGGACGGGCGCATCAGCCAGGTGGTGGGTGTGCTGCCGGCGGCGATCTTCGCCCAGCGCCACGGCGCCGGCCTGGTGTGCCCGGCGGCCAACGGGCCGGAGGCGGCCTGGGCGGGCGGGTGCCGCGTGCTGGCGCCGGACCATCTGCTCGCCCTCGTCAACCACTGGAAGGGCACGCAGCTGCTGGCCCCGCCCGCAGCCAGGCTGGAGGTGGAAGGCGATGCCGCGCCGGACGACCTCGCCGACATCAAGGGCCAGGAGGCCGCCAAGCGGGCGCTGGAGATCGCCGCCGCCGGCGGCCACAACCTGCTGATGATCGGCCCGCCCGGCGCCGGCAAATCCATGCTGGCGCGACGCCTGCCCGGCATCCTGCCGCCCCTGACGCCGGAGGAGGCGCTGGAGACCAGCCTCGTCGCCTCGGTGGCGGGCCGTCTGAGGGGCGGCGGCATCGGCCGGCGGCGCCCCTTCCGCGACCCCCATCACAGCGCCAGCATGGCGGCCCTGGCGGGCGGCGGCCAGCGGGCGGGGCCGGGCGAAGCCTCGCTGGCCCACAACGGCGTGCTGTTCCTAGACGAGCTGCCGGAGTTTCACCGCCAGGCGCTGGACGCGCTGCGCCAGCCGGCCGAAACGGGCCGGACGCTGGTGGCCAGGGCCAACCGCCACATCTCCTGGCCCGCCCGCTTCCAGCTGGTGGCGGCCATGAATCCCTGCAAATGCGGCTGGCTGGCCGACCCGGCGCGCGCCTGCACGCGGGCGCCGCGCTGCGCCGGCAACTATCAGGCCCGCATCTCCGGCCCTTTGTTCGACCGCATCGACCTGCATGTCGAGGTGCCCGATCTGCCGGCGGCCGATCTCGCCCTGCCGCCGCCGGCCGAAGGCTCGCGCCAGGTGGCGGCGCGCGTCGCCGCCGCGCGCCGGGTGCAGAACGAGCGCTATGCCGGCCATCCCGGCGTGCGGGTGAACGCCGCCGCCGAGGGAAGACTGCTGGAAGAGGTGGCGGCGCTGGACGGCGACGGGCAGGCGCTGCTGATGCAGGCCGCCGAGCGATTGAAGCTCTCGGCGCGCGGCTGGCACCGGGTGCAGCGGGTGGCGCGCACCGTCGCCGACCTGGACGGCAGCGCCGCCATCCGCCGCCCCCACATCGCCGAAGCGCTGAGCTATCGCAGGATCGCGCTGGAGAGGCCGGGGTGAGGCTTGCGCCGGCGCTCAGACCAGGGCGCGGATGGCGGCGATATGGTCCGGCGTGGTGGCGCAGCAGCCGCCGACGATGCGCGCGCCGTCGTCGAACCAGCGGCGCGCATGGGCGGCCAGCATGGCGGGGGGGTGGCGCGTGTCGTCGAGGGTGTGGAAATGGCCGCCCGCCTTCACCGCCTCGCCGGACTCGCCCGAATAGTCGTAGCCGATGTTGGGATAGGCGCCCACCGGGCCGTCGAAGGCGGCGGCGAGGCGGGGCAGGCAGGCGTCGATGGCGGCGGGCTCGGAGCACATCAACAGGATCGCCGCCACTTCGCGCCCGGCCAACGCCTCCACCAGCGCCTCGAAGCTCTCGCCGTGCTGCATGGTGCCGTCTTCCCGGACGTGGCGCAGGCCCAGCATGACCGGCAGGCCCGCCGCCGCCACCGCGTCCACGGCCGCCACGCAATCCTCGATCCAGCCGACATATTCGGGCAGCAGGACATCGACGCCGACGGCGGCCAGCTCGCGGGCCTGCATGGCGAACTCGCGCGGCAGGTCGCGGCGGTCGGGCGGCACCGCGTCGCGCCCGCCATGGGGCGGGGCCATGCCGCCGGCGACGAAGGCGCCGGGGCGCAGCCGGTCGCGCGCCTCCACGGCCATCTCGCCCGCCATGCGGGTGTAGCGACGGGCCTCGCCCGCCAGCCCCACCAGGCCCAGCTTGACGCCGTTGGTCCAGAAGCTGTTGGTGATGAGGAGGTCGGCGCCCACCCGCAGATAATCCTCGTGCACGCCGCGCACCACCTCCGGCGCGTCGCGCATGGCCGTCGCCGACCAGGCGCCCAGCACGCCGTCGTCGCTGACGCCGTAGGAGACATAGACCCCGCGCCGTTGCAGTTCGGAGCCGGTGGCACCGTCCATCACCAGCGGCGGCCCTTTGGCCAGGCGTTCGCGAAAACCGTCCATGGTCGTGGTACTCCTCCAGGGTGACGCCAGGGCTGCCCTCCTTCGCGACCTGGGCGGCGGCAAGGGGCAGGCGGCGGCAATGCCGATCCTGGCGGCAAGCGCCCTCGCCCGCAACCCGCAACGGTGGCGCGGCGGGCGCTATGCGCTCCTGGCGGCGGGTGCGGTGCGCTCGATCACGACTTCCATGCCGCCAATGATGGCTTCCAGGGCGCGGCGCTGGTCCATCACCCAGCCCGTCACGGGATGAGCTTGACGGCCGCAATCACGACCCCGGCCAGGATCACCATGCGCCAGGTCAATTCGGCCTTCAGGGCAGCGATGTCAGCCTTCAGGGCAGCGATGTCGGCCTTGGTGGCGACGCCTTCGGTGACGGCATCGCGGACCATGGCGACGGCCGCTTCCGCCTGGCCCTCGTTGAAGCCGGCTTCGCGGAGCATCTTGGCGGCCGCATAGGTGTCGAAAGTGGCGACAGTCATGGCGAGGCTCCCCGAATCGGCCGGCGGCAAGTGCGGCGACCATGCCTGGAAGGTAGGGCGCCCGGTGTGCCGGGGCAAGGGTAATCGTTCCCGTGCGTTTCTGCCCGTTGCCGTCCATTCCCCGCCTTCATGGTGGCAATGAGCGAAGGCTCTTCGGAAGACACAGGAAATATCGACGGCTTAGAGCAGTGGTATGGCGGAGGGAGCGGGATTCGAACCCGCGAGGGCTTGCACCCAACACGCTTTCCAGGCGTGCGCCTTGAACCGCTCGGCCATCCCTCCCCCGGACGGCGGACCCTAGCGACAGCCGCGCCCGCAGACAATGCGTTCCCGGCCGCGGCGCGAAGGCGCGTCAATCGCCCAGCTTCAAGGCCGCCATGAAGGCCTCCTGGGGGATCTCCACATTGCCGAAGCGGCGCAGGCGCTTCTTGCCCTTTTTCTGCTTGTCCAGCAGCTTGCGCTTGCGGCTTACGTCGCCGCCATAGCATTTAGCGAGCACATCCTTGCGCAGGGCGGAGACGGTTTCGCGCGCGACGATCCTGCCGCCCCGCTTCGTCCAGTTCATGGCCGCCTGGATCGGCACCTTGAACAGCTGGCGCGGGATCGCCTCCTTCAGCCTTCTGCACACCGCCCGCCCGCGCTCCTCCGCCAGGGCGCGGGCGACGATGAGCGAGAGGCCTTCCACCAGCTCGCCATGGACGAGGATGTCGAGGCGCACCAGGTCGCCCGCCCGGTAGCCGTCGAGCCGGTAGTCGAAGCTGGCATAGCCGCGGGTGACCGATTGCAGGCGGTCGTAGAAGTCGAACACCACCTCGGCCAGCGGCAGCCGATAGACCACCATGGCGCGGCCGCCGACATAGGTGAGCTCCGCCTGCTCGCCGCGCTTCTCGGTGCACAGCTGCAGGACGGCGCCCAGATAGGCGTCCGGCGTCATGACGGTGGCGCGGATCCAGGGTTCCTCGATGCGCTTGATGCGGCTGGCATCCGGCAGATCGGCAGGGTTGTGGAGATCGAAGACGGTGCCGTCCCGCCTCGCTACGCGGCAGACGGTGCCGGGTGCCGTCGCCAGCAGATCGAGGCCGAATTCCCGCTCCAGCCGCTCGCGGACGATCTCCATGTGCAGCAGGCCCAGGAAACCGCAGCGAAAGCCCAGGCCCAGGGCGGCGGAGCTCTCCGGCTCGAAGTGGAAGCTGGCGTCGTTGAGGCGCAGCTTGCCGAGGCTGTCGCGCAGGTCGTCGTAATCGCCCGCGTCGTCGGGATAGAGGCCGCAGAAGACCACCGGCTGGCTGGGTTCGAACCCCGGCAGCGCCGCCTGCACGGGCCGGCGATCGTCGGTGACGGTGTCGCCGACGCGACATTCGGCGATGTCCTTGATGGCGGCGGTGAAGAAGCCGATCTCGCCCGGCCCCAGCGATTCCACCGCCTTCGCCTTGGGGGTCGTCACGCCCACCCGCTCCACCGTGCGCACGGCACCGGTCGCCATCATGCGCACGCGCTGGCCGCCATGCAGGCACCCGTCCATCACCCGCACCAGGACGACGACGCCGAGATAGGGGTCGTAGCGGGAATCGACCAGCAGCGCCTTCAGCGGCGCCTGCCGGCCCGCGCTCGCCGGCGGCGGCAGCACGGCGATCGCCGCCTCCAGCACGGCCGGTACGTTCTCGCCGGTCTTGGCGGAGACGGCGATGGCGCCCGAGGCGTCGATGCCGATGGAATCCTCGATGTCGGCGCGCACCCGCTCCGGATCGGCGGCGGCAAGGTCGATCTTGTTGAGGACGGGGAGGATTTCGAGGTCCGCCTCGACCGCCAGCCAGGCGTTGGCGACGCTCTGCGCCTCCACGCCCTGGGTGGCATCGACGATCAGCAGCGCGCCTTCGCAGGCCCTGAGGCTGCGGCTCACCTCGTAGCCGAAATCGACATGGCCCGGCGTGTCGATGACGTTGACGACATAGGCTTGGCCGTCGGCGGCCGTGTAGTCCAGCCGCACCGCCTGCGCCTTGATGGTGATGCCGCGCTCGCGCTCCAGCTCCATGGCGTCGAGCACCTGCCCCCGCATCTCGCGCTCGTCGAGGCCGCCGCACAGCTCGATCAGCCGATCGGCCAGCGTCGATTTGCCGTGGTCGATATGGGCGACGATGGCGAGGTTGCGGATACGGTCGGGGGCGGTCATGGCCGTCCGCCCGGGCCTCCCTTGCCCGCCACGGGGCGGTGCCCGCTTTCTCCCGCCGCCCCGCCGGCCGCCGCCTGGCCGCGCAGCACGCCACCGGTGCGGCGAGCGACGGCAGCGGCGATCTTCTCGCCGACGGCGTCCAGCGCCTCATCGGTCAGGGTGGCTTCGACGGGCTGCAGGGTGACGGCGAGCGCCAGCGATTTGCGTCCCGGGCCGAGCTCCGGGCCTCGATAGACGTCGAAGATGCAGACCTCGCCAATCAGCGCCCGGTCGGCGCCCCTCACGGCCCGCAGCAGTTCGTCGGCCGGCACCTCGGCATCGACCACGAAGGCGAAATCGCGATGGACCGGGCGGTGAGGCGAAAGCGTCGCGGCGCCGCGCGCGAAGGAGGCGGCGCGCCGGGCCGGCATCTGCTCCAGAAGCAGTTCGAAGGCGACCACCGGTTCCTGGGCTTCGAAGGAGGCGACGACGGCGGGGTGAAGCTCGCCGAAGGCGGCCAGCGTCTTCGATCCCAGACACAACAGGCCCGAGCGCCCGGGATGGAACCAGGACGGCGCGCCGCGCCGCGCCCGCAGCCCCGCCTCCGGCGCGCCGACGGCCTCGAGCGCCGCCAGGGCGTCGGCCTCGGCGTCGAAGAGGTCGACCGGGCGCGCAGGGCGGCTCCAGTGCCGCGCTTCCGCCTGGCCCATGCGCAGGGCGGCGACCGCCGTCTTCTGGTCCCCGACGCCCGTGCCGCCATAGACGGGGCCGATCTCGAACAGCCCGACATCGTCCAGGCCGCGCGCCCGGTTGCGTACCGCCGCCGCCAGCAGGCCCGGCAGCGCAGAGGGGCGCATGGTGTCCATGTCGGACGAAATGGGATTGTCCAGGACGAGGCCGTCGCCGCCACCGCCGAAGGCGCGGGCCTGGCGCCGCGCGACGAAGGAATAGGTCACCGCCTCGGCGAGGCCGCGCCCCGCCAGCACCCGGCGCACCCGCCTTTGCCCGGCAGACGGCACGGGGCGCGTCGCCGCCGCTTGCCGGCGCGCGGCACGGGGGGGCGCCGGCTCTTCTTCGTCCGCAGCGCGATGTTTTCGTCCGCAGCACGAGGGCGTGCTGCTGTGGCGTGCCGGTTCTCTTTCATCCGCAGCGCGGGGGCGTGCTGCTGTGCGCGGCAGCGCGCGCATGGGAATGGCGTCGAAGCCGTGGATGCGGAGAATCTCCTCGATGACGTCGGCCTCGCACTGCATGTCGTGGCGCCAGCTGGGCGCGGTGACCGACCAAGCATCGGGACCGGCATCGGCGACGGCGAAACCGAGAGCGGCGAGGATGGCCTCGGCGCGCGCCCTGGCGATGGCGACGCCGCCCAGGCTCTCCACGCGGGAGGGGCGCACGACCATGGCCGGCCTTCCGGCGGGCACGGCACCGGCCGTTACGACCTCGCTGGCCTCGCCGCCGCAGATCTCCAGCACCAGGCGGGTGGCGATCTCCATGGCGGCAGGCGCGAAGGCCTCGTCGATGCCGCGCTCGAAGCGCTGGCGCGCATCGGTGACCAGCCCCAGCTTGCGCCCGGTGGCGGCGGTGCGCACCGGATCGAACAGCGCGATCTCCAGAAAGCCGTTGGCGGTGTCGGGGCCGGCACCGGTCGCCACGCCGCCGACGACGCCGCCCAGCCCCAGCACGCCGCCGGCATCGACGATGACGGTCATATCGCCGTCGAGCGCATAGCTCCTGTCGTTCAGGGCCTGGAGGCTCTCGCCGGGCCGGGCCAGCCTGGCTCCGACCGGGTTCCGCAGCCTGTCGGCGTCGTAGATATGGGCGGGGCGGCCCAGATCGACGGTGAGCCAGTTGGTGATGTCGACCAGGGCCGAGATCGGCCGCAGCCCGATGGCCTTCAGCTTGCGCCGCATCCAGGCCGGCGACGGCCCGTTGGCGAGGCCGCGGAAATGGCGCCCGATGAAGGCGGGGCAGGCATCCCTGGCCGCCTCGCCGAAGTCGAGCGCGATGGCGAGCGGGCAGGGATAGGCGCCGGCGACCGGCGCGGTATCGAGCGGCCTCAGCCTGCCCAGGCCGGCGGCCGCCAGATCGCGGGCGATGCCGCGCACTGCGAAGCAATCGCCGCGATCGGGGGTGATGGCGACATCGATCACCGGATCGTCGAGGCCGGCGAGGCGGGCATAGGAAGCGCCCACCGGCGCATCGGCGGCCAGCTCGACGATGCTGTCGTGGTCGTCGGAAAGCCCCAGCTCCCGTTCCGAACACAACATGCCGCGGCTTTCGACACCGCGGATATCCACCGCCTTCAGGTCCAGGCCGGTGCCGGGAATGTGGCTGCCGGCCGGTGCGAAAACGCCCTTCATGCCGCTTCGCGCATTGGGCGCGCCGCACACCACCTGCACCGCGCCGCTTCCGGTCTCCACCGTGCAGACGCGGAGCCGGTCGGCCCGGGGGTGGGGCTCGGCCTTCGTCACCAGGCCGACGGTGAACGGCGCCAGCGACCCCCCTCGATCTTCTACCCCTTGCACCTCCAGGCCGATGCGGTCGAGGGCCGCCACCGTCTCGTCCAGGGTGGCACCGGTCTCCAGATGGCGCTTCAGCCAGTCCAGCGTGATCTTCATGGCGGGCCCGTCCTGCGCGGCATGGGGGCGTGCCGGTTCTTCATTCGCAGCACGAGGGCGTGCTGCTGTGCCAGCCCCCGTCCGGCGTCGGCACGTCGAGGGCATGGAAGCCGTAATGGCGCAGCCAGCGCAGATCGGCCTCGAAGAAGGCGCGCAGGTCGGGGATGCCGTATTTCAGCATCGCCAGGCGGTCGATGCCCAGCCCGAAGGCGAAGCCCTGGCAGCGGTCGGGATCGAGGCCGCCGTTTTTCATCACGGTGGGGTGGATCATGCCGCTTCCCAGAATCTCCATCCAGCCGCGGCCCTCGCCGATCTTCAGGACGCCGTCTTCGAAGGAGCAGCCGATATCGACCTCCATCGACGGCGTCGTGAAGGGGAAATAGCTGGGGCGGAAGCGCATCGGCACATCGTCGCGCTGGAAGAAGGCGGCGACGAAATCGCGCAGGCAGCCCTTGAGATGGCCCATATGGATGGCGCGGTCGACCGCCAGGCCCTCCAGCTGATGGAACATCGGCGTGTGCGTCATGTCGCTGTCGCTGCGATAGGTGCGTCCCGGCGCGACGACGCGCATCGGCGGGCGGTGGGCGAGCATGTGGCGAATCTGCACCGGCGAGGTGTGGGTGCGCAGCACCGGGCGCCGCCCGTCACCCGCCGCCGGCAGATAGAAGGTGTCGTGTTCCTGGCGGGCGGGGTGCTCGTCGGGGATGTTGAGGGCACCGAAATTGAGCCAGTCGTCCTCGATGTCGGGGCCTTCGGCGACGGCGAAGCCCATCTCGCAGAAGATGGCCACGATCTCCTCGGCCACCTGGCTGACGGGATGGACGCTGCCCCGCGCTTCGGGGCGCGGCGGCATGGTGATGTCGACGCACCCGGCTTCGAGCCTGCGATCGAGTTCGTCGCGCTCCAGCGCCTCCCGGCGCGCGGCAAGCGCGGTCTCGAGCGTCTTCTTCGCCCGATTGAGCGCGCGGCCGGCGTCCCGGCGCCGCTCCGGCTCCAGTTCGCCCAGCCCCTTCAGAAGGGCGGTAAGGCGGCCCTTCCTGCCCAGGGCGGCGACGCGGACCTCGTCGAGCCCCCTGGCGTCGGCGGCGGCGGCGATGGCCGCCAGCGTCTCCCGCTCAATGCTGTCGATCCGCTCCTGCATCCCGCGATCCGAACGTAGCGAAGGGACCGCACCGGCCCCGGCGATGCCGGGTCAGGCCGCCTCAGCCGTCGCCTGGCTGGCCTTCCCGCACAGGGCCTCGAAGGCGTCCGGCTCGCGCACCGCCAGATCCGCGAGCACCTTGCGGTCGAGATCGATGCCGGCGAGCTTCAGACCGTGCATGAAGCGGGAATAGGTGAGGCCGTGCAGGCGGGCACCGGCGTTGATGCGCTGGATCCACAGGCCGCGGAAGTCCCGCTTGCGGTTGCGGCGGTCGCGATAGGCGTATTGCAGCGCCTTTTCGACCCGTTGCAGGGCGATCCGGTAGCAATTGCGGGCGCGCCCGCGGTAGCCCCTGGCGAGCTTCAGCACCTTCTTGTGGCGGGCGTGGGAGGTCGTCCCGCGTTTCACTCGCGCCATCGTTCGACTCCACACATGGCGGCCTGCCGCAAGCGGAGAGCGCCTTCTGCCTGCGTCAGCCGTGGGCCAGCAGACGCTTGACCATCTTCTCGTCGGCAGCGTCCACCGTGGTGGCGCGGCGCGTGCCGCGGATGAAGCGCTTGGGGCGGCGGCGCATGAAGTGGCGCTTGCCGGCGTGGTTGCGCTTCAGCTTGCCGCTGCCGGTGAAGGAAAACCGCTTCTTCACCGAACTCTTCGTCTTCAGCTTCGGCATGATCCTCGCCCTGCGCCGCTCCCCAGCCACGGCGGCGCCTTATAGACGCGCCGGCACAGCGATGCAAGGGGCTGGCGGGATGCCCGGGGCGGTCTATTTCGGTGCCATCACCATGACGATCTGGCGGCCCTCCATGCGGGGCATGGCTTCGACCTTGGCGACATCGTCGGAATCGCCGCGGATACGCTCCAGCAGGCGCTGGCCGATCTCGGGATGCGCCAGCTCGCGCCCGCGGAAGCGGATGGTCACCTTCACCTTGTCGCCCTCGCCCAGAAAGCGGGTCATCGAGCGCATCTTGACGTCGTAGTCGTGATCGTCGATGCCCGGCCGCATCTTGATCTCCTTTACGTCGAAGGTCTTCTGGCGCTTGCGCGCCTCGTTGGCCTTCTTCTGCGCGATGTATTTGTATTTGCCGAGGTCCAGGAGCTTGCAGACCGGCGGGTCGGCGTTGGGCGAGATTTCCACCAGATCGAGGCCTGCATCCTCGGCCGCGCGCATGGCCGCCTGGAGGGCGACCACACCGATCTGGGAGCCATCGGCGCCGATCAGGCGCACCTGCGCGACCGTGATGTCTCCGTTGGCGCGCGGGCCGGTCTTTTCGGGCGGCGCCATGTGCTGTCTTGGGCGGGCTATGTAGCGAACTCCCCTTGTGCTGGCGGACGGGGCGCTCAGGCCGGCGGCCGCGATTCGTCCGCGAGTTTATGAATGGCGTCGGCAAGTGCAAGAGATTGCCGCCGGTCGCTGCCCAGGCGGCGCAGCGCCACCGTGCCTTCCTGCGCCTCGCGCTTGCCGACGGCGAGGATGATCGGGACCCGGGCGGTCGAATGCAGCCGCACCTTGTAGCCGATCTTCTCGGCGCCGTCGTCGAGCAGGCCGTGGAGACCGGCATCCGCCAGCCGGGCATGGACCCGGGCGGCGTATTCGTCGGTCGCGTTGGTGACGGTCGCCACGACATACTGAACCGGCGCCAGCCACAGCGGCAGATGGCCCGCGTGGTGTTCGATCAGGATGGCGATGAAGCGTTCGAAGGAACCCAGGATGGCGCGGTGCAGCATCGCCGGGCGGTGGCGCTCGCCACCGGCGGCGACATAGGAGGCGTCGAGCCGTTCGGGCAGCACGAAATCGACCTGCAGCGTGCCGCACTGCCAGTCGCGGCCGATGGCGTCGCGCAGCACGAATTCCAGCTTCGGTCCGTAGAAGGCGCCCTCGCCCGGGTTGAGTTCCAGCGCCAGGCCGGCTGCGGCCGCCGCCTCCTTCAGCGCCCCTTCCGCCCGGTCCCACACCGCGTCGGAGCCGGCGCGCAGAGCCGGCCGGTCCGAGAACTTCACGGCGAAGTCGTCGAAGCCCAGGTCGCGATAGACCGACGACAGCAGCGTGCAGAAGGCCGCCGTCTCCGGGGCGATCTGCTCCTCGGTGCAGAAGATGTGGGCGTCGTCCTGGGTGAAGGAGCGCACCCGCATCAGCCCCAGCAGCGCCCCCGAAGGCTCATAGCGCAGGCAGGAGCCGAACTCGGCCATGCGCAGGGGAAGGTCGCGGTAGCTCTTCACGCCCTGGCGGAAGATCTGGACGTGGCAGGGGCAGTTCATCGGCTTCATGGCCCAGACGCGCTCGTCCTCGGTGCGGGCCGTGAACATGTTCTGGCGGAATTTCTCCCAGTGGCCCGAGGCCTCCCACAGCGCGCGGTCCACCATCTGCGGCGTATTGACCTCCTGATAGCCCGCGCCTTCGAGACGGCGGCGCATGTAGCCCTGGAGCGTGCGGTAGAGGCGCCAGCCATGGGGATGCCAGAAGGCCTGGCCCACCGCCTCGTCCTGAAAGTGGAACAGGCCCATCTCGCGGCCCAGGCGGCGGTGGTCGCGCCGTTCGGCCTCTTGCAGGCGGGTCAGATAGCGGTCGAGCTCGCCGCGGTCGCGCCAGGCGGTGCCATAGACCCGCTGCAGCATCTCGTTGCGGCTGTCGCCGCGCCAATAGGCCCCCGCCAGCCGGGTGAGCTTGAAGGCCTTGGGCAGGCGGCCGGTCGATGGCAGATGCGGGCCGCGGCAAAGGTCGATCCAGTCGCCCTGGCGGTAGAGCGTGATCGTCTCGCCCGCCGGCAGATCGCGCACGATCCGGGCCTTGTAGCGTTCACCCCCGGCCTCGAAGAAGGCGGCGGCCGCGCCGCGCTCCCACACCTCGCGCACGATGGGAAGGTCGCGGTCGACGATCTCCGCCATGCGCGCCTCCATCCTCTCCAGGTCCTCCGGAACGAAGGGCCTGTCGCGCGCGAAGTCGTAATAGAAGCCGTCCTCGATCACCGGGCCGATGGTGACCTGCACGTCGGGAAAGAGCTCCTTGGCGGCCTGCGCCAGCACATGGGCGGCATCGTGGCGGAAGAGCGCCAGCGCCTCGTCGGACCTGGCCGTCACGATCTCCAGGCGGGCATCGGCCTCGATCGGCCGCCGCAGGTCGCGCAGCTCGCCATCGACCCTGGCGGCCAGCGCCGCTTTCGCCAGGCCGGGGCCGATGGCGGCCGCCACGTCGGCGGCGGTGACCGGCGCATCGAAGACGCGCACGGAACCGTCGGGCAGGGAGATCGCCACCTGGGCGGCGGACGCTTGGTCGGCGCTCACGGGGCCTCCGCCTTCGCTGTCGAGCGCCTCTTGCGGACGCGGGCGCAACCTAGTGGCGGGCCGCGGGGAGTCAAGCGCGCCGCCGCCCGCCCCGACGGATGGCCGCGGGGAGTGCAGGCGCCGACCTGCCTGCCGCTGGCGGGGCGCCGGCGGCCCCTCGCCTCAGAAGCTCATCGACAGGCTCAGGCCACCGCCGAAGGCGCTGTTGTCGCCACCGCCGGCCGTGTAGCTCGCAGAACCCTGCACGGCATAGCGGCCCTCGCCCCAGCTGTGAACGCCGCCCAGGCCGAGACGAACGCTGGTGGTCTCCGACGACGCCTGCAATTGCGTCCCCGACACCCGCGCCTCGGTCTCCTCCGAGAACTCCTCCATCGCGTCCACGGAGCCGAACAGGCGCAGGCCGCCGCCGGTATCGGCCGCCACGGCCAGGCCCAGGCGGCCCACCAGGCTGTCGGCGTCCTCCACGGAAACCCGCGCACCGCTGCCCACATCGTCGGTGAAGTCGTCCAGCGACACCCGCGACCAGGCAAGACCGACCAGCGGCGTCAGCGAAAGGCTGTCGTTCAAGGCAACGGAACGACCGGCCTCCAGGGCCAGCCCATAGCCCTCGCCCCCAACGCCGTCCTTCAGCTTCGTGCCCGTCGAAGACGTCATCTCGACATCGAACCAGGTCGCCTGCGCCTGGGCGTCGATATAGACGCCGCCGGCCATGGTCGTGGCGCTCACGCCCACGCCCATGCCGGACAACTCCACCTTGCCGCCGTTCTGCGCCATCTCGGCTTCGCCCTGGAGGCCGTGCACCGAGACGCCGAGCATGGCGTCCCCGCCCACCGCCAGATCGACGCCGGCGCGCACGCCGCTGCGGTCGTGGTCGTAGGCAACGCCGGTCCGCGTCGAGTCGTCCGCCTGCCACTCGCCGCGCGAGGTCTCCACCCGCGCCCAGCCGCCGCTCTCGCTGCGGGCCGCCGCCAGGCGCTCGCCATAGCTGGGAAGGCCGTTCATGGCCAGCAGCACCGAGGGAAGCGCCTCGTAGAGACGGCAGCGACCGTCGGATGCCATGTCGCAGCTGAAGGTCGAGCGCGGAAGGTCGCTGACGTCCACCTCCCCGTCATCGCCGACGGGCAGGTCCCGCAGCGCGTGGCCGGTGGTGCCGTCGTCCCGGACCTCGGCGATGGTGACGCTCTTCTCGATGCCGTCGCCAACGATGCCGCCCTCGATCCGCGCCAGGTCCTCGCGGGCCTCCTCCTGCGTCAGCTCGCGGACCGTGCTCTCGCTGTGCACGATCACCGTCGTCGGCGCGTTGTCGCCCCGGATGGCGCTCATGGCTCCGCCCGCGCGCACGCGACCGGTGAGGCCGACGGTGACGCTGCCGCCGCCGGTCAGATGCACCGCCGCAGGCGCAGGCGTGTCCTCCGGGCCTTCGCCGCCCGTCACCTCGCCCTCGATGTAGATCACCGCCGGTCCCGGATCGTTCACCAGCACCGCACGGCCCGAAGAACCGGCCACCAGCTTGCCGGCACCGGTGACGATCAACGCGCCGCCGCCGCCGAGGTGAACGGCCGCGTCCGTCCCGCCCGTCACCGTGCCCCGCACCCGGACCACCTGATCGAGATGGTCCGAAAGGGTCACGAGGTCGTCGGGGCCCAGATTCTCGTTCTCGTTCTGGATGGCCGGGGAGGTGTATTTCTTCTCGATGCGCAGGCCTTCGCCGGCGTTGGCGACATAGATGCCCGCCATGCCGCCGGTGACGCTGGCGCCCTCGGCCACGGTCACGTCGATGGCGCCGTTGCTGGCGTGGGACCTCGCGAACCAGGCGCGGATGCCGTCGCCGCGCGAGGCGATGGAGCCGCCGTTCATGGCGATGCGGATGTCGCCGGCATTGTGGTTGGCGAGCAGCGCCTTCACCGCCGTCTTGTAGGCATCCGAGGCATCGGGCACGGCCGCCAGCGCGGCGTCCACATCGCCGCCCGTCGCCACCGCCTGGAACACGGCCACCTCCTGGGCCGTGAGCGACTGCGCCAGGACGTTGCGCAGCAGAGTCCTGCGGGCATCGCTGTCCTCGCTCAGCCAGGTCGTGATCTCGGCGTCGGAGTAGCTGCCGTTGTCGTCGGCGTCGATGGCGTCGGCGCCGGGAATGGTCCGCCCCCCGGCGGTGAGCTCCGAGTTGGTGAGCACCGCCTTCAACTGCGCCACGATGGCCGCCGCCCGCGCCTTGGTGGCCGCGTCGGCGCCGTCGTCGAACAGCGCCGTCACCGCCGCCGCGTCCGCGAACGCGCCCGGGTCGTCGCTCCTGGCCACGATGTCCCTGAAAATCGACCACTTCATGACCCCGGCGTCGATCCCCGCGTTCCCCTGCATATAGTGGATCTCCGCCTGCTCCACGGCCTGCTGCCGTACCGCCTGCAGCGCGCGGGCCATGTTGGGGACGGCGACGCCGCCTTCGCGTTCGCGGGCCGTGAACGTCCCCGTCCAGGCGATGTCGATCGCGCGGGCCGGGCCGGCGCCGCCGTTCCATGTCACCTTGGCGCTGATGCCGTCCCTCGCCGCGCTGATCGTCCCCGCCTGGGTGATGGCGATGGTTCCGCTGGCATTGCCCACGTCGCGCAGGTCGGCCTCGATGCCGTGGTCGTGGGTGGAGGTCAGCGTGACGCCCTCGGAGACGCCGATCTCGACCCCGCCGGCCTCGTAGTTCGTCACCTCGACCGCCACCCCCTTCGCGCGGACCGACCCGCCGGTGATGGCGGCCCTGGCGAGGCCCTTGTTCCTGGGCGCGACATAGTCGTCGTGGCCGGCCTCGGTCTCCCGCCGCCAGTTGCCGACCCGGACCACGATGCCCTCCTTGACGCCCTGCGAGCCGTCGTCGACGGGTTCGTCCGAGGCGACGACGATGGCCCCGGCCGAATGGGTGACGGTGACGCCGACATTCGCGTTCTCGGCGTCCTGACCTTTCGCCTGGGCCAGGATGCCGTGGTCCGTCGCCGTGATGGCGGCGCTGTTGGCGACCGTGACGCCGCCGGTGGCGCCCGCGCCATCGTGCGAGACGAAAATGCCGCGGGCCGCCTCGTCCGCCCCGCCGATGGCGCCGCGATTGGTGACCGTGACGGCGCCGCCGCCGCCCCCGGCCACCACGAAGATACCGTCGCCGCCCACATCGATGGCGCCGCTGTTGGTGACCGTGACGGTCCCCGACCCTCCCCTGCGGATGGCGACGATGCCGTATCCGGCCACGTCGATCTCCCCCGCATTGGTGACGGCGACCGTCCCGCCCGGGTTGCCCGCGTCGGCCAGTTCGGCATGGATGCCGCCGCCGCCCGTGGTGGCCAGCGTGACGCCCTGCGAGACCTCGACCTCGACCGAGCCGGCCTCGTAGTTGACGGCATGGATGGCCGCCGAAGACGAATAGATCGACCCGCCGGTGACCGAGACCTCGACGAGGCCCACGTTCATGGGCGCGACATAGTCGTCGTGGCCGGTATCGATCTCCTGCCGGGCGGCGCCCACATGCGCCTTGATGCCCGCGATGCCGCCTTCGGCTATGCTCCGGATGGCGCCCGCCGAATGGGTGATGGAGACGCCGGCGTTGGCGCCGTCGGCGTCCTTGCCGGTCGTTCTGGCGAAGATGCCGTCGCCGCCCGCCGTGATGGCGCCGCTGCTGGTGATCGTGACGGCGCCGGCGGAACCGGTGTCCTCGACGTTGATGCCCCGGGCGTCCGACACGATGGCGCCGCTGTTGTCGAGCGTGACCGCGCCGCTGCCGGCGTTGCGGATATAGATGCCGCCGGGGTTCGTGCCATCGGCCTCGGAGTAGATCGCCGCCCCGCTGGTGACGGAGACGGCGCCGGCGTCGCTCTCGTACGTCAGGACTTCGATGCCGCCGTTCTCCATCTTGTCGGTCGCCGTCCCGATGGTCACGCCGCTCTTGACGTCCAGCGTGGTCGTGGCGCCGTCCCCGTCGCGCTGAAGGACGAGGATGCCGCGGTTGTTGTACCAGCTGCTGGCCCGCGTGCCGGACTGCACGATGGCGACGAAGGTGCCCGAGCCGCCGACCGTGAGGTCGATGTTGCGGACCGAGGATGTGCGGGGCGAGGTCGTGTCGTCGTTGGTGCGGATGGTGATGCCGTTGTGCAAACCGTTGTTGGCGCCGGCCGTGACGGTCGCCGTGGTCGCCGTGCCCGGAACGGTGAGCGTGACGGCGTTCGGCTGATCCCAATAGACGATGCCGGTATAGGCCGCATCCGGGCAGTCTTCGGTGAACGAGTTGCCCGCATTGAGCGCCCCGCAGTCGTTGACCGCCCGCGCCGCCCCCGGCGCCAGAATCAGGGCGGCCAGCAGAGCCGCGCCCACAAGACGTATCGAAACCCTCACGCTCGCGATGTCGAACATGTTTCCCCCACAACGGCGTCGAGATCGCGGACCTTACCCCCCCCCCCCCGCCATTTTCAAGCACAATTTTGCCCCTGGCACCGCCGGCGAAGCCGCCAACGGAAGGCGCCGCCCCCCGGCGGGCCGTCCGGCCCGCCCACGCACGAAATTCCCCCGAGCGCCGGCGTCCCGCCGACAAACGGGCCGAAGGCCCGTCAATGCACCATTCCTCGCCGTTAACGCACCGCCCCCGCCGCGCCTGGCCACCCGCGAACCGTGCGCAAAGGCGATGAACGAGACCGGCGGAAACCGCCATGCCGAAGATCGGCCCTTCGTCGCCCTGTCCTTCGCCATCGCGGCCATGAACGCCGGCCCGTTCGGCTGGCGGCGGGCGGGCACGGCCGCCCTGGAAACCCGCTTCGAGGCGCGCTTCGCCCGTCCTCGCCGGCGGGGCTAGATCGCCGCCAGCGCCCGTTCGAGCTCGCCCACCAGGTCGCCTTCGTCCTCCACGCCCACCGAAAGGCGCACCAGGCCGTCGCCGATGCCCGCCGCCTCCCGCGCCTCCTTCGGCAGCGAGGCATGGGTCATGATCGCCGGATGCTCGATCAGGCTCTCGACCCCGCCCAGGCTCTCGGCCAGGGCGAACAGGCGGCAGCGTTCCAGAAAGCGGCGGGTGGCGGCCAGGTCCGCATCCAGCAGCGCCGTCACCATGCCGCCGAAGGCGGCCATCTGGCGCCCGGCCAGGGCGTGCCGGGGATGGCTTTCCAGGCCCGGATAGCGCACCCGCGCCACCTTCGGATGGGCTTCCAGAAAGCGCGCCACGGCAATGGCGTTGCGGCAATGGCGTTCCATCCGCAGATGCAGCGTCTTCAGCCCGCGCAGGGCCAGGAAACTGTCGAAGGGGCCGGCCACGGCACCGGCCGCGTTCTGCAGGAAGGCCAGGCGGGAGGCCAGCTCCTCGTCTTCGCCCACCACCACGGCGCCGCCCACCATGTCGGAATGGCCGTTGAGATATTTGGTGACCGAGTGCACCGCCAGATCGAAGCCGTGCTCCAGCGGCCGTTGCAGCCAGGGGGTGGCGAAGGTGTTGTCGCAGACCGCCAGCGCCCCCGCCCCGCGGGCCAGGCGGGCGACCATGGCGAGGTCCACGACGTCCAGCAGCGGGTTGGTGGGCGTCTCCACCCACAGCAGGGCGGTCTCCGGCCGCAGGGCGGCGGCCAGCGCCTCCTCGCTGCCGGCATCCGCGAAGGTGAAGGAAAGGCCGGCCGACGCCGCCCGCACCTGCGCGAACAGCCGCCAGGTGCCGCCATAAAGGTCGTCGCCGGCGACCACATGGCTGCCGGCCGGCAACAGATCCAGCACGGTGGCCGAGGCGGCCAGCCCGGAGGCGAAGGCGAAGGCGCGGCTGCCGCCTTCCAGATCGGCGAGGCAGGCCTCGAAGGCCATGCGCGTCGGGTTCTGCGAGCGCGAATACTCGAAGCCCTTGTGGACTCCGGGGCTCTCCTGGACATAGGTGGAGGTGGCGTAGATCGGCGTCATGACGGCGCCGGTGGCGGGATCGGGCCGCTGGCCGGCATGGACGGCGCGGGTGGCGAAGGCTTGCCGGTTGACGGGCGGCGTGGCGGACATGGCGGCTTTCTATACGACATCCGCCCGCGGGCGTAGGGTGTCTTCGTCCGCGACGGCGCCGCCTCCGCGCGGTCCGGCGCGCGGGGCCGCTCCTCGCCGCCGCCGGACGGGCCCCGCGCCGTGGGGGAGAAAGCGATGGGCGAAGACGATCTCCTCTATATGAGCGCCGTCGAGGCCGGGCGCCGCTTTCGCGACCGCTCGCTGTCGCCGGTGGAGCTGCTGGAGGCGGTGATCGCGCGCTGCCAGGCCATCGCCGAAACCGTCAACCCCTTCGGCGACCTCTATTTCGAGCGCGCCCGCGAGCGGGCGGCGGCCGCCGAAGCCCTGTTCGCGAAGGCCCCCGGCGAGGCGGAGCCGCTGGCCGGCATCCCGCTGGCGGTCAAGGATTCCAGCCGCGTCGCCGGGCAGCGCCACGCTTCGGGATCGCTGCTCTTCCGCGACCGCGTCGCCGCCGAGAGCGACCCCGACATCGCCCGCCTGCTGGCCGCCGGCGCCAACCTGTTCGCGCGCACCGCCATGCCCGAATTCGGCTGGCTCTACACCACCCAGTCGCGCATCTGGGGCGTCACCCACAACCCCTGGCGCCATGGCGTCTCGCCCGGCGGCTCGTCGGGCGGCTCGGCCGCCGCCCTGGCCGCCGGCGCCACCACCCTGGCGACCGGCGGCGACAGCACCGGCTCGATCCGCCAGCCGGCCAGCCAGTGCGGCGTGGTCGGCTATCAGGCGCCCTTCGGCCGCATCCCCATCGTCGGCGAGTCGAGCTTCCACTACTACCTGCATCACGGCCCCATGGCCCGCGGCGTCGCCGACGCGGCGCTGATGGCCAACATCATGTCGGGGCCCGATCCGCGCGATCACAACAGCCTGCCGGAGCGGGTCGTCATCCCCGGGCGGCCCCGCAGCGCCGCCGGGCTGAAGGTGGCGGCCTCCATCGACCTGGGCTGCTACCTGGTGGCGGACGACGTGGCCCGCGAGACCGGGGCGGCCCTGGACGCCCTGCGCGACGCCGGCGCGACGGTGGAGGAAGTGCCCTTCGACGACGCCGGCCAGGCCCTGAAGGAGGCCGTAAGGCTGGGCCATGGCGGCCAGGAGGCGCTGTTCGCGCCGGAACTCAACGCCATCCTCGCCCGCCATGGCGACCTGGTGAGCGACTATGTGCCGCAGCTGGTGGAGACCGCCAACGCCTTCGGCCCGGCCGACCTCGCCCGCTCGCTGCGGGTGGCGGGCGCGCTGTGGGCCGACCGCCTGGGGCCGCTCTTCGAGCGCTACGACGCCTTCGTCACCCCCACCGTGGCCTGCCCCGAAATGCCGGCGACCGGCTGGCAGAAGGATACCTTCCCGGTCGCCGGCGAGCGGCTGACCGACACGCAGACCGCCATGACCGTGCTGTGGAACATGTTCGGCCGCTGCCCGGTGCTGGCGGTGCCGTCTGGCATGAGCGACGGCGGCCTTCCCACCGGCATCCAGATCGCCGGCCGGCCCCTGGACGACGCGACGGTCTTCCGGCTGGGCGCCGCCCTGCAGCGACGCCGCCCCTGGCTCGACGCCCCGCAGCGCCGCCCGCAACTGGCCTGACCCCGCGCCGACCTCAGGACGCGCCCTCGATCTCCCGGCGCAGGTGGTTCAGCAGGTCGATGCGGGTGATGACGCCCAGGAAGGCGTCGCCATCCACCACCACGGCGGTAAGGTCGCGGCGGAAGATCGGCATCAGCGCCCCGATGCCGGCGTCGCGGGCCACCGTTTCCAGATCGGTCGACATCGCCCGCGTCACGCTGGCCTGGAAGTCCTCGCGCCGGTGGTGGACGGCCCACAGGATGTCGGATTCGTCGAGGATGCCCACCGCCCGGTCGCCTTCGAGCACCGGCAGCTGGCTTATGTCGTAGAGCTTCATGCGCGCAAGGGCGGTGGCCAGCGTGTCTTCGGGCCGCACCGTCACCGCCGCCCGGTCGGCGTGGGGCCGCGCGATCAGGTCGCGCAGATCGCCGTGGCGCGGGCGCTCCATGAAGCCGTAGTCCAGCATCCAGTAGTCGTTGTACAGCTTCGAGAGATATTTGTTGCCGCTGTCGCAGACGAAGGTCGCCACCCGTTTCGGCCGCGTCTGCTCGCGGCAATAGGCCAGCGCGCCGGCCAGCAGCGTCCCCGACGACGAGCCGGCCAGGATGCCCTCCTCCCGCAGCAGGCGCCGCGCGGTGAGGAAGGCGTCGCGGTCCGGCACCGTATAGGCCCTGGCCACCAGCGAAAGGTCGCTCACCTCGGGGACGAAGTCCTCGCCGATGCCCTCCACCAGCCAGGAACCCAGCGCGCCCAGGCGCCCTTCGTTGACCCACCCGGCCAGCACCGAGCCGGCCGGGTCGGCGAGCACCATTTCGAGGTCCGGCGCCACCCGCCGGAAGAAACGGCCCAGCCCGGTGACGGTGCCGCCGGAACCGACGCCGCAGACCACCGCGTCCAGGGCGTGGCCCATCTGCGCCCACATCTCCGGTGCGGTGCCGGTCTCGTGGGCCAGGGGGTTGGCCGGGTTGCCGAACTGGTTGACGTAGAAGCCGTTGTCGATCTCGTCCGCCAGCCGCTGCGCCATGTCCTGATAGTATTCGGGATGGCCTTTGGCGACGTCGGAGCGAGTCAGCACCACCTCGGCGCCCATGGCCTGGAGATTGAAGATCTTCTCCTGGCTCATCTTGTCGGGGATGACCAGGATGAGGCGATAGCCCTTCTGGCGGGCGACCAGCGCCAGGCCCAGGCCGGTGTTGCCGGCCGTGGCCTCGATCAGCGTGCCGCCGGGGCGGAGGGCGCCCTGCCGCTCGGCCGCCTCCACCATGGAAAGGGCCGGGCGGTCCTTGATCGAGCCGCCGGGGTTCTGGTTCTCCAGCTTCAGGAACAGGCGGCAGGGGCCGGCGTCGAAGGCGGTCACCTCCACCATGGGCGTGTTGCCGATGGTGTCGAGGACGTTGGCGTGAAAGGTCACCGCTCGCTCCGCTGCTGCGCCGTTCCGGGCCAAAGGCTACCATAGGCGCCCGGCGGGGCGGCGGCCAGCCGGGAAGGACTGGCGGGGCGGCAGGGTGAGGCATCCGCAGAACTATCGCGCCTATGGCCTGCTGCTGCGCGCCGGGCGGGTGCTGGTGGCGGCCGAATACGTCGGCTCCGTGTTCGTCTGGAAATATCCCGGCGGCGGCGTCGAGGCGGGCGAGAGCGCCGAAGAGGCGGTGCGGCGCGAGTTTGGCGAGGAAACCGGCCTCGACGTCCGCATCCTGTGCGAGCTCCACGATCCGGGAACGAAGATCAGCCCCTGGACCGGCGCGCCCTACACGCCGGTCTATTTCCTGGTGGCGGGCGAAGGAGCGCCGGCGGCCCCCGACGGCGAGGAGATCGCGCTGCGTTTCACGGCGCCCGCGCGGGTGCTGGCGAGCCCGCTGGTGGCCGCGCCCGAGAAGGCGGCGCTGCAAGAGGCGCTGCGGCTTGCCGGCGGCGGGCGGGCGCGGGGCCCCTGACACGGCCCGCGGCGCGAGGCGGCGCCTTCGCCAGGGGCGACACCCCGCAAGCGGATGTCGCCGCGCCGCCATGGCGGATCAGCCCTGCGCGCGCCGGTGGGCGATGCCGGCCTCTTCGAGCAGCGCCAGGATGGCGCGGGCGTGAACGCCCACCCCGACATTGAGGAACTGGTGCGCCACCGGCCCTTTCGGCTCCCCCGGCGCGCGCGGGCGAAAGCCCAGCGGCAGATGGCGCGTATGCGACTGGATGGCCCAGACCGCGCCTTCGGCGTCGAACACCGGCCCGCCGCTCTGCCCCTGGAGGCCCGGCGAGGAGGTCTCGATATACTGCCCCCGCGCGGCGTCGGCGGCGTCCGGCGGCGGGGACGACAGGAACCGCGTCAACATGCCCTCGATCGGAAACAGCGGCATGGGAAAGGCCTCCGGCGGCAGCACGAAGGCGCCCCGCGCCTCGTCCCAGGCGGGCGCGACCTCGTGGAACGGAAAGCCGAGCCGGCACAGGCTGCGGCCGGGCGCGTAGTCCGCGTCCGGCACCTTGAACGCCGGGTAGTGCGCGATGCCCGCCGGGTCGAAGGGTTGCAGCCGGCCCAGCGCCAGATCGGAGGCCGGCGCCAGGCGCACATCCGTCAGCGCCGCGCCGTCCGCCCCCCACCAGACCGAGCAGTCGCGCGCCGAGTCCGGCGCCGGGCGGTGCAGATGGCGCAGCTTGCGCTTGCGCGCCGAATCGAAGGACGCCGTCGCCCGCTCCAGGTCGCGCAGCTCGGCCCGCCAGGCGCGGAAACGGCCCGCCTCGTCCTCGAAACGGCGGGCCAGGCCGAGAACATGGGCCGCGGTCAGCACCCAGCCGTCGCGGTTGACGACCGTGCAGGCGGCGACGACGCCGCGGCATTTCCCGTCCACGGCGCGGGTCGAGATCACCACCGGGCGCGTGAAGGCGCCAGCGAGGCGCAGGGCGCGAACGAACATCGCGGCCTTGATAGGCGCCAGCCGCCGCCATGAGAAGCCCTCTCCGGCGACCTCCGCTTGCGGGATGCCGCCATGGGCGGGCTTCGCGGCGCGGGCGGCTGCGGGCGGAGGGTGCCCGCGAAAGCGCCGCCTCACGGCGGCGGCGCTCCCAGATAGGCGGCGAGTTCCGGCACCGGCGGGCGGTCGAGCAGGGCGGCGGCCGGCCCCGCCGCCAGGATGCGGCCCTCGTGCACGAAGGCGGCGGTTTCGGCGACGCGGCGGGCATCGGCGGGATCGTGGCTCACCATCGCCACCGTCAGGCCGGCCTCGCGCCGCAGGCCGTCCACCAGGTCCAGCATGTCGCGGCGCAGGGCCGGCCCCAGGGCGGCGAAGGGTTCGTCCAGCAGCAGCAGCGGCCGCCGCATGACCAGGGCGCGGGCGATGGCGACCCGCTGGCGCTCGCCGCCCGAAAGCTGGCGCGGCAGCCGCTCCCCCTTGCCGGCCAGGCCGACGCGGGCCAGCGCCTCGCGGACGGCGCGCCTCTGGCCGGCGGCGAGCCGCAGGTCGGGCCGGATGCCCAGCGCCACGTTCCGGTGCGCATCGAGATGGGCGAACAAGTTGTGTTCCTGAAAGAGGGTGGCGATGGGGCGGCGCGCCGGCGGCAGCGCCGTCACCCGCTGCCCATCGACCAGCACCTCGCCGGCCAGAGGCCGCTCGAAGCCGGCGGCGAGCGCCAGCAGCGTGCTCTTGCCGGCGCCGCTGGCGCCGATCAGCGCCGCGAAGGCGCCCCTGGGCACGCTGAGGTCGAAATGCGCCCGCCAGCGGCCGAAGGCGAAGGCGACACCGCGCAGCTCAAGGCCGGGCGCGGCCACCGACGAGGACCTCCACGGCGACGAAGACGGCGAGGCAGGTGGCCGCCAGAAGCAGCGCCAGCACCGCCGCCTCGTCCATGCGATAGCTGCCCAGGGCGCGGTAGAGCAGCAGCGGCAGCGTCGCTTCCCGCTCGCTGCCGAAAAGGGCGATGGCCGTGAGGTCGCCGGTCGCCAGCGCCGCCGCCAGCGCCAGGGCGGTCGCCGCCGGGCGCCGCGCCTCCTGCCATTCCACATGCCGCAGCCGCACCCAGCCGCCGATGCCCAGGCCGGCGCACAAGCGGTCGTGGTGCTCGGCGCAGCGGCGCAGGGCCGGCCCCAGCAGGCGGATGACATAGGGCATGGCGACGATGCCGTTGACCAGCGCCGCCAGCGGCAGCGCCCAGTCGAACACCCCCAGCGGCAGCAGCAGCACGAACAGGCCCGCGCCCAGCACCACCGGCGAGACCACCAGGGTGAGGCTGGCCGCCAGTTCCAGCCGGTCGGCGCGGCCGGGGCGGCCCTGGCGGCAGGCGATGTCGCGGCTGGTGGCGACCAGCGCCGCCCCCGCCGCCAGGGCCACGAGGCCGGCGCCGGCGCCCACGGCGAGGCTGCGCAGCAGCGCCAGCCACACCTGCGGGCGCGCCAGCACCTCGGCGAAGGGGCCGGCGGCACCGGCCGCCAGGACGGCGGCCAGCGGGGCGCCGACGAACAGGGCGGCCGCCGCCAGCCAGGCCGCATCCACCGCCCGGCCCAGCGGCCCGAGCGCGTCGGGCCTGGCCGCCTGCCGCCCCTCGGTCGGGAGGCTGGCCGGCGCCCGCGCCAGAACCGCGAGGCAGGCCGCCACCGCCGCGCACACCGCCACCTGCACGGCCGCCAGGGCGACGGCGCGCGCCAGGTCGAAATCGAGCCGGAGCGCCTGGTAGATGGCGACCTCCAGCGTCGCCCGCCCGGGGCCGCCGCCCAGGGCCAGCACGACCGTGAAGCTGGTGAAGCACAGCAGGAAGACGAGGCCGGCGATGCCCGGCAGCACCTGGGCCAGCCGCGGCCATTCGATCAGCCGGAAGACGGCCCCCGAGGCCATGCCGAGCTGGCCGGCCAGGCGCCAGTTTTCCGGCGGGATCGCCCGCCATGCCGGCAGCAGCAGGCGCACGGCCAGCGGCATGTTGAAGAAGACATGGGCCAGCAGGATGCCGGCAAGCCCGTAGAGCGGCGGCGCCTCGCCCAGGCCCAGCGCCCGCAGCGCCTCGCCCACGGCGCCGTTCCGCCCCCACACGGCGGCGATGCCGAAGACGGCGACGATCGCCGGCAGCACCAGCGGCAGGCCCAGCATATCGATCAACAGGCGGCGGCCGGGAAAGCGCGCCCGGCGCGCCAGCGCCCTGGCGACGGGCACGGCGAAGGCCAGCGCCAGCAGGGTGGAAAGCCCCGCCTGCGCGACGGTGAAGCGCAGCGTCCGCAGCAGGTAGGGATCCAGCAGCGAGGCCGGCGCCAGGCCCTTTCCCGCCGCCGCCAGCGCCGTCAGCGCCGCGGCGGCCGTTCCCAGCGCGAAGGCCAGCGCCGCCAGGCCCGGCCACAGCAGCGGCCGGTAGCCGACCATCACGGCCCGCTCATCGCCTCCAGCCATTCCTGCGTCCAGGCGCGGCGCTGGCGGCTCACCTCTTCGGGGTCCAGCAGCAGCGCCTCGGCGGGGCGGGGCAGATCGCGGAAGGCCGGCGGCAGGCCCTCGTCCGCCATCAGCGCCGGATACATCCAGTTGCCGGTGGGGATGGCGTCCTGGAAGGCGGGCGAAAGGACGAAGGCCAGGAAGTCGCGCGCCAGGGCCGGGCGGGCGGTATGGGCCGCCATCGCCGCCACCTCCACCTGCATGTAGTGGCCTTCGGGGAACAGCAGGGCGCGGTAGCGGTCCTCGCCCTCCACCGTCAGGTGATAAGCGGGCGAGGTGGTGTAGCTCAGCACCATCGGCGCCTCGCCGGCCAGGAACAGGCCGTACGCCTCGCTCCAGCCCCTGGTGACGGTGAGCACGCGGGCCGCCAGCCGCTGCCAGGCGGCGCCGGCCTCATCGCCATAGAGCGCCTTCAGCCACAGCATCAGGCCCAGGCCGGGGGTGCTGGAGCGCGGATCCTGGACGATCAGCTTCGGCTCCTCCCCGCCCGAGGCCAGCGCCGCCATGCTGGCGGGCGGGTCGGCCAGGGCGTCGCTGTCGTAGACGACGGCGAAATAGCCCCAGTCGAAGGGCACGAAGGCGGGGTCGTCCCACGGGATGGGCAGCGACAGGGGCGGCAGTTCGAGGCCGTGGTCGCGCACCAGGCCTTCCGCCCTGGCCTCGGCCATCAGGTTGGTGTCGAGGCCCAGCACCACGTCGGCCGGGCTGGCCTCGCCTTCCAGGCGCAGGCGGGCGAGCAGCAGGGCGGCATCCCCCACCGCCACCCATTGCAGCTCGCAGCCGCAGCGCTGCCGCCAGGCTTCGGCGATGGCGGGGCCAGGCCCCCATTCGGCGACGAAGGAATCGTAGGTGTAGACCGTCAGCGTCTCGGCGCGGGCGGGCGTGGCGGCGAGCATGGCGGCCGCACAGGCGGCAAGGGCGGCAGGGGCTATTCGCGGCATTTCTCCTCCTCGGCGGTGCCGGGAGGGGCGTTGCGGCGGAAAGCGCGTCGCCTCAATCCCTACGCCGGCACGACCCGGATCAGGTTCGACGGGTCGGCGCGGCGCGCACCTCTCAGCCCCCCGCGCGCCGCGTGGCGGCGGACGAGGGGCTCCCCGTGAGTGACGGCCGCCAGCATAGGCCCGGCCCGGCGGGCGCGCAAGGGGGCATGGCGGGGTCGGTGCGTCGACGGGCCTTCGGCCCGTTTGCCGGCGGGACGCCGGCGCTCCCAGGGGGCGGCGGCGAGGCGCCGGAGCGAAGGGGTGGCCCGGGTCAGGCGGCAAGTTCCTCTCGCACCGCCTCCCGTTCCGACCAGGGGATCGGGCGCATGTCGTAGCTGCTCACGGCGGTCAGAACATTGCCGGAAACCGGGCGCTCCGAATCGTTCAAAATGGCATAGGCTCGGGATTCCGGGGTGCGGACATCCCTGGTGTCGATCCAGGAAAAAGCGGCGGCCTGCGCGGTATCGCGGCTTGGGCGATTGATCGTGCGCAGGATACGCTCCGGCTGGGATTTAGACTTCGGTATCACAAACTGAAAAAGATGGTCATAGCCGCTTCTCCCCGTGAACTTCACATCGGGCGTGTAGCGAATTTCGGAAAGGTTGAGCCAGGTTACGACATCCTCGTAAAACAAGCTCGTGACCACGGAAGATGTCAGATAGAACAGGTCGTTGACTGCGAGCATTGCCTGCAAGAGGTTGTGTTTTTTCAGAGCAAAATTGCTTTCGGAAGCCTGAACCTGGAGGGCTTTTTCTCTTTCATCGATACGAATACCGAAACCATGGAGAGTCGCCTTGAGCAGGGCTTGGCGTTTCGGGCTATCGATCTTGCAGCCCGACAACTCCAGGTCGTCCAGAATATATCCGTCATCCGTCAAGAGAAAGCCGCCATCTGTGCGCTTGGCGTAGATTTGAATACAATCGTTGTGGCGATCCAGATATGGCGTCGTGATCTCCGTCCACTCACCGATCTCCCGAAGGGTGGTCCGATCCCGCAGCCAGATCCAATAACGGTCAAGGAGCGATTGCACTTCATCGATCATGAGAAAAGCCCCCTTCGTATCACGGGAGGTTCGACGATGTTGCAGAATTTCATGAAGTCATCGAGCGTGCGCCACAGATCGCTCAAGTTCGGAAAGTGCTCGCCTGGAACCGGGTATGCCCATTTGTCGCCATATCCCTCCCTATAGCAATGAAGATGCGGCGAGCCGATTTCCTCGCCGTCCGGGTTGCGATGCGGAGGCCCGAAGTCGAGGCGCGCCAGAATCACGTTTTGCGATCCCCTATTCTGATGGGTTCTCTTGGCAACGGCAATCCGCGATCGGCGCAGGTCGAGAAAAAACGACTCGCGCCGGTCCACAGAGACCAGAGGAATGCTCACTGCCCCTCCAAGGTCAGGGTAATCCCATGCGCTCCCGTCGACTCTGTATTTGGCAAGAAAGAAGAGCGCATCGGCTTTTTCCTGGGGCATGTCGGAGATCGTCACTCAAGCTTCTCCTTTGAAAGGCGAGTCAGGTTCCGAAGACGTCAAACTCTGAAGGACACCTGCACAATCCTGGATTCGGATTTTTCCGGAGATGAGATTGGGGAGGAGGGTGTCGCGCAGGGCGGCGAGGGTGCGGGTCTCCTGCGGGATTAGCTCTGTGCGGAAAACACAATCGGCGATTGTATCACGAAATGCCTCCAAAATACAGGCCCCGGGGAAAACAACCATCATGGATGCTATATCGGAGTTCGATACGAAAGGTTGCGCGGCCCCTTTCTTGATGAGGTCAATATCAAGATGCTTCAGGCTGAGGAAAAGCCATTCACCAAGGGTTTCGTCACGAGAAGAAATCACCGACGCATTGTTGTTGATCCAGGCTCTCCCACGATAAGAGAAAAATTGCCCGCAATACGCCCCAACACGGCCAACCGATATGACATAGCCTTCGGCATTGTATGAGTCAGTGTATCCCATAATGCCCGCTCCCCCGAACACGGGATACCTTTCGTGTTCGGATATTTTATCCTTCGTGAGCTGCTTGCCGCCTTTGATGGTCGCAAAGTCGGAGACCGGTCGGTATGTCCATCCTTCCGGTATTTGTCCTCGTTTGGAGTTGGTGAGTTGGTTTGGGAAGAGGTTCCAGAGGGGTTTGGGCAGGTAGGGTTTGTGACCTGCTGTTTTGGCTCGGGTGGGTCCGAAGTCGATGAACCAGTCTTTGAAGAGGGCCTGGGCCATCGCTTCCAGGGTTTGGTTCATGCGCCGGTGGACCTCGATCCTCTCGTCCAACACACCCAATACATCCCCAATCGCACGCTGCTCGGAAAGAGGGGGAACTCGGACAATCAGATGATCCAAAGATTTCACCGGTACTCTCTGCCGACCTGATGTACCAGTCATCTGGCTGATTGCGTATTTGTGCACTTCCTCCCATCGTGTTAGGTAGTAGGAAAATCCAGTATCCGTAACCCCATCCCTTCCGCGAATAACAATGAACTCTGTCGAACCATGCGCATACTCGCTCGTGTCATGTGTATCATAACGCGCAATTTTCCCGTTCTCAAGGCAAGGTGTAATGCGGGCCATAAGCGTATCCCCGACCCGAAACTTGGTTCCGCTACCGGAGTATTCCCTTTTCTGCGACGCATATACACGTTGAGAATTGCTGCTTATCGCCGCCATATCGATAAACGGATATGTCTTTCCACGCTCAAGGCTTGCGGCGGGATTGATTTGAACAGCGCTGCTGAACGGCATATCTATCCATTTATCGCCTTGGTATTTCTCCCCCTCCGCCAACACCACATGCTCCCGCTCGATCTCGCGGTGGAAGCGCGGCGGCAGGCGGGCCCAGTCGCGGGCTTCGACCAGGAAGGGAAGGTTCGATTGCCGCAACGCCTCGCGGAAACCGGCCAAGCGGGCGCCCTCGATTCTGCGCAGGCCGGGCGCGCGCAGCACGAGGTCGAGATCGCTGCCGCCATGGCTGCGGCCGCTCACGCGGCTGCCATAGGCCCAGACCTCCACATCGGGCAGATGCTCGTGGAGCAGGCCTTCGAGCATCCCGCGGTGCCCGGGCGCCAGATGCAGCCGCTCAGCCAACGCCCGCCTCCTCGATGACGGCAGCCAGGGCCCTGGCGTCGGCCAGGAAGCCCGGCAGCAGCTTCAGGGTTTCCTCGGCGAAGTCTTCGCCGTAATCGTGCGCGGTGTCGTTGCGGTTGTCGCGGTAGCGCAGCCAGCGTTCGCAGGCCTGCGCATCGATCATCCCGTGCCCGGCGGCATGGCGGAAAAGGTCCTTGAACGCCAGCCGGTCCGCCTGCCGGTTGCCGGCGAACCAGGGGCGCAAACGCTTCTTCAACAGCTTGCCGCTCTGTTCCAGCACCAATTCGAACTCCTTGACGCAGGCGGCGCGGTAGATGTCATAGGCGATATCTTCCGGGTCGTGGCGCGCGATGCCGGCGAGCGCGCTCTCCAGAGTATCGAGGCAGCGCCTGAGAAAGGTGGTGTCGATGCTCATCGGTTGGTTCCGAAGCTGGGCCGGGTGGTGGCGTCCGATTCGCGCCGGCCTTCACCCGCTACGGTCCCGGCTCGTTCCAGCCGGGGCGGGCGGCGCTTTTCCGCAAGCCGATGCCTTCCATGGGGGGATGCTGTGGCACAGGCAGGATAGCACGGCCAGCGCCCCTCACGCCGCCCGGCGGGCTTCGGCGGCCGGTGCGATGACAAGGCCGTCGCGGTCGGCGGAGACCGCCACCTTGTCGCCGTCCTTCACCTCGCCCTTCAGCATCCGTTCGGCCAGCGGGTTCTGCAGGGCGCGCTGCACCGCCCGTTTCAGCGGGCGGGCGCCATAGGCCGGGTCGAAGCCCTCCCGGGCCAGCCAGCGGCGGGCTTTGCCGTCGAGATCGAGGGCGATCTTGCGCTCGGCCAGCAGCGCCCGCAGGCGGTCGATCTGGATGTCGACGATGGCCTCCATGCGCTCGCGGTGCAGGCGCTCGAAGAGCACGATTTCGTCCAGCCGGTTCAGGAATTCAGGGCGGAAGCGGGCCTTCACCGCCTCCATCACGGCGCTCTGCACCGCCTCCACGCCCTGGTCGGCGTCCAGGGCGGCCAGCAGTTCGGCGCCGGTGTTGGAGGTCATCACGATCAGGGTGTTGCGGAAGTCCACCGTGCGGCCCTGGCCGTCGGTCAGCCGCCCGTCGTCGAGCACCTGCAGCAGGACGTTGAAGACGTCGCGATGGGCCTTCTCGATCTCGTCGAACAGCACCACCCGGTAGGGGCGGCGGCGGACGGCCTCGGTCAGCACGCCGCCTTCCTCGTAGCCGACATAACCCGGCGGGGCGCCGATCAGCCGGGCCACGGCGTGGCGCTCCATATATTCGGACATGTCGATCCGCTGCAGCGCCTGCTCGTCGTCGAACAGCGCCTCGGCCAGCGCCTTCACCAGCTCCGTCTTGCCGACGCCGGTGGGGCCCAAGAACATGAAGCTGCCGATGGGGCGGCGCGGGTCCTGCAGCCCGGCGCGGGCGCGGCGGCAGGCGTCGGCCACCGCCTTCAGCGCCGCCGGCTGGCCGACCACGCGCCGGGCGAGCTCGTCCTCCATGTGCAGCAGCCGCCCGCGCTCGCCCTCCAGCACCCTTTCGACCGGGATGCCGGTCCAGCGCGACACCACGGCGGCGATGCGGTCGCCGGTCACCGCCTCCTCGGCGGCATTCCCGGCGGACTCGGCTTCGGCGAGGCGCTTTTCGAGGCCGGGCACGACGCCATAGGCGAGCTCGCCGGCCCGCGCCAGATCGCCCTGGCGCTGCGCCCTCTCCAGGGCCATGCGGGCCGCGTCGAGCTCCTCCTTCAGCCGGCGGGCAGCGGCGAGGCGTTCCTTCTCCCGCTGCCATCGGCCGGTGAGGGCGAAGGAGCGGCCCTCCAGGTCCGCCAGTTCCTTTTCCAGGGCCGCCAGGCGCTCGCGCGACGCCGCGTCGTCCTCCTTGCCCAGCGCCTCGCGCTCGATCTTCAACTGCACGATGCGGCGGTCGAGCTCGTCGATCTCCTCGGGCTTGGAATCGATCTCCATGCGCAGGCGGGCGGCGGCCTCGTCCACCAGGTCGATGGCCTTGTCGGGCAGGAAGCGGTCGCCGATATAGCGGTCGGCCATAGCGGCCGCGCCCACCAGCGCCCGATCGGCGATGCGCACGCCGTGGTGCAGCTCGTACTTCTCCTTGAGGCCGCGCAGGATGGAGACGGTGTCCGCCACCGAGGGCTCGGCGACGAACAGCGGCTGGAAGCGCCTGGCCAGGGCCGCGTCCTTCTCGATATGGCGGCGGTATTCGTCCAGGGTGGTGGCGCCGACGCAGTGCAGCTTGCCGCGCGCCAGCAGCGGCTTCAGCAGGTTGGAGGCGTCCATGGAGCCTTCGGCGGCGCCGGCGCCCACCAGGGTGTGGAGCTCGTCGATGAAGACGACGACCTCGCCGGCCGCCGCCTCGATCTCGCGCAGCACCGCCTTCATGCGCTCCTCGAACTCGCCGCGGAATTTGGCGCCGGCGACCATGGCGCCCAGGTCCAGCGCCAGCAGCGCCTTGTTCTTCAGCGATTCCGGCACGTCGCCATCGGCGATGCGCAGCGCCAGGCCCTCGACGATGGCGGTCTTGCCGACGCCGGGATCGCCGATCAGCACCGGGTTGTTCTTGGTGCGGCGCGACAGCACCTGCATGGCGCGGCGGATCTCCTCGTCGCGGCCGATCACCGGGTCGAGCTCGCCCCTGCGGGCGGCGGCGGTGAGATCGCGGGCGTATTTCCCGAGCGCGTCGTAGCCCTCCTCCGCCGAGGCGCTGCCGGCCTTCGCCCCCTTGCGCATGGCGGCGATGGCGCCTTCCAGAGCGCGGGGATCGAGGCCGCAATCGGTCAGGATGCGGGCCGAGGGCGTGCCTTCGGCCCGCGCCAGGGCCGCCAGCAGGCGCTCGGCCGCCACGAAGTCGTCGCCGGCCGCCGTCGCCGCCGCGCCGGCGGCCTCGAAAAGGCGCGCGATCTCCGGCGTCGGCTGCACCTGGCCGGCGCCCGCGCCGGTGACCGACGGCAGCTTTGCGAGCTCCGCCTCCACCGCCGCCAGCGCCCGGCGCGGATCGCCGCCGGCGCTTTTCACCAGGCCGGCCGCCAGCCCCTGGCCGTCGGCCAGCAGCGCCTGCAGCAGATGCTCGGGGGAAAGCTGCCGATGGCCGCGGGCCAGGGCCAGCATCTGCGCGGCCTGCACGAAGCCCCTGGCCCGGTCGGTATAGCGTTCGAAATCCATCGCCGATCACCCTCCGCGGCCCGAAGGGTATATGGTGTGGCATTCCTGCAACAAAAGGGGGCGGCTCACCCAGGGCGGCGAGGCCCCGCGGCGCGACGAAGGCGCGTGGGTCAGGAAGCGCCCTCGGCTTCGCCGTCGTCGCCCTCGCCCTCGCCGGAGCGGGGATGGCGTTCGTCCCTCTCCTCGCGCTCGCGCTGCTGTTCGGCGGCGCGCTCGGCGGCCCGTTCGGCGTGCAGGTTGACGATGCGCTGATAGTGCTCGGCGTGCTGCAGGTAGTTCTCGGCGGCCACGGGATCGCCCGACGACGAAGCGTCGCGCGCCAGGGCGGCGTATTTGTCGGCCACCTGCTGTGCCGTGCCGCGCACCTTCACATCGGGGCCGTTGCTTTCGAACGACTGGTTGCGGCCACCGCCGCCACCGCCGCGCCGCATGGGGCCGCGTTTGTTGCGGGGCCTTTTCCCCAGGCCACCCATCCTCATGGCAGCATCCTCATGGCGTCGTCATCCTCCGCAGATTGTGGACGGAACGGGCCGGCACCGGGCCGGAACGCAACGGGTGAAGCATTCGGGAAGTCGCCCCACCGGCAGCCGCAGCGCCGTGCTTCGCTTCGGGGAACGCCCCCGCAGCCGGTGCGCATGGCGACCGTAGCGAGGCTTTCGGCGTTTTCGCAAGGGGTTTTTGCCTCACCGTGCCCGCCCCGCCTTCCCTTCGATCCGGGGATGGCGATCTCCCGCCCGCGCAGGGCGCAAGGCCAGACAGCGGCGGCGGCCGGCGAGATCGCGGACGCGCGCCGCCACCGCCAGCGAGCGGGCGACGGCCAGGCGCTCCAGAGCCGGCCCCTGGCCGGCGCCGTGCTCGAAGACGGCGATGCCGCCGGGGGCGAGGACGCCGGCAAGACGGGGCAGGATGCGGCGATAGCCGTCCAGCCCGTCGCCGCCGCCGTCCAGCGCCAGGCGCGGCTCATGGCACGCCACCTCCGGTTCCAGGCCGGGGAGGTCGCCGCTGGCGACATAGGGCGGGTTGCAGACCACGAGATCGAAGCGTCCCCGCACGCCTTCCAGCCAGTCGCCGACGGCGAAGCGGGCGCGGGCGGCGACGCCGCAAGCCCGCGCATTGGCCCGCGCCACGGCCAGCGCCCGCCCGGAGAGATCGATGCCCGTGCCGCGGCTTTGCGGCCACAGGTCGAGCAGCGCGATCAGCAGGCAGCCGCTGCCGGTGCCCAGATCGAGGAGCGAAGCGGGCGGGCGGGCACCGCCGGCACTGGGCGACGGGCGGCCTGCGCGGGCCCTGCCCGCGGGGCCGGGCGGCGGCGCGGGGCCGGCGAACAGCGCCAGCGCCGTCTCCACCACGGTCTCGCTTTCGGGGCGCGGCGTCAGCGTGGCGGGCGAAACCCGCAGATCGAGATGGCGGAAGCCGCAGCGGCCCAGCAGCTGCGCCATGGGCACGCGGCGGGCGCGGCGGGCCACCAGGGCGAAGAAACGGCGCCGCCCGCCCGCCGCCAGCGGCTCGTCGCCATGGGCGCGGAGGAAAGCGCCGTCGCGGCCGGTGGCATGCGCCAGCAGCAGGCGCGCTTCGCGGCGGGGATCGTCGATGGCGGCGGCGGCCAGACGAGCGGCTGCCACGCGAAGCGCCGCTTCCACGGATGACGCCGTTCCGCCGGCGGCGCGGGGCGGCGACGGGCGCGGAGGGCGATCGGCCGCGAGCGCAGGGTGTGCGGTGCCCGCCGCTGGTCGCCGCGCTTCGTCCGGGATGGCACCGCCGTTCACGCCGCCCTCAGCCGGGCAGTTCCGCCAGGCGCTGCGCCCGGTCTTCGGCGATCAGCGGCTCGATCACCTCGTCCAGGGCGTCGCCGGCGACGATGCGGTCGAGCTTGTAGAGGGTGAGCGTGATGCGGTGGTCGGTGAGGCGTCCCTGCGGGAAGTTGTAGGTGCGGATGCGTTCGGAACGATCGCCGCTGCCCACCTGCGAGCGGCGGCTCCGCGACCGCTCCTCGTCGCGGCGGCGCCGTTCCTCGTCGTAGAGGCGCGCCATCAGGATCTTCATCGCCTTGGCCCGGTTCTTGTGTTGCGACGACTCGTCCTGCTGCGAGACGACGAGGCCGGTGGCGAGATGGGTGATGCGGACGGCGCTGCTGGTCTTGTTGACGTGCTGGCCGCCGGCGCCCGAAGCGCGGAAGGTATCGATGCGCAGGTCCTTGTCGTCGATGCGGATATCGACCTCGCCCGCCTCCGGCAGCACCGCCACGGTGGCAGCCGAAGTGTGGATGCGCCCGCCCGATTCCGTCGCCGGCACCCGCTGCACCCGGTGGACGCCCGACTCGAACTTCAGGCGCGCGAAGACGTCGCGCCCGCAGATCAGCGTCTGCGCCTCCCTGACGCCGCCGATGGCGGTCTCGCTCAGCCCCAGCGGCTCCATGCGCCAGCCGCGCAGCTCGGCATAGCGGCGATACATGCGCAGCAGATCGGCGGCGAACAGCGCCGCCTCGTCGCCGCCGGTGCCGGCGCGGATCTCGAGGATGGCGTTGCGGCCGTCGGCCTCGTCCCTGGGCACCAGCAGCAGCCTGACGGCCCGCTCCAGCTGCGGCAGCCGCGCCGCCAGCGCCTGGCGTTCCGCCACCGCCAGGCGGCGCAGCTCGCCGTCCTCCTCGGTGGCCGCCAGCTGGTCGAGCTCGCGGAGCTCGCCGGCCGCCCGGCGCCAGTCCTCGATGGCCGCCACGGTGGGCGCCAGCTCGGCGAGATCGCGCGACAGGCGCACGAAGTCGGCCCCGCCGGGCTTCGCCTCGGCCAGCCTGGCCGCCAGCTCGCCGTGGCGGCGGACGACCTTTTCCAGGCTCTCGTCCAGGCTCATGGCCCGTCCTCTTCGCGCAGGCGGAACAGCCGCCGCAGGGCCTCTTCGCAGGCGGCAGAGCCGGGGGGGTCGCTGCCGGCCAGGGCGCGCAGCACCTCGCTGGGATCGTGCAGCAGGCGGTTGACCAGGCGGCGGGTGGCTTCGGCCGCATCGCCTCCGCCCCTGCCGGCCAGCGCCTCCTGGCGCGCCGCCTCGAAGCGCGCCCGGAGCGCCCGCACCGTCGGCACGGCGCCGCGCCCGGCGCTGTCGGCGGCGAAGGCGGAAAGCGCTTCGTCGACGATGGCCCAGGCGGCGCCGGAATCCTCCTCCCGGCCGCGGCGCCCGGCCAGCGCGCGCCGCTCCAGATGGCCGAGATCGTAGACGAAGACGTCGTCCAGCCGCTCGATGGCGGGGTCGGCCTGCGGCGGCACGCCGGCATCGACGACGAAGATCGGGCGCCGGCGGCGCGCCTTCAGCGCCCGGCGCAGCTCGTCGGCACTCACCGCGTGGCGCCCGCCGCCCGCCGCCAGAACCAGAATGTCGGCCGCCGCCAGTTCGCGCTCCCGGTCCCCGGGCGCCGCCGGGCGGGCGTGGAGGCTTTCGGCCAGGGCCGCGGCCAGACGCGCCCGTTCGCCCAGGACGGCGAGGCGGCCCAGGCCATGGCTGACGAGGCGGGCGGCGATCAGCGCCCCGCCCTCGCCGGTGCCCAGCACCAGGCCGGCGACGGCACCCAGATCGCCGTGGACGTGGCGGGCCACCTCCACGGCGGCCGAGGCGATGGAAACCGCGCGCTCGCCGATCCCGGTCTCGCTGCGCACCCGCTTGGCCGCCCCATAGGCGCTCCGAAGGCGCCGTTCCAGGCCGCTCGCCACCATGCCGGCGGCGGCGGCGCGGCGGTGGCTCTCCTTCAGCTGGCCCAGCACCTGAGGCTCGCCGACGATCAGACTGTCGAGGGAGGCGGCGACCGCCAGCAGCTGGCGCAGCGCCGCCCGCCCGGCCAGCCCGTAGAAGCGCCTGTCCACCTCCGGGGCGCCTGCCGCCCGCGAGCCGACATCGCCCGCGCCGGCCGACGACATGCCGGCCCGTGCCGCCAGCAGGGCGCGCAGCCGCCCGATGGCGCTGGCCGGGGCGGGATGGAGCGCATGCACCTCCACCCGGTCGCAGGTGGAAAGCAGCAGCGCTTCGTCGAAGCCCTCGGACTTCAGCAGCGTGTAGAAGGCCGGCATCTCGGCGGCAGGCACGAGCAGGCGCTCGCGCAGGTCCAGCGGGGCCGACCTGTGGTTGGCGCCCACCACCACATGGACGGGCGGCGCCCCGCCGCCGGCGGCCGGGCGGCTAGGGGAGGCCATCGGTTCGCCCGCTGCCGCCCGGGCCCGCCCGCCTGGCATCGCGGCCCTCCGCTTCGCCCCGGGCCGTGCCTCTGCGTTCGGCGCCGGCGCACCGGCCGTCGTCCTGCGGCGGAGCACCGCTCCAGAAGGACGGCTCGCCCAGCCTGTCGATGGCGGCCTCGTTCTGCGCGCCGCTGTCGAGATCACGGATCGTGACCACGCCGCGCTCGGCCTCCTCGTCGCCGAAGATCACCGCATAGCGGGCGTGGAGCTTGTCGGCCCGCTGCATGCGGCGGCGCAGATTGCCGCGATAGGCGAGATCGACGCGGTGGCCCAGGCCGCGCAGCCTGTGCGCCAGGATGGAGGCTTCCCTGGCCGCCCGCTCGCCCACCGGCACGATGGCGATGGCGCGCGCCGGGCCGGGGCCGGGGCCGGCCAGCATCGCCAGCCTTTCGATGCCGCCCGCCCAGCCGACCCCCGCCACCGCCGGGCCACCCATCTGCTCCATCAGGCCGTCGTAACGCCCGCCGCCGATCACCGTGCCCTGGGCGCCCAGCGCGCCGGTGACGAATTCGAACGCCGTGTGGCAGTAATAGTCGAGGCCGCGCACGATGCGATGGTTGATCTCGAAGGCGATCCCCAGGTCGTCGAGGCCCGCCAGCGTGCGCGAGAAGCGGTCGCCGGCCGCGACGGTCAGATGGTCGTAGATCTGCGGCGCCTCGGCCAGCAGCGCCCGGTCGCCCTCGTCCTTGGAATCGAGCACGCGCAGGGGGTTGCGCTCCAGCCTGGCGCGGCTGTCGGCGCTCAGGGCGTCGCGATGGCGCCGCAGCCATTCCACCAGCGCGCTGCGGTAGCGGTGGCGGCTTTCGCCGTCGCCCAGGGTGTTGATCTGGAGCGCGACGCCGTCGCGAAGCCCCAGCGCCGCCAGCAGATCGGCTGCCAGCGCGATCGCTTCGACATCGCCTTCCGCCTCCGGGACGCCGAACAGCTCGACGCCGATCTGGTGGAACTGGCGGTAGCGCCCCTTCTGCGGGCGCTCGTAGCGGAACATCGCCCCGGCGTAGTAGAGGCGCAGCGGCAGCTCGCCCAGAAGGCCGTTGCTCAGCACGGCGCGGGCGACGCCGGCCGTGTTCTCCGGGCGCAGGGCCAGGGTTTCGCCGCCGCGGTCCTCGAAGGCGTACATCTCCTTCTGCACCGCGTCGGCCTCGCCCAGGCTGCGGGCGAAGACCGGCAGCGCCTCCAGCATGGGCGTGCGGATCTCGCCATAGCCGTAGCGCTCGGCGACGCGGCGGCAGGCCTCTTCGACGCGACCGTGGGCGCGGCAATCGTCCGGCAGCAGGTCGCGCATGCCGCGCACCGGCTGCAATCGCCCCGCCATGGCGGTGCCCGCCGGATCAGGCGGCGGCGGGGCCGGCCCGCAGCGCCGCCGCGCGTTCCTCGACCAGCATCACGATATCGTCGGCGATCCCGGCCGAGGCGACCTTGCCGCTGGGGCTTCCCGCCACATAGATCAGATGGCTGCCCTTGCCGCCGCCGGTCAGCCCGATATCGGCCATCCTGGCCTCGCCGGGACCGTTGACCACGCAACCGACGATGGAAACGGTCATCGGCACGTCGATGTGAGCGAGCCGGCGTTCGATCTCGGCCACGGTGGCGATCACGTCGAAACGCTGGCGGGCGCAGGACGGGCAGGCGACGACATTGACGCCGCGCCGGCGCAGGCCCAGCGCCTTCAGAATCTCCCAGCCGACCCGCACCTCCTCCACCGGATCGGCGGCCAGCGACACGCGGACGGTATCGCCGATCCCTTCCGCCAGCAGCATGCCGATGCCGACGGCCGACTTCACGGTGCCGCCGACGGGCCCGCCCGCCTCGGTGATGCCGAGGTGGAGCGGATAATCGCAGGCCCGCGCCAGAGCGCGATAGGCGCCGACGGCCAGCGCCACATCGGAGGCCTTGACGCTGATCTTGAAGTCGAAAAAAGCGTTGTCTTCCAGCAGCCGGGCGTGGCCGAGCGCGCTTTCCACCATGGCGGCGGGCGTCGGGGCGCCGTGCTTCTCCAGCAGCCGTTTCTCCAGCGAGCCGCCATTGACGCCGATGCGCATGGAACAGCCGTGGTCCCTGGCGGCCTGAACCACCTCGCGCACGCGACCGGCGGCGCCGATGTTGCCTGGGTTGATGCGCAGGCAGGCGGCACCGGCCGCGGCCGCCTCGATGGCGCGCCGATAGTGGAAGTGGATGTCGGCCACCAGCGGCACCGGCGCTTCCCTGACGATGGCGGCCAGGGCGGCGGTGGACTCCCGGTCAGGGCAGGAGATGCGCACGATGTCGGCGCCGGCCAGCG
Source organism: Alphaproteobacteria bacterium (assembly GCA_965200215.1). Classification (GTDB taxonomy): domain Bacteria; phylum Pseudomonadota; class Alphaproteobacteria; order SP197; family SP197; genus SP197. The sequence goes on along the minus strand of OZ241369.1, from coordinate 2,428,642 downwards.
CCAGCCGCCGCACCTGTTCCAGGGTGGCGCCGGCATCGGCGGTCGGCGTGTTGGTCATGGACTGCACGGAGATCGGCGCATCGCCGCCGACCTCGACGCGACCGACGCTGACCTTGCGGCAGGCGCGGCGCGGAGGGCTCTGGAATGTCGTCATGTCCGTCCGGTCCAGAGCGCCGCCCCGAAGCCGGCCGGCGCCAAACCTAAAGACAACGCCGCCCCGAAGCCGGCCGGCGCCAAACCGAAGATAGCGCCGCACAGATAGCCCACGCCACCTTGCGGGTAAAGCCGCCCCGCCCGCGCGGGCGGGGCGATGCGCCATGGAGGCGGCGCCTCCCGTCAGCGCGCCACCAGCATCTCGGGGTCGAGCGGTAGATTGCGGATGGCGACGCCGGATGCGCCCAGCGGCTCCAGAGCGGTGCCGTCCACGAGGATCGCCAGGCCGCCGGCATTGCCGACATCGAGGACGGCATCGACGCCGGCGGGCGCGGCATAGCTCTCGCCAGGCGACAGCAAACGCTCGAACAGCACGGCGCCATCGGCGCGGCGCACCTGGATCCACGACTCCTCCAGCGCCCTGATCTCGATCCTGGAGGGCTCCCCGGCGAAGGCGGGCGCGGCGTCTTCCTCGGCAGCTTCTTCGCCGGCGGGCACCGCCGCCTGCCCGGCGGCAGCGGGCGCGGCGGCGGCCGCCTCCGGGGCAGCGGGCGCGCCATCCGGCACGGTCCCGGCGTCCGTCGCGCCGGCATCTTCCGCCGTTCCGCCGGCCACCTCGCCCGTAGCGTCGGCAGCCGGCGGCAGCGCAAGGTCTGCGACGGTGGGCGGCTGGGCCGGCTCTTCGTCCGCCACCGCCTCTTGCTGCATCTGCGTCTCGACCGCCGCCTCGATCCCCGGGTCTTCTCCTCCGTCCGTCACGGCCAGACCGCCGCCCGCCGCGGACAGGTCTTCCGGGACCTCGGGCACCGGTTCGAGGTCGAACGCCCTCCGCTCACCCAGCACATACCAGACGGCCGCCGCCCCCACCGCCAGCACCAGCGCGCCTGCGATCACGATGCCCGTGGGCCGGCGCGTTTCGGCGGCGGCGACGGGGAAGCTCAGCCGCTGGCGGCCCGGCCCGGCCTCGTCCTTGAGGCGCTGCGCCAGCGCCGCGCCGTCCAGACCCAGGAAACCGCCATAGGCGCGCAGAAAACCGGCGGCATAGGTGGGGCCGGGAAGGTCGTCGAAGCGCCCTTCTTCGAGCGCTTCGAGATAGGGCGTGCGGATGTGCAGCACCCGCGCCGCCTGGCCGATCTCGATACCCGCTCCAGCCTGGCGCGGTGCAGCTCGCCGGCGATACGGTCCTTGGGGGCGGTTCCGCCGTCGGAAGCGTCGCTCGCGGGCCCGGCATCCTTGCGGCCCCGGAAGCGACGGGTCTCACGTTCCGGGCTCATGACAGCTCCACCCTCGGCCTCGCGAAGGATAGCATCCACCGGCCGGCGGGCGCAAACCGGTGCCGCGCGGCGCGCCCTTCACGGTTCCCGTTCGAGGGCGGCGGCGGCCTCGTCCACCATCTCGGCGACGATGTCGGCCATGGGCTGTTCGGCCTTCACCATGCCGACGCTCTGGCCCGCCATCAGCGAGCCGCTTTCGACATCGCCCTCCACCACGGCGCGGTAGAGGGCGCCGGCCCAGAAACGCTCGATCTCGAGTTGGGCGGTCCGGCGGTCGATCTCGTCCCGGTCGTAGCGGGCGATCACCTCGCGCTGCTTGGCGACGAAGCTGCGGGTGGCGCCGTTCACCAGGGCGCGGACCGGCGTGACGTTGAAGCGGGGATCCAGCTGCACCGAGGGCTGCGCGTCGCGGGCGCTGGCCAGCAGAAAGGCGCGCTTGAAGGCGGGGTGGGCGACGGACTCCCTGGCGCAGACGAAGCGCGTGCCCAGCTGCACGCCGGCCGCGCCCATGCGCAGATAGGCGGCGATGGCCTCGCCGCTGCCGATGCCCCCGGCGACGAATACCGGCGTGCCGGCCAGCGGCCTCAGGATCTCCTGCGCCAGCACGCCGGTCGCCACCGGGCCGATATGGCCGCCCGCCTCCATGCCCTCGATGACGATGCCGTGGGCCCCGCTCCTCACCAGGCGCCGGGCGCTGGCCAGGGTCGGGGCGAACGCCAGCACCTTGGCACCGGCCGCCTCGATGCGCGCGATCGAGGCGGCCCTGGGCAACCCGCCGGCCAGCACCACATGGCTCACATCCAGATCGGCGCAGGCCCCGATCAGCGCCTCGAGCTCGGGGTGCATGGTGATGAGGTTGACGCCGAAGGGGCGGCAGGTCAGCGTCCGCGTGGCCGCGATCTCTTCCGCCAGCCGGTCGGGCGCCATGGCCCCGCAGGCCAGCACGCCGAAGCCGCCGGCATTGGAGATCGCCGCCACCAGGTGGCGTTCCGACACCCAGGTCATGGCCCCGCCCATGATGGCCAGTTCCGTGCCCAGCAGAGCGCATCCAGGCGCCCACAGCGCCCGCAGTCTGGCTCGCCCGGCGGGCATGGGCGGCGCTAGGCTCCGTCGTCCAGCCCATAGGCGCGGTGGAGGGCGGCGAGCGCGGTCTCCAGGCGGTCTTCGGCGATCAGCACGCTGATCTTGATCTCCGAGGTCGAGATCAGCTGGATGTTGATGTCCTCCGCCGCCAGCGCCTCGAACATGCGGCTGGCAACGCCGGCATGGCTGCGCATGCCGACGCCGATCACCGAAACCTTGGCCACGCCGGGGCCGGGCACGACGCGCTTCGCCCCCAGCGCCCGGCCGGACTCCTCCAGCGCCCGCAGGGCATGGGCGAGATCGCCCCTGGCGACGGTGAAGGTGAGGTCGGTGGTCTCGCCATCGGGCGAGACGTTCTGGACGATCATATCGACGTTGATGTCGGCCTCGGCCAGCGGCCGGAAGAGGGTGGCGGCGATGCCCGGCCGGTCCGGCAGGCCGATGACGGTGACCTTGGCGTCGTCCCTGCTGTGGGCGATGCCGCTGACGACCTGCCGTTCCACGATCTCGTCCTCGTCGGTGACCAGCGTGCCGGGCGCACCGGCGAAGGTGGACAGCACCTGCAGCCGCACCCGGTGGTTCATGGCGGCCGCCACGGCGCGGGCGTGCAGCACCTTGGCGCCCTGGGAGGCCATCTCCAGCATCTCCTCATAGGTGATCTTATCGAGCTTGCGGGCCTTGGCAACGACGCGCGGATCGCAGGTGAAGACGCCCTCCACATCGGTGAAGATGTCGCACCGCGCCGCGCCCAGCGCCGCCGCCAGCGCCACCGCCGTCAGGTCGGAACCGCCGCGCCCCAGGGTGGCGATGCGGCCGCTGCCACTCACCCCCTGGAAGCCCGCCACCACCGGCACGCAGCCCCGTTCCATGGAGGCCAGCAGCCCGGCGCCATCGACCTTCAGCACATGGGCGCGGCCGTGCCCGTCGTCGGTGGCGATGGGGACCTGCCAGCCCTGCCAGGAACGCGCCGGCACCCCCATCTTCTGCAGGGTGAGCGCCATCAGCCCGGCGGCCGCCTGCTCGCCGCTGGCGACGACGGCGTCGTATTCGCGCAGGCCGGCGCCGTCGGCCGCCACCGGGCAGCGCGCGCGCAGCGCCTCCCGCGAAGCGGAACGCGCCCGGCCGGGGGCGGCTGGCCGGGGGCGGCAGGCGATTTCGCCCGCGTCCCGCACCAGGCCCGCCAGGCGGTCGGTTTCGCCGGCCATGGCGGAGACCACGACCGCCACCCGCCACCCTTCGGCCACGGCGTGCTCGACATGGTGCGCGCTGCGGGCGATGCGCCCGAGATCGCCCATCGACGTGCCGCCGAACTTCTGGACAAGGATGGACATCCGGCCGCCCGAACCCCGTGCACAACGCCCCCTGCGGCCGCCGGCGCACCCTCTTTCCCGCATGGAACGCGGCCTGCATACTCCCGCCGCTATGGCGACGCAAGCCGACACGGCGCCCGCCGCCCGGCGCGACGGGTCACCATCGACGCTGGACGAAGGCGAGATCGCGGCCTTTTCCGCCCTGGCCGGGCAATGGTGGGATCCGGACGGCCCCCTGAAGCCCCTGCACCGGCTGAACCCGGTCCGCCTCGCCTGGCTGCGCGAGCGCCTGGTGGAGCATTTCGGCCGCGACCGGGACGCCCGCCGCCCGCTCGCCGGCCTCGCCATCGCCGATATCGGCTGCGGCGGCGGCCTGGCGGCCGAACCGCTGGCGCGCCTGGGGGCCGCCGTGACCGGCATCGACAGGTCGCCCGAGGCCATCGCCGCCGCCCGCGCCCACGCTGCCGCCGCCGGGCTGGCGATCGACTACCGGGTGGCCGCCGCCGAAGAACTGGCCGCCGCCGGCGAGCGTTTCGACGCCGTGATCGCCCTGGAAGTAGTGGAACACGTCGCCTGCCGCGCCGCCTTCGTGGCCGCCTGCTGCGCCTGCCTGCGGCCGGGCGGGCCGATCGTGCTGGCCACGCTCAACCGCACCGCCCGATCGTTCCTGCTGGGCATCGTCGCGGCCGAACGCGTGCTGCGCTGGCTGCCGGTGGGCAGCCACGACTGGCGGCGTTTCGCGAAGCCTTCCGAACTCGCCCGCGAGCTGCGGCGGGGCGGCGCCAGGGTGACGGGGATCGCGGGCCTCGTCTTCGACCCCCTGACGGGGCGCTGGCGCCTGGGCCGCGACGTCGCCGTCAACTACATGCTGAGCGCGGTCAGGGACGGCGCGGCGGCAGCACCGCCCGGCTAGCCGGCCAGACCGCTGCGCGGAGAGCTTGCGGCAGGGTGCGAAGCCGCCTATGTCGGGCCATGGCGACGCAGGCGAGCGTTCCCTTCGACGGCTATCGGCGCACCGGAAACGGGCACCCCGACGAGCTGCTGGTGCGGGTGGGGCCCGGCACGCCGGGCGGCGAATATCTGCGCCGCTACTGGCAGCCGCTGCAGCTGGCGCGCGAGCTGGGGGAGCGGCCGCGCCTCGTCCGCATCCTGGGGGAAGACCTGGTGCTCTTCCGCGACGGCGGCGGCAGGCTGGGCCTGGTGCATCGGCGCTGCCCCCACCGGCGCGCCTCGCTGGAATACGGCCGGCCCGAAAGGCGCGGCATCCGCTGCTGCTATCACGGCTGGCTGTTCGATGTGGACGGCGCCGTCCTGGAGGTTCCGGGCCAGCCGCAGGGGGTGGAGGAGCGCATATGCGCCGCCGTGCGGCTGGGCGCCTATCCGGTGCGCGAGCATCGGGGCATCGTCTTCGCCTATCTGGGACCGCCGGAACGCAGGCCCGCCTTTCCCGTCTACGATACCTGGGAAATGGCGGGCCACGACATGGTGCCCTATGTCGCGCCCTTCGCCTGCAACTGGCTGCAGGTGCAGGACGCCATCCTCGATCCCCTTCACACCGCCTTCCTCCATTCGCGCATGAGCCGCGAGCAATTCTCCCACGGCTTCGGCGAGATCGGCGAGATGGCCTTCTACGAACGGCGGCTTTCCTTCCTGGGCGTCGCCACCCGCCGCGTCGGCGACAACATATGGGTGCGCGTCAACGAGCTGGTGTTGCCCAACTACACCCAGGCCGGCGCCGCCTTCGCCGCCGACGGCACCCGCCGGCGCTATTTCGGGCGCAGCGCCTTCGCGCGCTGGGTGGTGCCCGTGGACGACGAGCGCACCGCCTGCTTCGCCTGGGCCATCTTCGGCCCGCGCGGCGACCCACCCGCCTTCAACACGCCGGAGGGGCCGGAGCTGATCGAACAGGGCGAACGCTTCGACCGCCCCTACGAGGAACGCCAGCGCCACCCCGCCGACCTGGAAGCCTGCGAGGGCATGGGAGCGATCACGGAGCACGACCGCGAGCATCCGGTGCCCAGCGACAAGGGCATCGCCATGTATCGCCGCCGCCTGCGCCGCCAGGTGGAGGCGCTGCGCCAGGGGCGCGAGCCGCAACACGCAGCGACCCGCGAAGGGACCGCCGCCGTGCCCACCTATGGCGGCGACACGGTGCTGCGCATCCCGCCGGCCGGCGACGACCGCACCCTGCTGCGCAAGGCGGGCGCGGAGGCGATGGCGATCCAGTTCGCGGCCGAAGGGCTGGCCGGCGAGGCCCGCGACCGCCAGGTGATCGAGGCCCTGAAGGCGCTGGAAGCGGCGGGGCCGGCGGCGTGACGGTGCGCATCCACATCAAGAACAACCACGCCCGGCCCGGCGGCTTTCCGGCGACGCCGGAGAGCGAGCCGGTCTTCACGATCACGCGGCGGCGCTGGCAGGCGGCCCTGGCCGGCCATCCCGACCTGGCGGGCAGGCTGGAAGCCTTCATCGACTGGGACGAGGACAACTTCGCCCGCTCCATGGCGACGGCCGAGGCGCTGATCGCCTGGGATCTGCCGACCGCCGATCTCGCCCGCGTTGCGCCGCGGCTGAAGTGGATCCACATCATCGGCGCCGGCGTGGAACACCTCTGCCCCATGGACTGGGTGCCGGAGGGCGTCGCCGTCACCAACAACAAGGGCGCGCAGGCCGCCAAGGCGGGCGAGTTCGCGGCCATGGCGATCCTCATGCTGCATTGCCGCATCCCCGCCATCGCCTGCAACCAGGCGCGGCGCCGCTGGCTCTCGCTCTATGCGACGCCGATCGCCGGCCGCACGGTGCTGGTCGTCGGCACCGGCAGCCTGGGCGGGGCGGCGGCCGAACGGCTGGCGAAGCTCGGCCTGCGGGTGCTGGGCATCAGCCGCCACGGCCGCCCCCATCCCCATGTCGAGCGCATGGCGACCCCCGCCGGCCTCGACGAGTTGCTGGAGGCGGCCGACTACGTCTTCGTCTGCGTGCCGTCGACGCCGGAGACGCGGAACCTGCTGGGCCGCGAGCGGCTGCGGCGCATGAAGCCCGGGGCCGGCATCGTCAACATCGGGCGCGCCAGCGCCATCGACTACCGGGCGCTGGCCGAGCTGCTGGCCGCAGGCCATCTCTCCGGGGCGATCCTCGACGTCTTCGATCCCGAGCCACTGCCCGCCTCCTCGCCGCTGTGGCGGGTGCCCAATCTGATGGTGCTGCCGCATGTTTCCGCCGACGATGGCGAGACCTATGTGGAGACCACGCTGGCCATCGTCTTCGACAACATGCGCCGCTTCCTGGCCGGCGAAGGATTGCGCAATATCGTCCGGCCCGAACTGGGCTACTGACAGGGAGGTGGCCGATGACATCCGCGAACCCACAATCGCTGCGCGAGGCCATAGCGCCCGCCGCCCGCATCCGCGAGAGCGGCGAATGGCTGGCCGAACGGGGCGTGAAATACGTCCTGTGCTGCTGGATCGACCTGCTGGGCCAGCCCAAGACCAAGCCCGTCCCGCTCAGCGAGTGGCAGCGCCTGTGCGAGGGCCGGGGGCCGCAATTCGCCGTCCACTCCGTCTCCTTCGTGCCGGAGCTGGGGGCGGCCGATCCCGACCAGATCATGGTGCCGGACCTGGATTCGCTCGCCGTCTGCCCCTGGGATCGGCGCTGCGCCTGGGTGGCCGCCGACCTGTGGTGGTGCGACAAGCCCTACCATCTGTGCCCGCGCGGCGCATTGCGGCGCGTCCTGCGCGACTGCGCCGCCAGAGGCTATCGCATCTACGCCGGCATCGAGCCCGAGTTCATCGTCATGCGCTGGCAGGACGGGCGCCCGGTGAAGGCGATGGACAACGACCCGCCGCCCGGCGAGGGCGTCCGCCCGCGCCGCCAGGCCTTCGGCTACGACGCGGAATACTCCATCGACTCCATGGGCTTCCTGGGCGAGCTGATCGACGTCCTCGACGGCGAGCTGGGATGGGACCTGCACGACGTGGTCGCCGAAGGCGCCTACAGCCAGTTCGAGCTCGATTTCGGCTACAGCGACGCGCTGACGATGGCCGACCGCCTGGTCTTTCTGCGCCTGCTGCTGAAGGAGACCGCCAAGAAACACGGCATGTTCGTCACCTTCATGCCCAAGCCGACCGTGGGCGACTGGCGTTCCGGGGCCCACATCAACGCCTCCATGCGGCGCCTTTCGACGCCCGACGACAACCTGTTCGAAGGCGCCGACGGCGGTTTCTCGCCGGAGGCCCGCCACGCGGTCGCCGGCCTGCTGCGCCACGGCGGGGCGCTCACCGCCGTCACCTGCTCCACGGTCAACTCCTATAACGGCCTGGTGGCGCGGGTGGGCGGTTTCGAGGGCGGCACCGTCACCTGGGCGCCCACCCACATGACCTATGGCGACAACAACCGCTCCGCCATGCTGCGCCTGCCGCAGAACCGCTTCTGCATCGAGAACCGGGCGGCCGACATGTGCATGAACCCCTATCTGGGGCTGGCGATGACCGCCGCCGCCATGACCGAAGGCGTCGCCGGCCGCCTCGACCCCGGCCGGCCGCTCAACCGCGACCTCTACGACCTGTCGCCCGAGGAGATCGCCGCCTCGGGGGCGCAGCGCCTGCCGCGCCATCTGCTGGAGGCGATCGAGACGCTGGCCGGCGACGAGTTCGCGAAGGGCGTCATGGGCGAGCGGATGCACGCCTCCTATCTGGCCTACAAGCGCGACGAGTGGGAACGCTACCATCAGGCGGTCACCGACTGGGAGGTGCAGGAATATCTGCGCCTCTTCTGACGGCCGATGGCGGACGCTTTCGAACTCTTCCCACTGGGCGATGTGCGCCTGCAATCGGGTGCCGTGCTGAGGGATGCCAGGCTCGCCTACAGAACCTGGGGAAGCCTGAACCGGGCCGGCGACAATGCCGTCCTGCTGCCGACCTTCTACACCGGCACCCATGAGCGCAACCGCGCCTATTTCGGGCGCGGGCGGGCCATCGACCCGGCGCGTCATTTCGTGGTTTCGGTGAATCTGTTCGGCAACGGCCTTTCCTCCTCGCCCAGCAACCAGCCGCCGCCGCAGGACGGCCCGCGCTTCCCGGCCACCTCCTTCTTCGACAACGTCGTCTGCCAGCGGCGCCTGCTGGAAGAGCGGCTGGGGGTGCGGCGGCTGGCCCTGGTGGCCGGCTGGTCGATGGGGGGCTGTCAGGCCTTCCAGTGGGCGGCGCAATATCCGGAGGCGGTCGCCGCCATCCTGCCCTTCTGCGGTTCCGCCAGAACCTCGGTCCACAACTTCGTCTTCCTGGAAGGGGTGAAGGCGGCGCTGCTGGCCGACGGCGCCTTCGCGCAGGGCGACTATGCCGCCCCGCCGCTGCGGGGCCTCAGGGCCTTCGGGCGCGTGTATGCCGGCTGGGCCTATTCGCAGGCCTGGTATCGCCAGGGCCTCTACCGCCAGCTGGGCCACGACAGCGCGGAGGAGCTGCTCGCCGCCTGGGAGGCCGACCACGCGGAGAACTGGGATGCCAACGATCTGCTGCACAAGCTGGCCACCTGGCAGCAGGGCGACATCGCCGCCCAGCCCCGCTATGGCGGCGACTTCCGGGCGGCGGCCGCCGCCATACGGGCGCGGACGGTCATCATGGGGTGCTCCACCGACCTCTACTTCCCGCCCGAAGACAGCGCCATCGAGGCGGCGGCGATCGCCGGGGCCGAGCTGCGCGTCTTCGATTCGCCCTGGGGCCACTGCGTCGCCAGCGGCAACGATGTGCCGGCCTTCCACGTCTTCTTCGACCAGGCCGTCCGCGACCTGCTGACAAGATGAGCGCCGGCACGGCCGCCGCCGCAACGGGGCGCGCGCGGCCGCCGCGCCTTCGTGGCGGCTGCGGCGGCCGAATGTGCTAGGGTCGCCGTTCGCATCGCCTGCCGCACCCCGACCGCCTTGACCGACAGCGCCGATCAGACCAGCCGCGGCCCCAGGGGCGCAGCGCGCCGCGAGACGCCGATGATGGAGCAGTACTGGCGCATCAAGCGCGAGCATCCCCAGGTGCTGCTGTTCTACCGCATGGGCGATTTCTACGAGCTGTTCTTCGACGACGCGGTGGCGGCGGCCGCTGCCCTCGACATCGCGCTCACCCGCCGCGGCAAGCATCTGGGCCGCGACGTGCCGATGTGCGGCGTGCCCATCCACGCGGCCGACGCCTATCTGGAACGCCTCATCCGGCGCGGCTTCAAGGTGGCGATCTGCGAGCAGGTGGAGGCGCCGGCCGAGGCCAGGAAACGCGACGGCAAGGGGCCGATGAAACGGCGCGTGGTGCGCGTCGTCACCCCCGGCACGGTGACCGAAGACAGCCTGCTCGACGCCCGCCGCGCCAACCATCTGGCGGCGCTGGCCCGCGCCCAGAACGAGCTGGCCCTGGCCTGGATCGAGATCTCCACCGGCGCCTTCGCCGTGGAAGCCGTGGCGGCGGCGGGGCTGGCGGCGGCCCTGGAACGGGTCGCCCCGGCCGAACTGGTGCTGGCCGACGCGCTGGCCGCCGATCCCGCCCTGGCGGCGGCGCTGGCGCCCCTGCAGGATCGCCTGACGGTGGAGGCGGCGGCGCGCTTCGACAGCCGCGCCGGCGAAAGGCGGCTGAAGGCGCTCTACGCGGTCGCCACGCTGGACGCCTTCGGCGCCTTCGGGCGCGCCGAACTGGCGGCGATGGCGGGGCTGATCGCCTATGTCGAGCTGACGCAGAAGGGCCGGCTGCCGCGCCTCGAGCCGCCCCGCCGCCAGAATGCCGGCCAGGCCATGGCCATCGACGCCGCCACGCGGCGCAACCTGGAACTGACGCAGGCGCTGGACGGATCGCGCCGCGCCAGCCTGCTGGGGGTGATGGACCGCAGCGTCACCGGCGCCGGCGCCCGCCTGCTGGGCCAGCGGCTGGCGGCGCCGCTGCTCTGCCCCACCGCCATCGCCCGGCGCCTGGACGCGGTGGACGCCCTGCTGGCGGACCGGGCGCTGCGGGAAGACCTGCGCACCGCCCTGGCCGCCACGCCCGATCTGGAACGGGCGCTGGGGCGGCTTTCGATCGGGCGCGGCGGCCCGCGCGACCTGGCGGCGCTGCGCGACGGGCTGGCCGGCGGCGTCGCCATCGCCCGTCTGCTGGACGACGCCGGCGACCTGCCGCAGCAGCTGGCCGAGGCGGTGGCGGTGCTGGACGCCGCCGCGCCCGGCCTCGCCGCCCATCTGCGCCGCAGCCTCGCCGACGACCCGCCGCCGCTGGCCCGCGACGGCGGCTTCGTGCGCCGCGAACGCTCGAGCGATCTGGACGAAGCCCGCGCGCTCCAGGCCGACGGCAGGCGCCACATCGCGGCCCTGCAGCAACGCTACCGCGACCAGACCGGCATCGCCTCGCTGAAGCTGCGCCACAACAACCTGCTGGGCTACCACGTCGAGATCGCCCAGAACCACGCCGCCAAGCTCGACCACCAGGTCTTCGTCCACCGCCAGACCATGGCCAACGCCATGCGCTTTACCACCGTGGAGCTGGGCGAGCTGGCGGCGCGCATCGCCGGGGCGGCCGAGCGGGCGCTGGCCCTGGAACTGGCGATCTTCGACGAGCTGGTCGAAGAGGCGCTGGCCGCCGCCCAGCAGATCGCGGCGGCGGCGGCGGCGCTGGCGGCCGTCGACGCGGCGGCCGCCCTGGCGCAGCTGGCCGCCGAGCGCGGCTATGTGCGCCCGGCCGTCACCGACGGCCTCGATTTCGCCGTCGAAGGCGGGCGCCACCCGGTGGTGGACGCGCTGGCCCCGCCCGCCACCGGCCAGGCCTTCGTCGCCAACGACTGCCGGCTGGAGGACGCATCCCGCCTGTGGCTTCTGACCGGCCCCAACATGGCCGGCAAGTCCACCTTTCTGCGCCAGAACGCGCTCATCGCCGTGATGGCGCAGATGGGCAGTTTCGTGCCGGCCGCCGCCGCCCGCATCGGCGTCGTGGACCGCCTCTTCAGCCGCGTCGGCGCGGCCGACGACCTGGCCGGCGGCCGCTCCACCTTCATGGTCGAGATGGTGGAAACGGCCGCCATCCTGAACCAGGCGGGCGAACGGGCGCTGGTCATCCTCGACGAGATCGGGCGCGGCACGGCCACCTTCGACGGCCTCTCCATCGCCTGGGCGACCCTGGAGCATCTGCACGAGCGCAATCGCTGCCGGGCGCTCTTCGCCACCCATTACCACGAGCTGGTGGCGCTGGCGGGGAACCTCGACGCCCTCGCGCCCCACACCATGCGGGTGAAGGAATGGCAGGGCGAGGTGGTGTTCCTCTACCAGGCGGCGGCCGGGGCGGCCGATCGCAGCTACGGCATCCATGTCGCCCGCCTGGCCGGCCTGCCCGCCGCCGTCGTCGCCCGCGCCGAAGAGGTGCTGGGGGCCATCGAGGCCGGCGAGCAGGGCGGCGGCGCCATGGCGCGCCTGACGGCCGACCTGCCGCTCTTCCAGGCGGTGGAGCCGCCGCCGCCCGCCCCTTCCGCGCTCGCCCGGACGCTGGCCGAACTGCGGCCCGACGAGCTCGCCCCGCGCGAGGCGCTGGAGCTGATCTACCGGCTGAAGGAGATGGCGGAGGAGGAGGCGTGAGCCGCGCCCCCGGCCGCCGGGCGCTGCGGGGCGCGCTCCTGGCCCTGGCGCCCGGCGACGACGCCGGCGCGCGGGCGCTGCTGGCGGCGGCGCTCGCCGCCGGCCGGCAACGGCTGCGGGAGCGGCTGGCGGCCAAGGACGGCGGCCATGCCCTGGCGGCGGCCATGAGCGCGGACATGGACGCCGTCACGCGGGCGCTGATGGACCACATCGCGCGCGGGGCGGAGGGCGAGCGGCAGGGCCTGGCGCTGATCGCCGTCGGCGGCTGGGGCCGCGGCGAGATGGCGCCCTTTTCCGATCTCGACCTGCTCTTCCTGCTCCCCGGCGCGGCGGGCGCGGCCCGGGAGCGCATCGTCGCCCGCGCCCTGCACCTTTTGTGGGACCTGGGGCTGAAGGTGGGCCACGCCGTGCGCAGCGCAGACGACGCCCTGGCCCGCGCCAGGGACGACATGACCGTGCGCACGGCGCTGCTGGAAGCGCGCTTCCTGTGGGGCGAGCGCGGCCTCTGGCGCCAGCTGGCGCGCCGCTTCCAGCGCGAGGTGGTGGCCGGCAGCGGCGAGGCCTTCGTGCACGCCAAGCGCGACGAGCGGGCGGCGCGCCACCGCCGCTTCGGCGCTTCCCGCTATCTGCTGGAACCCCACGTCAAGGACGGCAAGGGCGGCCTGCGCGACCTGCACGCCCTGCTGTGGACCGCCCGCTATCTCTACCGGATCGCCAGCCTGGACGAACTCGCCGCCGCCGGCATCGTGACCGGGGCGGAGCTCGCCCGCTGGCGCCGCGCCTCGGATTTCCTCCTGCGCGTGCGCTGGCATCTCCACCTCGCCGCCGGACGGGCGGAGGAACGGCTGACCTTCGACCGCCAGGCCGAGATCGCGCGCCGCATGGGCTATTCGGCGGGGCGCAGCCAGCGGGCCGTGGAACGCTTCATGAAGCGCTATTTCCTGGTCGCCAGGGACGTGGGCGGCCTGGAGCGCGCCTTCGCCGCCGCCATCGACGAACCCGACCGCGGCGGCCCCCGGGGCGGCGAAGCCCCGGTCGCGGGCTTCCCGGTCGCGGGCGGGCGCCTGACCCTGGCCGCCCGCTGGCGGGCCGCGCAAAGGCCGCTGGACCTGCTGCGCATCTTCCAGGTCGCCCTGGAGGAGGGAATGGAGATCCACCCCGCCGCCCTGCGCCGCATCGCGCGCCATGCGCGGGCGGTGGACGGCCTGCGCGCCTCGCCGCAGGCGAACGCGCTCTTCATGGCGCTGCTGACCTCGCGCAAGGGTTCGGAGGGGGCGCTGCGGGCCATGAACGAGGCCGGCGTCATGGGCCGCTTTCTGCCCGATTTCGCCCGCGCCGTCGCCCAGATGCAGTTCGACATGTATCACGTCTATACGGCGGACGAGCACGCCATCCGCGCCGTGGGCGAGCTGGCGGCGATCGAGCGCGGGGCCGCCGCCGCCGAGCTGCCGCTGGCCAGCGCCATCGCCTCGAAGGTCGAGCGGCGGCGGGTGCTCTATCTCGCCGCCCTGCTCCACGACGTCGCCAAGGGCCGGGGCGGCGACCATTCGGTGCTGGGGGCCGAGATGGCCCGGCGCCTGGGGCCGCGGCTGGGGCTGGACGGCGAGGAGACGGAGACCGCGGCCTGGCTGGTGCGCCACCACCTGCTGATGTCGGCCACCGCCTTTCGCCGCGATCCGGCCGACGCGGAGACCGTCGCCGCCTTCGTCGCCACCGTGCAGTCGATGGAGCGGCTGCGCCTGCTGCTGCTGCTGACCGTGGCCGACATCCGCGCCGTCGGCCCCGGGGTCTGGAACGGCTGGAAAGGCCAGCTGCTGCGCGAACTCTACCGCCGGGCCGAGGAGTCGATCTCCGGTGGCCATGGCGACGCCATCGACAAGCGGGCGCGGGTCGCCGCGCTCGCCGACGCCCTGCGCGCCGGCCTCGGCCACTGGCCCGCCGCCGCCGTCGAGGCCCATATCGCCCGCCTGGTGGCGCCCTACTGGCTGGCCTTCGAGGGCGCCGACCATCTGCGCCACGCGGCGCTCATGCGCCGCGCCGACGCCGAAGAGCACCCGGCGGCCGTCGATGCCCGCGTCGACCGCTTCCGGGCCGTCACCGACATCACCGCCTTCGGCCCCGATCGCCAGGGCCTGTTCGCGCGCCTGGCCGGGGCCATCGCCGGGGCCGGGGCCGGCATCGTGGAGGCGCGCATCTTCACCACCACCGACGGCATGGCCCTCGACAGCTTCCGCGTCCAGGACGAAAGGGGCGGCGCCTTCGACGACCCCCACCGCCTGCGCAGGCTGCGCCTCGCCATCCGCGCCGTGCTGCGGGGCGAGGCGGGCGGCGCGGTGGAAGGCCGGCGCGCGGCGCGGGGCGCCGGGCTGGCGGTGGCGCCGCGGGTGGCGATCGACAACGGCGCCTCCAGCCGCCACAGCCTGGTGGAAGTGACGGCCCGCGACCGGCCGGGCCTGCTGCGCGACCTGGCCGGGGCGCTGGCGGAACTGGGCCTTTCGGTGGTGAGCGCGCGGGTGGCGACCTATGGCGAGCGCGCCGTCGACAGCTTCTATGTCCGCGACGGCAGCGGCCGCAAGGTGAGCGGCGAAGCCCGCCTGGCCCGGCTACGCCAGCGCCTGCTGACCGCCATCGCCGCCGGGGAAGCGCCCGAACGGGCGGCGTGAGCGCCCTTACCCAGTTGTGTGAAAACGCTGTCCGCCCGAGTCACAGGCCCACCCGGTCGAGAGGCCCTTCGGTAGGTGTCGTTCCCTTTCGTCCTGGTGAGACTCATGGCGTATTGGATTTCTCATCCAACTGTGACAGAGGCGTATCGCTTGCACTGTCCCCCTTGTCTCCCTCAATGACATCGCTACCTTTGATCGGGCTGCGCTTCTCGATGGGCGGAGGTGGGGGGATCCATGGACGCAAGTGTTGGCCGATTCGGTCGTAGAATTCAGGTACCAACCTTTCCAGATCTTCTATGAAGGTGCGCCGCCCAGAAAAACGGCCTGCGAGATCGTTGATTATGACAATCTCAAAGCTCTTGAGAATTGCGTCAGAGCGTTCACTCTCAAGGCATTTCGAATCTACCTTAATTTCTGACAATGCCGCCTGGGTTTGAGCTTCTCTACCTGACCAAAGTGCCCGCACGGTGACACCACTTTCCTCAGCGTTGCGCAACTGTCGAAGCAACCAATTTATTCTCGCGGTAGTTCGCTTCCTGTCTTTCGGCGCATCAAGATTCATAGAACACGAAATTGTCCGGCGCTGGAGGTCCGCCACGACTTCGAGGTCGTTGGCCGCATTCGATATGATGAAAGAACTCCGCAATTTTTGCGACTCAATCAAAGAAGCACATATGTCTCGGTGTCGAAGATCAGAATCGGCCTGATGCTTGCGAGGGATGCGGACATCGACACGCTCGCCTATACGGCGACTTAACATCAGACAGACATTTCGTTCTTCTTGGTGCCAGCTTGCAACAGCATTTTCGATTTCTGGAGAAGACCTCCTGAATTTTTGATCGTCTCGAACACCGTGAACAAGCGCTCGCCACTCCTGGTTCATTTCGTCGAAAAGTCTAACACCAGAACTAGGATGCTCAAAGTACCGAACCATTTCCTTAAGAATGAACTCCTGTTCCTTACCCATGTTATCATCTTTTAAAGTCAAATGTGCTTGTGTGAGGACACTAATCCAGGATATGTGAAAGAAATTAACACGATTACTGAGTCGCTTTGGAACCGAGTACGGGTAATGTGTTGGCAAGGACACAAATTGATTGGATAGTGTAATGATGGCGTTGACTCCGTACTCGCGCGCTACCTCTGCATATTTGTGAATTTGTGTTTCATCTATCTCCGCTTTGTTGATTTTAGCTTCAAGAAAGGCCGTCCATATGTTTTTGCGTGTCAGCAGCCTTACCACACCATCAGGTCGCCCTTCACTGCACTTTTCCGATGTCGGGAACTTGACTTCTGTGTAGCTATACAAGCGAGATGTTTTTCCCATCTGAACCTTGCAGATTTTCAAAAAGCGTTCTGCAAATGGCTGTACCACAGATAGTGTTGCAAGGAGGATGGATACGATCCGCTCTTCCTTGTTTGAATCGGCGACAGTTGGGATCAGCCTCGCGCTTTGAGCGTTCTTCAAGGTGTCGTCGAGAGAGTCCATGATGGCAGCGCCCCGGCTTTGCTTGGTAGTCTCGACCATGAAGAAGCTCCGGGGGTCATACAGGAGCTTGTACTTCGGGTCCATGACGTTGTGGCAAATTGTCAGCGCCCCTTCCAGACCGGTGGGCGGCCTTCTGCGAAGCTGGCGGGGCCTTCTCTGGCGTCTTCGGAATCGAGGCAGGCGCGGTATTGCGGGATGGCGCCGGAGCGCATGAGCCCATAGGCCTCCCGCACGTTCAGGCCCTCGGTGCCATCGACCACCGCCTTGATGGCTCGAAGCGAGAGCGGCGCGCTCCCGGTCATGGCGGCGGCGATCTCGCGGGCGGCCGCCATCAGCTCCGCCTGCGGCACGACGCGGCTGATCAGCCCCCAGCGCAGGCCTTCGTCGGCCGACAGGCGCCGCCCGGTCATCATCATCTCCACCGCCAGCTGGCGGGGGAGGCGCCGTTGCAGGCGGACGACGCCGCCGCCATCGGGCAGGATGCCCAGCTGCGCCTCCGGCAGCCAGAACTGCGCGTTTTCGGCCGCCACGACGACGTCGGCGGCCAGGGCCAATTCGAAGCCGCCGCCGACGGCCAGGCCGTTGACGGCGGCGATCACCGGCTTGTCCAGGCTCCACAGCTCGGTCAGGCCCGCGAAGCCGCCCTCGATGGCGGTCGAGGCGTCGGTGTCCTCCTCGCCGGCCGCCGCCGCCTTCAGGTCCCAGCCGGCGGAGAAGAACTTCTCGCCGCCGCCGGTGAGGATCGCCACCGAGGCGGCCTCGTCGTCGCGGAAGGCGCAGAAGGCCCGCGACAGCGCCCGGCTGGCCGCCAGCGAGATGGCGTTGGCCTTGGGCCGGTCGAAAACGATCTCCCGGATCGGCCCGTCTCCGGTCACGGTCACCATGTCGTTCATCGCATCCTCCCGCAATGAGTCAGCTTTCGTGCGGCCGCAGCAGCGACCGCGAGACGATGTGGCGCTGGATTTCGCTGGTGCCGTCCCAGATGCGCTCGACGCGGGCGTCGCGCCAGAAACGCTCGATGGGCAGCTCCTTCATCAACCCCATGCCGCCGAAGATCTGCAGCGCGTCGTCCGTCGCCCGCGCCAGCATCTCGCTGGCATGGAGCTTGGCCATGGCGAAGTCGGCGTCGCGCGCCTGGCCGCGCGCCTCCAGGTCGGCCGCCCGCAACACCAGCAGTTCCGCCGCCTCGACCCCGGTCGCCATGTCGGCGAGCTTGAAGGAGGTGCCCTGGAAGCGGCCGATGGCCTGGCCGAACTGGCGCCTGGTGGCCGCCCATTCGGTCGCCATCTCCAGCACGCGGCGCCCGCGCCCGACGCAGTGGGCGGCGACGGTGAGCCGCGTGGCGCCCAGCCAGCGGCCGGCGACCGCGAAGCCCCCGTGCACCTCGCCCAGGACCAGGTCGGCGGGCAGGCGGCAGCCCTCGAACAACAGCTCGCAATGGTGGTAGCCGCGGTGCGAGACGCTCTCGGTCCCGCGCCTGACCGTGAAGCCCGGCGTGCCCTTATCGACCAGGAAGGCGGTGATGAGCGGGCGCGGCCCCTTCGGCGTCGCCTCCTCGCCGCTGACCGCGAAGACGATGGCGTAATCGGCGACATCGGCATAGCTGATGAAATGCTTGCTGCCGTCGATGACGAAATCGGCGCCGTCGCGCCGGGCCCTGGTCTTCATGGAGCGCAGGTCGGAGCCGGCCTGCGGCTCGCTCATCGCCATGCATTCGACGCGCTCGCCGCGCACGGTGGGCAGCAGATAGCGTTCCACCTGGCCGCCCGCGCAGGCGCGCAGGATGTTGGAGGGGCGCGCCACGGCATATTGCAGCGCGAAGGAGGTGCGCCCCAGCTCGATCTCCATCAGCGCCACGCTCACGGCGTCGAGGCCGCCGCCGCCCAGCTCCCGGGGCATGTTGGCGGCATAGAGGCCCTGTTCGATGGCGCGGCGGCGGATGTGGGCGACGAGTTCGGGGCGGACCTCGCCGCTCTTCTCCACCTCGTCTTCGTGGGGCGCCAGCTCTTCGGCGACGAAGCGGCGCACGGCATCGACGATCAGGCGCTGTTCTTCGCTGGGGGAGAAGTCCATGGTGGCCCCGCGGCAGGCCGGCCCTGGATAGAGGCAAGCGCGGCGTGCCGCAAGCGGGCCGGCCCTTTGGTGACCTCTCAGCTTGCAATGTCGAGGCCGCACGGTGCGGTGCGTGGCGCTGTCCTGTCCGCGAATGTGGTGGAAGCGCGCGCGGGGCGGTGGTGCCTGGCGGCTGGGGTCGGTGCGTTGACCTTGCGGCCCGTTTGCCGGCGGGACGCCGGCGTTCCCAGGGGCGCGGCGCTCAGGGCGCCCGGCCGAAGTGGACCAAGGCATCGACCGCCACGGCGCCCCGGCCCCGGGGGCAGACCAGGATGGGGTTCACATCCATCTCCAGCAGCGTCCCGGCGTGGCGAAGCGCATAGCAGGCCACCGCCTCGATGGCGTCCAGCAGCGCTTCGCGGTCGCCCGCCGCCCGCCCGCGGAAGCCGGCCAGCAGCGCCTGGACGGCGAGGCCGCGCAGGGCGTCGTCGACCTCGCGGCGCGAGCAGGGCAGCAGCAGGGTGGCGCAATCGCGCAGCAGCTCGGCCATGACGCCGCCGGCGCCCACCACCAGGGCGAGGCCGAAGGCGGGGTCGCGCCGGACGCCGACGATCACCTCCGCCACCGCGTCCGTCACCATCGCTTCCACCGCCAGGCCGTCGATGCCGGGCAGCGCCAGCATGGCCTCGGCGGCCTGGCGCAGCTCGTCGCCCGAGCGCAGGCCCAGCGCCACCGCCCCGGCCTCGGTCTTGTGGGCCAGCCCGGCACCGCGCCCCTTCAGCGCCACGGGAAAGCCGATCTCGGCGGCGGCCAGGCAGGCCGCCCCGGCATCGGCGCAGATGCGCCAGGCCGGCACGGCGAGGCCCGCCGCCCGCAGCGCCCGCTTGGCCGCCTGCTCGTCCAGCGCCTCGCCCGCCGCCAGCGCACCCTGCCCCGCCAGCCGCACATCGGGGCCACCGGCCGCCGCCAGCTGCCGGCGCCGCGCCGCATGGCGGGCCACCCGCCCCAGGCAGGCGATGGCGTCCTCCATGCCCTGCAGCGGCACCACGCCGCCGGCCAGCAGCATCTCGCGCACCTCCCTGGGCGCGCCTTCCGGCAGATTGGCGATCGTGAAACAGGGCAGGCCGGACCGGCGGCGCACATCGAGCATGGCCAGCAGGGTGGCCCGGTAGCTTTCCGCGTCCTCGCCGGCGGGACAGTTGACGATCACCGCCGCGCCGTCCGCCCCCTGGCGCAGCATGGTGAGCAGGGTGCGGGCCTGGGCCTCGCGGTCGCCCCACTGCGCCATGGTGACATCGACCGGGTTGACGGGCGACGCGAAGGGCGGCAGCACCCGCGCCCATCGCCGGCGGGCGGCGGCATCGGGCTGCGGCAACGCGATGCCGTGGCGTTCGGCCAGATCGGCGCAATAGCCGGAATCGGTGCCCGAGCAGGTCTCCACCATGAAGCGGTTGCCTGCGGGCGCGCTGTCATAGGCGTAGATCTTGGCCGTCTCCAGCAGCTCCGGAAAGCTGTCCACCGCCAGGACGCCCAGCCGCCGGAAGAAGGCTTCGACCAGCTCCGGCGCGCCCGCCAGCGAGCCGGTATGGGAGAGCGCGATGGCCCGGCCCATGGCCGAAAAGCCGCCCTTCAGCGCGATCAGCGCCTTGCCGTTTTCGAAGGCGGCGGCGGCGGCGCGGGCGAAGGCGCCGGCATCCCCGATGCCCTCGACATAGAGCAGCACGGCGCGCACGCGGGGATCGCCCGCCACCGCATCGATGCCGTCGGCGATGTCCAGCACCGACTGGTTGCCCATGCTGAAGAGGTGGCTTACCGGCAGCGAGCGCTCGCTGGCGACCATGTTGCCGATCAGCGTGCCGCTCTGAGCCACCAGGGCCACGCCGCCGGGCGGCCGTTCGGTGCCCAGCCCGGACGAAAGCGCCACCGGCACGCCATCGAGATAGTTCACGAGGCCCATGCAATTGGGGCCGACGATAGCCATCTCGCCCGCCGCCTCGATCAGGCGCCGCTCCCTCTCGCCGCAGCCGGCCTCGGCGAAGCCGGAGGCATAGCAGACGGCCGCCGGCGCGCCCATGGCGGCCAGCCTGGCGACGGCGTCGATGGTGGCCTCGGCACCGACGGCGATCCAGGCGCCGTCGGGGACCTGCGGCAGATCGTCTACCGTCGGCACGCAGGCGATGCCCGCCAGTTCGGCCCGCCTGGGGTTGACGGCGAAGATGCGGCCCCGAAAGCCCAGCCGGCGGCAATACTCGATGCTGCTGGCCGCCTCCTCGCCGCCGATGAAGGCCAGCGAGCGGGCGTGCAGGGCGCGCTGGAGATGGGCGCGGCGGCGGGCGCGCAGCGGCGATTCGCCGCCCGGCGCGGAGCAGGCCGCCACAGCCGAGGCGCCGGCGAAGGCGTCACGCCCAGCCGGTATAGACATCGAAGCCCCGCTTTCTGATCTGGCCCGCCATCACCACCTTCTGGATCTCCGAGGTGCCTTCCCAGATGCGCTCCAGGCGGATGTCGCGGGTCAGCCGCTCCACCGGATTCTCGCACATGGTGCCGCGGCCTCCGAAGATCTGCACCGCCTTGTCGACGACGCGGAAACCGGCCTCGGAGCAGAAATATTTGACGGCGGACGCCCTGGCATGGGCGATCTTGCGCGCCAGCCCGGAGTCGATCTCCTGGGCGAGGCGGTAGAGCATGGACTTGCCGGCCATGATGTCGGTCGCCATTTCGGCCAGCATGAACTCCACCGCCTGGAAGTCGAGGATCGCCCGCCCGAACTGGCGCCGTTCCCGCGCCCAGGCCAGCGCCAGCTCGGCGGCGCGGATGGCCATGCCGATGCTGCGGGCGGCGATGGCGAGCCTGGCCTCCACGAACCAGTCCTTGGTGAGCGCGAAACCCTGGCCGACCTCGCCCAGCATCTGCGAGGCCGGCAGGCGCAGGCCGACGATGTCGATCTCGGGATGGCCATGGCCGGAACGCTGCGCGAAGCGGGGCAGGCGCCGCACCCGGAAGCCGGGCGTGCCCTTTTCCACCAGAAACAGCGTGGGCTTCGCCGGATCGCCGTCCACCACCGTGGTGACGAGATTGACGTCGGCCGCTTCGGCGCCGCTGGCGAAACATTTCTCGCCCTCGATGACGTAATGGTTGCCGTCCAGCCTGGCCGCCGTCCTGATGCCGCCGGCATCGGAGCCGGCCGCAGGTTCCGAGGTGCAGAAGGAGGTGGCGATCTCGCCGCGGCAGGCGGGGAGGAGATAGCGTTCGACCTGTTCCGGGCTGCCGTCCTTCAGGCAGATCGGCGGCTGCCAGACGCGGCCCCACAAGGCGTTGGTGGCCGAGCCGACCTCCTCGTTGACGATGCACTGCTGCACCGTGCTCATGCCCTGGCCGCCCACCTCGCGGGCGTGGTTGACGGCATTCAGGCCGTGATCCAGCACGCCCTGGCGGATGGCCGCTTCCACCGTCTGCGGCAGGCTGCCATGTTCGTCGAGCGCCTCCTCATGGGGATAGAGGAGGTTGCGCGCGAAGGCCCGCGCCCGCTCGCGAATGCCGAGGTCTTCCCCGGTGAAAGCCATATCCATCGCCGCCTCCCGCAGCCAGAACGACTCCCGCCAGGCGTGGCAGTCGTCATAAACCATCGACTCCCGCCAGGCGTGGCAGCCGCCATGAACGGGCGACTCCCGCTTGCGTGGCAGTCGTCGTAAACCATCGACTCCCGCCAGGCGTGGCAGTCGCCATGAACGGGCGACTCCCGCTTGCGTGGCAGTCGCCATGAAAGAGTCGCCTCCCGCCAGGCGTGGCAGGCGCCTCACCCATGGCGACGATCCTGCACCATCCGCCGCCCACCGTCGCCTAGCCGGCGCCGAAGGCGGTTTTGCGGTCGAAATCGGCGGCATCGGCGATCAGCTGGGCGAGACGGTCGGCGTGGCAGGCCAGCAGCGCGCGGCCGATCCCGGCCGTCGCCGCGGCGGCGTTGCCCACGACGCCCTGCGGGTTGAGATCGCCCGCCCGCCAGGCGAAGCCCAGCCGCCCATCGCGGCCGAAGCGGCGGAAGCGCCGCGCGAGGCCGGGCGCCGCCGAAGGAAAGTCCCGCAGCGCATCGAGGCGCACCCGTTCCGGCTGCAGCGCCAGCATGATGGCGGTTTCGACCAGGCCGCCGTGATGGCCGTGGCTGCGCTCGCCTTCGTCCACCAGGCCATCGGGCAGCGGCCAGGCCATGTAGTTGGCGCGCACCGCCAGCATGGCGTGGCGGACGCGCAGGCGCTTGGCGGCCAGGTCCACGATCTGCGACTGGCCGCCATGGGCGTTGACGATCACCAGCTTGAAGATGCCGTTGCGCGCCAGCCCGGCGCCGATTTCGCACCACGCCGCCAGCAGGGTTTCCGCCTCGTGGCCCAGGGTGCCGGCGAAGCCCTCGTGCTCGCTGCTCTCGCCGATGGCCTGGGTGGGCAGCAGCAGCGCCGTCGCGTCGCCCTGCAGCCGCTCCAGGGCGGCGGCCGCCAAGCCCTCGGCGATGACGGCGTCGGTGCCCAGCGGCAGATGGGGGCCGTGCTGTTCGACGGCGCCGGTCGGCAGCACGGCGACGCAGCGCTCGCCGGCGCATTTGGCCAGCTGGGGCGAGGTGATCTCGGCCCAGGTCAGCACACAGGCCATGGCGGGCGGCTCCCATGCGCCATCGGTCGCAGGCCAGAGTGCCCCGCCGCCGCCGCGCGGGGCAAGAGGCGGCTGGTGCCGAAGTTCCGGTTTGCAGGCGGCGGCGGGGCTGCTAGCACTGGCGCTGGACCGGGGGAACGCCGCCATGCCGGAACGCTTCACGCTGCTCGCCCTTGCCGGCGACGGCATCGGGCCGGAGGTGACGCAGGCGGCCCTTCGCGTCGTGGACGCCGTCGCCTCGCGCGCCGGGCTGGCCATCGACGTCGAGGAGGACCTGCTGCACGGGGCCGCCTGGGAGGCTTACGGCACCTTCTGCCGCGAGGAGACCCTGGCCGCCGCAAAGGCCGCCGACGCGGTGCTGGTGGGCGCCGTCGGCGGTCCCGCCTGGGACGGCATCCGCGTTCCCGGCGGCCCGGAGATGCAGGACGGGCTGATGCGGTTGCGCCGCGCACTCGACGCCTTCTGCGGCCTGCGCCCGGCCCGCGCCCTGGCGCCTCTGGCCCCGCTGCTGCCCTATCGCCCCGGCCTTGCCGCCGGTGCCGACATCCTGGTGCTGCGCGAGATGTGCGGCGGCGCCTTCTTCGCGCCCCGGCGCGGCATCGAACGCCCGCCGATAGGCCCGCGCCGCGCCTTCGACCACGGCGGCTACGACGAGGCCGAGATCGCCCGCATCGCCCATGCCGGCTTCCGCCTGGCGCGGCGACGGCGGCGGCGGCTGACCTCGGTGGACAAGTCCAACGTCATGGAAACTTGCGCGCTGTGGCGCGAGGTGGTGAGCGAGGTGGCCACAGAGTATGCGGATGTCGAATGCACCCATCTGCTGGCGGACAACGCCTGCTACCGGCTGGCCTGCGAGCCGGCGAGCTTCGACGTGATCCTCGCCGACAACCTGTTCGGCGACCTGCTGAGCGACCAGGCGGGCGCCATCGCCGGCAGCCTGGGAATGCTGCCTTCGGCCTGCCTGACGGCCCTGCCGCAAGCGGGGGAGAGGGCCAGGGGCATCTACGAGCCGGTCCACGGCACCGCCCCCGATATCGCCGGGCGGGGAATCGCCAACCCGCTGGGCGCCATCCTCTCGGCCGCCATGATGTTCGAATACTCCTTCGCCAGGCCCGACCTGGCGCGGCGGATCGAGGAGGCGACGGTCGCGGCGCTGGACTCGGGCGTTCGCACGCCCGATCTTGGCGGCGAGGAGACCGGCGCCGCCATGGCCGATGCGGTGCTGGCCGGGCTCCGGCGCTGAAGCCGCCCGCAGCCAGGGGGAGAGACCATGAAAAACGCCATCACCTGCGGCGAGGCCACCGTCCGCCTGCTGGCCGGCTATGGGGTGGAGACGGTGTTCGGCATCCCCGGCGTCCACACCCTGGATTTCTGCCGCGGCCTCGATCGCGACCTGGGCGGCGCCACGCTGCGCCACGTCCAGGCGCGCAACGAGCAGGGTGCGGGCTTCATGGCGGAGGGCCACGCGCGGGCCACCGGCCGGCCGGGGGTGGCGCTGGTGATCTCCGGCCCCGGCGTCACCAACGCGGCGACGGCGCTGGGCCAGTGCTATGCCGATTCGCTGCCCATGCTGCTGCTTTCGGCCGAGCCGCCCGGCGAGACCATCGGCAAGGGCTGGGGCGTGCTGCACGAGATCACCGAGCAGAAGAAGGTGACCGAGCCGCTCACCGCGCTCTCCGCCACCGCGCGCCGCGCCGCCGACGTGCCGCAGCTGCTGGCCCAGGCCTTTTCCATCTTCAGCGGTGGCCGGCCGCGCCCGGTCCACATCTCCATCCCCACCGACGTGCAGGCCGAGCCGGTGGCCGAAGACTGGCAGCCGGTGACGCCGCCGCCTCTGCCGGCACCGGCGGCGAGCACGATCGAGCGCGCCGCCCGCGCGCTGAAGGCGGCCGAAAGGCCGTTGCTGGCGATCGGCGGCGGCGCCTGCGGGGCGGCGGCCGATCTGGTTGCCATCGCCGAGCGCCTGGGCGCCCCGGTGGTCGCCAGCACGGCCGGCAAGGGCATCGTGCCCGACGACCACCCCCAGAGCCTGGCGGCCGCCATGGTCCGCCCGGAGGTGCAGCGTTTCCTGCCCGAAGCCGACTGCATTCTGGCGGTGGGCACCGAGCTTTCCGAAACCGACAGCTTCACGGACCGGCTCGATCTGCGAGGTCGGCTGATCCGCATCGACATCGACCCGCGCAAGATGAACGATCTCTATCCGGCCGGGATCGCCATCGTCGCCGACGCCACCCCGGCCGCGGCGGCGCTGGCGGCGGCGCTGGCGGACCACGAGGCGCCCGCCCGGCGCCGGGCGGCCGAGGAGCGCGTCGCGGCGCTGAAGGCCGAGATCGCCCGCAACCTGTCGCCTTCGGAGAGGAGGCACGCCAGGATGCTGGCGGCGCTGCGCGACGGCACCGGCGACGACACGGTGTTCGCCGGCGATGCCTGCCAGCCCGTCTATACCGGCGCCTTCGCCATGCCGGTGCGCCGCCCGCGCCAGTGGTTCTATCCGGCCGGCTATTGCGCCCTGGGCTGCGCCCTTCCCAACGCCATCGGCGCCATGCGCGCCATGCCCGGCACGCCGGTGGTGGCGCTGGCGGGCGACGGCGGCTTCATGTTCACCATGCCGGAGCTGATGACGGCCGCCGATCTGGGCCTGGGTCTGCCGGTGATCGTCTGGGAAAACGGCGGCCTGAAGCAGATCCAGGACGACCTCGACGCGCGCGGCATCCACCGCGTCGGCGTGGAGGGAGCGAACCCCGATTTCGCCCTGCTGGCCCGGGCCTGCGGCTGCCATGCCGCCCGTCCCGAAGGCGCCGAAGACCTCAAGGCCGCCATCGCCGCGGCGCTGGCGGCAGCGAAGCCGACGCTGATCGCGGTCGCCGAAGACTCGCCCTGGCTGCAGGAAGCCTGACCCCGGCTGCGCCCGCGCCGCTAGGGCGCCGGCGGCCCCTGGCCCGGAACCTCCCTGTCGGCATCCGGCCAGGGCGGCGGCCCGGTGACGAGGCGCGCCGCGCGGGCCGCGGCCCGGTCCAGGGCGGCGGCGGGCAGGCCGGCCGCCAGCTCGCTGGCGAGGCGGCGGACGGCGATGAAGTCCAGGCCGGGGCCGGTCGCCTCCCGCGCCGCCAGCGCCCAGGCCAGCGCCTCGACCGCGTCTTCCTCTACGCCGTCGCCTTCGGCATGGCGGCGCGCCATCTCCCGCTGCGCGGCGACGAGGCCCCATCGCGCCGCCTGCAGCGCCTGATCGGCCGCCGTCACCCCTTCCGGGCGCACATAGTTGACGCCGGGCCGGGTGCCGGAGAGCACGAACAGCGCATCGGCGGAGCCGGCCTCGGCCGCCTGGACCAGCAGCGGCGCCCTGAAATTGCTGATGAAGAACACGCCCCAGCCTTCCGTGTCCAGCGCCGCCAGCGACCAGACGGCGAACGGGTGGCGGTGGCGGCCGGCGACCAGATACCAGTCCGCCGCGCTGTTCGCGTCCGGCGGCCCCAGGCGCCCGAAACGGTGCATGTCGCCCATCAGCCGCGCCGCCTGGGGGTTGCCGGCCTCGGCCAGCGGCAGCAGCAGGTCGCGCGCTTCGCGGTATTCGCCGGCGCGAATCAGGCCGCGCGCCTGCGCCACCGCCAGCGGGTCCTGCGCCGGCGTCGGACCGGGCCAGGTGGCGTCGGGCAGGCTGTCGTCGGCGACGAAGGCGATGCTCCACAGTTCCGGCGGCACCCCTTCGACCGCCACGGCGACGCCGTCGCGCACCCGCACCAGGCGCCGCTCGCTGCCGGGCCAGCCCAGCCAGGCTTCGTAGAGCAGGCCGTAGAGCCAGGCCGCCATGGCGCTCTCCGGCGGCGTGCCGGTCTCGCTGGGCGGCGGCGGCGGGCGGAAGGCGGGCCGATCGAAAAGCCGTTCGGCAATGGCGGCCGCCAGTTCGATGCGCCCCGCCAGATCGTCCCAGGGCGGCGTCATGACGATCTGAATCCAGGCCGCCCGTCCGTCGCCGGCGGGCGCCATGATGACGCTGACGGCGCTGCCCGCCGGGCGGGCGACGATCAGCCTGCCGACATAGGGATCGTCGATGGCCTCGAAATCGGCGGCGCCCACCAAGCCGCTCGCCGCCGCCGCCGCCATCGCCTCCTGGGTCGAGATCGCCAGCGCCGCGACGCCATCCCTCCCGGAAAGGCTGTCCGCCCCCCCCTGCGCAGCCGCGCCGGCCGCCAGCGGCCAGACGGCGCAGGCCAGCGACAGCAGGGCGGAGCGGAGCGGGGCGGGCATGGCGTCCCTCAAGTGGCGCGGGCGGGGCCGTTGCGCAAGACCTTCGCCCGGCGGCGCGACGATACGCTTGACAAGGCGACGCTGGCGGTGCGACTGAATCCATGGTCGGGAGACAAAGCCTTCGAAGGCGGGGCCGGCGATGCCATCCGGGGCGGGGCGCGAAATGACCGAGAGAGGCGCGCAGGGGAGCGATCCGCTCGTTCGCTTCCAGAACGTGCAGAAGACCTATGACGGCGAGATCCTGGTCGTGAAGGACCTCAACCTCGACGTCGAGCGCGGCGAGTTCCTTACCCTGCTGGGTCCCTCCGGCTCCGGCAAGACGACGACGCTGATGATGCTGGCGGGCTTCGAATCGGCCACCCATGGCGATATCGTGCTGGACGGGCGGTCGCTGAAGACGGTGCCGCCGCACAAGCGCGACATCGGCATGGTGTTCCAGAACTACGCGCTGTTCCCGCATATGACGGTCTATGAGAACCTGGCCTTCCCGCTGCAATGCCACCGGGTGGAGACGTCGGCGCAGCGCCAGAAGATCGCCGACGCGCTGGCCATGGTGGAGCTCACCGGTTTCGAGCGCCGCCGTCCGGGCCAGCTTTCCGGCGGCCAGCAGCAGCGGGTGGCGCTGGCCCGTGCCCTGGTGTTCGAACCGCGCATCGTGCTGATGGACGAACCGCTGGGCGCGCTCGACAAGAAGCTGCGCGAGCAGATGCAGATCGAGATGAAGCACATCCACGAAAACGTCGGGCTGACCTTCGTCTATGTCACCCACGACCAGGGCGAGGCGCTCACCATGTCGGATCGCATCGCCGTGTTCGACGACGGCGTCATTCAGCAGCTCGACGATCCCGAAGAGCTCTACGAACGCCCGAAAAACGCCTTCGTCGCCCAGTTCATCGGCGAGAACAACCGCTTGAGCGGCACCGTCAGGGAGTTCTCGGGCGAACGCTGTCTGGTGGAGCTGAAGAACGGCCAGCGCGTGAAGGCGCTGCCGGTGAACGTCTCGACCCCGGGCGAGGAGACCACCTTGTCGCTGCGGCCCGAGGCCGTCGTCTTCGAGCCCGCCGAGGGGGATTGCGACGGCATCTACCCGGCCACCGTTCGCGAGCAAATCTATATGGGAGACCACACGCGGGTGCGGGTGGAAGCCTGCGGCAGCGACGATTTCGTCATCAAGATGCCGCGCGGCTCCGGCGCCCGCCATTTCGAGCTCGGCCAGGAGATCAGGATCGGCTGGCGATCCGGCGACTGCCGGGCACTGGATGCCGCCTAGAGGAGGCGGTGCGATGTGCGGCATGAGCGCGAGCGAAACCGCACGACAACCCTCAAGGGAGAACGACATCATGAGGACCATTGCAAGCGTTTCGGCGCTGGCGCTTTCGGGCGCGGCGCTGCTCGCCCTGGCGGCGAGCCCGCCGGCCCAGGCGGCGGATACCATCACCGTCGCATCCTGGGGCGGCGCCTATTCCGCCAGCCAGCGGGAGGCCTATTACAAGCCGGCGGCCAAGGAAATCGACATGATCGTGCTGGAGGACGAGTGGGGCGGTTCCGTCTCCGAGATCCGCGTCCAGGTCGAGGCCGGCGACTACAAATGGCACGTGATCGACAGCGAGTCGGGCACCGCCATGGCCGGTTGCGACGAAGGCGTGCTGGCCGAGATCGACTGGGAGATGATGGGCGGGCGCGATCGCTTCCTGCCCGGCGCGGCGCTCGACTGCGGCGTCGGCACCATCTCCTGGGCCACCATCTACGCCTATAACGGCGACCTTTTCTCCGGCGACAACGTGCCGACCACCGTCGCCGACTTCTTCGATCTCGAGACCTTCCCCGGCAAGCGCGGCCTCTACGCCAAGTCGGGAGCGGCGTCGATCGAGATGGCGCTGATGGCCGACGGCGTGCCCGCCGACGAGGTCTATACCTATCTCACCGAGAACGAGGACGAGGCGCTCGACCGCGCTTTCGCCAAGCTCGACACCATCAAGGACCAGGTCGTGTGGTGGGATACGGGCTCCATGGCCCCGCAGCTGCTGGCCGACAAAGAAGTGGTGATGACCACCGGCTGGAACGGGCGCATCTACGACGCCGTCGTCAAAGAGGGCAAGAACTTCGTCATCGTCTGGGACGGCCAGCTGATCGACTACGATCTCTGGATCATCCCCTTCGGCCACCCCGAATACGATCTGGCCATGAAGTTCGTCGAATATGCCAGCCGTCCGGAGGTGATGGCCCGCCAGTCTCAGTACATCCCCTACGGTCCGACGACCAGCGAGGCGCTCGAGCTCATCAACCCGGACATCCTGAAGGATTTGCCGACCACTCCGGCCAATCTCACCAACGCGCTGTGGGTCGACACGGTGTGGTGGGCGGACCACGAGGAAGAGCTGCGCGAGCGCTTCCAGGTCTGGCGTTCGCAGTAACCCTGGCGTGAGGATGGCGGGGGGCACGGTGGCGCCTCCCGCCTCCTTGCGGCGGCGATCGTTCGAAGCAGGGGCGTTCGAAGCGGGGGCGCAGGCAGGATGGTAGCGATGTCCGACGCGATGATGGCTGTCGACGGCGTGCCCTTGAGGATCAAGCTGCGCCGCGCCGAGCGCATGCGCAAGGTCTGGGCCCTGGCGCTGGTGGCACCGCTGTTCGTCTTCCTGGTCGTCGCCTTCATCGTGCCCATCTTCTCGCTTCTGTCGCTGTCGGTCGAAGACCCGGAGGTGAGCGACGCTCTGCCGGAGACGGCGGCGGCGTTCCGGGACTGGGACGGCGAGGGCCTGCCCCCGCCCGAAGCCATGATGGTTTTCGCCCGCGAGCTGGCCGAAGCCGACCGCGGCGGTTTCGGGCGCGTCTCGAAGCGGCTGAACTACGACATCAGCGGCTTCAAATCGATGCTGAAAAAGACGGCGCGCAAGGCCGAAAGCCTGCTCGCCCTCTCCGCCGGCGACATCCATGCCGGCTTCGTGAAGATCGACCGCGATTGGGAGGATCCTGCCTATTGGCGGGTCATCAAGCGCGCCTCGGTGCGCTATTCCGATTACTACATGCTGTGGTCGGTCGACCTGAAGCGCGACGACGCCGGTGAGATCGTCGACGTCGATGAGGGGCGGGCGATCTATTTCGAGGTGCTGATCCGCACCGTCGAGATCAGCTTCGCGGTCACCTTCCTGTGCTTCGCGCTGGGGCTTCCCATCGCCTATCTGCTGGCGACCCTGCCGACGCGCACCGGCAATCTGCTGCTGATCCTGGTGCTGCTGCCTTTCTGGACCTCGCTGCTGGTGCGCACCACCTCCTGGCTGGTGCTGCTGCAGAACGAGGGGCTGGTCAACGACGCCGCCCTCTGGCTGAACCTGTGGAACGAGCCGCAGGAGCTGGTTCGCAACCGTCTCGGCGTCTATGTCGGCATGGTCCACATCCTGCTGCCCTTCATGGTGCTGCCGATGTATAGCGTCATGAAGACCATCGACCGCTGGCACATGCGGGCGGCAGCCTCTCTGGGCGCGCCCGCCTGGAAGGCGTTTCTGAGGGTCTATCTGCCGCAGTCGCTGCCGGGCATCGGGGCCGGCGTTCTGCTGGTCTTCATCCTGTCGCTGGGCTACTACATCACGCCCGCGCTGCTGGGCGGCCCCGACGACCAGATGATCAGCTACTGGATCGCCGAAAACATGGGGGCCGGCGCCAATTGGGGCCTGGGGGCGGCGCTCTCGGTGGTGCTGCTGGTGCTCACCATAGTGATGTTCCTGGTCTATAACCGCTTCGTCGGCATCGACCGGCTGAAAGTGAGCTGAGCCATGGCGCTGCCCAGCTATGCGACACCCTTCGACCGGGCCTGGTTCTGGGCCTTCCGGATCATCTGCGCGGCGGTCTTCGCCTTCCTGATCGTCCCCATCCTGGTGATCATACCGCTCAGCTTCAACGCCGAGCCCTATTTCACCTATCCCATGCCGGGCTTCTCGCTGCGCTGGTACGAGGAGTTCTTCACCAGCCCGCAATGGCTGCTGGGGCTGAAGAACAGCGTCATCGTCGGCTTCTTCGCCACCCTGGTGGCGACCGTTCTGGGGACGCTGGCCGCGCTGGGCCTCAACCGGGCGGAATATCCGGGCAAGCCGGCCATCCTGGCGGTGCTGATCTCGCCCATCATCGTGCCGATCGTCATCACCGCCGCCGGCATGTTCTATTTCTACGCCCGCATCGGGCTGACCGGCACGCTGGCGGGCCTGGTCTTCGCCCACGCCACCATCGGCGTTCCCTTCGTCGTCATCACCGTGTCGGCGACCCTGGCGGGCTTCGACAACAACCTGGTGCGCGCCGGGGCCAGCCTGGGGGCCGACCCGGTGCGGGTGTTCTTCAAGGTCACGCTGCCGCTCATCCTGCCCGGCGTCGTCTCCGGCGCGCTCTTCGCCTTCATCACCTCCTGGGACGAGCTGGTGATCGCCATCTTCCTGGCCAGCACCGAGGAACACACCCTGCCGCGGCGCATGTGGTCGGGCATCCGCGAGCTGCTCTCGCCCACCATCATGGCGGTGGCGACGCTGCTGATCCTCACCTCCATCGCCCTGATGGTGGCGATGGAGCTGCTGCGGCGGCGCACCGAGCGCCTGCGCGGCATCTCCCCATAGCCCCATGGCGGCGCCGCAACGCCCGGACGTGCTGGCGATCGAGAACGGCGAGCGCGTGCGGGGCACCTTCTCGCCCGGCGAGATGGCGGCGCGGCTGGCCCGTCTGCGCGCCCATATGGAGGAAGCGGCGGTGGAGGCGGTGGTCTTCACCTCGATGCACAACATCCACTACCACAGCGATTTCCTCTATTGCGCCTTCGGGCGGCCCTTCGCGCTGGTGGTCACGCCGGCGCGCGCCACCGTGGTGGCGTCGGCCGTCGACTACGGCCAGCCCTGGCGGCGCAGCGGCGACGCGCTGAGCTATACCGACTGGCGCCGCGACAGCTATTTCCGCGCCGTCGCCGGGCTGGCGGGCGGGGCGCGGCGGATCGGCGTGGAGTTCGACCATATCGGCGCAGAGCATCTGGCCAAGATGAAGGCCGCCCTGCCCGATGCCGCCTTTTGCGACGTCGCGCCCGCCGTCATGCGCCTGCGCCTGGTGAAGTCGGCCGAAGAGATCGCCCTGATCGCCAGCGCGGCCGAGATCGCCGACATCGGCGGCGCGGCCTGCGCGGCGGCGGTGGCCCCGGGCGTCGCCGAACACGAGGTGGCCCTGGCCGGCACCGACGCCATGGTGCGCGAGATCGCGCGCCGCCATCCCGAAAGCGAGATCCGCGACAGCTGGGTGTGGTTCCAGTCCGGCATCAACACCGACGGCGCCCACAACCCGCTCACCGCGCGGCGCATCCAGGCGGGCGACATCCTTTCGCTCAACTGCTTCCCCATGGTGGCGGGCTATTACGCGGCGCTGGAGCGCACCCTGTTCTGCGGCCATGCCAGCGACGCCCATCTGCGCTATTGGGAGATCAACCGCGAGGTCTGGCGCCGGGGGCTGGAGCTGATCGCGCCCGGCAACCGCTGCCGCGACATCGCCGCCGAGCTCAACGCCATCTATGCTGGCCACGGCGTTCTGGAACGGCGCAGCTTCGGCTATGGCCACAGCTTCGGCGTGCTCTGCCACTATTACGGCCGCGAAGCCGCCCTGGAACTGCGCGAGGACGTGGAGACGGTGCTCGAGGCCGGCATGGTGATCTCCATGGAGCCGATGATTGTCATCCCCGAAGGCGAACCCGGCGCCGGCGGCTATCGCGAGCACGACATGCTGGTGGTGACGCAGGACGGCGCCCGCAACCTCACCGGCTTTCCCACCGGCCCGGAGGCGAACATCGTCGGCGCTTGATTCCAGGTCGGGCGCAGGGCAGGATCTTCCTGTGTAGGAGAATGATCATGGAACCGCGCTACTTGATTGCCGCGGCATGGAGTAACGGTTCGCACCACAAAACAGGTGCTGGATATGGTTTGAAAATATCCGCCAAGGACCGTGATCGGTTTTTCGACAAGAGCTGGAAGTGCGTCACCCTGTGTCTCGTAGCGAATGGCGAAATTCGCAAAGCTACGGCAAACGTCGCCAAAAAGTCGTTCTGGGACAACAAATGTCGAGAACTAATCAGCAAGGATATCGGGCGATGGCTTATTCGCTGTGGATTCGAGCGATGGTGCAAAGGTAGTCCACCGAGGTTCAAGCTTATCCCGAGAGGACGGTGTCTATTCGACGTTGAAAAGGCCGAATAAGTAATCCCGTGATCAAAGTAAATTTACTTGGTTAGGTGCATAGCTCACAAAGCCCCAGATTCATTCGGTTTTGTACCTTCGTGCGCAGATATTGCTCGCATTGAGTTGGGGAGACTTCCGGCCTCCTTCATACTAATGGCTCGCCGTAGCGTTGGGCGAGCGGCGGCGCCGGCCCGGCCAACGCCGCTTCCACCCGGCAGTCGGGCCAGGCGGTCGCTTGCGCCTGCTCGAAGGCGCGGCTGGCGCGCAGCACCAGGTCGTCGCGGTGTCTGGCCGCCACCAGCTGCAGGCCCACCGGCAGGCCGGCTTCCGTCGTGCCGCAGGGGATCGAGGCGGCGGGCTGGCCGGTCAGGTTGAACGGCAGGGTGTAGGGCGTGGCGTCGCGCCAGCGGTGGAGCGCGGCGCCGTGATAGGGCGTGTCGGCCGGCATGGCGGCCATCGCCATGGTCGGCGTCGCCAGCAGGTCCCAGTCCTCGTGGAAGCGGCCCAGGGCGGCGGCCAGGCGGTCGCGATGGATGGCGGCGGCCTGCAGCTCTACCACCGTCACCGCCAGCCCCCGCTCGGCCAGGGCGCGGAAACGTGGGTCGAGCAGCCCGCGCTTTCGCTCCGGCACCGCCCGCAGCGCGGCGGCGAAGCCCGCCAGCCACAGGGGCGCGATCGCTTCTTCCAGAGGCCCGAACGGCGGCGGCGCCTCGTCCACGGTGGCGCCCATCTCCGCCAGCGACCCCACCGCCCGGTCGGCGAGCGCCTTCACCTCGCCGCCAGGCGCGGCCCCGCCCAGGCCGGGCGCATAGGCGATCTTCAGGCCCGCCACGCCGCCCGGCAGCGCGCCCTGCCAGTCGCGCCCATCGTGCGGCAGCGCGTAGCCGTCGCCGGCGTCCGGCAGCGCGAGCGCGTTCAGCATCGCCGCCGCGTCCGCCACCCGCCGTGCCATCGGCCCTTCCGTGGAGGTCATGCAGAACAGGCCCTCGCGCGGGTGGGCGGGGACGCGCCCGAAGGTCGGCTTCAGGCCGTAGAGGCCGCACCAGGCGGAGGGGATGCGCACCGAGCCGCCGCCATCGTTGCCCAGGGCCAGATGGCCGATGCCGGCCGCCAGGGCGGCGGCGGCACCGCCGGAACTGCCGCCCGGCGTCATGGCCAGATGCCAGGGGTTGCGGGTGAAGCCGAACAGCGGGCCGTCGGTGATCCCCTTCCAGCCGAACTCCGGCGTCGTCGTCTTGCCCAGGAAGACGCAGCCGGCCTCGCGCAGGCGGGCGACGGCGGGCGCGTCGCGGTCGCAGGGCGCATCGTCGCTGGCCGCCGAGCCGTTGCGCAGCGCCATGCCTCGCATGGGGATCAGGTCCTTCACGGTCACCGTCACGCCGTCGAGCGGCCCCAGCGGCGCGCCGGCGGCCCAGCGGGCCTCCGAGGCCCGCGCGGCGGCCAGGGCCATCTCGTCGTCGCGGGCCATGAAGGCGTTGATCTTCGGCTCCACCGCCTCCAGCCGCCGCAGCTGCGCCGCCGCCGCTTCCACCGGCGAGAGCGAGCGCTGGCGATAGCGGCGCACCGCCTCGCCCGCCGTCATGTAGCAAAGCTCCAGCTGCGCCATGGTCCCTCCCGGCCGCGAACGCGCGCGCCCTTTCTCTACAGCGATTCCGGGGTCGCCGGAACGCGCCGGCGGTTGCGGGTGGGTGGCACCCGCGCGCGGGGGCGCGATGACCGGCGCGGCGCCCCGGTATAGGCTGCGGCGGTGAACGATCCGCCCGCCCATCTGCGCCAGAATCTGGAGGCCGCCCTCGCCGGCTTCGCCGGCGAAGCGTCGCCGGGTGCCGGGGCGCGGGCGCTGCTGGGCGTCCTCGGCTATGCCAGCGAACGCAGGGTGGAGGTGGGCGGCGTCGAGGCGTTCATCGCCTTGCTGGAAGAGGGGAGACCGCTGACGAAACAGCAGCGCCAGCTGCTCGGCCGGTGGCGTTCGGTCGATATCGTCTTCCAGATCACCGGGGAGGAGATCGGCGAGAATCCGGGCCTGTTCCGGGATTTCGACCAGGGGCGCGCCAGGTCGTTCCTGTTCGTGGCGGCGGATCTCGATGGCCGCGCCTGGAGCCGGGGCGAGCTGGCGGAGATGACGCGCGCCGCCAATCGCGGTTTTCTCATGCCGGTCGTCCTGCTGTTCCGCCATGGCGGCGCCCTCACACTGGCGGTCGTCCACCGCCGCACCCACAAGCGCGACAGCAGCCGCGACGTGCTGGAGAAGGTGACGCTGGTCAAAGACGTCCGCCTGACCGGCGCCCACCGCGCCCATCTCGACATCCTGGCCGGCCTGGCGCTGCCCCGCCTGGTGGCCGAAGAAGGCGTGCGCAATTTCGACGAGCTGCACGCCGCCTGGGAGCGGGCGCTCGACATCGAGGCGCTCAACCGCCGCTTCTATGGCGAGCTCTTCGCCTGGTTCGAGCGCGCCGTCGCCCGCTGCCGCTTTCCCGACGACGGCGCCGGGCCGGGCAATGCGGAGCGCCATGTCATCCGCCTGGTCACGCGGCTGCTCTTCATCTGGTTCCTGAAGGAGAAGGGCCTGGTGCCGGACGAGCTGTTCACGGAGGACTTCGCCCGCCGGGCCCTGAAACGCCACACGTCGGAGAGCGGCGATTACTATCGCGCCTGCCTCCAGAACCTGTTCTTCGCCACGCTCAACACCGGCATCGAAAGGCGCGGCTTCAGCGAGGGCAGCCCCGCCACCCACCGCGATTTCAACCTTTACCGCTATCGCCGCCTGCTGGCCGATCCGGACGATTTCGTGGCCCGGCTGAAATCCGTCCCCTTCGTCAATGGCGGCCTGTTCGACTGCCTGGACGATTTCGAGGGCAAGCGGGCCGGCGGGCGGCGCATCGACGCCTTCACCGACAACGAAGCCCAGGGCCGCGATCTTCACGTCCCGGCCAGCCTGTTCTTCCACGACGGCGAGGGCCTTATTCCCCTCTTGCGCCGCTACAAGTTCACGGTGGAGGAGAACACGCCGCTGGACCGCGAAGTGGCGCTGGATCCGGAGCTGCTGGGTCGCGCGTTCGAGAATCTGCTGGCCGCCTATAACCCGGAGACCCGCGCCACGGCGCGCAAGGCCACCGGTTCCTATTACACGCCGCGCCACATCGTCGATTACATGGTGGGCGAGGCGCTGGCGGCGGCCCTGGCCGCCAAGGTGGCTCCGGCCGACGGCGACGTTCCATTCCAGCGCGAAAAGCTGGGCTATCTGCTGGATTGGGAGGATGCCTGCGGCGACGCCGGCGAGCTTTTCGATGCGGACGAAACGCGGGCCCTGGTGGGCGCCATCGCCGAGCTGCGGGTGCTGGATCCGGCGGCCGGTTCCGGCGCCTTTCCCATGGGCGTGCTGCACCGCCTTACCCTGGCGCTCGGCCGCCTGGATCCCGAAAACGAGATCTGGGAAGCCCTGCAGAAGAAGCGGGCCACCGCGCAGGCGGGCAAGGCCTTCGACGTGGAGAAGCGGGAAGCCCGCGACGAGGAGCTGGCGGAGATCAGCCGCCTGTTCGAGGCCTATCGGGATTCGGATTTCGGGCGCAGCGGCACGTTCGACGCGACGGTCCGCCCCCTGGTGGTGCTGGCGCGCAAGAGCGCGGCGGGCGAAACCCTGCGCGCCGCCACGGTGCGAGGCGGTGAAAACGCGGCCGCACCGGCCGCCTTCATGGAAAAGCACGGCTTCGCCATGGCGGCGGCCGACCTGGTGGATTCCGGCTGGGCGCTGGCCGAACCGGCGCTGCTGGCCCTGCGCCGCAAGATCGAGGCCGCCGGAACGCCGCTGCGGGATTACCTGAAGAAGGGCCTCTACCGCGGCGTCACCACGGGCTTGAACGAAGCCTTCGTCATCGACGCGGCGACGCGGGAACGGCTGACGGCCGAGGATCCGGCCAGCGCCGATCTGATACGGCCCTGGCTGCGCGGGCGGGACGTGCGGCGCTGGCGGGCAGATTGGCGGGGACTTTCCATCATCTTCACCCGCCGCGGCACCGACATCGCCCTATATCCCGCCATCGAACGCCACCTGTCGCGCTGGCGCGCCGACCTGGAACCGAAGCCCCGGCGCGGCGCCAGACGGGGACGCAAACCGGGCAGCTACAAGTGGTTCGAGATCCAGGACAACACTGCCTATCACGAAGCCTTCGCCCGCCCGAAGATCGTCTATCCCGACATCGGCACCAAGATGCGGGCGCTGCTCGACCGGGAAGGCCATATGACCGGTAACACCTGCTACATCGTTCCGGGCGGCGATGCCTGCCTGCTCGCCATCCTGAACTCGAAGCTGCTGGACGTCTGGTTCCGCCTTTCTTTGTCATGCCTCGACGACCCGTTCGACGGCGGAGACATGAGATTCATTGGAGCCGACATGCAGCACGCGCCCATCGCCCCCGCCCCGCCGGCCACGGCCAGGCGCCTCGCCACCCTGGCCGAAACCATCCAGACCGCCAGGCAGGCCGACCCCACCGCCGACACGCAAGCCCTGGAACAGGAAATCGACGAGACCGTCTTCACCCTCTACGGCCTCGACAAAGCCGACATTGCGACGATCGAGGTGGCCTTGCATCGATGAGTGGTGGGCAAGGGCGCGAGGCATCCGCGCGGCAGCCCGCCGCGGTGCCCGCCGACCGGGGGCGCGAGCGTGCGATTCGGCGGTCATCGTGCGTGCCACGGTGGAGGCTGCCCTTAACCCTGGCGCGCCATTCTGCTATCTTCGCCCCAAAGCATGGTGGCAATCATGCGATGAGCCTGAAGCCGCGAGCCGAGGAGGCATGGCACATCGTGTCGGATGGTGGAGGGCACCCACCTCTGGCCGATGATGTGGGCCAGCATATCCACACCCCAACCTCGAACGTGGGATCGAGCCGCATACTCCTCGGTCCGTCTGTCACCACCGAGATGCGAAAGGCTGACGACTGATGCCCACCGATATCTCAGGACTGACAAGTGCCGGCGAAGAGATCGAAAAGATCTCTGTCTCCATCAATTATGACATCATCCATCTATTCTCTGAAGGCCTCTATAAAAGCCCGCATAAGGCCATTGAAGAGCTTGTAAGCAACGCATACGATGCTGATGCACGATTAGTACACGTTCTGCTTCCAGAGCAACCTGAAGATAAGAAGGCCCACCTTTCCCCGCTGTGGGTGATCGACAATGGCCACGGCATGGATGTAGATGGTTTCCGCCAGCTTTGGCGTATTGCCGATTCGAGAAAAGCCAAAATCGTTCCATCTCCGGGCTGCCGTGCCCCGATCGGGCAATTTGGTATCGGAAAACTTGCTGCATATGTTCTTGCCTGGAGGCTTACACATTTGAGCCATTCCAACGGTAAATTTCTACTTACGACGATGAATTTTCGCAACGTCACTGGACGGCAAAATGAATCAACGAATCCTGTCCAAGTCTCATTGCGAGAGATAAGCGAGTCGACAGCTAGAACGCATTTGATGGAAATCCAGCACCGTGATCCAGAAGCCTGGGCACTCATGTTCGGCGAAAAAGAGCAGGCACCCAACTGGACAGCTGCCGCGCTTTCCGACTTCAGAGATCTGTATAAGAAACTTACCGCTGGTAGATTGCAGTGGGTTTTGGGCACAAGCCTTCCTTTGCACAACGATTTCAAAATGTTTCTCAATGGAGAACGTATAATATCGAGCAAAGAGAATCTAGTGGAAATTAAGAAAATTAATGTTCGTGAAAACCTCGAAGAAATTGGAGAGGTTTCTGGAATCGCTCGTATCTACAAGAAACAATTGACAACCGGAAAGTCCGAACAATTAGGGCGCAGCAATGGCTTCTTCGTTCGTGTTCGAGGTCGTGTCATTAATCTTGAAGATGGGCTGTTTGGAATTCCACAGCCCAACCATGCAGCATGGTCTCGTTTCGCACTGGAAGTGGACGCCGATGGGCTACGAGATCATTTACTCTCTTCGCGTGAAGGAGTGAGGGATTCCGAGAGCATCAAGAAATTTCGTGAATGCCTTCTTGATAAATTCAACCAGTGCCGAGGCGCTTTCGAGGAGTGGAACAGGAAAGAGAACGAACAGCTAGACATTATCGCACTCCTTTCGGACAGTCCAAGTGCTCACGTGACAGAACCCCTTCTCCATAGTGTTCGCAGCACGCTACAGGCTGGATCGGAGTCTTTCTACGTCGATATTCCCCAGGAAGTAGGAGAGGAAGACCATTCTCAATGGCTGACGGCTTACGAAAACGAAGCCGCAGAGAAGCCCTTCAACAAGACCGAGTTCGTAGATCATGGCCCAGATGCCCCTGCTCTCCGTTATGACCCCGTCACACGTAACCTCTCGGTGAACTCCAAGCATCCATTCATCGACAAGCTCACTGACGGAGGCAAGCATCCTAACCCAGCTAAGCTGTTTGCCTCTTCCGAAGTGCTACTCGAAGGTCAGCTTCAAGATCAAGGAGTCGAGCGAGTATTCATTGCCGGTTTCCTGACGGACCGAGATCGAGTTTTGCGATTGATGGCAGGCGTTGCACCGCCGACTGCAATTGAGATTTTGCAGCGCCTCGGTGTCGCAAACCGGGACCATACCGCCCTTGAGCGGGCGGTCGGGACAACCTTTCGGACACTCGGGTTCGATTACAAACGAAAAGGCGGGAACATGCCGGGGCCGGATGGTATTCTGTATGCCAGCCTCGGCCGCCACGGAAAAACACCAGCGGACTATAAGCTTGTTTATGATGCC
The DNA here is from genome assembly GCA_965200215.1 of Alphaproteobacteria bacterium. Taxonomy (GTDB): domain Bacteria; phylum Pseudomonadota; class Alphaproteobacteria; order SP197; family SP197; genus SP197. Next base: position 2,388,229 of record OZ241369.1, on the reverse strand, counting down.
AAGCAGACCGACCATCCACCAGTTACAGTTGACAAAGTTGACCCTTCTAGCCTCGAGGATTTTCGCGAACAGAGTCGCGCAGATTTTGGCTTCTTTATCGCTGATTCCTATGCGGCAGAAGAGAAAGACGACAAGAAACTCAATCGAAAAATTAAGTCAAGAGCGAGTCGCTTCCTGACATTGCTTAAAATTGAACACCTCCGTCGCTTGACACTGCTACATTTCAATCACGGCGTAACGCTTACCGAGCTTCGCTCGTTATTCGAGAGTGCGCGCACGGTTCCGCAGGTGAATGGCTGGATTGAATCGTTCGAGAAACGCCTTTCTCAACAAGGGGAGATCCCCATTCGAATTTTGCTTGAAGGCCTGGAGGAAGAGAAGAAAGATCCCAAAGCGGCGCCAAACATTATTGCCGTCCGCGCAAAGTGCCAAGCATTGGAGAAATTTGAGCCGGAACGATTGATTGCGCGATTGCAGGCAATTGAAAGAATTGTTGGGAGTCGATGGATCGAGGTGGAAAAGTCAGGCGAAGTTCGCCTTCATCAAACAACAGAACAGATTCTTGCAGAACTTGAACGAAATATCAGCGGCCTGACTAAGAGCAAGATTGCATAGTTGTCGAGGATAATCTAATGCCTCTCCTTCCTATACACCCTTTCCCCGCCCGGATGGCACCGGAGTTAGCTCGCCATTCCCTTGAGGCTGCCCCTAAAGGTGGGCGTGTACTCGATCCCATGTGCGGTTCCGGAACGGTCGCCCGGGCCGCCGTGGAGGCGGGTTTCCGTTGCATTGGTGTCGACATCGACCCCCTGGCTGTTCTGATTGCACGAGCGTGGATCACACCGCTGGACACGTGTTGTATTTGGACTAATGCCGAACACGTAGTGCGAACGGCGCAGTCACTATCCGCCGGAGATACCGAGCCGGCACCGGACTCGGAAACCGAGCGGTTTATTTTCTTTTGGTTTGCTCCGCGTCAGAGAGCAGAGCTCGCACGCTTGGCAGCTGCGCTTCGACGGCAAGAGGAGCCCGCGAAGAGCATATTGACCGTTGCACTGAGCCGGATTATTGTCTCAAAGGAAATGATGGCATCTCTGGCACGAGATACATCCCATAGTCGCCCCCATAAGGTTGCCACTTCCAACAGTTTTGACGTTTACGCTGGCTTCTTGAGATCCGCTCGCCACGTAGCTTCACGACTCAAACCGAATTTGATCGAAGGACGAGCCGATATTCGGCGCACGGATGCCCGGACTCTTGAAGGTGTGGATGACGAGAGTATCGATCTCGCACTCACTTCTCCGCCGTATCTGAACGCTATCGATTACTTGCGGGGACACCGGTTGGCGCTCGTATGGATGGGTTATCGTTTGGGACCGCTAAGAGAAACACGCTCTGCCAGTGTCGGGGCGGAAAGGTCGATGCCAAAAGAAGATACACCCATCTCCGTCTCGCCCTTCGTGACTGAACGAGACGGGGCGACTCTAGCCCCCCGGCACTGGGGTTGGATACGGCGCTATGCATCCGATATGGACGCGGTTCTTCGCCAGCTTGGACGAGTTGTCAAGCATAACGGACGAATAGTATTAGTCCTTGGTAACTCGTTTCTTCGTGGGGCACGCATTGACAATGCGGCTCTCATCGAAACACTCGCCACGCGTACCGGATTTCGGCTACAAGGACGTAGTACCAGAGAGATTCCCGCACGACGGCGTTACCTTCCTCCACCCGGAAGCGGTCAAAGCGCTTTAGATGCCCGCATGAGAACGGAGACGGTGCTCACATTCGGAACGTGACATACTTCGCGGTGAAGCTGGGCAAAGCACAGAGGACGGGGCGATTCGCGACGCCGGCGCGCCGTGTGGACGGCACCTGCCCGGAAGCGGCAGGAGGACGCAGCGAGCCGCCGGCGCCCGGCAGCGCAGCTGCGCAGGCCCCGCTGCCCGCAGGGGCGTTCCAGTGTAGGCTTGGCCCATGATTCGCCGCATCCAGGCCCTGAACTATCGCTGCCTGCGCTATGTGGATGTCGCCCTCGACCGCTTCCACGTCCTGGTCGGCCCCAATGCCAGCGGCAAGAGCACGCTTTTCGACGCCGTGGCCTTTCTGGGCGATCTGGTCTCCGACGGTCTTGAGGTGGCGGTGGACAGGCGCACGGGCAACTTCCGGGACCTGGCGTGGAAGCACGGGCGCCGCTTTCGCAAGGGTGCTGCCGGTTTCGAACTGGCGGTGGAATTCGACGTTCCCGAGGACATCAGGGGGCGCCTTCCCGCGGTAAGCGGCTTTTCCGTCTTTCGCTACGAGGTCGCCATCGAAGAATGCAAGGGCGAGCTTCGCATCGCCTCGGAACGAGGCATTCTCATGCCCCGCTCGCTGCAGGAGACTGTCAGCCAGCCGACCCTGTTTCCCGACCCGCCTTCGCCCCCCGCAACCATCTTGCAGGGAGGACATAAGAAGGGATCGAGGACGGTGTTGAGCAAGTCCAGGGAAGGAAGGGACAACTTCAACATCGAGGTATCGCCGCGGCCGGGAAGGGGGTGGGCGCTGAGCATTACGTTCGGAGCGCAGCGTTCCGCCCTGGGCAATCTGCCGGAGTCGCCGGAGACCTTTCCCATGGCAACCTATGTCAAGCAAACCCTGGAACGGCGCGTGAAACCCCTGTTCCTCGACAGCCTGCGGATGCGCCTGGCCAGTCCGCCGGCATCGCGCAGCGGCGGTTTCGCCCCGGACGGATCCAACCTGCCCTGGGCCATCAAGCATATGAGGAAAAAGCATCGCAGACAGTACGACGAATGGCTGGAGCATGTGAAAACGGTTCTCTCCGACCTCGACGCCATCCGGATCATGGAGCGCCCGGACGACCGCCATGCCTATCCGATCCTGCGCTATCGGACGGGCGCGGAAGTCCCTTCATGGATGGCTTCGGACGGCACCTTGCGGCTGCTGGCGCTTACTCTGCTTGCCTATCTTCCCAACGAGGGGGAAATCTACGTTCTGGAGGAGCCGGAGAACGGCATTCACCCCATGGCAATGGAATGCGTTTATCAGTCTCTGAGCTCGATCTACGATTCGCAGCTGCTCCTGGCGACTCATTCGTCGGTCGTCCTGAAACTGGCCGAGCCCGAGGATGTGCTCTGTTTTGCGAAGAATCCCGAAGGCGCCACCGATATCGTGCAGGGCGACCGCCATCCGCTGCTGGCCGGCTGGCAGGGCGGTGCTCCCGATATGGAGCTTCTGTTCGCTATGGGCGTGCTGGGATGAAGGGCAGTGCAGTCCACAAGGATCTGTTCGTTCTGGCTGCCGACCTCGACATCGCGAATGCCGTCGGAGGCCTGCTTACACGGCCGCAAAGCCTGGCCATCGCGCCTCCCATCTTCAATATCCAACGCCATCCCCAACGCGATGGTGGATGCAGGGCAAACGCCGATGCCTATCTGCGGCCGTTTCGGGGCAGCTATCGCTATGCCCTGGTCGTCTTCGACCGCCACGGATGCGGCAGCGCCTGCCCACGCACGAAGATACAGGAAAAGGTCGAAGATCGGCTGGCGCACAACGGCTGGCCAGGACGCGCCAAGGCCATCGTCATCGACCCGGAAATCGAGGCCTGGGTGTGGAGCGATTCCCCAGCCGTGCCTGCGACTCTGGGATGGCCCAGGGGCGCGCAGCTGCGGGGCTGGCTGGAGGCGCAGGGATGCTGGCCGCAAGGCTGCCCGAAGCCGCCACGGCCGAAAAAGGCGATGACGATGGCCATGGAGAAAACTCGGGTGCGGAGATCGCCGCGCCTGTTTTCCAGGCTCGCCGCACGCACCAGCCTGCACCGCTGCAAGGACCCTGCCTTCCAAGAGTTTTGCGCCACTCTCCAATCCTGGTTTCCGGCGTCGTGAACGCCATCGTCGATAACCGGGTGCGCCAGATCGGCGACGTTCTGCAGCAGCGCATCGAGGCCGGATCGCGCCTGTCGGTGGTGTCGGCCTATTTCACCATCTATGCCTACGAAGCCCTGCGCGGCGCGCTGGAGAAGGCGGCCCACATGCGCTTTCTCTACGGCGAACCGCGTGGCGTTGCCGCCGTGAACCCGGGCGGAGACGAGGCCAGAGCCTTCCGCCTTTCCGAGGACGGGGGCATCGAACTCCGCCAGGCGCTGGCGCAACGGCCGCTGGCCCGCGCCTGTGCCGCATGGATCGAACGCTGCGTCGATATCCGCACCGTTCGCCAGGCCAATTTCCTTCACGGAAAAATGTATCACATCGCCTCGCCGCAGGGTGGCAGCGCAGCGCTGGCTGGAAGCTCCAATTTCACCCGCCGCGGGCTGGGCTTCGGCGCGGTGCCCAATATCGAACTCAACCTGGAGATCGGCGGCGAGGAGGAGCGGCAGGCGCTGCTCGCCTGGTTCGACGGTCTGTGGGAGAACGATGACCTGACGCAGGACGCCAAGGAGGAAGTGCTGGCCGCACTGGCGCGCCTGGGCAAGGCCTATGCGCCGGAATTCGTCTATTACAAGACGCTCTTCCACATCTTCGAAGACTGGCTTGCCGAACGCGGGCGCCGCGACGGCCTGCTTCACGATATCCACCTCTACGACACGGAGATCTGGAAGAGGCTCTACCCTTTCCAGAGGGACGGTACCACCAGCGCCATCAACCGCCTGCTGCGCCACAATGGATGTATCGTCGCCGACAGCGTCGGCCTCGGCAAGACCTGGACGGCACTGGCCGTCATCAAGTTCTTCGAGTTGCGCAACGAACGGGTGCTGGTGCTGTGCCCGAAGAAATTGGAGCAGAACTGGCTCCGTTACACCTCCTGGGCTGGCTGGCACAACAACCCTTTCGCCAGAGACCGGCTGAACTATACGGTGCTCGCCCACACCGATTTGAGCCGCGACGGCAAAGCGGGCCAGATCGACCTTGCCCGCTTTCACTGGGGCGCCTTCGACCTGGTGGTCATCGATGAATCCCACAACTTCCGCAACGAGGGCAGCGACCGCACCGACGACGAGGGCCGCCTCCGGCGCAGCCGCTACGGCCGCCTGCTGGAAGAGGTCATCAAGAGCGGCGTCAAGACCAAGGTTCTGATGCTCTCGGCGACGCCAGTCAACACCAGCCTGCGCGATCTGCGCAACCAGATCTACCTGATGACCGAGAAGCGCCGCGACACCTTTCGCGACGCGCTCGGCATCGGCGACATCCAGGATTTGTTCGGGGTGGCCCAGCGCGCTTTCCTGGACTGGGAAAGGAAACGTCACCACGCCCGGGCGGCCGGCAGGGAAAAACCGCCCAGCAAGGAAGAGCTGATCGAGAGCCTGGGCACGGATTTCCTGACGCTGCTGGATGCCGTCACCATCGCTCGTTCCCGCGTTCACCTGCGCCGCTTCTACCCGAGTATCGTGACGGAGATCGGCGGCTTTCCGGAACGTGCCAAACCGGTCAACCTGCATCCGCCGACCGACCGCGATGGCGCCATCTCCTACGACGACCTGCACGCGCGGATCGGTGCCTTCCGGCTCGCCGTCTATGCGCCCTCGCAATATGTCCGTGACACATCGCAGCTGGACGCGGAGAAGGAAGCGCACCGTTTCGACCAGCGCGACCGCGAGCGCTTCCTGATCGCCATGATGCGCGTGAACCTGCTGAAACGCCTGGAAAGCTCGGTGCACGCCTTCGCGCTGACGATGAAGCGCATCCTCGACAAGATGGAGGAGCTCGACAATCGCATCGAGGCATGGCGCGCGAAGGGCGGTGCCAGGGACGACATCGACTCCCGGCCCGACGCGGACGAGGAGGACGAAGAGTTCGCCGTCGGGCGGGTCGTTCGCTACCGCTTCGCCGAACTCAACATCGACCGCTGGCGCCGCGATCTGGAGGCGGATCGCCAGACCTTCGCCGACCTGAAACGCCAGGCGGAACAGGTCACGCCGGAGCGCGACGCCAAGCTCACCGCGCTGCTCGATCTCCTGGCGGATAAGGCCGAGAACCCAACCCGCGACAAGGACGGGCGGCAGAATCGCAAGGTGCTGGTGTTCACCGCCTTCGCCGATACCGCCCGCTATCTCTACCACCACGTCGCAGCGTCGCGGGAGAGGGCGCGCGTCGCGCTGGTCACCGGCGGCAGTGGCAACGCCAGCACCGTCGGCGCGTCGAGTCCGGGCGACATCCTGGGGCGGTTCGCACCGCGCGCGCAGGAGCGCCGGGAGGCGGGCGGCGAGATCGATTTCCTGATCGCCACCGACTGCCTGTCGGAAGGCCAGAACCTCCAGGATTGCGACCAAGTGGTGAACTACGACATCCACTGGAACCCGGTGCGGCTGATGCAGCGTTTCGGGCGCATCGACCGGCTCGGTAGCCGCAACCGGCAGGTCGCTATGACCAACTTCTGGCCGACACGAGAGCTCGACCGCTACCTGGACCTGAGAAACCGCGTCGAAGCGCGCATGGCGCTCGCCGACGCGACGGCGACCGGCCTCGACGACCCTCTCGACGAAGGGAACGGCGAGGCGGCGATACAAGGAGAGCTCGCCTTCCGCAACCAGCAGCTGCAACGCCTGCGTGACGAGATCCTCGACGTGGAGGAGGCGGGGGACGGCATCACCATGAGCGACCTCACCCTCGACGATTTCGTCGCCGACCTGCTGCGCTATGTGGAAACCAACCGCGCCGCACTGGAAGCCGCCCCCTTCGGCATCTGTGCCGTTGCCAACGGCAGCGAGGCCGCCCGGCCGGGCGCCATCTTCTGCCTGAAGCAGAAGACCGGCCCCGGCGAGCGCACGGCCAATCTGCTGCGGCCCTGGTTCCTGGTCCATGTACGCGACGACGGCAGCGTTCGCTACGGCTTCCGGCAGGCGCGGCAGTGCCTCGCCCTTTTCCGCCAGCTGGTCGCCGGGTGCACCGACCCCGATACCGCCCTGGAAGCGATCTTCGACCGGGAGACAGAGCAGGGAAGGCGCATGGAGCACTACGACCGCCTGCTCGAAGCCGCCCTGCATGACATCGCCTCCACCTTCCGCAAAACGGAACTGCGCACCCTTGGCCAGGACCGAGGCGCGAAGCTGACCAGAACCCCACAACGCCCGGAAGGCGGCAAGCGCTTCGAACTTGCGACCTGGCTGGTCGTTGCGCAAAGGCCCACCGGCCCGTAGGTTTCCGACACCCTTCGTCGCCCGCGGGCAAGCTGGACGCTGCCCCCGGCGCGACCTAGCATCGCCGCCATGACGGAACGCGCCACCCCGCGCCGCCGCGCTGCCACAGGCGGTGCTTCCACGGATGGTGCCGCCTCCCGCCCCGTCCGTGAGGTCCGCACCCTCTGGATCCCCATGCCCGATGGCAGGCGGCTGGCGGCGCGCATGTGGCTGCCCGGCGAGGCTGCCCCGGTGCCCGCCATCGTCGAGGCCATCCCCTATCGCCGGCTCGACGGCACCGTCTCCCTGGACGCGCGCAGCCATCCCTGGTGGGCCGCCCGCGGCTATGCCGCGATCCGCCTCGATATCGCCGGTTCCGGCGATTCCGACGGCCTGCTCCAGGACGAGTACCTCCCCGGCGAACAGGACGACATCTGCGAGGCGCTGGCCTGGATCGCCCGCCAGCCCTGGTGCAACGGCACCACCGGCATGATCGGCATCTCCTGGGGCGGTTTCGCCGCCTTGCAGGTGGCCGCGCGCCGGGCGCCTTCGCTCAAGGCCATCATCGCCTGCTGTGCCAGCGACGATCGCTATGGCGACGATGTCCACTATATGGGCGGTTGCCTGCTCAACGACCACATCAGCTGGGGTGCCGGCATCTTCTCCTGCATCTCGCGCTGGCCCGACCCGCTGACGGTGGGCGAAGGCTGGCGCGCCATGTGGGCGAGGCGGCTCGAAGAGACCGGCTGCCCGCTGATCGGCTGGACGCGGCGGCAGCGTCGCGACGCCTTCTGGAGGGCGGGTTCGGTCGCCGAAGGCGCCATCGAGGCGGCGGTCTTCTGCGTCGGCGGCTGGACCGACGGCTACAGCAACGCCCTGCTGCGCCTCATGGCCACGCTTCGGGGGCCGAAACGGGCGCTGATCGGCCCCTGGACCCATGTCTATCCCCATTTCGGCACGCCGGGCGCGCCCATGGGCTTTCTCCAGGAAGCCCTGCGCTGGTGGGACCGCTGGCTGAAGGGCAGCGCCAACGGCATCGACGACGAGGCCGCCCTGACCCTGTGGCAGCAGGAGGGGCTGCGCCCCCACCCCATGCATCTGGCCCTCGAAGGCCGCTGGATCGGCGAGCATGGCTGGCCGCCGCCGGTAGCACACCTTCGCGCGGCGCAAGGCGCGGCCCCCGCCGGACCGGAGGGCGGCGTTCTGACTCTGGCCCTGGGCGACGGCATACTGGGCGAGCCGCCGGAATGGCATTCGCCAGCGGGCGGGGGCCATCGCCATCTGTGGAAAGCGCCGCTTCCGGCGGCGGAGGCTGCCGTGCTGCGCCACGCCTCGCCGCTGGCCTGCGGCCTGGCGGGCGGCGAGTGGTGCCCGCGCGACGGCGGCGGCAGCGGTCCCGAATATCAGGGCGATCAGCGCGGCGACGACATGCTGTCGCTGACCTTCGACACGCCGCCGCTGGCGGAGGCCGTCACCGTGCTGGGCGCTCCCGAAGTGGAGCTGGTGCTGGCCATCGACCGCGCCCAGGGCATGATCGCGGTGCGGTTGAACGAGGTCGCCCCGGACGGCCGTTCTGCCCGCGTCGCCTTCGCACTGCTCAACCTTTCGCATCGCCATTCCAGCGAACGCCCGCAGCCGATGGTGCCGGGGCGCGCGGAAAGGGTGAGGTTGCGCCTGGGCGACACCGCCTATCGCTTCCGCCCCGGCTGCCGTCTCCGGCTGGCCATCTCCACGAGCTACTGGCCCATGGCCTGGCCGGCGCCCGAGCCGGTGACGATGGCGCTGGAGACCGCCGCCTCGCGCCTGCTGCTGCCGCTGCGCCGGGGCGAGGGTGCGGACCGCGCCCTGCCGGTCTTCGCGCCGCCGGTCTTCGCACCTCCCCATCCCGTGCGCACATTGCGGGCAGGCAGCGTCCGGCGCACGCTCGAACGCGATGTCGGCAGCGGCGCCATCGTCCTTCGCCACCTGGAAGACAGCGGCACCGACCTGATCGAGGACATCGGCCTCGAGACGTCCAAGCGCAGCGAGGAGACCTTCTCCATCGTCGAGGGCGATCCCGCCAGCGCCCGCACCGACATGCTGCGGCTGGCGAAGGCGAGGCGCGGGCGCTGGCGGGTGGCCACCGCGACGCGGATCGGCTTTTCCTGCGACGCGGAGAGCTTCCGCATCACCGCCTCGCTGGAAGCCTTCGAAGGCGGGCGCCGGATCGCGGAGCTCCGCTGGGACGAAACCGTCCCGCGCGACCATATGTGATGGCCCGCGAGCGGCGCCACGACATCCTCTTCGAGCCGGTGCGCATCGGCCCGGTGACGGCGAAGAACCGCTTCTACCAGGTGCCGCACTGCACCGGCATGGGCTACGACCGCCCGGCCAGCCTGGCGGCCATGCGCGGTATCAAGGCGGAGGGCGGCTGGGCGGTGGTCAACACCGAATACACCTCCATCCATCCCAGCAGCGACGACGCCCCCTTCCCCAGTTGCAGCCTGTGGGACGAGGACGATGTCCGCGCCATGGCGGCGGTGGCCGACGCCATCCACCAGCACGGCGCCCTGGCCGGCACGCAGCTCTGGCACGGCGGCCTCTACTCCCACGGCCAGCTGACCCGCGAGCCGCCGCTGGCCCCTTCGGCCCGGCCCATCGGCTATCTCTCGCCGCTGCACGCCCGCGCCATGGACAAGGCCGACATCCGCCAGCTGCGCCGCTGGCAGGTGGAAGCGGCGCAGCGGGCAAGGCGCGCCGGCTTCGACCTCATCTATGTCTATGCCGGCCACGCCTATCTCCCCGCCCAATTCCTGAGCCGGCGCTTCAATCGCCGCGGCGACGAATACGGCGGCAGCCTGGAGAACCGGGTGCGCCTGACGGCCGAGATGCTGGCCGATACCAGGGAGGCGGTGGGCGCGGATTGCGCCGTCGCCATCCGCTTCTCCATCGACGAGCTGGTGGGGGAACCGGGGCTGGTGAGCGAGGCGGAAGGGCGCGAAGCGGTGGCCATGCTGGCCGAACTGCCCGATCTGTGGGACGTCAACATCGCCGACTACCGCACCGATTCCGGCAGCTCCCGCTTCTTCGAGGAAGGCTTTCAGGAGCGCTATCAGCGCTGGGTGAAGCCGCTCACCTCGAAGCCGGTGGTGGGCGTGGGCCGCTTCACCGACCCCGACGCCATGGCGCGCCAGATCAAGGCGGGCGTGCTCGATCTGATCGGCGCCGCCCGGCCCTCCATCGCCGATCCCTTCCTGCCCAAGAAGATCGAGGAAGGCCGCTACGGCGACATCCGCGAATGCATCGGCTGCAACATCTGCCGCGCCGCCTTCAAGGCCTGCGTGCCCATCCGCTGCACCCAGAACCCGAGCATGGGCGAGGAGTGGCGGCGCGGCTGGCACCCGGAGACGATGCCGCCGAAGGAGGGCGACGAGCGCGTGCTGGTGGTGGGCGCCGGGCCGGCCGGGCTGGAATGCGCCCGCGCCCTGGGCCAGCGCGGCTACCGGGTGCTGCTGGCCGAGGCCGGGGTGGAGCTGGGCGGCCATCTGCGGCAGCTGGCGGCCCTGCCCGGCCTGGCGGCCTGGCGGCGGGTGGTCGATTGGCGCATCGCCCGCATCGAGGCCATGGCTGGCGGCATCGAGGTCTATCCCGCGAGCCGCCTCGCGGCCCGCGACGTCCGCGAACTCGCCATCCCCCACGTCGTGCTGGCGACCGGCTGCCGCTGGCGGCGCGACGGCACCGGCCGCAGCCACATCCTGCCCATCGCCGGCCATGGCCAAGACCATGTGCTGACCCCCGACGATCTGCTGGCCGCCACGCCGGCCGGCCTCGCCGAACCGGTGGTGATCTACGACGACGACCACTACGCCGTCGCCGGCGCGCTGGCGGAAAGGTTGCGCCGGGAAGGGCACCGGGTGACGCTGCTCACGCCCGCCGCCGAGGCCTGCGCCTGGACGCGGCAGACCGACGAGCACCACCTGCTGATGCCGCATCTCCACGCCCTGGGAATCGCCATCGCCACCCTGCGGCGGATCGAGGCCATCGCCGAAGACCGGCTGCTGCTGCGCCACGTCGAGAGCGGCGAGGCCGGCGAGATGGCCTGCGGCACCCTGGTGCTGGCGACCTCGCGGGCGCCCGAGGACGGCCTCCTGCGCGCCCTTTCGCCGCCGCAGGACGGCGACGCCCTGCCCCCGGATTCGCCCTTCTCCACCCTGGCCGCCATCGGCGACTGCCTGGCGCCGGGGCTGGTCGCCGACGCCGTCTACGGAGGCCATCGCTTCGCGCGGGAGTTCCAGGCGGCGGGCGGGCCGTTGCGCCGCGAACGGCCGCCGCCTTTCGCGCCGCGCCCCGAAGAGGCCCGCGGCGCGGCGCGAAGCCCCGCCCGCAAGGCATGAAGCGAAGGGCCGCCAGGCGAAGCGGGCGAAGCGCGGCGGCCGCCATGGGGCGGCGCGGCGGCAGCGCCGCGGTTCGCCAGCTGCCCTGGCGCAGGCTGCGGAACCCATACCGGCCGCTGGAGATCGTCTCGGCCGACGAGCTCGAGGCGATTCACCTGACCTCGCTCAAGGTGCTGGAGGAGCTGGGCATCGAGTTCCTGTCCGAAGCGGCGCGCCGGCGGCTGAAGGCGGCCGGGGCCGATGTCCGCCCGGACGGCCCGCTGGTGCGCTTCGACCGCGCCCTGACCATGGAGCTGGTCGCCCGCGCGCCTTCCTCCTTCACGCTCACCCCGCGCAATCCGGCCCGCGCGCTCTCCTTCGGCGGCGACAACATCGCCTTCAATTCGGTGGGCGGGCCGGCCTATGCCAGCGATCTCGCCGGCGGCCGCCGCCAGGGCAGCTTCGCCGATTTCGAGAACTTCATCCGCCTTACCCAGAGCCTCGAGGCGCTGCATCTGTGCGGCGGCGTGCCGGTGGCCCCGGTCGACCTCGACGCCGCCACCCGCCATCTCGACTGCATCCGCTCCATCCTCACGCTGTCCGACAAGGTCTGGCACGCATCGGGCCTGGGGCGGCGCCGGGTGAGCGACGCCATCGACATGCTCTGCATCGCCCGTGGCAGGACGCGCGCCGAAATCGCCGCCGAGCCGGGCCTCTTCACCACCATCAACGTCAACTCGCCGCGCCGCATCGACGAGCCGATGCTGGAGGGGCTGATGGAGGCGGCCCGGAACGGCCAGGCGGTCTCGCTCACGCCCTTCACCCTGGCCGGCGCCATGAGCCCCGCCACCGTGGCGGGGGCGCTGGTGCAGCAGAACGCCGAGGCTCTGGCCGGCATTGCCTGCGTCCAGGCCACGGCCCCCGGCGCGCCGGTGTTCTATGGCGGCTTCACCAGCAACGTCGATATGAGGACCGGCGCGCCCGCCTTCGGCACGCCGGAATACGCCAAGGCGACGCTGGCCGGCGGCCAGCTGGCCCGGCGCTACCGCCTGCCCTACCGCTCCAGCAACACCAACGCCTCCAATGCCGTGGACGCCCAGGCGGCCTACGAATCGCAGATGTCGATCTGGGCGGCCGTCATGGGCCATGCCAATCTGCTGCATCATGGCGCCGGCTGGCTGGAGGGCGGGCTGACCGCCAGCTTCGAAAAGGCGGTGCTGGATGCCGAGATGCTCCAGATGATGGCCGAATTGCTGCAACCGCTGGCCACCGACGAAGCGTCGCTGGCCTTCGACGCCATCGCCGAAGTCCCTCCCGGCGGCCATTTCTTCGGGGCCAAGCACACCCTGGAGCGCTATCGCGACGCCTTCTATGCCCCCATGCTGTCGGACTGGCGCAATTTCGAGACTTGGCGCGAGGATGGCGCCAGGACGGCCACGCAGCGGGCGGGCGCCATCGTCCGCCAGCTGCTGGCCGCGTTCCGCCCGCCGCCTCTGGACGCCGCCATAGCGGAAGAACTCGACGCCTTCGTCGCCCGCCGCAAGCAGGAGGCGGCATGACGGTGGGCCGGAGACGGCCGCGGCGGGGCGCTGGCGGCGGCGCCCGCAAGGCGGCGGCAACCGCCGCAAGGAGAAGGCCATGACGCACGACCGTTTCGACCCGGCCCGCTATGTTGCCACCCGCAAACCCCTGCTGGAGGCAGAAACCCTGCCGCCGGATTGCTACACGGCACCCGACTTCTTCCGCCGCGAGGTGGAGACGATCTTCATGAGGTCCTGGAATTTCGTCGGCCGCGCCGACCGTCTGCCCAACCCCGGCGATTACGCCGCCTTCGACTTCGTCGGCGTGCCCCTGGTCCTGGTCCGCGGCCGCGACGGCAAGCCACGCGCCTTCGCCAATTCCTGCCGCCACCGCGGCGCCAGGGTCGCGGAGGGCGAGGGCCACTGCACCGCCTTTTCCTGCCCCTACCACGCCTGGACCTATGCCATCGACGACGGGCGCCTGATCGGCGCCATGGAGATGGAGGAGACGGCGGGCTTCGATAGAAGGGATTTCGGCCTGCTGCCCCTGCGGCTGGAGTGCTGGGCGGGCTTCATGTTCCTGAATTTCGACGCCGACGCCCCGCCCCTGGCCGACTGGCTGGGTGACCTGCCGCAGCTGCTGGCCCCCTACGACCTCGACAGCATGGTCACCGCCAGGCGGGTGCAATACGAGCTCGCCTGCAACTGGAAGATCTACGTCGAGAACGCCATGGAGAGCTACCACGTTCCCACCGTGCACCAGCAGACCATCCAGAAGCAGAAGCGCGACCACAACCCGCCCATCGCGGCCCGGGGCGAGTATTGCGGCCTCTTCACCCGCCACGAGGGCAGCCGCGCCCTGCTGGAGGGCGCGCAGGGCTTTCCCTACATCCCCAGCCTGGAAGGCGATGCGGCAAAGGGCAGCCATTACATCCTCATCAACCCCTCCACCATGTTCGGCCTCACCTTCGACTGCATGTGGTGGCTGGAACTGCACCCCCTGAGCGCCGGGCGCACGCGGCTGATCGTCGGCTCCTGCTTCCCCGCCGCCACCGTGGCGCGGGCCGATTTCGACGCGCTGGCCGACAACTATTACCGCCGCTGGGACCAATCGATCGCCGAGGACAACGACGTCTCCGAGCGGCAACAGGCGGGCATCGCCTCGCCCTTCGCGCGGCCCGGCCGCTTCAGCCATCTCGAACCCCTGGTCCACGTCATCGACAACTGGGTGCTGGACCGGGTGCTGGCCGCGTGACGCTCCGCGTCCACGTCTCGGCGCTCACCTCCCAGCCCGAGGTCTTCCGGGTGACCGAGGAGCGGGTGGCCGCCGCCTGCCGCCGCTACCCGGCGACGGCCCGCCATGTGGCCTTCGACTGGAGCTGGGACCACGACCGCTTCGCCGCCGGCATCGCCGCTGCCGACATCGTCATCGGCTGGCGTTTCCCCCTGCGGGAGCTGCGCACCATGGCGCCGAACCTGGCCTGGATGGCGCTGACCGGGGCCGGCAGCGAGCATCTGCAACCCTTCGACTGGGTGTGGCCGGGCCTGAAGATCACCAACAACAGCGGCGTCCACGGCGAGAAGGCGGCCGAGTTCGCCGGCGCGGCGGTGCTGGCCATGGCCCACGGCCTGCCCTTCTTCGCCGACAACAAGGCGCGGCGCCGCTGGCAGAAGCGTTTCACCACCCGCATCGAGGGCGGCACCGCCGTGGTCATCGGCCTGGGCGGCATGGGCGCCGCCACGGCGCGCTGGCTGAAGCGGCGCCTGGCGATGAGGGTGATCGGAGTCAGCCGGCGCGGGCGGCCCTGCCGCTGGGCCGACCGGGTGGTGGCGGGCGACGGGATCGACGCCGTCCTGGGCGAGGCCGACACCGTGGTGGTGATGGCGCCGCTCACCGGGGAGACCCGCGGCCTTCTCGACCGCCGCCGGCTGCTGCTGATGAAGCCCGGCGCCACCCTGCTCAACATGGGCCGGGCCGCGATCGTCGACTACGGCGCCCTGGCGGAGCTCCTGGCCGCCGGCCGCATCGCCGCCGCCGTGCTCGACGTCTTCGACCCCGAGCCGCTGCCCGCCTCCTCGCCGCTGTGGCGGGTGCCCAACCTGATGCTGGTGCCCCACTGCTCTTCGGACGACGCCGAACGCTACATCCCGAAGACCCTCGACCTGTTCTTCGCCAACCTCGCCCGCTTCCTGAAAGGCGGCCGGCTCGCCAACCGCATCGACACAAGGCGCGGCTATTGAGGCGGCACCCATGCCGCCCCGCCCCCGGCGCGAACGGCCGGCTTGCCGGCGGCGGCCCCGGCGGCCAGACTGGGGCCATGAGCGGCTGGATCGAAAGCCATCGCTGCATGGTGACGGCCTGGGACTGCGACCACCAGGGCCACATGAACGCCGTCCGCTACTATGCCATGTTCGATCAGGCGGGCTGGCACATGATCCAGCGCGCCGGGGCCGGCGCCATGGGCTTCGTCGACGTCCGCGTGGAGCTCGACTTCCTCGGCGAGATGATGGTGAACGACCCGGTGCTGATCGAAAGCGGCGTCGAGGGCATCGGCCGCACCTCGCTCACCTACCGCTCGCGCATGAGCAACGCCGCCACCGGCGCGCCCACCGCCCGCGCCCGCTGCACCACGGTGTGCTTCGATCTCGCCGCCAGGCGCAAACGGCCCATCCCCGACGACGTCCGCGCCGGCCTGGAAACGCTGCTGCTCGCCGAGGCCTGAGCGGGAGAGGCCGCGCCGGCCGCCGCCCGTGACGGCCGCCACAACCCTTCGCTTCCCCGCCCGTGCCGCGCTCTGCATCCTTGCGCCGGCGGCGGAGCGCCGCTCGCGCCGCTGGACCGAACCCGATCGCGGGCCGCGCATCGACCCGCATCGAAATCCTCGAACAGCGCCCTTCAGCCCGCCGCCGCTGGCTTGGTTCCGGCCCGCTCCAGCATGGCGTGGAGCAGCACGTTGCAGCCCGCTTCCAGATCCTCGCGGCGGGCGTTCTCGATCTCGTTGTGGCTGATGCCGCCTTCGCAGGGCACGAAGATCATCGCCGTCGGCGCCACGCGGCTGACATAGACCGCGTCGTGGCCGGCACCGGAGACCATGTCCATATGGTCGTAGCCCAGCAGCTTCGCGGCCCTGCGCACCGCCTGGATGCAGCCGTCGTCGAAGGCGACCGGTGGCGAGACCCAGATCTCGTCGGCCGCGATCGCCACCCGCCGGGCACGGGCGACCTCGGCGGCGGCGGCGCGCAGGGCGGCGTCGAGGCGGTCGAAGCCCGCGCCGTCGGGATGGCGGATGTCGACCGTGAGCCCCACCTCGCCGGCGATGGTGTTGCGGGTGCCGGCGGGGCGGCAGTATTCCATCTTGACGGTGGCGCGCCCGTGGGGGGCTTCGGCCAGGGCGGCATCGTCGATGCGCTGGGCCAGGGCGGCGGCGGCCATCATGGCGTCCTTGCGCATGGCCATCGGCGTCGGCCCGGCATGGGCCTCCATGCCCTCGATGCGGACGTCGTACCAGCGGATGCCCTGCACGCCGGTCACCACCCCCACCGGCTTGTTCTCGGCCTCCAGAATCGGCCCCTGCTCGATATGGGCCTCGAAATGGCTGCCCAGGGCGTGGCCGCCCGGCGCCTCCTCCCCCAGATAGCCGATGCGCGCCAGCTCTTCGCCCATGCTGCGGCCTTGCGCGTCCCGCTGGCCGTGGGCATAGGCGAGATCGAAGGCGCCGGCGAAGACGCCCGAGCCGATCATGGCGGGCGCGAAGCGGGCGCCTTCCTCGTTGGTCCAGCAGACCACCTCGATGGGCGCTTCGGTCTCGATGCCGGCGTCGTCGAGGCAGCGGACCACCTCCAGCCCGGCCAGCACGCCATAGACGCCGTCGAACTTGCCGCCGGTAGGCTGGGTGTCGAGATGGCTGCCGGTGGAGACGGGCGGCGCCTGCGGGTTGCGGCCGGGCCGGCGGGCGAAGATGTTGCCCATGGCGTCCACGGTGCAGGTCATGCCGGCCGCCCGGCACCAGGATACGAACAGGTCGCGCCCCTGCCGGTCGTCGTCGGTGAGCGCCAGGCGGCAATTGCCGCCTTTGGCGGTGGCGGCGATCTTCGCCATCTCCATGATGGAACGCCACAGGCGGTCGGCGTCGATCTGCAATCCCTGGCTCATGGCATCCCCGCTGGGCGGCAACCGCTGCGGGGGCCATCATCGCCGCCGGCGGCCGCGATGCAAGCGCTCAGGCCTCGATGCGGTCCGCGAGCGCGCCGCTGCCGTCGAAACAGCAGGTGACCAGCGGCCCTTCGGCGCCGCAGCCGCCGTCCACCGTCGCCTGGAAGGGGCCGATATGGACGCCGCCACGATTGGGGTCGAAGCCGCGCACCACCAGCCGGAAGCCGCCATAGGGTTTGGCCATGGCCGCGAAGCCGCCCGGATTCCACCAGAAGGCATCGCGCTGGGTCTCCAGCGGCCGCTCCGGGTCGAGGCCGGCATGGACGAACAGCAGGGCGCCGTCGTCGGTGACGCAGGCGCGTTTGAGATGGCTCATGAGCTCGCGATGGCCGGGATGGGCGTGCATGGCCTGGCGCAGGGCGACGGTCCAGCGCGTGAGCTGCAACGTCCCCTCGTCGGCCGCCGCCAAGCCCTCGGCGGCGCGGCCGCCATAGGCGGCGACGGTCGCCGCCACGCCCCGCTCCAGCATCCAGGAGAGCACCTCGCGCGGGTCCATGGCCAGCTGCAGCTGCAACAGCTTCTGCCACATCTCCTCCTGGGCGCCGCGCAGGAACACCACGTCCTGGGGCATCATGCCCGGCCGCGCCAGCAGCGCGCGGCGGAAGGCCACCAGCTCGTCCACCGTGGCCACCACCTCGTCGCCGAAGCCCAGATAGTTGCCGAGATAGACGACGCGGTCGCGGGGGCGGAAGCGCTCGTCCAGCAGGCCGTGCAGGGCGGCCAGGCGGCCCCGGTCGCCATGGACCGCGCCCACCGCCCAGACGCGCTGCCAGCCGCTCAGGGTGCCGAAGATGTCCGCATCGAGCATGGTCTCACCCCCGGCAGCCGCCCAGGCAGCCTAGACCGCCGCCAGCGGCCGGCAAAGCGGCATCAGGCGGCCTGCAGGGTCTTCTCGATCTTGGTGATGGCCTGCGCCTGCTCGACGCCTTCGACCGCCGCCAGCTCCCGCGACAGGCGGTCGAGGGCCGCCTCGTAGAGCTGGCGTTCGCTGTAGGACTGGTCGGCCTGGCCGACGCGGGCGTGCAGATCGCGCACCACCTCGGCGATGGAGGCGGGATCGCCGGAGTTGATCTTGGCCTCGTATTCCTGGGCGCGGCGGCTCCACATGGTCCGCTTCACGCGCGCCCGGCCCTTCAGCGTGGTAAGCGCGCTCTTCATGATGTCCTTCGACGACAGCCGGCGCATGCCCGAGGAGACGACCTTGTGCACCGGCACGCGCAACACCATCTTGTCCTGTTCGAAATGGACCACGACCATCTTCAGGGTCGCCTCGCCGACGCTCTGTTGCTCGACGGCTGTGACCAGACCGACGCCGTGGGTGGGATAGACGACATAGTCGCCGGCCTTGAGCTTGATGTTCTGGCTGGCCATGAAAAGGGTAACCGCTCCTTCCTGTCCGGCCCGCGGCGCCAGCCCTGGCGCGCCATCCCCGGCTCGCAGGCCGCACATGTCGCCGTTGCGCGCGGAGGATCCGCACGGAGGAAGAGCCGCCGGCCCCATGGGCAGGGCGGCTGTCCGGGGAGATGGCGCAGCATAGCGCGGAACGGCCGCCGGGGCAAGGGGCGCCCGCCGTCGGGTAGCGCCCCGGTTGGAAAATGGGCGGGTGCCGTCTGCCACCCCCAGGCTTCCCGCCCCCCGGCACCACCACCATTCCCCGCTCTCACTGACCACCAGCCACAAGTCAAAGCCCCGCCGGCTTCCGGGCGGCGCCGGGCGGCGCTAGGCTCGCCCGCGCCTGGCGAGGGACGACCACCATGGGCAGAGCATCCGGCCGCAGCGCCTGCCAATTGCGGCCCATAGCGCTGGAGGCGGGCTGCGCCCGCCATGCCGAGGGTTCCTGCATGGCCCGCTTCGGCTTCACGCATGTGCTGTGCACCGCCTCCGTGGAGGAGCGCCTGCCGCCCTGGCTGCGCAACCGCGGGCGGGGCTGGGTGACGGCCGAATACGGCATGCTGCCGCGCGCCACCTCCACCCGCACCGACCGCGAGGCGGCGCGCGGTCGGCAATCCGGCCGCACCCAGGAGATCCAGCGCCTGATCGGCCGCAGCCTGCGCGCCGTCACCGATCTCGCGGCCCTGGGCGAGCGCCAGATCCGCATCGACTGCGACGTGATCCAGGCCGATGGCGGCACCCGCACCGCCGCCATCACCGGCGGCTATGTGGCGCTGCATCTGGCGCTGCAAGGCCTGGTCGCGACCGGCGAGCTGCCCGCCCTGCCGCTCCATGGCAGCGTCGCCGCCGTCTCCTGCGGCATCGTCGGCGGCGAGACGCTGCTGGATCTCGACTATGGCGAGGACTCCGGCGCCGAGGTCGACGCCAATTTCGTCATCGCCGGCGACGGGCGGCTGGTGGAGGTGCAGGCGACGGCCGAGGGCGCCCCCTTCGACCGCCAGGCCCTGGAGCGCATGGCGGCGCTGGCGGCGGCCGGCACCGCGCAGCTGGCGGCCCACCAGGCGGGCGCGCTGGGGTTGCTGCGATGACCGGACGGCGCCTGCCACGGCAGCAGGCAACGCCCCGGTTCGAGAATGGGCGGGCGCCGTTCGCCGCCACCCCCCAGGCGTCCCGCCCTCAGGCACCGATCGAGCGTTCCGCCCCCCGGCGGGCCGTCCGGCCCGCCCACGCACGAAATTCCCCCGAGCGCCGGCGTCCCGCCGGCAAACGGGCCGCAAGGCCCGTCAACGCACCGAATCCCGCCGCCAGGCACCGCCACATCCTCCAGGCGGCACCGCAGCGGGCAGCCTCGCAATTGCAAACCGAGACGCTACCCGGCAACACGCCACAGCAGCACGCCCCCGTGCTGCGGATGAAAGCGAATCAGCACGCCCCCGTGCTGCGGATGAAAACAGCCTGCTGCGGATGAAAGAGAACCGGCACGCCACAGCAGCACGCCCTCGTGCTGCGGACGAAAGAAAGCCAGCACGCCCTCGTGCTGCGGATGAAGGAAAGCCAGCACGCCCCCGTGCCGCGGACGAAAACATCGCGCTGCACCACATAAGGCAGCGGCGCCTGGCGATCGCCAGCCACAATGCCGGCAAGGTCGGAGAGATCGCCGCCCTGCTGCGGCCGCTGGGGATTGAGGCGGCGACGGCCGCCGCGCTGGGCCTGGCGGAACCGGAGGAGACCGGCGCCAGCTTCGAGGCCAACGCGGCGCTGAAGGCCACCCGTGCCGCCGCCGCCTGCGGCCTGCCGGCCCTGGCCGACGATTCGGGCCTGGAGGTGGCGGCGCTGGGCGGGCGCCCGGGCGTCCATTCGGCGCGCTGGGGCGGGCCGCAGCGCGATTTCGCCGCCGCCATGGCCCGCATCGAGCGCGAGCTGGCGGGCCATGGCGACCGCCGCGCCCGCTTTCGCTGCGTGCTGGCGCTGGCCTTCCCGGAAGGCGGCGTCGCGAGCTTCGAGGGCCGCGTCGAGGGCCGCCTCGTCTTCCCGCCGCGCGGTTCCCGCGGCTTCGGCTACGACCCCATCTTCGTCCCCGAAGGCGCGGCGAAAAGCTTCGCCGAGATGTCGGCGGCCGGCAAACGGGCCTTCAGCCATCGCGCCCGCGCCTTCGCGCGGCTGCGGGCGGCGCTGGCCCCGCCGCGAACGCCGTGAACGCTGTGAACACCGTGAACGCTATGAACGCCGTGAACGGCCCGCCCGGCTTCGGCGTCTATGTGCACTGGCCCTTCTGCCGTTCGAAATGCCCCTATTGCGACTTCAACAGCCACGTCCGCCGCAGCATCGACGAAGCGGCCTTCCGCGAGGCGCTGCTGGCCGAGACGGCCCATATGGCGGCGCTGGCGCCGGGGCGGCGGGTGGCCAGCGTCTTTTTCGGCGGCGGCACGCCGTCGCTGATGGCGCCCGGCACCGTCGCCGCCGTCCTCGACGCCATCGCGCGGGGCTGGCCGCTGGCCGACGATCCCGAAATCACGCTGGAGGCCAACCCCGGCAGCGCCGATGCCGCCCGCCTGGCCGCCTTCGCCGCCGCCGGCGTCAACCGCCTGTCGCTGGGCGTGCAGGCGCTGGACGACGCCGCCCTGGCGGCGCTGGGAAGGCGCCATTCCGCCGCCCGCGCCCTGGACGCCATCGCGGCCGGGGCGGCCGTTTTCCCCCGCCTTTCCTTCGATCTCATCTATGCCAGGCCGGAGCAGACGGCGGCCGCCTGGGAGGCGGAGCTAGCCCGCGCCCTGGCGCTGGCGAAGGGCCATCTCTCGCTCTACCAGCTGACCGTCGAACCCGGCACCCGCTTCCACGCGCTGGCCCGCCGGGGCGCCCTGGCGCTTCCCTGCGAAGACGAGCAGGCGGCGATGTGGGAGGCGACCCAGGCGGCGGCGGCCGCCGCCGGCCTGCCGGCCTACGAGGTCTCCAACCACGCCCGGCCGGGCCAGGAGAGCCGCCACAACGGCATCTACTGGCGCTCCGGAGAGTGGGTGGGAATCGGGCCGGGCGCCTGCGGCAGGCTGAACCCCGCGCCCGGCGTCTGCGTGGAACGCCGCCAGATCGCGGCACCGGAGGCCTGGGCGGCCTGCGTCGCGAAACGGGGCCACGGCACCGCGTCGGTCCGCGATGTGCGGGGCAGGGAACGGCTGGCCGAGGTGCTGGCCATGGGGCTGCGCCTGACGCGGGGCCTCGACGAGGCCGACCTGCGCCGCGCCGCCGCCAGCGACTGGGACGCGGTGGCCGCCCTGGGCGGCCTCGACGCCATGGTCGCCGCCGGCTTCCTGGAGCGCCGGGGCAGCCTGGTGCGCGCCAGCCCCGCCGGGCGGGCGCTGCTGAACCCGGTGCTGCGCCAGCTGCTGCCGGGCTGAGGCCGCGCGCCGCGGCGCTGCGCGGCGGTCGAGGATGTGTCAGTGCCCGACGGCGGGGGCAGTGTGTTGACGGGCCTCGCGGCCCGTTTGCCGGCGGGACGCCGGCGCTCCCGGGGGGCGGCATCCTCTCCTTCATCGGCGTCGTCTCGACGCCGTGGAAGATGGGTGGGAAAGAGGAGCGCAGCGGCTCCTCCAGCATCGGCCGGCAGGCCCTGCCGAGCAGCGCCAGCGAGTCGGCCCGTGGCCAGGATCGCGCAGGATGGCGGATTACGGCGGCGCCGCGAAGGCGGTGGGCGCCGGGTCGGCGATCACGGCGCCGCTGGCGGCGATCTCCATCACCGCCAGCCCGCGCTCGCCGCTGCCGTCGGCGGCGAAGCGGAAGAGGCCGCCGGCCCCGGCGAAGCCGTGCTCGGAGGCGATGGCGGCGGCGGAGAAATCGCCGCTTTCGGCCAGCGCCGCCGCCAGCGCCACGGCATCGTAGGCCAGCGCCGCCAGCGCCACGCCTTCGCTGCCATAGCTGTCGCGGAGCCGGTCCGCCAGCCAGTCGCTGCCGGCGGCCGGGGGGGTGGCGAACCAGGCGCCCTGCAGCACCGGCTCGCGGGCGAGCATCGGATCCCCCCAGCCCGCCAGGCCCAGCAGCCGGGTGCTGGCCGGATCGATGCCGTGATGGCCCAGCCAGGCGGCGAGCCGGGACAGCAGCGGCCCCGTTTCCGCCACCAGCAGGGCCGTCGGCGCCGTGGCGGCCAGCAGGGCGGCCGAGGTTTCCACGCCGGCGCCGCCGGGATCGTAGAAGACGGCGGGCGGGGCGCTGCCGCCATGGCTCTGCGCCGCCGCCGCCAGCGCCGCCGCCATGCGCCGCCCGAAATCGTTGGCCGGCACCAGGGCCGCGAAACGGCGGTGGCCGGCGGCAGCGGCATGGGCGACGACGCGCTGGACCTGCTGTTCCGGCGCCACGCCCATGACGAACACGCCCGGGCGGGCGACGGCGCGATCCGACGACAGCGCCACCATGCCCACGCCCGCCTGCCGGGCCAGCGGCGCGGCGGCGGCGACGGCGGGGGAGAAGAGCGGCCCCAGCACCAGGCGGGCGCCGGCCGCCAGCACCTGCGCCGCCGCCGCCCTCGCCCCTTCGCCGTCGCCGCCGGTGTCGGCCACCACCAGCTCGATGCGCTCCGCCCCGCGGTCGAACAGCGCCAGCGCGGCGGCGTCGAACAGCCCCCGGCCCAGCGCCGCGTGCGGACCCGAGAGCGGCAGCAACAGCCCCACCCGGTGGACCGACGGGCGCGGGGCGCCATAGGCCGTTCCATCGGCCGGCGGCGGCGCGGCGGTGGGCGCCTCGATGGCGGCGGCGGGCGGCGCCTCCGGCACCGGCGCGGAAGGCTGCGCGCAGGCCGCCAGCGCCAGCAGGGCGGCCAGCGCTGCGCGGGCGGACGGGCGGGCCATGGCTTTCTCCTCCGTGGCCGGCGGCGGGCGGTGCCACTATGATCGCGAACGATGACGGAAGCGAGCAGCGGCGCGCGGCGCCACGCCGAGGCCTGGGGGCGCCGCGCCGAACGGGCGGCCTCGCTGGCGCTGGCGCTGAAGGGCTACCGCCTGCTGGCGCGGCGCTGCCGCCTGCCGGCGGGAGAGATCGACCTGATCTGCCGGCACGGCGCCCTGCTGGTGGCGGTGGAGGTGAAGGCGCGGCGCGGGGACGACCCGCAGCCGGTGGCGCCGCGCCAATGGCGGCGCGTGGCGGCGGCCCTGGAGAGCTACATCGCCCGCCATCCCAGCCTGGGCGGCTGCGACCGCCGCTACGACCTGGTGCTGGTGGCGCCCTGGCGCTGGCCCCGCCACCTGCCCGACGCCTGGCGGCCGTGACGCGCCCGCTTTATCCTGTCCCGCGAGGATCGCGCGGCCCATGACGCGGCCCATGACATGCCGTGCCGAGCGTTGGGGAGGAGCGATGCCGAGAATCCTGGCACTGGCCGTTCTCGCCGCCGTGGCGGCGCCCGTCCTCGGCGGCTGCGCCGGGCTGGCCGTGGGCGCGGCGGTGACCGGCGGTGCCGCCCTGGTGGAGGAGCGCAGCCTGGGCAACCAGGTGGACGACCTCACCGTCAAGCTCGCCATCAACGAGGCGTTGTTCGCCCATAACGAGCGCCTGTTCGGCGACGTCTCCATCGACGTCACCGAGGGCCGCGTGCTGCTGACCGGCAAGGTGCCGACGGCCGTCGACCGGGTCGATGCCGTCAGGCTCGCCTGGCAGGCCGAAGGGGTGGTCGAGGTCATCAACGAGCTGCAGGTGACCGAGTCCGGCGATCTGGTCGATTACTTCGACGATCTGCGCATCTCCAACGAGCTCCGCTTCCACCTCTTCTTCGACCGCGAGATCACCGCCATCAACTTCAACGTCGATACCGTCGGCGGCGTCGTCTACATCACCGGCATCGCCAGCGACCGGGCGGAGCTCGAGCGCGTGCTCGACCATGCCCGCCACATCGCCGGGGTGAAGGAGGTGGTGAGCCATGTGCGCATCGAATCCGGCTGAGCGCGCCTCTGAGCGCACCTTGCCATGACCCTTTCCGTCGCCGTCCAGATGGACCCGGTGGAGGCGATCGACATCGACGCCGACACCACCTTCGCGCTGGCCCTGGAGGCGCAGGAACGCGGCCATGCGGTCTATGTCTATCGCCCGCAGGACTTGGCGTTCAGCGAGGGGCGGGTGCTGGCGCAGGCCCGCCCGATGCATCTGCGGCGGCGCCGGGGCGACCACGTCACCCTGGGCAACCGCGCCGCCATGGACCTGGCGGAGATGGACGCCGTGCTGCTGCGCCAGGATCCGCCCTTCGACATGGCCTACATCACCACCACCCATCTGCTGGAGAAGATCCACCCCCGCACCCTGGTGGTGAACGACCCGGCCGGGGTGAGAAACGCGCCCGAAAAGCTGTTCGCGACCGATTTCGAGGGCCTGATGCCGCCCACCCTGATCGCCTGGTCGCAGGAGGCGATCCGCGACTTTCGCGCCCGCCACGGCGACATCGTCGTCAAGCCGCTCTACGGCAACGGCGGTGCCGGGGTCTTCCACCTGCCGCCGGGCGACGAGAACCTGGGCGCGCTGATCGAGATGTTCCGCAGTCACTCCCGCGAGCCGCTGATGGTGCAGCGCTATCTGCCGGAGGTGCGCGACGGCGACAAGCGCATCGTGCTGATCGACGGCGAGGCGGCAGGCGCCGTCAACCGCATCCCGGCCGAAGGCGAAGCGCGCTCCAACATGCATGTCGGCGGGCGGCCGGTGGCCGCGACGCTCAACCGCCGCGACCGCGAGATCTGCCGCGCCATCGGGCCGGAACTGGCGCGGCGCGGCATGATCCTGGTGGGCATCGACGTCATCGGCGAGTGGCTGACGGAGATCAACGTCACCTCGCCCACCGGGCTGCAGGAGATCGACCGCTTCGACGGCGTGAAGCTGGAAGCCCGCTTCTGGGACGCCGTGGAACGCCGCCTGGCCTAGCCGCCGCCCACCGGCGCCCTCTTCCCGGCCGGCGTCGCATGGGCGCCCGGGAACCTCGGTCTGGAATCTCGAGGCCGCACGCCGCCGCGCTGCGCACCGGCGTCCTGTCCGCGAAGCCGGTGGCAACGCTGGGGAGATCGTTCATGCGCAGCACGGGGGCGTGCTGATTCTTACATGTGCAGCACGGGGGCGTGCCGATTCTTCATGTGCAGCACGGGGGCGTGCTGCTGGGGGGCGGGCGCGGTGGAAGCGCGCGCGGGGTGGCGGCAAACGGCAGCCGCCCATTTTCAAACCGTGGCACTACCGGGGCCTCGAAGGCGCCGGCGATGGCGCCCCTCAGGCGCGATACAGGAAATAGCGCCCCGGCGCGACGCCTTCGGGCAGGGGGATGGCTTGCCAGGCCGGCTGCGGCAGGGGCTGGTCGCTCGCCACCACGGCGCCTGGCGCCAGCAGCGGCGGCAGCGCCGTGGCCAGCCAGGCCGCCAGCGCCCGGCTGGCCGCCTCGTCGCCGGAGCCGATGTCGCTGTGGACGAGCGCGGCCGCGCCGGCCAGCCGGGCGGCCGCTGCCGGCAGGGTGGCGGCGAGCTCGCCCAGAAACAGGCGCCCTTCGCCGGGGATGCAGCCGGGATGGGCGGCCAGCTGGCGGTCGAAGCAGTAGATGGCGCGCTCCGGCACCAGAGCGCGCAGATGATCGAAGCTGCGCCCGTTGCCGAGCCCCAGTTCCAGCACGCAGCCCGGCCGGCCGGCGACCAGCGCGGCCGCCAGCCCCAGGCAGGCCCGCTGCGCCTGAAGCCGGCGGATGGCGCTTTCCAGGCGGCTCACCGGCGCCCGTCCGCCAGCGCTTCGCGCAGCTGGCGGGTGGTGCGCTCCACCCGCAGGGCCAGCTCGCGCATGATCTCGATCGCCATCTCCGGGAACTGGCCGACCAGCTGGAAGAACAGGTCCCTGGAGATGGCGAGCGCCTCCAGCTCCGTCCTGGCCCGCACCGTGGCGGTGCGCGGCACGTCGCACAGGATCGCCGTTTCGCCTACGAAGTCGTTCCTGCCCAGCGTCGCCACCGCCACCTCGCCCCCGGCGCCGGCGACCGTGACCTCGGCCTCGCCGGCGACCACGATCCAGGCGCAATCGCCCTCCTCGCCCTGGCGGCAGAGCAGGTCGCCGGCGTGGAAGACGAGCCGCTCGGCGGCGAAGGCCAGGAGCTTCAGCCGGCTGGGCTCGATGTTCGCGAACAACGGGATGTTGCGCAGCAATTCGACTTCCTGTTGCAAGCTCATGGTCTCCTTCCCCGGCGTCATTCGGCGGCCACCAGCGCCGCCAGCAGGCCGCCCGCCGCCATCAGTTCATCGAAGCCGCCCTGTTCGGCCGCCCGGCCTTCCTTCATGACCACGACGCGGTCGAAGCCCCTGGCGTCGCTCGCCCGCTGCAGAGCCCAGAGCAGGCAGCGGCCCTCGAACTCGCGGCGCAGATTGGCCAGCACCCGTGCCTGGCCGGCGGCGTCCAGGGCGGCAGTGGCCTCCGCCAGCACCAGCAGCTGCGGGCGTTTGAGCACCGCGCGGGCGATCGAGACCTTCTGGCGCTGCGCCGGCGCCAGCCGCCCGCCGCCGATGCCGACCTGGAAGTCCAGCCCCGCCTCGATCACCGCCGCCTTGAGGTCCAGCTCGCCGATGGTCTCCTCGATCAGCGCCCCCACCCGCTCCCTGGCGCCGGCGCGGCCGTGGACGACCTTGCCGAAGAGGATGTTGTCCTGCAGCGGCGCGGCGCCATTGTAGCGCTCGCGGTCGTAGAACTCGACGGTGCCGGCCAGCGGGCGGGGCAGATGTTCGGCGAAGGCGCGGCGCGCCTGCAGCAGGCGCGCCTGCATGGCTTCGTCGATCAGGCCCAGGCGGTGCCTGGCCGGCGCCAGCTTGAAGGGCAGCGCCAGCAGGCGCCCGCGCTCGCCCTCGTCGAGGGCGGCCAGGCCGCCCTGCCCCGCCCGTTGCAGGATCGCCCGGTAGTCGGGCAGATCGTCGAGCGAGATGAAGGAGAACTGGGCGAAATAGGCGTGGTCCGGCGGCAGGTCGGCGAACAGCTCCACCATGATGCGGGCGACCTCCTGGCCGATGCGCAGAAAGGCGCCGACCAGATCGAAGGTCGTCAGCACCCGCATCACATAGGCGTTCTCCGGCAGCCGCTCGGGATCGAAGGCGTCGCCCACCGGCGTGCCGAAGAGCAGGTTCTCGGCCACGGTGGCGTTGGTGTTGTAGGCGTCGCGGTCGAAGGGTTCCACCAGGCCGGCGAAGGCGTCCTCGCGCAGGCGCCGCCCCAGAACGGCGCGCGCCTCCAGCACCCGCCGCGCGATTTCGGGATGGGCGGCGGCATCCAGCCTGCCGCGCAGGCCGAAGCGATAGACGTCGTCTTCCATGTCGGCCGTGGCCAGGGCGTGGCGCACGGCCGCCAGCAGCCCGGCGCGGTCGCCGGCCCCGGCGCGGGCCAGATCGACCCAGTCGGCCCCGGCGTCGTCGCCGCTGTTGCCGGTCTCCAGCGCCTCCTGGCGCTCGCGGGCCAGGCGGCGGCGCTCCTCCCCGCCGCCCGCCGCGCGCGGTGCCTGCGGCGCCTGGCGCAGTCCGTAGAGCAGGTTGTCCAGCAGCGAGGCCGAGAAGAGGCCGGTGGTCTGGCCGACATAGCCGATGCGCCGCCCGGTGACGGCCTCCGGCAGCGTTTCGCCGCGCTGGCCGCCATAGGCGATGTGGCCGCCGCCGGCATCGAGCAGGCGGGCCAGCAGCATGGCGGCGTGCTCCTTGCCGCTGCCCGCCTCGCCCACCAGCGCGACGTGGCTTTCGAAGCCGATCTCCAGGCTGAGGCCGTCGATCGCCGCCTCGCCGTCCTCCTCGTAGCGCAGATTGGCGGCGGCGAGGCTGCCCTCGAAGGGCGGCGCCTCGCCTTCGCCGGCGACGATCGCCTCCTCGCGCATCCCCGCCGGCGCGAAGCGGGCCGTGACCTGCTGGTATTTGATCTTCGCGTCCTCGCGAATCTGATAGTGGTTGAGGAGCTCCTTCCAGGGCGGCGGCAGGTCCTTGTAGGCGGCTAGCACCGCCACCAGGGCGCCCAGCGACAGATCGCCCTCGATCACGAACCAGCCGCCGGCGGCATAGAAGAAGAAGGGCGTGAGCTGGGCCAGGAAGTTGTTGAGGAACTTGATGAAGAACTTCTTGCGATAGATGTCGAAACGGATGGTGAAGATGCGCGCCATGTGGGAGGTGAAATCCGCCAGCTCCCAGCGCGCCATGCCGTTGGCGTGCATCTCCTCGGCGCTCTGCACCGCCTCGGCGATGCGTTCGGAGACCCTGCGCACCGCCCGCACCCGCGCCTTGGCCAGCCGGTTCACCCGGCGCTGCAGGCGCGGCACGATCCAGCCCTGCATGGGATAGAGCGAGATCGCCGCCAGCCCCATCCAGACATCCTGCATGAAGATGAAGAGCAGCGCCGTGATCAGCAGCCCGCCCTGATAGAGGGGCAGCGCCAGGGCATCGCCGATGAAGCCGCCCAGCGGCTCCACCTCCTGGGTGATCATGGGGATCAGCTCGCCGGCGCCGACCTTGCGGAAATGGGGCAGCGGGAAGCGGGTGACGCGGGAGAAGAGCCGGTAGCGCAGGCGGCGCAGCAGGCGCTCCCCCAACAGGCCCTTATAGACGTTGATGACGTATTTGAAGCCGCCATTGACCAGCACCAGGGCGAGAAAGAGGCCGCAATAGAGCGCCAGCAGCACCAGGCGCTCCATATCGGCCAGGTGCACGCCCAGCAGCACGAAGGCGTGGCCTTTTGCCGTTTGCGCCGACGCCTCGTCGAGGACGTTGTTGACGATCAGCTTGGGGATGTCGAGGGAGGCGTAATAGAAGGGCAGCGACAGCAGCGTCATCGCCAGGATCGCCGCCTGCTGGCGCTTCGAATAGCGGAAGATGAAGCGGTAGATGCTGCGTTCCATGGCCCCGCCCGCGCCCGGCGCGGCGGCCAGTCTAGCCCCCCGGCGCTCCTCTGCCACCGTTCCCGGAGATCGAAGGCGCCGCCCGCTTCCGCCGCCCGCCCGGCCGTGGGATAGTCGCCCATCCGGGCTCCCGAGGGGCGGCATGAAGGCGCAGGCGACGCATCCGCGCGTGCTGATCTACAGCCACGACAGCTTCGGGCTGGGCCATCTGCGCCGCTGCCGCGCCATCGCCCATGCCCTGGTGGGCGAAACCGCCACCCTCACCGTGCTGATCCTCACCGGCTCGCCCATCATCGGCAGCTTCGACTTCCGCGCCCGGGTCGATTTCGTGCGCGTGCCGGGGGTCATCAAGCTGCGCAACGGCGAATACACGCCGCTCAACCTGCTGCTCGACACCGAGCAGACCATGGCCATGCGCGCCTCGATCATGCGCCATACCGCCGACATCTTCGACCCCGACATCTTCCTGGTCGACAAGGAACCCCTGGGGCTGAAGGGCGAGGCGCGCGAGACCATCGAGATGCTGAAGACGCGCGGCACCCGCATCGTGCTGGGCCTGCGCGACGTGATGGACGACCCCACCCTGCTGCGGGCCGAATGGCGGCGCAAGAACGCCGTGCCGGCCCTGCGCGACCTCTACGACGAGATCTGGGTCTATGGCCTGCCCCAGATCCACGACCCGCTGGAGGAGATCGCCGTGCCGCAGTCGGTCAGGCGCAAGATGGTCTATACCGGCTATCTGGAGCGCAGCCTGCCGCAGGGCCTGCCGGCAAGCGGCCTGCCCGACGGCGTCGGCGAACCCTTCGTGCTGGTCACCACCGGCGGCGGCGGCGACGGCGATCTGCTGGTGGACTGGGTGCTGGCCGCCTACGAATCGCCACGCCCGCCGCCGCTGCCGGCGCTGGTGGTGTTCGGCCCCTTCATGGAACCCGACGCCCGCGTCCGCTTCCAGGAACGGGTGGAGAGGCTCGCCGCCGTGACGGCGATCACCTTCGATGCCCATCTGGAGGCGCTGATGGCGCGCGCCGCCGGCGTGGTGGCCATGGGCGGCTACAACACCTTCTGCGAGATCCTGAGCTTCGACAAACCGGCGCTGATCGTGCCGCGCCAGCTGCCGCGCCGCGAACAGCTGATCCGCGCCAGCCGCGCCCAGGAACTGGGGCTGGTGGCGATGCTGACCGAGGACGTGGCCGAAGACCCCGCCGCCATGGCCGCCGCCATCCGCCAGCTGGCGCAGCAGCGCCGCCCAGGCCAGGTGGTGGTGCCGGGCCTGCTCGACGGCCTGGAGAACGTCAACCGGCTGGTCGCCATGCATCTGGCGGAAGGGCGCCATGGCCGCCGCCCGACCCACGCCGCCCGCCAGGGGCAGCTGACCGTCGCCAGCCGCGACGGCGGCCTCGCCCACCCGTGAGCGGGCGCCCCCGGGCGGCGGATCGGGGGCGCGTCGCCTTCGTGCTGAAGGGCTATCCGCGCCTGAGCGAAACCTTCATCGCCCAGGAGATCCTGGCCCTGGAACGGCGCGGCCTGGCGATCGAGATCGTCTCGCTGCGCCGCCCGACCGATGCCGGCCTGCACCCGGTGCACCGCGAGATCGCCGCCCCGGTGACCTATCTGCCGGAATATCTCCACCGGGAGCCGCTGCGCGTCCTGGCGGCCTGGCACCGCGCGCGGCGCCTCGCCGGCTGGCGCGACGCCAGGCGGCAATGGCTCGCCGACCTGAAGCGCGACCCGACCGCCAACCGCGCGCGGCGCTTCGGCCAGGCCTGCGTGCTGGCGGCCGAGCTGGCGCCGCGGCTGGGCCATCTGCACGCTCATTTCCTGCACACGCCGGCCTCGGTGGCACGCTATGCGGCGACGATGACCGGGCTTCCCTGGTCCGCCTCGGCCCACGCCAGGGACATCTACACCACGCCATCGTGGGAGCTGGCCGAAAAGCTCGCCGATTGCCGCTGGTCGGTCACCTGCACGAAGGCCAACCGCCGCCATCTGGAGCGGCTGGCGCCCGCCGGGCGCGTCGGCCTCGTCTATCACGGCCTCGACCTCGCCCGCTGGCCGCCGCCGCAAAGGACGGCGCCCGGCGGCGGGCAGGTGCGGCTGCTCTCGGTGGGGCGCCTGGTGGAGAAGAAGGGCTACGACGTGCTGATCGAGGCGCTGGCCCGCCTGCCGCCACAGCTGGACTGGACCCTGGATCACATCGGCGCCGGGCCGCTGGCCGCCGGCCTCGCCGCCCGCGCCGGGGCCGCCGGGCTGGCGGGGCGCATCTGCTGGCAGGGCGCCGGAACGCAACGACAGGTGCTGGCGGCCTGCCGGGCGGCCGAGCTGTTCGTGCTGGCGCCGCGCATCGCCGCCGACGGCGACCGCGACGGCCTGCCCAACGTGCTGCTGGAGGCGCTGAGCCAGGAGATGGCCGTGGTCACGACCCGCATCGAGGCGGTGCCGGAGCTGATCGAGGACGGGGCGAACGGCCTACTGGCCGAGCCCGGCGACGCCGCCGGGCTGGCCGCCCTTCTGGAACGCGCCATCCGCGACGGTGCCCTGCGGCGGCGCCTGGGCCGGGCCGGCGCACGCCGCGTGCGCGAGGCCTTCGCCATGGAGGCGGGCATCGCCGAACTGGCGGCCCGCTTCGGCCTCGGCGCGGGCGGGCCGTGAAGATCGCCTTCTACGCGCCCATGAAGGCGCCCGGCCACCGGGTGCCTTCCGGCGATCGCAGCGTGGCGCGGCTGTTGTGGCAGGCGCTGACGGCGCTGGGCCACGACCTCGTCCTGGCCTCCACCCTGCGCGCCTGGGACGGCGGCGATCCCGCCCGCCAGCGCCGCATCGCCCGGCGCGGAGCGGCCGAGGCGGCGCGGCTGATCGAGGCCTGGCGCCCGGCACCGCCCGGCCTGTGGTGCACCTATCACCTCTATCACAAGGCGCCCGACCATCTGGGACCGGCGGTCGCCGAAGCCCTGTCGCTGCCCTATATGGTGGTGGAGCCTTCCTTCGCTCCCAGGCGGCGGCTGGGGGCGTGGGCCTGTGGCCATGCGCGGGCGCTGGCGGCGCTGCGGCGCGCCGACGCGCTGCTGCCCATGACCCGCGAGGACGCCGAAGGGCTGAGGAGCGCCGGGCTGGCGGACGAGCGCATCCTGCCCCTGCGGCCCTTCATCGACGGCGCGCCCTTTCGCCGCCAGCGGCGGGCTCCGGCGCGGGCGCGGCTGGCGCGGCGCTTCGGCCTCGATCCCGAACGGCCGCTGGCGGTGACGGTGGCGATGATGCGCGCCGGCGACAAGCTCGCCTCCTACCGGCTGCTGGCCCGCGCCCTGGGCGGCCTGCTGGCGGGCGGGCGCCTGCAGCTGCTGATCGCGGGCGACGGCCCCTGCCGCGCCGAGGTGGAAGCCCTTTTCGCCGCCGGCGCCACCTTCGCGGGCCGGCTGGCGCCGCGCTCCCTGCCCGGCCTGCTGGCGGGCTGCGATCTGTTCCTCTGGCCCGCCGTCAACGAGGCCTATGGCATGGCGCTGCTGGCCGCCCAGGCGGCCGGGCTGGCGGTGGTCGCCGGGCGGGCGCGGGGGGTGCCGGAGATCGTCGCCGACGGCGAGACCGGCCTGCTGGTGCCGGCGGGCGATGGCGAGGCGTTCGCGGCCGCCGTCGCCGCGCTGGTCGCCGATCCGCAGCGCCTGGCCGCCATGGGGCGGGCGGCGGCCGAACGCTGCCGGCGGCGCCACGGCATCGACGGCGCCGCCGCCAGGCTGGCCCGCGCCATGGCGCTGGCGGCGAGCGGGCGGGCGGGGCCGCGATGCGCCTCGCCCTGATCCGCCACGCGCCCACCGCCTGGAACGAGGCCGGGCGCATCCAGGGGCGCATCGACACGGCGCTTTCGCCCGGCGGCGAGGCCATGGCCGCCGCCTGGCGGCCGCCGCCGCCGCTGGCCGCCTGGCGCTGGCTGGCCAGCCCGCTGGCCCGCGCCCGGCGCACCGCCGCCCTGCTGGGCCATCCGGACGCCGAAAGCGAGGCGCGCCTTACCGAGATGGATTGGGGCCGCTGGGCCGGCCAAACCCTGGCGGGGCTGCGCGCCCGCGAAGGCCGGGCCATGGCCGCCAACGAAGGGCGGGGCCTCGATTTCCGCCCCCCCGGCGGCGAGAGCCCGCGCGACGTGCAGCGCCGCCTGGCGGGGCTGATGGCGGCGCTGGCCGGCGGCGGGCGCGACTGCGTGGCGGTGACCCATCGCGGCGTCCAGCGCGCCGCCCTGGGGCTGGCCACCGGCTGGGATTTCCTGGCCCCGCCGCCGCTGGCCCTGGAGCGCGGCGCCATCCTGATGCTGCGCCTTTCGCCCCGGGGCGGCGCCCGCCTGGATGCGCCGCCGCTGCTGTCCATGAGGCCGGCGGCGCCCGGCCGTTCGGCCTGACTGCCGCGCCGCCGCGCCGATATTGGCGAAGGTGCCGGAGGCGCGGCGGGGCGGTGGGTGGTCAATCACTCAGTCCGGCTTCCCATCGTCGGGCGGCATTTTCGCCCGCTCCACCACCTCAGCCTGGAACGTCTTGATTCGCTCGACGATGAAAGCGCCCATCGGATTGCCCTGCTCTTCGAGGAAGACGCCGAGAAAAGCTATGGCGGCCACGCCCAGGGCCACGCCGCGGCCGGGCGAAAGACCCTTGGTGTGCCAGAATTGAACATCGCACCTGGAGTCGATATTGACGGTAAATGCGCCCTCGCCTCCATAGGCGGCAGGGACGAGATCAAGCCCAGCTTGGATACGAGTAGTAGGCGGATGGTGGTACTGCTCGCGGATGCGCTCAATCAAAGCGTCCACCCGCTGGATCAGAAGCGGGCCGGCGGTGGGGCCGATCTTCTTGAACTCCTCGACCTGGGAGGACACCCCCGCCAGCAGCATCTCCACCGTCTCCAGCGGCGTCGCCTTCGGATCCGGCAGCAGCACAGGCGCGCCTTCATCTTCGGGCTGCGCAATGCCCGCACTTATCCGCGGGCGGGGGCGATCTAGCGCCTGGCAGATCGCGTCCAGACCCACTCTCACCGCCGCGCTTGCGTCGCGATAGTCTTCGTCTTTGCCCATCAAATCACTCCCTGCTGTTTGAGCTTCGCCTTCAATTCGGCCTGCGTTCCTTTGCCCTTGGTGCTGTTGCAGGCACCGCAGAGCAGCTGTAAGTTGTCCAGGTGGTCGCTGCCGCCCCTGGCTTGGGGCACGACGTGGTCAATGGTGAAGTTGCGGAAGGCAAAGTGCGTTCCACAACCCGCGCACACACCTTCCTGCTTGCCGTATAACGTGTGCTTGTGGGTGCTGTAGTTGGGCAGCTTGCCCAGGTCCGTTCGCCGGGGCAGGTCCCGGCGGTGATGAACTCTGCCGCCCCAAAAGGTGCCGGAGGCTTGCTCCAAGCGCGACACCACCAGCTTGGCGGCCATGTCGCTGAGGTCTATCCCGGCCCATTGCCTCCCCAGCTGTTCGGCGGCCACCAAAGCCGTGGCGCAGCCGCAGAAGGGATCGAGCACAACATCGCCTTCGTTGCTTGACGCCTTGATGATGCGCTCCAACAGCGCCAAGGGTTTTTGGGTAGGATAGCCTGTTCCCTCTTTTTGGGTTCCAGGGAACCAACCTTGTTTCCCGTATATCTGTTTAATGTCTTGCCAACAAGTTGATAACGGCACTCCGGGGCTTTCGTCCAGGTATTGTTTGACAATTTTACCTTTTCTCGACCGCGTCTGATACATACGGCCATCGCCGTCGTCATTGCGGAACCATGCTTTGTATTTTTCGCTGTAGGGTGTGAATTATTTATTGTATAAATGTTGGCCGTAGCGTTTTGCATACACCAGTAAATGGTCATGCACTTTGACGGGCTTTTTCCCACCAGAACGCCCGCCAGACGGCGTTCCATAATTCCAAACAATTTCAGTTATGAACTGTGCTTTACCAAATATCGAGTCCATCAGTAACTTCAAGTAATGGCCTGCGTCTTGATTGCAATGCAAATAAAGAGTTCCTCTTTCCTTCAGGACTCGTCGCAATTGGATAACCCGAACAGCCATCATAATCAGATAAGCTTTCATGCCTTTGGAATGCGCTAAACCCGCAGCATCAATAATAGCGTAGAGGGCAGGTTCGCGCTCGGCGATTTCCCCATGCCAAGCAAGGTCAACGTCGTCCAAGGTCCAGGTGTCCTTGAAGGCCGCGCCCGCCGCCTTGCTGCCGATGGGAGCGGCGTAGTCGGCCTTGCTGTTGAAGGGTGGGTCAAGGTAGATCAAGTTGACGCATTCCGAGTTCATGCCACGCAGCACGTCGAGGTTGTCGCGCGTCCACAAGGTGCGGTTCTTCCAATTGGGCCGGGTTCCGCGGGGGCTCATGCGGCCAACACCCAGTAGGGCAGCCGCTTGCCAGCCATGGCGCTGGCCTTCGCCTTCGCGCGGGGCAGAAGCCGGCAGGTGATGTCGCGGCGCGTCGTGGCGGTATCCGTCAAGGCGGCCGGCCCTCCCTCGGCCGTTCGTCCCGGCAGGCGTCTGCCGGGGGCAACTGAATATGACAGTCCCTTCTCGGCGTCAAGCACATTTCGAGAACGGCAGTATCTCGGTCTGCAATTTCGAGGCTGCCCGCTGCGGCGGTGCGTCGGCGGGCCTTGCGGCCCGTTGCCGGCGGGACGCCGGCGCTCGGGGAACGGTGTGTGGGCGGGCCTGACGGCCCGCCGGGGGGCGGGACGCTCGGCCGGTGCCTGGGGGGCAGGACGCCTGGGGGTTGGGGCAAACGGCGCCTGCCCATTTGCAAACCGAGGCGCTCCCTCAAGAACCCTTATGGTACGTCAGAAGTTCAGCCACAGCGATTCCCGGCGCGGCTTTCGCACCGAATGGCACAGGCGTTCCGGGGCGTCCAGGCGCCGCCAGCCCCGGTAGAGACGGTCGTAGAGCGCCGTCCGATAGCCGGAGAGGACGGCGCGCCCCCGGATGCCCCACAGCAGCGCCGCCAGCTCCTCATGCTCGCCATCCGACATCTCATGGCCATAGGCGGCGCGGTCGCCGCGGGCGGCGTGGAGATAGGGAGGGTCGAGATAGAACACGGTCTCGCGGGTATCGTAGCGGCGGATGGCATCCGGGGCCGGCGCGTTCTCGATCTGCACCCTTTGCAGGCGCTGCGCGATCTGCGGCAGGGTTTCCACGGAGCCGAGCCAGCGGGAGACCGCCCCCGCCATGCCGGCCCGCGAGGTCAGCACGCAATGCGCCCAGCGCCCCTCGCTGCTCTTCTGGGCGAGGCCGGTGCGCGTCTGGCGGGCGCGGACGAAGAAACGCCGCGCCCGTTCGAGAGGCGGCAGGTCCGGCGCCGGCTCGCAGGCCCGGATCAGCTCCTCGCGGGAGAACGGCGTGAGGCCGATGGCCCTCACCAGCTCCTCCTGCCGATCGCGCAGCGTGCGGAAGAAGTTCACCAGCTCGCCATCGATGTCGTTATAGGTTTCGACCGGATAGGGGCGAAGGTTCACGAGGACGGCGGCGGAACCGCCGTAGACGTCGCAGAAATGGGTCGCATCGCCGGGAATATGGGGGAGGATGAAGTCCAGATGGCTGAACTTGCCGCCATACCAGC
Source organism: Alphaproteobacteria bacterium (assembly GCA_965200215.1). Lineage (GTDB taxonomy): Bacteria > Pseudomonadota > Alphaproteobacteria > SP197 > SP197 > SP197. Next base: position 2,351,240 of record OZ241369.1, on the reverse strand, counting down.
CGAAGGCGATCAGCCGCCGGGAACGGCGGAACGAGCCGCGAGGCGCGACCCGGCGCCCGGTTCCCGTCGCATTGGCGGCGGGCGTCCCCTCGAACATCAGCGAAGCGCCTGGATGGTCATGCCGGCTCCGATGCCGAAGGCGGCCAGCCTGCCCGGCGCGGCTCCGCAGGGTCAAGATGCCCCGGTTGAGGAATTGCGGCCTGCCGCCGCTGGCCCGGAAGGCGGCCCGCCGGCAGCGTTCGCGGACCCGCGACGAGCGCGCATGAAGGGCGATCCCGGCCCGCGCCCGGCGGTGCTGTTCTGGGTGCAGCACCTGCTGGGCAGCGGCCATCTCCACCGCATCGCCGCCATCGCCGCCGCCCTGGCCGCGCGCGGGGTGCGGGCCACCATCGCCTCCGGCGGCCTGCCGCCCACCGTCCTCGAGACGGGCGGCGCGACGCTGGTGCAGCTGGAGCCGGTGCGCGCCGCCGATGCCGGCTTTTCGGCCCTGGTGGACGGCGACGGCCGGCCGGCGGGCGCGGCGCTCTTCGCCCGCCGGCGGCAGCGGCTGGAGGCGCTGGTCGCCGAGCTGGACCCGGCGGCGGTGGTGACGGAGACCTTCCCCTTCGGCCGCCGCCTGCTGGCCGGCGAGGCGCTGGCGCTGCTGGCGGCCGCGCGCGCGGGGGGCAGGCGGCCGGCGATCGTATCTTCGGTGCGCGACATCCTGCAGCGCCCGCGACAGCCGCAGCGGCTGCAGGAGATGCTGGCGACGGCGCTCGCCCACTACCACCGCGTCATGGTCCATGGCGACCCCGGCATCGCCGCCTTCGCCGCCAGCTTCCCGCCGGCCGCCCGGCTGGGCCGGCGGCTTTGCCACAGCGGCTATGTCGCCCGCCCCGGCCCCATCGGCGAAGCGGAGGCGCAGGGCCCCGGCGGCGGCGAGGTGGTGGTCTCGGCCGGGTCCGGGGCGGTGGGCGGCAAGCTGCTGGCCGCCGCCAGGCGCGCGCGGCCCTTCTCGCGCCGGGCCGACGATCGCCGCTGGCGGCTGCTGGCGGGCGAGCCCGCGCAGGCCGCCGCCATCGCCCCCGCCGCCGGCGTGATCGTGGAGGCCAACCGGACCGACTTCCGCCGCCTGCTGGCCAATTGCGCCGTCTCCGTCTCGCAGGGCGGCTACAACACCGTGATCGACCTCTATCTCGCCCGCGCCAGGGCGGTGGTGGTGCCCTACGCCGGCGGCGGCGAGAGCGAACAGGCCGAACGGGCGGCCAGGCTGGCGGCGATGGGCGGGCCGCTGCCGCTGTCCGAGGCCGAGCTGGCGCCGGAAACCCTGGCGGCCGCCGTCGACCGGGCCTTCGAGAGGCCCCGCCTCGATGCCGCCGCCCTCGATCTGGGTGGCGCGGAGCGCAGCGCCCGACTGCTCTGCCGCTGGATCGGCCATGGCCGCCTGGCGTGAGCTGGCGGCGGAGCTCGACCGCTGGGCGGGGGCCGGACGATGCGCCAGCTTCTGGTGGCGCGACGACGACGCCGGCCCCGACGACCCCCGCCTGCCGGCGCTGCTGGCCCGGCGGCGGCGCCTCGCCGTGCCCCTGGCCCTGGCGGTGGTGCCGGAGCGGCTGGCGCCGGCGACGGCGAGGGCCATCCTGGCCGACGAGGGCACCGCCGTGCTGCAGCACGGCATCCGCCACGCCAATCTGGCGGCGCCGGGCCGGCGGCGGCGGGAGCTGGCCGCCGAAGCCCTGCCGGCGGGCCTGGCCGCCGACATGGCCGCCGCCAGGGAGCGGCTGGCGCAAACCTTCGGGCCACGCTTCCACGCCATCATGGTGCCGCCCTGGAACCGCATCGACGACCCCGCCTGCGAGGCGCTGGCGGCGGCGGGCTTTCACGGCCTCTCGGCGCTGGGTCCGCGTTCGGCAGCACGGCGCGGCGCCCTGGCGCTCGTCAACGTCCATATCGACATCCTGGACTGGAAGGGCGGGCGGCGCTTCGCCGGCGAGGAGGCCTGCCTCGCCGGCGCCTGCCGCCATCTGCGGGCAAGGCGGCTGGGCCGGGTCGATGGCGGCGAGGCCACCGGGCTGATGACCCACCATCTCGCCCACGATCGGGACTGCCTCGGCTTCATCGACCGCTTCGTGGCCACGGTGCGCGACCATGCGGCGGCCCGCTGGCTGGGCGCGGCCGACCTTTTCCCCCGGATGCGGGGGTGAGCGGCGCCCGCGCGCGGCGGCGCTTTGTTGACAGCGCCGCCGCATTGGTGCGCCATCGCCGCGCCGCCCGGGCGCGGCGGATGTCTCCTTCACAGGCACGGATGTGAGCGCGACCGGCCCCTACCGCTACCACCGCCGCACCCTGCTGGCCGATCACGCCCGGGCGCTGGCGGGTCTGACGGTCTGCGTCCTGCCGCTGCTGGCACTCGATGTGGCCTTCGCCGTCGCCTGCGTCCTGGCCGCCGTCGCTGCCGTGTTCGCCGCCTTCGGCCTGCGCACCTGGCAGCGGCAGCTGACGGCGGTGGAACTCTCGCCGCAGGGGATCGCCACCCGCGGCCCCCTGGCGCGGCGCATCGCCTGGCGGGAGCTTTCCGCCATGAGGCTCGCCTTCTATTCCATGCGCCGGCGCCGTTCTTCGCCGGCAGGCGCCGAGGACGCCGTGCGGCGCGGCTGGATGGAGCTGAAGCTCGCCGGCCCCGGCGGGCGCATCGCGGTCGACTCCTCGCTCCAGGGCTTCGATGCCGTGGTGGCCGCCGCCGCCGCCGCCGCCAGGGCGCGGCAGCTGCCGCTGAGCGCCGTCACCCGCGCCAATCTCGACGCCATGGGACTCGCCCCGGACGACGGGGCGCCGGCAGGCGGCCCGTGACGGCGCCCCCGGTCGATATCCCCCTGGTCGATATCCAGGATTTGCGCATCCAGTTCCAGCTGGGCGAAGGCGCCGTGGAGGCGGTGAAGGGCGTCAGCCTGGCTGTGGCCGCCGGCCGCACCCTGGCGCTGGTGGGCGAATCGGGTTCGGGCAAGACCGTGCTGTCGCAGGCGATGCTGCGCCTGCTGCCGCCGACCGCGACCATCTCCTCGGGGCGCATCCTGCTCCACGACCCGGCGCGGCCCGGCGTGCCGCCGGTCGACATCGCGGCGCTGGCGGCCGACGGGCGCGCCATGCGCGCCATCCGCGGGCGCCGCATCTCGATCGTCTTCCAGGAGCCGATGACCTCGCTGTCGCCGCTGCACACCGTCGGCGACCAGGTGGGCGAGGCGCTGCTGCTCCATCGCCGCTGTTCGCGCGCCGAGGGGCGGGAGCTGGCGATCGACATGCTGCGGCTGGTGGGTTTCCCCGACCCCCGCCGGGCGTGGCGAAGCTATCCCTTCGAGCTCTCCGGCGGCCTGCGCCAGCGGGCCATGATCGCCATGGCGCTGGTCTGCCGCCCCGCCCTGCTGATCGCCGACGAGCCGACGACGGCCCTCGACGTCACCATCCAGGCCCAGATCCTCAAGCTCATCGCCGATCTCCAGGCCGAGCTGGGGATGGCGGTGCTGATGATCGCCCACGATCTGGGCGTGGTCGCCAACGTGGCCGAGGACATGGCGGTGATGTATCACGGCCGCATCGTCGAACGGGGTGCGGCCGACGACCTCTTCAACGACCCGCGCCACCCCTATCTCCAGGGCCTGCTGGCGGCCGTGCCCCGCTTCGGCATGAAGCCGGGCGAGCGGCTGCGCCCCCTGCGCGAGATCGCGCCCACCCTGCCCCGGGGACCGCAGGCGGCGGGCGGGCCCGGGGCGGGGCCGTGCCGGGGCGAGCCGCTGCTCACCGTCGCCGGCCTCGCCAAGGCCTTCGGCCAGCGCCGGCGGGGCTTCGCGCGCGGCGTTCCGGTCCCGGCGGTCCGCGACGTCGGCTTCGTGCTGAGGCGCGGCGAATGCCTGGGCCTGGTGGGCGAATCGGGCTGCGGCAAGACCACCACCGGACGCATGATCGTCAAGGCGTTCCTGCCCGATGCCGGCAGCATCGTCTTCCACGGCAGCGACGGGCCTCTCGACGTGGCGGCGCTGAAGGGTCGGGCGCTCTTCGACTATCGGCGCAAGGTGCAATTCGTCTTCCAGGATCCGTTCGGCTCCCTCAATCCGCGCATGACCGTCTTCGACCTCATCTCGGAGCCGCTGGCGATCCACCGCGTGGGCGACGGCGAGCGACGGGCCGGGCGCGTGAAGGAGCTGATGCGGCTGGTGGGCCTCGACCTGCGCTTCCTGCGCCGCTATCCGCACAGCTTCTCGGGCGGCCAGCGCCAGCGCATCGGCATCGCCCGCGCGCTGGCCCTGGAGCCGGAGCTGCTGATCTGCGACGAACCCGTCTCGGCGCTGGACGTCTCCATCCAGGCGCAGATCCTCAACCTGCTGAAGGATCTGCAGCAGCGCCTGGGCCTCACCTATCTCTTCATCTCCCACAACCTGGCGGTGGTCGATTACATGGCCGACCGCATCGCCGTGATGTGCGCCGGCAGGGTGGTGGAACAGGCTCCGCGCGCGGCGCTGTTCGCCGACCCGGTGCACCCCTATACCCGCGCCCTGCTGGCGGCGGTGCCCGAGCCCTGCCCCGACCGCCGGCTCGACCTCGCCGCCCTGATGGAGGGGCGCGCCGGCATTCCCTCGGCCTGGCCGCAGCCCTTCGCCCAGGGCGAGGGCGCCAGCCTGCCGCTGATCGACCTGGGCGGCGGCCACCTGGTGCGCGCCGCCAGACGCCCCGAACGGCGGCCGGAAACCGCGCCGTGACCGCCGCCCTGCGAAGGCGCGGGCGGTGGCTGGCGGCGGCACTGGCGGCGCTGGCGGTGCTGCCGGCGGCGGCCGACGAGGTGCCCTACTGGCGCGAGGCGGTGGAGGCTGGCCTGCTGCCGCCGCTCGCCCAGCGCCTTCCGGAGCGGCCGCTGACGGTGGCCGGCGGACGCGCGCCGGGGCGCCATGGCGGCGACTGGCACATGCTGATCGCCCGCAGCAAGGACACCCGGCTGCTGGCGGTGTTCGGCTATGCCAGGCTGGTCGGCTACGACGCCCGCCTGGAGATCGTCCCCGACATCCTGGCCTCCCTGCGGGTGGAGGACGGCCGCATCTTCACGCTACGGCTGCGCCGCGGCCACCGCTGGTCCGACGGCCACCCCTTCACGGCCGAGGATTTCCGCTACTGGTGGGAGGACGTCGCCAACCACCCCGAACTGTCGCCGGCCGGCCCGCCGCGGGTGCTGCTGGTGGACGGCAGGCCGCCGCTCTTCGAGGTGCTGGACAGCCACAGGGTGCGCTATTCCTGGCCGGCGCCCAACCCCGATTTCCTGTCGGCGCTGGCGGGCGCGGCGCCGCTCTTCCCCTACCGGCCGGCCCATTACATGAAAGCTTTCCACATCGACTACGGCGAGGCCGACGAGATCGCCCGCCTCGCCGGGGAGGCGGGCAAGCCCGGCTGGGCGGCGCTGCACAACGCCCGCGACAACCTGTATCGCTTCGACAACCCGGCGCTGCCGACGCTGCAACCCTGGCGCATCGTCAACGAAGCGCCGGCGCAGCGCTTCATCGGCGAGCGCAACCCCTACTACCACAAGGTCGATGCCGCCGGGCGGCAGCTTCCCTATATCGACCGGGTGGTGATGGAGGTGGTGGGCGCCAAGCTCATCCCGCTGAAGACCTGGGCGGGCGAGGCGGACCTGCAGGCCCGCGGCCTTTCCTTCGCCGACTACACCTTCCTCAAGGAGGGCGAGGCGCGGGGCGACTACACGGTGCGCCTGTGGCCGACCGCCAGGGGCAGCCGCTACGCGCTCTACCCCAACCTCCATGTGCGCGATCCCGCCTGGCGGGCGCTGCTGCGCGATGTCCGCTTCCGGCGCGCGCTGTCGCTCGCCATCGACCGCCACGAGCTCAACCAGGTCGTCTATTACGGCCTGGGCATCGAGGGCCAGAACACGGTGCTGCCTTCGTCGCCGCTCTACCGGGCCCGCTTCCGCGACGCCTGGGCGGCCTTCGACCTGGCGGCGGCCAACCGGCTGCTGGACGCGATGGGCCTCGAACGACGCGACGGCAGGGGCGTGCGCCTGATGGCGGACGGCAGGCCGCTGGAGATGGTCGTCGAGACCGCCGGCGAGGGCACCGAGGAGACCGACATCCTGGAGCTGGTGCACGATTCCTGGCTGCGGGCCGGGGTCAAGCTCTATGCCAGGCCGTTGCAACGCGAGGTGTTGAGGAACCGCGTCTTCGCCGGCGAGACCGCGATGGCGATCTGGTTCGGCAAGGAGAACGGCGTGGCGGGCGCCGACATGAGCCCGGCCGAGTTCGCCCCCTCCAGCCAGCAACAGCTGCAATGGCCGCGCTGGGGGCAGTTCCACGAAACCGGCGGGGCGGCCGGCGAGGCCATCGACATGCCCGGCCCGGCGCGGCTGATGGCGCTCTATCTCGCCTGGCGTAAGGCCGCGAGCCGCGCCGAGAGGCGCGCCATCTGGGAGGAGATGCTGGCGCTCTACGCCGACGGCGTCTATTCCATCGGCCTGGTCGCCGGGGCGCTGCAACCGGTGGCGGTCTCCAACCGGTTGCGCAACGTGCCGCAGCAGGCCCTCTTCAACTGGGACCCCGGCGCCCAGTTCGGCATGCACCGCCCGGAGGCCTTCTTCTTCGCCGCCGGGGAGGGCGCGCCGTGAGCGGCTATCTGGCCCAGCGGCTGCTGGCCATGGTGCCGACCCTGATCGGCATCAGCGCGGTGACCTTCGCCGTCATCCAGCTGCCGCCGGGCGATTTCCTCTCCACCATGATCGCCGAATGCGAGGCCCAGGGCGGCGCCTCCGGCTGTGCCGAGCAGATCGCGATCTACCGGGCGGAGTTCGGCCTCGACCGGCCGCTCTGGCAGCAATACGCGCTCTGGGTCGCGGGCCTGCTGCAAGGCGACATGGGCATCAGCTTCGAATACAACAAGCCGGTGGCGGAGGTGATCGGCGAGAGCCTCTATCTCACCATGATCGTCTCGGGGGCCACCATCCTCTTCACCTGGGCGGTCGCCTTCCCCATCGGCGTCTATTCCGCCACCCATCAGTATTCCTGGGGCGACCACGGCCTCACCCTGATCGGCTTTCTGGGGCTGGCCACGCCCAATTTCCTGCTCGCCCTGGTGCTGCTGTTCCTCGCCAACGTCTGGTTCGGCACCTCCATCGGCGGCCTCATGGACCCGCAGTACATCGACCAGCCCTGGACCTGGGGCAAGTTCGTCTCGGTGCTGGAGCACCTCTGGATCCCGGTGGTGGTGATCGGCACCTCCGGCACGGCCGGGCTGATCCGCCGCCTGCGCGCCAACCTGCTGGACGAGCTGCGCAGGCAGTACGTCGTCACCGCCCGCGCCAAGGGCCTGGCGCCCACCCGCGCGCTGGTCAAATACCCGCTGCGCATGGCGCTCAACCCGTTCGTGGCCGACATCGGCAACCTGCTGCCGCAGATCGTCTCCGGCGCGGTGATCGTCTCGGTGGTGCTGTCGCTGCCGACCACCGGCCCCATCCTGCTGCGGGCGCTGCAGACCCAGGACATGTATCTCGCCGGCTCCTTCCTGATGTGCCTGGCGCTGCTGACGGTGGCGGGGGTGCTGGTCTCCGACCTGCTGCTCGCCCTGCTGGATCCGCGCATCCGCCTGGGCGGCGGCGCGGCGAGCCGATGACCGCCGGCCCCCACATCGTCGACCAGGCGCCCTGGGATGCGCACGCCACGGAGCGGCTGACGCCGGAGCAGGAGCGGTTCTATCTCGCCGGCCAGTGGACCCTGATGTGGTGGAAGTTCCGCCGCCACCGCCTGGCGGTGTGGTCGGGGGCGCTGCTGGCGGCGGTGTTCGCGTCCATCGCCGTCTCGGAGTTCCTGGCCCCCTACAACCTCCACAGCCGCCACACCGATTTCATCTATGCGCCGCCGCAGCAGCTGCGCTTCTTCCACGAGGGCGCCTTCGTCGGCCCCTATGTCTACGGTTTCGACTACCGACTCGACATGACGACGCTGCAACGGGTCTATACGCCCAACCCCGCCCGGGTGGAGCCGCTGCGCTTCTTCTGCCTGGGGGATTCCTACCGTTTCTGGGGCGCGGTCGAGATGCGCTTTCACCTGATCTGCCCGGCCGAAGGCGGCACCCTCTTCCTGCTGGGCACCGACCGCCTGGGCCGCGACATGCTCTCGCGCATCATCTACGGCACCCGGGTCTCGCTCACCGTCGGCCTGTTCGGGATCGCCATCAGCTTCCTGCTGGGCGTCGTGCTGGGCGGGCTTTCCGGCTACTGGGGCGGCTGGGTGGACGGGGTCGTGCAGCGGGCGATCGAGATCGTCCGCAGCTTCCCCGAACTGCCGCTGTGGATGGCGCTCTCGGCCGCCCTGCCGGTGACCTGGAGCCCGATCCTGGTCTATTTCGGCATCACCATCATCCTGGGCCTGTTCGACTGGACCGGCCTGGCGCGCGCGGTGCGATCCAAGCTGCTGGCGCTGCGCGAGGAGGATTTCGCCACCGCCGCCGTGCTGATGGGCGCCCGCCCCGGGCGCGTCGTCTTCCGCCACCTGCTGCCGAGCTTCTCCAGCCACCTGATCGCCTCGGCAACGCTGTCGATCCCCGGCATGATCCTGGGCGAGACGGCGCTCTCCTTCCTGGGCCTGGGGCTGAGGGCGCCGATCACCAGCTGGGGCGTGCTGCTGAACGAGGCGCAGAACATCAACGCCGTGGCCTTCTATCCCTGGCTGATGCTGCCGGTGGTGCCGGTGGTGGCGGTGGTGCTGGCCTTCAACTTCCTGGGCGACGGCCTGCGGGACGCCGCCGACCCCTATCATTGACGCCGCGCCCGCTTCGCTGCGGGCGGGGCCGGGACGATCAGCGCAACCGCCAGACGGCGACGACCGCAAAGATGACGATGGCGGCCGGCCAGTGCCAGAACTGCAGGCCGCCCGCCGGCACCGCCAGCGCCAGCATGGCGGCGACCGGCAGCAGGCCGCAGGCGAACCAGCCGCCGAAGAGGCGGAGCCAGTCGTCGGCGAGTTCCAGCAGCAGGCGCAGCGGGCCGGGCAGCGTCGGCGGCACCCGGATGCGCGGCCTGAACGCCAGCAGCCACAGGCTGAGCGCGACCGACGCCAGCGCGCCGTAGAAGATGATCAGCGCATCGCCCTCGATCGCCGCCACCGCCCCGGCGGCAGCCCGGACCTCCTCCACCAGCGCCGCCGGCAGGCCGAAGAGGACGGTGAGCGCGTCGCCTTCCATGGCACCGGGCGGCGTCAGGCGGGCAGGCGGGCGACGAGGCGGGGTTCGGCGAGGCCGGCCACGGAGACCGGGCCGGCGAGCGCCAGCGCCTCCACCGGCCCGCCCTGGCGCCGCGCCAGCGCGAAGGCCGCCTCGCTCATCGACAGGCGGACGCCGCTCGCCTTGCAGTGTTTTTCCAGCTTCGCCGCCAGGTTCACCGCCTCGCCGATCACCGTGTATTCCAGCCGCGACTCGTCGCCCACGGCGCCGAACAGCACCGTGCCGGTGGCGAGCCCCATGCCCCAGGCCAGCGGCTTGCGCCCTTCGGCGGCGCGGCGTTCGTTCCACGCCTGCATACGGGCGTCGATGTCCAGCGCGGCCGCCAGCGCCTGGGCGGCATAGCCGGGCTGCGCCCCGGCCGCCCCGAAGGTTGCCATGACGCCGTCGCCCATGAACTTGTCGATGGCGCCGCCATGGGCTTCCACCGCGCCCACCGCCTGCTTCTGGTAGTCCGACAGCAGCGCCACCGTGCGGTCCGGCCCCAGGGCGGCGGCCAGCGCCGTGAAGCCGCGCAGATCGACGAACAGCACCGCCGCCTCGCGCAGCGCCCCTTCGCCCGGCCGGGGCATCTCCTCGCCGTGGGTGATCCGCTCCGCCACCTCCGAGGAGAAGAAGCGGGCGAGATCGGCCGCCGCCTGGCCCTCGGCGACGGCGCGCACCAGCTGCCGCCTGGCCCGCGCCAGCGCTAGCGCCAGCACCGCCGTCGCCAGCGCGATGGAGACGATCTTGTCGACCTCGCCGCCGATCAGCACGTCGCTGGAATGGAGGTAATGCACATAGTCGCGGGTGACGGCGCTGGGGGCGGGGGCGAAGGCCAGCACCCAGGCCACCAGCGCCCCCCAGCCCAGCACGGCGGCGCCCCCGGCCATCGCCACATAGCGGGGATCGAAGCGCAGCGCCCGCAAGGCGATGAGGCAGAACAGGTAGAGCATGGTCGGGCCCTTCAGCGAGAAGCCCGGCGGCTGCATGTACTGGATGTGGAAGCTCCAGATCGTCACCAGCAGCACGGTGATGTCGGCCAGGATGGAGACGACCACCATCCAGTCCGGCAGACGGTGGGCGTGGGCCAGACCCAGGCGGACGACCGTGAAGACGGAATAGAAGGCGAGCGCGATGGGCACCGGCTCCAGGGCCGCGTCGGCGGGAAAGGTCTTGCGGGTGAGGCCGTAGAGCAGCGCGAAGAAGGCGATGCCCACCATCTGCACCCAGCCGATCAGAATTTCGCTTTCGGCCTGGTCGGCGGCGATCTGCGCCCGCACGCGCCGGGGCAGGCCGGCCGCCGCGCCGACACCGAAGAGCCGCCTGCCCAGGCGCCGCATCACCCCGCTCCGTGCGCGCGTCGCCCGGCTCACCGCCGCATCAGCCACAGGCTGCTTTCGAAGGCGCCGGGGGGCAGCGGCAGGCGGCCCAGCACGCCGGCGGCGACCTTTTCGCCCTGGCGGGTGGCTGCGTAGCGGCTGGCGAAGAGCGGCCGCCAGGCGCCGCCGGTCAGCAGCGGCACCACCGCCAGCTGCTCGTTGTAGCCGCGCCACGCCCAGGCGGCGGGGTAGTCGTCGGGCAGGAAGACGTCGTGGATATGGACCAGCATGCCCGTGGGCAGCGTCGGCAGCACGCGGTTGAAGAGCCCGTCCACATCGCTGCCGGGCATGGCGATATGGCTGGAATCGATGGAAAGGATGTCGCCCGCTGCCAGCGCGGCGAAGACCTCGGGGCCGACCAGGTGGAACGGCCGGGCCAGCGCCTCCACGTCGAGGCCCGTCAGGGCGGTGCGCGGCGCCGGATCGATGGCCGTGAAGGCGGTGACGAGGCCACCGTCGGCGATGGCGCGCGCCATGAAGCGGGTGCTGTGGCCGCAGCCCACCTCCACGATCCGCGCCGGACGGGCGGCGCGCACCATGGTGTAGGCGACGGCCGCGTCCATACGCGGGAACCAGTCCTGCCCCCAGCGCGGCTCCGGCGCGGGGGCGGCGGCGGCGATGGCCAGCAGGGAATCGGCGAAGTCCTCCAGCCGCTCCAGCGTGGCGGCGAAGACGTGGGCGTTCTCGGCGAACAGGCGCTCGACGGCCCCATAGGGCGCACCTTCGCCGGGAGCGGGCAGGCTGCCGGCATGGCGGCAGGGGATGAAGAAGCCGCGCTTCGCCAGCCCCAGCACCGTCGCCAGGCCCAGCCGCAGCCGGCGCAGGCGTGGGAAGAGGCCGCTCACGGGCGCAGAACCATGCCCTCGCGGGCCACCAGGGAGCCGGGACGGGCGGCGTGCAGGGCGGCGGCGATCTCGTCCATGCGGTCGTCGTCATGGTCGGGGTCGTGGTGGAAGGCGACGAAGGTCCCCACCCCGGCGGCCTCGGCCAGGCGGACGCCTTCCTGCCAGGTGGAATGGCCCCAGGCGACGAAGCGCGGGAACTCTTCGTCGGTATAGGTGGAATCGTAGATGGCGATGTCGGCACCGGCGATCAGCGCCAGCACGCCGGCGTCCGCCTCGCCGGGCACGTGTTCGGTGTCGGTGACGTAGCAGACCGCCCGGCCGCCATATTCCACGCGATAGCCGCAGGCACCGCCGGGATGGTTGAGCGGCGCCGTGCGCACCGTGATGCCGCCGCGCGGTTGCAGCGTGTCGCCGGCGGCGAAGGCCTTCCAGGCGATCCCGGCCCGGAGCGTCTCGCGCGTGACCGGCGCGACGGCATCCTTCAGGAAGCGTTCCAGCACGCCTTGCAGGCCTTCGCGCAGATGACCACCCCAGACGGCGAGCCGGGTTTCGGGGCTTGCCAGGGCTTCCAGCCAGGGCCAGCCGCAGATGTGGTCGATATGGGTGTGGCTGAAGAAGAGGTCGGCCTCCAGCGGCCCCTGCCCCAGCGCATGGGAGAGTTCGCGCAGGCCGGTGCCGGCGTCGAGGATCAGCAGATGAGGGCCGCAGCGCAGCTCCAGGCAGGAGGTGTTGCCGCCATAGCGCACGGTCGCCGGGCCGGGGCAGGGAACGGATCCCCTCACGCCCCAGAAACGCACGAGGAAATCGTCCGCCTTCGCCATCCGCCCGCTCCCGCGTCCGCCGGTGCCCGGACCCTCGCCCGCCGCCGGCCCGGGAGGTTATACCGTCGCGGCGGGCGGGCGTAACCTGCCGCGGTGGACACGGGAGGCGCGCGGGCATGGGCGAGGGCGCGGAGAGCGGGCAGCTGCTGGCCCTGATCCGCCGGCAGGCGCTGCTGCAGGGCGGCGATTTCGAGCTCGCCTCCGGGGCGAGGGCCAGCGTCTATATCGACCTGCGGCGGGTGACGCTGCTGCCCGAGGGCGCGACGGCGATCGCCGCCCTGCTGCTGGCCCGCCTGGACGGGGCCGCCATCGCCGCCGTGGGCGGCATGGCGACGGCCGCCATCCCGCTGGTGGCCGCGCTGGTGGTGGCATCGGCCGCCGGGGCGCGCCCGCTGCGGGGCTTCTATGTGCGCGACAGGCCCAAGGAGCGCGGCACCGGGCGGCTGATCGAAGGCCAGCTTCGCCCCGGCGACCGGGTGGCGCTGGTCGAAGACACCGTGACCAGCGGCCGTTCCACCATGGCGGCGGCCGAAGCGGCGCTGGCCGCAGGCGCCCATGTGGAGCGCATCGTCGCCGTGGTGGACCGCCAGCAGGGCGCGGCGGCGCTCTATGCCGGGCGCGGCATCCCCTTCGAATCGCTGTTCACCCTGGAGGAGATCGCCGGCTCCGCCGCCAGCCGCCATCACGGGCCCAGCCGGTAGCCGCCGGCCTCGGTCAGCAGCAGGCGCGGGCGGGCCGGGTCGGCCTCGATCTTCTGGCGCAGCCGGTAGACGTGAGTCTCCAGGGTGTGGGTGTCGGCCTCGGCGTGGTAGCCCCACACCCGCTCCAGCAGCAGACGGCGGCTCACCGCCGCGCCTTCGGCCCGGCGGAGGCATTGCAGGATCGCCGCCTCCTTCTCGGTCAGCCGCAGGCGGGTGCCGCTGGCATCGTGCACCAGCAGCCGGGCGGAGGGCTGGAAGTTGTAGGTGCCGATGGCGAAGGCCTCGTCGCCACCCCGCTCGTGGCGGCGCAACTGGGCGCGCAGGCGGGCGACCAGCGTGCCCAGGCGGAAGGGCTTGGCGACATGGTCGCTGGCGGGCGAATCGATGTCGGCATCGCCATCGGTCAGCATGACGATCGGCACATCCTGGCCGCTCTGGCGCAGCGCCCGGCACAGGGCGCGCCCGTCCATATCGGGCAGGCCGGCATCGAGCAGCAGCAGATCGAAGCGGCCGGCGGCGGCCAGGGCCTCGGCGCCGCTGTCGCATTCGGCGACCTCGAAGCCCTCGAACAAGGAGAGTTGCTCGGCCAGGGAACGGCGCAGCGCCTCGTCGTCGCCGACGATCAGAACGCTGCGCTCGGCCATCGCCTTTCCCCCGGCACCCGTGCAGTGTTCCACGGCGCCGGCGGGCGGTCCACCGCGTTGACCGCCGCCGGCGTTGCGACGATAACCGCCGGACGAGAGGGGGGCCACGGATGATCGCCATCGACGAGGTGACGCAATTTCCGCACCGGGTGCAGGAGATCGAGAATGCCCCGATCGCGCTGGCCGACGGCACCGGGCTGACGGCGCGCCTGTGGCTTCCCGCCGACGCCTGGACGCGACCGGTGCCGGCGATTCTGGAATTCCTGCCCTATCGCAAGCGCGACGGCACCCGCGAACGCGACCACCTGACCCACCCCTATTACGCCGGCAACGGCTATGCCTGCGTGCGCGTGGACATGCGCGGTTCCGGCGAGTCGGACGGCATCCTGGAAGGCGAATACCTGCCCCGCGAACAGGACGACGCCCTGGAGGTGCTGGCCTGGATCGCGGCCCAGCCCTGGTGCAGCGGCCAGGTGGGCATGATCGGCATCTCCTGGGGCGGCTTCAACGGGCTGCAGGTGGCCGCGCGGCGCCCGCCGCAGCTGAAGGCGGTGGTCACCATCGCCTCCACCGACGACCGCTACGCCGACGACATCCATTACATGGGCGGAGTCATGATCAACGACTCCATGTCGTGGGCGGCCACCATGTTCGCCATGAACACCCGCCCCCCGGACCCGGCGCTCACCGGCGACTGGCGCCGCCTGTGGCTGGCCCGGCTGGAGGCCAACCACCCCTGGCTCATCGGCTGGCTGCGCCATCAGCGCCGCGACGCCTTCTGGAAGCACGGTTCGGTGTGCGAGGACTACGGCGCCATCGAGGCCGCCGTCTATGCCGTGGGCGGCTGGGCCGACGGCTACTCCAACGCCGTGCCGCGGCTGCTGGCCGGCCTTTCCTGCCCGAAGAAGGGGCTGATCGGCCCCTGGGCGCACAAATATCCCCATTTCGCCCTGCCGGGGCCGCGCATCGGCTTTCTGCAGGAAACCCTGCGCTGGTGGGACCGCTGGCTGAAGGGCATCCCCAACGGCATCGAGGACGAACCGCAATACCGGGCCTGGATGCAGGAGAGCGCGCCGCCCGCCACCTGGTCCGAGCGGCGGTCGGGGCGCTGGGTGGCGGAGGACTCCTGGCCTTCGGCGCGCATTCGCGAGCGCGTCTTCCATCTCGGCCGCGGCGGCCGCCTGGCGGGGCGGGCGGGCTCCCCGATCGAGGCCGCCATCCGCACGCCGATGACCATGGGCCTGCGCCAGGGCGAATGGTGCGGCTATGGGCTGGTGCCGGACGCCCCGGCCGACCAGCGCGCCGACGACGGCTGCTCCCTGGTCTTCGAGACCGAGCCCCTGGCCGAGGCGGTGGAGATTCTGGGCGCGCCGGTGCTGGCCCTGGAGGTCGCCGCCGACCGGCCCAACGCCTTCCTGGTGGCGCGGCTGAGCGATGTCGCCCCCGACGGCGCCGCCACCCGCGTCACCTATGGCGCCCTCAACCTCACCCATCGCGACAGCCACGAGTTGCCGCAGCCGCTGGAGCCGGGGCGGCGCTACCGGGTGCGCCTGCAGCTCAACGACGCGGCGCAGCGCTTCCCCGCCGGCCACCGCATCCGCATCGCGCTTTCCAACAGCCTGTGGCCGCTGTTCTGGCCCTCGCCGCAGCCGGTGACGGTGACGCTCGCCGCCGGCACCCTCGCCCTGCCGCTGCGCGCGGCGCGCGGGGAGGACGCGGAACTGCCGGCCTTCGGCCCGCCCGAAGGCGCCCGGCCCTGGCGCCCGACCGTGCTGGAAGCCGGCCGCTATCAGCGCCGCGCCTGGCATGACGACACCGACGGCAGCGCGTGGCAGGAGGTGATCGACGACGGCGGCCTTGCACGCGACGACGACACCGGCTGGATCTTCGGATCGAGGAGCTGCCAGCGCTTCCGGATCGTCGAGGGCGACCCCGCCTCGGCCCGGATCGAGATCGGCTGGACCTGGCGTTTCCGCCGCCCCGAGATGGGCTTCGACGTGCGGACCGAAACCCGCTCGACGCTGGCCTGCACCGCCGACGACTGGCTCTTCTGGGCCCGCTGCGAGGCCTTCGAAGGCGCGCGGCGGGTGTTCGCCCGCGCCTGGAACGAAACCATCCCCCGCGACCTCAACTGACGGGTGGAACGCCGCCGGGCACGCGCCCGCGGCGGCCACGCTGCGCGGGAGGTGGTTCTTCATGGCGACTGCCACGCCGCACGGGGGTCGCCGGGCGGGGAGTTGACTTGGCCGGCGATCCGTAGCCCGATGGCGGGCCATGCTGCTTTACACCGTCAAACGCCTGGGGCTGGCCGTTCTCATCGTCTGCCTGGCGATGCTGATGCTGCTGTCGGCGATCCACCTGGTGCCGGGCGATCCCGCCGGCATCGCGCTGGGGCCGCGCGCCACCCCCGAAATGCGGGCCGAGTTCCGGGCCCTGATGGGCATGGATCAGCCCTTCTTCGTCCAGTATTTCCAATTCCTGGCCAACGTGGTGGCGGGCGATCTGGGCGTCGATGTGTGGTCGAAGCGCCCGGTCAGCACCATGCTGAGCGAACAGCTGCCGCACACGCTGGCGCTGGCGCTGGTGGGGCTGGGCTGGTCGATCCTGCTGGGCATCCCCATGGGCTGCCTCTCGGCCATCCACCGCAACAGCCTCATGGACAAGGTGACGGCCGTGCTGTCGGTGAGCTGCATCGCCATCCCCTCCTTCATCGTCAGCCTCTATGCGCTGCTGCTCTTCGCCGTGGAGCTGCGCTGGTTTCCGGCCATCGGCGCGGGCGAGGCGGGCGACCTGGAGGACCAGCTCCTGCATCTGGTGCTGCCGGGGCTCGCCGTCGGCCTGGGCTGGGTGGGGTATCTGGCGCGCTTCGTGCGCACCTCGATGCTGGAGGTGATGGGCGAGAACCACATTCGCATGGCCCGCGCCTACGGCCTGCCGGCGCGGCGCATCACCTATGTCTATGCGCTGAAGCTCGCCATCCTGCCGACCGTCGCCCTGCTCGGCGTCGGCATCGGCAGCCTCATCTCGGGGGCCGTCTTCGCCGAGATCATCTTCGCGCGCCCCGGCGTGGGCAAGATGGTGATCGACGCCGTCAACACCCGCAACTACCCCATCGTCATGGGCGGCGTGCTCGTCACCACCATGCTGTTTGCACTCTCGACCCTGATCTCGGACCTGATCGCGGCCTGGATCGATCCTCGCATCCGACAGGGGCTGTGAGATGGCGGCCCGGCCGCTCGCCGGCACCGGCCGCGTTGCGCAGGAAGCGGCGGCGGCAGCCCTGCGACGGGAGCCGCGCCTGGCGTGGGCGGGCCAGCTGCTGCGCGACCCGCTGGGCTGCTTCGGCCTGCTGCTGGTGGCGGCGGTAGTGCTGTCGGCGATCGGGGCGGACCTGCTGGCGCCTTACGACTACAAGGCGCTGGACGTGAAATCCCGGCTGGCGCCGCCCTCCTGGGAGCATCTGCTGGGCACCGACAATCTCGGCCGCGACACCTTCAGCCGCATCCTGCACGGCGGGCGCATCGCGCTCTATGTGGCGCTGGTCTCGGTCGGCGCCTCGCTGCTGCTGGGGCTGGTGCTGGGGATGCTGGCGGGCTACGGGCCGCGCTGGCTCGACAACCTGCTGATGTGGGTCTTCGATTCCGTGCGCGCCTTCCCGGTCATCATGTTCGCGCTGGCGGTCATCACCGTGGTCGGCCCCAGCCTGGAGACCATCATCTTCGTGGTGATCGTCACCACCACGCCCGCCTATGCCCGCATCGCCCGCGCCTCGACGCTGGCCACCAGGAACACCGAGTTCATCCTCGCCGAACGTTCGCTGGGCGCCGGCATCGGGCGCATCATGGTCCACCACCTGGTGCCCAACATCGTGCAGCCGCTGCTGATCCTGGCCAGCATGGACATCCCGGTGGTCATCACCATCGAGGCCGGGCTTTCCTTCCTGGGCCTGGGCGTGAAGCCGCCGACGCCCAGCTGGGGCTCCATCCTCAACGACGGCTTCGGCTTCATCCGCAACACGCCCTGGCTGGTGGTCGCCGGAGGCATTCCGCTGATCGTCACCACGCTGGGCTTCACCTTCCTGGGCGAGGCACTGCGCGACGTGTTCGACCCCAAGCTGAAGAAGGACCGATGAGCGCCACCGGCCCGGTGCTCGATGTGCGCGACCTTTCGGTCGATTTCCGCACCGCCCGCGGCACCGTCCGGGCGCTGCGCCGCGTCGATCTCGCCGTGCCGAAGAACAAGATGGTCGGCATCGTGGGCGAGTCGGGCTGCGGCAAGTCCACGCTGATCAACGCCGTGCTGCGCCTGCTCAGCCCCAACGCGGCGGTGGCGCCGGCCTCGCAGGTGCTGTTCCAGGGCGAGGAGGTGCTGGCCATGGACGAACGCCGCCTGCGCCGCCTGCGCGGCCAGCAGATCTCGATGGTCTTCCAGGACCCGATGACGGCCCTGAACCCGGTGATCTCCATCGGCACGCAGATGACCGACATCCTCTATCGGCAGGGCGAGTCCCGGGCGCGCAAGAGGCGCCACGCCGCCGAGATGCTGGCCCAGGTCGGCATCCCCGATCCCCATCGCCGGCTCGACGACTACCCCCACCAGTTCTCCGGCGGCATGCGCCAGAGGATCTGCATCGCCATGGCGCTGATGATGAACCCGGCGCTGCTGATCGCCGACGAGCCCACCACGGCTCTCGACGTCACGCTGGAGGCGCAGATCGTCCACCTGATGCGGGAGCTGCACGAGCGCTTCCAATGCTCGATGCTCTTCGTCTCCCACAATCTGGGGCTGATCGCCGAGCTGTGCGACGAGGTGGCGGTGATGTATGCCGGCGAGGTGGTCGAACGGGGCGGGGTGCACGACCTCTTCCACCGCGCCCGCCACCCCTATACGCGTATGCTGCTGCAATGCGATCCGGCCCGGATCGAGGAGAGCGAGCGCGACCTGCCCACCATCCCCGGCAGCGTGCCCGACCTGATCGATCTGCCGGCGGGCTGCATCTTCGCCCCCCGCTGCCCCGAACGCATGGGGCACTGCGACGATGCCCCGCCCGCCACCTATGCCGTCGGCGGCGACCATTCCGCCCGCTGTTTCCGGCTGCGCGATGGCTGAGCTGCTCGAAGCCGAAGGCGTGCGCGTGCGCTTCCGCGTCGCCGGGCCGGTGGAGGCGCTGGCGAAGGGCATCGCCGACCCCTTCATCGACGCCGTCATGCGCGTCTCCTTCTCGCTGCGGGAGGGCGAGACCTTCGCGCTGGTGGGCGAGTCGGGTTCGGGCAAGACCACGCTGGGACGGGCCCTGCTGGGTCTCGTCAGGGTGCAGGAGGGCAGCATCCTGTTCGAGGGCCGCGAGCTGGTGGGGCTGAAGGATTCCCACTTCCGCAGCGTCCGGCGCCATATCGCCATGATGTTCCAGGACCCGGTGGCGAGCCTGTCGCCGCGCAAGACGGTCCGCCACGCCGTCACCGAGCCCTTCCGCATCCACGGCCTGACGGAGCGCGACCTGGCGGGCGAGGCCCGGCGCCTGCTGCGGCTGGTGGGCCTGCACGAAGGCTTCATGGGGGCCTATCCGCACCAGCTTTCCGGCGGCCAGGCCCGGCGCGTCGGCGTCGCCCGCGCCCTGGCCCTGGAACCGCGGCTGATCGTCGCCGACGAGCCCACGGCGGGCCTCGACGTCTCGGTCCAGGGCGAAATCCTCAACCTCATGAACCGGCTGCAGCGCGAACTGGGCCTCTCCTATCTCGTCATCACCCACAATCTGCCGGTGGTGCGCCATGTCAGCGACCGGCTGGCGATCATGTATCTGGGCCGCTTCGTGGAAGCCGGCGCCACGCGCGAGATCTTCCGGCGCCCGGCCCACCCCTACACGCTGGGCCTGCTGGCCGCCGTGCCCGAACCCGACCCGGACCGGCGCCGCGACAAGCTGGAGCTCCAGGGCGAGATCCCCTCGCTGCTGGGCCGTCCGCGAGGCTGCGAGTTCCACACCC
This sequence comes from Alphaproteobacteria bacterium, assembly GCA_965200215.1. Lineage (GTDB taxonomy): Bacteria > Pseudomonadota > Alphaproteobacteria > SP197 > SP197 > SP197. The sequence continues at coordinate 2,331,647 of OZ241369.1, read as the reverse complement.
GCTGCCCCTTCGTCCAGGACCGCTGCCGCCGGGAGCCGCCGCCGCGCCGCGAGGTGGCGCCCGGGCGCTGGACGAGCTGCCATTTCCCCTTCCCCGACCCGCAGGCGGCGCGCCCGCTGGCGCCGGCATGACGGGGTTCCGTTGCGCGGCGAAACGGTTAGACTGGCGGCATGGAGTCCACCGTTGAGTGGACCGGACAACGATGAGGAGACGACCATGAGCGAAAAACAGCTCGACTGGATGGCAGGCTTGGTGAAGGCGGGCCGCATGGACCGGCGCGAGTTCACAGGCCGCGCCGCCGCCCTGGGGGTCGGCGCCGCGGCGGCGACGACCGCGCTGTCGGCGGCCGGCGTGCAGGCCCAGCCCATGAAGGGCGGCGAGGTCAGGGTGGCGACGGAATACACCGGCGCCGAGGAGACCTTCGACCCCACCAAGATGACCAACAGCACCGACATCCAGCGCGCCTACCAGGTCTACAACCGCATCACCAATCTCGACCTCGAGATGAACGTGGTGCCGAACCTGGCGGTGGAGTGGGAGGCGAAGAACGACGCCTCGGAGTGGAGCTTCAAGCTGCGCGAAGGCGTCGAGTTCCACGACGGCAAGACGCTGGACGCCGAAGACATCGTCTATTCCCTGGGCGAGCACATCAAGGAAGGCTCGGAATCGCCTTCGAAGCCGGTGCTCCAGCCGATCGTCGACATGCGGGCCGACGGCCCCAATGTGGTGAAGTTCACGCTCGCCTCCGGCGATGCCGACTTCCCGACCACGCTGGGCCATGATTACCACACCTCGATCGTGCAGGCGGGCTGGAAGGACGGCGACCCGGTGGTCGGCACCGGCCCCTACAAGCTGGTCGAGTTCAACCCGGGCCTGGAATCGGTGACCGAGAAGTTCGAGAACTACTGGAACGAGGAAGCCGGCAACGTCTCGACCTTCGTCACCCAGGGCATCCCCGACAACGCCGCCCGCACCAGCGCGCTGCGCTCGGGCAGCATCGACATGACCCTGCGCGTCGAACCCCGGGTCGCCGCCATGGTCGCCCAGGATTCCGGCGTCAAGGTGCACTCCACCCCGTCGGGCAGCTGGTTCGCCTGGATCATGGCGGTGGACCGGGCACCGACCGACGACCTCAACCTGCGCCAGGCAATGAAGTACTGCGTCGACCGCGACTACCTGGTGGACAGCGTGCTGCTGGGCCACGGCAAGGTGGGCAACGACTTCCCGGTCAATCCCGGCCTGCCGACCTATTGCGACGACATCCCGCAGCACAACTACGATCCCGAAAAGGCCAAATGGCACTGGGACAAGACGGGCCTTTCTTCGATCGAGATCGCGGTCTCGAACGCCGGCCACGCCAACTCCGTGGACGCCAGCGTCATCCTCCAGGAACAGGCGCGGGCGGCCGGCATCGAAATCACGCTGAACCGGGTGCCGGACGACGGCTACTGGAGCCACACCTGGATGCAGGTGCCGTTCTGCGTCACCGGCTGGAACTCGCGCCCGACGGCCGATGCCATCCTCACCATCGCCCATGCCTGCGGCGGTTCGTGGAACGAGACCTTCTGGTGCAACGAGCGCTTCGACGAGCTGCTGGTCATGGGCCGGCTGGAGACCGACCCCGTCCGGCGCAGGGAGATCTACTGCGAGGCGTCCACGCTGCTGCACGACGACGGCGGCCTGTTCCTGCCGTTCTTCACCAACTACATCGAGGCGACCACCGCCCGCGTCCAGGGCTTCCAGGGCAGCCCGGCCTTCGCCCTGGGCGCAGGCTGGCCCTATGAGCGCGTCTGGGTGGACGACTCCCAGGCCTGACGCTTCCAGCGCGCGAAAACGGCGCCGGCGGGCCAGGCCCGCCGGCGCTTTTTCGCATCCGGCGAGGGGCCTTACGCGACCACCTTGCCGGGGTTGAGGCGGCCTTCGGGGTCCAGGGCCGCCTTCAGCTTCCTCATCAACGCCAGTTCGAGGGGCGGCTTGTAGCGGGCCATCTGGCGCAGCCGCAGCTGGCCGATGCCGTGTTCGGCGCTGAACGAACCGCCCATCTCGACCGCCAGCGCCTCCACCGCATCGGCGATCTCGCGCTCCCTGGCCAGCAGCGCCTCCAGGGCGGCAGGGTCGTCGGCGCACTGGTTGAAATGGATGTTGCCGTCGCCCAGATGGCCGAAGGCGACGATGCGCGCCTGCGGTGCCAGGGCCAGCACGCGGTCCCGCGCCTGGGCCAGGAAGTCGGGCAGGCGCGCCAGGGGCAGCGCGACATCGTGCTTGAGGCCGCCGCCCGCCAGTGCCTGCGCTTCCGGCATGTCCTCGCGAATGCGCCACATCGCCCGCGCCTGGCCCTCGGAGCGGGCGACGACCGCGTCCTCGACCTCGCCCGCCGCCATGGCGGCGGCCAGCGCCTCCTCGATGGCGACGTCCAGGCCGTCGCCGGCCCGCCCCGAGGCCGCCTCCAGCAGCAGGCAGCCGCCCGTCGCCGCGCGCTGCGAGGGCGCGGCACCGGGACGGGCGGCCAGCGGCGGGCGGTGGCCGGGGAGCCGGGCGAACAGCAGCTCCAGCGCCTCCGCCGCCATGTATTCGCAAGCGGTGACCTGGCCGCCGGCGGCCCGCTGGCAACGCGCCAGCAGCGCCAGCGCCTCGCCGGCCCCGGCGACGCCCAGCCAGGCCGTGACCTTCGTGCGCGGGCGCGGCCACAGCTTCAGCACCGCCGCCGTCACGATCCCCAGCGTGCCTTCGCTGCCCAGGAAAAGCTGCTTCAGGTCGTAGCCGCTGTTGTCCTTGCGCAGGGCGCGCAGCCCGTTCCACACCTGCCCGTCGGCCAGCACCACCTCCAGCCCCAGCACATGGTCGCGGGCGTTGCCATAGCGCAGCACGTTGGTGCCGCCGGCGTTGGTGGCCAGATTGCCGCCGATGCGGCAGCTGCCCTCCGCCGCCAGGCTCAGGGGATAGAGCAGACCGGCGGCGGCGGCGGCCGCCTGCACGTCGGCCAGGATGCAGCCCGCCTCCACGGTGACGGTGGCGCCCACCGGGTCGAGATCGCGGATCGCCGTCATGCGCTCCAGGCTGACTACCACCTCGCGCCCGCCCCGGCGCGGGACGCCGCCGCCGACCAGCCCGGTATTGCCCGCCTGCGGCACCACGGCGAGGTCCTCTTCGGCGCAGATGGCGACGATCTCCGCCACCTCGCCGGTGGTGGCCGGGCGCAGCACCAGCGGCGTCGCGCCCGGCCACAGGCGCCGCCAGTCGGTGGTGTAGCGCTCGACGTCGTCGGGCGGGGCGAGCCAGCCCCGCCGCCCCACCGCCCGCTTCAGCCGCGCCAGCGCGGCGGGCGCGGCCTCCGGTCTCCGCGCGGCGCGAGGACGCCGGCCGGCGTCAGCCATCCAGGCCTCTCGCGACGAAGGCCGGGTTCTCGAATCCCGCCTTGCCATAGGCCAGGGCGGCGCCGTCCAAGGTCGTCACGCGCCCGCCGGCCGCCAGCAGCACGCCGTGGCCGGCGGCCGTGTCCCATTCCATGGTGCGGGTGAAGCGCGGATAGAGGTCGGCCGCGCCTTCGGCCAGCAGGCAGAATTTCAGCGAGCTCGCCCGCGCCTGCCAGGAGGCCACCCGCTCGCGCTCCAGAAAGGCCTCGGTCGCCCGGTCGCGGTGGGAGCGGCTGGCCAGGGCCAGGGCGCCGCCGGCGGGCACGGCCCGCGCCCGCACCGGCTCCAGAGCGCCGCCGCCGCGCCTGCACAGGGCGCGGGCGCCGTCGCCGGCATAGAGCAGGCCCTTGGCCGGGGCGGCGACCACGGAAAGCGTCGGCCGGCCGTCCTCGATCAGGGCGAGGTTGACCGTGAACTCGCCGCCCTCGCCCACGAACTCCCTGGTGCCGTCCAGCGGGTCCACCAGCCAGAAGCGGCGCCCCGGGCGGGCAGGCAGGCGGCCGGCGGCGGCGCTTTCCTCGGCGACGATGGGGATGCTGGCGTCCAGGCGAACGAGATGGCCGATGAGGATGCGCTCGGCCTCCTGGTCGGCCTCGGTCACCGGCGAGCAGTCGGCCTTGCGCCTGGCCGGCGCCCGCCCGCGCAGGGCCAGGATGGCGGCCGCCGCTTCGTCGGCCGCCGCGATCAGCGCCGCCAGCACGGCCCCGCCATGGCTACAGTTCCGCCGCCACCTTGAGCCCTTCCAGCACCGCCTCCTCGGCCGTGCGCGGCGCCAGGCAGTCGCCGATCTCGTGCAGCTCGCCCCGCCAGCCCGCCAGCCCTTCGGCCAGCGCCGTCTGCGAGCGGTGGCCCAGCGACGTCACCAGCGTGTCGATGCCGTCCAGCACGATCGGCTCGCCGCTGGTGGCGTGCTGGAGATAGACGCTGTCGCGGTCGGCCCCGAAGACGCGGGCATAGGGGATCACTTCGACGCCGAGGCGGTGGAGGCGGCCCGCCCACAGGTCGCGCACATACATCTGGACGGTCTGACCCGGCATGTAGCCGTCCACCGCCAGCGTCACCTTGCAGCCGCTGGCCGCCAGCTGCTCGGCCAGGCCCATGCCGATCCAGTCGCAGCGCCAGTCGGCCACCACCACCCGCCCGCCGACATTGGCCTCGCCCCGGATCACCGCCCAGGCATCGACCACATGCGCCTCGTCGCCGCCTTCGATCTCCACCGGGGCGGGCAGGGCGCCGGTGGCCACGATCACGGCGTCCGGCGCCCGCTCCTCGACCAGGGCGGGGGTGACCTCGGTGTTCAGCTCCACGGCGACGCCGGCCCGTTCCATCTCGCGGGCGAGATTGGTGACGATGCCGCCGAACTCGGCCCGGCCCGGCAGCGCCTGGGCCAGCAGCGCCTGGCCGCCCAGCCTGGCGCCGGCCTCGGCCAGCACCGTCTCGTGGCCTCGTTCACCGCAGACGGCGGCCGCCTTCATGCCGGCGGGCCCGCCGCCCGCCACCAGCACCCGCTTGCGGCGGGCGGGCGGGCGGCGCCGGCCATAGGCGAGCTCGCGGCCCGATTCCGGGAACTGGATGCAGGAGATGCCCACACCCATATGCATGTGGCCGATGCAGGCCTGGTTGCAGGCGATGCAGGCGCGGATGTCGTCCAGGCGGCCTTCCCTGGCCTTGTTGGCGAGCTCCGGGTCGCAGATCTGGGCGCGCGTCATGCCCACCATGTCGGCCTGGCCGGAGGCGACGATGCGCTCGGCCAGCTGCGGCTGGTTGATGCGCCCGGCCACGAACACCGGCACGCGCACCTGCGCCTTCACGCTGGCGGCATAGGGCGCCACATAGCCGTTCTCGATCCACATCGGCGGCACGATGTGGATCGAGCCCGCCAGCGACGAGGAGGAACCGGCGATGACGTTGAAGTAATCGAGGCCGCCGCCGCGATCGAGCAGCAGCATCGCCTCGGTGACGGTCTCGATGTCGGGGCCGTCGTGCGAGCGTTCGTCGCCCGAGATGCGCAGGCCGACCACGAAGTCCGGCCCCAGCTTGGCGCGGACATCGTCGATCGCCTGGCGCAGGAAGCGCAGCCGGTTCTCCAGGCTGCCGCCATAGTCGTCGTCGCGCAGATTGACCTTCGGGTTGAGGAACTGGGCCGGCAGATAGCCGTGGCTGGCGACGATCTCGACGCCGTCCAGGCCGGCCTCGCGCAGGCGCAGGGCGGCATCGCCATAGCCCGCCACCACCTCGGCGATGAGCGCGCGCGACATCGGGCGCGGCACCACGTGGAAGCGCTCGTTGGCGACGGCCGAGGGCGCGTAGGCGACCGGCGCGCTGCCGTCGATCGATTCGAAGTTCTCGCGCCCGGGGTGGAAAAGCTGGCCGAAAACCTTGCAGCCGTGGCGGTGAACGCCTTCGGCGATGCGCCGATAGCCGGGGATGCAGTCGTCGCTCTCGCCCTTGATGGTGTGGGAGGTGTAGACGGCCGAAGGGTGCACCGTGGCGACCTCCACGATCACCAGCCCCGCCCCGCCGCGGGCCCTGGCGGCGTGATAGGCGGCCAGATGCTCGTTGGGCCTGTAGTCGGTGGCCAGCGTGGTCATGTGGCCGGTGGAGAAGATGCGGTTGCGGATGGTGACGCCGTTGACCACCAGCGGCGTGAAGAGATGGGGAAAGGTCTCCGGCATCGGCGGCCCCCTCGCCATGGCCGGCGGCCACTAAACCACGTCCGGGCGGACCGCGCCAGAGTCGCCCCGAAGCCGTCCCCCGGGGTCGCCCTGAGGCTGGGGGCGGTCTAGCCTGCGTCCCGGCTCCGGGAGGGATGCGCCATGGCCAGAATCGCCAACACCGCCCTGCGCGAGGATCTCGCCCGCGCCCTGGACGAGGCCATGGCCGCCTTCGCGGCCGCCAACCCCAGGAGCCGGGCCGAGGACGAAGCGGCGGCGGCCGCCATGCCCGGCGGCAACACCCGCACGGTGCTCTTCCACCCGCCCTTTCCGCTCACCCTGGCGCGCGGCGAAGGCGCCTTCGTCTGGGACATCGACGGCCATCGCTACGCCAATTTCGTGGGCGAGTTCGGCGCCGGCCTGTTCGGCCATTCCGAGCCGCGCCTGGCGCAGGCCGTCTCCCGGGCCATGGCTTCGGGCTGGGTGCTGGGCGGCCCCAACCGCTACGAGCGGCTGCTGGCGGCCGAGCTGGCGCGCCGCTTTCCCTCGCTGGACAAGCTGCGCTTCACCAATTCCGGCACCGAGGCCAACATGATGGCCATCGTCACCGCCCGCGCCGTCACCGGCCGGGCGAAGGTGATGGTGTTCGAGGGCGGCTATCACGGCGGCGTCTTCACCTTCGCCCATGGCGGCTCGCCCATCAACGCGCCCTTCGACTATGTCATGGCGCCCTTCAACGACGCCGAGGCGACGCTGGCGCTGATCGAGGCCCATGCCGGAGAGCTAGCCTGCGCGGTGGTCGAGCCGTTGCAGGGGGCGGGCGGCATGATCCCGGCCGAGGCGGCCTTTCTGCGGGCGCTGCGCGAGGCGACGCAACGCCACGGCATCGTGCTGATCTTCGACGAGGTGATCACCAGCCGCCTTTCCGGCGGCGGCCTGCAGCAGCTGCTGGGGATCGTGCCGGATATGACGACGCTGGGCAAATATATCGGCGGCGGCGCGCCCTTCGGCGCCTTCGGCGGGCGCGAAGACCTGATGCGCCGCTTCGACCCGCGCGCGGCCGACGCCATCGGCCATGCCGGCACCTTCAACAACAACCCCATCACCCATGCCGCCGGCGTGGCCGCCATGACCGAGCTCTACACACCGCAGCGGGCAGAAGCCTTCAACGCCCGCGGCGACGCCCTGCGGGCGCGGCTGAACGCCATCGCCTTGCGCCACGGCCTGCCGCTGCACGTCTCCGGGCTGGGCTCGATCATGCAGATCCACTGCTGCGAGGGGCCGCTGCGGAACGAGCGCGACGCCGGACGTGCCGACCCGGCCAAGGCGGCGCTGCTGTTTCACGAGCTGCTGGCTCGCGGCCAGCGGCCGACCTGGCGCAACTCGCTGCTGCTGTGCCTGCCCATGACCGACGCCGACCTGGACGCCTTCGCCGAAGCCTTCGACGACACGCTGGCGGCGCGCGGCCACCTGCTGGCGGCGGAGTAGGGGGGCTTGCCTTTGCCCCCCCCCCCCCCGTGCGAGTATGGCGGCTTCGGCGATTCGGGGGCCGTCGTGGGCGTCGAAAAATTTAGGGTCCTGGATGCCCGTGGCGCGTTCTGGGGGCGGCGCATCGTCTGCGTGCCGCCGTGACCCCCCGCATGGAGAAGCGATATGAGCACTCAACGACCCAACCTCTTCCGTTACGGCCACAAGGAACTGTCGCAGGACGCCATGATCTGCTGGCTGCTGGACTGGGCCAACCAATGCCATGCCCGGACCGACCCCGCGCTCCACGAAGCCGGCCAGCGTTTCGCCCGGGCGCTATTCGCCAAACATGGCAGGCCGGGGCCGAAGCGCATCGAGACCGTCAAGCTGGGAATGCAGGTCGCCAGCGTCGACGTGTTCGCCTGGATCAGCGACAAAAACGATAAATACGCGCTGCTCATCGAGGACAAGACCGACAGCGGCCGCCATAGCGGCCAGCTCAAGCGGTATCATGCAAAAGCCCTTGGCGGCAGCCTGTGGGTGGAGAACGAGACGGCCCAGGGTTGGGAGTATGCACATCCTCCCAAGGACAAGCTCTTTCCGATCTTCTTCAAGACGGGGAACATGTCCCACGCCGAAAAACGTGCCATTGAGGAGATCGAACTCTGCCCGCCCTACCGGGTGTTCGAGCGCCAGGATTTCCTGGACGTGTTGAAGGGCTGCGACCGGAATGCGTCGGAGATTCTGGCGGCCTTTCTCGATTATCTCCAGGAGCTGGAAGAGCAATCCTGCTCCTGGAAGAAGAAACCGCTTTGCAACTGGCACTGGCACGGTTGGGAAGGCCTTTTCCGCTGCCTCGAAGAGAAGCTGAAAGCCGGGTGGGGCTATGTCCCGAATCCGTCCGGCGGTTTTCTGGGGATGCACTGGCACTGGAGGAATGGCGGCGGGGACGACGTGTATCTGCAAATCGAGCAGGAAAAGCTGTGCTTCAAGATCAGGGTTGACGACAAAGAGCGGCGACGCGAGCGCAGACGATACTGGCACGAACGAGTCGTGGAAGCCGGTAAAGCCAGTAGTTTGACGATCACGAAGCCCCATTTCGGGAATGGGCATTACATGACGGTCGCCATCCTGGACCGCGACTGGCGGCAAGCCGGCACCGACGGCAGGCTCGACCTGGCCGCCACCCTGGCCCTGCTGAGGGAGGCGGAAGAGGTGCTGGACGCGGCCGTGGATTCATAGCCGCCGGGGGCGCGGACGAAGACGGAACGGCGCGTCCGAATCTGACGCATAGGTGCCACCGCAGGCGCCGGAACGCGCCCTTGCCCCGGCAGCCGCGGCAGCGTATCGTGGCGCCATGACCGCTGCCTTCGACACCTATACGGCTGCCAAGAGGCTTCGCGACGCCGGCTTCGACGAAGCCCAGGCCGAAGCGGCGGTCGTCATGGTCCGCGAGGCCGTCACGGAAGGCTTCGCGACGGCACGGGCCGAAGCAACGCGCCAGGCGTCGGCGGAAACCGCCGCTCTCCAGGCCGGCTTCGTGCGCCTGGAAAGCGCGGTCGAGGGCCATGTCGCGCGCCTCGACGCCAGGATGGAGGGCCTCGACGCCAGAATGGAGGGTCTCGAGGGCAGGATCGAAGGCCTCGAGGCCAGGATGGAGGGGCTCGAGGGCAGGGTCGGGGGCCTCGAGACCAGAGTCGGAAACCTCGATATCAAGGTCGAGGGCCTCGCCGCCAGAGTCGAGAATTGCGCCACCAGGGGCGATCTCTACAAGGCGTTGTGGGCCCAGGGATGCGCGCTGATCGTGGCGATCACCGCCCTGGGCGGCCTCGCCGCCGTCGTCGTCGGCCTGCTGCTCTAGGCCCCCGCGCCGGGCCGAAGCGCCCCCTGCCCCGCCGCCCGCGCCCGTGCTATCGTTCCCGCGCAACCGAACGGGAGGCAATGCCATGGCCGCCGTCACTCAGCTCGAACCCGCCGCCATCTCCACGGGCGAATGGGAGATCCGCTGCGAGCTCGCCGCCCTCTACCGCGCCTTCGTTCGCTATGGCTGGACCGACCTCATCTACACGCATATCTCGGCGCGCCTGCCCGACGAGCCCGGCCGCTACCTCATCAACCCCTACGGCCTGCTGTTCGAGGAGGTCGTCGCCTCCAACCTGATCGTCGTCGATTACGACGGGCACCTGGTGCGCGGCGACTGGCCGGTGAACGCGGCTGGCCACGCCATCCACCACGCCGTGCTGAAGGGGCGCGACGACGCGAACTTCGTCCTCCACACCCACAGCCGCGCCGGCATGGCCGTGGCCTGCATGGCCTGCGGCCTGCTGCCGCTGACCCAGCAGGCGATGTTCCTGCACGGGCGCGTCGCCCGCCACCCCTGGGACACGCAGACCGCCGGCCAGGCCGAATGCGACAAGCTGGTCGCCGATCTGGGCCGCCACAACGCCATGATCCTGGAAAACCACGGCCTGCTCACCTGCGGGGCGACGGCCGGCCTGGCATTCCAGACCCTCTACAACCTGGAGGTGGCCTGCAAGGTGCAGGTGGACGCGCTGGCCTCGGGCCAGGAGACGATCCTGCCCGACGAGGCGACCATCGCCCGCACGGCGGCCCTGGCCGACGACGAGGAGTTCATGCCCGACGACAGCGCCTGGCAGGCGGTGCTGCGCGCCCTCGACAGAACCGACCCCGACTATCGCAGCTGACCCCGCGCCGCAGGAGAACGCCATGACCCCGCTGCGCTGCCGCCACCCCGAAGGCAACACGCCGACGGCCGCCCATTGGGGCTGCGACTCCGAATACGGCGTGCTGACCGACGTGCTGCTGGCCCCGGCCGACCACTACCGCTGGCGGGCCACCAGCTCCATCTCCAAGGCCACCCTGGCGCGCGGCGACGTCTTCGACCGGCAGCTGGCCATGAAGCAGCACCGGGAGATGGTCGACGCCTATCGGGAGGCGGGCGTGAAGGTGCACTGGCTGGAGGCCGACGAAGGCCTGCCCTACCAGGTCTATGCCCGCGATTCCTCGTTCATGACCCCCTATGGCGCCGTGGTGACGCAGATGGCGCAGTGGTGGCGGCGCGGCGAATACGCCCCGGTGATCCGCTTCTATGTGGAAAACGGCGTCCCCATCTACGACATGGTGACGGCCGGTTCCTTCGAAGGCGGCGATTTCGACATCATCGAACCCGGCGCGGTGCTGATCGGCTGGTGCGGCGAGCGCACGCAGGAAGGCGCGGCCCGCCAGGTCGCCCGCTGGTTCGAGAAGGAGGGCTGGGAGGTCCGCATCGCCCCCATCGCCGAACACTATGTCCACATCGACCTGATGGTGTGCATGCTGGCGGAGAAGCTCGCCGCCGTCTGCCTCGACACCACGGCACCGGAGATCGTGGACTGGCTGAAGGCCCGGAAGATCGAGATCGTGCCGGTGAACTACCGCGACACCATGGCGCTGGCCTGCAACGTGATGGCCCTGGGCAACGACCGGGTGCTGGCGCCCGCCCACGCCAGGGACCTCAACGCCAGGCTGAAGGCGCTGGGCTTCACGGTCTTCGACCCGGATGTCGACGTCTTCACCCGCGGCGGCGGCGGCGTCCACTGCATGGCGCAGTCGCTGCGGCGCCAGCCGGCCTGACGGCGCCCGCCCGCCCGGAAACCCTCAGCGGCCCTTGAACACCGGCTTGCGTTTCTCGGCGAAGGCGCGCGGGCCTTCCCTGGCGTCCTCGCTGGCCAGCATGCGGGCATAGATCGGCAGATCGCCGCCGCGCAGGCTGCGGAAGCAATCGGGGATGGAAAGGTGCATGGCGTGGCGCACCGCCTCCTTGGTGGCCTGGAGCGCCAGCGGCCCGCCCTCGGCCAGATGGCGGGCGGTGGCGCGGGCCCGCTCCATGAGCAGGTCGGGTGCCACGATCTCGTTGACCAGCCCCCAGCGCAGAGCCTCCTCGGCGCCCATGCGGCGGCCGGTCAGCAGGATGTCCATGGCCACCGAATGGGGCAGGCGGCGGGGCAGGATCTGGATGGCGCCGCCATCGGCGACGAAGCCGCGATGGACATCGGGCACGAAGAAGGTGGCATGCGGCACGGCATATTGCAGATCGCAGGCCAGGGCGATCTCCCAGCCGCCGCCGACGGCATAGCCGTTCACGGCCGCGATCACCGGCTTGTAGAGGTCCCACATCTCGGTGATGCCGGCGAAGCCGCCATCGACCGCCTCTTCGCTGACGCCCTGTTCGGCCGCCGCCTCCTTCAGGTCCCAGCCGGGCGAGAAGAACTTGCCGCCGGCCCCGGTGACGATGCCGACCAGCAGCTCCGGGTCGTCGCGCAGGGCGGCGAAGGCCCTGGAGAGGCCGGCCGTCACCCGCCGCCCGATGGCGTTGGCGGGCGGGTTGTCGATGGTGATCTCGATCGTCCGGCCCCGCCTTTCGGTTTTCACCGGCTCGCTCATGGCGCCCTCCCCTGCCGCCGCCCCGCGCCCCTATAGCGCGGGGGAATCGCTTCCCTCAACCGCCGTGTGCCGGCGTTGCAGCGCCTCGATGCGCCGGGCCAGCAGCTCGCTGCGGATGCGGACCAGCAGAACGGCGACATAGAAGGCGGCGAAACCCGCCGCCACCGTCAGCAGCGGCCACAGCATGGAGGGATGGATGGCGGGGCCGCCGGCGCGCAGCACGCTGGCGCCCTGATGCAGCGTGTTCCACCAGTCCACCGAGAACTTGACGATGGGCAGGTTCACGACCCCGACCACGGCCAGGATGGCGGCCGCGCGGGCGCCGCGCCAGCCCTCGTCGAAGGCCCGCGCCAGCGCCATATGGCCCAGATAGAGGAAGAACAGCACCAGCACCGAGGTGAGCCTGGCGTCCCACACCCACCAGGTGCCCCAGCTGGGCTTGCCCCACAGGCTGCCGGTGACCAGCGCCACGGCGGTGAAGCAGGCGCCGATGGGCGACGACGCCCGCGCCGCGAGACCGGCCAGCACATGCTTCCAGACCAGGAAGGCGGCCGACAGCGCGGCCATGACGGCATAGCACAGCAGCGCCATCCACGCCGCCGGCACATGCACATACATGATGCGCGCGGCATCGCCCTGCTGATAGTCGGGGGGCGCGAAGGCCAGCCCCCAGACGAGGCCGCCCGCCAGCAGCAGCGCCGCCGCCCCGCCGGCCCAGGGCAGCACGCGCGGCGCCAGCCGCTGGAAGCGGGCGGGGCTGGCGAGGCGGTGGAAGAAGGCGGCCACGACCGGCATCCCGACGCGCTCAGGCCAGCGCCAGGCGCAGGGCGCCGGCCCCGGCGAAGGCCGCCAGCGGCAGGGCGAGGGCCAGCAGGGCGAGCTCGATCAGCATGGCGGGCCAGACCGGCAGGCCCGCCAGGGCCGCCTCCACGGCCAGGACGCCGAACACCAGCACCGGCACGAACAGCGGCAGCACCAGCAGGCCGACCAGCGCCCCGCCCCGCCGGGCCCCCAGCACCAGCGCGGCACCGACCGCCCCCACCAGGCTGACCGACGGCGTGCCCAGCAGCAGCGCCACCGTCAGCGGCAGCCAGGCCGCGCCGTCGAGCTGCAACAGCGCCGCCATGAGCGGGGCCAGCAGGGCGACGGGAAGGCCGGTCGTCAGCCAGTGAGCGAGGCATTTCGCCAGCACCGCCAGTTCCAGCGGCGCCGGCCCCAGGGCCAGCAGGTCCAGGGCGCCGTCCTCGAAATCGGGGCGGAACATGCGCTCCAGCGACAAGGTGGCGGCGAGCAGCGCCGTCACCCACACGACGCCGGCCGCCACCCGCCCCATGAGCTGCGGATCGGGGCCGATGCCGAAGGGGAAGAGGGCGACCGCGACCAGGAAGAAACCCAGCGTCAGCGCCGCCTCGTCGCCGCGCCCCAGGGCCAGCGCCGCATCGCGGGCGACGAGGGCGGCAAGCCCCCTCACGGCCGCCGCGGCGGCAAGCGCCGCCCTGCGTGACGGCCGCCGCGCTTCGCCCGCCGCCGGCTCGCCGCCGCGCTCCGGATCGCGGGCGATGGTTCTTTCATGGCGACTGCCATGCCACGCGCGGGGGGCCGGCCCGCTCATGGCGGCTGCCACGCTGCGCGGGGGTCGGCAGGGCGAGGCGGGCGGCCCCGGCCGGTGCCGGCGCCTGGCGGCCCGCCATCGCCACCACCCCGCCCAGCGCCAGATGGCGCTCGATCAGCGCCGCCAGCAGCGCCGACGACGGCGCGTCCAGGCCCGCGCCGGGCTCGTCCAGCAGCCAGCAGCCGCCCGGCCTGAGCGCCAGGCGCGCCAGCGCCAGGCGCCGCCGCTGGCCGGCCGAAAGCAGCGCCGCCGGCAGCGCCGCCAGGGGTGCCAGCCCCAGGGCCTCCAGCGCCTCGCCGACGCTGCCGCCGCCGCCCTCGAAGGCGTGCCAGAAGCGGAGATTGGCGGCCACCGTCATGGCCGGCTTGACGGCATCGCGATGGCCCAGGAAGACCAGCGCGCGGCGCCAGGGGCCGGGCTCCTCCCGCGTGTCCAGCCCGCGCCACAGCACCCGCCCGGCCAGCGGCCGCAGCAGGCCCGCCAGCAGCCGCAGCAGGCTGCTCTTGCCGCTGCCGTTGGGGCCTTCCAGCACCAGCGCCTCGCCGGCGGCCAGCGCGAAGGAAAGGGCGGCGAACAGGCGGCGCCCGCCGCGTTCGCAGGCCAGATCGTGCGCCGCCAGGGCCGGGCTTTCGGGTCGCGCCGCCATCGCGGGCGCACTCTACAGGCGCGCGGCGAAGGGGGTAAGCGCACCGCCCGGCGGCCCTTGCATGGGGTGGTGTCTCGGTTTGCAATTTCGAGGCCGCACGCCGCCGCGCTGCGTGTCGGCACCCTGCCCGCGAAGCCGGCGGAAACGACGGAAGGCGCCGCGCGCGGTGGAAGCGCATGCGGGGGGCGGTGCGTCGGCGGTGGCTGGGAGGTAGGGGGCAGTGCGTTGACGGGCCTTGCGGCCCGTTTGCCGGCGGGACGCCGGCGCTCGGGGAAACGGTGTGTGGGCGGACCGGACGGCCCGCCGGGGAGCGGGACGCCTGGGGGTGGCGGCAAACGGCATCCGCCCATCTTCAAACCGAGGCACTACCTTGCATGGGGAAGCGTTTTGTTTCTAAATGGGCGCGGGATGCGAGGGAGAAGGCGCCATGGGGTGGGTGAAAACCGTCGCCGCCGCGACTCTGCGGGCCAGGGGCCGCGCCGTCTTCCGCCTCGATGGGCGCCAGATCGCGCTCTTCGACACCCCCGACGGCGTCTTCGCCTGCAACAACCGTTGCCCCCATCAGGGCTATCCCCTGAGCGAAGGGACGCTGGACGAGGACTGCCGGCTCACCTGCAACTGGCACAATTGGCGCTTCGACCTTCGCAGCGGCGAGAACCAGCGCGACGGCGACCGGCTGCGGGTCTATCCGGTGCGGCTGCGGGCGGGCGACGTCTGGGTGGAGATCGTCGATCCGCCCCTCGAGGAGCGGCTCGCCAAGACCCTCGCCGATCTGCGCCAGGGCTTCGCCGACCACGATTACCAGCGCCTGGCCCGCGAGCTGGCCCGCATCCAGCGCCTGCGCGGCGATGCCACTGTCGCCGTGAAGGAGGCGATCCGCTGGTCTCACGACCGGCTGCAATTCGGCTGGACCCACGCCTTCGCCGGCACCGCCGACTGGCTGGCCCTCCACGACGGGCATGAGCGCGAGGCGGAAGACCGGCTGATCTGCCTGCTGGAAGCCATCGGCCACATGGCCGACGACACCTTGCGCGAGGCGGCCTGGCCCTACGCCGAAGGCGCCCTGCCGTGGGACGCGGAGGCTTTCTGCGACGCCGTGGAAGCGCAGCGGGAAGAATGCGCCATCCGCCTGGCCCGCGGCGCCCTGGCGGCGGGCGGCGGCTTCGCGGCGATGGAAGATGCGCTGGGGCGGGCCGCCATGGCGCATTACGCGGATTTCGGCCACGCGGCGATCTATGTCGTGAAGGCGGGCGAGCTGCTCTCGCGCCTGGGCGAGGAGATGGCCGAACCCCTGCTGCTGCCGCTGGTGAGGAGCATCGTCGCCGCCTTCCGCGAGGACCTGATCCCCGAGTTCCGCGGCTATCGCCCGGCGCTCGCAGCCTTCGGCGCCGGAGAGTGCGAGACCGCCCCGCCGGCTTCGGCCTTCGCCGGCCTCGATGCCGGCAAGGCGCTGGCCCTGACGGCAAGGCATGGCGGCGCGCCGCCGGCGGCGCTCTTTCGCAGCCTGCTGGCGGCGAACGCCACCAACATGCTGGCCTTCGACCTCCGGCATCTCGACGACGACGACCAGCCCTATGGCAGCGATTTCGGCTGGCTCGACCTCACCCACGGCCTCACCTTCGCCGATGCGGCGTTGCAGCTGGCGCGGCGCCAGCCGGCGCTGTGGCCGCCCGCCCTGCTGCAGATGGCCTGCTTCGCGGGGCGCAACGGCGGCCGCCAGGACCGCGCCATCGACCTCGACGACTGGCGGGTGGACGACGCCGAGGCCTTCTTCGCCCGCGCCGAGGACATGCTGTTCGACCACGGGCGCGACGAATACATCGTCTCCGTGCATCTGCTGAAGACGGTGCAGGCGGTGCGCCGCCTGCTGGCCTCGCCGGAGGCCGGCGGCGCCGGCGAGATCGCGCTGGCCGCCCTCCATCGCCTGCTGGCCTCGCCGATCCCCCGCAAGAAGGTGCGCCGCACCGCCCGCCAGGCCATGCGCTTCGTCGCCACCGACCTCTGAAGCCCCTTCGGCCCACCCCGCGGGCGGGCGCTCGGGGCGAGCGAACGGGAGCGGCCGGCGGGGTGGCGATAGCGAAGGCGGACGAGATCGTGGTACGCGATCCGGAATGGGGGCGGTGGTGCCGCGTGGCGGCGGACCACATGCCCGACGGCCGCCCGCTGGCGGCGATGCCGATCGCGGCGGGCCACGGGCGGCCTTACGGTGGCGGCGCGCGGTGGAGCTGGCGCCCATAGCCGCCAGGCCACAGGCGAAGGCTGCCCCGGCCCGGTTTGCCTTATGCGCCTTGCCGGGCCATCTTCGCTTGCGTCGGGAGTCCCGCTGCGCCGCCTTGCCGGAGGACCTGCCGTGAAGAGCCTCGACAGCTTCGATGCCCGCCGCACACTCGCCGCCGGCGGCGGGACCTGGACCATGTTCAGCCTGGAGGCCGCCGGCGACCGCTTGGGCGATCTTTCGCGCCTGCCGGTTTCGCTGAAGATTCTGCTGGAGAACCTGCTGCGCCACGAGGACGGCGACACGGTGACGGGCGACCACATCCGCGCCATCGCCGGCTGGGGCCGGCGGCGGACGGGCGGCGAGGAGATCGCCTTCCGCCCGGGACGGGTGCTGATGCAGGACTTTACCGGCGTTCCCGCCATCGCCGACCTGGCCGCCATGCGCGACGCCGTGGAAGCGCGGGGGGGAGACGGCGGGCGCATCGACCCGCTCACCCATGTCGATCTGGTGATCGACCACTCGCTGCAGGTGGACCGCTTCGGCAGCCCCGGCGCCTTCGCCCGCAACACGGCCCTGGAGATGGAGCGCAACCTGGAACGCTATCGCTTCCTGCGCTGGGCCCAGGGCGCCTTCGACCGCCTGCGCGTGGTGCCGCCCGGCACCGGCATCTGCCATCAGGTCAACCTGGAATACCTCGCCCGCGTGGTGTGGAGCGAGGACGGCATGGCCTTTCCCGACACCCTGGTCGGCACCGACAGCCATACCACCATGGTGAACGCGCTGGCCGTGCTGGGCTGGGGGGTGGGCGGCATCGAGGCCGAGGCGGCGATGCTGGGCCAGCCCATCTCCATGCCGGTGCCGGCGGTGACCGGCTGCCGGCTGAAAGGGCAGCCCCGGCAAGGAGTCACGGCCACCGACCTGGTGCTCACCCTGACCCAGAAGCTGCGGCAGAAGGGCGTGGTGGGCCGTTTCGTGGAGTTCTTCGGCCCCGGCCTCGACCGCCTGTCGCTGGCCGACCGCGCCACCGTCGCCAACATGGCCCCGGAATACGGCGCCACCTGCGGCCTTTTCCCCATCGACGAGAAGACCACCGGCTATCTGGCCTTTACCGGGCGGGCGCCGGAGCAGGTGCAGCTGGTGGAGGCCTATGCCAGGGCGCAGGGCCTGTGGCGCCAGGACGGCGCGCCGGAACCGCTGTTCAGCGACACCATGGAGCTGGACCTGGCGGAGATCGAGCCCTGCCTGGCGGGGCCCCGCCGCCCGCAGGACCGCATCCCGCTGGCCCAGGTCGCCGCCGGCTTCGAGGAGGTGCTGGCGGGGGAGGGGCGCGCGGCGGGCGAAAGGCGTAGCGCGGCGCTGGCCGGCGGCGGGCGTCTGGAGGACGGGGCGGTGGCCATCGCCGCCATCACGAGCTGCACCAACACCTCCAACCCCGCCGTCATGCTGGCGGCCGGGCTGGTGGCCAGAAAGGCGCTGGAACGCGGCCTTCGCCCCCGGCCCTGGGTGAAGACCTCGCTGGCACCCGGCAGCCGGGCGGTGAGCGATTATCTGGCCAGGGCCGGGCTGCAGGAGGCGCTGGACGCCCAGGGTTTCCACCTGGTGGGATATGGCTGCACCACCTGCATCGGCAATTCCGGGCCCCTGGCGCAGGCGGTGCAGGACGCCATCGACGAAGGCGGACTGGCCGTGGCCGCCGTGCTTTCCGGCAACCGCAATTTCGAAGGCCGCGTGCACCCGGCCACCCGCGCCAACTATCTGGCCTCGCCGCCGCTGGTGGTGGCCTATGCGCTGGCCGGCTCCGTGGCGGTGGACCTGGCGAGCGAGCCGCTGGGCCGGGGCAGCGACGGCCGCCCCGTCCATCTCGCCGACATCTGGCCCAGCGACGAGGAGATCGATCAAGCCATGGCGCTGGCCCTGGATTCGGACGCCTTCCGCCGCGCCTATGCCGACCTGTTCGACGGCGACGAGACCTGGCGGGCAATGGACGTGCCCGGCGGGCGACTCTATGCCTGGGACGAACGCTCCACCTATATCCGCCGCCCGCCCTTCTTCGACTGGGACGCGCCGGCGGGCGAGATCCACGGCGCGCGGGCGCTGGCGCTGCTGGGCGACAGCATCACCACCGACCACATCTCTCCCGCCGGCGCCATCGCGGCCGAGAGCCCGGCCGGGCGCTGGCTGGCGCAGCGCGGCGTCGCCCGCCGGGATTTCAACAGCTACGGCGCCAGGCGGGGCAACCATGAGGTGATGATGCGCGGCACCTTCGCCAACATCCGCCTGAAGAACGCCATGGCCGCCGGACGGGAGGGCGGCTTCACCCGCCACCAGCCATCGGGCGAGATCATGACCCTGTGGGAGGCCGCCGGACGATACCGCCGGGAAGGCGTGCCGTTGCTGGTGGTTGCGGGCAGGGAATACGGCACCGGGTCGTCGCGGGACTGGGCCGCCAAGGGGACGCGGGGGCTGGGGGTGAGAGCGGTGATCGCCGAAAGCTTCGAGCGCATCCACCGCTCCAACCTGATCGGCATGGGCGTCCTGCCCCTGCAATTCGCGGCCGGCCAGGGCTGGCGCGGGCTGGGGCTGGACGGCAGCGAGAGCTGGCGGATCGCCGGCCTGGACCAGGGCATCCGCCCCGACATGGCGGTGGAGGCGGAGATCGGGCGCGCCGGCGGGGGCAGCGAACGGGTGGCGCTCACCCTGCGCATCGACACCGGCAACGAGGCCGCCTTCTACAGCAGCGGCGGCATTCTTCAGCACTGCCTGGCGGCGAAGACGCCCACCGGCATCTGATCCGCCCGCCGGCGCGGGTTTTTCACGGCGACGGTTCGCGCGCCTCGCGGCTCTCCGACTCCTTCGCTGCGGCCCCCCGCCCGGCCCCTTCGCCGCTGCCAGCGCCCGCCATGGCCCTCGCCATGGCGTCGGAGAGGCGGCGGGCGAACAGCGCCGCGTCGCGGGGCGGCTCGCCCTCCAGGATCAACGCCTGGTCGAGCAGCAGGCGGGCCATCTCGTCGATGTCGCGCCCGGCCCCCTCGCCCCCGGCGCGGACGGCCAGGGCGCGGACCAGGGCGTGGCGGGGGTTGACCTCCAGAATGCGCCCGGACGGTGCCGCCGGCTGGCCCGTGGCCTGAAGCATCTTCTGCAGGCGCATGGTCATCCCGCCTTCTTCGGCCACCAGGCAGCAGGCCGAATCGGTGAGCCGCTGCGAGGCGCGCACGTCCTTCACCTCGTCGCCCAGCGCCAGCCTGATCATGGCGAGCAGCGGCGCGATGTCGGCCGCCTTCTCCTCGCCTGTGGCGTCCGTCTCGGCGGCGGTGCCGCCGGCGATGCCCGAAAGGTCGATCTCGCCGCTGCCGATGCCGACCAGGGGCTTGCCCTCATAGGAATCCGCCGACATGGTCCAGAATTCGTCCACCGGGTCGTCGAGCAGCAGCACCTCCACGCCTCTGGCGCGGAAGGCCTCCAGCATCGGGCTGGCACGCATGGTCTCGGCCCTCTCGCCGGTCAGCGTGTAGATGGCCTCCTGGCCCTCCTTCATGCGGGCGAGATAGTCGTCGAGGCCGACCCAGCCCTCGCCGGCGGTGGAGCGGAAGCGCGCCAGCTTCAGCAGAGCGGGGCGCCTTTCGGCATCCTCGTAGATGCCCTCCTTCAGCACCTGGCCGAAAGCCCCCCAGAAGGCGAGGTAGCCCTCGGCATCCTTTTCGGCCTTCTTCTTCAGCCCGGTGAGCACGCGCCCGGTCAGCGCCCTGGCGATGCGGGCGACCAGCGGGTTCTTCTGCAGCACCTCGCGGCTGATGTTGAGCGGCAGGTCCTCCGAATCGACCACGCCCTTGAGGAAACGCAGCCAGGGCGGCACCAGGCCCTCGCACTGATCGGTGACGAAGACCCGGCGCACGTAGAGCTTCACCCCGTGGCGGCGCGCGGGATCGAACAGATCGAAGGGCGCGCTGGAGGGGACGAAGAGCAGGCTGGTATAGGCGATGGTGCCTTCCGCCCTGTTGTGGAGAGTGAGCCAGGGCTCGTCGAAGGCGTGCGCCGTGTGGCGGTAGAACTCCTTGTACTGGTCGTCGCCGATGGCCGATTTCGGGCGCGTCCACAGCGCCGCCGCCTCGTTCACCTGGCGGGAGGCGCCATCGGCCGCCAGCCATACCGGCAGGCCGACATGATCGGAATAGGTGCGCACGACGGCCTCCAGACGGGAGGCTTCGGCGAACTCGCGGGCGTCTCTCTTCAGCGCCAGCAGCACGGTGGTGCCGCGCGAGCTGGCGGCGGGCGCGGGCGCGATCTCGAAGCCGCTTCTGCCGTCGGAGGTCCATGCCCAGGCCTCGTCGC
Source organism: Alphaproteobacteria bacterium (assembly GCA_965200215.1). Lineage (GTDB taxonomy): Bacteria > Pseudomonadota > Alphaproteobacteria > SP197 > SP197 > SP197. The sequence goes on along the minus strand of OZ241369.1, from coordinate 2,310,865 downwards.
TGCCGGCGTGCCGGCTGGTGACCGTGACCGTATCGGCCACCATGAAGGCGGCATAGAAGCCCACGCCGAAACGGCCGATCAGGCCGATGCCCGCCGGCTTGCCCTCCGCCTTCTCCTTTTCGACCCGCTCCAGCTCGGCAGCGAAGCGGGCAGTGCCGGAACCGGCGACGGTGCCCAGGTTTTCCACCAGCTCGTCGCGGCTCATGCCGATGCCGTTGTCCGTCACGGCGAGGGTGTGCGCCTTGGCATCGGGCGCGATGGCGATCTTGAGCTCCGGGTCGTCCTTCAGCAGGGCGGCGTCGAGCTGCGCTTCGTAGCGCAGCTTGTCGCAGGCGTCCGAGGCGTTGGAGATCAACTCGCGCAGGAACACCTCGCGCTTCGAATAGAGGGAATGGACGACGATATCGAGGATACGCCCGACCTCGGCCTGAAAGCCGTGCCGCTCCCCCCCGGATGCTTCCCCCGCCATGGCGCGCTCCTCCCTGCTGCCTGGATGCTTAATTGGTCTTCGCCGGCGCCGCTTCAAGCGCCGCGGCGCCCGCCCGCCGTCGCCGCCATGCGGCCTTGCAGGCGGTGGGCGGCCACCATGCCGCAAGCGATGGCGGCGCAGAAGCAATAGACGCCGGCCCCGGCCGAAAACCGGACCACCCCCAGCGAGAACACCATGGCGATCAGCAGCGCCACCAGGAAGACGTCCATCATCGACCAGCGGCCGAGCCTGACGGTCCAGGCCAGGGCGCGGCGGACCGCCGGGCCGCCATCGGGCACCGCCCACACCCAGAAGGAGAGCGCCAGCTTGGCGGCCGGCAGGACGATGGAGAAGGCGCCGATCACGACCCCCAGCGCCACATCGGCACCGGTCAGCAGCGTCCACACGACACCGCCGATGGAACGGCTGCTCTCGAACACCCATAGCCGCTCCACCGTGAAGGCCGGCAGCGCCAGACCCAGCACCAGCAGCAGGGAGGCGGCGGCCAGCAGCAGCAGGGTGGCAGCGTCGCGACGGCGGGTCATCGGGCCAGCCTGACGAAGGGCGCGGCCCGTGGCAACGGCCGGCCCCGGTTTGCGGCACGAACGCGCCGCCCGCACCCGGCTTGCATTCGCCGCCGGGCGCCGCGATGCTGCCGGGCGCGGCGGGAGAAGGCGATGCTGGGGCGGGTGAAGGACCTTCTGGGCCTGGGCCGCGACGAGGTGGCGGGGCCGGCGGATGCCCAGGAAGAGCTGCGGCTGGCGGCGGCGGCGATCCTGGCCGAAGCGGCGCTGATCGACGGCCATCTCGACCGCCGCGAGAGCGACCGGCTCTCCGCCCTGCTGGCCGCCCGCTTCGCCCTGTCGCCGCAGGACGCGCAGGCGCTGGCCGCCCGTGCCATGGAGGTCGCCGCCTGCGCGGTGGACTGGAACCGCTTCACCCGCGTGCTGAAGGCCTCCTTCGACGAGGACGAGCGCATCGCCATGATGGAGATGCTCTGGCAGGTGGTGCTGGCCGACGGCGAGCTGCATGCCCATGAGGATTCGCTGGTCCGCCGCATCGCCGGCCTGCTCCAGGTCTCCGACCGCGACCGCGCGCTGGCGCGGCGCCGCGCCCAGGCGCAGCTGGCACGGTGAGTGGGGCGCGGGCCGGGCGCAGCGGCGCTTGACCCGGCCGCCCGATCGCCTAGATAGCACGTTGGGTGCCGGGGCTTTCCCGCAACGCCGAGGACACCGCCATGACCTATGTCGTCGTCGAGGCCTGCATCAAGTGCAAGCTCACCGATTGCGTGGAAGTGTGCCCCGTGGACTGCTTCTACGAGGGCGAAAACATGCTGGTGATCCACCCCGACGAGTGCATCGATTGCGGTGTCTGCGAGCCGGAATGCCCGATCGACGCCATCCGCCCGGACACCGAAAGCGGCCTGGAAGAATGGCTGGAGCTGAACCGCCGCTACGCCGAGAGCTGGCCCAATATCGTGCAGCAGAAGGCCCACCCGCCCGACAGCGACGCCTGGCGCGACGTGAAGGACAAGAAGCGCTATTTCAGCCCCGAACCCGGCGACGGCTGAGGCCACGCCGGCGCTGGGGACCGGCGGCACCCGCCGCCGGATGCCGTCGCCCGCGCCTGCCCCATGGATGAGGGCGGCGCGCCATGCAGGACCGGCGCGGCGTTGACCTCGCCACCTCTCGTCACTACATGGCAGGCAGGCGGGGGTGGCCGGCGGCGAAGCGGGTGCCGGAATCGAATAGATGATTCAGCAGCTTAACGCGCGTTCCCGCGAGATCTTCTCGATCCTGGTGGAAGAATATATGCGCACCGGCGAGCCGGTGGGCTCGCGCACCATCGCACGGCGCATGACCGACACGCTCTCGCCCGCCTCGGTACGCAACACCATGGCCGACCTGGAGGAGGCCGGCCTGCTGGCCTCGCCCCATGCCAGCGCCGGGCGCCAGCCTACGGAGCCGGGGCTGAGACTGTTCGTGGATGCGCTGCTGCAGGTGGGCGAGCTGACCGGCGAGGAGAGGTCCGCCATCGAGGCGGCCTGCAGCGAGGCGGGGCGTTCCTTCGACGACCTGCTGCAGGCGGCCACCGGGACGCTTTCGGGCCTTTCGCACCATGCCGGCGTCGTCGTGGCGCCCAAGCAGGAGGCGCCCTTCCGCCATGTCGAATTCGTGCCGCTGGCGGCCGGGCGCGCCCTGGCGGTGATGGTGCTGGAGAATGGCACGGTGGAGAACCGGTTCGTGGAGTTGCCGGCGGGCGTGCCGCCGGCGGCGCTGATCCAGGCCGGCAACTATCTCTCGGCGCGGCTGGCCGGGCGCACGCTGGAGGAGGCGCGGGCGGAGATCGGCCGCGAACTCGCCCGCCACGAGGCGGCACTCGACGCCGCCGCGCAGCGGGTGGTGGAAGCCGGCCTTGCGACCTGGTCCCGCGACAACGCCGACGAAGGCCGCCCGACGCTGATCGTGCGCGGCCAGGCCAATCTGCTCGACGACGTGCGGGCACTGGCCGACCTGGAGCGCGTCCGCGAGCTGTTCGACAAACTCGACAAGGCGCAGCACATGATCCAGCTGCTGAAGCTGACGCAGGACGCCGAAGGGGTCTCCATCTTCATCGGTGCCGACAGCGAGCTCTTTCAGCTTTCGGGCTGTTCGACCGTCGTGGCGCCGGTGTCGGACGGCGGCGACCGCTTTGTCGGGGCCCTGGGCATCATCGGGCCGACCCGCATGAACTATGCGCGCATCGTGCCGATGGTGGACTACACAGCCAAGATCGTGGGGCGCCTGCTGGGCTGACCCCGGCGACAACCGCAAGGGAGCGTGACGACATGGAGAAGGAGAAGGAAGCCACCGGCGAAGAGCGGCAGGCGCCGGCCGACGACGATGCCGCACCGGCACCGGAAGAAGCAGGAGCGGACGAAGGCGCCGCGCCCGACGCCGGGGAGAGTGCCGAAGAGGCGGTGGCGCGCCGCATCGCCGAGCTGGAAGACGAGGTCGCCAGCCTCACCGACCGCCTGCTGCGAGCGGCGGCCGAGACCGACAACGTCCGCAAGCGCGCGCAGAAAGACCGCGAGGACGCCGCCCGTTTCGCCGCCAGCCGCTTCGCCGAAGACATCCTGGCGGTGGCCGACAACCTGCGCCGGGCTCTGGAGACGGACCGGACCGGCGCCGCCCGCGCCCTGGTCGAAGGCGTGGAACTCACCGTGAAGGAGCTCGACACAGTGCTGCAACGCCACGGCATCGCGGCGGTGGAAGCGGCCGGCGCCCGCTTCGACCCCAACCTGCACCAAGCCATGTTCGAGGTGGAGACCGACGAGGCCGAAGCGGGCACGGTGACGCAGGTTCTGCGCGGCGGCTATACCATCCACGGGCGCCTGCTGCGACCCGCCATGGTGGCGGTGGCCAGGGCGCCCGCCGCCCGACGGCCGGAGGAAGACTGACCCGGCGGCGCTGCGGCCTTGCACGCCACGGCGCCGCCACCATATCACACACCCAGGGGATCACATATTCAGGGGGAGGTTCTCCCCGGGACGCCGCCAGCCGGGGCCCGGAACGGACCTGCCAGCGAAGAGAGGGGACGGCATGAGCAAGGTCATCGGCATCGATCTCGGCACCACCAATTCCTGTGTCGCGGTCATGGAGGGCGGCAGTGCCCGTGTCATCGAAAACGCGGAGGGCGCGCGCACGACGCCGTCCATGGTCGCCTTCAGCGACGACGGCGAGCGCCTGGTCGGCCAGGCCGCCAAGCGCCAGGCCGTGACCAACCCGGAAGCGACCCTGTTCGCCATCAAGCGCCTGATCGGGCGCGGCTTCGACGACCCCATGACCAAGAAGGACACCGACCTGGTGCCCTATCGCATCGTCAAGGCGGACAATGGCGACGCCTGGGTGGAGGCGCGCGGCGAGCGCTACAGCCCCAGCCAGATCAGTGCCTTCGTCCTGCAGAAGATGAAGGAGACGGCCGAAGCCCATCTCGGCGGCCCCGTCGCCCAGGCCGTCATCACCGTGCCCGCCTATTTCAACGACAGCCAGCGCCAGGCGACCAAGGACGCCGGCCGCATCGCTGGCCTGGACGTGCTGCGCATCATCAACGAACCCACGGCGGCAGCGCTGGCCTACGGCCTCGACAAGAAGGAATCGGGCACCATCGCGGTCTATGACCTGGGCGGCGGCACCTTCGACGTCTCGGTGCTGGAGATCGGCGACGGCGTCTTCGAGGTGAAATCCACCAACGGCGACACCTTTCTGGGCGGTGAGGATTTCGACAAGCGCGTGCTCGACTATCTGGCCGACGAGTTCCACAAGGAGAACGGCATCGATCTGCGCAGCGACAAGCTGGCCCTGCAGCGCCTGAAGGAGGCGGCCGAAAAGGCCAAGATCGAGCTCTCCAGCGCCATGCAGACCGAGGTCAATCTGCCCTTCATCACCGCCGACCGCTCGGGGCCGAAGCATCTCGCCATCAAGCTCACCCGCGCCAAGCTCGAAGCCCTGGTGGGCGACCTGATCGAGCAGACCCTGGTGCCCTGCCGCAAGGCGCTGAAGGACGCGGGCCTGTCGCCGGGCGAGATCGGCGAGGTGGTGCTGGTGGGCGGCATGACGCGCATGCCCAAGGTGCAGGAGAAGGTGCAGCAGTTCTTCGGCGCCGAACCCCACAAGGGCGTCAATCCCGACGAGGTGGTGGCCATCGGCGCGGCGATCCAGGGCGGCGTGCTGCAGGGCGAGGTCAAGGACGTGCTGCTGCTCGACGTAACGCCGTTGTCGCTGGGCATCGAGACCCTGGGCGGCGTCTTCACCCGCCTGATCGACCGCAACACCACCATCCCCACCCGCAAGGGGCAGATCTTCTCCACCGCCGAGGACAACCAGACGGCGGTGACCATCCGCGTCTTCCAGGGCGAGCGGGAAATGGCGGCCGGCAACAAGCTGCTGGGCCAGTTCGACCTGGTGGGCATCCCGCCGGCCCGGCGCGGCCTGCCGCAGATCGAGGTCACCTTCGACATCGACGCCAACGGCATCGTCAACGTCTCCGCCAAGGACAAGGCCACCAACAAGGAACAGCAGATCCGCATCCAGGCCTCCGGCGGGCTGTCCGACGACGACATCGAGCGCATGGTGAAGGACGCCGAAAGCCACGCCGAGGAGGACCGCCAGCGCCGCCAGCTGGTCGAGGCCCGCAACCAGGCCGACGCGCTGATCCACACGACGGAACAACAGCTGGCCGAACACGGCGACAAGCTGGAGGCGGAAGCCAGGACTGCCATCGACACCGCCATGGCCGAGCTGAAGACGGCCATCGAAGGCGAGGACGCCGACGCCATTCAGGCCAAGACCCAGGCGCTGGTCCAGGCCTCCATGCAGATGGGCGAGGCGGCCTACAAGGCGCAGCAGGAAGCGGCCGGCGGTGCTGACACGGACGGCGGGACGGACGAAAAGGTCGTCGATGCCGAGTTCGAAGAGGTCGACGACGACAAGAAGAGCGGCGCCGCCTGAGCGGGCGCCGGCCCCCGGCCCGCACGCACGTCCATGGCGAAGCGCGACTTCTACGAGGTGCTGGGCGTGGAGCGCGGCGCCGACGCCGAGGCCATCAAGAAGGCCTATCGCAAGCTCGCCATGGCCTACCACCCGGACCGCAACGCCGGCAACGGCGACGCCGAGGTGAAGTTCAAGGAGGTCAGCGAGGCCTACGAGGTCCTCAAGGACACCCGCCGGCGCGCCGCCTATGACCGCTTCGGCCATGCCGCCTTCGAGGGCGGCGGCGGCCCCCGCCAGAGCCACGATTTCGCCGCCGATTTCGCCGACGTATTCGACGATCTGTTCGGCGATTTCATGGGCGGCGGGCGGCGGCGCGGGCGCGGCGGCGGCCAGCGCGGCGCCGATCTGCGCTACAACATGAAGATCACCCTCGAAGAGGCTTTCGCCGGCAAGCAGGCCCGCATCCGCGTGCCGGCGGCGCTGGCCTGCGAGGCCTGCGGCGGTTCGGGCGCCGACGACCCGCAGGCCACCGCTTCCTGCACCACCTGCGGCGGCCACGGCAAGGTGCGCGCCCAGCAGGGCTTCTTCTCGATCGAGCGCAGCTGCCCCGCCTGCGGCGGCGCCGGGCGGGTGATCCGCGACCCCTGCCGCGCCTGCGGCGGCGCCGGGCGGGTGCAGAAGGAAAAGACGCTGAACGTCACCGTCCCCCCCGGCGTCGGCGACGGCATGAGGATCAGGCTTTCGGGCGAGGGCGAGGCGGGGGTGCGCGGCGGCCCGCCGGGCGACCTCTACATCGTGCTGGTGCTCGAAGAACACCCGCTCTTCCAGCGCGACGGCACCACCGTCTATTGCCCGGTGCCGATCAAGATCACCACCGCCGCCCTGGGCGGCAGCATCGATGTGCCGACCATCGAGGGCCGGCTCGCCAAGGTCCAGATCCCGCCCGGCACCCAGACCGGGCGCCAGTTCCGCCTGCGCGGCAAGGGCATGACCGGCGTCGACAGTGCGGCGCGCGGCGACATGATCATCGAAACGGTGGTGGAAACGCCGGTCCGCCTGACCGCGCGCCAGAAGGAACTGCTGCAGGAGTTCGACCAGGCCGGCGGCCACCATCCGGAATCGGAAGGTTTTTTCGCCAGGGTTCGCGAGCTCTGGAAAGACCTGACGGAATGACCCCCGATGCCGCGCATATCGGTGCAACCACGCTCCCGCAAACAAGGGTTGCTTGTTGCGGGGGGGGGGGTATTCTAACGGAATCGTGATCGGTATTCCGTCGGCAACGACGCGTTTTGTGGAGAGGGGAAATTCATGGCCACGAAGATAAGCGAAGCCTTGCGCACGGGCAGGTTCGGGAACGGGCGGCTGCCGGGCGCGATCGCCGCCGGCCTGGTCGCCGCGCTGGCCCTGGGCGCGCAGGAAGCGAAGGCGCAGCCGGTCTTCCAGTGCCCCGCCGCTTCCCCCCCGGTGACCGCCGTGTTCCCCCCGGGCTTCGACCTCAGCCTCCTCACCGCGGATCACCTGCGGGCCATCTTCCGCGCCGCCGGCCCCGTCGTGATCCCCACCGAGCCGGTCGACTGCGGGTTCGTCAACCACGACGGAACCCGCAACGTCGTCGTCCGCAACCCCCGGATCACCGTCAACGAGGATCTATACGCCGGCATTTCCGCCTGGCGTCAGGGCGGCAACGGCGATCTGGTGGTCTATGTGCACGGCGTCGATGCGACGGGCGCGCCCCAGCACTTCCACCCCATCGACCACGGCAGATACGCCGTCAGGACGATGGGCGACGGAGAATGGAATGTCGGCGAGGAAGCCTACGGCATCTGGGCCTCGCACACCGGCCGGGGCCGGGTCGCGATCGACTTCCGCGATCTGTCGCTTTCGACCGCGGGCGGCGACGCGGCCCACGGCATCTACGCCACCCAGCAGGGCAGCTATTTCTACGAAAACGGAAGGGCCCACCGCTCCAGGGGCGCGGTGATCGTCAACGTCATCGAGACCGAGCGCGACCGGGAAGGCCGGGTGCGGCCGCTCATCGGGACGCGGGGCGACGAGTCCGACGCCATCCGGGCCGAATACACCCGCGCCACCGCCAAGGGCCACATCGCCATCACCGTGGAGGGCTACACCATCGCCACCGGCGGCATCGTGCCCAAGGGCCCTCAATTCCCCAACAACCAGGGCGTGCCGGGGGTAGAACCAGGCCCGCTGCTGCCGTCGCTGAACGGCTACGAGTCCCGGGCCATCCACGCTCTTCACGAGGGCCTCGGCGACATCCGGATCGCCGTCACCGACAGCCGCCTCCTGACCTGGGGCAACGCCGCCCACGGCATTCTCGCGAACCACACGGGCAGGTCGGAAACGATCACCAACCTGGACCGCACCACCGAGGTCAGGACGGGCGGCGGCGCCATCGACATCGACGTGGCCGGCGGCGAAATCAGGACGGCGGGCGCGAACTCCAGCGCCATCTACGGCTGGCACCGGGGCGCCGGCGACGTCGCCATCGACGCGACGGGAGTCGCCATCGCGACGGCGGGCGAGGAATCCCAGGGCATCCTGGCCTGGATCCGGCAAGCCACGACCACGGAAGGGGACCGCATCGTCGCGGGCACGGAGACGGAAGTGATCGCGGGGACGGGCGAGGGCGACATCGCCATCTCCGTGACCGGCGGCGCCATCTCCACGCAGGGCGAAAGCGCCCACGCCGTCTGGGGCAAGCACGACCATGAGGGCGCCATCGCTGTCGGCCTGGCGGGCGGGGTGGCCGTCGCGACCACGGGCGCCCGGGCCCATGGCGTCTTCGCCGAGCACGGCGGCACCACCGGCGACGTCGCCGTGACCGTCGAGGGAGGCTCCATCGCCACCCGGGGCGGCGGTTCGCACGGCATATACGCACGGCAGGTCGGCAGCGGCGATCTCGCCATCTCCGTGACCGGCGGCACCGTCGCCGCCCAGGGCGAAGGCGCCCTGGGCATCTGGGCCGTGGGCGGCAGCGCGGGAGACGTCTCCGTCGACATCGCCGGCGGGGCCGGAGTCACCGTCGGCGGCGCGGACGGCATCGGCGTGCTGGTGATCACGCCCCGGGCCAGCCCCGCCGCCGGCGCTGGTCAGGGCGCGCGCACCGCCGCCGCAACCCCCGCCAACGAGCACGGCGGCACGGTCAGGGTAACCGTGGGCGAAGGGGCCAGCGTCACCGCGGCCGGCACCGGAATCGCGCTTCGCGGCGACGGTGCGAGCGGAACGGTCCAGGTCGATGGCGCGGTCACGGGCGGCAGCGGCCCGGCCGTCCATCTGCGAAACGGCGGCGCCGTGACCGTCGGCGCGGATGGGAGAGTGGTGGCCGGCAGCGCGGGCCACGCGATCGTGAGCGGGATCACGGGCGAGGAAGGGGCGGAGAACCACCTGCGCGTCGTCGTGGAAGGCAGGGTCGAGGGCCACATCATGGTCCAGGACGACAGCGACCTGTTCCTCGCCGTGCGAGGAGAGGGGACGATCGCCGGCAGCATCTTCACCGTCGGCCGCGGTAATCTGATGATCCTGCCGGGCACCACCATCGCCGGAACCATCTACAACCCACCCCAACAACCCTATCCGGTCGACGACATCACCGTCGGGCGCATCGTCTTCGACCTGGATCGCTACGCCGGCGGCGCCACGGTCACGATCACCGAAACCGGCCGCATCACGGGCGTCATCACGGGCGGCACCGTCGAGGCCATCCGCAACGACCAGGGCAACCTGACGGTGGAACTCCGGGCGGGCGCCGGGGAAACCCCGCCCGAGGCCACCGGCCGCATCGGGGGCGTGATCCGGACCACCGGCGACCGGCCGACGGTCTGGTACAAGCCGGCGGGCGAGGAGCGCCAGTTCGTGGGAACGGCCGATTCGACCGGCGCGGTGGTGGTGGGCGCCTGGGATGTGGGACTCGCCCGGGAGGAAGGCCCCAGATACAGGCTCAGGAGCTACTACGCGCCCCGCGCCCGGCTGTATGAGGCGCTGCCATCGGCCCTGCTGCGGCTGAACCGGCTGGCGACGCGGGATCAACGGCTGGCCGCCCCGCGCGCGGTCAACGGCGCCTGGGCGATCGTGGAGGCGGGCAAAGGCGCCGCCCAGGCCTCCCGCTCGACGACGCAGGCCGACGGCGGTTCCGACTACGATTATAACCGCTACGGCGCGCGGGCGGGCGTGGAGGTGCCGGTGAACGATGACGGCCTGGCGATCGGCATCTCCGTGCACCATCTGATCGGAGACGTCGAGCTCGCCCGCAACGCCGGCGAAATCGACGCCTGGGGGGCCGGTTTCGGGTTCTCGGGCTCCTGGGAGTCCGAGGACGGCGCCTATGTCGACGGCCAATTCCAGGCGACGCTGTGGGAGGCATGGCTCGCCTCGGGGCTGCGCGGAACGCTGGCTGCCGGCGCCCGGGGCACCGGCTACGCGGCCGGCGTCGAAATCGGCCGCCGCTATGCGATGGGCATGAGCGGCCTGGGCGACCTGTCGCTGCTGCCCCGGGCCCGCCTGGTGCACACGCGGGTGGACATGGACGATTTCGCCGACCGGGTGACCGGCCGCTCCGTGTCGCTGGAGAAGAGCCGCAGCCTGCGGGGCCGGGCCGGCGTGGGGGTGGAAACGATGCCCCCGGGCCCGGGCGCCGGGCGCCTGTTCGCCGCCCTGGAGGTGGAGCGCGAGTTCTCGCCCGACACGCGGGTGGTCTATGCCGGCACGGCCCTGGAAGCGAAGGCGGAGTCCACCTGGGTGCGCGCCGAGCTGGGCGCCGCCCGCGAGTGGGACGAGGGACGCTACGCCCTCCAGGGCCGCCTGAACTACGCGGCCGCCTCGGGCGACAACCGCGACTATGGCGGCAATGTCAGCCTGAAGCTGCGCTTCTGAGCGCCCACCACCGCCACCCTGCGGGGCAGGGCGCCAAGCTCCAGGCGCCCCGGCCCCGCAGGGAGCACCGTCGCCAGCGTCATGCCCCCCGGCGGGCCGCAAGGCCCGCCCACACACCGTTCCCCGAGCGCCGGCGTCCCGCCGGCAAACGGGCCGCAAGGCCCGCCGACGCACCGCCCCACGCCGCCAGGCACCACCCCCACCACCCGCTCTCACTGACCACTAGCCACTAACCACTAACCACTAACCACTAACCCCCACCCCCGCCGGGCACCCTCGAAATTACCGGCGAAAACACTACCGCCCGGCTCTTGCCAGGGAAGATTTTGCGGGTATCTTGACGCCCGCGAGCGGGGGCTTTACGCCACGCAGGCTTTTGAGGCGAGGGAAGCGATGACGATGGAAACGACCACACCCGGCTTTTCCCACGGCGGGCGCCGGCAGCGACCGATGGGCGCCTGGGCGGCGGCGGCCGTTCTCCTGCTGGCCCTCTCCACCGGCGAGGCCAGGGCCGATGTCGGCGGCGAGACCGGCTTCGTGCTGAACAGCTTCGCCTTCCTCATCTGGGGGGCGCTGGTGATGTGGATGTGCGCCGGTTTCACCATGCTCGAATCCGGCTCGGTGCGCACCAAGAACGCCTCGGTGATCTGCCTGAAGAACATGGGCCTCTATGCCATCGCCTGCATGGCCTTCTATCTGGTCGGCTACAACATCATGTATGTCGGCGTCGTGGAGGGCGGCTGGTTCGGAACCCTCGCCCTCCTCTACGAGACCACCGACGTCGAGATCGCGCTGCTGAGCGGGAGCGAGGACGTCAAGGCGGCCATCGTCGACAGCGGCTATTCCACCATGTCGGACTGGTTCTTCCAGATGGTGTTCGTGGCCACCACCGCCTCGATCGTCTCCGGCACCCTGGCCGAGCGGGTCAAGCTGTGGTCCTTCTTCCTGTTCGTGCTGTTCCTCACCGCCATCATCTATCCGATCATCGGCGCCTGGACCTGGGGCGGCGGCTGGCTGGCCCAGATGGGCTTCCAGGATTTCGCCGGTTCCACGGTGGTCCATTCCACCGGCGGCTGGGCGGCGCTGGCCGGCGCGCTGGTGGTCGGCGCCAGGCGGGGCAAGTTCCGGCCCGACGGCAGCGTCAGGGCCACCCCGCCCTCCAACGTGCCGGCGGTGACGCTGGGCGTCTTCATCCTCTGGTTCGGCTGGATGGGCTTCAACGGCGGTTCGCAGCTCGCCCTGTCGAGCGCGAGCGACGTGGTGGCGATCAGCAACATCCTCGCCAACACCAATCTGGCGGCGGCGGCGGGCTTCATGGCCGCCGTCGCCCTCTCGCGCCCGGTGCTGGGGCGCGTCGATCTGCTGGCCAGCCTCAACGGCGCCATCGGCGGCCTGGTGGCGATCACCGCCGGCCCCGACATCGACCAGCATTTCTGGGCCATCATCATCGGCGGCGTCGGCGGCGGCCTGGTCGTCGTCGGCCTGAAGGTCATGGACCTGCTGAAGATCGACGACGTGGTCGGCGCCATCCCCGCCCACCTGTTCGCCGGCGTCTGGGGCACGCTCGCCGTCTGCATCGCGGCCGGCGGCGATCTGGGTGTGCAGCTGATCGGCATCGTGGCCGTCGGCGCCTTCGCCTTCGGCTCCTCGCTGCTGATATGGTGGGCGATCGACCGCACCGTCGGCGGGCGCGTCGAAGCGCGCATCGAGGAGCTCGGCCAGGATGTGGCGGAACTGGGGATCGAAGCCTATCCCGAGTTCGTCGTGATGCCGGAGAAGGACTAGGCACCTACACGGCGGCTGCCACGCAAGCGGGGGTCGCCCGTTGGGAGAGGACAACCATGGAATTGAAAACCGAACGCAAAGACGGCGCGCTGGTCGCCTGGGTGAACGAGCGCATCGACGGTGCCAACGTCCTCGAATTCGAGGAGGCGGTGAGATCGGCGATCGAGGATGACGACCGCGCCGTCGTCATGGACTTCGAGAACCTCACCTATATCAGCAGCGCCGGCCTGCGCGCCGTGCTGCTGACCGCCAAGACCCTGTGGGACCGGGACGCCAAATTCGCGCTGTGCTCCGTCTCGCCGTCCATCCGCGAGATCTTCGAGATCAGCGGCTTCGACAAGATCATCACCATCCACGCCACCCAGGAAGAGGCGCTGGCGGCCTTCGCCGCCGGCTGACGCCCCTCCCCCCCCCCCACGGGCAGGCGCAAAGGGCGCCCGGCCGACCGTTTCCGTCGTTTCCAGGGGAACGCAAACCCCGCGGGCGGGTAGCGCCAAGGTTCGAAGACGGCCGGTCGCCGCTTGCCGCCCCCCAGGCGCCCCGCCGCCCCCAGGCAGCACCGACCGAGCGTCCCGCCCCCTGGGAGCGCCGGCGTCCCGCCGGCAAACGGGCCGCAAGGCCCGCCAACGCACCGCCCCCGCCGCCAGGCACCACCGCTACCACCCGCGCGCCCCTGGCCCCACCGCCCGCCAGGGCGTGAACCTTCTCGCAGGCAAGGGCAGCGGCATCCTTCGCGCTCTTCGCATCCAGAACGCCGCCACGCACCGCCCCCGCCGGGCAGCCCCGAAATTGCAAGCCGAGCACCCGGCGCCCGGGCGGTTCAGGCGCTCTCGAAGGGCAGGAAGGCGCCGGTCCGCGGGTGGGTGGCCCACAGCCGCCCGCTGTCGATGTCGAACCACCAGCCATGCACGGCCAGCCGGCCTTCCGCCAAGCGCTCGCCGATCCAGGGATAGGCCCTCAGATGGGCGAGGGAATCGAGGATCGCCTGCCGCTCCACCAGGGCGGCGGCCGCCCGCAACCGGGCCTCCACCGGCCGCCCGTCCGCCTCCAGCCCCGCCAGCACCCGCCGGCAGGCGGGCAGGGCGGCGGCCACCCAGGGACCGATGCAGTCGAAGGCGGGCGCTTCGCCGCAGGCGATGTCGATCGCCGCCTGGATGCCGCCGCAGCGGGCATGGCCGAAGACCACGATATCCGCCACGCCCAGCGCCTTGACGCCGTATTCCAGCCCCGCCCGCACGCTGTGGCCGGGGCCGTCGCCATAGGGCGGCACCAGATTGGCGACGTTGCGCAGCGTGAAGATGTCGCCCGGCCGGGCACCGCAGATCGGCGCCAGGTCGGTGCGCGAATCGCTGCAGGCGACCGCCAGCACCGGCGGCCTCTGGCCCAGGGCCAGTCGCGGCATCAGGCCGCCCGCCCGGTATTCGCGCCTGCGAAAGGCCAGCGCCCCTTCCACCAGCCCCGCCATGGCGCCGCTGAAGAGGCCGCGATCGAGACTCTCCATGCCCTCTCTCCGCGCGCCCATGCCAGCCGCCCCGCCCGCCGCCGGCCAGGGGCGGCGCCCCGCCCCGCCCATCCGCCGCCCGCCGCCGTCAGACGTCCGGCAGCCGCTGGATGGGGAAGCGCTCCTCGATGCGGCGGCGCAGATATTCGCGCACCTGGCGGAAGGCCGCCAGCACCGCCTCGCGATGGCCCTCGGCGGCGGCGGGGTCGAAGGTCGGCCAGTATTCCACCTCCAGGGCCGCAAAGCGCGTGAGCTCCACGGCCCGGTGCTGCGCTTCCGGCGAGAGCGTGACCACCAGGTCGTAGCTCTCGGCGCCGTCCTCGATGTCGTCGAAGGTCTTGGGCCGATGGCGCGACATGTCGATGCCGATCTCGTCCATCGCCTGCACCATGAAAGGGCTGGGCGCCGCCGACCCGCGCACGCCGACGGAATCGATGAACACGCTGTGGCCATGCAGGCTCTTCATCAGCCCTTCGGCCATCGGCGAGCGGATGGCGTTGGCATTGCAGGCGAACAGCACCGCGCCGGGCGGCCGAGACTCTTTCATGGCGACCGCCACGCAAGCGGGGGTCGCCCGTTCATGGCGACTGCCACGCAAGCGGGAGTCGACTCTTCATGGCGACTGCCATGCAAGCGGGGGTCGCCCGTTCATGGCGACTGCCACGCAAGCGGGAGTCGCCCGTTCATGGCGACTGCCATGCAAGCGGGAGTCGCCCGTTCATGGCGACTGCCACGCAAGCGGGGGTCGACTCTTCATGGCGACTGCCACGCGAGCGGGAGGCGCCCGTTCATGGCGACTGCCACGCAAGCGGGAGGCGACATCCCCGTCAGCCCCGGATGTGCAGGACGCAGAGCAGCGTGAACAGGCGCCGGGCGGTCTCGTCGTCGATGGCGACGCGGCCGTCCAGCAGCCGGGCCAGCAGTTCGGCGCCCTCGTTGTGGAGGCCGCGCCGCCCCATGTCGAGCGCCTCGATGCGGGCGGCCGGGGCGTTGCGGATCGCCTCGTAATAGCTCTCGCAGACGGTGAAATAGTCCTTGACGAGGCGGCGGAAGGCGGTGAGCGGCACCGTCACCTCCCGCAGCGGCCGGTCGCCCTCGTCGCGGATGTCGAACAGCAGGCTGCGGCCGTCGCGGATGGAAAGGCGCAGCCGGTAGGGGCCGGGCGAAAGGCCGGTGGGCTGAAAGCGGTTGGCCTCCACCAGGTCGAAGATGGCCACCGCCAGCTCGTGTTCCACCTCGGCGCTGCGCCGCACCACCAGGCGGTCGTCGAGCTCGACGGCGACGATTCTATGGCGGCCGCCACGCGAGCGGGAGTCGGATTCTTCATGGCGACTGCCACGCAAGCGGGAGTCGGACTCTTCATGGCGACTGCCACGCAAGCGGGAGTCGCCCTTCGCCCGTTCCTGCGCCTTTTCGCCATTCTTCATGGCGACTGCCACGCGAGCGGGAGTGGACTCTCGCCCATCGCCTAGACGGTCGGGCGGTGGCGCGGGCGTCCCTCGGCCGGGCGCGGGCGGCCGATATCCGACAGGCGGCCCGCCAGCCGCGCCGCCTCCAGGCGGATCAGGCCGCCCCCGCGGAAGACCAGCGCGATGGCAACGCCGCCGGCGGCCTTCTCCTCGCTGACCACGGTCAGCAGCGGCGCTTCGCCGCCGCCGCCCAGGCCGCCCAGCTCCCAGGCGGAGGCTTCGGCGACGTGGTCGAAGACCAGCGCGCAGTCGACCTGCATGAGGCCGCCGCCCTCGCCTTCGCGCTCGTAGCAGAAGCGGCGCAGAAGGGCGGCGAAGCGGCGCTCCCGCTCCAGGAAGGCGACTTCGGCCAGCGGCATCGGCGCGTCCTGGAGCACGGCCGCGAAGACCTCCAGATCGTCGTCGTCCACCGCCTTCAACCGCAACATGCCCTAGCCCGTGCGTCGTTCGATCACGGCCCCGCAGGCGGCGAGCTTCTCCACCAGCCGCTCATAGCCGCGATCGAGATGATAGACGCGGTGGATGGTGGTTTCGCCCTCGGCCGCCAAGCCGGCCAGCACCAAGCAGACGGAGGCGCGCAGGTCGGTCGCCATCACCGGCGCGCCGCGCAGGCGGAGCCGCCCGCGCACCGCCGCCTGGCCGCCGGCGACGCGGATGTCGGCGCCCATGCGCGCCAGCTCCGCCACATGCATGAAGCGGTTCTCGAAAATGTCCTCGCGGATCAGCGAACGCCCGCGCGCGATGGCCATCGACGCCATGAACTGGGCCTGGAGATCGGTGGCGAAACCGGGCCAGGGGGCGGTGCAGACATCGACCGCGCGCAGCCGGTCGCCTTCCCGGCGCACCGCCAGGCCGCGCCGGGAGGGGGTGAGCGCGACGCCGGCCTCCGCCAGCGCCTGCCGGGCGGCGCCCAGCGGGCCGGCATCGGCGCCCAGCAGCTCCACCTCGCCGGCGGTCGCCGCCGCCGCCATGGCATAGGTGCCGATCTCGATCCGGTCGGGCGGAACGCGGTGGCTGGCGCCGCCCAGGCGGCCCGGCCCGGCGATGCGCACCACCGGCGTGCCGGCGCCCCGAACGCTCGCCCCCATGGCGTTGAGGCAGCGGGCGAGGTCGGCGATCTCCGGCTCGCAGGCGGCGTTTTCGAGCACGGTTTCGCCGCTGGCCAGCGTGGCGGCCATCATGGCGTGCTCGGTGGCGCCGACCGAAACGCGGGGAAAGGCGATGGCGGCCCCGCGCAGGCCGGCGCCCGCGCGCCCGACGAGATAGCCTTCCTCCAGGCGGATGGAGGCGCCCAGGGCCTCCAGCGCCATGACGTGCAGGTCGAGGGGGCGCTGGCCGATGGCGCAGCCGCCCGGCAGCGACACCCGCGCCTCGCCGCAGCGCGCCAGCAGCGGCCCCAGCACCAGCACCGAGGCGCGCATCTTGCGCACCAGGGCGTAGGGGGCCGTGGTGGAACGGATGGCCGCCGCGTGCAGCGTCATGCGGGCGCCGTCCATGGCGATGGCGACGCCGACCTCCTCCAGCACGCGGGCGAGCGCCGCCACATCGGCCAGCTGCGGCACGTTGTCGAGTTCGAGCGGCGCCTCGGCGAGCAGCGACGCCACCATCAGCTTCAGCGCCGCGTTCTTGGCCCCGGCGATGGCGATCTCGCCTTCCAGCGGCGCGCCGCCCAGGATGCGGATGCTGTCCAAGGCCCCCTCCCGGATTCGCGAGGCGCCGGAGGCAGGCGCTCAGCCCCCGCCGCCCCGGCGCGCGGCGCGGCGCGCCTGCGCCTGGCGGCGGCGGCGCTTCAGGTTGGCGCGCAGGGCGGCCGCCAGCCTTTCGGCCCTGGCCGCCGCGCCCGACCCTTTCCCCGCACCGCGCTTCGCCATCCGCCGCTTGCCTCGCCGCGGCCACTGTGGCAGGTTCCGCGCCGCTTTCAAGGCCGCCGTAGCTCAGTGGCAGAGCGCACCCTTGGTAAGGGTGAGGTCCTCAGTTCAATCCTGAGCGGCGGCACCACCGCGCCCGCCGCCAGGCCGCCGCGCGCCAGCGGGCGGAGGATCGATCGGCGCCGGCGCCGGGCGATCGAGGATCATGTCGGCGGCCTTCTCGGCGATGGCCAGCGTCGCGGCCTGGAGGTTGGCCGAGGGCATGGTGGGCATGATCGAGGCGTCCACCACCCGCAGCCGCTCCAGGCCGTGCACCTTCAACTCGTCCGAGACCACCGCCATCGGGTCGCTTTGCGGCCCCATGCGGCAGGAACCCATGGGGTGATAGGTGGTGCCGCATCTGGCGCCGACGGCGGCCAGCCATCGGTCGTCGCTCTGGCAGTCGATGCCGGGATGAAGCTCGAAATCGTAATGGGGGGCGAGCGGCGGCGAGCGCAGGATCGCCCGCGCCAGCCGCAGCCCGGCCAGCAGCACGCGGCGGTCGTTCTCCGCCACCAGATAATTGGGCTGGATCTCGGGCGGTTCGCGGGGATCGGGCGAGCGGGCGCGGACATGGCCGCTGCTCTCGGGCCGGTGCTGCCAGACGCCGGCCGTCATGGCCGGCAGGCGGTCGAGCTTCGCCCTGCCCTGCGGATCGTAGCTGCCGGGCGCGAAGGCGATCTGGACGTCGTCGTCCTCGACCGACGGCCGCGAGCGCCAGGAGAGATAGACCAGCGACGGCGGCAGCGTCAGCACGCCCTTTCTGGCCACGGCGTAGCGGGCGATCTCCGCCAGCAGCGCCGGGCCGCGGGTGCGCCGGTTGAGCGTCGGCGCGTTCCTGGTCCTGGCGACCACCGACGCATAGCAGTGGTCGCGCAGATTCTCGCCGACGCCGGCCAGCGCATGGGCGAGGTCGACGCCGATGGCGGCCAGATGCCGCGCCGGCCCCACGCCCGAACGGTGCAGCAGCTGCGGCGAGTTGAAGGCGCCCGCCGCCAGGATCACCTCGCGCCTGGCGAAGGTCCGCCGGCGCGCCCCGCCCCGCAGCCAGACGGCGCCCACCGCCCGCCTGCCGTCGAACAGCAGGCGGTCCACCAGGGCGCCGGTCACCGCCTTCACCCGCCCGGTGGCCAGCGCCGGGCGCAGCCAGGCCACCGCCGGGCTGATGCGCCGGCCCTTCCAGACGGCGCGCTGGGCGATGCCTGCGCCGCTCTGGCGGGCGCCGTTGTAGTCCGGGTTGCGGGGGATGCCGAGAAAGGCCGCCCCTTCGATGAAGGCGTCCACCAGCGGGTTCGGCCAGTCGCAATCGGTCACCTTCAGCGGCCCGTCGCGCCCGCGATAGGTGTCGTCGCCGGCGCCGATGCGGCATTCCAGGCGCTTGAAATAGGGGAGCAGCTCGGCATAGCTCCAGCCGCGATTGCCGCGCCGGGCCCAGAGGTCGAAATCGGCCGCCTGGCCGCGGTTGACGATATGGCCGTTGATCGAACCCGACCCGCCCAGCGTCTTGCCGCGCGGCTGGGCGATGCGCCGCCCGCCGGTCCAGGGGCCGGCCTCGGCGCTGTAGAGCCAGTTCACGCCGGGATCGACGGCGGTCTTCATGAAGCCGGCCGGGATGTGGATGAAGGGGTTGCGGTCCGGCGGGCCGGCCTCCAGCACGCAGACCGTGCCCGCCTCCGCCAGGCGCCGCGCCAGCACGCAGCCGGCGCTGCCGGCACCGACGATGAGATAGTCGAAGCTCTCGCCCACGCCGCCCTCCGCCGCGCCTGGCGAGAGTGGCGCCTGCGCCCGCCCCGCGCAATCGCCGCCGGGTTGGGTTGTCGGTCATGGCGACCTTCCAATCCGCTCCAGTTTCGCGCGCAGAGCGGTCTCGAACTCGTCGCGCTTCACCGTGGTTGCGGCGAGCAGTTTCCGGCTCGACTCGTCGAGCGACAGGACTTCCCAATGGCATTCTTCAAGCCGGAACCCCGCCGTCACGCGGGGCACAAGCCACAGGATGTCACCATCGTTCAGGTCATGAGACGGGGCAGCGCTCGGTCCGCCGATGGCCTCGAAGAACGGCATATCGACGGCGACGGCGAGCTTGCTTCCCCATCGGATCAGCGTCGGCCCCTTGACCTGAAGCTGCGGCATGAGGCGTTTCGCGCTCGACGAGCGCCAGTCCGGGCGGCGAATCCCGGTAGGCTCGGGCGGGCTGGCGTCGTCGTTCGTCGCCAGCAGCTCGAAATCCGGGCGCATCGCCTTGCCCGAGAAATAGACGGCCTGGATTTCGAGGCCGAACCACGACGAGGCGGCGCCGTCCCGCGCGACCACCAGGTCGATGCGGCCGGCCGCCTTCCCGGTCGCGGGCGAGCGCATGAACGGAACCTCGCGGGCCATGTGGACCTCGGGGAAGCCGACAATCCGGGCCAGCCAGGCCGGTATCAGGCCGCCTTCCTCGAAGCGCCGGGGGCAGGTGACGACCGGAAGGCCGTCCGCTGTCCGAATGGAGCACACCCCGCCCGCCTTGCCGCATGGCGGGCGATGCCGCTGGAAGGGGCATGGAGGCGGCGCATCGTGGCCAAGCGCCTTTCGTGCCAGCGTCCGGCGACGCGCTGCGGGCATGGTCCGGAGCGGTTCGCCAAACCACTCGGCGATGCCATAGCGGCTCACGAGAACAGAGGCTCCGGCGTGATGACCAGCTCCGGCAAGCGGTTGTGGTGCGTGTTCTTCATCGACAGGCGCACGGCCTCGAAGCCGTGCCGGCGCACCAGGGCGACGATCTCGGGCGCGGCGTCATAGGTCATCAGGAAATTGGAATCGTGCTCGGCGAGGATCGAGAACAGCGCCGCATGGTCGATTTCGGAGTGCGCGTAGAGGCGCGATCCGGCCCGTTTGCCGGTCGGCGCGGTGTAGGGAGGATCGAGAAACACCGCCGCATCGCGGCCCCACCCGTGCAACAGCGCGGGCAGAACCTTCATGCCGTCGCCTTCCAGAAAGGCGATCCTGTCGGCGCAGTCCTGAATGGCGTCGAGCCGGGCGGCCAGCGTCTCGGGATACCAGCGCGACAAGAGGCCCTTGCCGTTCTCGCCCCGGCGGTGGAACGACGCGCCCGGTGCCAGGATGCCGCCCCGGCGGGTCCGGTTCAAGACGAGGGTTCGGAAGCCGTGTTCCAGCACCGTGCCCGGCGGCTGGTTCTGCAACCGATCCAGGCTCTCGGCCGTCGGCTCGAAGCGGGCGATCCGTTCCCGCAGGGCCGCGCCGCTCTCGAAGGCCGCCCGCCAGAACGCCGCCACGTCGCGATCGATCTCCACCATGACCGCTTCGGGAACCAGATTCTCCATGACGGCCGTCAGCGACACGATGGCGCCGCCCGCGAAGGGCTCGATCAGGATCGCCGGTTCGGTCCGGCGCAGCCATTCCCGGATGTGCGGGACCAGCCACGTCTTGCCGCCGGGATAGCGAAGCGGGCTGCGTTGCGGAACGGTCGCGACATTCACGACCGGAACGCGGGACTCCGGGAAGGCCGCGGCGGCACTCACGCCCGCGCGCCCGAAGGCAGGCCACGGCCGGCGACACTGTCACGGTGGTCACGGTGGCGAAGGCGCCTGCCCGCCAGCGCACGGACGATTGCGGCCATCCGGTCGAGCGCGTCTTCGCCACGGCCGTCGTGGCGCCCGCGATAGCCCCCGGGCTCGTCGGCATCGGCCATCGCATCCGACTCCACGCTCTCCCGGAAGGGAGGATCGCAGAGTCGCGGCATCCGTGGAAGCGGCGGCTTTTTGCCCCCAGTCCTTCGCACCGGCAACCACAGCCTTGTCCACCGGGCCGCGAAACGGATGCGGCCCCCGCACCGGCGGGCTATGGTGGCGCCATGGACGAGACGCTCGACGCCACCGGCCTTTCCTGCCCTCTGCCGGTGCTGAAGGCCAGGAAGCGGCTGAAGGCGATGCGCAGCGGCGACATCCTCGCCGTGCACGCCACCGACCCCGGCGCCCCGGCCGATTTCGAGGCCTTCGCCCGCCTGAGCGGCCACACCCTGCTGGCCCACGGGCAGGAGGACGGCGTCTTCATCTTCCGACTGCGCCGCGCCTGATCGCCCGGGGCCGGCCCCCGCCTAAAGTGCGCCCGCCCGGCTTTCGGGCAGGGTCTGGCCGCCATCGACGACGATGGTCTGGCCGGTGACATAGCGGGCCTCGTCGCTGGCGAGATAGAGCGCCGCATGGGCGATGTCCTCCGGCAGGCCCAGCCTGCCCATGGGGATGGCGGGCACCATCGCCTCTTCGTGCTCCCGCGCCTGGCGCGAGCCCGGCCGGCGGATGAGGATGTTGCCGGGCTCCACGGCGTTGACGGTGACGCCCCGCTTCGCCACCTCCAGGGCCGCCGCCCTGATGAAGCCGTTCACCCCCGCCTTCGAGGCGCAATAGTGGCTCCAGCCCGGCATGGCGACGCGCGGCCCGGAGATCGAGGAGGTGACGACGATGCGGCCGAAGCCGCGCTCCGCCATATGGGGCAGCACGGCGCGGCAGATCAGGAACAGGCTCTTCAGGTTGGTATCGAGCACTTCGTCCCACTGCGCCTCGCTCATCGCGGCGATGGGCGCCTGCGGAAAGATGCCGGCGTTGTGGCAGACGATGTCGACGGCGCCCAGCCGCGCCCGGGCCCGGGCGACGGTGGCGCGCACGCGGCCGGCATCGGCCACGTCGGTCGCCACGGCCGCGGCCTCGCCGCCGGCGCGGCGGATGCGGTGCGCCACCCGTTCGCCGCGCGCCAGGGTGCGGGTGGCGATCAGCACCCGGGCGCCCTCAGCGGCGAAGACGCGGGCGATGGCGGCCCCGATGCCGCGCCCGCCGCCGGTCACCAGCGCCCCGCGCCCCGCCAGCCTTCCCGCCATGGCCGCCTCCCCGTCTTCCGCCGGCCCGCGCAGCCTAGCGAAGATGCTGGCCTCCGGTCACCATCAGTTCGGCACCGGAAACATAGGCGGCGCCGTCGCCGGCCAGCCAGAAGACCGCGTCCGCCACCTCGCCGGCCGTGCCCAGGCGCCGCAGCGGAATGCGGGGCAGCAGGTCGTCGTATTCGGGCGCGGTCATCGCCGTTTCGATCTCGCCCGGCGCCACCGCGTTCACCCGCACGCCGAGGTGGGCGAACTCGGCCGCCATCTCGCGGGTCAGCGCCGAGAGCGCCGCCTTGGAGCAGGCATAGGCGCTGCCGGCGAAGGGGTGGACGCGATGGCCGGCGATGGAGGTGACGTTGACCACGGCGCCGGCGCCGCGATGGAGCGCCGTGGCGAGGCCGCGGGCGAGCGCCAGAGGGGCGAAGAAGTTGAGCTCGAAGACCCGGCGCCAGTGCTCCAGGCTGCCGTTCAGCGTCCCCAGCCGCTCCTTGAAGCTGGTCTTGGGCGAGATGCCGGCATTGTTGACCAGGGCGTGGAGCGCGCCGGTGCCGATGGCGCTGGACGCCTCGGCGACGAAGGCGTCGATGCCCGCCCGCGTCGCCAGATCGGCCCGGATGTGGCGATGCGGGCGGCCGCCGAGGCGGGAACGGACGCCCTCGCCATCGCGGGCGCAGCCGATCACCCGCCAGCCCGCCTCCCGGAAGCGCAGCGCGCAGCTGAGGCCGATGCCGCGGCTGCTGCCGGTGATGGCGACGGTCTTCATGGCGGCGGCGTCAATGGGTGAACAGCACCGGCAGTTGCGCGTGGTTGAGCATGAAGCGGGTGGCGCCGCCCAGGATCAGCTGCCGCAGCTTGCCCTGGCTGAAGGCGCCCATGACGATGAAGGAAGCGTTCTCCTCCCTGGCCGTCGCCATCAGCGTCTCGCCGATATGGGTCCAGTTGGTGGGCAGGCGGTGCACGTGGCAGCGGATGCCGTGCAGCGCCAGATAGGCGGCCAGCGCCTCCGGCCCCGGCCCGCGCATGGAGCCTTCCTCCGGGGCCATGATGGCCACTTCGCTGCTTTCCTTCAGCAGCGGCAGGGCGCGGTGCACGGCGCGGGCCGCCTCGGCGCTGCCGTTCCAGGCGATGGCGGCGTTGCCGGCGAGGTCGGAGGCGTGGCCGGGCGGGACCAGCAACAGGCCGCTGCCCGATTCCATCAGCACCGCTTCGGCCACCACTTCCTCCCTGGCGTCGCCGGCCGGGCGCGGGGCCACCACCAGGTCCGACAGGCGGCCCCGTTCGGCGATCACCTCGTCCTCGCGGCCCAGCTGCTGGCGGAAGACGACGCGGCTTTCGCCCCGCTCCCCGGCGGCGCCCGCCGCGGGCGGCTCGCCGGCGCGCTCCGCATCCGCCGCCGGGGCGAAGGCCAGGCCCAGCCCCGCCGCCACCTCCGCCAGATCGGCGGCGGCGGTGGCCGCCAGGCGGCCGATGTCCCGCTCGGCGGTGGCGATGATCTCCTCGATCATGGCCCCGGTCATGCCTTCGGTCATGAAGGCGACGGCGTCGCGCGGATTGCGCCCGACATTCACCGCTTCGACATGGGCACCGAAGCGCCGGGCCAGAAGCAGCGCCGTTTCGATGGCGCTGCGCCCGCCTTCGGTCCCTGGCGCGGCGAGCAGAATCCTGGTGACGGTCATGGTCGCTTCCTCCGGGTTGCCGGGCTTTGCCACGCCCGGCCGCATCAGCTGCGGTAGTCGGCGTTGATGTCGATATAGCCGTGGGTGAGGTCGCAGGTCCACACCGTCGCCCGGCCGCGGCCGACGCCGACATCGACCGAGATCGCCACCGCGCTGCCGGCCATGTGGCGGGCGACCGGCGCCTCGTCGTAGCCCGGCACCGCCGCCCCGGCCACGGCCACCGCATGGCCGCCGATGGCGATCCACAGCCGGTCGGCGGCCACCTCCTCGCCCGCCTTGCCCACCGCCATGACGATGCGGCCCCAATTGGCGTCGCCGCCGGCCACGGCCGTCTTCACCAGCGGCGAGTTGGCGACGGCGAAGGCGATACGGCGGGCGGCGGCGGCGGAACGGGCGCCGGTGACGGCGATCTCGATCGACTTGCGCACGCCCTCGCCGTCCCGCACCACCTGCTGCGCCAGATCGAGGCAAACCGCATCCAGCGCCCGGCGGAAGGAGGCCAGCGCCGGATCGCCGGCCCGTTCCACGGGCGGGTGGTCGGCCTTCCCGGTGGCGAAGAGCTGCAGGCTGTCGCTGGTGGAGCTGTCGCCGTCCACCGTGATGGCGTGGAAGGAACGGCGCGCCGCCCGCACCAGCAGCGCCTGCAGCACGGGCGCCGCCAGGCGGGCATCGGTGAAGACGTAGGCCAGCATGGTGGCCATGTCGGGGGCGACCATGCCCGAACCCTTGGCGATGCCGGCCAGGGCGACCGGCGCGCCGCCGATCCGCGCCGAGGCGTGGGCGCCCTTGGGGAAGGTGTCGGTGGTCATGATGGAGGAGGCCGCCTCGCGCCAGCCGCCGGGCGCCAGACCGGCCGCCAGCCGCGGCAGCGCCCGGACGATCCGTGCCACCGGCAGCCGTTCGCCGATGACGCCGGTGGAGGCGACGAAGACCTCGCCCGCCTCGCCCCCCAGCAGCGCCGCCGCGCGGGCGGCCGTCGCCGCCACCGCATCCTCGCCCGCCCGCCCGGTGGCGACATTGGCGTTGCCGGCGTTCACCACCAGCGCCCGCGCCCGCCCGCCGGCCAGATGGCGGCGGCACCAGCGCACCGGCGCGCCGGCCGTCGCCGAGCGGGTGAACAGGCCGGCGGCGGCGGCCGGCGGATCGAAGGCCGCCAGCAGCAGGTCCGCCCGGTCGCGGACGATGCCGCAGCGCCCGGCCGCCAGCCGCAGCCCGGCCAGCGGCGGCAGATCGGGAAAACGCGCCGGGGCGAGCGGCGAGAGCGGCGGCGAAGCCATGGGCGGTGCCCCCCGTGGGCCGCCACCCTAGCACGGCCGCCGCCCGGCGGGGGCGGTGCGAAGGGGCGCCGAAGGGCGCCTCGCCTCGCCCGGCGCTGCCGGTGCCGTCGTTGACAGCCCATCGCCCGGCCCCTATCTGTCCGGGCAAGTACCGCCCCGACGGGCACGGATGGTTCTGCGATGCTGGGCGCCTTAGCCGGCCGCATCTTCGGGTCGGCCAACCAACGCCATATCGGCAAGCTGGGCAGGACCGTCGACCGCATCAACGCCCTCGAACCCGAGCTGCGGGCGCTCGCCGACGATGCGCTCGCCGCCAGAACCGGCGCCTTCCGCGACCGCCTGGCCCGAGGCGCGACGGCGGACGAACTGCTGGTGGACGCCTTCGCCACCGTTCGCGAGGCGGCGCGGCGCAGCCTGGGCCAGCGCCATTTCGATGTGCAGCTGCTGGGCGGCCTGGTGCTCCACAACGGCGACATCGCCGAGATCAAGACCGGCGAGGGCAAGACGCTGGTCGCCACCCTGCCCGCCTATCTCGACGCGCTGGCCGGCGAGGGCGTCCACATCGTCACCGTCAACGACTATCTGGCCAGGCGCGACGCCGAGTGGATGGGCCGCATCTACCGCTTCCTGGGGCTTTCCGTCGGCTGCATCGTGCCCGGCCTCGACGATGCGGCGCGCAAGGCGCAATACGCCTGCGACGTCACCTATGGCACCAACAACGAGTTCGGCTTCGACTATCTGCGCGACAACATGAAGTTCTCGCTGGAGAGCATGGTGCAGCGCCGCCACCGCTTCGCCATCGTCGACGAGGTGGACAGCATCCTGATCGACGAGGCGCGGACGCCGCTGGTGATCTCCGGCCCCGCCGAGACCTCCTCGGAGCTCTACCGCCAGGTGGACCGGCTGATCCCGAAACTCGACGACGGCGATGTGGAGAAGGACGAGAAGCAGCGCACCGTCTCGCTCACCGACGACGGCGCCGAACGCATGGAGGCGCTGCTGGCCGAGGCGGGCCTGATGGCCGAAGGCGGCCTCTACGACATCGGCAATGTCAGCCTGGTCCACCACGTCAACCAGGCGCTGCGCGCCCACAAGCTGTTCACGCGCGACGTGGACTACATCGTCAAGGACGGCAGGATCGTCATCATCGACGAGTTCACCGGGCGCATGATGGAGGGCAGGCGCTACGGCGACGGCCTGCACCAGGCCCTGGAAGCCAAGGAAAGGGTGGCGGTGCAGACCGAGAACCAGACCTTCGCCTCCATCACCTTCCAGAACTATTTCCGCCTCTACGACAAGCTGGCCGGCATGACCGGCACGGCCATGACCGAGGCCGGCGAATTCGCCGAGATCTACGGACTCAGCGTCATCGAGGTCCCCACCAACCGCCCCATGATTCGCGACGACCGCGACGACGAGGTCTATCGCACCGGCGAGGAAAAGCACCGGGCGATCGCGGCCGCCATCGAGGATTGCCACGGGCGCGGCCAGCCGGTGCTGGTGGGCACCGTTTCCATCGAGAAGTCGGAGCGCATAGCGGCGCTGCTGAAGAAACGCCGCATCCCCCACAACGTGCTGAACGCCCGCTACCACGAACAGGAGGCGGCGATCGTCGCCCAGGCGGGGCGCCTGGGAGCGGTCACCATCGCCACCAACATGGCCGGGCGCGGCACCGACATCCAGCTGGGCGGCAATGCCGAGATGCGGATTGAGAAGGAGGTCGCCGGCGAGAGCAGCCAGGCCGCCGAGCGCATCCGCGCCGAGGTGGCGGCCGAGCGCGAGGAGGTGCTGGCGGCCGGCGGCCTCTTCATCCTGGGCACGGAACGCCATGAGAGCCGGCGCATCGACAACCAGCTGCGCGGCCGTTCGGGGCGCCAGGGCGACCCCGGCGCCTCCGCCTTCCTGCTCTCCCTGGAAGACGATCTGATGCGCATCTTCGGCTCGGAGCGCCTGGACGGCATGCTGCGCAAGCTGGGGCTGGAAGAGGACGAGGCCATCGTCCATCCCTGGGTCAACAAGGCGATCGAGCGGGCGCAGGGCAAGGTGGAGGCGCGCAATTTCGACATCCGCAAGACCCTGCTGCGCTTCGACAACGTCATGAACGACCAGCGCAAGGTGATCTACGAGCAGCGCCGCGACCTGATGGCGGCCACCGACCTCTCCGAGACCGTCGCCGCCATGCGCCGCGAGACCGTCGAGGCCATGGTCGCCCGCGCCATCCCGAAGGACGCCTATCCCGAGCAGTGGCAGACCGCCCCGCTGGCCGAAGAGGTCCGCCGCATCCTGGGCCTCGCCCTGCCGGTGGCGGCATGGGCGGGCGAGGAAGGCATCGCCGACGAAGAGGTGCTGGAGCGCGTCCGGCGCGCCGCCGACGACAAGGCGCGGGAGAAGGAGGAGCGCTATACGCCGGCGATCATGCGGCTGGCCGAGAAGAGCCTGCTGCTCCAGGTGCTGGACCAGAAATGGCGCGACCACCTGCTTTCCCTCGACCATCTGCGCCAGTCGGTGGGGCTCAGGGCCTATGCCCAGAAGGACCCGCTGCGGGAATATCAGCGCGAGGCCTTCGACCTCTTCGACAGCCTCATGGAGAGCGTGCGCGAGACCGTCACCCGCACGCTGATGCATGTCGAGATTCGCCTCGACGCGCCGCCGCCGGCCGCCCGCCCGCCCGACGCCATGCGCGAGAGCCGCAGCGATCCGGCCCTCGCCGCGCCACCGCCAGGCGGCGGCGAGCGCCCGCTCCGGCCCGCCCCGCTGCGCCGCCTCGACCCGGCCAGCCGCCGCGCCGACGATCCTTCCACCTGGGGCAAGGTCGGCCGCAACGAACCCTGCCCCTGCGGTTCCGGCAGAAAATACAAGCAGTGCCACGGGCGGCTGCAACAGGCCGCCCCCACCCGCCGCGCCGGCTGAAGCCACCCGACGGAGTAGAGCGATTCGATTGCTCCTTACCAACTCAAGGGCGATCCGATCTACGACGTTCCGAAGTGTATCTCTACGATATCGCTAATGAATTTTCTTCCGAATTTCTCGACCTTTTCCGGTGCCATACGGTCACGCCCACGCACGATGAATTGCTCTTTGACCATTTCGTATCCGATTTCAAGTATGTTGGGAACGTTTCTTCCTGAAATACCTTCAAGGCGCTCGTAGTTGTATGAGTCGGACGGTTCCTCCCTCGCTACATGAAGTGTGACATTACAGCGACGCTTCATGGCATGGCTTTCATGCCCAAAGAAAAACAGGTAACGAGCAGATTTTGCTCTGTCCCTTCTCACAAAATCGATTCGGAAGAACCATGTCCTCTTGGCCGATTCACCGTATTTCAAAGAAAAGTATTTTTCGAATCCTAACTCACCGAAATCCTTAAAATACACATTCACAACGGAAGTCGTTTTGTCGATTTTGTCTGCAATTTCCCGGAAGAAACTTTTGAGAAGACCCACCGCATTTCGCCATACTTCATATTCGTTGTGTGTCTTTCTACGTTCTGGCTCTGTGAGTTTCTCGGCCAATGATTGGACCCATTCGGTTTGTTCTTGTTGCTCGACTACTGCACGTTCCCATTCTTCCAAACTCTCATTGACGCACTCAGCAAGGAGGCCAGAGAACGGTGTAAGATCCGATGCCTGAGACGCTTCCAGGGCATCGTAGTAACGGAATCGGTCTTCTTTTGAAATTATCGCTATAGGGAATCCATAGCGCATAAGAAAGAGATTCATAATCAAACGTGCGACCCGACCATTGCCGTCGACAAAAGGATGAATCATGACGAACCAAGTATGAGCGGCAGCGGCGAAGAGAAGGCCATTTATACTGGCGAACTCATTGGGGGTAGGTGCGCTGGCACCGGCCATCCAGTCAGAAAATTCCCCCATTGCGGCTCTTATTGATTCGGGGCTCGGCGGAGAATATTCCGAACCACTTATCTCCACAGAAGTCGTTCTATATCTACCTGCTTCATCATCGGCTATTCCCTTGAGGACTAATGCGTGAAGCTGGCGAATATCGTTCTCGACGATGGGCCTTCTGGAATCCTTTGCCAGTCGGTCGAGAAAATCCAAAGCGTGAGAAAGGTTGCGCGCTTCCGCTTGGTCTTTCAAGGGTTTACCCGTGATCGTCATTCCCGATTCGACGACCGTTCGTGTTTCTCCTATATCCAGAGCATTTCCCTCAATCGCATTCGAATGATAGATATCCTTCATTCGGAAGAATCTTCTGATCCGATAAAGCACATCGCCCGACAACTGTCCCGCAGAGCGCATATCTTGCACGCGCCTTGACAACTCTCTGAATTCGCGATTCCGCGAATCATCATAACTGTATGGCGTGCCTTGAATGTCGATCTCGGGCATCGCTCTCCTCCGTCGTCGTAGAATGCCTTGCCGCGCCGGCTGAAGCCGCCTCAGGCGCGGCCCATGGCCATGAACTTCTCGCGTCGGGCGGTGCTCAGTGCGGCGCCATCCCGGCCTTCGAGCTCGTCGAGGGCCTGGGCGATGGCGTCGCCGACATCGGCGACGGTCCTGGCCGGATCGCGATGGGCACCGCCCAGCGGCTCGGCCACCACCCGGTCGACGACGCCCAGGGCGGCGAGGTCCGCCGCCGTCAGCTTCATGGCATCGGCGGCCGCCTCGGCCTGGTCGCCGCTGCGCCACAGGATCGAGGCGCAGCCCTCCGGCGAGATGACCGAATAGACGGCGTGTTCCAGCATCAGCACGCGGTTGGCCACGGCGATGGCGATGGCCCCGCCGGAACCGCCCTCGCCGATCACGACCGAGACCATGGGCACCCGCAGCCCCAGGCAGGTTTCGATGGAGCGCGCGATGGCCTCGGCCTGGCCGCGCTCCTCGGCGCCGATCCCCGGATAGGCGCCGGGCGTGTCGATCAGCGAGACCACGGGCAGGCCGAAACGGTCCGCCAGGCGCATCAGCCGGGCCGCCTTGCGATAGCCCTCCGGCCGCGCCATGCCGAAATTATGGGCGAGGCGGTCTTCCGTGTCGCTGCCCTTCTCATGGCCCATGACCACCGCCGCCCGGCCCCGGAAGCTGCCCAGGCCGGCCAGCAGCGCCCGGTCCTCGCCATAGAGCCGGTCGCCCGCCAGCGGCACGAAATCGTCCACTAGGCGGGCGATATAGTGGCTGCTGTGGGGCCGTTCGGGATGGCGGGCGAGCTGCGTCTTCTGCCAGGGCGTGAGCTTGCCGTAGGTCTGCGCCATCAGCCGGCCGAGCTTGCCCTCCAGCCGGCCCACCTCTTCGACGATGTTGATGCCGTCGCCTTCGGAGAGCCGCCGCAGCTCCTCGATCTTGCTCTCGAGTTCGGCGATCGGGCGCTCGAAATCCAGATAGTGCATGGCGCTAGGGATGGCCGCGCCCGGAGTCGTCAGCCCCTGGCGGCGATGCGGTCGGCCTTCTCCACCATCGCTTCGGCCTGCTTGATCGAGGCGATGTCGATCAGCCGCCCGTCCAGCGACACGGCGCCCTTGCCCTCCTTCTGCGCCCTGGCCATGGCATCCAGGATGCGCCGGGCCTGCTCCACCTCCCCGGCGGAGGGGCTCATCACCTCGTTGGCCAGCGCGATCTGGGCGGGGTGGATGGCCCATTTGCCCTCGCAGCCCAGGGCGGCCGCGCGGTTGGCCTGGGCGCGATAGCCGTCGCCGTCGCGGAAATCGCCGAAGGGGCCATCGACCGGCCGCAGGCCGGCGGCCCGCGCCGCCGCCACCATGCGCGAGATGGCGAAATGCCACATGTCGCCCCAGTGGAAATCGCGCGGGGCGCCGTCCTCGCCGTCGGTCAGGACTCCGTAGAGCGGGCTGGGACCGCCGATCTTCGTGGTCCGCGCCCGCGTCGAGGCGGCATAGTCGGCGACGCCGAAATGCAGGCTCTCGTTGCGGCGGCTGGCCGTCGCCAGCGCCTCCACATGGGCCATGCCGAGCGCCGTCTCCACGATCAGCTCGAAGCCCAGCCGCTTGCGGCGGCCGACGGCGTCCTCGACCTGCGTGACCAGCATGTCGACGGCATAGACGTCGGCCGCCGCTCCCACCTTGGGGATCATCACCAGGTCCAGCCGCCCGCCGGTCTGCTCGATCACGTCGACGACATCGCGATACATGTAGTGGGTATCGAGGCCGTTGATGCGCACGGAGAGCGTCTTGGCACCCCAATCGACGTCGTTGATGGCCTCGATGACGTTGCGGCGCGCCTGCGGCTTGTCGTCGGGCGCGACGGCGTCCTCCAGATCGAGGAAGACCACGTCGGCATCGCCCTTCGCGGCCTTTTCGAAGAGCTCCGGGCGGCTGCCGGGGACGGCGAGCTCGCTGCGGTTGATTCTGGCGGGCGCTGGATCGACGACGGTGAAGCTCATGGGTTGCGACGCTCCCTGGGGAAAAGCTCGGCGCTGCGCGGAACCGGCATGGCGCCAGCCGGCCGTCCTTGCCCGCGCCGCCGGCGGCTGTCAAGCGAGCGGGTGATGGGCGAAAACGGCCGCCTTCAGCCGCTCCTCCAGCACATGCGTGTAGATCTGGGTGGTGGAGATGTCGGCATGGCCCAGCATCTTCTGGACCGAGCGCAGATCGGCGCCATGGGCGAGAAGGTGGCTGGCGAAGGCGTGGCGCAGCACATGGGGCGACACCCGGCGCGGATCGATGCCGGCCTCCGCCGCCAGCCGTTTCAGCATCTTCGCCGCCGCCTGGCGGGTGAGATGACCGCCGGCGGCGCGCGAGGGAAAGAGCCAGGGCGAAGGCCGTTCCAGGGCCGCAAGCCAGGCCTTCAGGGCACCAGCGGCCGCCTCGCCCACCGGCACCAGCCTTTCGCGCCCGCCCTTGCCGCGCACCACCAGGAAGGGCTTTTCGTAGTCGAAGGCGCGGCGCGCCAGGCCCACCAGCTCGGAGATGCGCAGCCCGCTGGCATAGAGCAGCTCCACCAGCGCAGCCCGCCGCAGGCCTTCCGCGCCGCGGCCCGCACGCGCGCAGGCGAGCAGCGCCTGCACCTCCCCTTCAGAGAGCACCTTCGGCAGGGGGCGGGCGGCGCGCGGCGATTCCAGCACCGCCGTGGGATCGTCGGCG
Source organism: Alphaproteobacteria bacterium (assembly GCA_965200215.1). GTDB lineage: Bacteria > Pseudomonadota > Alphaproteobacteria > SP197 > SP197 > SP197. The sequence goes on along the minus strand of OZ241369.1, from coordinate 2,278,493 downwards.
CGGGCGCCTTCGGCGTTGAGGAAGCGGAAGAACTGGCGCATGGCGGAAAGCCGCCTGGCGGTCGTCGCCCGCCCGGCTCCCGCGTCCCGCAGCGCCACCAGATAGGCGCGCAGGTCGTCGCCCTCAGCCGCCGCCAGGGAACGGCGCCGCCGGGCGAGGAAGGCCGCGAGATGGGCGAGATCGCGCCGATAGGCGGCCAGCGTGTTGGCGGCCACCCCGCGCTCGGCCGCCAGCATCTCGAAAAAGCCTTCCGCCCCGCTCATGGCCCGGCGGCGAAAGCGGCCTCGGTGGCGATCATGCGCGCCTCGCGCTCCATGCCGACGGCGGCCAGCGCCACCGCGACGGAGCGCAGCGTGGCGGGCGCCGCTTCGCCCGGCCCGCCGCCGCCCAGCGCCAGCAGCGCCAGCAGCACCGCCTCGCCCGTCCGGCCCTCCCTGGCCGCCACCTCCAGGGCCAGCAGCACGGCGCCGTCGCCGCCCGGTGCCGCCATGTCGAACGCGGCCGGCAGCGCCAGCAGGTCGGCGATCAGCGGCTCGCCGGCGCCATCGCCGAACGCCGCCAGCAGCGCCAGATACAGCGCTGCCTGGCGAGGGTTGCGGTCCGCACCGGACCACCAGCGCCGCATGGCCTGGCCGTCGTCGGCGGACCACTCTCCCCAGGCCAGGCGGCAGAGCGGCCACAGGGTGGCGGTGCCGGTGGCGGCGGCCTGGTCGCGCGCCGCCCGCTCCTCCTGCAGCGGCCACCAGGGCCGGGCCGCATCGGGCCGGCCGGCGGCCAGCAGTGCCAGCAGGGCATCGCCCGAGAACCAGGCGAGTTCGGGCGTGGCGGCCAGGCTCGCGATCTCGCCTGCCGCCGCCGCGGCAGCGGCCTGGAAACCGCGGCCGCCCGAAGCCGCGCCGTGGCGCAGCAGGGCGGCCAGGGCCTTGGCCTTCGCCTGCGGCCGCTCCTCGGCGACGGCGGCCTGGAACAGAAGGGCGCGGCCCGCCGGCCCGCTGCCACCGGGCAGCGCCTCGCGCAGGGGCCCGGCCGCCCGCCGGTAGATGTCGCCCAGCGCCGCGCCATCCATGGCACCGGCCGCCAACGCCAGCTCGGCCGCCGCCAGGCGGGTCGCGGGCGGCAGCGCGGAACGGCCCGCCGCCGCCTTCAGCAGCGGCACCGGCGCGCCCGCCAGCGCCTCGGCCGGCAGCGCGCCCGCCAGCGCCGCCATGGCGAACAGCAGCACCGGCGCGCCTTCCAGGGAATGGAGCGGCGGCGGCGGACCGACATCGGTGCCGGCAAGCGCCCGGTCCAGCGCCAGGAAGCGGGGATCGACGGCGAACCCAGAATCCCGCAGCACGGCAAGCCCCAGATCGGCCGCCGCGTGGAGGCCGGCGAAGCGCTGACAGAAGACCAGCACCAGGGCCAGGGCGTCGTCGTCGCTCTCCTGCAAGGCAGCGGTGGCCGCCCGGCAGGCGGCATCCGGATCGCCGGCCAGCAGCAGGGCGTCCACCCGGCGGCGCTGGGCGAAGGGCGACAGCGAGCGGCTGCCGGCCATGTCGATCAGGGCCGGCACCTCGTCGTAGAGGCCCAGGGCGACCAGGCGGTCGATGCGCATGCCCAGCAGGTCGACCGCCTCGCCCTCCGGCGGCAGGGCGGCGGTCAGCAGCAGGCGCCGGGCGAGGGCCGTGGCGGCCTGCGAACCGTTGCCGCCCGCAAGCCGCGGCAACAGCCGGGCGATCGTCGCCGCCGGGCTGCCCTGCCACATCTCCGAACCCAGCCCGCCCGAACGCACGTCCAGCGTGCCGACGGCGGCGACATCGACGGCGCCCAGGGTCTCGACCTCGAGCCCGCTCGCCGGCACCGTGCCTTCGGCGGGCGCCGCCGTGCCGACCTCGTTGCCGCCTTCGTCCAGCGGCACGATGACCAGCGGCTGGCCGTCGGTCTGCGCCGCCGCCGGGGCGGCGAGCAGCGCCAGCGCCGCCAGCGCGCTACGGATCGAAGCGTTCATCGGGGATGGTCGTCTCCGTCAACCGCGTGGGCGGCGGGATGTCCCAGCCGGCGAGAAAGACGGCGCCGCCGATGACGAAGGCCGCGGCCAGGAGCAGGACGAGGCGGAGCAGAAAGCGCATGGGATGGTGCCGTTCGCGAGGCGCCGTGGGCGGGGCGGGATGTGCTATCGTCGCATTGTGGCGCGGATGCGGCAACGGCCGTGCCGCCTTCGCCCAGCCCCGGCGCAGGATGCCCGTGAACGACGACGCCACCCCCAGCCCGGACCGCACCGTCGCCCTGGTGGGGCTGATGGGCGCCGGCAAATCGAGCGTCGGCCGACGGCTGGCGGCGCGCCTCGACATGCCCTTCGCCGACGCCGACGAGGAGGTCGAGAAGGCCGCCGGGCGCTCGATCCCCGAGCTCTTCGAATGCCACGGCGAAGATGCCTTCCGCGAGGGCGAACGCCGCGTGATCGCCCGCCTGCTGCGGGGCCGCCCGAAGGTGCTGGCGACCGGCGGCGGCGCCTTCATGGACCCGCAGACCCGCGCCCGCATCGCCGCCGCTGCCGTCTCCGTCTGGCTGCGCGCCGACCTCGAACTGCTGCTGGCGCGGGTGGCGCGCCGCAACGACAGGCCGCTGCTGGCCGCCGGCTCGCCGCGCGAGACCATGGCGCGGCTGATGGCCGAGCGCCATCCGGTCTATGCCACGGCCGACATCGCGATCGACAGTGACGAAGGGTCGCACGATGCGATGGTCTGCCGCATCGTCGCCGCCCTCGCCCGGCACCTCGCGGCATGAGCGCGCGGACGAAGCTCACCGTCGCCCTGGGCGAGCGCGCCTACGACATCGTGGTGGGCGAAGGGCTGCTGGCCGAGGCCGGGGCGCTGCTGGCGCCGCTGCTCGCCCGGCCGCGGCTTTTCGTCGTCACCGACCGCACCGTCGCCAGCCTCCATCTGGAGACCCTGAGGGGCGGGCTGGACACCGCCGGCATCGGCTGCGATGCCGTCGTCCTGCCCCCCGGCGAGCGGTCCAAGCGCTTCCGCCGCCTCGAGGCGCTGGTCGGGCGCCTGCTCGATCTGGGGCTGGAGCGCGGCGATACCGTCGCGGCGCTGGGCGGCGGCGTGGTGGGCGACCTGGCGGGCTTCGCCGCCGGCGTGCTGCACCGCGGCACCGCCTTCGTCCAGCTCCCCACCACCCTGCTCGCCCAGGTGGACAGTTCCGTCGGCGGCAAGACGGGCATCGACACGCGCCACGGCAAGAACCTGGTGGGCGTGTTCCACCAGCCGCGCCTGGTGCTGGCCGATACCGCCGCCCTGGCCACCCTGCCGCGCCGCCAGCTGCTGGCGGGCTATGCCGAGATCGTCAAATACGCCCTGCTGGGCGATCGCGCCTTCTTCGCCTGGCTGGAGGCCCACGGCCCGGAGGTGGTGGCCGCCGCCGGGCAGGCGCGGCGCCGGGCGGTGCTGCAAAGCTGCGCCGCCAAGGCGGCGATCGTCGCGGCCGACGAGCGCGAGGCGGGCCGCCGCGCGCTGCTGAACCTGGGACACACCTTCGGCCATGCGCTGGAGGCGGCCACCGGCTTCGGCCCCGGGCTCCTGCACGGCGAGGCGGTGGCGATCGGCATGGCCATGGCCTTCGCGCTGGCGGCCCATCTGGGGCTGTGCCCCGAAGACGACGCCCGGCGGGCCACGGCCCATATGGCCGCCATGGGGCTCCCCCTCCACCCGGCCTGCCTCGCCCTGCCGGCCATGGATGCCGACCTGCTGATGGCGCATATGGCCAGGGACAAGAAGGTGGTGGACGGGCGCATCGCCCTGGTGCTGCCGCGCGCCATCGGCGATGCCTTCCTGACGCGCGAGACGGCGCCCGCGAGGCTTCGGGCCTGGCTGGCGCATATGCTGGCGCATCCCCCCGGCGGCGCGGCGTGACGGCGCCACGCCCCGGCAACCACGCCCCACAACATCGCGGACAAGGACTGCCATGGTCGCTGTGCTCGAACTCTTCGTCGTTCTGATCGTCGTCTTCATCGTGCTTTCGGCCCTCTTTTCGGGATCGGAGACGGCGCTGACGGCCGCCAACCGCTCCAGACTCCACGCCCTCGAACGGGCCGGCGACCGGCGCGCCGTCCGGGCGAGAGAGCTGATGGGGAACCGCGAGCGCCTGATCGGGGCCATCCTGGTCGGCAACAACCTGTTCAACGTTGCCGCCGCATCCATGGCGACCTACGTCTTCACGCAGCTGGTGGGCGAGGCCGGCATCTTCTACGCCACCACCGCCATGACGGTGCTGATCGTCATCTTTGCCGAGGTGTTGCCCAAGACCTACGCCATCCGCCATGCCGAGCGCACGGCGCTCGCCGTCGCCCCCTTCATGAAGGGCGTGGTGTGGTTTGCGCGCCCCGTGACCTTCGCTCTGCAGGGCCTGGTGCCGCTGGTCCTGCGCCTGGTCGGGGCCGGCGACAGGGACGATCTGAAGCCTTCCGACGAGGAGATCCGCGGCACGCTCGCCCTCTTCAAGCTGGAGGGCGGGCTGGTGAAGGATCGGCACGCCATGCTGGACGGGGTGCTGGACCTGTCGCAGGTCCAGATCGGCGAGGTCATGACCCATCGCCGCCAGGTGGCGACGCTCAACGTCGACGAGGCGCCCGCCGCCATCGTCGAAGCGGCGCTGAAGAGCCCCCACACCCGGCTGCCGCTGTGGCGGGGCGACCCGGACAACGTGGTCGGCGTGCTGCACGTCAAGGATCTGCTGCGGGCGCTGCACCGGGCGGGCGGGCGCAGCGAGGATCTCGACATCGTGGCGGTGGCCGGCGAGCCCTGGTTCGTGCCCGACACCACGGCGCTGTCGGAACAGCTCACCGCCTTCCGCGAGCGCCACGCCCATTTCGCCCTGGTGGTGGACGAATACGGCTCGCTGATGGGCGTCGTCACGCTGGAGGACATCCTCGAAGAGATCGTCGGCGAGATCGAGGACGAGCACGACGTGGCGGCGAACGAGACGGCGGTGGCCGAAGACGGCACCGTGGTGGTGGAGGGAGCGGCCACGCTGCGCGACCTCAACCGCGAGTTCGACTGGAACCTGCCCGACGACGAGGCCGCCACCGTCGCCGGCCTGGTCATCCACGAGGCGCAGCAGATCCCCGAGAAAGGGCAGATCTTCGTCTTCCACGGCTTCCGCTTCGAGGTCACGGGCCGCCAGCGCAACCAGATCACGCAGCTGCGGGTGACGCCTCTGCGGCAGGGCGGCCGGGCGGACAGCTGACGGCCGGCATGGACGCCGTCGCCGCTCTGGCGCCGGTCCTGGCGCCGATCGCCGCCGCCATCGCCGTCGGCGTCGCCTGGGCGCGCTGGGGGAAGCCCGCCGACCCGGCGAGCCTTACCCAGGTGATCCTCAATGTGGGAACGCCCTGCCTGGTGTTCTCGACGCTCTCCACCCTCACGGTGCCGGTCGCCGAGCTGGCGGTCATGGCGGCGGCGACGGTGCTGATGCTGCTCGCCTTCCTGGGCGCGGGCAGCCTGCTGCTGCGGGTCGCCGGCCTCCGTCCCGGCGTCTATCTGCCGCCGGTGGTGTTCGGCAATCTGGGCAATCTGGGCCTGCCGCTCAGCATGTTCGCCTTCGGCGATGCCGGCCTGGAACTGGCGCTGATCATGTTCGCCACCCAGTCGATGCTGTTCTTCACCGTCCATTTCTGGCTGATGTCGGGTTCCGCCTCGCCCGCCGCCATGCTGAAGACGCCCCATCTCTACGCCATCGCGGCGGCGCTGGCCTTCACGCTGACCGGCACCGAGCCGCCCCGCTGGCTCGCCAACACCACTGACCTCATCGGCGGCCTCACCATCCCGCTGCTGCTCATCACCCTGGGCGTGTCGCTGGCGCGCATGAAGGTGGTGGAGGTGCGCCGCCCGCTGGCCGTGGCCCTGGCGCGCGTGGCGCTGGGCCTGGCGGTGGCGCTGGGCCTGTGCGCGCTGCTGGACCTGGAAGGCGTGGCGCGCGGCGTCGTCGCCATCGCCTGCTGCATGCCCGGGGCCGTCTTCAACTATCTGGCGGCGCTGCGCTACGGGCGGGCACCGGAGGAGGTGGCAAGCTATATCGTGCTCTCGTCGGTGGCGGTGCTGCTGCTGCTGCCCGGCCTGGTGCCGCTCGCCTGGTGGCTCGCCTCCTGAGCTTGCGGGCGAGGCGAGGGCGGGCCTATGCTGCGCCGCACCGCCGCCGTCCCGCCATGGCCCTCTCCGCATCCGCGCCGCGCAAGCTGCTCCACACCCGCGAGATCGTCTGCCGCGCCTTTGAGCGCGAGGACGGGCTGTGGGACCTGGAAGCGAGCCTCCACGACGTCAAGACCCACGCCGTCGCTAGCCGCGATCGCGGGGAGATCGAGGCGGGCGAGCCGATACACGGCATGTGGCTGCGCCTGGTGGTCGACAGCGATTTCGTGGTCCGCGACGTGGAAGCCCGCATGGAGCAGGCGCCCTACGCCATCTGCCGGGCCATCGAACCCGCCCATCGCAAGCTGATCGGCGCCACCATCGGGCCCGGCTGGAGCCGGCGGGTCCACGAGCTTCTGGGCGGCACCGGCGGCTGCACCCATCTGCGCGAGATGCTGGGCCGCATGGCGACCGTAGCCTTCCAGGCCTTCCACGGCCGCCGGCGCCGCGAGCGGAAGGAGGGAGAAACGGCGCCGCGCAAGCCCTGGGTGATCGATGGCTGCCACGCCTGGGCGGCCGACGGGCCGGTGGTGAAGACGGAATTTCCGCAATGGTATCGAGGTCCATGACCGCCGCCCTTTCGCCGTCGCGCGGGCGGGCCCGCATCGGCATCGTCACGCCGTTTTCCAACACCAATCTGGAGGCCGACCTGGCGCTGCTGCGGCCCTGGGGCGTCTCCTGCCACATCGTGCGCGCCACCGGCTACGACCTCGACGCGGTGCCCGATGGCGACCAGATGCGCCGCTTTGCCCAGGCCTCCCTGGACACCATTCTCGAGACCCTGATGGCCGCCCGCCCCGATGTCGTCCTCTACGGCTGCACCTCGGCGACCATGGCCATGGGGCCGGACTACGACCGCGCCTTCCGCGCCCGCATCGAGGCGGTCGCCGGCGTGCCGGCCGTCACCGCCGCCGGCGCCCTGGTCGAGGCCCTGGACGATCTGGATGCAGAGGCGGTCGGCTTCTGCTCGCCCTATACGGAAGCGCTGGCCCGCCAGGCGGCCGCCTTTCTGGAGGCGGCGGGGCGGCGGGTGGTCGGCATGGCCCATGTCGGCACCGATCTCGACAATGACGGCCAGGGCGCGCTCACCCCCGCGGAGGTGCTGGCGCTGGCGCGCCGCGCCGACCATCCCGAGGCCGAAGCCATCGTCCTTTCCTGCACCGACATGCGCGCCGTGGAGACGATTGCCGCCCTGGAGGAGGAGACCGGCAAGCCGGCGGTGACCAGCAACCAGGCGATGATGCACGCCGCCATCTCGCGGCTGGGCCTGCCCGACCGGGTGCCGGGCCGGCTGGGCGAAGCGGCCCGCCGGGGCGACGGGCGTCACGTCTCCGAAGGCGCCTTCGCCTCGATCGCCAGGGCGTGAATGTCGCTGGCCATCTCTTCGGCCAGCGCGCGATAGACCAGCCTCTGCCTCGCCAGGCGTCCCAGCCCCTCGAAGGCGGTGGCGACGATGGTGACGCGGAAGTGGCTTTCGCCGCCGGGCCGGGCGCCGGCATGGCCGGCATGGAGATGGGATTGATCCGCGATCTCCAGCAATTGCGGCGCCAGTGCCGCCTCCAGCTTCGCCGCCATCGCCCTGGCCACGCTCATCGTCCGCTCCTCCCCGCCGCCGCCTTGCCAGGCCCGGCGGCGCTTTCCATACTGCCGCCATGGCTCGCCAGCGCCCTGGAAACGGCTTCGCTGCGGCTGGCGAAGCGGCCGCCAGACCCTGCAACTGGCCGGGCTGCCGGCGGGCGGGCGAGCACCGGGCGCCGCTGTCGCGCGAGCGCCTGCACGAGTTCCAGTATCTCTGCCTCCAGCATATCCGGGAATTCAACCGCTCGTGGGACTTCTTCGAGGGCTGGAAGCAAGACGAGATCGACGCCTACCGCCACGCCGACCTCTCCTGGCACCGCCCCACCTGGCGCTCCGACCGCCGGCGCGGGGCGGCCGGCCGCCGGGCGCGGACGAACGGCGCCTTCCGCGATCCCTTCGCCTTCGTGGCCGGCGAGGCGCCGCATGACGGCCCCGGCCGGGAAGGCGGCGAGCGGGACAAGGGCCGGGACAAGGGCGCCGCACCGCCCGAGGAGAGGCGGGCGCTGGCCGTGCTGGGCCTTCGCGCCGGGGCGGGCACGGGCGAGATCAAACGCCGCTTCAAGGACGAGGTGAAGGCCTGCCACCCCGACGTCAACGGCGCCGACGAAGCGGCCGAGGCGCGCCTGCGCGAGGTGATCTGGGCCTATCGCCGCCTGATGCGCACGGCCCCCGCCTGAGCCGGCGCGGCGGCTTGTGCGGCGCCGGGAGGCCGTGCCAAGCTGCCCGGCCCCTGCCGCCGGGCGGAGCCGGCAGCGAGGGCGAATGGTGGACATCGGAACGATGGCGAACGATACCAGCGAAACCGGGCTGCTGCCCGAAGGCCTGCCGGATGCCAGGATCGGCGTCGCAAGGCTTTTCGGCCTCGATACCGGCATGGAGGTGCCGGCCTATTCCCGGCCCAGCGCCCATGTGCCCGCCATCGACGACGCCTATGTCTTCGATCCGCAGACGACGCTCGCCATCCTGGCGGGCTTCGCCCACAACCGGCGGGTCATGATCCAGGGCTATCATGGCACCGGCAAGTCCACCCATATCGAGCAGGTGGCGGCACGGCTGAACTGGCCCTGCATCCGCGTCAACCTGGACAGCCATATCGGCCGCATCGACCTGATCGGCAAGGACGCCATCGTGCTGCGCGACGGCAAGCAGGTCACCGAATACCGCGAGGGCATCCTGCCCTGGGCCATCCAGCACCCCATCGCGTTGGTTTTCGACGAATACGACGCCGGGCGCCCGGATGTGATGTTCGTGATCCAGCGGGTGCTGGAAGCGCAGGGCCGGATGACGCTGCTCGATCAGAACCGGGTGATCCGCCCGCATCCGGCCTTCCGCCTCTTCTCCACCGCCAACACGGTGGGCCTGGGCGATACCACCGGCCTCTATCACGGCACGCAGCAGATCAACCAGGGCCAGATGGACCGCTGGTCCATCGTCTCCACCCTCAACTATCTCGAACACGAGGAAGAGGAGAAGATCGTGCTCTCGAAGGTGCCGTCCTATGGCGATGCCGGCGGGCGCGGCACCGTCCGCCAGATGGTCGCCGTGGCGGAGCTGACCCGCGGCGCCTTCATGAGCGGCGACATCTCCACCGTCATGTCACCCAGAACCGTCATCACCTGGGCCGAGAATACCGAGATCTTCGGCGATGCCGCCTTCGCCTTCCGCGTCACCTTCCTCAACAAATGCGACGAGACGGAGCGCCCCCAGATCGCCGAGTTCTACCAGCGCTGCTTCGCTTCGGAGCTGCCCGAATCGGTGGCCGCCCAGGCTGCCGCCCGCCCTTGAGCCGCGATCCGGGCCCGGCCGAGCCGTTCAGGCGCGTCACGGCCGGCACGCTGCGCGCCATGGCGCGCAGCGGCGCGCTGGAGGTCTCCTTCGGCGTTCAGGAACCGGGGGCGTCGCCCGGCAGCGTCCAGCTCACGCAGCCACCGCGCGACCTCGACGGCCAGGCCGTCGCCCAGGGCCGCGGCGAGGCCGATGCCCTGGCGCTCAAGCTGCGCCACCACGACGCCCGCACCCATGCCCGCCGCCGCCCGGCGGGCGATGTCGGGCGCGCCATCTTCGATGCGGTCGAAGAGGCGCGCTGCGAGAGCCTCGGCGCCAGGCGCATGGAAGGCGTGGCGGAGAACCTCGCCTTCGCCCTGGAGAAACGCTGCCGCAACAAGGGCCTGCACCGGGTGGCGGACCGCCAGGGCGCACCGCTGGCCGACATCGTCGGGCTGGTGGTGCGCGAAAGGCTGACCGGCAGAACGCCGCCGCCCTCGGCAGCCCGCGCGGTGGAGCTCTCCAGGCCCTGGCTGGAGGAAAAGATCGGCGCCGACCTCGAGCGCCTCGAAGGCGCCATCGGCGACCAGGACGCCTTCGCCCGCCGGCTGCGGCGGCTGATCGCCCATCTCGACCTGCCCGACGAAGACACGGGCGGCGAGGCCGACGACAGCGACCCCGAGGCCGGCGACGACGACCAGCCCGAAGACGCCGAGGGCGAGGCGCAGAGCGAGACGGGCGAAGGCGAGGGCGACGACGAAAGCGGCGAGGGCGCCGAAGACGCCGAAGCCGCGGAGGCCGCCGAAGGCGAGGACGAGCGCATGGTCCCCGGCGCCGACGAGGCCGAACCCGCCGGACCGGCAAGGCGCAACGACGAGGAGGCCGGCGGGCGCCGCGATCCCGCCTATCGCGTCTATACCTCCGAGTTCGACGAGGTGGTCGCCGCCAGGGAGCTGTGCGACCCGGAGGAGCTGGCGAGGCTGCGCGATCAGCTCGACCGCCAGATCGCGCATCTCAAAGGCGTCACCGCCAGGCTCGCCAACCGCCTGCAGCGCAAGCTGATGGCGCAGCAGAACCGCGCCTGGGAGTTCGACCTGGAAGAAGGGCTGCTGGATGCCTCCAGGCTGTCGCGGGTGGTGGTGGACCCGCTGCTGCCGCTCTCCTTCAAGATCGAGCACGAGACCGAGTTCCGCGACACCGTCGTCACGCTCCTGATCGACAATTCCGGCTCCATGCGCGGGCGGCCCATCGGCATCGCCGCCATGAGCGCCGACATCCTGGCCCAGACGCTGGAACGCTGCGGCGTGAAGGTGGAGATCCTGGGCTTCACGACCCGCACCTGGAAGGGCGGGCGCAGCCGCGAGAAATGGCTGGCCTGCAACAAGCCCGCCGCGCCGGGGCGCCTCAACGACCTGCGCCACATCGTCTACAAGGCGGCCGACGCCCCCTGGCGGCGCGCCCGCCAGAGCCTGGGGCTGATGCTGCGCGAGGGCCTTCTGAAGGAAAACATCGACGGCGAGGCGCTGATCTGGGCCCATGAACGGCTGCTCGCCCGCCCCGAGCAGCGCCGCATCCTGATGGTGATCTCCGACGGCGCGCCGGTGGACGACTCCACGCTGTCGGTCAATTCCGGCAACTACCTGGAACGCCATCTGCGCGAGGCCATCGGCTGGATCGAGAACGCCTCGCCGGTGGAGCTGATCGCCATCGGCATCGGCCACGACGTCACCCGCTACTACCGCCGCGCCGTCACCCTGGTGGACGCCGAGCAGCTGGGCGGTGCCGTGCTGGGCGAGCTGGCGGCGCTGTTCGACGAGGAAACGCCGGCCATGCGCACGCTCGCCCGGCGCAACACGCGCCGCGCCGCCTGAACGGCACGGCGCCGCGCGGCCCGGCCCCCGGGAAAGGTGCCGGGAAGGCTGCGGGCCGCGCGGTCCTTGCCGGGCGCCGGGGGCGGCGCCCGGGGAGATGTGGCCTCTGGCTGCACCGGAGAGGGGGAGGCCCGTGGCAGCCCTGTGGCCCGTCTCTCCATGGAACGATGGGAAGGGATTGGGGCCGATCTGTGGCGGCGCCCGCCCTTCCGGCGCCAGGGCGGCAAAAAATCCTGCCCCGGGCGTCTTGACAGGCCTTCGCTCGCGAACCATATCCCTGGCACTCGCCGCCGGGGAGTGCTAGCAAGCGCCGGCGGCGGGGCCGGCCCGGCCACCGGGCCGCCATTCCAGCAACCAGCCCAGCAGGGGAGAGTGGCCCATGGGTTTCAGACCGTTGCACGATCGCGTTCTCGTTCGCCGTCTCGAAGGCGAGGAGAAGACATCCGGGGGTATCATTATTCCCGACACTGCCAAGGAGAAGCCGATGGAGGGCGAGGTGGTTGCCACCGGTCCCGGTGCCCGGGACGAGAGCGGCCGTTTGCAGCCGCTCGATGTTGGTGCGGGCGACCGCATTCTGTTCGGCAAGTGGTCCGGCACCGAGGTCAAGCTCGATGGTGAGGAACTTCTGATCATGAAGGAGTCCGACATCATGGGCGTGATCGGTTGAGCCGGCGAGCGTCAGGGAGGGGTTAGCTATGGCTGCCAAGGATATCAGGTTTTCTGCCGATGCCCGCACGCGTTTGCTGCGCGGTGTCAACACGCTGGCCGATGCGGTGAAGGTGACGCTGGGTCCCAAGGGCCGCACGGTTGTTCTCGACAAGTCGTTTGGCGCACCGCGTGTGACCAAGGACGGTGTGACGGTTGCCAAGGAGATCGAGCTTGAGGACAAGTTCGAGAACATGGGCGCGCAGATGGTGCGCGAGGTTGCATCGAAGACCAACGACGAGGCTGGCGACGGGACGACGACGGCGACCATCCTGGCGCAGTCGATCGTGAAGGAGGGTGCGCGTGCGGTTGCGGCGGGGATGAACCCGATGGACCTGCGTCGCGGCGTCGATGCGGCGGTCACGGCCGTGATCGCAGACCTCGAAAAACGATCGCGCAAGGTCAGGGGCGACGACGAGATCGCCCAGGTCGGCACCATCTCCGCCAATGGCGACGCCACCGTCGGGGCCATGATCGCCGAGGCCATGCAGGCCGTCGGCAAGGAAGGCGTCATCACCGTCGAGGAAAACAAGGGCATCGACACCGAGCTGGAGACGGTGGAGGGGATGCAGTTCGACCGCGGCTACATCTCGCCCTATTTCGTCACCAACCCAGAGAAGATGGTCGCCGAGCTGGAAGACCCCTTCATCATGCTCCACGAGAAGAAGCTCTCGAACATGCAGGCCATGCTGCCGGTTCTGGAGCAGGTGGTGCAGTCCAACCGCCCGCTGGTGATCGTGGCCGAGGATGTGGAGGGCGAGGCGCTCGCCACCCTGGTGGTCAACCGCCTGCGCGGCGGGCTGAAGGTCGCGGCCTGCAAGGCGCCCGGCTTCGGCGACCGCCGCAAGGCCATGCTGGAGGACATCGCCATCCTCACCGGCGGCCAGGTCATCAGCGAGGATGTCGGCATCAAGCTCGAAAACGTCACCATCGACATGCTGGGCAAGGCCAAGCGCGTCGAGATGAAGAAGGAGGACACCACCATCGTCGGTGGTGCCGGCAAGAAGGCCGACATCAAGGGCCGCTGCAACCAGATCCGGCAGCAGGTGGAGGAGACCACCTCCGACTACGACCGCGAGAAGCTGCAGGAGCGTCTGGCCAAGCTGGCCGGCGGCGTCGCCGTCATCAAGGCGGGCGGTGCCACCGAGGTGGCGGTGAAGGAGCGCAAGGACCTGGTGGAAGACGCCATGAACGCCACCCGCGCGGCGGTGGAGGAGGGCATCGTGCCCGGCGGTGGTGCCGCCCTGCTCTATGCCACCCGCGCCCTCGACCGCCTGAAGCTGGGCGATGCCGACCAGCAGATGGGCGTCGACATCGTCCGCCGGGCGATCCAGACCCCGGCCCGCCAGATCGCCGAGAATGCCGGCGTGGACGGTGCCGTGGTGGTGGGCAAGCTGCTGGAGCAGAAGGACACCAACCACGGCTTCGACGCCCAGGAGGAGGTCTACAAGGACCTGGTGAAGGCCGGCATCGTCGATCCCACCAAGGTTGTGCGGACGGCCTTGCAGGATGCGGCGTCGGTGGCCGGCGTGCTGGTCACCACCGAGGCCATGGTCGCCGAGAAGCCCAAGAAGGACCCGCCTCCGGCACCGCCCGGCGGCCCCGATATGGGCGGCATGGGCGGCGGCATGGGCTTCTAGGCACGTGCCGTTACGTCGGGAAGGGCCGCGGCCGCAGCGCCGCGGCCCTTTCGTTTGCGCGCCCCCCCGCCTTCCTCGCCGCGGCGGGCCTCGCGCGGGCCTGCCGTCAAGGCGCCCGCTTCAGCCGGTGCATCAGGCTGGAGGTGTCCCAGCGCCCACCGCCCAGGCGCTGGATCTCGGCATAGAACTGGTCCACCAGGGCGGTCGCCGGCAGCAGGGCGCCGTTCTTGGCCGCCTCGGCCATGGCGATCTTCAGGTCCTTGCGCATCCAGTCCACGGCGAAGCCGAAATCGTAGCGGTCCTCGCACATGGTGGCGCCGCGGTTTTCCATCTGCCAGGAACCGGCCGCGCCTCTGGAGACGGTCTCGATCACCCGGGCGCCGTCCAGCCCGGCGCGCTGGGCGAAGTTCAGCCCCTCCGCCAGCCCCTGCACCAGGCCGGCGATGCAGATCTGGTTGGCCATCTTGCACAGCTGGCCGGCGCCCACCGGCCCCATCAGCGTCACCGAGCGGCCGTAACAGGCCATGACGGGGCGCCCGCGCTCGAAGGCCGCTTCGTCGCCGCCGGCCATGACGGTGAGAATGCCGTTTTCGGCCCCCGCCTGGCCGCCGGAGACCGGGGCGTCGAGGAAGGCGGCGCCCGCCCCGGCCATGGCCCGGGCCAGGGTGCGAGCGATGTCGGCCGAAGCGGTGGTGTGGTCGATGAACAGCGCGCCCTCCGCCATGCCGGAAAGCGCGCCCGCCTCGCCCAGGACGACCTCGCGCAGGCTGGAATCGTCGCCCAGGCAGGCGCAGACGACCTCCTGGCCCCGCGCCGCTTCGCCCGCCGTAGCGGCGGCCCGCCCGCCATGCTCGCCCACCCAGCGTTCGGCCTTGGCGGCGCTGCGGTTGAAGACGGTGACCTCGTGGCCCGCCGCCGCCAGATGGCCCGCCATGGGATAGCCCATGACGCCCAGGCCCAGGAATGCAACCTTCACGAAACCCCTCCCACCGGCGCAGCCCGCGCCATCCTAACCGCCCCGCCCCATGGGCGCCATGCGTCGCCCCTCCGGGTAGCGCCTCGGTTTGAAATGGGCAGGTGTCGTTTGCCGCCAACCCCCAGCCACACGTCCCCTGGGAACGTCGGCGTCCCGCCGGCAAACGGGCCGCAAGGCTTGTCAACGCACCACTCCCCGCCGCCAGGCACCGCCACATCCTCGACCGTCGCCGCCCTCCGGGGTGTGAACCTTCTTACAGGCGAAGGCAGCGCAATCCTTCGCGCTCTTCGCGGACAGGACACCGACATGCAGCGCCGCGGCATGCGGCCTCGAAATTGCAAACCGAGACACCACCACGGGGCGCGGCCGCTTGCGCCCCGCGGCCGCCGGCGTATAACGGCTGCCGGGAGGAAGATCGTGACGGCCGTCATCGCCATCTCGACGCTCGTCTGCCTCGCCGGCCTGCTGGGCCTGGTGATGGCGGCGATCGCCGCCGATCCCGCCGCCCGCATCCTGGGCATCGGGCTGTTCGTCCTCGCCTGGCTGGCCATGGCCGGCTATCACGGCCGCCGTGCCGAACGCCGGGCGCGGGCCGGCTGAGGCCCTCACGCCAGGCGCGAAAAGTCGATCTCGCCGTCCTTGTCGAGGCTGCCCGCCTCCGCCGCCATGGGATATTTGAGGCCGCTGGCGCAGTTGAACAGCACCGTGCGCCAGCCCGCCGCCACCAGCCCCTGGCGGCGCGCCCGGCACCAGGCGGCCACCGTCGCCGCGCCTTCGGGGCACAGCAGCAGGCCGTTCTCGCGGGCGACGGCGTCGCGGGCCGCCACGATCTCCTCGTCTTCGACGGCGAGCGCGAAGCCGCCCGATTCGCGGATCGCCCGCAGGATCAGAAAATCGCCCAGGGCGGCGGGAACGCGGATGCCGGCCGCCACGGTGCGCGCGCCGGGCCAGGGTGCCGCCCGCTCCCGCCCCTGGCGCCAGGCTTCCACCAGCGGCGCGCAGCCCGCCGCCTGCACGGCGACCATGCGCGGCAGCGGGCCCTGCAGCCAGCCGAGGCGGCGAAGCTCGGCAAAGGCCTTCCACATGCCGATCAGGCCGGTGCCGCCGCCAGTGGGATAGAAGATGGCGTCGGGCAGGCGCCAGCCCAGCTGACAGGCCAGTTCCAGCCCCATGGTCTTCTTGCCTTCGATGCGGTAGGGCTCCTTCAGCGTCGAGACGTCGAACCAGCCGGCCGCCTCCCTGCCGGCCGCCACCAGGCGGGCGCAATCGTCGATCAGCCCGTTCACCTTCCAGACCCTGGCGCCCAGCTGGCCGATCTCGCGCAGGACGACCTCCGGGGTGTCGTCCGGACACAGCACGAAGGCCTCCAGCCCCGCCCGGCGCGCATAGGCGGCAAGGGCCGCCCCGGCATTGCCGTTGCTGGCGATGGCGAGCCGGGAGAGGCCGAAGCCGCGGGCCATGGCCACCGCCAGGGCCAGCCCCCGCGCCTTGAAGGAGCCGGTGGGAAGGCGCCCTTCGTCCTTCACCAGCAGCTCGCCCGCCGCCGCGCCCGGCCAGCCCCGCTCCAGGGGCACGAGCGGCGTCGCCGCCTCGCCCAGCGAGATGCGGTCCCGCTCGCGGGCCACCGGCAGCAGGGGCGCCCAATGCCACAGGCCGCCGGCCGCCGCAAAGTCGTCCCTGGAGAAGCGCCGCGCCAACCGGGCCAGGTCGTAGCGCACCAGCAGCGGCCAGCCGTCGGCCGAGAGCGTGTGCGGCCGTCCGGCCTCGTGGCAGCGCCCGGTCATGGCGCATTGCAGATGGCTGACGAAGGTCTCGCTCACGGCCCGCGCCCCATGGCCGGCGCGGCGGCGGGCGTGCTATCTGCCGCGCCATGCTGACGCTTGCCGGCATCACGGTGCGCCTGGGCGGCCATGCGGTGCTCGAGCGCGCCTCGGCCACCGTGGCGCCGAAGAGCCGCGTCGGCCTGGTGGGACGCAACGGCGCCGGCAAATCGACGCTGCTGAAGGTGATCGCCGGGCTGCAGGAGGCCGACGAGGGCAGCGTGGAGCTGCCGCGCGGGGCTTCCGTCGGCTATCTGGCCCAGGAGGCGGCGGGCGGCGCGGCGAGCCCGCTGCAACGGGTGCTGGCCGCCGACCGGGAGCGCGCCGCCCTGCTGGCGGAGGAGGCGGCCTGCCGCGACGCCGCCCGCATCGCCGCCATTCACGAGCGCCTCGCCGCCATCGGCGCCCATGGCGCGCCGGCGCGGGCGGCCCGCATCCTGGCCGGGCTGGGCTTCGACGAGGCCGCGCAGCAGCGCCCGCTGGAGAGCCTCTCGGGCGGCTGGCGCATGCGCGTGGCCCTGGCCGCCCTGCTGTTCTCGGCACCCGACCTGCTGCTGCTGGACGAACCCGGCAACCATCTCGACCTGGAAGCGGCCATGTGGCTGGAATCCTTCCTCAAAGCCTGGTGCGGCACGCTGCTGCTGGTGAGCCACGAGCGCGACCTGCTGAACAACGTCGCCGGGGCCATCCTGCATCTCGAAGGCGGCCGGCTCACCCTCTATCACGGCGGCTGGGACGCCTTCCAGCGGCAGCGGCGCGAGCGGGCCAGGCATCTGGAGGCCATGCGCGCCGGGCAGGAACGCCGCCGCGCCCAGCTGCAGGCCTATGTCGACCGCTGGCGCTACAAGGCGCACACCGCCCGCCAGGCGCAGAGCCGCCTGAAGGCGCTGGCGCGCCTGGAACCACTGCCGGAGGCGGCCCGCGAGGGCGGGCTGGCCTTCGACTTCCCGCAGCCGGCGGCGCTGAAACCGCCGCTGCTGGTGCTGGAGGACGCGGCCGTCGGCTACCGGGAGTGCCGCCCGGTGCTCCGCGGCCTGGACCTGCGCTTCGATCCCGACGACCGCATCGCCTTCCTGGGCCGCAACGGCAACGGCAAGACCACCCTGGCGCGCCTGCTTGCCGCCCGCCTGCCGGCCATGGCCGGGCGGGTGGTGGCCGACGGCAAGTTGAAGGTGGGCTATTTCGCCCAGCACCA
The DNA here is from genome assembly GCA_965200215.1 of Alphaproteobacteria bacterium. Lineage (GTDB taxonomy): Bacteria > Pseudomonadota > Alphaproteobacteria > SP197 > SP197 > SP197. The sequence continues at coordinate 2,260,774 of OZ241369.1, read as the reverse complement.
GATCGAGGAGCTGCGCAGCGGCGACACGCCCCTCCAGCACATGGCGCGGGCGCTGCCGGCGGCCAGGCCCGCCGCTCTGCGCGCGCAGCTGGGCCGCTTCGGCTTCTCGGGCGCGAAGGCGCTGCTGCCGGTGGCCAGCCTGTCCGGCGGCGAGCGGGCGCGCCTGGCGCTGGCGCTGGCGACGCGCGACGCGCCCCATCTGCTGATCCTGGACGAACCCACCAACCATCTCGACGTGGAAGCCCGCCAGGCGCTGGTGGAAGCGCTGGCCGCCTATGGCGGCGCCGTCGTCGTGGTGAGCCACGACCGCCACCTGCTGCAGCTGATCGCCGACCGGCTGCTGCTGCTGGCCGACGGCCGCGCCGCCTGGTTCGACGGCAGCCTCAACGACTATCGCGACCTGGTGCTGGGCCGCGACGGCCAGGCGCAGGGCCGCCGCGCCGGGGCGGGAGGACGCCGCAAACAGGCGCGCCGGGACGCCGCCCACGCCCGCCAGCACCACCGCGACCTGCGCCGGGCGGTGGCGGCGGCGGAACGGGAGCTGGCGCGGCTGGCCGGCGAGCGCGACGCCATCGACTGCGCCCTCTTCGAACCCGGGGCGGGCGGCGGCGAAAAGGCGGGCGAACTGATGCGCCGGCGGGCGCGCATCGCGGCGGCGCTGGAGCGCGCCGAGACGCGCTGGCTGGAAGCCGGCGAGGCTCTGGAAGCCGCTACCACCAGCGGATGCGGGCGTCGGTCAGAAGCCGGCAGCCATCGCTCGTGACCGCCAGCGTCTCCTCGAAATCACCGACATAGCCCATATGGCGCAGGCTGCGCTCGACGCACAGCACCATGTTTTCCTCCAGCACGGTGGCGTCGCTCTCCACCAGCCAGGGCGAATCCCAGCCCAGGCCGATGCCGTGGCCGAAGCCCTTGAAGGCGCCTTCCAGCGCGAAGCCCAGGCCCTCCAGCCTCTCCCGCCCGGCGCGGGCGACCGCGGCTGCCGTTGTGCCCGGACGCACGGCGGCGATGGCCGCCTGCACCGCCAGCAGCGGCGCCTCGAACACGCGCACCTGTTCGGCCGTGGCGGGGCCGATGGGCCGGGAGCGGGCGTGGTCGAAATAATAGCCGTCCAGGGCACCGGAGATGCCGACGTGGAACCAGTCGCCCTCCTCCAGCAGCGCGCCGGCGTTCCAGGTGGGAAAGCTGCCGGCCGCCAGGCGGGGGTCGTTGCCGCCGCGCCCCGACGACATGAAGGCGTTGTAGAGGATGCCGCCGCGCCGCGCGAGGACCTCCAGCCCGGCCGCCGCCACCTCGCCATGGCTCACCCCCGGCGCCGCCTTCTCCAGCATCGCCTCCGTCGCCCGGCAGCCGAGCCCGGAAGCCCGTTGCAGCTTCTCGATCTCGGCCGGCGACTTCACCATGCGCAGCCGCCGCAGCAGGGCATCGGCCGGCGACCATTCGACCGCCGGCAGGCGCCTCGCCAGTTCGGCATGGACGCTCCAGGGCAGGGTGTCGCTGCCGACCACGCCGATGCGCCCCGAGGCCAGGCCGCAGGCTTCCAGGCAGGCGGCGGCGCTGCCCGTGACGTCGTCGGTCACGACCACCTCCCCGATGCCCGCATCACCGCCCGGCGGGCGGTCGTCGGCCACCAGCACCGCCCGGCCCGCCACCGGCAGCACCACGAAGGCATGCCCCCTGGCCGACCATTCGCCCGCCACATCGGGGATGAAGGGGAAGCGGCTGTAGAAATCGGCGAGATATTTCACATCGCCATAGCGATCGGCGGTGCCGCCGCCGCGCGAACAGACCAGCAGCCCCGCCAGGCCGGCCTCGGCGGCGGACTGGCGGGCGCGGGCGCGGCGGCGGCGGAACTCGGCGGCGGCGATGGCGCTCACGGGCGGGCCTCGCGGATGGCGCGCCAGACCTTCCAAGGCGTTGCCGGCATGTCGATATGGCGCACGCCCAGCGGCCGCAGCGCATCGAGAAGGGCGTTGACCACCGCCGGCGGCGCGCCGATGGCCCCGGTCTCGCCGTTGCCCTTGGCGCCCAGCGGGTTGCGGGCGGTGGCGACGGCGATGCGCCCGGTCTCGATGGGCGGCAGGTCGGCGGCCCGCGGCAGGGCGTAATCCATGAAGCTGCCGGCCAGCAGCTGGCCGCTGGCCTCGTCGTAAGCGGCATGCTCGGCCAGCGCCTGGCCGATCCCCTGGGCGACGCCGCCATGCACCTGGCCTGCCGCCAGCAGCGGGTTCACCACCCGCCCGAAATCGTCGATGGCGACATAGCGCAGCAGGGTCACGGCGCCGGTCTCCGGATCCACCTCCAGCTCGCAGATATGGGTGCCGTTGGGAAAGGTCGGCCCGTCGGACGGCCGGAAGCTGCCGGTGACCTGGAAGCCCGGCTCCTCGCCCGCCGGCAGATGGGCGGCATCCAGGGCGGCGATCTCGGCCAGCTTCAGGGCGCGGTTGCTGCCGGCGGCCCGGAAGACGCCGTCGTCGAAGCGCACCTCCCCCTGCGGCGCCCCCAGCACATGGGCGGCGATGCGCCTGCCCTTGGCGATGGCCCTTTCGGTGGCCACATGGCAGGCCGAAGCGCCCACGGCGACGAAGTTGGAACCGCCATTGCCGGAACCGTAGGGCACCAGGTCGCTGTCGCCCTGGCGCACGCGCACCAGCGCCGGGGCGATGGCGAGCCGGTCGGCCACGATCTGCGTATAGGCGGTCTCGTGGCCCTGGCCGTTGCTCTGGGTGCCGACGGCGAGCAGGGCGCCGCCCGAGGGGTCGATGCGCAGCTCCACCATGTCGGGGCCGCCGCCGCCGCAGCGGTCGAAGACGCCGGCCAGCCCGAAGCCGCGCAGCATCCCCCGCGCCCGGCTGGCGGCCCGGCGCCGCCGGAAGCCGGGCTCGTCGGCGACCCGCAGCGCCAGGTCCAGATGGCGGGCGAAATCGCCGCCGTCGAGGACGAAGCCAGCGCCGGTGCGATGGGGAAAGCGGCGGACATGGTTGCGCCGCCGCAGCTCGGCCGGTGCCAGGGCGAAACGGTGCGCCGCCTCGTCCAGCAGCCGTTCCACCAGAAAGGCGGTCTCCGGGCGCCCGGCGCCGCGATAGGCATCGACGGGCAGGGTGTTGGTGACGACGCCCCGCACGCGGGTGTGGAGCGCCGGCACGGCGTAGCACATCGACTGGATGGCCGTCGCCGCGCGGGTGGCGACGAAGGGCATGAACTGGGAGACATAGGCGCCAAAATCGGCCAGCACGTCCACTTCGAGGCCCAGGATGCGGAAGCCGTCGTCGAAGGCCATGCGCCCCGACATAGTGCGGGCGCGGCCCTGGAGGTCGCTCACGAAGCTCTCGCCGCGCTCGGCCGTCCACTTCACCGGGCGGCCCAGGCGCCGGGCCGCCACCAGCGCCAGGGCGTATTCGTGGAACAGGAAGTTCTTCATGCCGAAGGCGCCGCCGACATCGCCGGTCAGCACCCGCAGCGCGCCGCGCGGCACCTTCAGCACCTCGTCGGCCAGCGGGCGGGCGAGCTTCAGCGGCCCCTGGGAGGAGACGTGGAGGGTGAGGCGCCCGTCGCCCGCATCGCAGGCGGCGACGGCGGCGCGCGGCTCCAGCGGGGCGGCGGCGACGCGGTTGTTGGCCACCGCCAGCTCCACGACATGGGCGGCGCCGGCCAAGGCTTCCCGCACCGCCGCCCGGTCGCCGATCTCCCAGTCCAGCACCACATTGCCCGGCGCCTGCGGCCACAGCTGCGCGGCGCCGGGGGCGATGGCCCGCTCCACGCCGACGACGGCGGAAAGCGGGCGCCAGTCCACCTCCACCAGCTCGCAGGCATCGCGGGCGCAGGCGGCGCTTTCGGCGACCACGAAGGCCACCGGCTCGCCGACATGGCGCACCCGGTCGCGGGCCAGCACCGGGCGCACAATGGGCGCCATGGGCGTGCCGTCGCGGTTGCGGACGCCGTTGAACGGGATCGCGCCCAGCCGGTCGATGTCGTCGTCACCGGCGGCCAGCACGCACAGCACGCCGGCGGCGCGCCGGGCCGGGCCGGTGTCGATGGCGGCGATGTCGGCATGGGCGTGGGGCGAGCGCAGCACGGCGCCATAGGCCTGGCCCGGCAGATCGACGTCGTCGGCGAAGCGGCCCTGGCCCCGCAGCAGGCGCGCGTCCTCGGTGCGCGGGAAGGCCGCGCCGATGGCGGCGCCGGCCGGCGCCCCGGCGCCTTCGGCAGCGGCCGCGCCTTCGGCCGGCGCCGCCGTCACGGCGCGCGGGCGGCCAGGCGTTCCGCCGCCGCCAGGTCGTCGCCGTCATTGGCGTTGAAGAAGGGGTCCACCGGCTCGCTGGCGAAATCGACGCAGGCCAGCCTGTAGCGGCAGGTCCAGTCGTCCACCTTGCGCAGGCCCTCGACGATCAGCGCCCGGCGCAGCGCGTTGCGCAGCTTCACCGGCCACAGCCCCGCCACCGGATGGCGCCGCCCGGCCGATGCGGCGCAGGCCATGTCGGCGCCTTTCTCCTCCACGGCCGCCAGGAAGCGCGCCACCAGGTCCCTGGGCAGAAAGGGGGCGTCGGTGGGCGCGGTCGCCACCCAGGCGAGGCCGGGCACGTTGGCGAAGGCCCAGTCCAGGCCGGTGAGGATGCCCACCAGCGGCCCCGGATGGCCCGGCAGCACATCGGGGGCCACCGGCAGCTTCCAGCGGGCGAAGCGGCCTCTGTCGCCATTGGCGTTGAGCGCCAGCAGGCGCACCTGTGGGCGCAGGCGGCGGATCACATGGTCCAGGATGGGGCGCCCGGCCAGCGGCAGCAGCCCCTTGTCGCCGCCGCCCATGCGTCGCGCCAGCCCGCCGGCCAGCACCACCCCCACGACGCCAAGCGCCCCTTCAGCCATCGCCGGCCCCCGCCCGCGCGCCGGCGGGCTCCCCGTGGCGGGGGCCGCGCCCGGCGGGGGCAGGCTCTTCGCGGCGCGGGCCACGATGCGCGGGAGTCGGCTCCCCATGGCGACTGCTGCGCTGCGCGGGAGTCGATTCTTCATGGCGACTGCCACGCTGCGCGGGAGTCGGCTTTTCATGGCGACTGCCACGCTCTGCGGGAGTCGCTGGGCCGGGCGCGGCGTCGTAGAGCAGCCGCTCCTCGCCCGCCAGCACCAGGAAGCGGCGCCCGCGCAGGCGCCCGATCAGCGTCATCCCCACCTGGCGGGCCAGTTCCACCCCCCAGGCCGTGAAGCCGGAGCGCGACATGAGGATGGGCAGGCCCATCTTCGCCGCCTTGATGACCATCTCGCTGGTCAGCCGCCCGGTGGTGTAGAAGCTCTTGCCCGCCGCCCCGATGCCGTGGAGCGCCATATAGCCGGCGATCTTGTCGACGGCGTTGTGGCGGCCTACGTCCTCCATATAGAGCAACGGGCGGTCCCGCTCGCACAGCACGCAGCCGTGGATGGCGCCCGCCTCCAGATACAGGCTGGGGGTGGTGGCGATGGCCTTCGCCAGCGCGTAGAGCCAGGAGGTGCGCATGCGGGCGCCGGGCGGAAAGCGGATGGCCTCGAACTCGTCCATCAGGTCGCCGAAGACGGTGCCCTGGGCGCAGCCGGAGGTCAGCGTCTTCTTCCTCAGCCGCGCCTCGTAATCGGTGCGCCTGGCGGTGCGGACCACCACCGTGCCGGTGTCGTCGTCGTGGTCGATGGCCAGGATGGCGTCGTCGGCGCGCAACATGCCCTGGTTCATGAGATAGCCCACGGCCAGGCAGTCGGGACGGTCGCCGATGGTCATCATGGTGACGATTTCCTGGCCGTTGAGGAACAGCGTCAGCGGCCGCTCCACGGTCACCGGCGCCTCGATGCGCCGCCCCTCGTGGTCGCGGCCGGCGATGCGGCGGGTGAGCGCGGGGTCCGCCGGATCGGGCTTCACCAGATAGTCGTCCATGGCGCCAGTATGGCCGTGGCGACCCGGTGCGCCAAGGCGCCGGCGGGCGCGGGCTCAGCCTTCGCCGAGGCGCAGTTCGGCCGCCAGCGCGCCGGCGGGGCCGGCGGCGATGCTGCCGATCGCCAGGGCCGGCAGCGCGTCCGCCAGCGCTGCCGCCAGCACCGAAAAGCGGGCCAGCGCCGCCGCCAGGCATTGCCGCGCTTGGTCGTCCAGGGCGCGCGCCGCCTTCAGCCGCCCCAGCAGCCGCCGGGCGCGGGCCTGGCCGAAGGGCGCCAGGGCGCAGGCCCGCTCGTCGATCAACCCCGCCAGCGCGCCGCCGGGGGCAACCGCCACCACCGGGCCGAACTGCGGATCGCACCGCGCCTCGAAGGCCAGCGTCCCGCCCCCGCCCGCCGTCGCGACGCCGAAATCGGCCAGCAGGGCGAGGCCGTCGGCCGCCGCCCCCCGCCCCAGGGCCCGGCGCCAGCGTTCCACGGCGGCGGCCGGGGCCGCTTCGGGCGCATCGTCGGGGGCGGCGCGGCGGTCGCGCCAGGCCAGGGCATGGGCCACCGCCGCCAGCATGGTGCGGGCGCCGTCGATGGCCGGGATGCCGGCGTTCTGGAAGCGCAGCGCCACGCCGTCGTTCTCCGCCGCCGCCAGGCTGCAGAACAGCAGATGCGGCTTGCCGCTGCGCCCCGGCATGGTCTCCAGCGCGCGGACCGCCTCGGGATAGAAGCAGGCGTGATCGTCGGCGAACAGCTCGTGGGCGACGATGGCGACATGGGGGTCGCGGGCCAGGGCCAGGGCGGCGGCATCGAAGCGCCGGGCGAAATCGCCGCTCAGGGGGCCGGCGGCGTCCAGCGGGTTGACCGGCTCCAGCCCGAAGGCCAGCGCCTCGCGCAGGGCGGCGACGGTCGCGGGCGCCAGCGGCGCGAAGGGCACGCCCATCTCCCAGGCCAGGTCCGCCAGCTGTTCGCGCAGGCCGCCGGAATCGGTCACCACCCCCAGCCCGCCGGCCCCCGGCAGCGGGCGGCAGGCCAGCAGCTGGGCGGTCGCCATTGCCTCGTCCAGGTCGCGGGCGCGGACGACGCCGTGGCTTTCGCACACCGCGTCGAAGGCGCCGTCGTCGCCGGTCGCGGCGCCGCAATGGCTGGCCGCCAGCGCCGCGCTGGCCGGGCAGCGGCCGATCTTGACCGCCACCACCGGCACGGCCCGGCGCCGGGGCCTGGCCAGCGCCGCCAGGAAGGCCGGCGGGTCCCGCACCGCCTCCAGGAACAGGACCACGGCGCGGGTGGTGGGCATGTCCAGCGCGTAATCGAGATAGTCGGCGGCGCTGGCGCCGATCTCCTGGCCGGGCGAAACCAGCAGGTTGAAGCGGTGGCGGGCGTTGCTGTCGGCGAGCAGGCTGAAGACCGAGCCGGAATGGCAGATGGCGGCGATGCCGCCCTGCAGCGGCCGCGCCGGCCCCTGGAAGCTCAGCCAGGCGCCGGCATCCAGGTTGACGACGCCCATGCCGTTGCCGCCGCACACCGGAACGCCGGCCTCGGCCGCCCGCGCCTTCAGCCGCGCCAGCAGCGGCGGGTCGCCATCGCCGGCGAAGAAGCAGGGATCGAAGATCACCAGCGCCCGGGCGCCGGCCGCCAGCGCCTCGTCGAACACCGCCTCCATGCGCCGGGCGGCAACCGAAAGCACCGCCACATCGGGCGGAGCGGGAAGCGCGGCCAGCGCCGGCAGGCAGGGCCAGCCGCCCACCTCGTCGTAGCGGGGATTGACGCAATGGACCGTGCCGGCGAAGCCGCCGCGCCGCAGCGTCTCCACCATGGACCGGCCCACCGTGCCCTCGCGCCGCGAAGCGCCCACCAGGGCGACCGAGCGCGGCGCCATCAGCGGCGCCAGGCGATGATGTTCGATGCCGCCCGCCATCTCACCGCCCCTCCGCGCCTGCGCCGGGCGGGAGTGTGGCGGCGGCAGCGGTGGGGCGCAATGGTGGGCGGCGGTTGACCGGCAAGGGGGAGGCCGCCACGATGGCGACAAGGCTGTCGTTCGATGGCAGCCGATGTTTTGATGCCCGCGCCGGAGGCGGGCGATCCACCGAGGAGCACGACGATGATCAAGAAGAGCAAGGTTATTGCGGCCATACATGAAGGAGTGTTCAACGCGCACAAGAAATACGAAAAATGAGCGGAGGAGAGTGGATCGGGGATTACGGCGTTGAAGGCTTTCTCGTCTCGGAAATTGCCTCTACAATACACCAATTTCAGAAGGATGGCGAGTATCTGTATCTGGAATTGCCATTTCTCCATATCAAGACATGGTCAGGAGCTCGCAAGAGAAGGGGGCGGCCCACCAAGGGAATAAGAATGGCTCGGCGCGTGGATATCGCGTTGTGCAACGAGAATAACGAGCCCGTTTATGTTATCGAAGTGAAACGTAAATGGGATAACACGCAGTGTGAAAAGGATCTACAGAAGCTCCGCGATCTCGTCACCAACTTTGACCATGTGGCAGGAGGTTCCCTGGAGAGTGGATTTCTCGCCGTGTATGTGCAAGAGCGTCGTTCTGAAGACAATCTGAAAGAGGAGATGAAAAGGACAGAGGAATATGCCAAAAACTTGAGGTTTCCAGGGGCAGCAGTGAATTTTCACAAGAAATCATGGGAGAAAAAGAGGGTAGTTTATTTAGAGCAAGAAGGAGTAGTTTCCGAAGAGTTCAGTTGATTGGGAATATGGCTGCCACATCATCGAGGTATCCAGGAAGCAATAGGCAGGAGACAAACCATGCCCAGCCAGCAGGGCAGCCACGACGGCCTGTGCGGCATCTATGCCATCGCCAACGCCTATGCCATCTGCGGCTACGACAAGCCCGAACACGAGGACGAGGAACTACAGGAAATCTTCCAGATCACATGCGGCGCGCTGGCAAACAGAAGATGGCCCGATGTGCTCCGGGAAGGAACCACGTTCGGCGACATGATGAAGATGATCGCCCGCCGCCAGAGGGAAACGGTATGGTGGCAGGACATCTACGGCTTCTCCGTCAAGGTGTCCTATCCCTTCTTCAAGAAGACGCCGCGAACGAACAAGGAGTATTGGGAGAGGTTCGACGACATTTTGAAGAACGACGGCGTCGCCTGCTTCATCGCCGGCATGGAAACGCCCTGGGCGCACTGGGTCGTGGTCGAACCCGCCCTCAGAGGAAAGCTGCTGTTTTCGGATTCGGAAGACGGCGAGATCCACAGGGTCGACATCGACTCGGTTCACGCCGGCCCCAAAAAACCAAGCGGCAAGGACGTCAAGATCAATCGCCAGGAGCTGATCGTCTTCTCCGTCACAGAGGTGGAGTGAAGGCAACCGCCAGGGATGCCCCACCGCCCACCGCCGCCTTGCGCCGAAGCCCCGGCAAAGCGTAGGAACGCGCTCCGATATGCCGGTCAAGGGCCTAGCGCCAGACGGTCACTATCTTGACCATGGGCTATTCACATCATATCGTGCATGCAATTGACGTATGACGTCTTCCATTCGCTCTGTAGGTCTTCTTCCTTCAGTCTTGATGCTGAATTCTTCTTCGAACACCCCGATCCACTTGTTCATGCTCTCCGATCTGGCTTGAGCTTTTATATCGTCAATATACATGGTCTTCTCCATTCTTTCTCTATCGAAGGGGTGAGTGGACCACTCGCAAGCGCACGCCAGCCAAAGTCCACCCCTCACATTTTGACTTGGTATGTGAGAAAGATAGGTCAAGACCCAGCATGCGAGCGCTAGCCAAAATCCACTCCTCACCCGCCGCCGCAGTGGTTTTCCACGGCCCGGCCAGCTAGCCACAAGCATCAAGTATATTGTTAGCCCTTGACTCAGGACCCACCGCCGCGATGGTCTTTCCACGATCCGACCAGGGCGTGATCGCGGCAGCGTGGCGATAGCGGCTTATCCGCTGCCAGATCGTCCACGACGCTGACGAATTCCGCGTCGAGGCTGGCGGCGAAGCGGCCTTTCTTCTCGCGCCTGTAATCCCGCTTGAAGGCCGCCGTTCTCCTAATCGTCCGCATTCAGGTCGGCCATGAGTCCGTCCACATCGCCGACGGTCGCCAGTTCGCCGCGCCGGGCGGCCTTCATGGCCGCGATGGTCTCGCCGTTGGGCACCAGGGGTTCGAAGGGCAGGCGCTTTTCGGCGGCGATCCGCACCATGGTCATACGAAAGGCGTCGGAAACCGTAAGGCCGATGGCGGCCAGCACGGCGGCGGCCTCCTCCTTGACCTTCTCGTCGATACGCGCGCGAACGACGACGCTCATGTCCACTCTCCCGTGTGCCAACCTGGGCTACGATGTGGCCCAACCTGAGGTCAGAGTCAACCCACCTCCCCGCCCCCTGGGAGCGCCGGCGTCCCGCCGGCAAACGGGCCGAAGGCCCGTCAACGCACCACACCCCACCACCAGGCACCGCCCCCACCACCCGCTCTCACGAACCACTAGCCACCGGCCACCGGCCACGGGCGACGTCCGCGAAGTTGCGGTCGTGGCAGACCACCACCGCGTTGCGGCCATAGGCCACGATCAGCTGGAAGCGGGCCGAAGCCAGCGCCCGCAGCTCGTCCAGGAAGGGCTGCTTCATCCGCTCCCGCCCACACAATCGGTAGAAATCGGGCCACGGCACGGTCATGCAGGGCTGGCCGGCCAGGCGCAGACGCTGCTCCAGCTCGTCGACGATGTCGCCCTTCGTTCGCCTCGCCATGGCTCCCCCTCGCCCTCGCGGCCCCCCAGGGTGGACGCGCGGTGGACACGCGGTGGACGCCTGCCCGCCCCAGCCGCGCTCACGCGCCCCGCAGCTTTTCGGCCAGCGCCGGATAGCGCAACGCCAGGGCCAGCAGCTCGCCTTCCGAAAGCCGGTTGTAGCTGCCGGCATCCAGCGTGCCGGCCTCGCCGCCATCGCCCATGACCCAAACCCGGTGAAGGCCCCCACCGGCTTCGACGGCTTCCACCTCGGGCAGCGCCTCCGGGCACGAGGAGAAGGCGCCGGCGGCGGCGAAAACCTCCTGGTCGTCGCCATGGGCGTCCAGGGCGCGCAGCAGCCTGCGGGCCAGGGGCCGCTCCAGCGCCGGGGCCGAACCCCCGCGGCCCTCGAATTCGATCACCTCCCGCCCGTCGGCCGTCTCCACCTTCGCCAGATAGTGCGGGCGCCCCGTCCGCCGGCAGAACACCGCCCACATCTCCACGTCTTCCTCGCCCAGATAGGCCCGCGCATGGCCTCTGTTCTCCATGCAGTTGCCCAGCGCCCGGCCCACCTCTTGCAGGCTGGCCAGCGAACGCAGCTCCCGCAGCTCGAAGCGCTGGTCGACCGCCCGGACGCGCGCGCCGTCCTGGCGCCGCCTTTCGGCCCGGCGCCGGTCCGCCTTGCTCACCTGGCCCCACAGCGCGCTCAGCCGCTTCAGGAGCTCGGGGAAGTCCCAATGCCGGGCGCCGCGCACCACCTTGTGGGCCTCGCGGCGCACCGTCGAGTCGTCATGGCCCTGGGTGCGCAGGGCCTTCTCGAACTGCCGGCAGCCCTTGAACGCCTGGCCGATGGCATCCGCGCGGGCACCCCGCCCATCCCGGTTGCCGTCTTCCCGCAGCCAGCCGCGGCACTTCCTGTCGAAGGCCTGCGCCTCGCCGGCGAAGCCCCCGTGGCGGGCCAGCGCCCGCAGCCTGCCATTGAGCTTTTTCATCGTCGGCCTGTTCTGCATGTTCGGCTTTCTCCCTTGCTTTTGAAAATTGACTCTCCGAATCGACGTTCCACATTCGAACACATCTCCTAAACCATGTCAAGCACAATCTTTAGATCTCTGTAAGGAACCTTAGGGCTTCGGAAGCCGAACGCCGACGGCGGCGGGCGAGGGCTTCCGCCGCCCGTTTTCGCCGCTCTCATGGCGGTGGGCGCCGGGCTGGCGCCCCGCAAGCTCTCAGGCGAAGCGCGCCACGGTCAGGACCGTCTCGTACGGCACGGCGACCGTGCCGTCGGCGGCGGCGAAGGGCGCGATGGCCTCCTCCAGCGCCTGCAGCAACCGCTCTTCCGAAAGGCCGGCGAGCGCCGCCTTGTAGTGCGAGGTGGAGCGGACATAGCCGACGAATGCGGCGACGCTCGGCCGCCAGCACCAGCGATGGCGGTGGCGTTCCACATCGAAGGCCCCCTCGCAGGCCTCGAGCTCGCCCTTGCCGTCGAAATCGCGATAGCCGCGCCAGTAGCCGGGCGCCAGCCGCTCCAGCGCCGCTTCGTGGGCGCGGGCGACGGGCGTGCCGGCGATGCGGTTGTTGTAGAATACCGCCAGCGTGCCCGCCGGGCGCAGCACGTGGCGGCACTGGCGGTAGAAAACCTGGCGGTCGAACCAGTGCAGCGCCTGGCCGACGGCGACCAGATCGAGGCTGCCATCGGCCAGCGGCAGCGCCTCGGCGCGGCAGCCCAGCCACGCCATGGAGCGGCGCGATGCGTCAGATTCGGACGCAATCGCCAGCATGTCGCGACCGGGTTCGGCGCCCACCACCAACGCCTGCGGAAAGGTCCGCGCCAGAGCGCGGGTGAGGATGCCGGTGCCGCTGGCCACATCGACGACGCGGCGGACAGGGCCGGCATAGGCGGCCAGCCGCGCCAGCGAGGGCGCCGCGTAGCGGGGGCGGTAGCGGTCGTAGGCGGCCGCCAGTCCGTCGAAGATGGTCCCGGAATCGGGCCAGCGGTCGTGCCAGATGCGGCGGGTCATGGCGGCGGGCGGGGCCGGGCGGAGCTTTGGATCGGAACGCGGCCGCCGACGGGTCGCGGGCGGGCGGGGCTGGTCAGGGCGCCGGCCGGGCGCGGTTCACGATGGCCGCCGCTCGTGGCGGTCGGCGGCGTGGCAGCGGACGGCGCAGAACTTGAACTCCGGAATCTTGCCATAGGGGTCGAGGGCCGGGTTGGTGAGCAGGTTGGCGGCCGCCTCGACGAAGCAGAAGGGCACGAACACCATGCCGGGCTGGATGCCGGAATCGATCCTGGCCCTGGCCTCGATGGCCCCGCGCCGGCTCTCGATCACGATGCGCTCGCCCGGCGCGATGCCCAGCCGCTCCAGATCCACCGGCGCCAGGGTGGCGATGGCCTCCGGCTCCAGGGAATCGAGCAGGGTGGCGCGGCGCGTCATGGCCCCGGTGTGCCAGTGTTCCAGCATGCGCCCGGTGGTGAGCACCATGGGGAAGTCGCCGTCGGGCATTTCGTCGGGCGGCACGATGGCGGCCGGCACCATGCGCCCGCGCCCCGAAGGGGTCGGAAACTCCTCGGAGAAGACGATGGCCTGGCCGGGATCGTCTTCGGAGCGGCAGGGATAGATCACCGCCTCCTCGCGGCTCACCCGCTCCCACGAGATGCCGGCGATCGACGCCATGGTGGAGCGCATCTCCTCGAACACCTCGGCGACGCTGCCATAGTTCCAGTCCAGGCCCAGGCCGCGCGCCATCTGCTGGAGGATCTCCCAGTCCTGGCGCGCCTCGCCCGGCGGCGGCACCGCCTGGCGCCCGCGCTGGACCTGGCGGTTGGTGTTGGTGACGGTGCCGTCCTTCTCCGGCCAGGCGCTGGCGGGCAGGACCACGTCGGCGTGCATGGCGGTCTCGGTCAGGAACAGGTCCTGGACCACCAGATGCTCGAGCCTGGCCAGCGCCTGGCGGGCGTGGTGGACGTTGGGGTCCGACATCGCCGGGTTCTCGCCCATGATGTACATGCCGCGCACCTTGCCGGCGTGGATGGCATCGACGATCTCCACCACCGTGAGGCCCGGCCGGTCGTCCAGGGCGTGGCCCCACAGCCCGGAGAAGCGCTGCGCGTTGCCGGGGCCGTCCACAGGCCGGTAATCCGGGAAGACCATGGGGATGAGGCCGGCATCGGAGGCACCCTGGACGTTGTTCTGGCCGCGCAGCGGGTGCAGGCCGGTGCCCTCGCGCCCGGTGTGGCCGGTCAGCAGCGCCAGGGCGATCAGGCAGCGGGCGTTGTCGGTGCCGTGGACGTGCTGGCTTACGCCCATGCCCCAGAACACCATGGCCCGCTCGGCCCCGGCATAGAGGCGCGCCACCTGGCGCAGGGTGGCGGCCGGCACGCCGCAGACCTCCGCCATGGCCTCCGGCGGGAAGGCGGCGAGATGGGCCTTCAGCGCCTCGAAGCCCTCGGTCATGGCCTGGACGTACTGGCGGTCGTAGAGCTCCTCCTCGACGATGATGTGCATCAGCGCGTTCAGCATGGCGACGTCGCTGCCGGGCTTGAATTGCAGCATGTGGGTGGCGTGGCGGGCCAGCGCCTGGCCGCGCGGGTCCATGACGATCAGCCTGGCGCCGCGCCGGACCGCGTTTTTGAAGAAGGTGGCCGCCACCGGGTGGTTTTCGACCGGGTTGGCGCCGATGACGATGAAGCAGTCGGATTTCAGCGCCTCGGTGAAGGGGGCGGTGACGGCGCCCGAGCCGATGGTCTCCATCAGCGCCGCCACGGAACTGGCGTGGCAGAGCCTGGTGCAGTGATCGACGTTGTTGGTGCCGAAGCCGGTGCGCACCAGCTTCTGGAACAGATAGGCCTCCTCGTTGGACCCCTTGGCGGAACCGAAGCCCGCCAGGGCGCCGCCGCCATGCCGGTCGCGGATGCGGGCCAGGGGGCCGGCGGCGGCCGCCAGCGCCTCCTCCCAGCTGGCCTCGCGGAAATGGCTGGAGGGATCGGCGGCGTCCACCCAGGCATCGGCGCCCTTGGGCGCGTCGGCGCGCCGCAGCAGCGGCCTGGTCAGCCGCTGCGGATGGGCGATGTAGTCGAAGCCGAAGCGGCCCTTCACGCACAGGCGGCCGCGATTGGCCGGCCCCTCGCGCCCGCGGACGGCGACGATGCGCTCGCCCTCCACCAGATAGGTCAGCTGGCAGCCGACACCGCAATAGGGGCAGACGCTGTCGACCTGCCGGGCCGGCTGCGGGGCGCCGACGCCGTCCTCGCCGATCAGCGATTTTTCCATCAGGGCGCCGGTGGGGCAGGACTGCACGCATTCGCCGCAGGCCACGCAGGTGGACTCGCCCATGGGGTCGTCGAAGTCGAAGACGATCCGGGCATGGGAACCGCGCCCGGCCATGCCGATCACGTCGTTGACCTGGACCTCGCGGCAGGCGCGCACGCAGCGGTTGCAGTGGATGCAGGCATCGAGATGGACCGCCATGGCCGGGTGGCTGAGGTCGGCCTGCGGCGCCTCGCGGGCCGGGAAGCGCGACGAGGCTATGCCCATGGCCCGCGCCCAGGACCACAGCTCCGAGGCGCTGTCGCGGGCCTCGCCGGGCGGCGGCTGGTCGGCCAGCAGCAGCTCCATCACCGTGTTGCGGGCCTCGCGGGCGCGGGCGGACGCGCTTTTGACCTCCATGCCCGGGGTGGGCTGGCGGATGCAGGAGGCGGCCAGCGTCCGCTCGCCCTCGATCTCCACCATGCACAGGCGGCAATTGCCGTCCGGGCGGTAGTCCTGCATCTCGGTGTGGCAGAGATGCGGGATGCGCTTGCCGTGGCGGCGGGCGGCCTGCCAGATGGACTCGCCCGGGCGGGCGGCGACGGCCTCGCCGTCCAGCGTGAAGTCGACGGTCTCGCTCAAGACAGATCCTCCGGGAAGTATTTCAGCGCCGTCAGCACGGGGTTGGGCGCCGCCTGGCCCAGCCCGCAGATGGAGGCATCGGCCATGGCGCGGGAGAGCTCCTGGAGCAGCGGGCCGTCCCAGGGGCCGGCCATCAGCTTCGCCGCCTTCTCGCAGCCGGCCCGGCAGGGCGTGCACTGGCCGCAGCTTTCGTCCTCGAAGAACCTCATCAGGGAAAGGGCGGCGTCGGCGACGCTGTCGCGGTCCGAGAGCACGATCACCGCCGCCGAGCCGATGAAGCCGCCATGGGGCTGGATGGTGTCGAAATCGAGGGGCACATCGCCCAGGGCGGCCGGCAGGATGCCGCCGGAGGCGCCGCCCGGCAGATAGGCCTTGAAGCGGTGGCCTTCCGCCATGCCGCCGCAATGCTCGTCGATCAGCTCCCGCACGGTGATGCCGGCCGGGGCCAGCTTCACGCCCGGCCGCTTGACCCGCCCCGAGACCGAGAAGCTGCGCAGGCCACGGCGGCCGTGGCGGCCGTGGCCGGCGAACCAGGCGGCGCCGCGCTCCAGGATCTCCGGCACCCAGTAGAGGGTTTCCACGTTGTGGACCAGGGTCGGGCGGCCGAACAGCCCCGTCCTGGCGACGAAGGGCGGACGGTGGCGGGGCAGGCCGCGCTTGCCCTCGATCGATTCGATCATCGCCGATTCCTCGCCGCAGATATAGGCGCCGGCCCCGCGCCGCAGATGGATGGCGGCGGCGCCGTCGAGGCCGGCCAGGCGCAGCTTCGGGAGCTCCGCTTCCAGCACGGCGCGCACGGCCGGATATTCGTCGCGCAGATAGATATAGACCTCGCGGGCCTCCACCGCCCAGGCGGCGATCAGCATGCCTTCCAGAAAGCGGTGGGGCTGGCGTTCCAGATAGTAGCGGTCCTTGAAGGTGCCCACCTCGCCCTCGTCGGCGTTGACCGCCATCAGCCGCGGCTCCTCTTCCATCAGCACGAAGCGCCATTTGCGCCCGGCCGGGAAGCCGGCCCCGCCCAGGCCGCGCAGGCCGGAGGCCTCCATGGTCTCGATCAGGTCCTCGCGGCGAAGTTCGCCGCCAAGCGCCCGGCGCAGCAGCCGGTAGCCGCCGCCGGCGAGGTGGGCGTCGAAATCGCGATAGTCCGGCAGCCCGGCTTCCAGCGCGCCGGCCTCGATGGCGGCCGCCACGCCGTCCGGGGTGGCGTGGCCGATGTCGTTGAAGCCGGCCTTCGCCGCCGGCGCCTGCTCGCAGCGGCCCATGCAGGGCGCCCTGACGATGCGCACATCCGGCCCCAGCCGGCCCTGGAGATCGGCGATCAGCGCCTCGCAGCCGGCCAGCCGGCAGGGCAGGCTTTCGCACACCCGCAGGGCGATGGGCGGCGGCGGGCGCTCGCCCTCCTTCACCACGTCGAAATGGTGGTAGAAGGTCGCCACCTCATAGGCCTCGGCCATGGGCAGGCGCATCAGCTCGGCCAGCGCCCGCAGATGGCGCGCCGAGATGTGGCGATAGCGATCCTGGATCAGGTGCAGATGCTCGATCAGCAGGTCGCGGCGGAGCGGGCGGTCGCCCAGCAGCGCCGCGATCTCGGCCAGGGCGGCGGCGTCCGCCTGGCGGCCCCTGGCGGCGGGGCGCGCCCGGCGCCGGGCGCGGTGCGGTGAGTCTTGCGGGGCCGTCACCTGTGTCCTCGCGGGTCGGGGCAAAGCGGGCGGGACCATGCCCGATCGGGGGCCGAAAGTCACCGCCTTCGTCGGCGGCCGGCCGCCGCCATCTGGCTGGCCACCAGGCGGGCATAGGCGCCGCCGGCGGCCGCCAGCGCCTCGTGGCGCCCGGCCTCGACGATGCGGCCTTCCGCCATGACGGCGATGGGGTCGGCATCGCGCACCGTGGAGAGGCGATGGGCGATGACGACGGTGGTGCGCCCCCGCGCCAGCTCGGCCAGGGCGCGATGCACCGCCGCCTCGCTGGCGGCATCGAGATGGCTGGTGGCCTCGTCCAGGATCAGCACCGGCGCATCCTTGAGGAAGGCCCGGGCGATGGCGACCCGCTGGCGCTGGCCGCCGGAAAGGCGCTGGCCGCGCTCGCCGACGCGGGTCTCCAGGCCGTGGCGCAGGCCGGCGATGGTCTCGGCCAGGGCCGCCCGTTCGATGGCGGCCGCGAGGGCGCCCTCGCCGGCATCGGGCCGCGCCAGCAGGATGTTGGCCCCGAGCGTGTCGTCGAACAGGAAGGTATCCTGGGCCACCAGCGCGATGTGGCGGCGCAGATCGTCCAGGCGCCACTGGCGGATGTCGGTGCCGTCCAGCAGGATGCGGCCGCCATCCGCATCCCAGAAGCGCAGGAGCAGATGGGCCAGCGTCGTCTTGCCGGCGCCGCTGGGGCCGACCAGCGCCACCGTCGCCCCGGCCGGGACGGCGAGCGAGACGCTGTCGAGCGCCGGCCGCTGGCGCCCCGGATAGCGGAAGCGGACCTCCTCCAGGGCCAGCGCCGCGCCGCCGGCCGCGCGGATGGCGGGCGTGCCGGGGCCGTCGGCGACCGCCACCGGCTCCTCCTCGATGGCCCGCAGGCGCCTCGCGGCACCCAGGGTATCGGCCAGCTGGCGGCCCAGCTGGGCGATCTCGGCGACCGGCAGAAAGGCGGCCATGGCGATCAGCGCGAAGAACGGCAGCAGGCCGGCCTCCAGAGCGCCCGCCGCCACCATCGCCGTGCCGGTGGCGGCGACGGCGAGGCCGCCCAGCCCGGTGGCGGCCTCCAGCAGCGCCGTCTGGAGGGCGAGATCGCGAAAGAAGGGAAGCCGCAGCCGCGCCACCCTTCGCGCCAGGCGCTCGAAGGCCAGGGAACGCCGCCGGCCCTGGCGGAAGGCGGCGATCTCGGCCAGCCCCTGGATGGTATCGACCGTGAAGGCGTTGAGCTCGCCCAGCGCCTCGCGCCCGCGCCCGCCCAGCCGGTCCAGCCGGCGGCGCAGCAGGAAGGGCGAAGCCGCGACCAGCGCCAGGAAGGGCGCCAGGGCAGCGGCCATGGGCCAGCCGCCATCGAGCAGCGCCGCCATCACCGCCGCCGGCACCAGCAGCGAGACGAAGGCGGGCGCCAGGCTGTGACCATAGAAATAGCGGACGGTTTCGATGTCCTGGGTGGCCACGGCCGCCAGATCGCCGCTGCGGCGGTGCAGCAGGAAGGCGGGCGCCAGCTTCTCCAGCTTCGCGAACAGGCGCTCGCGCATGGCGGTCATGCGGCGGGCGGCCACATCGTGGGCGAACCAGGATTCCAGCCAGTGCAGCGCGCCCGCCAGCGGCGCCGCCACGGCCAGCCACCACAGCAGATCGTCGAAGGCGAGCCCCGCCTGGAGCCTGGCGACCGCCAGCGCCGAGAGCGCGCCGACGGCGATGAAGGCGACGACGCGGCCGATGCCGCAGGCGACGGCGAACGCCATGACGAGCCATTCGACCGTCGCCAGCGAGAACAGCGCCCGCGCGCCGGCCCAGCCGCCGCCGGCGGCGCGCAGAATGGCACCGCCGCTGGCGGGGGCCGCCGCCGGGGCGGCGGCCGGCGGCGGCGGGCGGGTGGCCCGCTCGAAGGCGCCGCGCTGGCCGGCCCAGCGCGCCTGTTCCTCCATCAGCCGCCGATAGGCGCCGCCGGCGGCCATCAGCGCCTCGTGGCTTCCCTGCTCGACGATGCGCCCGCCCTCCAGGACCAGGATGCGATCGGCGTCGATGACGCTGGAGAGGCGGTGGGCGAACATCAGCACGGTGCGCCCGGCCGTGGCGCCGGCCAGCGCCGACGAAATGGCCGCCTCGTTCTCGCCATCGACCGACGAGAGCGCTTCGTCCAGCACCAGGATCGGCGCGGACGCCAGCAGCGCCCGGGCGATGGCCAGCCGCTGGCGCTGGCCGCCGGAAAGGCGCTGGCCGCGCTCGCCGATGCGGGTGGCATAGCCCGCCGGCAGGGCGGCGATGGCATCGTGGATATGGGCGATGCGGCAGGCGGCCTCCATCTCCTCCTGCGTCGCCTGGGGACTGGCGAAGCGCAGATTTTCGGCGATGCTGCCGTGGAAGAGGTAAGGCTCCTGGGCGACGGTGGCGACCTGGGCGCGCAGCTCGTCCGCCGACATGCGGCGCAGATCGCGCCCGTTCACCCGCACGCTGCCCGCCTGCGGATCGTGGAAGCGCAGCAGCAGCCGCAGGATGGACGACTTGCCGGCCCCCGACCGCCCCACCACGGCGACCCGCTCGCCCGCCGCCACGGCGAAGGAAAGGCCTTCATGCACCCGTTCGTCGCGCCCGGGATAGGCGAAGGAGACGTCGCGAAAAGCGATGGCCGGCGCCTCCTGGCCGTCCGCCGGCGCGGGCACCGCCTCCGCCAGCGTCGGGCGGGCATCCAGCAGGCGGAAGACGGCATGGGCCGCCGCCTGGCCCATCATGCCGGTGTTGAGATGGGCGCGCAGTTCGCGCAACGGGCGGAAGAGCTCCACCCCCATCATCAGCACCATCAGCAGGGCGGACATCTCCATGACGCCCGCCTCGACGCGCCAGGCGCCCACCGCCAGCGCCGCCGCGGCACCGATGGCGACGGCACCGTCGGCGATGCCGCGCCCCAGCGTGTTGGCGGCGTTGACCCAGCGGGTGCTCTGGGCCAGGCGGCCGGCGCGCCGCGAGAGCGCCTTCGCCCGGGCGCCGCTCTGCCCGAAAGCCTTGAGGGTGGCGAGGCCCTGGAGGGCATCCAGGAAGGCGGCGCCGAAATCGGCATAGGCGGCCGCGCGCTCCAGGCTCGCCCTGCGGTCCAGGCGGTGGAGGGCGGCCGGCAGCAGCAGCGCCGCCAGCGCGGCGGCCAGCAGCAGGGCGGCGACGACGGGATCGAGGAAGACGACGAAGCCGAAGACGGCCACGGGCGTCAGCACGGCGATCAGCAGGGTGGGCAGGAAGGCGCCGAAATAGGTCTCCAGCTGCTCCACGCCATCGGCCGCCGCCAGGGCCATCTCGCCGCTGCGCTCGCTTTCGAACCAGGCCGGCCCCAGGGCCACGGCCTTGTCGTGGAGCGCGCGCCGCAACGCCGTCTGGATGCGGGCGGCGGTTTCGTGGGCGACCATGGTGCGCAGATATTCCAGGGCGCCGCGCAGCGCCATGACGGCGGCGACCAGCGCCGCCAGGGCCGCGAGCTCGCCGGGCGCCGCGCCTTCGAACACCCGCGCCAGCAGCCAGCCCAGCAGCGCCAGGCGGGCGATGCCGACCGCCACCGCCGCCAGCCCGAGGCAGGCGGCCCACGCGATGCGCCCGCGCATCCCGCGCGTGAAGACCCAGAGGCGGCGATCCAGATACATGGCGAGCGAGCCTAGCCGCCCATAGCTGCCGGGGCGAGACGGCAAACCGGGCGGCAGGGCCGGCCAGCGATCCGGATATCAGCCCGGACTGCCGCAGGCGCAGGGAGCGGGGCGTGCGACGGTCATGGCCGTTGCAGCTCGACGACGGATTCGTGGAGGCGGTGGCCGTTGGCGGCACCGGCGCGGACGCTGGAATCGACGATGCTGCTGCCGGTGCGCGCCCGACGCGGGGTGTGGATGGCGACGACCTCCAGCCCTCGGGCGGCGGCGATCCGGGCCAGGAAACGGTCGGTGGCGACCGGCACCCCTTGCAGGATGCTGTTGCCGATCACCACCAGCGCCCGCCCGCCGGGCCGCAGGCAATGGCGGGCGGCAGCCGCGAAACGGGCGCAGTCGTTGAAATAGCGGGCCGCATAATTGGCCCAGCCGCGCCCGCCATAGAGGCCCTTGCCGGGGTTGCGGCCGGCGATCCGGGCCAGGGTGGCGCGGAGCTCGCCATCGGCCGCCGCTGGCACCAGCGCGACGGCATCCAGGTCCCTGGCGTTCTGCCAGTAGCCGCCGAAGTTCAGCTGCTCGAGGCGCTTCAGGTCGCCCGGCGCATGGGCGAGGCCCAGCCAGTAGAGCTGCGGGCGCGTGTTGCGGTTGTAGTGGTAGTTGTTGAGATAGGGCGGCGAGGTGACGATGAGGTCCACGCTGCCCTGCCGCAGCCTGCGGTGGTCTTCCAGGAAGGATCGCTGGAAGACGCGCGCGTCGGGACGCCCGGGCCGGGCGCGGCGCTCCCGATACCAGGCGGCATCGCCGGCCATGCGCAGCACGGCCTCGGCCAGCCGTTCCATGAGCGGGAAGTCCTCCACCCCGGCGCGCCCGGCGGCCGCCCGGCGGCCCAGGCTGGGCTCGTAGGAATAGTTCGAACACTCGACCATGACGGCGGCGAAGGCGAGGCGGAAGATGGCGGCCGTCTCCGGTTCCTGTCCGGCGATGAAGTCGAAGGCCAGCAGCACCTTGACGAGCACCCGGGGGCTGTAGAAGGGCGCGCGGGTGCGGAAGCCGGGCGGCGGCGCGCTGCGGGGCGCGCGGCCCTGGCGCGCCGCCTCCTCGCCGAAGGCGGCGAAGGCCG
The DNA here is from genome assembly GCA_965200215.1 of Alphaproteobacteria bacterium. GTDB lineage: Bacteria > Pseudomonadota > Alphaproteobacteria > SP197 > SP197 > SP197. The sequence continues at coordinate 2,238,879 of OZ241369.1, read as the reverse complement.
CTGCCGCCCGCCGCAGGCGCGAGGGGCAGGCGCGGTGGGCCGCCAGCTTGGTGCGCGAAGCCAGGACGGCATAGGGGTTGATCTCGAAGCCCACCGCCTCGTGGCCCGCCAGATCGGCCTCGACCAGCGCGGTGCCGACGCCCGCGAAGGGGTCCAGCACCGTGCCGGCCTCGCCCATGAAACGGGCCAGCGCGTCGGCGACGAAGCCCCCGGAGAAGCCGGCGATCCAGGGCACCCAGCGGTGGATGGGCGCATCGCGGTTGGCCGTGAAGGCGGGATCGCGAAAGGCCGCCGCCGCGCCGGCCTTTGCCGCCGGTTGCCCGCGCGCATCGCGGATGTTGGTGGCGGGCTGCATCGCCATCGCGCCTTCCCCGTGACGGCAGCAGGCTACAGGGCGCCGGCCCGCTCGTCCAAGGCGCGTTCCGCGCACGGGCACCCGCTTCGCCCTCCGGGGTGCTTGCGCGATCATGGGCACGGTGGCAGGGGATGAAGCCATGGCACGGTTGCAGGACAAGGTGGCGCTGGTGACGGGCGCGGCTTCCGGGATCGGCAGGCGCTGCGCCCAACGCTTCGTCGAGGAAGGCGCCAGGGTCGCCATGACCGATATCGACCGCGAAGGCCTGGCGGCGGCGGCCGCGCCGCTGGGGGCCGCCGCCTGCGCCATCGGCCACGACGTCGCCAGCGAGGCGGACTGGGAAGCGGCCGTCGCCGCCGCCACAACCGCCTTCGGCCGCCTCTCCATCCTGGTCAACAGCGCCGGCAGCGGGCACGCCGCCAGCATCGAGGACACCACATTCGAGGACTGGCGCCGCGCCATGGCGGTCAACGCCGACGGCACCTTCCTGGGCTGCCGGGCGGGGGTGGCGGCCATGAAGGAGACGGGCGGAGCCATCGTCAACCTGTCCTCGGTTTCGGGCCTGGTGGGCGGCCACAATCTCGCCGCCTACAACGCCAGCAAGGGCGCGGTGCGCCTGCTCACCAAATCGGTGGCGCTCCATTGCGCGCGCAAGGGCTATGGCATCCGCTGCAATTCCGTGCATCCGGCCTTCATCGACACGCCGATGGTGGAGGCGCTGATCGCCCGCAGCCGCGACCCGGCCTCCGCCCGCGCCAGGCTGGAGGCGCAGATCCCGCTGCGGCGCCTGGGGCAGGCGGGCGAGGTCGCCGACATGATCGTCTATCTGGCGAGCGACGAGGCCGCCTTCGTGACCGGTACCGAGTTCGTCATCGATGGCGGGCTGACCGCCGCCTGATCGCGTTCCGCAATCAGCTGCGCCAGGCGCCGCCGCGCTCGCGCTCCAGCAGCGCCAGCAGCGAGGGCCATTCCCGCCCCGCCCGCGCATGGCCGCCGGCGGCGAAGATGCGCCGCCCCTGCGCGACGGTGCGGCGCTGCACCTGCTCGTCGGGAACATGCAGGGGCCGCCCGCCCGCCAGGCCCGCCACCTGGTAGCGGCAGGCGGCCTCCATGCGGTGCATCCACACGAAGGCCTCGCCCACCGTGGCACCGCAGGTCAGCAGGCCGTGATTGCGCAGGACGAGGATGGCGTTGTCGGCGAGATCGGCCGTCAGGCTCTCCTGTTCGTCGGCATCCAGCACCACGCCCCGATAGTCGTGATAGCCGATCCAGCCCATGAGGATCAGCGCCTTCTGCGAGAGCGGCAGCAGGCCTTCCTCCTGCATGGCCACCGCATTGCCGGCCGGCGTGTGGGTGTGGAGCACGCAGCCGACATCCGCCCGCGCGCGGTGGATGCAGCCGTGGATCAGGAAGCCCGCCGGGTTGACCGGCGCTCCGTCCGCCGCCACGCCTTCGCCGTCCACCTCCACCAGGCTGCTGGCGGTCATCTGGTCGAAGAGCAGCCCGTAGGGGTTGATGAGAAAACGGTCCCTCCCCGGCAGGCGGGCGGAGATGTGGGTGCTGGAAAGGTCCGACCAGCCGAACAGGTCCACCAGCCGGTAGCAGGCCGCCAGGTCGCAGCGCAGCTGCCATTCCTGGTCCGTCATGCCGTCGCTCGCCGCCATGGCTGCGCCTCGCTCGCCGGGATGCCAGGATAGCACCGCGGCCGCACCCGGCGCGAAAACCCGCGAAAATCGTTTACAGGCCGCCCGCGGGGTTGCACGCTTTGGCCGCCTCTGGAGTCGGCCGCCATGGCTCTTGCGGATGCCCGCTTCGCCGTTGCTGCCCTCGACAACCGCGGCGACCGGGTGACGGTGCGCTGGGGCGACGGCCATCTGAGCCGCTATCACGCCATATGGCTGCGTCACGCCTGCCAGTGCGCCGCCTGCGGCAGCTATGTCAGCGCCATCCGCTCCCTGCGGCTGACCGAGATTCCCGAAGACATCGCCGTCCGCGAGGCGCGGCTCGACGACGACGGCAGCGTCGCCATCGCCTGGGCGAACGACGGCCATATCAGCCGCTTCGATCCGGCCTGGCTGCGCCACCACTGCAACGGCGAAGGCGAGCGCGCCCGGCGGCGCTGGCGGCCGCTACTGTGGGGCAGGGAGATCGAAGGCCGCGTGCCCGAAGCGGACTTCACCGCCTGCCGAACGGACGATGCCGCCCGGCTCGCCATGCTGGAAGCGCTGCGCGACCGGGGTTTCGTGCTGCTGCGCGGCGTGCCCGCCGATCCCGCCTGCACCGAGGCGGTGGCGGCCCTGGCCGGCCCCCTGCGCGTCACCAATTACGGCAGCATCTACGACTTCACCTACAAGCCGGACGCCCTGGTCTATGGCGACCTCAACGTCGCGCTCGACCCCCACACCGACGAGGCCTATCGCCATACACCGCCGGCGATCACCTGCTTCCACGTCATCCGCAGCGCCGTTTCGGGCGGCGAATCGACCGTGACCGACGGCTTCCGCATCGGCGCCGTGCTGCGCGACGGCGATCCGGAGGCCTTTCGCCTGCTCGCCACCTGGCCGTTCACCTTCCACCGGCAGCTGGAGGGCCTGGATTTCCGCGTGCGGGCGCCGGTTTTCAGCCTGGATGAGGAGGGCGGGATCGCCGCCATCCGCCACCTCGACCGTGCCATCGGCCCGGCCGACGTGCCCGACCCCATCGTCCGCCCCCTCTACCGGGCGCTGCGCAAGCTGCAGGCGCTGCTGTTCGACCCCAACAACCGGGTGACGATCCCGGTTGCCAGCGGCGAGGCGCTGTTCTTCGACAACCGGCGCGTGCTGCACGGGCGCACCGGCTTCGCCGCCGGGGGCGACCGCTACATGCGCAGCTGCCACGTGGAGGCGGACGAGTTCCATTCCCGCCTGCGCACCCTGGTGGCGGCCCTGGGCCGCGAGGGCGCCGATCCGAAGCTTCCCCACTGCTGAGACGAAGGCGGGGCATTCGGGCGGGAGATCGCCCTAGAAGCGGTGGCGGCCCTTCCTGCCTGGAGAGGGAGGCGCGTCGCGGCGACGGAGGGCGGTGGACCGAAACCCGGCGGCGCCCCAGGCCGTCATGGCGCCGGGCTAGCCGGCGGCAGGGCGCCGGAAGGGCTGGCCGATGGCGCGCCCGACATGGCGGTGGCGGGCGAGGGCGGCATGAGCCGCCGCCATCTGCCGCAGGCGCCGGGCCGCCGCCGGCACGAATTCCATCGCGGCCCGCCCTTGCAGATGGAAACCCAGCGCCATCACCTCGTTGGTCGCCGCCAGATAGCCCCTGCCGGCGTGATACATGCGATGGAAGAGGTGGAAGCGCTTGGCATCGGCCGCCAGCAGCTGCGTCGTCACCGTCACCGCATCGCCTTCGCGCAGCTCGTCGAGATAGTTCACATGGGTCTCGACCACGGCGTATTCCGCCCCGCCGCGCTCCGCCTGGGGCTTCGGCTCGTTGACGGCATCCCAGAAGGCGGCGGTGGCCATGTCGCAGATCAGCACATAGAAGGCCATGTTGAGATGGCCGTAATCGTCGATCCACTCCGGCTTCACCACCGCCTCGGTGCGGAACAGGCCTTCCTCCATGGCGCGCCCTCCTCGCCCGGCGGGCGTTCTTCTAGCCTTTACGGCGTCGGGGCCGCAACGGCATGATCGCCGCTGCCGGAAGGGGGAGGTGGCGATGGCCCATCTGCATTTCGCGCCCGAGGAGCTCGCCGCCAGACGGCAGCGGACCTGTGCGGCGATGGCGGCGGCCGGCCTTGACGCGCTGCTGCTCTTCAAACAGGAGAGCATGTACTACCTCACCGGCTACGACACCGCCGGCTATTCCCTGTTCCAATGCCTGGTGCTGACCGCCGACGGCGCCATGGTACTGGTCACCCGCTCCGCCGACCGCGAGCAGGCGGCCTATACCTCCGTCATCGAGGATGTGCGCATCTGGGAAGACCGCGGCGGTGCCGATCCCGCCCGCGACGTGCTGGCGGTGCTGAAGGAGAAAGGGCTTCGCGGTGGGCGGCTGGGGATCGAACTCCATGCCTGGTGCCTCACCGCCCGGCGCTGGACGATGCTGGCCCGCGCCCTGGAAGGCTTCTGTGCCCATGAGGACGCCAGCGACCTGGTGCAGAAGCTGCGCCTGGTGAAGAGCGCGGCCGAGCAGGATTGCGTGCGCCGCGCCGGCCGCCTGTGCGATGCCGCGCTCGTCGCCCTGCATGAAGCCATCGCGCCGGGCGCAGACGAGGGCACCCTCTATGCCCGCATGAACGACGCCATCTTCGAGAACGGCGGCGACTATCCGGCCAGCCGCGCCATCGTGGGCTGCGGCGAAGGCGCGCTTCTGGTGCGCTATTTCACGGGCCGGGCCAGGGTGGGCGCCGAAGACCAGGTGCAGCTGGAATACGGTGCCGGCTGGCGCCACTATCAGGCAGCGATCATGCGCACGGTCCTGACCGGGCGGGCGGGCAAGCGCCATCTCGCCATGCACGCCGCCTGCGTGGAGGCGCTGGCCGCCTGCCAGGCGGCCGCCCGCCCCGGCGCCACCTTCGGCGACCTCTACGCCACCCACGCCCGCGTCATCGACGCCCACGGGCTGCGGGACTGCCGGCTGAATGCCTGTGGCTATTCGCTCTCCGCCAATTATCCTCCCTCCTGGATGGAGGAGCCGATGATCTACGCCGACAATCCCGCCCCGGTGGAGGCGGGCATGGTGGTGTTCATGCACATGATCCTGGTCGATGGCGCCAGACGCCTCACCATGAGCCTGGGCGAGACCGGCATCGTGCACGGCGATCGTTTCGAGCCGGTCTCCGCCATGCCCCACGATCTGGTGGTGAAATAGGGGGGCGACGCCGATGCCTGCCCACCCCGTCCGCCTGCCCGGCGCGGCCGAGATCGCCCGCTTCGAAGCCGACGGTGCCTGCGCGCTGAAGGGGGTCTATGGGCGCCGATGGGTGACGCTGTTGCGCGAGGGGGTCGAGGAGGCGATGGCCAGCTGCGGGCGCTATTCGCGGCGCATCCAGGACGAAGGCGAGGGCGTCTTTTTCACCGACTATCTCGCCTCCGAGAGGGTGGCGGCGTTGAGGCGCTTCGCGCTGGAAGGCCCGGCTGCCGAACTGGCGGCGGCGCTGATGCGCTCGCGCCGCGCCAACTTCCTCTTCGACGGCGTGTTCGTGAAGGAAGCGGGCGCTTCGAAGCCCAGTCTCTACCACCAGGACCAGCCCTATTACTGCGTCGAGGGCCGCCAGATCGTGGTGTTGTGGGCGCCGCTGGACGAGGTGCCGGCCGAGGTCTGCCTGCGCTGCGTGAGAGGCTCGCACCACTGGGACCGGCCGCTCGTGCCGCTGCGCTTTCGCGACGGTGGCGGCTTCGGGCGCGGCAGCGACGAAGGCTATGTGGCACCGGGCGACATCGAAGCCCGCCACGGCGACGACCTGCTGGCCTGGGACCTGGAGCCGGGCGACGTCGTCGCCTTCCACGGCATGACCGTCCACGGCGCGCCGGGCAACCCGCAGACGGACCGGCGGCGGCGGGCGACCAACACCACCTGGGTGGGCGACGACGCCGTCTATGTGAAACGCCCCGGCATCATGGAACCGGATTTTCCCGATTGCGGGCTCCGCCCCGGCGAGCCGCTGGACTGCCCCCGCTTTCCCCGCGTCTTCGAGGCGCCGCCACGGGCGGGCGGGCACCGGCGCTAGAGCGGGCTTTCGTCGCGATGGCCCGGCGCCAGCCGCACCGCCAGCGGGCCGACGGCGTCGTGGCGAAGGGCGAAGTGGACCGCCATGCCGACGGCCACCCTGCCCAGCGGCTGGGCGGCATCGGTCAGGCGGAAGGCGATGTCGTCGCCGCCGTCGGCCGGGCGCAGGAAGCCGTAGCCCTTCGCCTCGCGCCACCAGATGATCTCGCCGTTCATGGCAACGCGCCCCGTGCTGCACCGTGAAACGCCTGCGTTTCGGCCCTGGCCGGGCACCTTGTCAAGGCGGATGCCGGTCTGCAAAAAGGCTTGCTTTTGGCCCCCGCATGACTAAGGTCGCCGCGTTTCGGGGCTTTCCGGTGCCGGCTTTGTGCGCTCAGCGCCTCCCGCGAAGCGTGGCAGGCGCCATGAACAGGGCTGGCAGGATGGCATCGGAGAGCGAGATCGAACGGCTGATCGGGCCTGCCGTCGAAGCGATGGGCTTCCGGGTGGTGCGCGTGAAAATGCTGGCACGGCCCGGGCGGACGCTCCAGGTCATGGCGGAGCGTGGCGACGGCACGGCGGTGGGACTGGACGACTGCGCCGCCATCAGCCACACGGTCGGCGCTCTGCTCGATGTCGAGGATCCGGTCCCGGGCGCCTACCGGCTGGAGGTCAGCTCCACCGGCATCGACCGCCCCCTCGTCAGGCCGGAGGACTTCGACCGTTTCGCCGGCTTCGAGGCGGTGGCCAGGGTGGAGCCGCCGCTGGATGGGCAGCGCCGGTTCCGCGGCAGGCTGCAGGGCATGGCCCAGGGCCATGTGCGGCTGGCGCTGGAGGGCGGGCGCATCGCCCGCCTGCCCTTCGAGGCGATCGTGGAGTCGAAGCTCGTCGCCACCGACGCGCTGCTCCAGGAGGCGACCGCCGGGCAGGGGCCGGGCGGGGAGAAGCGAGGAGAGTGAGGCGATGGCAGCCAGCGGAGCCATGACAGGGGCCGACTATCAGGAGATCGTCCAGATCGCCGATGCGGTCGCCCGCGAGAAAGGGATCGAGCGCGAGACCGTGATCGAGGCGATGGAGCAGGCCATCCAGCACGCCGGCAAGCGCAAATACGGCCCCGAGCTCGACATCCGCGCCGAGATCGATCGCGCATCCGGCGCGGTCACGCTGCGCCGTTTCGTCGAAGTGGTGGAAGACGAGACGGTGGAGGTGCACGGCGTGCAGATCGGGCTGGAAGAGGCGCGCGCCCAGAACCCCATCGCCCAGGTGGGCGACTTCATCGCCACCGAGCTGCCGCCCGTCGAGTTCGGCCGCATCGCCGTGCAGACCGCCAAGCAGGTGATCGTGCAGAAGGTGCGCGAGGCCGAGCGGGAGCGGCAATACAACGAATACAAGGACCGGGTGGGCGAGATCGTCATCGGTTACGTCAAGAACCGCGAGCACGGCAACCTGATCGTCGATCTGGGCAAGGCCGAAGCGCTGCTGCGCCGCGACGAATGCGTGCCGGGCGAGTTCACCTTCGACGAGAGCCGCGAGGACAGGAGCGAGAAGCGCGTGCGCGCCTATATCTACAGCGTGCGCCAGGAACCGCGCGGACCGCAGATCTTCCTCAGCCGCACCCATCCCCAGTTCATGGTGCGGCTGTTCGCCCAGGAGGTGCCGGAGATCTACGACGGCATCATCGAGATCAAGGCGGTGGCGCGCGATCCCGGCAGCCGCGCCAAGATCGCCGTGATGTCCAACGACAGCTCCATCGACCCGGTCGGCGCCTGCGTCGGCATGCGGGGCAGCCGCGTCCAGGCGGTGGTGAACGAGCTCAACAACGAAAAGATCGACATCATCCCCTGGTCGCCCGACATCCCGACCTGCGTCGTCAATGCCCTGCAACCCGCCGAGGTGGCCAAGGTGGTGATGGACGAGGAGGAGCGCCGCATGGAGGTGGTGGTGCCCGACGATCAGCTCTCGCTCGCCATCGGCAGGCGCGGGCAGAATGTCCGCCTCGCCTCCCAGCTCGTCGGCTGGGACATCGACATCATGACCGAAAGCGACGAGTCCGAGCGCCGCATCGAGGAGATGCGCCAGAAGAGCGAGCACTTCATGGACGCGCTCGACGTCGACGACGTGCTGGCCCGGCTGCTGGTCACCGAAGGCTTCAGCGAGGCCGACGAAGTGGCCTATGTGCCGGTCGAAGAACTGCTCGCCATCGAAGGCCTCGATGAAGCCGTCGCCCAAGAATTGCAAAGCCGGGCGCTGGCCTTCGTGGAGGAACGCGACCGACAGATGGACCAGCGCCGCCGCGAGCTGGGGGTGGAGGACGCCGTGGCCGATATCGAGGGTCTTACCCCCACCATGCTGGCGGCACTGGGCGAGAAGGAAATCAGGACGCTGGACGATCTGGGCGATCTGGCCGCCGACGAGCTGATGGAGGAAATCCTCCCCGGCTATCTCGCCATCGAGGACGCCAACGCCATCGTCATGGCCGCCCGCGCCCACTGGTTCGCCGATGAGGACGAAGCAGAGGCCACGGAGAATGCCGCCGGCGGCGGCGAGGATGGCGGCGAAAACACCGGCGAAGAGCAGCCTTCCGCCCAGAGGGCCGCCGCCGGGGAGGCCGCCCCCTGAGGGCGGCGGCGGCGATGGTCGGAAGAGGCGCAAGCGGGAATCTGCGCCGCTGTCTCGCCACGGGCGAGAGCGGCCCCACCGCAACGCTGGTGCGTTTCGCGCTGGCGCCGGACGGCTGCGTCGTGCCCGATCTCGCCGGACGCCTGCCGGGCCGCGGCGCCTGGGTCGGTGCCCGGCGCGAGGCCATCGAACAGGCCGTCGCGAAGAACCTGTTCTCCCGCGCCTTCCGGGCCGGGGCCAGGCCCGAGACGGGGCTCGCCGACACGGTGGAGCGGCTGCTGGCGGCTCGCATCGCCACCCTGCTAGGCATGGCGCGCCGCGCCGGCGCCGCGGTGGCGGGCTTCGAGAAATGCCGTTCCTGGCTGGCGGCCCGGGGCACGGTGCTGCTGCATGCCCGCGACGGCTCCGTGGACGGCCTGCGCAAGCTGGCAGGGGCGGACGCAACCCGCGCCATCCGTCTGCTGGACGCCGCCGAGCTGGGGGCGCCTTTCGGTCGCCGCCGGGTGGTGCATGTTGCGCTGGCGGGCGGGCGGCTGGCAGCGAACATCGAGGGCGAATGCGCCCGGCTCGCCGGTTTGCGCGAGGCAGCGCGCGAGGGCAGGGAAGGACGCCAGGCATGACGGACGACGGCGACAGGAGGCCCAGGGCACCCGCCCGCAGCGGTGGCGGCACCCGCCTCGAGAGGCGCAAGACGATATCGGGTGGCCAGACGCGCCAGAGCTTCAGCCACGGCCGCACCAAGCTGGTGCAGGTCGAGGTCAAGAAGCGGCACGTCATTCGCCCCGGGCGCAGCGACGCCAAACCCAGGACCGAAACGCCCGCGCCCGAACCCTCCCCGCCGGCACCGCCTCCCGCTCCGCCCGCCCGGCCGCAGGCGACGGGCGGGCGGTCCCGCACCTCCCTGATCCTCAAGACGCTCACCCCCGAAGAGCGCGAAAGCCGCATGCGGGCGCTGAACGAAGCGCGCAAGCAGGAGCAGCAGGCCCGCCGCCAGGCCGAAGCCGAAGCGGTCCTGCGCAGCGAGGAAGAGGCCAGAATCGAGGCCGAGCGCGAGGAGGCCCGCCGCCAGGCCGAAGCCGAAGCGGCGCGGCGGGAACGCGAGGAAGAAGCGCGGCTGAAGGCCGAGGAGCAGGCCAGCCGCCCGGCGGAGAAACAGCAACCCGTCAGCCCGCCGCCGCCCGCCGGCACGGCGCGGCCGGCCACCGAGGAAGAGGACAACCGCCGCCCCCGGCGCGAACGGCGCTCGCCACTGGCCCCCAAGACCCGGCCCGGCGACCGCCGCCGGCGCGGCAAGCTCACCGTCGCCCAGGCGCTGGCGGGCGATGACGGCGAGGAGCGCGCGCGCAGCCTGGCGGCGGCACGGCGCGCCCGCGAGAAGCTGCGCCAGCAGCAGGCCGGCCAGCGCAGCCCCGTAGGCCCGGCCAGGAAGTTCCAGCGCGAAATCGTCGTTCCCGAAGCCATCCCGGTAGGCGAGCTCGCCAATCGCATGGCCGTGCGCGGCGGCGAGGTGGTCAAGCGGCTGATGGAGCTTGGCCAGATGGTCACCATCAATCAGACCATCGATGCCGACACGGCCGAGCTACTGGTGGAGGAGTTCGGCCACAAGGTGCGCCGCGTTTCGGCGGCCGATGTCGAGGTCGGCCTCAAACGGGACGACGACCCCGACGCGCTCAAGCAGGCCCGCGCGCCGGTGGTGACGGTGATGGGCCATGTCGACCACGGCAAGACCTCGTTGCTCGACGCCCTGCGCAAGACCGACGTGGCCGCCGGCGAGGCGGGCGGCATCACGCAGCATATCGGCGCCCACCGGGTGGAGCTCGCCGGTGCCGGTCCCATCATGTTCCTGGATACGCCGGGACACGCCGCCTTCACCGCCATGCGCGCGCGCGGTGCCGACGTCACCGACATCGTGGTGCTCGTGGTGGCGGCCGACGATTCCGTCATGCCCCAGACGCGGGAGGCCATCGACCATGCGCGGGCCGCCGGCGTGCCGATCGTCGTCGCCATCAACAAATGCGACCTGCCGGGCGCCGCCCCGGACAAGGTGCGCCAGGACCTGCTGCAGCACGAGCTGGTGGTCGAGGCCATGGGCGGAGAGGTGCTGGACGCGGAGGTCTCGGCGACGGCGGGCACGGGCCTCGACAAGCTCAAGGAGGCGATCCTGCTGCAGGCCGAGCTCCTGGAGCTCAAGGCCAATCCCGACCGCGACGCCGAAGGCGTGGTCGTCGAAGCCAGGCTGGAGAAGGGCCGCGGCGCCGTCTCCACGGTGCTGGTGCAGCGCGGCACGCTCCATGTGGGCGACATCGTGGTCGTGGGCAGGGAATGGGGCCGCATCCGCGCCCTGGTGGACGACCGCGGGGCGAGCGTGAAGGCGGCCGCTCCCTCGGCGGCGGTCGAAGTGCTGGGGCTGTCCGGTGCGCCGGCGGCCGGCGACGAATTCGTGGTGGTCGAGAACGACCGGCGGGCGCGCGAAATCGCCGCCTATCGCGAGGAGCAGGAGCGCCAGCGCAAGCTCACCTCCTTCGGACGCAGCTCGGTCGAACAGCTGCTCGCCAGCATCGCCGCCGGCAAAACGCGGGAGCTGGCGCTGGTGGTCAAGGCCGACGTCGACGGCTCGGCCGAAGCCATCGCCCAGAGCCTGGAGCAGCTGGGCGGCGAGGAGGCGAAGCCGCGGGTGCTGCTGGCGGCGGTCGGCGGCATCAACGAAAGCGACGTAACGCTGGCCAAGGCCTCCAACGCCGTCATCTTCGGCTTCAACGTCCGCGCCAACAGCCAGGCCCGCCAGCTGGCCGAGAAGGAGGGCGTGGAGCTGCGCTATCACCGCATCATCTACGAATTGCTGGATGACGCCGAGACCATGCTCTCCGGCCTGCTGGCGCCGGTGACCGAGGAAAAGGTGCTGGGCGCCGCCCAGGTGCTGGAAACCTTCGAAATCTCCAAGGTGGGCCGCATCGCCGGCTGCCGCGTCATGGATGGCATCGTCCGCCGCAACGCCAAGGTCCGCCTCCTGCGCGACGGCCACATCCTGTTCGACGGCGCCATCCGCTCGCTGCGCCACCACAAGGACGAGGTTCGCGAGATCAGACAGGGCAGCGAATGCGGCATCCAGCTCGACGGCCACCAGGACATCGAGATCGGCGACGAGATCGAGGCCTATGAGCGAGTCCGCGCTCCGGCGGGCTAGGGCGGTGGCCAGCGCCCGCGGGCACGGCAGGGGCGAGGCGAGCCAGCGGCAGCTGCGGGTGGGCGAGGAGGTCCGCCACGTGCTGGCCGAACTGTTCGCGCGCGGTGCCGTCCGCGACCGGGCGCTGGCCGGGCGCGCGATCACCGTCTCGGAGGTGCGCATGACGCCCGACCTGCGCCGGGCTACCTGCTTCGTCATGCCCCTGGGCGGCGAAGGGCTGGAGGAGGCGCTGGCCGGGCTCGGTCGCGCTGCGCCCTATCTGCGCACCGCGCTGGCGCGGCGCCTCCAGCTGCGGGCCGTGCCGCAGCTGGCCTTCGAGGCCGACACCGGCTTCGAGCAGAGCCAGCGCATCGGCGCCCTGCTGCGCCGCGCCGATGACGGCTGAGGACGCCGCCGGGGCGGCGCGGCGGGTCCGCATCGACGGCTGGCTGGTGGTGGACAAGCCGGCCGGCATGACCTCCACCCAGGCGCTGGGGCGCGTGCGGCGCGCCACCCGCGCGGCCAAGCTGGGCCACGGCGGCACCCTCGATCCCGCCGCCGTCGGCGTGCTGCCGGTGGCCCTGGGCGAGGCGACCAAAACCGTCCCCTGGTGCCAGAACGCCGCCAAGGTCTATCGCTTCACCCTGCGCTGGGGCGAGGCCACCGCCACCGACGACGGCGAAGGCGATGTGGTGGCGACCAGCCCCGTCCGCCCGCGCCCCGACCGGATCGAGGACGCCCTCGCCGCCTTCACCGGCAGCTTCGAGCAGGTGCCGCCCGCCTTCTCCGCCGTGAAGCTGGCGGGCCGGCGCGCCTACGATCTGGCGCGGCGCGGCCTGTCGGTCGCGCCCGCCCCGCGCCGGGTGACCGTTCACAGCCTGCGCCTGCTGGACATCCCGGACCGCGACCGGGCCACTCTGGAAGCCGTGTGCGGCAAGGGCACCTATATCCGGGCGCTGGGGCGCGACCTGGCGCGCCGCCTGGGAACGGTCGGCCATGTCGCGGCCCTGCGCCGCACGCGGGTGGGGCCTTTTTTGCAAACGATGGCGATTGCGGTGGATGGGCTCGGCGGATGTGGTAAAAGCGCACTGCCTTCGGGGGCGCTTCTGCCTGTGGAGACGGCGCTGGACGACATCCCGGCGCTCGCCGTCACGGCAGCCCAGGCATCCCTGCTGCGGCAGGGGCGCCAGGTGGCGGTGGCCGGCGAAGGCAGCGGTATCCGTCGGGTTGCGGCCGGCCGATGCCTCGTCGCCATCGGCGAGGTCGCCGGCGGCAGGTTGCGGCCGCTGCGCGTGTTCAACCTGGCAGGGGAAGAAGATGTCGATCACCGTTGAACGCAAGGCCGAACTCATCGAACGATACGGCCGTCAGGCGGGCGATACCGGCTCGCCCGAAGTGCAGGTCGCGATCCTCACCGAGCGCATCGCAAGGCTCACCGAGCACTTCAAGACCCACCGCAAGGACAAACACTCCCGGCGCGGCCTGCTGATGCTGGTAGGCCGCCGCCGGGCCCTGCTCGACTATCTGCGGAGCAGGAGCGAGGAGCGCTATCGCACGCTCATCGCCAGCCTCGGCCTCAGGCGCTGAGGCCGACAACGACAGCGCGGGCCGGCACCGGCCGGGTGCGACGGCCGCGCATCGCCGCGGCGGCGGGAAGGCCGCCGCCGTCTGGAGGAAAAGAGAGATGTTGACCATTCACAGGAAGGAACTCGTCTGGGACGGGCGCAAGCTGGTGCTGGAGACCGGGCGCATCGCCCGCCAGGCCGACGGCGCCGTGCTGGCCACCTATGGCGACACCGCCGTGCTGTGCACCGCCGTCGCCCAGCGCCAGCCCCGCGAAGGCATCGATTTCTTCCCGCTCACCGTGAACTACCAGGAGAAGGCCTTCGCGGCCGGCAAGATTCCCGGCGGCTTTTTCAAGCGCGAAGGCCGGCCCGGCGAAAAGGAAACCCTGTCTTCGCGCATCGTCGACCGCTCCATCCGCCCGCTCTTCGCGCCGGGGTTCCGCAACGAAACGCAGGTGATCTGCACCGTGCTCTCCCACGACCTGGAGAACGACCCCGACATCGTCGCCCTCGTCGGCGCTTCGGCGGCGCTCACCCTTTCCGGCATCCCCTTCATGGGCCCCATCGCCGGCGCCCGCGTCGGCTTCATCGACGGCGACTATGTGCTGAACCCCACCCTGGAGCGGATGGCCACCAGCCGGCTCGACCTGGTGGTGGCCGGGCGCGCCGACTCGGTGATGATGGTGGAATCGGAGGCCCACGAACTCTCCGAAGAGGAGATGCTGGGCGCGGTCACCTTCGCTCACCGCGCCTTCCAGCCGGTGATCGACGCCATCGTCGAGCTCGCCGAGACCTGCGCCAGGGAGCCGTGGGAGCTGCCGGAACCGGAAGACCGCAGCGCCCTGGCCGCCCGCGTCGAAGCGCTGGCGGGCGAGGCGTTCTCCGAAGCCTTCAGGGAACCCGACAAGCAGGCCCGCCAGGCGAAGGTCGCCGCCGCCAGGCGGACCGCCAGGGAAGGGCTGGCCGACGAGGCCCCCCCGCAGGCGCTGGAAGAGCTGCTGAAGGCGCTGGAGAAGGCCGTCCTGCGCAACGCCACGCTGACCGGCGGCTCCCGCATCGACGGGCGCGGCAGGGCCGATGTGCGCCCCATCGTCGCCGAGGTGGGCGTGCTGGCCCGCGCCCACGGCTCGGCGCTCTTCACCCGCGGCGAAACCCAGGCGCTGGTGACCGCCACGCTGGGCACCGGCCAGGACGAGCAGATCATGGACGCGCTGGAAGGCGAATACCGCGAGCGCTTCATGCTGCACTACAACTTCCCGCCCTATTCGGTGGGCGAGGCGTCGTTCCTGCGCTCGCCGGGCAGGCGCGAGATCGGCCACGGCAAGCTCGCCTGGCGGGCCATACGCCCGCTGCTGCCCTCGCGCGAGGCGTTCCCCTACACCATCCGCGTCGTTTCGGAGATCACCGAATCCAACGGCTCCTCCTCCATGGCCACGGTGTGCGGCAGCTCGCTTTCGCTGATGGATGCCGGCGTGCCGCTCACGCGCCCCTGCGCCGGCATCGCCATGGGGCTCATCAAGGAGGGCGAGCGCTTCGCCGTGCTCTCCGACATCCTGGGCGACGAGGACCATCTGGGCGACATGGACTTCAAGGTCGCCGGCACCGAGGCCGGCATCACCAGCCTGCAGATGGACATCAAGATCGCCGGCATCGACGAGGCGATCATGAGGGAGGCGCTGGCCCAGGCGCGGGAAGGGCGCCTGCACATCCTGGACGAGATGGCGAAGGCCATCGGCGCCAGCCGCGAACGGCTTTCGGATTTCGCCCCGCGCATCACCACCATCCGCATCCCCACCGACCGCATCCGCGACGTCATCGGCCCCGGCGGCAAGGTGATCCGCGAGATCACCGAGCAATCGGGCACCAAGATCGACATCGAGGACGATGGCTCCATCAAGATCGCCTCGACCGACAACGCCGCCACCGAGCTGGCGCTGAAGGCGATCCGCGACATCGTGGCCGAGCCGGAGATCGGCACCGTCTACCAAGGCACGGTGGTGAAATGCCTGGAATTCGGCGCCTTCGTGAACTTCATCGGCAAGCGCGACGGCTTGGTCCACATCTCCGAGATGGCGGAGGGCCGCGTCGCCACCGTGGGCGACGTGGTGAAGGAGGGCGACAAGGTGAAGGTGAAGGTGCTGGCCATCGACGAGCGCGGCAAGGTGAAGCTCTCCATGCGCGTCGTCGACCAGGAGAGCGGCGAGGACATCTCCGCTACCGTCGCCGAGCGCGACGCCCAGCGCCGGGCCGAACGGCTGGAGCGCATGGAAGACGGTGGCGAAGGCGTCCACCGCCCCCGCCGCCGCCGGCGCGAGGCCGTCTGACGCCCGGCGGGCGGTTGGACGCCCGCGCGGGCGCTGCGCTAGGCTGACCGGCGGCCAGACAGGGGCGATCGGGTGAAACCGCTGTCACCGCTGCGCATCTCCGGGCGCGAGGTTCTGCCGCTGGTGGAAGGCGGCAAGGGCATCTCGGTCTCCAACGGAGAGAGCTCCGGTGCCTGGGCGGCCTGCGGCGGCGTCGGCACCTTTTCCGGCGTCAACGCCGATTTCCGCGACGCCGAAGGGCGGCTGATCGACCAGGCCTATCGCGGCCGCAGCCGCCGCGAGCGCCACGAGGAGCTGGTGGCCTTCGGCATCCGGGGCGGCATCCATCAGGCCCGGGTCGCCCACGAACTCGCCCAGGGCGAGGGCGTCGTCCACATGAACGTGCTGTGGGAGATGGGCGGCTGCGAGCGCGTGCTGCACGGCGTGCTGGAGGGCGCCAAGGGCCTCGTCCACGGCGTCACCTGCGGGGCCGGCATGCCCTACCGGATGGCGCAGATCTGCTCCGAATACGGCGTCTATTACTACCCCATCGTGAGCTCGGCGCGCGCCTTCCACATCCTCTGGAAGCGGGCCTATCACCGCTTTCCCGACCTGTTGGGCGGCGTCGTCTACGAAGACCCGTGGCGGGCCGGCGGCCATAACGGCCTCTCCAATGTGGAAGATCCGGAGGCGCCCGAAGACCCCTATCCGCGCGTCGTCGCGCTGCGGCGCATCATGGCGCAATGCGGCCTTCACGAAACGCCGATCTTCATGGCGGGCGGCGTCTGGCGGCTGGACGAATGGGAGGGCTGGCTCGACAATCCGGAGCTCGGGCCGCTGGCCTTCCAGTTCGGCACCCGCCCGTTGCTGACCCGCGAAAGCCCCATCTCCGAGAGCTGGAAAAAGCGCCTGCCGACCCTGCGCAAGGGCGAGATCTACCTCAACCGCTTCAGCCCCACCGGCTTCTATTCCTCGGCGGTGGAAAACAGTTTCCTGCTCGAATTGAAGGACCGCAACGCCCGCCAGGTGGCCTATGCCACCCGGCCGGTGGGCGACCATGTCGTCGCCTTCGCCTTCGGCCCGCGCGGGCGCGCCGTCTATCTCACCGAACACGGCATGAAGCAGGTGGAAGGCTGGATCGCCGCCGGCTTCACCGAACAGCTCAAGACCCCCGATTCCACCCTGGTGTTCGTGACGCCCGAGAAATCGCGCCAGATCCGCACCGATCAGATCGAGTGCATGGGCTGCCTTTCCCAGTGCCGCTTCTCGAACTGGAAATGCGACGACAGCGGCACCACCGGGCGCAAACCGGACCCGCGCAGCTACTGCATCCAGAAGACGCTCCAGACCATCAGCCATTCCGACGACATCGAAACCCAGCTGATGTTCGCCGGCCACAACGCCTACCGTTTCGCCTCCGACCCCTGGTATGCCGACGGCTTCGTGCCCACCGTCGCCCAGCTGATGGCGCGCCTGCAGACCGGCCGCTAGCGGGGCGGGCGGCCCGGCCGAGGGCGGGGCGGAGGCAGCCCGCGCCCGCCGCGGCCCCGTCACGGCTGCTCGGGCGCCTCCGCCTGCGCGCATATGCTGCGGTTGCGGTCGTTCGTGAACCCGCCGTCGGGCCGCAGGAAGTAGATCGCCATGTCCACCGCTCCCCCGGGCCAGTATTTCGTGAACCTGGGGCAGCCGTCGGCGTCCGGAGGGGCGGCGACCATCGGCGGCGCCTCGCCGGGCGGCATGTCCATCGCCGGCAGCGACGCCTCTTCGTGCTGCAGGGCGCATGCCGACGCCATTACGGGCGCCAGCAGCGCCCATCGCGCCTTCCTCACCATGTGAGCAGATAGCCCAGGCCCGCGAACGAGGCCCGGCGGCCCCGGCGGTGGCCGGCGTCGAAGGCGTGCCCGGCTTCGACGCTCAGCCTGCCCTCGCGCCCCAGGTCGCGGTCGTGGCGCAGCGTCAGCCGCATTTCGCGGCGCTCCGGCGCCAGGCGGAAGGTCCGGGTCCGGTAGAGCCACGCCCCGTCGAGGCTGCGCCCGACCGGGCGCGTCACCGCCCCCTGGCCCGCCTCCGCCCGCAGCGGCTGGGCGATGGCGAGCCGGCTCTCATGCCCCTCGCCCCGATGCACCAGCGCCGCCCGGCCGGCGCTGTAGAGCGCGCCGCTCGTCTTCAGCATCGACCTCTTCCCGTAATCGGCCTGCCCCGCCGCCACGCTCCAGGCCAGTTCCGCCGCGAACGGGCCTTCGCCCAACGCGAAGTCGTGTTCCCTGGAGACGAACAGCGTCGTCGAGTGCACCCTGGTCCCGAACGCCCCGCTGGGCCGCGTGCCGTGATTGGCCCTCCGCTCGTGGACGAAGCTGAAGCGGTAGGGGGCGTCGAACGGGGCAACCGACATCCCGAACGCATCGATCGCCGCCCCCGTCACATGCGCATCCGCGCCCCAGGCGAAGCGCAGCCGGTAGGGGTTGCGCGCCGCGTCCTCGTCCCCCATCCAGGCCAGATGCGGCAGCGGGGGGTCGTCCGCCTCGCCCTGGGTCCGCGGCCGGGGAGGCGTCCACAGGCCGGCACCGGCGACGAACCTTTCCCCGAGGTCCGACCAGAACGGGGCGTTCCAGTCGTCGAAGGAGGCGATCTCGCTTCCCCGAAGCCTGGCGCCCACATCGCCCCAGGCGCTGGGCGTGACGACCCAGGTGGCGCCGCTGGGCGCCCGGGTGCCGCCGATGCCGGTCACGGCGGTGCCGATGGGGCGGGTGGCGGCGCCGATGTCCAGAACGCCCGCGCCGTAGATGCCGGCGTCGTCGTAGGGTTCTTCCCGGTTCGCGGTTCGCAGCAGCCGCAGGCCGATCTCCCTGGGCGCCAGCTGGCCCCGGAAGGCTTCGGTCATCAGCGCCAGCGCGCCGCTCACGATGGGGGCCGCGAACGACGTGCCTTCCGCCGCCGCCGTGCTGCCGTCGACGTTGCGCGCGTTCACCGTTCCCGGCGCCGCGAGGCAGTAATGGGGGCCGTGTTGGGCCGGGTTCCATGCGAACCGCCCCGTGTCCGGCAGCCCTCCGCAGCGGTTCGACCAGGATGCGATGCGCCCGTCCGGCCCCAGGGCCGCGGCGGCGATGTGCAATCCCCGCAGCTCGGGGAAATAGACGGGCGCGGCCGCCCCGACCTGCGGCGCAACCCTGCCTTCGTTGCCCGCCGCCGTGACCACCAGCGTCTTTTGCATGGGGTCGCTGCTGCCGCTTCGCACGAACGCTTGTACGACTCTCGGAAAGTGTCTCTCGAGCTGCCCGTAGAACTCGAATGTGTCCCGATATTGCCGCACCAGGTCCGAATCGCTGAAGCTCGCCAACCCATAGGACTCGTTGACGATGTCGGCCCCCTGGTAGCCCTCCGTGATGGACGCCGCCCAGCGCCGATCCAGGTCGCTGGCCTCCGCTTCGCTGAACGTGCCGCTGCCGCTGAAGATGGCGTTCAACACGGCGTTCCACAGATCCTGGATGCCCCCATCGTATTCGCTGTCAACGGGTCCGATGGCCAAAGCGCGCGGCACGATGGTCGCTCCCGGGGCCACGCCGAAGGTGTCCCCCCGCCGCGGTGGAGGCCACCAGCGTTCCGTGGCTGCGCACGAACTCTCCGCCGCTGTCCCGTGCGTGCACGGAAGGGATCGCCTGCCAGACGCCGAGCTCTTCGCCGTCCCGGACCCGGATGATCCAGAACTCTCCTGCGTCCGGGTATCCGCGCCGCTCGATCACCTCGCGGGCCCTGGCCGCGACCTCGCTCGCGGTCGCCACCGTTCCCACGATTTCGCAGTTCGTCCGGCACCATTCGCCGGACGTCCAGGTTTCGACGAACCTGTCGCCATGCTGCGCGCGCAGCTCCAGGGCCGACCTCGGGTAGTATGGGTAGGTGAACGCCGCCCCGCCGGTGGCGATCGCCCCTTCGAACTCGCCTTCCAGGATGTCTACCGGCGCATCGTCGATCGCGATCCGCACCCCGGCGCCCGTCAGGGCCCGCCCTGCCGCGTTGGCGTGAACGCTCGCCAGGTTCACCTGCCGCAGATTCGGCTGCGCGGCCAGCAGCCGCGTCGCGTATCCGTCCCGCGTCTCGGTGCTGACGCTCGGCTGCGTCGGCGCCGGCTGCGGCGGCGCGCTCCCGCCGCCACCCCCGCCACCGCAGGCGGCGAGCGCCAGCATGGCGGCCGCCAGCGCGGCCAGGGCAAAGGTGTCGAGCTTCATGGTTGCCTCCCCCCGATTGCTACGGCGCCAGCAGGTGCCGGGCCGTTGCAATCAGCGCATGGGTATGTGCAGACCCCGCCTATTCGCCAAGCATGAGTGGCCAAACCCAAGCCGGATCGAAGGCTGTCATATTCAGCGGGCGACCCGACCGAGCGGGAAACCCAGCACTGATTGCAGGCACGACCCTAGACGGCGCGGGCGGGCGCTTCAAGAGAGCATGGCGGAAGGCGCGGGCCGTGGCTTGGGGGCGCGGCTGGCGCGCCGCGCCGGCGGGTGCCAGACTGGCCGGCGGGAGGCAGACGCCATGCAGCGTGAGCGCCCTTGGACCCCCGCCGAAGCGCTGCGCCTGGCGGCGCTGGGCCTGCTCGCCTGCCGCGGGCCGATGCGCTATGCGGCACTGGCCAACGAGGTGCGGTTGTTCGCCGCCAGCTATGGTAGCTCGCCCGCCGACGCCATGTCGTCGTCGATCGAGCTGCTGCGTTTCGAGGGCCTGGTGGAGATCGCGGCCCCGGCCGGCGACCCCGCCGATGCCACGCTGGCGGTCGGCAGCGCCGGGCGGGCCGAGATCGAGCGGCTGCTGCGGGCGCCGGTCAAGGCGGCCGGGGCCTGGTCGCGGCTGGCGATGGCGCTGAAGATGCGCTTTCTGCACCTGCTGAAGGGCGAGGAGCGGGCGCTGCAATGCGAGCTGCTGGCCGAGGCCTTCGAGGGCGAGCTCGCCAGGCTGCTGGCGCTGCGCGCGCAGCTGGCCGGCGAGCACCCCCATTTCCTCTCCTGGCTCGACCGCGACATCGACCGCGCGCGGGCCGATCTGGCCTGGTTTCAGGAACGCGGCACCGACTGCGGGCCGACCAGCCGGGCATAGAGCAGGCTGACCGTGGCCGCCAGGCCGCAGACCATGACGATGACGACGATCATGCCCACGAAGCCGGCGAGCAGGTCGACGAAGAGGCCGGCGGTGCCGAAATCCCGCTCCTGAAGCTTGGAAAACAGCGCCATCAGCGCCAATTCCGTCGCCACCAGCGGCAGGCCCGCCAGCACCAGCGTGGCGGTGGCGCGCAGCGACTGGCCCCGCGTCGCCCGCCAGCTGGCGGCGAGATCGAGGCCGCGGTCGAGCGCCACGGCCGGTAGCACCAGCACGCTGCGGGCGATCACGACCAGCGCCGCCGCCAGCCCCGCCAGCATGGCCAGCGTCGTCAGAGGGCCGCCGCCGAGGGGCGCCGCCAGCGTCACCGGCACCACGGTGACGCCCATGAAGAAAAACACGGCGAAGAGCACCGCCGCCGCGCCATAGAGCAGTTCGCGCCGGCCCAGCCGCAGATAGATGCGTCCGCCTTCCCAGCGCTCGCCCAGAAGCAGCATGCGATGCCAGGCGACCGCCACCATGGCGTGGACCAGCACCGCGCAGGCCGCCAGCAGGGCCAGTCCGGCGACGCCGCCGGCCGCCACGGTGGCCGCGCCGCCGCCCTCCGTCGCCGCGCCGCTGGCCAGCAGACGGGCCAGCAGCGCCAGGGCCAGAACGGCGAACCAGGAAAGCCGCAGGATGTCGTCGAAGCCGCGCAGGGTCAGCCGGTAGCCCTCGACGGCCAGTTTCAGGGGCTGGATGCGGGAAGGGGAGCCGGACATCATCGCCCGCCAGCGTTAGCACATCGGCGCGGCCACCGCGACCGCCTGGGCGCCCCGGACGAACCGGCCCGCCGCCCGGGGGCCGCGGCGGCGAGGCCCCCGCGACAACAACATGTGCCGGCACGGTGGCGCTGTGGCCCAGCATATGCTTGCCGGCGGGCCTTGTTCCCGTTACAGTCCGCGCCGCCATGGAAGACCTTTTCGACGGCGGCGGGGCGAGCGAAAGCTATACCGCCCGCGACATCGAGGTGCTGGAGGGACTGGAGCCGGTGCGCCGCCGCCCGGCCATGTATGTCGGGGACACCGGCGAGAGCGGCCTCCACCATCTCTTCGCCGAAATCCTCGACAACGCCATGGACGAGGCGGTGGCGGGCCATGCCGGGCGCATCGACATCCATCTGGCGCAGGACGGCAGCTGCACGGTGGCCGACAACGGGCGCGGCATTCCCACCGACCCGCACCCGAAGAACCCCAGGCTTTCGGCCCTGGAGGTGATCCTCACCACCCTGCATGCCGGCGGCAAGTTCTCCGGCAAGGCCTATGCCACCTCCGGCGGCCTGCACGGCGTCGGGCTGAGCGTCGTCAACGCGCTTTCCGAAAGCCTGGTGGTGGAGGTCGCGCGCTCGCGGCGGCTGTGGCGCCAGGCCTTCGCGCGCGGCAAGCCGGTAACGCCGCTGGAGGATGCGGGGCGGGTGGCGAACCGGCGCGGCACCAGCGTCACCTTCCGCCCCGATGCGGCGATCTTCGGTGCCGATGCCGCCCTCGATGCCGCCCGCCTCTTTCGCATGGCGCGCGTCAAGGCCTGGCTGCACAGCGGCGTCGAGATGCGCTGGTCCTGCGCGGTGGCCAGCGGCGGTGCCCCGGCCGAAGCCGTGCTGCGCTTTCCCGGCGGCCTGGCCGACGCCCTGGCCGAGGCCCTGGGCGAGCGGACCTGCGCCACGCCGCGCCCCTTCCTGGGCAGCGCGCCGCTGGCGGGCGATGCCGGGCGGGTGGAGTGGGCGGTGGCCTGGCCGCTGGACGGCGAAGGCGCGACCGGCAGCTATTGCAACACCGTGCCCACGCCGGCCGGCGGCACCCACGAAAGCGGCTTCCGCCAGGCGTTGACCCGCGCCATGCGCGATTTCGCGGCCCGCGCCGGGGCGAAGAAGGCCGACCGGCTGCAGGCCGACGACGTGGCCGGCGGGGCGGTTCTGCTGCTCTCGACCTTCCTGCGCGAACCGCAGTTCCAGGGCCAGACCAAGGAGAAGCTGGTGGGCGCCGAGGTCGCCCGGCTGGTGGAGCAGGCGGTGCGCGACCATGCCGACCACTTCCTGGCCGGCGATGCCGAAGGCGCCGGCGCGCTGCTGCGGCTGGCCACCTGGCGGCTGGAGGAACGCCGCCGCCGCAAGGCCGAAAAGGAGGCGCGGCGCAAGACGCCCCGCCGGGCGCGGCTGCCGGGCAAGCTCGCCGATTGCACCCGCTCGGAGGCGGGCGGCACCGAGCTCTTTCTGGTGGAAGGCGATTCGGCCGGCGGTTCCGCCAAACAGGCCCGCGACCGCGAAACCCAGGCGGTGCTGCCCCTGCGCGGCAAGATCCTCAACGTCGCCAGCGCCTCGGACGACAGGAAGCGCGCCAACCAGGAGCTCCAGGACCTGCTGCAGGCCCTGGGCTGTGCTGCGGGCGCGGGCTATGCCGAGGAGCAGCTGCGCTACGACAGGATCGTCATCATGACCGACGCCGATGTCGACGGCGACCATATCGCCTCGCTGCTGATGACCTATTTCTACCGCGAGCTCCCCGAGCTGATCCGCGGCGGCCATCTCTTCCTCGCCGTGCCACCGCTCTACCGCATCGCGGCCGGGGCCAGAGGCATCGCCTATGCCCGCGACGATCGCCACAAGGAGGCGCTGCTGGCCGGCCGCTTCGCCGGCACCAAGGTGGAGATCAGCCGCTTCAAGGGGTTGGGCGAAATGCCGGTGGCGCAGCTGAAGGCCACCGCCATGAACCCGGAAAGCCGCACCCTGCTGCGGGTGGAGATCGCCGCCGACGACGAGCAGCGCACCCTGGCGCGGGTGGAAAGCCTGATGGGGCGGCGGCCGGAGCTGCGCTTTCGCTTCATCCGCGAACATGCCGGCGAGGCCCGCGACCTGGACCTTTAGCAGCGCCGGCGGCGAAGGCGGAGCGGGCTCGAAGGGAGGAGCCGATGGCACGGGAGATCGCGGTGATCGGCGGCGGCGTCATCGGCACCTCCGTCGCCTGGCGGCTGGCCCGGCGCGGGGCGGGGCGGGTGACGCTGTTCGAGCGCGAGCGCCTGGGCGCCGGCAGCAGCTGGCATTCGGCCGGCAACGTGACCTGGATTCCCGGCCATGGCGACCGGCTGGCGACCTTCGACCTGCTGGCCGAGGTGGCGGCCGAGGCCGGGCGCGAGACCGGCTGGCGCCGGACCGGGCGCCTCTTCCTGGCCCGGCGCCAGGCCACCCTGGAGCATTTCCGCGCCATGGCGCAGGAGGCCAGCCGGCGGGGCGTGGCCAATGCGCTGCTGGATGCCGGCGAAGCGGCCGGGCGTCATCCGCTGCTAACCGGCGACCGTCTCGCCGGGGCGTGGTTCAACAGCCTTTCGGGGCGGGTGAACCCGGCCGATCTGGTGGCCGCCTATGGCGCGGCGGCAAGGCGGCGCGGGGCCATCATCGCCGAGGAGACGCCCGTTCGCGCCGTGGCGGTCCGGGGCGGGCGCGTGGCCGGCGTCGTCACCGGCGACGGCGAGGCCGCCTTCGACAGCGTGATCGTCTGCTGCGGCCTGTGGTCGCGGCGGCTGCTGGCCCCGCTGGGCCTTGCCCTGCCGCAATGGGGCTGCCAGCATTTCTATGTCATCGCCCGCCCGCCGCAGCCCCTGGAGCGAACCTGCCCTTCCTTCGTCTGCCCCGACGACCTGATCTATGGCCGCGAGGAGGTGGGCGATCTGCTGCTGGGCTGCTTCGACGAAGAGGCGGTGACGCTGGCGGGCGACGGCGCGCCCGCCGACGGCTTCGCCTTCTCGCTGCTGCCGGAGAACTGGGAGAAATTCGCGCCCTATGCCGAACGCGCCGCCGAACACTTCCCCGCCCTGGCGAGCGCGCCCATCCGCCGCTTCGTCAACGGCCCGGAAGCCTTCACCCCCGACGGCGAGGCGCTGGTGGGGCCCTTCGGCGCCATCCGGGGCCTGTTCGTGGCCAGCGCCATGAACTCCGCCGGCGTCACCGATTCCGCCCTGGCCGGCGAGGCCATCGCCGACGCGGTGACGGGAGCGGAGAACCCCCGCCTGGACGCCACCCCCTGGCGGCCCGACCGCTTCGGCGAGAGGGCGCGGGACGAAGACTGGCTGCGCCGGGGCGCCAGTGCGGCGGTGAGCGGCCATTACCGTGGTGTGTTCGCCAAAGGTGTGAGTATAATCTCGGTCGCGTAGGTGTCCACGTCTCGGACGGGCAAGAGCCACCTATATGAGTTTGGAATAAAATTGGCACAATCATCATTGTAAAACCTTCTCAGCTTATGGACCGCAGACGGGAGATCATCTAAATGAGCTTGAAGACACGTCCCACTGCTCTCTCCACGAATTCTGATAAAGTTGGGCGCACAAACTCTGTGTTCTCGTCTATCCGCAAAGTAGAGCAACCGGATATTTTTCTCCCCCAAGAATTGCGTCTCAACTGCCGCTTGAAAATGGATGGACTCCATTTACTTCAAATACTGCCCGATAATACCTTTCCTGCTGCCTTTCTTGATCCACAATATCGCGGGATTCTAGACTATTTGGGCTATGGTAATGAAGGAGAGCAGCGCGGTGCGGCGCGGGCGAGCTTGCCTCAGATGACGGAGCAGATTCCTCAATTCGTGCGCAATATTGATCGAATTCTTCTCCCTAGCGGCCATTTGTTTCTGTGGATGGACAAATTCCATTTGTGTAGTGATTTTCGAGATTGGCTTGCCAAGACCTCATTCGACGTTGTTGACATGATAACATGGCACAAGGAACGAATGGGTATGGGTTATCGTTCCAGGCGAGTCAGTGAACATGTCGTGGTTCTCCAGAAAACGCCACGCCGAGCGAAGGGCGTATGGAAGGTTCACAATATCCCAGACGTTTGGACAGAGGCTGTTCAAAGGGGTATGAATGGTATACATCCTAAACCTGTCCGTCTCCAAAGCGCACTCATAAAAGCTGTGAGCAATCCGGGCGATATTGTCATTGATCCTGCTGCTGGATCATTTTCAGTCCTCAAAGCATGTAAGGAAACAGGCCGCAGCTTTCTGGGTTGCGATATTAACGGGTGATACGATACCATGGCTCTATTTCGGGATGCGCAAGGCCGCAAAGATGGTGGTAGTGGTTATGCTCGTGCCTTTGGTGATCCTGGACTTGGCCAGCTTTTGAGTCGAGTTCAGGCTACCGTTATATCATCAGGTAGTGAGCTCGAGAAGATGATTTCGGAGCAAGTTAGCCCAGTGATGGAGTTAGATAAATTTCTCGAGTATGAAATTATGCCAGATGGCGTGTTCCTTGTCACCAAAAAAGTAATCAAAGCATCCAAAACTATAGAGAGTCACGGTTCAGAGCCGGATTTTCTCATCTTCAAAAGACGAGAAAACCGACAACACTGTCATATAATTGAACTCAAGGATGGAGATACCTTCGATACGAAGAAAGCTCAAGCTGAACATCGATCTCTCCACTCATTTGTGCACAGGAATGCCCCAAACATACAATTCAAAATATCAGTACATTTCGTTGCATTCAATCAAGGGGATAAAACTGCTATCGTTATTGGCTTTAAGAACAAAGTCCCAGAAAGAGAATGTATGACCGGTCGAGAATTTTGCGATCTTCTTGAAATCAGCTACGAAGAAATACTGAACAAACGGAAGCGAGTAGCAGAGAGAAATTTAAACGACTTCATAAACGAGTTATTGAATTTAGATGTCATGCAAAATCATTTGCAACATTTGCTAACGGAGGGAAAACAGTAGTGTTCTTGCGGACGATCTTCTTGTTGAAATCATGATGCTAGGCAGAATTTCAACACCCCTTCAGGCGCGGATGGTGGCCCGTCGCATGACGCGGCGGAACCCCCGGCCCTGGAACATGGCGCCCAGGTCGTCTTCCAGCGCCTGGTGCATCAGGCAGCGATTGTCCCAGACGACGACGGTGCCGGGCTGCCAGCGGAAGCGGCAGGTGAAGGCGTGCTGCGTGGCATGGGCGGCGAGGCGATCCAGGATCATGCGGCTTTCGCCCTCCGTCATGCCCTCGATGCGCCGGCAATAGGAAGGGCTGATGAACAGCGAAGTGCGCGAGGTGGCCGGGTGGACGCGGCTGAAGGGATGGGCCGCCACCTGCCGGCTGGCGCCTTCCTTCCTGTTCATGCTCATGCCGCGATAGCCTTCGGAATGCCAGGAAGGATCGGAGGAATCGTGCAGCCCCTTCAGCCCGGAAAGCGCGGTCTTCATGCCCTCGGAAAGGCTCTCCCAGGCCAGATACATGTTGGCGAACAGCGTATCGCCGCCCACCGGCGGCACCTCCACCGCATAGAGCACCGCGCCCAGCGGCGGCTGTTCGCGGAAGGTCATGTCGGCGTGCCAGTCATGGCCGAAATTGCGCACTTCGTCGGGCATCTTCACGATCTCGATCAGCTCGGGATAACCGTCCATGCCGTGAACGAAGGGGTAGGGTTCCAGCGCACCGAAACGCCTGGCGAAGGCCAGCTGTTCTTCGGGCGCCAGCGTCTGATCGCGGAAAAAGAGCACCAGATGGCGGTGGAAGGCGGCGAGGATGGCGGCCCACAGCTCGTCGGCCAGCGGGCGGGCGAGGTCGACGCCCAGGATCTCGGCGCCGACGGCGGTGGAATACGGGCGGACCTCGAGCCCGGGTTTTCTCAACGGTGCCAGCTCCTGCGGCGCCGGGAGCGCCAGGGACGCATCGCGGCCAGCAGGATCGCGCCCGCCAGCAGCGGCACCGTCCAGGCCGGCCAGCCCAGCACCGGCAGCACGACGTGCAGCCACAGATCGGGATCGACCCGCTTTTCCACCAGGGCGCCGAAGCCGACCAGGCTGTTGGGGTCGAGCGTGCCCCACAGCGCGCCGATCGAAAGCAGGGGATCGTCCACCGCCATCGCCAGTGCAACGGCGAGGAACGCAACGCCGACGAGGAGCGATGCGATGCGCATGGCGGCCCCTTATAGCACAAAGGCCACCGCCGGGTAAGGGCGCCAAAATGCCCGCGCCCTGGGCGCGCCGTTCGGCGCCACCGGTGTCAGTGGAGACGCCTCAGGCGGTGAAGGCCTGGATGCCGGTCTGGGCGCGGCCCAGGATCAGGGCGTGGATGTCGTGGGTGCCCTCATAGGTGTTGACCGCCTCCAGGTTCAGCATGTGGCGGATGACGCCGTATTCGTCGCTGACCCCGTTGCCGCCCAGCATGTCGCGGGCGGTGCGCGCGATCTCCAGTGCCTTGCCGGCCGAGTTGCGTTTGACGATGGAGACGACCTCCGGGGCGGCGCGGCCTTCGTCCTTCAGCCGCCCGACGCGCAGGCAGGCCTGCAGGCCGATGGCGATCTCGGTCTGCATGTCGGCGAGCTTCTTCTGGACCAGCTGGTTGGCCGCCAGCGGGCGCCCGAACTGCCTGCGCTCCAGCACATAGTCGCGCGCCCGGTGCCAGCAGAAGGAGGCCGCGCCCAGCGCCCCCCAGGCGATGCCGTAGCGCGCCTCGTTGAGGCAGCCGAAGGGGCCTTTCAGACCCCGAATGTCGGCAAAGGCGTTCTCTTCGGGGCAGAACGCGTCGGCCATGACGATCTGGCCGGTGGGGCCGGCGCGCAGGCTGAACTTGCCTTCAATGGCGGGCGTGGAGATGCCCTCCGTGCCGCGTTCCAGCACGAAGCCGCGGATCTGGCCCTCGTCGTCCTTCGCCCACACCACGAAGACATCGGCGATGGGTGCGTTGGAGATCCAGCTCTTGGTGCCGTTCAGCACGAAGCCGCCTTCGGCCCGGCGCGCCCGCACCGCCATGGAGCCGGGGTCGGAGCCGTGGTCGGGTTCGGTGAGGCCGAAGGCGCCCACCCATTCGCCCCTGGCCAGCTTCGGCAGAAAGCGGCGGCGCTGTTCCTCGCTGCCATAGGCGTAGATGGCGTTCATCACCAAGCACGACTGCACCGATGCGGCCGAGCGGTAGGCGCTGTCCACATATTCGATCTCGTGGGCGATGAGGCCATAGACGACATGGCTGGTGCCGGCACAGCCATAGCCTTCGATGACGGTGCCTAGCAGGCCCATGGCGCCCATCGCCGCCACCACCTCGCGCCCGCCGGCTTCGTTGCGGAAGTCCTGCTGCACGCGGGCGGCGAGGGTTTCGCAGCAGAAACGGCGGGTGGCGTCGCGGATTGCGCGCTCGTCTTCGGAGAGCATCTCGTCCAGCAGGAAGGGATCGTCCCAGCGGAAGGCGGGCCGCGAGGCGGCATCGCGGGAGGGGGCAGACGGTGCAGGCTGGGCCATGGTGGCGCTTCCTTCGGTTGCGGCGGCAAGGACGATAGCGCAACGGGATGCAGGCCGGAAGGCGTGCTTCTCGCTTCAGGGCATCGGACGAGGGGCTTTCCGGAGGGAGACGGCCCCCGTTGTGCCATCGTAAGACATAGTGAAATGTCGGAGGAAGATTCTACCGATGAGCGCGAGGTGCTGTTGCCCTCCTGCAGTCAAATGAACGCCGGCGAACACGCCATAGATTGTAAAGCGCAAGGCCGGAACGAAAATCTGGGCGAGATGCATGTTGACTTCACTCTTGCCGTGGACTCCGGCCACATATTGACGATCAACAATTGGAAGTTTCAATGCGGCAGCGAGACCGGAATCGATACAACTCGCGAGGGCGCCCGTATCCACCAAAGCGGGCCATCGATCCCCGGGAAGGCCGGGCGGCGGCACCGGGCCGGTAGTTTGGGTCGAAGCCTATCTGGACATGCAGAGTCGGACCGAACCGCACCAGCAGATCCCGCCCGAGTGCTCCCGGTTGATCCTTGAACCCACAATCAACCATCGGCTGCGTGAACCGGTCGATACAGAACGGAAGCCGGCAGCGTCAATGGCGGCGCGCCGATCTGCCTGATGAGATAGGGGCCGCGACCGAACTTCAGCACCGCGTCTTCCGCCGCCGCCTCGAAGGACTCATAGGTGCCGACGAGTTTTTCGTCATGCACGACGACCCATTCGCCGAGCCGTTCGGTTTCGAGGTCGCTACGCATGGTTTCGTAGGCGGCAATCTCCTTCTTCAATGTGGCCATGTTCGCAGATGCCTCCTCCCGTGGGATGGGGTGCCGCTTTGCCTCTCATGGCGGTGGTCGCAGGGTAGGCAGCTCTGCCCCATCGATGAATCGAACGTGAAGAATGGAGCTTCAGCCACAGGTTTTCAAGCGATGAGCGCGGGTCTCAACGCCGCCCCGCCGCCGGCAACGCCAGGGCATCGACGGCGACGGTGCCCTGCGGGCCGGCGAGCAGCGGGTTGACGTCGAACTCGGCGATCAGGTCGCCCAGGGCCTCGGCGAGGCGGCCGAAGCGGGCCAGCGTCCATGCCAGCGCCTCCAGATCGGCCGCCGGGCGGGAACGCACGGCGTCCAGCAGCGGCCGGCAGGCCAGCGCGTCGATGGCCCGCCGCGCGCTCTCGACGCCCACGGGCGGCAGCAGCAGGCGGCGGTCGGCGAAAGTCTCGATCAGCACGCCACCAGCCGCCACCAGCACCAGCGGTCCGAACTGGGCGTCGCGGACCAGGCCGGCGGCGAGCTCCACCCCCGGCGGCGCCATGGCCGCCACCAGCACGCGGGGGCCCAGGCGCCGCGCCAGGTCGTCATAGGCGGCAGCGAAGCTCTCGGGGCCATCGAGGCCCAGGCGGACGCCGTCGACATCGCTCTTGTGGAGGATACCGGCGGCGGCGGTCTTCAGGGCGACGGGAAAGCCGATGGCACGGGCCGCCTCCGCCGCCGCGCCGGCATCGGCGGCCAGGCGGCGGGCCGGGGTGGCGATGCCGAAGGCGGCCAGCAGGTCCAGGGCCGCGTTCTCGTCCAGCGGCCCGGCGCCTTCCAGCCTGGCGCGCCAGCGGCGGACCGTCGCGGGCGGCGGCGCGGGCGGCATGTCGCCGGGCCCGTCCTCCCTGCGGTCGCGCCGCGCGCCGGCCAGCCTGAAGGCGGTGAGAAAGGTCTGCGTGCCTTCGAACACCGGCACCGGGCTGGCCGCCGCCCGCGCCGTCTGGTCGGCCTGCATGGCGCGGCTCCAGTGCTGGCAGAGATAGACCGGCTTGGCCGTCGCCCGGTCCACCTCCTCGGCGACGTCGATCTGGCCCTTCCCCACCCGGTCGGGAAAGCCGATGTCGCTGAACAGGACCACCGCGCAGGAGGCGGGATCGTCCGCCAGCGCCCCCATGCAGCCGCGATAGACCTTTTCCCAGTCGCGCCCGGTGCCCCACACGTCGGTGGGATTCACCGGCTCCAGGCCGTATTCCAGCAGTGCGGCCAGCCTGGTCTCGGTCTGCGGCCCGATCTCGGCCAGCTTCACGCCCGCCTTCCAGGCGAGATCGATCAGCATGCCGCGCGCGCCGCCCGAATCCATGATGCCGGCCAGCGCCCCTGGCCCCGGCTGCTTGTCGTGGGCCAGCAGGCGGCAGGTGGCGGCCAGCTCGTCCCAGGTCTCCACCCGCAGCACGCCGTAATGGTCGAACAGCGCCTCATAGGCGGCATCGTCGCCGGCCAGCGCGCCCGAATGGCTCCTGGCCAGCACCGCGCTCCTTTCCGTCGCCCCGACCTTGATGGCGACCACGGGCACGCCCCTGGCCGCCGCCTTGTCGAGCACGGCGCGGAAGGCCTGCGGATCGCGCACCGTCTCCAGGAACAGGGCGATGACGCGGGTCGAAGCCATCTGGAGCGCGTAATCCATGTAGTCGGCCGCCGTCACGGTGAGCTCCTGGCCCGCCGAGACGCACAGATTGTGGCGGTGGCGCGGGTCGATGAATTGCAGGGTGAGGAAGCAGGTGCCGGAATGGCTGACCAGCGCGATGTGGCCCGGTTCGAACCAGCCATCGGCCGGCATGGGCATCCAGGTCGCCCGCGTGGCGGATTCGTAGTTCACGAAGCCCATGCAGTTGGCCCCGCAGACCGCCATCCCGGCCTCTCGCGCGATGGCCCGCAGCCGCTCCATCAGCTTCGGCGTGCCGCTGTCGCCCTCCAGATAGGCGCTGCCGAACAGGGTGGCGGCGGCCACGCCCGCTTCGGCCGCCTCGGTAAGCGCCTGCTCGATGCCGGCATTGGCGACCGAGAGCACCGCATGTTCCACGCCGCCGGGGATGGCGGCCAGCGAGGGGTAGCAGACGCGGCCCTCGATCTCCTCATAGCCGGGGTTGACCGGGTGGACGCGGCCGGCGAAGCCCGGATGGGCGAGGTTGCGCAAGGTGGCCAGGCCGAAGGAACCTTCCCTGGCCGAAGCGCCGACCAGGGCGATGGAGGTCGGCGCCAGCAGGGGGCGCAGGCGATGTTCGCTCATGGCCGGCGAGGCTAATGCGGATCGCCGGCGCGGGAAACGGCGGCCGGGCGGCGCGATAGGGGACAGGCCCGGCGCGCCGGCCTCCATGGCTGCGGGCGCGCTCTTGCCTCGCCGCCCCGCTTGTCCCAGGCTCGGCGCATGGACGCTTCCACGATCGCGATCCTCGCGGCCATCCTCGCCATCGGCGCAGCCCTGGCCGGCCTCATCCTGCGGCAGGGCCTCCGCCTGGATGCCCGCATCGAGCAGACCAACGAGCGCATCGAACGAACCAACAAACGCATCGAACAGGTCGAAGCCCGGATCGGCGAACGTATTGAGCGCGTCGAACAGGGACAGGCCGACCTGCACGAGCGCATGGCGAAGCTGGAAGGGTTGCTCGAAGGGCTGCGGGAAGCGATCGCCGGGCGCCGCGCGGCATAGCGCGCGCCCTTCGCCGTCCGGACCAGCAGCGGCCCTGTCCACACACCGACGTGCACTCTTGCCTTCCCGCTCCCCTTCCCCTAGGCTCGGCGCATGGACGCTTCCACGATCGCGATCCTCGCGGCCATCCTCGCCATCGGCGTGGCCCTGGCCGGCCTCATCCTGTGGCAGGGCCGCCGCCTGGACGCCCGCATCGAACAGACCAACGAGCGCATCGAACGAACCAACGAACGCATCGAGCGCGTCGAGCAGGGCCAGGCCGACCTGCGCGAGCGCATGGCGAAGCTGGAAGGGCTGCTCGAAGGACTGCGGGAAGCGATCGCCGGACGCCGCGCGGCATAGCGCGGCCCCTTCGCCCGTCCTCGCAGGGGCTGTGGCGGCCCGGCCGCAGTGGCACGGCAGGCACCGCCTTCACACCCCGCGCGCCGGCTACGGGGAACGCGCCTCGCTCAGCCGCCGATAGGCGTCGCTTCCCATGAGCGGGAAGTTGCCCTTGATGAGATCCCAGGGAATGTGGCCTTCCGTATCTCTCGCCGCCGGGTCGGCGCCGGCATCCAGCAGCGCCACCACCACTGCAGGGGCCTTGCTGATCGCCGCCGCCACATGCAGGGGTGTCAATCCGTCTTCGGTCCGCGCTTCCAGGTCAGCGCCAGCGTCCAGCAACGCCACCACCACCGCCGGGGTCTCGCTCCGCCCCGCCGCCATATGCAGGGGTGTCACTCCGTTTTTACCCCGCGCTTCCGGGTCAACGCCAGCGTCCAGCAACACCGCCACCACTGCAGGGGCCTTGCTGATCGCCGCCGCCCCGTGCAGGGGTGTCCATCCGTCTTCGTCCCGCACTTCCAGGTCGACGCCGGCGTCCAGCAACGCCACCACCACCGACGGGGTCTTGCTGAACATCGCCGCCACATGCAGGAGCGCCGATCCGTCTTTGGCCCGCGCCTCCAGGTCGGCGCCGGCATCCAGCAACGCCACCACCGCCGCCGGGGTCTCGCTGAACGCCACCGCCACATGCAGGGGCGTCAATCCGCGTTCGTCCCGCGCTTCCAGATCGGCGCCGGCAGCCAGCAGCGCTGTCGCCACCGCAGGGGTCTTGCTCCACCCCGCCGCCCTGTGCAGGGGCGTCAATCCGCCTTCATCCCGTGCTTCCAGGTCGGCGCCGGCGGCCAGCAACGCCACCACCACCGCCGGAGTCTCGCTCAACCCCGCCGCATAGTGGAGGGGCGTCGTTTCGTTTTCACCCCGCGCCTCCAGATCGGCGCCGCCCGCCAAGCAGCGCGACACGTCCGCCGCCGTGGCGCGTTGGAAGAATGCCTCCGTATTCCAGTCGCCGCAGGACGGCTGCGCCAGCGCGGCGCTCCCAGCCGCCAGCCACAAGGCGCACGCCAGGCCGGCGACGTCTTTCGCTCCCGCCATCGTCCCCCCGCCTCCCGCCGATAGGCGGCTGAAGACCGGCGGCAGGCTGGCACGCCGCACCGGCACCGGCAACCCGCACGGCTTGCCGCCGCCCGGGCGCGCCCTATGCTGGCCTTCCGCGACAGCGTGAGCCCCTCCTTGAGCACGACCCGCGCCGCTTCCCGCCTGCCCTCCGTGGAACGCCTGTTGCGGGCCGCCGAGCTGGCCCCGGCCCTGGCGGCCTTCGGGCGCCCCCTGGTGGTGGCGGCGCTGCGCGAAGCGCTGGCCGGGCGCCGCGCCGCCTTGCGGGCCGGCGGGCTGCCCGACGCCGCGCCGGCGGCGCTGGCGGCGGAGGTGGAGGCGTTCTGCCGCGCCCGGCTGGCCGTCGGTCCGCGCCCGGTCTTCAACCTCACCGGCACCGTGCTCCATACCAATCTGGGGCGGGCGCCGCTGGCGGCCGAAGCGGTGGCGGCCATGAAGGCGGCCGCCGCCGCCTGCGACCTGGAGTTCGACCTGGAGCGCGGCCGGCGCGGCGAGCGCGACGGTGCCGTGGCGGCGCGGCTGCGGCGGCTGACCGGGGCCGAGGACGCGCTGGTCGTCAACAACAACGCCGCCGCGCTGCTGCTGCTGCTGAACACCCTGGCGCTGCGCCGCGAAGTGCCGGTCTCGCGCGGCGAGCTGATCGAGATCGGCGGCTCCTTCCGGCTGCCGGAGATCATGGCGCGGGCCGGCTGCCGCCTGGTGGAGGTGGGCACGACCAACCGCACCCATGCCGGCGATTTCGCGGAGGCCATCTCGCCGCGCACCGGCCTGCTGCTGAAGGTCCATTGCAGCAACTACGCCATCGCCGGCTTCACCGCCGCCGTCGCGCTGCCCGAGATGAAGCGGCTGGCGGCCGGCAACGGCCTGCCCCTGGCCGTCGATCTGGGCAGCGGCACGCTGCTGGACCTCGCCCGCTGGGGCCTGCCGGCGGAGCCGAGCGCGGCCTCCGTCCTGGCGGCCGGTGCCGATCTGGTGGCCTTCAGCGGCGACAAGCTGCTGGGCGGGCCGCAGGCCGGGCTGGTGGCGGGCCGGGCCGACCTGGTGCGCCGCCTGGCCCGCAACCCCCTGAAGCGGGCGCTCAGAGCCGACAAGCTGACCCTGGCCGCCCTCGACGCCACCCTGGCCCTGTACGAAGACCCGCACCGCCTGGCCAGCCGCCTGCCGGCGCTGCGCCTGCTCGTTCGCCCCACAGAGGAGATCGCCGCCCAGGCGCGCCGCCTCGCCGGCCCCGTGCAGGCGGCCCTGGGCGAAGGTTTCACGGTCGCCACCCGCGCCATGGCGAGCCAGATCGGCAGCGGCGCCCTTCCCACCACCACCCTGGCCAGCGCCGGCCTGGCGATTCGCCCGGCGCAGCGCGGACGCGGCGCCGACGCCCGCCTGCGGCGCCTGGCCCGGGCGCTGCGCGGCCTGCCGCGGCCGGTGATCGGCGCCATCGGCGACGGCACGCTGCGCCTCGACCTGCGCGGCCTGGACGACGAGGCCCGCTTCCTCGCCCAGCTCGCCCGCCTGCGCCGCCGGCCGGCGCCGTGATCTGCGCCACCGCCGGCCATGTCGACCACGGCAAGACGGCGCTGGTCCGCGCGCTGACCGGCACCGACACCGACCGCCTGCCCGAAGAGAAGGCGCGCGGCCTCACCATCGATCTGGGCTTCGCCTATCTGCCGCTGGCGCCGCGCGGGGCCATCGGCTTCATCGACGTGCCGGGCCATGAGCGCTTCCTGCGCAACATGGTGGCGGGCGTGCCGGGCGTCGACCTGGCGCTGCTGGCCGTCGCGGCCGACGACGGCATCATGCCGCAGACCCGCGAGCATGTGGCGGTGCTGGCGCTGCTGGGGGTCAGGCGCGCGCTGCCGGTGCTCACCAAGGCCGACCTCGCCGGCCCCGCCCGCATCGAGCGGGTGGCGGCCGATGCCGCCGCCCTGCTGGCCCGCCACGGGCTGGACGCCCCGGCCGCCGTGGCGACGGCCGCGCCCCAGGGCCGCGGCATCGCCGCCCTGCGCCGGGCGCTGCTGGCCGAAGCCGGTGGGCTGGCGGCGGCGGGCGAGGAGGCCGGCGGCTTCCGGCTGGCGGTGGATCGCGCCTTCGTGGTCGCCGGGGCGGGCGTCGTCGTCACCGGCACGATCCACGCCGGACGGGTGGCGGTGGGCGAGCGCCTAGTGCTGCTGCCGGGCGGGCGCGACCTGCGCCTGCGCGGCCTGCACGCCCAGGGGCAACCCGCCGGCGAAGCCCGGCGCGGCCAGAGGGCGGCGCTGAACCTGGCCGGCATCGGGCGCGGCGAGGCGAGGCGGGGCGACTGGGTGGCCACCCCCGGAATCCTCGTTCCCTCGCGGCGCCTGGACGCGGCGCTCACCGTGCCGGCGGCGGAGGAAAACGGGCGAGGCCTGCGGCACGGCGCGGCGCTGCACGTCCATCACGGCGCGGCGCACGCCACCGCCAGGGTGGCGCTGCTGGAGACGGCGGCGCTGGCGCCGGGCGAAAGCGGCCCGGCGCAGCTGGTTCTGGACCAGCCGCTGGTCGCCGCCTATGGCGACCGCCTGCTGCTGCGCGACCCGCAGGGCCGCCGCAGCCTGGCCGGCGGGCGGGTGATCGACCCCGCCGCCCCGGCGCGCGGGCGCCGGCGCCCGGACCGGCTGCGGCGGCTGCGGGCGATGGATCGCGCCGACGCCGGGGAAGCCGCCCTGCGGCTGCTGGAGGCCGCGCCCGAAGGCATCGACCTCGCCGCCTTCGCCGCCACGCGCAACCTGCCCGCCGGGCATCTGGGCGCGGCCCTGGACGGGCGCATGACGGTCTTCGGCCCCGCCGGCGACCGCCGCCACCTGCTGCGAGGCCACTGGCGCTCCCTGGCCGGGCGCGTGCTGGAGGCGCTGGAGGCGGACCATCTGGCGCGCCCCGACCGGCTGGGGCCGTCGCCGGGCGAGCTGCGCCTGGCGCTGGCGCTGCGCCCGCCGCCGCCCCTGCTGGCCGCCGTGCTGGAGGCGCTGGAGCGGCAGGGGCGGCTGGCGCGCCGGGGCGCCGCCATCCATCTGCCCGGCCACCGCGTCCGCCTGCCCCCGGGCGAGGCGGCGCTGTGGGCGCGGGTGCAGGCGGCGCTGGAGGTGGAGGCGGGATCGCCGCCGGCCCTCTTCCCGCTCGCCGCCGGGCTGGGCATGGAAAGCGGCACGCTGGAGCGCTTCCTCGCCCGCATGGCGGCCTGCGGCCTGGTGGTCGCCATCGCCCGCCACCGCTATCTGACGCCGGCCCAGATCGAACGGGCCGGGGAGGCGGCGCGGCGCGCAGCCGGCCGGGCGCCGCAGGGCTTCGGCGTGGCGGCGTTCCGCGACGCCGCCGGCATCGGGCGCAACCTCGCCGTCGAGCTGCTGGAATATCTCGACGCCGCCGGCGTCACCCGCCGGCGGGGCGACCTGCGGCAGCTGGCGGCGCCCGACCGCCCGCCTGCGTGAGGCCGGCGCGGCCCCAGCAGGGCTGCAGGGCGGCGAAGGCGCGCCACAGCTCGCGGGTCCGTTCCTCCTGGCCTTCGCGCCGGGCGAGCCACCAGCCGGCCACGAGGCCGCCGGCCCTGGCGAGGCGGCGCCTGCCGCCGCCCGACCGCGCCAGGGCGGCCGCGATCTGGTCCTCGGCCAGGGCGGCGTCGCGGGCCTCGCCCAGCGCGTCCTGGAGCCGGGACAGCGCCAGCAGCCAGGGCCGGGCGCCGCCCCAGGCGCCGCCCACGAACTGCAGAGCGTAGCGCAGGCGCTTGACGGCCAGCCGCAGCCGGTGGCGCCCGGCCGGCGTCATGGCCTCGAAATCGCGCCCGCCGGCCAGCACCTTGCCATGGAGGGCATCGAGGACGGCGGCCGCTTCGCCGGCCAGCGGGCGCGCCAGCGCCTCGCCCGCCCCGCCCTGGCGCCAGCCGCCGCGCGCCACCCAGCGGCCCATGGCGAGCACCAGATCGGTGTAGCGCGGCGACGAGGCCGCCCGCGCCAGGGCGCCATAGGCGGCGGCCGCGCGCTGCCGCAGCCTCTCGTCCAGCAGCGCCAGGTCGTCGTCGGCCGGCAGCGCCCGGCGGACCGGGGCCAGGATGTCGGCCCGCAGCACGTCGAGATCGCGCGCCCGGCCCAGGCGCCGCGCCAGCCAGGCCGCCTCGCGGCGCAGCGCCCGCGCCGGCGCCGGCGGCAGCCAGGGCGCGAACAGGCCGAAGGCGGCGCGCAGGCGCCGCAGCGCCACCCGCATCTGGTGGACGCCTTCGCTGTCGCGCCCGTCGAGGGCCGCCGCCTGGTTGGCCAGCCAGTGATCGAAGCCGTGGGCCATGGCCCGGCCGATGGCCTCGTCCAGCGTCGTCGCCGCGTCGATCTCCAGCGGCCCGGCCTTGCGCCAGGCGGGCGGCGCGCCGCCGGCCAGGGCATAGCCGCGTTCCGACTTGGTGCGGGTTTCGACGGCGAGCGGGCGCAGACGGTGGAGCGCCGCCGCCAGGTCGTAGAGATCGCCCAGCGTGCCCTGGCGCAGCTCGAGTTCGATCTCCGAGATCGGGCTGCTGCCGGCGCCGGCTTCCACGCGCCCGCTGTCGATGGCGACCTCGATGCGGGCCGCGCCCGAGACCGCCTCCAGCACCCGGCGCCGGACGCGGGTTGCGAACAGCGGCTGCCATTCGCCGGCGGCGAGATGGGCGAGGCCGGGCGGCAGAGCGTCGGCCGGCAGCCGCGGGCGGGCCGGCGGGGCGGCGATGGGGTCGTCGCGCTCCAGCCTGGCGTGCGGGTTGCCGCCGGGGGCGGCGATCTTGACGGTCTGGACGAAGCGGTCGCCGTCGCGGCGGACGCGCAGCGCCACGCCGGCCCGGCGCAGGTCGTGGCCGGGGCTGTCGTAATAGGTCGATTCCAGGGACCGGGGCGGGTCATCGGCCCCCCTCGCCCGGGCCAGCGGCGGCAGCGCCAGCAGGGCTTCCAGGGTCGCCGCCGGGGCGGCGAACTTCAATTCCACCTCGGGCTGCCAGCCGGCGGCACCTGGCCGGCAGCGGCCCGCCCGCTCCTTCGCTTCGTCCCGGGTCGCGGGGGGCTTCTCGCTCATGGTCTTCTCGCCTGCGCTGCGCCGCAGCCTGCGCCACGGCCGCCGGCGCTGTCCAGACGCCCCGTTGCCGGGTGCGTCTCGGTTGGCAATTTCGAGGTTGCCCGCTGCGGCGCTGCGCGTCGGCGCCCTGGATGCGAAGGGCGCGAAGGATGCCGCTGCCTTCGCCTGCGAGAAGGCCCCGGTGGGTGGCGACGGTGGCGGTGCCTGGCGGCGGGGGCGGTGCGTCGACCTTGCGGCCCGTTTGCCGGCGGGACGCCGGCGCTCCCAGGGGGCGGGACGCTCGGTCGGTGCCTGGGTGCGGGATGCCCGGGGGTGGCGGCAAACGGCACCCGCCCATTTTCAAGCCGAGGCGCTACCCGTTGCCGCCTTCCCGCCCGCCGTGACATGCTGGCGGGCGAAGGCTGGGGAAGAGCGCATGAGCGGAGCGATTCCGGCGGGCTTTGCCCGGGTGGTGCCGGAGGACCCTTTCGAGCACCGCAACGGCCTCGACTGGTATCGCGATCCGGGCGGCGGGCGCATCGAACTGGGCCTGCTGGCCGACGAGCGCCACGCCAACGAATACGGCCGCGTCCACGGCGCCGTCATGATGATGATGGCCGACGCGGCGGCCTGCATGAACTCGCGCTGGCACGACCGCCGGGAGGGCGCGATCACGGTCAGCGCCACCTGCAACTTCGTGGAGGGCGCCAGGCTGGGGGAGTTCCTCCAGACCAGCACCCGCCTGCTGCGCCGCACCCGCCGCTTCAGCTTCCTGGCCTGCGAGGTGGCGGTGGGCGAGCGGCTGTGCCTCGCCGCCAGCGCCGTCGTCAAGCGCCTGCTGCCGGACGGTGGCTGAAGCGCGGGGGCGGACGATGAGCGGCTATGCGGCCTCCATCGCCCGCTATCGCCGGGCCAGGCAGGTGCTGGCGGGCGGCGTTTCCAGCAATTTCCGCTATCACGATCTGCCGGTGCCGCTGACCTTCGAGCGCGGCGAAGGCCCCTGGCTGTGGGATGCCGACGGCAACCGCTATCTCGATTTCGTGATCGGCAACGGCGCCGCCTTTCTGGGCCACAGCCCGGCGGCCGCGATCGCGGCCGTGGCCGCCTCGCTGGCCCGCGGGCAGACCTTCGCCAGCCTGCACGACGAGGAGGTGGCCCTGGCCCGGCGCCTGGTGGAGATCGTTCCCTGCGCCCGGCGCGTGCGCTTCGAGGTCTCCGGCACCCAGGGGATTCAGGCGGCGCTGCGGCTGGCCCGCGCCCACACCGGACGCGACCTGGTGGTGAAATGCGAGGGCCATTATCACGGCTGGGCCGACAACGTCTTCGTCTCCGTCGCCCCGCCGCCCAACGAGGCGGGGCCGCTGCGCCGGCCCGAGGCGCTGCCGGGATCGGCCGGCCAGCCGGCCTCCGTGTGCCAGAACCTGCTGGCGGTGCCCTATAACGACCTGGCGGCGGTGGAGGCGGCCGCCGCCCGCCACGACGGCCGCATCGCCGCCCTGCTGCTGGAGCCGGTGGCCTGCAATTGCGGCGTCATCGAGCCGCTGCCGGGTTTTCTGGAGGGCCTGCGCCGCCTGTGCGACCGGCGCGGCATCGTGCTCGTCTTCGACGAGGTCGTCACCGGCTTCCGCCTGGCGCCGGGCGGTGCCCAGCAGCGCTATGGCGTCACGCCCGATCTCGCCGTCTTCGCCAAGGCCATGGGCGCGGGCTTTCCCCTCGCGGCGGTGGCGGGCCGGGCCGACATCATGGACACCGTGCTGGCGGGCGCCGTCCATGGCGGCACCTTCAACGGCGCCACGGCCGCCATCGCCGCCGGCCTGGCGACGGTGGAGGCGCTGGCCGACGGCAGCGCCTGCGCCAAGGCCGGCCGCGACGGGCGGCGGCTGATGGCGGGGCTGGGCGAGATCGCCTCCCGGCGCGCCCTGCCGCTCCACGCCCAGGGGCCGGGCGCGGTCTTCTCCACCACCTTCTCGGAGAAGCCGCTCGTGAACTACCGCGACTACCGGGCCAGCGACGACGCCCTGCGGGCGCGCTTCGTGAAGGCGCTGCAGGACCGCGGCGTGCGCATGACGGCGCGCGGCACCTGGTTCGTGCCGGCCGTGCTGGCGGAAGGCGACATCGCCTTCGCGCTGGAGGCGGCCGATGCCGCTGCCGCCAGCCTCTAGCCTTGACCCCGGTCCGGCGGGCGACGATCATGGCCGCCGCCCAGGGCGGCCACAGGGGGGCCTGCCGTGCAAGCCCTTGAACTCAGGGACGTCTCCAAGCGTTTCGGCCAGGTGACGGCGGTCGCGGAGGTGAGCTTCACCATCCCGCAGGGCCGCTTCGTTTCCTTCCTGGGTCCCTCCGGCTGCGGCAAGACCACCCTGCTGCGCCTGATCGCCGGCCTGGAGACGGCGAGCGCGGGCCGCATCCTGCTCGACGGCGAAGACCTGACGGACCAGCCCGTCCACCGGCGCAACATCGGCATGGTGTTCCAGTCGCTGGCGCTCTTTCCCCATCTTTCGGTGGGCGAGAACATCACCTATTCGCAGCGGATCCGCGGCGTCGGGCGGTCGGCGCGCCGCCGCCGGGCCGACGAGTTGCTGGAGCTGGTGCGCCTTCCCGGCGTGGCGGACCGCAACATCGCCCAGCTTTCGGGGGGCCAGCGGCAGCGGGTGGCGATCGCGCGGGCCCTGGCCCTGGAACCGCGCCTGTTCCTGCTCGACGAGCCGCTTTCGGCGCTGGACGCCAATCTGCGCGAGGAGATGCAGGTGGAGCTGCGCATCCTTCAGGAGCGGCTGGGCATCACCACCATCATCGTCACCCACGACCAGCGCGAGGCGATGACCATGTCGGACGAGGTGGTGGTGATGTCGACCGCGCGGGTGCAGCAGCAGGGGCCGCCCCTGGAGATCTACCGCAACCCGGCCTCGGCCTTCGTGGCGGAGTTCATCGGCACCAGCAATCTGATGAAGGGGCGCCGGGGCGAGGGGGAGAGCGTGGCCATCGCCGGCCGGGACTTCGCCGTCGCCTCCTGGCCCGAGGGAGCGGCCGCCGGCGACGAGGTGGTGGTTTCGGTGCGGCCGGAGGACATCAACCTCTTCCCCGCCAGCAGCGACGGCCCCAACCGGCTGGACGGCATCGTGACCTTCGTGCGCGACGTCGGCGCCAGCGTCGAGACCTTCGTGGACTGCGACGGCCTGCAGATCGTGGGCATGGCGACCCCGCGCGACCGCCCCGACCTCCATAAGGGCGACCTGGTGAAGGTGGAACTGCCGCCCGAATGCTGCGTGGTGCTGAAGGCATGAACGAGGGGCGCCCGGCACCCGGGCCGGCAGGCGCGGGGCGGGCTTTCGTCGACGGCGTGGTGGAGCCGCTGAAGCGCTTTCCCTTCGCGCTGTATCCCACCTTGATGATCGGCGTCTTCTTTCTGGTTCCGTTTGCGATCATGTTCGCGATCAGCTTCGCGACGCGCACGGAATCGACCTATCAGGCGGGCTTCGAGTTCACCCATTACGCCCGTTTCTTCTCGCCGCTGTTCACCACCCATCTCTGGGTCTCGGTGCAATTCTCGGTGCTGGCGAGCGCGCTGTCGCTGCTGGTGGCGGTGCCGTTCACCTTCTTCGTCAGCCGCCTCGCCCGGCGCCCGCAGATCCTGGCGCTGGTCTTCATCCTGTGCGTGCTGACGCTCTCGGAGGTCATCATCGCCTATTCGCTGTCGATCGTCATGAGCCGCAGCGGCGGCCTGCCCAACATCGCCGAATGGCTGGGCTTCGTGGAGCGGGCGAGGTCCTGGTATCCGAGCTATCCCGCCAACCTGTTCGGCCTCACCTTCTTCAACCTGCCCTTCGCCATGCTGGTGCTCTATCCGGCCTGCACCAGGCTCGACCGCGAGCTGACGGAAGCGGCGCAGACCATGGGCGCCTCGCCGACGCGCGCGTTTTTCACGGTGGTGCTGCCGCTGCTGGAACGGCCGGTCATGGCCGCCTTCGTCCTGCTGTTCGTCTTCACCATGGGCGCCTTCGTGACGCCGACCTGGCTCGCCCGCCCGGAGGACACGATGATGGCCCAGCTCATCACCAACCAGGCGCTGGGGCGGGGCAACATCCCCTTCGCGGCGGCGCTCTCGATCTTCTTCATGGTCGTCACCCTGCTGCTCAGCCTGATCACCGTCCGGCTCCGGCGCGGCGACAGGACGGGCGGGGCCTAGGACCATGGCCATCTGGGGCAAGCGGGCCTTTCTGGTGCTGGTGTTCGCCATGATGGCGGCGCCGCTGGTGATCGTGGCGGGCGTCTCGCTCAACGCCAAGAAGCGCATGTTCTTTCCCCCCGATGGCGTTTCGCTGCGCTGGTATCCGGAGATCTTCACCACCTCGAAATGGATCGACGCCCTCACCAACAGCGTCGTCGTGGCGCTCCTGGCCGGCGTCATCGCCGTTTCCATCGCCCTGCCCGCCGCCTATTTCCTGTGGCGCCACCGGGTGTTCTATGCCAGGGCGCTGTTCGCCGCCGGGCTGGTGCCCTTCGCCCTGCCGCCGGTCATCACCGCCCTCGGTATGCTGCTGTTCTGGGGCGAGATCGGCTATGTCGGCAAGCTCTGGAACATCACCGTCGGGCACGGCGTCTTCCTGGTGACGCTGCCGCTGGTGATGATCTCGCTGGGGCTGGAGGCGATCGACGACGAGTTTCTGGAGGCGGCCCGCACCATGGGGGCCGATGCCAGGCAGCTGTTCGCCACCGTGATCCTGCCCATGGTCCTGCCCTATATGGTGGCGGGCTATGCCTTCGTGCTGGTGCTGTCGATGAACGAATACATCATCTCCTTCTTCCTGGGCCAGCACGCCACCATCACCCTGCCGGTGCAGGTGCTGGCGAGCCTGAGGTCCGGCTATACGCCGGCGATCGCCGCCGTGGCGGTGCTCTTCATCCTGCTGGCGGTGACGGTCTTCGGGCTGATCGCCCGCTTCGGCGATCTGCCCAGGCTGCTGGGCGCCTGGACGGCGAAGGACTAGCGCCGTGGCCGCCAGCAGCGCCGCGCCCTACATCCTCTATGGCGGCAACGTCACGCGCTCGCTGGGGCCGCAGATGGTGCTGGAGGAAGGCGGCCTGCCCTACCGGCTGCGGGAGGTGGACATCGGGCGCGGTGAGCACCGGCGCCCCGATTTCACGGCGCTGAACCCGGCGGGCTATGTGCCGGCCCTGGTGACGCCGGAAGGCGATTGCCTGCACGAGGCGGCGGCCATCATGCTCTATCTCGCCGACCGCCACCGCCTCGCCGACCTGGCGCCCGCCATCGACGATCCCGGGCGCGGGGTTTTTCTCGCCCGGCTCTTCTACTTCACCAACGATGTGCAGCCTTCCCTGAAGCGGACCTATTACGCCCATCGCTACGCGCTGCGGGAGGCGGACGAAGCGGCCGTGCGCGCGCAGTCGGAGGCGATGGCGCGGGCCCGCTGGCAGGTGCTGGAGGACTGGCTGGCCGAGGGCGGCCCCTATCACCTGGGCGACCGCTTCAGCCTGCTGGACCTGCATCTGGCGATGTGGTCCGTTTACGGTTTCCGCCGCCCCCTGGACCTGCTGGACGACATGCCGGCCTGCCGGCGCCTGTTCGAACTGGTGCGCGCCCGGCCGGTGGCGGGCCCCATGCTGGACGGGCTGGCGGCGCTGATGGCAGAGCGCCGCCGGTCCCTCACGCCGCCGCCCGGCAGTGGGGCATGACGTCGCGGGCGAAGCGTTCCATCGACGCCATGACGTCGGCGTGGCTGGCACCGAAGGACATGTTGAGCAGGAGCTCGCCGATCCCCAGCTCTTCATAGGCGGCAAGCTTGTCCACCACCTGGGCGGCGGTGCCGATCGGCAGCGCGCGGCGCATGTCGTCCATCGTCTCGGCCACGTCGATGGGCACGATGGCGCCCGCCTTCACCTCGCCCGGCGTGGCGAAGACGTTGTGGAAGCGGCGGTGGTTCTCGTAGGCCAGCGCCACCTTCTCTTCGGCATCGGCGGCATCGCGGGCGACATAGAGCATCCGCAGCATGGAGAATTTCGGCCGGCCCGGCGCCCCCGCAGCGTCGCGCAGGGCGTC
Source organism: Alphaproteobacteria bacterium (assembly GCA_965200215.1). Classification (GTDB taxonomy): domain Bacteria; phylum Pseudomonadota; class Alphaproteobacteria; order SP197; family SP197; genus SP197. The sequence continues at coordinate 2,193,891 of OZ241369.1, read as the reverse complement.
GCGGAAGGCGCCCGCCTGCATCGCCACCGTCGCCATGCCGCCGCGCAAAGGCGTGGTCTGGACGTGGTAGCCCCGCATGGCGGAATGGTAGATCGCCTCGTAGCTCAGCGCCGCGATCCAGATGGGGATCGGCTTCTGCACCGGGTGCGGCGTGACGGTGAGCGGTGCAAAATCGTACCATGGGCTCTTCCAGCCCACCTCGCCGCCCGCCAGCAACGCCTCCAGCAGCGCCAGGGCGTCGTCGAAGCGCGCCCTGCTCTCGGCCTGCGGCACGCCGAAGCGGTCGAACTCGTAGGCGAAAGCGCCGCGCCCGACGCCGATCTCCAGGCGCCCATCGGTCAGGCAGTCGGCCTGGCAGATTTCGCCCGCCAGGCGGCGCATGTCGTAGAAGGGCAGCACCAGCACCGAGGTGACGATGCGGATCGCCGCCGTCGCCGCCGCCACCTTCACCGCCGTCAGCAGCGGTTGCGGGTGGGTGAGGTAGTTGATGAAGTGGTGTTCGGGGATGCAGAGGCTCTCGAAGCCCAGCGCCTCGGCCAGCCGCCCCTGCTCCACGGCATCGCCATAGAGGCGCTGGGCGGGATAGGCCAGATCGGGCCAGTAGCAGGGCAGATAGAAGCTGAACCGCATGCTCCGGCCCCGTATCGCCATGGCGCCGCGAAGCGCATATCCTGGCCGCCGGGCGAGTGCAAGGAGCCGCCATGCCGCAGCGCGACCCTCCCGCAAGGCAGAGCCTGGGCGCCGTGCTGGCCGACCGCGCCGCCCGCGCCCCCGAAGCCGCCTTCATCCTTTCCGACCGCCGCCGCCTGACCTATGGCGAGGCCGAGAGGCAGTCGAACCGTCTCGCCAACGGGCTGGCGGCCATGGGCATCGAGGCCGGCGAGACGGTGCTGGTGATGATGCCCAACACGGTGGAGTTCGTGCTGGTGTGGCTGGGGCTCGCCAAGCGGGGCGGCGTCCAGGTGCCCGTGAACACCGCCCTGCGCGGCAACCTGCTGGCCCACATCGTCGAGGATTCGGCGGCCGCCGTCGCCATCGTCGAGGCCGGCTTCCTGGACAGGCTGGCGGAGGTGGCGGAAAGGCTCGCCGGGCTGCGGCGGCTGGTGGTCTTCGAGCGCGACGGGCAGCGGACGGACCTGCCGCCGGCGCTGGCGGACCTGGAGCGGCTCGATTTCACCACCCTGCTGGCGGCCCCCGCCACGCCACCCGCCCGCCTGCCGGCCCCCCACGACCTGAAGGCGGTGATGTATACCTCCGGCACCACCGGCCCGTCGAAGGGCGTGATGATCGTCCATGCCCACGCCTACGCCTATGCCCATGGCGGGGTGGACCTGATGGAGCTGAAGCCCGGCGACGTCTATTACGCGCCCCTGCCGCTCTTCCACATCGCCGGCCAGTGGGCGGTCTGCTACGCCTCGATGATCGCCGGCTCGGCCGCCGTGGTGACCGAACGCTTCAGCGTCGAGCGCTTCTGGCGCGATGCGCGGCACTTCCAGGCCACGGTCACCTTTTTCCTGGGCGCCATGGCGAACTTCCTCGCCCGCCAGCCCGAACGCGACGACGATGCGAAGGTGCCGATCGAACGGGCGCTGATCGTGCCCATGTTCCCCGAGGCGGCCGCCTTCGGGCGTCGCTTCGCCATGAGGATCAAGACCACCTACGGCTCCACCGAGGCCTGCTCGCCCCACCGCATGGGCTGGGACCACCCCGACTGGCGCAGCTGCGGCAGGCTGCTGGACGAGCTTTTCGAGGCGCGGATCGTCGACGAAAACGACGAGGAGGTGCCCAACGGCCGGGTGGGCGAGTTCGTCATCCGCGCAAAGCGGCCCTGGCTGCTGATGGCGGGCTACTGGCGCCACCCGGAGTGGACCGCGAAGGCCTGGTCCAATCTCTGGCTCCATTCCGGCGATGCCATGTGGCGGGACGATGCGGGCTATTACTATTTCGCCGACCGGCTGAAGGACTCGATCCGCCGGCGCGGCGAGAACATCTCCTCGCTGGAGGTGGAAAACGAGATCAACCTGCACCCCGACGTGCTGGAATGCGCCGTTTTCCCCGTGCCCAGCGAACACGGCGAGGACGAAGCGATGGCGGCGGTGGTGGCCAGGCCGGGGCGGAGCCTGGCGCCCGCTGCCCTGGTCCGTTTCCTGGAGTCGCGCATGGCCGCCTTCATGGTGCCGCGCTTCATCGACATGGTCGCCGCCCTGCCCAAGACCCCCACCGGCAAGATTCAGAAGTTCGACCTGCGCCGGGCCGGCGTCACGGCGACGACCTGGGACCGCGAGGCCGGGCGCGGCTGCGCTGCCTGGAGCAGCGGGCCGGAGCCGCCTCGGGGTGGAGCCTGAAGGCCCGGTCGATGGCCCGCTGGACGAGGCGGCGGACATAGAAGGAAGCCAGCGCCTCGCTGGGCGGGCCCGGCGGGTCGTAGATGGCGGCCACGAAGGCGCTCAGCCGTCCGCCTCGGCCGCCGCCGGCAGAACGAAGATCTGGCCGGGATAGATGAGATCGGGATCGGCGATCTGGGCGCGGTTGGCCTCGAAGATCTGCGTATAGGCGATGCCGCGGCCATAGACCCGGCGGGCGATCAGCCACAGATTGTTGCCGGGCTGGATCACCACCAGCGGCTCGTTCGCCTCCACCATGGTGAAGGAGGCGATCTTGAGCGGCGTCTCCAGGCGCCAGACGACGCTGCCATCCTCGCCCAGCTGTTCCAGCACCAGCTCGTGGCGGCTGCCGGCGGCGAGCCCCTCCAGGGTCAGCTGCCAGCTTCCGTCCTCGCCTGCCGTCGTGCGGCCGGCGACGCCGGGTCCCGCACGGGCAACCACCTGCGACCCCGGCGCGGCGCGGCCCTGGAGGGTGACGCCGCTGCCGGTGCCATAGGAGAGGCTATCCAGGGCCAGCGCGCCGCCCGAAGCGATGCCGATGCCGTCCGCCGGTTCCTGCAGCACCCGGGCGCCGCCCTCGCCCTCGCGCGGGACGGCGACCGCCAGCACGCCATCGCCACCCCGCTCGCCTTCGGGAACCGACACGATCACGGTCTCGGCCGATTGCAGCGGCGCGCTGCCCGCATTGCGGATTTCGAGCCAGATCTCGTGCTCGCCGCCGGCCAGCGGCCGGTCGAGCACCACCACCCATTCGCCCGCCTCGTTGGCCACCGCCTCGGCGATGGGGCCGTCACGGGTCATGACCGTCACCTGTGCGCCCTGCTCCGCCCTGCCGGCCATCACCGCCTCGCCGGAGCTTTCGACGCGCACGATGTCGAAGGCGGGCAGAGCCGCTTCGCCGCCCGCCTCTGCCGTCGGGGCCGCCTCGCCGTCGGGCGCTTCCTCCACAGCGCCTTCCGGCACGGCGGAAGATGCGGCCTCGCCATCGGTCGGGGCCACGCCTTCGCCGCCGTCGCGCGAGACCAGGACCGCCGCCGCGATCCCCGCGGCGACGACGACAGCGACCGCTGCGACAAGCTTCTTCACCTTCGCTCTCCCGTCTGCCAGCATGGGCGCACCGGGCCAGCATGAAGCGGGCCGGGGCGGGAGTCCAGAAGCGGGAGCCGGGGCCGATGGCGAAGATCGAGGTCAAGAAGCCGGTGGTGGAGCTCGACGGCGACGAGATGACCCGGGTCATCTGGGCCTTCATCAAGGAAAGGCTGATCCTGCCCTGGCTCGACATCGACCTCGTCTATTACGATCTCGGCATCGAGGCGCGCGACGCCAGCGACGATCGCGTGACCGTGGAAGCGGCCCACGCCATCGGCGAACACCGGGTGGGCGTGAAATGCGCCACCATCACCCCCGACGAGGCGCGGGTCGAGGAATTCGGGCTGAAGCGGATGTGGCGCTCGCCCAACGGCACCATCCGCAACATCCTGGGCGGCACCGTCTTTCGCCAGCCGATCGTGTGCGCCAACCTGCCGCGCCCGGTGCCGGGCTGGACCAGGCCCATCGTGATCGGGCGCCATGCCTTCGGCGACCAGTATCGCGCCACCGACTTCACCGTGCCCTGCGCCGGGCGCCTGACGGTGACCTTCGAGCCGGCCGGGGGCGGCGAGGCGGTAACGCGCGAGGTCCACGACTTCCCCGGCCCCGGCGTGGCGCTGGCCATGTACAATCTGGACGAACAGATCCGCGGCTTCGCCAGGGCCTGCATGAACTACGGCCTGAAGCTGGGCTGGCCGGTCTATCTCTCCACCAAGAACACCATCCTCAAAGCCTATGACGGCCGCTTCAAGGACCTGTTCCAGGAGGTCTTCGATGCGGAGTTCGCCGAGGCCTTCGCCGCCCATGGCATCGCCTACGAACACCGGCTGATCGACGACATGGTGGCGGCGGCGCTGAAATGGGAAGGCGGCTTCGTGTGGGCCTGCAAGAACTACGACGGCGACGTGCAGTCCGACACGGTAGCCCAGGGCTTCGGCTCGCTGGGGCTGATGACCAGCGTGCTGACCACCCCCGACGGACGGGTGGTGGAGGCCGAAGCCGCCCACGGCACGGTGACGCGCCACTGGCGCCTCCACCAGCGCGGCGAGAAGACCTCCACCAACCCCATCGCCTCGATCTTCGCCTGGACACAGGGGCTGAAGGCGCGCGGCGGTTTCGACGGCACGCCGGAGGTGGTGGCCTTCGCCGACGCGCTGGAACGGGTGTGCGTCGAGACGGTGGAAAGCGGGGCGATGACCAGGGACCTAGCGCTGCTGATCGGCCCCGATCAGGCCTGGCTGACCACCGAGGATTTTCTGGCGCGGCTGGAGGAGGGCCTGGCGGCGAAGCTGGCGGCGCGCTAGGGCCCGGCGCAGGCCGCCACCCGCTCCAGCACCCGTTCCAGGGCGGCGGCCGCGCCGTCCGCATCGCTGCCGCCGCCCTGGGCCATGTCGCGGCGCCCGCCGCCGCCCCTGCCGCCCAGGCTGGCGACGCCGGCGCGGACCAGATCGACGGCATCGAAGCGCCCCGTGAGATCGTCGGTGACGGCAGCGACCAGCGCCGCCTTGCCGTCGGCGACGGCCACCAGGACGACGATGCCCGAGGCCAGCTGTCGCCTGGCGTCGTCGGCCAGGGCGCGCAGCTCCTTGCCGCGCACGCCTTCCAGCAGACGGGCGATCACCTTCACGCCCGCGATCTCCCGCGAGTCGTCCGCCGTCCGGGCGCCGCCCGCGCCGAGCTGGCGGCGCAGCCCGGCGAGCTCGCGTTCCATGGCGCGGCGTTCCTCCAGCAGGGCGCCGATGCGCTCTTCCAGGTCCGCCGGCGCGGCCTTCAGGCGGCGGGCGGCGGCGCGCAGGCGGCGATCCTGTTCCGACAGCCAGGCGAGCGCGGCCGCCCCCGTCAACGCCTCGACGCGCCGGACGCCGGCCGCGACGGCGCCCTCGGCGACGATCTTGAAGGCGCCGATATCGCCGGTGCGCCGGACATGGGTGCCGCCGCACAGCTCGGTGGACCAGGCTTGCTCGCCCCGGGGCCCAGCCATGGAAACCACCCGCACCTCGCTGCCATAGGTCTCGCCGAAGAGGGCCAGGGCGCCCTGGCGGACCGCCTCCTCGGGCGTCGTCAGCCGCGTCGCCACCGCGTGGTTGGCGCGGATGGCGGCGTTCACCTCCGCCTCGACGGCGGCGAGATCGTCGGCAGCCAGCGCGGCGGAATGCGCGATGTCGAAGCGCAGCCTGTCGGGGGCGACCAGCGATCCCTTCTGGACGACATGGGCGCCCAGGCGGCGGCGCAGCGCCGTATGGAGCAGATGGGTGGCCGAATGGCTGGCGGCGAGCTGCCGCCGGCGGCAGGCATCGACCGCGAGGCGCACCTCGTCGCCGACGGCGAAGCTGCCGGCCACGACGCGCCCGATATGGACGCGGAGATCGTCGCATTCCCTGCGGGTGTCGTCGATGCGGATGCGGGCGCCTTGCCGCAGGATGTCGCCGGCATCGCCCATCTGGCCGCCGGCTTCGCCATAGAACGGCGTCCGGTCCACCACCAGTTCGACTTCGTCGCCCTCGCCGGCCTGTCCGACCTCGGCACCGTCGCGCAGCAGGGCGACGATGCGGCCCGTGGCTTCGGTGGCGTCGTAGCCCAGGAACTCGCTGGCCCCGACCCGCTCGCGCAGGCCGAACCACAGCCCGTCGGTGGCACGGGCGCCCGAACCCTGCCAGGCGGCCCTGGCGCGGGCCCGCTGCGCCGCCATGGCGGCCTCGAAGCCGGCGCGGTCGACGCCGCGCCGCTGGCGGCGCAGGGCGTCTTGCGTGAGATCGAGCGGGAAGCCGTAGGTGTCCCAGAGGCGAAAGGCGACCTCGCCCGGCAGATCGGCTCCCTGGGCGAGCTTCGCCGTCTCGTCGGCCAGCAGCCGCAGGCCCCGTTCCAGGGTCTCGCGGAAGCGGCTTTCTTCCAGCCGCAGCGTCTCGACGATCAGCGCCTCGCCCCGCCGCAGCTCGGGGAAGGCCTGGCCCATCGCGGCGACCAGCACCGGCACCAGGCGGTGCATCAGCGGCTCCGCCGCCCCCAGGATATGGGCGTGGCGCATGGCGCGGCGCATGATGCGGCGCAGGACATAGCCGCGGCCCTCGTTCGCGGGCAGAACGCCATCGGCGATCAGGAAGGCGGCGGCGCGCAGATGGTCGGCGATGACGTTGAAGGAAGGACGCGCCTCGCCCTCTGCCGGACGCCCGACGGCATCGGCGGCGGCGGCCACGATGGCCCGGAAGAGGTCGGTGTCGAAATTGCTCTTCACGCCCTGGAGGATGGCCGCCATGCGTTCCAGCCCCATGCCGGTGTCGATCGACGGCATGGGCAGCGCCACCCGCTCCTCCAGCGTGCGCTGTTCGAACTGCATGAAGACCAGGTTCCAGAACTCGAGAAAGCGGTCGCCCGCTTCGTCCGGGCTGCCGGGGGGGCCACCGGCAAGCTCGGGGCCCTGATCGATGAAGATCTCCGAGCACGGCCCGCACGGCCCGGTCTCGCCCATCGACCAGAAATTGTCGGATGTGGGGATGCGGATGATGCGCCTTTCCGGAAGGCCGGCGATGCGCCGCCACAGCGCCGCCGCCTCCTCGTCGGAGGAGTGGACCGTGACCAGCAGCCGTTCCTTCGGCAGGCCGTATTCCTTCGTCGTCAGGTTCCAGGCGAGCTCGATCGCCAGCTCCTTGAAGTAGTCGCCGAAGGAGAAGTTGCCCAGCATTTCGAAGAAGGTGTGGTGGCGCGCGGTGTAGCCGACATTGTCGAGGTCGTTGTGCTTGCCGCCGGCGCGCACGCATTTCTGGGCCGTGACGGCGCGTTTGAAGTCGCGCTTTTCGGTGCCGGTGAAGATGTCCTTGAACTGCACCATGCCGGCATTGGTGAACAGCAATGTGGGGTCGTTGCCGGGCACCAGCGGCGACGACGGCACCACCCGGTGGCCGTGGTGGCGGAAATAGTCCAGAAAGGTCGTGCGGACCTGGTTGACGCTGGCCATCTCGCGCTGCTCTCCAGGGGCTGGTCCCGGAAGGCTATGTGGCGGCGCGCACCGCCGGGATCAACCGGGCACCTCAGCCCTCCGCGCCCGTGGCGAGGCCGGCATGGCTTCTCACGGCCTGCTCGATGGCGGTGGCGATCTCGGGATGGTCGTGCAGGAACTGGCGGGTGTTCTCGCGGCCCTGGCCGATGCGCTGGTCGCCGTGGGAAAACCACGAACCCGACTTTTCGACGACGCCCGCCTTGACTCCCAGATCGATGATCTCGCCGACCTTGGAGATGCCCTTGCCATACATGATGTCGAATTCGACGATCTTGAAGGGCGGGGCGACCTTGTTCTTGACCACCCGCACCCGCGTCTGGTTGCCGACGACCTCGTCGCGGTCCTTGATCTGGCCGATGCGGCGGATGTCGAGCCTGACCGAGGCATAGAATTTCAGCGCGTTGCCGCCGGATGTGGTCTCCGGGCTGCCGAACATCACCCCGATCTTCATGCGGATCTGGTTGATGAAGACGACCAGGCAGCGCGACCGGGAAATCGAAGAGGTGAGCTTGCGCAGCGCCTGGCTCATCAGCCGTGCCTGGAGGCCGACATGGGTATCGCCCATCTCGCCTTCCAGTTCGGCCCGGGGGACCAGCGCCGCCACCGAATCGACCACCAGCACGTCGATGGCTCCGGAGCGCACCAGCGTATCGGCGATCTCCAGGGCCTGCTCGCCGGCATCGGGCTGGGAGATCAGCAGGTCGTCGACCTTGACCCCCAGCTTGCCGGCATAGACCGGGTCCAGGGCGTGCTCGGCATCGACGAAGGCGGCGACGCCGCCGGCCTTCTGCGCCTCGGCCACGACATGGAGTGCCAGCGTGGTCTTGCCGGAGCTTTCCGGGCCATAGACCTCGACCACCCGCCCGCGCGGCAGGCCGCCGATGCCCAGCGCTATATCGAGGCCCAGCGAGCCGGTGGAAACCGCCTCGATCTCCACCGCCCGATCGCGCTGGCCCAGCCGCATGATCGAGCCCCTGCCGAAGGCCCGCTCGATCTGGCCCAGGGCCGCGTTCAGTGCCTTATCCCGTTCCATCCGTTCCCCCGCGCCGCAGCACAGCCTTATTCCACGGCGGGACGGACGGCGCAATGGACGCGGCCTGTGCGCAACCCGGTTCCTCAGTCGCCGCGATAGACCCGCTCGCGACGCTCGTGGCGTTCCTGCGCTTCCAGGCTCAAGGTGGCGGTCGGGCGCGCTTCCAGCCTCCTGATGCCGATCGGCTCGCCGGTTTCCTCGCAATAGCCGTAGGTGCCTTCCTCGAGGCGCCGCAGCGCCTCGTCGATCTTGGAGATCAGCTTGCGCTCGCGATCGCGGGTGCGCAGTTCGATGGCGCGGTCGGTCTCGGTCGTGGCTCGGTCCGCCAGATCCGGCTCGGCGGCGGTGTCCTGCTGCAGATGGCGGACGGTCTCGGACGAATCCTGCTGCAGCTCGTCGCGCCAGGCGTTCAGCTTGCGGCGGAAATACTCCTTCTGCCTGGCGTTCATGAACGGCTCGTTTTCCTTGGGCCGATAGCCCCTGGGAAGTCTGACGGCCATCGATTTCCGCCCCGGTCGCAAAGCTCGTCGGGTCCCGCCTCGCGGGCGGCGGGCTGTATAGGTCGGAACTCCCTCCTTCCGCAAGCGTCCGCGGGGCGCGCCTCTATGGCGGGGCGCCGTCGGCGGGATAGACGCCCCACAGGCTGGACATGGGCAGCCAGCCCTTCACGCCCCGGATGCGGACGCGGCACCAGGCGCCGTCGCAGGCGATCAGCTCGCCCGGCACGCCCGGCGCGACGCGGAAGACGGGCGCGTCCTCCGCGTCCGGCGCCTCGCGGGCGGTGACGGGCGCGGTGGCGGCGACGATCACCGTGCGCGAGGACGAAAGCATCACCCGGTGCACCCAGCCCTCGGCGCCTTCGATGTCGCGAACATAGCGCCACTGTTCGAACTGCTTGACGATCTCCACCGGCAGACCGCGCCGCTGGAACACCCAGGAGACCGCATAGGCCTGGCCCGGCCCGGCGCGCATATAGACCTCGTCGGCCTTCAGCGAGGCGAAGCGCGGCAGCGGCAGATCCTCGCCGGCCGCCGGCGGCGGGGCGAGCAGCAGCAGCGCCGCCAGCAGGGCGCCGCGTTGTTTCGAGACGGCGGATTTGCTAAAGAGCGCGAGGCGGCGGCGGTGCCGCAGCGAGGCAATCGGCAGACGCATGGCCAGAGCCAGAAAACCCGTCGTCATCGTGACCCGAAAGCTGCCCGACGTCATCGAGACGCGGATGATGGAGCTTTTCGACACCCGCCTCAACGACGACGACCGCCCGATGACGCGCGAAGAACTGGCGCAGGCGGCGGCGGTGGCCGATGTCCTGGTGCCGACCCTGACGGACCGCATCGACAAGGGCATCCTCGCCCAGGCCGGGGGGAACCTGCGGCTGATCGCCAACTTCGGCACCGGCGTCGATCATATCGAACTGGCCGCCGCGCGCGAGAGGGGCATCACGATCACCAACACGCCGGGCGTGCTGACCGAAGACACCGCCGACATGACCATGGCGCTGATCCTGGACGTGATCCGCCGGGTAAGCCAGGGCGAGCGGCTGATCCGCAGCGGCGCCTGGACGGGCTGGAGCCCCACCCACATGCTGGGCAACCGTTTGTGGGGCAAACGGCTCGGCATCGTCGGCATGGGCCGCATCGGGCGGGCGGTGGCGCGCCGCGCCCGCGGTTTCGGCCTTTCGATCCACTACCACAACCGCCGCCAGCTGCCGGAGCACCGGGAGGCGGAGCTCGATGCCACCTATTGGGAAAGCCTCGACCAAATGCTGGCCCGCATGGACATCCTCTCGGTCAACTGCCCCCACACGCCGGCCACCTTCCACCTGCTGTCGGCGCGCCGCCTGAAGCTGCTGAAACCCGGCGCCGTCATCGTCAACACCGCGCGCGGCGAGGTGATCGACGAGCAGGCGCTGGCCCGCATGCTGGCGGCGGGCGAGATCGCCGGCGCCGGCCTCGACGTCTTCGAGCATGAGCCGGCGGTGAACCCGAAGCTTCTCGCCCTGGAGAACGTGGTGCTGCTGCCCCATATGGGTTCCGCCACCGTCGAAGGCCGCATCGACATGGGCGAGAAGGTGATCGTCAACATCAAAACCTTCGCCGACGGCCACAAGCCTCCCGACCGCGTGATCGACACCCTGCTCTAGGGCCCCGGCTCGCCCGAACCGAAGCGGCGGCGGCAGCGCCGCCTTCAGCGCTCGGCACCGGACCGCAGGCGCACCGCCCTGGCGAAACGGCGGCGGCGGGGCGGCAGGCGTCCGGCCAAGGCCGCCGCCACACCGTCGGCCACCGCTTCCTGGCAGCGCTCGGCCAGCTGCCGCCGGTCGCCGCCGGCCTCCTCGATGGTGAGCGCAGGATGGAATTGCACCACCACCGTCGCCACCCCCGCCTTCAGCATCTGCCAGACATGGGGCAGCAGTTCCATATCCCCATACCACGCGTAACAGGGCCGCAGCTCGCGATCCATCGGCAGGTTGGAGAAGCGGGCATAGGCGATCGAGACCGGCTGCACGGCGACGCTGCGCCCGCCGTGGCGGGCGGCGGCGAACAGGGCGCGTTTGAAGGGCAGCACCCGGTTGCCGTCGCCGGTGGTGCCTTCGGGAAACAGGATCAGCCGCTCGCCGGCCTCCAGGCGCCGCTCGATGGCGCTGCGGTGCCGTCCGGCCTGGCTCGGGCGCCGGTCCACGAACACCGTGCGTTGCAGCCGCGCCAGAAGGCCGAAGAAGGGCCAGTCGCGGATCTCCGCCTTGGCGACGAAGCTGCCCCGGATCAGCGCCCCCAGCACCTCGATGTCGAGATAGGAGCTGTGGTTGGCTGCGAAGATGCAGGGGCGGCGGCGTTCCGGCCGGCCGCGCACATCGAGGCGAAGGCCCAGGATATCGAGCACGACGCGGTGGTAGATCTGGGGCAGGGTGTGGCTCGCCCGGGCGCCGAAAAGGATCAGCGCCGCCTGCGCCGGCAGGCACAGGAAGGTCCAGCCGAGATAGAGCAGGGCGCGGATGGCGGCGACGGCGGTCATGCCCCGCCGGGGCCGGTGCCCAGGTCGTCGTCCAGCTCCTCGCCGCGATAGCGGCTGGCATAGCGGTTCTCGATCGAGGCCATGTCCAGCACCACGCAGACGTCGGTGGTGTTGAACTGGCGATCGATCACCGCCCCGTCGCCGAAGCGGCAGCCGGCGCGGGCATAGGCCTTGACGAGCGGCGGCAGGCTGGCGCGGCCCTCGCCGGGATCGACCTCGTCGAAGGCCAGCCGCGCCATATCGACATAGAGATCTTCCAGCGCCCGCGGGCGCAGCGCCTCCGGGGCGGCGAGATGATAGGCGAGATAGGAGAGCGGCAGCGCCAGCTGGTCGGGATCGGTGCCGTGCAGGCTGGCGCAGCCGAACATGATGCGGATGTCGTGCTGCACCGCATAGGCGCCCAGCCCGCGCAGCAGCGCCTGGGCGGCGGCCCCGGCACGGTAGTTCATGTCGACGCAGCTGCGGCCCAGCTCCACCAGCTCGCCCTCCACCGCCAGCAGCCTGGCGATGTCGTATTCGCCGGCCGTGTAGAAGCCGCCATGGCGCTGCGCCACCGAACGGCGCAGCAGTCGGTAGGTGCCGACGATGGCCTCATCGCCGCTGCGCTTGGTGTCGCGCACGATGAGATGGTCGCAGATGTCGTCGAAGGCGTCGAAATCGCGCCGCTCGGCCGCCATGGAGCCGATCGGGCGCGCCCGCATCTCCTCGTAGAAGACGCGGTAGCGCAGGCGCTGGGCGGCGTGCAGCTCGCTTTCGTCGCGCGCCAGGCGCAGCTCCAGCGGGCCCAGCATGATGCCCGTCTCCAGCGGCGGCCTCTCGGCCCCGGTCCCGCTCGCCCCGCCCACGCCCCCGTCAGCCCCGGCGCGGCTTCAGCGGCTTGCCGTAGAGTTCCATGCGGTGATCGACCAGGCGGAAGCCGAGCCGCCGCGCGATCCTCTCCTGCAGCGCCTCGAGCTCCTCGTCGTAGAATTCGACCACCTCGCCCGTGTCCACGTCGATCAGGTGGTCGTGATGCTCGTCACTCTCGGCCGCCTCGTAGCGCGCACGGCCGCCGCCGAAATCGTGGCTCTGGATGATCGCGGAATCCTCGAACAGGCGCAGCGTGCGATAGACCGTGGCCAGGCTGATGCGTTCGTCGATCAGCGAAGCGCGGCGATAGACCTCCTCGACATCGGGGTGGTCGTCGGCATCCGACAGCACCTGCGCGACCACGCGCCGTTGCCCGGTCATTTTCAGGCCCTTGTCGATGCAGGCCTGTTCGATGCGTGACGTCATCGCGCCTTCCCGGCCGGCCCGGCGAAACCCTCCCGGATCGAAGCGGCAGCGCCCAGTCTAGCCCGCCGCCGCCGCCGGCGCCATGGCGGCGGCGGCAGGCCCGCCCCGGCATCCCGCGCCGGGGCGCGGCGTTGCGAAAACCCTTGATCGCCCCGCCGCCTCTCGTGCATGACGGGCGCGGGGAGCCGCCGCCGCGACCGCCACGAGAGAGGAGCGATGACGACATGGCAGGACGATGACGGCGCCGCCCCGGCGCGGGGCGGAGGCGCCCGGATGTGGCACCGCGCGGCGCTGCTGGCGGCCCTGATGCTGGCCGCCATGCCACCGGCGGCGGCGCAGCTGCGGGAGCTGCCACCCGCCACCGCCGCCGGCGGCTATGCGGTGGGGACGCTCACCGCTTTCGCGGTCGACAACCGCCAGCGTTTCGACCCCTGGAACGGCACCTACGGCACCCCCGCATACCGCGCCCTGCTGCGCCGCATCGAGGCCAGCGGGCAGACCCGCACGGTCGTATTCCAGCTGTGGTATCCGGCGACGCCCGGCGGAGCGCGGCCGGCCGGGCTGCGCTCCCCGCCCCCGGCGGCCAGCGGCCGGCCCGCGAACCACTTCGACCTCTTCTTCCGCGACACCGATCTGGCGCCGCAGATCGGGGCCGCCGTCCAGGGGGGGCTGCCGCAATTCATCCACCTGCGCGGCGGCGGCACCCTGGCCGAAGCCGCCGGGGCGGTGGCGGAGGAGGCGTCCGCCGACATCGGGCGGCGCATCCTCGATGCCCCCATGGCCGCCTGGGTGGACGCGCTGCCTGCCGACGGCAGCTTTCCCCTGATCCTGCTGGCGCACGGCCTCGCCGGCAATCACGCCCTGTGGGTTTCCCTGGCCGAGTTCCTCGCCTCCCACGGCTATGTGGTCGCGGCCCCCACCTTCGTCTCCGACGGCAGCCTGCCCCTGGTCTTCCACGATCCCGACTCGCCATTCGCGCGGCAGGCCTCGGAGGTGGAACTGCGGCAGGCCTATGCGACGATCCTGGGCGAGATCAAGGTCATGCCCTATTTCTACCGCCTGCTGTTCGGGCGGGAGGGACGCGGATTCGCGCCGCCGGAGGGCTTCGATCCGGCGACGGCCGCCATCGTTCCCGGCGGCGTGACGCGCGCCGGGGCCATGATGCGCAACCTGCTCCGCCAACGGGTCGCGGACGCGGGGCTGGTGCTGCACAGCGTCCGCCTGCTGGGCGCGCCGGAGGATTCGTGCCGGGCGTCGCTGGCCGCCATGGGCGCGACCGCCGCCGCCCGCGAGCTGTGCGGCCTGCTGGCGGGCCGCATCGATGGGGATCGCGTCGGCATCGCCGGCCATTCCCTGGGCGCGATGACGGCGCAGCTGGCCGCCAACCATCTGCCGGGGGTGGCGGCGGCCCTGGCCTTCAACAACGGGCCGCCCTTCGCCTGGACGCCCCAGGAGATGTTCGGGGCGGGCGAGACGGCGGACGGCCTGCCGGCGGGCAGCCGCAAGCCGCTGCTGATCATGGTCGGCGACGAGGACGATTTCGTGCAGGGGGTGTTCATCGGCCTCTTCCAGTCGGCGGTGGCGGCGGCCGGCGGCGACGTCGCCGATGCCTTTCCGCTGGCGGCCGAGCGCGCCGCGCCGGAGCGCATGAACAACCCGCAGCCCGTCGCCTTGAGCAGCTGGCAGCGCGCCATGGCCGACCGGATGTTCGTGATCGTGCGCGACACGGACCATTCCACGATCGTCGAAGATTTCGCGCGCCTCTTCCCCTGGCCGGCGTTCCAGCGCGGCGAACTGTCCTTCGCCCTGACCCCGGAGCGCCGCCGCAAACGGACGGGAGAGCGCGCTTTCGCCCCGCCTTCCGCTGGAGGGCAAGGGGAAGCCTATGTCCAGCTCGGCTGGGCCGGGATCGACGGGCAGGGCGACGTCTATCTGCCCCATCTGATCCGCGACTGGTATGCGCTGACATGGTTCGACCGCTATCTGAAGGACGATGGCGCGGCGCATCGTCGGCTGCGCGCCGGCGACCCGTTCGGCGACCTGACGTCGGTGCGAAGCGAGATACGATAGCCGGCGCCCGAAGAACCACGGCGCGGGAGGGCCCGGCGCACCGGCCGCCGCCCCCTGGGAGCACCGCCGCCGGGCACCGCCCCACCATCCGGCACCCCCAGGCACCGCCGCCCTGGGAGCGCCGGTGTCCCGCCGGCAAACGGGCCGCAAGGCCCGTCGACGCACCGAACCCCGCCGCCAGGCACCGCCACCGCGCGCGCCACGCAGCGAGCAGCCTCGAAATTGCAAACCGAGACACTACCGGATTGCCCGCCCCGGTGCTGCCCGCCTAGGATGGGCCCGCCGTTCCAGGAAAGCGCCCGGGGAGGTGCCTTGTGACGGACGCCGGAAGCCCGCCGCCCGACCTGTTCCTCGACATCACGCCGGACGTCTGCCCGCTGACCTTCGTCAAGACCAGGCTGCTGATCGAGAAGATGACGCCGGGCCAGACCGCCGAGGTGCGGCTGAACGACGGCGAGCCGCTGAAGAACGTGCCGCGCGCGGTGGAGGAGCACGGCCACGCCGTGCTCTCGCTGGCACCGGAGACGGAAGGCGCGCGCATCTGGCGGCTGCGGCTGCGGAAGTCGTGAGCGGCGGGGAGCGCGGCACGGCGCCATGGCAGCCCTGCAGGAGATCGCCCCGCCCGGCTGGGACCTGGCGGTGGACCTCCTCTACGGCCGCCGCGACAACATCGCCGGCCGCCGCCTCTACCGCCGCCCCCGCTGCCTGCTGCACCCCGACGCCGCCGCCTGCCTCGCCCGCGCCGTCGCCCTGGCCGGCGAGCAGGGGCTGCGCCTGAAGATCGCCGACGCCTTCCGCCCGGTGGAAGCGCAATGGGCGCTGTGGCAGGCCTGTCCGGACGCGAACTATGTCGCCCATCCGCGCAAGGGCTCGCCGCACAGCCGCGGCGTGGCGGTGGACGTCACCCTGATCGACGCTGCGGGCGCCGAGCTCGACATGGGCGGGCCGGTGGACGAGCTGGGCGAAAACGGCCACCACGACGCCCCCGGCATCGCGCCCGAACAGCGGGCGCGGCGCCTGCTGCTGCTGGGGATCATGACGGCCGCCGGTTTCGACTGGTATGTCAGGGAATGGTGGCATTACCAGCTTTTCGACCCTCGCCGCTACCCGCTGCTGACCGACCGCGAGGCCGGCGCCGGCATGATGGCCTGACCGTGGACAGGCTGGCGCGCCATGGCCGGTCGGGGCTGCGGCCGCCGGTACCGGGGCGGCCCGCGAGGCGGTCGTTCCTGGAGAGATCGCGCTGCGCCCTTGCGCTGGCGCTGCTGGCCGCCGCTGCCGCCCTGCCCGCCGGCGCCGCCGAGCCGCCGGCGGCGGTGGTCCTGATGTATCACCGCTTCGGCGAGGACGACCTGCCTTCCACCAACATCCGCCTCGACCAGTTCGAACGGCATCTGGAGCTGCTCGCCGCCGGCCCCTACACGGTGCTGCCGCTGGGCGAGGTCGTCCGCGCCCTGGCCACAGGCGCTCCCCTGCCCGAGCGCAGCGTCGCCATCACCATCGACGACGTCGCCCGTTCCATCGCCACCGAGGCGGCGCCGCGGCTGCGGGCGGCCGGGCTGCCCTTCACCGTCTTCGTCGACACCGACGCGGTGGGCCGCGGCCCGCGATCGCTCGGCTGGGACGAAGTGCGGGCGCTTCACGCCGCCGGTGCCACCATCGGCGCCCACAGCGCCGCCCACGGCCACATGGCCTTCATGGACCGGGACGCCATCGCGCGGGACCTGGCGCGCATGAAGGCCGCCTTCGTCCGGGAGCTGGGCTTCGCGCCGACACTCTTCGCCTATCCCTATGGCGAGTTCAGCGAGCGGCTGGCGGCCATGGTGCGCGACGCCGGCCATCTCGCCGCCTTCGGCCAGCATTCCGGCGTGGCGGTGGCCGGCGGCGACCTCTTCGCGCTGCCCCGCTTCGCGCTCAACGAACGCTATGGCGAGGCCGGGCGCTTCGCCAACGTCGTCGAGGCCCTGCCGCTGCCGGTCGCCGACCTGGCGCCGCGCGCCATGGCGATCGCCGCCGGCGCGCCCAACCCGCCGCCGATAGGCTTCACCGTCGGCGAGGCGGCGGGGCCGCTGCAAGGGTTGACCTGCTTTGCGTCCAACGGGGCCGGCATCGCGCTCGACCGCAGGCCGGCGCGGCGCGTGGAACTGCGCCTCGACCGGCCCTTCCCGCCCGGCAGAAGCCGCATCAACTGCACGCTCCCCGCCGGCGATGGCCGCTTCCGCTGGCTGGGCCTGCCCTTCCTGGTGCCGGGCGGCAGCGACTGACCCGGTCCCTCAGCCGGCCAGCTCCGCCAGGCGGGCGGTGTCGAAATCCGCCAGCCCGTTCTGGCGGATCACCGCCCGGATGAGGCTGACATAGTCGGATTCCTCGGCGTAACCGCCCAGGCCGGCGGCCAGCGTCCAGCCGTCCGGGCGCCGCCCCTTCTCGCGCAGGGCGGCGCGCAGCAGGCGCAGATGCGCATAGGCCGGGTGGCGGTTCAGGTTCGCCAGATAGGAGAAGACCGATTCATGGAGGCCGGAGAACGACTTCACCACATGGCCCTGGCCGGGCGGGCGTTCGGCCGGGGCCATGCCGTCGGCCTCGCTCCACGCCCGCTGGCCGAAGGCGGCGTTGCCCTCCCGCACGAAGCGCGAGGTGCCCCAGCCCGACTCCAGGGCCGCCTGGGCCAGCGCCAGCGAGGCCGGGATGGCGTCCACCCGATGGAGCAGCGCGTCGAGATCGCCCTCCTCGACGCGGTAGAACGCCGCCAGCTCGCCCAGCCACGAGGCGTCGTCCGGCGCCAGCTGCACGCCGTCGCGCACCGCCCCGGTCAGCGCCAGCAGCCGGGCGCGGTCGGCGAGGATGCCCTCGTTGGCGGCCAGGATCAGCGGCAGCATCAGCTTGATGAAGATGCGCTTCTTCTCGGGCCCCCGGGCGATGGCGTGCATGTCCGCGGGCACGGCCGCTACATAGAGGCGCGGCACCGGCGCCGTGCCGGCGCGCACCTCGGCCACCCGGAAGCCCGCCTCGGTCAGCATGGCGTCCAGCTCGGCGGCGCGGGCGACCACGATGCCGTCGGCGCCGGGAAGCGCCGTCCCCGCCGGCGCCCCGGGCGGCAGCGGCGGCACGGCGCGCCGGTCGATGAGACTGTAGGCGACCAGGCCGGCGATCAGCGCCAAAGCGCAGAGGATGGCGGCGCGGCGCATGGAACGGGCGCACCCACGCCGCCGTCTTCGCCGCCCATCCCTCAGGCGACCGGGCGGACCTCGACCACCTCCGGGACGTAGTGCTTCAGCAGGTTCTCGATCCCCATCTTCAGGGTCATGGTGGAGCTGGGGCAGCCCTGGCAGGCGCCCTGCATGACCAGGGAGACGACGCCGTCGCGATAGGAGCGGAAGACGATGTCGCCGCCGTCCTGGGCCACCGCCGGGCGCACCCTGGTGTCCAGCAGCTCCTTGATCTGGCCGACGATCTCCGCATCGTCGGCGGCGAAGGCCTCCTCGGCCGCCGCGCCCTCGCCTTCGATCATCGGCCGGCCGGTGACGAAATGCTCCATGATGACGCCCAGAATGGCGGGCTTCATCAGCTGCCATTCGCCGCCCTCGCTCTTGGTCACCGACACGAAATCCGCCCCCAGGAAGACGCCTTCCACGCCGTGGAGGTCGAACAGGCGCCGCGCCAGCGGCGAGCGCCGGGCGGCCTCGCGATGGGCGAAATCGGCCGTGCCGGCCGTCATCACCGCCCGGCCCGGCAGAAACTTCATGGCCAGCGGGTTGGGGGTGTCCTCGGTCTGGATGAACACGGCGCTTCTCCCGGCTTGCTCTCGCTGCGCCTCATAGTCGGCAGCCGGGCGCGCCCCGTCAAGGGCGGGCGCCGCCTAGGTGATGTCGATGATCTTCTCGTCGCTCAGCGTCCCCGGCACCACCACCAGCGGGATCGCCAGCCGTCCGGCCAGGTGCCCGGCCAGGAACGAGACCAGCCTTCCCCGCCCCTCCGCCGGGTCGCTGCCCACGCACAGCAGGTCGATGGCCGCATCGTCGTCCACGGCGCCCAGGATCTCGTCGCCGATCCGCCCCTCGCGCAGCACCAGTTCCGGCATGATGCCGGCCCAGGCGTTGACCTCGGCCGCCATGTCGCTGATCAGGCTCTCCGCCTCCGTCCGCCGTTCCTCGCGCATCATCTCCTCGACGCCCGGCCACTGGCGGAAGTCCGCCGGCTGGATGACGTGCAGCAGCGCCACCCGCCCGCTGGTGTTCCGCGCCCGGCGGCAGGCGTAGCGCAGCGCCACCTTGCTGGGGGCGGAGCCGTCCACGCAGACCAGGAACTTCACCTGCCCGGCGACGTGTTCCCGTGGCCGGGCGCCCGCCTCGCCGTTGCCGCTCATGGCCGCCTCCGCCTCATCTGCGCCTGCCGAACAGGGCGCTGGCCGCGAAGCCTGCCACCGCCGCCGCCGCCACCGCAAGCAGGCCGTAGAGCGGCCCCTGGCGGTGGGCGAAATCGTAGATCGCCGCCCCCAGCCCCGCCTTGGCCACCGACAGGGGCAGCGACTGCGCCGCCACCGCCTGGCCGTCGCGCATCAGATAGACATCGGCCACATAGCGCCCGGTGGGCAGCCCGGCGGGAAAGGGGATGCGCGCCCTGAACAGCCGGCCGGCCGCCGTGTCCACCCGCCCCGGCCGCACGGGAAAGAGGCCCTCCGCCTGGCGGGCGGCCACCAGCGCGGCGCGAAACTCGGCCACCGTGGCCCCATCCAGGCCCTCCTCCGGGTCCAGCCTGAGGCTGTCGGTCCCCATCTCCAGCAGGCGGCGGGTCTCGATGGCCGCGATCTCTTCCGGCGCCCGCGTGGCGGCGATGCCGTAGAAGCCCGGCACCGAAGAGAAGCGGGCGGCGCGGGCGTTCATCCAGATGCCGAAGATGCGGGCCTTCTTGCGCACCGTCACCGCCTCGCGCGGGCCGCGCACCACCGCCACGATGTCGCCTTCCCCCTCCATGGCGCCGAACACCAGCAGCTCGGTGCCCGTGAAGTCGGAGGCGATCTCGATTACGTGGTGCGAGAGATCGGCGATCAGCTCCTGCGCCGGCGCCGGGCGGGCCGCCAGCATCGCCAGCGCCGCCAGCACCGCCAGCGCCTGCCGCCCGCCCGGGCGGGCCATCTCAGGGCGCCCCCGTCACGGCCAGCGTGAACAGGCTGGCCGGCTGGGCCACCAGGCGCCACAACAGGGTCGCCGCCACCCCCAGCACCACCAGCGCCAGCAGGCCGCGCAGCTCCTCGCCCCGCAGTTCCGCGCCCACGCGGGTGCCGAGCTGGGCGCCGATCACCGCCCCCAGGGTCAGCAGGCCGGCCAGCAGCACGTCGACGGTCTGGGTGTTGATGGCGTGCAGGAAGGTGGCGGCGGCGGTGACGAAGGTGATCTGGAACAGCGAGGTGCCGATCACCACGCCCACCGGCATGCCCAGCAGATAGATCATGGCCGGCACCATCATGAAGCCGCCGCCCACGCCCATGATGGCGGCCAGCAGCCCGCCCAGGAAACCCAGCGCCACCGGCAGCAGGGCGCTGATGTAGAGGCGCGAGGTGCGGAAGCGCATCTTGAAGGGCAGGCCGTGGCCCCAGTGGTGAACATGGGCCTTGCGGCGGGCGCCCTGGCCGTTGTGGCGGCGCAGGATGGTGCGGGCGGCCTCCGCCAGCATCAGGGCGCCGATGGCCCCCAGCATGACGACATAGGAGATCGAGATCACCAGGTCGATCTGGCCGATCTGGCGCAGGATGCCGAACAGCCAGACGCCGAAGGCCGAACCCGCCATGCCCCCGGCCAGCAGCACCGCGCCCATCTTGAAATCGACCTGGCGCCGGCGCCAGTGGGCCAGGAAGCCGGAGACCGAGGCGGCCACCACCTGGTTCACCTCCGAACCCACGGCCACCGGCGGCGGCACGCCGATGAAGATCAGCAGCGGCGTCATCAGGAAGCCGCCGCCGACCCCGAACAGGCCGGAGAGAAAGCCGACCACGCCGCCCATGCCCAGCAGCAGGAAGATGTCGACGGACATCTCCGCGATCGGCAGATAGATCTGGAACATGTCGGTTCCGGGGGCGCCTCCGGGCGGCGGTCCCGCTCCTTAGAGCTCCGGGGGCGGCGGGGCCAGCACCTCGCGTTTGCCGACATGGTTGGCGGGACCGACGACGCCGGCCCGCTCCATGCGCTCGATCAGGGTGGCGGCGCGGTTGTAGCCGATCTTGAGATGGCGCTGGACGAAGCTGGTCGACGCCTTGCGCTCGCCGGTGACCAGGAACACGGCCCGGTCGTAGAGCGTCTGTTCCTTGTCGTCCGCCGCCGGATCGCCGCCGCCCGCCTCGTCGGCGGCGGCTTCGGGCGCCTCCTCGGTGACGGCCGCGACATAATCGGGCGCGCCCTGGCGGCGCAGGAACTCGGCCACCCGCTGCACCTCGTCGTCGCCGACGAAGGGGCCGTGGATGCGGGTGAGCCGCCCGCCGCCGCGCATGAACAGCATGTCGCCCCGGCCCAGCAGCTGCTCGGCGCCCATCTCGCCGATGATGGTCCGGCTGTCGATCTTCGAGGTGACGTGGAACGAGATGCGCGAGGGGAAATTGGCCTTGATGGTGCCGGTGATGACGTCCACCGAGGGCCGCTGCGTCGCCATGACGAGATGGATGCCGGCCGCCCGCGCCATCTGGGCCAGGCGCTGGATGGCGCCTTCGATGTCGCGCCCGGCGACCAGCATCAGATCCGCCATTTCGTCCACCACCACCACGATGTAGGGCAGCGGCGCCTCGGCCACCGTCTCCTCCTCGAAGACGGCCTCGCCGCTTTCGCCGTCGAAGCCGGTCTGCACCCGGCGGCGCAGCGGCCCGCCCGCCGCCAGCGCCTCGCCGACGCGCCGGTTGAAGCCGTCGATGTTCCTCACCCCCACCTTCTGCATGGCGCGATAGCGCCTCTCCATCTCGCGCACCGCCCATTTCAGCGCCATCACCGCCTTGCCGGGCTCGGTCACCACCGGCGCCAGCAGATGGGGGATGTCGTCGTAAACGGAGAGTTCCAGCATCTTGGGGTCGATCAGGATCAGCCGGCACTCTTCGGGCGTCATGCGATAGAGCAGGGAGAGGATCATGGCGTTGACCGCCACCGACTTGCCCGAACCGGTGGTGCCGGCCACCAGCAGATGCGGCATGTCGGCCAGGTCCTCGATGGCCGGCGCCCCGGAGATGCGCTTGCCCAGCGCGATGGGAAGCCGGAGGCCCTTGTCGGCGAAATCGCCGGTCTCCAGCAGCTCGCGCAGCACCACCGTCTCGCGGTCGGCGTTGGGCAGCTCGATGCCCAGCACGGTCCGCCCCGGCACCACGGCGACGCGGGCGGACAGCGCCGACATGCGGCGCGCGATGTCGTCGGCCAGGCCGATGACGCGGCTGGCGCGGATGTTGGCCTCCGGCTCCAGCTCGTAGAGCGTGACCACCGGGCCGGGGCGGACGTCGACGATCCGGCCCTGGACGCGGAAATCGGCCAGCACGCCTTCCAGCATGCGGGCGTTGTTCTTCAGGTCTTCGGCGCTCGCCTGCCGGCGCTGGCGCGGATCGGCCCCGGCCAGCAGCGCCTGGGACGGCAGCGCGAAGGCCGCGTCCGGGGCCGGCGCGTCCGCCGCCGCCAGGGTGGGCGCCGCGCGGCGCCGGCGGGGCCGCTTCTGCGCCGGCGCCGCCCGCTTCTCCTCGCCGACAGCGACCGGGGCCTCGGCAGGCGGGGCGGGCGCCGGCGCGGCGGCCGGCCGCCTCCGCTCCCGGCGCCACAGGGCGGCCAGCCCAGCCCCGGCGCGGCGCGCCAGGCGGGCGACGAAGACGGCGTCGCCCGGCAGCAGGGCGGCGGCGAAGACGAAGGCGGCCAGCCCCGCCAGCGCCAGCAGCGGCGCCAGCCAGACGCCGCCGACGCCGGCGCCGGCCAGCGCCGACGCCAGCAGCAGGCCGGCGATCCCGCCCGCCGAACCGCCGCCGGCCAGGGTCAGCGCCACGGTCAGCGGCGCCGGTGCCGCCAGCGCCGCCGCCGCCCGCCAGGGCGCCAGCGGCACGCCGGAACCGGACAGCAGCCGCCGCCCCCAGCCGGCCGCCAGCAGCGGCGCCAGCCAGGCCGCCAGGCCGACCCAGGCGAAGAGCAGGCCGGAAGCGGCCGCCCCGGCCGCGCCGGCCGGATTGGCCACCATGGCGCCGGTGGCGCGGCTGAAGGAGGGGTCGCCGGCGTCGTGGCCGGCCAGCGCCAGGGCCAGCCAGGCGGCCAGCAGCAGCGCCGCGCCGCCGGCCAGCTGCCGCGCGCGCCGCGCCAGCCAGGGCTTCAGGCCGGGCGGAAAGAGGCGTGTGGAAAGGGCGGTTTCGCCGCCGATGGCCATGGCGTCCTCCTCTTACAGGGTGGCCGCGATCCGCTCGAGCGCGGCGCCGGTGGTCTCGACGTCGTCCACGAGGGCGACGCGGATATAGGCATGGGCCTCGTTGCCGCCGTCCTCGGCATCGGCCGCCAGATAGCGGCCCGGCAGCACCTTCACGCCCGCCTCGGCCCACAGCCGCCGCGCGGCCTCGACGCCGTCGCCGACGTCGAGCCACAGGAAGAAGCCGCCCGGCGGGCGGAAGAAGCCGAAGCGCCCGGCCAGGATGCTTTCGGCCAGGTCGAGCTTGCGGCGGTAGAGGCGGCGGTTTTCCTCCACATGCGCCTCGTCCGACCACAGCGCCTCGGCGGCGGCGTAATGGGCCATGGCGCTGGCGGCGGCGGCGTATTTGCGCAGGCGCAGGAAGGCGGCGACGAAGGCGGGATCGCCGGCCGCGAAGCCCGACCGCAGGCCGGGCACGCCGGAACGCTTGGAGAGCGAATGGAAGCACAGCACATGGGCGAGGCTGCCGTCCTCTGCGCAGGCCTCCAGGACGCCGATGGGCGGCGCGCGGTCGTAGATCTCGGCGTAGCACTCGTCGGCCACCAGCAGAAAATCGTAGCGCCGGGCCAGCGCCACGGCGCGGCGCCAATAGGCCAGATCGGCCACCGCGCCCTGGGGATTGGCGGGCGAGCAGAGATAGAAGATGGCCGTTCTCTCCAGCAGCGCCGGCGCCAGGGCCTCGAGATCCGGCAGGAAGCCGGTCGCCGCCGTGCAGGAGAGATAGACGGGTTCGGCACCGGCCGCCACGGCGCCGGCCTTGTAGGGCTGATAGAAGGGGTTGGGGAGCAGCGCCAGCGGCACGCCCCCCGCCTTGCGGCGCGGCACCGCCGCCAGCGCCACCATGAACAGGCCCTCGCGCGTGCCCTGCAGCGGCAGGACGGCGTCGTCGGGGTCGACCAGGCCCGCCGGCAGCCGGTAGCGGCGCGCGAGCCAGGAGGCCATGGCGCGGCGCAGGCCGGGCGTGCCCTCGACCGGCGGATAGACGCCGTAGCCCTCGAAGCCGGCGGCCAGCGGGCGGCGGCAGAGCTCCGGCACGCCGTGGCGCGGCTCGCCGATCCACAGGGCGATGGCCTCGCGCCGGCCGCCAGCGGGCTCGATGCCGGCGATCAGGTCCGCCATGCGCTGGAACGGGTACTCCCGCAGCCGGTCCAGCCGGTCGTTGATCATGCCGCCTCCGAAAGCGCGGCTGCCAGTATGGCACGGCGGCGGGGCGCAATGCAAGAAATCGCATATCCACCCGTCGATTATGGCCGTTCCTTGGACTCCTTCCTGAAATGGCTGCCCGGCTTGGCCGCCGCCGCCGGACGGTGTTGAATGGGCCATGGTCGGGCGCTGCGAGATCGCCGTCGTCGGCGGCGGCATGAGCGGCCTGGGGGCCGCCCTGGCGCTGGCCCGGGCGGGCTTCGACGTCGCGCTGCTGGAGCGCCGCGCGCGCGACGCCCAGCTGGCGGAGGCCTTCGACGGGCGCGCCTCGTCGATCGCCTACGGGTCGAAGCTGGTGCTGGAGGCGCTGGGCCTGTGGCCGGCCGTCGCCCCGCGGGCGCAGCCGATCTGGGAGATCCGCGTCTCGGAACGCTCCACGCCCTTCTTCCTGCACTACCGGCACAGCGACGTCGGCGAACAGCCGCTGGGCTGGATCGTGGAAAACCGCCATCTGCGCCGGGCGCTGGCGGCGGCGGTGGCGGCCGAGGACGGGGTGCGGGTGGTGGCCCCGGCCGAGGTCGCCGCCATGGAGGAAGCCCCGGCCGGCGCGGTGCTGACGCTGGCCGATGGCGCCAGGCTGGGCTGCTCGCTGGCGGTGGCCTGCGACGGCGCCGCCTCGCCGCTGCGGGCCATGGCGGGGATCGGCGCCTGGCGGACGGCCTATGGGCAGACTGGCATCGTCTGCGCCGTGCGTCACGAACGGACGCATCGCGGCATCGCCCATGAACGCTTTCTGCCTTCGGGGCCGTTCGCGATCCTGCCCCTGGCCGGGCGCATGTCGTCGCTGGTGTGGACCGAGAGCGACGACATCGCGGCCGCCGTGCTGGCGGCCGACGGCGAGGACGTCCGCGAGGAGATCGTCTGGCGCATGGGCGGCTTCCTGGGCGAGGTCTCGCCGGTCGGCCCGTTGTGGAGCTATCCGCTGACGCTCACCCTGGCCCATCGCAGCGTCGGCCGGCGCCTGGCGCTGGTGGGCGACGCGGCGCACGCCATCCACCCCATCGCCGGCCAGGGCTACAATCTCGGCATCCGCGCCATCGCCGTCCTGGTCGAAGAGCTGGCAGCGGGGCGAAGGCTGGGCCTCGACCCCGGCGACGGCGGCCCGCTGGAGGCCTATGCGCGGCGCCGGCGCGTCGACACGCTGGCGATGGTGGCGGTCACCCACGGCCTGAACCGCCTGTTCTCCAACGCCTTTCCGCCGGCGGCGCTGGCCCGCGGCCTGGGACTGGCGGCGACCGACCGCATGCCGGCGCTGAAGCGCTTCTTCATGCGTCACGCCATGGGCGTTCTGGGCCCGGCGCCGCTGCCGGGGGCGGCGCCTCCGGCACCGTCCGCAGCACCACCAGGCCCGCCGCCAGCAGCACGACGATGACCGCCATGCCCAGGCGCTGGCTGTCGGTGGCCCAGGCGACGGCGCCCACCAGCAGCGGCCCGGCGAAGCTGGTGAGCTTGCCCGAAAGCGCGAAGAAGCCGAACATCTCGCCCGCCATGTCGGGCGGGGCCAAGCGCGCCATGAAGGAGCGGCTCGACGCCTGCACCGGCCCCACGAAGATGCCCAGCGCCATGCCCAGCAGCCAGAACCACAGCGGCGATTCCACCAGCAGCACCGCCGCGCTGGCGGCGATCAGGCCGGCCAGGGCCGCCGTCAGCGTGGCGCGGGCGCCGATGCCGTCGTCCAGCCAGGCGAAGCCGGCCGCCCCCAGCCCGGCCGTGACGTTGAGGGCGATGGCGAAGACCAGCACCTGCTCCTCGTCCATGGCGAACTGGGTGGCTGCATAGACCCCGCCCAGCGCGAACAGGGTGTTGAGGCCGTCGATATAGAGCAGGCGCGCGGCCAGGAAGCGCAGCACGACGCGATGGCGGCGCAGCTCGCGAGCCGTCTTCGCCAGCCGGGCCAGCCCTTCCCGCACCGCCTCGCCGGGCCTGGTGCGCCTGGCCGGGCGGTCCGGCGTCCAGGCGAACAGCGGCCAGCCGAAGAGCAGGAACCACAGCGCCACCAGCGGCGCCACCGCCCGCACATGCTCGCCCTCGCCGCGATCGAGGCCCAGCGGCGGCGGCCGGGCCTCGACCAGGACGAAATACGCCAGCGCCAAGCAGGCGATGCCGCCGCCATAGCCAAGCCCCCAGGCCCAGCCCGAAAGGCGGCCGATGCGCCCCGGCCCGGCGATGTCCGCCAGCATGGCGTTGTAGAAGACGCTGCCGGTCTCGAAGCCGATGTTGACCAGCGCCACCAGGACCAGGGCCGGTAGCAGCCAAGCGGCGTGAGGAGCACAGAACCACAGCAGGGCGGTGGCGGCGACCGCCAGCAGGCAGAAGCCGGCGATCCACGGCTTGCGGCGCCCGGCATGGTCGGCGATGGCGCCGACGACCGGCGCCAGCAGGGCGATGGCCAGCGCCGAGGCGGCGATCCCCCAGCTCCACAGCGCCAGGCCGCGGGCCTCGTCGCCGACGATGGCGCGCGCGAAATAGGGCGCGAAGACGAAGGTGACGACCACCGTGGGCGTGGGCGACGACGCCCAGTCGAACAGGCACCAGGCGGCGATGCCGCGCCCTGCCCGCCTCGTCCCGGCCGCGGCCACGGTCGCCTCAGGCGGGCGGGGAAAGCGCTGCGCTGCGGCCGCAGAACGGCGCCCGCACCCCGGGGCTGCCGGTCATGCCGGGGCGGTCGCGGCCGCGGCGGCCGGCGCGGGCGGCCAGGCGGCGGGCGCCTTCCTCTTCGGCCAGCGGCCAGGCGGCGAGAGCGACGATCCGTTCGATGTCCGGGCAGGGCATGGCTCGCTGTCCACGGGCGGCGGGGCGGGCGGCCAGCGCCGCCGGCCCATGGCGACCCCTAGGGGAATCGAACCCCTGTCTCAACCGTGAAAGGGTTGTGTCCTGACCGCTAGACGAAGGGGTCGCGAAGGGTGGCGGGTGGGATAGAGGCTCGGGGCCTTGAAATCAAGAGGCAGCGGGGGTCGGTGCGTCGGCAGGCCTTGCGGCCCGTTTGCCGGCGGGACGCCGGCGCTCGGGGAAACGGTGCGTGGGCGGGCCGGACGGCCCGCCGGGGGGCGGAACGCTCGGCCGGCGCCTGGGGGGCGGTGGCAAACGGCGCCCGCTCATTTTCAAACCGGGGCACTACCGCGGGGCGACGGCTCCCGAGCGGAGGGGCCGGGAGGGAGTCAGTCATCCCCCATGTACAAGGTGACCCCGATCTCCAGCCACGAATCGGACCGTTCGATCGTCTCCAATTGCAGAAACAGCCGCTTGCCGGCGTCCATCAGCCGCGCCGGGATCTCATTGCAGCTGCGGGGAAGATAGCCCAGCTTGCGCCCTTCCGGCTCCAGCACCTCGATGGCCAGCGCGTCATGGGCGTTGCCGGGCTCCCGCCGCAGCGTCAGGCGCTGGCCGCTTCGCAGCCCCCCGGCGACGGCCGCCGCCTCGTAATAGGCCGTGCCGGCGACGTGCATCGAGGCCAGCATGATGTCGCGCGCGAAGGGAATCTGCACCGGCGCGCCGGTGACGCTTCTCTGCAGGAGCTGCCGGACCAGGTCCTGCTTCTGGAGGCCGGTGCTCATTTCGAGCTCTCTCCATGCGGCCGGCCGGAGGACGGAAGCAGGCCGTCATGGCGTGCCTGCAGATGCTCCTTCCTCGCCTCGCCGGCGGATATCCTGCGTTTCAGTTCCTGGCGCTTCGCGGCGACCCAGGCTTCATCCAGCAATTGGCTCTCATAGCAGAAAGGCGGGGAGGAAATCGTCCTGGCGATGCGCTCCTTCTGCGCCTCGATCAGGGCGGCCAGCCGCTTCGCTTCCGCATCGAGATCGCCCGGCGCCTCGTCCTCCGCCGGGCCGCCCACGCCCTCCTCCAGGGCCCTCAGAAGCTCGAGGTCGGCGGCGCGATAGGCATATTGCACCAGCTGCCACTGCCGTTGCCGGGACGGCGACATGCTGCCGGCGACATCGGGGTGGAGCTTCCTGCAAAGCCGGCGATAGGCGGCCTTCAGCGCCCGCGCCTCTTCCGGCGGCATGAGCGGAGCCTCGAGGTAGTCCATGGAACGGCGCAGCTCCTCCTCCCGGCGTTCGATCTCCGCCTTCCTCCTCTCGAACTCCACGGCGACCTCGCCGTCGAGGACGGCGATGCGCCCGGCCGTGACGGTCCTGCCGAGATTGATGTCCTTCTGCAGGAACGCGATCCGGTAGCGCAGCTCCGAGATCGCCACTTCGAGGCGGAAAAGCTCGTATTCCAGCTCGCCCACGGTGCGCGCATAGAGGGCCAGAAGGGCATCGCGTTTGCGGTGGAGAAGGGTTTCGAGCTCCTCGATCAGCACCGCCAGGTGGTGGCGCTGATTCTCGATCTCGCCCAGCTTTTTCGCCACCCGGGGATGGAGAACGATCCGGGCTTTCCCGTCGTCGCCGGCCATCGCCTCCCGGCGCTCAGGCGTCGTGGCGGCGGGCGGGCGCTTCGCCGGCACCGGCCGCGTCCTCCACCACGAACTGCACCCGTTCCGCCCCCTGCCAGCGGTTCAGCCGCAGATGGCCCGCCAGGTGCAGGTCGCGCCCGTCGCGGGCCAGAAGGGCGTCGCCGGTGGGGCCGCCGCCGGCGCCGAAGGCGATGGCCTTCACGCGCCCGCCATCGCCGCCGGCCGCGATGCAGCGCACATGGCCGCCGGCGGTCTCCTGGGCGTGGACGATGCGGGCGTGCATGACGGCGAAACGCGGCTCGGCATTGCCTCTGCCGAAGGGGCCGGTGGCCGCCACGGTCTGCGCCAGCGCGGCCGTGGCGGCCGCCGGGGCCAGGGCGCCGTCGATGGCGAGTTCGGGCCTAGCCGGCAGCGCCGCCACCTGGTCGGCCAGGCGGTCGTCCAGGAAGGCGGCCAGCGCCCCCAGCCCCTGGCGGGCGACGGTGAGGCCCGCCGCCATGGGGTGGCCGCCGCCCGCCGTCAGCAGGCCGGCGCAGCGCGCCGCCGCCACCGCCCGCCCCAGATCGACGCCGGCCAGCGAGCGCCCGGACCCCTTGCCGACCTCGCCGTCCAGCGCCACCACGACGGCCGGGCGCTGGCAGCGTTCCACGATGCGGCTGGCGACGATGCCGACGACGCCGAGATGCCAGCCCCGGTCCGCCACGACGATGCAGTTTCGCCCGGCCTGCTTCTCGGCCGCCGCCAGCGCCGCCGCCAGCACCTCCTTTTCGATGGCGCGGCGGGTGCCGTTCAGCTCGTCGAGCCTGGCCGCCAGGCCGGCGGCCTCATCGGGGTCGCGGGCGGTGAGCAGGCGGACGCCCAGATGCGGCGACCCCACCCGCCCGCCGGCATTGATGCGCGGCCCCAGCACGAAGCCGGCGTGCCAGGCGGTGGGCGCCTCGTCGATGCCGGCCACATCCGCCAGCGCCGCCAGGCCGGGATTGGCGCGCCCGGCCATCGCCTTCAGCCCCTGGGCGGCGAAGGCGCGGTTGAGGCCGGTGAGCGGCACCTGATCGCAGATCGTGCCCAGGGCCACCAGGTCCAGCCAGGCCAGCGCATCCGGTTCGGGCCTGGCGGCGAAGCGGCCGCGCCGGCGCAGCTCCCGGTTGAGCGCCACCACCGCCATGAAGGTCACGCCCACCGCCGCCAGCGTCCCCAGGCCGCTGCCGTCGTCCGCCCGGTTGGGGTTGACGACGGCGAAGGCCGCCGGCAGCGCCTCGCCGGCCAGGTGGTGATCGAGCACGATCACCTCGATGCCCGCCGCCGCCGCAAGGCGCAGCGGCTCGAAGGCGGCGGTGCCGCAATCGACGGTGACGATCGGCCCCGCGCCGCGTTCCCGCAGCGCCTCCAGGGCGGGGAAGCTGGGCCCGTAGCCTTCCTTCCTGCGGTCGGGGATGTGGATCTCGGCGCGGCCGCCGACGGCTTCGAGATAGCGCGCCAGCAGCGCCGCCGAAGTGGCGCCGTCGACGTCGTAATCGCCGAAAATGCCGACCGCCTCGCCCGCCTCCACGGCATCGGCGAGGCGGCGGGCCGCGCGCTCCATATCCGCCAGCACCGCCGGGTCGGGGAGCGCGCGGCGCAGGCGCGGCGCCAGCCAGGCGGGGGCGTCCTCGGCGCCGATGCCGCGCGCCGCCAGCACCCGCGCCACCGCCTCCGGCAGATCGAGGCGCTGCGCCAGGGCCAGGGCGGCGCGCTCGTCCGTCAGGCGGCCCACCCAGCGCCGCCCGCCCAGCGATCGTTCCACCCCCAGAAAGGCGGGCGCCGCCTGCGCCTGGCACGACATCGCACCCTCCTCAGGCCGTCGCGGCGAAGCTCTTGCGCGCCGGATCGTGCCAGGCGGAGACGATGCGCACCGTGCCGCTCGCCGAGCGCATGACGATGGACTGGGTGGCAAGCCCGGCGCCGTCGCGGTGCACGCCCTTCAGCATCCAGCCATCGGTGACGCCGGTGGCCGCGAAGACGACATCGCCCCCCGCCAGCGCCTCCGCGTCGTAGATTGCCGCCGCATCGGCGATGCCCATGGCGCGGGCGCGGGCTTTCTCCTCGTCGTTGCGGAAGGCCAGGCGGCCCTGGAACTGGCCGCCGATGCAGCGCAGCGCCGCCGCCGCCAGCACGCCTTCGGGGGCGCCGCCGGTGCCCATGTAGAGGTCGGTGCCGGTCTCCGGGCGGGCGGTGGCGATGACGCCCGCTACGTCGCCGTCGCGGATCAGCCGGACGCGCGCGCCGGCCTCCCGCACGGCGGCGATCAGCGCCCGGTGGCGCGGCCGGTCGAGAATGGTGACCGTCAGTTCGGCCACCTTCCCGCCCCTGGCGGCCGCCAGGCGGGCCAGATTGTCGGCCGGCGTCCGGTCGAGGCCGACCACGCCCGCCGGCAGGCCGCCGCCCACGGCGATCTTCTCCATATAGGTGTCGGGCGCGTGCAGGAAACCGCCCCTCTCGGCGAAGGCCAGCACGGCCAGCGCATTGGCCCCGCCGGTGGCGCAGATGGTGGTGCCTTCCAGGGGGTCGAGCGCGATGTCGATGCCGGCGCCGCTGCCGCTGCCGACCTCCTCGCCGATATAGAGCATCGGCGCCCGGTCGCGCTCGCCCTCGCCGATCGCCACCCGGGCGCGGATGGCGAGCCGGTTGAGGACGGCGCGCATGGCGTCCACCGCCGCCCGGTCGGCAGCCTTCTCGTCGCCACGCCCGATATGGCCGGCGGCAGCGACGGCCGCCGCCTCGCAGACGCGCACGGCATCGAGAGCGAGAGCATCGTCGAGAGCCATGGCCTTCCCTCCGCCCGGATGCTAGCCGGGCGGGCGGGGGCTGTCGCCCGCGCCAGGCGCCATCCATCAACAGGCCGGCGGCCTCACAGCTGCTCGATGCGGATGGTCAGCGGCGCCTCGGCCACCGCGTCCAGGCCGGCGATGCGCCGCCGGGCGCGGGCGACGGCGGCTTCGCGGGCCTCGTGGGTGACCATCGCCACCGGCACCGTTTCGCCGGGGGCGCGCCCGCGCTGCACCAGGCTTTCCACCGAGATCGCCTCGTCGCGCAGGATGGCCGCGATGTCGGCGATGACGCCCGGGCGGTCGATCACCGTCAGCCGCATGTAGCAGGCGCCCAGGCGCTCCGAGATCGGCGCCGCCGGGGAGGGCCGCAGCGCCGCCGCCGGCACCCCCGCCAGCGGCAGCCTGGCGCCGCCGGCGATGTCGATCAGATCCGCCACCACCGCCGAGGCCGTCGGCCCGGCACCGGCGCCGCTCCCGACCAGGGTGACCGGGCCGCAGAGGTCGCCCTCCACCACCACGGCGTTGAACACGCCTTCGACATGGGCGATGGGGCCCGCGAGCGGCACCATGCAGGGATGGACCCGCTGTTCGATGCCGGCGGGCGTGCGCTGCGCGATGGCCAGCAGCTTGATGCGGTAGCCGAATTCCTCGGCGAAGGCGAAATCCATCGGCGCGATGGCGTCGATGCCCTCGATGTGGACGGCGGCGAAATCGACCGGGCGGCGGAAGGCCAGCGCCGCCAGGACGGCGAGCTTGTGGGCGGCATCGCCGCCGCCGACATCGAGGGTCGGATCGGCCTCGGCATAGCCCAGCCGCTGCGCCTGGGCGAGCGCTTCGGCGAAGGGCAGGCCCCGTTCGCGCATCGCCGTCACGACATAGTTCGAAGTGCCGTTGAGGATGCCGTAGAGCCGCTTGATGCGGTTGGCGGCCAGCCCTTCGCGCAGGGCCTTGACGATGGGGATGCCGCCGGCCACGGCCGCCTCGTAGCCGACATGGACGCCGGCCGCATCGGTCAGCTGCGCCAGCCTGGTGCCGTGGAGCGCCAGCAGCGCCTTGTTGGCGGTGACCACGTGCCGCCCGGCGCCCAGCGCGGCTTCGACCAGCTCCAGGGCGATGCCGTCGGCGCCGCCGATGGCCTCCACCACCGCGTCGATGCCGGGTTCCGTGGCCAGCGCCCGCGCATCGTCCAGCCAGCGGAAGGGCGAAAGGTCCACCTTGCGCCGGCGTTGGCGGTCGCGGGCGCAAACGGCGGCGATCTCCAGCGCCGGGCCGCCGCCCCGGCGCCGCTGCAGGGCCTCCACGACGCCGCAGCCGACCGTGCCCAGGCCGGCGATGCCGATGCGAAGCGGCGTCATCGCCCGTCGTCGGGGCGGTCGGCGGCGCGCAGGAGGGCGGCGCGGCGGCGGGCCTCGTCGCCCAGCGCCGCCAGCCTCTCGGCCAGGCGGGCCATCTCCTCGGCCGACGCCATGGTTTCGGGGCGCGGCGGCACATCGGCCAGCGAAGGCCAGCCCTGCTCGTCCGCCGAGGGGGCGGCCGGGGCGAAGAGGAGAAGGCCGGCCAGCGCCGCTGCCCGTGGCGGCGGGACGGTCACGGAACGGCCTTTGCTGCGGTGCACAATCGCATGTATATCCCCGCAAGGGCGGCACCGGCACGCTATCGCTATCCGACCCGCCCGACAACCGCGCCAGGGGAGGAGCACGGACCATGAGCGACACGCGCCCGCCGCTGGGGCCGGAGGACTGGCAGGCCATCGCCGAGCGCAGCCGGCGGGCGGTTTCCGCCTTCCTGGCGCGCAGCGACGGCGCCGGGGAGCATTTCGAGGCCGCCATGCGCCTGGCGGCGCTCGCCCTGCGCGCCCAGGCGGCCCTGGCCGCCGACCCGGCCGCGCTGGCCCGCG
Source organism: Alphaproteobacteria bacterium (assembly GCA_965200215.1). GTDB lineage: Bacteria > Pseudomonadota > Alphaproteobacteria > SP197 > SP197 > SP197. The sequence continues at coordinate 2,160,328 of OZ241369.1, read as the reverse complement.
CCCAGGCCGACCTGTGGGCCAGGCACATGGCGCTGTGGCAGGCCACCGCGCGGCGCCTCGCCGGCGACGAGGCGCCGCCGGTGGCGGTGCCCGAACGCGGCGACCGCCGCTTCCGCGATGCGGCGTGGACCGAGAACGCCGTCTTCGACCACATCAAGCAGTCCTATCTCATCTCCGCCGCCTGGCTGCAGGAGACGATGGCCGGTGTGGACGGCCTGGCCGACGACGACCGGCGCAAGCTGGCGTTCTACACCAGGCAGTATGCCGATGCCCTTTCGCCCACCAATTTCGCCGCCACCAATCCCGAAGTGCTGCGGGCGACGGCCGAAAGCCGGGGCGAGAACCTGGTGCGCGGCCTGGACAACCTGCTGCAAGACCTCGAGGGCGGCCGCGGCGTCCGCATGGTCGGGCGCGACGCCTTCCGGCTGGGCAGGGATCTGGCGACGACGCCGGGCAAGGTGGTGTTCCAGAACGATCTCATGCAGCTGCTGCAATTGGCGCCGGCGACCGGGCGCGTCCACCGCCGCCCGCTGCTGATCGTCCCGCCCTGGATCAACAAATACTACATCCTCGACCTGCGGCCGGAGAACTCCTTCGTCCGCTGGCTGGTGGGCGAGGGCCACACGGTGTTCGTCGTCTCCTGGGTGAACCCGGACGCTTCGCTCGCCCACAAGACCTTCGAGGACTACATGCTCGAAGGACCGCTGGCGGCCCTGGAGGCGGTGCGGCGGGCGACCGGCGAGAGGCGCGTCAACGCGCTGGGCTACTGCATCGGCGGCACCCTGCTGGCCTGCGCGCTCGCCCATATGGCGGCCGCCGGCGACCGGCGCATCGCTTCGGCCACCTTCCTTACGACCCTGGTGGATTTCGAGGAGGTGGGCGAGATCGGTATCTTCATCGACGAGCGACAGGTGGCGGCGATCGAGCGGGCGATGGCCAGGCAGGGCTATTTCGAGGGCACGCAGATGGCGGGCGCCTTCAGCGCCCTGCGCGCCAACGATCTGGTGTGGTCCTTCGTGGTCGACAACTACCTTCTGGGCAAGGAGCCGCCGCCCTTCGACATCCTCTACTGGAACAGCGATTCCACCCGCCTGCCGGCGGCCATGCACAGCGAATATCTGCGCCGGTTCTATCTCGAAAACGCGCTTTCCACCCCCGGCGCCCTCGCCCTGGGCGGCACGAAGCTGGACCTGGCGCGCATCCGCATCCCGGCCTATGTCCTGGCCGCCCGCGAGGACCACATCGCGCCCTGGGCCTCCGCCTACAGGGCCACCGGCCTGCTGGGCGGGCCGACCGTCTTCACGCTGGCCAGATCCGGCCATGTGGCGGGCGTCGTCAACCCGCCGGCCAAAAGGCGCTACGGCTTCTGGACCAGCGACGAGACGCCGGCCGACGCCTGTGCCTGGCTGGCGGGCGCCGAGGAGCGGGAAGGCTCCTGGTGGCCTCACTGGCAGGCGTGGCTGGCGGCGCGGTCGGGCGCCATGATGGCGGCCCGCGAGCCGGGCGCGGGCGGCCTGGACGCCCTGGAAGACGCGCCCGGCAGCTATGTCGGGGTCGATCTGCGCGACGGCTGACCAGCGCCGAGGATCAGGGAAAGACGGCGAGGCGCGGCAGACCCCGGCCCTCGTCGAAGCCGGCCATCGCGTTCAGGTTCTGCAACGCTTGGCCGGCCGCGCCCTTGACCAGGTTGTCGAGAGCCGAGACCACGATGACGCGCCCGGGGATGCGGTCGGCGAAGACGGCGACGAGGCAGAGATTGGACCCCCGCACATGGCGCGTCGCCGGCGCCTGGCCCGGCGGCAGCACGCGCACGAAAGGCTCGTCCCGATAGCGCGCCGCCAGCGCTTCGCGCACATCGCCCGCCTCCGCGCCCGCCGCCAGGCCGGCGTAGATCGTGGCCAGGATGCCGCGATTCATGGGCACCAGATGGGGCGTGAAGGTGACCGCGACGCGCCGCCCGGCGGCCCGCGAGAGCTCCTGTTCGATCTCCGGTGCGTGGCGGTGGCCGGCGATGCCATAGGCGTGGATGCTCTCGGAGACCTCGGCGTGGAGACCGGCTTCGTCGGCCCTGCGCCCCGCCCCGCTGACGCCCGATTTGGCGTCGATGACGATGCCTTCGGCGGAGATCGCGCCCGCTTCCAGGCAGGGGACGAGCGGCAGCTCCGCCGCCGTGGTGTAGCAGCCCGGATTGGCGACCAGCCGCGCCTTTCGCACCTCCTGGCGCCGCAGCTCGGTGAGGCCGTAGACCGCTTCGGCCAGCAGCGCCGGGGCGCGGTGCGGGCCGCCGTACCAGCGGGCATAGAGGCCGGCATCGGCGAGGCGGAAATCGGCCGAGAGATCGACGATCCTGAGATGGCGGGGGAGCGCGGCGATCGCGTCCTGCGCCGCCCCGTGGGGCAGGCAGCAGAAGACGGCGTCGATGGCGGACCAGTCGACGTCGCCGGCGGCCACCAGGTCCGGCAGGCCGAGATGGGCGAGATGGGGATGCACCGCCGCCAGCGGCCGGCCGGCGCGGCGTTCGGCCGTCAGCGCGGCGATGCGCAGGCCGTCATGGCCCGCCGTCAGCCGCAGCAATTCGGCACCGGTATAGCCGCTGGCACCCAGCACCGCGACCGCAAGTCCGGTGGCCATCGCTCCTGTCTCCCGGCAGCACGCCCCCGTGCTGCACAAAACGAATCGGCGCGTCCCCGTGCTGCACAAAATGAATCAGCACGCCCCCGTGCCGCGCAAGGCCAATCGGCACCTCCCCGCGCTGCACGAAGGCGTGGCAGCCGGGCGGGAGGGGCGTCAGCGTTTCGAGAACTGGAAGCTGCGTCGCGCCTTGCGGCGGCCGTATTTCTTGCGCTCCACCACGCGCGGATCGCGGGTGAGGAAGCCGTGGCCCTTCAGGGTCTTGCGCAGCGCCGGCTCGTAGAGCGCCAGCGCCCTGGAAAGGCCGTGGCGCACCGCGCCCGCCTGGCCGGAAAGGCCGCCGCCCTTCACCGTGCACGTCACGTCATACTGGCCGGTGCGGTCGGCCACCTGGAAGGGCTGGCCCAGGATCAGGCGCCAGGTGCCGCGGGTGAAATACTCCTCCAAGGAACGGCCGTTGATGCGGATGCGGCCGGCGCCCCGCTTCAGCCACACGCGGGCGATGGCGTTCTTGCGCTTGCCGGTGGCATAGGCGCGGCCCTGGGTGTCGATCTGCGGTTCGGGCAGGGCGGCTTCCGGCGCCTCGGCGGGCGGCGGTGCGGTTTCGGGGAGGGCGTCCGTCGAGGCGGCCATGGCTTCACGCGGCCTTTCTGTTCTTGCGGTTGCGCGCGCCCAGGTCCAGCGGCTGCGGCTGCTGGGCGGCATGGGGGTGGTCCGGCCCGGCATAGACCTTCAGCTTCGTCATCACGCGCTGGCCCAGCGGATTGCGGGTGATCATCCGCTCCACCGCCTTCACCACCACCCGTTCGGGGTGTTTGCCGTCCAGGCGCTGGCCCAGGGTCTGGCCGCGGATGCCGCCCGGCCAGCCGGTATGCCAGTGGAAGCTTTCGTCGCGGCGCTTGTTGCCGGTGAGATGGACCTTTTCGGCGTTGACGACCACGACGAAATCGCCGCAATCGACATGGGGCGTGAAGGCCGGCTTGTGCTTGCCGCGCAGGAGGTCGGCGATCTCCACGGCCATGCGTCCCAGCACCAGATCGCGGGCGTCCACCAGATACCACTGGCGCTCGATGTCGGCGGCCCTGGCAGCATAGGTCTTCATGGCATCTCCCCGGCGTTCCCCGCCGCCATCGAAGGGCGGGGAAACTGTCACGGCGGCGGGCGGGAGTCAATCGCCTTCACGCCGCCCGCCAGCCGCCGCGCGGGGCGAAGCGCCCGGCCGCGCCTTGCGGCCCGCCCTGCCGGGTGGCAGGATGGGCCATGGACGCGCCCTCGCTGCTGCGCCGCGACGAAGGCCCCGTCGCCGCGCTGACGCTCAACCGCCCCGAACGGCGCAACGCGCTGTCGCTGGCGCTGCTGGCGGCGCTGCAGGAGGCGTTCGACGCCATCGCCTCGGATGCCGCCATCCGCGCCGTGACCGTCACCGGGGCCGGCGGCGCCTTCTGTTCGGGGCACGACCTGGAGGAACTCGTCGCCGCGCCCGCCGGCCGGCGGGAGGCCTTCTTCGCGCGTTGCAGCCGGCTGATGACGACCATCGCCCGCCTGCCCAAGCCGACGATCGCCAGCGTCAACGGCCCGGCCAGCGCCGCCGGCTGCCAGCTGGTGGCGAGCTGCGACCTGGCGGTGGCCTGCGAGGAAGCGCGTTTCGCCACCCCCGGCGTCGATATCGGGCTTTTCTGCTCGACGCCGGCGGTGGCGCTGGCCCGCGCCATCGCGCCACGCCACGCCCTGGAGATGCTGCTGACCGGCGAGGCCGTCCCGGCGCGGCGCGCCCTGGAGACGGGCCTGGTCAACCGGGTGGTGCCGGCGGCGGAGCTCGGGGCCGCCACCCGCGCCCTGGCGGACAAGGTCGCCGCCAAGTCGCCCGCCGCCATCGCCGTCGGCAAGGACATCTTCCACCGCCAGCTGACGATGCCCCTGGACGAGGCCTATGCCTGCGCCTCCCGCGCCATGGCGGAGAACATGGCGGCCCCCGACGCGGCCGAGGGGATCGGCGCCTTCCTAGAAAAACGCCGCCCGCTGTGGCCCGGCCCGTGAGGGCGGGGCGACGGCGCGCCCTGGCCGCCGCCGGTGTCCTGGCGCTGGCCGCCTGCGCCGAGATGCGGGTCGACGGCGCAGCCCGCCGCTGAGCGGGCGCGGCGGCGATGGCGGTCACGGCGGAAAAACTGGCGGAGTTGCATCCGAAGCTCTTTCACATGGCAGCAGCAAGCCGGCCGTCGATCCGCCGTCACGGACTTCTCGGCACCTCCACCCTGCCCGACCGCTTCGAAGTCCGTGGATGCGAGAGAAAGAAGATTGCAAGCCGCCATCGCCCCAAGCCGGTGACACTATGCCACCCGAAGCATGGCGTTGCTGCCATACGCGACCAGAAGCCGGTGAGCGACGTGGCCTCGCGCAAGGCGTTGCCCGACGACATGAAGCCGGGCGACTGGTCCAAAATTCTCAACTCCATGGTGTTCTTCTGGCCAACCGGGAAAGGGCTTAAGAGCGTGTTGGGCGCTTACAAAGGCGAACGCCATATGGTTTTGGTTGTGCGCACAAGGAACTTGCTTGAAGCGCGCGAAGACGGTGCCTTTCCCTCGCCCATCGACAGCGGCAACACAAGGCGCAAGCCCGCGCATCGGGGTTGGAACACCTTTTACCGCATCGGCGAGGAGCCAATTGAGCCCGGGCGGAAAGGGAACGTCGCAGAGCTGGCCGTGAAGCATTCGGCCCCCGATCTTCGCTGCCACGTCACCCGTGTCGAGGAACGCGGGGCCGACGGATGCCGCCGAACGATCCGGCGAAACCCCGGCCGCCCATGAGGTTTCTTCACGAAGATGCGCCCCCCTACGGCGCCGCCACGACCTTGTCGCCGCTGGTGCGCCGGGTGGTGGCGCCGAACCCTTCCGCCTTCACCTATCGCGGCACCGGCACCTTCATCGTCGGGCGGGGCGAGGTGGCGGTGATCGACGCCGGCCCGGCCCTGGCACACCACATCGACGCCCTGCTCGCCGCCACCAGGGGCGAGACGATCACCCACCAGTTCGTCACCCACAACCACAGCGACCATTCGCCCGCCGCCCGCCTGCTGAAGGAAGCCACCGGCGCCGACATCTGGGCCTTCGGTCCCCACGCCGGCGGCGGGGCGGAAGCGGCGGACGGGGGAGGTGCGGCGGTCGAAGAAGGGGTGGACGTGGCGTTTCGCCCCGACCGCAGGCTCGCCCATGGCGAGGTCGTGGCCGGGGGCGGCTGGACGCTGGAGGCGGTCTTCACCCCCGGCCACATGGCGAACCATCTCTGCTTCGCGCTCCGGGAGGAGGCGACGCTCTTCAGCGGCGATCACGTCATGGGCTGGTCCACCACCGTCGTCTCGCCGCCCGAGGGCGACATGGCGGCCTATATGGCCAGCCTGCGGGCGCTGCAGCGGCGCCCCGAGACGCTCTATCGCCCCACCCACGGCCCGGCCATCGCCGATCCCGGCGCCCATGTGGCGGCGCTGATCGCCCATCGCGAGGGGCGCGAAGCGCAGATCGCCGCCTGCCTGGCGGCGGGCATCGCCACCGTGCCGGCGATGGTGGAGCGGCTCTACGCCGATATCGACCTTCGCCTGCATGGGGCTGCCCGCCGTTCGGTGCTGGCCCATCTCGTCCACATGGTCGCCACGGGCCGGGCCGCCTGCGAGGGCGAGCCGGGCGAGGAAAGCCGCTTTCACCCCATGTGAACCTCACGCGAGTCGGCTGCGGGCGAGACCCAGAATCTCCAGCTGGTGGTCATGAATGCGGCGCTCGTCGTGGCACGCCAGGGCGCGGAAGCGCCCGGGGCAGTCCTTCTCTCTCGCCGGGCGGGCGCGGGCGGCGGCCCGCTTCAGCGTGGAGCGGGCGTCTGGCGCTTCGTGGCCGGCTTCGCCGCACAGCGACGGCAGCGGGTGCGCCAGGCGATGGCGCAGAACCGGCCCAGCTTCATCGCGTCACCCTCAGGCCGCCAGCGTCCGCAGCGCCTCCAGCCCCACGACGCGGCCTTCGAACTCGGCCATGGCGTCGGTCAGACATTCCCACATATAGACGGCCGAGGCGCTGTCGATCGCCATATCCAGGGCATGAACGCCTTTGCGGTCGGCGCGCACAACGATGGCGTTGATGCGGGCGACGCTGGTTTGCGCGATGTCGAGATCGGCGAAGCGGTGGCGGCGCAGGTCGACCCCGCAGAGCTTCGCCATGGCCTCGGCCGCGTGCGCGCCCGCGATGGCGAGCCTAGCATTGGTGTCGGCGCGCGGCACCGGATAGCAGCTGGCGCCGGCCATGGTCCAGGCGGCGGCGAGGCTGTCGACGGTGGCGCCGGCACCGTCGTCGCCCGCCAGCAGCAACGCCTCGCCCTCGGCCAGGCGGCAGACCAGGGTTCCGTCCTCCCGGCGGTGGGCGCAGTTGGGCGGTGGCAGGTCGAGGCCCTGGGCGGCGGCCCAGCCGGCCACATCCCAGCCCTTCCAGCCGGCGCAGGGCAGGGCGGTGAGGTCGGCGATGGCGAGGCGCCGCGCGGCTTCGGCCTCGCCTTCGGGATCGCCGTAATGGGCCGGGCAGGCGAAGCCCGCCACTTCCACCCACTGGGCGCCCAGTGCGGCGCAGACGCGATAGAGCGGCGAACGGCGAAGGCGATCTTCGGGGCCAAAGCGCCTCCCGCTCGCGTGGCAGGCGCCATGGGAGGCTTGCTTCCCGCCTGCGTGGCAAGCGCCATGGGAGGCTCGCTTCCCGCCCGCGTGGCCAGCGCCAGACGAAGACGGCGCGTTCATGGGGCTAGAGCTCCTGGCGGGCATTGTCGGGGTCGTAGAAGGGCAGCGGCACCACCCGGCAGTCGACCATGACGGCATCCCGGGGCCGGCGGGGGCCGTCGTCGCCCACCCGCACCTGGAAGCTGCTGCCGACGGCGGCCCTTTCGGCGGCGACGAAGGCCAGTCCGATCGTCTTCTTCAGGGTGGGCGAATAGCTGCAGGAGGTGACGCGGCCTTCGATCTCGCCATCGCGGATCACCAGGTGGCATTCCCGCGGCAGCGGCCCCGCCCCTTCGACCTCGAAGCCCACCAGCTTGCGCGCGAGGGTGGGGCGGCGAAGCTCGATCGAGCGCTTGCCGACGAAGAAGGGGCGTTTTCTGGCCAGCGCCCATTCCATGTCGGCCTCCAGCGGGCTGGTCAGGCCGTCGGTGTCCTGGCCGACGATGATATGGCCCTTTTCCAGGCGTAGCAGGCGCTGGCATTCGAGGCCGAAGGGGCGGATGCCGAAATCGGCGCCGGCGGCCATCAGCGCATCCCACAGCGCCTCGCCCGAATGGGTGGGGCAGTGGATCTCGAAGCCCAGCTCGCCCACGAAACCCACCCGCAGCAGGCGGCAGGGGATGCCCGCCACCACGGCCTCGCGCACGCCCATATAGGGGAAGGCCGGGAGGTCCTCATCGGTCAGCGAGGCCAGCACCCGGCGCGATTTCGGCCCCGCCAGATTGACGCCGGCCCAGGCGCCGGTGACATGCGTCACATCCACCTTCAGCCGCCATTGCGCGTTCCAGAACAGCATCTCGCGATAGACGGCGTCAGCCCCCGAGGTGGTGGCGGTGACGTAGAAATGCTCGTCGTGGAGGCGGCAGGCGACGCCGTCGTCGGCGATGACGCCGGTCATGTCGGTCATCAGCGTGTAGCGGGCGCGGCCCACCCGCTGGCGGCGATAGGCCCAGGTGTAGATGCGCTCCATCATGGTGGCGGCATCGGGGCCGCGCAGCTCGATCCCGCCCAGGGTGGAGACGTCGATGAGGCCGACGTTCTCGCGCACGTTGCGGGCTTCCTCATGCACCGCCGCCAGCCTGGCCGCCGCATCCAGGCCGGGGCCGCCGTAATGCTCGGGGCGCAGCCACAGGCCGGCGGGCATGGCGACGGCGCCGGCCTCCATATGGCGATGGTGCATGGCGGTCAGCCGCCGGGGCTCGAAGCCGCGCCCGGCCAGCAGGCCGATCTTTTCGGCCGTGGTGGGCGGGCGCTGGGTGGTGAGGCCCGCCTCGTCGATGCCGATGCCGTTGGCTCTGGCGTTCAGCCTGACGGCGTTGAGCCAGGAATGACGGCCCTGGCTGGGGCCCATGCCGCAGGTGGAAAACCGCTTCATGAGCTCGATATGGGCATAGCCTTCGGCGACCGCGTTTTCCAGGTCGTGAACCTGGAGATCCTCGTCGAAATCGACGAAATCGCGGCCTTTGGGATGCTCGAAGATGGGCCAGGGGTGGTTCTGGCCGAAAGCGCCGGGATCGTTGCCGACGGCCGGGCGCTCGCCCACCTCGAAACCGGCATCCCTGGCGGCGGCCCAGCCGGCGGCGCGCCCCTCCTCCAGCACCCGGTCGAGGGCGAAGGTGCCCGCCACCGAACCGGCCGCGTGCATGCCGGCGGGAAGGCCCCCAACCCGGAACATGGCGGTGGCTTCGTCGTAGCGGCCGACTCCGCCGGCATGCCAGGCCAGGCTGGCGGCGGGCTGCCAGCCCACGGAGGTGATCACCGTGTCGCAGGCGAAGGTCTCGCCGCCGCCGGCGGTGCGGCCCCGCCCGGCGATGGCGGCCACTCTGGCGCCCTCGACGCCGCCGAGATGGGGAGCGGGGAAGGCTTCGGCCACCGTGGCGCCCACCCGCACGGCGATGCCTCGTTCCAGCGCGGCCTGCGCCATGGCGTGGCGCGGCAGTTCGGCGCCCATCTCGGCGATACAGGCGATCTCGACGCCGGCCGCCATCAGGTCCAGCGCGGCGGCGTAGCCATCGGCATTGGCGGTGGCGACCACCGCGCGGCGCCCGGGCCTGACGCCATAGCGGTTGACGAGCCTCTGCGCGGCCGAGCCGTACATGACGCCGGGCAGGTCGTTGTTGCGGAACACCAGCGGCTGTTCCCAGCTGCCGGTCGCCACCACCACCGCCCCGGCGCGCAGTTTGAACATGCGGTTTCCCCGCAGCACGGCCAGGAAGTGATCGGCGAACCAGCCGTTGCAGACCGCATCCGCCAGCACGCGGATGTTGCCGCTGGCCGCCACCGCCTCCAGCAGGCGGGCGCGCTCGCCGGCCCCCCGGCGGCCTTCGGCATCGAAACGGGCATAGGTGAGCGAACCGCCCAGCCGCGCGGCCTCCTCGATCAGGATCACCTCGGCCCCGCTTGCCGCCGCTTCCAGGGCGGCCGCCAGGCCGGCGGGGCCGCCGCCCACCACCGCCACATCGGCCCACAGATATTGCTTGTCGAAATAGCCGTGGCGGCCGGCGGTGTTGACCCGGCCCAGGCCGGCCAGGCGGCGGATGGCTGGCTCCCACCGTTTCCAGGCGCCTCTGGGGCGGAAAAAGGCCTTGTAGTAGAAGCCGACGGGCAGGAAGCGGCCCAGCCGGTCCAGCAGCTGGGCGCGGTCGTGCGTCAGGCTGCCGAAGACGTTCTGGGCCTCGACGACGAGGCCTTCCTCGAGCGCGCGGGTATCGGCGGCGACATTGGCCTCGTCGCCGATCTGCACCAGGCTGTTGGCGTCGTGGCCGGCGGCCGAAAGCGTGCCGCGCGGGCGGTGGTATTTGAAGGAGCGCGAGAGAACCTTCACGCCTTCGGCCCACAGCGCGCTGGTTACGGTATCGCCGGCATAGCCGCTGTGGCGCCTGCCGTCGAAGGCGAAGGCGACGGGCCGGCTGCGATCGATCCAGAGGCCGCGCGGCGGCGCCAGGCGGCCGGCCGCCGCTGCTTCAGGGCGAGGCGCCATGGGATCGTCCCTGGAACAGGTGGCTGGCCGGATAGGTGGCCAGAATGGCGTCGCTGCGGGTGTCGCGTTCGGCGATGAACCAGTAGGCGGTGGCGAGATGGCACCACCATTCGCGCACCACGCCGGCGACGTTGTCTTCCAGATAGAGATAGTCGATCCAGGTTTCGGGATCGCAATCGGGTGGCGGCAGGTCCTGGACCTCGCCGCCATAGGCGAACTCGGAGATGTTGCGCGGCCCGTTGAGCGGGCAGGGCATCAGTTTCATCGCCGCAAACCTCTCGCGGGGCCTGCCGTTTAGACCGGCCGCGGCCTTCTGTCCATGCGTGCGCCTTTCCCCGATGCCGAGCGGGTCCAGGCATCCGGCGGTCGGGTGGGAACCGCCTCCCGCAGCCCGTTTGCAGCACATACCGGACCGTCGGCAAGTGTTTCCCGAAACAGGCGCGCATTGCCCCCAGCTGGCGTTGTGCGGCGTTCGTGCCAGAGATGGAGCACGGGGCTGGCGTGGCTGCCGAGCTTGCGGCGAACGCCGCTGCCTATGAGCCGCAAGGCGAAATCGGAATCCTCCCAGCCATGGCCGACATAGCGGTTGTCGAAACCGTTGATCGTCAGAACGTCGCGGCGCCAGACGCCGAGATTGCAGGTCTGCACGCCGCGCCAGTCGCTATTGCGGCGTCGGCGCCAGCGGCCGTCGGGCAGGGGGAGGAACTCGAACGGCCGCGTGCATTGTTGGGCCAGTGCACGCAAGAACCACCGCGTCCGACCGCGGTTTCGCACCCCTGCCAGGCAGTGCTCGGATGCGGGCCTCCTCAGCCAGCAGCGCTTGCCGGAGACGAAATGTCCGCGCTGTGCCAGAGCGCGATGGCAGGCGATGAAGTCGGGCAGAACAAAGCAATCGCCGTCGACGAACAGCAGATAATCGCCTCGACTGTGAGCGGTGGCGAGATTGCGCACACGCGCCGCCCGGAAGCCGATGTCGTCCTGCCACAGATGGCGCAGGGGAACGGGGAAGCTGCGGCTGGCGGCTGCGATGAGATCGGCGGTCTCGCGGGTCGAGCCGTCATCTGCGACCACCACTTCGAAGCCGCGGTCTTTCTGTTGCGCGAAGGATTGCAGCGAGACAGCCAGCGCCGCCGGTGCATTGTAGGTGGAGAGAATGACCGAGATCGCGACCTTCGTCATGGCGATGTGGGGCCTGCGTTCAGCCGGCGAGCAGCGGCCCGAGGTCCCTGCCGGCCAGGATGTGGACGTGGAAATGGGGCACCAGCTGGCCGCTCGCCGCCCCCTGATTGGCGACCAGGCGGTGGCCGCCGCCGGTGACGTCCAGCCGCCGGCAAACGGTCGCCACGGCGCGCCAGAAGGCCGCGATCTCGGCGTCGGAGGCGTTGCGGTGGAAATCGTCATGGGCGATGTAGCGGCCCTTGGGGATGACCAGCACGTGGACCGGCGCCTGCGGTGCGATGTCGCGGAAAGCCAGGGCATGGTCGTCTTCATAGACCGTGTCGCTGGGCAGCTCGCCGCGCAGGATGCGGGCGAAGACGTTGCCGTCGTCATAGGTCGTGAAGTCGATCGCCATGCCCGCCTCCCTTCGCCGGCCGCGCCCTCTAACACGGACGGGCAGGCGCTGGCGAGGCTCGGCACTCGTCGATGGCGTAGCCCGCCCCCCGCACGGTGCGGATGAGGTCGGGGCGGCCAAGCGCCTTGCGAAGCCGCCCGATGTGAACGTCGACGGTGCGGGGCTGGGCGAAGAAATCGCGGCCCCATACCCGATCGAGCAGCTGCTCGCGGCTGAAGACGCGGGCCGGGTGTTCCATCAGAAAGCGCAGGATGGCGAACTCGCGCGGCCCCAGGCGGACCGGTTCGCCGGCCCGCGACACGCGGTGGGCGGCAAGGTCCATATGGAGGTCAGCATAGACCAGCGCGCGGTGCGCCAGCGCCGGGCGGAGGCGCCGCATGACCGCCTGCATACGCGCCAGCAGCTCGGCCGGCGAGAACGGCTTGGCCAGATAATCGTCGGCGCCGATCTCCAGGCCGCGCACCCGGTCGGCCTCCTCGCCGCGGGCCGTCAGCATGACGATCGGGATGCCCGCCAACTCGGCATCGCGGCGCAGGCGCCGGCAGATTTCCAGGCCGGAAAGCGAAGGCAGCATCCAGTCCAGCACGACGATGTCGGGGTGTTCCTCACGGGCGACCACCAGCCCTTCCTGCCCGTCGGCGGCTTCCAGAACGCGCCAGCCGGCCTTCTCCAGATTGTAGCGCAGCAGCGCCAGGATGGGCGCCTCGTCGTCGACGATGAGCGCGGTCGGCGCGGCGCCGGCGGCCTGCCACGCGGCACGAGGGCGTGCCGGCGCATCATGCGCAGCGCGAGGGCGTGCTGATTCTTCATGTGCAGCACGAGGGCGTGCTGCTGGGGCCCTCGTCATTCGACCGCCTCCTCGCCGCCGACGCCAACCACCTGGCTTGCCTTCGGGCGTTCGCGGTCGGGCAGGCTGCCCAGAATCGTATAGGCCACCATCTCGGCGATATTGGTGGCGTGATCGCCGATGCGTTCGATGTTCTTGGCGACGAAATGGGTGTGGGTGCCGGACGCGATCAGGCGCGGATCGGCGATCATGTCGGCCAGGATGGCCAGGAAGACGCTGTTGTACATCTCGTCGATCTGTTCGTCCTGGCGCCAGACACGCTGGGCGAGATCGGCGTTGCCGTCGCGGAAGGCGTCCATGACGTCGGTGACCATGGCGAGGACAGCCGCGGCCAGGCGGCGCAGCGCCACCCTCTGCGGCACCTGGCCGGCATGTTCGATGGCCAGGCCGCGCTTGGCGATGTTGGCGGCCAGATCGCCCATGCGCTCCAGATTGGCGGCGACCTTGAGCGCCGTCTTGATGCGCCGCAGATCCTCCGCCATGGGCTGGCGCAGGGCGACGATGCGGGTGGCCAGCCGATCCACCTCGCGTTCGTGCTCGTCGATGCGGGAATCGCCCTCCACCACGTGGCCGGCGAGGTCGTCCTTGCCCTCCAGCAGCGCCCTGGTGGCGTTGCGCAGCTGGTCTTCCACCAGGCCGCTCATGGCGAGGATGAGACGCTCCAGCTCTTCGAGCTCGGCGTCGTAGGAATGGACGGTGTGCTGGGGGTGTTTCGAAGGCATGGTGGGGCACTGCCAGGGTTGTGTAGCACGAGGGCGTGCTGACTCATCGTATGCAGCACGGGGGCGTGCTGCCGGGGATCAGCCGAAGCGGCCGGTGATATAGTCTTCGGTCATCGTGTGACGGGGGCTGTGGAAGAGCTCGGCGGTATCGGCGACCTCGATCAGGCTGCCCAGGTGGAAAAAGGCGGTGAGCTGGGAGACGCGCGCCGCCTGTTGCAGGTTATGGGTGACGATGACGATGGTGTAGCTTTCGCGCAGCTCGTCGATCAGCTCCTCGATGCGGGCGGTGGAGATGGGATCCAGCGCCGAGCAGGGCTCATCCATCAGGATCACCTCCGGCCCGACGGCGATGGCCCGCGCAATGCACAGGCGCTGCTGCTGGCCACCGGACATGCCGGTGGCCATCTCGTGGAGGCGGCCGCAAACCTCGTCCCACAGGCCGGCGCGGCGCAGGCTCTCCTCGACGATGGCGTCGAGAGCGCGGCGGCTGGAAGCCAGCCCGTGGATGCGGGGGCCGTAGGCGACGTTGTCGTAGATGGATTTGGGGAAGGGATTGGGCTTCTGGAAAACCATGCCGACGCGGGCCCGCAGCTGCACGACATCGACCCAGGAACTGTAGATGTCGTCGCCGTCCAGGGTCGCCAGCCCTTCGATCCTCACGCCTTCAATGGTGTCGTTCATGCGGTTGAGGCATTTCAGGAACGTCGTCTTGCCGCAGCCGGAGGGACCGATCAGCGCCGTCGTGCGGTGCCGGGGGATGTCGAGGTCGATGCCCAGCAGCGCCTGTTTGTCGCCATACCAGAGCTTCAGGCCGCGAGACTGCATCTTGATCGGCCCCTCGATCTCGGGCAGCGGCAGCACCGTGCCGGCACCGGAGGGGGCGGAGGAAGCGTTCCGGTTCACCATCGAATCTCGAACCTCTGGCGCAGATAGACCGCGACGCCGTTCATCGCGACCAGGAAGGCCAGCAGCACCATGATGGCGGCCGAGGTCTTCTCGACAAAGCCGCGTTCGGGACTGTCGGCCCACAGGAAGACCTGCACCGGCAGCGCCGTGGCGGCGTCCATCGGTCCCGAAGGCAGGTCGACGACGAAAGCCACCATGCCGATCATCAGTAGCGGCGCCGATTCGCCCAGCGCCTGCGCCATGCCGATGATGGCACCGGTCAGCAGGCGCGGCATGGCCAGCGGCAGGACATGGTGGGAGAGCACCTGGATCGGCGAGGCGCCCATGCCCAGCGCCGCCTCGCGAATCGAGGACGGCACCCCCTTCAGCGCCGCGCGCGTGGTGATGATGATCGTGGGCAGGGTCATCAGCGCCAGGGTGAGGCCGCCCACCACCGGCGCCGAGCGGGGCAGATGCATGACATTGAGGAAAACGGCAAGCCCCAGAAGGCCAAAGACGATGGAAGGCACCGCCGCCAGATTGTTGATGTTGACCTCGATGACATCGACCCAGCGCCTTCGCGGCGCGAACTCTTCCAGGAAGACGGCTGCCGCCACGCCGATGGGAAAGGAGACGAAGAAGGTCACCAGCAGCATCCAGAAGGAGCCAAGGACGGCACCGCCGATGCCCGCCAGTTCCGGTTCGCGGGAATCGCCGGCGGTGAAGAAGGTCCAGTTGAAGGCGGTGGCGATGGCGCCGCCCTGGGCCAGACGGTCCACCCAGGCGATGGTGCGGTCGTCGACCCGGCGCAACTCCTCGGGCGCGCTGCGGTCGACATAGCCCTTGTTCAGCATGTCGATGTCGGAGGCGGCCGGCACCCACAACGTCACC
The DNA here is from genome assembly GCA_965200215.1 of Alphaproteobacteria bacterium. GTDB lineage: Bacteria > Pseudomonadota > Alphaproteobacteria > SP197 > SP197 > SP197. The sequence continues at coordinate 2,145,055 of OZ241369.1, read as the reverse complement.
GTCCTGCCGATCAGCGACGGGTCTTCCACCAACGCGCCGCGCACGTCGAGGAAACCGCCTTTGGAGACCATGCCCAGAAGGGCCCGCATGTCGCTGCGCGAGGTCGCTTCGGGAATCGTCTTCTGCAGCGCCTCCACGACGATCATGCGAACATTGCCGGCGGCGGGATCGGCCGCATCGACGTGGTGCTCGGAATAGGTGACGTCCAGCCGCAGCTGGGTGACGAAGAAGCCCGACCAGCCCTTGACGACGATGCTGCCCAGCAGCACGAGCAGGAAAACGGCTGTGGCCCCCAGGGCGGCCAGCGCGACGAACTTGAAGCGCCGCTCGCGGGCATAGCGCGCCCGCAACCTGGCCCTGGCGACCTCGCTCATGTGAAAGGAGGCGGCGTCCCGGTGGCCATCATGCAACCCGGAGGCGCGGGATTGTGCAATCTCAGTCATATCTCTCGCGGTATCTTTGCACCACCCGCAGCGCGATCACGTTGAGCGCCAGGGTGATGGCGAAGAGCACCAGGCCCAGGGCGAAGGCAGCGAGCGTCTTGGCGCTGTCGAACTCCTGATCGCCCACCAGCAAGGTGACGATCTGGACGGTCACGGTGGTGACCGCGTCCAGCGGGTTGGCGGTGAGGTTGGCGGCCAGCCCGGCCGCCATGACGACGATCATGGTCTCGCCGACGGCACGGCTTACGGCCAGCAGCTGGCCGGCAACGATGCCCGGCAGTGCCGCCGGCAGCACCACCCTGGTCACCGTCTCCTGATGGGTGGCGCCTAAGCCCAGGGAGGCTTCGCGCAGCGCCATGGGCACGGCCGCCAGGGCGTCGTCGGTCAGCGACGAGACGAAGGGGATGATCATGATGCCCATGACCGCACCGGCAGCCAGGGCACTTTCGGAAGCGACATCGAGGCCGAGACCGGCACCGGCATTGCGCAGGGCAGGCGCGACCACCAGCGCCGCAAAGAAACCGTAGACCACCGTCGGGACGCCGGCCAGGACCTCCAGCATGGGCTTGGCGGCGGCGCGGAAGCGGGGATGTGCGTAGTCGGCGAGATACACCGCCGCAAACAGGCCGATGGGGCCCGCGACCAGCATGGCGATGGCGGTGACCATCAGCGTGCCGGCGAACAGCGGCACCGCCCCGAAGGCACCCGAAGAACCCACCTGGTCTTCGCGCAACGCGATCTGCGGGCTCCACTGCAACCCGAAGAGGAAGTCGAAAAACGGCACTTTGTCGAAGAAGTGGATCGATTCGAAAAGCACCGAGAAGACGATGCCGACGGTGGTGAGGATCGAGACGGCCGCCGCCGCCAGCAGCACGATCAGCAACACGCGCTCTACCGGCTGGCGGGCGCGCAGCGCCGCGGCGATGCGGCGCCAGGCCAGGCCGAAGCCGATGAGACCCAGGGCGAAGGCACCGCTGCCGCCGATCCAGTGCTGAAGCCGCCGCAACTCGTAGAAACGCTGCGCCGCCGCCTCCAGCTCCGGTGTGACGGCGACGGTCACGACATCGCCGAAGGCCAGTGCCTCGGCGGCAGCCAGGAAACGGGCCAGCGACGGGCCGGCGGCCTGCCGCAAATCCTGCGGCAGCGAGGCGACGACGGCGCCCTCGACTAGGCCGTCGCCTATGGCCAGCGACAGCACCCACAGGGCGAGCGCCGGCAGGCCGCAGGCGAGCGCCACATACCAGCCGTGATAGACGGGGCGCGAATGCAGCGCCACCGGCCCTTCCGCCGCCAGGGCGAAAGCCCTCTTCCGGCCGGCGAAGAAGCCGACGACGGCAAGGCCCAGAAGGACGGCGGTGAAGATGGCGAGAGTCACGGGACGCGCCGCTGGCGGAGGTGGGAGGCGGAATTCGGAGCACCGCACCTGCGGGGCGCGGGAACGACCGGGGGCCGCGAAGCCGGACCCCGGCAAGGCAGACTACATGCTGAACGGCGTGGTCGCGCGCGCCGAAGCAGCCATGGCAGCGCGTTCGTCGTCGGGCAGCGGGATCAAACCCTTGTCGGCCAGATAGCCGAAAGGCCCCCAGGCGTCTTCACTGGTGAACTCCTTCACATACTCCTGGATGCCGGGAACGACGCCGATATGGGCGTGTTTGACATAGAAGTAGAGGGAGCGGGACACCGGATAGTCGCCCATGGCGATGTTGTCGAAGGTCGGGTCGACGCCGCCCACCTTCGATCCCTGGATCCTGTCCTTGTTCTGGTCGAGGAAGGAGAAGCCGAAGATACCGAAGGCGTCGGGGTCGGCCTCGAGCTTCCGGACGATCAGGTTGTCGTTCTCGCCCGCTTCGATGAAGGCACCGTCCTCGCGAATCGAGGCACAGATACCCTCGTAACGGTCCTTGTCGGTCTCCTTGATGGCGGCAACCGCCTCGAATGCCTTGCAGCCCTTCCCCATGACGAGCTCGACGAAGGCATCGCGGGTGCCGGAGGTCGGCGGCGGCCCCATGACGCGGATGGCAACGGTTGGCAGGCCAGGATCGATGTCGCTCCACATGGCGTAGGGGTTGGCGACGATGCTGCCGTCCGCGGCAGGCACTTCGGCGGCCAGCGCCAGCCACAGCTGTGCAATATCGATCGACAGCTGACCGGAACTGCGAGCGTTGCCCAGCACGATGCCGTCATAGCCGATCTTCACTTCGGTAATCTCGTCGATACCGTTGGACGCGCAGCGTTCGACTTCGCTCGACTTGATGCGACGCGAGGCGTTGGTCACATCCGGATGCTCCATGCCGATGCCGGCACAAAACAGCTTGAGGCCGCCGCCGGAGCCGGTGGACTCGACGACGGGGGTCGGGAAATCGCTGATTCGACCGAATTGCTCGGCGACCGCGGTGGAAAACGGAAACACGGTCGACGATCCAACGATGCGAATCGTGTCGCGCATGTCCTGTGCCGCCACCTGGCCAGCGAAAGCCAGGGCGACGATGCCGGCGAGGGCCGGCGCCTTGCGTTCGAGTTTCATGTCCCCTCCTGGGCCCAGAATCGATCGTCTGGGGTCGTCCCGCACCGGACCGCCCGTGCGTTCGCGCCGGCACCCTAGGGACGGCGAGTGAAGGATTTATTGCAGCATCATGAAGGTTTCGTGACACATCGGACCGGTTATCCCCAGGTCGGCAACCAGATGGTGAATGTGGAACCCTCGCCGACACGGCTTTCGATGTGGAGCTCGCCGCGGTGGCGGTTGAGGACATGCTTGACGATGGCGAGCCCGAGCCCGGTGCCACTCAACGCCCGGCTGCGCGCCGCATCGACCCGGTAAAAGCGCTCGGTGAGGCGCGGCAGGTGGTGGGGCTCGATGCCCTCACCGTCGTCGCCCACCGCCACCCACAGCAGTGGTCCGCTGGAAAGGCGCAGATGGTCGGGCGGGCTTTCGCTGACCCCGGCGCACACGGATACCGTCGTGCCCCGCCTGCCGTAGCGGATGGCGTTCGAGACCAGGTTGTAGAGCGCCTGTTCCAGCTCGCCTTCGTCGCCACGCGCCGGAGCGAGGCCGGACGCCACGTCGAGCGCGATCGTCATCTCCTTTTCGGCGACGTCGAACCGCAAGGAGACGCGCAGGCGTTCCAGCATGGCGGCGAGATCGACCTTGCCCGTCGGCTGCGTGTGTTCCTTCAGTTCGATGCGCGAGAGCGAGAGCAGGTCGTCCACCAGCCGCGCCATGCGGCGCCCCTGGTCGTCCATCATCTCCAGGAAGGTCGCGCGCGCTTGGTCGTCGTCCCAGGCCGGCCCGCGCAGGGTTTCGATGCAACCGATCAGAGCGGTGAGAGGCGAGCGGATCTCATGGCTGGCATTGGCCACGAAATCCACCCGCAGCTCCTCCGTGCGGCGGATGGCGGTGATGTCGTGAAGGGTGACCATGACCATCGGCGCATCCCCGCCCACGACGCCTGCCGTCCCTGGAGAGGCGCCGTCGCCCGCGTCTTCCAGCGGCGCCACGGCGACGGCGAAGAGCCTTTCCACCCGCCCGTCGGCGATGGCCAGTTCGACGCTGGCCCCGGCGGCGCCCGCCAGCACCCGGCCGACGGCCTCGTCGAGGACGGGGTCGCGCAGCGCATGGGCCAGGTCGCGCCCCAGGAGGTCGCTCGCCGGGCGGTCGCCGAAGAGCGTGTGGGCGGCGCGGTTGAGGCGCAGCAGCTGGCGGTCGCGCCCCAGCACCAGGAGCGGATAGGGCAGGCCATCGAGCAGGCGGTCGGTCTCGGCGGTCAGACGGGCGATATGGGCGCCCCCGGCGTCCAGCAGGCCGCCGATGGCGGTGGCCAGGGTGGCGATGGCGCTGTGTGCCGGCCCGGCGCGCAGGGCGGGCGACGCGCTGGCGCCTTCCGCCCGTCCTGCCAGCCAGCGGGCCAGGGCAGAGAGGTTCGCCGCCAGAGGCAGGAGCAGCGCCGCCAGCGCCGCCGCCAGCGCCGCGAACGCCAGCGCCGCCGCCAGCGGCGCGATCGCGCCCGCCGCCGCCAGCACCGCGAACGCCAGCGCCGCCAGGGCCACGGGCGGCCCGACGAGCCGCAGGCCCAGGCCGGCCGGCACGGCGCGAACCGCCGGGCGCGGCGGCACGATCAGATTCTCGCATCGATGGCGGCGAGTGCGGCCATGTTGAGAAGGTCGTTCACGGTCGCTCCGAGCCGCACGACCTGGACCGGCGCCTCGAAACCCAGAAGGATCGGGCCGATGACCTCGGCACCGTCCATCTCCTCGATCAGCTTGTAGGCGATGTTGGCGGTGTGGAGATTGGGCATGATCAGCACGTTGGCCGGGCCGTTGAGATGGCTGAACGGGTAGTAGGCCAGCATCCCGGGGTCGAGCGCCGTATCGGGGGCCATCTCGCCGTCCACCTCGAAGTCGACGCCGCGTTCGCGGAGGATGGCGACGGCGGTGCGCAGATGGCGCGTCTGCGCCTCGCCGCGGCTGCCGAAATTGGAAAACGACATCAGCGCCACGCGCGGCTCCACCCCCAGGCTGCGCACCTTGGCGGCTGCCTGCAACGCGATATCGGCCAGCTGTTCGGCCGTGGGCGCTTCGTTGACCGTGGTATCGGCCACGAACAGGGTCTGGCCGCCCGAAACCAGGATCGCCATGCCGCACACGATCTCGCCTGGCCGCGCCTGCAGCACGCGGCGGACATGGGCGAGCGCGCTGGCATAGTTGCGCGTCAGGCCCGTCACCATGGCGTCGGCGTCGCCCGCCGCCAGCAGAGCGGCGGCGAAGACGTTGCGGTCCAGGCTGATCCAGCGCTGGCAATCGCGCAGCAGGGCGCCCTGGCGCCGCATGCGGGCATAGACCAGTTCCACGTAACGCTCGCGTTCGTCGGTCTCGGCGGCGTTGGCGATACCGATGCCGTCCGGGTCGATGCCGAGCCGTTCCATGCGCTCGCGGATGCGCGGCGCGCGCCCCACCAGCGTGGCCGTACCCAGACCCTGGTCGCGCCACAGGGCAGCGGCGCGCACGGTCTTCTCCTCCTCGCCCTCGGCGAACACCACCCGCGCCTGCCGGGCGCGGGCCTGCTCGAACACCTCGTACATGCGACCGGCCACGGGCGACAGCCGCCCCGAAAGCTGGGCGCGATAGGCCGGCATGTCGACGATGGGGCGCCGCGCGACGCCCGACTCCATGGCGGCGCGGGCCACCGCCGGCGGCACGCGCCCGATCAGCCGGGGATCGAAGGGCTTGGGAATGATGTAGTCGGGGCCGAAGCGCAGGGCGCTGCCGGCATAGGCGGAGGCCACCTCGTCGGGCACGTCTTCGCGGGCCAGGGCGGCGATGGCCTCGGCGGCGGCGATCTTCATGGCATCGTCGATGGTGGTGGCGCGGACATCGAGCGCGCCGCGGAAGATGTAGGGAAAGCCCAGCACATTGTTGACCTGGTTGGGATAGTCGGAACGGCCCGTGGCCACGATGGCGTCGCCGCGCACCGCCCGCACCTCCTCCGGCAGGATCTCGGGGTCGGGATTGGCCATGGCGAAGACGATCGGCTTCGCCGCCATCGACTCCACCATGGCGGCGGTCACCGCCCCCTTGACCGAGACACCCAGGAAGATGTCGGCGCCCTCCATGGCCTCGGCCAGGCTGCGGGCCGGGGTGTCGGCGGCATGAGCCGACTTCCACTGGTTCATGCCCTCCTCGCGGCCGCGGAAGACGACGCCGCGGGAATCGCACAGAAGCGCGTTGTCGTGAGGCAGGCCGCGGGCCTTGACGAGCTCCAGACAGGCGATGCCTGCCGCGCCGGCGCCGTTCACCACCACCTTGCAGTCCTTCAGCGCCTTACCGGCGATCTCCAGGGCATTGACGATGCCCGCCAGGCAGATGATCGCCGTGCCGTGCTGATCGTCGTGGAAGATGGGGATATCGACCACCTCGCGCAGCCGCTGTTCGACGACGAAACATTCGGGCGCCTTGATGTCTTCCAGATTGACGCCGCCGAAGGTGGGGCTGATGAGGCGCACCGTGGCGACGATCTCGTCTACGTCGTCGCTGTCGATCTCGATGTCGATCCCGTCCACATCGGCGAAACGCTTGAACAGCACCGCCTTGCCTTCCATCACCGGCTTGGCCGCCCGCGCCCCGAGATGGCCCAGCCCCAGCACGGCCGAGCCGTTGGAGACGATCGCCACCGTGTTGCCGCGGGCGGTGTAATCGAACACCAGCGACGGGTCGCGGTGGATCTCCAGGCAGGGCGCCGCCACGCCGGGCGAATAGGCGAGCGAGAGGTCGCGGGCGGTGGCCAGCGGCTTGGTAGGTGCGATGGCCAGCTTGCCGGGCCGCCCCTCGGCATGGAAGCGCAACGCTTCGGCGTCGCTCACCGTCACCCGCTCCGACATCGCCCTTCGTCCCCGCACCACCCGCCGTCAGCCTAGCCGTCGACCGCCCGGCGTCAAAGCGGGCGAAGACGCCCCGGGGCGCCGACGGCGATCGAGGCCCTTCAGCCGTCGAAGACGTCCAGCGTCGTTTCCAGCGGACGGAGGGCGGCGGCCGTTTCGAAGGCGGGGCGTGCATCGCGGCCCGAGCCGCCCAGCGCGCCGCCGGTGTCGTTCACGGCCACTGCCGCGCCCGGCCGGGCCATCGCCAGGGCGATCCCACGCCCGATGCCGCGTTCGGCACCGCCCTGCCGGCCATCGTGGCCATGGCCGCCGCCACGGACACCCCGCCTGCCGTCGTCACTGCACCGGCAGCCGGCAGAAGCAGGAGGCGCGGATGGACACGTCGGCGCGGGCGGCGGCGATGGCGAGGCGTTGGGCGACGAAGGCCGCCTCCGCCCCGGCGCCGCGCCGCAGCAGACACTCGTGGAGGCCGTGCAGACTCCAGACGTTGTCGGGATGCTGGCAGCAGCGGCGAAGCGTGCCGTCGAGGCCGAGATCGGCGCGATAGACCGCTTCCGCCTCGCCGAAGCGACCCTGTTCCACCAGCAGCGCGCCCAGCGCATGGCGCGTGGGCTGCATCCACGCCCAGGGTTCGTCGTAGAGCATGTTGTCGTCGAGCTCCACGGAACGGCGCAGATGGCCGAAGGCGCTCTCGACGTTGCCCTTGCGGTATTCCAACTCGCCCAGAAGCATCTGTTCGGCGACCGCCAGGATGTCGAGGCAGGTGTTGTGGAAGAGTTTGCGGCTCTCCGGCACCTGCGCGCGCGCCGCCATGAAAGCGTCCCGTTCGGCCTCGGCGCCGGCGATATCGCCCAGGGCCGAGCGTGCGACCGTGCGCGCATAGCGCATCATGGCGGTGGTGGTGCAGTACAGCTCCGAATCCTCCGGCAACACCTGATCGAGGATGTCGCGCCAGCGCCCGAAGCGGATCAGCACATGCTGTTTGATCGGGATATAGCCTTCCAGCCAGTCGGCCATGGGGGGCGAGCCGGTCGCCAGCAGCGACGGCGGCAGGGTCGCCACCATCTCCTCGGCCGCTTCGAGCGCCGGGGCGAGCTGGCCCAGGAACATCGCGCCATAAACCTTGAAATGGTAGTCGTGGGCGCGGTAGCCGGAATAGAAATTCAGCGCGCCTTCGCGTTCCAGATATTTGCGGTCGGCCACCACGGCCGCTTGGTTGCGGGTGAGGACATGGTGGTAGTGGCCGCACAGGACATCGATATGGCTGGGCATGTGCTGCAGATGACCCGAATCCGGCACCAGGTCGAAAAGCGCATCGGCGGCTTTCTGGGCGCGCTCGGGGTGAGCGGACATTTCCATGGCATGGATGTACATGTGGAGAATGCCCGCGTGCTGCCAGGCGCCTTCGACGCTTTGCAGGGCGTCTTCAAGCACGGCGATCGCTTCCAGCGTGTCGGCGCCCTCTGTCGGCCGGCCGGCCTTGTCCCACAGCTGCCAGGGCGTGCGGTTCAGCAGCGCCTCGGCGAACAGCGCCGCGATCTCCAGATGACCGCGATTCCCGGAATGAACGCAGCGCATGGCAACGGCATAGGCGTCGTTCCAGCCGTCGAAATCGTCGCCACCGCAAAGCGGATAACGGGCCAGAAGCGCCTCGCATAACGCCCGTTCCAGGGCGGTGCCAGGCGCAGACTTTTCCATCGCCAGGCGGCTTTCCGCCCGCGCGCGGTCCAGGCATTGGGTTCGTTCCCGCTCGTCGAAATCCTGCCACAGGCGGTTGTAATTGGGCCCCGTGGCATAGGCGATACCCCAATGGGCCATGGCACAACTGCCGTCGTAGCGAAGCGCGTGCCGGAAACAGTTCACCGCCGCCTCGTGATTGAAGCCCTGGAGCCAGGCGAGCCCGCGGTCGAACCACAGCTGCGCATCGCCGGAGATGGTGGTGACGGGCCAGCTGTGGCGGCCGAGATCGTAATAGCCGTGCGTCGTCACGAAGTCGCCCGCGCGGCCAGCCAGGCGCGGCAGATCTGCCGCAGCTTCTGGCGTTCGAAGCTGGGATCGTGGCCGGCATGGACCACCGTGACCGGCAGCTGCAGAAGTCGTTCCATGGTGCGCGCATAAGCGGCAAGATCGGATTCCGGGAGGGTGTCCAGCAACGGCCCGTCATAGACGGCATCGCCGGAGAACAGCACACCCGTTTCCGACTCCCAGAGGCCGACGCTGCCCGGCGAATGACCCGGCAGGTGCAGCACCTCGAAACGACGGTTACCGAGCGAGACTTCGTCCCCCTCGTCGACCACGCGGGTAGGACGGGCGGGGTGGATGCGCCAGGCGCGCGGATTCCAGCCAGCCTGTGGCAGGGCGTCGATCAGGCAATCGGCGATGCGGTAGCCGGCCTCCTCGATGGAGTCCCGGACGATGGGATCCATATCGTCGCGAAAGAGGGAGACACGAGCATCGCCGGCCGCCATGCGCTCGGCCTCATGTCGGGAGACGACGCGGTTTTCGAACTCGTGCAGGCCACCGACATGATCGAAATGGGTGTGGGTGGCGAAGGCGATGACGGCATGGCCGAACAGGTCTTCGATGGCAGGCCGCAACTGGGTGATGCCCATGCCGGTATCGACCAGGAGGTCGGCTTCGGCGCCTCGCACATGCCAGATGTTGCAGCGGCCCAGGGGATCGACATGGGGTTCCCAGATGAGCGTGATGTCGTCGTCGATGCGACGACGAGCGAACCAGCGGTGGGCGATGGGAAAAGCCATGACGGACATCACGGGACGGAAGGATAGTGGGGCGCAAGGTCGTGGCCGGGCACCCTCACTCGAACTGGCTCTCGCGCCAGCGAATGGCGGCGGAAAGGCCCTTTTCGCGCTTCACCGCCTCGAATTGGCGGTATTGCTCCGTTTGCGCCGCATCAAGGGCACCGCCTACCTCGACGCCATAGGCGACGGCGTTCCTGATGCCGGCGATTTCGGCGCCGCGATTGATGGCGGCCTTGGTGGTCTGCAAGCCTTCCAGCGAAATGGCGGCGGCGCGGCGCGCATAGCGCATGGTCTCCGCCTCCAGCGCATCGTCGGGGACCACCCGGTTCACCATGCCGATGCGCCAGGCCTCTTCGGCGTCGATGGTATCGCCGGTATAAAGCAGCTCGCGCGCTTTCTTCAGGCCGACGAACCAGGGCATGACGAGGGCGGGCGGAGCGGTGGAGAAGCGGATCTCCGGCTCGCCGAAGCGCGCGGTTTCGCTGGCATAGGTGATGCAGCACATCATCGCCAGCTCGCAGGAACCGGCCAGGCACCAGCCCCGCACCATGGCGATCACCGGCTTCGAACAATCCCAGGGGGAAAACTCGAAGTCCGCGCAGTCCTTCAGCATGCGACGCGTGCCCATGGAATCGCGGCCATATTCCGCACCCCATGCGTATTTCAGATCGTAGCCGGCACCGAAGTGCTCGCCGGCACCGGTCAGCACGACCACCGAGACCTCCGCCTCGGCGTCCAGTTCGCGCAGAACGCCGGAGAGTTCGGCCATCAGCGGCGGATTGAGGGAGTTCATCTTCGCCGCACGGTCGATGGTGACTTTGGCGATCCTGCCCTCGATTTCACAGAGAACCTCGCTCATGGCTTTTCTCCCTCGGTCTGTGGGCGCAGCAGGGCATCGACGGCCAGCGGCCCTTGCGCCCCGGCAAGCACCGGGTTGAGTTCGAATTCAGCCAGTATATCGCCAAGGCAGGCGGCCAGCACCGAAAAACGGGCCAGCGCCAGGGCCAGGGCGTCGATATCGGCTGCCGCCCGCCCGCGCCCGCCGTCCAGCAGCGGACGCGCCCTGAGCCGGTCGATCAACCGGCGGGCGAAGCGGGCATCGAAGGGCGGCACGGCGAGCGTCGTGTCCCTTAGCGCTTCCACGAAGATGCCGCCGGCGCCCACCAGCACCAGCGGCCCGAATTGCGCGTCCTTCACCAAGCCGAAGACCATCTCGGTGCCGGCGGGCGCCAGTGGCTGCACCAGGCAGCGCGGCCCCAGGCTGGCCGCCAGGGAACGAAAGGCGGCGGCGACCGCCTCGCCGCCTTCCAGGCCCAGAACGACGCCACCGACATCGGATTTGTGGGCCAGGCCGGGCATGGCCGTCTTCAGCACCACCTTGCCGCCCAGGCGCGCCGCCGCCTGGACCGCCTCCTCCTCGCTGGCGACCGCCACCGTCTCCACTGTCGGCAGGACGAAATCGCGCGCCAGCGCCAAGCCATCGCCTTCGCCCAGCGGCCCGCCCGCCACCAGGCGCCGCCGCCAGCGGGCGACGGTGGCCCCATCCGGCCCCGGCGGCGGCACCATGGCGGGCGACGCGCGCCGGTCGCGCCAAGCCATCGTATGGGCGAAGGCGGCGACGGCTGGCCCCAGCCCGTCGATGAAAGGGATGCCCAGCGCATAGAGGTGCCGCGCCGTCTCGTGGACGATGCCGCCCGGCACGCAGGTGGCGAAGGCCATGGGCTTGCTGGTGCGCTGGCAGACCGCGCTGGCACCCTCGATGAAATGCTTGCGATACGGTTCGCGGTCGCGCATGTCGGCGACCCACAGGCCCATGGCGGCGGCCGGGTCGGCCATCAACGCCTGCCAGCAATCGGAGAAGATGGCGACATAATCCTTGCCGGTGCCCCAGGCATCGAGCGGGTTGGCCGGCTCCAGACCGTATTCCAGGCGCGATGCCAGCTTCGCCTTCGTCTGCGGAGAGATGCGCGCGAAGGGGACACCCCGGGCTTCGGCGAGATCGACCAGATGCTCGCGCTCGCCGCCGGAATCGGTCATCGCTATCAGGCCACCGGGGACGAAGGGGCGGGGCTGGATCGCCAGTTGCAGAGTGGCGATCATCTCGGCGATGTCGTCGGCGCGCAGCACAGCGTGGCGTTCGAAGAAGGCGTCGTGAGCGGCATCGTCGCCGGCCAGCGCACCGGAGTGGCCGACCGCCATGCGGGCGCTCTCCTCAGTGCGCGCCGCCTTCACGGCGACGATCGGCACGCCGCGCGCCAGGGCTTTTTCGGCGGCGGCACGAAAGGTCTGCGGGTCGCGAATCGTCTCCAGGAAGAGCGCGATGGCACGGGTCGATTCCAGTTCCAGCGCATAATCCATATAGTCGGCGGCCGTGACCGATATCTCCTGGCCCGAGGAGACGGTGAGATTGAAGCCCAGGCGGCCATCGGTCTGGACCAGCCCCAGATAGACTGAACCCGACTGGGAGATCAGCGCGACCGGGCCGGTCTCCATGGAAGCGCGTCTGCCCGCCAGGGCGACCTGGACTTTCTCGGCACGGTTGACGAAGCCCGAGCCGTTGCCACCGCAGACCAGCAGCCCCACCTGCCGCGCCTTGGCCTTCAGCCGTTGCAGCAGCGGCGGGTCGCCATCGTCTTCCAGATAGCCCGACGCGAAGATCGTGGCCGCCGGGATGCCGGCGGCGACGGCAGCGTCGAAGACGCTCTCCAGGCGGGCATTGGCGACGATCAGCGCCGCGTGCTCCACCGGACGGGGCAGGGAGGCGAGATCGGGCCAGCAGGGACGGCCTTCGATTTCGTCGTAACGCGGATTGACCAGGAAAAGGTCGCCGTCGAAGCCGGTTTCCAGCACTGCCTGCCAACAACTGCGGCCGAAGGTTCCCGGCCTGGGCGAGGCGCCGACGACGGCGATGGAACGGGGGCAGAGCAGTGGTTGCAGGCGGTGCTGGACCATGGATCGTCCTGCCCGGCAGGGTCGGTGGGCGCTAGTGGCTGGCCGCCGTTGCCGCCTTGTCGTCGAGGAGCCGGAAAGCAGAGAAGCGTTCCAGGCCGAAGGCGCGGATGAGTTCGGGCACCTCGTCGGTGGCGATCAGTTCGGCATTGGTCTTGCCGCAGACCGGCGTCGCCTTGAAACCCCAGGTGCCCCAGCCGGCGTCCAGATAATAATTACGCACGGCCGACTTGCCCATCACCGGGCTGTAATCCGGCGTCATGTCGGTCATGCCGGCCCATTGACGCAGCATCTTCACCTCTGCCAGGAAGGGGAAGATCTCGAGCGCCCCTACCATCCAGGCCTCCTTCATCTCCAGCGTTACGTCGGTGCTGTAGCGGGCATAGGGATCGCTGCCACCACCGATCACAACCTCGCCACGCGCCGTCTGCGAAAGATAAACGTGGTGCTGGGCACTGGAGACCAGCGGGTCGAGAAAGGGTTTCAGCGGCTGGGTGACACCGGCTTGCAGAGGATAGGTTTTAACCGGCAGCTTGATGCCCGCCATGCGTGCTACCTCGCCCGACATGCCGGCGACGCACTGGATCACCCGGCCCGCCTTGACGAAGCCGCGGTCGGTGTGAACCCCCGTCACCCTGCGCCCGTCGCCGTTGCCTTCGATCTCGAAGCCCGTCACCTGCGTCTTCTGGTGGATCTCGGCGCCATGCTTCCAGGCGCCGGAGGCATAGCCCCAGGCGACCGCATCGTGACGGGCGATGGAGCCCGGATGGTGGACCAGCGCCGCCAGCACGGGAAAGCGGGCCTTGTCGGAAAGGTTCATGAAGGGCACCAAGCGGCGCAGCTCGTCGCGGCCCACCAAGTCGCTGGCGATGCCGAAATGACGACTGACCTCGTTGCGCCAGCGCATGGTGCGCAGCTGTGCATCGGTATGGGCAAGCGTGATCTGCGCCCGTTCCGAGAGCATCAGGTTGAGGTCGAAGTCCTGCGCCAGGTCGCGGTAGAGCCGGACCGACTCGTCATAGAACTTCACGCCGTCGGGGGTAAGGTAGTTGGAGCGGATCACCATGGTGTTGCGCCCGGTGTTGCCGGAGCCGATATAGCTTTGCTCCAGAACCGCCACATCGGCGATGCCCCAGTCCTTCGCCAGGTAGTAGGCGGTTGCCAGGCCGTGGCCACCGCCACCGACGACGACGACATCGTAGGAGGGCTTGAGATCGGAGGGCGTAGGCAAAGCGCGCGGCGGGCGGCCATGGCGGGCGAGGCCAGACTTCAGGAGCGCGAACGGCATCGGCGGGAGCTCCGTCGCAGGGGGCAGGGCGGCGCATAGTGCACATTCCGCACTCACCCGCCAATGCCCCGGCGCGATGCCTGGGGTTGCGGGGAGTGCCGGGGATGGAGCCGGCAGTCGCCAGCGGTCCACACCCGCAATGCCCGCGCACGCCGCTTCAATGAGGCCGGGGCTGTTATGCCCCGGAAAGCCGGCCTGGCGGGCGCTGTCTCGAACCTGGCCCCGGGCTTCAATGAGGCCGAGGCTGTTATGCCCCGGAAAGGGGCGGAAGGGGAGAGCGCGGCATGACCGCGCCCTTGCCGCTTCAATGAGGCCGAGGCTGTTATGCCCCGGAAAGGGCAGCCCGCTCAGCCTCCTCGCGCTCGCGCTCGCGGCTTCAATGAGGCCGAGGCTGTTATGCCCCGGAAAGGCAAACGTCGCAGAGATGGATCACGTCACCTCCTGGGTGCTTCAATGAGGCCGAGGCTGTTATGCCCCGGAAAGGGAGAGCGACGCTGGCCTGCTGGCTGGCGAGCTCCTGGCTTCAATGAGGCCGAGGCTGTTATGCCCCGGAAAGGGCGGCAAGAGCGTGGAGGCCCTGGTCGGCCGCTTCGTCGCTTCAATGAGGCCGAGGCTGTTATGCCCCGGAAAGGCCAAGCATGGGCAAGAGTGCCTTCACCAATGCGTGGCTTCAATGAGGCCGAGGCTGTTATGCCCCGGAAAGGATATACCACGCAGGGCGCCTTCGGGCGCCAAACAACGCTTCAATGAGGCCGAGGCTGTTATGCCCCGGAAAGGGCGATGTGGTGCTCGTGCATGGCCGCCCTGGCACGGGGCTTCAATGAGGCCGAGGCTGTTATGCCCCGGAAAGGCGCGCCTCGTCCTGGCGGGCATGAGCCCAGCCGCGGGCGCTTCAATGAGGCCGAGGCTGTTATGCCCCGGAAAGGATCGACCGGGATATCGTAGCCGTCGTCCCACACCCGGCTTCAATGAGGCCGAGGCTGTTATGCCCCGGAAAGGCATGATAGGAGGAGCGTCCTGGGCCGCCGCGACCTCGCTTCAATGAGGCCGAGGCTGTTATGCCCCGGAAAGGCACCTGCCACGCCAAGGGTATCTCCAGCGTCCAGCTGGGCTTCAATGAGGCCGAGGCTGTTATGCCCCGGAAAGGGCTCTTCCTGGCGTTGACGATCAGGCCGATTCCCAGGCTTCAATGAGGCCGAGGCTGTTATGCCCCGGAAAGGGCTCCGCAACCTCCGGGGCGTCGCTCCGGCCTCATTGCTTCAATGAGGCCGAGGCTGTTATGCCCCGGAAAGGGCTGGCGGCCGCCGTCGTCGCCCAGGCCGACGACGGGCTTCAATGAGGCCGAGGCTGTTATGCCCCGGAAAGGGCCAGCTTCACCACGGGGGGCAGTGCTTCACCGGGGCGCTTCAATGAGGCCGAGGCTGTTATGCCCCGGAAAGGGTGGAGGCGGCAGCGCACAACATCGCGCGGGCGGCAGGCTTCAATGAGGCCGAGGCTGTTATGCCCCGGAAAGGGTTTTTATGGCGATGCTCAGGGCGCGGAGTATTTGACGCTTCAATGAGGCCGAGGCTGTTATGCCCCGGAAAGGAGCTGTGGATAACTCAAATAAAGTGCTTGACACAGACAGCTTCAATGAGGCCGAGGCTGTTATGCCCCGGAAAGGCCAGTGGCAGGCGACGACAGCATTCGCGGGGGCAACGCTTCAATGAGGCCGAGGCTGTTATGCCCCGGAAAGGCTGCCCCACCAGCGCCGTCGGCCAGACGCGCGCTGGTGGGCTTCAATGAGGCCGAGGCTGTTATGCCCCGGAAAGGGGTGAGCTTTCGCGCCCGTATGTGCGCGGCCGCCTGGCTTCAATGAGGCCGAGGCTGTTATGCCCCGGAAAGGGTAGCCAACGAGCGGCGCAGGGCCGACTCCAAGTCGGGCTTCAATGAGGCCGAGGCTGTTATGCCCCGGAAAGGAGATGAGACGGAGGTAACCGTCGAGATACGAATGAGATGCTTCAATGAGGCCGAGGCTGTTATGCCCCGGAAAGGGAACACTCAACGAGAGTAGACCGAGCCTCGTCGAGAGCTTCAATGAGGCCGAGGCTGTTATGCCCCGGAAAGCAAGCTTGGGATGCTTTGTTGATGGTAATTGAAGAGCGCTTCAATGAGGCCGAGGCTGTTATGCCCCGGAAAGGACGACTTGCGCATGGTCCTGAACATGTCGGCGGCCGCTTCAATGAGGCCGAGGCTGTTATGCCCCGGAAAGGCCCGCGGCGCGACCGGGCCGAAGGGCGCGATCGGGCCGCTTCAATGAGGCCGAGGCTGTTATGCCCCGGAAAGGACAGATACAGCGCATCTTGCGCGATATCCAGGCTGTCGCTTCAATGAGGCCGAGGCTGTTATGCCCCGGAAAGGGCTGGAGGCTGCGCGCCAGGTGGCGCCATCAGCGGCCAGCTTCAATGAGGCCGAGGCTGTTATGCCCCGGAAAGGTTCTCTTTGGTCCCTGTATTATATCCAGCAGCCGAACCGCTTCAATGAGGCCGAGGCTGTTATGCCCCGGAAAGGCCGCCGGCCCCGTCCACAAGGGCCGGCGTGACCTGGAGCTTCAATGAGGCCGAGGCTGTTATGCCCCGGAAAGGCATACTGCGCGACGACACCACGTACGCGCGTATCCACGCTTCAATGAGGCCGAGGCTGTTATGCCCCGGAAAGGGTCTGATGATCAATGGAAGTCGCATTTCAAAGATCGTGGCTTCAATGAGGCCGAGGCTGTTATGCCCCGGAAAGGGACGGTGGCGCGCGGCACATACAGGGTATCCCCGCCGCTTCAATGAGGCCGAGGCTGTTATGCCCCGGAAAGCCGTGGGACCCTGTAGGGTAAGGGCGGACCCCTTGCGGCTTCAATGAGGCCGAGGCTGTTATGCCCCGGAAAGGGTTCTCCATACAACGGCGGACGCGCTCGCGGTGGACGTGCTTCAATGAGGCCGAGGCTGTTATGCCCCGGAAAGGCGCCTCGCACTTGGAAACATTGCACGCATTGGAAAAGGCTTCAATGAGGCCGAGGCTGTTATGCCCCGGAAAGGTCGCCGGCCTCGCCGTCACCTCGTCCGGGATCGACGCTTCAATGAGGCCGAGGCTGTTATGCCCCGGAAAGGGTCGGATTGATCGAGCTGATGACATAGTAGGTCGATCCGCTTCAATGAGGCCGAGGCTGTTATGCCCCGGAAAGGGTGAGCACGCCCGTGGACACCTCGGCATGGCCGAGGCCGCTTCAATGAGGCCGAGGCTGTTATGCCCCGGAAAGGGAGTCCATGCGGGCGTTTCTGACCGCGAAGATGCGGCTTCAATGAGGCCGAGGCTGTTATGCCCCGGAAAGGGCGGTCGTGCTGGTGGATCGCGAACTCGTCCAGCCAGCTTCAATGAGGCCGAGGCTGTTATGCCCCGGAAAGGGGGGTGCATCCTCGTGGGTGCCTGGCGCGGCAAGCTGCTTCAATGAGGCCGAGGCTGTTATGCCCCGGAAAGGCAGGTCTACGGCGACCTGTTCCAGGTCATCCGGCACCAGCTTCAATGAGGCCGAGGCTGTTATGCCCCGGAAAGGGGTGGTGGTGCCCGGCCAGCCCTCGGCCGACGGCACCCGGCTTCAATGAGGCCGAGGCTGTTATGCCCCGGAAAGGGCCAATATCGCCGACGCCTGGCCGCCCGCGCCGCCCGGCTTCAATGAGGCCGAGGCTGTTATGCCCCGGAAAGGGTGGAAAAGCAGACCGGATTAGACATTTACCGCAAGTAGCTTCAATGAGGCCGAGGCTGTTATGCCCCGGAAAGGTTCAACCAGGGGCAGACCGAGATTTCTACTCTCCCGCTTCAATGAGGCCGAGGCTGTTATGCCCCGGAAAGGAATCGCGGCGGCTCCACTACCCCGCGTTCTTCGCGGGCTTCAATGAGGCCGAGGCTGTTATGCCCCGGAAAGGGTGGCGGAAGAGTGGCGCGTCGTCGACGTCCGCGGCGCGCTTCAATGAGGCCGAGGCTGTTATGCCCCGGAAAGGGCGGGCGCACAAAGGCACCTTCCACAAATTGAGCGTGCTTCAATGAGGCCGAGGCTGTTATGCCCCGGAAAGGGATACGCAGCCTCCATGCGTGTTGCAGCAAAAAATGGCTTCAATGAGGCCGAGGCTGTTATGCCCCGGAAAGGCTACTGGCCTCATCAACAGGAATGCCCCTAGAAGCCACGCTTCAATGAGGCCGAGGCTGTTATGCCCCGGAAAGGCCCGGGTTGTGGTATACAGGCTCGACCAGCCCGAAGGCTTCAATGAGGCCGAGGCTGTTATGCCCCGGAAAGGGCGCTGAAAGCCGGCGTGCTGATCATCGCACACAGCAGGCTTCAATGAGGCCGAGGCTGTTATGCCCCGGAAAGGGGCCAGCCACCATCGCCGCCTACGATACGGCCTGGCGCTTCAATGAGGCCGAGGCTGTTATGCCCCGGAAAGGGTCTTCGGGCGATGACGTTCAGGCCGCTCCGCTTCCCGCTTCAATGAGGCCGAGGCTGTTATGCCCCGGAAAGGGCCGCCGCAAAGGCGGGGGAGCGCGGCGACCGCCCGCTTCAATGAGGCCGAGGCTGTTATGCCCCGGAAAGGTGGCCCAATCGGCATGCGGGCGCTGGCGCTGCGCCCGCTTCAATGAGGCCGAGGCTGTTATGCCCCGGAAAGGGTAGATGGGGCAGCGTATAGCACCGCTAGGGGCATTGGCTTCAATGAGGCCGAGGCTGTTATGCCCCGGAAAGGCGACCCGCGCCCTTTCGGCGTTGTCTCGTAGCCGCGGCTTCAATGAGGCCGAGGCTGTTATGCCCCGGAAAGGTATATATACCAACCAAGGCGCCCAACCACCTAGGGAGCTTCAATGAGGCCGAGGCTGTTATGCCCCGGAAAGGGTGAGATTGTTCATTGTGATAGCCTTTCGGATGGTGAGCTTCAATGAGGCCGAGGCTGTTATGCCCCGGAAAGGAGCGCCCAACCAAGAAGGGAACACCAACCAAGAAGGGAGCTTCAATGAGGCCGAGGCTGTTATGCCCCGGAAAGGGAAGGTTCCGGGTCACTGGTTCTCCCGGATGTTCGAGCTTCAATGAGGCCGAGGCTGTTATGCCCCGGAAAGGGCGAAGGCGTCTGGGGGGTGGGGCGCCGCATGGGCGGGCTTCAATGAGGCCGAGGCTGTTATGCCCCGGAAAGGGTTCGCGCCGGCGGCGAAGGCCGCCATCGCCGCGCTGCTTCAATGAGGCCGAGGCTGTTATGCCCCGGAAAGGGTGCTGGCCGCCGGCGCCCGCGCCGCCCTGGAAGGTGCTTCAATGAGGCCGAGGCTGTTATGCCCCGGAAAGGCCTGGCGGCGCCGCCCTTCGCCCCGTCGCGGACGGCCTCGCTTCAATGAGGCCGAGGCTGTTATGCCCCGGAAAGGCGGCAAAGCCACCCGCCGGCCCGCCGAAAGCGGCCAGGCTTCAATGAGGCCGAGGCTGTTATGCCCCGGAAAGGTTCCGCCTTCGACCCGCTCAACCGCAACGACCGGGGCGCTTCAATGAGGCCGAGGCTGTTATGCCCCGGAAAGGGGGGGCGCCTATGTCGGCTATCGGCTGACGATGGCGCAGCTTCAATGAGGCCGAGGCTGTTATGCCCCGGAAAGGAATGGCACGGCAACGTGTGGCTGAATCCGCCCTACCGGCTTCAATGAGGCCGAGGCTGTTATGCCCCGGAAAGGGGTGCCATCGGAGAGGCTGCCAGGCTCGCCGAGGAGGCTTCAATGAGGCCGAGGCTGTTATGCCCCGGAAAGGGCTGAGCATCTTTTGCTCCCCCGTTTTGTTGACAAAATGCTTCAATGAGGCCGAGGCTGTTATGCCCCGGAAAGGGCGGCCAGGTCCGAGGGCGTGATCGCGCCGCCGGCCTGGCTTCAATGAGGCCGAGGCTGTTATGCCCCGGAAAGGGCATGGCGCGCCGCTGCCCTACCGCCCGGCGGCCGCGCTTCAATGAGGCCGAGGCTGTTATGCCCCGGAAAGGGATGAGACCGAAGTCACCGTCGAGATGCGAATAGCATCGCTTCAATGAGGCCGAGGCTGTTATGCCCCGGAAAGGCTGAAACAAGAAAAATAACCAACGCGCCCGTCCGGGCTTCAATGAGGCCGAGGCTGTTATGCCCCGGAAAGGCTCTGCGGTCGCTTCATCCATCGCCGTCGCCGCGCGGCGAGCTTCAATGAGGCCGAGGCTGTTATGCCCCGGAAAGGGTCGGCAGCCTCAGAAGCCCGTCATCGTTGAGTTGATGCTTCAATGAGGCCGAGGCTGTTATGCCCCGGAAAGGCTCTTAGATCAGATAACTTGAATCCCGGATCATTATGCGCTTCAATGAGGCCGAGGCTGTTATGCCCCGGAAAGGTCGCACGCGCCGGAACGTGGAGGAGAGCGACGCGACGCGCTTCAATGAGGCCGAGGCTGTTATGCCCCGGAAAGGAGACATAGAGTAGGAAGCACGCGCGAGCATGCGACGAGCTTCAATGAGGCCGAGGCTGTTATGCCCCGGAAAGGCTGCACTATGTTCCGTCATGCTTACAAGGTGAAGGAGGCTTCAATGAGGCCGAGGCTGTTATGCCCCGGAAAGGGATGATCATCGACGATGGGTGACACACGAGTTCAAGGCTTCAATGAGGCCGAGGCTGTTATGCCCCGGAAAGGGGCAGCGACACGCTGATCAATCTCCGCCTCGATGCGCCGCTTCAATGAGGCCGAGGCTGTTATGCCCCGGAAAGGAAAGCTGATATTCAGGTTGGATGCCCCGCATTTGTCGGCTTCAATGAGGCCGAGGCTGTTATGCCCCGGAAAGGGCCTGCCGGATCGTCAACACCATGACCTTTCGAGGACGGCTTCAATGAGGCCGAGGCTGTTATGCCCCGGAAAGGCATTACACGGGGTTCACCAACGGGCCAGAGCCGATGGCTTCAATGAGGCCGAGGCTGTTATGCCCCGGAAAGGCCTTTCATTGGCCTGTATGGCCTTCTAACTACCGAGTAGCTTCAATGAGGCCGAGGCTGTTATGCCCCGGAAAGGTTGCCCTCCAAGATCAGGTCCGAGACCAGCGCCTCGATGCTTCAATGAGGCCGAGGCTGTTATGCCCCGGAAAGGGACGACATCGAGCATAGCATCATCATCGCCATCAACGGGCTTCAATGAGGCCGAGGCTGTTATGCCCCGGAAAGGGCCCTTATGACGAAACACATCGTTACAGCCAGCACATTGGCTTCAATGAGGCCGAGGCTGTTATGCCCCGGAAAGGGACGAACATACGGCCATAAAGGAGGCGGACAATGCAGCTTCAATGAGGCCGAGGCTGTTATGCCCCGGAAAGGTAGTCCAGTGGGTAAAGCTATCCGTGCCAGACTTGGCTTCAATGAGGCCGAGGCTGTTATGCCCCGGAAAGGGCCGCTTTGACCACTTCGCCCGCGCCGAAAGCGCGGGCGCTTCAATGAGGCCGAGGCTGTTATGCCCCGGAAAGGATCTACAGTTCCTCCAGTCCTATGAGCTCTGACATTTGCTTCAATGAGGCCGAGGCTGTTATGCCCCGGAAAGGGGCGAGGGTGGACCGTGCCTCGTCGAGAGATACAGAGAGCTTCAATGAGGCCGAGGCTGTTATGCCCCGGAAAGGGAGCTGGCCTCGCCGAACAGGAGCTGGCGGTTTACATCGCTTCAATGAGGCCGAGGCTGTTATGCCCCGGAAAGGGTAGCGAGGCCGACCGCAGCGTCGGAAAAAATCGCGGGCTTCAATGAGGCCGAGGCTGTTATGCCCCGGAAAGGTCATTGTTTTGTCACCATTCGAACGACGATTATTCCGAGCTTCAATGAGGCCGAGGCTGTTATGCCCCGGAAAGGGAGGCGAGGGCCAACGAGGAGGCGCTTCGCCGCCTCGTAGCTTCAATGAGGCCGAGGCTGTTATGCCCCGGAAAGGGCAGGTCCGGCTGCCACAGCGGCCGGCCGTCGGCCAGCTTCAATGAGGCCGAGGCTGTTATGCCCCGGAAAGGGCGGCGGGTCATTTCATGAATCGGGCCATGCTCATAGGCTTCAATGAGGCCGAGGCTGTTATGCCCCGGAAAGGCCATTGCCGCCCTTGCATGGGCTCTGGCCCGTTGGTGCTTCAATGAGGCCGAGGCTGTTATGCCCCGGAAAGGGCTGAAACATTAGTGCGGCATAAGATTGATTTTTCGCCGAGCTTCAATGAGGCCGAGGCTGTTATGCCCCGGAAAGGGTGACCGGCCAGTCGAATTCCGGGGAGGCGACGAGCCGGCTTCAATGAGGCCGAGGCTGTTATGCCCCGGAAAGGCATGGTTCCACCGTCGTCAATATCTACGGTAACCCCGGCTTCAATGAGGCCGAGGCTGTTATGCCCCGGAAAGGGCCCTCACAATGCGCAGAGAGCGCCGCTGAAGGGCCGGCTTCAATGAGGCCGAGGCTGTTATGCCCCGGAAAGGTCACCGGCAGAGTTGTCCTCTCGCCGGCGACGGTGAACGCTTCAATGAGGCCGAGGCTGTTATGCCCCGGAAAGGCAGGTGCCGTCGATGCTGCTGTCGGTGCTGGTGTCGCGCTTCAATGAGGCCGAGGCTGTTATGCCCCGGAAAGGACGGCAACAATCGAGGTCCCCACGGGCTTCACCATCGCTTCAATGAGGCCGAGGCTGTTATGCCCCGGAAAGGGTTGTGAGCCTAATATAGTTAGTCTCTTGTCTGTGTGCTTCAATGAGGCCGAGGCTGTTATGCCCCGGAAAGGCATGCCGAACCGCAATCGCAAGGGCCGGCCGCGCCCCGTGCTTCAATGAGGCCGAGGCTGTTATGCCCCGGAAAGGATCCGCTGGCTGGGCGGGGCACCGGCAGCGCCGCCCCCAGCTTCAATGAGGCCGAGGCTGTTATGCCCCGGAAAGGTATGTCTGCCCCGGCCGTGTCGTTCTTGCCGTCCTCGGCTTCAATGAGGCCGAGGCTGTTATGCCCCGGAAAGGGCTCTACCATCTCAGGATCACGGCGGCAAGGCCACCGCGCTTCAATGAGGCCGAGGCTGTTATGCCCCGGAAAGGGAGAAATCGCCGAAACCGGCTGAACTTCCGAGGAGAAGCTTCAATGAGGCCGAGGCTGTTATGCCCCGGAAAGGGCCACCCAGGAGATCGCAGGCGAGATGAAGGGTGCTCGTGCTTCAATGAGGCCGAGGCTGTTATGCCCCGGAAAGGCACGGCATCTCAGACACCCAAGCGATGCAGTGGAGATGGCTTCAATGAGGCCGAGGCTGTTATGCCCCGGAAAGGCCCGCAGGAAGGACATGAAAACCAACCCCTAAAGTTCGCGCAGCTTCAATGAGGCCGAGGCTGTTATGCCCCGGAAAGGGAGCAAGAGTGAGAATGTCCGCCACCAGTTCGGGCGGCTTCAATGAGGCCGAGGCTGTTATGCCCCGGAAAGGGGCAAGGCACCGCGCCAAGAAACGAGCTTCGAAACAGCTTCAATGAGGCCGAGGCTGTTATGCCCCGGAAAGGTTGACAATGTCCTCAGCCATCGAAGCACGGAGAGATTGCTTCAATGAGGCCGAGGCTGTTATGCCCCGGAAAGGGGCGACCTGCCCGGAATGCAAGCAGCCGCTTCCCGCGCTTCAATGAGGCCGAGGCTGTTATGCCCCGGAAAGGCGGTGAGCTTCTTCACCTCTTCGCGCTGTTCGGCGCCGCTTCAATGAGGCCGAGGCTGTTATGCCCCGGAAAGGCTGGCCGCGATCATGCAGGGCGTGACCACAGCGCCGCCGCTTCAATGAGGCCGAGGCTGTTATGCCCCGGAAAGGCGCAGACCCGCTATCAGGGAGGTCGGAATCCAGTGAGCTTCAATGAGGCCGAGGCTGTTATGCCCCGGAAAGGGTCCGAATCGACAGGCTGATCAGCGCCGCAGCCGAGAGGCTTCAATGAGGCCGAGGCTGTTATGCCCCGGAAAGGCTGAGGTGCTGGCCAAGATCGATGTCCAGTTTGCAGCGCTTCAATGAGGCCGAGGCTGTTATGCCCCGGAAAGGTTCGGCCGTCGTACTGGCAACCGTGGCGTCGTCAAGGGGCTTCAATGAGGCCGAGGCTGTTATGCCCCGGAAAGGGAAGGGCTCTGTGATCTTTCCAGTAGCAGGATTCTGAGGCTTCAATGAGGCCGAGGCTGTTATGCCCCGGAAAGGTTGGGGAGATGAACGAACGGCCGGCGCCAACCCTCACCGCTTCAATGAGGCCGAGGCTGTTATGCCCCGGAAAGGAACGGGCCATCCGGGCCAGGCGGGCGGGGTATCGCTGCTTCAATGAGGCCGAGGCTGTTATGCCCCGGAAAGGTCGGCGACACTTCGGGGGCCGGCGTCGGACGGGCCAAGCTTCAATGAGGCCGAGGCTGTTATGCCCCGGAAAGGGCAGTGGAGGTTCTCATGTCGAACCGCAATCGCAAGGGCTTCAATGAGGCCGAGGCTGTTATGCCCCGGAAAGGCGAGGTCGCCCCGCACCTGGCACCGCCGGCGCCGACGCTTCAATGAGGCCGAGGCTGTTATGCCCCGGAAAGGGTCCGGAAGTGTGCGGCGGCGTCGGCCAGCGACACGCGGCTTCAATGAGGCCGAGGCTGTTATGCCCCGGAAAGGGCTGAACGACATCATAGATGGGGGAACCCGCCGTGTTGGCTTCAATGAGGCCGAGGCTGTTATGCCCCGGAAAGGCGCCAGGGGCTGGCCGGTTGCCCTGGCGATCAGGAACTTCAATGAGGCCGAGGCTGTTATGCCCCGGAAAGGGAAGCGAAAGGCCCGCAGGAGGACCGCCAACGCGGCGGCACTTCAATGAGGCCGAGGCTGTTATGCCCCGGAAAGGGAGGAATTCACTCAAAGAAGCCTAATGAGATTAGGAACTTCAATGAGGCCGAGGCTGTTATGCCCCGGAAAGGGAAAGAAACAGGCTGATCGTCTTCCCCCTTGAGCAACTTCAATGAGGCCGAGGCTGTTATGCCCCGGAAAGGGGCGCGTGCTTGCGTAGGCGGAGAATTAACAAAGGGGACTTCAATGAGGCCGAGGCTGTTATGCCCCGGAAAGGTGGAACTCATCTCGCGCGGCGGCGCCGGTGACAGCCTACTTCAATGAGGCCGAGGCTGTTATGCCCCGGAAAGGTCTGTTAGAGCAATCTCTTACTAGAGAAAGATTTTGTACTTCAATGAGGCCGAGGCTGTTATGCCCCGGAAAGGAGAAGACCGCCGGTGAGTTAGTCTTGGGCTATATCTTACTTCAATGAGGCCGAGGCTGTTATGCCCCGGAAAGGTGATCGCGTAGCCGATCTGCTTGCGGTCGCTGGCCCAGACTTCAATGAGGCCGAGGCTGTTATGCCCCGGAAAGGTGGGCATACGGAGCCGGCGCCTGCGGCTGCAGACCGCCACTTCAATGAGGCCGAGGCTGTTATGCCCCGGAAAGGGGCAGCAGGACCAGAGGCGGCCGCCAGCCGATCGCCTCACTTCAATGAGGCCGAGGCTGTTATGCCCCGGAAAGGGTTGATGTTCGCAGCCAGCAATGGCGCCTCCATGATCTCACTTCAATGAGGCCGAGGCTGTTATGCCCCGGAAAGGGAGGCCGGCCTGCCCTCCCTGCCGTTCCGTCGGGCCACTTCAATGAGGCCGAGGCTGTTATGCCCCGGAAAGGAGCAGGCGGACGGTCTCATGGCGGCGGTCACGCGCCGACTTCAATGAGGCCGAGGCTGTTATGCCCCGGAAAGGGGGGGGGGCTCGCCATATTCATCATTCATCCACAGGGCACTTCAATGAGGCCGAGGCTGTTATGCCCCGGAAAGGCGGCCCGTGGCCTGCCGGCCTGCCCCTGGCGAGGGCACTTCAATGAGGCCGAGGCTGTTATGCCCCGGAAAGGGGCGAAGGCCGATTGCGCGGCACTGCCCCCCAGGTCGATGCCACTTCAATGAGGCCGAGGCTGTTATGCCCCGGAAAGGCCGCACTGCCTAACCCACCGCCCACCAAGGCGAATTTTACCAGTTTTCGAGCACCCCTGCCCTTCGCCCGCATACCTGGGCGGGAAGGTGGCTGTCATTTTCTTCACCATGTCAAAGCCCAACAATACCAATACCTTACCCGGATTCGAGAGCCCCTCGGCTCGTGTGCGCCACGGAGCCGCTCGCAACCCATCCAGCGGAACCAGGCAGACAGCGTGATCATACCACAACCGCATGCCTTTCGATACCGGAAAAGGTCTTGCCGATGCTCTCGATCGCCAATTTCGTCCTCTCCGCCGGCCCGATGTCGATCAGCAGGACGTGGTCCTCGCCCGCTTTGACGATCTCGCGCAGTCTGGCTTCCAGCTCGGCGCGCCGGCGCCGCGACAGGCGGCACTGGAATGCGGAGAGCTGCAGCCACTCGCCAAAGCCGTTCATGGTCTTGAAGACACGACGCCAACGCCGGCTGTCGGCTATGTCATAGGTCACGATATAGGTGCGTTCGTCGCTCATGACGGAGCGGGCCTCACCGCGGCAAGTAGTGGGGATAGCTTGCAAGTTCCCCCAGAAGGTGGCGACCCAGCAATCTGGCCTGCATCATAAGCAGCCGCCTCATGCTGAGTCGGTAGCCAAACAGCGGATGGGTGGTTTCCTGCGACAGACGCCGCTCAAAAGCGGCGACGAAACGGCGGCGGCCGGCAGCGGTGAGCGCCGTTCCGGTGGCGGCGACGACGAAATCTCCCAGTGCCACCTCGCCGGTGTTGATCGCCGAGAGCACGACGGAATCGGCGATCAATGGACGGAACGGCTCCATGACGTCGAGCGCCAGCGACGGCCGTCCATAGCGTGGGGCGTGAAAGAAGCCGCGATAGGGATCAAGGCCGGTAGCCGCCAGCGCCACTGTCAGGTGTCGCGTTAGCATGGCATAGGCCAACGATAGCATGGCGTTCACCGGATCGCTCGGAGGGCGGCGGTTGCGAGCCTCGAAGCGGAAGGAGGCAAGGCCCTCGTCCGTGTCGCTGCCGCCGGGAGGAGCCAGCAAGCCGGCAAAGGCGCGGAAATAGCTCGCAGCAGCGTCGCCTTCCAGGCCTAACAATTCACTCATGGAGGCGGCACCGGGCGCTGATTTACGTGCTGCCTTCAGCCGCGCCAGCACCACTTTGCGCTCATCCTCACCGCCCCGCCAGTTGCGCCGCAGGATGGTCCGTTGATTGACGATCTTGGCGGCCACCAGGTCGCGGGCGAAGCGCAGGCAGAAGCCGTCGTCGAAGCTCGCTCGGTATTGCGCTGTGCGGACTTCGACATTGCGGTGACCAACACCATGGGCGACGCCGCGAAACCAGCCTCCATAACTGTGAAAAGCGACTGGGATCTCGCGGTCCATGAGGGTGGCGAGCGCCGGGGCGGTGATCGAGACATTGCCGAAGAGCGCGACATCGGACACGTCGATCAGACGCACCGTGGTATCGCCCTGCTCCTCGTCGATGATCCTTAGCGTCTCGCCCTCCTTGGCGATGCGTGCTCGCTGCGACTGGACGACCAGTGGCAACGCCTCGTCGCGGCCGACAGCAATGGGGCGTGGCGCCAGATCGGAGCCACTCAGCACGCCCATCTCGTCGGGCAGGCAGATGGAGACCAGGGCGCAGCGGGGGCATTTGGGGCTATCCTTCAACGGCGGCGGGATGCGGCCGTGGGCGACGGTCAGGCGCAGGCGGCTCACCGCCTCGCGGGCGGCCTGGCGCAGTTCGTCATCAAGGGCGATACGGACGCGCTCGCGGCTCTCCGCATACCAGATGGCACCTTCTTCCACCCGATAGCCGTGCTCCTCGAGAAGCAACGCTTGAAGGCATATCTGGACGCGCTCCGGCTCGTAGGCGCCGCGCGCCACATGTGGACGACGACCCCGTTTGTAGTCGATAGGCGTGACCAGCCCGTCCCTGGCCTCGGCGATGTCGATCTTCGCGATCACGCCCAGCCGCTCGGAGGAAAGCGTGAGCGAGCGGCTGACGACCTTCTCGCCCTCGCTGCCGCCCTCCAGCGCTTCCGGAGTGGGCAATGGTCTGCCCGGACGATCGACGCGGCTATGGACGCGCCGCCCGTCCACGGTGTCGGCGGTCTCCGCCCATTCGGCCTGCCCCCACATCAAATAGGCCAACCGCGGGCAATAAACGAACTCGTTTACCATCCGCGCCGGCACCAGTGGAGCCTCACCGCTGGCCGGCGGCGCAGGGAGATGGAGCTCGAGTTGGGTCATGGAGCGGCTCCCGCCGGGCTTCGGCTGGCCTCCAGTCGTTTTGCAGTCGCCAAGGGCTCCTCGCTGGAATTGGCAGAGGAGCAAGCAATGCTCGACTTGTTCACCGTGACGGCTAACGGCCGGCTTCTTACCATGATTGAGGACACCGAATGTCGTCAGTTTTACCGCGGTCCCATTTTCCGGCTACCCGCTCGCCGAACGGTTCTTGTGGAACCGGTGGCGGTTATGGGGAGTTCGGGGCGGAAGTCTTCCAAGGAAAAGGCTGCTCTCGACTGGAACCTCACACACTGCGTGGTGGCTGTCGGTGACGGGAGCGACAGCCGCCACGCTCTCGCGGAGGGACAAGTGCTGGGACGGCCCCTGCTTTGCGCTCGACCGAGCGGACGGTGGCACACGCCTGGCACTCTGCTTGAGGTGGGAGACGTGACGGCACTTCGAACCAGCACACCTGCTCGCCATCCGCAGCGGTCAGCCCGCCGAAGCGCTGTTCCCAGTGACACATGTATACGTACTAGCTACCGCCAGAAGGCTATCCCTTCACCGCCGCGGAGTTGCTGAGCCCCTGCCGCCATGGACGACACGATGGCGGGCGACCTCTCCGAGGATGAGCAGATGCAAACCGCGAGTCGTCTCGCAGATGACGACCCGCGCCTAGCTGGTGAACCACGACCTCCTCGACCGGGATGACGCACCTGACATCTTCGGGCACGGGGATGAGGTGTGAGGGGGAACACCATCTATCTCAATGAGGCCGGGGCGGTTGTGCCCCGGAAGTTCCCGCATTGTGCCGTTCGGTGCCTGTGACGCTACATATCTTCAATGAGGAGGAGCCGATGCGCGACGTGCTGGCCTTCGCCATAACGGACGGACTTGCCGACGGTGCCGCGCCAGCACCGGTGGCGCAGGCCGCGCGCCGGGCGACGATGGCGCGGGTGCAGAACAATCTATCCCGGGGCGAGCGACTGCCCCCCTATGTCAGCGGCCACAACGAGGACGGCAGCCCGGCCGGCAACGGCATCCACCGCCATATCGCCATCGTCGCCGACCTGCCGCGCAGACGCATCCTCTATCTGGCGCCGAACCGCTTGCAGCGCCATGGCGTGAAGTGGCCAGAAATCGAACGAGACCACGACCGAATGGCGCGCGCCCTGGAGGGAATGGACACCCTGCGCGCCGGCCGGGCCGGGCTGCTGAGACTCGCCCTGGCGCAGATCGACGAGGACGACGATCCGCTGTTCGCCCCGTCGCGGGTCTGGGAAAGCGTGACCGACTACGACGTAACCCGCCATAGTCGCCGCCTCGGCGACGAAGAGGCCTTGAAGATCGATGCCGCCACCGAATTGCGCCGCTGCGGCTGGCCATCGCTGCCGCCGGAGGCCATCGTCGTCCTCGCCCTGCGAAGGGGTCCGCGCGGCGGTCTGGCGGGCCGCTTGCGATTTACTTTCCCGACGGCACAGGCCGGCCCGCTGGCGATCGGTCGCAGCGCCCACAAGGGCGGCGGCCTGTTCGCCGGCCGCCGTTCCCGCAGCGTGTGACGCTTTGCCCGGCCACCGGGCCGGGACGTCCGCTTCGCCCCCACCCGCCAAGCTGCTAGGCTGGCGCCCTGGGAGAGGCTATGGCGCAGCGCGACCGGGACATGCTGGCGGAGCGCGTGGCGGCGGTGCTGGCGCTGATCGGCGAGCGCTTCGGCGGCAAGGCACCGCATCTGGCCGCCTTCGCCCGCCGCTATTTCGCCGACCTGATCGCCGAGGACATCGAAGGCGAGACGGTGGAGAACCTGTACGGCGCCGTCGCCTCGCTGTGGCAGTGGCTGAAGCGGCCCCGCGATCCCGCCACCCCCCGCATCCGCATCTACAACCCGGACCTGGAGCGCGACGGCTGGCAATCGACCCATACCACGGTCGAGATCGTCAACGACGACATGCCGTTCCTGGTCGATTCCGTGGTGGCGGCGCTCAACCGCATGGGCCTGGCGGTGCTGCTGCTGATCCATCCCGTGGTCCGCGTCGCCCGCGGCAGCGGCGGCAGCGTCGAGGCCATCGTCGATGCCGCCGACCAGGGCGCCGCCGGCTTCGCCGCCGAATCGGTGCTCCATGTCGAGGTCACGCAGCAACCCGAAGGGCCGCGCCACGAGGAGATCGGCCGCCGCCTGGCGGAGGTGCTGGGCCATGTGCGCGCCGCCGTCGAGGACTGGCCGGCGATGCTGGAGGCGCTGGACGCCCAGATCGCCGAGATGGAGGCCACGCCGCCGCCGGTCACAGCCGACGACCTGGCGGAGGGGCTGGCCTTCCTGCGCTGGCTGCGCGACGACAACTTCACCTTCCTGGGCCATCGCGAATACGCGCTGGAACGCAAGAACGGCGCGGTCTTCTCGAAGGTGGTCGAAGGCGGCAGCCTGGGCGTCCTGCGCCATCTCTCCCGGGAGCGCCGCGCCTGGCACGACAAGCCGCTGGCGCCGCGCTTCGCCCGCCAGCTGGAACGCCAGGAGCTCTTCATCGTCTCGAAGGCGTGGACCCGTTCCAACGTCCATCGCCCGGTCTATATGGACTATATCGGCATCCGCCGCTTCGATGGCGACGGACGGGTGGCGGGCGAGCGCCGCTTCCTGGGCCTGCTCACCTCCGCCGCCTACAGCGCCCCGCTGGCCGGCATCCCGCTACTGCGGCGTAAGGCACAGGCGGTGGCTGCGCGGGCGGGCTTCGCGCCCGGCAGCCACAACGCCAAGGCGCTGGAGCACATCCTGGCCAGCTTTCCGCGCGACGAGCTCTTCCAGATGGACAGCGCGACGCTGGAGCAGACGGCGCGCGGCATCCTGCATATGGAGCATCGCCAGCGCCTGCGCCTGTTCATGCGCCACGACAGCTACGGCCAGTTCGTCTCCTGCTTCGTGTTCGTGCCGCGCGACTCCTACACCACCGCCCTGCGCGAGCGCATGCAGGCGATCCTGCTGGAGGAGCTGGGCGGCAGTTCGGCGGAGGTCAACACGCAGCTGTCGGATGCACCCATGGCGCGCGCGCACTACATCGTCCACACGCCCGAAGGCGATGCCGACGAGGCCGACGCCGGGCAGATCGAACGGCTGCTGGTCGCCGCCTCGCGCCGCTGGGACGACGACTTCCGCGACGCGCTGATCGAGAAACGCGGCGAGGGGCGCGGCATGGCCCTCTTCCATCGCTACGAGAACGCCGTCCCGGCCGGCTACAAGGAGTCCTACGGCACCGCCCTGGCGGCCGCCGACATCGAGCGCATCGAGGCGATGGCCGCAGACGGTATCGCCATGAACCTCCACCGCCGGCTGGACGCCGCGGAAGGCGCGCTCAACTTCAAGGTCTATCGCTCGGGCGCGCCGGTGCCGCTCTCCGACATCATGCCGATGCTGGAGCATATGGGCCTGGTGGTGATGGAGGAGGCGCCCCACGAGCTCCGCCCCGAGGGCCGGGCGCCGGTGTGGATCCACGACTTCCGGGTGACGCTGAAATTCGGCTGGCAGGTGGATGCCGCCGCCCTGCGCCAGCGCTTTCACGAGACCTTCGCGCGCCTGTGGTCGGGCGAGGTCGAAGGCGACGACTTCAACAACCTGGTGCTGGCCGGGCTGGACTGGCGCCAGATCGTCGTGCTGCGCGCCTATGCCAGATACATGACCCAGATCAACGCGCCCTTCAGCCAGGCCTATGTGGAGGCGACGCTGGCCGCCAATCCCGCCATCGCCCGCACCCTGGTGGAGCTGTTCGAAGCGCGCTTCGACCCCGACCGCCGCGAGGGAGCCGCCGCCCGCTGCCAGGGGCTGCGCGAACGGCTGGCCTGCGATCTCGACCGGGTCGCCTCCCTCGATCAGGACCGCATCCTGCGCCGCTATCTCAACCTGATCGAGGCGACGCTGCGCACCAACTTCTTCCAGCGGAACGAGGACGGCGGCCCCAGGCCCTGCCTGGCCCTCAAATTCGACAGCGGCGCCATCGACAGCCTGCCGCCGCCGAAGCCCTGGCGCGAGATCTTCGTCTATTCGGCCCGCATGGAGGCGGTGCATCTGCGCGGCGGGCCGGTGGCGCGGGGCGGTGTCCGCTGGTCGGACCGGCGCGAGGACTTTCGCACCGAGGTGCTGGGGCTGGCCAAGGCGCAGACGGTGAAGAACGCCGTCATCGTGCCGGTCGGCTCCAAGGGCGGCTTCGTCGTCAAGCGCCCGCCATCCTCCCGCGAGGCGCTGCTGGCCGAAGGCACCGCCTGCTATCGCCTGTTCATGGCCGGCATGCTCGACATCACCGACAACATCGTCGCCGGCGAGGTGGTGGAGCGCGAGCGCACGGTGCGCTACGACGACGACGACCCCTATCTGGTGGTGGCGGCCGACAAAGGCACGGCCACCTTCTCCGACATCGCCAACGCCGTCGCCGCCGAATACGGCCACTGGCTGGGCGACGCCTTCGCCTCGGGCGGTTCGGCCGGCTACGACCACAAGGCCATGGGCATCACCGCCAAGGGCGCCTGGGTGGCGGTGAAGCGCCATTTCCGCGAGCTGGGCAAGGACGTCCAGGAGGAGGACTTCACCGTCGTCGGCATCGGCGACATGGCGGGCGACGTGTTCGGCAACGGCATGCTGCTTTCCAAACACATCCGCCTGGTGGGGGCGTTCAACCACCTCCACATCTTCGCCGACCCCGACCCCGATGCGGCGGCGAGCTGGGACGAACGCCGCCGCCTGTTCGAGATGCCGCGCGCCAGCTGGGCCGATTACGACCGGGCGCTGCTGTCGCCAGGCGGTGCCGTCTTCGAGAGAAGCGCCAAATCGCTCGCGCTCTCGCCCGAACTGCGGCGCCGTTTCGCCATCGCCGAGGAGCGGGTGACGCCGGGCGAGCTCATCGTCGCCATGCTGAAGGCCGACGTCGAATTGCTGTGGAACGGCGGCATCGGCACCTATGTCAAGGCCAGCCACGAGAGCCACGCCGAGGTGGGCGACCGCGCCAACGACCCGTTGCGCGTGAACGGTCGCGAACTGGGCGCGCGGGTGTTCGGCGAGGGCGGCAATCTGGGCGCCACCCAGGCCGGGCGCATCGAATACGCGCTGGCCGGCGGGCGCCTCAACAGCGACGCCATCGACAACTCCGCCGGCGTCGATTGCTCCGATCACGAGGTCAACATCAAGATCCTGCTGGACGGGGTGGTGGAGGCGGGCGACATGACCGTCAAGCAGCGCAACCTGCTGCTCGACGACATGACCTGGGACGTGGCCCGCCTGGTGCTGCGCGACAACTACCTTCAGACCCAGGCGCTGACGGTGCTGGAAAGCCAGGGCCGGACCAAGCTGGACGAACAGATCCGCTTCATGCGCGCCATCGAGCACAGCGGCCTGCTCGACCGCCGCATCGAGGGCCTGCCCGACGACGAGGCGCTGGCCGAATGGCGCGCCCGGGAACGCTGCTTCACCCGCCCGGAACTCTCGGTGCTGCTGGCCTATGCCAAGATGGACCTCCACGCGGCGCTGCTCGCCTCCGACCTTCCCGACGACCCCGACCTGCGGGACGACCTGCTGCGCTACTTCCCGCCGCCGGTGCAGGAACGCTTCCGCCGGCAGGTTCTGGGCCACCGGCTGCGGCGCGAGATCGTCGCCACCTTCACCACCAATTCCATCGTCAACCGCGCCGGCATCGCCTTCGTGCGGCGGCTGGCGGAGGAGACCGGCCACGGTTTCGCCGACATCGCGCGCGCCTATGCGGTGGCGCGCGGCGCCTTCGCGCTGCGCGAGGTGTGGGACGCGATCGAGGCCCTCGACAACAAGGTGGCCACCGCCGTGCAGACCGCCATGCTGAAAGAGGCCATGCTGCTGGTCGAACGGGTGACCGGCTGGATGCTGCGCCACCGCGCTCAGCCCATGGCCATCGGCGAGACGGTGGCGGCCTTCCGCCCGGCCGTCACCGCCCTGCGCCGCCAGCTGCCGACGCTGGTCAGCGCCGCGAGGCGGCGTTCCATGCGCCGGGCGGCGAAGCGCTACCAGAAGGAGGGCGTGCCGGCGGCAACGGCCGCCCAGGTCGCCAGCCTGCGCACGCTGCCGGCGGTCTGCGACGTGGTCGACACCGCCCAGGCCATGGGCCTCGACGCGGTGCACGTCGCCACCGTGTTCTTCGACGTCGGCGAGGCGCTGGGCGCCGACTGGCTGCGCGACGTGCTGGGCCGCCTGCCGATCGAGAACCGCTGGGACCGCCTCGCCCAGCAGGGGCTGATCGAAGAGAGCTTCCGCCAGCAGCGGACCGTCGCGGCGTCGGTGCTGGCGGCCCATGGCGACGGCCCGGCCGGCAAGGCGACCGCCGCCTGGATCGACGCCAACGGCAAGCGCGTCGCCCGCCTGCGCGCCGTGCTGGACGATCTCGGCGGCGCCGGCGCCGTCGATCTCGCCATGGCGCAGGTCGCCAGCCGGGCGCTGACGGCCCTGGCGGATTAGGACGCCCGCATCGCCTCTGCCGTGAATCTCCACCGCGCCTTCGCCACCGTCGGCGGCCTCACGGCGGCAAGCCGCGCGCTGGGCTTCCTGCGCGATGTGCTGGTGGCGGCGGCCCTGGGCGCGGGGCTGGCCGCCGATGCCTTTCTGGTCGCCTTCAAGCTCCCCAACTTCTTCCGCCGCCTGTTCGCCGAGGGCGCCTTCAACGCCGCCTTCGTGCCGGTCTTCGCCGGCAAGCTGGAGAGCGAGGGCGCCGCGCCGGCCCGCCGCCTGGCCGAAGAAACGCTGGCCATCCTGTTCGTGATCCTGGCGGCGCTGGTCGCCGTCGTCGAGATCGCCATGCCCTGGGTCGTGGTCGCGCTGGCGCCGGGCTTCGCCGACCAGCCCGCCAAGCTGGCGCTGGCGGTGGAGCTCACGCGCATCACCTTTCCCTATCTGCTGCTGGTCTCGCTGGTGGCGCTGTTCGGGGCCATGCTGAACTCCAGCGGGCGCTTCGCCGCCTTCGCCGCCGCGCCCATCCTGCTCAATCTCTGCCTCATCGCCGCCGCCCTGATGGCGGGGCGCGAGGGGGGCGCGGCGGCCGGGCGGGCGCTGGCCTGGGGCGTGAGCGCCGGCGGCCTCGCGCAGCTGCTGTTGCTGCTGGCGAGCCTGAAGCGGGCCGGCCTGCTGCCGCGCCCGGTGTGGCCGCGGCTGAGCGCCGACATGCGGCGGCTGCTGGTCCTGTTCGCCCCGGCGGCGCTGGGGGCCGGCGTGGTGCAGATCAACCTGCTGATCGATCTGTGGGCGGCCTCCTTCCTGCCCACCGGCGCCATCTCGCATCTCTACTATGCCGATCGGGTCAACCAGCTGCCGCTGGGGGTGATCGGCATCGCCGTCGGCACCTCGCTGCTGCCGCTGCTCTCGCGCCAGATCGAGGCCCATGACGGGGCGGGCGCCAACGAAAGCCAGAGCCGGGCGGTGGAGCTGGCGGTGGTCTTCTGCCTGCCTGCCGCCGCCGCGCTGGTGGCGATCGCCGAACCCGTCGTCGCCGTGCTGTTCCAGCGCGGCGCCTTCGGGGCGGCCGATACCGCCGCCACCGCGGCGGCGCTGGCCGCCTTCGCGCTGGGCCTGCCGGCCTATGTGCTGATCAAGGTGCTGGCGCCGGGCTTCTTCGCCCGCAGGGACACGGCGACGCCGCTGCGGATCGCCGTCGTCGGCCTGGCCAGCAACATCGCCATCATGCTGGCACTGATCTGGTCGCTGGGCCATGTCGGCATCGCGCTGGCCACCGCCGGCGCCGCCTGGATCAATGGCGGCCTGCTGTTCGCGGTGCTGGTGCGACGCGGCTATTTCTCGCCCGATGCGCGGCTGAAGCGCTGCCTGCCCCGCGCCGCCTGCGCCACCGCCGCCATGGTGGCGCTGTTGTGGCCGGCCGCGCAGCTGGCGGCGCCGTGGCTGGACGGCACACTCGCCGCGAAGACGGCGGCGCTGGCCGCCCTGGTGGCGCTGGGGCTGGCCACCTACGCCGCCGCCGGCCAGCTGCTGGGCGCCTTCCGCCTGGGCGAGATCGGAACGCTGCTGCGGCGCGATGGCGGCGGGTGAGGGCGGCAGCGCCGTCCTCGCCGCGACCCAGGAGCGCGACGCCGGCGCGCCATGCGGAGCCGATGTTCCGCGCGTCTGCCGGCGCATCGCCCGGTGGCGCGAAACTCCGGTTCCGTCGCTGGTGCAGCCGCTTCATTACGGTGGCGGAGCGCGAGGCGATGCCGCCGACGAACCCGGTGAAACGAAGAGTCGCGATATGTGTAGAGGATCCCCGAGTTTCTTATCTTGCCGGGAGAGCCGATGTGAACGACAACGGGGATTCTCTATTCCAGCGACATCGACGCTACAGTGTTGGGCTATTCCAATTCCTGCCCAGATTGGCGGAGGCGGTCCCAAAGTGTCTGGAAACGGCGATCTTCCTTTAGCTCGGATGCCGCCGATTGTATCTGCTCAAGGCACTCTTTCAAACCGCTTCCCCACAGAGAGCCGTCGCCAGCCACCAAAGCCAGAAAAGCGAGCGCATGCTCGGGGAACTCATTACATCGCCCGGACTTTTTCAGTCGCCGTATCAGGTGGCCAGGAAATGGCAGCGGCTGCAGCCAAGGCCGAAGTGCCTCCAGCGCCGCCGGAAATTCATTCCCCGCGGCGATACACACCCTGCCGAGACCCTCAGAGATCGCCGGAGTCTTTCGGTCACGCGACTGCGGCCAGATTTTCTTTAAGTACGGCAGGACCCGGTTGCGCCAATACTCGGCGTGCCGATCGACTAAGCCGTCCAATGTGCGGGCCAACAAATCGGTGGTATGTCGTAGCCCTTCCTCCGGCAACGCCGCGGTCGCTGCTGCGAGCTCCCTCATGGTGAAGGTATTGCCGCGGTCGAAGGAGACAGAGGCCAGCAAGGTGGCGTATTGCCTGCTGCAGTGGCCGAGCGCCTCGTAACGGTGTGCGGTAGCGAGAAAGGGTTGCCTGATCGATTCCATCAGGGGGCGATAGAGGCGAGGCGACCAGAGAAAGCCCTCCCAGACGGCGCGCGCTTCGTCCTCGCTCCGGTGCCATTCGAACAGGGGCAGCACATGTTGCGCGGTCCACTCACGATCCACGCGAAACAGGGGAATGACGCGAACGGCCATCAAGACGCGGCCATGGCGGAATTTGCCGACGTCGGTATCGCAAAGCCCGGTAAAGATGGGTTTGAGTTCGTCCGGCAGACCTTGTTCGTCTTCCAGCGGGTTTCGAGACCACCAATGCAGGAGCGCTTCCGTCACGCGGCCTACCGGATGGTTGATGGCCTGCGTCAGGGGACCGCCAATGCCCTTGTCCGCATCGCCTCGATCATTGAGCTTCAATATGCGCCGGCAGAGATCGAGGAACATGGTCTCGTCGGGATCGGAAATTTTGGCGACGTTTTCCAACCATCCGCCAACATCACGCGCAAGCGACTGCAGGACGTCGTCGGGCGCGGCGGCCAGCACCGGTGCCATGTAGCGCCATGAGCGCTCGATCAGGTCTTCCTCCGACCAGGCCCGCAATGCCTTGTGCCAGCGCCTGGGGGGCCAAGTGCCGTCGCGGGCGAGGGCGCACAACGCGCAGGCGGTCGTGGGAAAGTCGTCCCGGCAGCGTTGAGACCAACCGTCTTCCTGCCAAAAGCCCTCCCCCGGGTTTTGTTTCAGCCACTCGACCAGATCGCGGCGGCGGCGCGGTATAGCGACGTGCCTTTGTAATTCGACAATAACCCCATCTTCCGTCCAGAAGGGAAACTCGTCGCGATCTTCTTCCTGCAGGCGCCAATCCGGGTGACGCGAAGTCAGCTGGTCGAATTTCGCTCTCGCATCCGTTCCCAGGGACGCGCCCGCTTCCTTCATCTTGGCGAGGCGCAACCAGACTTCTCGCTCTACGATTCCCGTCCAGTCCTCAGCGCCAATATCTGCCTTGAACATATCGCGGCGTGGTCCTGGGAGAACGGCTTGTTCCAACTCAATCAACAGAGGGGCGGTAAGTCTGGTTGACAGAAATACGAGAAGCCGCATGGATTCCCGTTGAGTTGCAGGCGACCACAACCACCAGCGCTCGTCGATCAGCAGCCAATCGAGGGCTTGCCGAGGTGGAATGACGCCGCGATGCGTGGCTGCGAAGAGGGCCAGCCGTCGGAACACCGGATACCCCGCAAGGCGCCAAGCTTCGGCGGCAAGCCTCGCCCGCTCCGGTGCGACCTTCACCGTTGCGGTCCAGGCGTCGCGGGTGAGCTCGATCAATGCCGTCCAGTCGTGGCCCCCATCGTTCTGCGGGTGCGCTTCGATCGAGGGTTGATGGACCCAGGACGGATCGCTCTCGTCGTCGGCCCCGCCGAGTTCCCGCATCAGATCCATCGCGTCCCGCAGCAATGCGTTGAGGTCGTCCAGCAGGCCGGGCAACGCCTCGGGCCAGCGCGGGCTCTCGCGCAGATGGGGCAATGCGGAATGCACATGGTCCGAGGATAGGACGATCTCCCAATCCACGAGCTCCCCGACCCGTTCCGGCTCGCTCCGATCTTCCCGATCTCCACCCAAGAGGGATGGCCCGCGCAGGGAAATGCGGGGGGTCAGCAGATGGCGCAGTTCCAGGCGCAGGGCGATCGTGAGGCCATCGCGCTCGAAACGGGGCCGCCATTGGTAGATGTCGAGGGTGGACGACGGGGACTTCATGCGCCCGGCGAGCATCAACCGCCAGAGCGTGCGCATCGCCGGTCCCGGAACGGCGCGCGGCGCATTGCTTCGAATACGGTCCAACCCGTCCGTGTCGCCGCCGCCTTCGAGTTTGTCGAGCTCCTCCAGGCGCCATTCGATGAGCCGTATGAAACCAGGGTGAAGCTGTCCGCCGCGCTCCGCCAACCACAGCAGCAGCTTCGGGTCGTCGAGGTGCCGCAGCAGCCAGCACGCCAGATGGCGCATGACGTCATCCCATCCGTCGATGCCGACGCTCTCGTCCATCAGCGTCATCCACGGGGCGCGGGTATAGGGAGATGGTCTGCGGATCAGGCTGAATTCCAGCTTGTCGTCCTCGTCCGCATGAGGCATGACGCCGAAGCGGCCCAGATCGGCGCGCCCGTAGCGTTGCTCACCGAGATACTCGAGCCAGTCCAGCGAGGGGACCGGATCGTGGCCGGCGAAGCGTTTGGCAGGCAGGCCGCCGGGGTCGTTCAAGGCCCACAACAGGCGACCGACGAAATCGTCCTGCTTTGTGCTCGCCGAAGGGCGCAAGCCCGCGTATCGGGCGACGATCTGCTCCTTGCCACCTATGCCGTCACGGTAGGCCGCCGCCCACTCGCGCAGCGTCCCGTGCAGATAGCTGTGCCGCCGGTGTTCGCGGTATAAGATGGGCGTTACGTTTTTCGCCTGCCAGTGGCCGGTTTGCTCTTTCTCCTTGCACTTGCTGTGGCTGCCGAAGGCGAACATTTCCCGAGGCGACTCGCCCAACACCAGCGCATCGGTCATGTAGCGCAACACCGGATCGTCGAGGCTGTATCCGACGAAGCACACCGTGTAATTGCGGAACAGCTCGCCGACGAAGCGGGCAGCCCAACCATCGATCAGATAAGCGAGGCCGAAATCGCCGCTGGAGAAGACCAGACGATCCAGCTCCTGAGCGGATGGCTTCTTCGCCGGTAGCAGGCCGTGCAGATAGACGAGGCCGTCCCATCGGCTCTTGGGCACGGGCAGCAGCGGCGCCTGGAAAAGCGCGACCGAGAGGCCCGCATCGTCGATCACTTTCTCGAACAGCCGGTCGAAATTGGTGGTGACGAGCCGCGTCCGTTCCTCGCGGTTCCGGCTCAGCGTCAGCAATGCCTCGTGGGTGGCGGTGGCGCCGGATATTTCGAAGTTCGGCGTGAGGATGTTCGCCAGTTCTCTCCGCACCGCTTCGCGCCCACCGACGATCTTGTTTTCCAACAGGGCGATGGCCGTGTCAAAGCGCCTGGTTCTGATCGCCGCCCGCTGTTCGGCATCGGGCGGACCGCTCAATCTTTCATAGAGTTTCTTGACCAGCCCGGCGAAGTCCGGCAGGCCTGCCGGATAGGAGATGCCCGCACCGCAGAAAAACACCACGCGGCCGTCCTCATGCGCCTGAAGCAGGCGTTCCGGGATATCGGGGCCGTTCGTGACGAATTGCATCGAACCTTACCCACGAAAGATCATTTGGCCAGGGTATTTCTTCGAAGGTGCCATCGCTAACGGTGCCACAACTCCCCTTCGAGGCTTATCCGGACCATGAAATTCATGCCCGGCATATCAACGCCGCCGGGCGCGCCAGCCCAGCGCGGCCAGGACCAGGCCGGCCAGGGCCATGGCGGCCGGCAGCAGGGCGTCCCTGGCGCGGGCCGCCTTCAGCGCGGCGACGGTTTGCTCGCGGGACACCAGCAGCCCGTCCGCGCCTTCGAACTGCCAGATCAGCAGCCGCTCGCGTTCGTCCGGCGCCTCCTCCCAGAGGTGATAGACGGCCGGGCCGGCGACCGCCGCCGCCTTCAACTCCCGGTAGCGCGGCAGGGCGTTTTCGTAGAGCACGATGCGCTCGCCCGGGGCCAGCACGGCCTGGAATTCCAGGGGATCGGCGGCGAGGAAGCGCAGAAAGGCACCGCGCCGCTTGCGCACCTCGATGGCATCGAAGGCCTCGCCGCGGAAGGGGACCAGCGCGCCCGGGGCCGGATAGCTGTGCCGCAGCGGCGCGCTGGCGAACCAGGCGCCCATCAGCGCCAGGATGACGCCCGCCACCAGAGTCGCCGGCAGGCGCCGCCCCAGGCGGCTGGCGAAGCGCCCGATCACGGGAGGCGTGCCGTGGCGCCGCCGCCCTTCTCCCAGGCGGCCAGATCCGCCCGCACCAGATCCTGGAAGGCGGCGGTGTGTTCCTCCATGGCGGGGGAGAGCCAGCCGCCCGGCCAGGCGCCGGCTTCCAGGTTGCGCTGCACCGTCTCGCACACGGCCAGGTCTTCGCGCACGATCTCTTCCGCCCAGGCGAAGCTGGCCGCCGCCTCCTTCTCGCCCAGGCCGGCGGCATACCAGGCCCAGCTGGTCGAGCGCAGGGCCCCGGCGCCCAGGGGCTCGATGCGCTCGGCCTTGAAGCCGGTGGGCCCCAGCACCGCCTGGAAGCCGGGATAGCGATAGAACCACAGGCCGCCATCGCCGCGCAGCGCCCGGTCCTCGCCGCGATAGGCGACGTGGAAGCACACCAGGCGGCCATCGTCATAGCCGCGGATCTCCACCGTCGCGCCCGCCACCGCCGCGCTCAGGCGCTTGTGGACGAAGGGCAGGTGATAGCCTTCCACCGTGTTGTCGCAATAGGTCTTCCAATTGGCCCGGCCCTCCACCGCGAAGCTGCCGCGCCAGGCCATGGTGGCGGTTTCGGGATAGCCGGCGGCCAGCGACGGCAGGGAACCCAGCCAGGCCTCGAGGTCCGGCGCG
Source organism: Alphaproteobacteria bacterium (assembly GCA_965200215.1). Taxonomy (GTDB): domain Bacteria; phylum Pseudomonadota; class Alphaproteobacteria; order SP197; family SP197; genus SP197. The sequence continues at coordinate 2,103,632 of OZ241369.1, read as the reverse complement.
GCTTCGTCGATGCAGACGAAGACGAGGCCGCGCCAGGTGGCCACGCGCACGGCCAGCAGGCCGGCCACGGGCGGCGGCGCGCCGAAACGCGGCGCCAGCAGCAGGCGCCCATCGCCGGCGTAGCGCCAGCCGTGATAGGGGCAGACGATCTCGGCCGGGCATGGGCCGGCGCCCTCGGCGAAGAGCGCCGCCCCCCGGTGGCGGCAGGCATTGTGGAAGGCGCGCAGGCGGCCCGCGCCGTCGCGCAGCACCAGCAGCGGCCAGCCATTGACCGTGCGCGCCACATAGCGCCCGGCGGCGAGCTCGCGCTCGGGCCCGAAGAGCGCCCAGTTGGCGGCGAAGATGGCGCGCCTTTCCCGCGCCGCCAGCTCCGGACAGACATAGAAGCGGGCCGGCAGGCTGGGCCGCGCCGCCACCGGGGCGGCCGGCAGCGGCCCGTTGCGGCGGGTGGCCACGGCCGCCGCCCTCACGCCGCCTTCAGGCCCGCCCTGGCGGCGACGGCATGGGCGCGGCAGGCCTCGCCGAAGGCGGTGAAGAGGGCGCGGTCGAAGGGCCGCTCGCGGAAGCGCCATTCCGGATGCCACTGCACGCCCAGCTGGAACGGCGCGCCCCGCACCGACACCGCCTCGACCTGGCCGTCGGGCGCCACCGCTTCCACCCGCAGCGGGGCGGCCACCCGATCGATGCCCTGGCCGTGGATCGAATTGACGGTGTAGCGCTCCAGCCCGGTGAGGCGCCGCAGGAGGCCGCCCGCGACCGTTTCCACCTCGTGGGCGGGGCCGTAGAGCCGTTCGCGCGGCGCGCCCTTGCCGGCGCCCGGGCGATGGTCGCCGCGGCCCTCCACCTCGTTCAGATGCTGGAAGAGGGTGCCGCCCAGGGCGGCGTTGAGCTCCTGGATGCCGCGGCAGACCGCCAGCAGCGGCACGCCGCGCGCCACCGCCCGGCGGATCAGCGGCAGGGCGAGGCTGTCGCGCTGGCGGTCGAGCAGGGTGGCCGGGCGCGGCGCCTTGCCGCCATAGCGCCCGGGTTCCACATTGCTGGGGCTGCCGGGCAGGAAGATGCCGTCCAGGCGGTCGAGCAGGTCGTCGGGGGAATAACGGGCCTCCAGCGGCGCCAGATCCCGCCCCTCGCCGAAAGAGGGCAGCAGCAGCGGCATGGCGCCCGCCCCGTGGGCCACCGCGTCGATATATTTCTCGCCCACCGCGTGGAAGGGATGCGGCGGTATCTCGCGCACATCGCAGGGGATGCCGACGAGGGGAAGGACGCCGCCTTTCACCATGGCTTTCTCCAGTCTGTGGCCGCGGTAAGCCTAGCACAGGGCGCCCGAACGGAGGGGCTTGGCGCCCACATCGGCGAGCAGCGCCGGCCAGCGCCGCAGCAGCGTGAGGGCGCGGACCGCAAACAGCAGATGGAGCGCCAGCCACAGGCCGTGATTGCCGGCCAGCGCCCACAGCGCCAGCGCGGCCGGCAGGTAGAGGGCCACCGAGATGGCCATGGCATTCCTGATGTCGCGCCCGCGGGTGGCGCCGATGAAGATGCCGTCGAGCTGGAACGACCACACGGCCATCAGCGGCATGGCGGCCGCATAGGCGAGATAGCCCCGCGCCTGCTCGCGCACCGCCGCCACGTCGGTCATGGCGTCGATCACGGCCCCGCCCGCCAGCGCGAACAGCGCAGAGGCCAGCAGCGCCGTCACGGCCGCCCACAGGGTCGCCGCCGCCACCGCCCGGCGCAGGGCCGGCGCATCCCGCCCACCCGCCGCCTGGCCGACGATGGCCTCGCAGGCATGGGCGAAGCCGTCGAGGGCGAAGCTGGCGAAGGTGAGGAAGATCAGCAGCACCTCGTTGGCGGCCAGCGTCACATCGCCGCTGCGGGCCGAAAGGCCGGTGAAGACGGCGAAGGCCAGATTCAACGCCAGGGTGCGCAGCAGCAGATCGCGGTTGAGCGCCAGCAGCGGCCGCCAGGAGGAGGGCGCCAGGGCCCGCGCCAGCGGCCAGGCCCGGCGCGCCCGCGGCACCACCGCCAGCAGCGCGACGCCGCCCGCCAGCAGCCCGACATAGTCGGCCACCACCGTCGCCGCCGCCAGCCCCGGCACCTGCCAGCCGAAGGCGAGCACGAACAGGAGGTCCAGCGCCACGTTGACGGCGGCGATCAGCGCCTGCACGGCGAGCGCCCAGCCCGCCCGTTGCAGGCCGATCAGCACGCCCATCACGACGAAGTTCGCCATCACCGCCGGTGCCGCCCAGATGCGGACGTCGAAATAGAGCGTCGCCTGGGCGGAAACCCCGGCGCTGGCTTCGATCGCCCGCAGCGCCAGCGCGAGGCAGGGACCCTGCAGCACCAGCAGCGGCACGGCGATGACCACCGCCAGGCCGAAGCCCGCCAGCAGAACCGCTTTGATGCCCTCGCCATCGCCGCGCCCCAGCGCCTGGGCGACCAGCCCGGTGGTGGACAGGCGCAGGAAGCTGAAGGTCCAGAAGGCGAAGCAGAAGATGGTCGTCGCCACGCCGACGCCGCCCAGATATTCGGGGCCGGGCAGATGGCCGGCCATGGCGGTATCGACGGCGCCGACCACCGGCAGCGTCAGATTGGCGAGCATGATCGGCAGTGCCAGCCGCCACACCCGGCGGTGCCATGAGAGGGCCAGCCTTCCTGCAATCCGGTCCATCACCGCCGGGGCGAGCCCTTTCGCTGGCGTTGCCGCGCCATCCTAGGCCATCCGCTGCCGGCCCCGAAACGGCCACCGCGGCGGCAGGCATGACCGGCGGGACGTGCTATGGTCGCCGCCGGCCCAACACGGCACATCATGGAGAAGGCCATGTCGATCCTCGCCGCCCGCCTGGGACGCATCAAACCGTCGCCCACCGTCGCCGTCACCGAGCGGGCGAACGCGCTGAAGGCCGCCGGACGCGACGTCATCGGGCTGGGCGCCGGCGAGCCGGACTTCGACACGCCCCCCCACATCGTCGAGGCCGCCCGCAAGGCCATGCGGGACGGGCACACCCGCTACACCCCGGTGCCCGGCATCGGCGAGCTGCGCGAAGCCATCTCGGCCAAGTTCAGGCGCGAGAACGGCCTCGACTACGCGCCCGGCGCGATCTCCGTGGCCTGCGGCGGCAAGCAGTCGATCTACAACGCCATGGTCGCCACCCTCGACGAAGGCGACGAAGTCATCGTCCCCGCGCCCTACTGGGTGAGCTATACCGACATCGTGCTGCTGGCCGGCGGCCGCCCCGTGGTGGTGCCCTGCCCCGCCGAAAACGGCTTCAGGATGCGCCCGCAGGACCTGGAGGCGGCCATCGGGGCGCGCACCAAATGGGTGTTGCTGAACTCGCCGTCGAACCCCACCGGCACCGCCTATGGCTGGGACGACATGAAGGCGCTCACCGACGTGCTGCTCGCCCATCCCCAGGTCTGGGTCATGCCCGACGACATGTATGAGCACATCGTCTATGACGGCTTCCGCTTCTGCACCCCGGCCCAGGTGGAACCGGCGCTGAAGGAGCGCACGCTCACCGTCAACGGCGTCTCCAAGGCCTATTGCATGACCGGCTGGCGCGTCGGTTATGCCGCCGGGCCGCAGCCGCTGGTCAAGGCGATGAACAAGGTGCAGTCGCAATCGACCACCCACACCTCGTCGGTGAGCCAGTGGGCGGCGGTGGCGGCGCTGGAAGGCCCGCAGGACTTCATCGCCCGCCACAACCAGGTCTTCCGGCAGCGGCGCGACATGACGGTCGCCATGCTGAACGAGACGCCGGGACTGGAATGCCCCGTGCCGCAGGGCGCCTTCTATGTCTATCCTTCCTGTGGCGGGCTGATCGGCCGGGCGACGCGTTCCGGAACGGTGCTGGAGAGCGACGACGACGTGGTGGCCTGGCTGCTGGAAGAGGCGGAGGTGGCGGCGGTGCAGGGTTCCGCCTTCGGGCATTCGCCCCATTTCCGCATCTCCTATGCCACCTCGACCGAAGCGCTGGAGGAGGCCTGCCGGCGCATCCGCCGCGCCTGCGAGAGCCTGTTCTGACGGCGCGGCGGCACGACTTGGCAGGCAGGGCGTCAGACGCCATCCTTGCCGCAGGAAAACCGGAGAGGAGGGTGGCCATGCCGATGCGATCGAGACGGCGTTGGGAACTGGCGGAATGGCTGGCGACGCCGGAAGCGGTGTGGCTCGACCGCCGCCGCTTCGCCGCCGGCCTGGCGGCTGGCCCCATCCTGGCGGCGGCTCTGCCGGCCGCTGCCGACTCGGAGGCGGTCGCCGCCGCCGAAGAGCAGGCCGCCGCCGACCCCACCGCCGATCTCTACCCGGCGGCGGCCAATCCGGCCTATGGCGATGCCGGGCGCGCCATCACCCCGGCCGAAGACAACCTCACCTACAACAACTTCTACGAGTTCGGCAGCCACAAGACCATCTGGCAGCGCGCCCGCGATCTCCGCCGCCGGCCCTGGGCGGTCACCTTCGACGGCCTGGTGGAGGAGGAGAAGACGGTGGATATCGACGCGCTGATCCGCGCCATGGCCCTGGAGGAGCGCATCTACCGCCACCGCTGCGTCGAGGCCTGGTCGATGGTCGTGCCCTGGACCGGCTTCCCGCTCAGCGCCCTCGTCGCCTTTGCGCGGCCCCTGGGCTCGGCGAAATACGTCGTCATGCAGACCTTCCAGGACGAAGACATGGCGCCCGGCCAGAATCAGTTCTGGTATCCCTGGCCCTATACCGAAGGGGTCACGATGGCGGAGGCCGAAAACGATCTCGCCTTCATCGTCACCGGCGCCTATGGACGGCCCATGGCCAACCAGTTCGGCGCCCCGCTGCGCCTCCATCTGCCCTGGAAATACGGCTTCAAGTCCGTGAAGTCGATCGTCCGCGTCACCCTCGCCGAAGAACGGCCGGTGAGCTTCTGGGAACAGCTGGTGCCGTCGGAATACGGTTTCTGGGCCAACGTCAACCCCGAGGTGCCGCATCCGCGCTGGAGCCAGGCCAGCGAACGGGTGCTGGGCAGCGGCGAGCGCATCCCTACCCTCCTCTACAACGGCTATGGCGCCGAAGTCGCCCATCTCTACGACGGCATGGCCGGCGAGCGCCTGTTCATGTAGCCGCTGCGCGGATCTCTCCCCAGGGCGACGATAAAGAGGGGCCGGGTTTTGCAACCCGGCCCCAGTCGATGAGGGAGGCTTCACGTCTGGGAGACGTCGGAACCTTACGGTCCCGTGCCAGGCTGGGCCTGGCGGACACGTTTCCGGATGGGGGGCATCCGTCCGAAGGCGAAGCCGCCTTCCGTGTCCACCCTTCACATAGGCCGGGGCGCCGCCCCGCACCATATCCATTATGGCAACCCTGCCATGCGCGTGGTGCATGAAAGGTCGATGCGGTGCAAGGTGGTCAGTTGCGGGAGGCGGCGATCTTTTCCAGCAGAAAGTCCCGGAAGGCGCCGATGCGGGCGGAATGGCGCTGCTCCTCCGGATAGACGAAATAGGCTTTCACCTTCGGCAGCGGTGCATCGATCTCCAGGCGCTGGTGGAGATCGGAGCCTTCCAGCACATAGTCGGGCAGGATGGCGACGCCCAGGCCGTTTTCCACGGCCCTGCGCATGCCCAGCATGGAGTTCACCGCCATGGCCGGGCGCAGTTGCGGCGGGCGGTCGTAACCGAAGGCGTGCGACAGCCAGCCCGGGTTGACGACGTCCTTCAGGGGGCCGTTGTCGTAGACGATCATGCGGTGATTCTCGAGATCCTTCAGCGTCTCCGGCATGCCCCAATCCTTCAGATAGCGGGGCGAGGCGAAAAAGTGGAAACGCAGAGTCATGAGAGGGAGCCGGATCAGGTCCGGCTGGGTGGGCCGCCCCAGGCGGATGCCGGCATCGGCCTCGCGCATGGAGAGGTCGAGCTCCCTGTCCTCCATGCGCAGGGCGATGGAGATCTCCGGGTAGCTCTCCATGAAGTCCACGATCTTCGGCATCAGCCAGACGATCGAGAAACCGGTGGTGGCGGTGACGGTGAGGCGCCCGCGCGGGCGCCGCTTGCTGTCGGTAAGCGTGGCCTCGGTCATGGCGATCCTGCCATAGACCTCGCGCGCCGTGCGGTAGAGCAGCTCGCCCTGTTCGGTCATCAGCAGGCCGCGCGCATGGCGGTGGAAGAGGCTGACGCCGAGGCCCGCCTCCAGCGCGCCGATCTGGCGGCTGACGGCCGATTGATGCAGATGCAGCTGTTCGCCGGCCCTGGTGAAGCTGCCGGCTTCGGCGACATGGTAGAAGATTCGCAGCCTGTCCCAGTCCATCGCATGCACGGTGCCCGGCCTATTCGGCCGCGATGCGCTCCCCGCCGTCGGATGCGCTCTCCGCCGCCAGGAACTTCTCGACCTCCAGGGCCGCCATGCAGCCGCTGCCGGCGGCCGTCACCGCCTGGCGGAACACCTTGTCCTGCACGTCGCCCGCCGCGAAGACGCCGGGGACGGAGGTCGCCGTGCCGTCCGGCGCGGTGACGATATAGCCTTCGCCGTCCATGGCCAGCACGCCCTTCGCCATGTCGGTGTTGGGGCGGTGGCCGATGGCGACGAAGACGCCGTCCATCGCCAGCCGGGTCACGGCGCCCGTCCTCACGTCTTTGAGGCGAACGCCGGTCACGGTCGGCGGCTCGTCGCAGCCCAGCACCTCCTCCAGCACGCTGTGCCAGAGGACGTCGATGGCGCGATGGGCCAGCAATCGTCCCTGGAGGATCTTCTCGGCGCGCAGGGCGCCGCGCCGGTGGATCAGCGTCACGCGGCGGGCGTGGCGGGTGAGATACAGCGCTTCCTCCACCGCCGTGTTGCCGCCGCCCACCACGCAGACCCGCCTGTCGCGAAAGAAGAAGCCATCGCAGGTGGCGCAGGCCGAAACGCCGAAGCCCTGGAAGCGCCGCTCGCTCTCCAGGCCCAGCCACCTGGCCTGCGCCCCGGTCGCCACGATGAGGGCATCGGCCGTATAGACGGTGCCCGAATCGCCCGTGATGCGGAACGGGCGCTGCCTCGCGTCGAGGGCGGTCGCGAGGTCGTCCACGAAAACGGTCCCCACCTTGCGGGCCTGCTGTTCCATCTGCTCCATCAGCCAGGGGCCCTGCACGATGTCGGCGAAGCCCGGATAGTTCTCGACGTCGGTGGTGATCGTCATCTGGCCGCCGGGCTGGATACCGTGGAGCAGCACCGGGTCCAGCCCGGCGCGGGCGGCATAGACCGCCGCCGTGAGGCCGGCGGGGCCGGAGCCCAGGATGAGAACGCGACAATGGCGAAAGCCCGGCATGGCCCGAATGCTCCGGGGAGGCGGCGGACGGAACAATCTAGCCGTCCGCGCGCCGCGGCGAAAGGGGCTGTCCTCGTTCAGAACATATGAGACGCTGTGTGGACCGTTGGGCCGCGTCTCGCATCTGTCCGGACTGGGACGGTGCGGAGCGGGCGCAGGCGCAAAGGCGCTTGGCCCCGCCCGCCCGGCCTGCTAAGGTTCCGTCGATGACGCACCCCTCCAGAACGCCGGCCGCCGTCCGCACCGCCAAATTCGGCATCGGCGACATCGTTCACCACCGCCACCACCCCTTCCGCGGCGTCGTCTTCGACGTCGACCCGGTGTTCGCCAACAGCGAGGAGTGGTGGCTGGCGATCCCCGAAGAAATGCGGCCCTCCAAGGATCAGCCCTATTACCACCTGCTGGCGGAAAACGCGCAGAGCACCTATGTCGCCTATGTCTCCGAGCAGAATCTGCGGCGCGACGAAAGCGGCGATCCGGTCTCGCATCCGCAGGTGCGCATGCTCTTCGCCGGGCTGGAGAACGGGCGCTACGTGCCGATCGGCAACCTTACCAACTGAACCTCTCTTCCAGCAGCAGCCGCACCCGCCGGGCCACCGCCGCGCCGTCGTCGAGGGGGACGGGCGTCCAGTCCAGAGCCAGCCCCTGCGCCAGCGGGCGGGCGTGGCCGAGGCGGAAGAGCAGCCCGTGGAAGGCGCGGAATTTGGCCGAGCCGCCCGGCAATTCGGCGATGAAGACGGGGCGGCCGGTGACGCAGGCCTCGCTCGCCATGGCAACCGAATCGGCGCTCACCACCACCGCGTCGGCCAGTCCCAGCCAGCCGCGATAGGGGTTGGGGCCATCACCGTCCCAGAAGAGGCTGCGGCGCGGGTCCAGCGCCGCGCCGATGGCCCGTGCCGCCCGCCGCCCGGTGCGCCGCGAGACGGCCGCCAGCAGACCGCCGGGCAGCGCGGCCAGCTGCCGGCCCAGCGCGGCGGCGGCGCTTTCATCGAAACGATAGGCGCGGTTGGTCCCGCCGATGGCGGCAAAAATCAGCGGGCGCGGCAGATGGGCCGCGCCCGGGGCCGCCCGCCGCGCCTCACCGTCCAGCAGCGCGCGCGTAAGCCCGTGGACCGAGCCGGTGGTGACGACGACATTGGCGCCCTGCAGGCGATCGTGGCGCGGGGTGACGACGAGGTCGAAACGCGCCGCCGCCAGGCCCGGCTTCTGGATCTGCACCGCCACCGTGCCGCCTCGCGCCGCCCGTGCGATGGCGGCGGCGGGCGCCGCCGATTTGCGCCCGCTGGCGATCAGAAGCTGCGGCCAGGGCGGCGCCAGACCGTCGCCCGCCGGCGACAGCGCCGCCAGGGGCGCCGGCCACAGCGCCGGCGGCAGCCAGCGCCAGGGCCGGCGGATGGCGATGCGTTTCACCGCCGCTTCGACGCCCAGTAGGGCGGCCAGGCCGGTGCACTGGTTCTCGGCACCGGCCGCCCCATCGGTCACCACCCAGGCCGTCAGGGCGCGGGCGGGCGGACCTTCCGCCATGCTGCGCCGCGCTGTCGTCACGCGGCGCCGGCGTGCCCGCCAGCGGCGACCCCGGGCGCATAGGATTGCAACGGTGCCACGTCGAGGCCGCCGTCGCGCAGGGCGGCGATGGCCTCGATCATGGCGCCGGCGCCGGCGATGGTGGTGGCATAAGGCACCTTCTTCGACAGCGCCGTGCGGCGCAGGCTGAAGCTGTCGGCGATCGACTTGGCGCCCTCGGTGGTGTTGATCACCAGGTCGATATGGCCGTCCTTGAGCGCGTCCACGATGTGGGGCGGCCCTTCCAGAACCTTGTTGACGGTCGCCACCTCGAGGCCCGCCGCCCGCATCTCGCGCGCCGTGCCGCGGGTGGCGGCGAGCGAAAAGCCCAGCGCCGCCAGCCGCCGGCCCAGCGCCACCGCCTGGGGCTTGTCGCGGTCGCGCACCGAGACGAAGACGCATCCCGCCTGCGGCAGGGACTCGCCGGCGGCCAGCTGGGCCTTGGCGAAGGCGTGGCCGAAATCGCGGTCGAGGCCCATGACCTCGCCGGTGGATTTCATCTCCGGTCCCAGGATGAGGTCGACATGGGGAAAGCGGGCGAAGGGGAAAACCGCCTCCTTGACCGCGATATGGCCCGGGGCCGCCGCCGTCAGGCCGAAGCCCGCCAGCGGCTCGCCCGCCATGACCCGGGCCGCGATCCTGGCGATGGGGATGCCGATGGCCTTGGCGACGAAGGGCACCGTGCGGCTGGCGCGCGGGTTGACCTCCAGCACGAAGACCTCGTCGTCCTTGACCGCGAATTGCACGTTCATGAGGCCCACCACCCCCAGCTCGCGGGCCATGGCTTCGGTCTGGCGCCCGAGCTCGGCGACGATGGCGGGCGACAGCGAGCGCGGCGGCAGCGAGCAGGCCGAGTCGCCCGAATGGATGCCCGCCTCCTCGATATGCTCCATGACGCCGGCGACGAACACGCAGCGTCCGTCGGCCAGCGCATCGACATCCACCTCGACCGCGTCCTGGAGAAAGCGGTCGATCAGGATGGGGGTGCCATCGGCCGCCGCCACCGACCTCTCGAGATAGCGTTCCAGCGCCTCGTCGCCATGCACGATCTGCATGGCCCGCCCGCCCAGCACATAGCTGGGGCGCACGACCACCGGATAGCCGATGCGCCGCGCGATCGCCCGCGCTTCACCCAGGCTGCGGCAGGTGCCGTTCTCCGGCTGGCGCAGGCCGAGCTTGTGGAGCAGCTGCTGGAAACGCCGCCGGTCCTCGGCGCGGTCGATGGCGTCGGGCGGCGTGCCCAGGATGGGCAGCCCTTCGGCTTCCAGCGCGCGGGCAAGCTTCAGCGGCGTCTGACCGCCGAACTGCACGGCGATGCCGATCAGCCGGCCCTTCGCCATCTCCGCCCTGGCGACGGCGAGGGTGTCCTCGGCGGTCAGCGGCTCGAAATAGAGCCTCTCGGAGGTATCGTAGTCGGTCGAAACCGTCTCCGGGTTGCAGTTCACCATCACCGTCTCGATGCCCGCCTCGGCGAGGCCCTGGCAGGCATGGACGCAGCAATAGTCGAACTCGATGCCCTGGCCGATGCGGTTGGGGCCGCCACCCAAGATGACGACCTTGCGGCGGTCCGACACCCCCGCTTCGTCCTCCGGCGGCGCGACGCCATCGCCCTCGTAGCAGGAATACATGTAGGAGGTGGCGGACGGGAATTCCGCCGCGCAGGTGTCGATGCGCTTGAACACCGGCCGGATCCCCGCCCCGGCGCGCCGCCCGCGCACCCGTTCCTCGTCCACGCCGGCCAGGCTGGCGAGGCGGCGGTCGGAGAAGCCCATCTTCTTGAGGGCGAGCAGGGCGTGAGCGTCGCCGGGCAGGCCGTGCGCGCGCACCCGCTCTTCCGCCTCGACGATGTGACGGATCTGCTCCAGGAACCACGGGTCCATCCTGGTGAGGCGGGCGATGGCGCCGTCGTCCAGACCGTGGCGCATGGCCTGGGCGACGACCAGGATGCGGTCCGGCCCCGGATGGGCGAGGCGGGCCGTGATGCCGTCTTCGGAGGGGTCGTCGAAGGCCACGGGGTCGAGGCCGGAAAGCCCGGTCTCCATCGAGCGCAGGGCCTTCTGCAGCGACTCGGCGAAGCTGCGGCCGATGGCCATCGCCTCGCCGACCGACTTCATGGAGGTGGTCAGCACCGGTTCGGCGCCGGGGAACTTCTCGAAGGTGAAGCGCGGGACCTTGGTGACGACATAGTCGATGGCGGGTTCGAAACTGGCCGGCGTCACCCGCGTGATGTCGTTGCGGATCTCGTCCAGCGTGTAGCCCACGGCGAGGCGGGCGGCGACCTTGGCGATGGGAAAGCCGGTGGCCTTGGAGGCCAGCGCCGAGGAGCGGGAGACGCGCGGGTTCATCTCGATCACGATCATGCGCCCGCTGGCGGGGTCGACGGCGAACTGCACGTTGGAGCCGCCGGTATCGACGCCGATCTCGCGCAGCACCGCCAGAGAGGCGTTGCGCATGGCCTGGTATTCCTTGTCGGTCAGCGTCAGGGCCGGCGCCACGGTGACGGAATCGCCGGTGTGGATGCCCATCGGGTCGACGTTCTCAATCGAGCAGACGACGATGCAATTGTCGGCCCGGTCGCGCACCACCTCCATCTCGTATTCCTTCCAGCCCAGCACCGATTCCTCGATCAGCACCTCGCGGGCGGGGCTGGCTTCCAGGCCGCGCCGCACGGTGTCGTCGAACGATTCGCGGTTGTAGGCGACGCCGCCGCCGGTGCCGCCCAGCGTGAAGCTGGGGCGCACGATGGCCGGCAGGCCGATCTCCTCCAGCGCCGCGCGGGCCTCCCCGGCATCGTGCGCCAGCGCGCTGCGGGCGCTTTCGAGGCCGATCCGGGTCATGGCGTCGCGGAACAGCGCCCGGTTCTCCGCCCTGGCGATGGCCTCGCGGCTGGCGCCGATCAGCTCCGTGCCGCAGGCCTCCAGCACACCCCGGTCGGCCAGCGCCATGGCGGTGTTGAGCGCGGTCTGCCCGCCCATGGTGGGGAGCAGCGCGTCGGGCCTCTCCTTTTCCACGATCTTCGCCACCATGGCGGGCGTGACCGGCTCGACATAGGTGGCGTCGGCCAGCGCCGGATCGGTCATGATGGTCGCCGGGTTGGAGTTCACCAGAACGACCCGGTAGCCCTCCTCCTTCAGCGCCTTCACCGCCTGGGTGCCGGAATAGTCGAACTCGCAGGCCTGGCCGATGACGATGGGGCCGGCGCCCACGATCAGGATCGATTCGATGTCGGTGCGCCTAGGCATGACCCGCCATGGCGGCGATGAAGTCGCGGAAAAGATAGCGGCTGTCCTGGGGGCCGGGACTCGCCTCCGGGTGGTATTGCACCGAGAACACCGGCCGGCCCGGCAGCCGCAGGCCGGCCAGCGTGCCGTCGAAAAGGCTGACATGGGTGGCGGCGACGCCGGCCGGCAGCGTCTCCGCATCCACCACGAAACCGTGGTTCTGGCTGGTGATCTCGACCTTGCCCGTCTCCAGGTTCTTCACCGGATGGTTGGCGCCGTGATGGCCGTTGGCCATCTTGACGGTCTTCGCCCCCAGGGCCAGGGCCAGCATCTGATGACCGAGACAGATGCCGAAGACGGGCATGCCGCTCGCCAGCAGGGCGCGGATCACCGGCACGGCATAGCGGCCGGTGGCGGCGGGGTCGCCGGGGCCGTTGGAGAGAAACACGCCGTCGGGCGCCAGCGCCGCGATGTCGTCGAAGCCAGTGGCGGCGGGGACGACGGTGACGTGGCAGCCGAGATCGGCGAGGCAGCGCAGGATGCTGCGCTTGATGCCGTAATCGACGGCCACCACCCGATGGCGCGGCGATCGCAGCCGCCCATAGCCGCGGCCGGCCCGCCAGCCGGTGCCTTCCCAGGCATAGGGCCGGCGGCAGGTCACCTCGCGGGCGAGGTCCATGCCCTCCAGGCCCGGCCAGGCGGCGACGGCGCCGCGAAGCCCGTCGAGATCGACGGCGCCGTGGTCGATGCCGGCGGTCTGGAAGCCGCGCTCGCGGATCAGACGGGTAAGCCGCCTGGTGTCGATGCCGGCGATGCCGACCAGACGCTGCGCCTCCAGCCACGGCGACAGATGCTGGAGGGCGCGAAAGCTGGAAGGCTCGGTGGCATCGGCCCGCAGCACGACGCCGCGCGCTGCCGCCGTCTCCGCCTCGACGTCCTCGCCATTGGCCCCGACATTGCCGATATGGGGGAAGGTGAAGGCGACGATCTGCCCGGCATAGGAGGGATCGGAGAGGATCTCCTGATAGCCGGTCATGGCGGTGTTGAAGCAGATTTCGCCGACGGCCCGGCCGTGGGCACCCAGGCCGCGGCCCCAGAACACCGTTCCGTCCGCCAGGGCGAGACCAGCCGTGGCCCAGGGCGCCGGCGCGGAAACGGATGCGGGCATGGAGATTCGGGCCAGAGAGACGACGCGCGATATACGCAAGGCGCGGCAACGGGTCAAGCCGGAGCCTGTCCACAACGGGCGCGCGGGCGTTTCGACAGGCCGGCGGCGGGCGACTAAGATGGCCACCCTCGACAACCCCGGGACGCAGCATGTCGACTCGCCGGCAGATCGCCGACGCGCTGAGGCAGGCGCAGAAGGCCCAGGACCGTTGCACCACGGCGACCCTGCGCCTGGTGCTGGCGGCGCTGAAGGACCTCGACATCGCCGCCCGCGGCCAGGGCGCCGGCGAGGCCGTGGGCGACGACAAGCTGCTGGCGCTGCTGGCCAGGATGGTGCGCCAGCGCGAGGAGGCGGCCCGCCAGTTCCGCGCCGGCGAGCGCCCGGAACTGGCCGCCAGGGAGGAGGCGGAGATCGCGGTGATCGCACGCTTCCTGCCGCAGGCGTTGTCGGAAGACGAGATGGAGTCCGCCGTCGAACGGGCGATCGGCGAGGTCGGGGCCATGGGGCTGAAGGACATGGGCCGCGTGATGGCGGCGCTGAAACGCGACCATCCGGGCCGCATCGACGGCGCCCGCGCCGGCGCGCTGGTCAAGCGCCGCCTGGCCTGAGCGAGCGCCGCGCCATGGCCTTCCCGCCCGCCTTCCTGGACGACATCCGCGCACGGGTGCCGCTCGCCGACATCGTCGCCAGGAACGTGAAACTGCAACGGCGCGGGCGCGAGTTCACCGGCCTGTGCCCCTTCCACCGCGAGAAGACGCCATCGTTTACCGTCGTCGAGGACAAGGGCTTCTTCCACTGCTTCGGCTGCGGCGCCCACGGCAATGTTTTCGACTTCCTCATGCGGGTCGAGAATCTGGCCTTTCCCGAGGCGGTGGAGCGGCTGGCCACCGCCGCCGGCCTGCCGATGCCGCGCCCGGATCGCCGGCAGAGCGAGCGCGCCAGGCGCCTCGCCACCCTCTACGACGTGCTGGAGGAGGCCTGCCTGTGGTTCCAGCGCCAGCTGGCCGCGCCCGACGGTGCCGCCGCCCGCGCCTATCTGCGCCGGCGCGGCGTGGCGCGGGAGACGGCCGAGCGTTTCCGCCTGGGCTATGCCCCCGACGGACGCCGCGCCCTGATCCGCCACCTGGCGGCGCGGGGCGTCGCCGAAGCGGCGATCGCCGAGGCCGGCCTCGCGAGCGGCGAAGGCGAGGCCGCAGACCGCTTCCGCCACCGGCTGATCTTCCCCATCGGCGACGCCGGCGGGCGCATCGTCGCCTTCGGCGGCCGGGCCATGGGCGACCATCCCGCCAAATATCTGAACTCGCCGGAAGGCCCGCTCTTCCACAAGGGCCGGCTGCTCTACGGCTATGCCCAGGCGCGCCGGCCCGCCCGCGAGGCCGGCACGGCGATCGTCGTCGAAGGCTATATGGATGTAATCTCCCTCTCCCAGGCCGGCTTCCGCCACGCCGTGGCACCCCTGGGGACGGCGCTCACCGAAAGCCAGCTGGGCCTGCTGTGGCGGCTCGCCGACGAACCGCTGCTGTGTTTCGACGGCGACGGGGCCGGCCGCCGCGCCGCCCTGCGGACCATCGACCGCGCCCTGCCAGGCCTCGCCCCCGGCCGGTCGCTGAACTTCGTCCAGCTGCCCGACGGGCTGGACCCCGACGATCTGGTCCGCACCCGCGGCAAGGCGGCGATGGCGGCGGCGCTGCGCCACAGGGTGACGCTGTTCGACATGCTGTGGAAGAGCGGCACCGAAAACGGCCGCTTCGACACGCCGGAACGCCGCGCCGGCCTGGAACGCGCGCTGATGGAGCGCATCGACCGCATCGGCGAGCGCAGCGTCCAGCGCCGGTACCGCGACGCCGTGAAGGAGCGGCTGTGGCGCGCCTTCGGCGGTAGCAGGCGGACCGGCGGACCGGCGCAAGCCTCGCTCGAAGCCAGGCCGTCGCCGCCGCAGGGCGGCAGCGCGCGGGAGGAGGCGGAGCGGCTGCTGCTGGCCTTGCCGCTCGACCACGAGCAACTGCTGGAGCGGGTGGCGGACCGTCTGGCCGAGATCGACTTCGCCACCCCCGGCGCCGCCCGCCTGCGCGACCTCATGCTCGACGCGCTGGCGGACGAGGAAAACCTTGACAGCGCTGCTCTGCAACGCCACCTGGAAGCCGGTGACCGGTCGGCGCTGCCGCCGTGGTTCGCGCGCCGGGCGGCGGCGGGGCACCCCCGCCGTGCCGAGGCCCGCGAGCGGGCGGAGCGTCTGTGGCAGCACGCCCTCGATCTGCACAGGCGCTGCGCGCTGGAAGACGAGATCGCGGCCGGTGCCGCCGCCTGGCCGCAGGATGCGGACGAGGAGGGCTGGCGGCGGCTGCGGGCCATGCTGGCCCTGCGCGAGGATTCGCGGGTAGAGGACAGCGCCGCGAGGGAGACGGGAGAAGCGTGAACATGACGACCAAAGCCGCCGAAGCGGAGCCCGCCCTCGACGAGGGCGCGGACGATCCCCTGCTCGATACCGTCAGCGCCGCCATCAAGAAGATGCTGGCGCGCGGCAAGGAGCGTGGCTATGTCACCTCCGACGAGATCGGCGAGGCCATGCCTCCCGACGAGGTGACCTCCGAGCAGATCGAAGACACCATGGCGATGCTCTCCGAGATGGGCATCAACATCGTCGAGAGCGAGGAGTCCGAAGAGCCGGTCGAGGAGAAGCCCCGCACGGGCGCCCCCGAAAAGCCCGCCCAGGCGAGCGCCGCCGCGCCCGCCGCCGATCCGGGCTACACCGACGACCCGGTGCGCATGTATCTGCGCGAGATGGGCCGCGTCGAGCTGCTCTCGCGCGAGGGCGAGATCGCCATCGCCAAGCGCATCGAGGCCGGGCGGGAGCGGATGATCCGCGGCATCGGCGAAAGCCCGCTCACCCTGCACGCCATCGTCGGCTGGCGCGACGCGCTGCGCGAAGGGCGGGTGCCGCTGCGCGACATCATCGACATCGAAAGCACCTATGGCGCCGGCGCCGCCACCGCTTCGCCGGATGCGGCGGCGAAGCCCGGCGGCGCGCCGGCGCAGAAGGCCAACGGCGCCGGCGCCCAGGCCTCCGAAAGCGAGGACGGCGAGGCCAATCTCTCGCTCTCGGCCATGGAACAGGCGCTGCTGCCGGGCGTCATGGCCTCCTTCGACAAGATCGCGCGCGTCAGCAGGCGGCTGAAGAGGGCCCAGGAGGAATATCTCGGCGCCAGGCTGCGGGGCGAGGAACCGGCCGCCTCGGTGCGGCGCCGCTACGAGCGCGCCGGCCGCGACGGCCGCCGCCTGCTGGCCGGCATCTGGCTGCACAACAACCGCATCGAGGCCATGGTGGACGAGCTCTATGGCTACAACGCCCGCCTCATCTCCCTGGAAAGCGGCCTCCTCAGGATGGCCGCCAGGCGCGGCGTCAAGCGCCACGACTTCCTCGATCGCCACATCGGCGCCGAGCTCGATCCCGGCTGGCTGGAACGGGCGTCCACCCTGCCCGGGCGCGGCTGGAAGACCTTCGCCAAACGCGATGGCGAGCGCATCCGCGAGGCGCGTGGCGAGCTGGCCCGCCTGGCGATGACCACCGGCCTCGAGGTCGGCGCCTTCAAGCGCATCGTGCGCGTGGTGCAGAAAAGCGAGAAGGAAGCGGGCCAGGCCAAGCAGGAAATGGTGGAAGCCAACCTGCGGCTGGTGATCTCCATCGCCAAGAAATACACCAACCGCGGCCTGCAATTCCTGGACCTCATCCAGGAGGGCAATATCGGCCTCATGAAGGCGGTGGACAAATTCGAATACCGCCGCGGCTACAAGTTCTCCACCTATGCCACCTGGTGGATCCGCCAGGCCATCACCCGCTCCATCGCCGATCAGGCGCGCACCATCCGCATCCCGGTCCACATGATCGAGACCATCAACAAGCTGGTGCGCACCGGCCGCCAGATGCTCCACGAGATCGGGCGCGAGCCCACCCCGGAGGAACTGGCGGAAAAGCTCTCCATGCCGCTGGACAAGGTGCGCAAGGTGATGAAGATCGCCAAGGAACCGATCAGCCTGGAAACGCCGGTGGGCGAGGACGAAGACAGCCACCTGGGCGACTTCATCGAGGACAAGAACGCGGTGCTGCCGGTGGATGCGGCCATCCATGCCAGCCTGCGCGATTCGACCACCAGGGTGCTGGCGACCCTGACGCCCCGCGAGGAACGGGTGCTGCGCATGCGCTTCGGCATCGGCATGAACACCGACCACACCCTCGAAGAGGTCGGCCAGCAGTTCTCCGTCACCCGCGAGCGCATCCGCCAGATCGAGGCCAAGGCCATCCGCAAGCTCAAGCACCCCAGCCGCAGCCGCAAGCTGAGAAGCTTCCTCGACGGCTGAACCCCGCCCCTTCGCCGGCCGCCGCCAGGCACCGGCTGGGCGTCACGCCCCCGGCGGGCCATTCGGCCCGCCCACGCACCGTTTCCCCGGGCGCCGGCGTCCCGCCGGCAAACGGGCCGCAAGGCCCGTCACCGGCTACTGGCCACCGGCAACTGGCAACTGGCCCCGCCTACGGGTTCGAAACGGCTTCCTGCTCCATGTCGCAGCATGGGTCGCGGCACGCGAAGATTCGCACCACGCGATTCTTGGGATCACCCTGACCGTCCGTTTCGCGCGCGCCCCTGTAGATATGGTTCTCGCCATGAACAACCTGTCGGAATTTCCACACCGACTTCTCAAAATGCGCCCCAATATAGAGAGCTAGATGTTCGATCCGTTCTTCCGCCAGATTCTGGTTATAGGTTGCCGGTCCCGGATGGCTCGTATATGCCTCGAGCACGATGACATCGCCGGGTTGCTTTCTAAGCCGGTATCCGATCCTCTCGACGATACCATTCAACGTTTTCACGCGTTCTTCCATAAGCTCCACAGGCTTCGCGCTTTTTCCCAAAGGATGAGACGAACCGTGCTCGAAATAAACCTCGCCGAGAAACTCTTTCTTCCCGGAGCACCCGGCGGCGCATCCGCCTTTCTCCTCCTCATCGGGCGGCAGTGGGCACCAACTCCCAACGCTGCCATAGACGTTGATATTTTCAATGTTGATGGAGCGGTCCTCGTCGACGGAATGGTCGTCGATCGTCGTCGTGACGCTTCCGCCTTCGCCGCCTTGCCTATCGGCGCAGGCCGTCCCGCATGGCTCGCAGACGGCGCCCTTATTCGGGCAATCGTTCTGCGCTGTCTGCATCGGGGCGCATGTGTGCGGGAAGCAAAAGCCCATGTCGAGGATGGGCGTGAAGAAGAGGATCGCTACGATTCCCGCGGCGGCAGCGCCCGCCGCGGTCAAGGTCTTCGCCTGGCGGAGGGCGTCATCCGGCATCGCGAGCTGCGCTTGCCATCGCGGCTATGCGGGCAAAATTCCCGTCAGTCCCTGCCGGCATCGTTCGACGTTCCCGGCCCCCCGCCTTCTTCCCCATCCTTCCCGGCATCGTCCCTGGCGGCGGATATGGCCTCTTTCGCCGCTTTCGCCTCTCGTTTCACATCGTCCCTGGCATCGGATATGGCGCCCTTCGCCTCGTTTGCTGCCGATACGGCGCTTTTCGCTTCTTCCGCCACGCCACCGGCGCTGTCCTGGATGGTTGCCTTCGCCGCCGTCGCCTCGTCATCGACACTGTTCCTGGCATCGGATACGGCGGCTTTCGCTTCTCCCTCCACACCGTCGGCGCTGGCCTTGATGGCTGCCTTCGCCGCCGTCGCCTCGTCATCGACACTGGTTCTGGCATCGGATATAGCGGCTTTCGCTTCTCCCTCCACACCGTCGGCGCTGGCCTTGATGGCTGCCTTCGCCGCCGTCGCCTCGTCATCGACACTGGTTCTGGCATCGGATATAGCGGCTTTCGCTTCTCCCTCCACACCGTCGGCGCTGGCCTTGATGGCCGCCTTCGCCGCCATCGCCTCGTCATCGACACTGGTCTTGGCACCGGATACGGCGGCCTTCGCTTCTTCCTCCACGCCATCGGCGCTGTTCTTGATGGCCACCTTCGCCGCCGTCGCCTCGTCATCGACACTGGTTCTGGCATCGGATACGGCGGCTTTCGCTTCTCCCTCCACGCCATCGACGCTGTTCTTGATGGCCACCTTCGCCTCGTTTTCCGCGTTATTAACACTGATCTTGGCGGCGGACACGGCGTTTTTCGTTTCCTCTATCGCGCTATAGGTGCCGGCATTGATGATTCTTCTCGCCTCTTCCGCCGTCTGCTCGACCTGTTCCTCCGCGCGCCGTATGGTTTCGGATTTTCCAGCCTCTTCCTTCGCCACCTCCTTCGCAATTTTCTTCGCTATTTCTGTTGCTTTTTCTCTGGCCTCCGCCTTCGCTCCGCGGTCGATCCTGAACGTCATGAAGATGAAGACGCCGGTGATCGTCATCGCGGTAATGCCGATCAGCACCGCGAACATCGGCCCCCACACCACCAGCCCATGGACGCCGTCTTTCCCGGTACTCACGGCAACCCGCTCCGCGCTCATAGTCGGCATATAGATGAGCAACCAGCTGGCGGCCACCAGCGCGATCACGGCCAGCAGAAACTGCCCCTGCCATGGCCACGGCCTGGATGTTTCCTTGCCGCGTTCGTCGGAGCTCATCGATCGATCCAATCGTCAGACCCTATCCGAATTTCGCGGTACGGTGGGGTTGGGGGAGGTTGCCCATCGGTTAATCCACCTACTCCACAGACGGTCCTGTATTCGTCGTCGACCCCCCCGGTGCCGCCATAGACACAATAATGGAGGGATGTTGGTGGCATTTCTAAACACCCCCCAGACGGGACATACGACTCGTTGATATCATTGAACTCTTTCCTACTCCCCGGGTCTATAGCTGTCAGACTGCCGTGAGCATATGGCTCCCAATATTTCCCTGCACGGGTGTGAACTAGAGTTATACGACCCGAAGAAATATTGAACGCGTAACCGAAATGTACCCTAACACTGCACATATTGGTTATAGCGGCAGTATAATTTTTGAAAGATTCCACGTTAGGAACACGCGCCCAAACGGCGCTGGTCGTACAGGTAGCCGGTAAATCTGGATGTGGAGTACCATCAACGTCAAAGGAGAGGAGATCGCTGCGATAAAATTTAACATCAACGCAATCGTTAAGCGGCGACTCTTTCCACTCTCCCCCAGGCGAGCCGTTGCCACCCGCCCTGGCAACCACCTCGTTGTGCAGCCGGTAGCCGCCGGTGCCGCCGTTCGGCCCGCCGCGCACGCGGGCATACACATTGGAAAGCTCCGTCTCCACGCTCGCCCTGCCGTCCGTGTCGGCGGCCAGATCGTTGCCTTCCCCATCCAGCAGCGCGACCAGCGTGTCCGCCTCCCCGCTCGTCCAGAACGTCACCGTGCTGGCCTCGGTGAGCGGCAGCCGGAAGAAATCCCTGTCGCCGGCCGAATCGATGCGCCCGTCGACCGTCTGCCCGGCCGCGATGGCCAGCGCCTCGCCCAGCGTGTCGGGATGGTCCACCGCCGGCATCACCTGCATCTCGTCGGGGGTGGGGGTGGGAGCGGCTTTTTTGCCTCCGCCGCCGCCGCACGCCGCCAGCGCCACGGCCGAGACGATGCAAAGGGCTGCGATCGGGAACATCCTGGCGATCCTGTCGGTCATGGCTTCTGCCTCCGCTCCCCCGCCTTGCGGGCGGGATCCTCTGTTGCGATATGGCTTGGCCGCTTCCTTGCCGTCGCCGTCCGCCGGCTTGCCGTGTTTGTCCGGAGCTCATTGAACGGCAAAGGAGGTGGTCAGATCGGCATCCATCCAATCGCCAGCGCGAATTTCGCGATACCGTGGCATAGGCGGGCGCCTCCCATTATCATAAACAAAATGTAAATACGGGGATTCTTGCCAATGGTTGAGGTCATCACGCGGATCACGCGCATTAGCCCGCCCTTGTTCGTGACAGCGCCCATAGAAACTTGGTTGACTGAGCACAGCTCCTACCTGGACGTATCCTCTAGGGAGGCCAATTGACCCTATTTCAGGGTTCGGAGGTCGTTGATAGTCCCATGATCCTGACAAGTCATCGTCATCATCCTCGACACAATATACAATGGATGTTGGTGGAACAATACAGGATATACTGGGCCAGTTGGCGGTGTGCCTTTCCAGAACTGGAAGGCCTTCTCTGCCCGTACGCTCCACTGCATTCCACACGGCACCTGGTTGAATATTGGAAGCAGCGAAGTAGCGATACGGGCCGGCGTCAGAGATATTCCAAGCCATTACAACACCGATCGTGCTGTTGCACTGGTTCGTAAAACCGAAGCTATATGCCACAAGGTCGCGATATAAACCGCCTGAAGGATAACAGGTAGCATCGCGTGCTTCTCTTATAGTTACATCACTATCAGGAGGAAGGCGACTCTCCTCGTGATAAAACCTGAATTCACCAAGGCAATGGTTAAGATTCCCCATCACTTCCTCGGGCGAGCCGTTGCCCCCCGCCCTGGCGACCACCTCGTTGTGCAGCCGGTAGCCGCCGGTGCCGCCGTCCGGCCCGCCGCGCACGCGGGCATACACGTTGGAAAGCTCCGTCTCCACGCTCGCCCTGCCGTCCGTGTCGGCGGCCAGATCGTTGCCTTCCCCATCCAGCAGCGCGACCAGCGTGTCCGCCTCCCCGCTCGTCCAGAACGTCACCGTGCTGGCCTCGGTGAGCGGCAGCCGGAAGAAATCCCTGTCTTCGGCCGAATCGATGCGCCCGTCGACCGTCTGCCCGGCCGCGATGGCCAGCGCCTCGCCCAGCGTGTCGGGATGGTCCACCGCCGGCATCACCTGCATCTCGTCGGGGGGGGTGGGAGCGGCTTTTTTGCCTCCGCCGCCGCCACACGATGCCAGCATCAAGGCCGAGACGGCGCAAAGGGCTGCGATCGGCAATGTTCTGGCGATCCGGTCGGTCATGGCTTCTGCCTCCACTCTCCCCGCCTTGCCGGCGGGATTCCTCAATTGCGATAGGTTGCGATGTCGAATCCCGCTCAACCGGCGAGCGATGCCTGCACGGCCAGCGTCCGCCCTTCCGCTTCCAGCTCGGGGTTGAACAGCAGCTGCACCTCCACCTGCCCGGTGGCCGTGCCGTCGCGCACCGTGATCTCATAGGGCTGGTCGACGTAATCCACGCCCGCCACGGCCGGGTTGCCGCCGCTTCCCGGCACCAGCCGCGCGGTCAGCCGCACATCGCCGGCCACCGGCTCGGGGAAGGCCACTTCCAGCACGATGCGGCTGCCGGTGGCGGCCGCCTCCTGCGTGAACCGCGCCGTCACCGCCCCGGAAGCCACCAGGTCTTCCGCCGGGCGCACGCGCTCCACGGTCTGGATGCGGTCGACGTTCTCGATCGGGCGCCACAGATCGGGCGCGCTCTGCGCCGCGCCGCCGGCCACACCCAGCCCCTGCCAGGCCGGCAGCCCCCGCGCCCCGCTGCCGAACGGCACGCTCAGCGTCAGTTGCAGCGATCCGGTATCTTCCGCCGGGCCGATGCCGCCCCAGCCGGCCCGCAGCGCCAGCCAGGGATGCGGCTTCCAGGCCGCGCCCAGCCGCCCGTCCAGCGCCGGCTTGCCGCCGCCGCCGTCCCGCCAGCGGGAAAGCGAGGCCTCCAGCGAAACCGTCGAGGTCGCGTCCAGCCCGAAGCCCAGCCGCGTGCCGCCCACCGCCCGCTCCAGATAGCCCGTGCGGCCCGGCTGCCAGCCCGTGGTCGGCACCAGATGCTGCGCCCAGCCGCGGCCCCAGCGCCCCTCGTAATCCACGCCCGTCACCAGCCGGCGATGGCCCCGCTCCAGATTCTCCTGCATCAGCGCCGACACGCCCAGCGCGTCGGCCTCCGAAAGCGCGAACCGCCAGGCGGCGCCATAGCGCGCGTCGTTGCGCCGGAAACCGTGCCCGTCGCTCCAGCGCGTCACGCCCTGCTGCACGAAAAAGGCGCTGTTTCCGGCCCCGGCCCCGCCGCCTTGGGCGAAGCCCAGCGCCGCCGGCGAGGCCAGCGGCACCACCATATCCACATCCCCCGCCAGCCCTTCCCCGAAGGGCGACCACGACATGCGATGGGTGAGGCTGAAGCCCTCGCCGAACAGCACCTTGCCCTGGCCCTGGGCCAGGCCGAGAACCAGGGAGAAGGCTCGGTCCGCCGCGCAATCGGCCGCCGACCGCACCGCCGCCGGCCGCGCGCCGTTGGCCAGCCCGCTGCCCAGCGCCGACGCGCAGGCCTCCAGGCCCAGGCCACCGGCAAAGCCGGCCGCGCTATCCCAGGACGAAAAAGGCGAATCGCCATCCGCCCCGGCCCACGCCGGAGCGGAAAAAACCAGGCTGGCTGCCAGAAAAAGGCCCGCCCTGCCACCGCCGCGCGGCTGGCCGGCAGGCCGCTCGCGCTTAACTAGCGGGAGTGGGGGGGGGGGGGGGGGGGGTAAGCTATTGATTTACAAGGGAAATTCCCAACAGCCATCCGTTCCATGGTTCGCGCCCCCCTCGGCATCGTCCCCGATTCGCCACGAACCGTGACCCATCCGCCCACCCATGTCAACCGCGCCCACACCACCCCAAAAAGCCCGCCCATGCCCCACACGCCCGCCGCCAGGCACCGCCAGTGCCACACGCCCCCACTAACCACTAGCCGCCGGCCACTGGCCACCCCCCCGCTTGCCCCACGCGCGCGCTGCCCCTAAACACGCCGCGGGGCCCGTAGCTCAACTGGTCAGAGCCGGCCGCTCATAACGGTCTGGTTGCAGGTTCGAGTCCTGCCGGGCCCACGCTTTCCCAGCTGCCGAGGCTGCCGTGACCCTGCCCGAGAGGCAAATCCTCGCCGGCGAGGCGGACCTGGAGGCCGCCGCCGCCCGCCTGGCGAAGCTGTTGCGCAACGGCGACGCGCTGCTGCTGGCCGGGCCGGTGGGAGCGGGCAAAACCCGCTTCGTGCGCGCCCTGGCGGCCGCCATGGGCTGCGGCGACATCGTGGCCAGCCCCACCTACACGCTGATGCACATCTACGAGACGCGGCGCGGGCGCCTGCTCCACCTCGACGCCTTCCGCCTGGCCGGCATCGAAGAATACCGCGACCTGGGCATCGAGGAGCTGGCGGGCGAGGCGGTGACGGTGGTGGAATGGGGCGAGCGGATCGCCGCCGCCCATCCCGACCACCTCCTCGCGGCCCTGGCCTTCGTCGCCGGCGACGACGGCGCGCGCGAACTCTTCCTGCGCCCGTCCGGGCGGCGCTGGGCCGGCCTCGTGCAACCCTGCGGGCGGGCGTGACATGGCGCCGGTGCTGGCGATCGAAACGGCCGCGCCGGCGCCGGTGGTGGCGCTGGGCGAAGGCGGGCGGCTGCTGTTCGAGGCCAGGCCGTCCGGACGCGTCGAAGCGCCGGTCTATCTCGCCGCCACGGTGGAGGAGGCCTGCCGCGCCGCCGGCATCCACCGCCGCCAGATCGGCCATGTGGCGGTGGACCGGGGCCCCGGCGGCCTGATGGCGACCCGCAGCGGCGTCGCCTTCGCCAACGCCTTCGCCTACGGCCTGGAAAAACCGCTGGTGGCCCTGGACTATTTCGACCTGGTCGGCGCCGAAAGCTGGGCGCTCCACGGCCTGCCGGTGCTGTGCGTGCGCGAAACCACCGCCGGGCAGGCCTTCACGGCGCTGTTCGACGGCGATGGCCTCACCGGCTTCGGCTACGGCCCGCTGGAGGAACGCTGCCGCCTGGCCGGCGCCGACCCGGCGGCCCTGACGCTGGCCGGCACCGTCGGCGCGCGGGGCCGGGCCCTGCTGGCCGGGCGCTGCCGGCGCGGCGTCGCCGTCCCCGCCGGGGCCACGCTGCTGGCCCGCGCCGCCCGCCGGATCGCCCGCGGCGCGGCGCGCCGCGAGCCGCTGGAGGCGCTCGCCACGCCGCCGCCCACCGCCGGAACGCCGTGAACGCCGTGAACGCGGCGACGATCGCGGCCGACGCGCCGGACGCTGCCCGCCGGGCGGCGGCCTGCCTTCTGGAAGGCGGGGTGGCGCTGCTGCCGACCGACACCGTCTACGGGCTGGCGGCGCACCCCGCCCACCCCGCCGCCGTCGCGCGGCTGTTCGCTATCAAGGGCCGCCCGCAAGAGCGCGCGCTGCCGGTGATGGTGAGCGAGCGCGCCCAGATCGACGCCCTGGGCGCGACGGTGACGGCGGCGGCCGCAAGGCTGCTGGCCTCGCCCTTCATGCCCGGCCCGCTCACCCTGGCCCTGGCCCTGGCGGCGGACCGGCGCCCGCCCTGGCTGGCGGGGCGCGACGAGGTGGCGGTGCGGCTGCCGGCCGAAGCCCTCATGCTGGAGGTGCTGGCGATGACGGGGCCGCTCTTCGTCACCAGCGCCAACCGCCACGCGCGCCCCACGCCGCAGCGCCTGGCCGACATCCTGGCCGAACTGGCCTTCCCCCCGGCCCTGGCCGTGGACGGCGGCGCCAGGAAAAGCGTGCCCTCCACGCTGGTCAATTGCGCCGTCGAGCCGCCGGCGATCGAGCGCGAAGGCGCGGTGGCGGTGGCGGCCATCGCCGGGCTGCTGGCATGAGCGCGGCCGGGCCGATCCTGGGGATCGAATCCTCCTGCGACGACACGGCCGTGGCGGTGGTGGAAGAGGACGGCACGGTGCTCGCCTCCGAAACAATCGCCCAGGCGGACATCCACCGCCCCTGGGGCGGCGTCTATCCCGAACTCGCCTCCCGCGCCCATGTCCGCGCCATCGTGCCGGCGGTGGACCGGGCGCTGGCCGCCGCCGCCGTCCGCCCCCGGGCGCTCTGCGCCATCGCCGCCACGCGCGGTCCGGGGCTGGTGGGCAGCCTGCTGGTGGGGCTGAACTGCGCCGCCGGGCTGGGCGCCGCCTGGCAGCTGCCGACCCTCGGCATCAACCATCTGCGCGGCCATCTGCGCAGCGCCGACCTGGAAGAACGGCGCGTCGCCTTCCCGGCCCTGGTGCTGCTGGTTTCCGGCGGCCACACCCTGCTCGCCCATATGAACGACGCGGCCGCCATCCGCGTCCTGGGCACCACCCGCGACGATTCGGTGGGCGAGGCCTACGACAAGGTGGCGCGCCTCATGGGCCTGGGCTTTCCCGGCGGGCCGGCCATCGACCGCCTGGCGAAAGAGGGCCGGGAGACCGTCGATCTGCCGCGCCCCATGCTGCGCGACGGCCTCGATTTCTCCTTCTCGGGCCTGAAGTCGGCCGTGGCGCGGCGGCTGGAACGGGCGCCGGAGACGCCGCCCGCCGACCTGGCGGCTTCCTTCGTCGCGGCCTGCCTGGACGTGCTGCTCGCCAAATGCCGCCGCGCCCTGGCGGGCGGGGCGGTGCGCTCGCTGGTGGTGGTGGGCGGCGTCGCCGCCAGCCCGCAGCTGCGCCGGCGGGCGGGCGGACTGGCGGCCGAGGCGGGCATCGAGCTGTGCCTGCCGCCGCTGAAATGGTCCACCGACAACGCCGCCATGATCGCGCTGGCCGCCTTCGACTATCTGCGCCAGGGCCGCCTGCCGCCGCCGGCGGCCGCGCCGCGCCTTTCCATCGAGGCGTTCTGAGGCTCAGCCCTCGCGCAGAAAGGCGGCCAGCAGCGCGGCGACGCGCCCGGGCGCCTCTTCCAGAACGGCATGGCGCAGATCGCCGAAGATGTGGAGCGAGGAGCCGGCGATGGCCTCGTGCATCAGCTTCGCCATGCGCGGGTTGGAGCCGACATCGCCGTCGCCGGTGGCGATCAGGGTCGGGGCGCGGATGCCGGGCAGGCGCCGTGCGAGGTCGGTGGTGGCGAGCACCCGGTAGGCGGCGGCATAGGAGGCCGGGTCGTTGGCGCGGTTGCGCGCCGCCAGGGCGGCGATCCGCTCCGGATGGGCGGCCAGGAAGCGGTCCGAGAACCAGCGCGGCAGGGAACGCTGGAAATGGTCGCCCGGCGCGCCGTCGGCGACCACCGCCAGGCGGGCCGCCACCGCCCGGCGCTCCTCCCGGTTGCGGCCGGCGACCGTGGAGAGCAGCACCAGGCGCCCGATGCGGTCGGGATGGTCGAGCGCCATCCCCTGGGCGATCAGGCCGCCCAGCGAATGGCCGGCGAGATGGCAGCGGCCGAGGCCGAAGGCGTCCATGACGGCCAGGGTGTCGGCGACGAAGTCGTCCAGCCGCAGGGCGCCGGCCGGCCTGGAGGAGCGCCCGTGGCCGCGCAGATCGAAGCGGACGGTGCGGAAGGCGCCCTTCAGCGCCGCCACCACCCCGTCCCAGGCCTCGAGGTCGCCGCCGACGCCGTGGACCAGCAGCAGATCGTCGCCCCGGCCCTCGACGCGGCAGCGCAGCGTCGCGGCGCCGGTCTCGACGGTTCTCTCCACGGCTTCCCCCCTTCCCTCCACGGCTTCCCCCCTTCCCTCCACAGCTTCCCCCCTTCCCTCCACAGCTTTCCCCCTCCCCTCCACAGCTTTCCCCCTCCCCTCCATGGCCTCCCCTTTTCGCATGGCGGCGCGGGGCACCGGCCGGCGCCTATTCCCCTTCCGCGCCGCCGGCCGCCGTGGCGCGGCGCGCCATGTCGTCGAGCCTGGCGATCAGGCCGGCGAGGCCGTGCCTGCGGATGACGGCGGCGAATTCGTCGCGCTGCGTCTTCAGCATCGACAGGCCCTCGATGGCGACGTCCAGCACGCGAAAGCCCGCCTCGCCGCCGCGCAGCCGGAAATCGACGATGTGGGCGGCGCCCTGCGGCCCCGTCGCCCGCGCCCGCACCACCGCATCGGCCGCGCTCAGGCCGCGCGCCCGCAGGACCTGGAAGGCGAAGCCGGAGAAGGCATCGAAGCGGTCCTCATAGACCGCCACGACATAGCGCTTCACGGCCGGCAGATAGGCGGCGAGCTCTTCGGGCGGGGCGCTGGAGCGGTAGGAGCCCAGCGCCAGCAGGGCGAGGGCGTCGAGGTCGAAGGTCTCCTCCAGCCAGGCGGCGAAGGCGTCGCGGCGGCCCTGGCCGCGGGACTGTTCCATGATCGCGATCAGCGCCTGGCCGCGCTCGTCGACGAAGGCCGAAGCCTCCTCCTCGATGCCGGCCGCGGCCGGGGCCGGCCACAGCAGCACCGCCAGCACGGCCAGCAGCGCCTTGCGCCGTGCAAAGGCCGCAGGGAGGAGGCGCAGCATCGCCCCTAGCCGCCTTCGCCGGGCAGGTCGAGGCCCAGGGTGCCTTCTCCCAGCGTGTCGAACAGCAGGGGATCGCTGTCCAGCAGATCGAACGCCAGGGGGTCGCCCCCGCCATCGGCGACCTGGCGGGCGCGGTGCTGGCGGTAGAGGCTGCGCATGGCCGCATAGAAGTCGAGCGAGCTGGCGCGCAGCGCCTCGATCCGGTCGCGGCCGTCGCTGTACTCCTGCACCGCCTCCACGCCGTCGCCGACATAGCCCCAGCCCGGCGGCAGCAGATAGGAGAGCGGCGAGGTCAGCACGTCCACGACCCGGCCGACGGTGTCGCGCAGGGTGGAGGGGCCGGCCAGCGGCAACACCAGATAGGGGCCTTCGCCCGTGCCCCAGACCGCCAGGGTCTGCCCGAAATCCTCCCGGCGCGGCGTTTCCCCGAAGCTGCCGGGGATGTCGAAGACGCCGCCCAGGCCGGCGGTGCTGTTGATGAAGAAGGAGACGCCGGCATCGAAGGCGTTGTCCCAATCGCCCTGCAGACCGCTGTTGAGGGCGGTGGCGGGCATGTGCAGATTGTTGAGGACGTTGCGCACGCCCTGGCGATAGACCGGCGGGATGGCGCCGTAGAGCTCGGACAGCGGCCGCACCACGATGTCGAAGACCGCCATGTCGAAGGCGAACACCTGGCGGTTGACGCCCTCGATGGGGTCGTTGGCCTCGATCCAGGCGGCCCGTTCCAGCGGCTCTTCGGGCGGCGTGGCGCAGGCCGCCACCGCCGCCGCCAGCAGGGCCGAAGCGGCCAGGCGGGCCAGGAAGCCGACCGTGCTGCGGACGGGTGCAATCTCCATTCCTTCCCTGTCCTCCCGCCGGCACCGCGCGGCCGGAAACGAAGCGGCGGCGGCAGCGATAGCATGGCGCCCGGCCGCGCGTCCACCGCCCCGCCCTCAATCGCCGCCGCCGGCCAGGACCGGCAGCGCGCCGGGGGAGACGGCGCGGCCGGGCGGCAGGGGCGCGGCCGGATCCAGGACGAAGGCGGCGATGTCGGCGGCCGGCACGGCGCCCGCCAGGTCGCGCAGCAGCATGTGATAGCCCCGGGGATAGAACGCCACCGTCACCGGCCCCGCCATGGCCTGGGCGAAGCGCGCCACCGGCCCCGCCGGCACGATGGCATCGCGCCCGCCATAAGCGACCAGGGTGGGAAGCCGCACCCGGGCGGCGGCGGCCAGGGCCGCGTCCATCAGCCGCAGCAGGCCCAGCAGGGCGTCGGCGCGCGTCTCGCGGATGATCAGCGGGTCGGCCGCCAGCTCCCGCAGCATCGCCTGGTTGTCGGAGGGGCGGATGTCGAGGCCGTCGCCCGAAAACCTGGCCCAGGGCGCGACATGGGCGACGAGCCAGAGCGCCGCCCGATAGCTCCAGGGCATGCTGTCCTGCCCCCACACGGCCGGGGCCACCAGCACCAGCCCGGAGAGCGCCGGCGGCGCCTCGACCGCCGCCAGCACGGCGACCGCCCCGCCCATGCTGTCGCCCAGCAGAAAGACCGGCAGGCCGGGATGGCGCGCCGCCACCAGGGCCACCGCCATGCGGGCATCCTGGGCCAGCCTTGCGCCGCCCGCCCACAGGCCGGTGCCGGGGCTGGCACCGAAGCCGCGCTGATCGTAGGCATAGGTGGCGATCCCTTGCGCCGACCAGACGGCGGCCGGCAGCGCGAAGGCGTTGCCATAGTCGTTGAGGCCGTGGAGGGCCAGGACGACGGCGCGGGGCGGCCCCCGGGCGGGCCAGGAGCGCAGCGCCAGCCGCGCGCCGTCGGGCGCCACCAGCGCCGCCGCGGCCAGCCGCGCCTCGCCCACCGGCGGCCCGGCGGGAAGGACGACCGGCGCGCAGGCGGTCGCAAGCCAGGCGAAGACGAGGGCGAGACGGCGCAAGGGAGTCGGGCGGGTAGAGGCGGCGCCGCTCTTAGTCCGGATCCGGCGCCGCCGCAACGCTCCGCCCCCGGCGCCGGGAGCGGGGGTAGTGGGTTTGCAATTTCGAGGCCGCCCGCCGCCGCGCTGCGTGTCGGCGTCCTGTCCGCGCATAGCGCGAAGGATTGCGCTGCCTTCGCCTGCGAGAAGGTCCACGCCCCGGCGGGCGGCGGCGGTCGAGGATGTGGCGGTGCCTGGCGGCGTGGGTCGGTGCGTCGACGGGCCTTGCGGCCCGCTTGCCGGCGGGACGCCGACGCTCCCAGGGGGCGGGACGCTCGGTCGGTGCCTGGGGGGGCGGGACGCCTGAGGTGGCGGCAAACGGCCCACGCCCATCTTCAAACCGGGGCACTACCGGGGCGGGCGCCGGATGTCCTGGTTCAGATAGATGTGAGACGCGAGCCATCGAGGCAGCTGGTATCCGGCCTTTCCATGGCCGGAAGCCTGCGGACGGCCATGGCTGCCTTAGAGCCGTTGGGAGCGGTGGGTCACCCGAAGGGCCGGAGCGCAGCGAAGAAGCCGCGAAGCGGCTTGACGCACCGCTCCCAACGGTCCACGCACCGTCTCATATGTCTTGAACGAGGGCGCCGGATTGACAGCCGCGGCGGCGGCGGCGATCATGGCGGCGGCCCGGCGGGCAGGAATGTCGCCGGGCTTCGTCGTTGCCGGGCGCCGCTTCGGCGCCCCCTGGAGGTTCGCGGAGGCTCGCGGTGATCGCAGCGGTCATGCCGACCTACGCCCGCGCCGATCTGGCCTTCGCGCGGGGCGAGGGGCCGTATCTCTTCACGGAGGACGGCGAGCGCTATCTCGATTTCGGTTGCGGCATCGCCGTCACCGGCCTGGGCCACGCCCATCCCCATCTGGTGGCGGCCTTGCGGGAGCAGGCGGGGCGCCTGTGGCACAGCTCCAACCTCTACCGCATCGCCGGCCAGGAGCGGCTGGCCGCCCGGCTGGTGGAGGCGAGCTTCGCCGACAGCGTTTTCTTCGCCAATTCCGGCGCCGAGGCGGTGGAATGCGCGCTGAAGGCGGCGCGCCGCCATCACTGGGCCAACGGCCAGCCGCGGCGTTTCCGCACCGTCGTCTTCGAGGGTGCCTTCCACGGGCGCACCCTGGCGACGGTGGCGGCCGGCGGCCAGGCCCGCCATCTCGAGGGCTTCGGGCCGGCGGTGGCGGGTTTCGACCGGGTGCCGCTCCACGACGGCGATGCGCTGCGGGCCGCCATCGGCCCGGAGACGGCGGCGATTCTGATCGAGCCGGTGCTGGGCGAGGGCGGCATCGCGCCGGTCGAGGCCCGTTTCCTGAAGGCCGTGCGGGCGACCGCCGACGAGTTCGGCCTGCTGCTGATCTACGACGAGGTGCAATGCGGCATGGGGCGCACCGGCAGGCTGTTCGCCCATGAGCGGGCCGGCGTGGCGCCCGATCTGATGGCCATCGCCAAGGCGCTGGGGGGCGGCATGCCGATCGGCGCCTGCCTGGCCAGCGCGCGGGCGGCGGCCGCCATGACGGCCGGCAGCCACGGTTCCACCTTCGGCGGCAACCCGCTGGCCTGCGCCGCCGCCAACGCCGTGCTGGACGTGATGCTGGCGCCGGGCTTCCTGGACGGCGTCGCCCGCAAGGCCGAGCGGCTGCGCGGGGCGATGGAGGAGACCGTGGCGCGCCACGGCGGCGTCTTCGAGCGGGTGCGCGGCTTGGGCCTGATGCTGGGCATCCGCTGCGCCGTCGATGTCGGCGAGGCGGTGGCGGCGATGCGGCGGCGGCGGGTGCTGACCGTGCCCGCCGGCGACAACGTCATGCGCCTGCTGCCGCCCCTGATCGTCGAGGACGACCACATCGACGAGGCGGTGGCGGCCCTGGACGCCGTGGGGCGGGAGCTGGCGCCGTGAGCGCCGCCAGGCATTTCCTGGACCTCGACGCGCTGGACGCGGCGACGCTGCGCGCCATGCTCGACGACGCCCACGCCACCAAGGCCGCCTGGAAGAAGGGCTGCCGCCCCCGCCCCTGCGCCGACCGGGTGCTGGCGGCGATGTTCGAAAAACCCTCGACGCGCACCCGCGTGTCCCTCGATCTCGCCATGCGCCAGCTGGGCGGCGAGACCGTCGTGCTGGCGCCGGGCGACATGCAGCTGGGGCGCGGCGAGACCATCGCCGACACGGCCCGCGTGCTCTCGCGCTATGTCGATGCCATCGCCATCCGCACCGCCTGCCACCGGACGATGCTGGAACTGGCCCGCCACAGCGGCGTGCCGGTGATCAACGGCCTTACCGACCGCAGCCATCCCTGCCAGGTGATGGCCGACGTGATGACCCTGGAGGAGCGGCTGGGGCCCGCCGCCGGCAGGACGGTGGCCTGGGCCGGCGACGGCAACAACATGGCCTGTTCCTGGATCCATGCCGCCGTGCGCTTCGGCTTCACGCTCCGGCTGGCCTGCCCGCGCCGCCACCGCCCGCCGCCCGCCATCCTGGCCTGGGCGGCGGCGGAGGGCGGGCGCGTCGCGGCGGTGGAAACGGTGGCGGAGGCGGTGGCCGGGGCCGATTGCGTCGCCACCGACACCTGGACCTCGATGAGCGACGAGGGCGGCAGGGCGGACCTCTCGGCGCTGGAACCCTTCCGCATCGACGCCGCCGCCATGGCGCTGGCGCGCCCGCAGGCCATCTTCCTGCACTGCATGCCGATCTACCGCGGCAAGGAGGTGGCCGCCGAAGTCGCCGACGGCCCGCAATCGGCGGTCTTCGACGAGGCGGAAAACCGCCTGCACGCGCAGAAGGCGATCCTGAAATGGTGTCTGGCCCGTTAGCCGGCGGGCCGGGCGTGGAGCGGCGCCGGCTTCTGGCGGCGGCCGCCGGCCTGGCGCTCGCCGGCTGCGCGCGGGGCGCGGAGCGCGGCAGCTGGCCGCAGATCGCCTTCGATGCCGGGCCGCCGCTTGCCCTCGCCGTCGCCGACATCCGTTTCGAGGAGGCGCCGGCCGCCCCGGCGGAAAGCCCGGCAGAGGGCGAGGAGCGCGACCTGCGTTTCGCCATGCCCCTCTCGCCCGCCGCCACCATGCGGCGCTGGGCGGCGGAGCGTCTGCGGGCGGCGGGCGGGGCGGGCAGCGCGCGCGTGGTGCTGGAGGAGAACCGCTTCGTCGCCGTGCCGCTGGAGACGACCTCCGGCCTGGAAGGCCTGTTCACCATCGACCGCAGCGAGCGGTATCAGGGCGCGCTGGCCCTGCGCGTCGAGATCGTGGACGACCCCGCCGGCATGGGTTTCGCCCGGGCCGCCGCCCGGGCTTCGCGCAGCGTGGCGGAAAACGATTCGCTGGCCCGGCGCGACGAGATTCTGTGCGAGCTGCTGCGCACCGTCGCCCAGACGCTGGCCGAGCGCCTGGAACGGGAGATGCGCGACCATCTCGCCGCCTGGATCGCGGCGGGCTGAACGCCGCACGCGGCGCCGCTAGCCGTCCAGGGGCGGGCGGTGGCGCGCGAAGCCGGTCGCCCGCTCGTAGGCGTGGGCGATGGAAAGCGTCGCCAGATCGCCGCCCGGCCTGCCGACGACCTGCAGCCCGCGCGGGGCGCCGGCGGCGGAGAAGCCGCAGGGCACGGTGGTGGTCGGCAAGCCCAGCAGCGGCGAGACGCACAGCAGCGTCCAGTCCACGCCCTCGGCGGCCGCTTCGTCGTCGAAGGGAAAGGGATCGCAGGGATCGTCCGGCCACAGCAGCGCGTCGAAGCGGGCCAGGGCCGCCGAGATGTCCCGCCAGAGCCGCCGCCGCCGGTCCTCGGCCGCCATGAAAGCCTCGCCGCGGGTCCGGCGCAGCGCCCGGCAGCGCGCCTCCAGGCCCGGGTCCAGGCCGCGGCCTCTGGCCGCCTGCGCCTCCGCCGCCATGCGCTGATCCGCCAGCAGCTCGTAGGCGGGCACGATGGCGGCGACATCGATGTCGCAATCCTCGACGGTCGCACCCAGCCCTTCGAACACCGCCCGCTGCGCCTCGAAATTGGCGCGGATGCCGGCATCGATCTCCAGCGATCCCAGGTCGCAGGACCAGCCGATCCTGAGGCCCTCGAGATCGCCCCGCAGCGGCGGCAGGCCGGGCGCGAAGGGCGCGGCCACGGCCACCGGCGCGCGCGGGTCCGGCCCCGCCAGCACCGAGAGGAAGAGCGCCGCATCGGCGACGCTGCGCGCCATCGGGCCGGGCGTGTTCATGTTGTGCCAGGGCATGAGGCTGGGCACATCCGGGACCATCCAGGAGCTGGGGCGGTGGCCGACGACGTTGCACCAGGCGGCCGGGTTGCGCAGCGAGCCGCCGATATCGGAGCCGTCCGCCAGCGAGCACAGCCCGGCCGCCAGCGCCGCACCGCTGCCGCCGCTGCTGGCGCCGGGGGCGAGGCCATCGCCATGGGGGTTGCGCGTGGCGCCGAACAGCGCGTTGGCGCACAGCGGGCTCGCCATGGTGAGTTCGGGCGTGTTGAGCTTGCCCAGCACGATGGCCCCGGCGGCCTTTTCCCGTTCCACCACCAGATGGTCGGCCTCGGGAACGTGGTTCTCGAAAGCCTTGGAGGCGAAGGTGGTGCGCAGGCCGGCGGTGGCGAAACAGTCCTTGACGCCGACGGTGAGGCCGTGGAGTGGGCCGCGCAGGCGGCCGCGGCGGCGCTCGTCGTCGCGCCGGCGGGCTTCTTCCAGCGCCCGCTCCAGGCACAGGGTGACGAAGGCGTTGAGGCGCGGGTTGTGGCGCTCGATGCGCGCGATCTGGGCCGCGACCAGCTCGGCCGAGCGCAGCTCGCCGGCCTCCAGCAGCACCCTCTGTTCGACGGCGGGAAGGTAGCAGAGATCGGTGGCGTCCATGGCGTCCCCCTGCCTCAGGCGGTGCGGATGCGATCCATCAGGCGGCGCAGGAAGGCGGCGCAGGCCTCCAGCTGCTGCGGGTCGACGAACTCGTCGGGCTGATGCGCCTGGGCGACGTCGCCGGGGCCGCAGACCACGGCCGCGAAGCCGTCCTCCTGGAAGATGCCGGCCTCGGTGGCGAACGAGGCCTGGGCGGTGCCGTTGGCGCCGGTGAGGGTCAGGGCGAGGGCAGTGGCGGGCGAGGCCGGGTCGGGCTTCAGCGGCGGCACCCGGGCGCGCAGCCGGGTGGCGATGTCGCAGGCCGGATGCAGGTCCCGCATGCGCTGGCGCAGCGCGTCCAGAAACGCCGTGGCCCGCGCTTCGATGGCGGCGGGATCGTCGCTGGGCAGGGCGCGGAAATGCCAGTCCACCATGCAGTCGCGGGCGATGATGTTGTTGGCGGTGCCGCCCTCCACGATGCCCACCTGGACGGTGGTGCAGGGCGGCACGAAGCCCAGTTCCGGACGGGCCAGGAGGCGGTGCTCGTCGAACAGGTCGTCGAGGAAGGCGATGAAGCGCCCCGCCGCATGGATGGCGCTGGCGCCCAGATGGGTGGCGCTGGAATGGGCGGGAACGCCGCGAAAGGAGGTGCGGAAGCCGGCGATGCCCTTGTGCGCGTCCACCGGTGCCATGGCGGTCGGCTCGCCGACGATGACCGCCTGCGGGGCGAGGCCGCGCGCCTTCACGTCGGCGATCAGGCGCCCCACGCCCAGGCAGCCCACCTCCTCGTCGTAGGAAAAGGCCAGATGCAGGGGCAGCCCCGGTTTCCGCCGCAGGAACTCCGGCACCAGCGCCAGGCAGACGGCGATAAAGCCCTTCATGTCGCAGGTGCCGCGCCCGAACAGCCGGCCTTCCCGCTCGGTCAGCGTGAAGGGGTCGCAGGTCCAGGGCTGGCCGTCCACGGGCACCACGTCGGTATGGCCGGAGAGCACGACGCCGCCGGCACCGCCTTCCCCCAGGGTGGCGAACAGGTTGGCCTTGCCGCCTTCGTCGTCGTGGGTCAGCGTGCTTTCCACGCCCCAGCCCGCCAGGTAATCGGCGATCCAGCCGATCAATTGCAGGTTGGAGCGGCGGCTGGTGGTGTCGAAGGCCACCAGGCGCGCCAGCGCCTCCTTCGCCGTCATCGTCGCTCCCGCCATCGCGCCCCCTCGCCCGCCCTCACTCCCGCCAGAAGCCCGGCATGAGCAGCACCAGCACGGTGAAGAATTCCAGCCGCCCCAGCACCATGCCGGCGGCCAGCAGCAGCTTGGCGGCCGTGGGCAGGCCGGCATAGCTGCCGGCCGGGCCGATCTCCGGCCCCAGCCCCGGCCCGATATTGCCCAGCGCCGCCGCCGCCCCCGAGGCGCTGGTGACGAAATCCAGTCCGCAGGCGGCCAGCCCCGCCGTCAGCACGAAGAAGCCGGCCATGAACACCGCCAGGAAGGTGGTGACCGATTGCGCCACATGGTCGGTCACCGGGCGGTCGTTGTGATGGGCCGTGAAGACGCCGTGGGGCTGCGTCAGGCGGCGCAGCTGCACGTACAGCGTCGCCGCCAGCACGTGGATGCGGAACATCTTGATGCCGCCCGCCGTCGATCCGGTGCAGCCGCCCAGGAACAGCAGCACGAAGAACAGCGCCGTGGCGAACGGCCCCCAGGAGGCGAAATCGGCGCTGGCATAGCCGGTGCTGGTGGCGATGGCCGTCACGTTGAAGGCCACCTCGCGCAGGATGCCCCAGAAGGACGCCCCTTCGGGCGCGGCCAGCAGGCGCTGGATCGCCAGCAGGGCGACCGCCACCCCGACGATGGCGGCGAAAAGGCGCAGCTGGGCATCGCGCCACAACGGCCCGAAGCGCCCGCGCACCGCCTGCATGTAGATGACGAAAGGCAGGGCGCCCAGGACCATGAACACCATGGCCACCGCCTCGATGGCGGGGCTTTCGAAGAAGGCGATGGACTCGTCGTGGGTGGAAAAGCCGGCCGTGGAAACGGTGGTGAGCGCATGGGCCAGGGCATCGAAATCCGACATGCCGGCCGCCCAGTAGGCCAGGAAGCAGAGCAGCGAAAAGAGGGCATAGACGATGGCGATGGCGGCCGCGATGCGCCCGGTGCGGGGCAGCATCTTCTCCTGATCGGAGGATTCGGTGCTGAACAGCTGCATGCCGGCGATGCGCAGCATGGGCAGCACGGCGACGGCCGTCACGATGATGCCGATGCCGCCCATCCACTGCAGCAGGGCGCGCCAGAGCAGGATGCCGGGCGAGCGCGACTGCAGATCGGCGATGACGGTGGCGCCGGTGGTGGTGAAGCCCGCCGTGGCCTCGAACAGGGCGTCGCCATAGTCCAGCCCCAGATCGGCGAAGGCGAAGGGCAGCGCCGCGAAGCAGCACAGCGCCACCCAGGCCAGCGTCGTCAGCAGGAACGCCTGGCGCACGGTCAGCCCGGCGACGGCGGTGCGGTTGGTGAGGAACAGCCCCATGCCGGCGAACAGCGTCAGGAAACCGGCGCCCAGGAACACCTGCCAGTTGTCGCTGCCGGCGAGCAGATCGGCGATCATGGGCAGGAACATCGCCAGCGCCAGGGTGGCAAGCAGCACGCCGATGGCCTGCAGAACGGGTCGGGAGTCGATCACCTGCGCCTGCCGCTCGAGGGGCCGCGGGTCATACCATGTCCAGAACCGCCGGCTTGCCGATATGGGCGAGGAACTCGCGGCGGGTGGCCGATTTGGTGCGGAAGTCGCCCAGCATGCGGCTGGTGACCATGACGACGCCGGATTTGTGGACGCCGCGCGTCGTCATGCAGTGGTGGGTCGCCTCCACCACGACGCCGACGCCGCGCGGTTCCAGCGCCTGGGCGATGGTGTCGGCGATCTGGGCCGTCAGGCGCTCCTGGATCTGCAGGCGGCGGGCGAAGACCTCCACCATGCGCGCCAGCTTGGAGATGCCGACCACCCGGTGGCGCGGCAGATAGGCGATGTGGCAGCGCCCAACGACCGGCGCCAGGTGGTGCTCGCAATGGGATTCGAAGCGGACATTGCGCAGCGCCACCATCTCGTCGTAGCCGTCGGTCTCGTCGAAGGTGCGGCCCAGGATGCCGGCACCGTCGCTGCCATAGCCCGCGAACCATTCCCCATAGGCGCTGGCGACGCGGTGCGGCGTCTCCAGCAGGCCCGGGCGGCGCGGGTCGTCGCCGGCCCAGCGGATCAGCGTGCGGACCGCTTCCTCGGCTTCCTCGCGGCTGGGACGGGCCACCGCCGGCCTGCCGCCGCTCATCGGGCGCCACGCCCGCCGGGCGGAAGGCGCCGTCCCGCCATCTCGACCGGCCCGCTCAATTGACCCGGCGCGCTTCGTAGGGACTGTCGAGGGAAAAAGCGGGCACGACGGCATCGAAGGTCTCCCCCGACGCGGTCTGCATGCGATAGCTGCCGACCATGATGCCCGACGGCGTGGCCAGCGGCGTGCCCGAGGTGTACTCGAAGGATTCGCCCGGTTTCAGCACCGGCTGTTCGCCGACCACCCCCGGCCCCTGAACCTCGTGACGCTGGCCCAGGCCGTCGGTGATCTTCCAGTGGCGGGTGAGGAGCTGCACCGTCTCCCGCCCCTCATTGGCGATCGTCACCCTGTAGGCCCAGACGAAACGGTTGTTCTCGGGCTCCGACTGGCGATCCAGATAGACCGATTCCACCGTCACGCGTATGCCCTGGGTGATCTCTTCGTAGCTCATGGCAACCCGAGGTCGTTGGGCGGCACCAAAGCGCGCCGCCGGGGTTTCATGGAACACCGTGCGCCGCCGCCGCGCAACCGCCGCCGCCCTCATTCCGCCGCGTCGGCCGCCGGGGCGGGCTTCAGCAGGGCGGCGAGATAACGCCCGGTGTGGCTCGCCGACTCCGCCGCCACCGCCTCGGGCGGCCCCTGGGCCACCACCCTGCCGCCGCCGTCGCCGCCTTCCGGGCCCAGGTCGACGATCCAGTCGGCGGTCTTGACGACCTCGAGATTGTGCTCGATCACCAGCACCGTGTTGCCGGTATCGACCAGGGCGTGGAGTACCTCCAGCAGCTTGCGCACATCGTCGAAATGCAGACCCGTGGTCGGCTCGTCGAGGATGTAGAGGGTGCGGCCGGTGGCGCGTTTCGAGAGCTCCTTGGCGAGCTTCACCCGCTGCGCCTCGCCGCCCGAAAGCGTCGTCGCCGGCTGGCCGACCTTGATATAGCCCAGGCCGACGCGGCACAGCATCTCCAGCCTGGCGCGGATCGGCGGCACGGCCTTGAAGAAGGCGAGGCCCTCTTCGACCGTCATGGCGAGCACGTCGGCGACCGATTTGCCCTTGAAGGCGATCTCCAGCGTCTCGCGGTTATAGCGCCGGCCCTTGCAGACGTCGCACTGGACGTAGATGTCCGGCAGAAAGTGCATCTCGATCTTGATGAGGCCGTCGCCCTGGCAGGCCTCGCAGCGCCCGCCCTTGACGTTGAAGCTGAAGCGGCCCGGCCGGTAACCCCGCGTCCTGGCCTCGGGCAGGCCGGAAAACCAGTCGCGGATGGGCGTGAAGGCGCCGGTATAGGTGGCGGGGTTGGAGCGCGGCGTCCGCCCGATGGGCGACTGGTCGATATCGACCACCTTGTCGAGGAACTGCACGCCCTCGATGCGCTCATGGGCGCCGGCCTGCACGCGGGCGCCGTTCAACCGCCGGGCCAGCGCCCGATAGAGCGTTTCGACCACCAGCGTCGATTTGCCGCCGCCCGATACGCCGGTGACGCAGGTGAAGGTGCCCAGCGGCACGACGGCGGCGACATCCCGGAGGTTGTTGGCGCGGGCGCCGACGATCTTCAGCGCCTGCCCGGTGCGCCCCCGGCGCCTCGCCTTCGGCACCTCGATGCGGCTCCGGCCGGTGAGATAGCGGCCCGTCAGGCTGGCGGGCGAGGCCATGATCTCCGCCGGCGCCCCTTCGGCGACCACCCGCCCGCCGCCCTCGCCGGCGCCAGGCCCCATGTCGATCACGTGGTCGGCGCTGCGGATCGCTTCCTCGTCGTGCTCGACCACGATCACCGTGTTGCCCAGGTCGCGCAGGTTGACCAGGGTGTCGAGCAGGCGCTGGTTGTCGCGCTGATGCAGGCCGACCGAAGGCTCGTCCAGGACATAGAGCACGCCGGTGAGGCCGGAGCCGATCTGCGAGGCCAGGCGGATGCGCTGGCTTTCGCCGCCCGACAGGCTGCCGGAGGCGCGCGACAGGGTCAGATAATCCAGGCCCACCTTGTCGAGGAAGCCCAGCCGTTCGCGGATCTCCTTCAGGATGCGCGCGGCGATGGCCTGCCGCTGCTCGCTCAGCGCCGCCTCGATGCCGTCGAACCAGCGCCGCGCGCGGCCGATGGACATCTCGGCCACCTCGCCGATATGGCAGCCGCCGATCTTCACCGCCAGGGCCTCCGGCTTCAGGCGGTAGCCGCCGCAGGCTTCGCAGGAGGCGGTGTTGTGGTAGCGGGCGAGCTCTTCGCGCACCCAGTCGCTCTCGGTCTCGCGCCATCGGCGGTCCATGTTGGGGATGACGCCCTCGAAGGGCTTGTTGGTGCGATAGGTGCGCAGGCCGTCGTTGAAGGTCATAGCCACCGGCTCGCTGCCGGAGCCGTAGAGCACCGTCCGGCGTATCGCCTCCCCCAGCTCGCCCCAGGGGGCCGTCGTCTTCTCGCCGAAATGGCGGGCGAGGGATTCCAGCGTCTGCGCATAGTAGAGCGAGGTGGAGCCGGCCCAGGGCGCGACGGCGCCGCTGCGCAGGCTCAGCTGCTCGTCGGGCACCACCAGCTGCGGGTCGACATAGAGGCGGTTGCCCAGGCCGTCGCAGGAGGGGCAGGCCCCGAAGGGGTTGTTGAAGGAAAAAAGCCGCGGCTCGATCTCCTCGATGGCGAAGCCGGAGACGGGGCAGGCGAAGCGGGAGGAGAAAACGGTCTGCTCGCCGTTGTCGGCGTCCTCCGCCACCGTCAGGCCATCGCCCAGCGCCAGGGCCGTTTCGATGGAGTCCGCCAGGCGCTGCTCCAGGCCGGGGCGCATGACCAGCCGGTCCACCACCACCTCGATGTTGTGCTTGCGCTTCTTGTCGAGCGCCGGCGCTTCTTCGATGGCGTGGACGCGGCCGTCGATCTTCACGCGCTGGAAGCCGCGCCGCAGCAGCTCCGCCAGCTCCTTGCGGTATTCGCCCTTGCGCCCGCGCACGACGGGGGCCAGCAGCAGCATCCGCGCGCCTTGCGGCAGCGCCGCCATGCGGTCCACCATCTGCGAGACGGTCTGGCTTTCGATGGGAAGGCCGGTCGCCGGCGAGTAGGGCACCCCGACCCTGGCCCACAGCAGCCGCATGTGGTCGTGGATCTCGGTGACGGTGCCGACGGTGGAGCGGGGGTTGCGGGAGGTGGTCTTCTGCTCGATGGAGATCGCCGGCGAGAGCCCTTCGATGTGCTCGACGTCCGGCTTCTCCATCAGCTCCAGGAACTGGCGGGCATAGGCGCTCAGACTCTCGACATAGCGCCTCTGGCCCTCGGCATAGACGGTGTCGAAGGCCAGCGACGACTTGCCGGAGCCGCTGAGGCCGGTGATCACCACCAGCCGGTCGCGCGGTATGTCGACGTCGACGTCCTTGAGATTGTGCTCCCGCGCGCCGCGGATGCAGATCGTCTTGTGCATCGCCCTGCTCCGCCAGCCTGCTTATGGCCCCTGCGGCAGGCTGGCAAGGGTTCCTGTGGATAGCCGCCCGGCCGGTGCGTTTCGCGGCCGCCCCGGCGCCTGTATGGTCTGCCGTAAGCCGTGCGCAAAGAGCGTGACATGGCCCTTGCGGCGGGTTAGGGTGCCCCCGACATACGGGAACGGAGAGCGAACATGGCAGGCAGCGTCAACAAGGTCATCCTGATCGGCAATCTGGGGCGCGATCCGGAAGTGCGGCGGTTGCAGAGCGGCGACGCGGTCGCCAATCTCTCGGTCGCCACCTCCGATCAGTGGAACGACCGCCAGACCGGCGAGCGCCGCGAGCGCACCGAATGGCACCGGGTGGTGATCTTCGGCAAGCTGGCCGAAATCGCCGAGAACTACCTGCGCAAGGGCAGCAAGGTCTATCTGGAAGGCCAGCTGCAGACGCGCAAATGGCAGGACCAGGGCGGGCAGGACCGATACAGCACCGAGGTCGTGCTGCGCGGTTTCAACGGCTCCATGACGATGCTCGACGGGCGCAATGGCAGCGGCGGCATGCGCAGCGATGGCGGACCGCCGGGCGGTGATTCCAGCGGCAACGGCTTCGGCGCCGCTGCCGACATGGACGACGACATCCCGTTCTAGGCGTCGCGGCTGCGCAGCCGGCCGCAGGGAGGTTCCCGGCGATGGCGGCATCGGCGCGGGGAGAGGAGCCGGTCGCGGTGGCCTGCGAAGGCGAGCTCGCAATCCTGGCGGCAGCCCTGGCAGGCCCCGGCGCATCCGTGAGCGAGGCCGAACGCGCCATCCTGCCCCAGGAGCCGCCCGCCACTGCCAGCCGCCTGCAACGGCTGCGCCGGGCCATCGCCGCCGGCGGCGATCCGCTGGGTGACGCCTTCTGCCGCCTGCGCTCCCCGAAGCTGCGCCGGCGGCGGGGGGCCATCTACACGCCCCGCGCCATCGTGGACGCCATGGTCGGCTGGGCCGCCGGCCGGCCCGGACCGGCCCGCATCGTCGATCCCGGGGCCGGCTCCGGGCGCTTTCTTCTCG
Source organism: Alphaproteobacteria bacterium (assembly GCA_965200215.1). Taxonomy (GTDB): domain Bacteria; phylum Pseudomonadota; class Alphaproteobacteria; order SP197; family SP197; genus SP197. Next base: position 2,060,845 of record OZ241369.1, on the reverse strand, counting down.
CCGCCGCCAGGGCGTTTCCCGAAGCCGAACTCCTCGCCGTCGAGATCGAACCGCTGGCGGCGCTCGTCCTGCGCGCCAATGCCGCCGTGCTGGGGCTGAGCGGACGGCTGACCCTTCTGGTCGCCGATTATCGCAGCATCGACCTCCCCGAGGCGGGCGGTCCCACCCTCTTCCTGGGCAATCCGCCCTATCTGCGCCACCATGCCATCGAGCCGGGCTGGAAGGACTGGCTGGCGGCGACCGCCGCTACCTTCGGCATCCGCGCCAGCCGTCTTGCGGGGCTGCATGTCCACTTTTTCGTCAAAACCCGGCAGCTGGCGCGCCCTGGCGACTGGGGCGCTTTCGTCACCTCGGCGGAATGGCTCGACACGCGCTACGGCGAGACGGTGCGCCGGCTCTTCGCCGGCGAGCTGGGCGGGACGGCACTGCACGTCATCGATCCCGCCGCCACGCCCTTCGCCGACGCGGCCACCACGGCCGCCATCGCCTGTTTCCACGTCGGGCGGGCCCGGAAGGCGATCCGCCTGCGCCCGGTCGCCCGGCCGGAGGCGCTCGCCCCGCTCACCGGTGGACGCCCGGTCGCCCGGGCCCGTTTGGCCCAGGCCCGTCGCTGGTCGCTCTTCCTGCGCACGCCGTCCAACCGCCCGCCCGGCTGCATCGAGCTGGGCGAGCTGTGTCGCGTCCACCGCGGCCAAGTGACGGGCTGCAACGCCGTGTGGATCGCCGGGGCCTGGCCCGGGCGGCTGCCGCCCTCCGTGCTGTTTCCCGCCATCACCAGGGCGCAGGAGCTGTTCGCGGCCACACCCCGCCTCTCCTGTGCCGATGGGCTGCGGCGGGTGATCGACCTGCCGGCCGACCTCGACTCGCTCGACGACGAGGAACGCCGTCAGCTGGGTCCGTTCCTCGCCTGGGCGAAAAGCGCCCATGCCCCCGAATCCTACGTCGCCCGCCACCGCAGCGCCTGGTGGGCGGTGGGGCTGAGGTCGCCGGCGCCCATTCTCTCCACCTATATGGCCCGCCGCCGCCCGGCCTTCGTGCGCAACTTGTGCGGCGCCCATCATCTCAACATCGCCCACGGCCTCTATCCGCGCACGCCCCTGCCCGGCCCCGTGCTCGACGCACTGGCGGCATGGCTGCAAGCCGAGACAAGCCTTTCCGCAGGGCGTATCTATGCTGGAGGGCTCGCCAAATTCGAACCGGGGGAGATCGAACGCCTCCCCATCCCGCCGCTGGACGAACTGCATGAGAGAGCCGAGAATCTGGACGCCGGCGGAACTGGCGGACGACGCCGAAACGGCCAGGACGCTGTTCCGGCGCCAGCGGCTTGATGAGCCGCTGGCGCTCTACTCCCGGTTCTTCGACGCCTTCGTGCCGGTCTTCGCCACCCTCGTCGACCGCCTACCGTCGCTCGCCGACGGATCGCTGGGCCCGGAAGGAATCGCCCACCTGATCGGCGAGCGCGACATGCGCACCGCTTTCCGCTATCTGTCGGCCCCTCCCGTTTCGGAAGACGATCTGAAAACGCTGGCCGATACCACGCTTTCCGCCGCCGCGCTGCGCGGCGACGCCGGACAGGCCCGGCGCGTGCGCGACATCGTCCTGCACATCATCGACCCTCATCGCTTTCCCTGGGTCGGGGAAGGCCGCGACCCGACCGGGGATGAGCGCATGCGAGCCATCGTGGCATCGGCCGTCCTGGTCGCAACGCGCAAGGTGGAGACGGCCCGCAGGGCGGACGCCGGCAAGAAGCAGGAAGCGGCGGTGAAGGCCATGCTGCGGGAGATCGGCTTCAGCGAAGCCGCGCCCCGCGACATGCCGCTGCTGGACGCCGCTCCCGATCCCGGTGAGTTCTGCGGCGAGAGCAAGCTCGGGGACAGCCGCGCCGACCTCGTCATGCCTCTACGACCGTCGCGCGATGGCCGTGGAGTGCAAAGCATCCGGCAGCGCGGTGAATTCCTTCAAGAGGATCAACCACGAGGCAGCGGGCAAGGCGCGCGCCTGGCGCGCCGGATTCGGCAAGCGCCAGATCGTTCCGAGCGCGGTGATCGGCGGTGTCTTCCATCCCGCCAATCTCGAAACGGCACAGGCCGAGGGCCTGGCGATCTTCTGGGGCCACCGGCTCCGGGATCTCGCCGACTTCATCCGCTCTACCGGCCGGGCCGAAGGGACGTGAAGCGCCGCCGGGATCGGGTCGGCGGCCCGGTTTGCCGGCGGTGGCGGCGGGTGCTATGAAGCGGAGGCGCGGCGGTGGGCCGGGGGCGCGCGCCTCCGGCAGCCCCCAACATTCCCGGCTGAGCGCGTGATCGAACCCCCGCAGCCCGATCATCCCGACATCGCCCTGGTCGCCATCGAAGAGGAGATGCGGCGGAGCTATCTCGATTACGCCATGAGCGTGATCGTCGCCCGCGCGCTGCCGGATGGGCGCGACGGGCTGAAGCCGGTGCAGCGGCGCATCCTCTACGCCATGGACGAGGAGGGCTACGCCTCCGACAAGCCCTATCGCAAATCCGCCCGCATCGTCGGCGACGTCATGGGCAAGTATCACCCCCATGGAGACGGCGCCATCTACGATGCCATGGTCCGCATGGCGCAGGACTTTTCCATGCGCGCGCCGCTGATCGACGGCCAGGGCAATTTCGGTTCCATGGATGCCGATCCGCCGGCCGCCATGCGCTATACCGAGGCGAGGCTCGCCCGCCTCGCCGAGACGCTGCTCGACGACATCGAAAACGACACCGTCGATTTCCGCGACAACTACGACGGCAGCGAGCGTGAGCCGGCGGTGCTGCCGGCCCGCTTCCCCAACCTGCTGGTCAACGGCGGCGGCGGCATCGCCGTGGGCATGGCCACCAACATCCCCACCCACAATCTGGGCGAGGTGATCGACGCCTGCTGCGCCTTCGCCGACAATCCCGGCCTCTCCCCGCAAGACCTGATGCGCTACATCCGGGGGCCGGACTTTCCCACCGGCGGCCTCATCATGGGCCGCGACGGCATCCACCGGGCCTACACCACCGGGCGCGGCTCGATCGTCGTGCGCGCCAGGGTGCGCATCGAGGAGCCGCGCAAGGACCGCGAGGCCATCGTCGTCGCCGAGATCCCCTACCAGGTCAACAAGGCGCGCCTGATCGAGCGCATCTCGGAGCTGGTGCGCGAGAAGCGCATCGACGGCATCGGCGAGCTGCGCGACGAAAGCGACCGCCACGGCGTGCGGGTGGTGGTCGAGCTCAAACGCGACGCCATGGCGGAGGTGGTGCTGAACCAGCTCTATCGCTTCACGCCGCTCCAGACCTCGTTTGCCGTCAACATGCTGGCGCTGGACGAAACGGGGCGCCCGCAGCTCATGACCCTGCGCGAGGTGATCGCCCAGTTCGTCGCCTTCCGCGAACAGGTGGTCACCCGTCGCACGCGCCATCTGCTGGGCAAGGCGCGCGAGCGGGCGCATCTGCTGCTGGGCCTGGCGGTGGCGGTCGCCCACGTGGACGAGGCGATCGCGCTGATCCGCAACGCCGCCGACCCCCGCGAGGCCCGCGAGGCGCTGATGGCGCGGACCTGGCCGCTGGACGACATTCTGCCGCTGCTGGCGCTGGTCGAGGGCGAGGAAGCCGTCGCCCGCGCCAGGGAAGCCGGTCATTACCGGCTGACGGAGGAACAGGCGCGCAGCATCCTCGATCTGCGGCTGCACCGGCTGACCGGGCTGGAGCGCGGCAGGATCGTCGCCGAGCTCGACGAGCTGGTGGCGACCATCGCCGACCGCCTCGACATCCTGCGCTCGCGCGAGCGGCTGATGGACGTGGTCAAGGGCGAGCTGGTGGCCGTGAAGGACGAGTTCGCCGACGAGCGGCGCACCGGCTTCGGCGAGGGCGCGGCCGAGCAGGACGACGAAGACCTGATCCAGCCCGAAGACATGGTCGTCACCGTCAGCCATGGCGGTTACGTCAAGCGCGTGCCGCTGGCCACCTATCGGGCGCAGCGGCGCGGCGGCAAGGGGCGCAGCGGCATGGCGACCCGCGACGAGGATTTCGTCGCCCGCGTCTTCGTCGTCAACACCCACGCCTGGGTGCTGTTCTTCTCCACCTCCGGCCTCGCCTACCGCCTCAAGACCTACCGCCTGCCGATGGCGACGCCGCAGGCGCGCGGCAAGGCCTTCGTCAACCTGCTGCCGCTGCGGAAGGAGGAGGCCATCTCCGCCGTCCTGCCCATGCCGCTGGACGAAGGCGGCTGGGGCGACCTGCACGTCATGCTCGCCACCGCCCACGGCTCGGTGCGCCGCAACCGCCTCTCCGATTTCGCCAGCATCCGCGCCAACGGCCTGATCGCCATGAAGCTGGAGGAAGGCGAGCGGCTGATCGGCGTGGAGACCTGCCGCGAAGACCAGAACGTGCTGCTCTTCACCCGCCAGGGCCGCTGCATCCGCTTCCCCGTCGCGGATGTCCGCCTCTTCGCCGGCCGCACGTCGTCGGGGGTGCGCGGCATCCGGCTCGACCGGGGCGACGAGGTGCTGGGCATGGCGATCCTCGACCATGACGGCATCGACGGCCCCACCCGCCGCGCCTTCTTCCGCCGCCTGAGCCGCGAGCGGCGCAGCGACGACATGGAGGAGAGGGAGGACGAGGAAAGCTCGGGCGAGGAGATCGCCCTCGACGATGCGCTCTGGGAGACGCTGCGCCGGCGCGAGCAGTTTCTGCTCGCCGTCGCCAATGACGGCTTCGGCAAGCGCAGCTCGGCCTACGACTACCGGCTCACCCGGCGCGGCGGCAAGGGCATCGAGAACATGAGCCTGGAGCGGGGCTGCCCGCAGCCGCGCGCCGAGGTGGTGGCGGCCTTCCCGGTCGGCGAGCGCGACCAGGTGGTGCTGATCTCCGACGGCGGCCAGCTCATTCGCAGCTCCGTGGACGGCATCCGCATCACCGGCCGGCGCTCGCGCGGCGTCACCGTCTTCCGCCTCGCCGACCAGGAGCGGGTGGTCTCGGTCGCCCGCATCGCCGACGAGGACGAGGGGGAGGAAGCGCCGTGACCAAGGCCCGAGTCGGCATCTATCCGGGCTCCTTCGATCCGGTGACGACCGGCCATCTCGACATCGTCGCCCGCGCGCGGCGCCTGATGGACAGGCTCATCGTCGCCGTGGCGGTCAACACCGGCAAGAATCCGCTCTTCGCCCTCGAAGAGCGCCTCGCCATGCTGCGCGAGGAGCTCGCCGACCTGCCGGCCGGGGACCGTCTGGCCGAGGTGGAGGTGCGGCCCATCGACGGCCTGCTGGTGGAATTCGCCGAGGCCTGCGGGGCCTGCACCATCGTGCGCGGCCTGCGCGCGGTGAGCGATTTCGATTACGAGTTCCAGATGGCGGGCATGAACGCGCGCATGAAGCCCGGCATCGAGACCGTCTTCCTGATGGCGTCGGAACGCCACACCTTCATCGCCTCGCGGCTGGTCAAGGAGGTGGCGCTGCTGGGCGGCGATTTCGCCAGCTTCGTGCCGCGGCGGGTGGGCTGCCGGCTGGCGGCGGCGGTGGCCAGGCGCCGCGCGGCGCCCCGAGCGCGCGGGGAGCCCGGCGGCTGACCCGATGCGGGTCGATCGGTTCGACTTCGACCTGCCGCGCGCCCTGATCGCCGACCGCCCGGCCGAACCGCGCGACGCCTGCCGCCTGCTGGCCGTGGCGGGCGACGGCCGGCTGCGCCACCTGGCCTTCCGCGACCTTCCCGACCTGCTGGCGAAGGGCGATCTCCTGGTCGTCAACGACACCCGCGTCCTGCCCGCCCGCCTCGCCGGAGAGACGGAGCGCGGCGAGGTGGAGGCGACCTTGATCGAGGCCGCCGGCGACGGCCTCTGGAAGGCGCTGGCCCGGCCGGCCCGCAAGCTGGCGCCGGGGACGCGCATCGCCTTCGCCACCGGCTTTGCCGCCACGGTGGCGGCCCGGGGCGAGGGCGGCGAGGTCGCCCTCGCCTTCGAGACCGGCGGGCGGGCGCTGGGCGAGCTGCTGGAACGCCACGGCGCCATGCCGCTGCCGCCCTACATCCGGCGCGCCCCCGACGCCCGCGACCGCAGCGACTACCAGACCGTCTTCGCCGCCCGCCCCGGGGCCGCCGGCGGGGCCTGGCCGGGCGGCGACGGCGCTCCGGGCCGCCCGCAGGGCGCCATCGCTGCGCCCACCGCCGGGCTGCACTTCACCGCCGGGCTGCTGGAGCGGCTGGCGGCGAAGGGCATCGGCGTCGAGAGGGCGACGCTCCATGTCGGGCCGGGCACCTTTCTGCCGGTGCGCGTGGCCGACAGCGACGACCACGTCATGCACGCCGAATGGGGCCGCCTGGCGCCGGCGGCGGCCGAGAGGATCGCCGCCAGCCGCGCCGCCGGCGGGCGCATCGTCGCCGTCGGCACCACCTGCGTGCGGCTGCTGGAGAGCGCCGCCGCCTCCGGCACGGTGCGCCCTTTCGAAGGCCGCACCTCGCTCTTCATCGCCCCCGGCCACCGCTTCGCCGCCGTGGACATGATGGTGACCAACTTCCATCTGCCGCGCTCGACCCTCTTCATGCTGGTCTGCGCCTTCGCCGGCACCGAGACCGTGAAGGCCGCCTATGCCGAGGCCATCCGCCGCCGCTACCGCTTCTACAGCTACGGCGACGCCTGCCTGCTGGCGCGGCGGTGAAGGGGAAGGCGCGCTGCCGGCAGCCCGCGGCGCCGCCGGGAGGAAGGCTGCCCCTGTGGCAACCCTTCCACGACCGTCTTCCAGTTGACCCGCGCGATCCGGGAGGCCGACGAAGCGGCGCGCCCTTGAAGCCTCAGCGCCCCTTCCAGACCGGCTTGCGCTTTTCGGCGAAGGCGCGCGGGCCTTCGATGGCGTCTTCGGAGTCCATCATCTTCTCGTAGACCGGCACGCCGCTGTTGCCGGGTCTGGTCTTCTCCATCGCCTGCGGCAGCGGCAGGGTCATGATGGCGGGCATGATCGCCTTCATGGCCTGCAGAGCCAGCGGCGCGCTCCCGGCCAGCAGGTCGGCCAGGGCGCGGGCGCGTTCCAGCAGCCGGTCGGCCGGGACCACCTCGCGCACCAGGCCCCAGTGCTTCGCCTCCTCGGCGCCCATGTGGCGGCCGGTGAGGAAGAGGTCCATGGCGACGTTGTAGGGGATGCGGCGCGGCAGGCGCTGGATGGCGCCGGCCGAAGCCAGGAAGCCGCGCTCCATCTCGGGCAGCCAGAATTCGGCGTGCTCGGCCGCCAGCAGGATGTCGGTGGCCAGCGCCAGCTCGAAGCCGCCACCGATGGCGACGCCGTTGACGGCGCCGATCACCGGCTTGTGCAGGTCCCAGAACTCGACGATGCCGGCGAAGCCGCCGGGCGATTCCTCCACGTCGACATCGCCCAGCCGCTCGGCCGCCGCCACCGCCTTCAGGTCCCAGCCGGCGGAAAAGCAGCGATCTCCGGCGCCGGTGACGATGGCGACCATGAGGCCGTCATCGTCCTGCAAGCGGCGGAAGGCGCGGTAGAGCGCCATCGAGGTGGCCGCGTCGATGGCGTTGACCGGCGGCCGGTCCAGCGTGATTTCCAGCACCTTCCCGCGGCGCTGGCAGGTGACGGCTTCGGCCATGGCTTACCCTCCTTTCCAGGTCCTCAAACGCCAGCCGCGCTCTCCGGGGCCGCGCGGCCGGCAGCGCGGATGCGGCGCCCATAGGCGGCCAGATGGTGGCGGGGGTCGCCGAAGGCGGCGTTCGCCGCCATCGCCCGCTTGAGATGGTGGCCCACCGGCAGCTCCATGGTCATGCCGATGCCGCCGTGGAGCTGCACGCCCTCTTCCGCCACCTTGCGGGTGGCCCGGCCCACCGCCACCTTCGCCGCCATGGCGGCCAGGCGGCGGCGGGCGCGATCGCCGCCCAGGGCCAGCGTCAGGTCGTGGACCAGCGAGCGGGCGAAGGCGCATTCCATGTAGAGATCGACCATGCGGTGCTGCAGCGCCTGGAAGGAACCCAGGGCGCGCCCGAACTGGCGCCGGGTCTTCAGATAGGCGAGGGTGACGGCGTGGACCTCCTCCATGGAGCCCATGGCGTCGGCGCACAGGAAGGCGATGGCGTGGTCCGCCACCCGCTCCAGCACCGGCAGGGCGCCGCCCGGCTCCCCCAACACCGCATCGGCGCCCACCCGCACCCGGTCGAGGACGACCGTGGCGGCGCGCCCTCCGTCCTGCATGTCGCAGGGGAGGCAGGCGAGGCCGGCAGCGTCGGCCGCCACCAGAAACAGCCCGATGCCGTCCGCATCGCGCCTGGCACCGGAGGTCCTCGCCGCCACCACCAGCATGTCGGCCGCCCCGCCCCACAGGACGACGTCCTTGCGCCCGGCGAGGACATAGCCGCCGCCTTCGGGGCGCGCCTCGGTGGCGACGTCGAAGAGGTCGAAGCGGGCCTGGCGCTCGCCATGGGCCAGGGCCAGCTTCAGGGTGCCGGCGGCCAGCGGCGCCAGCAGGCGGCGCCGCTGCTCCCCGCTGCCGGCGAAGAGCACGGCATGGCCGCCCAGCACCGCGCTGGCCAGATAGGGGGTATTGACGAGCCGGCGCCCGAACTGCTCGGCGATCAGCATCGTCTCCACCGGCCCGCCGCCCAGCCCGCCACAGTCCTCCGGGAAGGGCGCCGCCAGGAGGCCCAGCTCGGCGAAGCGCTGCCAGTCCCCGGCGAAGAAGCCCGCCGGCGTCGCCGCCGCTTCCTGGCGCCGCGCGAAGGGGAACAGGTCCGCCAGGGCGCGCTCGACGCTGCCCTGGAAAATGCGCTGCTCCTCCGTCAGCACCAGGTTCATGGCGCCAGGCCCAGCACCGCCTTGGCGACGATGTTCTTCTGGATCTCGGTGGAACCGCCCCAGATGGTGGTCTTGCGCAGGTTGAAGAAGGCCCGCGCCGCCCATGCGGCCGCCTCCGGCGCGCCCGCCTCGTTGCTGCGGGGTCCCGCCGGCGGGGCGGCGGCCAGCGGGCCGAAGGCGCCCAGCGCCTCCACCATCAGGCCCGCGATGTGCTGCTGCACCTCCGTCCCCGCCACCTTCAGCAGCGAAGCCTCGAAGCCCATGGCGTCCGGCCCGCCGGGGCCGAACAGGAAGCGCCTTTCGGTGAGCTCGACCCGGCGCAGCGCGATCTCCGCCCAGGCGAGCTCCTGCGCGAAGGCGGGATCGTCGATCAGGCGCCCGGTCCCTGCCGGCTCCCGGCAGGCGATGGCCTTCAGCCGCTCCAGCATGGCGATGCTGCGGCCGATCTCGGCCGAGCCGAAACGCTCCAGCCCCAGGATGTATTTGGCGATCCCCCAGCCTTCGTGCTCCTCGCCCAGCCGGTTGGCCGCCGGCACCCGCACGCCGTCGAACCACACCTGATGGAGCTCGTGGCCGCCTTCGAAGCTTTCGATGGGGCGGACGGTGAGGCCGGGGGACGCCATATCCACCAGCAGAAGGGTGATGCCGTGTTGCTTGCGCCCGGAGGAGTCGGTGCGGAAAAGCCCGAACATGTGATCGGCACCGGCCGCGTCGCTGGTCCAGATCTTGGTGCCGTCGACCACGTAACCTTCGCCGTCGCGCTTCGCCCGGCATTGCAGCGCCGCCAGGTCGGAACCCGCCTCGGGCTCCGAATAGCCCTGGCACAGCAGAATGTCGCCATTCGCCAGGCCGGGCAGAAAGCGCCGCCGTTGCTCGTCGCTGCCGAAGGCGATCAATGCCGGCCCCACCATGCCGGCCGAAAAGACGTCGAGGGGCGGCGCGTCGTTCAGCGCCAGCTCGCGCTCGAACAGATATTGCCGCTGCCAGTTCCAGCCCGGCCCGCCATGCTCCACCGGCCAGCCGGGGCAGCTCCAGCCGCCGCGCTCGTGGAGGATACGGGTCCAGCGCCGCCGATCGTCCGGCGTCAGCCCGTCGTGCTCGCGCGCCACCTTGCGGCGCAGGTCGTCCGGCAGCCGGGCGCGGATGAAGTCCCGCACCTCGGCGCGGAAGCGTTCCAGATCGTCGTCGAGATCGATGTCCAGGGCGGCTCCTCCGGCGGCGGCTGGCCAAACTATGTTGCACCTCGCGGGGCCGTCAACCACAGTGCTGCCGGCAACCGCAGCCGGAAAGAATATGCCATGGACCTGAAGCGCCTTCTCGCCCCCGCCTCCATCGCCGTCGTCGGCGCCTCGGAACGGCCGTCGCTGGGGCGCACCGTGCTGCGCTCGCTGGAGGCGCTCGCCTATCGCGGCGCCGTCTATCCGGTGCATCCGCGCCGCGCGACCGTGCTGGGCCGGCGCTGCTACGCCACGCTCGACGAAGTGCCGGGGCCGATCGACCTGGCCGCCCTGGCCCTGGCCCGCGAGCGGACGATGGCGGAGGTGGAGAGGGCCGCCCGGCGCGGCGTGGGCGCCCTGGTGGTCTTCAGCGGCGGCTTCGCCGAGGCCGGCGACGAAGGCCGCCGCCAGCAGGAGCGGATGGCGGCGCTCTGCCGCGAGGCCGGCATCGCGCTGTGCGGGCCCAATTGCATGGGCGTGCTGAATCTGCACCACGGCAGCCACGCCTACATGCTGGACGTGCTGGACGCGGCGCCGCTGCGCGGCGATGTCGGCCTCATCTCCCAGAGCGGCTCGATCTCCATCGGCCTGCTCTCGGACAGCCGCCGCTTCGGCTTCAGCCAGGCGATCTCGACCGGCAACGAGGCGGCGATCGGCAGCGCCCGCTATCTCGACCATCTGGTGGACGACCCGGCGACGCGCTCCATCGCGCTCTTCTCCGAAGCGATCGCCGAGCCGGAACGCTTCGTCGCCGCCCTCGACCGGGCGGCGGCGGCCGGCAAGCCGGTGGTGGCGTTGAAGGCGGGGCGCACGGCGCGCACGGCCGCCGCCATCCGCACCCATACCGGCGGCCTGGCGGGTTCGGCGCGGGTGTTCTCGGCCGTGCTGCGCGCCCATGGCGCCATCGAGGTGGACGACCTGGAAGAGATGACCGAGGTGCTGGCGGCGCTTCAGGGCGCCCAGCTGCCGGCGGGCGAGCGGCTGGCCGTCGTCACCGGCTCCGGCGGCCATGCGGAACTGCTGCTCGACCTGGCGGAGAGGGCGGGCCTCTGCCTGCCGCCGCTGCCGACCGCGGCCAGGCGGGCCATCGAGGCCGCCACCGGCCCCCTGACCGGCGACGGCAACCCGGCCGACGCCTGGGGCCAGGGCGACTTCGCGGCCAACTTCACCGTGGCGCTGGACGAGGCGGCGGCCAGCGGTGCCTACGACGCGGCGGTGCTGGCGCTGGACGCCCAGGACGGACAGGCGGTCGAGTACGAAGGCCAGGACGACGCCGTGACGGCGCTGCTGGCCCGCGCCCAGAGCCGCCACCGCCTGCCCTTCTATCTGCTGTCGGCCCGCCACGGCACCCTGAAGACCGCCCAGGCCGCCGCCCTGCGCCGGGCCGGCGTGGCGACGCTGACCGGCATGGCCCAGGGGCTGGGCGCCGTGGCCCGCATCGCCCGCTGGCAGCGGCGGCCGGGCCCGCCGGCGGCCCCCGCATCCGTCCCGCCCGCCGCGCCGGCATGGGCGGCCAGGGAGACGGTGCACGAGCACGACGCCAAGGGCCTGCTGGCCGCCGCCGGCCTGCGCGTGGCGGCGGGGCGCCCGGTGGCAAGCGCCGAAGAGGCGCGGCGGGCGGGGCGCGAGCTCGGCTGGCCGGTGGTCATGAAGGCGGTGGGCGACGCCATCCCGCACCGCAGTGAGCTGGGGCTGGTGGAGCTGGGCCTTGCCGACGGCGCGGCGGCCGCGGCCGCCTGGCGGCGCCTTCGCGCCCGCCTCGCCGGGCTGGGCCGGGCGGCGGCAGGGGCGGCGATCGTCGTCCAGGAGACGGCGCCGCCCGGCGTGGAGGCGATCGCCGGCATCGCCCGCGACGACGATTTCGGGCTGGTGCTCGCCCTGGGGCCGGGCGGCGTGCTGGCGGAGCTGGTGGACGAGGCCGCCATGGCCTGCCTGCCGCTGCGCGAGGGCGAGCTCGAACGGCTGACCGGCGGCGGGCGCCTGGCGCGGCTGCTGGCGGGCTTTCGCGGCCGCCCGCCCGCCGACACGGGGGCGCTGAAGCGGGCGCTGGCCGCCCTGGCCGCCTTCGCCAGCGCCCACGAGCCGTGGATCGAGGGCATCGACGTCAACCCGCTGGTGGTGCTGCCGGAGGGCCAGGGCGTCGTCGCCGCCGACGCCCTGATCGTGCCGCGCCGGTTTGACCGCCCGTCGGGCGCGGCCTAGCTTGCGCCGGGGGGCGACGCGATGCGGTTCGACGGCAACGTCTATTACCACGAGCTCGAGGTCTATCCGCCGCAGGCGTTGTTCGACGAATGGCGCCAGACGGCCGTGCTGCTGGACCGGGCCGGCTTCACCACCTGCTGGCTGGGCGAACACCATTTCTGGCACAAGGGCTATCCGGTCGCCTGCCCCAATCCGGTCCTGGTGGGCCTGCATCTGGCGAGCGTCACCGACCGGCTGCGCATGGGCCAGAGCGCCTGCATCCTGACCGATTATCACCCCATCCGCCTGGCGGAAGACCTCGCCACCGCCGACCACCTGGTGAAGGGCCGGCTCGATGTCGGCATCGCGCGCGGCACCGACAGCACCGCCGGCATCCAGTTCCATCGCGCCGCCGACCGCCGCGACCCCAAGACCAATTACCGCCTGTTCGAAGAGGTGCTGGACATCGTGATGAAATGCTGGACCGAGGAGGCCATGCGCCACGAGGGCGCCTTCTACACCTTCCCGGTTCCCGGCTGGTCGGAGAAGGACGCCCGGGTGGTGGCCGACGACCCGGAGCATTTCTGGCCCGACGGCCGGCTGAAGGCGCTGGGGGTGATGCCGAAGCCCTATCAGAAGCCGCATCCGCCCATCTGGCAGGCGGCCGATTCCACCGCCTCCTACGAGTTCGCCGCCAGACGCGGCCACGCCATCATCGGCATCGCCCGCTCCTTCGAGGGCACGCGCGAGGCCTGGAGCCGCTATCGCGACGTGGCCTCCGCGCTCTGCGGGCGCCGCCTGCCGCTGGGCGAATGCGCCAGCGGCCAGACGCTGAACGCCATGCGCACCTTCCATATCGCCGCCACCCAGGAGGAGGCCGAACGGGAAGCCCGGCCCGGCATCAACGCCTTCTTCGAGGCCGCCACCGGCCTCAACCCCAACTGGGCCCGCCAGGGGCTGCTGGCGAAGGGCGAGGCGCTGGGCGACGACGACCGCAACCTCGACTGGTTCGATTTCCTGCAGAAATACGAGGTGCTGCTGGTGGGCTCGCCCGATTTCGTGGCCGAGCGCATCCACAAATTCCACGAGCAGCTGAACTGCCGCCACATCACCCTGTGGCCCAATCCGGGCTTCGTGCCCTTCCGCAAGGTGCTGCGCGGCATCGAGCTGTTCGCCGAGCGCGTCATGCCGCAATTCCCGGCGGCTATCCCCGGCAGCGCGCCCCGCAGCCCCGCCCCGCAGGAGGAGGCGGCCCAGTGACCGCCCCGCTCCTGATCGACTGCCTGCAGCTCAGCCGGCCGGAACGCGAGCGCTTCCTGGAGTGGCGCCGGGGCGGGCTGGGCTGCGTCCACGTCACCCTCTCCATCTGGGAGAACGCGCGCGAGACCATCGCCGCCATCGGGCGTTGGAACCGGATGTTCGCCGCCCATGGCGACCTCATCGCCCCCGCCGCCGGCGCCGACGAGATCGAGGCCGTCGCCGCCTCGGGCCGCACCGCCGTCGTCTTCGGCTTCCAGAACAGCGCCGCCTTCGAGGACGACATCGACCTGGTGGAGATCTTCCATCGGCTGGGCGTGCGCATCGCGCAGCTCACCTACAACCTGCAGAACAGCGTCGGTGCCGGCTGCTGGGAGGACGATTCGCTGGGGCTCGCCCCCTTCTTCGGGCGCAATCTGGTGCGCGAGATGAACCGCTGCGGCATGTTGATCGACATCTCCCACTGCAACCCGAAGACCGGTTTCGACGCCCTCGCGCTTTCCGAGAAGCCCATCGCCATCACCCACGCCAACCCCGCCGAGTTCGTCGGCACCGGGGCCGAGCTCGCCCGGCGCAACAAGCCGACGGCGCTGATCGAGGCGGTGGCAAAGGCGGGCGGCGTCATCGGCCTCAGCATGTATCCCAAGCTGCTCGCCGCCGGCACTTCCCTGGCCGATTTCTGCCGCATGGTGGAATGGGCGGCCGAGCGCTTCGGCATCGGCGCGGTAGCCTTCGGCTCCGACTTCCACGCCGGCCATCCGGAGGATGTCGTCACCTGGTGGCGGGCCGGGCGCTGGGCGCGCGAAAGCCCGCTGGCGGCGCCCTCGGTGCTGGCCGTCTGGCCGGGCTGGTTCCCCTCGCCCGCCGCCTTTCCCGCCGTGCTGGACGGCCTGCGGCAGCGCGGTTTCCGCGAGGACGACATCGCCAGGATCGCCGGCGGCAACTGGCTGCGGCTGTTCGCCGCCACCTTCGCCCCGCAGGGCGGCGATGCGAAGGCGCCGCGCGAGGGGCCGTGAGGCCGGTCGCAAGCGGGGACATCCGGCGGGTCGCCCTGGTCGGGGCGGGCGTCATCGGCAGCGGCTGGGCCGCCCGCTGCCTGGCCGCCGGGCTGGACGTGGTGGCGACCGACCCGGCCGCCGGCGCCGACGCCCTGCTGCGCGACAATCTGGACCACGCCTGGCCCGTGCTGGAGAGGCGCGGCCTGGCGGCCGGCGCCGACCGTGCCCGCCTCGCCTTCACCGCCGACCTGGAGGAGGCGGTCCGCGACGCCGACTTCATCCAGGAGAGCGTGCCCGAGCGCGAAGACCTGAAGATCGCCGTCTTCTGCGACATCGACCGCCACTGCCGGGCGGATGCCGTGATCGCCTCCAGCTCCTCGGGGCTGCTGCCGAGCCGCATCCAGTCGCAATGCCGGCTGCCGGAACGGGTGGCGATCGGCCATCCCTTCTCGCCGGTCTATCTCCTGCCCCTGGTCGAGATCGTCGGCGGAAAGCGGACGGCGGCGGAGACCGTGCGGGCAGCGGCCGCCTTCTACCGGCGCATCGGCATGCGCCCGCTCCACGTCCGCAAGGAGATCGACGCCTATCTCTCCGACCGGCTGCAATGCGCCATGTGGCACGAGGCGCTGCACCTGATCGACGAAGGCGTGGCCACGGTGGCGGAGATCGACGCGGCCATCGTCGGCGGCCCGGGCCTGCGCTGGGCGGTGATGGGCATGTGCCTGGCCTGGCACTGCGCCGGCGGGCCGGGCGGCATGCGCCACACCATGGAGCAGTTCGGGCCGACCCTCGACCTGCCCTGGACCAAGCTCGCGCCGCCGAAGCTCAGCGAACGGCTGCGCGAGGCCGTGATCGAAGGCAGCGAGGCCGAAGCAGGCGCGCGCGACTTCCGCGAGATGGAGCGCCGCCGCGACGCCTGCCTGGCGGGCATTCTGGAGGTGCTGGAGAAGCACTGGTATCCGCCGGGCGAGGACGGCTGGCCGGAGGCCGACGCCACCGATGCCTGAAGCGGCGGCGAAGGCGGACCCGGCCCAGGCCTTCTCGCTGGCGGGACGCACCGCCGTCGTCACCGGCGCGTCGCGAGGCCTGGGCCATGCCATCGCCCGCGCCCTGGGCGCGGCGGGGGCCGCGGTCGCCCTCAACGGCCGCCACGAACGGACCCTCGAGCGCGCCTGCCGGGCGCTCGCCGCCGAGGGCATCGAGGCGGTGCCGCTGCCCTTCGACGTGGCGGACGGGAAAGCCGGCGGGGACGCCATCGCCGCCTTCCACGACCGGTGGGGCCGCCTCGACATCCTGGTCCACAACGCCGGCCAGCCCATGCGCGCGCCCTTCCTGGACCATGCGCCGGGCGACTGGCAGGCGGTGCTGGACGTCCATCTCACGGCCGCCTTCCGTCTCGGCCAGGCGGCGGCGCGCTGCATGGTCGCCGCCGGATATGGGCGCATCGTCTTCACCTCGTCGATCCTGGCCTCGGTCGGGCGCGCCACCGTGCCCGCCTACAGCGCGGCGAAAGGCGGCATGAACGCCCTGCTGCGCTCCATGGCGGCGGAGCTGGGGCCGGCCGGCATCACCGTCAACGCCATCGCGCCCGGCTACATCGCCACCGAACTCACCCGGCCCCTCTACGACGACGAAGCCTTCAACGCCTTCGTCTGCCGCCGCACGCCCGCCGGGCGCTGGGGGCGGCCGGAGGAGGTGGGCATGGCGGCGCTCTACCTGGCGTCGGAGGCCGCCGCCTATGTCAACGGCCATGTGCTGACGGTGGACGGCGGCATGACGGTCTCGCTGGCGGGTTAGGCGGGCGCATGCCTCTCCGGCGGATGGGAAACGGTCTGCCCGCCGGGGCCACGATGTCGACACCATTGCGGCGCATGGCAGCGACCAGGGAGGAAGATCGATGACCAGAACAACCCGCATGGCCCTGATCGCGGGGCTGCTCGCCACGGCGGCATGTCAGCCCGCGGCGAAGGACATGGCAACGGCCTGCCCCGACAGGATGCTGGTGGCCTCCTATGGCGAAGCCTTTCTGGAAGAAGGATTCCTTCCCGATCCCTGGCACACGCATGTGACGGCGGGCGGCCGCGCCGATCTGTCGCCATGCTTCGAAGAAGGGTGGGCGGGCCATGTCGCCGGCGCTCCCGACCTCGACGTCCAGTACATCACGAGCGGGGCAAGCGATCTCGTATTCTTCGTGCAATCCGCCGCCGACACCATCCTGCTGGTAGCGGCGTCCGATGGGCGCTGGTGGTACGACGACGGCCGGGACGCTGGCGACGGAAGCCCGGCCGTGATCGTCGAGCACGCAACCTCCGGCGTCTACAGCGTCTGGATCGGCTCGCGGCGGGCCGAAGACGGCCTGGAGGCGACCCTCTTCGTCACCGAGTTCGCCGGCGACGAGTGACCGCCACTGATTGAAGCGGCACTGGTGGACGGCCCCGGCCCCCGCGCCGAGCGATTGGCATGCCGGAAGTGGGACGCTATGGCGCCCACCTTGGAAGCTGTCCACCACACGCTTCAATGAGGCCAGCCCGAAGCGGCGCCATGATGCGCCCCGCGCCGGCGCAAAGGGCGGCCTCCGGCGCCCCTGCTGCCAGCCCCTGGCGGATGTCGGCGCCGGGTGGCAAAGGGGCGCCAACACAAAGCGAAAGAGGCGGACCATGAGGCGACACCTTGCGGCCCCGGCGGGGGAGGGGGGCGATGCCGGCCCTGCCGAATAAGGCACTCCAAGCGATCCTTATCGCGGGGTTGGGCATGTTGATGAGCGCGTGCTCGTCGGCGCCGGAAAGCGTGCCGGCAACCTATGTCTCACAACACGAGTACGATGACTACGATTGCGAAACGCTGCTTCAAGAACATGAATTGGTGAATGTTCGCCTGCAAGAATTGGTAGAGTTGCAGGATAAAGCCGCCACTCACGACACGAACAGCGTTATCGCTGGCATTCTGTTTTCGCCACTGGCCGTCATGTTGCTCCGCTCGGACGTCGAAGACGTCGAAGAAGAGCTTGCCCTTCAGAAAGGCCGCATGAATGCGGTGCAGAGCGCAGGAATCGCCAAAAAATGCGCTCTTCCAATGCCGAAAGCGGAGGAAGAGGATAGCGAATGACGGCCGCCCTTGGCGGCGGCCGTGGTGAAGCTCTGGAAGCATGGCGGCCCGCCCGGGAGCCGCCGGCTAAGGCGCCGGGCCGCGATGGAACGGCCGCCGGTCCGGAGCCAGCGGCGGGCGGGCGCGGATGGCATCGGCCGCCTTCTCGGCGATCATGATGGTGGCGCATTGGGTGTTGGCGGCGACGATGGCCGGCATGATCGAGGCATCGACCACGCGCAGCCCTTCCGTGCCGTGGACCTTCAGCTCGCCGTCCACCACCGCGTCGTCGCCGGTGCCCATGCGGCAGCTGCCGACCGGGTGATATTCCGTTTCGCCCTTCGCCCGCGCCCAGGCCAGGATCGCCTCGTCGCTGCGCACGTCGCCGCCCGGCGCCAATTCGCCGTCATCGTAGGGCCGCAGGGCCTCCTGGGAGAGGATCTCCCTGGTCAGCCGCAGGCCGTCGATCACCTCGCGGCGGTCGTTCTCGGTCTGTAGATAGTTGAACAGGATCGAGGGAGGCTGGCGCGGATCGGCCGATCGCAGGCGGATGCGCCCGCGGCTGGTGGGGCGCATGGGGTCGAGATGAACCTGGTAGCCATGGCCCTGCCAGCCGCCGGTGCCGTCGTAGCTGGCCGCCAGGGCCATGAAGGTCATCTGCAGATTGGGCCAGGCTGCGTCCGGCCTCGAGCGCAGATAGCCGGCGACGTGAAAGAGGTTGCTCGCCGCCGGGCCGCGCCGGGCCGCGAGCCACATGGCGCCCGCCGCCAGCCGGCCCAGCCCCCGGCTGGCGGGCCACAGGCTCACGGGGCGTTTGCAGCGGACCTGCACCTTCAGGTCCAGATGGTCCTGCAGATTGCGCCCCACGCCCGGCACCTCGGCCACGGTGGCGATGCCGTGCTGCGCCAGCTGGCGGGGGCAGCCCACCCCGGAGAGCAGCAGCAGCTGCGGCGAGTTGATGGCGCCCGCGGCCAGGATCACCTCCCGCGCCGCCTCCGCCCGCACGACCTTGCCCCGCCGTTCGTACTCGACGGCCGCGGCGCGGCGGCCGTCGAAGACCACCCGCAGCGCCAGCGCCCGCGTGACGACCTCGACATTGCCCCGCCGCACGGCCGGGCGCAGCCAGGCGTCCGCCACGCTCCAGCGCCGGCCGCGGTGGACGTTGCTGTCGGCGCGCCCGAAGCCCTCGTGCTGGAAGCCGTTGTTATCCTCGCTGTAGGGATGGCCGGCCTGCAGCGCCGCTTGCAGGAAGGCGCGGTCGAGCGGGTGGTCGAGGCGGGCCGGGGCGACGCGGAAGGGGCCGTCGCGCCCGCGCCAGCCGTCGCCGCCGCGCTCATGGCTCTCCATCTTCCTGAAATAGGGCAGGCAATGGGCGAAGGACCATTGCGGCAGCGCGTTGCCCGCCCAGCCGTCGAAATCCAGCGGATGGCCGCGGATATACATCATGCCGTTGATGCTGGAGGAACCGCCGATCACGCGCCCGCGCGGGCAATCGATGCGCCGCCCGTCCATGCCGGGTTCCGGGTCGGTGCGATAGCGCCAGTTGTAGCGGTCGTCGTGGAGCGCGTAATCGAGCGCCGCCGGGATGCGGCGCAGGAGGCTGGAGTCCGGGCCGCCGGCCTCCAGCACCAGCACCCGGACGCCCGCATCCTCGCCCAACCGGGCGGCCACCACCGAACCGGCCGACCCCGATCCGACGACGACGTAATCATATGCCGGCGCCATCGCCCTGCCCCCGCGCTGCGCGAGCGGCGATTCTAGCAGGCCGCGCCGCCGGCGGCACGCCCCACGCGAGGCGAGCGGCCTTCGCCTGCGAGAAGGCCCACGCTCCGGCGGGCGGCGCCGGTCGAGGATGTGGCGGTGCCTGGCGGCGGGGATCGGTGTTTTGACGGGCCTTGCGGCCCGTTTGCCGGCGGGACGCCGGCGCTCGGGGAAACGGTGCGTGGGCGGGCCGGACGGCCCGCCGGGGGGGGACGCCGGGGGGTGCGGCAAACGGCACCTGCCCACTTTCAAACTGAGGCACTATCGCAGCGCGAGGCGGGCGGCCTTCGCTGGCGGCGGGCGTTGCGCGCGGGCGGCGGCTGTGAGACACCGGCGGCGCGCTCCGCATCGCGGAGGCGTCCACGGGAGAGGGCGGCCATGAGCGACGCCGACGACACCCGCCTGATTCCCACGGCGAGCCATTGGGGCGCCTATGCGGCCGAGCTGCGCGGCGGGCGCCTGGTCGCCATGCGCCCCGCCGCCGGCGACCCGGACCCCTCGCCCCTGGCCCGCTCCATGCCCGGCGCGCTGTCGGATGCGCTGCGCATCCGCCGCCCGGCCGCGCGCGCCGGCTGGCTGGAGCGGGGGCCGGGCGGCGACAACGACGGGCGCGGGCGCCAGCCCTTCGTCGAGCTGCCCTGGGACGAGGCGCTGGACCTGGTGGCGGGCGAGCTGACGCGGGTGCGCGAGGTCCATGGCAACCGCGCCATCTATGCCGGCAGCTATGGCTGGGCCTCGGCCGGGCGCTTTCACCACGCCCAGAGCCAGCTGCACCGCTTCATGAACCTGTTCGGCGGCTACACCGCCTCCAGGGACAGCTACAGCTACGCCGCCGGCGAGGTGGTGCTGCCCCACGTGCTGGGGGACTTCCAGGAGCTGCTGCTGGCCCATACCGGCTGGCGGACCATAGCCCGCCACGGCCGGCTGGTGGTCGCCTTCGGCGGCCTGCCGGCCCGCAACGGCCAAGTGAGCGCCGGCGGCACCGGCCACCACGGACAGCGCCAGGGGCTGGCCGCCTGCCGCGCGGCCGGCGTGGAGTTCGTCAATGTCGGCCCGTCGCGCGACGACATGGCGGCGGCGCTCGGCGCCAGCTGGCTCGCCATCCGTCCGGGGACGGATGTGGCGGCCATGCTGGGGCTGGCCCACACCCTCTACGCCGAGGGCCTCCACGACGCCGCCTTCCTGGACCGGTACTGCACCGGCTTCGAACGCTTCCTGCCCTATCTCACCGGCGACGGCGACGGGCAGGCGAAGGACGCCGACTGGGCGGCCGCCATCTGCGACGTGGACGCCGGCGACCTGCGCCGGCTGGCGCGGCGGATGGCCTCGCGGCGCACCACCCTGGCGCTCGCCTGGTCGCTGACCCGCGGCCAGCACGGCGAACAGCCCTACTGGATGGGCACCGTGCTGGCCGCCATGCTGGGCCAGATCGGCCTTCCCGGCGGCGGCATCGGCTTCGGCTACGGCTCGGTCAACGCCATCGGCGCGACCACCGCGCATTTTCCCTGGCCCTCTCTCGACCAGGGCGCCAACCCGGTGGGCGAGGCGATCCCGGTCGCCCGCATCGCCGACATGCTGCTCCATCCGGGGCGCGTCATCGATTATGACGGGCGCCGCATCGCGCTGCCCCCGATCCGCCTCGTCTATTGGGCGGGCGGCAACCCCTTCCACCACCATCAGGACCTCAACCGCCTGCTCGCGGCCTGGCGGCGGCCCGACACCGCCATCTGCAACGAGAGCTGGTGGAACCCGCTCGCCCGCCATTGCGACATCGTGCTGCCGGCCACCACCACGCTGGAGCGCAACGATTTCACCGGCTCTTCGCGCGAAGGCACGCTGCTCGCCATGCACCGCGCCGTGGCGCCGGTGGGCGAGGCGCGCTCCGACCACGCCATCTTCCTGGCCCTGGCGCGGCGCCTGGGCTTCGCGGACGCCTTCGGCGAGGGCAGGGACGAGATGGCCTGGCTGCGCTTCCTCTACGAACGGGGCCGGCAGCGGGCGGGCGAGCGCGGCATCGCCATGCCGGAATTCGACCGGTTCTGGGCCGCCGGGCGCTTCGATCTCGACCCGCCGGACGAAGAGCGGGTCTTTCTCGCCGCCTTCCGCGCCGACCCGGAAGGCGCGCCGCTGGCCACCCCTTCGGGGCGGATCGAGATCTACTCCGAGACCGTCGCCGCCTTCGGCTACGACGATTGCCCCGGCCATCCGCGCTGGCTGGAACCCGCCGAATGGCTGGGCGCGGCGGCCGCCCGGCGCTTCCCGCTCCACCTCGTCTCCTGCCAGCCGGCCAGGCGCCTGCACAGCCAGTACGACCATGGCCAGGTGAGCCTGGAAGCCAAGGTGGCGGGCCGCGAGCCAGTGTGGATCTCGCCGTCGGACGCGGCCGCGCGCGGCATCGAGGAGGGCTGCGTGGTCCGCCTCTTCAACGACCGCGGCGCCTGCCTGGCCGGGGCCCGCATCGGCGCCGATCTCCGCCCGGGCGTCGTCCGCCTGGCGACCGGCGCCTGGTGGGACCCGGACAGGCCCGGCGAGCCGGGCGCGCTCTGCCGCCACGGCAACGCCAACGTCCTCACCATGGACGTCCCCACCTCGCGCCTGGCCCAGGGCCCCAGCGCCCAGACCTGCCTGGTGGAGATGGAACGCTGGCAGGGCGTCCCGCCGCCGACCGGCTGGCGACGGCCGCCGCGGATCGTCGCGCGCGGCGGGGTCCCGAAGGCGCGGCGGGAACGGGAGAAACGGAACGATGGCTGAGAACGGGAGGGCGCGCCGCGCGCTGGCGGCCCGCTGGTATCTCGACGAGGACGTCTTCCGCCGCGAGCAGGAGGCGATCTTCGCCCGCAGCTGGCAGTTCGCCTGCCATGGCAGCCAGCTGGCCCGACCGGGCGACTTCCACGCCTTCAGCGTCGGCAGGGCGCGGCTGTTCCTGCTGATGGATCGCGAAGGCCGGCGGCGCTGCTTCCACAACGTCTGCCGCCATCGCGGCCACGCGCTGGTGGAAGGTTCCGGGCGCCTGCCTTTCGTCGTCTGCCCCTATCACGGCTGGCGCTACCATCTCGACGGGCGCCTGGCGAGCGTGCCGGGCGGCGAGCGGGCCTGCGCCTTCGACGGCGGCGACATCCGCCTGGGCGAGGCGAAGACCGAGCTTTTCTGCGGCTTCGTCTTCGTCAATCTCGACCCGCAGGCCCGGCCCATGGCCGCGTGGTATCCGGGCGCCGCCGCGGGCCTGGCCGCCTTCCTGCCCGGCATCGAAGAGCTGCGGCCCGCCACCGAGACGGTGGTCGAAGAGGCCTGCAACTGGAAGGTCTCGGTGGAGAACTACAACGAATGCTATCACTGCAAGCTGCGCCACCCGGCGCTCACCGGCGGCGTCGTCGACGTCGACCGCTACGATGTGGCGGTGGAGGGCCACTGCCTGCGCCACAGCGCCCCGCCGGCCCGCGCGGCGGCCGCCGCTGGCGGCGCCTATGCTTCCTGGTTCCTGTGGCCGACGATCTCCTTTCAGGTCTATCCCGGCGGCGTGCTCAACAGCTATCGCTGGCAGGCCAGCGGCCCGCGCCGCGTCACCGTCACCCGCGGCTGGTATGCGCGCGAGGACGAGGCGGAGCAGGAGAACGCCCGCGCCTTCGCGCGGCGCGACCTGGAGACCACCGTCGCCGAAGACGTGGCCATCGTCGAATCGGTGCAGCGCGGCCTGGAGAGCGGCCTCTACGACCCCGGCCCTCTGGTGATCGATCCCGCCGGCGGCGTGATGAGCGAACACCCCATCGCCGCGCTGCAGGACTGGCTGTTCGAGGCCCTGGAGGGGCCGTGACGATCGCGCCACAGGGATCGCCGGGCGGCGCGCCGAAAAGCTAGCGCTGGCGCGTCTCCCATTCGGGATGCACCCATGCCGGCGCGTCAGCGGCGGCGGGCGGCGTTTTGCCCAGGATGGCATCGGCCGCCTTCTCGGCGATCATGATGGTGGGCGCGTTGAGGTTGCCGGAGACGATGTTGGGCATGACCGACGCATCCACCACCCGCAGGCCCTCGAGGCCGTGGACCCTCAGTTCGGGATCGACCACCGCCGCCCGGTCGCCGGCGGGGCCCATGCGGCAGGTGCAGGAGGGGTGGTAGCTGGACTCGGCGGTCTCGCGAATCCAGTCGTCGATCTCCTCGTCGCTCCGCTTCTCCTCGCCGGGCCAGATCTCCTTGCCACGGAAGGGGGCGAAGGCGGGCTGGTCCATGATCTCGCGGGTGAGCCTGACGCCGTCCCGCAGGGTGCGGACATCCTCCTCTTCGGCCAGGTAGTTGAACAGGATGCGCGGGGGGCGGCGGGGATCGGCGCTCTTCAGCCCGACATAGCCGCGCGAGAGCGGGCGCATGATGTCCACCATCGCCTGGTAGCTGTGGATCATGTTGAGCTTGAAGGCGTCGTAGGTCATCGCCATGGGCAGGAAGTGATACTGGATGTCGGGATGCTCGATCCCCGCCCGGCTGCGGATGAAGCCGCCCGCATCCATGTGGTTGGTCGCCCCCGGCCCGCCATGGGTGAGGAACCAGCGCAGCCCCACCCTGAGGCGCCCCAGGGGCGTGAGATATTTCAGCAGGCTGACCGGCTGCGTGCACTCCCGCTGCACGAAGACCTCCACATGGTCCTGCAGATTGCGCCCCACGCCCGGCAGATCGTTGAGGGTCTCGATGCCCAGCCCGGCCAGCTCGCCCGCCGGTCCGATGCCCGACAGCAGCAGCAGCTGCGGCGAGTTGATGGCGCCCGAGGCCAGGATCACCTCGCGGCGGGCGCGGATCCGCCGCCGCCGCCCGTCCCGCTCGAATTCGACGCCCACCGCCCGGCGTCCCTCGAACAGGATGCGCGAGGCCAGGGCGCGGGTCTCCAGGGTGAGGTTGGGCCGGTCCAGCGCCGGTTTCAGATAGGCGACGGCGGCGCTGCAACGGCGCCCGTTCCTGGTGGTGCGGTCCATCCGCCCCAGGCCCTCCTGGCGGTGGCCGTTGAGGTCCGCGCTTTCGAAATAGCCCGCCTCGACGCCGGCATCGATGAAGGCGCGGCAGAGCGGATTGGCTTCGGTATCGCCGACGGTGACGTGGAGCGGGCCGTCGCCGCCGTGATAGTCGTCGGCGCCGCGCTCGAAGGTTTCGGCGCGGCGGAAATAGGGCAGCACTTCGCGATAGGACCAGCCGCGGCAGCCGGCCTGTGCCCATTTGTCGTAATCGAGGGCGTGTCCGCGCACATAGGCCATGCCGTTGATGGAGCTCGACCCGCCCACCACCCGCCCGCGCGGGCAGTGGATGGTGCGATCGTTCAGGTGAGGCTCGGGCTCGGTGTGATACAACCAGTTCCAGGTGTCGTCCCTGAGCGGATAGGTGAAGGCGGTGGGCATGTGGATCTGCCAGCTCCTGAGGCCGCGGTCGGGCGGCCCCGCCTCCAACACCGCCACCCGGTCGCCGCCGTCGGCCGAGAGCCTTGCCGCCAGCACGCAGCCGGCCGAACCGGCGCCGACGACGACGAACTCCACCTCGCAGTCGTAACCCTTCTCCGCCATCCGCTCCTCCCCCACGGGCCGCGCGAGCCTACAGCACCCGCGCCCGGCCGGGCCAGTCAGCCGCCGCCGTCGAAGGCGTAAGCATCGAGGTCGAAGCGCGGCTGGCCGGTGGCACCGGTCAGCCCGCCATCGACCACCAGCGCGGCGGCGTTGACGAAGCTGGCTTCGTCGCTGGCCAGGAAGCAGATGGCGGCCGCGCATTCTTCCGGCGTGCCGAGCCGCCCCAGCGGGTTGGAGCGGCGATAGGCCGCCGCCTCCGCCGGCGCGCCATCCAGCGATGCCAGCATGCGGCCCGTGGCGATGGGGCCGGGGCAGACGGCGTTGGCGCGGATGCCGTAGCGCCCCACCTCCCAGGCGAGGCAGCGGGTGAGGTTGGCGATGGCCGCCTTGGCCGAGTTGTAGGCTCCCCAGCCGGGATCGCCCGCCAGGCCGGAGATCGACGACATGTTGACGATGGCTCCGCCGCTGGCGGCCTTCATGCGCGCCACCGCCTGGCGGCAGCAGACGACGGTGGAGAGCACGTTGAGCCGCCACAGCCGCTCCCACTCGGCGCTGGCGAGGCTTTCCAGCGGCCCGAAGGCGGAGTTGCCGGCGATGTGGAGCGCGATGTCCAGGCGCCCGCCGGCCACCCGGTCGGCGCGCGCGAAGGCCGCCCCGATGGCGTCCTCGTCCATGACGTCGGCCGTGACCGGCACCACCTGCGGCCCCTGGCCCGCCAGCGCGGAAGCGGCCGCCTCCAGCTCCCCGGCCTTGCGATCGATGGCGACCACCGTCGCGCCCTCGCGGACCAGGCGCTCCATGCAGGCGCGGCCGATGCCGTTGGCGGCGCCGGTGACCAGCGCGATCCTGCCTGCGAAACGATCCATGGCCTCCTCCCGGTGCCTAGGCGCGGGCCAGGCGGCGTTCGGGGTCGAAGAAGGGCAGCGGCACCGACCGGGCCGCCAGCCCGTTCTCGCCGACCCGGAGCGCGCTGCCCTCGTGCCAGGCCGGCGTGGCGAGCATGGCCAGGGCGATGCCGGCTTTCACCGACGGGCCTTCGACGGCGCTGGTCACCAGCCCGGCCGGGCTGCCCCGGTGGAAGACGGTATCGCCCGCCCGGCAGCAGGCGCCGCCTTCCAGCAGCAGGCCGGCGATGCGGCGGCGGACACCCCGGCGGCGCTGGGCGACCAGGGCCTCGCGCCCGACGAAGTCGCGCTGCCAGTCGATCATGCACTCCCACCCCAGTTCCAGCGGCGTGGTGGTGTGGTCGATCTCGGCGCCGATATTGAGGATGCCCGCCTCCACCCGGCGCAGATTCATGGCCTGGCTGCCGGCCAGCGTCAGGCCGAAGGGGCGGCCCGCCTCGCGCAGGCCCTCGAAGACCTCCAGCGCCCGGGCCACATGGATGTGGATGTCGTAGCCGAGTTCGGCCGTAAAGCCGGTGCGGGTGACAACCGTATCGATACCGAAAAGTCGGATCTCGGCCATGCCGAAACGGGGCAGGGCGGAAAGGTCGCTCTCGGCGGCGGCTTGCAGGATGTCGCGCGCCTTCGGCCCCTGCACGGCGCACAGATGGATGTCGTCGAGGAAGGAACGGACCTCCACGTCCAGGCCCGCCGCCTGGGCGCAAAGCCACATCTCCGCCGGGCCAGGGCCGCCCACCCACCACAGCCTGCGTTCGTGGAAACGGGTCAGCACGCCGTCTTCGACCACGCCGCCATGGGGCCAGGTGAGGAAGGCGAACATGCCCATGCCGTCGGCGAGCTTCTCCAGGCGGCGCGGCACGCAGCGGGCCACCAGCGCCATGGCGTCCGGCCCGGCGATCTCCACCACCTCCTCGCCGGTCACGTCCCAGAGGCCGGCGTGGCGGCGCATGGCCCAGTATTCCTCCACCGGATCGGTGAAGACGTCGGGCTTGAGATAGGTGTTGTGGACCTTGAAGGCACAGGTGAGCGGCGAGATCGCCGGCCAGAAGGCGGTGCGCTTGAGCCCGTCCTTCAGCCGGTTCGCCCTGGGTGTGAAAGGCGGGCCGTCGGTGGCGAGCAGGACGGCGGTGCGTTGCAGCATGGTGGACGGCGGAAGGGGTGGCGAAGGCCGCAGATTCGGCCGTCCCGCCCGGCGACGCAAGGGGGCGAAAACGGGCGGGAAAGGCGCGTTGCCAGGGCGAGGCGCCCTTTCTACCCTGAAACCATGCCGCCGCCACCCGCCAGCGCTGCGCCGCCGCTGCTCCGCCCTGCCGGGCGCTTCTGAAGGCCAGGCAGGATGGCCGGGGCTGGCCGCAAGAGGATTCTGATCGTCGCCGGGCCGAACGGCGCCGGCAAGACCACCTTCGCCATGGAGTATCTTCCCAACGAAGCCGGCTGCCCGGTGTTCGTCAACGCCGACGCCATCGCCGCCGCCCTCAACCCTTTCGGCCCGCTGCCGATTGCCGCCGGCAGGCTGATGCTGGCCAGGATTCGCGAGCACACGCGCATGAACGAGAGCTTCGCCTTCGAGACCACCTTGAGCGGGCGCGGCCATGCCCGTCTGATTCCCCGCTGGCAGGCGCAGGGCTATCGGGTGAAGCTGTTCTTTCTGTGCCTGCCTTCGGTGGAGCTGGCGATCCAGCGGGTCGCGGCCCGCGTCTCCGAAGGCGGCCACGCTGTGCCGGAAGCCGCGATCCGCCGCCGCTTCCACGCCGGCTGGCGCAACTTCGAGACCCTCTATCGCGGCCTGGTGGACAGCTGGGTCGTCTACGATACCTCCGGCCATGCGCCGCTGCTGCTGGACGAAGGAGGCCGCCCGTGACCGCCCCCCCAGCGCGCGACCCCGACCTGGCTGGTGCAGAGGCGGCGCTGCTGCGAGCACGGCGCCGCGCCGTGGAACGCCGCTTGCGGGCGGCCCCGGCCCGGGAACGCGATCCCCGGCTCGACGAGGCGCTGGCGCGTTCGAAGGAGAACCTGGTCTGGGTCGCCGACCGGCTGAATGGCCTGGAGATACCCGCCCTGCCCCGCGACAGGCGAGTGCAGCTGGCAGCGGATAGCCAGCATCTCGCCATCGAGCACGGCCAAGCCATCGTCACCCTCATCGACCGGGCGTTCTACGGGTCGGCGCTGGCGCTGCTGCGGCCGATGCTGGAGGCCCACATCAGGGGCATATGGCTGCGTGCCCGTGCCACCGACAACGAAGTCGCCGCTGCCGCAGAGGATCGCTTCCCCAGGCTCGAACGGATGATCGAGGGTGTCGAGCCGTTGCAGGACTTGAAGCAGAAGTTCTGGAGTTACCCGAGCAGCTACACACACGGCGGCACCCACCAGATCGGCGCCAGATTGTCGCCATCCGAGCCAGGGACGGCCGACGGCCGCGATATGGCCGAGGGGGCTTTGCAGCAGTCCGACTGGGTGCAGCTGGCTGCCGCAATCGAACTCGCGCGCGCCAGCAATCAGCCCCTGGTCGAAGCGTTCCTCGATCGCATGTGCCGCATCGGGCCGCCACCCGGGAGCGTCACAGCGCCTTGATTCGTTCCGCGAAGACGTCGTGGAAGAGTTTCAGTTTCTCGGCGAACCATGCGTGTTGTTCCTGCCAGAGTTCCCGATCCTCTGGGTCGCGGTCGGGTTGCCGGAGGGTGATGCGACTGCTCTTCCCGCCCGGGCGTTCTTCCCACAGGAGCCTGTCGCCGACCTCACGCTCGATCGCCTCCCTGTCGTCGTGGAGGGCGGCATAATCGGCTTTGGCGTCGTGCGTGTCGATCTCCAGCTGAACGGCTATCGACTGATCCGAAGTGGAAAGCAATGGATACAGCCGGAACCCGACACGACCGACTCGAATAGATGGAAAATAGTACGATGACGGTTGTCGATGACCATGTTGTTCCATGGTCTCACCGAACGCATTCCATAATGCCTGCCAGTATGCAATCCGAAATTTCTGCCGATCTGTCCGGAAGCGTCCGGACGGCCCTCCCGAAGGCTTCGTCCAGTCGTTGGGCTTCGAGACGATGTTGAACTTCGGGGCGGGGTCCGAGTTGCCGATTCTCCAGAGCTCGATCTCGATGCCGAAGAAGCCGATCTCGTCGCCGGTGATCTTGTTCAGCCAGTCCAGCGCCGCGCGGTGTTCCTCGGTGAAGCGCCGGGCGACCCAGACGACGGTGACGGCATCGAGGCCGGCGGCATAGGTCATCAACTGCCCGAGATGGGTGTGGTCGGTGCGTTCCAGCTGGTTTTCGATCAGCACGCGGCGGTCGGTGTCCGTATTCCGGCACAGGATGTCGGCGCGGAACTGGCCCACATCCCGCTCGGAACCCAACACCTCGAGATCGGCCCCGATGGCCTCGCCCAGCAGCCGGACGTTGTCGTCTTTGGCGAGCCACGGCGTGAAGTCGCCGTCTTCCTTCGGCCACGCCTCGCGCGGGTCGACGGCTTCGAGGCGTCCCAGGGCGACCCCGGATGCGGCGGTCATGGCGGTGGTGTTCCCTTTCGCCTCGGGCGCAAGTGTGGTGGAAAGACGCCCGCCCGGCAAGCGGGCGCGTCCACCCGCGTTGCCAGGGACCGGCCGGCCGGGCTATGAGGATGCCCCCGCCCGGGAGCCGCCGGCCATGGCCAGGTTCTATTTCGACGACGACGCCGACCTTTCCCTCCTCGACGGCAAGCGCGTGGCCGTGATCGGCTATGGCAATCAGGGCCGCAGCCAGGCGCTCAACATGAAGGATTCGGGCATCGACGTCGTGGTCGGCAACATCGAGGACGACTACGCCGCCAGCGCCCGCGCCGACGGCTGGCCGCTGCATTCCATCGAGGACGCCGCCCGCCATGCCGACGTGGTGATGATGCTCACCTCCGACGACTGCCAGCCGGAAGTCTATCGCGACCGGATCGCCCCCCACCGCAAGCCGGGCGACATGCTGTGCTTCGCCCACGGCTTCAACATCCACTACGGCGAGATCCGCCCCCACCCGTCGCTCGACGTAGCGATGGTCGCCCCCCGCATGCTGGGCGAGGGCGTGCGCGCCACCTTCATGGAAGGGCGGGGCTTCCCCAGCCTCGTCGCCGTCGCCCAGGATGCCAGCGGCCGCGCCATGGCCACCTGCCTGGCGCTCTCCAGGGCCATCGGCTCCACCCGCATGGGGGTGCTGGAATCGAGCTTCGAGGAGGAGGTCACCATCGACCTCTTCGAGGAGCATCAGCCCGGCCTCTACGCCCTGCGCGCCATGTACACCGCCCTGGTGGAGGCGGGCTGCTCGCCGGAGGCGGTGATGCTCGACCTCTACGCCTCGGGCGAGAGCGTGAAGTTCGCCGAATACGGGCGCGACCTGGGCGCCTTCGAGCGCATGAAACGCGCCAGCGCCACCGCCCAGTTCGGCCATCTGGTGTGGTCGCAGCGCTATTTCGACGAGGAGAAGACGCTGCAGGGCATGCGCGCCATGCTGGCCGCCATCCGGGACGGCAGCTTCATCCGCGCGCTGAAGGCCGAGAAGACGCGCGGCCGCAAGCTGGTGGACGAGGCCTGGCGGGCCAACAACGCCCACGACATGGTGAAGCGGGAACATGCGCTCTACCGGCTGCTGGGCCGCCGGGCCGCCGCCGCGCCCGCGCCCGGCGACGAGGGTGCCTGAGCGCCCGGGGCGAGGGCGGGCATCCATGGCGGGCCATCGGCTGGGGATCGACACCGGCGGCACCTTCACCGACCTCCAGCTGATGGACGAGGCGACCG
Organism: Alphaproteobacteria bacterium; assembly: GCA_965200215.1. GTDB lineage: Bacteria > Pseudomonadota > Alphaproteobacteria > SP197 > SP197 > SP197. The sequence continues at coordinate 2,030,370 of OZ241369.1, read as the reverse complement.
GCGCCGTGATCGCGCTGAAGACGCCCTCGACACCCGACGACCCGGCCCGCGCGGTGGCCGCAGGCATCGAGGCGCTGCGCGCCCGCCACGGCATCGATACCGCCGCCATCCGCTATTTCGCCCACGGCACCACCCTCGCCCTCAACACCCTGCTGGAGCGCACGGGCGCCAGGGTGGGCGTGCTGATGACCCGCGGCTTCACCGACACCCTGGAGCTGCGCCGCCTGCGGCTTTCCCGGGCCAACGACTTCTTCGTGCCCAAACCCGTCTCGCCGGTGCCGCGCCGGCGCGTGAGGCCCATCGACGAGCGCCTGTGCCCCGACGGGCGGGTGCGAACGGCGCCCCGCCGCGAGGACGCGGAAGAACAGCTGCGCGCCCTGCTGGCCGAAGGCATCGACACCCTGGCCATATGCTTCCTCCACGCCCACCGCAACCCGGCCCATGAGCGGCTGGTCCGGGACTGGATCCGGGAGAGCGCCCCCGGCCTCCCCGTCTGCGCTTCGTCGGATGTCTGGCCGCAGCAGAGGGAATACGAGCGGGCGGCGGTCACCGTCGCCAACGCCTATGTCGCCCCCCGCATGGCCGCCTATTTCGAACGGCTGGAGCGGCTGTGCCGACGGCTGGCCATGCCCTGCCGCCCCCTTGCCACCAAATCGAACGGCGGCGTCATGAGCCTGGCGGCGGCGGCCGCGCGCCCGGTCGAAACCCTGCTTTCGGGGCCGGCCAGCGGCGTCGTCGCCGCCCATCGCCTGGCCGCCCTCGCCGGGACCGAAAACATCGTCACCTTCGACATGGGCGGCACCAGCGCCGACATGTCGGTGGTGGAAGGCGCCCTGCGCAGCAGCGGCGAGACGGCGGTGGGCGACGTTCCCATCGTCGTGCCGGCGATCGACATCTGCGCCCTGGGGGCGGGGGGCGGCTCCATCGCCAGGGTCGATGCCGAGGGCGTGCTGAAGGTGGGGCCGCGTTCCGCCGGCGCCAGCCCCGGCCCCGCCTGCTATGGCAGGGGCGGGCGCGAGGCCACCGTCACCGATGCCTGGCTGGTGGCCGGCATCCTTGCGCCCGCCGGCCTGCTGGGCGGCGAGATGGCCCTCGACCAACAGGCGGGCGGGCGGGCCATCGACGCCCTGGCGGGGCCGCTGGGCGTGGCGCGGCACCGCGCCGCCGACGCCGTGCTGCAGGTCGCCGTCGCCGGCATCTATGCCGAACTGCTGCCGCAGCTGGCGCGCCGCGGCAGCGGCACGGACGGCTTTGCCCTCTTCGCCTATGGCGCCGCCGGCCCCACCGCCGCCTTCATGCTGGCGCGCGAGGCGGAGATCGGGCGCGTGATCGTGCCGCCCGCCCCCGGCCTGCTGTGCGCGCTGGGCTGCCTGCTGAGCGACCTGCGCGCCGATTTCGTGGCCAGCGTCTGGCGCGAGACGGCGGCGCTACCCGCCGACGAGCTGCGGGCGATTTTCACGCGGCTGGAAGACGAGGCCCGCGCCTGGCTCGCCGAACAGAAGGTGGCGCTGGAGCGGGTCTATCTGCTGCGCTCGGCCGATCTCTGCTATGTCGGCCAGTCCTTCGAGGTGAACGTCCCCTTTCCCGAGCTGACCGACCAGGGGACGGAGCTCGCCCCCGCCGCCATGGTCGAATGGTTCCACCGCCGCTACGCCGCGCTCTACGGCTATGCCGACACCGAGGCGCCGGTGCGGATGCTGGAGGCCCGGCTTCAGATCGTCGGCGTCGCCGGCGGGCCCCGCCCCGGCGCGGCGCCCCGGGGCGGCGGGCGCAGGGCCGGGCCGGCGGGCCGGCGGCGGGTGCGCGAGAACGGCGAGGAGTGCGAGGCGGCGGTGTGGCGGCGGCAGGACCTGCGGGCGGGCGTGGCCCATGAGGGGCCGCTGATCGTCGAGCAATACGACAGCACCGCCTATGTGCCGGCGGGCTTCGCGCTGACCGTGGACCCCCAGGGCAACCTGGTGGGCGAGCGCGCGTGATGGAAGACCGCATCCGCCTCGAAATCCTCTGCAACCGCTTCCAGGCCATCGTCGACGAGATGGCCCAGGCGATTCAGCGCACGGCGCACACCGTGTTCGTGAAGGAAACCCAGGACTACGGCGCCGCCCTGGTCTCGCGGGCCGGCGAGGTGTTCGCGGCGCCGCGCCGCTACGGCGTGCTGATGATGATCGGCATGCCCATGGGCGCGGCGCTGACCGCCAGCGGCGACGCCGGGGACGGCGACGTCTTCGTCTCCAACGACCCCGACGCCACCCGCGGCATGGCCACCCATCTCTCCGACGTCTATCTGTGGCGGCCCGTGTTCGTGGACGGGCGCCTGCTGTGCTGGGCGTGGAGCTTCATCCACGTCTCCGACATCGGCGGGCGGGTGCCGGGCTCCATCGCCCCTTCCAGCCACGAGATCTACCAGGAAGGCCTGCGCATCCCGCCGCAGAAGCTCATCCGCGCTGGCAGGCTCGACCGGGCGCTGCTGGAGACCGTCCTGGCCAACTGCCGCACCCCGGCGCAGAACTGGGGCGACATGAAGGCCTGCCTGGCGGGCCTGGATACCGCCTGCCGCCGCGTCCGGGCGCTGGCCGCCCGCTACGGCTTCGAGACCGTGGAGCGCACCGCCGGCGAGGCGCTGGACTATGCCGAGGCCCAGGCCAGGCGCGTGATCGCCCATGTGCCGGACGGCACCTGGCGCTACAGCGATTACCTCGAAGCCGACATGGTGGGCCAGGGCCTGGTGCGCATCCACGTCGCGCTGACGGTCGCCGGCGGCGAGATGCTGCTCGATTTCACCGGCAGCGCGCCGCAGCTGCGCGCCGCCCTCAACATCCCCACCTGGGGCCATGACGGCCACTGGATGCTGATCACCGGCCTGGTGAACTGGCTGTGCACCTGCGAGCCCGCCATCGCCTACAACGCCGGCCTGGTGCGGCCGCTGAAGGTGAAGATTCCCAGGGGCACGATCCTCAATCCCGAACCCGGCGCGGCCTGCGGCGCGCGCTACGCCACCTCCCACAAGGTCTGCGACGTCACCTTAGGCGCGCTCGCCCAGGCGGTGCCGATGGAACTGCCGGCGACCGACTCCGGCCAGGGTTCGATCCTGCTGGTCTCGGTGCCCGATTTCGAGCGCGGCGGGCGCAAGGTCTCGGTGGTGCAGCCCATCGTCGGCGGGTCCGGCGGCAGGCCGGGCGACGACGGCGTCGACGGCACCATGGTGATCCTCAACTTCCTGAAGAACATCCCCACCGAGATCTTCGAAAACGAGATGCCCGAGGTGACCATCCGCCAGTACGGCCTGCGCGAAGATTCCGGCGGGCCGGGCGCCTTCCGCGGCGGCACCGGCATCGAGATCGAGTTCGAAACCTCGGCGCCCTACACCCAGGTCACCTCGCGCTGCATGGAACGCTACCTGTTCGGCCCGCCGGGAAGGCTGGGCGGCCATATGGGCGCCGTCGGCTACACGCTGCTGAACCCCGGCAGCGACCGCCAGCGCGACCTGGGCAAGATCGATCTGCTGGAGATGGGGCCGGGCGACAGGCTGCGGATCGGCACCCAGGGCGGCGGCGGCTTCGGCGACCCCCTCGAACGCCCGCCGCACAAGGTGGCGGCCGATGTCGCCGACGGCTACGTCGCCCGCGCCAGCGCGGAGGCCTGTTACGGCGTGGTGCTGGCGGACGACGGCACGGTGGACGAGGAGGCCAGCGCCGCCAGAAGGCGGGCGATCCGCGCCGCGCGCGGCTGGCGGCAGCCGCCGCTCCACGGCTTCGGCCCCGCCCGCGAGGCCCATTCGGCGCTGTGGACCGAGGCGCTGGAAGACGCGGTGGTCGCGGCCAGCGAGGGCCTGCCCGTGGAGCTGCGCCAGTTCCTCCACGCCCGCCTGCTGGCCGAGATCGCGCGCCGCCACGCCGCCGGCGAACGCCCCGCCGCCACCGATGTGGCGGCGATCCTGGACGGCCTGCGGGCGGCGCGCCCGGACGCGCCCGGCTAGAGCAGGAAGAGCGCCATGGCCGCCAGCAGGGCGACGGCCGCCACCGTCCCCCACAGGAAAAGGCGCATCACGCCCCGGTAGGTATCGAGATGGGCGCTGTCCGCCCGCTGCCAGTCGGCGATCGCCTCGGCCATCCTTGCCCTCCCTCGCGCGGCGCCCCGCCGCCCCAGGCCGCCCCACTCCCGGATGGCACTGGCCGGCTGCGAGGCGGCGGGCGCGGTTATAGGCGAAGGCGCGCCCGCCTGGGAAGGGCGCTGCTTGCCCCGCCGCTTCTCCTGTGGTGACATCGCCGTCCTTCCGGCGTGCAGGCGGGGCTGGCCATGGCGCGTGTCGTTCGGCGCTCCTTCGCCACTCCGGGGCGGGCGGCGTTGCTGGCGCTGGCCGGCGGTCCGGGTAAGCGTCGGAAACGCCCGATGTCATAGCGTACATCCGCTCGCCATCGTGGAAAGATGAACGATTGTGGACAAGGAATTCGACGACACGACGTTCTCTGAACTCGTGGAATGTTCCTATGCCAACGTAAGGACATACAACAGACTTCGGGATTCATACCCGACTCTGTCGCCGCCAACGGGAGACCTCAAGAACTATCAACGACCTTGGGTTGCCGATGCTGTTCTGCAAAACATTCCTCGTGGAGCCCCTATTCTTGAAATAGGTGGCGGCGGAGGTGAGGTAGCCGATTACCTTAGCGACAAAGGCTACGAAGTCTGGGTGGTCGACCCTTATGACGGATCTGCTGGTGGAAATGCCAAATACAAAAGCATTGTCGAACGTTTTCCACACATCAAGATCGTAAGAGACATGCTTCACACAGCGAACGATCTGCCAACAGACTATTTTCATGCATGTTATTCCTGCTCGGCCATCGAGCACATACCGAAACGGACTCTCGGATTGACCACAGAAAAAATGTACTCCTGCCTTGTGGATGGAGGAGCATCGATTCACAGCATCGATTGGACTCTAGAAGTGCATAAGGTAGAATTCTCCATTATAGAGGCATTGATCTCCCATCATGGGTTCACCATTGATTTGCAGCGAATGGAACACGATGCGATGAACGATATCGATACGTTTTTCCTTTCCCCTCAAGGACATTATGAATGGCGGAAATTTTTGCGAAGGAGTTACGATGAATACCCATACCGTAAAGTGACGGCATTCGACCTGATTGCCAAAAAGTGAACTGCACGGTTGCGTGTCGGGAATGCGACCGATCCTGTAAGAGAACGCTTGCACATGACCGGCCAGGCGGCGGCGAGGACGCCTCCGGGCTGCGGGCGGGCCTCGACGGGCTGGGCCGACGGTTGCGCACCGCCGCCGACCCGTTCGACGCCGGCGGCCGCATCGCCGACTGGCTCGCCGCCCAGGCCAGCGGCGAACGCCGCGGCCTCCCGCTTGTCCCGCCGCTTCTCCTGTGGTGACATCGCCGTCCTTCCGGCGTGCAGGCGGGGCTGGCCATGGCGCGTGTCGTTCGGCGCTCCTTCGCCGCCCTGGGGCTGGCGGCGCTGCTGGCGCTGGCCAGCGGCCCGGCAGCGGCGGCGGAAGACGCCGCCGGTGGCGAACGGCTGCAGGCGCTGATCGCGATCCTGGAGGACGAGGCCGCCCGCGGCGCCCTCGTCGAGGAGCTGCGGGCGCTGGCGGCGGCAACGCGGCAGGAGGACGCCCAGGCGGGCGGCGGCGAGGACGCTTCCGGGCTGGAAGCCGGGCTGCGGGCGGGCCTCGACGGGCTGGGCCGGCGGGTGCGCGCCGTCGCCGACCAGTTCGGCGCCGGCGGCCGCATCGCCGACTGGCTCGCCGCCCAGGCCGGCGGCGAACGCCGCGCCCTCTGGCTCGCCGCCGCCTGGCAGACCGCCCTGGCCCTGGGGTTGGCGGCGCTGGGCGCCCTGGCGGCGGCGCGCGCCGTCCGCCCCCCTCTTCTGCGCCTGCGCGAGCGCCGGCCCGCCAGCTGGTTCGGCCGCCTCCCGATCGCCCTGGCGCGCTTCGGCTGCGGCCTCGTGCCGGTGGCCATCTTCGCCGCCATCGCCGGTGCCGCCGCGCTGGCGGCGGGCTTCGGCGAGAGCGCCCGCGCCATCTGTATCGCCGCGGCCGCGGCCGCGGTGCTGGTCCATGGCGGCGGCGCCGCGCTGCGCGCCGTGCTCGCCCCGCTGGCGCCGCATGCCCGCCTGCTGCCGGTCGGCGACGGCCAGGCGGCCTATCTCACGGTGTGGTCGGCGAGATTCCTGGGCGTGGCCGTCTATGGCGGCTTCGCGGTGGAGCTGCTGGTCGCGCTCGGCCTGCCGGCCGCGGGCGCGGCGCTGCTGAGGCTGCCCCTGGCGCTGGCGCTGGCGGCCATGGCCCTGGTGGTCATCGCCCAGAGCCGGCAGACGATCGCCGCCCGCATCCGCGCCCATCCCGGGGGCAGGCGCGGCCTGGCGCTGCGCCGGCGCCTGGCCGACATCTGGCACGTGCCGGCGATGCTGGCGGTGGCAGCCCTGTTCGCCGCCTGGGCGCTGGGCCTGAACTTCGCCTTTCTGCTGCGGGGCTTCGCCGCCACGGCGCTGGCCCTGCTGGCGGCGCTGCTGATCTCCACCGCCGTCCATCGCGGGCTGGAGCGTCTGTTCCGCATCGGCGGCGAGCTGGCGCGCCGCTTTCCGGGGCTGGAAAAGCGCACCGACCGCTATCTGTGGGCGGTCGGCTGGCTGCTGAACGCCGCCCTCTGGCTGCTGGCGCTGGTGGCGGTGCTGGCGGGCTGGGGCGTCGATGCCGCCGCCGTGCTGCTCTCGCCGGCAGCGCTGGATGCGGCCGGGCGGCTGCTGGAGGTGCTGGCGGTGGCGGCGGCCGCCGCGCTGGCCTGGGAGCTGGGCGACGGCGCCATCACCGGCTATCTCGCCCGCGGCGGCGAGCGGGCGCCCGGCCCGCGCCTGAAGACGCTGCTGCCGCTGGCCCGCAACGCGCTGCTGGTAACGATCGCCGCCGTCGCCACCCTCACCGTGCTGGCGACGCTGGGCCTCGACATCGCGCCGCTGCTGGCGGGCGTCGGCGTCGCCGGCATCGCCATCGGCTTCGGCGCCCAGGCGCTGGTCCGGGACGTCATCGCCGGCGCCTTCATCCTGTTCGAAGACCAGCTTTCCATCGGCGACTGGGTCGAAGCCGGCGGCAAGATGGGGGGCGTCGAAAGCATCTCGATCCGCGCCGTCACCCTGCGCGACCTCGACGGCTATCTCCACACCGTGCCCTTCGGCCAGATCGGCACCCTTACCAACATGATGCGCGATTTCGGCTATGCCGTGATCGATATCGGCATCGCCTATCAGGAGGACACCGACCGGGTGATCGAGGCGCTGCGCGAGGTGGACCGGGAGGCAAGGCGGGACGCGGCCCTGGCGGGGCGGCTGGCCGGCGAGCTGGAGGTGATGGGCGTCACCGCGCTGGGCGACTCGTCGGTCACCCTTCGCGTGCGCGTCCCGACCCTGGCGGGCTGCCAGTGGGGCGTGCGGCGCGATTATCTGCGCCTCGTCAAGCGCCATTTCGACGAGAAGGGGATCGAGATTCCCTTCCCGCATCTCACGGTCTATTTCGGCGAGCTGCGCGCGGGCCGCACGCCGCCGGCCATCGTCCGCCTGGACGCGGGCGGCGATTGACAGTTCCGCCGGCCGCGACATCCTCGCCCGTGCCTGGAGCAGGGACGGTGCAGGAGACCTTCACCTTCTTCCTGGTGCCCCGTTTCTCGATGATGGCCTTCACGGCCGCCGTCGAGCCGCTGCGCTCGGCCAACCGCATGAGCGGGGCCGAGCTCTACCGCTGGCGGCTGGTCTCCTGCGACGGCGGCCCGGTCCGCGCCAGCAACGGCATCGAGGTGATGGCGCAGGCGGCCATCGACGAGGTCGCGGCCTGCGAGACGCTGTTCGTGTGCAGCGGCATCGACGCCCACCGTTTCGACGACCGCCATGCCCTGGCCTGGCTGCGCAGGATGGCGCGCCATGGCGGCAGCGTCGGGGCGCTGTGCACCGGCAGCCATCTGCTGGCGCGGGCCGGCCTGCTTTCCGGCTATCGCTGCACCATCCACTGGGAGGAGCTGGAAGCCTTCACCGAAGCCTGGCCGCGGCTGGACGTGCGCGGCGACCTGTTCGAGATCGACCGCAACCGCATCACCTGTTCGGGCGGCACGGCGGCGCTGGACCTGATGCTGCACCTGATCGCCCTGCGCCACGGGGCGGAGCTGGCGGGCAAGGTTTCCGAGCAGTTCATCCATGAGCGCATCCGCGAAGCCCACGACCATCAGCGCATGGCGTTGCAGTCGCGCCTCGGCGTCAGCGACCCCAAGCTGCTCGCCGCCATCGGGGCCATGGAGACCCATCTGGAGGAGACGCTGCCGCTGCCGGGGATCGCCGCCGCCGTCGCCCTTTCCACGCGCCAGCTGGAGCGGTTGTTCAAGAAGCATCTGGGGCGCACGCCTTCGCGCTATTACCGCGAGCTGCGGCTGCACCGGGCGCGCCTGATGCTGATGCAGGGCCAGGCCTCGATCCTCTCGGTGGCGCTGGCGGCCGGTTTCGTTTCGGCCTCCCATTTCAGCCGCCGCTATCGCGAATGTTTCGGCTACAGCCCCCGCGAGGAACGCCGCGCGACGGCGTGATCCGCCGCCCCTTGATTGCGGCCGCCGGGTTTTCTATGTCTGAAGGGGAGCGCGACGGCTTCGCTGCGCGCCGTCGCGCGGTTCGCGAATGGCGCCGGCCGGCTCCGGGGTGGCGTTCGGTTCACAGACGGCGCCGGCCAGCTTCGGAGCGGCGGCCGATTCACAGATGGCGCCGGCCAGCTTCGGGGCGGCGCCTGGGACGGATTCGATGCTGGGCTCCATCGGCGACGAGATCGGCGCCGTCTTCGGACGCGATCCGGCGGTGCGTTCCCGCCTGGAAGTGGTGCTGTGCTATCCGGGCTTCCACGCCCTGCTGTTCTACCGCCTCGCCAGCTGGCTGTGGCGCCGGCGGCTGAAGCTCGCCGGGCGCTTCGCCTCCCATCTCGGCCGCTTCCTCACCGGCATCGAGATCCACCCCGGCGCCCGCATCGGGCGGCGGTTCTTCATCGACCACGGCATGGGGGTGGTGATCGGCGAGACGGCCGAGATCGGCGACGACGTCACCCTCTATCACGGCGTCACCCTGGGCGGGACCACCTGGAACAAGGGCAAGCGCCATCCCACCCTGGGCGACGGGGTGGTGGTGGGCGCCGGCGCCAAGATCCTTGGGCCGGTGGCGGTGGGCGCCGGCGCCCTGGTGGGCTCCAACGCGGTGGTGCTGAAGGACGTGCCGGCCGGGGCCACCGTGGTCGGCATCCCGGCGCGGGTGGTGGACCGCGCCCGCCGGGAGGAAAAGGAGGAGGCCTTCGCCGCCTATGGCGCCGCCCGGCCCGACCTGCCGGATCCGGTGAGCAGGACCATCGACGGCCTCCTGGCCCATATCGCGGCGCTGGAGGCCCGCATCGCCGCCCTGGAAAACGGCGAGGAGGACGCCGCGCCGCCGGCCATCGGCGGCGGGGAAGGCGCGGACCGCCGCGCCCGCAACCATGACTGCTGACGGCGCGGCGCGGGTCTATCTCGACCACAACGCCAGCGCGCCCGTGCGCCCCGAGGCGCGGGCGGCGGCGACGGAGGCGATGGCCTGTGCCGGCAACGCCTCCTCGGTCCATGGCGACGGGCGCCGCGCGCGGGCGCTGCTGGAGGACGCCCGCGACAAGGTGGCGGCGCTGGCCGGCGCCACGCCGCGCCGGGTGATCTTCACCTCCGGTGCCACCGAGGCCAACAATCTGGCGCTGGCCGGCTGCGGGCGCCGGCTGCTGGTCTCCGCCGTCGAGCACCCCTCCGTGCTGGAGGCGGCCGCCGGCGGGCGCCGCATCCCGGTGGACGGCGAAGGGCTGATCGACCTCGCCGCCCTGGAGCGCCTGCTGCGCGAAGACGAGGCGCCCGCCCTGGTGTCGGTGATGGCGGCCAACAACGAGACCGGCGCCCTCCAGCCCCTGGGCGAGGCGATCGCCCTGGCGAGGCGGGCGGGCGCCCTCGTCCACTGCGACGCCGTCCAGGCCGCCGGGCGCAGCGACGGCCCCTGGCGCGAGGCCGACCTGATCTCGCTTTCGGGCCACAAGCTGGGCGGCGTGCAGGGCGCCGGCGCGCTGATCGTTCGCGACGGCGTGGCGCCCGCCGCCCGCCAGCGCGGCGGCGGGCAGGAGCTGGGGCGGCGCGCCGGCACCGAGGCGCTGCCGGCCATCGCCGCCTTCGGCGCCGCCGCCCAGGCCGCCCCCGGCGACGATGCGGGGAGGCTGGCCCGCTGGCGCGACGGCCTCGAACGCGCCATGCTGGCGGCCGTGCCGGGCACCGTCGTCCTGGCGGCCGGCGCGCCGCGGCTGGCCAATACGCTCTGCGTCGCCCATCCCGCGATCGACGCCGAGACCATGGTGATCGCCTTCGATCTCGCCGGCGTCTCCATCAGCGCCGGCGCCGCCTGTTCCTCCGGCAAGATGGCGCCCTCCCACGTCGCCGTCGCCATGGGCCGGGGCGATCTGGCGCGCCGCGCCCTGCGCTTCAGCTTCGGCTGGTCCAGCGGCGCGGGCGACGCGGCCGCTGCCGCCGGCGTCTGGCGGCAGGTCTGCGCCCGCCTCGCCGCCCCGGCGCGCGCCGCCTGAGGCCGGTCATGGCCCCCGTCGCCACGCCGGTCTATCTCGACTGCCACGCCACCACGCCGCTCGACCCGCGCGTGCTGGACGCCATGCGGCCCTGGCTGGAGGAGCGGTTCGGCAACCCGCATTCCATCGACCACGCCTTCGGGCGCCAGGCGGCGGCGGCCGTCGAGGAGGCCCGGGCACAGACGGCGGCGCTGATCGGTGCCACGCCCCGCGAGATCGTCTTCACCTCCGGTGCCACGGAGGCGAACAATCTCGCCATCAAGGGCGCGGCCCGCTTCGAACGGCGCCACCGCAACCGGCGCGACAAGGTCGTCACCCTGGCGAGCGAGCACAAATGCGTGCTGGAAAGCGCGCGCGACCTGGGGCGGGAGGGCTTCCGCTGCGCCGTGCTGCCGGTGCTGGCCAGCGGCAAGGCCGACATGGCGGCGCTGGCGCGGGAGATCGACGAGACGACGCTGCTGGTCTCCGTCATGGCGGCCAACAACGAGATCGGCGTGTTGCAGCCGCTGGCCGAAATCGCCGCCCTCGCCCGGGCGCAGGGCGCCCTTTTCCACACCGACGCGGCGCAGGCCGCCGGGCGCATCCCGCTGGACGTGGAGGCGGCCGGCATCGACCTGATGAGCCTTTCCGGCCACAAGCTCTATGGCCCCAAGGGGATCGGCGCCCTCTTTGTCCGCCACCGCCCCCGCGCCCGCCTGGAGCCGCTGTTCTCCGGCGGCGGGCAGGAACGAGGCCTGCGTTCCGGCACGCTGCCGGCGCCGCTGGCGGTGGGGATGGGCGCGGCCTGCGCCCTGGCCGGCGGCCTGCTGGCGGAGGAGGCGGCGCGGCTGGCCGCCCTGCGCGAGCGCTTCATGCAGGGCCTGGCCGCGCGCACGGACGGGCTGGCGCTCAACGGCGACGGCCGCGACCGGCTGGCCGGCAACATCAACCTCGCCATCGCCGGGGTGGAGGCGCCGGCCCTGATCGCCGAGGCCCCGGAGCTCGCCTTTTCCACCGGTTCGGCCTGCACTTCGGCCGAGGTGCAGCCTTCCTGGGTGCTCACCGCCATCGGCCTGGGCGCCGCACAGGCCGCATCGTCGATCCGCATCGGGCTGGGCCGCTTCACCACCGCCGCCGAGGTCGATTTCGCCGTCTGCCGCCTGGCGCAGGCGATCGCCCGCTGCCGCCGGCGGCGCCCGGCGGCGGGTGGACGCGGCGGTGCCATCGGGCATAGAACCGCGCGGCACCGCCAGCGGTGCCGGACCAACGGCCACGCGCCACGGGGAAGCCATGCCGAAGGTGACCTTCGTCGTCCGTGACGGCAGCCGCGTCGAGATCGCCGCCCAGGAAGGCCTGACGCTGCTGGAGATCGCGCGCCTGAACGACATCGACATCGAGGGTGCCTGCGAAGGCTCGCTCGCCTGTTCCACCTGCCATGTGATCGTCGATGGCGACGATTTCGAGCGGCTGGAAGAACCCTCCGAGGACGAGGAGGACATGCTGGACCTCGCCTTCGGCCTCACCCGCACCTCGCGGCTGGGCTGCCAGATCGTGCTGACCGAGGAGCTCGACGGGCTGACCGTCGCCCTGCCCCGCGAAACCCGCAACATGCTGCTGGAATAGCGCCGCCATGGACGCATCCGCCAGTCCGCCGCCGGGCTTCGCCGCGGCAGAGGCGACCGGGCGCGTCGTCGTCGCCATGTCGGGCGGCGTCGACAGCGCCGTCGCGGCCGCCCTTCTCAAGGAGCGGGGCTGCGAGACCATAGGCATCACGCTGCAGCTCTACGACCACGGCCGGGCCACGGGCAGGAAGGGCGCCTGCTGCGCCGGGGCCGACATCCACGATGCGCGGCGCGTGGCCGCCGCCCTCGGCATCCCCCACTATGTGCTCGACTACGAGGAGCGTTTCCGTGCCGCCGTGATCGACGATTTCGCCGCCGCTTATCTGGCCGGCGAGACGCCGATCCCCTGCGTGCGTTGCAATCAGCGCATCAAATTCGCCGACCTGCTCGCCACCGCCCGCGCCCTGGGGGCCGACGCGCTCGCCACCGGCCACTATGTGCGCCGGCTGGAAGGGAAGGGCGGCCCGCAGCTCCACCGCGCCAGCCGGGCGGCGCACGATCAGAGCTATTTCCTGTTCGCCACCATGGCGGTGCAGCTGCCCTGGCTGCGCTTCCCGCTGGGCGCCATGGACAAGGCCGAGGTGCGGGGCCATGCCCGCCGCCTGGGCCTGGCCGTGGAGGCCAAGCCGGCCAGCCAGGACATCTGCTTCGTGCCCGGCGGCCGCTATGCCGAGACGCTGGCCGCCCTGCGCCCGGGCGCCGATCTGCCGGGCGAGATCGTCGATGGCGAAGGGCGGGTGCTGGGCCGCCATCGCGGCATCGCCCGTTTCACGGTGGGCCAGCGGCGCGGGATCGGCATCGCCGCCGAAAAGCCGCTGTTCGTCATCGCCATCGAACCGGCAAGCCGCCGCATCGTGGTGGGCCCGCGCGAGGCGCTGAGGGAGAGCGCCTTTTCGATCCGCGAGGTCAACTGGCTGGGCGATGGCGCCATGCCGCAAGAGGGCATCGCCTGCCAGGTGCGCCTGCGCTCCGCCCAGCCGCCCTGCGCCGCCCGCGTCACCCCGGCGGGGGCGGAGCGCGCCCGCGTCCGCCTGGCGGCCCCGGCGGAGGCCGTGGCCCCCGGCCAGGCCTGCGTGATGTATGACGGGACGCGCGTGCTGGGCGGCGGCTGGATCGAGCGCCCCGCCGCCCCGGCTTGACACGGCGCGCGGCGCCTTCCTATATGCGCCCGGCCTGCGGCGGCACAGGCGCGCCGGGCGGGGTAGCTCAGCTGGTAGAGCAGGGGAATCATAATCCCAAGGTCGTGGGTTCGAGTCCCTCCCCCGCTACCGCCCTTCTCCTGAAGAAAGCATAACGGCTTCCCCTGGCGTGGGGAGGCCGGCCTTCGCGTCGGCCGCAATCCCGCAGGCATCGGCGCCCATCGCAGACATCGCTCTGGAAATGCCGGCCGCGCCGAATGTGCCGTCGTGCCGTGTTGCTCGAATTTCCATGAATCGCCGTTGACGTTGCGGCGCGCAACGCCTAGGCTTGTTCCCGCAAACACCCGGAAAGCCCGCTTTGTCGGGCCGCCCGCCGAATAAAAGAGCCTGACTCGACACGGGGTAGCTCCCCGTGCTCGGTGAATAGGCGGGGACTCATGGTCTTTCCGTGGTGTTTGCAACGGCCCGGCACCTGCCGGCACCGAGGCAACCGGCACGGGAAATCCGCCTTGAGACTCACCGATTTTGCCTGGCTTCCGTAAAGCTATGTGGTGGGAGCGAGCGTCATTCAGCGACACCGTTTTGTGGCGAGATTGCCGCGCTTTTTTCTGCAGAGGAAAAGTCGGACGGGCTTTATACCATAGTGGGCACCTATGACGGCTACATTGTTCTGTCCGTCCATGCCACCAGTGACCTTCTGTCAAATGGCTTGGCGAAATTCTCTCGCCAACCGGCGGTGGCCCTTTGACACTGGCACCCAAGCCTCCATTTTTGCCGTATAGAACATGGTTTCAGGCCGTCTGAACTCGATGCCGGCGATCCCGAAATCGGCCCTGGCGATGCTCACAAGACGGTAGAAGCGCGAGAGGCTGCTCTGGCTCACTGCCCAATGGGTGTGCAGTGGGTGCTTCAGGCGGCCAGGGTTGCGGCGTGGTGGGCGAAGTGGTCGGCCATGAAGCTCTGCACGAACCAGTAGCTGTGGTCGTAGCCCTCGCGCATGTTGAGGGTGAGCGGCTGGCCCGCCGCCGCGCAGGCCTCCCGCAACGCTTCCGGCAGCAATTCGGGCAGGAACTCGTCTTCGCCGCCCTGGTCCACCAGCAGCGGCGGACAGCGATGGCCGCGGCGGATGAGATCGGCCACGTCGTAGCGCCGCCAGGCCTCGCGGTCGTCCCCCAGATAGCGGGCGAGCGCCGCCCGGCCCAGGGAACAATCCATCAGCGCGTTCATCGGCGCCAGTGCGGAGACGGAGCGAAACAGGCCCGGATGGTTCAGTGCCAGCGAGATGGCGCCGTGGCCGCCCATGGAGTGACCGAAGACGCCCATGCGCCGGCCGTCGGCGGGGAAAGCCTCGCGGACGAGCGCCGGCAGTTCCTTGGCGACATAGCTTTCCATGCGGTAATGGCGCGACCACGGCGCCAGCGTGGCGTCGAGATAGAAGCCGGCGCCGGTGCCGAAGGCCCAGTCGTCGTCCTCGCCCTCGATGCCGCTTTGGCGCGGGCTGGTGTCGGGCGCGACCAGCATGAAGCCGTGTTCGGCCGCCAGCCGCTGCGCGCCGGCCTTGATCGTGAAGTTCTCCTCCGTGCAGGTCAGCCCCGAGAGATAGAACAGCACCGGCACGCGGCCCCGCGCGGCCGCCGGCGGGCGATAGACGGCCAGGCGCATGGGCAGGCCGATCCTCTCCGAGTTGTGGCGGTAGAAACCCTGCACGCCGCCATGGCAGCGATGCTCGGAGATGGTCTCCAAGGCGCCCACCGTCAATAGACCACGACGCTGCGGATCGAGCGGCCCTCGTGCATCAGGTGGAAGGCGTCGTTGATGGCCTCGAGGCCCATGCTGTGGGTGATCATGGCGTCGATCTCGATCTTGCCGTCCATGTACCAGTCCACGATCTTCGGCACGTCGGTGCGACCCCTGGCACCGCCGAAGGCCGTGCCGCGCCAGACGCGGCCGGTGACCAGCTGGAAGGGGCGGGTGGAGATTTCCGCCCCGGCCGGCGCGACGCCGATGATGACCGATTCGCCCCAGCCCTTGTGCGCGCATTCCAGCGCCTGGCGCATGGTGTGGACGTTGCCGATGCACTCGAAGCTGTAATCGGCGCCGCCGCCGGTGAGATCGACCAGATGGGCCACCAGTTCGCCCTCGACCTCGCCGGGATTCACGAAATGGGTCATGCCGAAACGCCGCCCCATGGCCTCGCGGGCGGGGTTGACGTCGACGCCGACGATCCGGTTGGCGCCCACCAGCCGCAGGCCCTGGATGACGTTCAGCCCGATGCCGCCCAGGCCGAAGACGACGCAATTGCTGCCCGCTTCCACCCTGGCGGTGTTGATGACCGCCCCCAGGCCGGTGGTGACGCCGCAGCCGATGTAGCAGATCTTGTCGAAAGGCGCGTCCCTGCGGACCTTGGCGAGCGCGATCTCCGGCACCACCGTGTGGTTGGCGAAGGTGGAAGTGCCCATGTAGTGGAACAGCTTCTCGCCGCCGATGGAAAAGCGGCTGGAGCCATCCGGCATCACCCCCTGGCCCTGGGTGACGCGGATCGCCTGGCAGAGATTGGTTTTGCCGGAGGTGCAGTATTCGCACTGGCGGCATTCGGGGGTGTAGAGCGGGATGACGTGATCGCCCGGCTTCAGGCTGGCCACGCCCGGCCCGGTCTCCAGCACCACGCCGGCGCCCTCATGGCCCAGAATGGCGGGGAACAGGCCCTCCGGGTCGTCGCCGGAGAGCGTGAAGGCGTCGGTGTGGCAGATGCCGGTGGCCTTGATCTCCACCAGCACCTCGCCCTCGCGGGGGCCTTCGAGATCGACCTCCTCTATGGCGAGCGGCGCCCCCGCCTTGTGCGCCACGGCGGCACGGGTCTTCATCGGTGTTCCCCCCGGCTGAGATATGGAAAGCTGGGCGTCCATGGTGGCGAGGCGGGCAGGCGAATGCAAGCCGCCTTGCGGCGGATCAGCCGCTGCCGGGGGCCTCCGGGCGCCCGGCGCCACGCAGCAGGGCGGCCAGGCCGGCGACGCTCTCCAGCACGCCATCGACATGGGGAGCGAGGGCGGCGGCCCGCTCGCTGCCGACGGCGACGCCGACGGCCGCGCCGAAGCCGGCGGCCCGCGCCATGGCCGCATCGGCGGGCGAATCGCCCACCATGGCCGCCCGGCCGGGCGCGACCCCTGCCGCCGCGCAGAAGGCCCGCGCCATGCCCGGGCCCGGCTTGCCGCCATAGCCGCCATCGGCACCGCAGACGAAGGCGAGATAGCGCGCGATGCCCAGACGCTCCGCGCAGCGCCGGGCCGAGCGCGTATCGTCGTTGGTGGCGATCCCCAGCGCATAGCCGCGCCCGTGCAGGGTGGCGAAAAGCGCCGGCAGATCCGCCGTCGCCGCCAGCTCGCCGCCGGCGTGGCCGGCGAAGGCGGCGAGCGTCTTCGCCTCCAGATCGGCGGGCGCGGCCGGGCCCAGCGCGGCGCGCCACAGGCGGGCGATCTCGCGGTTGGTGCCCTGGACGAGGGCGGAATCGGCCGCCAGAAGGCCCCGCCGCCGGTCGTAACCGGTGGCCAGAAGCATCGCCTGGGCGGCCTCGGGACGTCCCGCCTCGCGCGCCAGGGCGGCAGCCGCCGCGCCACAGACGGGAAGCCAGGAGGCGAAGTCGATCAGCGTGCCGTCCTTGTCGAACAGCACGGCGCCGATCGCGCCCCAATCCACGCCGGCCATGGCGGCGGCGCGGCGGCTCAGACCACCACCAGATGGCGCGGCAGGGCGGAGAGCACCTCCAGCCCGTTTTCGGTCACCAGGAAGCTCTCGATCCAGGCGGCCCCGGAACCGCCCGGCCAGCCGTCCCAGACGTCGAACTGATTTTCCAGGTTGAAGACCTGGCCCGGCGCGACGATGCGCTCGCCCAGGCCGAAGCGCGGCTCGAACCAGTGGCTGCCGCACCAGTCGGGTGGCACGGCGATCCCCAGCGTATAGCCGCCGACGAACCACACATGGGGCCGCAGCCCCGCTTCGTCGATATAGGCATCGGCCACCTGCTGCACCCTGGAGAACGGATCGCCGGGGGCGACGGCCGCCATCACGGCATCGGCGCAACCGGCGGATTTCGCCATCAGCTCCTCCCAGCGCCGGTCCGGAGCGCCCAGGGAGAAGGTGCGGTTGAGGTTGACGTGGTAGCGGTGCAGGCAGCCGCAGAAGTCGATGAACACCAGCTCGCCGTCGCGGATGCGGCGATGCTGGGCCGGGCTGTGATGGGTGCCGCTGCGGGGGCCGGACGCCACCATGGTGCGGATGCCGGGATAGCCGCCGCCGGCCTTCATCGCGGCCGCCATCAGCACGCCTTCGATCTCGGTTTCCATGACGCCCGGGGCGATGGCGTCGCGCGCCGCCGCCATGGCGCCATCGGCGATGGCGGCCGCGCGGCGCACCACGGCGATCTCGGCCGGCGACTTCACCAGCCGCAGCTCCTCGACCAGGAAGCTGCCATCCGCAGCGGCCATGCCCGCCGCCTCGACGGCCGCCGCCAGGGCATCGTGGACGCGGCCGTGGGGAGCATAGGCCCAGGGCTGCAAAGCCACCCTGGCCCGGCCCGGCAGGGCGGCGGCGAGCCGGGCGGCGATCTGGCGGCACTGGGCCTCGACCGCCCCCGCCTGCAGCCAGCAGACCTCGCGGATCTCCGGCGTCGTGGAGACGATGGTGGTGTGGGCGGTGCCGTCGAAGAACAGCGTTTCGTCTTCCGCCGCCCGCAGCAGCAGGCCGGCGAGGTTTTCCAGGTGATACCAGATCATGTCGTAGCCGGTGAGCCAGGTGATGTCGGCCGGGTTGGTGACATAGATCGCGTCCAGCCCCGCCGCCGCCAGCGCCTCCCGCACCCGCTGCCGGCGCCGCGCGTATTCCTCCGGCGCGAAGGGCTGTTCCCAATCGATGGCGTCGCGAAGATGTTGCCGGATCATGCCTGCCTCCCCTGGCTTGCCCTGTAGGGCTGGAACCAGCCCAGCCCCTCCCATGTGGTGCCGGACGGGTGGTATTCGGCCCCCACCCAGCCTCTGTAGCCCGCCCGGTCGATGGCGTCGAACAGCCAGGGCCAGGCGATCTCGCCGCTGCCGGGTTCGTGGCGGCCGGGATTGTCGGAGACCTGGACATGGCCGATCAGCGGCAGCAGCGCGCCGAAACGGCGCGCCAGGTCGCCCTCCATCACCTGGCAGTGATAGAAATCGAACTGGATCGAGACGTTGTCGCGCCCCACCGCCTCCACCACCCGCCGCGCCTGGCGCTGGCGGCGCAGGACATAGCCCGGCAGATCGCGGCTGTTGATGGCCTCCACCAGCAGCGCCACGCCATGGGCGGCGGCGGCGGGCGCGGCGCGGCGCAGATTGGCGATCAGCACCGCCTCGCAGGCCCCGCGGGAGCGGTCCGCCGGTTGCAGCCCCGCCATGACGTGCAGGCGCGGGGCGCCGGCCGCCGCCGCCCAGGCCAGCGCCTTCGCCATGATGGCCTCGAACTCCGCCTCGCGCCCGGGCAGGGCGGCCAGGCCGTTGCCGTCGGCACCGCCGGGCGCGTTGGCGAGCACCAGCCCCAGCCCCGCCGCCCGCAGCGCCGCCGCCACCTCCCGCGCCGGACGGTCGCAGGCCTCCTGCAGCTCCACGGCGGCGAAGCCGGCGGCGGCCGCGGCCGCGAAACGCTCCGGGAAGGGCAGTTCCGTGAACATGGTGGAGAGATTGGCGGCGAAGCGCGGCATGGCGCCATGTTAGCGTATCCGCCCCGCCGGGCGAGGCTGCCCGGCGCCGGAGTTCGGCGCATCCTGGCCTATAGTGATGCGCCCGCCAAGCGGAGGCCGCCATGCCCGCGCCGAAGATCGCCTTCGTCTCTTCCGCCGACGCCAGGGCGCGCCGCGCCAGGGCGAAGCTGGAGGCGGCCCATGGCGCCCCTGCGCCGGCCGAGGCGCAGGTGATCGTGGCGCTGGGCGGCGACGGCTTCATGCTGGAGACGCTGCGCGCCCATCTGGGCACGCCGGTGGCGGTCTATGGCATGAACCGCGGCTCGGTGGGCTTCCTGATGAACGCCTGGAAGGAGGGCGCCTGCCTGGCGGAACGCATCCGCGCCGCCCAGCCCACGGTGCTGAAGCCGCTGCGCATGGCGGCCCTGGACGCCGGCGGCAGCCGCCACGAGGCGCTGGCCATCAACGAGGTGGCGCTCCTGCGCCAGACGCGCCAGACTGCCAGGATCGCCATCGCCATCGACGGCGTGGTGCGCATGAAGGCGCTGGTCTGCGACGGCGTCCTGCTCGCCACCGCCGCCGGCAGCACCGCCTACAACCTTTCGGCCCACGGCCCCATCCTGCCCATCGGCTCGCGTTCGCTGGCGCTCACCCCCATCAGCGCCTTCCGCCCCCGCCGCTGGCGCGGGGCCATATTGCCGGAGGCGAGCAGGGTTGCCTTCGAGGTGCTGGACCCCGCCAAACGCCCGGTGAGCGCCGTCGCCGATGCCACCGAGGTGCGCGACGTGGTGCGGGTGGAGATCGCCAGCGACGAAAGCCACACCGTCACCCTGCTGTTCGACCCCGAGCACAATCTCGAGGAACGCATCCTCAAGGAACAGTTCGCGACCTGAACGGAGAGACGCCGATGGACGCCGCCGACCTGCGCCTGCTGCCCTGCGACATCGCTCCCTACCGCCAGGGCAACACCGGCATCGAATACGCCACCACCTTCGACAGCGGCCGGCCGGGACCGCATCTGATGGTCAACGCCCTGACCCACGGCAACGAGCTGTGCGGCGCCCACGCCCTGGCCTTTCTGTTCGAGAGCGACTGCCGCCCGGTGCGGGGCCGGCTTACGCTTTCCTTCGCCAATGTGGCGGCCTATGAGCGCTTCGATGCCGGGAGGCCCTACGACTCGCGCTTCGTGGACGAGGACTTCAACCGCCTGTGGGACTCCGCCACCCTCGACGGCGACGGGCAGAGCGTGGAGCTGGTCCGCGCCCGCGCGCTGAGGCCCCTGGTGGACGAGGTCGACAGCCTGCTCGACATCCACTCGGTGGACCTGCCGCAGCCCGCCATGCTGCTCGCCGGCACCAGGGAGCAGGGGCGCGCCCTGGCGGCGGCCATCGGGCGCCCGCGCCACGTGGTGATCGACGCCGGCCACGCCGCCGGGCGCCGCCTGCGCGACTATGCCCGTTTCGACGATCCGGCCCTGCCGCACAGCGCCTGCCTGGTGGAATGCGGCTACCACTTCCACGAGCAGGCGGTGGCGGTGGCGATCCAGACCACGCTGGCCTTCCTGGCCTGCCACGAGGCGGTGAGCGCCGACTATCTGGCCCGGCATGGGGACGGCGCGGCGCCCGGCCCCCAGCTCTTCGTCGAGGTCACCGAGGCGGTGACGGTGGCGAGCGACGATTTCCGCTTCGCCCGCCGCTTCCAGGGCTTCGAGACGCTGCCCGAGGCGGGCACGCCCATCGCCCGCGAAGCCGGGCACGAGATCGTCACGCCTTACCCCGATTGCGTCATGGTGATGCCCGCCCGCCGGCCGCTGAAGGGCCAGACGGCGGTGCGCCTGGGGCGGGCGGTGGCCGGGGCGCCGGGGCGCGGATAGCGAACAGGGGAGGATGGACCATGGCTTCTTCGCGGGCCGCTTCGCATGCGGGTGGCGTTCTCGCCGAGGGCTTCAGGGAGACCCCCTATTGGTGGGATCTGGCGCCGCGCCCCGAAGACGACGGCGCGCCGCCGCCGGAAAGCGCCGATGTGGTGGTGATCGGCGCCGGCAATGTCGGCCTTTCCTGCGCGCTCACCCTGGCCAGGGGCGGGCGCCGGGTGGTGGTTCTCGACGCCGAGGCGGCGGGCCA
This sequence comes from Alphaproteobacteria bacterium, assembly GCA_965200215.1. Taxonomy (GTDB): domain Bacteria; phylum Pseudomonadota; class Alphaproteobacteria; order SP197; family SP197; genus SP197. The sequence continues at coordinate 2,009,176 of OZ241369.1, read as the reverse complement.
TGGCGCCAGCACGCGCAATGCCGGCTATCTGGGCCGCAGCCTGTGGTTCAAATACGGCGACATGGCGAAGGCCATCGGCCGCCCCCGCGCCGCCGAACTCGCCCGCGTCGCCGTCGCCGCCCACGACTATGCGGCGGGCCTCATCCGCGACGAGCAGATCGCCTGTTTCTACCGGGACAGCGGGCGCTTCATCGCCGCGCCCTCGCAGAAGGCCTTCGACAAGCTGGAACGCGATCTGGAAGCGATGATCGAAGACGGCGTGCCGGTCGATGCCGAGATGGTGGGGCCGGACCGGCAGCGCGACCACATCGCCAGCGACCTCTATCGCGGCGGGCAGCTGCTGCGCGGCAACGGCATCGTGCACGCCGGCCTCTATCATGCCGGCCTGCTGGAACGCGCCCGCTCGCAGGGCGCGCGGGTGGTGGGCTTCTGCCCGGCCCTGGCCATAGAGCGCGAGAAGGCGGGTTTCACCGTGGCGACGCCGAAGGGCACCATCGCGGCCCGCGAGGTGGTGGTGGCCACCAACGGCTACACGCCCAGGGCGCTGCCCTGGCAACGCCGGCGCGTCGTGCCCGTTGCGGCCTTCATGATCGCCACCGAGCCGCTGCCCGGGGCGCTGATGGCCGCAGCGCTGCCCGGCGGGCGGCCGATGATCGAGAACCGCAACACGCCCTGCTGGATGCGGCCCAACGAGGACGGCACCCGCGTGCTCTTCGGCGGCCTTACCGGCGAGGGGCCGAAGGCGCTGCCCGCCAAGGCGCGGCGCCTCCACGAGGCCATGGTGCGGGTGGTGCCGGCGCTGGCGGACGCCAGGCTGACCCATTGCTGGACCGGCAAGGTCGCCTTCAGTTTCGACATGCTGCCGCACACCGGCACCCATGACGGCCTGCACTACGCCATGGGCTGGTGCGCCGCCGGCGTGCCGATGGGGACCTGGCTGGGCCACAAGACGGCGCTGCGCATCCTGGGCGACGCCGACGCGGCGACGCCGCTCGACGACCGGCCCTTTCCCACCGTCCCCTTCTACCGCGGCGACCCCTGGTTCCTGCCGCTGGTCGTCGCCTGGATGAAGCGGCTCGACCGCAGGCTGGCGAAGGACCGATAGCGGGGCGCGGGGCGGGGCGGCGGGGGCCTCACAGCACGACGCGGTCGCGCTTCACTTTGTCGGCGCCGTCCAGCGTGCGGGCGTAGAGGTGGCCGGCGTGGACGGCGGCGGCGATCAGGTCGGGCGCATCGCAATCGCCGATCCGCTTCAGGCTGGCGATGCCCGCCTCGGCGAGCCGTTCGGGAGCGGCGGCGAGTTCGCGATAGAGGCCGTCGCAGGGTTCGCGCGAGGTCGCCACCACGACGCTGTCGCAGGCCACCGCCCGCTCGCGCCCGCCATAGGCGCAGGCCAGCCGCGCCTGGCCGCCGTCGAAGGCCTGCAGGATGCGGGCGGTGACGATCTCGATGCCGAGCGCGATCAGCCGCGCCTGGATGCGCGGCTGATCCAGCGTGCGCTCGCAGTCCGGCGAGACGCTGTCGGCACTGGTGGCGAAGACCACTTCGCGGCCGGCGGCCGCCAGCGCCTCGGCGACGACGCCGCCCATGTAGAAATGATCGTCGTCATAGACCAGCACGCGGCCTTCGAAGGCGCGCCCGGCCATCACGTCGTCGGGCGTTCCCACGCGCTCGTGGCGCCAGCCTTCGAAGGGGCGGAAACCGGAACGCCCGCTGCCGTCGGCGCGCCAGCGGGCGCCGGTGGCGATGCACACATGGTCGAAGCCGAATTCCAGCACCTGGGTCGCTTCCAGCCGGCTTTCCCGGAAGAGCTCCACATGGGCCATGGTGGCGATCTGGCCCAGGCGCCAGTCCCTCACCCGCGCGAAGGTGGCGAGCCCCGGCAGGCGGGCCTCGCGGCGGGCGCGGCCGCCCGGCTCCGCCTCCGCCTCCGCCAGGGTGACGCGATAGCCCCGCTGGCCGGCGGCCCGCGCCGCCTCCAGCCCGGCCGGGCCGGCGCCGACGATCAGCACCTTGCCGTCCCCGCCCCGGGGCGCGATCCGCTCCGGGTGCCAGCCGCGCCGCCATTCCTCGCCCATGCTCGGGTTCTGGGTGCAGCGGATGGGGACGCCGTTGCCGTCGCCCATGATGCAGACATTGCAGCCGATGCATTCGCGGATGTCGTCGATGCGGCCCTCCTCGATCTTCTTGGGCAGGAAGGGATCGGCGATGGAGGGCCGGGCGGCGCCGATCAGGTCGGTGAGGCCGTCGGCGACGATGCGCGCCATGCGGTCGGGGCTGGTATAGCGCCCCACGATCACCACCGGCTTCGAGGTCACCTGCTTGACGAAGGCGATGTGGCCCTCCTGGGCGCCCTCCTCGGCGAAGCGGGCGGTGCGGGCGTCGGCGGGGAAGTTGGCGATGTTGACGTCCCACAGATGCGGCAGTTCGGCGAGGTATTCGATCAGCGCCCGCCCGTCGCCGTCGCCGTCGATACCCATGTCGGTGTCCAGGTTGTCGACGGCGAAGCGGATGGCGACGCCGCAATCCGCGCCCACCGCCTCGCCGGTGTCCTCCAGCAACTCCCGGATCAGGCGGGCGCGGTTCTCGAAGCTGCCGCCATATTCGTCGCTGCGCCGGTTCTGCACCGGCGAGAGGAACTGGGCCGGCAGGTAGCCATGGGCGGCATAGACGTACACGATGTCGAAGCCCGCCCGCTTCGCCCGCAGCGCCGAGGCGCGATGGTGGCGGCGGAATTCGCGGATATCGGCCTTGTCCATGGCGCGGGTCTGGCTGGTGCCGTGCCAGACCGGCATGGACATGGGCGCCATGGCGACGGCGCGCGAGAGCCAGTTCTCCGCGGCGTAGCCGCCATGCCAAAGCTCGACGCCGGCCAGCGCACCGTGGCGATGCACCGCTTCCACCATCGCCGCCTGGTTTCTTACGTCGCCATCGTCCCACAGGGTGCAATAAGGATAGGGGTGGTCGTCGGAGGAGGGATCGGTGGAACAGTATTCGGTGCACACCACGCCCCAGCCGCCCTCCGCCTTGACCTCGCGCATGGCGTTCAGGGTCCGGGGCATGGCGAAGCCCATGCCGGAGCAGTGCGGCACCTGGTAGAAGCGGTTGGGCGCCGTCACCGGCCCGATGCGGACCGGCTCGAACAGGACATCGTATCGCGGATCGCGGGCCATGATTCCCCCCTCAAACGGCCGCCGCCAGCATGGCCGCGCCGGGCGATGGCGTCCAGCCGCCCGCCCCAGCCACTCACCATTGCCTCGCCGGCCGGCGGTGGTATCGTGAACCGCCCTCGAGGAGGCCGGCGATGAACGGCAACGGCGCGGCGCCCCGGATGGACGAGCCCCGCATAGACGAACTGATCGCCCGCCAGCGGCCCGGCTTCACCCTGGAGCAGGCCTTCTACCGCGACCGGGAGATCTTCCGCCGCGATATGGCCCGGGTGGTCGGCCGGGCCTGGCTCTATGTCGCCCATGCCTGCGAGCTGCCGCGCCCGGGCGATTATCTGCTCTACGAGATCGGCGAGGAGTCGATCGTCGTGCTGCGCGGGCGCGACGGCGAAGTGCGCGCCTTCTTCAACGTCTGCCGCCACCGCGGCAGCCATATCTGCCTGGAGCCCCGGGGCAATGTGCGCACGCTGACCTGTCCCTACCACGCCTGGGTTTATGACTTGCAGGGCCGCCTGATCGGCGCGCGCGGCATGCCCAGGGGCTTCGACAAATCCGCCTTCGGCCTGCATCCCTGCCGGGTGGAGACGGTCCACGGGCTGATCTTCGTCTGCCTGGCCGCCGCAGGCGATCCGCAGGTGGCCGATTTCGCCGCCATCGCCGCCGATCTCGACCGCTTCGCCACCCGCCACCGCCTGGCGGAGACCAGGATCGTCCACCGCAAGGTCTATCCCACCCATGCCAACTGGAAGCTGGTGGTGGACAATTTCCGCGAGTGCTATCACTGCTCGCCGGCGCATCCCGAATACACCATGGTCAACGCCTATGTCGGCGCCCAGGACCGCGACCCGGAAGGCTACCGGGCACCGACCAGGGCCTGGGAGGAGAAGGCGGCGGCCCTGGGCCACCCGGTGGGCCAGAGCGAGGGCGACGGCGGCGATCCCCGCCAGCCCCACGGCTATTGGCGCCAGCCGATCCGCGAGGGCTTCGTGACGCTCTCCGAAGACGGGCGGGCGGTGGCGCCGCTGCTGGGCTGCCTGGAGCATTGGGACGGCGGCGAGACGGCCTTCAGCTTCGGCCCGCTCTCCTATGCCTATCTCTGCGCCGACCATCTCGCCATGTTCCGCTTCACGCCCATCGGTCCGCAGTTCACGGAGGTGGCGGTGACCTGGCATGTCCGCGCCGACGCCAGGGAGGGCGCCGATTACGACCTGGAGCGCCTGATCTGGATGTGGGACGTGACCACCGTCGAGGACACCAGGATCATCATCGACAACCAGAAGGGCGTGAACTCCGCCCGCTACCTGCCCGGCCCCTATGCGCCGCAGGAAGCCTATTCGGCCGACTTCACGCGCTGGTATCTGCAACGGCTGGCCGGCTGAGCACCCCACCATCGACGGGGGCGATTGACGAGGCGGGGGCGGCAGCCGAAGAGTCCGGGCTGCCCCATGCCAGGAGGGAAGCCATGAACCACATGTCCCCCACCGATGCCCCCCGCCCGGCGGATGCGGCCCTGGCCGCCCTCCTCGAACGCCAGCGGCCGGACATGACCCTGGAGCGGCCGTTCTACACCGACCGCGCCATCTACGAGCGCGAGCTGGAGCGGATCGTCGCCCGCCAGTGGCTGCTGGTGGACCATATCTCGGCGCTACCGCACCCGGGCGACTACCTGCTCTACAGCGTGGCCGGCGAGCAGATCGTCGTCCTGCGCGGGCGCGACGGCCAGGTGCGCGCCTTCTTCAACGTCTGCCGCCACCGCGGCAGCCGCATATGCCTGGAGCCCAGGGGCAACGTCCGCACGCTGACCTGCCCCTATCACGGCTGGGTCTACGACCTGGAGGGCAGCCTCGTGCACGCGCCGCTGATGGCCGACGATTTCGACAAGCGGGACTGGCCGCTGCACCGTTGCCGCGTGCGGCTGTGGGAGGGCCTGATCTTCGTCAGCCTGGCGGCCGAAGGCGACGGCGACGTCGGCGACCTCGACGCCATCACGGAGACCTTCGCGCGCTATGCCCGCCCCTACCGGCTGGCGGACGCCAAGATCGTCCACAAGGCCACCTATCCCACCGACGCCAACTGGAAGCTGGCGGTGGAGAACTTCCGCGAGTGCTATCACTGCGCCGCCGCCCATCCCGAATACACCGCCGTCAACGCCTATGTGAACGACGGCAACCGCGACCCCGACCGGCGCGCCCGCACCGTCGAGCGCTGGGTGGAGGAATGGGAGGCGCAGGGCGTGGCGGCCGCCACCGCGCACATGTGGGGCAACGGGCTGGATGTGGTCCAGCCCCACGGCGTCTTCCGCCAGCCGATTCGCGACGGCTATCTCACCTTGTCGCGGGACGGCAGGCCCCTGGCCCCGCTGATGGGCGATCTGAAGCGATGGGACGGCGGCGAGACGCTGATGCTGTTCGGCCCGCTCGCCTATGTCTATCTGGCCAACGACCACGCCACCCTGTTCCGCTTCACGCCGAGCGCCGAGCGGCACACCGAGGTGGTGGCGACCTGGCTGGTGCGCGCCGACGCCGAGGAGGGCCGCGACTACGACGTGGAAAAGCTGATCTGGATGTGGGACGCGACCACCGTCGAGGACACCAGGATCATCAACGACAACCAGCTGGGCGTGAACTCCAGCCGCTACGCGCCCGGCCGCTATTCCGAGCGCGAATACGGCACCCGCAACTTCGTCGCCTGGTATATCGCCCGCATGGGCGGCCCCGCCCGGCCGCCGCGCGCGCCCACCATGTGCCAATAGGGGCTGCCATGGCGGGCCTGGACGAACTGCTGGGCGAGATCGCCGCCTATCTCGACACGCCGCCCGAGGCCTGCCGGTCGCTGCCGCCCGAGGCCTATCTCTCGCCCGCGCTCCACGCCCTGGAGGTCCGCCGCATCTTCGAGCGTTCCTGGCTGTGCGTCGGGCGCAGCGAATATGTGCCCGCGCCCGGCGACTACTACACCATCGACGTCATGGGCGAGCCGCTGGCCATCGTGCGCGGCGGCGACGGCGTGCTGCGGGCGCTCAACACCGTCTGCCGCCATCGCGCCATGCCGGTGGTGACGGGCCGGGGCAACGCCAGGCGCTTCACATGCCCCTATCACGCCTGGACCTATGGCAGCGACGGGCGCCTCATCGCCGCCCCCCACATGGAAAAGAGCCTCGCCTTCGACAAGGCCGCCTGCGCCCTGCCCCGCTACCGGCTGGAGGAGTGGAAGGGCTTTCTGTTCGTCAACCTGGACGACGGCGCGGCGCCGCTGGCGGCTTCCATGGCGTCGGTGGACGCCGCCACCGGCAACTACCGCATCGGCGAGCAGACCGAGGTCTTCCACTACGAGGCCCGCTGGCAGGGCAACTGGAAGCTCTCGGCCGAGAACTCCATGGAGTATTACCACCATATCGGCCTGCACGCCGGCACGGTGGGCGTGCAGATGCCGGCCGCCGGCACCTATGTCCCCGAGGCGCCGGCCACCGACGAGACCTTCACCCACGAGCGCTGCCGCATGGGCGAGGCCTACCGGGCGGGCAGCGACCACCCCTTCAACCCGCGCGGCGATCTCGAAGGCCTCACCGGGGAGGAGATCGCCACCGGCTACATGGTCTATGTCTTTCCCGCCTTCACCATGGCCATGCGGCCCGGCACCAACAACTGGCTTTCCTTCCGCCCCGACGGGCCGGGCAGCACCGAGGTGCTGGGCGGCTACCTGGTGTGGGACGAGCTGGCCGGCGGCGACCCGCAGACCACCGAAGCCCGCGCCCGCCTGATCGAGCGGGTGAATGCCGAGGACTCGCGGGCCACCACCGAACTCGCCCGCGCCATGAGAAGCCGCAAGGCGCCGCGCGGCCCGCTCTCCCATTTCGAGCGCACGCTGGCCGAATTTTACCGCTATCTGGCCCGCAGCCTGGCGCCCGCCAGCTAAGGAGCCCCGCCCCCAGGCACCGACCGAGCGTCACGTCCCCTGGGAGCGCCGGCGTCCCGCCGGCAACGGGCCGCAAGGCCCGCCAACGCACCACACCCCACCGCCAGGCACCACCGCCATTCCCCGCTCTCACTAACCACTAGCCACTAACCACCAGCCACTAACCACTGCCAAAGGCCCGCCGACGCACCGCTCCCCCACCACCACCCGCCCCTTGACATCCCCCCCCCCCCCCCGTAACGTGGACTCGCGAATCGTCCCAGGGGAGGCACCGATGCGCATCCAACCCGTCGTTCTTCTTCCCGCCGCGCTCGGTCTCGGCGCCATGCTGGCTCTCGGGGCCTGCACCAAGACCAAAACCAAATACGTGACCGCCGAGCAGCCCGCCGCCATGCAGCCGGCGCCCACCGCGCCCACACCCACACCGGAAGAGCCGGACACACCGGCGCCGCCGCCGACGGCGGCCGAGACCGCCTTGAGCAACGCCCAGGCGGCCCTGACGCGGGCGCAGGACGCGACGAAGGCGGCCAGGACCGCGCGGGCGGCGGCCGAGACGGCGCTGGCGGCCGCCCAGGCGGCCCTGGAGAAGGCGGAGGCCGACTTCCAGGCCACTGCCGCCGCCTGGACCGGCGCCACCACCGCCGAGCAGAAGACCGCCGACCGCAATACGGCCAGAACCGCGCGGGCGGCGGCGCAGACGGCGCTGGCGGCCGCCGAGACGGCCTTCGTGAACGCGCGGAAGGCAGAAAGGACGGCCGCGGCGGCGGAAAGGGCGGCCGCAGCTGACCTCACGGAGAAGGCGGCGGTGGCCCTGGCGGCGGCGACCACCGATGAACAGCGCATGACGGCCACGGCGGCCACGGCCACGGCGTCCACGGCGACGATGACGGCGACCTCCGCCCAGGCCGCGACCCTGGCCTGGACCGCCACCCGCATCGCCGGCGACGCCGGGCTGGCCCGGCCTCCCGACATCCTGAACGACATCCCCGAAGCCCCCGCCGTGTCGGTGGACGACCGCTCCCCCTTCACCGTGCGGGTCTCGCTCATGCCGAGGGAGGCGGCCACCGGCTGCACGGCGCTCATGCGCTGCCCGAATCCGGCCGCGATGGACTTCATCAAGACCGACGCGACTCCCTATGCCGCCGGCAAGACGGTGCTCTCGCCCTCCGCCACCGGCGACGGCGACTGGTTCGCGCTGCGGACCATCTCCATGAGGGGCGACATACGCCACAGCTACGAAGGCACCACCGGCGACAGCGCCAGCAATCGGCCGAAGGTCCCGGTCGTCCAGCGGGCGACCACCATCGACGGCACCGCCGTGACCGGCTCGGGGATCACCGCCTACCAGCGCCATTACCAGAACCCGATGACCAGCTCGATCCGCTTCACGCCCGACGGCATGGTCTTCAGGACCGGCGGCGAAGGCACCGTCATGAGCCTCTTCAAGCACGACCTCGATCGCTCGTCCTCCCGGGGCCGCGACGGCATCAACCAGCCGGGCGCCTGGAACGTGGGCGGGTCGGACGATTGCTCCGGCGCCTATCCGGCCTGGTGCTTCGACTTCAACCGCAGCGACGCGGAGGCCTCCTTCGGCGCCCCCTACGCCGACCCCGACGGCGAGCCCAACTACTACTGGGCCTCGCGCTTCGGCCTGGCCGGCAACCAGCCCCAGCCCGACCCCGAAGACAGCGACGGCCGCCGCCTCGCCGCCCACGGCGCGCTGGGCGACCTGCGGGTCTGGCTGTCCAACTATGGCGGCCTCGACGCGGGCGCCATGGCCGACAGCGCCAGCGACGACGCCGACCGCTACCTCTCCTACGCGGCCTACGGCCTGTTCGTGTACACCGACTACATCGACGAGTATCCCCGCCCCGGCTTCCTGCAGGGCTTCCACTTCGGCTACGACGCCTTCCGGGACGCGGCCACTGCGAGGACGAGCGACATCTCGACCTCGATCGCGGCCACCTTCCAGGGCCGGACCATGGGCATGATCCTGCATCCCAGGTCCAACTCGGTGGGTTCCGAAACCGCGCCCCATGTCGGCCACTTCACCCGCCTGCGCGGCGACGTGACGCTCAACGCCTGCATCGGCGGCTCGACCTGCACCGGCGACGGCATTCCCACCCAGGCCAACAGGATCTCGGGCAGCATCGCCAACCTGCAGGCCCTCGCCAACGGCGTCTGGCAGAAATACGCCTTCCTCCGCCACGCGGTGGCGGCCCACGCCACCCATGCCAACATCGCCATCCGGCTGGTGGAGGACGACATCGAGGCCGACGGCAGCTATTCCGGCGCGGCGGATTCGTGGCAGGCCGGCCAGTGGAACCAGGGCGAGTACAGCGGCGCCCTCTACGGCCCCACGGACCAGCTCGAAACCGCCGGCTGGTGGCGCCTCGAGACCGACAGCGCCTACCAGAACCGGCACCTGGTCGCCTTCGGCAGCTTCGGCGCCTGCCAGGCGGAGCATTGCCGCGTTTCGGACTGAGCGTCCCGCCGCCGCCCGGTTGATCGATCATCGGGGCGGCCCCTTCGCCATCCGCGCGGGGGCCGCCCCGGTTGCCGGGCTGACGCCGCCGCCGGGCGCCGGGCGTCACCGGCGCGGGTCGATCGGCAAAGCCAGCCCGCAGCGCGCCTCCACCGCTTCGGCGGCCGCCAGCGCCATGTCCTCGCGATAGCGCGGGGCGACGATCTGCACGCCGCTGGGAACGCCGTCCCGCAGGCCGGTGGGCACGGCCACCGAGGGCAGGCCCAGCAGGTTGACCGAGCAGGTCAGCCGCCGCCGGGCGACAGGCGTCACCGGCGCGGGTCGATCGGCAAGGCCAGCCCGCAGCGCGCTTCCACCGCCTCGGCGGCCGCCAGCGCCACGTCCTCGCGATAGCGCGGGGCGACGATCTGCACGCCGCTGGGAACGCCGTCCCGCAGGCCGGTGGGCACGGCCACCGAGGGCAGGCCCAGCAGGTTGACCGAGCAGGTCAGCCGGTTGGCCGTGAACATTGCGGCCGCCCGCCGCGGCCCCTCTTCGTCCTCGTGCTGGCGCAGCGGCGGCTCGCAGGAAACCGGGCCGACGACGACGCCCTCCTCCTCCAGCAGCAGCGACCAGCGGCGCAGCGCGCCGGCCCGCTGGGCGAGGTTCCTCATATGGGCGCCGGGGCCGTCGCCGCCCGGCCGGCGACCCTCGTAGATCAGCTCGGCGGCCGCCCGGTAGTTGTCGATCACGCGGTTGATGCGGGCGCTGCCATGCTCGCGGATCGCCGGGGCCATCAGCTCGTCCACCTCCGCCATCAGCAGCGCCAGCCACAGCTTCGCGGTCTCCATCGCGTCGGCGAGCTCGATCTCCACCACCCGGTAGCCGGCGGCGGCCAGCGCCTCGCCCGCCCTGGCGACGGCGGCCGCCGCCTCGGGCGCCACGCCCAGCCCGGCCGGGTCGCGGGCCAGCGCCGCGCGCGGCGGGTCGTGGGGCGGCGGGGCCCGCAGCGGCGCCGGCACCCACCAGGGATCGCGCGGATCGCGACCGGCCATCGCCGCCAGCGCCAGGCGGGCGTCGGCCACCGTGCGCGTCAACGGCCCCTGCACGCTCATCAGCTGCACCGTCGGCGGGCGCTCCTCCGCCTGGGTGGGGTTGAAGGCCGGCACGCGGCCCAGGGTGGGGCGGACGCCCACCAGCCCGCAGCACCAGGCCGGATAGCGGATGGAGCCGCCCAGATCGTTGCCGTGGGCGATGGCGCCCAGGCCGGTGGCGCAGGCGGCCGCCGCCCCGCCCGAAGACCCCCCCGGCGTGAGCTCCTTCTTCCAGGGGTTGAGCGTGAGGCCGCGCAGGGGGTTGTCGGTGATGTAGCGCAGCGAGAATTCGGGCGTGTTGGTGCGCGCGAAGGGGATGGCGCCCGCCTTGCGCAGATTGGCGACCGGCGGCGAATCCTCCGCCGCCACCACATCGGCGAAGGCCGCCACGCCGTTGGTGGTGGCGCAGCCCTTCTGGTCCACATTCTCCTTGATCGTCACCGGCACGCCGTGGAGCGGCCCCAGCCGGCGGCCCGCAGCCCGCGCCGCATCGGCCGCGCGGGCGGAAGCCATGGCCTCGTCGTCGAGGCGCACGGCGAGGGCGTTCGTCGCGGCGCCGACCTCGTCCGCCCGCGCCAGATGGTCGGCCATCACCTCCTCGGCCGAGACCTCGCCGGCGGCCACCGCCGCCGCCATCTCGACCGCCGTCCTGCGCCACCATTCGCCCATGGCTTCCTCCCCCGCCGCGACCCATGCTGCCACCGGGCGGCGGCGGGCGCCATGGCGGCGGCGACCTGCTATAGTGGGCGGTGTTTGGCAACCTCCCCGCAAGGCGGCAGCGCTGTGCGGGCGGCAGCCTGTTTCACTCAGGTGGCGCCGGCCCGCTTGGGGACGGCGCCGTGGAGCGAGACATGCTCGACGGGAAACGCATCCTGCTCATCGTCTCGGGCGGCATCGCCGCCTGCAAAACCCCCGAACTGGTCCGCCTGCTGCGCCGGCGCGGGGCGGCGGTGCGCTGCGTGACGACGCCCGCCGCCGAGCATTTCGTGACCCCGCTTTCGCTGGCGGCGCTTTCGGGCGAGAAGGTGTTCCAGGCGCTCTTCTCGCTCACCGACGAAGCCGAGATGGGCCATATCCGGCTGGCCCGCGAGGCCGACCTGGCGATCTGCGCCCCCGCCACCGCCGACCTGCTGGCGAAGATGGCGGCGGGCCTGGCCGACGACCTGGCGAGCGCCATCCTGCTCGCCACCACGGCGCCCGTGCTGGCCGCCCCGGCCATGAACGCCGCCATGTGGCGCCACCCCGCCACCCGCCGCAACCTCGCCCGCCTGGCGGAAGACGGCATCGCCACGGTGGGGCCGGAGGCGGGCGACCTCGCCTGCGGCGAAAACGGGCCCGGCCGCATGAGCGAGCCCGAAGAGATCGCCGCCGCCGCCACCGCGCTGCTGGCCGGGCGCGCGGGCGGCGCGGCGGCGGAGGCCGGCCCGCTCGCCGGGCGCCACGCGCTGATCACCAGCGGCCCCACCTTTGAGGCCATCGACCCGGTGCGCCACATCGCCAACCGCAGCTCCGGCAAGCAGGGCCACGCCATCGCCGCCGCCTGCGCCCATCTGGGGGCGCGCGTCACCCTGGTCTCCGGCCCGGTGGCGCTGGCCGACCCGCCGGGGGTGGAGACGGTGCGCATCGCCAGCGCCCGCGACATGGCCGCCGCCTGCCGGCGAGCGCTGCCCGCCGATGTCGCGGTCTGCGCGGCGGCCGTCACCGACTGGCGGCCCGCCCGCCCGGCCACCGCCAAGCTGAAGAAGGAAGGCGGCCCGCCGGTGCTGGAACTGGCGGAGAATCCCGACATTCTGGCCACCCTGGCGGCGGCCGGAAACAGCCGCCCGCGGCTGGTGGTGGGCTTCGCCGCCGAAACCGGAGACGCCGTCGCCGGCGCCAGGGCCAAGCTGGCCGCCAAGGGCTGCGACTGGATCGTCGCCAACGACGTCTCGGAGGCGGCGGGCGTCTTCGACGGCGACGACAACGCCGTGCACCTGGTGAGCGCCGAAGGCGTCGAGAGCTGGCCGCGCATGGCCAAGCGGCGGGTGGCCGAACGCCTGGCGGAGCGCATCGCCCGCCATCTGGCGGCGTGAGGCGGCGGTGGCGTTCGCCGATTTCAGCGAGGCGCAGCTCCACCGCTACGCCCGCCATATCGTGCTGCCGGAGGTGGGCGGCACCGGCCAGGCGAAGCTGCTGGCGGCGAGGGTGCTGATCGTCGGCGCCGGCGGCCTGGGGTCGCCGCTGCTGCTCTATCTGGCGGCGGCCGGCGTCGGCACCCTGGGCGTGGCCGACGGCGACCGGGTGGAGCTTTCCAACCTGCAGCGCCAGGTGATCCACAACGGCCGCAGCCTGGGCATGGCGAAGACCGAGAGCGCGGCGGCGGCCGTGCGCGCCCTCAATCCGGATGTCGCCCTCCGCCGCCACGACCGGCGGCTGACCCACGACAACGCGGCCGCCATCGTCGCGGGCTACGACCTGGTATGCGACGGCACCGACAATTTCCGCGCCCGCTATCTCGTCAACGACGCCTGCTTCCTGGCCGGCAAGCCGCTGGTGAGCGCGGCCGTCACCCGCTTCGACGGCCAGCTCACCACCTTCCGCGCCTTCGAGCGGGAGAAGCCCTGCTATCGCTGCCTGTTCCCGGAGATGCCGCCGGAAGGGCTGCTGCCGTCCTGTTCCGAGGCCGGCATCCTGGGCGCCATCGCCGGCGTCATGGGGACGCTGCAGGCGGCCGAGGCGATCAAGGAGCTGCTGGGCATCGGCGAGAGCCTGACGGGCACGCTGCTGGTCTATGACGCGCTGGGGAGCCGGTTCCACCGCGTCGCCTACGGGCGGGATGCGGATTGCCCGCTCTGCGGGCCGGCGCCGTCGATCGCCGACCTTTCCTGCCACGCGCCGGCGCCAACATCCACGGCGGCATGACGGCACAGCCGCTGGGCCTGGTGGTGCTGGCGGGCGACCATGCCAGGGTGCACACCGCCCTGATGACGGCGGCGGCGGCGGCGGCCGTGGAGCGGCCGGTCGTCCTCTTCGTCACCATGGACGCCCTGCCCCTGCTGCTGGCGGGCGAGGGCTGGCGGGCGTTGCGGGACGCCGGCCGCGACGATCTTCTGCGCGAGCGCGGTGTCGCCGGCCTGGAGGAGCTGGTCGGCGCCTGCGCCGCCACCGGCGTGGCCTTCATGGCCTGCGAAGCGGGGCTGAAGGCCCGCGGCATCGAGGCCGGCGCCCTGCGCGGCGACCTCGCCATCGAGATCGCGGGCCTCGTCACCTTTCTGGCGGCGGCCGGCGGGGGGCAGATCGTCGCCTTCTAGGCCCCTCGAGGAACGCGGCGGCCCGGCGAGACGGGGCCTGTGGACTCCGGGCGCCGCCTGGGGCAGGCTTGCGCCAGAGGAGCCGCCTCGAAGAGCCGCCGCAGCGGCCGCGTGGCAGCCGCCCCCGAAGGGCACCGGGGTCGGGTGGTGCCGGCCACGCCGCGGGCGGCATCGGGGGGATCGTGGAGGGAGGCCGCATGGCCATCTTCATCGCCAAGCGCCTGCTGATGATGTTCGCCACCATGGTGGTGGCGTCCTTCCTGATCTTCGCGCTGCTGGAGTTCACGCCCGGCAACGTGGCCAGCAAGACGCTGGGGCCCTACGCCACCGAAGCGCAGAAGCAGATCCTCTACGACAAGCTGCAGCTGGGCGACTCGCTGCCGGTGCGCTATGTCCGCTGGATCGGCGTTCTGGCGGGCGTGATCGCCGATCCGGTGCAGAACCCGGAGCTGAAGCTGGGCTTCGACGACCCCAGGGGCGACCGCTATTTCGGCAATTTCGGCTATTCCACCAAATACCGTCTGCCGGTGAACGACGTCATGTGGCGCCGGCTCGCCAACACAGCCGCCCTGGCCGGCATCGCCTTCGCCATCATCGTGCCGCTGTCGCTGGTCTTCGGCGTGCTGTCGGGGATGGCGGAGGGAAGCCTGATGGACAGGTCGCTCTCCTATACCGGCATCACGCTCACCTCGATCCCGGAATTCGCCTCGGCCGTGTTCCTGGTGGCGATCTTCGTCCTCGGGCTGGGCTGGCTGCCGGGCACGGCCAACATGCAGTTCTTCGACGAGTGGTCCTGGGCCTCGCAGATGGTGCTGCCGGTGGCGGTGCTGGTGCTCTACGATTTCGGCTATGTCGCGCGCATGGTGCGCGGCTCCATGGTGGAGGTGATGGGCCAAGCCTATATCCGCACGGCCATCCTGAAGGGCCTGCCCTATCGCCAGGTGGTTCTCAAACACGCCCTGCGCAACGCGCTGATCGCGCCCTTTACCGTCATTCTGCTGCAGATCCCCTTCCTGATCACCGGCGTGGTGGTGACCGAGATCGCCTTCGGCTATCCGGGCTTCGGAAAGATGCTGCTGGAAGCCGGCACCTTCGGCGACGTCGCCCTGCTGGAGGCGGCGACCCTGGTGGCGGTGTTCATCGCCGTCTCGACGCAGCTGATCGGCGATGTCGGCTACATGTACATCAACCCCCGCATCCGCTTCACCTGAGGGCCGGGCGTTGACCGACACCACCGCCTCCCAGAGCGCCGAGCAGCCCGACCGCACCGGCTGGGCCCGCTTCTTCTACGCACTCGGCCTGCTGCGGGAATCGCCGGCCGCCATGATCGGCGTGGGGCTGATCGCCCTGTGGGCGTTCGTCGCCATCTTCGCCGACCTCATCACCGCCTACGGCCCCAATCAGCAGGACTATGCCGCCATGCTGCGCCAGCCCTTCTCCGGCGAGGGCCACTGGCTGGGCACCGACCAGCTGGGCCGCGACGTCTGGTCCAGGATGGCCTATGGCGCCAGGGCGACGCTGACCGTGGCGCCCGCCGCCATGTTCTGCGCCTATCTGGTGGGCATCGCGATGGGTCTTCTGGCGGGCTATTACGGCGGCCTCATCGACAGCGTCATCAGCCGCGTCAGCGACCTCATCCTCTCCTTCCCGCTGATCGTGCTGTTCGTGGTCATCATCACCGTTTTCGGCGCCTCCGCCCTCAACATCGTCGTCGCCGTGACGCTGGCGGCCTCGCCCGGCATCGGGCGCATCGTGCGCGGCCTCACCCTGGACCTGCGCAATCTCGAATATGTCTCCGCCGCCCAGATCCGCGGCGAGAAGAGCTTCTACATCATGGTCGTGGAGCTGCTGCCCAACGCCCGCGGGCCGCTGATCGTCGATGCCTGCCTGCGCATGGGCTACACGGTCATCACCATCGGCATCCTGGGCTTCCTGGGGCTGGGCCTGCCGCCGCCGGATCCCGACTGGGGCGGCATGGTGGCCGAGGCGCGCACCTATGTAACCGTGGAAGGCTTCGCCTATCTGGCGCTGATCCCCTCGATCGCCGTCTCCAGCCTGGTGATCGGCTTCAACCTGCTGGCCGACGGCCTGCGCGACATCTCGACACGGGACTGAACCATGGACCCTGCGGCGCCAGGCGACGACGTCGTCCTCGAGATCGAGGATCTCGGCATCTCCTATTTCACGCGCATCGGCGAGATTCCCGCCGTGCCGGACTTCTCGCTGAAGCTGCGGCGCGGCGAAAGCTACGGGCTGGTGGGCGAGTCCGGCTGCGGCAAGACCACGGTCGCCATGGCGATCATGAACTATCTGGGCCGCAACGGCGGCATCGTGAAGGGCAGCATCCGCTTCGAGGGCCGCGACATGGCGACCATGTCGGCCGACGAGCTGCGGGACGTGCGCGGCTCGCGCATCGCCATGGTCTATCAGGAGCCGATGAGCGCGCTGAACCCCAGCCTCACCATCGGCACGCAGTTGAAGGAGGTGCTCACCGTTCACGAGGGCAGCAGCGAGAAGGAAGCGGCGGAGCGCTGCGTCCAGATGCTGCGCGACGTCAACATGCCCGACCCCGACAAGGTCATGAGCCGCTACCCGCACCAGGTCTCCGGCGGCCAGCAGCAACGGGTGGTGATCGCCATGGCGATGCTCTCCAACCCCTCGCTGCTGCTGCTGGACGAGCCCACCACCGCCCTGGACGTGACGGTGGAGGCGACGGTGATCGACCTCATCGCCGCCCTGCGCGAGAAGTTCAACACCACCCTGCTCTACATCAGCCACAATCTGGGCCTGATCGTGAAGGTCTGCGACCGGGTGGGCGTCATGTATTCGGGCGTGATGGTGGAAGAGGGCACCATCGGGGAGGTCTTCAAGGACACCAAGCACCCCTACACCTTCGGCCTTTTCGACTGCATCCCGACCCTTGCCGCCGACAAGCGCGCGCGGCGGCTGCAACCCATCCCCGGCCAGGTTTCCCTGCCGCATGAGCGGCCTTCGGGCTGCGCCTTCGGCCCGCGCTGCTCGTATTTCGTGCCCGGCCGCTGCGATGCGGGCGAAATCGCCATCGCGCCGGTGGGCGACAGCGCCACCCATCGCAGCCGCTGCCTGCGCACCGCCGAGATCCGCCACGTGCCGTCGGCGGCCGATGCCCGCACCGATGCCTCCGAAGGCGAGGTGGTGCTCGCCATCGACGCCATGAGCAAGTTCTACGAGGTCTCCGACATGTCGCTCAAAGCCCTGCTCCAGGGCGGCGGGCGGCATTGGGTGAAGGCCAATGAGGGGCTGAACTTCCGGGCCCGGCGCGGGCGCACCGTCGCCATCGTCGGCGAGTCCGGCTGCGGCAAGTCCACCTTCGCCAAGGTGCTGACCGGCCTGGAGACGGCGACCGAAGGCGAGATCGTCTTCGAGGGCCGCAACATCGCCCCCATTCCGGTCGAGAAGCGCGACACCAGGCTCATCCGCGCCCTGCAGATGGTGTTCCAGAACCCGGACGGCACCTTGAACCCCAGCCATTCCGTCGGCCACTGCATCGGGCGCGTGGTCCGCAAATTCGGCCTGGAGAAGGATTCCGCCAGGGTGCGCGAGCGGGTGGGCGAGATGCTCGACATCGTGCGCCTGCCCACGGCCTTCGCCACCCGCAAGCCGCGCCAGCTGTCCGGCGGCCAGAAGCAGCGCATCGCCGTCGCCCGCTCCTTCGTCGGCAACCCCTCGACGGTGATCGCCGACGAGCCGGTCTCGGCCCTCGACGTGTCGGTGCAGGCGGCGGTCATCAATCTGCTGAACGACGTGCAGAAGCGATACGATACCACGCTGCTCTTCATCAGCCACGATCTGGCGGTGGTGCGCTTCATCTCCGACGAAATCGTCGTCATGTATCTGGGCCAGATCATGGAGGCGGGCGCGGCCGACCGCATCTTCGCGCCGCCCTACCACCCCTATACGGAGGCGCTGCTCTCGGCGGTGCCGATCCCCGACCCGGACATCGAGCAGAAGCGCATCCGCCTGGAAGGCGAGATGCCCTCGGTGCTGGATCCGCCCCAGGGCTGCCGCTTCTCCACCCGCTGCCCGCGCTATCTGGGCAGGATTTGCGACGAACAGGAACCGCCCGACCGCGATGTCGGCGAGGGCCACGCCATCAAATGCCACATACCGCTGGACGAGCTGCGGCAGGTGGAACCCATCTTCAACACCAGGGAAGAGCGGCAGCACTGACCCCGCCCGCGCCCATCCCGGGAGCGCCGGCGGTCCGTGCCTGGGGCGGTGCCCGCGCAGAGCGCGGCCGCCGTGGCGGCGCGGCGGTGGTATGCTCTGGTCGCGCAGCGGACGCGCCCGTAGCTCAGCCGGATAGAGCACAGGATTCCTAATCCTGGGGTCGCAGGTTCGAATCCTGCCGGGCGCGCCAGCCCGCCCCGCCGGGGCGAAGGAGGCGGCGATGGCGATCTGGCTCAGAGGCGGCAGGTGCTACGACGTGGCGGCGGGCCGCTTCACCGTCGGCGACGTCCGCATCGAGGGCTGCCGCATCGCCGCCATCGCCGGCGGCGGCCGCCCGGCGGGGGACGACCGCACCATCGACATGGCAGGCGCCTTCCTCATGCCGGGCTTCATCGACTGCCACGTCCATCTGTGCATGCCCACTGAGGACGGCAACCCCGATGCTCCCTGGCGGTCGCGCCTGCCCGGCGAGATCGCCATCTACGCCGCCCGGGCGGCGCGGCGCACGCTCATGGGCGGCATCACCGCGGCGCGCGACGTGGGCGGCTGGGACTATCACGAAATCGCCGTCAGGAACCTCATCAACCGCGGGCAGCTGAAGGGGCCGCGCCTGTTCTGCGCCGGCAGGCTGCTCTCCATCACCACCTCCACCACCGCCTACTATTCCGGCATGTACGAGACCGCCGACGGCCCCGACCAGGTGCGTGCCAAAGCCCGCAAACAGCTCGCCATGGGCGCCGACCTCATCAAGGTGATGGCGACCGGTGCCATCACCTCCACCGAATACGAGGACGCCCGCGCCATCCAGTATCAGCCCGACGAGCTGGCGGCCGCCGTCGCCATCGCCGAGGAGAACTTCAAGCACTGCGCCGCCCACGCCCACGCCTGCCAGGGTATCCGCAACGCCGCCCTGGCCGGCTGCCGCAGCGTCGAACACGGCAGCTTCGGCGACGAGGAAACCTATGCCCTGATGGCCGAGAAGGGCACCTTTCTGGTGCCGACGCTGTGCGTGCATTCGGCCCTGATGGCCGACCCGCGCGCCTCGGCCGGCCTGCTGCCCCATATCCGCGAACGCTACATCGCCACCGAAGAGGTCCATCTGCAGAACGCGGCGCTGGCCGCCCGCCTGGGGGTGCCGCTCGCCATGGGGACCGACGCAGGCACCCCCGGCAACCACCACGGCGACAACACCCAGGAGATCGTGCGCATGGTGACCGGGGCCGGCCTGGAACCGGCAGCGGCCATCGCCGCCGCCACCATGGGCGGTGCCCGCCTGCTGGGCCGGGAGCGGGAGCTGGGCTCGCTGGAGGCCGGCAAGCTGGCGGACATCGTCGCCCTGGGCGCGGATCCCCTGGACGACATCGCCGCCTGCCGCGACGTGCGCCTGGTCGTGAAGGACGGCGAGGTCGTCCGCGACGACCTGCGTCGCTGACCCTTTCCCCTCCCCGCCGCCGCCGGTGTAGCATCGCCGGCGGGACGGCAGGGGAGGCGCGGCCATGGCCACCGGCACCGCCATGCAGCTTTCGCGCGAGCGGCTGCTGAAGGCCTATCGCGACATGCGCACCATCCGCGACTTCGAAGAGCGGGTGCATGTGGAGTTCGAGGCCGGCCGGCTGCCGGGCTTCGTCCATCTCTATGCCGGCCAGGAGGCCTCGGCGGTGGGCGTGTGCGCCCATCTGGACGACCGGGACCGCATCTGCTCCACCCATCGCGGCCACGGCCATTGCATCGCCAAGGGCTGCGATGTGGCCGCCATGTGGAAGGAGCTCTTCGGCTCCTCCGAAGGCCTGTGCGGCGGCAAGG
Organism: Alphaproteobacteria bacterium; assembly: GCA_965200215.1. Taxonomy (GTDB): domain Bacteria; phylum Pseudomonadota; class Alphaproteobacteria; order SP197; family SP197; genus SP197. The sequence goes on along the minus strand of OZ241369.1, from coordinate 1,989,237 downwards.
GCGGTTCCATGCACATCGCCGATCTGGAGCGCGGCATGATGGGCGCCAACGCCATCGTCGGCGGCGGGCCGCCGCTGGCCCTGGGCGCCGCGCTGGCCGCCAAAACCCTCAAGACCGGCAAGGTGGCGGTGACCTTCACCGGCGACGGCGGCGCCAATCAGGGCACCACCTTCGAGAGCCTGAACTTCGCCGCCGTGTTCCGTCTGCCGGTGGTGTTCGTGTTCGAGAACAACGGGTATGCCGAGGCCACGTCTTCGTCCTGGTCGGTGGCCGGCGGCGACATCGCCAGGCGCGCCGAGGCCTTCGCCATGCCGGGCGCGAAGGTGGACGGCTTCGACTTCTTCGCCGTCCACGATGCCGCCGGCGAAGCCGTCGCCCGCGCCCGCGCCGGCGACGGGCCTACCCTGCTCGAGGTCGAGCTCGGCCGCTTCTTCGGCCATCACGAGGGCGACAACCAGTCCTACCGGGCGCCGGGCGAGGCCGGTGCCCTGCGCCGCGACAAGGACTGCCTCAAGCTCTTCCGCCGCCGCGTCACCGAGGCCGGGCTGCTGGAGGCGGCCGCCCTCGACGCCATCGACGGCGAGGTCGCCGCCACCATCGACCGCTGCGTGGAAGAGGCGCGCCTGGCGCCGCGCCCGACCGCCGACCAGCTCACCACCGACGTCTACGTCTCGTATTGAGGGGAGGGAGCGATGGCGCGCGTCATCACCATGCGCAAGGCGATCGGCGAGGCGCTTTTCCAGTGCATGGAGGCCGACGACCGGGTGGTGCTGCTGGGCGAGGACATCGCCGGCGGCGAGGGGTCGCCCGGCGAACAGGATGCCTGGGGCGGCGACATGGGCATCACCAAGGGCCTGCAGCCCCGCTTCGGCAAGGAGCGGGTGATGGACACGCCCATCAGCGAATCGGCGATCATGGGCGCGGCCGTGGGCGCCGCCACCTGCGGATTGCGGCCCGTCGCCGAACTCATGTTCGTCGATTTCATGGGCGTGTGCTTCGACCAGATCATGAACCAGGCCGCCAAGTTCCGCTACATGTTCGGCGGCAAGGCGACGACGCCGGTGGTGATCCGCACCCAGATCGGCGCCGGCTACAACGCCGCCGCCCAGCACAGCCAGTGCCTTTATCCGCTCTTCGCCCACATCCCGGGCCTCAAATGCGTCGTTCCCTCCAGCGCCTACGACACCAAGGGCCTGCTGATCCAGTCGATCCGCGACGACGACCCCGTGATCTTCTTCGAACACAAGGCGATGTATGACCGGGTGGCCGACGAGGTGCCCGAAGAGCCTTACGCCATCCCCTTCGGCGAGGCCCATGTGCTGCGCGAGGGCGCGGATTGCACGATCGTCGCCATCGCCCGCATGGTGCACATGGCGGCCGAGGCCGCGCGCGAACTGGCCGGCGAAGGCATCGAGTGCACCGTCGTCGACCCGCGCACCATCTCGCCGCTGGACGAGGAGACCATCCTGGAATGCGTGGAGGAGACGGGCCGCCTGGTGGTGGTGGACGAGGCCTATCCGCGCTGCAACATGGCGACCGACATCGCCGCCCTGGCCGTCCGCGAGGCGTTCGGCGCCCTGAAGGCGCCCGTCGCCACCGTTTCGCCGCCCCATGCCCCGGTGCCCTTCGCGCCGGAACTGGAGCGAGCCTTCATCCCCGATGCTGGCCGCATCGCCAGCGCGGTGCGCCGGGCCGTGGCCTGGCGGCCGCAAGCGGCATGAGCGAGGGGGCCATCCTCGCCGTCACCGTGCCCCGCTGGGGCATGACGATGGAAGAGGGCACGCTCACCGCCTGGCATGTGGAGGAAGGCGCCCTCGTGGCTGCCGGCGACGCGCTGGCCGACCTGGAATCGACCAAGATCGCCAACGTCATCGAGGCCGCCGGCCCCGGCCTGCTGCGGCGGCGGGTGGCGGCGGAGGGCTCCACTCTGCCGGTGGGCGCCCTGCTGGCCGTGATCGCCGCCGAGGAGGTCGCGGACGACGCCATCGACGCCTTCGTCGCCGCTTTCGACGCCCGCCCGCGCCCGCAAACGGCGGCGGGGACGGACCTGGCGGCCGTCGAATGCGCCGGGCGCAGGATCGCCTATGCCGTGCACGGCGAGGGCGGCGAACCGCTGCTGCTGGTCCACGGCTTCGGCGGCGACATGAACGCCTGGATGTTCAACCAGGAGGCGCTGGCGGCGGGCGGTGCCGTCTTCAGCCTCGACCTGCCGGGCCACGGCGCCTCGTCGAAGGAGGTGGGCGAGGGCGGCCTCGACCTGCTGGCGGCGGCGGTCGCTGCCGTGATGGAGGCGGCAGGCGGTCATCGCGTTCATCTGGTGGGACATTCCCTGGGCGGAGCGGCGGCGCTGCTGGCGGCGCGGGAGCGGCACGACGCGGTGGCTTCGCTGACGCTGATCGCGCCGGTGGGCCTCGGCGAGGAGATCGACGGCGGCTATATCGCCGGCTTCGTCGCCGCCAGGCGCCGCCGCGAGATGGCACCGCTGGCCCGGCGGCTGTTCGCCGACGAGACCCGCGTCACGCGCCGGACGGTGGAGACCATGCTGCGCGCCCGACGCATCGACGGCGTGGAAGCGGCGCTCGCCGCCATCGCCGCCGCCTGTTTCGACGGCGACCGCCAGAGGATCGACCTCGCTTCCTGCGCCGAAATGCTGACCATGCCGATGCAGGTCGTCTGGGGCGCCGAGGACGCCATCCTTCCCTGCCGCCACGCCCGGCGCCTGGCGGGCGCGGCGGTCCATATCGTCGAAGGTGCCGGCCACATGGTGGCGATGGAACGGGCGGGCGAGGTCAACGCGCTGATCGCCAGCTTCGCCGCCCGCGATCCGGTGTGAACAAAGCGGCGGGCGAGCGCGAGGAGGCGGCGGCAGGTTGGGCCAGGGCGGCGCTTCTCCGCCGGTTGCCGCGCTCGCAGCGGCGATATGCGGGCGCGCCGAAAGGTCGTTCCCACCGCAACTCGCGGCCCTGAAGCCCTATCCGCGAAGGGGGGATGGTGGAGCCGAGGGGAGTCGAACCCCTGACCTCTTGAATGCCATTCAAGCGCTCTCCCGACTGAGCTACGGCCCCGGATCGCAAAGCGACTCCCGCTTGCGTGGCAGTCGCCATTGAAAGAGTCGACTGCCGCCGGCCCGGCAATCGCTACCATGAAGGGTCGGCCCCCGCCGGCCTGGCAGGCGCCATGAGAAAACCCACTGTCGCCAGCATGGCAACCACTCACCGACCGTCGCGCCCGGCGGAGCGACAACCAGAGAAACTAAGCGCCGCGCGGGGCGGGCGCAAGAGTCCAACGGCGACTCCCGCTCGCGTGGCAGTCGCCATGAAGAGTCGACTCCCGCTCGCGTGGCAGCCGCCATGAAGAGGCTGCTCCCGCCGGCGCGGCCCGCGTCAGTGAACGACCCGCGCCTATGCTTCGCCGTCATCCTTGCCGGGGGAGGCGTCTTCGTCGTCCGCGAGATCGTCGTCGCTTTCGATCCCGTCTTTCGCTTCGTCGTCGGGCGGGGTTTTCCCCTTTTCCGCCTCCTCGGCGGCGGCGCGGGTGCGATGTCCGCGCCCCACGACGGTGCCGCATTTCGGGCAGGCCACCGTCGGATTCCTCAGATCGTAGAACTTGGCACCACAGGTGCAGAGATGCTTGGCGCCCCATTCGGCCTTGGGCATGGACACCCCCAACGATTCGACAATGGCGCGCCGACCGCGCAGGCGGCGGCGCACGAACTGCCCGCTCGCCGGCGGGCGGCGCGCACTATTGCCATCGCCGCCGGTCTGTAAAGACCGCCGAGCGGGTCCGGCGCGCGCCCTTCCACAACGCGCGATCCGTGCTAGGAAAAGGCCGTGTCCGCCATCGTCCTGATACCGGCCCGCATGGCTTCGCGCCGCCTGCCCGGCAAGCCGCTCGCCACCATCGCCGGCGAGGCCATGATCGTTCACGTCTGGCGCAGCGCCGTGGCGGCGGGTATCGGGCCGGTCGTGGTGGCGGCGGGCGACGAGGCCATCGCGCAGGCGGTGCGCGAGGCCGGCGGCGAGGCGGTGGCGACCGACCCCGCCCTTCCCTCCGGCACGGACCGCATTGCGGCCGCTCTGGCCGCGATCGATCCCGGCCGCCGTTATCGGTCGGCGGTCAATCTCCAGGGCGACCTGCCGGGCCTCGATCCCGCCTCGCTCGCCACCGTGCTGGCCGCCCTGGACGAGGGCGGCGGCGCGCTGGCCACTCTGGTGGCCGAAAGCCGCGACGAGGCCAGCCGCGACGACCCCGCCGTGGTCAAGGCGGTGGTGGCCTGGAACGCCGATGGCGCCCTGGGCCGCGCCCTCTATTTCACCCGCTCGGCGGCACCGGCGGGCGACGGGCCGTTGTGGCATCATGTCGGCCTTTACGCTTGGCGGCGCGAGGCGCTGGAACGCTTCGTCGCGCTCTCCCCCAGCCCCCTGGAACGGCGCGAAAGCCTGGAGCAGCTGCGCGCCCTGGAAGCCGGCATGACCGTCGCCGTCGCCCGCATCGCGGCCGCGCCGCTGGCCGTCGACACCCCCGCCGACCTGGCGCGCGCCCGTGACGAGATGGCACCGTCCACGGGAGGCCGCCTGCCGTGACCGACATCATTACCTTCCAGGGCAAGCCCGGCGCCTACTCCCATCTCGCCTGCCAGGAAGCTTTCCCCGGCATGGCGACCCTGCCCTGCGACTCCTTCGAGGACGTCTTCCAGGCCGTGGCGCAGGGGCGGGCGGCGCTCGCCATGCTGCCGATCGAGAACTCGCTCGCCGGGCGGGTGGCGGGCGTCCACCAGCTGATGCCCCATTCCTCGCTCCACATCGTCGGCGAGCATTTCCAGCGCGTACGGCACCATCTGCTGGCGGTGCCGGGCGCCACGCTGGAAACGCTGGAGGCGGCGCACTCCCATGTGCAGGCGCTGGACCAGTGCCGCGCCCGCCTGCGCGCCATGGGCCTGCGGGCGGTGACCCACGAAGACACGGCCGGGGCCGCCCGCGACATCGCCCGGCGCGGCGACAGAACTCTGGGCGCCATCGCCTCGGCGCTGGCGGGCGAGATCTACGGCCTGGAAAGCCTGGTCGCCGGCCTGGAAGACGATGCGGCCAACCGCACCCGTTTCCTGGTGTTGTCCCGCGATGCCAGACCGCCGGCGCCGGGCGACGGCCCGCTCATCACCAGCATGATCTTCCGCGTGCGCTCCGTCCCGGCGGCCCTCTACAAGGCGCTGGGCGGCTTCGCCACCAACGGCGTCAATCTGACCAAGCTGGAGAGCTACATGGTCGACAGCACCTTCAGCGCCGCCCGTTTCTATGTCGATGCCGAGGGCCACCCGGAGGAACGGCCGCTGCGCCTGGCCCTGGAGGAGCTCGCCTTCTTCGCGCAGGAATTGCGCATCCTCGGCACCTATCCGGCCCATCCCTGGCGCGCCGAAGCGCTGGCCGCCCTCGACGGCTGACGATTTGACGGCCCGCCGCGAGTCGATACAGGATCGGAACCCGGTGAGGGTGACGGAGACCGGCAAGCTCATGGGGTTGACCCTCGACAGCGATGCCCTCGATCTCCGGATGGCTCACGATCGCAGGGATTTCGTCGGCGACCTTGAAGAATTGCGCCGTAGCGGCCATTGCACCGCCAGAACATCGATCGACGGCGTCCCGCACTATACCGGCGCGTTCTGGACGTCGCGACAAAGACAGGCGCATCGCATTCACGAAATCAGCTATCGCGCCTGCTTCAAGCCGCAATTGCCGGCTTTTTTCATCGCACGCCTTACGGATGAAGGCGATGTTGTCCACGACCCCTTCATGGGCCGCGGCACCACCCCCATCGAAGCCGCTCTCCGGGGCCGGATTCCCTATGGCAACGACATCAATCCGCTGTGCAGAATGTTGACGGAACCGCGCGTTCATGCACCGGACATGGACGATATCGGCATCCGCTTGCGGGACATTCCCTGGGAGGATTTCCGGCATGTGGAGTTCGAGCATCTGCTCGTCTTCTATCATCGCGAAACCCTGGCCAGAATCGAAGGTTTGCGTTCCTGGATGCTGAATCGGGATGCGTGTGGCAAGCTGGACGAGATCGATCGCTGGATATGGATGGTGGCCATGAACAGGCTGACCGGACATTCTACCGGCTTTTTCTCCGTTCGCACCATGCCACCCAACCAGGCAGTCGGCATCGAACAGCAACGGAAGATCAACCAACGGTTCGGCAGAGTCCCACCATGGCGGGATGTGCCGGGCATCGTCGAGAAGAAGTCCCGCACCCTGCTCTCCCAGGGCAGGCCGCAAGCCCAGCGATCCCTGTTTCTGACCGGAAAGTCCGACCAGACGAGCTGCATCGAAGGCGAATCGGTGGCATTGACGGTGACATCGCCGCCGTTTCTGGACACCGTGAATTACGAAGCCGACAACTGGTTGCGATGCTGGCTTGCCGGCATCGATCCGAAATCCGTGGATATATCCGGCCACCGCCATGTGCGTGACTGGCAGGAGTTCACGGTCGACACATTGCGGGAATTGTCCCGCATCACGCGCCGGGGCGGGCATATTGCCTATGAGGTGGGGGAGGTTCGCAAGGGCAAGGTGCAATTGGAGGAACATGTCGTCATGGCCGCCAGGCGAACCGATCTGGACGTGCTTTGCGTCATGATCAACCGACATCAGTTCACCAAAACGTCGAACTGCTGGGGCATAACGAACAATTCGGGTGGAACGAACAGCAATCGCATCGTCGTGATGAAGAAGCCGGAACGAAGGAGGGAAACCTGAAGCTTTCCCGCGCCGGCCACGCGGGCGTCTGCCACGGTGCCTAACGCCCCTTCAGAAAGCGTCCTTGCGGGCGCGGGTTTCGGCGAAAACGGCGACGGGCGCCGCGCCCACCAGCCCCAGCTTCTCCTGCAGTTCCGCGCTTTCCGGGCGCAGGAATGGGTTGGTGGCACGCTCTTCGGCCAGCGTCGACGGCACGGTGGGAAGGCCGCGGCGCCGCGCTTCGTCCACCGCTTCCATACGGCGCACCAGCTCGGCATTGCCGGGTTCGACGGTGAGCGCGAAGCGGCCGTTGGCCTGGGTGTATTCGTGGGCGCAATAGACCCTGGTTTCGCCCGGCAGCGCCTTGAACTTCGAGAGGGAATCCCACATCTGGGCCGGGCTGCCTTCGAACAGGCGCCCGCAGCCCATGGCGAAGAGCGTGTCGCCGCAGAAGAGGGCCTCCGAATCGGCGAACCAATAGGCGATATGGCCGCGCGTGTGCCCCGGCACGAAGAAGACCCTGGCGACCTGGCGGCCCAGGCTGTAGCTGTCGCCCTCGTCCAGCGCCACGTCGATGCCCGGGATGCGGTCGCGGTCGGCGGCCGGTCCCACCACCGTGCAGCCGGTGGCGGCCTTGATCTCCAGATTGCCGCCGGTGTGGTCGCCGTGGTGGTGGGTGTTGAGGATGCGGTCGATGCGCCAGCCCAGGGAGCTGGCCGCAGCGAGCACCGGGCCGGCGACGGCCGGGTCCACCGCCGCGGTGGCGCCGGTGTCGGCGCAGCGGGCGAGATAGACGTAATTGTCGTCGAGCACCGGTATCTGGTGGACGTCAAGGCAGCCCATGGCGCGTCTCCTCGGCAGCTACTGCAGGGCGGCGGGGGGCAGGATTTTCCCCGGGTTCATGATGTTCTGCGGATCGAAGGCTCGTTTGAGGCGGCCCATCAGGGCGATCGCCCCGCCGTGTTCGGCCTCGAGATATTTCATCTTGCCGAGGCCGATGCCGTGCTCGCCGGTCGAGGTGCCGCCCATGGCGAGCGCGCGGCACACGAGGCGTTCGTTGAGCCTTTCGGCCTGCGCCAGTTCCTCCGGCCTGTCCGGATCGACCAGGAAGATGAGATGGAAGTTGCCGTCGCCGACATGGCCGGCGAGCGGTGCCTTCACGCCTTCCCCTTCCAGATCGCGGCGGGTTTCGGCGATGCACTCGGCCAGCCGGGAGATGGGAACGCAGACATCGGTGGGCCAGATGGAGGATCCCGGCCGCATGGCCCTGGCGGCCCAGGCGGCATCGTGGCGCGCCTGCCAGAGGCGCTTGCGATCCTCCGGCTTCGCCGACCAGCGAAAGCCACTGCCGCCATGACCGGCGGCCAGCGCGCCCACCTGCTCGGCCTGTTCGGCCACGGCGGCCGGGCTGCCGTGAAACTCCAGGAACAGCGTGGGGGCGAGCGGCTGGTCCAGACCCGACCAGGCGTTGATGGCCTCGATCTGGACCTCGTCGAGGAGCTCGATGCGGGCAATGGGAATGCCCGACTGCACGGTCTCGATCACGGTATCGACCGCACCCTCGATGCCGGCGAAGGCGCAGGTGGCGGCCGAGACCGCCTCGGGGATGCCGTGGAGGCGGACGGTCGCCTCGGCGATCACCCCCAGCGTCCCCTCCGAGCCTACGAAGAGCCGCGTGAGATCGTAGCCCGCCGCCGATTTGCGCGCCCGGCTGGCGGTTTTCATCACTTCGCCAGCGGCCGTGACCACGGTGAGCGCCAGCACCGTCTCGCGCATGGTGCCGTAGCGGACGGCGTTGGTGCCCGAGGCACGGGTGGCCGCCATGCCACCGATGGAGGCGTCGGCGCCAGGATCGACGGCGAAGAAGAGGCCGCGGTCGCGCAGATGCTCGTTGAGCTGCTTGCGGGTGACGCCGGCCTCCACCGTGGCGTCGAGATCGGCGTCGTTGACCTCGATCACCCGGTTCATGCCCATCATGTCGATGGCGACGCCGCCCGCCACCGCCATCACCTGGCCCTCCAGCGAGCTGCCGACGCCGAAGGGAATCACCGGCACCCGGTGGCGCGCGCAGATGCCCACGATCTCCGCCACCTCGGCGACGGAACGGGGGAAGGCGACCGCATCCGGCGGGCAGGGGCGGTGCCAGCTTTCGTCGTGAGCGTGCTGCCGGCGCACCGCTTCGGCGGTGGAGCAACGCTCGCCCAGCAGAACACCGAGTTCGGCGAGCGCGCCCTCATGGAGGGGTCGGTGGGGGCCGTGCATGATGCCGCCACCTTAGCCGGCACCGCCCCCCTGTGCCAGGGCGCAGGTTCCGGTGCGGGCACGCGCGGGGGAAGGCGGGCGGGGATGCGCGCGCCGGGGCGCCATGCTAGCCTGGGTGCCATGGGAAGGCTGCCATGAGCGAGGCAATGCGCCTGATGCGGAGCGCCCCGGCCGCGCCGGGCGAACAGGTCACTCTGGCCAACATGCAGGAAGGACCCTACAACCGCTGGGCCTTCCGCAATCTGCGCCGCCTGCTGCCGACCGCCAATGTCTGGCGCGGCGACGGGCCGGCGATGGCGCTGCCGGCGCGCCCGGCCGCCCTCGACGGCATCCCCTTCACCGACCACGCCGGCGCCACCGCCACCGTGAAGCAGGTGCTGGACCGGGGCTTCACCGACGGCTTCGTGGTGCTCCATCGCGGCGAGACGGTCGCCGAACGCTATGGCGACGGGGTGGAGGCGCACGAACCCCACCTGCTGATGTCGGTCACCAAATCCTTCGCCGGCACGCTGACCGGCATCCTGGTGGAACGGGGGCTGCTGGCGCCCGACGACCCGGTGACGGAGATCGTCCCGGAGGTCGCCGGTTCGGCCTATGACGGGGCGAGCCTGCGCCACGTCCTCGATATGACCGTGGCCATGGACTACGACGAGGATTACGACAACCCCGAAAGCGACGTGGCCCTGCTGGACGTGGCCGCCGGCTGGCGCCCGGCCCGCGAGGGCGCACCGGACGGCCTGCGCGCCTACATCGCCACCATGCGCCCCGCCCGCGACGGCCGCGAACATGGCGAGACCTTCCACTATGTCTCCACCAACACCGACCTGCTGGGCTGGATGCTGGAGAGGGTCGGCGGCAGCGATTTCGCCACCCTGCTGTCGCGGGAGATCTGGCAGCCCATGGGCGCCGAGTTCGACGCCTATGTCACGCTGGACCGGCTGGGCGCGCCGCAGACCGACGGCGGGCTGTGCACCGCCACCCGCGACCTGGCGCGTTTCGGCCAGCTGCTGGCCGCCGGCGGGGTGGCCAACGGGCGGCGCATCGTGCCCCATTCCTGGATCCGCGACCTGCGCGAGAACGGCGACCGGGCGGCCTGGGATCGCGGCAATTTCGCCGAGCACATGCCCGGCTGCCACTACCGCTCGGCATGGTACACCGACCTCCGGGACGACCACCGCCCCTTCATGGGGCTGGGCATTCACGGCCAGATGCTGTTCGTGGACCCGGTGGCCTGCGTGGTCTGCGCCCTCCATTCCAGCCATCCCAAGCCGGTGGACGAGGCCTTTTTCGACGACCTGCGCCGCGCCTTCCGGGCTATCGCCCATGCGCTGCACGGGGACTGAGGTGGAGAGCGGCGACCTCATGCGGGGGGTCCCGCCGCCGCCGGACAGGAGGGCGACGCTGGAGAACTGGCGCACGCCGCCCTTCAACCGCTGGGCCTTCCAGCATGTGAGCGAGCTGGTGCCTTCGGCGCCCATCTGGCGCGGGGCCGGCCCCATCATGCCTCTGCCGCGCGCCGGGCAGGACCTGGCCGCCATCCCCTTCCGCGACCATGCCGGGGCAGAGTCCACCTTCGGCGCCTTTCTCGACCGCAACTTCACCGACGGCATCTGCGTGCTCCATCGCGGCCATATCGTCATGGAGCACTACCGCAACGGCTTCCAGGCGCACCGCCCCCATATCCTGATGTCGGTCTCGAAGTCGATCACCGCGCTCCTGGTCGGAATCCTGGCGGAACGCGGCCTGCTGGCGGCCGGCGACCCGGTCGTCCGTTTCGTGCCGGAGGTGGCGGCATCCGCCTTCGAAGGGGCCACGCTGCAGCACCTGCTGGATATGACGGCCGATGTCGATTTCGACGAAGACTATCTGGCGGCCGCGGGTGCCATCGTCACCTATCGCGAGGTCTCCGGCTGGAAGCCGCCCCGGGATGCGGCCGCGCCCGGCGATCTGCGCTCGTGGCTGGCGACCCTGAGCGGCCAGGGCCGCCACGGACGCGCCTTCCACTATGTTTCGCCCTGCACCGACCTTCTGGGCTGGGTCGTGGAGCGGGCCGCCGCCATGCCCTATGCCCAGGCGGCGAGCGAGCTTTTGTGGCAACCCCTGGGGGCCGAGTTCGACGGTTATGTCACCGTCGACCGCCTCGGCGCGCCGCGCGCGGCCGGCGGCGTCTGCCTGGCCCTGCGCGACCTCGCCAGGGTAGGCCAGGCGATGCTGCAGGAAGGCCAAGCCAACGGCCGCCAGGTGGTGCCGCGCGCCTGGGTGAACGACAGCCGCCGCAACGGCGACAGGGCTGCCTGGGCGGCGGGCGAAGAAGCGGCGACCAATCCGGCGGGAAGCTATCGCAACCAATGGTGGATCATGGGCGACGAGCACGGCTGCTACACCGGCATCGGCGTCTATGGCCAGTATCTGTGGATCGACCCGACGGCCTCGCTGGTGATCGCCCGCTTCGCCTCGCAGCCGCTGCCCACCGACAAGGCGACCGACGCCGACGCCGCCCGCTGCTTCCTGGCCGCAGGCCGGGCGCTGGCGGCTTGAGACGGAGGCTTCGGCGCGGCGGAAGGGCGGCCGCCCGGTCCCTGCCACGAAGGCGCGGCGCTTGCCATGCGCGGGGCGGCAGATGGCGGCCTGAGAGGCGGCGCTATGCCCGCCTGCCGCGCCGGCAGGCAGCGGCCAGGGCGACGGCCAGCGTGAAGAGCGCCAGGGCGCCCGCCTGGTGCAACGCCCCCAGCCACACCGGCACATAGGCCAGCAGGGTGGCGATCCCCAACCCCGCCTGCAACAGGGCCATGGCGGCGAGCGCCGTCGCCAGCCGCGCCAGATGCCGCGGCAAGGGTGGGCGCGCCCGCCAGGCCGCCAGCCGCCAGACCAGGATCGCCGCCACCGTGGCGACGGCCAGCAGACGGTGGTGGAACTGGGCGGCCGCCACGCTCTCGAAAGGCGCCCGCCACCAGGGCAGCCCGCCCGCCCAGTCGGCCGGCACCAGGCGCCCGGCCATCAGCGGGAAGGTGTTGTAGTAGAGACCGGCGTCCAGCCCGGCGACGAAGGCGCCCGAGAGCGCCGCGGCGGCCACCGGCAGCGGCAGCCAGCGGGCCTGGCGGACGGCCCATGCCGGGGCGGGTGCCTCGCCGCTACCGACAGGCAGCAGGCCGAGCGCGGTCCACAGCAGGGCGCCGTAGATCGCCAGGGCCAGCGCCAGATGCAGGGCCAGCCGATAGGGGCTGACGGCCGCCTCCTCCGCCAGCCCGCTCGCCACCATGAACCAGCCGGCGACCCCTTGCAGCGCGCCCAGGGCGAACAGCGCGGCAAGCCACAGCGCCAGCCCCCGCGACAGGCGGCGGCGCAGCAGAAAGAAGGCGAAAGGCAGGGCATAGGCCAGCCCCACCGCGCGGGCCAGCAGGCGGTGAGCGTATTCCAGAAGGAAGATGGCCTTGAACCCGGCCATCTCCATGCCGGCATGGACCTGCCGGTATTCCGGCGAGGCACGGTAGAGCGCGAAACGCTCCTGCCAGCCGGCCTCGTCCAGCGGCGGCAGCCAGCCGGTGAACGGCCGCCAGTCGGTGATGGCAAGGCCCGAACCGGTGAGCCGCACGACGCCTCCCAGCACCGCGAGGAAGAACACCAGAGCGGCGACCAGGAGCAGCCAAAGGGCGACGGCGCGCCGGTCGGCGAGCGTCATCGCGCGGCCTCTCCCTGCCAGTGCCCCGTCTGTTTCAGCGCCCGCGCGACCTCCGGCGGCATGTAGTTCTCATCGTGCTTGGCCAGCACCTCGTCGGCGGCGAAGACGCCCTCGCCCGCCCGCCAGCGCCCGGCGGCGACGATGCCCTGCCCCTCGCGAAACAGATCGGGCAGCACGCCGCCATAGGCGACAGGGACGGTGGCGGCGCCGTCGCCGAGCGCGAAGCCGACCCTCGTGCCCTGTCTGACGACGCTGCCCTCCACCACCAGACCGCCCACCCTGATGCGGGCATCCGGCGCTTGCCCGGCCACCAGTTCGGAGGGCGCATAGAAAAAAGCCACCTTCTCTTCCAGGGCGGCCAGCACCAGCGCCGTCGCCAGCGCGAAGGCAGCCAGGCCGGCGGCCAGGAGCGCCAGGCGCTGCCGCTTGCGGGTCACGCGCCGTCTTCGGCCCGCAGCAGCCGCGCCAGCCGGGCGCGGCGACGGGATTCCTGGCGCAGGCTCACGGCCAGCAGGCCGCCCAGGATGGCGACCGCCAGCCCATAGGCCGGCCAGACGACCGCCGCCGCACCGCCCATGGCCAGGAATTCCGCCATGCAGCACTCCCGCATTTCTTGCCTGTCCCGTCCGCGATCATGCCGCTCCCGGCGCCTCCGGATTGTCCGTTGCGGTGGATTTATGTCCAGATTACGACGTATTGTGTCGGCGCCATTCTAGCATCGCCCCGTTTCGGGGCCGCTAAAGTGCCCGCGGTGTGGAACGAGGGTCTGGCCAATGCCCGAAGACGATCTGGATCTGAGTACTCTGGACGACGACGAACTGGTCCAGCAGATGCACGAGGACCTCTATGACGGCCTGGCCGAAGAGGTCACCGAAGGCGTGCAATTGCTGCTGGGCCGGGGCTGGGAGCCCTACAAGGTGCTCACCGAAGCGCTGGTGGAGGGAATGCGGATCGTCGGCATCGATTTCCGCGACGGCATCCTGTTCGTGCCGGAAGTGCTGCTGGCGGCCAATGCCATGAAATCGGGGATGACGATCCTGCGCCCGCTGCTGGCGGAAACCGGCGCTCCCAAGCAGGGTTCGATGGTGATCGGCACGGTGAAGGGCGACATCCACGATATCGGCAAGAACCTGGTGGGAATGATGCTGGAGGGCGCCGGTTTCGACGTCTTCGACATCGGCATCAACAACGACGCCGATTCCTATCTGTCGGCGCTGGAAGAACACCGGCCCGACTTCCTGGGCATGTCGGCGCTGTTGACCACCACCATGCCCTACATGAAGGTGGTGATCGACACCCTGAAGGAGCGCGGCTTGCGCGACGATTACATGGTGCTGGTGGGCGGCGCGCCGCTGAACGAGGCCTTCGCGCAGAGCGTCGGTGCCGATGCCTATTGCCGCGACGCGGCAGTGGCCGTGGAGACCGCCAAGACCATGGTGGCCGAACGGCGCCAGGCCGGCCGCGCCGCCTGACGGCCATGGCGGAAAGGACCCTGGTGATCGCCTGCGGTGCTCTGGCACGGGAGCTCCTGGCCGTAATTCGCCGCCATGGCTGGCAATCGATCGACGTCGAATGCCTGCCCGCCTCCTGGCACAACACGCCGTCGCGCATCCCCGAAGGAGTGCGCGAAAAGCTGCGGGCGGCGCGGGGGCGCTTCGCCCGCGTCTTCGTGGCCTATGGCGATTGCGGCACCGGCGGCCTGCTGGACGCGGTGCTGGAGGAAGAGGGCGCAGAGCGCCTGCCCGGCGCCCATTGCTACGAATTCTTCGCCGGCAGCGAGGCCTTCGCGGCCCTGCACGACGACGAACCCGGCACCTTCTATCTGACGGACTATCTCGCCCGCCATTTCGAAACCCTGGTGCTGAAGGGCCTGGGCATCGACCGCCATCCCGAGCTGGAAGCGATCTATTTCGGCAATTACCGGCGGCTGCTCTATCTCTCGCAGGCCGGCGACGACGCGCTGGAGGCGAAGGCCCGCGCGGCCGCCCGCCGCCTGGGGCTGGCCTTCGAGATGCGCAGGACCGGCTACGGTGCCCTGGAACCCTTCCTGGCCAGGGCCGCAGCGGCGGCGCCCTCCCTGGCAGCGCGGGCGGCGCCGTAATGGCGACGCTTACCGTCGTCTACTGGCGCGACATACCGGCGCAGGTGATCGCCCGCAGCGGCCGCCGCCGCGCCAAGCGCGTGCTGGCACCGCGCTTCGAACGGGCCATCGACCAGGCGGCGATGCTGGCGGGCCTGCGCGACACCGATGCCTATCTGGGCCACTGGCGCAAGGAGGCCGCCGGCGACTTCGAGGGCGATCCGGAAGAAGCGGCGGCGGCGCTGGCGGCGCGGCTGGAAAGCGACTTCGACGACGATCTGCTGGCCGCTCACGCCCGCAACGGCGGCACCACGCCGCAGGCGGGAAGCGAGCGATGAAATCGCAGGGACGGCTCGAGGCCAGGCTGGCGGCCGGGGCCTTCGTCGTCACCGCCGAGACGACGCCGCCCGACGGCGCCAGCGAAGCGGCGGTGATGGACAAGGTAGCCTGCCTGAAGGGGCTGGTCGATGCGGTCAACGTCACCGACGGTGCCGGTGCCAGAGTCCATATGTCGGCGCTGGCCTGCGCCGCCATCATGGCCAGGAACGGCATCGAGCCGGTGTTGCAATTCACCGTGCGCGACCGCAACCGTCTGGCGCTCCAGGGCGACATGCTGGGCGCGGCGGCGCTGGGCATCCCCAACATCCTGTGCCTGCACGGCGACGGCATGGCGGCGGGCGACCAGCCGGACGCGAAGGCGGTGGAGGACACGAACAGCCGCGGCCTGATGACCATGGCGCGCGGCCTGCGCGGCGGCGCCTTTCCCTCCGGTCGGGCGATCGACCCGGCACCGGGGCTGCTGATCGGTGCCGCCGACACGCCGCGCGACCCCGAACCCGGCTTCGACGGCGCCTCCCAGAAAGCCAAGATCGCGGCCGGGGCCGATTTCTTCCAGACCCAGTTCGCCTACGACATCGACGTGCTGAAACGCTACATGGCGGCCCTGGTCGATTGCGGCGTCGCCGAACGGGCCCGGTTCATCGTCGGCGTCGGGCCGTTGATGTCGGCGCGCTCGGCACGCTGGATGACGGCCAATCTCTTCGGCGTGCACGTGCCCGACCACGTCATCGGCCGCCTGGAAGGGGCGGCCGACGAGGCCGCCGAGGGGCGCCGCATCTGCGCCGAGCTGGTGGAGCAGTTCAGGGAGATCGAAGGCATCGCCGGCGCCCATCTGATGGCACCGCGCGGCGAGCGCGCCATCGCCCGCACGCTGGCCGAGTACAGCCTTCGCGACGGGGCGACCCCCGCTGGCGGGGGATCGCCATCCGCGGAGACGCGAGCATGACCGAGACCGCCATCAGCTCGGCGACGAAGACCGTCATCATCGGTTTCGATCGCCCCTTCACCGTGATTGGCGAGCGCATCAACCCCACCGGGCGCAAGCGGCTGGCGGCCGAGATGGCCGAAGGCGACTACGGCCGCGTCGAGGCCGACGCCCTGGCCCAGGTGGCGGCCGGTGCCCATATGCTGGACGTCAACGCCGGCGTGCCGCTGGCCGACGAACCGGGGATGCTCTACGACTGCGTCAAGCTGGTGCAGTCGCTCACCGATGCGCCGCTCTCCATCGACAGTTCGGTGGTGGCCGCCCTGGAGAAAGGGCTGGAAGCCTATGTCGGCAAGCCGCTGGTGAACTCGGTGACCGGCGAGGAGGAGCGGCTGGAAACGGTGCTACCCCTGGTGGCTCGATACAACGCGGCGGTGGTCGCCATCTCCAACGACGAGACCGGCATCTCCGAGGACCCGGACGTGCGCTTCGCCGTCGCCAGGAAAATCGTGGAGAGGGCGCAGGACCACGGCATCCCGCCGCAGGACGTGGTGGTGGACCCGCTGGTCATGCCCATCGGCGCCATCGGCCAGGCGGGGCGCACCTGCTTTTCCATCCTGCGCCGCCTGCGCGAGGAGCTGAAGGTGAACACCACCTGCGGCGCCTCCAACATCTCCTTCGGCCTGCCGACGCGGCCGGCGCTCAACGCCGCCTTCCTGGCGATGGCGGCCGCCAACGGCATGACCTCGGCCATCACCAACCCGCTGGAGGCGGAGATCATGACCGCCATCCGCGCGGCCGACGTGATGATGGGCACCGACCACCACTGCCGGCGCTGGATCGCCCTCCATTCCGGGGCCAGCGACAGCGTGGCCGAGGCGCGGGCGAGGCGGCGCGAGGGGCGCCGGCGCCGTGGCGGATGAGCCGACAGCAGCACGCCCTCGTGCTGCGGACGAAGGAAAACCAGCACGCCCCCGTGCTGCGGACGAGCCGCTGGTCGTCTTCCTGCCTTCGGGTCTGCGCGGGCGTTTCCCGCGCGGCACCCAGCTGCTGCAGGCGGCGCGCGAGCTGGGGGTGGACCTCGATTCGGTCTGCGGCGGGCGCGGCCTGTGCACCCGCTGCCAGGTGTGGATCGGCGCGGGCGTCTTCGCCAAGCACGCCATCTCCTCGTCGCCCGACCATCTGACGCCAGCCAGCGAAGCCGAGCTGCGGCAACGCAAAAGCGGCCTCCTGAAGGGCGACGCCAGGCTTTCCTGCCAGGCGCGCATCGGCGGCGACCTGGTGGTGGACGTGCCCCCGGAAAGCCAGATGCACCGCCAGATCGTGCGCAAGCGCGCCGAAGAGAGGGCCATCGTCGTCGATCCGGTGGTGCGCCCGTTCTATGTCGAGATCGCGCGGCCCGACATGCACGAGCCGGCCTCCCATCTGCGGCGGCTGGAGCGCGCCCTGCACGAGGTCTGGGGGCTGCGGCTGGCCGGCGTCGATCCCCACGTGCTGCGCAAGCTCCACCGCACGCTGGAGGAAGGCGACTACAAGGCCACCGCCCTGGTGCGGCGCAACAAGCGCCTGATCGACCTGCGGCCCGGCTTCCGCGACCGCGCGCTGGGCCTGGCGGCCGATATCGGCTCCACCACGCTGGCCGTGCATCTGTGCGACCTGGTGAGCGGCGAGGTGCTGGCCTCCGACGGTTGCATGAACCCGCAGATCCGCTTCGGCGAAGACCTCATGAGCCGCGTCTCCTACGCCATGATGAACGAGGGCGGGGCCGAAGCGATGACGGCGGCGGTGAGGGAGGCGCTGGACCGGCTCGCTCGCAGCACCGTCGCGGCGGCCGGGGCCGACGCCGACGACGCCATGGAGATCGTCGTGGTCGGCAACCCGGTGATGCACCATCTGCTGCTGGGCCTCGATCCCACGCCGCTGGGCTTCGCGCCCTTTGCGCTCGCCACCGACGAGGCGACCGTCATGCTGGCGTCCGACATCGGCCTCCGCCTCAACCCCGGCGCCCGCCTCTACGCGCTGCCCTGCATCGCCGGCCATGTCGGGGCCGACGCCGCCGCCGTAGTGCTTTCCGAAATGCCCTACCGCAACCGGGAGACGACGCTGATCGTCGATGTCGGCACCAATGCCGAAATCGTGCTGGGCGACCGCGAACGGCTGCTGGCCGCTTCCTCGCCCACCGGCCCGGCCTTCGAGGGCGCGCAGATCAGCTGCGGCCAGCGGGCGGCGCCGGGCGCCATCGAGCGCGTGCGCATCGACCGCGCCAGCCTGGAACCGCGTTTCAAGGTCATCGGCGACGACCGCTGGTCCGACGCGCCGGGTTTCGAGGCGGCGCCCACCGGCATCTGCGGTTCCGGCATCGTCGAGGCCCTGGCCGAGATGTATCTGGCCGGCATCCTCAACGCCGAGGGCGTCATCGACGGCAGCGCGGCGGCGAGGACGCCGCGCATCGTCGAGGACGGGCGGACCTTCGCCTACGTCCTTCACGAGGGCAAGGCGGGCGGCGGCGGATCGCCGGCCGCGGAAGGCGCGGGCGGGATCGTCGTCACCCAGAACGACGTGCGCCAGATCCAGCTCGCCAAGGGCGCGCTGCACGCCACCGCCCGCCTGCTGATGGACCGGCTGGGCGTGGCGACGGTGGAGAAGATCACGCTGGCCGGCGCCTTCGGCAGCCATATCGACCCCGCCTATGCCATGGTGCTGGGCATGATTCCCGATTGCAGCCTGGAGACCACCGGCGCGGCCGGCAACGCCGCCGGAACGGGCGCCACCATCGCGCTGCTGAACAAGGCCATGCGCGGCGAGATCGAACGCGAAGTGCGCCGCATCGAGAAGATCGAGACGGCGGTGGAACCGGACTTCCAGAAACACTTCGTCGCCGCCATGGCCATCCCCCACGGCAGCGATCCCTATCCCAGGCTGGCCGAACGGATGGCGCTGCCGGCGCGCAAGGCCGGCGGCGGCGAGCCGCGGCGGCAGAGACGGCGGCGCGCCAGGCCCGGCGGCGCGGCAGGCTGACGGCGCCCCGGGCCGCCCGGGGCGCCGGCGCCGCAGGTGGGCGCGGCGCCATCCGCCCGCGGTTGACATTGCGGCGGCGATGGCCATGCTGCCCGCGCTTCGCGGCCTGCCCGCATCCCGCCATGACCGCCATCTCCGCCGACAGCACCATAGGCCTGGGCCTGCCCAAGGGCCGCATGCAGGAAGGCGTCATGGCGCTGCTCGCCGATGCCGGCATCTGCGTGCGGGCCGGCGAGGCCGGCGGCGGGCGCGACTACCGCCCGGCGCTCTCCCTGCCGGGCTTCCACGCCAAGCTGTTGAAGCCGCAGAACATCGTCGAGATGCTCGACATCGGCCGCCGCGACATCGGCTTCGCCGGCAGGGACTGGGTGGAGGAGAAGGAGGCCGGACTGGTGGAGCTGATCGACACCGGCCTGGACCCGGTGCGCCTGGTGGCCGCCGCGCCGACGGCGCTGCTGCAAGGCGGCAGGCTGCCGGCGCGGCCGCTGCTGATCGCCAGCGAATACGAGCGCCTTACCCGCGCCTGGATCGCGGCCGAGGGCGTCGATGCCACCTTCGTGCGCTCCTACGGTGCCACCGAGGCCTTCCCGCCGGAGGACGCCGACTGCATCGTCGACAACGCCGCCACCGGCGCCACCCTGCGCGCCAACGGGCTGGACGTGGTGGCGGAGGTGATGGCCTCCTCCACGAGGCTGTTCGCCCATCCCGCCGCTCTGGACGACAACGCCAGGCGCGGGCGCATCGAGAGTTTCGCGATGATGATAGGCTCCGTCCTGGACGCCAGACGGCGGGTGATGGTCGAGGTCAACGTCGCCGGCGCGCGGGTGGAGGCGGTGATCGCCGTGCTGCCCTGCATGCGCGAACCCACTGTTTCGCCGCTGCACGGCGCCGGCGGCTATGCCGTCAAGGCGGCGGTGCCGCGCGAGATGCTGGCGCGTGTGATCCCCGAGGTGAAGGCGGCGGGCGGCACCGACATCGTCGTCAGCCCCATCGCCAACATCGTGGCGTGAGGCGAAGATGAGCGAGCGCACGGCCCGGGTGGAGCGCGCGACGCGCGAGACGAAGGTCGCCGCCGGGATCGATCTCGACGGCGACGGCACGGCCGAGGTCGCCACCGGGCTGCGCTTCCTCGACCACATGTTCGAGACCCTGGCCCGCCACGCCCGCATGGACATCCGCCTTTCCTGCACGGGCGATCTCGACGTCGACGACCACCACAGCGCCGAGGACTGCGCGCTCGCCCTGGGCGGCGCCCTGGCGCAGGCGCTGGGCGACAAGCGCGGCATCCGCCGTTTCGGCGAGGGCCATGCGCCGCTGGACGAGGCGCTGGCCCGCGCGGTGGTGGACCTGTCCGGCCGCCCCTTCGCCCACATCGACCTGGGCCTGCGCCGCGAGCGCATCGGCGACACCGCCGCCGAGACCGTCGTCCACGTCCTCCACTCCTTCGCCATGGCGGCCCGGCTGACGCTCCATATCGACCTGCTGCGCGGCGACAACGACCACCACCGCGCCGAAGCGGCCTTCAAAGCGCTGGCGCTGGCCCTGCGCATGGCGGTAGCGGCCGCCGGCCACGACGACATCCCGAGCGCCAAGGGGACGTTGTGAGTGGGCGGGAGGCGGTGGTCTGCCGCACCGGCACCGCCAATCTGGCTTCGATCTTCGCCGGCCTGCGCCGCGCGGGCGGCGCCCCGCGCATGGCCCGCCGGGCGGGCGAGCTGCTCGATGCCCGCCGCGTCGTGTTGCCCGGCGTCGGCGCCTTCGGCGCGGCCATGGCGACGCTGCGCGAAGACGGCATGGCGGAGCCGCTGCGCCGGCGCGTGGCGGCGGGGCGGCCGACCCTGGCGATCTGCGTCGGCCTGCAGCTGATGGCACGGGCCAGCGAGGAATCGCCGGGAGTCGAAGGCCTGGACGCGATGGCGGCCACCGTCGGGCGCTTTCCCGATGGCGTCCGCCGCCCCCAATTCGGCTGGAACGCGGTCGCGGCCGGCGAAGGCTGCCGGCTGCTGGCGAGCGGCTACGCCTATTTCGCCAACTCCTACCGCCTGGCCGCCCCGCCCCCGGGCTGGCACGCCGCCACGGCCGACCACGGCGGCCCCTTCGTCGCCGCCCTGGAGCGGGGGGCCGTCCTCGCCTGCCAGTTCCACCCCGAGCTTTCGGGTCCCTGGGGCGTCGCGCTCCTCGAACGCTGGCTGGCGCTGCCGTGCTGACGGCCCGCGTCATCCCCTGCCTCGATGTCGATGGCGGGCGCGTCGTGAAGGGCATCCGCTTCCAGGACCTGCGCGATGCCGGCGACCCGGTCCGCCGCGCCGCCGCCTATGAGGCGGACGGCGCCGACGAGCTGACGATGCTCGACGTCTCCGCCACGCCGCAGCGCCGCTCCAACGCCCATCGCACGGTGGCGGCCCTGCGCGAGGCGCTCTCCATCCCGCTCACCGTCGGCGGCGGCGTGCGCACGCTGGCGGATGCCGGCCGGCTGCTGGAGGCCGGCGCCGACAAGGTGGCCGTCAACACCGCCGCCGTCCGCCGCCCGCCGCTGGTGGCCGAGATCGCGCGGCGTTTCGGCAGCCAGTGCGCCGTGGTCGCCATCGACGCCGCCCGCCGGCCGCAGGGCGGGGGCTGGGAGGTGGTGGTGCATTCCGGCGGGGAGCGCACCGGGCTGGACGCCATCGCCTGGGCGCGGGAGGTGGAAGGGCATGGGGCCGGGGAGATCCTGCTCACCAGCTGGGACCGGGACGGCACCCGCCGCGGCTACGATACAGCGCTGATCGCCGCCGTCGCCGGCGCGGTCTCGGTGCCGGCGATCGCGTCGGGCGGGGCGGCGACGCCGGCCCATCTGGTCGCGGCCATCCGGGCCGGCGCCGATGCGGTGCTGGCGGCATCCATCTTCCACGACGGCGATTACGGCCTTCCCTGCGTGAAGGCGGCCATGGCGCGGGCGGGCATCCCGGTCCGCCCCGCGGCCTGAACCGCCATGGCCGAACAAAGCCGTCCGCCGCTTTCGATCCTGGCCTTCTGCGCCGGGCATCTGGCGGTGGACTGGCCCCATGGCGCCTTCTGGATCCTGGCCCCGGCGGTGGCGCTGAGCATGGATCTGGGGCCTTCCGAACTGGGGCTGATGGTGACGCTGATCGCCGTCGGCTCGATGCTGAGCTTCATCCCGGCCGGCATGATCTGCGACCACAGCAGCCGGCGCGGGCCGCTGTTCGTCGCCACCTTCGCCTGGGTGGCGGTGGGCTACGGCGCGGCCAGCCTCGCCCCCGACGCCTGGACGCTGACCGCCATGCTGGCCCTGGCCGGCATGGGCACCTCCGCCTGGCACCCGCTGGCGACCGGCACCCTGGCCCAGGCCATGCCCGACCGCCGGGCGCGGGTGCTGGGCATCCACGCCATGGGCGGCACGCTGGCGGAGGTGTTCGCGCCGGTGCTGACCGGCTTCCTGCTGGCCTATGTCGGCTGGCGCGAGGCGCTGGCGCTGGCGGTGCTGCCGGCGCTGCTGGCGGGTGCGGTCTTCTTCCGCCACAGGCGGCGCCTGACCTTCCCCGTCGCGCCGCGCGAGGACATGCCGGGCATGGGCGCGCTGCTGCGCCACTGGTCGCGCCCGGCCGGGCTGGCGCTGGTCGCCGCCATCGGCAGCTACAACATGGCGATCATGGCGGTGCTGGCGATGGCGACCCTCTACATCGTCGGCGACCTGGGTTTCTCGGAGTTCCACGCCGGCCTCGCCTTCGCCGCCATGGTGCTGGCGGGGGCGCTGCTGCAACCGGCGATGGGCCAGCTTTCCGACAGCCTGGGGCGGCGGCCGGTCTTCGCCACCGCACTGCTGCTGGCCGTGCCGCTGGGCTTCGCCATGCCTTTCGTGGACACGCCCTGGCTCGCCCTGCCCTTCCTGATCGCCATGATCGGCCTGTTCTACGGCGTGCGTTCGGTGGTGCTGGCGACGGCGGTCGATTTCGTAGGCAAGCGCGAGGGCACCACGCTGGGGGCGGCTTTCGTCATGATGGACGGCGTGGGCGCGGTGGGCGCGGTGGCGGGCGGCTGGGCGGGCGAGGCCGGCCTCGCCTGGGCCTTCGCGCTGGCCTCGGCCTTCGCCGCGCTTTCGGCGGCGATCGCGCTGATGCCCGTGCGCGGCGCTTTCCCGGCGGCCGGGGCGGAGGGCGTGCCGTGATCGTGCCCTCGATCGATCTCATGGGCGGCCAGGCGGTGCAGCTGATCGGCGGGCGCGAGAAGGCCATCGAGGCCGGCGATCCGCGCCCCATCGCCGAACGCTTCCGGCTGGCGGGCGAGATCGCGGTGGTCGATCTGGACGCGGCCCTGGGCAGGGGCGACAACCGCGCCCTGATCGAAGACCTGGTGCGGCTCGCCCCCTGCCGCGTCGGCGGCGGCATCCGCGACGCGGCGACCGCCCGGCGCTGGCTCGACGCCGGGGCGGCGAAGGTCGTCCTGGGCACGGCGGCCGTGCCCGAAGTTCTGCGCCAGCTGCCGCGCGAGCGGGTGGTGGCGGCGCTGGACGCGGTCCATGGCGAGGTCGTCACCCATGGCTGGACGACCGGCACCGGCGCCGCCGTGGCGCAGCGCATGGCCGAGCTCGACGGGCTGGCGGCTGGCTTTCTCGTCACCTTCGTCGAGCGCGAAGGCCGCATGAAGGGGCCGGACATGGAGGCGGCACGCCGCCTGAAGGGCGTTTGCGGGCGGGCGCGGCTCACCGTCGCCGGCGGCTTCGCCAGCGCCGCCGACATCGCCGAGGCCGACCGCGCCGGCGTCGATGCCCAGGTCGGCATGGCGCTCTACAACGGCGCCCTCCACCTGGCCGACGCCATCGCCGCCCCGCTGGTCAGCGACCGCGCCGACGGCCTCTGGCCCACCGTGGTCTGCGACCCGTCGGGCGCCGCGCTCGGCCTCGCCTGGTCTTCGGCGGAGAGCCTGCGGCTGGCCGTGGAGCGGCGCGCCGGCGTCTATCGCTCGCGCTCGCGCGGCCTGTGGGTGAAGGGCGCGACCTCCGGCGCCACCCAGGAGCTGCTGCGGGTCGACCTCGACTGCGACCGCGACGCCCTGCGCTTCGTCGTCCGCCAGCGGGGCGAAGGCTTCTGCCATCTCGGGTCCCGCAGCTGCTGGGGCGAAGACCGGGGCCTGGCGGCGCTGGCCCGGTTGCTGGCGGGGCGGCGCCGGGCGGCGCCGGCGGGCTCCTACACGCGCCGCCTCCTGGACGACCCGGCGCTGCTGGCGGCCAAGCTGGCCGAGGAGGCCGGCGAGCTCGCCCGCGCCCATACGCCGGCGGCGACCGTCCACGAGGCGGCCGATCTGCTTTATTTCGCCCTCGTCGCCTGCGCGCGCGCCGGCATCGGCCTCGAAGAGATCGAATGCGAGCTCGACCGCCGCCGCCTGCGCGTCAGCCGCCGCGACGCCGGCGGGGCGGGGAAAAATTCGCCCCCGGAGGACGAAAACCCTTGACCCTGGCGCGCGAGACCCTACATCGCTGTTGGCACTCGCAGCGAGCGAGTGCCAGGGGGTGCTCGCGCAAAGCACGGCCGCGCCGTGCCGCCAGCGGACAACGTTCATCCGGAGGATGGAACATGGGTTTCAGACCGTTGCACGATCGCGTTCTCGTTCGCCGTCTTGAGGGCGAGGAGAAGACATCCGGGGGTATCATCATTCCCGACACTGCCAAGGAGAAGCCGATGGAGGGCGAGGTGGTTGCCACCGGTCCCGGTGCCCGGGACGAGAGCGGCAGGTTGCAGCCGCTCGATGTTGGCGCGGGCGACCGCATTCTGTTCGGCAAGTGGTCCGGCACCGAGGTCAAGCTCGATGGTGAGGAACTTCTGATCATGAAGGAGTCCGACATCATGGGCGTGATCGGTTGAGCCGGCGAGCGTCAGGGAGGGGTTAGCTATGGCTGCCAAGGATATCAGGTTTTCTGCCGATGCCCGCACGCGTTTGCTGCGCGGTGTCAACACGCTGGCCGATGCGGTGAAGGTGACGCTGGGTCCCAAGGGCCGCACGGTTGTTCTCGACAAGTCGTTTGGCGCACCGCGTGTGACCAAGGACGGTGTGGCGGTTGCCAAGGAGATCGAGCTTGAGGACAAGTTCGAGAACATGGGCGCGCAGATGGTGCGCGAGGTTGCGTCGAAGACCAACGACGAGGCTGGCGATGGGACGACGACGGCGACCATCCTGGCGCAGTCGATCGTGAAGGAGGGTGCGCGCGCGGTTGCGGCGGGGATGAACCCGATGGACCTGCGTCGCGGCGTCGATGCGGCGGTTGCGGCCGTGATCGCAGACCTCGAAAAACGATCGCGCAAAACCCGTTCGTCGGACGAGATCGCCCAGGTCGGCACCATCTCCGCCAACGGCGACAGCGAGGTCGGTGCCATGATCGCCGAGGCCATGCAGACGGTCGGCAACGAGGGCGTCATCACCGTCGAAGAGGCGAAGTCCCGCGAGACCGAGCTGGAGACGGTGGAGGGGATGCAGTTCGACCGCGGCTATCTCTCGCCCTACTTCATCACCGACGCCGACAAGATGAAGACCGAATACGAAGACCCGGCGATCCTGATCCACGAGAAGAAGCTTTCGAGCCTGCAACCGATGCTGCCGGTTCTGGAGCAGGTGGTGCAGTCCAACCGCCCGCTGGTGATCGTGGCCGAGGATGTGGAGGGCGAGGCGCTCGCCACCCTGGTGGTCAACCGCCTGCGCGGCGGGCTGAAGGCGGTGGCCGTCAAGGCGCCCGGCTTCGGCGACCGCCGCAAGGCCATGCTGGAGGACATCGCCATCCTCACCGGCGGCCAGGTCATCAGCGAGGACGTCGGCATCAAGCTCGAGAACGTCACCATGGCCATGCTGGGCAAGGCCAAGCGGGTGATCGTCAAGAAGGAGGACACCACCATCGTCGATGGGGCCGGCAAGAAGGCCGACATCAAGGGCCGCTGCAACCAGATCCGCAGCCAGATCGAGACCACCACCTCCGATTACGACCGCGAGAAGCTGCAGGAGCGTCTGGCCAAGCTGGCCGGCGGCGTCGCCGTCATCAAGGTGGGCGGTGCCACCGAGGTGGAGGTGAAGGAGCGCAAGGACCTGGTGGAGGACGCCATGAACGCCACCCGCGCGGCGGTGGAGGAGGGCATCGTGCCCGGCGGCGGTGCCGCCCTGCTCTACGCCACCCGCGCCCTCGACCGCCTGAAGCTGGGCGATGCCGACCAGCAGATGGGTGTCGACATCGTCCGCCGGGCGATCCAGACCCCGGCCCGCCAGATCGCCGAGAACGCCGGCGTGGACGGTGCCGTGGTGGTGGGCAAGCTGCTGGAGCAGAAGGACACCAACCACGGCTTCGACGCCCAGGAGGAGGTCTACAAGGACCTGGTGAAGGCCGGCATCGTCGATCCCACCAAGGTTGTGCGGACGGCCTTGCAGGATGCGGCGTCGGTGGCCGGCGTGCTGGTCACCACCGAGGCCATGGTCGCCGAGAAGCCCAAGAAGGACCCGCCTCCGGCACCGCCCGGCGGCGCACCGGGCGGCATGGACGACATGGACTTCTGATCCGTCCTTCGCAAACCGTTCTTCGCAAATCCTGGGGGGCCGCGGCCGCAGCGCCGCGGCCCCTTTTTCATGGGCCGGCGCGGCTTGCGCCGCCCGGGCGGCGGCGTTCTACTGCCATGCGCGGCGCCTGTCCGGGCGCCGGCGACGAGCGCGGAGGCCGCCATGCTGAAGATCGACCCAGAGCGCGGCGATCTCGCCCGCGAGTTCCGCGCGCGGCCCTTCGGCCCCCACAGCGCCGAGCTGCAGAAGGTGCTGAACGTCATGCGCTGGGAGGACAACGAGGGCAAGCACGTGATCGTCAACACCGTGCCGCACCAGCAATGGCGCATCGCCCGCCTGCCCGCGAGACGCGGCGTGGAACTGGATTTCTGCGACGAGGCGCCCTTCACCGACCTGGCGGCGGCCTTCTGGCACGTCTTCCGGCTGCGCTGGAAGCGGCACACCGGGCGCTGGCCGCCCGACGACTGAAGGCACCACGGAAGGGGAGAGCGCCATGCGGCGACTGCTGGGCTATGCCGACCGGATCGGCGCCCAACCGGGTCAGACGATCAGCTTCAAGGTCTCCAGCGAGGACCGGGGCGCGTTTCGCCTCGAGATCGTGAAGATCCGCTGCGGCGACGACTCGCCCGAAGGCCCCGGCCTCAAGCAGGAACGGCTGGGCGCCGACGTCGATGGCGACTATCCGGCCCGCTACCGGTGGACGCAGACCGGCTCCTTCGTCGCCATCGACGACGCCCGGCCCTTCGCGCTGCCGAGCTTCACGCTCCAGGCGGCGATCTGGCCCACCCTGCCCGCCAGGGAAGGGCAGACCGTGATGGGCAATTGGGACGCCGGGCGCCGGTCGGGCTATGCGCTCGTGCTGCGCGATGGCCAGGCGGCGCTGCTGCTGGGCGATGGCGAGGCCGACGCGGTGCTGGCCTCGGGCGCCGCCATGCACGAGCGCCACTGGTATGTGGTGACGGCGAGCTTCGATGCCGCCACCGGCCGCGCCGCCATCCGGCAACGGCCGCTGCGCCGCTATGCCGGCGAGGCGGACCGCGGCGCCGCCGAAGCCACCCTGCGGCTTCGCCCCGGTGCCGGCGGGCGCTTCCTGATCGCCGCCCACGACGACCGCCACCCCGGCGGCGAGGAGGCGCCATGGGCCGCCGGCCACTACAACGGCAAGATCGATGCCCCCGCCGTCGCCGGGCGCGCCCTTTCGGCCGCCGCGATGGAACGGCTGTTGCAGCCGGAAGCCGCGACGGACCCCGACGTGGTGGCCCGCTGGGATTTCAGCCGCGACATGGCGGGCACCGTCGCCCACGACATCGGCCCCGGCGGCCGCCACGGCACCATCGTCAATCTGCCCACCCGCGCCATGAAGGGCTGGAACCACGACCACAGCGAGATGGCCTGGCCCCACCGGCCGGAGCATTACGGCGCCATCCATTTCCACGACGACGACCTCTACGACTGCGGCTGGCCGACCGACGCCTCCTGGCGGGTGCCGGAGGGCACGAAGTCCGGCGCCTATGCCGCCCATCTCGTCCAGGGCGACCAGTGGTTCTACATCCCCTTCTGGGTGCGTCCGCCCACCGGCCGGCCCACCGCACGGCTGGCGCTGCTGATCGCCACCTGCAGCTATTACGCCTATGCCAACAACCACATGAGTTTCGACTGGGGGGCGCTGGGCGAGCACAGCAGCAACACCTTCACGCTGTGGGACATGGAGGATGTGCATCTCCACATGCACCCCGAACACGGGCTTTCGATGTACGACCTCCATTCCGACGGCTCCGGCGTCGCCTACGCCTCGCGCCTGCGCCCCTTCATGCACATGGGGCCGCGCGACCAGCTGTGGCAATACAACGCCGACACCCACATCACCGACTGGCTGGAGGAGAAGGGCATCGCCTTCGATACCGTCACCGACGACGACCTGGACGCCGAGGGCGTGGAACTGCTGAAGCATTACGACTGCGTCATGACGACGACGCATCCCGAATACTACACCACGGCCATGATGCACGCCCTGCTCGACTATCAGCAGCAGGGCGGGCGTTTCGTCTATAGCGGCGGCAACGGCTTCTACTGGCGGGTGGCGCTCCACCCCGAACTGCCCGGGGCCATGGAGATGCGCCGCGCCGAGGACGGCATGAGGAGCTGGATCGCCGAGGGCGGCGAATACCATATGAGCTTCACCGGCGAGCTGGGCGGCCTGTGGCGGCGCAACGGGCTGGCCCCGGAGGCGATCTGCGGCGTCGGCTTCTCCGCCCAGGGCTTCAACTTCGCCACCTGCTACCGGCGCACGCCGGCCAGCGAGAACCCGCGGGCGGCATGGATGTTCGAGGGCATCGGCCGCCGCGAGAAGATCGGCGACTTCGGCAGCGTCTTCGGCGGGGCGGCCGGCAGCGAGATCGACAGCGCCGACCCGGAGGCAGGCACGCCGCCGCACGCGCTGATCGTCGCCGAGGCCACCGATTTCGGCGCCGATTTCCACTGGGTGAAGGAGGAATACCTCCACACCCATTCGGCGGTCAACGGCGAGACCTGCCCCCATGTCCGCTGCGACATGGCGTTCTACGAAACGCCCGCCGGCGGGGCGGTGTTTTCCACCGGCTCCATCGCCTTCGCCGGCTCGCTGGCCCATAACGGCTACGACAACAATGTCAGCCGCCTGCTGGAAAACGTGCTCGGGCGCTTCCTCGATCCCGCGCCCTTCCCGCCGCCGCCGGGCTAAGGGGTGCGGTGGCGGGCGGCGGCGGTCTTACGAAAATAACCGCGCTTCGGTTGTTCCCTTAGCAGCTTCAAACACTTCCACACCTCCTTTTCCTTGGTGAGGCGCTTGGCACCGCCTCGGCCCCGTCCCCCCAATCACAGCAGCCTGTCTTCTTGTTGATACCGTTTCATTCTCTCCAACTCCGCTTTCTGCTTTTCCATGGACTCCTCCTTTTCCTTCAGCATCATTTTGACAAAGGCTTTCATGTCTTTGTTTCCCTTGCGCCGGTTGCAGTTCGGGCAAAGAAGTTGCAGGTTGTTGATGTGATCTTTGCCACCTTTCGACCTTGGGGTTATGTGGTCTATCTCGAACGTTTTGAACCTGAAGACTTCCTGGCAGCCGTTGCATCTTTCCTCTTGCTTGCCGAACAGCAACTGTTTTATGGTGGGATGGTTGTAGGGAAGCTGCCGTACGTCGCTGAACAATTCGCCCTCGGTCCTGTCTTTGGAAGATCTTTTTGGGAGTTTATCGGTAACATTACCATGAATCGCGAAGTCTAAGCCAAGTTCTTTTTCCATTCGCAACCTAATCAACTCACCGGCTTTGGGGGATATATCGATACCTACCCATTTTCTTTCCAATTTGCTGGCGGCGATACATGTTGTGGTGCAGCCGGCAAATGGGTCGAATACGATATCTCCTGGATTGCTAGAAGTCTTAATAATTCGCATAAGTAGTGCTAATGGTTTCTGAGTGGGGTAGCCTGTACTTTCACGATATTTAGGATTGTTTCTTACTTCCGGTATATCGGTCCAAACTGAACGAACCAGGGATGGCTTTGCGACAAATGCAATATCAGTGTCTCTTGGTGGCCGCTTGAATTGACGTTCAATTCTCTTTCGGCTTCGCAGTTCTTCCCCTTTTTCATGCTTTATTGATCCATACAGAACCGTTTTCCCGTCGCTTTGGAGATATTTTCCCCATCTTTTTCGCATTTGCTCGGAAAGTTTTTGCTCCCGTGGAGAATTGAAGACATAGCCGCTACTTACCGAATAAAACAGAATTACATCATGTTTTCTTGGTAAAACCTTATGTGCTGCTGATATTGAAGAACCTAGATAATGCCATATAATTTCGTTCCGAAAGTTTTGCCTTCCAAAAATAGCATCCATTGTCAATTTTAGGTAATGCCCGGCCGTAGGGTCACAATGGAGATAGATTGAACCTGTTGACTTTAGTAACCGCCTCATTTCAAGAATTCTCATAGCCATATAGATCAAATACGATTTCATGGAATCGCCACTAACCTCACCGGCAGCATTGATAAGCTGATAAAGAGCAGGGTGCTTGTCGGCCAAGTAGCCGTGCCATACTTCGTCCACGTCTTGCAGCGTCCAGGTGTCTTTGAACTCTGCGCCGGCAGCCTTGCTGCCTATCGGGGCAGCGTAATTGTGATTGGAGTTGAAGGGCGGGTCCAAATAGATCAAATCGATATGGCCGGAGTTCATTTCCCGCATAACCTTCAGGTTGTCGCCGATGAATATGGTGCTATCGTCCCAGTTCTGCTCGGCCATGATTCCTTCCTTTTTCTTCAGAGAACATCTTACCGCAACCGCTTACTGGCCATAATACGCGCCACTCTGGCCACCTAATCAATGGTGCGGTGAGGTCAATGTAAAGGGGGTCATGGTTACTTTACGGATATGGTTCCCATTCTATCCACTAACCGGATATTTCCTTCATTACTGTTTCCAGGGCTCCTGCCATTATCAGATTCAAGTTATGACTTAATGGTAGCATTGCTGACACTACCCCTGCCACCTGTATGCCCTTGCCCCGCTGTTCTCCAGGGTAAAGAACCACAGGGCTTCCACTGCATCCCAGGTTGCTTGCTCCTTCCACAA
The DNA here is from genome assembly GCA_965200215.1 of Alphaproteobacteria bacterium. Lineage (GTDB taxonomy): Bacteria > Pseudomonadota > Alphaproteobacteria > SP197 > SP197 > SP197. The sequence continues at coordinate 1,958,068 of OZ241369.1, read as the reverse complement.
GGAAGCCTTCCCTTTTACCTTGGAAATACGCCGGGACTTCGAATGACGCCAATGTTCCGCCTCCTACAAGCCCTATCCTTCCTCCACTTTCCCCTAGCCTCAGCCCGCCATCGTACCCTAGCGGGAATCCCATCCACATCACCCTTTGCCCCAAGGTCATACCTTCTAGCTTTGCTTTTAATGGTAGCTCGGGATATTTGATGCACTTCGGCGCTTCGAATACCGCGATGTCGTGCTTCTCGTTGATCGTGATCAATTTCGGGCTTACCGACTCTGTTGCCATTCCTCCTTCTGTCACGCATCCTATCTCCAACCGGCTTCCCGGCGGATATCCATGCAAAATATGCGCCGCCGTTACCAAATATTCTTCTCCTTTTTCTTGTATCGAGAAACAGGTTCCATGCTCTGAATCCCCCCCTGGGAATTTACACTCCATGGAATAAACTCGTCTGATTACCTCTGCTGGAACCATTGCTTCCGCCTCCCTGCTCCACATTCCTGAGATCGTTGCACAGGCCGCACCGCGCGCCGGCAGCATAGGCGCCCCCGCGCGCTCTGTCGATGGCGCCGCCGCTCAGGTGCCGAGATGGCCGCGCACCGTCGCCACCGCCTCGGCGAGGCTCACCCTTTGCGCTTCCACGCCTTCGGGAAAGGCGGAAAGCAGGCGCGAGGGCAGCCCCGGATCGAGGATCGCGAACACGCCCCGATCGCCGGCCCGGCGCACCAGGCGCCCGAAGGCCTGGGCCAGCCGCAGGCGCACGATCAGGTCGTCCCAGCCGCCGCCGAAGGCCTCGCGCCGCGCCTTGTGCAGCAGGTCCGGGCGCGGCCAGGGCACGCGCTCGAAGACGATCAGCCGCAGCGAGCGGCCCGGCACATCGACGCCGTCGCGCACCGCGTCGGTGCCCAGCAGGCAGGCGTCCTCCTCGGCGCGGAAAATGTCCACCAGCGTGGCGGTCGCCATGGCGTCGACATGCTGGGCGTAGAGCGCCAGCCCGGCGTGTTCCAGCGCCGCGGCGATGCGCCGGTGCACATCGCGCAGGCGGCGGATGGCGGTGAAAAGGCCCAGGGCGCCGCCGCCCGAGGCCAGGAACAGGGCGCGGAAGGCGGCGGCGACCCTGGCCGGCCGCTGCCGCCCCACATCGGTGACGATCAGCAGGCGGGTGAGCGCCCCATGGTCGAAGGGCGAGGCCTGCGCCGCCTCCCGCGGCGCGGCCGCCAGGTGGCGCAGGCCGCTGCGCAGCCGGGCCGCCTCCCAGCCCGCCTCCGCCGCCGAGCCACCGCCGTCCGGAAGGGGCCGCCCGCCACCGTCGCGCAGCGTCGCCGAGGTGACGACCAGGCCGTGGGCGCAGGCGGCCATGGTGTCGGCGAACGGCTTGCCGGGATCGAGGGCATGGCGGTACATGCCGACGTCGATCTCGCGCCCCTCGTCGCGTTCCAGCGCGAAACGGTCCACGAAGCCTTCCTCCTCGCCCTCGCGCAGGCGCGCCAGCATCGCCCGCCACGCCCGCAGGGTCTCCAGGGCGCGGCGGTCGAGGCCGCGCAGCATGGCCTCGATGCGCAGATGGGTGGAGGCGTCGAGCTCGCCCGCCCGTTCCTCCGCCAGGGCAGCCAGGCGGCGCTTCAGCGCCAGCAGCGGGCGGGCCAGCGCCTCCAGCGCCGCCGCCAGCGCGGCGCCCGCCTCGTGGAGGCCGTCGAGCGCCGGCAGCGGCGGGCATTCGATGCCATAGGCAGCGTCGGCGGTGCCGGCCCGGGCCAGCACCTGGCGGCGCAGCAGCGCCAGAAAGGTCTCCGCCGGACCCTGCGGCACGCCTTCCGCCAGCCGCTGGCGCCAGCCGGGCGCCGGCAGGGCGCGGGCGGCGCGCTGCATGTCCTCCAGCGCCCGGCGGTCGTCCTCGATCAGCAGGTCGCCCAGGCGCAGCGCCAGCCCCCGCGCCCGGCGGCTGGAACCCTCGCCGCCCAGCAGCCAGCGGCGCAGGTCCTCGCCCTCGCGCCCGCTCATGCACTGGCGGAAGACGTCGTCGGCGACGTCGAACAGGCGGTGCCCCTCGTCGAAGACATAGCGGCTGGGGAGCCTGGCCTCGCCCTCGCCGGCCCCGGCCGCCTGGGCGAGCGTCAGGGCGTGGTTGGCCACCACCAGGTCGGCGCGCCGCGCGCGGGCGAGCGAGGCTTCCACGAAGCAGCGCCGATAATGGGGGCAGACGGAATGGACGCATTCGCCGCGCCGGTCGGCCAGCCCCAGGCTGTGCGGCTCGCCGGCCAGCTCCACCAGCCAGCCGCAGAAATCGCCGCCGCTCATGTCGCCTTCGCCGGTGGCCTGGATCCAGCGCGCCATCAGGCCCAGCGGCACGGCATCGCCCGGCCGGGCCGCCGCCCTTCCGGCCGCCTCGGCGAAGTTCAGCAGGCAGAGATAGTTCTCGCGCCCCTTGCGCAGCGCCACGCGCCGCCTTCTGGCGCCCTCGTCGGGCACCAGCTTTTCCAGCTCGCGCTCCACCTGGTGCTGAAGATTGCGGGTGTAGGTGCTGATCTGGACGCTGGCGCGGTTCTTCTCCGCCCACAGGCTGGCGGGCGCGATATAGCCCAGCGTCTTGCCGACGCCGGTGCCGGCTTCGGCCAGCACCGCCTGCGGCTGGCCTTCCCGGTGGCGCGGCGCGAAGGCCGGCGCCAGCGCGGCGGCGTAATCGCCCTGCTGCGGGCGCGCCTCGTCCGGGGCTGACGCCCGGCCCCGGACCAGCGCCGCCAGACGCTGGCGGATCTCCGCCTCGCTCACCTCGTGCTGACCGGGCAGGGCGGCGGGCGGTGCCTCCGACCACTCGCCGAGGGCGGACCAGACGTCGAGCGAGGGGCGCCACGCCTCGTCCGCAGCGCCGGCCGCAGCGGCGCGGCGGCGGGCGGTGGCCAGGGCGCGGGCGACGTCGCCGGCCCACGGCCAGCCGCCCTCCGCCATGGCGGCGGCGATGGGCGCCGCCCGCGCCACGGCCGCCGGGGTCAGGGCGGCGATCTCCTCCAGCAGCAGCCGGGCGGCGGCGTGGAGCGCGCGAACCTGGGCGTCGAGGCCGCCGCCGCAGGCGATGCCCAGCGCCTGCGCCAGGCCGCGCGGCGTAGGCACGCAGAAGCGGGCCGGGCGGACGAAGGCGAACAGCTCCAGGAGATCGAAGGCCGGCGCGCGGCGGGCGCCGAGCCGCCGGGCCACGGCGGCGCCATGGCAGAGCAGCGGGCGGGCGCCGTCCTCGAAGCGCTGCCGCGCCGTCGCCCGGTCCAGCTCCGCCAGCGTCTCCTCCGCAGGGAGGCCGGCCGGCCCGCCGGGCTCCAGCCACAGGGCGCCGGCCACGCCCGCGACCAGCGCCGGCGCGCCCGCGAAACCGCCGCCACCTTCCGCAACCACAGAGCGCCTCCCGCACCAGCGCTGCGGCCGCCATCGTAAGGCCGGCGCCGGCGAAAGGGAAAACGCGCCGCCGGAAGAAGCGGGTGGTGTCTCGGTTCGCAATTTCGAGGCCGCTTGCTGCGGCGCTGCGTGTCGGCGTCCTGTCCGCGAATGGCGTGGGATTCCGCCGCCTTCGCCTGCGAGAAGGCCCACGCCCCGGCGGGCAGCGGCGGGTGACGGTGCGTTGACCTTGCAGCCCGTTTGCCGGCGGGACGCCTGGGGTGGCGTCAAACGGCACCCGCCCATTCTCGAACCAAGGCACCACCGAGCGCCCCGCCGGCTTGCGCCGTTGGCCGGCGACGGTTAGCGTCGGCGCCTGAACCTCATGGTGTCGGACGCCTCCCGGATCCGCGGGCGCCGCCATGCCTTGCGAACGGCAACGCCCCATGGCGCAAAGAGAGCTCGCCCGCACCTGCCGCGCCTGGCCCTTCGAGGAGGCGCGCAAGCTGCTCCGCCGCCTGGGCGGGCGGGCGCCGGCCAAGGGCCATGTGCTGCTGGAGACCGGCTATGGCCCCTCCGGCCTGCCGCATATCGGCACCTTCGCCGAGGTGGCGAGGACCGGCATGGTGGCCCGCGCCTTCGCGCTGCTCTGCGACGTGCCGGCGAAGATCGTCGCCTTCTCCGACGACATGGACGCGCTGCGGGCGGTGCCCGACAACCTGCCCTGCCCGCAGGCGCTGGCCGGCCATCTGGGCCGCCCGCTGAGCAGCGTCCCCAACCCGTACGGCACGGAGCACGAAAGCTACGGCGACCACAACAACGCCCGCCTGATGGCCTTCCTGAAGCGCTTCGGCTTCGAGGCCGAGCTGATGAGCGCCACCCGCATGTACCGCGAAGGCCGCTTCGACGCGGCACTGCTGCAGGTGCTGGAACGCTTCGACGAGGTGATGGCGATCATGCTGCCGACCCTGGGCGAGGAACGGCGGCGGACCTTTTCGCCCTTCCTGCCGCTCTCGCCCGGCAGCGGCCGCCTGTTGCAGACGCCGACCCTGGAGCGGCGGCCGCAGGACGGCACTATCGTCTTCGCCGACGAGGACGGGCGCAAGGTGGAGACGCCGGTGACCGGCGGCCACTGCAAGCTGGGCTGGAAGACCGACTGGGCCATGCGCTGGCACGCGCTGGGCGTCGACTACGAGATGGCCGGCAAGGATCTGACCGATTCCCGCCTGCTTTCGGGCCGCATCTGCCGCGCCCTGGGTTCGCGGCCGCCGGAGGGCTTCATCTACGAGCTGTTCCTGGACCGGCGGGGCGAGAAGATCTCGAAATCGCGCGGCAACGGCATGGCCATCGAGGAGTGGCTGCGCTACGGCACCGAGGAGAGCCTGGCGCTGTTCCTGTACAGCAAGCCGCGCACGGCCAAGCGGCTTCACTTCGACGTCATCGGCCGCCATGTCGATGCCTATGGCGAGCATCTGGCCCGTTTCGCCGGCCAAAGCGAGGCGGCGAAGCTGGAAAACCCGGCCTGGCACATCCATGGCGGCGCGGTGCCGGCGGACGAGCAGCCGCTTGGCTATGCCATGCTGCTGAACCTGGCGGCCGCCTGCAACGCCGACGACAAGGCGACGCTGTGGGCCTTCATCGCCCGCTATCTGCCGGGCGCGGCGCCCGGGACGCGGCCGCTGCTGGACCGGATGGCGGCGCATGCGGTCCACTACTACCGGGACTTCGTGAAGCCGGCGAAGCGCTACCGCGCCCCCGACGCCCGCGAGCGCGCCGCCCTGGAGGCGCTTTCGGCGCGGCTGGCGGCGCTGCCGGACGATGCCGGCGGCGAGTGGTTTCAGAACGAGACCTATGCGGTGGGCCGCGAACACGGCTTCGAGCCGCTGCGGGCGTGGTTCCGGGCGCTCTACGAAGTGCTGCTGGGCCAGAGCGCGGGCCCCCGCTTCGGCGGCTTCGTGGCGCTCTACGGGCGGCGCGAGACGCTGGCGCTGATCGCGCGGGCGCTGGAAGGCGCGCTGAGCAGCGACGAAGGCGCCCGAGGCGCCTAGGGACCGCCGGCGACCCGTTCCGCCCCCAGAAAGCGGCGCAGACGCTCCAGCGCGCCTTCCAGCGCCCGCAGCCGGGCGGGGCCCGCCTTCACGCCTTTCTCCCACCACAGGCCCTCGACGGCCAGCACGCCCTGGCGGCGGTGGAATTTCATCGCCGCGCGGCCCACCGGGCGGTCGCCTTGCAGCATGGGCAGGACATAATGGCCCCAGCGGCGCTGGCGGGCGGGCACGAAGGCTTCGAAGCGATAGTCGAAGGCGAACAGCCGCAGGGCGCGGCGGCGGTCGCGCAGCACCGGGTCGAAGGGACTGAGGAAGCGCAGGCCGGCGGGCGGCGCCCGCAGCCGGGCGAGGCGGTCTTCCAGGTCCGCCCAGGCGAAGGCCGGCCGCTGCCGCCCGTCGGCGGCGGCGACCAGCACCTCCTGAACGCGCCCGGCGCCGGCGGCGGCGGCGGTCCAGGCCCTGGCCTCGGCCACCGGGATGGCCTCCCAGAAGGCCGCGATCTCGCCCGCCGTGGCGATGCCCAGCCGGTCGAGCGCCGAGGCGCAGGCCCATTCCCGATGGGCCTGGTCGTCGGGCCATGCCAGGCGGTGGCGTTCGGGGATCACCCGTTCGGCCAGGTCGTAGACCTTCTGGAAGTTCTCCCGCCGCGCCACCGCCAGCCGCCCCGACCGCCAGAGATATTCCAGCGCCGCCTTGGCCGGGCGCCAGCCCCACCAGGGTTGCGAGCGCCCGCGTTCGCCGTCGTCGGCCAGATCGCGCGCCAGGGTCTCGCCGCGCGACCGCACATGGGCCAGCACGGCGGCGATGGTGCGCCCGGCATCGGGGCCGATGCGCTCGGCGAACCAGGCATCCCGGCGCAAGTCCCCGGCCATGCGCGCGAAACGCCGGCGCCAGTGGCCATAGCGGTGGATGGGGATGAGGCTGGCGTCGTGGGTCCAGTGTTCGAACAGGCGCCGCTGCTCCGCGAACAGCAGGTCGAGATCGGCGCGGCGATAGCCGCGGTGGCGGGAGAACAGGGTGAGGTGATGGGCGCGCTCGACGGTGAGGATGCTGTCCAGCTGCACGAAGCCCATGCGCTCGATGAGCGTCGCCAGCTCCTCCGGCCCCGGGCGGCGGCGGGGATCGTCGCCGAGTCCCTGGAGATGGAGCAGCAGGCGCCGGGCGCGGCGGGCATCGACGACGAGCGGGCTGGCCATGGCGCCACCATAGCGGCGGCGGCGGCGGACGCCAGCGGAGGCTGGCCGCCGGCGCCCCGGCCGCCGACACTCGCCGCCGGCCGGCGCGGGAGGCGGGGCATGGCGAGGCGACGGATGGCGGCGGGCGGCGCGCGCTTCGCCCTCTACTGGCTGCCCGCCGCCTGCAGCCCCCTGGCGCGGTTCGCCGCCGCCTGGCTGGGCTGTGGCGATGCCCGGGCGCCGGCCGGCCCGCCCGTGGCCGGCATCGATGCCGCCATGCAGCGGCGCATCACCGCCGCGCCGGCCCTCTATGGCCTGCACGCGACCCTGAAGCCGCCCTTCCGCCTCGCCCCGGGCCGCGACCGGGCGGGCCTGGAGAAGGCCGTGCGGGCACTGGCCGCCGGCTGGCCGGCCTTTGCGGCGCCGCCGCTGCGGCTGGCCTGCCTGGGCGGCTTCCTGGCGCTGGTGCTGGAGCGCCCTTCGCCGGCGATGACGCGGCTGGCGGCCGCCGCCGTGGCCGGCCTCGATCGCTTCCGCGCCCCGCCCTCGCCGCAAGAGCTGGCCCGGCGCCGGGCCGGACTCGATGCCAGGCAGCAGGCCCTGCTGGCGCGCCGGGGCTATCCCTATGTCATGGACGCCTTTCGCTTCCACATCACGCTGACCTGCCGCCTGGACGCCGCCGAAGGCGCGGCGGTCCGCCGGGCGCTCGCCCCGCATGTCGCGCCCCTGTGCGGCCGTTTCTGGCCCATGGCCGAGATCGCGCTGGTGCGCCAGGAGGCGGCGGGCGCCCCCTTCGTGGCCGCCGGCCGCTACCGGCTGGCGGGGCGAAGCTGGACGCGGCGGCGCCATGTGCCATCATGACAGGCGAAGCGCCCCGGGGAGGACACCATGAACGACATCGCCGCCAGGATGGATGCCTTCGGCCGCTTCGTGGCCTGCGACCCGCCCGTCCATGGTGCCCTGGGGATGCGGCCCGAACTGGTGGGACTCGCCAGCGACGACGAAAGGCTGTGGGTGGAGATCGAGGCCCAGGTCTGGTATCGGCCGCTGTTCTTCGACATGACCACCGGCTCCCATTGCGAGATCCTCAGGGTGCGGCGGGGCGGGGTGTTGAGCCGCCACCGCCACCCGACGCCGGTGCACGGCTTCGTGCTCGAAGGCAGCTGGCGCTACCTGGAACACGACTGGGTGGCCGAGGCCGGCGCCTATGTCTTCGAGCCGCCGGGCGAGGAGCATACGCTGACCGTCGACGAGGGCGAGATGCGAACCTTCTTCTATGTCGATGGGCCGGTGCTCTATGTCGATGACGACGACAACGTCACCTATGTCGAAGACAACCTGACCCTGATCCGCCAGTGCCGGAAGCATTTCGAGCAGGTGGGGCTGGGCGCCGGTTTCGTGGACCGGCTGATCCGCTAGCGCGGGACGGCGCGCGCCGCTTCGATGCTCACCCCGCCGGTCGGGTCAGGCGTGCCACGATCGCCGCCGCCTGCGCCAAGCTGCCGCCCCATTTCCGCAACCACCCTGGCGCTTCCCCGGGCATAACGCGAAGCCATGCCGTGTCCCTTCCCCTGCGCCCGCCATGTTGGGAGGCGATGGCGCCGCTTTGCCATCGTTCCATGACGACCCCCTTGGGAATCGCCCAGCAATGCGCGTCAAACGGGCTTATTCCAAGGCACAGGACCAGGCGGTAATTCTGATCCCGCAACTGCTGGAACTGGTAAAAACCTCCCCCCCAGAACGTGCTGGACTTGATTTCCACGCGCACGCCATCGACAAGCCGGTCCGCCTCCGTATCCGGCGATCTGGCGACATGGAATCCCCTGGCCTCCAGGTAGCTGGAAACAAGCCGCTCACATAGGGCGCCCCTCCGTCTGGGTGGGCAATGCCTGATCCAGGCAAAGGTGCTTCCCTCCCAGGCCTTTCCTCGCTGGTCATATTCCTTTTGGAGCGTTTGCGAAGCATGGGCCAGTTGCCGCACCTCCCGGTCGGCGATGGCAGGCACAGGCATCATCCCTCCAGCGCTTGGGGCACTTTCGCAGCGGCGCCCTCGCACGGGGAAAGGGCGTCCACATAACGGGGGTTGGCGAAGGCCAGCCGCCGTTTCATCACCCGGATGGCTTCGGGGTTGTTGTCGATCAGGACGGCGTGGCGGCCGTTGCGGACGGCCGCCTCTCCCGTGGTGCCGCTGCCGGCGAAGAAATCGAGCACCCGGTCGCCGGGACTGGAATGCACGCGGACGATGCGTTCCAGGATCGCCAGCGGCTTCTGGGTCGGATAGCCCGTTTTCTCCCTGCCATTGGGGCTGACGACGGTGTGCCACCAGGTATCGGTCGGCGTCTTGCCGCGGGCCGCCTTTTCGGGCCCCACCAAGCCGGGGGCCAGATAGGGGATGCGGTCGATGTCCTCATATCGGTAGGTATAGCGCTGCGGGTCCTTGGCATAGAACAGGATGTTGTCGTGTTTCGGCGACCAGCGGCGCCTCGATCGGGCACCGTAATCGTAGGCCCAGACGATTTCGTTCAGGAACGACCGGCGCCCGAAAATGCCGTCGAGCAGAACCTTGCAATAGTGGACCTCGCGATAATCGATGTGGAAAAAGAACGACCCGGCGGGGCTCAGCAGCCGATAGGCCTCGCGCAGCCGCGGCTCCAGAAAGGCGAGATAGTCGCCGAAGCTGTCCTCGAAGGCCGACGTGGCGAGGCGGACCGTCCGGTAGCGCCTGCCCTGGTATCCGGTGCGATCGCCCCGCTCGTCGCGAACCGTCCTGATTCGCGTTCTGGCCTGCCGGCGGCCGGTGTTGAACGGCGGGTCGATATAGATCAGATCGAAGGATTGCGGCGGCAAGGTCGGCAGGATCGAGAGGTTGTCGCCGCGGTAGATGGTCAGCATCCCTCAATACACCCGGCGGCCCCGACGCCAGACCGCGCGCACATCCGGCCTGCCGCCGGCGGTCCTCATCTGCACCAGGTCGGCCGCCAGCCCTTCCTCGATGCGCCCGCGGTCGTCCAGCCCGACGATCCGGGCCGGGCGGGCGCTGACCGCCGCCACCGCCTGCGCCAGCGGCAGGCCGAAATCCTCGCCGGCCAGGGCCAGCGCCCCCATGGCCATGGACGACATGACATAGTCCGACATCAGCGCATCCAGCAGGCCGGCCCTGGCCAGCGCGCCGGCCGCCACATTGCCGCTGTGGGAGCCGCCCCGCACCAGGTTGGGGGCGCCCATCAGCACGGCGATGCCGTGCCGGCGGGCCTCGCGGGCCGCCCGTTCGGTGGTCGGGAACTCGGCGATGGCGACGCCCAGCCGCGCCGCCAGCGCGATATGCTCTTCCGTCTCGTCGTCGTGGCTGGCGAGGGCGATGCCGCGTGCATGGGCGGCGGCCGCCACCTGCTCGCGCATGGCGGGCGCCACCTCGCGGGAGCGGCGCCCGAGCTCCGCCAGCTCCCTGTCGGCCTCGGCGGACGACATGCCATGGGTGCCGATCATCCAGACCTCGCGCAGATAGGAGGCGTCTTTCATCTGGCGGTGGCCGGGCGCGTGGTCCATCACCGAGATCAGGGAGACCCTGTCGTCGCAGAGCCGCGGCTCCAGATAGCGCAGCACCTGCGGATCGGTGACCTCGCAGCGCAGATGCAGGCGGTGGTCGGCGCGCAGGCTGCCGGCCTTTCGCGCCGCCTCCAGGCCCGCCAGCATGGCCTCCAGCGGCTCCTGGTGGGCGGGCCGGCCGGCCACCTGGCCGATGCAGACGGCATCGAACACGGTGGTGATGCCGGCCGCCACCGCCACCGCATCGTGAGCGGCGGCGGCCGCCATGCCATCCCAGAAGATGCCGCGGCGCGGTTCCAGGTGGCCTTCCAGGCTGTCGCTGTGAAGGTCCACCAGGCCGGGCAGCAGGTGGTCGCCCTCCAGGTCGTGGGCGGAAGGCAGGGCCGAGCGGCCCTCGTCCAGCCGCCGGATGCGTCCGCCGCGCACCGTCACGGTGCCGCGCAGCACGCGGTCGGCCAGCACGATGCGGCCGTTGGTGAGAATCCGCTCGTCGCTCATGGCACGGCCCGCAGGGGGCGAAGCCATCGCCTGCGCTGGCCCCGCCGGGCCATGTGCCTAGCACGGCGCGACCGGCGCCGTCGAGAGAACAGGCGCCGCCGCGCTGGCCCCCGGCGCGCGCCGGCCGCACACTGTCCCGCTGGCTGCGGGGAGGAATGCGATGCAGGCGAGCTTCGATCTGGCGGGCAAACGCGCCCTGGTGACCGGCGGCGCCTCCGGCATCGGCCTCGCCGCGGCCAGGGCCTTTCTGCGCTGCGGTGCCAGCGTGGCGGTCAACGACCTGCCGTCGTCGCCGAAGCTGGCGCCGGCCGTGGCGGCGCTGGCGGACGAGGGCGGGCGCCGGCGGGCGATCGCCGCGCCGGGCGACGTGGGTTCGCCCGAGGACGGCCCGCGCATGGTCGCCGAGGCGATCGAGGCTCTGGGCGGCCTCGACTATCTCGTCAACAACGCCGCCACGCCGGGCACCGTGCGGCCCATTCCGCCCGCCGATTTCGACCGCCAGGACGAGGCGTTCTGGGGGCTGCTGGTGAACGTCAACCTGATCGGCCCATGGCGTTGCACCAGGGCGGCCGCCGCCGCCCTGCGGCAGGCGGGCGGGGCCATCGTCAACACGGCGTCGATTTCGGCCCATGGCGGCGGCGGCTCGAGCTCGGTCTATTGCGCCACCAAGGCGGCGCTGGTGAACCTCACCAAGGAATGGGCGCGGGCGCTGGCACCGCAGGTGCGCGTGAACGCCATCGCCCCCGGCCTGGTCGATTCGCCGTGGATGTGCCGCTTTCCCGACCGCGACGAGGGGGCGGTGCCGCTGGGGCGCATCGGCCAGCCCGCCGAGTACGGCGAGGTCATCCTGTTCCTGGCGGCGGGCGCCGACTACGTCACCGGGCAGACCGTCAACGTCGACGGCGGCCTGACCGCCTGACGCGGCGCGATGAAGCTCATCCGCCACGGCCCGCCGGGCGCCGAGAAGCCGGGCCTGATCGACGGCAGCGGCAGGCGGCGCGACCTTTCGGGCCAGATCGACGACATCCGCGGCGAGGGGCTGCCGGATCTGGCCGCGCGCCTGGCCGCCATCGACGCCGAATCGCTGCCGGCGGTGGCGGACGAAAGGCGGCTGGGGGTGCCGCTCTGCGGCATCGGCAAGGCGGTCTGCATCGGCCTCAACTACCGCGACCACGCCGCCGAAGTCGGCCACGCACTGCCGGAGGAACCGATCGTCTTCTTCAAGCCGGTCTCGGCGGCGAGCGGCCCCAACGACCCGGTGGTGCTGCTGCGCGAAAGCCGCCACGGCGACTGGGAGGTGGAACTGGCGGCCGTGATCGGCCGCGACGCCCGCTATGTCGAGGAGGAGCGGGCGCTGGATCATGTCTTCGGCTACTGCCTCGCCAACGACGTCTCCGAACGGCGCTTTCAGGCCAAGGGCAGCGGCCAGTGGGTGCTGGGCAAGTCCGGCGACAGCCATCTGCCGCTGGGGCCATGGCTGGCCACCCGCGACGAGATCGCCGATCCCCAGGCGCTGCGCCTGTGGCTGGAGGTGAACGGCGAGCGCATGCAGGACGGCACCACCGCCGACATGATCTTCGGCGTCGCCCGGCTGGTGAGCTTCGTCAGCCGCTTCATGACGCTGGAGGCGGGCGACCTGCTGCTGACCGGCACGCCGGCCGGCACCGGCATGGGCCGCCGCCCGCGCCGCTTCCTGAGGGCGGGCGACCGGATACGGGCGGGCGGCGACGGCCTGGGCGAGCAACGCTGCCGGGTGGCGCCGCCGGCGGCGTGACAAGCGCCATGGGAAGGCCTGCCGCCCGCGCAGCTAGCGCCGCTGGCGGGGCTCCTCCACCCGACCCTCGCGGCGGCCGATCCTCTCGGCCATCAGGCACAGCAGCTCCCACATCATCTGGGCGCCGTTGAGCGCCGTGATGTTGGCGGAATCGAAGGGCGGCGAAACCTCCACCACATCGGCGCCCACGATCTCCAGCCCCCTGAGGCCGCGCAGCATCCGTTGCGCCTCGAAGGCGGTGAAGCCGCCCACCTCCGGCGTGCCGGTGCCGGGCGCATAGACCGGGTCCATGCCGTCGACGTCGAAACTGACATAGGTGGGGCCGGCGCCGGCCACCTCGTGGCATCTGGTGATGACGGCATCGAGGCCCATGGCGTAGAGCTCTTCGATGTGGATCACCGTCATGCCCGATCGGTAGCTGAAGTCCCACAGCGCCTCGGCCGGGCCGCGGATGCCGACCTGGATGGTGCGGTGCGGGTCCAGCGCGCCGTCCTCCACCGCCACCTTGAAGGGACCGCCATGGTGGTGCTTGTGGCCGAAGAGTTCGGGCCCGGTATCGCAATGGGCGTCGAAATGGACGAGGCCCAGCGGCTGGCCGCACTGCCTGGCCAGGGCGCGCAGGATGGGGAGCGTGATCGAATGGTCGCCGCCGGCCGAAAGCGGCACCACGCCCGCCGCCGCCACCCTGGCATAGAACGACTCGATGTCGTCGATGGCGCGGTCGAGCGCATAGACGCCCTCGATGGGCACGTCCCCCAGGTCCGCCACCCGCGCCCAGTCGTAGGGCCTGGCCCCGGTGCGGTGGTTGAGGCGGCCCATCAGGGTCGATTGCTCGCGCAGGGCGCGGGGGCCGTGGCGGGCGCCGGTGCGGTTGGTGACGCCGCCGTCGAAGGGCACGCCGACGATGCCGATCTCGACCTCGCCCCAACCGGTGGCATCCTCCTTCAGCGGCTGGCGCATGAAGGTGGCGATGCCGGTGTAGCGTGGCTTGTAGACCTCGCCCCAGGCCAGCTTGCGCGCCTCGGGCACGCCGCTCATTGCGTCGCTCATGGTCGCTCCCTCGCGCTGCGCGCCCCTTGCCGAAGGACGGCAGGCGCCATGGACGGGCGCTGTCGATCCCCGCTGCCGTCATTAGGCATAATGGCCCGCAGACGGCAAGGGCGGCACTTTCCACCCGGCGTCCCCAGCCGGGCGGGGCAGGCGCCATCGAGGAGGCAGCAGCCATGACCGACACCGCGACGGGCGCCAATCCCGCACCCGGCTTCGCCGAACACCCCGATTACCGCGTCGCGCTGGCACCCTGTGCCAAGCGCCTGCGTGCCACCTTCGGCGGCGCTACCCTGTTCGACACGGCGCGCGCCTGGACGATGTGCGAGAGCGGCCATGTCGCGCTCTACTATGTGCCGCGCGACGACGCCGACATGGGGCTGCTGGCGAAGACGGCGAGCAGCAGCTGGTGCCCCTTCAAGGGCCATGCCAGCTATTACACGATCTGTGCCGGCGGGCGCGAGGCCCGCGACGCCGCCTGGAGCTACGAGTCGCCCTTCGACGAATGCGCCGCCATCGCCGGCCATCTCGCCTTCTACTGGGACCGTCTGGACCACTGGTTCGAAGAGGACGAGGAGGTGTTCGTCCACGCCCGCGATCCCTTCGTGCGCATCGACATCCTGGCGAGCAGCCGCAAGGTGGAGGTGATCGCCGGCGGCGAGCGGGTGGCGGCGAGCGAAAACGCCCTCTTCCTGTTCGAGACCGGCCTGCCGGTGCGCTACTATCTCCCGCCCGAGGACGTGCGGACCGGCCTGCTGGCCCCATCCGACCGCCGCACCGCCTGCCCCTACAAGGGCACAGCCCACTATCGCCATCTGAGCCTCGGCGGGACGACGGTGGAGGACGCCGTCTGGTGCTATCCCGAACCGCTGGACGAGGTGCGCCGCATCCGTGGGCGGCTGTGCTTCCATCCCGAGAAGGTGGACGCCATCGAGATCGACGGCCGGGCGTCCGGCGGATAGACGCGCCATGCGCGGTGCGCGCAGCGGCCCGGAAGGCGAGCAGGGGCCTCAGTTCGGCCGCCCGGCGGCGGGCGTCGTCTATGGCGAACGGCCCAGCGCCTACGGCCTGGCGGCGGACGGGGCGGGGCGCATCCTGGCCTGCCGGCGCAGCGGCGGCAGGGTGGTGTTGCCCGGCGGCGGCCTGGCCCCCGGCGAAAGCCCGCTGGAGGCCCTGGCCCGCGAGGTGGCCGAGGAGACCGGCTATCGCGTGCGCAGCGCCCGCGAACTGTGCCGCGCCCGCCAATATCACACCCGGCGTATCGGCAAACCGCCGGCCAACAAGCTGTGCCGCTTCTACGCCGTGGAGGTGGAGCGCGACCCGACGCTGGCCCGCGAGGCCGACCACGAGCCGGTCTGGCTTTCGCCCGCCGCGCTCCTGCCCGCGCTCACCTTCGAAAGCCACCGCTGGGCGCTGCGGCGGCTGCAGGCGCGGCGCCCTCCCCGAACCGTGCCCGCGAAGCTCTACGGCCTGCGCGGCATGAGCCACGGCGCCTCGCTGCTCATCACGGTGATGAGCGGCGACGGCCTCGCCGCCGTGGCCGATGGCCTCGCCTTCGATGCCGCCGACCTGCGCCGGGAGCGCTATCCCGGCACCCTGGTGCGCTATCACGAGGTGACGGCCGGCGGCATCGACCGTTTCGTCGCCCGCCACGGCATCGAGGTGCTGGACTTCGCCGCCTGGACCGCCACGAAGAAGCGGCTGGGCGCGGCGATCTATCGTTGAAGCGGCGCCCGGCGAAGGAGCGCGCGAAGGCACACCCTCCGGCCGCCGCGCCGCGCCGCGCCGGCGACCGCGCGGGCGCGATACTTAACCGCCGCCCGGCACCCGTTATAGAATGGGCCGGCCTGCCGGAGCGCCGCGATGACAGCCGCACCCTTCCCGTCCGCCCGCGCTTTCGATCCCGCCCGCCTCGCCGCCAGCGACCGCGGCTATGGCGAGGCGAAGCCGCTGCCCGGCGAGGCCTATGTCTCGCCCGCCTGGCACGAGGCGGAACGGGCCAGGCTGTGGTCGCGCCACTGGGTCTGCCTCACCGCCGCTTCCTATGTGCCGCGCCCGGGCGACGCCGTGCCGCTGGACCTGGCCGGCGTGCCGCTCTTCGCCCTGCGCGGAGGGGACGGCACCGTGCGCGTCTTCCACAACGCCTGCCCCCATCGCGGCATGAGGCTGATCGCCGAACGAGGCCCCGTCGGCGCCCTGCTCACCTGCCCCTACCACAACTGGGCCTTCGGCCTCGACGGCGCTCTGCGCCAGACGCCGCACATCGCCGGGGCCGGACGCCATCGCTGCGCCGGCTTCGACAAGCGCCGCTTCCGCCTGAAGGAGGTACGGAGCGCCGTGTGGTTCGACCAGGTGTTCGTCGACCTTTCGGGCGAGGCTGAACCCTTCGACGACGCCATCGCCCCCCTGGCACGGCGCTGGGCCGCCTTCGACGCCAGCCTGTTGCGCCATGGCGGGGCCGATTCCATCCTCACCTTCGATCTGGCGGCCAATTGGAAGCTGGCCATCGAGAACTTCTGCGAGGCCTATCACCTGCCCATGGTGCATCCCGGCCTCAACGGCTATTCGACCCTGGAAGACCATCTCGGCATCGAGGAGGAGGGCCGCTTTTCCGGCCAGGCGAGCCTCGTCTACCGGCCCGACCGGGGCGGCCACGCGCTGCCCCGCTTCCCCGGCCTGCCGCAGGCATGGCGAACGCGGGCCGAATATGTCGCGCTCTATCCCAACGTCATGCTCGGCATCCACTACGACCACTTCAAGGCGGTGCGCGTGTTGCCCGACGGCCCCGACCGCTGCCGCGAGGTCTTCGACATCTACTATGTCGGCGACGAACCCACGCGCCCCTGCCACGCCGCCATGCGCGCCCGGGTGCGCGAGACCTGGCGCGAGGTCTTCCAGGAGGACGTAGCCGTGGTGGAAGGCATGCAGAAGGGCCGCGCCTCGCCGGGCTTCGACGGCGGCGTCTTCACGCCGGTGCTGGAAGGCCCTTCCCATTGCTTCCACCGCTGGGCCGCCCGCGCCATGATGTGAACGGGCGGTTCGCGCCGGCCCGGGCGCCGGGCGCGTTCGCGAACGACCGGGGAGACGAGACCGTGGCAGCCATCGACGCCTTCGCGCTGGGGCGCTTCAGCGACGACCCCGCCACCTCCTTCACGCTGCCGGCCGCCTGGTATTACCGGCCGGAGGTGTTCGAGCGGGAGAAGGAGGCGATCTTCTTCCGATCCTGGCGCGCGCTCTGCCACGCCAGCGAGCTCGCGGACGCGGGCGATTATGTCGCCATCGACATCCTGGGCCAGGGCGTGTTCGCCATGCGCGGGCGCGACGGCCGCCTGCGCGCCTTCCACAACGTCTGCCAGCACCGGGCGCACGAGCTCCTGCGGGGGCGCGGCAACGTCAAGGCGGCCATCACCTGCCCCTATCACGCCTGGGCCTATGGCACCGACGGCACGCTGCGCACGGCGCGCGGCTGCGAGAAGCTGGCGGGCTTCAGAAAGGCGGATTTCGGCCTGGCGCCGGTGCGCGTGCAGGAGTTCGCGGGCTTCGTCTTCGTCAATCTCGACCCCGACGCCCGCCCGCTCCACCAATGGGCGCCGGGCTTCGCCGAGGAGGTCGCCCGCTGGTTCCCGGATTTCGAGCGGGTGCGGCCCCACGCCCGCAAGGATTTCGCCATCGCGGCCAATTGGAAGGTGGTGGTGGAGAACGCCATCGAAGGCTATCACTTCCCCAATTCCGGCCCCGCCCACCGCCAGCTGTGCGACCTGATCGACCTGAAGGCGACCCGCCTGCACGTGCACGAGAACTGGTTCGCCATCGTCGCCCCGCCGGGCCGCAACGCCGACGGCGTCTATCCCTTCCCGGAAGGCGGCAGCGGCCAGAGCGACCATTTCATCACCCTCTATCTGTGGCCGGACTGGATCGTCTATTCCTGGCCGCACGCCAACATGATCTCCACCTTCCTGATGCGCCCCACCGGGCCGGAGACCAGCGTGGTGGAGAACCCCTATTTCCACATCCCCGGCGCCTCCGACGATGCGACCACGCGCGCCGCCGAGGCCTGGTTCAACGACGATCTGGGGCCGGAAGACGCGGCGCTGAACGAAGGCGTGCAGCGGGGCATCCGCTCGCGCGGCTACCGCCAGGGCAGGCTGGTCACCGCCGAGGGCGAGCCCGGCGACAGCGAACACTGCGTCCACGCCTTCCAGCGCTGGGTCCGGGACGCGCTGCTGGGTGCCTGAAAGGCGCGGCGCGCGGCAAACGGGGAGGAAGCGATGGGCGAAGCGGCGATGTTCCGGGGCGCCGCCCTCGATCTGGCGGTGGCCGGCGGCAGCGGCGGCAAGGTCGTCGCCTTGGTGAACGCGGCCAGGAGCAGCGGCCTGGGCGGCGGCATCGGCGCCTTCGAGAACTGCCGCATCCCCTGAACCGTCACCTATGACGAAATCCTCTACGGCCTCGAGGGCACGCTGGAAATCCACATCGGCGACGAGGTCCACGAAATGGGGCCGGGCGACGCGATGTGGCTTCCCGCCGGCACCGAGCTCGCCTATGTCGCCGGCCGGCGGGCGAAGTTCTTCTTCGCCGTCGCCCCGGTCACGGCCTCGAAGGCCGGCAGCGACACGACCCTCCACCCGCCGGTCCCACCCCGCCGCCGGACGGCTTCCGGGAGGGGAAGCCGGTAAGATGAGCGGCCTCCAGGATCGCCTTCGCCGGTTGAGAGACCGGCTGTCGGCAGAGCTCGTCGAACGCGACGTCGCCGTCCGCCTCGCATTGCTGGCGGCGTTGGCCGGAGAGCATCTGCTTCTGGTCGGGCCGCCGGGAGTCGCCAAGAGCCTCGTGGCGCGGCGGCTGCACCTCGCCTTCAAGGACGCCGGCTACTTCGAGCGCCTGTTGACCCGCTTCTCCGTGCCGGAGGAATTGTTCGGCCCCCTGTCCATCAAGGGCCTCGAAGAAGACCGCTACGAACGCCTGACCGAATCCTACCTGCCGAGCGCGCATATCGCCTTTCTCGACGAGATCTTCAAGGCCAACAGCGCCATCCTCAACGCCCTGCTCACGCTGCTGAACGAGCCGCCAGTTCGACAACGGCACTCGCCGCGAGCAGACACAGCTTCTGGCCGTGGTGGCGGCGAGCAACGAGCTCCCCGAAGAGGACGAACAGCTCAACGCCCTCTTCGACCGTTTTCTGTTGCGCCTGCATATCGGCCTCGTGTCGAAGGACGCCTTCCCCGAGCTTCTGAAGCTGAGAGGGAACGATGAACCGGATGTGGGCTCATCGCTCAAGCTGACCCCTGAAGAGCT
Organism: Alphaproteobacteria bacterium; assembly: GCA_965200215.1. Classification (GTDB taxonomy): domain Bacteria; phylum Pseudomonadota; class Alphaproteobacteria; order SP197; family SP197; genus SP197. Next base: position 1,939,324 of record OZ241369.1, on the reverse strand, counting down.
CGAAGAGGTGCAAAGGGATGCCGAAAATGTGCAAGTGCCTGATGAAGTAATGGATCTGTTGTGCGAGCTGCGAGAGTGGTGCGGCTCCGAAACGCTGCCGGTATCGGATCGCCGCTGGCGCAAGGTCGTGAAATTGCTGCAAACGTCGGCATGGACCAACGGAAGGGATCGCGTGTCGATCTGGGACTGCTGGCTTCTCCAGCACTGCCTGTGGAACAAGGCCGAGGACAGAGAGAAAATCTACCAGTGGTACGCTGCCCGTGCTGGATTCTTTTCGCTCGATCAACACTCGAATATCGCCCGTGTCATTGATGGGTGGGAGGACAAACTCAACAAAAACAAAAACGAACGGCATCAGTTGCAAAATGCCAAAGGCAAGCCCCTATACATTGGAGAAAATGGAATACATGTTCCGACGGAATATGGTCAGAAACATAAAGGTCATGAGCCGTTATATGTGTTGCAAGAAAGGAGCTATGATGACCATCGGAGAAAGTCTCTTGATCCTACAAATAATGGAAAGGGTTATACAAAGAAAGAGCTAGAAGCACATCTACCAATATCAAGAGAAAATAATTGGCTAATCTATGACACAGCTGCGTTAGCAGAGTACATCAAAGATGAGAAAAATTTTCTTATGACGAGACTGGAACTTGCGATGGAGCCTGTGAAGCACAAACCTCCTTACATACGACACTGCCTCCAACAACTGGAAACCCTTCAATCGGAAATTAAGTCGCACGCCACTGGGATCGAAGAGCTAATCGAGTCTTTCGATGGTGACATCCGGGAGCATATCTGGGTCACCGACGATTTCGTGGAACCGGCATCCCGTGGCCTCCAGCAAGCACGCGACGATGCCGGGAAGCTCCTTGCTCGCCTGGAGAAATTGATCGAGGGATACGGAGAGCTACCACAGGAGGAAGAGGATGCGGGCTCGGGCACCCCTTCTTCGATCATTCGACGAAAGACCCCACGCTTGCCCATTAGGAAATCGCCTCCGAAATGAATCGGGGATTCGACGCGACCGCTCTGAAACGGAGCTATGCCTTCCTCGACCGATGTCCGGAACGCCTTCTCGATGACGTGATCGTGCTGCCCATCGGCGACCTCCCCGAACGGGTCCGTGGCGTATGCGCCTGGCGGGAGGCGCTTCTGGGCGGAAGGCTGCCCTCCATCGGCGCGTGGCCGCCGGCCGGGATTGCCGAGCCTGCGCTCCAGGCTCTCGACGACATGGGGATCGCGCGTTTCTGCAAAGATCAGCCCGAATTGGTCGATGCGCTTCTCAAGGACGTCCTCGCGTCCTTTGTCCGCCGGGATGAGGCGATTTCCGCCGAGGTCAGTCGTCGGTTGCGCGAATTGGAGGAGCTGGAACGGAAACGGCTGCGCGAACGGGAAGAACTCGAAAAATCGATCGAGCAACTGGCCGACAAATTGAGCACCCGCCGGCGCCCCAGGCGGCGGGCCGAACCAGCTCACCCGGACGATGAGGCCCGCCAACGTTTGCGCGAACAGGCCCGGCGGGAGGTCCTCGGCCGCCCGCGCGCGGCCGATGCGGGCCTGATCGAGGCATGGCGGGAACGGGCGCGCCTCTGGGCCGAGATCGCCGACGTCTTCGGCGACCTGGGGCAGATGCTGGGCCGCGGCTGGGATCTGACGCAGGGCGTTCTCCGCCACACCGGATGGCATGAGGTTCTCCGGCTGCGAAAGCTGGTCTCGCAGCTTCCCCAATTGCGGGAGATCGTCCGCTCGTTGGGGCGGCTGCACGTCTCCGAAAAGGCCGAGTCCGTTGCCGAACGGGTGTTCCTCCCCATGCGCCGGCTTGAGGAGGAGCGCCGGGAGGTGCGCACGCCGCTGGTCCCCGCCGACACGCGGGGCGTCGAGCGCAGCGATTCCGTCGCCAGGATGCTGCCGGTCGAGGCCGCCATGCTCGGCCATCCCAAGCTGCGCTTGCTCTGGCACGCGCGCCGCGCGGAACGCGCCCTGCTCACCTACAGGGTCGAGGGCGTCGAAATCGAACCGACGCTCGTGGAGCGCGAGGCCACGGAGGATTCCAGGCGCCGCCGGCCCGCCCTGGAACGGGGGCCGATTCTCGCCGTCATCGACACCTCCGGCTCGATGCACGGCCTTCCCGAACAGGTCGCGAAGGCGCTGGTCCTGGAAGCGCTGCGCACGGCCCATGCCGAGAGACGCCGCTGCTTCCTCCACGCCTTCAGCGGTCCCGGTCAGACGATGAAACACGAACTCGACCTCTCCCCCGAAGGGATCGGCGCGCTCCTGGACTTCCTCACCCTGTCCTTCGGTGGCGGCAGCGACCCGGGGCCGGCGATGGACCGGGTTCTGCAACGACTCCGCGGCGGCGAGGATGGCGCGTGGGCGAAAGCCGACATCCTGTTCGCCAGCGACGGAGAATGGCCCGACCCGACCCCCGGGCAACAAGCGGCGGTGCAGCGGGCGCGGGAGGCGGGAACCAGGTTCCACGGCATCCAGATCGGAAACCGCGGACGGACGGGCCTGCACGCCGTCTGCGATCCCGTCCATATCTTCACGGATTGGGCGGACGTGGCCGGTGAGGCGCCATGAGCGAGGCTCCGCTCGCCATCCGCCGCCGCGGGCCGGTCTCCTGGGCGATCATGCGGCGCCCGGCCGCGCTTTGCGCCCTGGACGGTGCGCAGCTGGGCAGGCTGCTGGCCTGGCTCGACGACGCCGGGCGCGACGGGGAGGTCGGCGCCCTGGTCCTGACCGGCTGCGGGCGCGCCTTCAGCGCCGGGGCCGACATCAAGGAGATGGACGGCCTGGACGATGCCGGCTTCGCCGCCAACACGGCCCGCTACCAGGCGCTGGCGGGCGCCTGCCGTTCCCTCACCAAGCCGCTGCTGGCGGCCGTCAACGGCCTCGCCCTGGGCGGCGGCCTGGAACTGGCCTGCATGTGCGATCTGCGGCTGGCCGCCGCCTCGGCGCGCTTCGGCCTGCCCGATGCCGCGCTCGGCTTCAGCGTCTCGGGCGGGCTTTCCTGGCATCTGCCGCGCCAGATCGGCCTGGGCCGCGCCCTGGAACTCTACCTCACCGGGCGCTTCCTGGACGCCGAAGAGGCGCGGGCCATCGGGCTGGTCGCCGAGACGGTGGCGGACGAAGCGCTGCCGGAGCGGGCGCAGGCGCTGGCCGAACGCCTGGCCGCCCTGCCGCCGGTGGGGATCGCCAACATGAAGGCGCTGCTCTATCGCCCGGCGGACGATTTCGAGGCCATGCTGGCGGACGAGGCACGGCGCGACCGGGCCTGCTTCGCCGATGCGGAGGTGCGGCGCCGCCTCGGCGCCTTTCTGGCGGCCAGGCGCCGGCGCTGAGCGCTCACCTGGCGAACCCGGCGCCCAGCATGCGCACGGCCAGGGTGGAAAGGCAGGCGATGGCGGCGGCCATGACGAAGGCCGCGTCGTAGCCACCGGTCGCCTCGAACAGAAGGCCCGCCAGCCACGGCCCGGCGAAACCGGCGACACCCCAGCAGGTGAAAACGCGGCCATAGACGACGGGCCCCAGCGCCGGCCCCGCCATCCGCGTCACCGCCACCGGATAGAGCACGATGATGCCGCCATAGGAGAGCTCGACGAGGGCCAGCAGCGCGATGGCCGCCGCCGGGCCGGGAATCGCGGTCAGAGCGACCAGGCTCGCCGCCGCCAGCATCGGCAGCCCCAGCAGCAGGCGGCGCAGCTGGCCGCGGTCGGCCAGCCAGCCGGCCACAAGGCCGCCCGCGGCATTGGCCGCCGTGGCCAGCATGACGCCGGCAGCGATCGCCGCCGCGCCGCCGCCATGGGCGCGCAGGATCTCGGCGGCGTGGCCCAGCACCATCAGCCCCGCCATGCCGCCGGCACCGAAGCCCGCCCACAACAGCGCGGTCTCGCGCCCGCCCACACCGCCCTCGCGCGGGGCGGCGGCGGTGGCGGGCCAGCCGATGGCGAGCCTGGAGACGTGCAGCAGCAAGGTGGCGGCAAGACCCAGCAGAACGAACAGGCCCGCCGTCAGCGCCAGCGTGACATCGTGGCCGAAGGCCGCGTTGGCGGCGGTGAACGGCCAGGCCGCCGCCATCGCCCCCAGCGCATAGGCGGCCGTGACCGCCCCCATGGCGATGCCCCGGCGTTCGGGCAGGGCGTGGCTGGCGACGACCAGCGCAAAGCCGTAGCCCGAACCGTTGGCGAAGCCGAACAGCGCGCCATAGCCCAGATAAAGGGCCCACAGCGCCGGCTGGCCGGCCAGCGCCAGGCCGCCCGCCGCCGCCAGGAGGGAAAGGCCGGCGACGGCGGCGGGCGGTGCCAGCCGCCACCACCTGGGCCCGACCAGCACCGCCGCCGTGAGCGCCAGCAGCGCGATGCCATAGGCGAGGCTGACGCTGTCGCGCCCGGCCGCCAGCGCCTCTTCCAGGGGCGCCACGAAGACGCTGAAGGCGTGGATCGACCCCAGTGCGAAGGTCGAGAGGACGGCGGCGGCGAGGGCCGGGACAGGCCGCATGGCGGTCTCCCGCACGGGCATGGCACCATGGCATGGCGGAACATGACGGCGAAGGGGTTGCCGGGCGCCCGGGTGAGAACGACTCGCAAGCGGCTCCAACCCCTACCCAGGGGTGAAATCCCCGTCTAGGATGGCGCCGTCAGGCGACGAGGTGGCCCGTTTCCGCTGCCATGCGCCTCGATCGTCAACCAGGGGGCACAGAATGCAGAAATCCCTTCTGATCGATGCCGACAAGTGCACGAGCTGTCTGCAATGCGAGATGGCCTGCTCGTTCGAGCACGAAGGCTCGTTCAACCCGGCACGATCCCGGATCAAGATCTTCGAGTTCGAACACGGCAAGCGCGCCGTTCCCTACACCTGCACCCAGTGTGCCGAGGCCTGGTGCCTGCACGCCTGCCCGGTGGAGGCGCTGGTGCGCAACCCGGCGACCGGTGCCGTGGAAGTGAAGGAGGACATCTGCGTAGGCTGCAAGGTGTGCACCATCGCCTGCCCCTTCGGCACCGTGAACTACAACCCGGAGACGGGCAAGGTGGTCAAATGCGACCTGTGCGGCGGCGATCCCAAATGCGCCGAAGCCTGCCCCACCGACGCCATCGTCTATGTCGACGCGGCCTGGACCGGCCTCGACCGCATGAAGCAGTGGGCCGCGCAGACCGACAACAAACCGCTGGCCAGCGCCTGACGCCGGCACGAGGGAGGGCAGAAGCATGTCTTGGCAAGGGCGCATCCTGCGCGTCAACCTGACCGAGGGCAGGGCGGCGGCCGAGCCGCTCAACATGGAATGGGCCAACGCCTATATCGGCGAACGCGGCCTGGGCACGAAATATCTCTACGAGAACGTCGACCCCGAATGCGACCCCATGGGGCCCGAAAACGTGCTGATCTTCGCCACCGGCCCGCTGAACGGCACCATGGCGTCCACCAGCGGGCGCTATGCCGTGCTGTGCAAGAGCCCGCTGACCGGCGGCATCGGCGATTCCAATTCCGGCGGCAAGTTCGGCGCCTATCTGAAATATGCCGGCTATGACCTGCTGCTGATCGAGGGCCGGGCAGCGAAGCCGGTCTATCTCCACATCGACGACGACAAGGTGGAGATCCTCCCCGCCGACGACATCTGGGGCAGGGGCGTGTGGCACACCGAGGAGTGGATCCGCGCCCGCCACCAGAACCCGCAGCTGAAGGTCGCATCGATCGGCGAGGCGGGCGAGAACGGCGTGCTCTATGCCTGCGTCGTCAACGACCTGCACCGGGCCGCCGGGCGCTGCGGCGTCGGGGCCGTGATGGGATCGAAGAACCTCAAGGCGGTCGCCGCCTACGGCACCCGGGGCGTGAAGGTGGACGACCCGGCGCGCTTCATGGCCGTGGTGCGCGAGACCCATGCCAAGCTGCAGGCGAGCGACGGGCGGCGCGGCCTCACCGAAGGCGGCACCCATCCCATGATCGATTCGATGCAGGAATGGGGCGGCCTGCCGACGCGCAATTTCCGCGAGGTGCAGTTCGAGGGCATCGACAAGGTCAACCCGGCGGCCACCACCCGCCCCAACCGCAACGGCCATGTCAATCTCATCACCAACAAGGCCTGCTTCGGCTGCACCATCGCCTGCGGGCGCATCGCTCACATCGATCCGGAGCACTTCACCATCGTCAACCGCCCCCAATACCGCCACGCCTCCGGCGGCCTGGAATACGAAACGGCCTATGCCTTCGGCCCGGTGGTGGGCGTGGACGACCTCGATGCGCTGACCTTCGCCAACTACATGATGAACGAGCACGGCATGGACCCGATCTCCTTCGGCGTGACGCTGGCGGCGGCGATGGAACTCTATGAGATGGGCGTTTTGACCCGCGAGCAGACCGACGGCATCGACCTTCGCTTCGGCAGCGCCGAGGGCCTCGCCACGATGGCCGAGAAGACCGGCAAGGGCGAGGGCTTCGGCAAGGAACTGGCGCTGGGCTCCCGGCGGCTGACCGAGAAATACGGCCACCCCGAGCTCTTCATGGGCGTCAAGGGGCAGGAGTTCGCGGGCTATGACAGCCGGGCGCTCCAGGGCATGGGCCTGGGCTATGCCACTTCGAACCGCGGCGCCTGCCACCTCAAGCACGACGTCTTCGGCCCCGACATGGAGGACGTCTCCGGCAACGGCAAGGCGGTGCCGGTGAAGGAAAGCCAGGACCTGGTCTCGATGATCGATTCCACCGGCCTGTGCCTCTTCACCACCGCCGGCTGGGGGCCGGAGGACTTCGTCGCCCAGCTCGACGCCGCCCTGCCCGGCACATGGACGCTGGAACGCTGCATCGAGGCGGGCGAGCGCACCTGGACGCTGGAGCGCATGTTCAACCTCGCCGCCGGGCTGACGGCGGCCGACGACACCCTGCCGCCGCGCATGCTGAAGGAGCCGGCGCCCTCCGGCAACGCCGAGGGCAAGGTGTGCGAGCTCGACCGCATGCTGCCGGAATACTACGGCGTGCGGGGGTGGACCGAGGACGGCAGACCCAGCAACGAGACCCTGGCGCGCCTGGGCCTCTAGACAAGGCGGGGCCGCCCGCGCGGCCCTTCCCAGCGGGGAGACGGGCATCATGACCTATGTCGTTATCGGCGCCGGGCCTGCCGGCGTCATCGCCGCCGAGACGCTGGCCAGGCTGGGCCATGGCGGCACCGTCGCCCTGGTCGGCGACGAGGGCGAGCCGCCCTATTCGCGCATGGCCATCCCCTATCTGCTGGCCGAGGACATCGCCGAGGAAGGCACCCATCTGCGCCACGGCGAAGGCCATTACCGGCAGCTGGGGATCGCGCTGAAAGAGGGGCATGTCGCCGCCGTCGACGGCGGCGCCCGCCAGCTGACCTTCGCCGACGGCGGCACCATGGCTTACGACAAGCTGCTGCTCGCCAGCGGCGCGGCGCCGGTGCGCCCGCCCATCCCCGGCATGGACCTGGAACGGGTGGTCTCCTGTTGGACGCTCGAAGACGCCCGCGCCATCGTCCGCCACACCAAGCCCGGCGACAATGTGGTGCTGATGGGGGCGGGCTTCATCGGCTGCATCGTGCTGGAGGCCCTGGCGGCAAGGCGCGTCAACCTCACCGTGGTCGAGATGGCCGACCGCATGGTGGCGCGCATGATGGATCGCACCGGCGGCGAAATGATCGCCGCCTGGTGCCGGAACCAGGGCGTGGAGGTGCGCGTCGCGACCCGGGTGGAGGGCATCTCCGCCAATGGCGACGGCAGCCTGACTCTGGACCTGGCCGGCGGTTCCCCGCTGGCCGCCGATCTGGTGGTGTGCGCCACCGGCGTCCGGTCCAACACCGGTTTCCTAGAAGGAAGCGGCATCGACATGGACGACGGCGTCATCATCGACGAGCACATGGAAACCAGCGTTCCCGGCATCTATGCTGCCGGCGACGTGGCGGCGGGCTTCGACTTCATGACCGGCGGCCACGACGTGCACGCCATCCAGCCCACCGCCAGCGAGCACGGCCGCTGCGCCGCCCTCAACATGGCCGGCCGGGCCACGGCCTATCGCGGCAGCCTGGCGATGAACACGCTCAACACCCTGGGGCTGATCTCCACCTCCTACGGGCTGTGGGACGGCGTGGAAGGCGGCGACGAAGCACTCGCCGTGGACCGGGAGCGTTTCCGCTATCTGCGGCTTTCCTTCCGCGACGACGTGCTGGTGGGCTGCCTGGCGCTGGGCCTGACCCAGCATGTCGGCGTGCTGCGCGGCCTCATCCAGACCCGCACGCCGCTGGGCGCCTGGAAGCGGGCGCTGAAGGCCGATCCCCATCGCATCATGGAAGCCTATCTGGCCTGCGCGCAGGACGCTTCGCGCCGCGCCGCATGAAGATCCAGGTGCGGACCGCCGGCCTGCTGGGGCGCCACCTGCCGCCGGGCTCGGAGGCCAACCGCGCCCGGCTGGACCTGCCCGAGGGCCTGACCGTGGCCGAGGCGATGACCCGGCTCGGCCTGCCCGAAGGCAGCTATCTGGTGACGCTGAACGGCAAGGCGCTCACCGCCGCCAGGCGCGGCGAGGCGGTGCTGAAGGACGGTGACGATCTCGCCCTGATGCCGCCGCTCAAAGGCGGATGAGGGGCGGCGGGCGCTATTCCACCATGCGCTCGAATTCGCCTTCGACGCCGAAGCCCCCAAGGAGCGTCAGGAACCATTCCTCCGCCATGCTGCGGCTTTCGCCGCAGGCGTAGAAGTCGAACAACTTGGCGAACAGGCCTTGTTTGAGACCGAAGCCCAGGCCGGTGGCGAATCGGAAGCCGATGCACTGCCTGAAAGGATCGGCAGGGGTGAGATCGATGTCGAAGGCGACCGTTTTTATGGACCCGATGACGCTTTCCACGACGGGGCCTTGCTTCTTTCTCGACACCTCCACGGTAAAGGAGGAAAGAAAGTCGTCGGCATCCGTGTGATCCCTTTTGTATCCTCCCGCACCGTCGGTATCGCAGAACTCCGCTCCGGCGAAGAAATCGTTTTCGCTCCAGAACCCGTGCTCGCAGCGGAACGTAACCTGCGCTCTGCGATTCATCCAGACCCAGTATTCGTCGGCTACGCCACCGGGATTCGAACGCGCCAGGAGGCGCAGTTTGCTTTCCTCCGGATCGATTTGCGTCGCCTGGGCAAAGGCTTCACCTCCCGACAGCAGCAGCGTGGCCAGCAGGGTGCCGCAGAAGGAGGCCAACCGGGGCCCTGGCATCCAGTGGGCAGGTTTACGAAGCAGGCATTTCGTCCTCGCCCTTCGCGTTTTCCCATCGCGATGGATTCGACCATGCATTGGAGCTCTCCTCCCCGATTTTGTAGCCCCCGAAGATCGTCTCGAATCGCCTCTCCGGCATGGAGCGGCCACGTTTCCACGCCGCCGCTTCAGTCCTTGCGGCGTTCCAGCGAGATGGCGCGGGGCGTACGGTGGCGGGCGTCGATGGCATAGCCTTTGCGGATCGCCACATTGCGCAAGATGACCTCCAGCACGCGGACATCGTCCGGGTCGGAAGGGCCGGGGTCTTCGTATTTGCGGGCGAGATGGCGGACCATCTCCAGCTCGTTGGCCGCCAGCCGCTCTTCCACCGCCGCGACTTCTTCCAGCAGCGCCTTCACCCGGGCGTGGCGGGCCATGTCGAACACGGTCTTCAGCGCCCGGGGCTGCGCCGCGCCCGGGCCGGCAGGCGGGCGGCCGGTGCCGCCGCCCCGCCGCCCGGCGCGGCAAAGGCGGTGGCGCGCGCGGCCTTCATCGCCGCCATGTCGGGGCCACGGCGCCCGGCTCGGCCATGGCTGCCTCCCCTTCCGCCCGCTCAGTGCTGGCGGGTGAGGCCCAGCAGCTGGCGGGTCTCGGCCGGGGTCATGATGCGGCAGCCCAGCCGTTCGACGATCTCCACGGCGCGCTCCACCAGCTGGCCGTTGGTCGCCAGGACGCCGCGCTTCAGATAGAGGTTGTCTTCCAGGCCCACCCGTACATGGCCGCCGGCGACCACCGCCTGCGCCGCCATGGGCATCTGCATGCGGCTGATGCCGAAGGCCGACCAGTGGGCGTCTGCGGGCAGCAGGTTGCGCATCGCCAGCAGCGAGGCCGTATCGGCCGGCGCCCCCCAGGGCACGCCCAGGCACAGCTGCAGCAACGGCGGCGAGGCGATGTGGCCTTCGGCGATCAGCTGGCCGGCGAGGCGGACATGGCCGAGATCGAAGCATTCCAGTTCCGGCTTCACGCCGGCGGCCTGGATGCGGTCGGCCATGACGCGCAGATGGGCCGGCACGTTCATGAAGGCGCCGTCGGGGAAGTTCATGGTGGCCACGTCGAGGCTGCAGATCTCCGGCAGCAGCTCCTCCACATGCGCGACCCGCTCTTCCGGCGAAGCCATGTCGCAGCCGGGCGCGGCCCGGCCGGGGTCCGAGGGGTCGGGCCTGTAGTCTCCCCCCATGCCGGTGGTGAGGTTGACGACCACGTCGGTGGCGCTGTCGCGGATGCGCGCCACCGTCTCGCGAAAAGCCGCGCGGTCGCGGTTGCCCTTGCCGGTGCGGATGTCGCGCACGTGGATATGGACGATGGCGGCCCCCGCCTGCGCCGCCTCGATGGCGGCGGCGGCGATCTCGGCCGGCGTCACCGGCACATGGGGGCTTCTGGACGTGGTGTCGCCGGCGCCGGTCAGCGCGCAGGTGATGAAGGCCTCGTCTCTCATGGCTGTTTCTCCCGCCGCCTCATGCGGTCATGTGGGCCGCGACCAGCTTCTGGAAATGGTGCACGCCGCCTTCCCAGATGGCGCTGAAACGCGCCCCGGCCATGGCGGGCGAACGGTGGCCCGCCTGCACCGCTTCCACCGCCTCGAAATCTTCGCGATTGGTCTTGTCGTAGAAGTCCACGATGGCCTCGCGGGCCGGCGCGAAGGCGGCGGCGGTGGCGCCTTCGCCGTGGAAATAGAAGTCCCAGCGTTGATGCGACCGCCCGGCGCCGGCCGGAAATTCCACCATCGAGCAGCAATGGTCGGGACCCACCACGAACTTGAAATTGGGGAAGAGCGCCAGGTTCTTCGCCGTCCGGTTGTCCTCGCCGATGCCGGGCCAGCGCGGCAGCGCCTCGCCCTGCGCCCAGGCGGCCGGCAGGCCGACATCGATGATCGTGCCCAGGCAGGAGCCGTCGGCCAGGGTGCGGTGTTCGGCGAAGGGCGCGACCTCGGCCAGCACGCTGTGGACGAAATCGAGATGCAGGGTCTCCAGATAGTTCTCGGCCACCAGCTTCCAGTTGCCGGCGATCTCATAGGGCAGGGTGCGGCACCAGGTGGCGTCCGCCAGCCGGTATTCGGCGCATTGGGCCAGGAAGGGCGCCGCATAGTCCTCGAAAGGCTCCGCCTTGCCGTCGAGATTGACGAACAGCCAGTCGTGCCAGCGGGCGAGCCTGACCGGCTTCAGCCCCAGGCAGGATCTGTCGAGGTCCGCCGCCCGTCCCTTGCCGCCCCAATGGGGGGCCAGCACCAGCCTGCCGTCGAGATCGAAGGTCCAGCCGTGATAGCGGCAGCGCAGCGCCTGCCTGCCGCTGGCGGCGGCGGGCACCAGCAGGCTCCCCCGGTGGGTGCAGACATTGTGGAAGCAGCGGATCCTGCCTTCGCGGTTCCTGGCGAACAGCAGCGGCGCCCCGGCCACCTCGCGCACCGCCACATCGCCCGGCGACGGCACTTCGTGGGCATAGCCCGCGCACGTCCACGTGCGGGCGAACAGCCGCTCCCGCTCGGCCCGCGCGAAGTCCTCGCAGGTATAGGCACGCGCCGGAAGGCCGATGGCCTCGCCGGACGGGCGGTCGAGGGCGCGGGCTTCGTCTGCGGTCAGCATGGGGCATCCTAGGGGCGTTGCCGCCGTTGCGGCAAGCGGCCCGCATTGCCGCCGCCGCGCCGGGCCGCTAGTCTGCCGCCTTCCCGCGCACCAGAACGCGGGCGGGTGGGGGCGAAGCGAGATGAAGGACGGGCCCGCAGGCGACGTGCAGCTGACCTGCCGCCATGTGTGGAAGGTCTATGGCCCCCACGCCGAAAGCTTCTTTGCCGATGGCGACGGCGCCGCGGCCGACCCGGAGGCGCTGATCGCCAGCGTGCGCGCCAGCGGCCATATCGGGGCCGCCTGCGACGTCGGCTTCGAGGTCCGCAAGGGCGAGATCTTCGTCATCATGGGGCTCTCCGGTTCCGGCAAGTCCACCATCGTGCGCTGCCTGTCGCGGCTGGTGGAGCCCACCGCCGGCGAGGTGATCCTGGATGGGGAGAACCTGCTCGCCGCCTCCAAGCAGCGGCTGATCGACATCCGCCGCCACAAGATGGGCATGGTGTTTCAGAATTTCGGCCTGCTGCCCCATCTTTCGGTGCTGGAAAACGTAGCCTTCCCGCTGCAGGTCCAGGGCATCGACAAGCCGGCGCGGGTGGCCCGCGCCAGGGAGATGATCGATCTGGTGGGCCTGAAGGGGCGCGAGGCCAGCTATCCGCGCGAGCTCTCCGGCGGCCAGCAGCAGCGCGTCGGCATCGCCCGCAGCCTGGCCGTGGAGCCGGAGCTGTGGCTGCTGGACGAGCCGTTCTCGGCGCTGGACCCGCTGATCCGCCGCCAGATGCAGAACGAGTTCATCCGCCTGCAGCAGCTGCTCCACAAGACCATCGTCTTCATCACCCACGATTTCCTGGAAGCGCTGCGGCTGGCCGACCGCATCGCCATCATGAAGGACGGGCGCATCGTGCAGATCGGCACGCCGGCCGAGGTGGTGATGAAGCCGGCCGACGACTATGTCGAGGAGTTCACCCAGGACGTGCCGCGCGTGAAGGTCATCACCGCCGGCGACATCGTGAAGCCGGCGCAGGACGGCCTCGACACGGAAGCCGCCGTCGCCGCCGATACCGCCCTGGAGCGGCTGATCCCCCGCTTCGGCGAAGGGCCGGGCGCGGTGGCCGTGAAGGACGAGGCGGGGCACACGATCGGCCAGGTGACGCCCCACGACGTGCTGGCGGCCCTGGCCGCCGGAGAAGACGCGGCGCCGTGACCGCCGGCGATACCTCCCCGGCCGCCGCCGGCCGCTTCGCCATCGCCGCCGCCCGCCGCCTGCCGCCCGGCCTGCTGCCCTGGCTCGCCCTCGCCGCCTTCGCGCTGCTATGCGTGGCGCTGCGCGGCGAGGAGCGCTGGCTGATCGCCTGGCCCCAGGGCTGGCAAATCCCGCTGGAAGGCTGGCTGGAAGCGGGGATGGACTGGTTCACGCTCAACTTCAAGCCCGTCTTCCGCTTCATCTCCGAGATGCTCACCTGGCCGATGGCGGGCGGCACCGTCGCCATCGGCGGCGGCACGGTCGAGGTGCCCGGACTGCAGGACGTGCTGCAATGGCTGCCGTGGCCGGTCACCGTCGCGCTGGTGGCGATCGTCGCCTGGGCCGCCAAGGGCTGGCGCCTGGCGGCGTTCTGCGTCGCCGCGCTGCTCTACATGCTGGTGGTGGGCTACTGGAGCGAAAGCATGTCCACCCTGGCGCTGGTGGGCATCTCGGTGCCGCTGTCGCTGCTGCTCGGCCTGGCGCTGGGGCTGCTGGGCTTCCGCTTCCGCGCCGCCAGGCGGGCCATCGAACCGCTGCTCGACGTGATGCAGACCGTGCCCACCTTCGCCTATCTCATCCCCATCCTCATCCTGTTCGGCATCGGGCCGGTGGTGGGCATGGTGGCCTCGGCCATCTACGCCAGCCCGCCCATGGTGAGGAACGTGATGCTGGGGCTGGACCGGGTGCCCGACAACGTCATCGAGAGCGGCCAGATGTCGGGCTGCAACGGCTTCCAGCTGCTGTTCATGGTGCGCATCCCGGCCGCCATGGCGACCATCATGATCGGCGTCAACCAGACCATCATGGCGGCGCTTTCCATGGTCATCATCGCCGCCATCATCGGCGGCTTCGCCGATATCGGCTGGGAGGTGCTCTCCACCATGCGCAAGGCGCAGACCGGGCAGAGCCTGCTGGCCGGCCTGGTGATCGTGCTGCTGGCGATGATGATGGACCGCATCAGCCGCGGCTTCGCCGAGCGTTCGGGCGAGATCCGCCTGCCGCGCCAGGGCGGCGTCGTGGCCCGCCATCCCTATCTGGCGGCGATGGCGGGCGCGGTGGCGGCCGGCCTGCTGCTGGCGCCGCTGGTGCCGGCCGTCGAGCGCTGGCCCGAAGCGTGGGTGTTCTACCCGGCCGACGACCTCAACGACGCCATCTCCTGGTTCACGCGCAACTTCTTCGACGTCACCGACGCCATCAAGACCTACACGCTCTTCTTCTTCATGCTGCCCATGAAGGCGGGGCTGGAGCGGATCGCGCGGCCCTCCTCGTGGGGCTTCCAGTTCACCGAGGCGGCCGATGCGCTCTATTACTGGCTGCTGGCGGGCGGCCTGGTGGCCCTGGCGGCGAAGCTGGCCGGCTGGCGGGCGGCGGTGGCGGCCGGCCTGCTGCTGGTGCTGTTCTTCTTCGGCGCTTCCGGCACGCCCTGGCCGGTGTTCATCGCCGCCGTGACGCTGATCGCCTGGCAGGTGGGCGGCTGGCGCATCGCCCTGTTCGCCTTTCTGGGCATGGCCTTCATGCTGGTCACCGGCGCCTGGCCGCGGGCCATGCTTTCCTTCTATCTGACGGCGACCTCGGTCATCCTGTGCTTCGTGCTGGGCGGGGCGCTGGGCATCTGGGCGGCGCAGAACGAGCGGGTTTCGGCGACGCTGCGGCCCATCAACGACACCTTGCAGACCATGCCGCTGTTCGTCTTCCTGATTCCGGTCATCATGGTCTTCCTGGTGGGCGATTTCTCCGCCCTGCTGGCGATCATCCTCTATGCCATCGTGCCGGCCATCCGCTACACGGAACACGGGCTGCGCCACGTCGATCCGGTGGCGGTGGAAGCGGCGCGCATGATGGGCTGCACGGAACGGCAGGTGCTGTGGAAGGTGAAGCTGCCGCTCGCCATCCCGGAAATCATGCTGGGGCTGAACCAGGTGGTGATGTTCGCGCTGGCCATGCTGGTGATCGCCGCCCTGGTGGGCACCAAGGGGCTGGGCCAGTGGGTCTATGACAGTCTCACCAACGCCCGCTTCGGCCAGGGGGTGATCGCCGGCGGCTCCATGGCGCTGATGGCGATGATCGCCGACCGCATCATCCAGGCCTGGGCGGCCCGCAAGAAGCGCGATCTGGGGCTCGCCGCCTGACCCGCCGCTAGCGTCCCCAGCGGTCCATCGCCCGGTGCCAGGCGACGGCCGCCGCCAGGAACCAGGGATTGCCGTCGTAGAACGGACGGGTGGGAAAGGCGAGGCCGTCGAAGGGCGTGGCGCCTTCGGCCGACCCCAGCAGCTTGTGGCCCAGCTTGTGGCCCATCCAGCTCGCCCAGGCGACGCCGGCACCGCAATAGCCCATGGCGAACCACAGCCCGTCGCGGCGCCCGATATGGGGCATCTCGTCGAAGGTGTAGGCCACGAAGCCCAGCCAGCTGTGGCTGATCGCCGCCCCGGCGAGCTCGGGAAAAAGCTTCGCCATCGCCGCATGGAGGCGCGGCGCGCTGACGGCGGGGTCGGTCTCCTTCAGCGCCACCCGCCCGCCGAAGACCACCCGCCGGCGGTCGGGCGAGGCCCGGTAGTAATAGATCACCTTGCGGGTGTCGGAGATGGAACGCTGGCGGGGCATGATCTTCGCCATCGTCTCCTCCGCCAGCGGCTCGGTGGCGATCATGTAGCTGCCGATGGGGATGACGCGCCGCCGCAGCCACGGCACCGCCGGGCCGCTGTAGCCGTTGGTGGCGACCGCCGCGGCGCCGGCCCGCAACCGCCCGCGCGCCGTCGTCACCTCCACGCTGCCGTCCCTGCCCGCCTCCAGCGCCAGCACCGGCGTCCCGGTCTCGATGGCGACGCCCGCTTCCAGCGCCAGGCGAATGAGGCCGTTGGCGTATCTGGCCGGCTGCAGGCTGGCGTGGTGTTCCATCACCGCGCCGCCGCAATAGGCCTCGGTGCCGAGTTCCGCCGCCATCTCGCCCGCCGGCACCATGTGCCAGTCGAAGGGATCGATCCTGGCGTGCTCGGCCAGGTGCCGCGCCAGGCCGTCGTAGCGCGAGGGCCGGTGGACGCCGATGAAACGCCCGCCGCGGTGGAGATCGCAGGCGATCCCCTCCGCCTCCACGAAGGCCAGCGTGTGATCGAGGCTTTCGCGCCCGGCGGCGACGATGGCGCGGGCGGCGCCGTCGCCATAGCGGCGCGCCAGCGTCCCGAAGCCGGGCTTGACGCCGTCGGCGATCTGGCCGCCATTGCGGGCGCTGCAACCCCAGGCCGCTTCGGCGGCGTCGAAGACCACCACGCTGCGCCCCGCCCGCGCCAGCACCAGGGCCGCGTTCAGCCCGGTATAGCCGGCGCCGACGATGGCCACATCGGCCTTCGCCGGCAGCGCGCGGTTGGCGATGTGGGGGCGCGGCGCGTCCTCCCACCAGTAGGGTTCGGTCTTCATGGCAGCGAAGCGGCGATCGCTCATGGCCCGCCTCCCGCGGATCGACGGCGGAGACTAGCCGACCTAGAGTGCGCGGCCAAAGAAGGGAGCAAAAGGCCATGCGGCTGGTCGAGACCTGGAACATCGCCAAGCCGGCCGTCGTCTCCCGGCGCGGGCTGGTGGCGAGCCAGCATTACGAGGCCTCGGCCGCCGGTGCCGACGTGCTGGCGCAGGGCGGCAATGCGGTGGACGCGGCGGTGGCGGCGGGGCTGGCCATCGGCGTCGTCGAGCCGTGGATGAGCGGGCCCGGCGGCTGCGGCTTCATGACGGTGCTGGACGGCAGAAGCGGCGCCTGCCACGCGGTCGACTTCGCCACCGTGGCACCGGCGACGCTGGACGCAGGCGATTATCCGCTGGCGGAGACGGGCGAGGCCGACGACGACCTGTTCGGCTGGCCGCGGGTGAAGGACGACCGCAATGTCGAAGGGCCGCTTTCGATCGCCGTGCCGACCCAGATCGCCGGCCTGGCGGCGGCGCTGGCCCGTTTCGGCACGCTGCCCTGGGCCGAGGCCGTGGCGCCGGCCGTGGCGCTGGCGCGGCGCGGCCTGAAGCTGGACTGGCACGCGACCCTGCGAATCGCGCTGGAGGCACGGAGCCTGGCACGCTATCCCGGCAGCCGCGACCTCTTCCTGCCCGGCGGCCTGCCGCCCGTCGGCGGCGATGCGGCGGCCCTGGCGACGCTCGGCAACGAGCGCGGGCTGGCCACGCTGGAGCGCCTGCGCGACGCCGGGGCGAGCGACTTCTACCGCGGCGACCTGGCCCGCGAGATCGCCCGCGACATGGGCGAGATCGGCGCCAGGGTGACGGCGGCGGACCTGGCGGCCTATCGGGCCCGCATCCTGCCCGCCCGCAGCGGTCGCTATCGCGGCGCCACCGTCCACGTGCCGCCGGGGCCCGGCGCCGGCCCTTCGCTGCTGGACGCGCTGGCGCGGCTGGAGGCGGCCTGGCGGCCGGGCGCGGCGCGGGGGACGCCGGATCTGGCGGCCTACGAAGCCGGCGGCGAGGCGCTGTTCGCCGCCTGGCGCCACCGCCTCGCCACCATGGGCGGCGATGGCGGCGAAAGCTGCACCACCCACGTGACGGCGGTGGACGCCACGGGCACCATGGCGGCGCTGACCCAGACCCTGCTTTCGGCCTTCGGCAGCCGCGTGACCCTGCCCCGGACCGGCTTTCTGGCCAACAACGGCATCATGTGGTTCGACCCGCGCCCCGGCGGCCCCAACGCCATGGCGCCCGGACGCCGCCCGCTTTCCAACATGTGCCCGGCGGCGGTGACGGACGCGCCGGGCGGGGACTTTGCGCTGGGCGCCTCGGGCGGGCGGCGCATCTTCCCGGCAATCATGCAGCTGATCTCCTTCGTGGTGGACCACGGCATGACGCTGGAAGACGCCTTCCACACGCCGCGCATCGATGTGAGCGGGGCCGATCTCGTCACCCTGGACGACCGGCTCGACCCGGCCATCGCCGCCGCGCTGGCCGCCCGCTGGCGGACGGTGGCGCTGCCGCCCTCGCCGCTTTCGCCCTTCGCCTGCCCCAACGCGGTGCGCGTGACGGGCGAGGGCGTGTTGCAGGGTTGCGCCTTCGTCTCTTCGCCCTGGGCGGCCGTGGCGGCGGCCTAGGGCGAGGCGGCGGGCGCGAGCCGGTCCAGGCGGGAGACCACCTCGGCCAGGGCGGGGCGCTGGCGTTCCGCCGGCACCGCCCTGGGGGTGCCGATGTGGACGAAGCCCACCAGGCGGTCGCCTTCGCCGATGCCCAGCGCCGCCTTCACCGCCGGGTTGCGGGACGGCCAGTTGGTGACCCATTGCGCGCCGTAGCCCATGGCGGTGGCGGCGTGCAGCAGGTTGAAGCAGACATTGCCGCAGGACAGCAGCTGTTCCAGCGGCGGCACGTCGTCGCGGGCGTCCGTGAGGCGGCTGGCGACCGCCACCAGCACCGGCGAGCGTTGCGGGCGCACCCGCTCCAGCGCCAGCCGCCGGTCGTCGGCGTCCGGTTCCAGCTTGCGGAACTCGGCGACGAAGAGCTCGCCCAGCTGGGCCTGGGCGGGGCGCGACAGCACCAGCAGCCGCCAGGGCGCAAGCCGCCCGTGGTCGGGCACGCGCAGGGCGATGGCCAGCATGGCGTCGAGCTCCTCGGGGGCGGGGCCGGGCTCGACCAGCTGCGCCGCCAGCACGGAACGGCGGGATGCCAGCAGGTCCAGCGGGCTGCCGTCGGCGACGTTGAGGCGGGCGGGTTGCGTCATGGGGCGGGGCGGCGATTCCATCCTGTTCGATGCGCGGCACGGGGACATGCCGCCGGAGCGATCATAGCAGCCTCGCCGGGCGGCGGGGACCGGCCGGGCGCGGCGTCCTTTCCTTGCGCGAAGCCGATGATGACGCCGTTACGACTCCTTCGAGTGCCAGAGTCTCCCGTATTAGGCAATGTCTCGGCTTCCAATTTCGAGGCCGCCCGCCGCCGCGCTGCGTGTCGGCATCCTGTCCGCGAAGCCGGTGGAAACGCTGGAAGACGCCGTGCGCGGTTGAAGCGCGCGGGGTGGCGTGGGCGGTGCGTTGACGGGCCTTCGGCCCGTTGCCGGCGGGACGCTGGGGGTGGCGGCAAACGGCACCCACCCATCTTCAAACCGAGGCACCGCCCCATATCGCACGGCAGATCCTGCGGGTGATGCCCTTGCCCTCATTCGAGCGGTGCCAGATTCGCTTCCAGATAGTCCGTCAGGAGATCGGCCACGCTCTCACGTATGGAGTCGATGAGGTAGTCCTTTCCGTCCATACCAGCAGAGGCAATGGCAATACCGGATCCATTGGGAAATTGATACAGCATGAAGACGCCATCTGTCCGGAAGGTGCCGAAGTGGATATCTCGAGACATCGCATAACCCAAAGGGTCGCCTGCCCAGTTTTTCTCCCCCACCCTCAGGCATGTCGCTGCAATGCCCATGTGAAATTGCCAATTGAACCACTCCGGGCTTTTCCCAAAGATGACCGGAACGATCCGCGCTCTCAGGGCTTCGCTCTTCACCGCGGCTTCGATCTCGTCGGCGGTGAACGGGCAGTCGTCGTCGACATCCACGGAGAAACTCAGCGTCTCGAAGTCGTCGCGCTTCATCCATGGCTGGGGCTCGGCGCCGGCGGCGGTGGCGAGCAGCGCCGGGCACAGCATCGCGGCGGCGAGGAGAAGGGCGGGGCGAAGCATGGCGCTGGCGAAGCCGCCTATCGCTCGTAGAGGGCCGTCAGGCTTGCCTTTTCCAGGGTGGCGAAATGGAGGTTGAAGCCGACCACGGCCGGCATGGTGTCGGCATCCACCGGCAGGCTGGCCTCCCTGACCGCGAAGACGGTGAAGACGTAGCGGTGGGGGCCGTGGCCCGGCGGCGGGCAGGGGCCGCCATAGCCGGGGCGGCCGAAATCGGTGCGGGTTTGCAGCGCGCCCGGCGGCAGCAGGCCGGCGGCGGGATCGCCGGCGCCGGCCGCCAGACGGCCCACATCGGGCGGGATGTTCACCACCAGCCAGTGCCAGAAGCCGCTGCCGGTGGGGGCGTCGGGGTCGTAGCAGGTGACGGCGAAGCTTTCCGTTCCCTCCGGCGCGCCCTGCCAGGCGAGATGGGGCGAGCGGTTGCCGCCGGCGCAGCCGAAGCCGTACTCCGCCGAGAGGATGTGATCCGCGCCCAGACGGGCGCCTTCGTCGAAGCTGGCGCTGGCGAGGGCGAGCGGCATGGCGCGGCCTCCCTCAGACGGTGAAGGATTCGCCGCAGCCGCACATCGCCTTGGCGTTGGGGTTGTTGAAGACGAAGCGGCTTTCCAGCCGGTCTTCGCGCCAGTCGAGTTCGGTGCCCAGCAGGAACATGACGGCGGCGGGGTCGATCAGCAGCCGGACGCCCTTGTCTTCCACCACGTCCTCGTCGCCGCCGGTCTCCAGGGCCCAGTCCATGGTGTAGGAGAAGCCGCTGCAACCCGCCATCTTGACGCCGAGCTTCAGCCCGACGGCCTTGTCGTTGTCGGCCAGCAGCGCCTTGACGCGCTCCGCAGCGCGGTCGGTCAGCGTCATCACCTGTGGGGCCATGGTCTCCTCCCTTGCGCGCCGCCGGGGGCGCGGCGGTTCAATACATGCCGAGCTCGATCCTGGCGTAATCGGACATCATGGAGGGATCCCAGGGCGGATCCCAGACGATCTCCACCTTGATCTCGCCCGTCCCCTCCACCGTGGCCACCGCATCCTTCACCCATATCGGGATGTCCTCGGCCACGGGGCAGCCGGGGGCGGTCAGGGTCATCTCCACCTTGACGCTGCCGTCCTTCCTGGAGTCGATGGCGTAGATCAGGCCGAGATCGTAGATGTTGACCGGGATCTCGGGGTCGAAGACGGTGCGCAGGGCATCGACGATGGCGCCGATGGCGGGCTCGCCTTCCTCCTGGGGGATGGCGTGGGGGTCGGCCTCGGGGCGCCAGGCCTCATGGGCAGGCGCCTCGCCGCCGGCGGGGCCGGGCGGGGCGGCCCCGTTCCGCGCACCCGCTTCCTTCGTGGCTTCGTCCATGGCCTACTCCGTCGTCACCCTGGCGGCGCCGTCCATGGCCGCGGTCATGGCGTGCCAGGGCAGGGTGGCGCATTTGACGCGCATCGGGAAGCGGCGCACGCCCGAAAGCGCGACCAGCTTGTCGAGCGCCTCGCCGTCGCCCTCCACAGCGCCCTCGCCGGCGACCAGGCGGTGGAAGCTCTTGAACAGGGCGCGGACGGCGGTTTCGCTGCGGCCCTGGACCATCTCGGTCATCATCGAGGCCGACGCCATGGAGATGGCGCAGCCGCGCCCCTGGAAGGCGACGTCCTCGATGGCGCCTTCGCCATCCAGCTTCAGATAGACGGTGAGCCGGTCGCCGCACAGGGGGTTGTCGCCCTCGGCGCTGCGGTCGCAATCGGGCGGATGGCGGAAATTGCGCGGATTCCTGCCGTGATCGAGGATGATTTCCTGATAGAGGTCGCGCAGGTCGTCGCTCATGGCAAAAGCTCCCTGACCTTTTCGAGGGCGGCGACCAGGCGGTCGACATCGTCGGTGGTGTTGTAGAGGGCGAAGGAGGCGCGCACCGTGGCGGCCAGCCCGAAGCGTTCCATCGTCGGCTGGGCGCAGTGATGGCCGACCCGCACCGCCACCCCCTCGCGATCGACGATGGTGCCGACATCGTGGGGATGGGCGCCCGCCATGGTGAAGGAGAGGATGGCGGCCTTGTCCGGATGGCTGCCGTGGATGGCGACGCCGGGAAGGGCGGCCAAGCGCCGCGTCGCATAATCGAGCAGCATGGCCTCGTGGCAGGCGATGCGCTCCAGCCCCACCTCTTCCACATAGTCGAGGGCGGCGTGCAGGGCGATGGCCTGGGCGATGGCCGGCGTGCCGGCCTCGAAGCGGTGGGGGATGCCCTTGAAGCTGGTGCCCTTTTCCAGGCTGACGCGGGCGATCATCTCGCCGCCCCCCTGCCAGGGGGGCATGGCCTCCAGCAGGGCTGCCTTGCCGTAGAGGACGCCGATGCCGGTGGGGCCGTAGAGCTTGTGGCCGGAGAAGACGAAGAAGTCGCAATCGAGGGCCTGCACGTCGATGGCGGCGTGGCTGGCCGCCTGGCAGCCATCCAGCATCACCCTGGCGCCGGCTTCGTGGGCCAGCCGGATCATCTCGGCCGCCGGCGTCACGATGCCGAGCGCGTTGGACATGGCGGTGAGCGCCACCAGCTTCACCGACGGCCGCAGCAGCGCCCGATAGGCCGCCATATCGATCTGGCCGTCGTCGCGGATGGGGATGGCCCTGACGGCGAGGCCCTTCTCGCGGGCGAGCAGCTGCCAGGGCACGATGTTGGCGTGGTGCTCCAGGGTCGAGACCAGGATCTCGTCGCCGGCGCCGAGGGTGCTGCGGCCCCAGGACTGGGCCACCAGGTTGATGCCCTCGGTGCCGCCCCTCACCCACAGGATCTCGCTGGCGCTGGCGGCGTTGAGGAAGCGGCGGACGCGCTCGCGCGCCGCCTCGAAACGGCCGGTGGCGGCCTGGGAGAGATGGTGCACGCCGCGATGGACGTTGGCGTATTCCCGCTCGTAGACGCGGCTTTCGGCGGCGATCGCACGGCGCGGCTTCTGGGCGCTGGCGGCGCTGTCGAGATAGACCAGCGGCCGGCCGTGGACCGGGCGGGCGAGGATGGGAAAATCGGCCCGCAGGCGGTGGGCGTCGAGCGGCGCGTTGGCGAGCGCCGGGGCGGCGGCGTTCACGACGCACCCCCCTGCCGCCAGCCGGCGGCGAAGCGGCGGAAGGCATCGCGCACGCCGTCATGGGCGACGGTGGCCAGGGCTTCGGCGACGAAGGCGTCGATCAGCAGGCCGCGCGCCTCGGCCGCCGACAGGCCGCGGGCGCGCAGATAGAAGAGGGCGTCTTCGTCCAGCGCCCCGGCGGTGGCGCCGTGGCCGCATTGCACGTCGTCCGCGTAGATCTCGAGCTCGGGCTTGGCGTCGATCTCGGCGCGATCCGAGAGCAGCAGCGCCCTGTTGGTCTGATGCGCCTGCGTCTTGCGAGCGCCCTTGCGCACTACGATGCGGCCCTGGAAGACGCCCCTGGCGCGCCCGTCCAGCACGCCCTTGTAGAGGGCATCGCTGCTGCCATCGGGCGCGGCATGGTCGATCGTCATGTCGGTGTCGAGCTGGCAGGCGCCGCGGCCGAGATAGGCGCCGTTCAACCGGCATGACGCGCCGGGCGCCGCCAGTTCCACGGCGATGCGGTTGCGCGCCACGGCGCCGCCGGCCATGAGGCTGAAATTCTCATAGGCCGCGTCTGCGGCGACCCGCACCTCGGTGGCGGCGATGTGGAAGGCTGCGTCCGCCTCGTCCTGGAGCTTGTAGTGGGCGAGGCGGGCGGCGGGCGCCAGGGCGATCTCCGTCACCCCGTTGGCGAGATAGGCGCCCCGGCCGCTGTGGCGTTCGACGACGGCGGCCGCCGCACCCCGGCCCAGAACGACCAGGTTGCGCGGGTGCCAGGCGGAGCGCTCTTCGCCGCCGTCGCCGACGAACAGCAGTTCCAGCCCGCCTTCCAGGGCCGCGCCATCGGGCACCCACAGCACGAAGCCCTCCGCCAGCCAGGCGGTGTTGAGGGCGACGAAATGCCGGCGTCCCAGGGCGGCGATGCGGCCCAGATGGGCCTCCAGCAGCTGCGGGATGCGCGCCAGGGCTTCGGTCAGCGGCAGCGCGACGACGCCCGCGCCCGAGAGTTCCGAACGGGCGGCATCGAAGCGCCCGTTGACGAAGACGGCGCGGCGGCCGCCGAGGCAGGGCGGCGGCAGCGTTCCGGCCCGGCCGGCGCCCGCCGCCGCGAAGGGGCGGGCGGAGAGCGCGCCCAGATCCGTATAGCGCCACTCCTCCACGCGCCGGTTCGGCAGGCCCAGGCCGGCGAAGCGGCGGGCACCGCCGGCCCGCAGCCCATCGAGCCAGCCGCTGCCGGCACCGGGCAGGGCGGCCGGGTCGTAGTCCCGCAGCAGGCCGATGGCGTCCACGGTGCGCGTCAGGCCGCCGCCGCGATGTCGGCGTAGCCTTTCTCTTCCAGTTCCAGCGCCAGTTCGCGGCCGCCGCTTCGCAGGATGCGGCCCCCCGCCAGGACGTGCACCCGATCCGGCACGATGTGGTTCAGCAGGCGCTGGTAGTGGGTGATGACGAGCATGGAGCGGGTGGGCGCCCGCAACCGGTCGAGGCCGCCGGCGACCAGCTTCAGGGCGTCGATATCCAGCCCGGAATCGGTCTCGTCCAGCACCGCCAGGTCGGGTTCCAGCAGCGCCATCTGCAACATTTCCATGCGCTTCTTCTCGCCGCCGGAAAAGCCGGCATTGAGCGCGCGGCGCACCATCTCGCCGCCGATGGAGAGCTCTTTCAGGCGCCGGTCCATGATCTTCTTGAACTCGAAGGCATCGAGCGGCTTTTCCCCCCTGGCCTGGCGCTGGGCGTTCATCGCCTGCTTGAGGAAGGTGGCGGTGGCCACGCCGGGGATCTCCACCGGATACTGGAAGGCCAGGAAGAGCCCCGCCTGCGCCCGTTCCTCCGCCTCCATGGCCAGCAGATCGCGGCCCTTGTAGAGCACCTCGCCACCGGTCACCCGATAGCCCTCGCGCCCGGCCAGCACATGGGCCAGGGTCGATTTGCCCGAACCGTTCGGCCCCATCACGGCGTGGACCTCACCGGCGGCGATCTCCAGATCGATCCCCCGGAGGATTGCCTCGCCCTCTACCTCGGCGTGGAGGCCTGCGATCGAAAGGATGCTCAACCTTCTCTCCCCCGCTAGCCGACGCTGCCCTCGAGGCTGATGCCGACCAGCTTCTGCGCCTCGACGGCGAATTCCATCGGCAATTCCTGCAGCACTTCGCGGCAGAAGCCGTTGACGATCAGCGTCAGCGCCTCCTCGGCGCCGATGCCGCGCTGGCGGCAGTAGAACAGCTGATCGTCGGAGACCTTCGAGGTGGTCGCTTCGTGCTCGATGCGGGCGGTGCGGTTCTTCGACTCCGTGTAGGGCACGGTGTGGGCGCCACAGTTCTCGCCGATCAGCAGCGAATCGCATTGTGTGTAGTTGCGCGCCCCGGCAGCCATGGCGTTCATGCGCACCTGGCCGCGATAGGTGCTCTGGGAACGGCCGGCCGCGATTCCCTTGGCGATGATGCGGCTCTTCGTGTTCCTGCCGATATGGAGCATCTTGGTGCCGGTGTCGGCCTGCTGGCGGTTGTTGGTGATGGCGATGGAAAAGAATTCGCCGACGCTGTCGTCGCCCTTCAGGATGCAGCTGGGATATTTCCAGGTGATGGCGGAGCCGGTCTCCACCTGCGTCCAGGAGATGCGGGCGCGCCGTTCGGCCAGGCCGCGCTTGGTGACGAAGTTGTAGATGCCGCCGCGGCCCTCCTCGTCGCCGGGATACCAGTTCTGCACCGTCGAATACTTGATCTCCGCCCCTTCCAGGGCCACCAGCTCCACCACCGCCGCATGCAGCTGGTTCTCGTCGCGCTGCGGCGCCGTGCAGCCCTCCAGATAGCTCACCTTCGACCCCTCGTCGGCGACGATCAGCGTGCGTTCGAACTGGCCGGTCTGCGAGGCGTTGATGCGGAAATAGGTGGAAAGCTCCATCGGGCAGCGCACACCCTTGGGGATGTAGCAGAAGGAACCGTCGGTGAAGACGGCGCTGTTGAGTGCGGCGTAGAAGTTGTCTCCATAGGGCACCACCTTGCCCAGATAAGACCGCACCAGATCGGGGTGTTTCCTGACCGCTTCCGACATGGGGCAGAAGACGACGCCTTCGGCTTCCAGACGGTCCTTGAAGGTGGTGGCCACCGAAACGCTGTCGAAGACGGCATCGGTCGCCACATTGCGCACGCCGGCCAGCAGCTCCTGCTCGCGCAGCGGAATGCCGAGCTTCTCATAGGTCTCCAGCAGCTTCGGGTCCACCTCGTCCAGGCTCGCCGGCCTGTCGGCGTCGGTCTTGGGCGCCGCGAAGTAGTAGCTCGCCTGGTAGTCGATGGGTGGATAACCCACCCTCGCCCATTGCGGCTCGCTCATGGTGAGCCAGTGGCGATAGGCCTTCAGCCGCCATTGCAGCAGCCATTGCGGCTCGCCCTTCCTGGCCGAGATGAAGCGGACGGTGTCTTCCGAGAGCCCCTTGGGCGCCCGTTCCATCTCGATATCGGTGACGAAGCCGTGGCGGTAGCTCTCGGTCGCGCGCCCGACGGCCTCGACGGTCTCCTGAAGAGCGGCCATGATCGTCCTCCTAGCGCGGGGCGACGGGCGGTGCGGCGGGCGGCAGCGCCGGGGCCATGGCGGCCAGCGAGACGCTCTCGAAGGCTTCCACCAGCGCCCGGTTGAGCCGGTTCCAGCCACCGCGCATGGGGCACAGCGCCTCCACATCGCAGCTGCCCGCCTTCCGGTCCACGCACAGGGTGAGCGCGATGGGACCTTCCACCACCTCCACCACCTCGGCGACGGAGATGTCTTCGGCCCGGCGGTCCAGACGATAGCCGCCATGGCTGCCGCGCTGGCTTTGCAGCAGGCCGGCACGGGCGAAGGACTTCAGCAGCTTGCCGGCGGCAGCCTGCGGCAGACCGGTCGCCTCGGCGACGCGCTGCGCCGTGTGGATCTCGCGGCGATGCCCGGCGAGAAAGGTCATGATGACGACGCCGTAATCGGCCATGCGGGAAAGACGGATCATGGCAGGCTGCCCTTGCAGAAACAGAACCGATTTGGTTCCGATTACCTGTGTGCGCCCCTCCGGCGGCGGTGTCAAGCCCCTCCGGCCAGTGCCGGACGGCCTGTGGCGCGGGCGAGAATGCGGCTTTCGATGAAGAGCCGGCTGCCGTCGGCGGCAGCGACGGTCTCGTCGTGGCGTTCGGTCTCCACGACGATATCGGCCGCCCCGTTCGCCTCGGCAGCCTGGCGGGCCTGGCGGGCGACCGCTTCGCCGGCATGGCGCGCGGCGCTTTCCAGATCGTCGAAATCGGCCAGAGAATCGGCGAGATGGCAGCGAAAGAGCCCCGCCTGTGGCGCCGTCACCAGCGCCTGCGCCCGCTGCGTCACCGAGCCGGCGACGGCGCCGACGGCGTTGCAGACATGGGCATGGGGCGGGATCTCGGCCCGTGTGGCGAGGCGCCGGCCCACCTCCGGATAATAGGTGGCGGCTGCCGCACCGACGGCGATCACCGGATGGCGAAGGCGAAGCGCCAGCTCGAACAACGGCCCGCCCTCGCGCCCTTCCAGCGCCGGCGCCAGCAGCATTTCGGCCGCCCGTCCCGAAGGCAGCGCCTGACCGTGCTGTTCCGCCACCGCCGCCTCCATCAGCGCGCGGACGGCCGCCGTCTGCACCCCGTCGAGCACCAGGGTGGCGAAGCTCTCCGGGCCGTCGGGGGCGGGATGGCCGGTCAGCGCCCACCAGCGCAGCCACAGCTCGGCGCCCAGGGCCGCCGCTTCGCCGTTCCAGGCGCGGTGGCAGCCCAGCAGATGGGCGGCGTCGCTGGGGGTGAAGCGCGACAGCACCGCCAGCCCGCGCTCCAGCAGCCGTTCCAGCGGCAGCTTGGGCGAGCGGTCGCGATAGAGATCCTCCAGCGCCACCGGCCCGCTTTCCAGGCTTTCCAGCAGACGCCGCTGCGGGCGGCTGAGCCCCGAACGACCTGTCGCCGACTCGCGCTGGCGCAGCACGAAGATGCCGTCATGGGCCTCCGGCCAGCCCCGCTGCCGCTGCCGGCGCAGCCCGTCCAGCACCGCCGGGAAACGCGAAGCCGCCAGGGCCAGGGGCACGGCGCGGCGCGGCCCCAGGCGCAGACGCCCGCGTTCGTCGAGCGCCACTTCGCTGTCGCCGCCCAGGCCGCAGCTGTGAACGGCGACCGCCTTCACCATGGTGCGATAACCGCCGACGCTGGCCCCGGCGGGCGCGACCAGCGGCCGCCCGTCGGCGATCGGCGCGATGTCGGTGGTGGTGCCGCCCATGTCGGCGACAAAGGCATCCTCGATGCCGGAAAGATGCAGCGCGCCCACCACGCTTGCCGCCGGCCCGGAGAGGATGGTCTCCACCGGCGAACGCAGAGCGGTGGCCGCCGAGGTCAGCGAACCATCGCCCTTCACCACCATCAGCGGTGCCGTCACGCCGCGCTCGGCCAGCAGGCGGGAGGTGGCCTGGATCAGGTCCTGGATCAGCGGCAGCAGGCGGGCGTTGATGAGCGCCGTCAGCGCGCGGCGGGGGGCGTCCAGTTCCTGGCTCAGCTCGTGGCCGCAGGAGACGGGCAGACCGGTCTGCGCCCGCAGCAGGTCGCGGGCCGCGATCTCGTGTTCCGGGTTGCGCACCGAAAACAGCGACGAGACGGCGAAGGCCGAGACGCGGTCGGCCACCGCCGCGGCCCCGGCGGTCAGGGCCTCGGCATCCAGCGGACGGCGCGCCTCGCCCAGCGCGTCGTGACCGCCGGCCACCGCCAGCACCGGGTCGCCGGCCAGCGCCCGCGCCAGATCCGGCCGCGCCTCCTCGCCCACCGCATGGCCGATCAACACCAACGCCGCCGGGCTGCCCTGGCCTTCGACGATGGCGTTGGTCGCCAGCGTCGTCGAGATGGAAACGAGCGCGATCTCGCCGCCGCGATCGCCCAGCACCGCATCGGCCGCCGCGGCGATCCCCAGGGCGAGGTCGTGCTTGGTGGTGAGCGCCTTGGCGCCGGCTACCACGCCGCATTCGGTGTCGAACAACGCCGCGTCGGTACAGGTGCCTCCGGTGTCGATGCCGAGCGTCAACGCCAAGATCGCCTCCCCTCGCAAACCGGCGCAGCATGGCCGAAGGCCGCGCCGCAGGCGAGCAGTCACGATCTCGCCTTGCGCTCCCCCACCAGCGCCATGCCCGCCAGCAGCGCCGCCAGCGCCAGCCACACCCAGGCGGAATGGGTCTCGCCGAACAGCGCCATGCCCCACAGCACGCCGGTGACGGTGACGACATAGGTCGCCTGCGCCGCGAACACCGGCCCGACCTGCTGCAGGACATGGAGGAAAAGAACATAGCTGAAGGCGTTGATCAGCAGCATGGCGAGCGAGGCCCAATGGGCCTGCTGCCAGGGAACGGCGATATCCATGACGTTGCCGGTCGCCAGCGCCAGCGGCGCCATCAACAGGGCCCCGCCCAGCTGGAAACAGCCGACCAGGGCGATGGGATGGGCGGAAGGCGGCGCGCGCAAGGCCAGCAACAGGTTCTCCACCGTGAAACTGGCCGGCACGACGAGCGCCAGCAGCGCCCATATCAGTGCGAAGCCGCCGGCGCCCAGCTGCGGTGCCATCAGCATGACGATGGCGACAAAGCCCAGCAGCAGGCCGGCAAGCCGCAGGGCAGCGGTGCGGTCGATGCCCAGCAGAATCGCTGCGCCATAGGTCAGAAGCGGCACCAGCGCCATGGCGATGGCCAGGAAGCCAGCGCCCAGATGGGGGGCGACGAAGAAGATCAGCGTCGTCGGCAGCGCCGTGCCGAAGACGCTGCACAACAGATAGAAGGCGAGTGCGCGGCCGTGGAGCGGCAGCCGGTAGCGTCGCCAGGCGGCAATGGAAAGCAGCAGCAGGCCGCCGCCCACCCCCTGCCAGACGGTGAGTCCGAAGGGATGATGGCCGCCCTCCCGCGCCAGGCGCGCCAGCGAGAAGAAGAGGCCCCAGGAGCCGCCGGCCAGGATCGTCAGGAACCAGAACCACAGGCGCCTGGGCGCGAAAACCTCCGCCACGGACGTCGCCTCAGGCGTGCCGGAGCACCTGGAAGCGCCGGACGCGGTGCCGTCCCCCGGGATGATCGCCGGCCTTTCCCCGCGTCACGACGCCGCTCCGCCGCCCGGCGTCACCGCCACATGGCGAAGCCCCAGGCCGCCGGCGGCGGCCCGCCTTGCGGCCGCCGTCGCCTCGTCGAGAGGGAAGACGATCGCCTCGACGGGCGAAAGGTCGAGGGTGCCGGCGGCGATCATGGCCACCAGCGCCGCCGCAGCCGGGCGCGGGAACCACAGCGAACCCATGACCGCGATCTCGCGATACATCAGGTCGTCGTAGTCGAGGGCCAGAGCCATGCCGTGGGGAGCACCCACCAGCGCCGCCCGTCCACCGCGCCTGAGAGCGGCGATGGCGGCCCGCGTGGCCTCGGGACCGGCGCCGTGGCCCATGGCGTCCAGCAGCACGTCGCCACCGCCGCCGGCCGCTTCGGCGATGCGAGCCCGGTCGCGTTCGTCGCCTTCCAGAGTCACTGCCGCGATGCGGCCCGGCGCGATGGCAGCGACCTCTTCCAGCAGGTCACGACGGCGGCCGGTGGCGACGACCCGTGCGGCGCCCATGGCGAGTGCCACCAGCACCGCCGAAGCGCCCACCATGCCGCTGGCGCCGTTGACGATCGCCGTCTCGCCCGCCGCCAGACCGGCCCGCAGCAGGCCGCCATAGGCGGTGCCGAGCCAGCCCAGCCGCACCAGCACCGGCGGGGGTGCGCGCTCGACGGCCAGCCCCAGCGGCGTGAAGCATTGTGCCGGTAACATCAGCCTTTCGGCCAGATTGCCGTTGCGCCAGCGCCGCAGCTGCCGCGCCGACGCCGCGCCCATGCCGAAGCTGCCGATGAAGCAGTGGTCGTCGCTGTCGCGGGAACCGTGCCAGTGGTCGCCATAGACCAGGTCGCCGGGCGCCAGGCCGGCCACGTCGTCGGCCACTTCCAGCACGCGGCCGACGGTGTCCATGCCCGGCACGAAGGGCATCCGCGGCAGAATGGCACCGGCGTTCGGGTCGGCGAGGCGCTGCGCCAGCAGGCCGGTGACGAAGGCCGCCTCGACGGCGACGATGGCCGCGCCCGGCCGCAGCTGCGGCCCGTCGACCTCCTCGATGGAGAGCGTGCCACCGCCTTCGTGGAAGACCGCCGCCTTCATGCCCTTCCCTCCCGTGCCGGGCGGCGAGAATGGCGCATCGGGCGAGGCCGCGCCACCCGAACGACTCGCCAAGGCGCCGCCAACGGGGCAGACTGCGGCCGTCGCCGCCTGCTTGGCGGGCGGTCGAAGCAACCGCAACGGGAGACGACCCATGAGAGTCCCTGCCAAACCCCTGCTGGGCGCGGCGCTGGCCTTCGCGATGGCGGGCGGAGCCGCCGCCGACGTGCCGGAATCCGAACGGCCCATCCGCATCCCGCTCCACAACTGGACCGGTGCGCAGATCTCCGGCGCCCTGGGCGGCCAGATTCTGGAGCGCATGGGCTACAACGTGGAATATGTGGCGCTGGCCGCCCTCGCCGCGGCGGCGGCCGTGGCCGACGGCGAGGTCACCTATACGCCCGAGATCTGGGACAACAACATGGGCGATCGCTGGCCCAAGCTGCTGGAGGCGGGCCAGGTGGTCGATATGGGTGATGTCGGCATCGACGGGCGCGAGGGCTGGCTCTATCCCAGGCACATGGAGGAGATGTGTCCCGGCCTGCCCGATTGGGACGCCTTCCTTGGTTGTGCCGAGACCTTCTCCACGGCCGAGACCTTCCCCAACGGCCGCTTCCTCGATTATCCGTCGGAATGGCAGAGCCGTGCCGGCGATCTGATCCGCAAGGAGGGCCTGCCCTTCGACGTGGTGCCCGCCGGCAGCGAAGGTTCCATGGTGGCCGAGCTCAACTCGGCGGTGGAGCGGCAGGCGCCGCTGGTGATGATGTTCTGGGCGCCCCACTGGGTGCTGTTCCAGCACGAATACGGCTGGGTCGACATCCCGGACGACCTGGTGACGGAATACAGCCTGCAGAAGCCCCGCATCTTCAAGATCGGCTGGCCCGGCATCGACGACGAATGGCCGGTGGCGGCGCGCTTCCTGCGCAACTTCATGATCGACAACAAGACGCAGGAGTTGCTGATGGGCCAGATCGACAACGAGGGCCGCGACCTGTTGGAGGTCACCGACGAATGGCTCGACGACAACCCGGATGTCTGGCAGCCCATGGTCGATGCCGCCATGGCGGGTTCGTGAGGGCTGCGACGAACGCAACCAGGGGCCGGGCGAGCGCGCCCGGCCCTTCCCGCCGCCCGTGACGGCTACGATCCGGCCGCTGGCCGGCCATATCGGCGCCGAAATGGCCGGAATCGACCTGCGTCATATCGGCCCCACCGAGGCCGCTGCCATCCGCGCGGCGCTGATCGAACACCAGGTGCTGTTCTTCCCGCGCCAGTGCCTTTCCGCCGACGAGCTGGCCCGCGCCGCAACGGCCTTCGGCACCA
Organism: Alphaproteobacteria bacterium; assembly: GCA_965200215.1. GTDB lineage: Bacteria > Pseudomonadota > Alphaproteobacteria > SP197 > SP197 > SP197. The sequence goes on along the minus strand of OZ241369.1, from coordinate 1,907,129 downwards.
TAGACCCGCCCCATCGCGGGCTGGAACGCCACCCCGACAACCCGGACGTGATGCTGGCCGTCTCGCGCGGCGGCGAGGGCGGGGCGAAATACAACGACATCTGGCACAGCGATGTGAGCTTCGACCGCACGCCGCCCATGGCCTCGCTTCTGCAGGCCGTCACCCTGCCGCCGACGGGCGGCGACACGCTGTTCGCCTCCATGTCCACCGCCTGGGAAGCGCTGTCGGAGCGGTTGCGGCGTGCCCTGCGCGGGCTGCTGGCCCTGCACGACGGCATCCCCAACTTCACGCCCTATCTGCTGGATCCCGGCACGCCGGACGGGCCGGCGCGGCTGGAAAGGCTGAAGCGGGAGCAGCCGGGCTTCGCGCACCCGCTCGTAATCCGCCACCCGGAGAGCGGGCGCGAGGCCCTGTTCGTCAACCGCGCCTATACGCAGCGCATTCTGGGCCTGTCCGAGATCGAGAGCCGCCGCCTGCTGGACCTGCTGTGCGAGCATTGCGAACAGGCGAGCTTCCAGACGCGCTGGCGCTGGTCCGAAGGCGACATCGCCTTCTGGGACAACCGCTGCACCCTGCACTACGCCGCCAGGGATTACGGCAGGCACGATCGCCTGATGATCCGCGTCACCCTGAAAGGCACCCAGCCCGTGGCGGCGTGAGGAGGCCATCGATGGTTTCTCTTCCACGGATGAATCGTCGTCCTTCTCACCCCGGCGCCGGGGTATAGCCCAGGTCGCCGGCGGTCAGCGCCGCTTCCCTGCCGCCCAGTGCGGCGATGCGGGCCGCCTGGTCGGCGAAGGCGCGGGCGTTGACGGCCTCGGGGTCGAGGATCTGCCGCAGGCGCGCGTCGCAGGCCGCCAAATCCTCCGCATGGGCCGGATCGCCCGCCACATCCCGGGCTTCGCCGGGGTCGCCTGCCAGGTCGAAGAGCTGCGGCGGCCAGCCCGGATAGGCGACGTATTTCCAGCGGCGCCAGCGCAGCATGAACATGCCGGTGATGGCACCGGCCTCGTGAAACTCGCTTATGACGGCGCGCTCCTCATGGCCGCCCTGCGCCAGGTCCTGCAGCGCGATTCCCGGCAGCACCTCGCCTTCCGCCTCCGCCGCCAGGCCGTGGGCCGAGAGGATGGTGGGCTGCAGATCGACATGGGAAGCCGGCGCGTCGCAGACCGCCCCCGCCGCCATGCCGGGCCCGGCCGCGATCAGCGGCACGGCGACCGCTTCCTCGAACATGTTCATCTTGGTCCACAGGCCGTGATCGCCCAGCATCTCGCCATGGTCGCTGGTGTAGATCACCAGCGTGTCGCCGGCCTGGCCCGACCGTTCCAGGGCCGCCAGCACGTGGCCGATGTTGTCGTCGAGGAAGGAGACCAGCCCCCAATAGGCGGCGATGGCCTCGCGGATATGGGCTTCGCCGCGGAAGTGGCGGTCGTAATCCCAGACCTGCTGCCAGACGTCCAGCACCGGATGGCGCGGCCTTTCCTGCGCGCCCCGCAGCCGCGGCATGGCAACCGCATCGTGGGGATAGAGGCCGTAGAAGGCGGCGGGCGCGATCAGCGGATAGTGCGGTGCCACGAAGGAACAGAACAGCGCCCAGGGCCTGTCCAGCTTCGGCGCGGTTTCGGTGAGCCAGCGGCATGCCTGGCGGCGCACCCGGCGGTCGTAGCGGGTATAGCTCGATTCCCCCGCCCCGACGGCGGCGGCGAAATCGCGGTTCTCCGGATAGGCATCCCGCCTGTCGCGCACCATGCTGGAGACGAAACCGGTGCCGCCCACGACATGCATCGGCAGCAGCTCGCGCGCGAAGCCGTTGTCGTCGGCGCTGGAGCGGAAGTGCAGCTTGCCGATGGAGACCGTCTCGCGCCCCGCCCGCCGCAGGAGATGGCCCCAGCCGGGCACGCTGCCATCGTAGGGCTCGCCGCTGGACCAGGTGCCGAGCCGGTGGACCCAGCGCCCGGTCTGCATGCTGGCCCGCGTCGGCACGCAGCAGGGATCGGCGGCATAGGCGCGGGTGAAGCGGGTGCCGGCGGCGGCCAGCCGGTCCAGATGCGGCGTCTTCACCAGCGGCCGGCCATAGCAGCCGGCGCCGTCGCGCCGGTGCTGGTCGGAGCAGATGACGAGGACGTTGGCGGCCATGCTAACCTCCCTCCGTGGCGGCGTGGGCCGCCATCATAGACGGCGGCAACGGTGCAGGGAGACCGGGACCATGGCGCGCGACCGACGCTACGACATCCTCTTCGAGCCGGTGCGGATCGGCCCGGTGACGGCGAAGAACCGCTTCTACCAGGTGCCGCACTGCAACGGCATGGGGCGCAGGCACCCCACCGCCATGGCCTGGATGCGCGGCGTGAAGGCCGAAGGCGGCTGGGCGGTGGTCAACACCGAACAATGCGACATCCACGCCACCAGCGACACGCAACGCGAGATCAGGCTGTGGGACGACCGCGACATCCCCTGCCTGGCGCGCATGGCCGAACGGGTGCAGCGCCACGGCGGCCTGGCCGGCATCGAGCTCACCCATATGGGCTATTACACCTCGAACTATGCCGGGCGCGAGGTCCCCATGGCGCCCTCCGTCAGGCCCGTCCACGGCAACGACCCCTTCCACGCCCGCCGCATGGACAAGGCCGATATCGCCGCCTATCGCCGCTGGCATCGCAACGCGGCGCTGCGGGCGAAGCGGGCGGGCTTCGACATCGTCTGCGTCTATGCCGGCCACGACCTTTCGCTGCTGATGCACTTCCTGTCGCCGCGCCACAACCGCCGCAGCGACGAATATGGCGGCTGTGTCGAAAACCGGGCCCGCCTGCTGCGCGAGGTGATCGAGGACACCAAAGAGGCGGTGGGCGATCGCTGCGGCGTGGCGGTGCGCATGGCGGTGAGCGAGCTCCTCGGCCCCGGCGGCATCACGCCCGAGCAGGAAGGGCGCGCCGTGCTGGAGATGCTGGGCGAGCTGCCCGACCTCTGGGACGTGAACGTCTCCGACTGGGACAACGACAGCGTCGCCTCCCGCTTCGCAGGGGAAGGCTTCCAGGAGGAACACATCCGCTTCGTGAAGTCCATGACCTCGAAGCCGGTGGTGGGCGTGGGCCGCTACACCAGCCCCGACCGCATGGCGGCGCTGATCTCCGGCGGCGTGCTCGACATGATCGGCGCCGCCCGGCCCTCCATCGCCGACCCCTTCCTGCCCAAGAAGATCGAGGAGGGCCGCATCGACGACATCCGTGAATGCATCGGCTGCAATTTCTGCGTCGCCACCGCCAATCAGAACACCTATCTGCGCTGCACCCAGAACCCGACCCAGGGCGAGGAATGGCGGCGCGGCTGGCACCCGGAGACGATGCCGCCGAAGGAGGGCGACGAGCGCGTGCTGGTGGTGGGCGCCGGGCCGGCCGGGCTGGAATGCGCCCGCGCTCTGGGTCAGCGCGGCTACCGGGTGCTGCTGGCCGAGGCGGGGCGCGAGGCGGGCGGGCGCGTCGCCAGGGAGGCGCGCCTGCCCGGCCTGGCGACCTGGGGCCGGGTCGCCGACTGGCGCCTGGGCCAGATCGCCGCCATGCCCCATGTCGAACTGTTCCTGGATTCCGAGATGACCGCCGCGACGGTGCGCGAGACCGGCGCCGCGCTGGTGGCCATCGCCACCGGCGCCAGATGGCGGCGCGACGGCAGCGGGCGCCATCTCGACCGGCCGCCGGCCATCGCCGCCGAGGCGGCCGGGCGCATCTTCACACCCGACGACGTCATGGCCGGGGCCGCGCTGCAGGGCCCGGTCGCGGTCTATGACGACGACCGCTACTACATGGGCGGCGTCATCGCCGAGAAACTGGCGCAGGACGGCCACCGGGTCAGCCTGGTGACACCGGACGACAGCGTCTCGTCGTGGACCGTCCACACCCTGGAGCACGACCGCATCCAGGCGCGCATGCGCGAACTCGGCATCGCGCTCCACCTCGCCCACACCCTGGCCGGGGTGGAGGAGGGCGCGGTGGAGATCGCCGACGTCTATGGCGGCCGCCGCTCCACCGTCGCCTGCGCCAGCGTCGTCATGGTGACGGCGCAGGACCCGGAGGACGGCCTCTTCCACGCGCTGATGGCGGACGAGGAGGCCAATACGGCTGCCGGCATCCGCCGCATCGCGCGCATCGGCGATTGCTATGGCCCCGGCCCCATCGCGGCGGCCGTCTTCGGCGGCCATCGCTTCGCCCGCGAGCTGGGCGCGGCGGCGGGCGACGGCGTGCCGTGGCGGCGAGAGGTCGTCGAGCTGGCGGCGGATGGGTGAGGCCGGTGAGTCTTTCGCCGTCGCAAAACCGGCGCCGCCGCCCTATTCTGGCGCCACCGAAGGCACCACGGGGGAGGCCATGACACGGGCCGCCAGCGCCACCTCGCTCTTCGACCGGGCGCCGGAGGAGTGGCAGCCCGCGCGGCGGCGGGACGGGCTTCTGCCGCGCCCCGTCCTCGCCTGCCAGGACAATCTCGCCTTCATGGCCGGGCTGGACGACGGGGCGATGAAGCTCATCGTCACCTCGCCCCCCTACAATCTGGGCAAGCGCTACGAACGCCGGGCGCCGCTGCGGGCCTGGCTGGAGGGGCAGGCGCGCACCGTCGCCGAATGCGTGCGCCTGCTGCATCCGCAGGGTTCGCTGTGCTGGCAGGTGGGCAACTATGTCGAAGACGGCGAGATCGTCCCCCTCGATGCCGTGCTCTACCCCGTCTTCCGGGCGCAGGGTCTGAAGCTGCGCAACCGCATCGTCTGGCATTTCGGCCACGGGCTGCACTGCAGCAAGCGGCTTTCCGGGCGCTACGAGACCATCCTGTGGTGGACGAAGGGAGGCGACTACACCTGGAATCTGGATGCCATCCGCGTCCCCGCCAAATATCCCGGCAAGCGCCACTTCAAGGGGCCGCGGGCGGGGCAGCTTTCCGGCAACCCGAAGGGCAAGAACCCCGGCGACGTGTGGGCCTTCCCCAACGTCAAGAACAACCACCCGGAGAAGACCGTCCATCCCTGCCAGTTCCCGGTGGAGCTGGTGGAACGCCTGGTGCTCTCCATGACCGGGGAAGGCGACGCGGTGCTCGACCCCTATATGGGGGTGGGATCGTCGGTGGTCGCGGCTTTGATGCACGGCCGCCGGGCCTATGGCTGCGACATCGTCCCCGCCTATGTCGCCATCGCCCGCCAGCGAGTGGAGAAGCTCGCCGCCGGCACGCTGAAGACGCGCCCCATGGGCAAGCCGATCTACGACCCGGGCCTGCCCAATGGCGGGCACTGCGGAAGCTTCGGCCCACAACCGACGCCCGAAAGGGGCCATCCATGACGGGACGGATCGCCTTGCACGAAGAGATCGCCGCGATTCTCGAGCGAGCGGACAACCGCTGGATGACGACCCGGGAGGCGACCGATCGGGTCAATCGAAGAGGCCGATCCCGCAAACGCGACGGCACCCATGTCACCGACTTCCAGATCCACGGTCGAACGCGCAAACGCCCCCGCCTGTTCGAGCGCGAAGGCCGGCGCGTGCGTTTGCGGCGGCCCTGACCGGACGCGGCACGGGGAAAGCGGCCCATGACCTCGCTGCCGGATGCCACCGACGTCGCCGTCGTCGGCGCGGGCAACGCCGCCTTCGCCGCCGCCCATGCCGCCAGCGAGGCGGGCTGCCGCGTCGTCATGCTGGAGCGCGCCGGCCGCGAGGAGGCCGGCGGCAACACCCGCTTCACCGCCGGCGCCATGCGCTTCGCCTATCGCGGCACGGACGACCTCCTGGCGCTCATGCCCGACCTCTCGGCGGACGAGATCGCCGCCAGCGATTTCGGCGCCTATCCCGAGGACGCCTTCTTCGACGACATGGCGCGCCTCAGCGACCACCGCAGCGACCCCGACCTGTGCGAGCTGCTGGTGACGAAGAGCCGCGAGACCCTGATGTGGATGCGCGCCAACGGCATCCGCTTCGCGCCCATCTGGGGACGCCAGGCCTTTCGGGTGAAGGGCCGCTTCACCTTCTGGGGCGGGCTGACCGTGGAGGTGGCGGGCGGCGGGCCGGGCCTGCTGGAGGCCTGGCAGGCCCAGGCGGCCAGGCGCGGCATCGCCATCGCCTACGGTGCCCGCGCCGACCGCCTGATGGTGGAGGAAGGACGTTGCACCGGCGTCGTCGTCCGCCACCGGGGCAGAGACAGGCCGCTCGCCGCCGGTGCCGTGGTGCTGGCCTGCGGCGGCTTCCAGGCCGATCCCGCATGGCGCGCCCGCTATCTGGGGCCGGGCTGGGAGCTGGCCAAGGTGCGCGGCAGCCGCTTCAACACCGGCGAGGGCATCCGCATGGCCCTGGCCGCCGGCGCCGCCGCCTGCGGCAACTGGTCGGGCTGCCACGCCGTCGCCTGGGAGCGCAACGCCCCCGAGTTCGGCGACCTCGCCGTCGGCGACCATTTCCAGAAGCACAGCTACCCCTTCGGCATCGTGCTGAACGCGCGGGGCGAGCGTTTCGTGGACGAGGGCGCCGACTTCCGCAACTACACATACGCCAGATACGGACGCATCGTCCTCGAACAACCGGGACAGTTCGCCTGGCAGATCTTCGACGCCGGGGTGGCCCATCTGCTGCGGCCCGAATACCGCATCCGCCAGGTCACGAAGGTGAAGGCCGACAGCCTGGAGGCGCTGTGCGCGCGGCTCGAGGGCGTCGATGCGCGGCGCGCGCTGGCCACCATCGCCGCCTTCAACGCCGCCGTGCGCGACGACATCCCCTTCGACCCCAACCGAAAGGACGGCCGTTGCACCGAAGGGCTGGCGGTGCCGAAATCGAACTGGGCCAACGCCATCTCGACGCCGCCCTTCGAGGCCTATGCGGTGACCTGCGGCATCACCTTCACCTTCGGCGGGCTGAAGATCGACCGCCGGGCGCGGGTGCTCGACCGCGATTTCGTCCCCATCCCCGGCCTGCACGCAGCCGGCGAGCTGGTGGGCGGCCTCTTCTATTTCAACTATCCCGGCGGGGCGGGGCTGACGGCGGGCGCCGTCTTCGGGCGCCTGGCCGGCACCGAGGCGGGCCGGGCGGCGCGGGCGGCGGAGCCGCGGGCATGACCCTTTCGCCGCCCGCAACCGCGCATGGGCGGCCCCGCGGGCGCCGGGCGGGGGCCGCCCCCTCGAACGCCGGCCGCGGGCCGGACGCCCCCCGCCCGCCGGCCGCCGGCGGCGCCGGCGCGGGCCGCATGGCGCCCTTCGCCGCGCATGGGCGCTGACGCCGTGGCGGTGCGGCTTTCCGGCGCCGGCCTGGCCGATCTCGTCGCCCGCTGGGGGGCGCGGGACGGCACCTCCTTCGCCGTCGGCGCGACGGGCGCGCTGGCCGAGTTCCACGCCATGCCGGGCGAGGCCACGCGCTGGACGCGCGGGGCGGAGGGCGTCGCGGCCCGCTGTTCCGGCGGCAGCTTCCGCCTGCTGCCGCGGGACGGCGCGCTGGCGCTGGCCTTCGACCTGCCGGGCCGCCATGCCCGCCAGCGCGGGGCGCTGTTCTGCCTGCCGGCCGCGCTGGCGACGCTGGCCGGTGGCGGCGTCCTGCGCTATGCGGGCCGGCGCGACGGCGCGGCGCTCTTCGATCTCGGGCTGGGCCAGCCGGCGGTCGAGGCGCTGGTGGCGGTCGCCGACGACGCCCTGGCGGCCCGGCTGCGCGCCGCTGAAGGAGAACGCCTCGTCGGCGGCGGCCACCCGCTGCTGGCGGCGCTGGCCGGCGCCTCGCCGCCGCGCCTCTTCCGCTCCGCCCTGGCGGAGATCTTCGTCACCCAGGCCATCCCCCGCGAGGCCACGCCGGCGGGACCACACACCCATCTGCTGCCGGCGGCGATGGACGGCAGCAGCCACGATCCGCGCATCGTTCTGCCGGCGGGCTGGCTGCCCTGCCTCGCCATGCACGCGGCCGCCGGCGATCCCGCCTTCCCGGCGCTGGCCCGCAGGCTGGGCGCGGAGGGCTGGCGGCGATGATCGTCGTCTATGGCCTGAAGACCTGCGAGGGCTGCCGCAAGGCCCTGGCCTGGCTGCGGGCGCAGGGCATCGGCCATCGCTTCCACGATCTGCGCGCCGACGGCATCGAGGCGGAGCGCCTGGCCGCCTGGCTGGAGGAGCTGGGCTGCGAGGCGCTGGTCAACCGCCGCAGCGCCAGCTGGCGCGCCCTGGCCCCGGAACGGCGCGCCGGCCTGGACGCGGCCCGCGCGCAGGCGCTGATCCTGGAACGCCCGGCGCTGATGAAGCGGCCCCTGTTCGACCTGGGCGGCCGCCGCCTGGCGGGTTTCGGCGCGGCGCAGCGGCGGGAGCTTTCCGCCGCCGGGCGAGGCGCGCCCGGCGCGGCGAGCCCGTGACGATTCCGTTTGGCAGCGGCGCCGGACTTCGCCACCATCCCGCACCCTCAACACCCGGCGGATCGCAACGTGGCGCGGCTGGCGGTCGATATCGGTGGAACCTTCACGGACGTCGCGCTGCAACGCGACGACGGCCGCCTCCAGACCGCCAAGCTGCCCACCACGCCGGAGGCGCCCGAACGGGGCGTGCTGGCGGGCGTGCGGCTGGCGCTGGCCGAAGCCGGCGCGGCGCCGGCCGCCGTCACCGGCGTCGTCCACGGCACCACCCTGGCCGCCAACGCGCTGATCGAGCGCAAGGGCGCGAAGACGGCGCTGCTCTGCACCGAAGGCTTCCGCGACACGCTGCGGCTCGCCTACGAGAACCGCTACGACCAATACGACATCTGGCTCGACAAACCCGAACCGCTGGTCCCGCGCCATCTCACCTTTCCCGTGCCCGAGCGCGTGGACGCCGGTGGGCGCGTGCTGCGGCCGCTGGACGAGGCGGCCGCCGCGCCCATCGCCGCGGCGCTGGAGGCCGAAGGCGTCGAGGCGCTGGCCATCGGCCTGCTGCACGCCTATGCCAATCCCGCCCATGAGCGGCGGCTGCGGGAGCTGCTGGCGGCCCGCCTGCCCGGCCTGTTCGTGACGCTGGCCTCGGAGGTCTGCCCCGAACTGCGCGAATACGAGCGGCTGACGACGGCGGTCTGCAACGCCTATGTGCAGCCGGCCATGGCCCGCTATCTGGGCGCGCTGGACGGCGCGCTGAAGGCCGAAGGCATTGCCGCCCCGCTGCTGCTGATGACCTCGGGCGGCGGCATCTGCGCCCTGGAGACGGCGATCCGCTTTCCCATCCGCCTGGTGGAATCCGGCCCCAGCGCCGGCGCCATCCTGGCCGCCGCCGTCGCCAGCCGCCGCGGCGAGGACGAGGTGCTCTCCTACGACATGGGCGGGACGACCGCGAAGGTCTGCCTGATCGAGGGCGCCCGCCCGCAGCGGGCGCGGACCTTCGAGATCGCCAGGCGCGCCCGCTTCGCGAAGGGCAGCGGCCTGCCGCTGCGCATCCCGGCCATCGAGATGATCGAGATCGGCGCCGGCGGCGGCTCCATCGCCCGCTGCGACGATCTGGGCCGCATCGCCGTCGGCCCCGACAGCGCCGCCTCCCGCCCGGGGCCGGCCTGCTACGGGCGCGGCGGCAGCGCGGCCACCGTCACCGATGCCGACCTGGTTCTGGGCCGGCTGGACGGCGCCGAGTTCGCCGACGGCCGCATGACCCTCGACCGCGCCGCCGCCGAAGCCGCCATCGCCGCCGCCGTCGCCCGTCCCCTGGGGCTGGCGGGCGAGGCGGCGGCGCTGGGCATCTCGGAGGTGGTGGACGAGGCCATGGCCAACGCCGCCCGCGTCCACGCCGTGGAGCGCGGACGGGACCTGCGGCGGGCCACCATGATCGCCTTCGGCGGCGCCGGGCCGCTGCACGCCTGCCGCATGGCCGCCAAGCTGGGCATCGCGCGCATCGTCGTTCCCGCCGATCCGGGGGTGGCCTCGGCCGTCGGCCTGCTGACGGCGCCCATCGCCCACGAGGTGACCGCCAGCCGCTACATGACCCTGCGCGCCTTCGACGCCGAAGCGGCCGAGGCGCTGCTGGCGGCCCTGGCGCGGGAGGCGCGCGGGATCGTCCGCCAGGGGGCGCCTTCGGCACCGCTCGCCGAACGGCGCAGCTGCTTCATGCGCTATCTGGGCCAGGGCCACGAGATCGAGATCCCGCTGCCCTGCGGACGGCTGGGCGAAGGAGAGGCCTCCCGCCTGCGCCGGGCCTATGACGACGCCTATCGCCGCCGCTTCGGGCGCAGCGTGCCGGGCATGGACGTGGAGGTGCTGGGCTGGAAGCTGGCGGTGCGGGCGGTGCCGCCCGGCGGCGACAGCCCGCCGGCGGCCGGCGAGCGCGCCCCCGCGCCTCCCTGCGACGCCGTCCCCGCCGCCCGGCGGGCGCTGGTGGACCCGGGCGCCGGGCGCGCCGCAGGGGTGCCGGTCTATCGCCGGGCCGCGCTGGCGCCGGGGGCGCGTTTCCGCGGCCCCTGCGCGGTGGCGGAGGGGCAGACCACCACGGTGGTCACCGCCGCCTTCGCGGGGCGTATCGACGAGGACGGCGACATCGTTCTCGAACGGGTGGAGGAGCCATGAGCGCGGACGACGCCCTGCGGCGCATCGAGCTGCAGGTGATGTGGGACCGGCTGCTGGCGGTGGTCGAAGAGCAGGGCCAGACGCTGATGCGCGCCGCCTTCAGCACCATCGTGCGCGAATCCGGCGACCTTTCGGCCGGCATTTTCGACCTGCGGGGCCGCATGATGGCCCAGGCGGTGACGGGAACGCCCGGCCACGTCAACACCATGGCCAGCGCCGTCGCCCATTTCATCGACCGCTTTCCGGTCGCCGCCATGGCCGAGGGCGACATCTACCTCACCAACGACCCCTGGCTCGGCGCCGGCCATCTCAACGACTTCGTGCTGGTGAAGCCCTGCTTCCTGGACGGGCGGGCGGTGGGCCTCAACGCCTGCACCTCGCATCTGGTCGACATCGGCGGGCGCAGCTTCGGCCCCGACGCCGCCGACGTGCACGAGGAGGGCATCTACATCCCGCCCATGCGGCTGCTGGAGGCCGGGCGGCCGAACGCCACGCTGATGACGCTACTGCGCGCCAATTCCCGCCTGCCGGACCAGAACGAGGGCGACCTCTACGCGCTGATCGCCTGCTGCGAGGTGGGCCAGGAACGGCTGGCGGCCATGATGCGCGAGTTCGGCCTGGCGGACCTGGAGGCGCTGGCGGACCACATCGTGGAGCGCTCCCGCGCCGCCACGCTGGAGCGGCTGCGGGGCTGGCCGCGCGGGCGCTGGCACAACCGCATGACCACCGACGGCTACGAGGCGCCCATCGTCATCGCCGCCACGCTGGCCATCGGCGACGACGGCATGGCGGTCGATTTCGCGGGCACCTCGCCCTGCTCGCGCTACGGCATCAACTGCCCGCTGACCTATGCCCAGGCCTATACGGTGTTCGGCCTGAAATGCATCCTGGCGCCCGACATTCCCAACAATGCCGGCGCGCTGACGCCCTTCCGCGTGACGGCGCCGGCGGGGGCGATCGTGAACGCGCCCAAGCCGGCCCCGGTGGTCATGCGCCACATCGTCGGCCAGCTGCTGCCCGATGCGGTCTTCGGCTGCCTGCAACAGGCCCGGCCCGGCTCGGTGCCGGCCGAGGGCACCTCGGTGCTGTGGGACCTGTCGCTGCGCGGCGGCTTCGGCCGCCACCGGGCCGCCGACGCCACCCGCTTCGCCATCGAGCTGGTGCACAATGGCGGCACCGGCGCCAGGCCGACCGGCGACGGCCTCGACGCCACCGCCTATCCCTCCGGCGTCATCGGCAGCCAGGTGGAGATGACCGAATCGGTGGCGCCGCTGATCGTCTGGCGCCGCGAGCTGCGCCCCGATTCCGGCGGTCCCGGCCGCTGGCGCGGCGGCCACGGCCAGATCATCGAGATCGGCTCCAGCGAGGGCGCGCCCTTCGAGCTGGCGGCGGCGCTGGACCGCATCGACCACCCGGCGCGCGGGCGCGAAGGCGGCGGCGACGGCGCGGCCGGCAGCGTCGCCCTGGCCTCCGGGCGGACGCTGGCCGGCAAGGGCGAACAGGACATCGCGGCCGGCGAGCGGCTGGTGGTGGCGACGCCGGGCGGCGGCGGCTGGGGGCCGCCCGGCGAGCGCGACCCGGCCGCCCTTCGCGACGAGCTGCGCGCCGGCCTGCTGACGCCGGCGGCCGCAAGGCGCGCATACGGCTATGGCGGGCGGGCCGGGGACAGCTAGCGGGCTGGGCGGGCGATGCGGGGCATTCATCTCCAGGTGTGGCTGGGCGTCGCCGATCTCCCCCAGGCCATGCCCTTCGCGGCCCTCTATCTGCTGAACGGCTTCGCCCGCGCCCTGGCGCTCACCGTCACGCCGCTGCTGGCCCTGGAGACCTTCGGCACGGCGCAGCGGGTCAGCCTGCTCTATTTCGCCGCCTCCGCCGCCGCCCTGCTCGCCAGCCTGGCGATCCCCGTCCTGGTGCACCGCATCGGGCGCCGCCACGTGGTGGCCCTGGGCACGGCGCTGGCCTGCCTGGCGGCGGGGCTGCTGGCCCAGGAGGGCCGCTTTTCCCTGGCCGCCGGGCTGGTGTGCTACCTGGCGGGCTTCATGGCGCTCGACGTCGCCTTCAACCTGTATCTGATGGACTGGATCCCGCGCCAGGAGTTCGGGCGCTTCGAGCCCATCCGGGTGCTGTTCGTGGGCGCGGGCTTCATCGCCGGGCCACTGGGCGGCGTGCTGCTGGCGCAGGAATGGGGGCGCCAGGCGCCCTTCGCCGCCATGGCGGCGCTGGCGGCCGCCACCTGGGCGCTGTTCCTCTGCCTGCGCTTTTCCGACAACAAGGCGATCCAGGCGGCGCGGCGCCCGGCGCCCAGCCCGCTGCGCTTCTTCGCGCGCTATTTCCAGCAGCCGCGGCTGCGGCTGGCCTGGCTGCTGGCGGTGGGCCGTTCCGGCTGGTGGGCGATGTTCTTCGTCTATGGCCCCATCTACTGCGTCGAGGCGGGCCTGGGCGAGGCCATGGCCGGGCTGGTGGCCTCGGCCGGTTCCGCCTCGGTGCTGCTGTGCCCCTTCTGGGGCTGGCTGGGCCGGCGCTGGGGCATCCGCCGGCTGCTGATGGCGGGCTATGCCGCCTCCGCCGTCGCCACCCTGGCGCTGGTGCCGGCGGCGGCGGCGCCCTGGGCCGGCTTCGCGGTGTTCCTCCTGGCCGCCCTGGTGACCAGCATGGCGGACGGGGCCGGCAACATGCTCTTCCTGCGCGCCGTTCACCCCCATGAGCGGGCGGAGATGACCAGCGTTTTCGCCACCTTCCGCGACGTCTCGCAGATCGGGCCGCCCGGCGTCTTCTCGCTGCTGCTGGCGGTGGCCGCCCTGCCCGCCGTGTTCCTGGCCGCCGGGGCCGGGATGGCGACCATGGCCCTCTACAGCCGCTTCGTGCCGCGCCAGTACTGACGGCTGCTGACGGCGGGGGCCGTCATGGGCTATCGTCGCCGCCGGCCGCCGGGAGGAAGCCATGGAACTGCGCTGTTTCGGCCGTTCGGGCCTGCAGGCCTCGCTGGCCGGGCTGGGCTGCAACACGCTGGGCTGGTGGGTCGACGAGGCCCAGGGCCGCAAGGTGGTGGCGGCGGCCCTCGACGCCGGCATCACCCTGTTCGACACCGCCGACATGTATGACGACGGCACCTCGGAGACCATTCTGGGGCGGGCGCTGGGGGCGCGGCGCCCCGAGGCGGTGGTGGTCACCAAATTCGGCATGAAGACCGCCAGCGACCGGCGCGACCTCGCGCGCGGCTCGCGCAGCTACATCATGCGCGCCTGCGAGGGCAGCCTGAAACGGCTGGGCAGCGACTACATCGATCTCTACCTCCACCACGCGCCCGACCCCATGACGCCGCTCGACGAGACCCTGGACGCGCTCGACCGGCTGATCGACCAGGGCAAGATCCGCTATGGCGGCTGTTCGAACTACGCCGGCTGGCAGATCGCCGACGCCTTCCGGCTGGCGGAGAAGAACGGCCTGGCGGGCTTCGTGGCCGCGCAGAACGAATGGAACCTGCTGGCCCGCGCCGTCGAGGCCGAGGTGGTGCCGGCCGCGCGCCGCTTCGGGCTGGGCGTCATGCCCTATTTCCCGCTCGCCATGGGGCTGCTGACCGGCAAATACGCGCGCGGCAAGGCGCCGCCGAAGGCCTCCCGGCTGGCCGGCGGCGAGGAGCGCCATCGGGCGCTGCTTTCGGACCAGCGTTTCGACCGCGTCGAGCGCCTACAGGCCCACGCCGCCCGCCACGGCCGCAGCCTGCTGGAACTCACCATCGGCTGGCTGGCGAGCCAGGAGGCGGTCGCCACCGTGATCTGCGGGGCCACCGCGCCGCAGCAGGTGCGGGCCAATGCGGCGGCCGTCGGCGCCTGGCGCATGACGGCGGGCGAGATCGCCGAGATCGCCGCCCTGGCGGCGGGCTGAGCCGCCCATGGCCGCCGCCCGCCCCGCCAGCGGTTGCGCGCCCGCCGCCGGGAGAGCGCGGTGCTGATCCGCCGCCTGCTGCTGGGCGCGGCCCGGCGCGCCGCCATGGACCCCAGGGTGCAGGCCAGGGCGCGCCAGGCCTTCGACCAGAAGGCGCGGCCGCTGCTGCGGAAGAAGGCGCGCCAGGCGAAGGAGCTGGCCGGCGAGCGGGCGCCGGGCGAGCATCCGGCCCGCTTCGCCGGGCGCATCGTCAGGCGGCTGCTGGACGGTTGAGCGCGGGGCGATGAGCGCGGCGGCGCGGTGGCGGACGCCGCTGGCGGTGGTGGCGGCCGGCTGCGCCATCGCCGCCATCGGCTTCGGCGTGCGCTCGGTCTTCGGCCTCTTTCTGGAGCCGGTGACCACCACCCACGGCTGGAGCCGCGAGACCTTCTCCATCGCGCTGGCCCTGCAGAACCTGTTGTGGGGGCTGGGCGTGCCGGTGGCCGGCATGCTGGCGGACCGCTTCGGGCCCGGCCGCGTCATCGCCGGCGGGGCGCTGGTCTATGCCGGCGGCACCTGGGCGATGGCGGTGGTGGAGGCCGGCTGGCTGTTCCAGCTGGCGGCCGGCGTCGCCGTCGGGCTGGGGGTGGCGTTCACCGCCTTCTCGCTGGCGCTGGCGGCGATGGCGCGGGCCGTATCCGCCGCCAGGCGCTCGCTGGTGCTGGGCGTGGGCACGGCGGCCGGTTCCTTCGGCCAGGTCGCCTTCTCGCCCACCGCCCAGGCGGCCATCGAGCTGTTCGGCTGGCAGGGGGCGCTGCTGGCGCTGGCGGCGGTCACGGTGGCGCTGATCCCGCTGGCCTTCCTGCTGCCGGGCGCCGCCGCCGCGCCCGACGAGGCGGCCAGCGGGCAGAGCATGGCGCAGGCGCTGCACGAGGCGCGCGGCCATGGCGGCTATCTGCTGCTGACCCTGGGCTTTTTCGTGTGCGGCTTTCAGATCGCCTTCATCGCCGTGCATTTTCCGGCCTATGTCACCGATCTCGGCCTGGCGCCGGGGGTGGCGGCCTGGGCGCTGGCCATCGTCGGCGGCTGCAACATCGCCGGCTCGCTGGCCGCCGGCGCCATCGGCCAGCGCTGGAGCAAGCGGCGCTCCCTGGCGGTCATCTACGCGCTGCGGACGGTGGTCGTCGTCGCCCTGCTGGCGGGGCCCAAGAGCGCCGGCGCCATCTATCTGTTCGCCGCCGCCATGGGCTTCCTGTGGCTGGCGACGGTGCCGCTCACCTCGGGCATCGTCGCGCAGGTCTTCGGCACCCGCTACATGGCGACCCTGTTCGGCATCGTCTTCTTCGGCCACCAGGCCGGCAGCTTCGCGGGCGTGTGGCTGGGCGGCTGGCTGCACGACGCCACCGGTTCCTACGATCCGGTGTGGTGGATCGCCGCCGCCCTGGGCGTGGCGGCGGCGCTGATGCACCTTCCCATCGACGAGCGCCCGCTGCCCAGGCTGCGCCAGGCCGTGCCGGCCTGAGGCGTCAGCGCCGCCGCGCCGGCCGGGCGCCGCCGGGCAGGCCGTAGGCGGCCCATCTGCGCGTCACCCGCTCGATCGTCTCCTCGTTCATGGCGAGCTTGCGGCCCCAGGCGCGGTCGGTCTCGCCGGGCAGCTTGCCGGTGGCGTCCAGGCCCAGCTTGCCGCCCAGCCCCGCCACCGGGCTGGCGAAATCGAGATAGTCGATGGGCGCGTTTTCGATCGTCATGATGTCGCGCACCGGGTCCATGCGGGTGGCGATGGCCCACATCACGTCCTTCCAGTCGCGGGCGTCGATGTCGTCGTCCACGACGATCACGATCTTGGTGTACAGGAACTGCCGCAGGGCGGACCACACCGCCATCATCACGCGCCGGGCGTGGCCGGCATAGGCCTTGCGGATGGAGACCACGGCGATGCGGTAGCTGCAGGCCTCCGGCGGCAGCCAGAAATCGACGATTTCCGGCACCTGCTGGCGCATGAGCGGCAGGAAGACCTCGTTCAGCGCCTCGCCCAGCACGCTGGGTTCGTCCGGCGCCCGCCCGGTGAAGGTGGTGAGATAGATGGCGTCGGCGCGGCAGGTGACGGCGCTGACGGTGAAGACCGGAAACGGCTCGGCGGCGTTGTAATAGCCGGTGTGATCGCCATAGGGGCCTTCCCGGCCCAGCTCGCCCGGCGAGACGTGGCCTTCCAGCACGATCTCCGCCTCCGCCGGCACCTTCAGGGGCACGGTGACGCCATCGACCAGCGACAGCCTGGCCCCGCGCAGCAGGCCGGCGAAGCGGTATTCGGAGAGGGTATCGGGCACCGGCGCCACGGCCGCCAGGATGGTGGCGGGATCGGCGCCGATGACGGCCGCCGCCGGCAGGGGCTCGTCGCGCGCCGCCCGCCAGCGGGCGTGGTGCTGGGCGCCGCCGCGATGCTTCAGCCAGCGCATCAGGGTGGTGTTCGGCCCCGTCACCTGCATGCGGTAGATGCCCAGATTGGGGGCGTCGCGGCGATCGCCGCCGGGGCCTTCGGTCACCACCAGCGGCCAGGTGATGAGTGGCGCCGGCTCGCCGGGCCAGCAGGTCTGGATGGGCAGGGCCGCCAGATCGATGTCGGCGCCCCGCAGCACCACCTCCTGGCAGGGCGCCCTGGAGACGGTGCGCGGGGCCAGCGCCAGCGCCTTCTTCAGCAGCGGCACCATCTCCAGCGCCTCGCGCCAGCCGCCGGGCGGTTCCGGCTGGCGCAGGAAGGCCAGCGCCTCGCCCACCTCGCGCAGTTGCTCCGGGCGCCTTTCTATGGCCGCCGCCACCCGCTCCACGGTGCCGAAGAGGTTGGCGAGCACCGGCATGGCGTAGCGGGAGCCGTCGTCGCGGACGACGTTCTCGAACAGCACCGCCGGGCCGCCGGCGGCCAGAAGCCGGGTCTGGATCTCGGTCATCTCCAGCACCGGCGAGACCGGCGCGGCGACCCGCTTCAGGTCGCCCTCCGCCTCCAGCCGGGCGACGAACTCGCGCAGGGAACGGAAAGCCATGGCGCCTTCGTGGCGCGGGGGGCCGCCGCGGTCAAGGGCGGGTGGTATCTCGGTCTCGAATCTCGAGGTTGCCCGCCGCCGCGCTGCGGCTCGGCGTCCTGCACGCGATCCGGTGGCAACGCTGGGGAGGTCGTTCACGCGCAACACGAGGGCGTGCCGATTCTCCATGTGCAGCACGAGGGCGTGCTGCTGCGGGGCGGGCGCGGTGGAGGCGCGGGGGGGGGGGGGGTGTAGTGCGTTGGCCTTGCGGCCCGTCTGCCGGCGGGACGACGGTGCTCTCAGGGGGCGCGGATGGTGGCGGTGGTGCCCGGCTACAGGGGCGGGGCGGCTTGACCGCACCGCCCGGAGAGGCGACAAGGGCGGCGCCTGCCTGCGGAGAACGCGCCATGGCCTCCCCGCCCCGAAGCCACGGCGACCACGCCATCGTCGCCGCCGATCTCCACGCCTTCCCCGACGAGATCACCTATGCCGGCGTGCCGAGCTTCCTGCGCCGACCCTACCGCAAGGACCTCGCGGGCGTCGATGCGGCGATCGTCGGCGTGCCCTTCGACACCGCCACCACCAACCGCCCCGGCACCCGCTTCGGCCCGCGCGGCATCCGCGCCGCCTCGGTCGATCTCGCCTTCGAGCGGCAGGTCTATGGCTGGGGCTTCCACCCCATCGACGAGATGAAGATCGCCGACCACGGCGACCTGCCTTTCGACTTCGCCCGGCCTGCCGGCGTGCCCGACGAGATCGAGCGCTATGCCGCCTGGGTGCTGGAACAGGGGACGGCGATGCTGGCCCTGGGCGGCGACCATTTCATCTCCTGGCCGCTGCTGAAGGCCCATGCCGCGCGCCACGGCAAGCCGCTGTCGCTGATCCATTTCGACGCCCACAGCGACACCTGGGCCGACGAGCACGAGGACGGCGTCAACCACGGCACCATGTTCTGGCATGCGGCCCGCCAGGGTTACGTGGACCCGGCCCGTTCGGTGCAGATCGGGCTTCGCACCGTCAACCTGGACACCATGGGCTTCAACATCCTGGACGCGCCCTGGGTCCACCGCCACGGCGCCGCCGCCGCCATCGCCGAGGCCAGGCGCATCGTGGGCGACCGCAAGGCCTATCTCACCTTCGACATCGACTGTCTGGACCCCGCCTTCGCGCCCGGCACCGGCACGCCGGTGTGCGGCGGCCTGTCCTCCCACCAGGCGCGCGAGATCGTGATGGGGCTGGCCGGCCTCGACATCGTCGGCGCCGATCTGGTGGAGGTCTCGCCGCCCTTCGACCATGCGGAGATCACGGCACTGGCGGGCGCCACCCTGGCGCTGGACTTCCTGTGCCTGCTCGCCCGCGCCCCCTGGCGGCGGGGCTGATCGCCTTCAGCGCTCTGCCGGCGCCATGTCGGCGGCGCGGATGCCCGCCACCGCCACCGGTTTCTTCATGGCATCGCGGCGGAAGGGCTCGCCCAGCTCCTGGTTCAGCACCGCCTCGATGAGGGTGGTGGTGCCCCGCGCCTGTTCCTCGCAGGCCAGCTTCAGAGCGGCGGTGAGCGCCGCCATGGTCTCCACCCGCACGCCCTTCAGGCCGCAGCCTTCGGCGACGCGGGCATAGGAAAGCGACGGGTTGAGCTCGGTGCCGACGAAATTGTCGTCGTACCACAAGGTGGTGTTGCGCTTTTCCGCGCCCCACTGGTAGTTGCGGAAGACCACCATGACGACGGCCGGCCAGCCCTGGCGGCCGCAGGAGGTGAGCTCGTTCATGGCGATGCCGAAGGCGCCATCGCCGGCGAAACCCACCGCCGGCACATCGGGGCGGGCGATCCTGGCCCCCAGAATGGCCGGGAAACCGTAGCCGCAGGGGCCGAAGAGGCCCGGTGCAAGATATTTCCGCCCCTCCTCGAAGCTGGCATAGGCGTTGCCGATGGCGCAATTGTTGCCGATGTCGGTGGAGACGATGGCGTCGCCGGGCAGGCCGGCCTGGATCGCCCGCCAGGCCTGGCGGGGCGACATCCGCTCCGGCTCGCGGGCGCGCGCATCGGCGTTCCAGGAAGTGCCGGGGTCGTCGTCCTCGTGGTCCATGCCGGCCAGCGTCTGCAGCCAGGCCGAGCGGGCGCGGTGGACGATGGCCCTGCGTTCCTCGCGCCCGGCGTCGCCGGCGGAAGGTGCCAGCTGCGCCAGCAGCTGGCGGGCCACCTTGCCGGCATCGCCGCAGATGCCGACCGTGACCTTCTTGGTCAGCCCGATACGGTCGGCATCGATGTCGACCTGGACGATGGCGGCGTCCTTCGGCCAGTAGTCGATGCCGTAGCCCGGCAGGGTGGAGAAGGGGTTCAGCCGCGTGCCCAGGGCCAGCACCGCATCGGCCCTGGCGATCAGCTCCATCGCCGCCCTGGAGCCGTTGTAGCCCAGCGGCCCGGCGGCCAGCGGATGGGAGCCGGGGAAGCTGTCGTTGTGCTGGTAGCCGCAGCAGACCGGCGCGTCCAGACGCTCCGCCAGGGCGCGGCAATCGTCGATGGCACCGCCGATCACCACCCCCGCGCCCGCCAGGATGACCGGGAAGCGAGCTTCGGAGAGCAGGCGGGCGGCTTCGGCGACGGCCTGGCGGCCACCGCCCTGGCGCTCCAGCGTCACCGGCTGCGGCAGCTCGATGTCGACGACCTGGGTCCAGATGTCGCGGGGCACGTTGATCTGCGCCGGGGCGGAGCGGCGCAGCGCCTGTTCGATCACCCGGTTCAGCACCTCGGCGATGCGCACCGGATCGCGCACTTCCTCCTGATAGCAGACCATGTCGCGAAACAGGGCCATCTGCTCCACCTCCTGGAAGCCGCCCTGGCCGATGGTGCGGTTGGCGGCCTGGGGCGTGACCACCAGCATGGGCGTATGGTTCCAGTAGGCGGTTTTGACCGGCGTGACGAGATTGGTGATGCCGGGGCCGTTCTGGCCGATGCACATGGCGATGCCGCCGCCGGCGCGGGTGAAACCGTCGCACATGAAGCCGGCATTGCTTTCATGCGCCGTGTCCCAGAAGGCGATGCCGGCCCTGGGGAAGAGATCGGAGATGGGCATGAAGGCCGAGCCGATGATGCCGAAACAGTGGCGGATGCCGTGGCGCTGCAGCACCTTCACGAAGGCTTCTTCGGTGGTGGTCTTCATGGCCGGCGCTCCCCCTTCCCCTGCCCCCGGACGCTGGCGCCAGGCGGCGGCGGCGGCCTAGAACCAGTTGGCACCAAGCGGGCGAACCAGCCTCAGCCGGCGCCGGCGATGACGCGCTCGGCGATGGCGGCCAGCCGGGCGATGCCGGGGCCGATGCGCTCCTCGGGGATCGACGAGAAGCCGAGCCGCATGTGGTGGCGGCCCCCTTCGGGGCGGGCAAAGTAGATGTCGCCGGGCTCGATGACGATGCCGTCCTCCAGCGCCTCGCGGGCCAGCCGGCGGCAATCCAGCGCCGGCGGCCCCTTCAGCCACCAGGAGGTGCCGCCGAAGGCCGGCGCCCGCGCCCAGCCGGGGAAGTGGCGCTCCAGCGCCTGGCCCATGGTCGTCCAGCGCCGCGCATAGGTGCGGTGGAGCCTGGCCACCAGGGCGTCGTAATAGCCCAGCGCCAGGAACAGTGCCGCCGCCCGCTGATTGTTGCCCGGCGGGTGGCGCAGCATCAGGCGGCGCAGCGCCCGCGCCTCGGCGACCAGTTCGCGGGGGCCGACCAGGAAGCCCATGCGCAGGCCCGGCATGAGCGATTTCGACAGGCTGCCGACATAGAGCACCCGCGAGGAACCGGGCAGGGATTTCAGCGCCGCCGTCGGGGCGCCCAGATAGTTGGTCTCGAACTCGTAGTCGTCCTCGACGATCAGCGCGTCGCGCTCGGCCGCCCAGGCCAGCAGCGCGAAGCGGCGCTCCAGGCTCATGGTGGCGTTGGTGGGCGCCTGGTGGCTGGGGGTGACATAGGCCATGGCGGCAGCGCCCAGGCGGGAGGTGACGACGCCTTCGGTGTCCACCGGCACCGGGCGCAGATCGGCCGCCATCAGGCGCAGAATGTTGCGCATGTCGGGATAGCCGGGATCCTCGATGGCGAACGGCGTCTGCGGTTTCACCAGCAGGCTGGCGAGCAGGTAAAGGGCGTTCTGGGCGCCCATGGTGACCAGGATTTCGTCTTCGCCCGCCACGATGCCGCGCCGGGTCAGCACCCGCTGGCGCAGCTGTTCGATCAGCATGGGGTCGTCTTCGGTGAAGCGGTCGCCGGTCCAGGCGTCCAGCCATTTGCGGCTCATCGCCTGGCGCATGGCGTCGCGCCAGTCGGCCACCGGCAGCAGGGCGTCGTCGGCCTGGCCGTAGATGAAGGGATAGGGCAGATCGTGCCAGTTGGCGGGCTTGGCGATGTTGGCCTGGGCGGCCGGGCGGCGGCGGAAGCGGGAGGCCCAGTCCAGCGCCTCCTCGCCGGCACGGGGGCGGGCCTCCACCATGCCGGCCCGCAGGGCGGGCTGGACGTAGAAGCCGGAGCGTTCCCTGGCCTCCAGATAGCCGTCGGCGGCCAGCGCCTGATAGGCCAGCATGACGGTGTTGCGCGACACGCCCAGCCGCCTGGCCATGGCGCGGGTGGAGGGGATGGGCGCGCCGGCGGGCAGCTGGCCGTTCAGCATCGCCGCCACGAGACGGGCGCGAATCTGGTTCTGCAGCGTCTCGGTGCGCGTGCGCTGGACATGGAACATGCTCTCGCGCATCGGCCGCCCCCTTGGCCCGGAAGGCCGGGGCCATCTGGTCCTATGGCGCCCTTCGGCCCCTCCTACGCTAGCGGCCCCGGCACCGGCCGCCAAGGGCCGGGCGTGGGGCCGCCCCCGTGGAGCAGCCATGAACACCGCCGCGCAGGCCAGCTTCGCCGCCAACTCGCTGGAACGGCACTGGATGCCGTTCACCGCCAACCGCGACTTCAAGGAAGAGCCGCGGCTGATCGTGCGCAGCGAGGGCATGTATCTGTGGAACCAGCACGGCGCGCGGCTGATCGACGGTTCGGCGGGCCTGTTCAACGTCGCCGCCGGCCACGGGCGGCGCGAGATCGCCGATGCCGTCTTCGCCCAGATGACCCGCAACGATTATTGCTCGCCCTTCCAGCTGGGCCAGCCTTCCTCCTTCGCGCTGGCCGCCCGGCTGGCGAACCTGCTGCCCGAACCGCTGGACTACGTGTTCTTCACCAATTCGGGCTCGGAATCGGTCGATACGGCGCTGAAGATCGCCATGGCCTATCACCGCGCCAGGGGCGAGGGGGGAAGGCTGCGCTTCGTTTCGCGCGAGCGCGCCTATCACGGCGTGAACATCGGCGGCGTTTCGCTGGCGGGCATCGTCAAGAACCGCGCGGCCTTCCCGGCGGCGATGCCCCATGTGGCGACCGTCCGCCACACCTGGAGCGAAGAGGCCCGCTTCACCCGCGGCCAGCCCGAGCGTGGGGCGGAACTCGCCGACGACCTGGAACGCCTGTGCGCGACCTATGGCGGCGAGGCCATCGCCGCCGTGTTCGTGGAGCCGGTGGCCGGTTCCACCGGCACGCTGGTGCCGCCGCAGGGCTATCTGGAGCGGCTGCGCGCCATCTGCGACCGCCACGGCATCCTGCTGGTGTTCGACGAGGTCATCACCGGCTTCGGGCGCCTGGGCCGGCCCTTCGCCAGCCAGGCATTCGGCGTCGTCCCCGACATCGTCACCATGGCCAAGGCGCTCACCAACGGCGCCATCCCCATGGGCGCGGTGGCGGTGAGCGACGACATCTACGACACGGTGACCGGGGCGGCGGCGGCCGGTGCCATCGAGCTCTTCCACGGCTACACCTATTCGGCGCATCCGGCCGCCTGCGCGGCCGCCCTGGCGGCGCTGCAGATCTACGAGGACGAAGGCCTGTTCGAGCGGGCGGCGGCGATGTCGGAGTATTTCCTGGACGCCATCTGGTCGCTGGAAGGCGTCCCGGCGGTGCGCGACCTGCGCGGCATCGGCATGATGGCGGGCGTGGAGGTCTTCCCCGACGCCGGCGGGCCGGGCCTGCGCGGCAACCGCCTGCAGAAGGCGCTGTTCCACAACGGCGCCTGGGTGAAGTGGACGGGCGACAGTGCCATCGTCGCGCCGCCGCTGGTCGCCGAACGCCACCATATCGACGAGATCGCGGACTGCCTGCGCCGGACCCTGGAGGCGGCCTGAGCGACGGTGGAAGGCACCCTGCTGGCGCTCAACTGCGGTTCGTCGTCGGTCAAATTCGCGCTCTTCGCGGGGGACGGCCAGGGCGCCGCCCTGCAGAGAGGCCAGGTGGAAAACATCGGCCCCGGCCTAGAGGCGCGCCTGCTGCCGGGCGGCGGCGCGCTGCCCGCCGGCGTGGACGGCCACGGCGCCATCGTCGCCCACCTGATCGCCCACCGCATCGCGGCGCCGGCACCGATCCGCGCCGTCGGCCACCGCGTGGTCCATGGCGGCACCCGCTTCGCTCGCCCGGCGGCGATGGGCCCGGCGGAACGCCGCGCCATCGAAGACCTGACGCCGCTGGCGCCCGCGCACCAGCCCCACAACCTGGCGGGGATCGACGCCGCCCGAGCGGCCCTTCCCGACGCGCTGCAGGTCGCCTGTTTCGATACCGCCTTCCACCGCAGCATCCCCGAACACCGCCAGCGGATGGCGTTGCCGTCGGGCTACGCCCGCGAAGGGCTGCGCCGTTTCGGCTTCCACGGCCTGTCCTACCAGCACGTCGCGCGGCGCCTGCCGGCGCTGCTGGGGGACCGGGCGGGTGGCAAGGTCGTCTGCTGCCATCTGGGCAACGGTTGCAGCCTGGCGGCGATCGCCGGCGGGCGCTCGGTCTGGACGTCGATGGGCTTCACGCCGCTGGATGGCCTGGTCATGGGGCAGCGCCCGGGCCGGCTGGACCCCGGCGCCGTGCTGTGGCTGGTGAGGCGGCACGGCGGCGATGTCGAGGCGGTGGATGCGCTGCTCAACCGCCGCGCCGGCCTGCTGGGCGTCTCGGGCGTCTCGTCCGACATGCGCGACCTGCTGGCCGACGACGGCAAGGCGGCCCGCTTCGCCATCGCCATGTTCGTCGACCGGTTGACACAGGAAATCGCGGCCGCGGCCGCCGCCATGGAGGGCCTCGACGCGCTGGTCTTCACCGGCGGCATCGGCGAGAACGCGGCGCCGGTGCGCGCGCGGGCGCTGGCGGCGCTGGCCTGGCTCGGCTTCACGCTCGACCATGGGGCCAACGAGGCTCATGCGGCGACCGTCACCGCCGCCGCTTCGCCGCGTTCGGCCCATGTGGTCGCGGCCGACGAGGAGGCGGAGCTGGCGGCCGCGGCCGCTGCGCTGCTGGCAGCCGCGTGAGGGATGCGATTTCGGGCTTGCGGGCGCGGCGTCCAGGCGCCATGTAGCGGCCATGGAAAGCCGTTCCGCCCTGCCCGCGCCGCAGATCGCCGTCGAACGCGCCACCGCGCTCGACGGCTCCGACCTCGACGCGCTGTGCGACGCCACCGACGCGGCCATCGTCGACGGCAACGGCTTCGGCTGGCTGAAGGTGCAGCCCCGCGACCACATGGAGCGCTACTGGAAGGGCGTGCTGCTGGTGCCCGAAAGGCTGCTGTGGGTGGGGCGGCTGGAAGGCATCGTCGCCGCCTCGGCGCAGCTGCAGCTGCCCTCGCGCTTCAACGAGGCGCAGGCCCATTCGCCGCAGCTGACCACCCATTTCGTCGCCCCCTGGGCGCGGGGCCACGGGCTGGCCGCCCTGCTGCTGGAGGCGGTGGAGGAGCATTGCCGCGCCGCCGGCTTCACCCATCTGCGCCTCGACGTGCGCGCCACCCAGCGGCGGGCCATCGAGGTCTACGAGGCGGCGGGTTTCACCCGCTGGGGCGAGCTGGCGAGCTATGCCCGCGTCGACGGCCGGCCGGTAGCGGGCTTCTTCTACGTCAAGGAGCTGTGAGCGCCGGCGTCAATGGCGGAAATGGCGCCGGCCGGTGAAGACCATGGCCATGCCCTTTTCGTCGGCGGCGGCGATCACCTCCGGATCGCGGCGGCTGCCGCCCGGCTGGATGACGGCCGTGGCGCCGGCGGCGGCGGCCGCCAGCAGGCCGTCGGCGAAGGGGAAGAAGGCATCGGAGGCGACCACGCAACCGGCCAGGGACAGGCCCGCCCGTTCCGCCTTGTGCCGGGCCGCGACGGCGCTGTCGATGCGGCTCGTCTGGCCGGCGCCGATGGCCAGCGTGGCACCGCCGCGGGCATAGACGACGGCGTTCGACCTGGCGTGTTTGGCGACCCGGAAGGCGAAGAGCATGTCGGCCGTCTCCGCCGCGCTCGGACGCCGGGCGGTCACCGCCCGCAGATCGGCGGCGGCGATCGTGCCGCCGTCGCGATCCTGCACCAGCAGGCCGCCCGCCAGGCTGCGGACCTGGAGCCCCGGCGCGCCGGGCGGCGCCACGGCGCCCGCCAGCAGCAGGCGCAGGCCCTTCTTTTCCGCCAGCACGGCACGGGCCGCCTCGTCGGCGTCGGGGGCGATGACGACCTCGGTGAAGACCCCGGCGATGGCGCGGGCCGCCGCTTCGCCCAGCCTGCGGTTGACGGCGACGACGCCACCGAAGGCGCTGACGGGATCGCAGGCCAGTGCGCGGGCGTGGGCGGCGGCCAGGCCTTTGCCCAGGGCCACGCCGCAGGGATTGGCATGCTTGACGATGGCGGCGGCCGGGCGTTCGAACTCGGCCACCAGCTCGAAGGCGGCGTCGGCGTCGGCGAGGTTGTTGAAGGAGAGCGCCTTGCCGCCCAGCTGGCGGGCCGTGGCGGCGCCGGGCCTGGCGCTGCCATCGGCATAGAAAGCCGCCCGCTGGTGCGGGTTTTCGCCGTAGCGCAGGGGCCGCCCGGGGCCGCCGGCGAAGACCGCCCGGCGCGCCAGCCCCGCGCCCGCCTCGCAGGCGAAGCGCCGCGCGATGGCGGCGTCATAGGCGGCGGTGCGGGCGAAGGCCACCGCCGCCAGCCGGCGGCGCAGGGCCAGGGAGGTGGCACCGCCTCCGGCGTCCATTTCGGCGAGCAGGGGCGCGCGGTCCTCGGCATCGACGAGGACGGCTACGTCGGCGTGGTTCTTGGCCGCCGCGCGGATCATGGCCACGCCGCCGACATCGACCGTCTCGACCGCCCGCTCCCAGGCCGCGCCCGCCGCCACCGCCTGCTCGAAAGGGTAGAGATCGACCGCCACCAGGTCGATGGTGTCGATGCCGTTTCGCGCCAGCGCCTCGAGATGGGTGGGACGGTCGCGCCTGGCGAGGATGCCGCCATGGATCGCCGGGTGCAGCGTCTTGACCCTTCCTTCCAGCAGCTCGGGGAAATCGACGATGCCGGAGACCTCGGCGACCGGCAGGCCGGCGGCGGCGATGGCGGCGGCCGTGCCGCCGGTGGAGAACAGCGCCACGCCGTGGCCGTGCAGGCGGCGGCAGAACGCTTCCAGCCCCGTCTTGTCGGAGACGGAGACCAGCGCGCGGCGGATTCTCGCCTCTTCCACGGCGTTCAGGCGCCGGCGCGGTAGCGGCGGCGCCTCGCCCCACGCACGGCGCCGATCGCGGGTGGGCGGGCGCCGGTGGAGCGGGCGGCGAGGGAAGCGGCGGCGCCCATGACGGCGCCCTCAGGTGTTCATGGAGGCGAAGAAGTCGTCGTTGTTCTTGGTGTGCCTGAGCTTTTCCATCAGGAACTCCATGGCGTCCACCGGCCCCATGGGCATCAGGATGCGGCGCAGCACCCACATCTTGTTGAGCCGGCCCTTGTCCACCAGCAGCTCCTCCTTGCGGGTGCCGGACTTGCCGACGTCGATGGCCGGGAAAATGCGCTTGTCGGAGATCTTGCGGTCCATGACGATCTCGGAATTGCCGGTGCCCTTGAACTCCTCGAAGATCACCTCGTCCATGCGGCTGCCGGTGTCGATCAGCGCCGTGGCGATGATGGTGAGGCTGCCGCCGCCCTCGATATGGCGCGCGGCGCCGAAGAAGCGCTTGGGCCGCTGCAGGGCGTTGGCATCGACGCCGCCGGTCAGCACCTTGCCCGAGGAAGGGACGACGGTGTTGAAGGCGCGCGCCAGGCGGGTGACGGAATCGAGCAGGATCACGACGTCGTGCTTCTGTTCGACCAGGCGCTTGGCCTTTTCGATCACCATCTCGGAGACCGCCACATGGCGCGTG
The DNA here is from genome assembly GCA_965200215.1 of Alphaproteobacteria bacterium. Taxonomy (GTDB): domain Bacteria; phylum Pseudomonadota; class Alphaproteobacteria; order SP197; family SP197; genus SP197. The sequence goes on along the minus strand of OZ241369.1, from coordinate 1,879,586 downwards.
GCCGGCTCGTCGAAGGTGGAGGCGATCACCTCGCCCTTCACCCGGCGCTGCATGTCGGTCACCTCTTCGGGGCGCTCGTCGATCAGCAGCACCAGCAGATAGGCCTCCGGATGGTTGTTTTCGATGGCGTGCGCGATGTTCTGCATCAACACCGTCTTGCCGGCGCGCGGCGGCGAGGTGAGCAGGGCCCGCTGGCCCTTGCCCAGGGGCGAGACCAGCTCGATGACGCGGGTGGAAAGGTCCTTCAGCGTCGGGTCCTGGATCTCCAGATGAAACTTCTCCTCCGGATAGAGCGGGGTGAGGTTGTCGAAGGGCACGCGGTGGCGGGTGGATTCCGGGGAGGCGAAATTGATGCGGTCCACCTTCACCAGGGCGAAATAGCTCTCGTTTTCCCTGGGGCTGCGGATCCGGCCCTCGACCGTATCCCCAGTCCTGAGCGCGAAGCGGCGGATCTGGCTGGGGCTGACATAGATGTCGTCGGGGCCCGGCAGATAATTGGCCTCCGGGCTCCTGAGGAACCCGAAGCCGTCGGCCAGCACCGCCAGCACCCCCTGGCCGCAGATCGGCACGTCCCGTTCGGCCATCTCCTTGAGGATGGCGAACACCAGGTCCTGCCGGCGCAGCACGCTGGCGTTTTCGATGCCGATCTCCTCGCCCAGGGCAAGCAGCTCCTCGGCGCCCTTGTCCTTGAGCTCCTGGAGATTGAGCGGCTCGTCGCGCGGGCGCCCCGGCCCGCCGGACGGGGGCTTGCCGGCTTCAGCGGCGGCGGGCTGGATGGCGATGGCGGTTTCGGCTTCTGCCTGGGCGGTGGTCATGGCGGACCTTCCATGAAGGGGAGAGTAGCGAAGGGCGGCGGCGGGGGAGGGGACTGCCCGATGTCGCTCGAACCGGAGGCGGGGGAACGATGACCGTGCGACGGTGCCGCGCGTATCGGCAGGAACCTCCATCATGGGACGGCATCAGCGCCATGTCAAACGGCAAACGCCGGCGGCGTCAGAACGGCCTGGCCACCGCCATCGCCACGATGAGGACCATCAGCAGCGCCGGCAGCTCGCCGACGAGGCGGTAGAAGCGGGCGCCGTGGCGGTTGCGGTCGGCGGCGAAGGCCCGCCGCCAGCGCCCGAACAGCAGCCGCGCCGCCACCAGGGCGGCCACCGCCGCGAGCTTGACCTGCCACCAGCCCCAGGCCCACAGCGCCGCCCCGAGATCGGCCGCCAGCAGAGCGCCCAGCAGCAGGGAGGCGGCCATCGCCGGATCGACGATGATGGCCGAAAGCCTGCGCTCCATCGTCTTGAAGGTCTCGGAGGCCTCGGAGCCGGGCCGAGCGGCGGCGTGATAGGCGAAGAGGCGCGGCAGATAGAGCATGCCCGCCATCCACGCCATCACCGCGACGATGTGCGCCGCCTTCACCCAGACCGCCGCCGGCCCCAGGAAGCCTTCCATCTCACGCCTCCGCCGGCGGGCGGCGCGGGCAGCGGGCGAAGGCGGCGGGACAGAGGCGCCCTCCCTTTCCGGCCCGCTCGACCAACCCGACCAGACAGCGGATGAAGGCCTCGTGCGTGCCCAGCGCCGGCACCCGGATATAGGGCCGGCAGCCGGAAGCGCGGGCGGTGGCGGCGAGATCGCGGTCGAGTTCCACCAGCGTCTCGCTGTGCTCGCTGACGAAGGCGATCGGCACCACCACGGCGCCCATGCCGTCGGCACCGGCGCGCGCGATCTCCTCACCGGTGGCGGGGCCGGTCCACGCCAGGGGGCCGACTCTGGACTGATAGCAGACGCGCCAGTCGATCTCCGCCCGGCCGAGGGCGGCGGCGATGGCGGCAGCGCTTCGTTCCACCTGCCAGCAATAGGGGTCGCCGCCATCGACCACCTTCTGCGGCAGGCCGTGGGCGGAGAAGAGCAGCCGCACCGGCCTCTCCCCCACCCGGTCCAGCGCGGTGCGGATCAGCCCGGCATGGGCGGCGACGAAACCGGCCTCGCACGGCCAGCAGCACAGGGCGGCGGTTTGCGCCCGCAGCCCGGCGCGGCGGGCGGCCTTCTGCCAGGCCTTCATGGACGACGCCGTGGTGGTGGTGGAGAACTGCGGATAGAGCGGCAGCAGCACCACCCGGTCGGGCGCGAAGGCGGCGACCTCGCGGGCGGTATCGTCGCTCATGGGATGCCAGTAGCGCATGGCGACGAAGACCCGGGCTTCGCCGGCCAGCGCCTCCCCCAGGGCCGTCTCCAGCGCCTGCGCCTGCGCCCGCGTGCCTTCCAGAAGGGGCGAGCGGCCGCCGATGCTCTCATAGATGCGGCAGGCCTCACTGCGGCGGCGGTTCGAGATCGCCTGGGCCAGGATGGGGCGCAGCGGCCAGGGCAGGGGCAGGATGGCCGGATCGTTGAAGAGGTTGTTCAGAAAGGGCTGCACCGCCGCCAGCGAATCGGGGCCGCCGAGATTGAAGAGCACGACGGCGGTGCGGCTCATGACGGGCACCGCGCGGGGCCGCGCACGGCGGCGACCAGCGCCTCCACATGGGCGAGCGGCGTCCGCCGGTCGATGCCGTGGCCCAGATTGACGACATGCGGCCCCGCCGCCAGCCCCGCCAGCAGCGCCGCCACGCTCCGGCGCAGGGGCCGCCCCCCCTGCAGCAGCACCGCCGGGTCCAGATTGCCCTGCACCGGCAGCAGGCGCTGCAGGGCCTGCATGGTCTCCAGGCCGGTGTCCTGGTCCACCTGCAGCGCATCGACGCCGGTCGCCGTCGCATAGGCCCGCGCCCGCCCGGTGCCGCGCGGAAAGCCGATCACGGGCACCCCCGGATGGCGCTCGTGGAGGGTGGCGACGATCCGCCGGGCCGGCGCCACCCCCCAGCGTTCGAAGGCTTCGGCACCGGCGATGAGGCTGCCCCAGCTCTCGAACAGCTGCACCGCCTCGGCGCCGGCCTCGATCTGGGCGCAGAGCAGGGCGGTCACCGCATGGGCGAGCGTCTCCACCAGGCGATCGAGGAGCGCGGGGTCCGCTGCCATCAGGGCGCGGGTGGCGGCAAAGCCGCCGCCGCTCTCCCCGTCGATCATGTAGGCGGCCAGCGTGAAGGGCGCGCCGGCGAAGCCGATCAGCGCCGTCGCGCCCGCCAGCCGCTGGCGCAGCAGGGCCAGCGTTTCCAGCAGCGCCGGGTTGCCCTCCACGGCGCGCATGGGTTCCAGCCCCGCTACCGCATGGGCGCCTTCCAGCGGCGCCAGCAACGGCCCTTCACCGTCCGCGAAGCGCAGCGCCCGGCCCATGGCATGGGGCACGACCAGGATGTCGGAAAAGACGATGGCGGCATCGAAGCCGAAGCGGCGGACCGGCTGCAGGCTGATCTCGGCGGCCAGCGCGGGCGTGTTGCAGCACTCCAGGAAGGACCCGGCGCGCCCGCGCAGGGCGCGGTATTCCGGCAGATAGCGCCCGGCCTGGCGCATCAGCCACAGGGGCGGCGGCTCCACCCGCTCGCCGGCCAGCACCCTCAACAGGGGCTTGGCGGCGATTCTAGCGGGGGAAGGGGTGGGGGCGGCATCCATACGCTCCCATCCCACAAAAGGGATTCCAGGAAAAGAAGGGGTTGTTGCAGTTGGCCCTGTTCACGATGTGCACGGCCGTTCGATACCGTTTCCATCGACAGGCCGGGCGGGCTGGGGACGAAGGCCGGCGCCGGTGCCGGGATGGATCGCGGAAGGCTGCCTGCCACGGGCGCTTCGCCGCCGCTGGTGGCTGTGGGCAAAGCGGTGCGCAAACCGTGGCCAGCCGCCGCCAAGGCGCGATCTCCACAGCGCATTTTTGGGCTTCTCCCCATGGGGACAAAGCGCTTCCATCGCCGGGAAGGACGGGAACGGGCTTGCGGGCGCGCCCGATTCCGGCGAGTTATCCCCTTTGCCGCTCCATCCCTTCCACAGGCCGATGACGAGCTTCCATCTCCATCTGGTCTCCGATGCCACCGGCGAGACGACCCTTTCGGTCGCGCGGGCGGCGGTGGCGCAGTTCGCCGGGGTCGAGACGGTGGAACATGTCTGGGCGCTGGTGAGGACGGCGCGCCAGATGGAGAGGGTGCTGGCAGCGGTGGCGTCCGAACCCGGGGTCGTCATCTACACGCTGGTCGATCCAGGCCGGCGCGACCAGCTCGCCAGCGGCTGCCAGCGGCTCGGCGTGCCCTGCGTGCCGGTGCTGGATCCCGTGCTGGGCGTGCTTTCCGGCTATCTGGGCCAGCCGGTCAAGGGGCAGCCGGGCGGCCAGCACAGCCTCGATGCCGAGCATTTCGCGCGCATCGACGCCATCCAGTTCGTGCTGCGCCACGACGACGGCCAGTCCCCCCACGACATCGAGGAAGCGGATGTGGTCGTGGTCGGCGTCTCGCGCAGCTCCAAGACGCCCACCTGCTTCTATCTCGCCCATCGCGGGCTGAAGGCCGCCAACGTGCCCATCGTGCCCCAGGTGCCGCTGCCCGAGGAGCTGCTGCGCGCCGCCCGCCCGCTGGTGGTGGCGCTCTATCAGAGCGCCCAGCGCCTGGTGGAGATACGCAAGAACCGCATGACCATGCTGCGCCACGACGGCGACAGCGACTATATCGCGCCCGACGCGGTGCGGCGCGAGCTGGCCTATGCGCGGCGCCTCTACCAGGAGCGCGGCTGGCCGGTGATCGACGTCACCAGGCGTTCGGTCGAGGAGACGGCGGCCGCCATCGTCCAGCTCTACCAGGAGCGCTTCGGGGCGCTGCCGTGAGCTCCGCCCCGCCCCGCCTCGTGCTCGCCTCGGGCAGCGCCAGCCGCCGCACCCTGCTGGCGGCCGCCGGCGTCGCCTTCACGGCCGAGGCGCCGGCCATCGACGAAGATGCGGTCAAGCGGGCGCTGAAGGCGGAAGGCGCGCCGCTGCCCCGCGCGGCGGCGGCGCTCGCCGAGCTGAAGGCGCGCCGCGTCTCCGCCCGCCACCCGGCGGCCCTGGTGCTGGGCGCCGATTCGATGCTGGAATGCGAGGGGCGCTGGTTCGACAAGGCCCGCGATACCGCCGAGGCCAGGCGGCATCTGCGATTCCTGGCGGGGCGCGAGCACCGCCACGTCACGGCGGCCGTGCTGATGCGGGAAGAGACGCTGCTGTGGCAGCATGTGGAGGAGGCGCGCCTCGCCATGCGCACCTTCGGCGAGGCCTTCCTGGACGGCTATCTGGCCGCTGTCGGCGAGGCCGTCTGCGCCAGCGTCGGCTGCTACCAGCTGGAAGGGCGCGGACTGCAGCTCTTCGAGCGCATCGAGGGCGAATATCACGGCATCCTGGGCCTGCCGCTGCTGGCGGTGCTGGGCCAGCTGCGCCGCTACGGGGCGCTGGCGTCGTGACGCTTTCCGGGGCTGGCGCCGTGGCGGGCGTCATGGGCTGGCCGGTGGCCCATTCGCGCTCGCCGCGCCTGCACGGCTTCTGGCTGCGGGCCTATGGCATCGACGGTGCCTATGTGCCACTGGCGGTGCCGCCCGGCGGCCTGGAACGGGCGTTGCGCGCCCTTCCCGCCCTCGGCATGAAGGGCTGCAACGTCACCCTGCCCCACAAGGAGGCCGCCCTGGCGCTCGCCGACGAGGCCGACGAGGCCGCGCGGCGGATCGGCGCCGCCAACACCGTGACGGTGGCCGCCGACGGCAGCCTGCGGGCCACCAACAGCGACGCCTTCGGCTTCATGGCCAATCTGGAGAGCCGCGCGCCGGACTGGCGCTCCGACCGCCCGGCGTTGATTCTGGGGGCCGGCGGCGGGGCGCGGGCCGCCCTGGTGGCGCTGCTCGACGCCGGCGTGCCGGAGGTGCGGGTCGCCAACCGCACGCATGAGCGCGCGCAGGCGCTGGCCCGCGCCTTCGGCCCCCCCGCCCGCGCGGTCGCCTGGCGGGAGCGGACGACGGCGCTCGAAGGGGCGGGCCTGCTGGTCAACGCCACCCAGCTGGGCATGGAAGGCCAGGCGGCGCTGGAGGTCGCGCTCTCGCCGCTGGCGGGCGATGCGACGGTCTGCGATCTGGTCTATGCCCCGCTGGAGACCGCCCTGCTGCGCCGCGCCCGCGCCCGCCGCCTGGCGACGGTGGACGGCCTCGGCATGCTTCTGCATCAGGCGCGGCCGGGCTTCGCCGCCTGGTTCGGGCGCTGGCCGCAGGTGACGGCGGCGCTCTACGACCACGTCGCCCAGAGCCTGCGGACGCGGTGAGGCGATGTTCGTGCTGGGGCTGACCGGTTCCATCGCCATGGGCAAATCCACCGTGGCGGCGATGTTCGCGCGCTGCGGCGCCCTGGTGCAGGATGCCGATGCCGTCGTCCACCGCCTCTATTGCGCCGGCGGCGCTGCGGTGCCGGCGGTCGCCGCCCTGGTGCCGGAGGCGGTGGCGGGCGGGCGGGTGGACCGCGCCGTGCTGGCCCGCTTCGTGCTCGCCGACGAGGCCCTGCTGCGGGCGCTGGAGGCGGCGGTGCATCCGCTGGTGCTGGCGGAGCGGCGGCGCTTCCTGCGCCGTGCCCGCCGCCGCCGGGCGCCGCTGGCGGTGCTGGAGGTGCCGCTGCTGTTCGAAGGCGGCGGCGAACGCCTGGTCGATGCCGTCTGCGTGGTTTCGGCGCCGGCCTTCGTCCAGGCGCGGCGGCTGCGCGCGCGGGCCGGCATGACCGCCGCCGCCCGCGCCGCCATCCATCGCCGCCAGCTGCCGGATGCGCGCAAGCGCCGCCTGGCCGATGTCGTCGTTCCCACCGGCCTGTCGCGGGCCGTCACCTGGCGCCGGGTCGCCGCCCTGGCCCGGCGCCTGCGGCGGCTGCGCGGCCGGCCGTGGCCGCCCGGCCGCGCCCGGGCGCTCGCCGCCGCCGCGCCCAGGGTGTAGGCTCGCCGGCCGCAGCGGTGGCGGGACCATGCGCGAGATCGTCCTCGATACCGAGACCACCGGCCTGGACGTGCTGGCCGGCCATCGCCTCATCGACATCGGCTGTGTCGAGCTGGTGGACCTGTGCCCGACCGGCGCCGTCTGGCAGAGCTATTTCAACCCGCAGCGCCCGGTGGATGCCGACGCCTTCAAGGTCCACCGCCTCGATGCCAGCTTTCTGGGCCGCCAGCCGTTGTTCGGCGACAAGGCGCGGGAGCTGCTGGCATTCCTGGGCAGCGACCGGCTGGTGATTCACAACGCCGAGTTCGACCTGAAGTTCCTCAACCACGAGCTGCGCATGGCGGGGCTGGAAGCGGTGAGCGGCACCCGCGCCATCGACACGCTGGCGCTGGCCCGGGAGCGCTATCGCGGCCAGGACAACAGCCTGGACGGCCTGGCCAAACGGCTGGGGGTCGATGCTTCGGCGCGGGCCGACCGCCACGGCGCGCTGATCGACGCCAGGCTGCTGGCCGAGGTCTATATCGAGCTTCGCGGCGGCCGCCAGGCCGGCCTCGCCCTCGCCGCCGCGCCGCAGGGCGGGCGCGAGGACGATCCCGCCGCCCCGACCGGCGCCCCGCGCCCGCCGCGCCCCCACGCCGCCAGCGCCGACGAGAACCGCCGCCACGAAGCCTTCCTGGACCGCAACGTCGCCGATCCCATCTGGCGCCGTTACCGGGGTTGAGCGGCGCCCTTACGGCAGCAGCACCGAGGAGCCGGTGGTCCGCCGCCCCTCCAGAGCGCGATGGGCCTCGCGGATCTCCGCCAGCGGCCAGCGACGGTTGACGCGGATCGCCACCTTGCCGCCCGTCACCATCTCGAACAGGCGCCCGGCCGAGGCCCGCAATTCGGCGCCCGTCGCGATGTAGTCGACCAGGCCCGGCCGCGTGTAGAAGAGCGAGCCGCCCCGGGCGAGGCGGACGGGATCGAAGGCCGCCACCGGCCCGGAAGACTGGCCGAAGGAGACCAGCATCCCGCGCGGGGCGAGCGAGGCGAGCGAGGCCTCGAAGGTGGCGGCGCCGACCGAGTCGTAGGCCACGGGAACGCCCGCCCCGCCGGTGATCTCGCGCACGCGGGCGGCGATGTCCTCGCGCCCGGCGATCACGGGATGGGCGCAGCCATGGTCGGCGGCCAGTGCCGCCTTCTCCTCGGTGGAGACGGTGCCGATCACCTCGACGCCCAGCGCCCGCGCCCATTGGCAGGCGATCAGCCCGACGCCGCCGGCCGCCGCGTGGAAGAGGATCGTCTGTCCCGCGCGGACCGGGAAGCAGCGTTCCAGCAGATATTCCACCGTGGTGCCCTTCAGCATCATGGCGGCGGCGGTGACTTCGTCGATGCCTTCGGGCAGCCGCACCGCCCGCGCGGCCGGGATGGTTCGCAGATCGGCATAGGCGCCGGCGGACAGCGGATAGGCCACGCGATCGCCGACCCGGAAGGCGTCCACGCCTTCGCCCAGGGCCTCGACGACGCCCGCCGCCTCGCGCCCCAGCACCGCCGGCAAGGGCAGCGGATAGAGGCCGCTGCGATGGTAGACGTCGATGAAATTGAGGCCGACGGCGCGCTGGCGGATGAGGATCTCGCCCGCCGCCGGCGCCGGTGCCGCCGCCTCCTCCACCTCCAGCACCTCGGGTCCGCCGTGCCGGTGAACGCGAACGACCGTCGCCATGATCCTCCCCCCTGCCTGTGGGCGCGGGCAGTGTGCATGGCCCGCCCGCCGCGCGCCAGCGCCGGACCGCGCTCGATTCAGGCCGCCGGGTCGAGCAGGCGGACGAGCGCGGCCGGTTCGGTGACCGGCGGCGAGCAGGTCCGGCCGCGGCAGACATAGGCCGCCGCCCGCCCGCCGACGCGCCCCTTGCCGGCGGCCGGATGGCCAGCGGGCAGCGTCCCGCCGTCGCCCGTCACCAGCACCGCCACGTCCTGGCGCGCCGCCCCGCGCACCGCCGCCAGAAACCCCGCCACCGCTTCCTCGTCGCGGCGCCCGACGATCGCCACCTGCAAACCGCGCTCGAGCAGGTCGAGATGGAGGATCAGGACGGCATGGCCCGCCGGGTTCGCCCTGACGTCGCCGGCGAAGGCCGTCGCCATCGCCTCGGCGCTCTCGCGCAGGGCGTTCTCGCCGGTCAGGTGCCAGAGCCTGGCGAGCACGCCCAGCATGGTGCCGTTGCCCGAAGGGGTGGCGTTGTCCAGCGCGCTCCTGGAGCGCAGGATGAGCGCTTCGGCATCGTCGGCCGTGAAGAAATAGCCGCCCCGCTCCCGGTCCCGGTAATGGGCGTCGGCGACGCCCACCCATGCCCGCGCCCGCGCGATCAGGCCGTCGTCGCCCGTCGCCTCGTGGAGGGCCAGCGCGGCGTCGGCCATGTGGCTGTAGTCGTCGAGCATGGCCAGCGCCAGGCGCCTGCCGTCGCGGGCGCTGTGGCAGAGGCGGTCGCCCTCGCTCATGGCGGCGACGATGTGGTCGAAGGCGCGCCTCGCCATGGCGATCCAGGACGGCTCGCCCAGGGCGGCGCCGGCGCGGGCCAGGGCGCGGATGGCGAGCCCGTTCCAGTCGGCCAGCACCTTGTCGTCCAGCCCCGGGCGCGGGCGCCCCTCGCGCCGTTCGAACAGGCGCTGCCGGCAGCGGGCGAGCCGCGCCTCCGCCGCCTCGTCGGGGGCGGGGGCGGCGAGGCGGTTGAGGATGGTCCTGCCTTCCCAATTGCCGTTTGCCGTCACGTCGTAGCGGCGCTTGAAGAACGCCGCCTCGTCGCCCAGGACGGCGTCGATCTCCGCTTCGTTCCAGACGTAGAAGGCGCCCTCTTCGCCATGGCCGCTGCCGTCGTCGGAATCGGCGTCGAGGCTGGAACAGAAGGCGCCGTCCGCCGTCGTCATCTCGCGCGCCAGCCAGGCGACGGTCTCGGCGACGCGCCGGCGGTAGAGGCCCTTGCCGGTGGCGAGGTGGAGGCGAGTATAGAACTCGATCAGCTGCGCGTTGTCGTAGAGCATCTTCTCGAAATGCGGCACCAGCCACTTCTCGTCCACGCAATAGCGCGCCCAGCCGCCGCCGAGATGGTCGTAGATGCCGCCTTCGGCCATAGCGTCGGCGGTCTTCAGCACGGCCTGGCCGAAGCGTTCGCCGCGCCCCTGGCGGAAGGCGCGCCACAGCAGCTCCAGGTCCGGCACGTGGGGGAATTTGGGCGCCTGCCCGAGGCCGCCATGGCGCGCATCGACGATGTTCAGCAGGGCCGCGGCCGTGGTATCGCCGATGTCGGCGGGGATGGCGCCGGCCCCGGCTCCGTCGGCCAGGCGCGCCATGGCGTCGGCCAGGGCGCGGCGGTTGTGCTCCACCTTGTCGCTGCCCTGGCGGAAGCTGCCCTCGACCGCCCGCAGCACGGTGGCGAAACCGGGCCGGCCGAAGCGCGGCGCGGGCGGGAAATAGGTGCCGCCCCAGAAGGGCTCGCCGTCGGGCGTGAGGAACATGGTGAGCGGCCAGCCGCCCTGCTGGCCCATGAGCTGCAGGGCGCCCTGATAGATGGCGTCGATGTCCGGGCGCTCCTCCCGGTCCACCTTGACGTTGACGAACAGCGCGTTCATGACGGCGGCGATCGCCTCGTCCTCGAAGCTTTCATGGGCCATGACATGGCACCAGTGGCAGGCGGCGTAGCCGACCGAAAGCAGGATCGGCCTGCCGCTGTGGCGGGCGTGGGCCAGCACCTCGCCGCGCCAGGGCTGCCAGTGCACCGGGTTGGCGCGGTGCTGGCCGAGATAGGGGCTGGTCTCGCGGTCGAGATTGTTGCGCTGGAAGTCCATCCTCGCCCCCGGAACCCTGCCGCCCCCGGCCCTGCGCCATTGTCCGCCGCCACCCGACAACGTAACGTGGCGGCGCCGGGAAGCGAACCCCGCAGCGGGAGGGCGCGATGAAGGTCAGGATCGAGATCGACTGCACGCCCGACGAGGCGCGGGCCTTGCTGGGCATGCCCGATATGGGGCCGCTGCACGACGAGGTGATGGCCGCGCTCAGGGCCAGGATGAGCGAGGCGGCCGCCGGCTTCGACCCCGAGGCGGCGCTGAAGGCGTGGCTGGGGGCGTCGGGCGAAGGCCTGGACCAGGCGCTCGCCTTCTGGCGCCGCATGGCGAAGACGCCGGCCGGGGACGGCTCCTGAGGCAGGCGGGTGTTTCACATGAAACACCGGTGACGATCTTCGCGCTGGCTTCGGCGCCCGGCCGCGCCGCCGTGGCGGTGGTGCGCATCTCCGGCCCCGCCGTCTGCCCGGCGCTGCGGGCGCTGACCGGGCGGGAGCCGCCGCCGCCGCGCCGGGCGGTAGTCCGGCGCCTCGCCGACCCCGCCACCGGCCGCCTCCTGGACCAGGCGCTCGTCCTCCGCTTCGCCGCTCCCGCCAGCTACAGCGGCGAGGACATGGCCGAACTCCACGTCCATGGCGGCCGCGCCACGGTGGCGGGCGTGCTCGACGCCCTGGCCCGCCTGCCCGGGCTGCGCCCCGCCGAGGCGGGCGAGTTCACCCGCCGCGCCGTCGCCCATGGCCGGCTCGACCTCACCGCCGCCGAAGGCATCGCCGACCTGGTGGCCGCCGACACCGCCCGCCAGCGCGAACAGGCGCTGGCGCAGATGTCGGGCGCCCTGGCCCGCCTCTACGACGGCTGGCGCCAGCGGCTGCTGGCCCTGATGGCGCGCCAGGAGGCGGCCATCGACTTCTCCGACGAGGACGTGCCGGAGGACGTGCTGGCGGGCTTCGCCGACGAAGTCGCCGCCCTGGCCGGCGAGCTCGACGCCCATCTCGCCGACCGGCGCGGCGAGCGCCTGCGCGACGGGCTGGCCGTGGCCATCGTGGGCGCGCCCAATGTCGGCAAGTCGAGCCTGCTGAACCGTCTGGCGGGGCGCGAGGCGGCCATCGTCTCCACCGAGGCCGGCACCACCCGCGACGTGGTCGAGGTGGGCCTGGACGTCGCCGGCTTCGCCGTCGTCCTGGCGGACACCGCCGGCCTGCGGCGGGCCCCGCGCGGCGTGGAGCGCGAAGGCGTCGCCCGCGCCCGCCACCGCGCCGGGGAGGCCGATCTGCGCCTGCTGTTGGCCGACGCCTCGCGCTGGCGGGAGACCTGGCCCCCGATCGCGCCGCTGGCCGGCGAGCGGGCGCTGGTGGTCGCCAACAAGGCCGATCTGGCACCGCCGCCCCGGGGCGCCGCCGCTCTGGCCGTCTCCTGCGCCAGCGGCGACGGCCTCGACGCCCTGCTCGCCGCCATGGGGCAGCGTTTCACCGCCCTCTGGCGGGGTGCTGCGCCTTCCCCCACCCGCGCCCGCCACCGCGCCTGCCTGCAACAGGCCGCCGCCGCTCTGGACGAAGCGCGCTCGGCCGGCGAGGACGCCCTGGCGGCCGAGGCCCTGCGCCAGGCGGCGGCGGCCCTGGGGCGCCTGACCGGGCGCGTCGATGTCGAGGACGTCCTCGACGTCGTCTTCGCCGAGTTCTGCATCGGCAAGTGAGGGCACCCCCCTTGCACGCCCTGCCCCCGCGCTGGGCGCGGCTTTGACCGCGGCGCCCGCCGCCGCCTAGATTGCGCCCATGGAACGCGCTTTCGACGTGATCGTGGTCGGCGGCGGCCATGCCGGCACCGAGGCGGCCGCGGCCGCCGCCCGCTGCGGTGCCTCCACCCTGCTGGTGACGCAGCGCCGGGCGACCATCGGGGCGATGTCGTGCAACCCGGCCATCGGCGGGCTGGGCAAGGGCCATCTGGTGCGCGAGATCGACGCCCTGGACGGCATCATGGCCCGCGCCATCGACCGCGCCGGCGTCCATTTCCGCGTCCTGAACGCCAGCCGCGGCGCCGCCGTGCAGGGCCCCCGCGCCCAGGCCGACCGCCGCCTCTACGCCGCCGCCGTGCAGGCGCTGCTGGCCGCCCAGGAAGGCCTCGAAATCCTGGAAGGCGAGGCCGCCGACATCGCCCTCGACGGCGCCGGCGCCGTCTGCGGCCTGGTGCTCGCCTGCGGCCGCCGCCTCGCCTGCCGCGCCCTGGTGGTGACCGCCGGCACCTTCCTCTCCGGTGCCATCCACGTCGGCGAGCGATGCCGGGCGGGCGGGCGCATCGGCGAGCGGCCGTCGCTCGCCCTGGCGGCCAGCCTGGCGCGGCTGGGCTTCGCCATGGGCCGCCTGAAGACGGGCACGCCGCCGCGCCTCGACGGGCGCAGCATCGACTGGCGGGCCTGCGGCGTGCAGGAAGGCGACGCGCCGCCGCGCCCCTTCTCCTGGCTCTCCGGCCCCATCGCAACGCCGCAGGTTCCCTGCCATCTCACGCAGACGACCGCCGCCGGCCACGCCGTCGTGCGCGCCCATCTCGCCCGCAGCGCGGTCTATGGCGGGCACATCGGTGGGCCGGGGCCGCGCTATTGCCCCTCGATCGAGGACAAGGTGGTGCGCTTCGCCGGCAAGGAGAGCCACCGCATCTTCCTGGAACCGGAGGGCCTGAACACCGATACGATTTATCCCAACGGCATCTCCACCTCCCTGCCCCGCGACGCCCAGGAGGCGCTGGTGGCGACGATTCCGGGCCTTGAGGAGGCGCGCATCGAACGCTATGGCTATGCCGTGGCCTATGATTTCGTCGACCCCCGCGAGCTGGGCCACAGCCTGGAAAGCCGCCGTCTGCCGGGGCTGTTCCTGGCCGGGCAGATCAACGGCACCACCGGCTACGAGGAGGCGGCGGGCCAGGGCCTGGTGGCCGGCCTCAACGCCGCCCGGCGCGCCGGCGGCGGCGATGGCGCCGTGTTCGACCGCGCCGAAGCCTATATCGGCGTCATGATCGACGATCTGGTGACGCGCGGCACCGGCGAGCCCTACCGCATGTTCACCAGCCGCGCCGAATACCGGCTGCTGCTGCGCGCCGACAACGCCGATCTGCGGCTGACGCCCAGGGGCCTCGCCCTGGGCTGCGTCGGCGGCGAGCGCGCCCGCGTCTTCGCGCGGCGGCGCGCCGAGGTCGAAGGCGCGCTGGCGCGGGCGGCGGCGCTGACGGCGACCCCCGGCGAGGCGCGCCGGGCCGGCCTGGCGGTGAACCTGGACGGGCGCCGGCGCAGCCTGGCGGCGCTGATGGCGCGGCCCGAGGCGACGCCGCAACGCCTGGCGGCGCTGTGGCCGGAGGTCGCCTCCTGGCCGCCCCACGCCCTGGAGCAGGTGGCGATCGCCGGGCGCTATGCCGGCTATCTCGCCCGCATGGAGGCCGACATCGCCGCCCTCCGGCGCGACGAGGCGCTGGCCCTGCCTCCCGGCCTCGACTACGGCGCCCTGGGCGGCCTGTCGGCGGAGATGCGCGAGGCGCTGCGGGCGGCGCGCCCGGCGACGCTGGCGCAGGCGGCGCGGCTGCCGGGCGTCACGCCGGCGGCGCTGCAGGTGCTGCTGGCCTGCGTCCGGCGGCAGGCGGCATGAGCGGGGCGGCCATGACCGCCGCCGAGGCCTGCGGCAGGCTGGGTGTTTCACGTGAAACACGCGAGCGGCTGGAAGCCTATGTCGCCACCCTGCGGCACTGGCAGCGGCGCATGAACCTGGTCGGGGCGGCGACGCTGGCCGACGTCTGGCGCCGCCATGTCCTGGATTGCGCCCAGATCGCCCGCTTCGTGCCGCCCGGCTGCCGCCGCCTCGTCGATCTGGGCAGCGGCGCCGGCCTGCCGGGCCTGGTGCTCGCGATTCTGGGCGTCGAAGGCGTCGAGCTGGTGGAGAGCGACGGCCGCAAGGCCGCCTTCCTGCGCGCCGCCGCCGGCGCCGCCGGGGTCCGCCCGGCGATCCACGCCTGCCGCATCGAGGAGCTGCCGGCGGCCCCGGCCGACGTGGCGACGGCCCGCGCCCTGGCGCCGCTGCGACGCCTGCTTCCCCTGGTGGCGCCGTTGCTGGCGGGCGGCGGCATCGCCATCCTGCCCAAGGGCGGCGGCGTCGAAGGCGAGCTGGCGCAGGCTGCGCGGCAATGGCACATGTGGTACACTCGCCACGCGAGCGTGACGGAGGCGCGGGGCTGCCTTCTGGTGATCGAGGGGCTGCGCCGCGAGACGGAGATTCCGGCAGCGGGGCGACGGACATGAGCGACACGGCACAGGCTTCCGCGTGCGGCGCGCCGCGCCGGGTGGTGGCGGTCGCCAACCAGAAGGGCGGGGTCGGCAAGACCACCACCGCGATCAATCTGGCGGCCGCCATGGCCGCCGCCGGGCGCCGGGTTCTGCTCGTCGATACCGACCCCCAGGGCAATGCCGGCACCGGGCTGGGGATCCCGCTGTCGGCGCGGCGCCAGACCACCTACGACCTGCTGCTGGGCCGCCCGGTCGAACCCCTGGCGACGGCGGTCCCGGGCCTCGAAATCGTCCCGGCCACCGCCCATCTTTCGGGCGCGGAGATCGAGCTGGTGACGGTGCCCGAGCGCGTCGGCCGCATGAGGCGGGCCTTCGAGCGCCTGGCCGGGCGCTACCACCTGGTGCTGATCGACTGCCCGCCGGCGCTGGGCCTGCTCACCCTGAACGCCCTGGTGGCGGCCGACGAGGTGCTGGTGCCGCTGCAATGCGAGTTCCTGCCGCTGGAGGGCCTGGCGCTGCTGCTCGATACCGTCGAGCGGACGCGCCGCCGTTACAACCGGCGCCTGAAGCTGTGCGGCGTCGTGCTCACCATGTTCGACGGCCGCAGCCGCCTGGCGCACGACGTAGCGGCCGACGTCCGCAGGATCATGGGGCGGACGGTCTACGACACCGTCATCCCGCGCAACGTGCGGGTGAGCGAGGCGCCTTCCCACGGCAAGCCGGTCATGCTGCACGCCTTCCGCTGCGCCGGCGCCCGCGCCTATGCCCATCTGGCGGGCGAGATGCTGCGCCGCGAGCGCGCCGCGCCGCCGGCGGCCGGGGAGCGGGCGGTGTGAGCGCGCCGCGCGGCCTGGGGCGGGGGCTCGCCGCGCTGCTGGGCGAGCCGGCGGCCGCCGAGGGCGGCGTGGCCACGGTGCCGATCGGCGATCTGAGGCCCGGCCGCCTCCAGCCCCGCAGCCGCTTCGACGACGAGGAGATCGAGCGCCTGGCGGCCTCGCTGCGGCGCGACGGTATGGTGCAGCCCATCGTCGCCCGCCAGATGGGCATGGGCGCCGGCGAGGAAGGGATGCTGGAGATCGTCGCCGGCGAGCGCCGCTGGCGCGCGGCCCAGAGGGCGCAGCTCCACGAGGTGCCCGTGATCGTGCGCACCCTCTCCGACCGCGAGGCGCTGGAGCTCGCCCTGGTGGAGAACCTGCAGCGGCAGGATCTGGGGCCGCTGGAAGAAGCCGCCGGCTATGAACGCCTGCGCCGCGAGTTCGGGCTGACCCAGGCCGCCGTCGCCGCCCTGGTGGGCAAAAGCCGCGCCCATGTCGCCAACACCGTCCGGCTGCAGCAGCTGCCCGACGCGGTGCGCGCCATGCTCGACCGGGGGCAGCTTTCGGCTGGCCATGGCCGCGCCCTGCTGGCCGCGGCGCAGCCGCAGGCCCTGGCGCGCCGGGTGCTGGCCGAGGGCCTTTCCGTGCGCCAGACCGAGGCGCTGGCGGCGGGCCGGCCGCGCCCGCCCGCGCGGCGCCCGGCCGGCGGCGACGCCGATACCCGCGCCTTGCAGGATCGCCTCGTCGCCGCCATCGGCGTGAAGGTGGAAATCGTCGGGCGCGGCGAGAAGGGCCGGCTGGCCCTCTTCTACGAAAGCCTCGAACAGCTCGACGCCATCGTCGCCCGCCTGGAGAGCACGCCGCGCTAGCCCGCCCGCGCCCGGCAGGCCAGCTCGAACAGGGCGCGGCGGCACAGCGCGGCGGCCGGCATGCCGGTGGTCTTGCAGCGGATCTCGGTTTCGGTCAGGCGGGCCAGCGCTGCGGCGGCCTGGCGGGCACTCCAGCGGGCGGCCGCCGCCTTGACGGCGTCGGCGGCCCGGAAGTGCAGGACGCGGGCCGCCTTCAGCGCCCGCTCCAGGGGTTCGCCGCGCTCGCGCCGGGCCAGGACCAGCTGCAGCTGCGTCATGTGGCGGCGCACCGCCTGCAGGATCGCCAGCGGCTGCTCGCCCTGCGCGAGCGCCCGTTCCAGGCTGCCCTCGAGCGCGCCCATGCGCCCGGCCGCCGCCGCGTGGGCGATCCTTTCTGCCGACAGGAAGGAGCTGTCGGCGACCGCCGCCTCGACCTCCGCCACGCCGGCGCGCCCGTCTTCGCCGACATAGAGCGCCAGCTTGGCGAGCTCGGCGCGGGTCTGCCGCCGGTCGCCGCCCAGCCAGGCCGCCAGCAGCGCCAGCGCCTCGCGCTCGACGGCGACGCCATGGCCTTCCAGCTCGCGGGCGATGAAGGCGGACAGGGCGCGGCCTTCGTCGCGGTAGCAGGCCAGCGCCGCCCCCTCGCGCGCGCCCTCGATCAGGGTCCGCAGCCGCGAGCGGGCCGGCAGCTCGCCCGCCTCCATCACCACCAGCGTGTCGCCGGTGGGCCGCGCCAGCAGCGCCTTGACGGCGTCGGCGAGGCGGTCGCCGGCGTCCTTGACGCGCACCGCGCGGCGCCCGCCGGCGAGCGCCAGCTGGGCGGCTTCGTCGATCAGCAGCGCCGCGTCGGCCGCCACCGCCTCGCCGGCCAGCAGCGCCGTGCGGAACGGGTCGCTGCCGTCGCCCGCCGCCGCCGCGACCAGCATGTCGGCGCGCTCGCCGGCCAGCCCCCGGTCGGGGCCGTGGACCAGCGCCACGCGCACCGCCGCGTCGGGGGCGCGGCAGAAGGCGTCCGCCTGGGCCGGCCTGACGATCACTGCCGCCCCGCCCTCACGGCGCGCCAGCGCGCCCGGCGAAGAACAGCGCCAGGGCCCGGGCGATGGCGTGGGAGAGTTCGCCCGCCGCCCGTTCCGCCGTCTGGCGCCGGGCGGCGAGCGTGGCATATTCGGATTCGACCACGTCGTAGCTGCCCTGCGCCCGGCGGGTGGCGCGGTAGAGGGCGTCGCCGCCGGCGTCGTGGAGCGTGAAGGTCGCCTCGACGGTGAGGGTGGAACGGGTGACGGCGCCCGTCGTCTGCACCGCCAGCGGCGCCGAGAACTGCCGGATGTCCACGGCCAGACGGTAGCGCCGGGGCTGCGCGCCCGCCCCGGCCGTGAAGCGGTCGATCAGCGCGTTGCGCAGGACGTGGCCGATGCGCCGGTCCTTGCCGGCGCCGATCTCGTCCATGCGGATGGCCGCCAGCTCCGCCGCGCCGCCGCCGCTCAGCAGCGGGCGGAAGCCGCAGCCCGCGAGCAGGGCCCCCGCCGCCGCCAGGACGCCGCGCCGCGACCTCATCGTCCGGCGACGATGTTGACGATCCGGTTGGGCACGACGATCACCTTTCCGATCTGCGCCGTGCCGATGGCGCGCTGCACGTTGTCGTGGGCCAGCGCCGCTTCCCGCACCGCCTCCTCGTCCTCGTCGCGGGCGAGGTCGAGCCTGGCCCGCAGCCTGCCGTTGACCTGGACGGCGACGGTCACCTGGTCCCGGGCCGCCAGCGCCGGGTCGGCTTCGGGCCAGGGCGTGTCGGCGAGCAGGGTGTCGTGGCCCAGCGCCCGCCACATCTCCTCGCCCAGATGGGGCATCATCGGGCCGGTCAGCCGCACCAGGGCCTCCAGCGCCTCGCGCAGCGCGGCCCCTGCCCCCTGGAAGGCGGCGATGGCGTTGGCGAGCGTGTGGATGCGGGCGACGGCGCGGTTGAAGCGGAAGGCCTCGATATCGCCGGTGACGGCGGCGATGGCGCGGTGCGTGGCGCGGCGCAGCGCCGTCCCGTCTCCGGGTGCGGGCGCCGTGCCGGGCGGCGGCAGCCGCTCCGCCGCGTCGCCCACCAGGCGGGCGATGCGCTGCACAAAGCGGTGCGCGCCGGCGATGCCGCCGTCGGTCCACTCCAGGTCGCGGTCGGGCGGCGAATCCGAGAGCATGAACCAGCGCGCCGTGTCGGCCCCGTAGCGGGCGATGATGCGTTCGGGATCGACGACGTTCCGTTTCGACTTCGACATCTTCTCGGAACGGCCGATCTCCACCGCCCGCCCGTCGGCCGCCGCCCGCACCCGCCCGTCGCCGTCCCTGGTCACCTCGCCCGGTTCGAGATAGGCGCCGCCGGCGTCGCGATAGGTCTCGTGGACCACCATGCCCTGGGTGAACAGGCCCGCGAAGGGTTCGTCGAAGTCCAGATAGCCGCAGCGGCGCAGCGCCCGCGTGAAGAAGCGCGAATAGAGCAGGTGCAGCACGGCGTGCTCGATGCCGCCGATATACTGATCCACCGGCATCCAGTAGGCGAGCGCCCGCCGGTCCAGCGGCGCCCGGTCGCGCGGCGAGCAGAAGCGCAGGAAATACCAGCTGGAATCGACGAAGGTATCGAGGGTGTCGGTGTCGCGCAGGGCGCCGCGCCCGCAGGCAGGGCAGTCCACATGCTTCCAGGACGGGTGCCGCTCGAGCGGGTTGCCGGGCCGGTCGATGGCCACGTCGTCGGGCAGCGTCACGGGCAGGTCGCTTTCGGGGACCGGCACGATGCCGCAATCCGCGCAGTGGACGACGGGGATGGGGCAGCCCCAGTAGCGCTGGCGCGACACCCCCCAGTCGCGCAGTCGGTAGTGGACCGTGCGCCGGGCGCGCCCGTCCGCCTCCAGGTGCCTGGCCACCTCCTCCCGGGCCTCCTCTGGGGTCATGCCGTCGAGGAAGTCCGAATTGCCCAGGCGGCCGGGGCCGGTATAGGCCTCGTCGCCGATCCGGAAGCCGGAAGCCGCCGTGCCGGAAGGGATCACCACCGGCAGCACGTCCAGCCCGTAGGCGCGCGCGAATTCCAGGTCGCGCTGGTCGTGGGCGGCCGAGCCGAAGATGGCGCCGGTGCCGTAGTCCATCAGCACGAAATTGGCGACATAGACCGGCAGCCGGCGGCCGTCGAAGGGGTGCAGCGCCTTCAGCCCGGTGTCGTGGCCCTTCTTTTCGGCGCGCTGGATCGCCTCCTCGCCGGTGCCGGCGCGGGCGCATTGGGCGATGAAGCGGGCCAGCGCCGCATCGCCGGCCGCCAGTTCGGCCGCCAGCGGGTGTTCGGGCGAGATGGCCATGAAGCTGGCGCCGAAGATGGTGTCGTGGCGGGTGGTGAAGACCTCCAGCCCGTCGTCGCGGCCGGCCAGCGCGAAGCGCATGGAAAGCCCCTGGGAGCGCCCCACCCAGTTGGCCTGCATCAGGCGCACCTTGTCGGGCCAGCGTTCCAGGCCCTCCAGCGCGTCGGTCAGCTCGTCGGCGAAGGCGGTGATCTTCAGCACCCACTGCATCAGGCGCCGCTTTTCCACCGGCGCGCCGGAACGCCAGCCGCGCCCGTCGATCACCTGCTCGTTGGCGAGCACCGTGCGGTCCACCGGGTCCCAGTTGACCATGCTCTTGCGCCGGTCCACCAGGCCGGCGGCGAGGAAGTCCAGGAACAGCTTCTGCTGGTGGCGGAAATAGCCGGGGTGGCAGGAGGCGATTTCGCGCGACCAGTCGAGCGAAAGCCCCATGGATTTCAGCTGCCGGCGCATGGCGTCGATGTTGGCGCGGGTCCAGTCGCGCGGGTGCACGCCTTCGGCCATGGCCGCGTTTTCCGCCGGCAGTCCGAAGGCGTCCCAGCCCATGGGGTGGAGCACGTTGAAGCCCCGCGCCCGCTTGTAGCGGGCCACCAGGTCGCCCATGGCGTAGTTGCGGACGTGGCCCATGTGGATGCGGCCGCTGGGGTAGGGAAACATCTCCAGCACATAGGCCTTGGGCCGGCCGTCGGGCGCCTGGGCGCGGAAGCAGCCCCGCTCCTCCCACAGCCGCTGCCAGCGGGGCTCGGCCTCGCGGAAGTCGTAGGGCTCGCGTGCCATGGTTCGGCGTCGAGGCGCCGCCGGGCTACTGGCCGAGCCGGGCGATGCGCAGCTGGCGGGCGCGGGTGAGGATGGCGTCTTCCAGGGCGCGCACGGTCTCGTCGCTCACCGCCGCCTCGCGCCAGCCGTCCTCGCCCATCCGCTGGCGGTGCAGCCCCACCCGCAGCGCCGTGGCGGTGAGCCGGGTGTCGAGGATGTAGACCGTCGCCTTGAAGCGTTCGCCGGGGCTTTCGGGTGGCGCATACCAGTCGTAGATGACGGTGCCGCCCAGGGGGTCGGCGGAGGTCAGGGGCAGGAAGGCGAGCACATCCAGCGTCGCGCGCCACAGCAGCGCATTGACGCCGAGGCCGGCGCCGCCCTGGCCCCGGTCGTCCGTGAACAGCCCGGAGATGCCGCCGGAGCCGAAGATGGTCTGGCGGGCCGGGTCGTCGATGTCCGGCTCGAAGCGGCCCTGGGGGGTCTGGATGGTATCCTCGACGCCGTCATAGGAGACGTCGGCGCCGTTGCAGGCCGCCAGCAGCAGGGCGAGCGCCGCCGCAAGGCAGGCGGCGGGGCCGCCGCGCGGGATGGGAAGGCGGGACATCATGGCGGTCAACCTAGGCTGGCGGCCGGCGGCGCGTCAACCGGGCCCTGGCCGGAAAGGCCGCCGCCGGCTACATGGCGCGGACGATGCCGCAGGCGATGCGCCCGCCGGCGCCGCCGATGGGCTGCGTCATGTGGTCGTCGGGGTGCTCGTGCACGATCACCGCCGAGCCGTCGCCGTCCAGCAGCGCCGGCATATCGCCGCCGGCGACCGAGACGCGGGCGGTGAAGAACTGGGCGCGGGCGGTGCCGTCGGCGGCCGCGAACAGGTTGGGCAGGTCGCCGTTGTCCGGCCCTTGCGGGTGGCGCAGGCCGTGGCTGGCGCCGCCGGGGTTGATGTGGCTTCCCGCCGCCGTGAAGTCGGGTGCGCAGGCGCCGGTGTCGTGCAGGTGGATGCCGTGCGCGCCGGGCGCCAGGCCCGCCGCCGCCACCGTGATCAGCACGCCGGTGGGCGTCTGCTCGAAGGTGGCGGTGCCGATGAAGGCGCCGGCGGCGTTCACGAGTTCGGCCCGGGCCATGTCGGCGGCCGGAGTGGCGGTGGGGGCGGCGGCGATGGCCAGCGCCACGCCCAGGCGCGCGAGGGTCTTCACGGGGCGTCCTCCCCTGGCTGCCGGCGAACCCTAGCAGGGCCGGCGGGTGCCGGGGAAGGCGGCGCCGGCTTCGGTGTCGCAGCTTGAGGTTTCGGCGAAGAAAAGGGGCGGCCCTGGCGGGCCGCCCCTGTGGCGTCGAAAAGGCCGGGTTCGATCAGAAGCCGACGATCAGCGACGTGCCGAAGAAGGTGGTGTCGTTGTCGGGAGCACCGGCCGCCACATCCGGGCTGTCGATGCCGATGGCGCTGTTGACCGAGACGCCGGCACCCAGATCGTAGGCCAGCTGCAGGCGGTAGAGATCGGCGTTCTGATCCTGGGTGATCCAGCTCACGCCCAGGGTCATGGGGCCGTCGGAATAGGTGGCGCCGACATCGTAGGTCGGCTCCGGATCGGCGCCCGTGTCCACATCCGTGTCCATGTAGGAGCCACCGAAAGCGAAGCTGCCCATGCTGAGCGACAGGCCGACATTCATGCCGTCGGTGTTGTTGTCGTTCTCGGTCCAGCCGGCGGCGGCCGCGATGCCCATGTCCATGCCCATGCTGCCGTCGTAGCGGATGCCGATGGACGCGATTTCGTTGTTGCTGTCCACGGCCCTCGCATAGGCGCTCCTGGCATTGCTGCCGGCGGGGATGCCGCCGGCACGGGCCTCGCCCGCGCCCTCCGGAGCGTAGGAGACGGCGACGCTGAGGCCGCCGAGCGCCGGCGTGAAGTAGATCAGGCTGGCGGCATCGGTGCCAAAGGGGAAGGTGGTCAGGAAAGCGCCCGACGGCGAGAAGAAGGGCGTGTTGCCGTTGAAGATGTAGTCCGGATAGGGCGCGGCGGTGGCCAGCTGATAGGCCGCCGGATCGTCGTTGCCCACCCGCAGGGTGCCGAACGAGCCCGAGATATAGGCATAGGACTCGTCCATCTGGTCGCCGTTCTGGTGCTCGCCTTCCAGTTCGAGCCGGACGCCCACCTCGAGGCCGTTGTCGAGCACGGTCGAACCCTTGAAGTGGATCTCGCTCTCGTGGCGGATGGCGGTATCGCCGGCGTTACCGTCGTCGTAATCGGCGAAGAAGCCCGCCCAATACGAATAGCCGCCCACGCTGAGCGAGATGGGATCGGCCGCCCTGGCGTCCTGGACGGCAAAGCCCGCCGCCACCAGCGCCGTGGTTCCAAGAAGAACCTTCTTGTTCATGATCGGAATTCCCCCGTAAGTGTGTTCGTCATGACGATGGCGCCAACCCGGGCCCGTGCCGGGGCTGACGAAACGCTTCATAGCCGCAACGGGCCGGTGCTGGAAGGCGTTGGAAGAGGCACGGGGGAGATTCCGCCACACCGTGGCATAAATGCCACAGCCGGGGCGCGGGGTGCGGGGGCAGGGTCAACACGCTGCCAACACCGGGGGCTTTGGGTAGTGGTTAGTGGATCGTGGCTAGTGGTCAGTGAGCGAGAAATGGCGGGTGGTGCCTGGCGGTGGGTGTGTGGTGCGTTGACGGGCCTTGCGGCCCGTTTGCCGGCGGGACGCCGGCGCTCGGGGAACGGTGTGTGGGCGGGCCTGGCGGCCCGCCGGGGGGCGGGACGCTCGGTCGGTGCCTGGGGGCGGGACACCTGAGGGGGCGGCAAACGGCCCCGCCGTGACGGCCTTTGACGTTCCCGGCGATCGTCGTGTAGAAGGCTCGCAGCGCCAGTTTTGGGAGGCCAACCGCCATGACCGACGTTGCCGTCGACACCCTCGTTATCGCGCGCAGCCTCGAGGCCGCCGGCATCGAACGGCGCCAGGCCGAAGCCCATGCCGAAGCGTTGCGTCAGGTCGCCGATGCCAACCGCGGCGAACTGGCCACCAGGGCCGACCTCAAGGCCGAGATCGCGGCCGTCAGGGCCGAGATCGCGGCCGTCAGGGCCGAGATCGCCGCCCTCGAAGCCCTGCTTACCAACCGACTGTATGGCGTCGTGCTCACCGCCGTTATCTCCAACGGGCTTTTTGCCGCCGCCGTCATCGTCGCCATCAAGCTGCTGCCATAGGCCGGGGTGCTACCGGCGCGGCGGCGCGGCGCGGGCGGCCATCAGGGCATCGAGGCGATCGGCGAGGCGCTGGGCCGGGCGGCGCAGCTGTTCCAGGGTCCAGTCGGCGGCATAGCCTTCCGTCACATCGCCGGGCCGCGCGTGGTTGACCAGGCGCTTGGTGAGCGCCGCCGGCAGCATCAGGTCGCGCTCCGCCACGGTGATGAAGCAATTGCGCAGGGCGTGGAACCAGAAGCCGGCGCCCCCCGCCCGCGCGATGCGGCGATAGAGATGCCCGACCTCCTCGACATGGCCCGAGGCGCTGGTGGCGGAAGGAAACACCCAGCGGGTGCCCACCCACCGGGTGCCGCGCCCGGCCCGGCGCCGCGCCAGGATGGCGGCCAGCTGCCGGGTGATGGGCAGCTCCAGCGGCGCGCCGGTCTTGGTCTGCGCCACCCGGAAGAGGCGCCGCGCCATGTCCACGTCCTGCCAGCGCAGGCCCAGCACCTCGCCGCGCCTCATGCCGGTATAGAGGCCGAACCACAGCACATCGCGCAGCACCGGGTTCGCCACCGCCGCTTCGATGCCGGCCCGCCAGCGCGGCGCCACCTCGGCCGGCGAGGAGATCTGGCGCCGCCGCTTGCGGTGATAGCGCCCGCCGCCGGCCAGCCACAGCTCCACCGGATTGCGCAGGCCCTCGCAATCGACGCAGGGGCGGCGATAGATCGAGCCCAGCAGGGAGATCGTAAGGTTGGCCATCGCCTGGCCGTGCCTGGCGGTGATGCGGTGGAAACGGGCCTCGACGTCGCGCCGCGCGATGGCGTTCAGGGGACGCCGGAACCAGTCGGCCAGCAACGCCATCTCGCGGCGGTAATGCGCCTCGGTGCTGGCCGCCCGGCCGGGATTGGCGGCCAGATAGTCGGCGAAGGCGTCGGCCAGCGTCGGCATGGCGCGCTCGGCGATGCGCGCGCCGGCCGGGTCGCCGCCGCTGGCGGCGCAGCCCAGAAGGTCGCGCGCCAGGCGCCGTGCCTGGCTGGCGGCGATGCGGCCGTGGCGGCCGATGGTCAGGCGCCGGTTGGGCGCCTTGCGGCCGCCGGCGCCGGCGCGGTAGTTGACGATGAAGGACTTGACGCCGGAGGGCTGGACGCGGACGCCAAAGCCCGTCAGCCGGTCGTCCCACGCGATCCAGGGCCTGGCGGCGGGTCGCAGGGCAGCCACGGCGCGCCCGGTCAGGGTCAGCCTGAGCTTGGCGATGCGCTTGCCGGTTCGTGCGCCCATGGCGGGGATGTAGCGATTCCTGCGTCGGTATCAACACCGAATCAACACCGCGGCGCGAAATCGGCCCCGGATGCCCTTCCGACGCGCGCCACGGCCCGCCGCGAATGGGCGCGGAATCAGGAAGATCGGGCGATCCGGCGGAGCGCAGAGGGCGGGCGTTGTGGCTTGGAACCACGGCGTTGGTGGCGGCGGGCTTTGCCGTCCAGGACGCCAGGGCGGCCGATCCCATCTCGCTCAGCGTGGGCGGCTATTCGTACTGGGCGGGCTTCTTCGCCGACTACGACGCCGATTCCGACAGCGACGGCAACAAACTCGGCGACACTGCTCTCCGCACCGAGAGCGAGATCCACTTCAAGGGCTCGACCGTGCTCGACAACGGCCTGGAAGTGGGCGTCCGGCTCGAACTGGAAGGTGAAGACGAGAGCGACCAGATGGACGAGCTCTACAGCTACATCTCGGGCTCGTTCGGCACCCTGCGGGTGGGCAACGACGATCCGGCAGCCTATCAGCTGGCCACCGCCGCGCCCTATCCGGACTACATCTTCAACGGCAACACGCCCTTCTTCTCGCCGTCGGGCGCTTTCCTGTCCACCTTCCCCTATGCCTCCGATGGCGCCAGCCTGATCTACTTCACGCCGGCGCTCGGCGGCCTCAGCGTCGCCGTCTCCTACGCCCCGGAGGGCGCGGTCGAGGCCCACTCTCACGGTGACACCGGCGCCTATGCGACGGCCAAGGACACCGACGACCAGATCACGTCCATCGGCGTCCGCTACGACGGCAGCATGGGCATGGACATGGGCGTCGCGGCTGCCGCCGGCTGGACCCAGTTCGACGACGAAACCGACGGCATGAACGTCGGCCTGTCGCTCAGCATGGGCAGCTTCGCCATCGGCGGCTCCTACGCGGACCGGGATCCGGATACGGGCACCGATCCGGAGCCGACCTACGATCTCGGCGCCACCTATTCCGACGGCCCCATGACCCTGGGCGTGAGCTGGATCACCCAGGATCAGGAAGCCGACCTCTACCGCCTGCAGCTGGCCTACGATCTGGGGGCGGGCGTCTCGGTCAACAGCGCCATCGGCATCGACAAGCCGGAGGCGGACAACAGTGACACCACCTTCGTGGGCACGGCGCTGATCGTCGGCTTCTGATCGAACCCGACTGTTCGACGCCACAGGGGCGGCCCACCAGGGCCGCCCCTTTTCTTCGACTCCGCTGCCCCCTGGGAGCGCCGGCGTCCCGCCGGCAAACGGGCCGCAAGGCCCGTCGACGCACTGACCCTCGCCGCCAGGCGGCGCCAGCGGCGGCCACGCAGCGCCAGCGGCGCTTGCCCGTTCCACCGGGCCGTGATAGCGAGCCGCCGGAGAGACGCCATGGGCAACATCCTCTGGCTGGCCAGCTATCCGAAATCCGGCAACACCTGGATGCGCGCCTTCCTCGCCCATCTGCTGCCGGACGCCCCCCGCCCGCTGGACCCCAACAAGCTGGGCGGGGCCTTCTCCCAGGCCGAATCCTCCATCGGCTGGTATCGGCGGCTCGACCCCAGGCCGCTCGAGCAATGGCAGGCCGAGGACTTCGCCCGCGCCCGCCCGCGCGTCCACGAGGCCATCGCCGCCAGCCGCGAAACCACCACCTTCTGCAAGACCCATTGCGCCATGATGGCGGTGCACGGCCACCCCGCCGTCAACATGGCGGTCTCCACCGGGGCGATCTATATCGTGCGCAACCCGCTGGACGTGGCGCTCTCCTATGCCGACTTCCTGGCCCGCCCGGCCGACGAGGTCGCCACCATGATGGCGACGGAGAACTACACGTTCCCGCCCACCCCGCGCAACGCCCCGGAGGTGCTGGGCAGCTGGAGCCAGCACGTCGCCAGCTGGACGGCGCCGCAGAACCGGCGCGTGCACACCGTCCGCTACGAGGACCTGCTGTCGGCGCCGTCGAAGCATTTCCGCGCCGTGGTCCGCTTCCTGGGCCTCGACATGCCGCGCGGGCGCATCGAGCGCGCCATCCGCCACGCCTCCTTCGCGACCCTGGCCCGCCAGGAGGCGGCATTGGGCTTCTCGGAGCGCCCGCCGCACCAGAAGCGCTTCTTCCGCAAGGGCACGGCCGGGCAGTGGCGAAAGGAGCTCGCGCCGCGGCAGGTGGCACGGATCTGCGCCGCCCACCGCCGGCAGATGGCGCGCTTCGGCTATCTGCCCGAAGGCATGTAGGGCCGGGTGGGCCGCATCGTCTGGATCGCCGGCTATCCCAAATCCGGCAACACCTGGGTCCGGGCCTTCCTGCACGGCCTGCTGGCCCCGCCGGGGGCGCCCTTCGACATCAACCGCATGAACCGGGTGACCGGCAACGAGGCCGCCCTGGCCCATTTCCAGCGCCTGGACCCGCGCCCCTGGCAGGCCTGGACGCCGGCCGACGTGGCCGCAATGCGTCCCGCCGCCCAGGCCGCCCTGGCCGCCCGCCACCCCTACGACATCTTCTGCAAAACCCATCTGGCGCGCACCCGCTCCTTCGGCCATGCCACCATCGCCGCCGCCGCCACGGCCGGGGCCGTCTATCTGCTGCGCAACCCGCTTGACGTGGCGGTATCCTACGCCGACCATCAAAGCCTTCCCCTCGATGCCGCCATCGCGCTGATGAACCTCGCCGGCCACACCACGCCCACCACCGCCCACCATGCCGGCGAACCCATGGGAAGCTGGTCGGAAAACGTGGAGAGCTGGACCGGCGGCGAGGGGCCGCTGCACGTCATGCGCTACGAGGACATGCTGGCCGATCCGCAGCGCGCCTTCGCCGCCCTGGCCCGTTTCCTGAAGCTTCCCGCCCCCCGCGCCCGCCTGCGCCGCGCCGTGGCCGCCTGTTCCTTCGCCGCCCTGGCCCGCCAGGAGGAGCGGCACGGCTTCGTCGAAAGGCCGCCCGGCCAGGCGCGCTTTTTCCGCGCCGGGCGCGCCGGCGGCTGGCGCGACGCGCTGTCGCCGGCGCAGGTGGAGGCCATCGTCTCCCGCCACGGCGCCGTCATGCGCCGCTTCGGCTATCTGGAAGGCGGCGCTTTGCGGAACGGGGCCGCATGAGCGCTGCCGCGGTGGCCGCCGGGCTGGCGGCGGTGAAGCGGGAGATCGCCACGGCCGCGCGGCGCGCCGCGCGCCTGCCCGGCGAGGTGACGCTGGTCGCCGTCTCCAAGGGCCACGGCGAGGCAGCCGCCAAAGCCGCCCTGGCGGCGGGCCACCGGGTGTTCGGCGAAAACCGGGTGCAGGAGGCACAGGCCAAATGGCCGCCGCTGAAGCGGGCCTTCGCCGGCGTAAGGCTGCATCTGGTGGGGCCGCTTCAGACCAACAAGGCGGCCGCCGCCGTGGCGCTCTTCGACGCCATCGAGAGCGTCGACCGCCCGCGCCTGGTGGCGGCCCTGGCCAGGCAGATGCAGGCCCAGGGCCGCCGCCCCGCCTGCTTCGTCCAGGTCAACACCGGCGAAGAGCCCCAGAAGGCGGGCGCGCCGCCGGGCGAGGCCGATGCGCTGATCGGCGAGGCGCGCCGGGCCGGGCTGCCGGTGGTCGGCCTGATGGCGATGCCGCCGGCCGGCGAGGAGCCTTCGCTCCATTTCGCGCTGCTGGCCTCGATCGCGCGGCGCAACCGGCTGGCCTGCCTGTCGATGGGCATGTCGGCCGATTACGCCACGGCCGTCGCCTTCGGCGCCACCCATGTGCGGGTCGGCCAGGCGGTCTTCGGCCCCCGCCCCGCCGCCGGGCCAGTGCCATGAAGCGTGTGTTCTCCGGCATCCAGCCCAGCGGCAGCCTCCATCTCGGCAACTATCTGGGGGCGCTGAAGCGCTTCGTGGAAATGCAGGACTCCCACGACTGCATCTATTGCATCGTCGATCTCCACGCCGTCACCATGCCCTGCGACCCCGACGAGCTGCGCGCCTCCACCCGCGAGGTGGCGGCGGGTTTCCTGGCGGCGGGCCTCGATCCCGCCCGCTGCATCGTCTTCAACCAGAGCCGGTGTTCCATGCACACCCGCCTGGCCTGGATGCTGGCCTGCCTGACGCCGCTGGGCTGGCTCGACCGCATGACCCAGTTCAAGGAGAAAGCGGGCCGCCAGCGCGCCGCCGCCAGCCTGGGGCTCTACGGTTATCCCGTGCTCCAGGCCGCCGACATCATCGGCTACCGGGCCACCCATGTGCCGGTGGGCGAGGACCAGAAGCAGCATCTGGAGCTCGCCCGCGACATCGCCGGCGCCTTCAACCGCCGCTTCGGCGTGGATTTCTTCCCGCTGCCGCAGCCGGTGATAACGGGCGAGGCGACGCGGGTGATGTCGCTGCGCGACGGGCGGCGCAAGATGTCGAAATCCGACCCCAGCGACTGGTCGCGCATCAACCTCACCGACGACCGCGACACCATGGCCCTGAAGTTTCGCAAGGCGCGCACCGACAGCGCGCCCGGCCTCGCCTGGGACGAGGAGAGACGGCCGGAAGCGGCCAACCTCATCTCCATCTATGCCGCCCTGGCCGGCAGCGACCGCCAGGCGGTGCTGGACCGATATGCCGGCGCCCGCTTCAGCGACTTCAAGGCGCGGCTGGCGGAACTGGCGGTGGAGACGCTGGGGCCGCTGGGCGACGAGATGAAACGGCTTCTCGCGGCACCGGACCATGTGGACGCCGTGCTGCGCGACGGCGCCGAACGCGCCCGCGCCATCGCCGAACCCATCTGCCGCCAGACCGAAGAAATCGTGGGCTTCCTGGCCCCCTGAAGCCGGGGCCAGGGCAGCGGCGGAGCCGGCCGCGCCTTCCCCCTCACTCGCCCGCCACGTCGCGCAGCCGCCGCCAGGCATCCGTTCCGTGCAAGGCAGAATTCCCTTGCACCAGATCCCAGGCAGTCCTGCCATCCGTACGTGCCAGGGGGTCGGCACCGGCGTCCAGCAAGGCCATGACAATAGCAGGATCTTTTGCCAGATGCGCTGCCCAGTGAAGCGGCGTCGCGCCACCGCCGGAACGGGATTCAAGGTCGGCACCGGCACCCAGCAGGACCGCGACAATGCCAGGATCCGTTGCATGTATTCCTGCCCAGTGAAGTGGAGTCGCGCCCTTTTTTGTCCCTATCATGGGGTTGACCCCGGTATCCAGAAGGATTGTGGCGATGACGGAAGCGTTCACATGCATCGTCGCTGCATGGAGTGGCGTCATGCCATCGTTGCTGTGCGCCGTGGGATCGGCGCCGGCATCCAGCAGCGCCGCAACGACAGCAGTGTGCTTTGCACGCATGGCAGCCAGATGGAGCGGCGTCAGGCCGCCGTCGTTGCGTGCCATGGGATCGGCGCCGGCATCCAGCAACGCCGCAACGACAGCAGTGTGCTTTGTCTGCATGGCGGCCAGATGGAGCGGCGTCATGCCACCGTCGTTGCGTGCCATGGGATCGGCGCCCCCGTCCAGAAACGCCTTGATGACGGCCGGGCCTTTTGCATATTTAGCTGCCCAGTGAAGCGGTGTGTCACCGTCATCATCATGCGCCATGGGATCGGCACCGGCACCGATGAGTCCAGCGACAATAGCCGGGTCTTGTGCCCCCGCTGCGATGTGAAGCGGGGTTGAATTGTCGATAGCTCGCGCCATGGGGTCGGCGCCAGAGTTTATGAGTGTCGTAACAATGGCTGGCCTCTTTGCATGCATGGCTGCCATATGAAGTGGGGTTAAGTCTTCGGCATCGCGCGCCATGGGATCGGCGCCGGCCTTTATGAGCAGCGTAACGATAACCGGCTCCTTTGCATGCATGGCTGCCATATGAAGTGGGGTTAAGTCTTCGGCAGCGCGTGCCATGGGATCAGCGCCGGCCTTTGTGAGCAGCGTAACGATAGCCGAATCCATTGCATGCATGGCTGCCATATGAAGTGGGGTTAAGTCTTCGGCAGCGCGTGCCATGGGATCGGCGCCGGCCTCCAGAAAAGCCTCAACGATCAAGGCATCCTTTGCGTGAGCGATCGCCCAGAAAAGCGGTGTCGAGCCGTCGTCGTCCCGTGCCGCCGGGTCGATCCCATCATCCAGACAACCCTTTACATCGTCGACGGTGGCATGGGCGAAGAAGCCGGCGCTGTTCCATTGGGAGCAATCGACGCCACCGCCCCAGAGCTCGTCCCAGAAGGCCCCGCCTGGCGAGGCATGGCTCAGCACGATGCCGCACAGGACGCCCAGGACCGCACGGCGCCATGACGGCAGGTCCCAAGCCAGACCCGCACCGCCCACAGCCGGCCGGCCCCACCGCCCGGTTCGCTCATGCTCTCCGCTCATGGCGCTCCCACCTTGCCTCTCTCCCCAGGGGCGGCTCGACAGGCTCCGCGCCTATCCCATCCTGCTCTGTCGTGCAACATCGTCCCGGTTCCGGCGGATGCGGGGAGGCCGGTCACCCCTGTCGGCCGCCGGAGAATCCACCATCCCGCTTCGCTCTGGCATCGATATCGCGCTTTCCCTCACTCGCCCAGCAAACCGCCCAGCTTCCGGTAAGCAACCGTTCCATGGATTACGGGGTTCCCTTGCGCCCAGTCCCAGGGGGTCTTGCTGCGATGGTCGCGGGCGGAAGGGCTGGCACCGGCTTCGATAAGAAGCTCCGCGATGGCCAGCGGCGCGAATGCGTGCCCGGCCACCCAATGAAGCGGCGTCGCGCCGACCTCGTCGCGCGCCCCGGGATCGGCACCGGCATCCAGAAGCTGCGCAGTGATGACATCCGAGGCGAATGCGTGCCCCGCTGCCAGATGGAGCGGCGTCGCACCGTTGCGACCGCGCGCCATCGGGTCGGCCCCGGCATCCAGCAAGGCGGCAACCATGGCAGGGTCCCCCGTGTCGCGCGCCGCTACATGAAGAGGTGTCCCGCCGCCGGAGTTGCGAGCCTCCAGATCGGCACCGGCGCTCAATAGAACCGTGGCGATAGCAGGATCCGTCGCGACGTCGGCAGCCCGGTGCAGCGGTGTTGCGCCCTTTTCGTCCCGCGCCATGGGATCGGCGCCGGCGTCCAGAAGAATCGTGACGATGGCGGGAGCATGCGCATGTTCCGTGGCCACATGGAGCGGTGTCGTGCCGTTTTCTGCCCGCGCCATGGGGTCGGCGCCGGCGTCCAGCAATGCTGTGACAATGGCCGGGTCTTCTGCCCGAAGTGCTGCCAGATGGAGCGGTGTTATGTCGCCGAACATGCGAGCCATGGGGTCGGCGCCGGCATCCAGCAACGCTGTGACGACAGCCGGGGTTTTTGCCTGCATGGCCGCGAAGTGAAGCGGTGTCGTATCGATATAGTCGCGCACCACGGGGTCGGCGTCCGCGCCCAGAAGGACCTCGACGACTGCGGCATCCCCTGCATACGCTGCCGCCCAGTGAAGGGGTGTTTTGCCCGTGTCATCTCGCGCCGCCGGATCGATGCCGTCACCCAGGCAATCCGTCACCACTTCGACAGTGGCATGGGCGAAGAAATCGGGGGTGCTCCATTGGGAGCAATCGGCGCCCCACAGCTCGTCCCAGAAGGCATCGCCTGGCGAGGCATGGCCCAGCACGATGCCGCACAGGACGCCCAGGACCGCGCGGCGCCATGACGGCAGGCCCCAAGCCAGACCCGCACCGCCCACAGCCGGCCGGCCCCACCGCCCGGTTCGCTCATGCTCTCCGCTCATGGCGCTCCCACCTTGCCTCTCCCCCCAGGGGCGGCTGCACCTATCCCATCTGGCTGTGGAGTGCAACACTGTCCCGGCCTCGTCGGGCGCAGGCGGCCTCGACGCCTTCCCCCTCACTCGCCCGCCGCGTCGCGCAGCCGCCGCCATGGCGGCGCGTTCAGCCCTGCCGGGGGCGGCGGACGAAGGAAAGAAAAACGGGCCGCCGCCCTTGGCGGCGCGCCTTGGCTTCGTAGCGGGTCTCGGGCCAGTCCGGCGGGCGCCGGCGCCAGTCGCCGGGCCGCTGCGCCGTCCACGCCAGCTGGGGGCAGCCGCGCAGGGCGTCCAGCAGCCAGCGGACATGCTCCCCCACATCGCTGGCCAGCCGCAATTGGCCGCCATCCGTCAGCAGCGCGGCGAAGCGCGCCGCCATGGCGCCGTCGATCAGCCGCCGCTTGCGGTGGCGCGTTTTGGGCCAGGGGTCGGGGAAAAGCACGAAGATGCGCTCCAGCGAGGCCTCGGGCAGGGCGGCCAGCAGCGCCCGCGCGTCGCCGTCGAAGATGCGGATATTGGCCAGCCCCCGCTCCTCGATGCGGGCGAGCAGGGCGGCGACGCCGGCGCGATAGGGTTCGGCGCCCAGCATCCAGATGCCGGGATGGCGTTCGGCCTGCCAGGCCAGATGCTCGCCGGCGCCGAAGCCGATCTCCAGCCACAGGCGGCAGCGCCCCGGCAGCGGCCCTTTGAGATCGAAGGCGCCATCGCTGCCGGGCGCCGGGCGCAGGGCGGGCAGGCGCTGGTCGATCAGCGCCTGACGGCGCGCCGAAAGCGGGCGGCCGCGCCGCCGGCCGTGGAGCGCGCGCCGCGGCGGGGCCTCGCCGGCATGGCTCATGGCTCGCCCGTGGCCGCAAGGCCGGCCGGCGCCCGGCCGCTTCAGGCCAGCGCGGTCTTCAGCGCCGCGGCGAGGTCGGTCCGCTCCCAGGAAAAGCCGCCATCGGCCTCGGCCTCGCGCCCGAAATGGCCATAGGCCGCCGTGCGCTCGTAGATGGGGCGGTCCAGCCCCAGCCGGTCGCGGATGCCGCGCGGGGTCAGCGCCATGGCGTCCATCAGCGCCTCTTCCAGCTTCGCCTCGTCGATGCGGCAGGTGCCGTAGGTCTCGACGTGCAGCGAGAGCGGATGGGCAAGGCCGATGGCGTAGGAAAGCTGGATGGCGCAGCGGTCGGCAAGCCCGGCGGCGACCGCATTCTTGGCCAGATAGCGGCAGGCATAGGCCGCCGAACGGTCCACCTTGCTGGGGTCCTTGCCGGAAAAGGCGCCACCGCCATGGGGCGCGGCGCCGCCATAGGTATCGACGACGATCTTGCGCCCGGTAAGCCCGCAATCGCCGTCCGGCCCGCCGATCTCGAAGCGCCCGGTGGGGTTCACGTGGAAGGCGTCGTCGGGGCACATCCAGCCTTCCGGCAGGGCCGCTTCCACATGGGGGCGCACGATCTCCGCCACCTCGTCCTGGCCGATGCCGCCGTCGTGCTGGGTGGAGACCACGATCGAGGCGGCGCGCACCGGCCTCGCGTTCTCATAGGCCAGCGTCACCTGGCTCTTGGCGTCGGGGCCCAGCAGGGGGGCGCTGCCGTCGTGGCGGGCGCGGGCCAGGCGGCGCAGGATGCGGTGGGCGAAGTGGATGGGCGCCGGCATCAGCGCCTCGGTCTCGCGGCAGGCATAGCCGAACATGATGCCCTGGTCGCCGGCGCCCTCGTCCCCGTTGCCGCCGGCATCGACGCCCCGGGCGATGTCGGCGGACTGGCCGTGGAGCAGGACCTCCACCTGCGCCCGGCGCCAGTGGAAGCCATCCTGTTCGTAGCCGATGGCCTTCACGGCCCCGCGCGCCAGGTCCTCCACCCGCTCCAGAACGGCGGCAGGGCCGCGCACCTCGCCCGCCACCACGATGCGGTTGGTGGTGGCCAGCGTCTCGCAGGCGACGCGGGAGGCGGGATCGGCGGCGATATAGGCGTCCACCACGGCGTCCGAGATGCGGTCGCAGACCTTGTCCGGGTGGCCTTCGGAAACCGATTCGCTGGTGAACAGATAGCTGTTTCGAGCCACGTTCATCCTCCCATGGCGCGTGATGTGGGGCGCATCGGCCGGCGGCGGGGCCCGCGAAGGAAAAGCCAGCCCGGCGCGCAGGTGTGCCCGGACGCGCGGCGGGCGGCATGGGCGGCGGTCGGATGGGGGCGTCGTGCCATGGCTGCCGGTTCGTTCGCTATGCTCGCGGCTCTCCGCCCGGTGCCGGGCTTCCACTTTCCTTCGCGGCGCGCAGGCGGGCGCGGGGCGCAAGGTCGCACAGGCGCCGCCGGGGCCGCAAGCTCCAGGCCAGGGCGGCGAAGGCGGGCAGCAGGATGGCGAACAGCGCCTTCTCGCCGATGGCGGCATAGGGCGGCGCCGTCTCCAGGGGCGCCGGCAGCGGCGCGTCCAGCACGCCGCGATGGTCCAGCGGCAGGCGCGCCAGCACGCGCCCCAGCGGGTCGATGACGGCGCTGATGCCGCTGTTGGCGGCGCGCACCATGGGCAGCCCCCGTTCCACGGCGCGCAGGCGGGCGGCCTGGAAATGCTGCCAGGGGCCGCTGGAACGGCCGAACCAGCCGTCGTTGGTGATATTCGCCAGCCATGCCGGGCGCGGCGGCCCGTCCGGGATGGCGTCGGCGAAGATCGCCTCGTAGCAGATCAGCGGCGCGAAAGGCGGCAGTCCGGCGGGCGCCATGGTCGCCGGCCCCGGGCCGGGGGCGAAATCGGCGATGCCGGGGACGATCCTGTCGATGGGCAGCAGGCCGCGCAACGGCACGTATTCGCCAAAGGGGACCAGGCGGTGTTTGTGATAGAGGGCGATGGCGCCATCGCCCGCCACCGCCAGCAGGCTGTTGCGCGCCCAGCGGCGCCCGTCCTCCCCGCGCCCGACGGTGACGGCGCCCGCGAGCAGCGCGCCCTGCGGCGGGGCCAGGGCGGCCAGCCTGGCCGGCGTCGCCTGGTCCCGCATCAGCCTCCAGGGCACCGCCGCCTCCGGCCAGATCACCACGGTGGGCGCCGGCGCGGGCGGGCGCGCCAGGGTGAGCGCGGCATGGGCGGCGAAATGTGCCTCCTCCAGGGCGGGGTCGCCTTTCTGCCGCTGCGCGATGGCGGGCTGCACCAGGCGCAGCACGGTGCCGCCGGCGTCTTGCGCCACGGGATGGGCGGCCAGCCTGGCCGTGCCCGCCGCCCAGGCGGCGGCGACGATGGCCACGCTCGCCAGCAGCCCCTTGAGGGCGGCGGCCGGGCGCAGCCTGCCGGCCCTCTGGGCCAGCGCCGGCGCCAGGGCGGCCGCCAGCAGCAGAGCGGTGAGCAGCCACGGCCCGCCCCAGGCCGCCGGCTGGATCAGGGCGTCGGAAAAGGCGAAGGCGGTCCCCGCCAGGTTCCAGGGAAAGCCGGTGAACAGCCAGCTCCGCAGCCATTCGGCTGCGAGCCAGGCGATGGCCAGCGCCAGCGTGCGCGGCGCCCCGGCCGGCGCCCGCTGCGCCGCCAGGGCGGCCGCCGCCGGGAAGAGGCCGAAGCCGGCGGCGATCGCCGCCAGCGCCACGGGATAGAGCCAGCCGAAGCGCGCGGCATCGACCAGCAGCGCGTTGGCGATCCAGTAGAAGGCCGCCGCCGAGAAGCCGGCACCGAAGCACCAGCCATCCAGAAAGGCGCGGCGCGCGCGGCGCGCGCCGTTCAGCAGCCAGGCCCAGAAGGTGAAGGCGATGACGGCCGCCGCCAGCAGATGGAAGGGCGGCAGCGCCGCCGCCAGCAGCGCGCCCAGCGCCAGGGCGGTGGAGGAACGGCGCCAGCCCGAAAGCCCGGCCAGCGCGCCCGGCAACCGCCCCGCCCTATCCGCGGCGCGGTGCGCGGCGGACGCGGAGGCGTTTGATGCGGCGGGGGTCGGCATCGACCACCTCGAATTCGAGGCCGGCGGCGTGCGCGATCACCTCGCCGCGCGCCGGGATGCGGCCGATGGTGGCATAGACCAGCCCGCCGACGGTATCGATGTCCTCGTCGCGGTCGTCGCCCAGCAGATGGCAGCCGGTCATGCGCTCCAACTCCTCGACCGGGGCGCGGGCGTGGGCGTCGATGATGCCGCCGCCGCGCTCGGCCAGCAGGGGGCCGCCGCCGGCGTCGTGTTCGTCCCAGATCTCGCCGACGATGGGTTCCACCAGGTCCTCGATGGTGGCCAGGCCGTGAATGCCGCCATATTCGTCCACCACCAGCGCCATGTGGGTGCGCGAGCTGCGCATCCTCACCAGCAGCGCCAGCACCGGCATGGATGGCGGCACGAACAGCACCTGGCGGGCCAGTCCGGCCAGCGCCGGCCCCGGCGTCGCCTCGCCCCAGTGGTCGAGCAGGTCGCGCACGTGGATCATGCCGATGGGGTCGTCCAGGGTTTCGCGATAGACCGGCAGGCGCGAATGGCCGGCCCGGCGCAGCAGCTCGACCGCATCGGCCAGCGGCGTGGCCTCTTCCACGGCCACGATGTCGGCGCGCGGCACCATCACGTCGTCCACCCGCAGGGTGCCGAATTTCAACAGGTTGACCAGCATGGCGCGCTCGGTGGCGGCCAGCGTGTCGCCGGCCGCCGCGCCCGGCGCCTGGCGGCTGGCGTCGAGCCTTTCCTCGACGCTCTCGCGCAGGCTGGCGGCCCTGCGGCCGGCGAACAGGCGGCGCAGCCAGCCGGCGGGGCGGGAAGGCGTGCGGGAGAGGGAAGGTTCGGCCATGGCGCAGGTCAGGCGTAGGGGTCGGGGATGCCGAGGTCGGCGAGGATGGCGCGCTCGGCGGCCTCCATCCGCCGGGCGTCGCCGTCGCGGACGTGGTCGTAGCCCAGCAGGTGGAGGACGCCGTGCACCACCAGATGGGCGAGATGGCGGCCGGGCTGCCTGCCGGCGGCGCCGGCTTCGGCCAGCACGGTCTGGCGCGCCAGCGCCACGTCGCCCAGCGCCACGGCCTCGCCCGGCGCCTGGCCGGGCGGCGGCAGCAGGGGCTGTCCGGGGCGCCGTTCGGCGCTGGGGAAGGAGAGCACGTCGGTGGTGCGATCGATGCCGCGCCAGCGCCGGTTGAGCGCCCGCAGGCGGGCGTCGTCGGCCAGCAGCAGCGTCACGGCCAGCGGCGCCGTCCGCCTCGTGCCGGCCAGCGCCGCCAGGCCGGCGCGCCGGGCCGTGGCCGCGGCGGCCGGGATCGCCTCCAGCCAGGCGGCATCCTCGATCACCGGCTCGACCGCGATCCCCGCCAGGCCGGCGGTTCCACAGGGGTCGTCGTCGGTCATCCGTTTCCCGGCCCGTCGCGGTCGCCATAGGCGCGCACGATGCGCGAGACCAGCTCGTGGCGGACCACGTCGTCGCCGCCCAGACGCACGCTGGCGACGCCGGCGACGCGGTTCACCACCTCCAGCGCGTCCGCCAGCCCGGAGACCTCGCCGGCGGGCAGGTCGACCTGGCTGGGATCGCCGGTCACCGCCATGCGCGCGCCCTCGCCCAGCCGGGTGAGGAACATCTTCATCTGCACCGGGGTGGTGTTCTGCGCCTCGTCCAGGATGACGAAGGCGCCGGCGAGGGTGCGCCCGCGCATGAAGGCCAGCGGCGCCACCTCGATGTCGCCGGCGGCCAGGCGGCGGTCGGCCCTGGCGGCGGGCATGGTGTCGTAGAGCGCGTCGTAGAGCGGGCGCAGATAGGGATCGACCTTCTCGCGCACGTCGCCCGGCAGAAAGCCCAGCCGCTCGCCCGCCTCCACCGCCGGGCGCGAGAGCACGATGCGGTCCACCTGCCCGGCCTCCATCATGGCGACCGCCATGGCGACCGCCAGATAGGTCTTGCCGGTGCCGGCGGGACCCAGCGCGAACACCAGCTCGCATTCCTCCAGCGCCCGCAGATAGCGCGCCTGGCCCGGCGAGCGGGGGGCGATGCGCCGCTTCGCGGTTCTGATCTCCAGGGCGGCCGCCGCGCCGTCGGCCAGCCGCAGGGCGGCATCGACATCGGCCGGGCCCACGCGCAGCCCGCTCTTGAGCCGCCCGTAGAGGTGATTGAGGACGCCGGCCGCCGCCGCGGCCGAAGGGCCTTCCAGCGCCACCCGGTTGCCGCGCGGCGTGACCGACACCCCCAGCTGCTGCTCGATCCTGGCCAGGTGGCGGTCGCGGTCGCCATAGAGGGCGGCGGCCAGCCCGTTGTCGTCGAAGGTGAGGTAGTGCGGCATGCCGCCCCCGGCCGCCGCCGTCATCGTCCGCCGCCCCCGGCCGCCGCAGGGTCCAGCACGCCGGCCATGGAATGGGCCAGGGCGCGGGTCAGCGTGACGGTGGCGACGCTGCCCAGCAGCCCGTCGCCGGCCTCGACGTGGACCGCCTGCAGATAGGGGCTGCGGCCCAGCAGCTGGCCCGGCCGGCGCCCCGGCTTTTCCAGCAGCACCTCGAGGCGCCGGCCCAGGGTGGCGCGGTTGAAGGCGCGGCGCTGTTCTTCCAGCAGGCTCTGCAGGCGGGCCAGGCGCCCTGCCTTCGCCGCTTCGGGCAGCTGGTCCGGGGCGGCGGCGGCCGGCGTCCCCGGGCGGGGGCTGTACTTGAAGGAGAAGGCGGAGGCGTAGCCCGCCTCGCGCACCAGGGCCAGGGTGGCGGCGAAGTCGGCGTCGCTCTCGCCGGGGAAGCCGACGATGAAATCGCCGGAGAGCGCGATGTCGGGGCGGCTGGCGCGGATCTTCTCCACCAGGCGCAGGTAGTCGCGGGCCCGGTGGCGGCGGTTCATCGCCTTCAGCACCCGGTCGCTGCCCGATTGCACCGGCAGATGCAGCCAGGGCATCAGCTGGGGCACCTCGCCATGGGCGCGGATCAGGTCGTCCGTCATGTCGCGGGGATGGGAGGTGGTGTAGCGGATGCGCCGCAGGCCGTCGATGTCGGCCAGGGCGCGGATCAGCCGCGCCAGCGACCAGGGGCGCCCGTCCGGGCCGTCGCCGTGCCAGGCGTTGACGTTCTGGCCCAGCAGCACGATCTCGCGGGCGCCGGCGGCCAGCAGCTGCCGCGCTTCGGCCAGCACGGCGGCGGCCGGGCGCGAGGCCTCGGCGCCGCGGGTGTAGGGCACGACGCAGAAGGTGCAGAACCGGTCGCAGCCCTCCTGCACCGAGAGAAAGGCGACGCCGGGGTTCGTGCCGTGAACGGCACCCGGTGGCGGCAGGCGGTCGAATTTGGACTCCGGCGGGAAGTCCGTCGCCACCACGGCGCCGCCGCTGGCCCTGCGCGCGCGGTCCAGGAGCTCGGGCAGGCGGTGATAGCTCTGGGGGCCGACGACGACGTCGACCGCCGGCGCCCGGCGCGCCATCTCCTCGCCTTCGGCCTGGGCGACGCAGCCGGCGACGGCGATCGCCGCCTCCCGGCCCCGGGCGCGCCGCCTCTCCTTCAGCGCCCGCAGGCGGCCCAGCCGCGAATAGACCTTCTCGGCCGCCTTCTCGCGGATGTGGCAGGTGTTGAGGAGGACCAGATCGGCATCGTCCGCCCGCCCCGTCGTCTCGTAGCCTTCCCGCGCCAGCAGGTCGGCCATACGACCGGAGTCGTAGACGTTCATCTGGCAACCGTAGCTTTCGATGAAGAGCTTTCTGGGCAATCGCGGAAGGCGCCGGGCGGATGCCGGGCCGGGCTGCAGGGCGTGCCGTCCGCGCGCGCACCGCCGGGCGACAGGCCACCATGCCCGGCGGCGACGGGCGAGTCAATCGCCGCTCAATCGCATCCGCGCCGCCTCACGCCGCCCGCCTGGCCGCGAAGGCGGCGAGGCGCCGGCAGGCTTCGTCCAGCGTGGCTTCCTTCTTGGTGAAGCAGAAGCGCACCAGATGGTCCACCTTCGCATCTCGGAAGAAGGCGCTCATCGGCACGGGCGTCACGCCCGCCTCCAGCGTCGCGGCGCGGCAGAAGGCCTCGTCGCCGCCGTCGAAGCCCAGGGGGCGGATGTCGGCGCCGACGAAACAGGTGCCCTGCGCGGGCAGCACGGCGAAGCCGGCCCGCGCCAGCCCCTGCGAAAGGCGGTCGCGCCGGGCCTGCACGCTGCCGGCCAGGGCGCGGATATAGCCGTCGCTGCGGTCGAGGCCGTGGGCCACCGCCAACTGCAGGGCGGGCGGCGTGGTGAAGGTGACGAACTGGTGGGTGCGGGCGACGGTCGCCATCAGCTCCGCCGGGCCTTCGATCCAGCCCACCTTCCAGCCGGTGAGCGAGAAGATCTTGCCCGCCGAGCCGATGCGCAGCGTCCGCTCGCGCATCCCCGGCAGGCTGGCGATGGGGTGGTGCGCGAGGCCGTCGAAGACCAGGTGCTCGTAGACCTCGTCGCACACGCAGACGG
Organism: Alphaproteobacteria bacterium; assembly: GCA_965200215.1. Classification (GTDB taxonomy): domain Bacteria; phylum Pseudomonadota; class Alphaproteobacteria; order SP197; family SP197; genus SP197. The sequence goes on along the minus strand of OZ241369.1, from coordinate 1,838,505 downwards.
CGTCGTGGGCGATCGTCAGCCGCGCGATGGCCTCCAGCTCGTCTTCCCGGAACACCTTGGAGGCGGGGTTCATGGGCGTGTTCAGCACGATCATCCGGGTCCTGGGGCCGAACGCCGCCCGCAGCCGTTCCAGGGGCAGCGACCAGCCGTCCTCCGCGTCCAGGGCGACATGGCGGGCCCGGCCGCCGGCCCGCGCCACCATGGGCGGATAGGAATCGTAGAGCGGTTCCAACAGCACCGCCTCGTCGCCCCGGTCGAGCAGCGCCATGAAGCAGCAGGCCAGCGCCTCGGTGGCGCCCGAGGTCACCACGATCTCGCTCCGCCAGTCATAGGCGAGGCCGTAGAAGCGCTCGGCGTGGCGGGCGAGCGCCTGGCGCAGCTCCGGCAGGCCGGACATGGGCGGATACTGGTTGGGCCCCGCCATCAGCGCCTCGGCGGCGACCCGGCGCAGGTCGGCCGGCCCGTCCTCGTCGGGGAAGCCCTGGCCCAGATTGATGGCGCCGTGCTCGGCCGCCAGGCGCGACATCACCTCGAAGACCGTCGTTCCCAGCGCCGCCATGACAGCGTTGGCCGGCTTCATGCTGCCCTCCGCCCTCTGCCGCCAGCCTGCCGCAGCGCCGGCGCCGATGCAACGGCGCCCGCCTGCACCATTGGCAGGGGGCGCGCTTGCCTGTATAGGGTGCCTGCGAGGGGCAGATGCCATGAAGAAGATCGAAGCCGTCATCAAGCCGTTCAAGCTCGACGAGGTGAAGGACGCGCTGCACGAGGTCGGGCTCCAGGGCCTCACGGTCACCGAGGCCAGGGGCTTCGGGCGCCAGAAGGGCCACACCGAGCTCTACCGCGGCGCCGAATACATCGTCGACTTTCTGCCCAAGGTGAAGATCGAGCTGGTGGTGGAGGACGCCATGGTGGAACGCGCCGTGGAGACCATCCAGGAAGCCGCCCGCACCGGCCGCATCGGCGACGGCAAGATCTTCGTCACCGCCGTGGAGGACGCCATCCGCATCCGCACCGGCGAGCGTGGCCGCGACGCCGTCTAGCCCCCCGTGCCCTCCCCCGCCCGCAACGCCGGGCGGTCGTCCCCCAACCTCAGTCAGCAAGGAAGACACCCATGGCCGAAGCAGCCGACATTCTCAAGAAGATCAAGGACGAGGACATCCCCTACGTCGATCTGCGTTTCACCGATGCCCGGGGCAAGTGGCAGCACGTCACCGTGGCCGCGCGCACGGTGGACGAAGACATGTTCATGGACGGCGTCATGTTCGACGGCTCTTCGATCGCCGGCTGGAAGGCGATCAACGAATCCGACATGACGCTGATGCCCGATCCCGACAGCGCCGTCATGGACCCGTTCGAGTCGCAGCCGACGCTGATCCTCAACTGCGACATCCAGGAACCCTCCACCGGCCAGGCCTATGAGCGCGACCCGCGCTCGCTCGCCAAGCGCGCCGAGGCCTATATGCAATATACCGGCGTCGGCGATATCGCCTATTTCGGGCCGGAGTTGGAGTTCTTCGTGTTCGACAGCGTGCGCTTCTCCACCGAGGCCAACGACATGGGCTATCGCCTCGACAGCGAGGAAGGCCCCTACAACGACAACACCTTCTACGAGGAAGGCAATCTCGCCCACCGCCCGCGTCCCAAGGGCGGCTATTTCCCCGTTCCCCCCATCGACCGCAGCAGCGAGCTGCGCGGCGAGATGCTGACCACCATGGCGAACATGGGCGTCCCCATCGACAAGCACCACCACGAGGTGGCCCCGGCCCAGCACGAGCTGGGCATGACCTTCGATACCCTCCTGAAATGCGCCGACTACGTGCAGATCTTCAAATACGTCGTCCACCGCGTCGCCGAAAGCTACGGCAAGACGGCCACCTTCATGCCCAAGCCGGTGGTGCGCGACAACGGCTCGGGCATGCACACCCATCAGTCGATCTGGAAGGACGGCAAGCCGCTGTTCGCCGGCAACGCCTATGCCGACCTCTCGGAGATGGCGCTCTTCTATATCGGCGGCATCATCCGCCACGCCAAGGCGCTCAACGCCTTCACCAACGCCTCCACCAACAGCTACAAGCGGCTGGTGCCGGGCTACGAGGCGCCGGTGCTGCTGGCCTACAGCGCCCGCAACCGCTCGGCTTCGTGCCGCATCCCGTTCTCTTCCTCGCCGGCCGGCAAGCGGGTGGAGGTGCGCTTCCCCGATCCCACCGCCAACCCCTATTTCGCCTTTTCCGCCATGCTGATGGCGGGGCTGGACGGCATCGAGAACCGCATCCACCCGGGCGACGCCATGGACAAGAACCTCTACGATCTGCCGCCCGAGGAGCTGAAGGATGTGCCCAGCGTCTGCGGCAGCCTGCGCGAGGCGTTGCGGAGCCTGGAGGACGACCACGACTTCCTGAAGAAGGGCGAGGTCTTCAACGACGGGCTGATCCAGGGCTATCTGGAGCTGAAATGGGAGGAGGTCATGACCTTCGAGACCGCCCCCCACCCGATCGAGTTCGAAATGTACTACAGCGTCTAGGCGGCTTGGCGCGGAGGGGCGCGCTCCTCCGCGCAAGACCGGCGCGGGAGGGGGCGGTCATGACGGCAGCGAAGGCCGGGCTCGCCCCGGCGGACGGGAACGGCGCCGCGGCGGCGGAGCGGGCGGCCCGCATCTTCCGCGAGGGCGTCTATCCCTACGACAGGAAGATGGGCCGGCGGCCCTATGAGCGCCGCAAGGCCCGGCTTCAGGTGGAGCTGCTGAAGGTCCAGCGCTGGGTCAGGGAGGCGGACCGGCGGCTGGTGGTGCTGTTCGAGGGGCGCGACGCGGCCGGCAAGGGCGGCACCATCAAGCGCTTCATGGAACATCTCAATCCGCGCGGGGCGCGGGTGGTGGCCCTGGAAAAGCCCGGCGAGCGCGAGCGCAGCCAGTGGTATTTCCAGCGCTATGTCGAGCATCTGCCGGCGGCGGGCGAGATCGTCATGTTCGACCGCTCCTGGTACAACCGCGCCGGGGTCGAACGGGTGATGGGCTTTTGCGACGAGCGCGACTATGCGCTGTTCGTGGCCCAGTGCCCGCCCTTCGAGCGCATGCTGGTGGAAAGCGGCATCGCGCTCTTCAAATACTGGTTCTCGGTCACCCGCAAGGAGCAGGCGCGGCGCTTCCGCAGCCGCAAGGTGGATCCGCTGAAGCAGTGGAAGCTGTCGCCGGTCGACCTTTCCTCCTTCGACAAGTGGGACCAGTACACCGCCGCCAAACAGGCCATGTTCGCCGCCACCGACACCGCCTGGGCGCCGTGGACGGTGGTGAAGTCCGACGACAAGAAACGCGCCCGGCTGGCCTGCATGCAGCATTTCCTGGCCGCGCTGCCCTATCCCGACAAGGATGCGAAGGTGGTGGCGGGACCGGATCCGCTGCTGGTGAGCCCCGCCGCCCAGGTGCTGGGGCCGCCGGCGCTGTCGGGAGAGGCGGCGGGCGCGAACCAACATGCGTCCGAATCTGACGCATCGCCGGCGCCGGGACCGTAAGGCGCAAGCCCGGGGCCCCGCCCATGGCCGCCGCGCCGGACCGGCCCGACCTCCGCTTCGGCGAGGCGCTGCGCCGGGCCATGGCGGGCCGCCTCGCCGCCTTCCAGCGGCAGCAACGGGCGGAAAAAGGGCCGAATGAGAGAGGGTTGAAGCGGGCGGCCGTCGCCGTGGCGGTGGTGGCGGAAACACCGCCCTGCCGGCGCGCCGCCTTCGTGCTGACCCGCCGGGCGGCGAAGATGAACCGCCATGCCGGCCAGTGGGCGCTGCCCGGCGGCAGGCTGGACGGGGACGAGACCCCGGAGGAAGCGGCGCTGCGCGAACTGGCGGAGGAGGTGGGCCTGCGCCTCGGCCCGGCCGCCGTGCTGGGCAGGCTCGACGACTACCCCACCCGTTCCGGCTATCTGATCCAGCCGGTCGTGCTGTGGGCCGGGGCTGGCGCCCGCCTGCGCGCCCATCCGGGCGAGGTGGCGTCGGTCCACCGTATCGCCCTCGACGCGCTGTTCGCCCCCGGCTCGCCGGAGTTCGTGTCGATCCCCGAGAGCGAGCGCCCGGTGATCCGCATGCCCATCGCCGGCCACGACATCCACGCGCCGACGGCCGCCGTGCTCTACCAGTTCCGCGAAGTGGCCCTGGCCGGCCGCCCCACCCGCGTCGCCCATCTGGAACAACCGGTCTTTGCCTGGCGGTAAGCGGCGGGGCACAAGGGTGACGCTTGACTTGCGCCGGACTCACGGCACAAGGTGCGGCATGAGCGCATCCGCTCCCGTCATCGTTGGGCCGGTGAACATGACGCCCGAAGCCCTGGCGCGGGCGGAGATACGCGGTGGCGTACAACCTGAGGTGAAGCTCTACCCCGGCGACTGCCGGGATGTGCTGGCCGATATGGAGTCCGCCAGCGTGCATCTGGCCCTCACCGATCCGCCCTACTTCCTGGACCGGCTCGATAGCGGGTGGAGCCATGAGAAGATCGAACGCTCCCGCTGCCACGCCGACGCCGTGGGCGGCCTGCCCATCGGCATGAAGTTCGATCCCGACCAGGGCCGGCGCCTGCAAGAGTTCCTGACGCCCATCGCGAAGGAAGTGCTGCGGGTGCTGAAGCCGGGCGCCTTCCTGCTGATGTTCGCGGCCCCTCGCCTGTCCCACCGGGCGGCGACAGCCATCGAGGACGCCGGCTTCGAGGTGCGCGATGTCCTGGCCTGGCGCTTCACCGCCAAGGCGCAGTTCAAGGCCTTCACCATGGACCATTTCGTGAAGCGCCGCGCCGACATGACGGAAGGCGAAAAGGCCGCTGCGATCCGCCGCCTGGGTGGGCGCCGCACGCCCCAACTGCGGCCGCAGTTCGAGGCGGTCATCCTGGCCCAGAAACCGCGCGAAGGCACCTTCGTCGATAACTGGCTGGCCCATGAGACCGGTCTGATCGACGCCGGCCAGACGCTCGACAACCATGTGCCGGAAACCGTGATGACGGTGGAAAAGCAGGCCAAGGACCATTTCAACGGCCACCTGACGGCCAAGCCGGTCAAGCTGATGGAACACCTGATCCGCGTCTTCTCCGCCAGGGGCCAGACGGTGCTCGATCCCTTCGTCGGTTCCGGCACCACCTGTCTGGCGGCCCGGCGCTGCGGCCGCCACAGCATCGGCATCGACATCGACCCGGACTACATCGAGATCTCCCGCAGGCGCCTGGCCGGTCAGTCGTAATCCCGCCGCTCGAGCAGCGGCACGGGCATAGAGGCGTCGCTCATCTGGAACAACCGGTCTTCGCCTGGCGGTGAAGGGCGGCGCAGTGGAAAGCCAGGAGGGAGGCAAGACGATGAGCGTGAAGGGCATGGCCTATGAAGCTCTATATTGTGCGTTTCGGTCGCTGAAACCGGGCGTTGTCATGGATTCGGGGAAATCCAAGCCCTATGTGGAGTGCCTGGAAGACAATCTCTTGGAAGGAGTTTTCAGAAGAGATTTCGAGAATGATTTGGCCCAAGTTAGCGGCAACGAACTTGCAGGGAAAATCCGTGCCATACACTCTTCCGCTGCACTGGCCGTCAATAGCTTTGCTCCCTTCAAGCAAAATCAGGAAGAAATATCTTGTGCCCTATGGCCGGCAGTCGGGGACGATTGGTCGGAGGGAGAGAAGCCGCTCAAGTGTTTTCAATTCGAATGTAATCGGTATCGTGCATGGTATCGCTAGCTAAGCCCTCCGAATTTGGACTTGATTGCAATGGGCGACGAGTACATCGTGGCCATCAAATCCAAACTGACAGAATATCTGTCTGCGGAGGAAAAAGGGCACGCTTTTGAAAGCCGCTCCTCATACGAAAAGAAGATACGGGACGCCCGCCGCCGCGGCCGGTGGTTCCGGGCCATAGACAAGTTCGATAACCAGTTCAGACATCTCGACTTCGCGTAGTTGGTCAAGCACGCTCTCGCCCTGGCTCGCGAGCTGAAGGACAAGAAGGTCGCGCTTCTCTATCTTTACTGGGAGCCGCAAAACTGGTGTGACTTCGACACATTCAGAACGCACCGCCGGGAAGTCGCCTGCTTCTCGGATTTCGTCGCGGGCGGCTTTCCCCGCTTCCGGGCCATGAGCTACCGGGACCTCTGGGCCGCGTGGGAGAAGCCGGCGGAACCCGCTTGGCTCAAGGACCACTGCGCCTGGCTGAGCGCCCGCTACGGCGTCCGCCTGTAAGCGCCCCTGCGCGCCTTACGCCGCCTTCAGCCACACCGAGGTGTCGTGGAAGAGGCCGCCGCCGATGGGGGCGCCGGGTTCGGCCGAGATCAGCAGGTTGATGCCGATCCCTTCCTCGAAGGCGGCGTTGGGCCACACGCTTTCCACGATCACCGTGCCCGGGCGCTGGCCGTCGGTGAGCCTGGCGTGCAGCACCACGCTGCCCTTGTCGTTGCCGATGCGCACCCGCGCGCCGTCGGCGATGCCGCAGCGGGCGGCGTCGTCGCCGTGGATCTGCGCCGTCGGGCGGCCCTCGCGCCGCCGCGAGCCTTCCGTCTCGGTGAAGCTGGAATTGAGATAGTGGCGGGCCGGGGCCGTCACCAGGCGGAAGGGCCGCGCCGCGCAGGCGGCGTCGATCGCCGGCCAGTGGTCGGGAAAGCCCGGCATGGCGCCGGGCGTGCCGGCGGGGCCGAAACGGTTGTGGCGATGCGACCAGTCGGCGCGGAAGTGGAAGCGCCCGTCGCGATGGCCGAAGCCGTCGAGGAAATGCGCCTTGCGGAACTCCGGCTGCACGTCGATCCAGCGCCGCTCGATCAGCGTATCGAGCGCGCCCCAGCCGGAGTCCTCCATGGTGTGGCGCGCCAGGTCCCGCGCCGACATGGCGAAGCCCGGATGCCTGTCGGCCACGCCCAGGCGCCGCGCCAGATCGCAGATCACCTCGTGGTTGCTGCGGCAGCCCGGCGGCGGCTCCACCAGCTTCGGCCCCCACATGATGTGCTGATGGCCGCCGCCCTGATAGAGGTCGTCATGTTCCAGGAACATGGTGGCCGGCAGCACGATATCGGCCATCCTGGCCGTATCGGTCATGAATTGCTCGTGGACGCACACGAACAGATCCCTGCGCGCGAAGCCGCGCCGCACGGCCCCCAGGTCCGGCGCCACCGCCATGGGGTTGGTGTTCTGGATCACCATGGCGGTGACCGGCGGGCCGTCGCCCAGGTCGCGCCCGTCGCCGGTGAGCACCGGGCCGATGCGCGACTGGTCCAGCACCCGCACGGCCGGATCGCGGGCGTCGAGGCCCTCGATCCGGCGGCGGTCCCAGTGGAAGATCTGGCCGTTGTTGTGGAAGGCGCCGCCGCCCTCCACCGCCCAGGCGCCGGTGACGGAAGCGATGCAGGAGGCGGCGTGCATGGCGACGGCGCCGTTGCGCCCGCGGCAGAAGCCGTAGCCCAGGCGCAGATAGGTCCGCTTGGTCTCCCCCACCAGGCGGGCGAAGGCCTCGATCTCGGCCGCCGGCACGCCGCAGATCGCCTCCGCCCAGGCCGGGCTGCGCGGCTTCAGATGCTCCGCCAGGCCGTCGGGGTCGTCGGTGTGGCGGCGCATCCAGTCCCAGTCGGCCAGGCCGTCGCGGAACAGCACGTGCATGATGGCGCAGGCCAGGGCCGCATCGGTGCCGGGCTTCACGCACAGGAAGATGTCGGCCTTCTCGGCCGTCGCCGTGCGATAGGTGTCGACGACGGCGATGGTCGCGCCCCGCCGCCGCCGGGCCGTCATGGCGTGGGTCATGACGTTGACCTGGGTGTTGACCGGGTTGGTGCCCCAGATCGCCACCAGGTCCGCCTTCGCCATCTCGCGCGGGTCGGGGCCCATCAGCGCCCCGGTGCCGGCGATGAAGCCGCTCCAGGCCAGGGTCGTGCAGATGGTGTTGTGCTGGCCGCTATAGCCCTTGACGTGGCGCAGGCGGTTGATGCCGTCCCGCATCACCATGCCCATGGTGCCGGCATAGTAGTAGGGCCAGACGGTCTCGGCCCCCAGGCGCGCCTCGGCTTCCCCCAGCCGCCCCGCCACCTCGTCCATCGCCTCGTCCCAGGAGATGGGCGCGAAGCGGCCCTCGCCCTTGGCCCCGCGACGGCGCAGGGGCTGCGTCAGGCGGTCGGGGTGGTGGATGCGCTCGGCATAGCGGGCCACCTTGGCGCAGATGACGCCGGCCGTGTAGCTGTTGTCGCGGGCGCCGCGGATGCGCCCGATGCGGTTGCCGCCGGGCAGTTCCACCTCCAGCGCGCAGGTGGAGGGGCAGTCGTGCGGGCAGGCGCTGTAGCCCAGGGCGGCGGGCGGCATGGCGGTCTCCCTACCAGGCGAGCATGGGCATGACGGCGGCCGGCATGACGCCGTGGGCCGCGCACGCCTCCTGCAGCCGATCCTGCGGCGGCGGCGCCTGCGGCGCAATGCCCCAGTCGTGGGCGGGCAGGCCGCCGGTGATCCACAGGGAAGCGAGGCCGGCGCGGGCGGCGCCCGCGATGTCGGTCTCGATGCCGTCGCCGATCGCCAGCACCCGCGCCGGCGCCACGCCCTCCAGGAGCGCCAGGGCGCGGCGATAGATCGCCGGATGCGGCTTGCCTTCCTCGATCACCCGCCCGCCCCGCGCCGCATAGGCGGCCGCCAGGGCGCCGGCGCAAAGCTCGCGCACGCCGCCCCGCAGCACGAAGCGGTCGGGATTGGCGCAGACCAGCGGCAGGCCGCGCGCCCTGGCCCGCGCCAGCTCCGGCACCACCTCGGCCAGCGTCTCGCCGGGGCGGCGGATGCCGCAGCACAGCACGAAATCGGCCTCGTCCAGCGGCGCCGGGCGGCAGGCCAGCCCGTTCAGCAGCGCCGCCGCACTCGCCGTGCCGATGGCGTGGAAACGCCGCCCCAGGGCCGCGAAGGCGCCCTGGCGCTCCGCGAAGGCGAGGCGGACCGCCTCGCCGGCGGTCATGATCGCGTCCCAGGCTTCGTCCGGCACGCCGATCCTGCGCAGCTGGCGCGCCACCGCCGCCGCGCCGCGCGGGGCGTTCGAAAGCAGCACCACTCGCCCGCCGCCGGCGCGGAAGCGCGACAACGCTGCCACCGCCGCCGCGTGAGGCTCCACGCCGTCGTGCAGGCAGCCCCACAGATCGACCAGCAGGCCGTCGTAGCCGGGCGCCAGCCCCGCGAGGCCCGCGGCGAGCGGCGGCGCCCTCAAGCGGCCGCGTCCAGGCGAACCGCGAAGGCGCCGGCTGCCGCCCGCCGTCGGCGGTCGGGCGCGCCCATCCCTCAGCCCTGGGCCGGTTGGCCGCGGCTTTCCCACCACGCCGACCACAGGTCGTAGTCGGGGCCGATGTCCTCGCCGGTGATGGCGCGCAGCGACCAGGAGGCGAACCAGCGGACGTCCTGCGAGGGGTCGCGCAGGGCGGCGATCAGGTCCGGCACGGCGACCGCGTCGCCGATGCGGCCCAGCGACCATGCCGCCTCCCAGCGCACCCGCTCGTGCTCGTCGGCCAGGGCGCGGGCGAGGGGGGCGATGGCGGCGGCATCGCCGGTGTTGCCCAGGGCGGTGGCGGCGGCGTAGCGGATGGCGGGCCGGGGTTCGTCCAGGGCCGGCACGATGGCGGCCGTGCCCCAGGCGGCGGCCAGCGCCTGGCAGAAGCCCTCGATGAAGCCGCCCGGCTGCTCGAAGGCCTCCAGGAAGGGGGCGTTGGCGGGGCGCTCGTAGCCGGGGTTGAGGGTGAGGCGGAAGGGGCGCTGGACGACGGAGGAGAACTGGCCCGCCCCATGGGCGTCGCCGGGGCCGTCGATGGCGATCTCGCCGGCGATCTCGGCGCCGCTGTAGAGATAGGACATGCCGTGTTCCGGATAGAGGCCGCCGGAGGCGCGGGCGGTGAGCGCGATGGCGACGGTGGCCCCGCCCGGCTGCCCTTCGCCGCCCGCCACGGGTTCGATGCCGGCCGCCAGCAGGATGTCCTCCACATAGTCGAGCACCGGCAGCTCGTAGCCCTCCAGCGGCAGGAAGGCGATGGCGGAGGGTCGGCGGTATTCGACCGTCTGGCGGATGTCGATGGCGGCGGCTGCCGGCAGGGCGTCGGCGCGGGCGGTGGCGATCAGCGCCGCGCCGAGGGCGAGCGCCAGCCCCAGCCGCGCGCCGCGGGGGGCGATGGCGGCCATCTCACCCGCCTCCGGCGGCGGCCAGCGCCGCCGCCCGCTCCCCGGCGCTCATGCCGGCCTCGAGGGCGGCGAGATTGGCGGCGGCCGCGGCGTCGCCGGCCTGGGCCGCCCGGGAGAGCCAGCGCCAGGCCGCCCGCCGGTCGACCGGCTCGCCGGTCGCCAGCAGCAGGCCCAGCAGCGACATGGCGTCGCGCTCGCCGGCCTGGGCCGCCCGGGAGAGCCAGCGCCTGGCGGCCGCCGCATCGGCCGCCCCGCCGCGCCCTTCGGCCAGCATCGCGGCGAGCCGCAGCTGCGCGCGGGGGTGGCCGGCGGCCGCGGCCACCGCATACCAGCTGCGCGCCCCTTCGGCGTCGAGCGTGCCCTGGGCGCCGGTCTCCAGCGCATAGGCCAGCAGGTACTGCGCCTGCGGGTCGCCGGCCACGGCCGCCTCGCCATACCACGCCATGGTCTCGCCATAGGTCTCCGGCACCTCGCCCGCCGGGGCGGGCGCGGCGGCGAGAAGCGCGCCCGCAAGAGCCGCCGCGGCCAGCCACCGCCCGTCGCTCCCCTTCGCCATCGCCCTGCGCCCCCGGTGGGCCTTCACATTAGCGCGAAACCGGCGGCGGGTCACAGCGGCGGGCGGTGGGCGGCCGTGCGATACCAGGGATCGGCCGCCTCCACGGCGGCGCCGATGCGGAACACGGTGGCGTCGTCATAGGTGCGCCCGACGATCTGGCAGCCGGTGGGCACGCCGTTGCGATCGCGCCCCGAGGGCAGCTGCAGCACCGGGCAGCGCGACATGACGTTGAACGGATAGGTCATCACCCAGCCCAGCATGGGATCGACCTCGCCGCCGTCGATCTCGAGCCGCTGGCGGCCGGGGTCGAAATCGGCGGCCACGGCGGCCAGCGCGTTGGTGGGGCAGATCAGCGCCTGGTATCGCTCCAGAATCGGCCCCAGGGAGTCGTACATCTCGCCCGCCACCTCCAGGCTGTCCAGGAAGTCGGCGGCCGTGGTGCGGGCGCCGAAATCGCCGAAAGCGGTGGCATAGTTGGTCATCTCGTGGCGATGGCGGCGCAGCACCGGGGCCATGACGTTGCCGAACAGATGGCCCAGATAGTTCATGGCGGCGGTGAGCACCCGCGGCGTCCAGCCTATGTCCACCTCTTCGACCACGGCGCCGGCATCCCTGAGCCTGGCGGCGAATGCCTCGGTGTTGCGGCGCACGTCGGCGTCCAGGCGGCAATAGCCCAGGTCCATGGAAAGGGCGATCTTCATGCCCTTGATGGGCGCGTAGCGCAGCGGCAGGCGCAGTTTCGGCTTCAGGCTGGCGATGTCGCGCGGATGGGGGCCGGCCATGGCGTTCTGCAGCAGCGCGCAATCGGCGACCGAGCGGGCCATGGGTCCGGAATGGCAGTAGAAGTCCAGGTTGAAGACGTGGCCCTGGGGGTTGCGCCCATAGGGCGGCTTGAAACCGACGACGCCGGAACAGGCGGCCGGGATGCGGATCGAGCCGCCGATGTCGGAACCGGTGGCCAGCGTGGTGGCCCCGGCCGCCAGCATGGCGCCCGAACCGCCGGAGGAACCGCCCGGCGTGAACCGCGTGTTCCAGGGGTTGCGCGTCACCCCCCACAGGCGGGTATGGCAGACGGCGGCGCAGGAGAACTCCGGCGTCGTCGTCCTGGCGTGCATGATGGCGCCGGCCCGAAAGCAGCGCTCGACGATGTAGCTGGTCTCGTCGGCCCGCTCGTCCTTCAGCGCCAGGCAGCCGGAGGAGGCGGGAAGGCCGGCGATGGGCTCTTCGTCCTTCACGGCCAGGGGCAGGCCCTCCAGCGCCCGGGTGCGGGCGCCGCGGGCGTATTTCGCCTCCGCCTTGCGGGCGGCGTCGCGGGCCCGGTCCCAGAAGGACTGGCTGATGGCGTTGATGGCGGGGGCCGTCGCCTCGGTGCGGGCGATGGCCGCGTCCATCAGTTCGACCGGCGAGAGCTTCTTCGCCTTGAAGAGCGCCAGCGCCTCCACGGCGCCCAGATAGTGCAGGTCGTTGCCGGCCATGGTCTTCTCCCTCCGCTGCGCCGGCGATGGTAGGGCCTGGCGGGCGCCAGGCAAGGGGTTTGGCCGGGACCGCTCAGCCGGGAAGGCAGAGCCTGGCGGCGGCATCGACGATGGCGGCCGCGTCGATGGCGTGGATGCGATGGCTGTCGCCGATGTCGGCGCTCTGGCCGAAGCTCTCCACGCCCAGGGGCTGGATGCGGTGGCCGGCGACGGCGGCGAGCCAGGAGAGGGTGGCGGGATGGCCGTCGAGCACGGTGACCAGCCCGGCGCCGGGCCCCAGGGCGGCCAGCAGGCGTTGCGCATGGCAGCGCCCGCCGCGCCGCCTGGCCCGCTGCCAGCCGGCCATCAGGCGGTCGGCGGAGGTGACGACCAGAAGGCCGGCGCCGGGCACATCTTCCGCCAGCGCGGCATGGGCCTCGCGCGCCTCGGGCAGCATGGCACCGGCCGCCACGATGGCGAGCGGTGCGTCCGCCGCCGGCGCCTCCAGCCAGTAGCCGCCGGCCAGCACCTCCGCCTCCAGCGCCGGCGCCATGCGGCGGGACGGCTGCTCCAGCGGGCGGGTGGAGAGCCGCAGATAGACGGCGCCACCGTCCTCGGCCTGCATGTGGCGAAAGCCCCAGGCCATGATCGCCGCCAGCTCGTCGCCATAGGCCGGCTCGAAGGCGGCGAGCCCCGGCTGGCCCAGGCCGATCAGCGGCGTGTAGATCGATTGATGGGCGCCACCCTCCGGAGCCAGCGTCACCCCCGAAGGCGTCCCCGCCAGCATGAAGCGGCTGTCCTGATAGCAGGCGTAGTTCAACGCATCGAGGCCGCGGGCGATGAAGGGGTCGTAGAGCGTGCCGACCGGCAGCAGGCGCGCGCCGAACAGGCTGTGGGCGAGGCCCAGGGCCGCCAGCAGCAGGAAGAGGTTGTTTTCGGCGATGCCCAGCTCGATATGCCGGCCGCCGCGCCCCACCTCCCAGGACTGGGCCGAGATCACCTTCTCGGCCTTGAAGATGTCGGCATGGCGGCGGCGGTCGAACAGGCCGCAGCGATTGATCCACGGCCCCAGGCCGGTGGAGACCGCCACATCGGGCGAGACGGTGACGATGCGCTCGGCCAGCGCCTCGCCCCGGCGCGCGATCTCGTGGAGAACGGCGCCGAAGGCCTGCTGGGTGGAAAGCCGGGCCGCCGGCTTGAAGGGCAGCGTCTCGGGCACGGGCACGGCGGCGGCGGCGTGGCGGCGGCGGCTGTCCTGGGCGAAGGGCACCCGGGCGAGGAAGGCTTGCAACGCGCCGCGCTCTTCTTCCAGGCCGGCGAAGGGTTCCCACTCGTCGCCCTCGGCGATGCCGGCCGCCTCGCGGAAGCGGGCCATCTGCTCGTCGTTCATCAGGCCGGAATGGTTGTCCTTGTGCCCGGCGAAGGGCAGGCCGTAGCCCTTGATGGTGTAGCAGATGAAACAGCGCGGCCCCTCGTCGCCGGCGGCGGCGTCGAAGGCCTCCACCAGGCTCGCCAGGTCGTGGCCCGCCAGGTTGGTCATCAGCCGCCCCAGGGCTTCGTCGTCGCGCCCGTCGATCAGCCGGCGGGCGGCGCTGCGGCGGGAAAAGTCGCGCTCCAGGCGCTGGCGCCAGGCGGCGCCGCCCTTGAAGCACAGCGCCGAATAGAGATCGTTGGGGCAGGCGTCGATCCACTCGCGCAGCGCCTTGCCGCCTGGCTCCTCGAAGGCGGCCTGGAGCAAGGTGCCGTATTTCAGCGTCGCCACCTGCCAGCCGACGGCGTCGAAAAAGCCCTGGATGCGCTTGAAGAGGCGGTCGGAGACGACGCTGTCGAGGCTCTGGCGGTTGTAGTCCACCACCCACCAGACATTGCCGATATGGTGCTTCCAGCTCTCCAGCAGCGCCTCCCAGACATTGCCCTCGTCGTGCTCGGCATCGCCCACCAGCGCCACCATGCGCCCCGGCCGCACGCCCTGCGGCAGCAGCTCCCGGGCCTTCAGATAATCCTGCACCAGCGCCGCGAAGGCGCAGCTGGCGGCGCCCAGGCCCACCGAGCCGGTGGAGAAGTCGACGTCGTCTTCGTCCTTGCTGCGCGAGGGATAGGCCTGAGCGCCGCCCAGGGCGCGGAAGCGTTGCAGCTGCCCTCGCTCCTGGTGGCCCAGGAGATACTGGATGGCGTGAAATACCGGGCTGGCATGGGGTTTGACGGCGACCCGGTCCTGCGGGCGCAGGGTGTGGAAGTAGAGCGCCGTCATGATCTGCACCAGCGAGGCGCAGGAGGCCTGGTGGCCGCCCACCTTCAGCCCGTCGCGGTTGGGGCGGATGCGGTTGGCGTGGTGGACGGTCCAGCTCGCCAGCCACAGCACCTTCTTCTGCAGGGCGTCGAGGCAGGCGAGCCGTCGCCGGTCGAGGGCCGGAACGGCGGGCTGGGCGACCATGGCGGAACCTCCCGCCGGCCATGATAGCGCGCGCCCTGCCGGCGTCCACGGGCGGCGGTGCCGCTGGCGCCGCTCCCGCCCGGGCGTTAGGCTGCGCCGCCGGGGGGAGCGCCATGCACTGTTTCCAGGAGGCGGCGCCGGGCGCGGCGGCCATCGTGCCGGTGACGCGCGAGGGACTGGATGCCTGGCTGGCGCGCGCGCCCGGCGCCCAGGCGCGCTGGGTGCGCGAGCACGGTTTCGAGGCGGCGCCGGCGCGCCATATCGCCGTGCCCGGAGACGACGGGCGCATCGCCGTCGTGCTGGTGGCGGCGTCCTCGCCGCCCGCGCTCTTCACGCTGGGCGAGCTGCCGGCGGCACTGCCGCCCGGCCTCTCCTGCGCCATCGAAGGGCGTTTCGATGCCGAAAGGGCGACGGCGCTGGCGCTGGGCTGGGCGCTGGGGAGCTATCGCTTCGACCGCTATCGCGGCGCCGGGCAGCGGCCGCCGCGCCTGGCGCCGCCGGCGGGCGCCGACATGGCGCGGGTGGCGGCCATCGCCGAAAGCGTCCATCTGGCACGCGATCTCGTCAACGCGCCGGCGGAAGACATGGGGCCGGGCGAGCTGGCGGGCGCCGTGGAGGCTCTGGGCCGCGCCCATGGCGCCCGCGTCCGCATCGTCGCGGGCGACGAGCTGCTGGCGGCGGGCTATCCGGCCATCCACGCCGTGGGGCGGGCCAGCGCCCGCGCCCCCCGCCTCGCCGATCTCGCCTGGGGCGAGGAGGGCGCGCCGCTGGTGGCGCTGGTGGGCAAGGGCGTGTGCTTCGACAGCGGCGGGCTGGACCTCAAGCCCGCCGCCGGCATGCAGCTGATGAAGAAGGACATGGCCGGGGCGGCCAGCGCCATCGCGCTCGCCGCCATGGTCATGCGGCTCGGCCTGCCGGTGCGCCTGCGGCTGCTGGTGCCGGCGGTCGACAATGCGGTGGCCGGCAACGCCTATCGCCCTCTCGACGTCGTCGCCACCCGCCAGGGCACCGCCATCGAGATCGGCAACACCGATGCCGAGGGTCGGGTGATCCTCGCCGACGCCCTGGCCGAGGCGTCCTCCCACAAGCCCGACCTGCTGCTCGATCTGGCGACGCTCACCGGCGCCGCGCGGGTGGCCCTGGGGCCGGAACTGCCGGCGCTGTTCTGCAACGACGAGGGGCTGGCGGGCGAGATCGAGGCCGCCGGGCGGCGGATGGAAGACGAGCTCTGGCGCCTGCCTCTGTGGCCCGGCTACCGCCGCCTGCTGGAAAGCGACGTCGCCCCGCTCTCCACCACCGGGCGCGAAGGCACCGCCGGGGCCATCGTGGCGGCGCTGTTCCTGGAGAGATTCGTCGGCGAGGGCATCGCCTGGGCCCATATCGACCTCATGGGCTGGAATCCCCATGCCCGCCCCGGCCGGCCCAAGGGCGGCGAGGCGATGGCCGCGCGCGGCCTGCTCGCCATGCTGGAACGGCGCTATGGCGCCACGGCGGTGGCCGGCAGGCGGGAGGGCGCGGAATGATCGACCTGACCGGCAAGACGGTGCTGGTGACCGGCGCCTCGCGCGGCATCGGCGCCGCCACGGCCAAGGCCATCGCCGGTGCTGGAGGCCATGTGGCGATCCATTACGCCAGGCGCCGAGATGCGGCCCGGGCGCTGGCGGCGGCGCTGCCGGCCGGGCGCAGCCATCTGGTCGCCGGCGACCTGGCCCGGGCGGACGAAACGGAGGCGGTGTGGGAGTGCGCGCTCGCCTGGCGGGGAGCCATCGACGTGCTGGTCAACAACGCCGGCATCTACGAAGCGGCCGATCCCGACGGCGATCTCGACGCCTTTCTCGCCTCCTGGCAGCGGACGCTGCGGGTCAATCTGGTGGCCGCCGCCCAGCTGTGCCGCCGCGCCGTGGCCCATTTCCGCGCTGGCGGCGGCGGCACCGTCGTCAACGTCGCCAGCCGCGCCTCCTTTCGCGGCGACGACTACGACCGCATGAACTACGCCGCCTCGAAGGCCGCCATGGTGGCGCTTACCCGCTCCATCGCGCGGCGCTGCGCCGGCGACGGCGTGCTCGCCTATGCGGTGGCACCGGGCCATGTGGCGACCGACATGGTGGCCGACATCCGCGCCCGCCAGGGGCCCGCCGCCCTGGCCCGCGACATTCCGCTGGGCGCCATCGCGCCGCCCGAGGACGTAGCCTGCGCCGTCGCTTTCCTGGCCAGCGGCCTGGCGCCGCACGCCACCGGCACCACCATCGACATCAACGGCGCCTCCTATGTGAGATAGCGTGAGGCAGCCCGCCTTGCCGCCGCGGCGCCGCTTCGCCTATGGTCGCCGCCGCCACGGCGGCGGGAGAGGCCATGAAACCGATCCGCGACTGGTTTCAACGCACCTTCTCCGATCCACAGGTGCTGATCCTCACCTGCGTGCTGCTGCTGGCGCTGGCGGCCATCGTCTTCGTCGCCGGCATGGTGGCGCCGGTGATCGCGGCGGTGGTGATCGCCTTCCTGCTCGACGGGCCGGTGCGCTGGCTGGAGCGGCGCGGCGTCGGGCACATCGTCGCCGTCAACCTAGTCTTCATCGGCTTCCTCAGCTGGATGCTGCTCATGCTGCTGGGCCTGGCGCCGGTGCTGTTCCGCCAGCTGGGCCAGTTCGCCGCCCAGCTGCCGGAGATGACGCAAACCCTGCGGCGCCATCTGCAGGCGCTGCCCGAGCGTTTCCCGGGCCTGCTGAGCGAGGCGCAGATCGACGACTTCATGGCCGAGCTCGGCGCCGGCGTCATCGACATCGCGACGGCTCTGCCCTCGTTCGCCGGCGCCTCGATCGTGGGGCTGCTCACCGCCATCGTCTATCTCATCCTGGTGCTGCTGCTGGTCTTCTTCATGATCAAGGACAAGGAGAAGCTGGTCGTCTGGCTGGCCGGCTTCCTGCCGCGCGAGCGCCAGCTCACCTCCGCCGTCTGGAGCGAGGCCAACGCCCAGGTCTACAACTACGTCCGGGGCAAGTTCTGGGAGATCCTGATCGTTGGCGCCGTCACCTATGCCGTCTTCGCCGCTCTGGGGGTGAACTTCTCCATTCTGCTCGCCGTCATCACCGGGCTTTCGGTGCTGATCCCCTATGTCGGGGCGGCGGCCGTCACCGTGCCGGTAGCCCTGGTGGGCTTCGTGCAATGGGGCATCGGCTGGGATTTCGGCTATGTCATGATCGCCTATGGCGTCATCCAGGCCCTGGACGGCAACGTCCTGGCCCCGCTTCTGTTCAGCGAAGTGGTGAACCTGCACCCCGTCGCCATCATCGTCGCCATCCTGGTCTTCGGCGGCCTGTGGGGGCTGTGGGGGGTGTTCTTCGCCATCCCGCTGGCCACCCTGGTGCAGGCGGTGCTGCGCGCCTGGCCGCGCTCCTCGGCGTGGCGCAAGCCCGTCTGAGACCTTGCCCGCCGGGAACCGCGCAGCCATGGCCATCGATCCGCCCGAAATCGTCGAAAGCGAACACCCCAAGGTCTGCTGCGACGGTGGCGGGGCGCTGGGCCATCCGCGCGTCTATTACGACCTCAGCCGCGAGGGCTGGGCCGAATGCGGCTATTGCGACCGCCGCTTCGTGTGGACCGGCTTCCGGCCCGGCGCAGAGCGTGCGGGCGAGCCGCCGCCGTGAGCGGCTGCCGCCGGCGGGCGAATCGGCCTAAGCTGGCGCCATGGCCGACCCGACCCGCCCTCTGCCGCCCCGTCATTTCTGCCTGATCGACGGCTCCGGCTTCATCTTCCGCGCCTTCCACGCCCTGCCGCCGCTTTCGCGTTCCGACGGCACGCCCGTCAATGCGGTGATGGGCTTTTGCAACATGCTGATGAAGCTGCTGGACGGCACGGCGGCCGATGGCATCGCCTGCATCTTCGATTACAGCGGCCGCAGCTTCCGCAACGACATCTACCCGGCCTACAAGGCGCACCGCCCGCCGGCTCCCGAAGAGCTGGTGCCGCAATTCCCGCTGATCCGCGAGGCGGCGGGCGCCTTCGCGCTGCCGGTGCTGGAGCTGGAGGGCTACGAGGCCGACGACATCATCGCCACCCTCGCCCGCCTCGCCCGCGAGGCCGGCGCCGAGGTCACCATCGTCTCCGCCGACAAGGATCTGATGCAGCTGGTGGGCGAGGGCGTCGCCATGCGCGACGGGCTGAAGGACCGGGACATCCGCGAGGCCGAAGTGGCCGAGAAGTTCGGAGTCGCCCCGGACAAGGTCGTCGAGGTGCAGGCCCTGGCGGGCGATGCGGTGGACAACGTGCCGGGCGTCCCCGGCATCGGCGTCAAGACGGCGGCGCAGCTGATCGCCGAATATGGCGATCTGGAAACGCTGCTGGCGCGGGCGGGCGAGATCAGGCAGCCCAAGCGCCGGCAAAGGCTGCTGCAGCACGCCGACGACGCCAGGCTCTCGAAGCGGCTGGTCACCCTGGATGCCCATGTGCCCCTGGCGGGCGGCCTGGAAGGCCTCGAGCGCCGCCGCCCCGATGCCGGCGCCCTGCTGGGGTTTCTGCGCGCGCAGGAGTTCCGCACCCTGACCGCCCGCGCCGAGGCCTGGCTCGCCCGCCCGGCGCCGGGCGGCGGGGGGGAAGCGGCGGCGGAGGCCGCCGGCTACGAGCTGGTGCAGGACGAAGCGGTGCTGCGGGGCTGGGTCGACGAGGCGCTGCGCCAGGGCTTCGTCGCCATCGACACCGAAACCACCGGCCTCGACGCCATGGCGGCCGCCCTGGTCGGCATCTCGCTGGCCACCGCGCCCGGCAGAGCCTGCTACATTCCGCTGGGCCACCGGGCGGGCGAAGGGCTGGCGCTGGATCGCGCCCCCCCGCCCCGCCAGCTCTCCCTGGACCGCGTCCGCGCCGTGCTGGCGCCGCTGCTGGCCGATGCGGCGGTGCTGAAGATCGGCCACAACGTGAAGTTCGACAGCACCGTCCTGGCGCGGGCCGGCCTGCCCATGGCGCCGGTGGACGACACCATGCTGCTGGCCCATTGCCTGGAAGGCGGGCGCCACGACCAGAAGATGGACACGCTGGCCCGCCTGTTTCTGGACCGGCGCACCATCCCCTACAAGGAGGTCGCCGGCAGCGGGCGGGCCCGGATCACCTTCGACCTAGTGCCGCTGGAACGCGCCCGCGACTATGCCGCCGAAGACGCCGACGTCACCTTGCAGCTGTGGCGGCTGCTGCGCCCGCGACTCGCCCCGGAACGGGCCACCCGCATCTACGAGACCGTCGAGCGCCCGCTGATTCCGGTGATCACCGGCATGGAGCAGGCGGGAATCGAGGTCGACCGCGCCGCCCTGGAACGGCTTTCGGGCGAGTTCGGGCGGCGCATCCAGGCCCTGGAAACGGAGATCCACGCCCTGGCCGGCCATCCCTTCACCATCGGCTCGCCCAAACAGCTGGGCGAGGTGCTGTTCGACGAGCTGGGCCTGGCACCGGGCGGCAGAAAGGGCAAATCGGGCGCCTATGGCACCGGGGCCGACGTGCTGGAGGGACTGGCGGCCGAAGGCCACGAACTGCCCGCCCGCGTGCTGGACTGGCGCCGGCTTTCCAAGCTCAAGAGCACCTACAGCGACGCGCTGGTGGAGCGGATCGACCCACGGACGGGCCGCGTCCACACCTCGTTTTCGATGGCCGCCGCCTCCACCGGGCGGCTGGCTTCGACCGACCCCAACCTCCAGAACATCCCGGTGCGCACCGAGGAGGGGCGCCGCATCCGCGCCGCCTTCGTCGCCGGGGAGGGCAAGGTGCTGCTGTCGGCCGACTATTCTCAGATCGAGCTGCGGCTGCTCGCCCATGTCGCCGCCATCGACAGCCTCAGGGAGGCCTTCCACCGCGGCCTCGACATTCACGCCATGACGGCGGCCGATGTCTTCGGCGTGCCGCTCCAGGACATGGACCCGCTGGTCCGGCGCAACGCCAAGGCGATCAATTTCGGCATCGTCTATGGCATCAGCGCCTTCGGGCTGGCCCGCCAGCTGGGCATCGGGCGCGACCAGGCCAGGGCCTATATCGACGCCTATTTCCAGCGCTATCCCGGCATCCGCGCCTATATGGAGCGCACCAAGGCCTGTGCGCGGGAGAAGGGCTTCGTCACCACGCTGTTCGGGCGCAAATGCCACCTGCCCGGCATCGCCGATCGCAACCCCTCCACCCGCGCCTTCTACGAGCGCGCCGCCATCAACGCGCCGCTGCAGGGCGCGGCCGCCGATATCGTCAAGCGGGCGATGATCCGCGTGCCGGCGGCCCTGGCCGCCGCCGGCCTTGCGGCCCGGATGCTGCTTCAGGTCCACGACGAGCTGCTGTTCGAGGTGGACGAAGGCGAAGCGCCGGCCACCGCCGCCTGCGTCAAGGGCGTCATGGAAAAGGCGGCGCAGCTTTCGGTGCCGCTGATCGTCGATACCGGCTGGGGGCGCAACTGGAACGACGCCCATTGAAGATTTTCCTGGCGCCGGCGCTCGCCATGGGCCAATATGGCCGCCGTCGGGTGTCGCCCGGCGCAGTCGAAAACGCCTGCGGGCGAGTGGGGCAGCGGCGGCACTTTTTCTCACACCCCCGATAGCCACCGGTTCAGGCGCGCGGCACGGGCCGCGCATTGCGAGGAGTTGCCATGCAGAAGGGTATCGTCAAGTGGTTCAACGCCGCCAAGGGTTACGGCTTCATCGCCCCCGACCAGGGCGGCAAGGACGTGTTCGTCCACATCACCGCTCTCGAGCGCGCCGGCATCGCCGATCTTCACGAAGGTCAGAAGGTGAGCTTCGAGATCGTCGCCGGGCGCGACGGCCGCCAAGCCGCCGACAACCTCTCCCTGGCCTGATCGCCGCCCGCCGGCTTCCCGCGCCGGCGGCCGGCAGAGTTTCGGCACCACGCCGCCCGCCGGCTCCCGGCGCTGGCGCCGCTGGCGGTTGCGCCATCGCCGTCACGCTGGCGGCGCAGGCCGCTGCCGTGCACCAGCGCCAGGAGGCCGCGCCATGACCGCCGCCTCCAGCGCCGACGCTGGCCGCCGCCGCGCCGCCCGCGCGGGGGCCGGCCCAGGCGAGCACGGGCGGGCGCAAGCAGGGCGCCCCGTCCGCCCCCGCGCAGGGGGCGGGTGCTCACATGTAGCCGCTCACACGTACGGATATCTTTTCCGCGCTTTCCACGCGCTCCGTCAGGCACTTCACCTCGGCCAGCAGCTGCTCCAGCAGGCGCGTCTGTTTCTCCGCCTCGGCTATCAGTGCGTGGTCGTAGTCGCCCATGGCATCCTCCCTCGGTGCACCGGCCCGGCGGCCGTGCGCTCGTCCATCCGTCAGCCCCGCGCGCGGGGGCCGGCCCGGCGGACGGCCCCGTCCACCCGGCCCGCGAAGGCCTCGAAATTGCGGTGGAAGCGGGCGGCCAGCCGCCGCGCGGCGTCGTCATAGGCGTCCTTGTCCACCCAGGCGCCGCGCGGGTCCAGCGCTTCCGCCGGCACGCCGGGGCAGGATTCGGGCACCGCCAGGCCGAAGACGTCGTCGCGGCGGAACCCCGCGCCGTCGAGCCTGCCGTCGAGGGCGGCGGCGAGCAGGCTGCGGGTGTGGCCGATCGGCATGCGCCGGCCCGTGCCATAGCCGCCGCCCGCCCAGCCGGTGTTGACCAGCCAGCAGACGGCGCCGTGGTCTTCGATCCTTTCGGCCAGCATGCGGGCATAGACGGTGGGGTGGCGCGGCATGAAGGGGGCGCCGAAGCAGGCCGAGAAGGTCGCCTGGGGTTCCGCGCCCAGCCCCTTCTCCGTGCCCGCCACCTTCGCCGTGTAGCCCGAAAGGAAGTGATAGACGGCCTGAGCGGTGTCGAGCCTGGAGATCGGCGGCAGCACGCCGAAGGCATCGGCCGCCAGCATCGCCACATGGCCGGGATGGCCGCTGCGCCCGCCGGGCGCGGCGCGGGCGATGAACTCCAGCGGATAGGCGGCGCGGGTGTTCTCGGTCCACCTGCCGTTGTCGAGGTCCAGCCGGCGCGTGCCGTCGTCCATGACGACGTTTTCCAGCACCGTGCCGAAACGCCGCGTGGTGGCGAAAATGTCGGGCTCCGCCTGCTCGCAGAGGCGAATCGCCTTGGCATAGCAGCCGCCCTCGAAGTTGAAGAGGCCGTCGTCGCCCCAGCCGTGCTCGTCGTCGCCCACCAGCTGCCGGGCGGGGTCGGCCGAAAGGGTGGTCTTGCCGGTGCCCGAAAGGCCGAAAAAGACGGCCGCCTCGCCGCCGCCGACATTGACGGCGCAATGCATGGGCAGCACGCCTTGCGGCGGCAGCAGGAAATTGAGGATGGTGAACACCGCCTTCTTGATCTCGCCGGCATAGGCGGTGCCGGCGATCAGCACCAGGCGGCGCGTGAAGTCCAGCACGATGGCGGTCCCGGAACGGGTGCCGTCCGTCTCCGGGTCCGCCTCGAAGCCCGGCGCCTGGAGAACGGTGAAATCGGGCCGGAAGCGGTCCCGCTCGGCGGGCGGCGGGCGAATCAGCAGGTGGCGCGCGAACAGGCTGTGCCAGGCCTGCTCGGTGACGACGCGCACCTTGACGCGCCGCGCCGGGTCGGCGCCGCCGTACAGGTCCTGCACATAGGCGTCGCGGCCCTGCCACCAGGCCAGCATGCGGCGATGGAGGCTGCCGGCATGTTCCGCCGCCATGGCGACGTTGACCCCGCCCCAATCGACCTCGCCTTCGGTGACGCCGTCGCAGACGATGAACTTGTCGCCGGCCGAACGCCCGGTGTGGCGTCCGGTCAGCACCACCAGGGGGCCGTCGGCGGCCAGCGCGCCTTCGCCGTTGCGAAGGGCGTGCTCGTACAGCGCCGCCGTGTCCAGATTCCAGTACTGGCCGCGCAGCCCGGCCAGGCCCTGCGCCTCCAGCCCGACGCCGCGGCGGACCGCTCCCCCCATCTCCATGTCCGTTTCGATCCCCCGGCCGTTCGGCGCCGCGCGGCGGGGCCGATGCCCCGGGGCAACGATTCAACGCCAGGGGCGACAAGACAAGACCGGAATCGACATCGGCTGCGGAAATCCCGGTTGCCGAATCCCGTCCCGCGGCCACAATGCCGCCTTGGTCTGCGGCTAGGCTTCTTCCCGCTGCCGGCGGCCCTTCATGCCGTGCAGCGATCCGCAGCGGAGGGAAAGGCCGTGAGCGAAGCGAGCGAAGGCGCCGCCCGTCATCGGAGAGTGGGATTCTCTCCCGCCGGGCACAGCATCGCCGTCGTCGACAACGACGCCAATGTGCTGACCACGGTCGCCATGGCGCTGGAATCCGAAGGCTACCGGGTGCGCTGCCATGCCGACAGCGCCGAGGCCCTGCGCGCCCTGGCCGCCACGCCGCCCGACCTCGCCATCCTGGACATCAAGATGCCGAAGCTGGACGGCATGGAGCTGCTGGACCGCCTGCGCCGCGAACGCGATCTGCCGGTGATCTTCCTGAGCTCGCTGAACAGCGAGACCGACCAGGCCCTGGGGCTGCGGGCCGGCGCCGACGACTATATCCCCAAGCCCTTCTCCACCCGCCTGCTGACCGAACGGGTGCGCGCCGTGCTGCGCCGCGCGGCGCTCACCTCCGGCCAGCGCGACGAGGACGACGAGGACGAACCGCCCCTCGAGCGCGGCCCCCTGGCGCTGGACCCGGCCCGCCACCGCTGCACCTGGCGGGGCGCCGATGTGCGGCTGACGGTGACCGAGTTTCTGCTGCTGACCTGCCTGGCGCAGCGCCCCGGCCACGTGAAGAGCCGCGAGCAGCTGCTGGAGGCCGCCTATGACGACGGCATCTATGTCGACGACCGCACCATCGACAGCCACGTCAAGCGCATCCGCAAGAAATTCCGGGCGGTGGATGGCGCCTTCCAGGAGATCGAGACCCTCTATGGGGTCGGCTACCGCTACCGGGAGCCCTGAGGGCGCTCACGATGGCGGCGCCCGGGCGGGGCGGCGGGTGCCCACGCTCACCCGCCGGCTGCTGGCCATCAACCTGGTGCCGCTGGTGCTGTTCCTGGCCGGCGTCCTCTATCTCGACACCTATCGCGAAGGGCTGGTCGCCGCCAGGATCGCGTCGCTGACCTCGCGCGGGGCCATGATCGCCGCCGCCCTGGCCGAAACGGCGGTGGTCGCCGGCCGCCCGTCCACCATCGGCACCCCGGCGCACCGGCCGCTGAGCGAGGGCGTTGCGGTCGGCACCGCGCCGCTGGACCTCCACGTCATGGAGGAACGGGCGCGGCAGCTGCTGGCCCGCCTGAGCGCGGCGAGCGCCGTGCGGACGCGGCTCTTCCTCGCCGATGGGCGGATGATCGCCGACAGCCGCGATCTGCCGGGCGCGGGCGGCCTGCTGCAGGCCGAGACCTTGCCGCCGCCCGGCGAAGGCGGAGCCCTGGAACGCTGGCTGCTGGACCTGGAGCGCGCCGCGCTCGGCATCGCGCCCGTCTTCGGCCGCATCCCGCCCTATGTCGAGCGCGCCCACCAGAGCGCCGGCGACTGGCCGGAGCTCGCCGCCGCCCTGGCCGGCGGCACCGACCATGCCCTGCGCGACGCCGGCGTGGAGGGGTTCGTGCTCACCGTCGCCGTGCCCGTCAGCCGCTATCGCCGCGTCCAGGGCGCGCTGCTGCTCTCGGCGCCGCTGGACGACGTGGAGGCGGAGCTGCGGGCCCTGCGCGGCGACGTCCTGGCCCTGGCGCTGATCGCCTTCGCCGCCACGGTGGCGCTTTCGGCCTGGCTGGCCGGCACCATCGCCCGCCCGCTGAAGCGGCTGGCCCGGGCCGCCGACGAGGTGCGGCGCGCGCCCGGCCGCCCCGGCGCCATCCCCGATCTGGGCGGGCGCGGCGACGAGATCGGCGACCTCTCTCGCGCGCTGGTCGCCATGACGCGGGCGCTGGAGCGGCGCATGACGGCGACCGAACGCTTCGCCGCCGACGTCGCCCACGAGATCAGAAACCCGCTGGCCTCGCTGAAGGGAGCGCTGGAGCTGCTGCCCCGCGCCTGGAGCGACGACGGCCGCCGCCGCATCCTGCTCGCCGCCGCCGCCGCCGATCTCAACCGCATCGACCGCCTGATCGCCGACGTCTCCAACGCTTCGCGCCTGGACGCCGAACTCGGGCGCGAGGCGCTGCGCCCGGTCGATGTCGCCGGCCTGCTGCGGACCATGGCCGCTGCCCTGGAGGCCGCCTGGGGCGAGAAGGGGCCGCGCCTGCGATTGGCGCTGGACGAAGGCGAGGGCGCGCTGACGGTCGCCGGCATCGAGGACCGGCTGGCGCAGGTGGTGCGCAATCTGCTCGACAACGCCGCCTCCTTCAGTTCCAGCGGCGCGCCGGTCACGCTTTCGGCGCGGCGGCGCGGGCGCTGGGTGGAGATCGCGGTCGCCGATCGCGGGCCGGGCATCGCCGCCGGCAAGGAGGAGGCGATCTTCGAACGCTTCTACAGCGACCGCCCGCCCGGCGCGGCCGCGCCGGGCCATTCCGGACTGGGGCTGGCCATCTCGCGCCAGATCGTCGAGGCCCATGGCGGGCGCCTCACGGCGCAGAACCTCCCCCGCCCGGACGGCGCCTGTTTCACCGCCATTCTGCCGGCCGCCTGAGGCGCCGCCGGCGGGCGCGCCCGCCGTCCCGCCTGGACGGGCCGCGCGGCGCGGGCTACAGGGGGCGGCGTCACCTGCGCCGGATGGGGCCATGACCGTCCGCCTCGCCGTCGATATCGGCGGCACCTTCACCGATGTCGTGCTCGATGGCGCCGGCGCGCTCACCGCCGCCAAGGTGCCGACCACGCCCGCCGCCCCGGCCGAAGGCTTCATGGCCGGCACCCTGGCGGCGCTGCGCCAGGCCGGGCTGGAAGCCGCGGCGATCGACCTGGTGCTCCACGGCACCACGCTGGCCACCAACCGCCTGATCGAGCGCAAGGGCGCGGTGACGGCGCTGTTCGTCACCGAGGGCCACCGCGACAGCCTCGCCATCGCCTGGGAAAACCGCTTCGACCAATACGACATCATGGCCGATCGCACGCCGCCGCTGGCGCCGCGCCGCCTGCGCTGGCCGGTGAAGGAGAGGATCGACGCCGCCGGCGAGGTGCTGGTGCCGCTGGACGAGGCCGGGGTTGCGGCCTGGCTCGACCGCATCGAGGAGATGGGGGTGGAAAGCGTCGCCATCGGCCTGCTTCACGCCTATGCCAACCCGGCCCATGAGCGGCGCCTCGCCGCCATGGTGGCCGAACGCTTCCCGACCCTCGATCTTTCGCTCTCCTGCGAGGTGTGCCCGGAGGTGCGCGAATACGAGCGCCAGTCCACCACCGTCGCCAACGCCTATGTCAAGCCCGCCATGGCGCGCTATCTGGCCGATGTGGAGGCGCGGCTTCATGCCGCCGGCTGCCGGGCGCCGATCCTGATGATGACCTCGGCCGGCAGCCTGGTGACGCTGGCGACGGCGCGCGCCTTCCCGGTGCGGCTGATCGAATCGGGGCCGGCCGGCGGCACCATGCTGGCCGCCCATCTGGCCCGCCGCCTGGGCGAGAAGCGGCTCCTGAGCTTCGACATGGGCGGCACCACGGCCAAGATCTGCCTGATCGACGACGGCCGCCCGGCGACCGGGCGCAGCTTCGAGGCCGACCGGGCCCATCGCTTCATGAAGGGCAGCGGCATGCCGCTGAAGATCCCGGTGGTGGAGATGGTGGAGATCGGCGCCGGCGGCGGCTCGCTGGCCAGCGCCGACGCCCTGGGGCGCATCCGGGTCGGCCCCGCCAGCGCCGGCGCCGACCCCGGCCCGGCCTGCTACGGCCGGGGCGGGCGCGGGGCGACGGTCACCGACGCCAATCTGGTGCTGGGCAGGCTCGATGCCTCGGGCTTCGCCGGCGGCACCCTGCCGTTGCGGCCGGCGGCGGCCGAAGAGGCGCTGGCGGAGCATGTCGGCGCCCCGCTGGGCCTGGACGCGGCGGCGGCGGCGGCCGGCGCGGTGGAGATCGTGGACGAGAACATGGCTGCCGCCGCCCGCGTCCATGCGGCCGAGAGGGGCACGGAGACGGCCTCGCGCACCATGGTCGCCTTCGGCGGCGCGGCACCGCTCCACGCCGCCAGGCTGGCGGAGAAGCTCGCCGTCGATCGCCTGCTGGTCCCGGCCGGCGCCGGCGTCGGCTCGGCCCTGGGCTTCCTGCTCGCCCCCGCCGCCTATGAGGTGGTGAGAAGCCGCCATGCGCGGCTGCAGGCGCTGGACGCGCCCGCCATCGGGCGCCTGTTCGCGGCCATGAGCGAGGAGGCGCGCCGGGTGGTGGCGCTGGCCGCCCCCGGCCGGCCGATCGCCGAAAGCCGCCACGCCTGGGCGCGCTATACGGGCCAGGGCCACGAGGTGAAGGTCGACCTGCCGCCGGGCGCGCTGGCGGTGGGGGGCGGCGAGGCCATCCGCCTGGCCTTCGAGGAGGCCTATCGCCGCCAGTTCGCCCGCACCGTGCCGGGGCTGGAGGTGGAGGTGCTCACCTGGTCGGTGGTCGCCTGGGCCGAGGTGGCGGGCGACGGGCCACCGCCGCCGGTCGAGGAGGCCGGCGGCGGCGCGCCGGCGGGCGCGCAGGCGCGGCGGATGGCCTTTCCCGGCCATGGCGGGCATCGGGAAACGGCGCTCTGGCGGCGCGGCGCGCTGGCGGCGAATGCCGTCGTCGCCGGCCCGGCCGCCATCGAGGAGGCGCAGACCACCACCGTCGTCCCGCCCGGCTGGCAGGCGGAGACGGACGGCGACGGCAACCTGCTGCTCACCCGCCTCGCGCGGCGAAGCGGCGCCTCGATGGCCGGCGGCGTCGCCCGCCAGGTGCTGTGGGACCGGTTGATCGCCATCGTCGAGGAACAGGCCACGGCCATCGTGCGCACCGCCTTTTCCACCAGCGTGCGCGAGGCGGGCGACCTTTCGGCCGGCGTCTTCGATCTGCAGGGGCGGATGCTGGCCCAGGCGGTCACCGGCACGCCGGGCCACGTCAACGCCATGGCGGTCTCGGTCGGCTGTTTCCTGGAACGCTTCCCGCCGGCTTCCATGAAGCCCGGCGACCACTATGTCACCAACGACCCCTGGCAGGGCACCGGCCATCTCTTCGATTTCACCGTCGTCACCCCCTGCTTTCGCGACGATGACGCCCGGCGGCCGGTGGCGCTCTTCGCCTCCACGGCCCATGTGGTCGATATCGGTGGCGTGGGCTTCAGCCCCGATGCCGGCGAGGTGTTCGAAGAGGGGCTGACGATTCCCATCATGCGGCTGTTCGATGGCGGGCGGGCCAATGACAGCCTGTTCGAGATCGTCGCCGCCAATGTGCGCGAGCCGATGCAGGTGGCCGGCGATCTCCACGCGCTGGCGGCCAGCAACGACATCGGCTGCCGGCGCCTGGCGGAGATCATGGACGAGTTGGGGCTGGACGGGCTGGACGATGCCGCCCGGCACATCCTCGCCGCCTCGCGCCGCGCCATGGAGGAGCAGATCCGGCGCCTGCCCGAAGGCAGCTGGCACCAGGCGATGACCGTCGACGGCTACGACCGGCCGATCGAGCTGCGGGCGCGGCTGACGGTGGCCGGCGGCACCATCTGCGTCGATTTCGCCGGCACCTCCGGCCTCTCGGCCCATGGCATCAATGTGCCGCTTTCCTACACCCAGGCCTATGCCAGCTTCGGCGTGCGCTCGGTGGTGGGCGGGCGCGTGCCCAACAATGCCGGCTCGCTGGCGCCCATCCGGGTGACGGCGCCCGAAGGCTGCATCCTCAACGCGCCGCGCCCGGCGGCCGTCGCCGTTCGCCATGTCACCGGCCAGATGCTGCCCGATGTGGTGCTGGGCTGCCTCGCCCAGGCCGGGGTGGCGGTGCCGGCCGAAGGCAGTTCCAGCCTGTGGAACCCGTCGCTGATGTCGGTCATGGGCGCCGGGTCCGGCAACCACGCCCCGGGCGAGCGTTTTTCCGTCACCGTCTTCCATTCCGGCGGCACCGGCGCCCGGCCCGGGCGCGACGGGCTGGATGCCACCGCCTTCCCCTCGGGTGTGAGGAGCACGCCGGTGGAGATCACCGAGCAGATCGCGCCCCTGATCTTCACCAGGAAGGAACTGCTGCCCGGCAGCGGCGGCGCGGGGCGCTGGCGGGGCGGCGACGGCCAGGCGATCGAGATCGCCCATGCCGAAGGCAGGGCCTTCGCCGTGCTGGCGCTGTTCGATCGCATCCACCACCCGGCGCGGGGGCGGGCGGGCGGCGGCCCCGGCGCGCCGGGCAGCATCCGCCTGGCCAGCGGCGCCCGCCTGAAGGGCAAGGGCCGCCAGATCGTGCCCGCCGGCGACCGCCTGATCCTGGAGCTGCCCGCCGGCGGCGGCCTGGGCCGGGCGGAGGAACGCGAGGAATAGCGGCCTTGCCCGTGGCCTGACTATCCCGTATATGGAACAGCTAGGCGGCAATGCACGAAAAGACCATCGCCGCCCGCTTCTACCGCTTGGCCGATGGGCGGGAGATGTGGCTGGCGAACATGCGTGACGACACGGGAAGCAAGCAAAGTCCGGGCAGCATCGTGTACATGGACTATGCTGCGACGACGCCAGCTGATCCACAGGTTGTCGCGGCAATGGTCCGGTACCTCGGGCCGGATGGGATATTCGGCAACCCAGCGTCACGATCGCATCGCTTCGGCCAGGAGGCGGCAGAAGCAGTTGAAAGAGCAAGAGAGCAGGTGGCCGATCTCATCCACGCTTCTCCGTACGAGATCGTTTGGACATCGGGAGCTACCGAGTCAATCAACTTAGCACTTAAAGGTGTTGCATACGCTTGTGCCGAGCGAGGCCGACATATCGTCACGTCTAGTCTGGAGCATAAGGCAGTCCTGGATACTTGTGCTCAGTTGGTTCGAGAGGGGTTCGAGATCACATACGTTCAGCCCGATCAGTATGCGGCGGTCTCTCCGGAGAGGGTAGCTCACGCCATGCGGGATGATACTATTCTGGTTTCCCTGATGCACGTGAATAATGAAGTCGGTGCCGTCACCGACATCGGTGCTGTTGGGACACTGACTCGTGCGCGGGGCGTGTTGTTCCATGTTGATGCTGTACAAAGTGCCGCGCGCTTGCCTCTTGACATGAATGCCCTCAAAGTTGACCTCGTTTCGCTAAGTGCACACAAGATGTATGGGCCGAAAGGAATCGGTGCTCTCTATGCCCGCAGTCGATCTCGTATCCAGATCAAACCTCAAATGCATGGAGGGGATCAAGAACGGGGTTTGCGTTCAGGCACTTTGGCGGCACATCAGATTGTTGGCATGGGCGAAGCTGCTCGGCTAGTTGGCAAGCGCCGGCAACGAGATTCCGAAGCTACTACCAAATTTCAAGACCGATTGACTAGTGGCCTTGGGAAGATCAGGGATAGCTTCATTAACGGTAATCAGTGGCACTGCATCCCAGGAATCATCAACATTGGCTTCGGAAGTGTTGACAGTGAATCACTAATGATGGCTCTTAAGGATGTAGCCATCTCGTCAGGGTCAGCTTGCACATCGGCACGTATCGAGTCGTCTCATGTGTTACGCGCTATGGGCTTGCCTGAAGAAGCTGCACGCTGCTCGGTTCGTTTCAGCCTTGGCCGCTTTACGACTGAATCTGAAATCGACTTTGCAGTGACTCGAGTGCGACAATCAGTTAGCATGTTGCGTCAATTATCTCTTAGCCGGAATACACGCTATCGAAGCGAAGACTCTAAGAAAATCAGAAAGCGACAGGTTGTGGCATGAACAGGATTGTTTCATCTAAAAGCGTTACGGGAGGCAGAGGTGTTGATCTTTCCCATACTGTCGAGCGGCTCGACAATGCTCTTGACATTATTCGGAGAGAGTATCTGCGCAAGCATCACGATCCATGGGTGATTGCTTATTCAGGCGGAAAAGACTCCACTCTCTTGTTGCAGCTTACATGGGAGATACTTGCGGCGCTTCCGGACCATGAGCACAGACGCAGGGTGTATGTGGTTGGCAACGATACTTTAGTTGAATCACCGTTGGTTGTCCGCCATCTTTACAATAGCATGGAGGCGATTCGTGTTGCTGCTTCTGCTGCTGGTCTACCAATTGAAGTCAAGGTTACGAAACCGAACATTGATCAAACCTTTTGGGTAAATGTGATTGGTCGTGGATACATACCTCCCACACGTAATTTCCGTTGGTGCACGGATCGGATGAAGATTATTCCGACCTCTCGATTGCTGAAGGAGATTGTGCTGATGCGTGGACGTGTCGTCTTGTTGGTGGGGATTCGCAGAAGTGAATCCGCTCATCGACGACGCAATATGGCAAAGCGCGGTGTTTCAGAGAGCAAAATGAATCCGCATAATTCTGTAAGGGGCTGTCGGATATTTGCACCCCTTGCGGAGTTCGACGATGAAGACGTTTGGTTGACATTGATGCAGAGAAGACCGCCTTGGGGTGATTCGCACGACGACCTAATCACGCTCTACAGAAACGCTGCTGGCGGTGAATGCCCTCTTGTACTAACCAAAAATGATGCTCCTTCCTGCGGGACAACCTCCCCCAGGTTTGGTTGCTGGACTTGTACCGTGGTTGTCAAGGATCGCAGCCTCCAAGGGCTGATCGCTTCCGGAAATGACGATGCCGGCAAGTTGGAGATTCTTTCAGACTTTAGGGAGTGGTTGATTGAGCTCCGGGAAAATCAAGATAACCGCCTTCCGGTGCGACGCAACGGAACCACGCGCAGGCGGGCGGATGGATCCAGAGTGTTCGGCCCTTTTAGACTCGATGTACGCAGACGCATACTCGAACGCCTTCAGAATATGGAGATGCAGCTTGATGAGAGACTTATCGGACAAGCTGAGATTGACCATATAAAGGATATATGGTGGCGAGATGAGATTATTGAGTCGGGACGAATTTCCTTGCAGAACGCATTACAAATCGCATGACCAGGATCACATCAAAAGTTCTGCGTGTTTGGGATCTGTTTACAGGTGGGGCAGGGAGATTTTTTGTACCCTGGCATCAGAGATATTATGACTGGGAAAATGAGCAAGTGAAGGAACTTCTCCAAGATATTAAGGAGGCTCTTGAAGCTGATCGCCAAAGTTACTTCGTTGGGTCTATAATGCTTGTATTGGAAGACTATTCATGGGGGATCAATGATGGGCAGCAGCGCCTGATTACCTTGTCCTTAATTGTTGCATCTCTCTGTCGTCGATTTGCACATGATGGAGAATGTCAAGATAGGGTTCGGGAAGTGCAAGCTCTACGATTGTTATTTGATCTTTCTGATAAGACCGTGGAAGACCTGAGTAATGCCGATCATCTTACCTTGCGCATCAAACCACCCAAGCAGGATGCGGCCAGATTTTCTTCAATTGTTCGAGGTCATAATGTTGGAACCAACGGAAAAATGACGTCTGCATGGGAAGAGATTAATGGCTTTGTAAGTGGCTTAGAGAACAGAAAAGCTCGAAAGTTTTTTGATTTTTTGTTAGATAAAGTCGAGGTGGGTGTGTTGGACGTACCCAAAACAGAGGATACTAACGCTATATTTGAGGCATTGAATGGGAGAGGGAAAACACTTGCTCAATTGGATCTCATTCGGAATCACCTCTACTCATATTTTGCCGATCAAAAGGAAGATGAGAGAAGAAAATTCATCCATGATAGCCTTGAGACTGCCACAATTATTTGCAGGAATAGCAAAAGATCCGAGGAGTATTTCCGATGCTTTTTTCAATGTGAGTATGGATTCCTTCAAAAAAAGCGATTCTATCGTGAGACTCGAGCTAAAATACAAGCCTTTGTGCGTGAAGGAACTGGTAACGACTATGTGTATGACGTCGTCCAGAGGCTCTCGAACCGTCCTGTAGTTAACTTGTTTAGAAACTTTTCGGCAAGAACACCAGATGAAGATGTTGTGAATTCCTTTCTCCTGACGTCTAATTCAACCAGCAAGAAAAGAAATCTAAGGATTTTTCTTGCCGAATTGCGGCCCTATACAGTTGCTCACCCTATTATGTTTGCTCTCCTCCGAAGATTTATTACAGAACTATCGTATAGCCCAGGTTATCGGCGAATGATTGCGCGCAGAATCCATCGTTGTCTCAGCGATCTTGCTTCCTTTGTTATGCGAATCACGTTTTGTCAGCCTAAATTTGAACCGTCAAGATATGAGACTGCCTTTGCCAATTGTGCACGACGGATAAGTACTTTAGAAGATATGAAAGAATTGTCCATTCTCGCCGACCTCCGGGCATGCGACGATCTTGGTATTGTGGACAACAAACATTTCAAGTATTCCTTGTCGGCTGCTCGAATAGCTAACCAGTCGTCTATGAAGAGGGCGAAGCGCCTTCTTTTCGGAATCAACGCACAAGAGCAAATTGACGAAAGTGTATTGGACTTTGATGGGTGCACAGTAGAACATATTCTTCCGCAGTCGATGGCATATCAGGAAGGTTGGGATGAATTTTCTAAGGTTGGTACCGATCCTACGGGTTGGATTCAACAAATAGGCAACCTTACCTTGCTCGGAACCAGCAGTAGATATTCCAGCGCCGGCTTTAATGCAAACTTCGATGCAAAGAAATTGGTATATGGAAGAAGCCTGTTCAAGATTACCCAGGATATTGCGAAAATGGACTGCTGGACGCCAAAGACCGTTGAGCGCAGATCGCGGAAACTAGCTAGTGCCGCGGCTAAAGTTTGGTCATTTTCCAGAGAGGATAATGCGCGATGACGAAGTTTTTCCAACGCTCCACTCCTCGCCCATTTCACTACAATACTATTACACGTATGCCATCTGATCGATGTGGTGTTTATATTTTCTGGTCCCAATCACAATCCAGGGCAGTTTACGTAGGGGAAACAACACGGAAGATTCGCGAGCGAATACGAGAACACTATATTAATTCCCACAATCTCATACTGCAAACCTGGATCCGAAGATGGCCTGAAGATTTGCAAGTATGTTACGTCTTGACATCGGAGCGATTCACTGTTAGGCTAGAGCAACGATTGATTCGCCGCCTGGATCCACAAGCCAATGACATAGGCGTTTGGTAGGCAATCCAAGGGGCGAACGGATCGTGGCTTCAAAATCCAGGGAGTGAAGAATCATGTCTAGTACTTTACCCGCCATGAAAGGCAAGATGGGAAACACGGAGTACTATTTGCTGTCTATGAAGGCCTCAGAGCTTGTGAACTTGGTCAAAGAGCCTAAAAATATGCCCGGCTGGGATAATGAGAAGATTGAAGAAATCTACCAGCGCAAAATTAACTACAATCGCGTTCGTAATCAGATAGCCCCGTATCTGGCCGACCAGAAGGAGACACGCTTCTTTGGCTCGTTGATTGTTGCTGCCTTCAATTTTGACGAAAACGTTGAATTTCAACCGCTCACAAAGAATGCGGCCGTGTCCGAAGCTAGGTTGCCGCCCGCTGACAAAGAAGCAGCATCAAAGATTGGAATGTTAACCCTCCATGGTGGTATTATGATGGTTCCTCTGGATGGTCAACATCGTTTGAAGGCACTTGAATTTGCAATGAAAGGCAAAGATCATCTGGGTAAGGACATTCCGGGGATTGAGGTTGACGCCGACCTTGCAATGGAGGATATATCTGTCATTTTGGTTCCCTATGACCCAGAGAAGGCACGTCGCATATTCACGAGAGTCAATCGTTACGCTCGGCGTCCAACGACGTCGGAAACCTATGTCACAGACGATGATGATGTTTTTGCTGTTCTTGCTCGGCATATTGCCAATCGCATTGGCGGGCGATTGGTGAAATACACGCAGCCTACCCTCACTCCAAAGGACTCCGAGTTCACAACTTTGGCGATTTTGCATGCTTGCTGCAAAGTGATCGTGAGAGAAAGCTTCCCAAATTATCAAGAGCTGAAGGCGGATCAACTGCCTTCAAGTGACATTGTTAAAACTTACAAGATAAGGGTAGAGCGAGTTTGGGATCGCCTCTTGAGCAAGATAGATGTTTTTCGTGATGCAACCCTGAATAAGCTGGAGGATGGTGACGAAAAAAGGCGAGAGATTCGTAAAGAAAATCTCCTTGGAAAGCCTGTGCCGCAAGAGTGTTTGGTTTCTGCCTATATGTCGCTTACTAATCCGCCTACCAACATGCAATGGGAGGAAACCTGCCAGCGCCTCAATGCGCTTCCCTGGAGCATCACTGAGGAAAATATGAGTAACGTATGGCAGAACGTGCTTTGGACCGGGGGTACGGATGGCAGGATAATTACCAAGAATCGTGTGATTTCCTCGCGGCTAGTATCATATATGGCGGGTGAAGCATTGAATGATAGTGAGCGTCAAGCCCTGCTTGATGAGTATCTATCCCTCTTTCCTGAAGATCAGCGTAGCGGGAGGGGTTTGCCCCCAATTGTTCAGTTGTGATGTGCTGCTGGACGTGAAGGAAGCCGCGAAAACAGCTAGCTAGCGGGCGCCGTTCGCCCCTAACCCCCCGCCACGCGGGGCATGAGATAGACCTCGGCGCCTTCGGGGATCGGTTGCAGCCAGGCGTCGCGGTAGAGCTGGCCGTCGATGGCGACGGCGACGCCGCGCGCCAGCACCGGGGCCAGTTCGGGATAGGTCTCGCGCAGCCGCTCCAGCAGCGCCGCCACGGTGGGCGCGGCGATCGGGAAGCTTTGCCGCCCGCCCGCCATGGAGCGCAGGCTGGCGCCCAGCCGCACCTCCACCGTGCCGGGCGCCGCGTTGCCTTCGCTCACGGGGCCTGGCCGCCCGCCTCGATGGCCGCCAGGATGCGGGGCGGCGACATCGGCACCCGGGTCATGCGCACGCCGATGGCCCGCGAGACGGCGTTGGCGACCGCCGCCAGCGGCGGCACGATGGGCGTTTCGCCGACGCCGCGCACGCCGTAGGGGTGGCCGGGATTGGGCACCTCCACGATGGCGGCATCGATCATCGGCAGGTCGGAACAGACCGGCATGCGGTAGTCCAGGAAGCCGGGGTTCTGGAGCCTGCCGTCGTCGCCATAGACGTATTCCTCGTTCAGCGCCCAGCCGATGCCCTGGGCGGCGCCGCCCTGATACTGGCCCTCGACATAGTCGGGATGGATCGCCTTGCCGGCGTCCTGCACCGTGAGATAGCGCAGCACCCTGGTGCCGCCGGTCTCGGGATCGACCTCGACATCGGCCACATGGACGGCGAAGCTGGCGCCGGCGCCCTCGGCCTGGATCTCGGCATGGCCGGCGATGGGGCCGCCGGTCCTGGAAGCCAGCGCCGCCATCTCGGCGAAGGAAAGCGGCTCGTGGCGGCCGGCATTGGCCCCGGAGGGGCGCACCCTGCCGCCCTCCCAGACCACCGCGTCGGCCTCGATTCCCCACAGGCGGGCGGCGCGCTCCTTCATGGCGGCCACCACCTTGCGCGCCGCCTCGATGGTCGCCATGCCGGCCGAATGGGTGACGCGGCTGCCGCCGGTGGTGTCGTTGTGGCCCAGGGCGCCGGTGTCGGCGATGATGGCGCCCACCCGCTCATAGGGGATGCCCAGCTCCTCGGCCGCCATCAGGCACATGCTGGCGCGGCTGCCGCCGATATCGGGCGTGCCCAGCGACAGCAGCACCGTGCCGTCGGCGTTGACGTTGAGGGTGACGCTGGTGGCGCCGCCGTAATTGGGCCAGAAACCGGCCGCCACGCCCCGCCCCTGATGGGCGGCGACGGCGGGCGCGGCGGCGATGCGCTTCTGCGCCTCGCGCAGGCATTCCACGAAGCCGATGGGGCCGAAGCTGGGGCCGTAGATCGACGATTTCCCCTGCTCGACGGCGTTCTTCAGCCGCAATTCGATGGGGTCCATGGCCAGCCTGGCGGCGATCTCGTCCAGCAGCGATTCCACCGCGAAGACCGCCATGGGCGCGCCCGGTGCCCGATAGGCCGCCGCCTTGGGCCGGTTCACCACCACGTCGTAGCAATGCAGCATGACGTTGGTGCAATCGTAGGGCGCCATGCCGCAGACGGCGCCATAGCTCACCGGCGAGCCGGGAAAGGCGCCGCCCTGGTAGCGGAAGCTGCCTTCGCAGGCGGTGATCTTCCCCTCCCCGGTGGCGCCGATCTTCAGCGAGATGCTGGTCGAGGAGGTGGGGCCGGAGGCGCGGAAGACCTCCTCGCGGCTCATGGTCATCTTCACCGGGCGGTGCGCCTTCTTCGAGAGCGCCAGGGCCACCGGTTCCAGGAACACCGTCGTCTTGCCGCCGAAGCCGCCGCCGATCTCCGAGGGGACGACGCGCAGCGCCGCCAGCTCCATGTCCAGAATGCCGGCGCACATGCTGCGCACCGAGAAATGGCCCTGGGTGCAGCACGACAGCTCCGCCCGCCCGTCTTCCGAGACGCTGGCCAGGCAGGCATGGGGTTCGATATAGCCCTGATGGGCCGCCTCGGTGCGGAATTGCCGCTCGACGATCACGTCGGCGGCGGCGAACCCGGCCCGGCAATCGCCCATGGTGATCTTGAGATATTCGGCCACGTTCGAGGGCCGGGCGGGCTTCTCGTCCAGGCCGGCGGTGAAAAGGTCGTCGTGGAGCAGCGGCGCGTCCGGCGCCATCGCCGCGTCCACGTCGGTGACATGGGGCAGCGGCTGCCAGACGATCTCGATCGCCTTCAGCGCCCGGCGGGCGGCGGCGGCCGAAGTGGCGGCGACGGCGGCGACGGCGTGGCCTTCGTAGAGCGCCTTGTCGCGGGCCATGACGTTGCGGGCCACGTCCCACAGATTCTCCTCGGCTTCGGC
Source organism: Alphaproteobacteria bacterium (assembly GCA_965200215.1). Lineage (GTDB taxonomy): Bacteria > Pseudomonadota > Alphaproteobacteria > SP197 > SP197 > SP197. Next base: position 1,800,248 of record OZ241369.1, on the reverse strand, counting down.
CTGGACGCTTTGGTCGCGGGCCAGCGAGGGAAAATCGGCGCCGGTGACCACCGCCTTGACGCCGGGCAGCGCGGCGGCCTTCGCGGTGTCGATGGCGACGATCCTGGCGTGGGGATGGGGGCTTCGCAGCACCTTGCCGACCAGCATGCCGGGCCTGGCCATGTCGGCGCCGAACAGTGCCCGCCCGGTCACCTTGTCGGTGCCGTCGGGGCGCGGCGGGCGGCTTCCCACCTGGTGGAAATCGCCTGCGAGTTCGAAGGTCATGGCGTCTCTCCCCTCATGTCGCCGGCGGCCGCCATGACCGCGCGCACGATCTTGTCGTAGCCGGTGCAACGGCACAGATTGCCCGCCAGGGCGAAGCGCACCTCGCTTTCGCTGGGGCGGGCGTTTCGCTCCAGCAGCGCCCGGGCGGCGATCAGGAAGCCCGGCGTGCAGATGCCGCATTGCAGGGCCGCGAATTCCAGGAAGCGCCGCTGCAGCGGGTGGAGCGAATCGCCACTGGCCATGCCCTCGACGGTCTCCACCTGCCGGCCTTCGGCCTCGGCGGCGAGCACCAGGCAGGAGCAGACCAGGCGCCCGTCCAGCAGCACCGAACAGGCGCCGCAATCGCCCGAGGAGCAGCCTTCCTTGCTGCCGGTGAGGCCCAGGCGGTCGCGCAGGGCGTCCAGCAGCGTCTCCTCGCCGTCGCAGAGGAACTCCACCCGATCGCCGTTGACGGCGGTGGCGACGTGAATGCTGCTCATAGGCGTGCCTCCGCGCGGGATTTGGCGATGGTGGCGGCGCGGCGCGCCAGCACACCCGCCACGCGGGTGCGATAGGCGGCCGTGCCGCGCTTGTCGTCGATGGGGCGGCAGGCGCCGGCGGCGGCCGCCGCCAGGCCCCGCAGCGCCTCCTCCTCCAGCCGGCTGCCGACGATGGCGGCGGCATCCACGAGCAGGGCGCGCGGTGCCACCGCCCCCAGCGCGACGCGGGCGGCGGTGCAGCGGCCGTCGTCGTCCAGCGTCAGGGCGACGCCGGCCCCGACGACGGCGATGTCCATCTCGCTGCGGGGGATGAAGCGCAGATAGGCGTCGCCCGAGCGCGGCGCCGGTGTCGGCAGGAACAGCGAGGCGACCAGCTCGCCTTCGGTCAGCGCCGTTTGCCCCGGCCCGGTCGCCACCTCTTCCACCGGCAGATCGCGGCTGCCGTCGGGCCCGGCGATCCGCGCCGTGGCGCCGGCGGCGATCAGCGCCGGCACGCAGTCGGCCGCCGGCGAGGCGTTGCACAGATTGCCGACCGGCGTGGCGCGGCTCTGGATCTGGTCCGAGCCGATGAGGCGGATGGCCTCCACCACCCCCGGCCAGGCGGCGACCAGCCCGGCATGGGCGCCGATCTCCGCGCCCGGCACCGCCGCGCCGATGCGCAGGCCGCCCGCCTCGGCGCGGATGCGGTCCATGCCGGGGATGCGCTTGATGTCGACCGCCAGTTCGGGCTCGACGGCACCGGCGCGCAGCTGCACCAGCAGGTCCGTGCCGCCGGCCAGCACCTTCGCCCCCGCGCCCGCCGCCCGCAGCAGGGCGACGGCCGCTTCCAGAGTCTGCGGTGCCTCGTAGCGCATGATCCTCCCGCCCTGCAGCCCGTCGCCGCCGCCCATCGTGCCACAGCCGCCTGTCGCCGTGCCAGAGGCGCCGTCAGTCGTCGGGTAGCGGCTCGCGGCGCGGGTGGCGGAAGCAGGCGATGAAGGGCAGCAGCACCGCCATCGTCACGGCGATGGCCATGAAGGCGTTGTTGTAGCCGATCATGGTCGCCTGGCGTCCGATCTCGCCTTGCAGGGCGGCCAGCCCGGGGGCGCTGGCGATGTCCCACGCCCCGGCCAGGCCGGGATGGCGCAGCAATTCGTTGAAGGGGGTGACGAAGGCGCCGAGCTCGGCGTGGCTGATCTGGCTGCTGCGAACCTGCACGCCGATCACCGCCACCGTGCCGATGGCATAGCCGATGTCGAAGTTGAGGTAGAACAGCGCGAAGCCCTGATCCTGCACCCGCCGTTTCAGCCGGGAGAGGGTGAGGGTGTTGAGCGGCGCCCACACGAAACCCGCCGCCAGTCCCTGGACGAAGGTGGTCCAGGTCACGTCCCAGGGGCGCAGCGCCGCCGTCCAGTGCCCCATCTCCCAGGCCGGCCAGGCGATGCCGACGATCCCCAGGACCAGCAGCGGGCGCGGGTCCACCTTCTCGCGCAGCTGGCTCATGATGGTCAGGCCGATGATCGAGCCGATGCCGCGCGGCAGCATCAGATAGCCGGTCTCCAGCGGCGGATAGCCGCCCACCTGTTGCAGCTGCAGCGGCAGCAGGATCAGCGGCAGGAACATCATCGCTCCGATCAGGAAGATGAAGCCCTGGCCCAGAGCGAAATTGCGGTTGAGGAACAGGCGACCGTCGATGAAGGTGTTGCGGCCAGTGATCGTGTGGACGACGAAGACATAGAGCGCCACGGCGGCGACGATGGCCTCGATCACGATCTCGCCCGACGCGAACCAGTCCAGCCGCTCGCCCCGCGCCAGCATCAATTGCAGGACGCCGATGCCGATCACCAGGCTGGTGAAGCCCAGCCAGTCCAGCGGCGCCTTCTCCGGTTCGGTCCAGGGCACCAGGAACCAGGTCATCGCGAAGCCTATGACGCCGGCGGGGATGGCGAAGTAGAAGATCCACGGCCAGCCCCAGTCCTCGATCAGGATGCCGCCCACCACCGGCGCCACGACGTTGGCGGACACGAACCCCAGCGCCCACAGGCTGGTCGCCTGGCCGTGGCGCGAGCGCGGAAAGGCGGCGACGGCGATGGACTGGCCGATGGGGATCATCGGCGCCGCCACCACGCCCTGGGCGAAGCGCCAGAAGACCTCCTCCCACAGGCTGGTCGCCATGCCGCAGCCCGCCAGGGTGACGACGAAGCCCAGAATCGAGAGCAGGAACAACCGTTTGCGCCCCAGCCTCGTCGACAGCCAGCCGACGCAGCCGGTCACCACCGAAGAGCCGATGACATAGGCGATCACCACCCAGGCGATCTGATCGGTGGTGGCCGAGAAGGTGCCCTGCATGTGGGGCAGCGCCACGGTGACCGAGTTCCAGGTGAAGGCATACATCGCCGTGCAGGCGGTGGCGCAGAAGACGGTGGCCACCGCGCGCAGCCCGATGCGCTCCTCCCTGGCGGCCGGCGGCGGTGCCGCGCCGCTGCTGTCGATCCTCTGGGCCATGATGCGGCAGGCACTTGACCACAGGGGCGGGCGCGATGGAAAGATGGCGCCCCCGCCGGCGGCGCGCCCGCGCCATGCGATGAGGAGGTCGAGCGTGGAAATTCGCGGTTGGACCCATGCCCGCTTCGCCGCCTGCCGCGAGGCGCTGGCGGCCAATCTGGAGGCGGGCCTCGATCTGGGCTGCGCCCTGGCGGTGGTGAAGGGCAGGGAGCCGGTCGTCGATCTCCAGGCGGGCTTCGCCGACGCCGCCCGCACCCGCCCCTGGGGCGAGGAGACGCTGGTCAATGCGTGGTCGGCGACCAAGGGTGTGACGGCGCTCGCCGTCGCCATGGCGGTCGAGCGCGGGCGCCTTTGCTATGCGGCGCCGGTGGCCGATGTCTGGCCTTCATTCGCCGCCGGCGGCAAGGAGGCCATCTCCCTCGATCTGGTCATGTCGCACCGGGCGGGCCTCAACGGTCTGGAGGTGGCGATGGACCTCCAGGGCGTCTACGACTGGTTTCCCTATGTGGATGCCTTCGCCGCCATGGCGCCGCTGTGGCCGCCGGGCCGGCACTGCATTTATCACGCCATGTCCTTCGGCCATCTGGCCGGCGAGACGTTGCGGCGCGCCGACGGGCGCCGGCCCGGCCGTTTCGTGGCCGAGGAGATCGCCGCCCCGGCGGCGCTCGACCTGTTCCTGGGCCTGCCCGCCGAAGAGGATGGCCGCGCCGCGGAGATCGTCGCCGCTCCCGGCTGCGACGACTGGGTGAAGGAGCTGGAGAAGAACGGCCACGACCAGGCCATGAGGAATCCGGTCGTCCTGCCCACGACGCCCAATCTGCGCGCCTGGCGCGCCGCCGAGATCCCCGCCGGCAATCTCCACGCGGGCGCGCTAGCGCTGGCGAAGCTCTACGGCCTGCTGGCGGTGGGCGGCGGCGGGCTGATCTCGCCTGCCGGGCTGGCGGCTGCCACGGCCGAGCGCTATGACGGCCTCGACGCCTCGCTGAACCTGCCTGCCCGCTTCGCCGCCGGCTTTCGCCTGGGCGGCCCGGAAAGCCAGCTGGGGCCCAACCGCGCATCCTTCGGGCATTCCGGCTGGGGCGGCGCCTTCGCCTTCGCCGACCCCGATGCCGGGCTGGGCGTGGCCTATGTCATGAACCGCATGCTGGGCTTCGAGGACGACGCGCCACGCCACGCCCGCATGATCGACGCCATCTACGGCGCCCTGTGAGGGGCAAGGAGGAAGCATGACCGGCATCTACGGACAGACCATCAAGCTCTTCGGCTCCCATCCGGAGCCGGGCTTCGAAAGCGACGAGCAGCAGGCCGCCCTGTGGGGGCGGCGATGGGGCTGCGACAACGATGTCGGAAAGCTGCGGGTGTGCCTGATGCACCGGCCCGGCCCCGAGATGGAGATCGTCGACCCATCGCGCCGGATCGAGGAGATCGGCTCCTATGGTGACCTGGAGAAGGGCTGGTATTTCCAGTCCGACACCGTGCCCGACTGGGACGAGTTCCGCGCCCAGCACGACGGTCTGGTGGAGGCACTGCGCCGCGAGGGCGTCGAGGTGGTGTTCCTGGAGAGCGTCGAGGCCGACGGCATCAAGTCGGTCTATACCCGCGATTCCTCCTTCGCGGTCAAGGGCGGGGCCATCGTCGCCCGGCTGGCGCGGCGCATCAGGCGCGGCGAGGAAGTCCATGTCAGCCGCACGCTGGCCAATCTGGGCATGCCGATCCTGCGCACGCTGCACGGCACCGCCATGGCGGAGGGCGGCAGCTTCGCCTGGCTCGACGAGCGGACGGCGGCCATCGGGCGCTCCATCTGCGTCAACGACGAAGGCATCCGCCAGATCGCCGAGGTGCTGCGGGTCCAGGGGGTGGAGCTGGTTTGCGTCGACATGACCGGTTACTCGATCCACATCGACGGCGCGCTCACCATGATCGACAGGGACCTGGCGATCGTCGATGCCGACAAGCTCCCCTATGTGTTCCTGGAGAAGCTGAAGGCGCTCGGCATCCGCACCGTGGAGATCACGGAACGGGACGATCGCTGGGTGGTCAACTGCCTGGCGGTGGCGCCCGGCCGCGTCGTCATGCCGCGCGGCCTGTCGAACCGCACGGCCGACAGGCTGGCCTCGCTCGGCGTCGAGGCGATCGAGATCGATTACGACAAGGTGCAGTTGAACGGCGGCGGCATCCACTGCTCCACCTGCCCATTGGCCCGTGATCCGCTATCTTGACGTTCGCAGGGCCGCCGGCGACGTGCCGGTGGGGATCGGTGCCCTCAATCGCCCTGCCAGCCCCACATCAGGCCGCCCTTCACATCCTCCACGGGCACGCGCCCGCCGTCGCTGGGATAATAGCCCAGGCCGCCCTCGCCGCCGTGATAGACCGCATAGCCCATCAGCCGCTGCACGTGTTCGGGCAGGCGGGCGGCGATGGCGCGGGGCACCGAAAGGATGTGGTTCACTTCCTGGCGCAGCCAGCCCAGGCAGTAGGTGTCGATGAGGCCGGCGCGGGGCTTCGCCGATCGGTTGGCACCGCCGCCGTGCCAGACGGACCCGAGATAGAACAGCGCCGAGCCGGCCGCCATCGCCGCCTGCACCACCCGGTTGCCCTGCGCAGGCTGGCGATGGCAGGTCCACAGATGGCTGCCCGGCACCACCCGCGTGGCGCCGTTTTCCTCCGTGAAGTCGTCCAGCGCCCACATCACCGAGACCTGGAGCTCCATCCCCGGCACGCAGATGGGATAGATGGTGTCGTCGCGGTGCAACACTTGGTGGCCTTCGCCGGGGCGGATCTCGATCGCCGTGCAGCTTCCCACCAGATAGGCTTGGCAATGGGGAAGCAGGATCGGGTCCAGCACCGCCATCATGGGGCGATGGCCCACCAGCTCCGCCGAGGCGGGCGAGACGTCGAGCACACTGTTGACGCGCAGGGTGGCGTAGCCGTTGAAGTCGTCCTCGGTGGAACGGCCCACCGTATCGAAGGGCCGGCGCAGATCGGCCAGCACCTGCCGCACGACGCCGGCGGGCGCGAAGTCCTCCACGATGGCTGCGCCGTCCCGGCGCAGGGCGGCGACGATGGCCGCGGCCGGGGCGTCGCCGGGGAAACGGGCGAGGTCCATGCTGCCTCCGGTGCTGTGGTGGCGGGGAGTCCATGATCGCGCCGCCCGCCCGTCCGGTCCAGCGCCGCCCACCGGGGCTGCGGCTGGAGTTTTGCCGCCGCCCGGCCGGGGCGTAAGCTTTGCGGAAGCACGGGAGCGTGGCGTCATGTCCGCATCGCACATGCCACAGCAGCCCACCAGGGCTGCGACTGAGACTTTTCATCAGCCCGCCGGGGCTGCGGGCGGGGCTTTTTTCCCTCACCTCTTCTCGCCGGTGAAGCTGCGCGGCCACAGCTTGAAATGCCGCGTTGTTTTTGGGGCCCACACCGCCAACATGTCGGAGGGCGGCCTGCCCATCGACCGCCATTTCGGCTACTACCGGGAACGGGCCAGGGGCGGGGCGGCGATGATCGTGGTGGAGCCCACGCCACCGCACCGAAGCGCCATCTTGACCCGCGGCAACCTGCTGGCCGACGACGCGGTGATCCCCTGCTTCCGCCGCATCACCGACGAATGCCACGGCCATGGCACGGTGATGTGCCACCAGATCTACCATGTCGGTGCCCATGGCGATCAGGACAACTCCTGGTCGCCCTACTGGTCGCCTTCGGGCCAGGTGAGCTTCCACGATCCCTGGGGCAGCCACGCCATGAGCGAGGCCGAGATCGAGGAGCTGATCGAGGCCTTCGTCGCCCAGGCCGTCCGGGACCGGCGGGGCGGCTTCGACGGCGTCGATCTGTTCGCCGGCTATTCCTGCCTCATCGACCAGTTCTGGTCGCCGCTCGCCAACCGGCGCGACGACCGCTGGGGCGGCAGCCTGGAGAACCGCCTGCGCTTCGTCACCCGCATCGTGGAGGGTATCCGCAGGGCCTGCGGTGCCGATTTCGTCGTCGGCATGACGGTCTCCGGTGCCGAACCCTATCCGGGCGGGCTTTCCATGGCCGACAAGCAGGAAATTTTCGCCTGGCTCGACCAGCGCGGCCTGGCCGACTATTTCTCCTGCGGCACGGGGAGCTATCTCAACCGCTTCTCGAAAATCGTGCCCAGCTTTCACTATCCCACGCCGCTGGGCCCCGCCGATGCGGCCGAGATCAAGCGGGCGGTGAAGCACGCCCTGGTAACGGCCGAGGCGCGGGTGAAGACGCCGCAGCGCGCCGAGGCCGCCCTCGCCGCAGGCCAGTGCGACCTGGTCTCCATCGTGCGGGGCCAGATCGCCGATCCCCATCTGGCGAACAAGGCGCGGGACGGGCGGGCGGGCGACATCCGCCCCTGCATCTCCTGCAACCAGCTCTGTATCGGGCGGCGCATGCGCGACTACCACATCTCCTGCCTCGTCAACCCCTCCGTGGGGCGCGAGAGCGCGTGGGGCGGCGATGCGCCGGCACCGGCCGGGCGCCCCCGCCATGTGCTGGTGGTGGGTGGCGGCCCGGCCGGCCTGGAGACGGCGCGGGCTGCCGCTGAGCGCGGACACCGCGTCACCCTGGTGGAGCGGGGCCGCGAGCTGGGGGGACAGTTCCGCCTCGCCGCCGGCCAGCCCGAACGGGGCGAGATCGGCGAGCTGCTCGCCTGGTATGGCGACCAGCTGCGGCGTCTGCAGGTGCGGGTGGAGCTGGGCCGCGAGATGACGGCCGACGACATCCGCACCGCCGGGGCCGACACAGTGGTGCTGGCCACCGGTTCGCAGCCCGCGCGCAGCGGTTTCCAGCGCGCCTTCCCCCATATCGACGCTTTGCCGGGAGCCACCCTCGACAATGTCTGCACCGTCCACGACGTGCTGGAAGGCGAGGTCGTGCCGGGTGCCAACGTGTTGCTGCTGGACGACATCAACGGCTGGTGGCCCGCCTCCGGCACGGCGTTGCATCTGGCGAAGCAGCGTCACTCGGTGACGGTGGTGACGGCGGCCGAGAAACCCGCCGCCCAGCTCGATTCCTCGCAGACCGGCGATACCACCCGCGAGCGCTTCTGGAAGCTGGGAGTAGAGGTGGTCTGCGGCCACGCGCTGGCGGCGTGGGACGGCGCCACCGCCACCATCGTCAACCTCTATACCGGCGACAGAGAACAGCGCAGCTTCGACAGCCTGGTGCTCGCCACCACCAACACGGTCGATGACCGCCTGGCCCGCGAACTGGCCGGCGACGAGGCCGTCGAATGCCACAGCATCGGCGATGCCGTCGCTGCCCGCACCGCCGCCATGGCCTTCTTCGAGGCGCGCGAGCTGGCGGCCAGGCTCTAGCCTTTGGCGGCCCGGCGGAGAGCGTCGCAGACGGGGTGTGGGTTCCGCCCGTTCACCAGGAGATCGAGCCGCACCGTAGCGCGCGTCATGCCGCAGTACAGCAGCCGCTCCCATCGTTCGAAACACTCCGGTTCCGGGTCGACGTCGCAGAGCACGACGCCCGCTGCCTGCTGGCCCTTGAAGCGGCCGATGCTGTCGAAGAGGATCTGCCCGGACGAGAGGACTTGGTTGCCGGAACGATCGTATTGGCCCGTGAAGCGGCGGATCGAGAAAACGCCCAACTGGTCGAGGCCGCTTAATGCGGATTTCCGATGGCTACGCATCGTAAGCAGGGCGATATCCTGGTGGCGAAAGCCGCGCCGGATGAGGTCGGTGACGATTTTCGCCGCCAGCCGTTGCTGTTCGGCGTCGTCATCATAGCAGTCGACGCCGACCCCGAGGCCCGCAAGCCCGTTCGCACATTCGAACGTGAAACGGGGCACCGTAGAGCGAATCGCGCGCGCGATCGATTGGGGCGAGCGGTAGTTTTCCCGAACGCGATAGCCGACGAATCCGGCTTTTTCGGGAGGCTTCGTCTGCCGGATGTTCTGAGCCGTATCCTCCAGCCATAAGCCGTCATGTTTATCGGTAAGGAAAAGCCTCAGGATCTGGAACCAGTCGGGATCGAAATCCTGGGCTTCGTCGATCACGAGGCTGTCGAACGTCCACTCCTCGGGCACGCGCTGTTCGATCACGCGGTCCTGCACATCGTGCCAGAAATGCGGATCGCTACGCACGCGGCCGTAGTCCAGCTTCATGCCGCGGCTTTCCAGGAAGGTGGCGCACAGGCCGAAGAAGGTCTGGACGAGGCCACCCTTCGGTACGATGGCTTCCAGAGCATCGCGCAAGGAGCGGTTGAAGCAGACCAGCAGCGGCCGTTTTCCAGCTTCAATGGCACGTTGGTAGAAACGAATGGTGATGCCCGTCTTGCCGCAACCGGCTGTGCCTTTGACGTGCAGCCTCAGCGGCAACATATCGATGTTTTCGATGAGGTCGCAGAGTGCCGCATTTGCCCGGATGAACGAGCGCTCCTGCGTGTCGATATGGGCGTGCACGTCGGGAACGAGCCGGAAGGTCTGTGCGAAAAAGTCATGTACAGCTATAGCGGCATCGGCACCGGTCCCATCCCCTTCGCCCAGGATGTCGGCGACGATATCGGCAAGCCTTCCCCGCTTGGAAACATCGACGATGCGTGCCGGGTCGAGACCGGCCGCGTTGAGATCGATCACGCGATGATCGGGGCAATAGAAGAGGTAATCGACCGTCATGCGGTCTTTGTCCGGGTGTAGACGCCGGAATTTTTCCTTGATCGAATTGACGTTGCGGTGAATCTGGCGGACGACGCTTCTGGAACCGTCCGCATAGCGCTTCTCCAGGCCGCTCGCGGTCTCGGCAAGCGGCCCGTTTTTCTGCTCTATCACCAGTATCCTGCCGTCGCGGTTGACGACCACGAAGTCGATTTCGCCGAATGCCGTCCGGCCGGCACCGGCGCGAGACCAGAGCACGCCGTGATAGACGGTGAAGCCGTGGCCGAGGTCCCTTTTCAGCCTTTCCAGCGTGGTAATTTCGCCGCCATGGGCAGCGGACGACCTGAGTTCGGCAAGGTCGAAAGGAACGATGCGCGCCATGATTCCACTCGTCGCCGGAGGCCGGCTTACGGTGTCCCCCGCAGAGGCACATGGGCGAGGATGTTGGCCTGGAAGAAGGTAAGCGAGGTCTCGCCGCAATCGGCCAGCGGGCCCACCTTCATCGCCGGCGAGGCCAGCGCTTTCTGCTGCTGTTCGCACACCCACATATCCTCGATCTGGAAGTCGAGCGATTGCATGGGGTGGCCCGATACCGTCTCAAGCGAGATATAGCGCCTGCCGTCCTTCATCACCGGGCCATGGCCCGACGTGCCCGACGGGCGTTCGCGGATCGCTTCGGCGGCTTCCACCTCCGCCTCTCCCGCTTCGCGCGGGGCCATCCAGGTCCTCACGTCGAGATAGCAGCGTTCCGGTGCCACCGGCACGATGCGGTAGGCGGAGAAGAAGATCGAGGTCGCCAGCACGCCGGAATTGGGAAAAAGCTGCCACACCACCGGGTGCCGGCCGCCGGCCTCGAGACCGGGTATGCGGGCATGGGGGCTGTTCTTGCGGCTCTCGTTCTCGGCATGGGCGATGAACACCCAGTGGCGGCCCACCGCGTCCCAATCCTGGTCTTCGATGTCCGGCCCCTTGAGCGTCTTGTCGTGGAGATAGGAGAGGTGATAGCCGTCCATGGCGTTCTCGCAGAACACCTTCCAATTGGCACGGATGTCGTAGCGCACCGGGCGTTTCTCGGAAAGCGCAGCCAGGGAATGAGGCCACATGTGGGTCTCGCGCATGGGGCCGAGCCAGGTTTCGAAATCCTCCTCGGGTTCGGCCTGCGGGTTGACGAAGATGAGATCGCCCAGCTGGCCCACCGCCGCCCGGTGGAGCGGCCAGTCGCGCAGCTTCATGTCGGGAAAGGCCTGCGCCCGTTTCGGCAGGCCGCGCAGGCTGCCGTCTTCGGGTTCGTAGGTCCAGGCATGGTAGGGGCAGACGATGCCGTGGCGGCAATTGCCGCCGCCCTCTTCGAAGAACTGGGTGCCGCGATGGCGGCAGGTGTTGTGATAGGCGCGCAGGCCGCCATCCTTCGCCCGCAGCACGACGATGGCATGGCGGTTGACCTTGACCGCCCGGTAGTCGCCCGCTTCGGGGATGTCCTGGGCGACGCAGGCGAAGCCCCAGGAGCGGCCGAACAGCTCCTCGTGCTCGCGTTCGAACCACGCTTCGGAGCGATAGCACGCCTTGGGCAGCAGCTGGCGGGCGCGGTCGGGGCGGGGCGGCAGGGTGGGGATCATGACGCTGCTCCCTGAACGGCGGCGGGCGAAGCCGGGGCGCCGCGGCCCTGCTTTCTCAGGGCCAGGCCGGCCGCCAGATAGCATATGACATAGACGATCACCCGATAGATGGCAGCCGATCCTGGCGGAATGCAGATGAAGCTGAAACCGGTGAGGCCGCGCCGCCCGATCTCATGGGCGATGCGGATGATCTCGTAGTCGGTAAGCGCGATGGGTTCCACCAGTTCGCCCAGGATGTCGCCCGGTGCCGGGCCCGCCCCGCCGATCACGTCCATGTCGAAATGGGCATAGACGCCATCGGTGCCGTCCCAGGCGCGGTCGAGTTCGGCCACCAGCCCCTCGATGCCCAGCCCCGAGCGCAGCTCCCAGGAGGAGACGAAGCGCGCGCCTTCCTTCAGATAGCGGCGCACGATCGCCTTGTCCTCCAGCATGCCGCGCTCGCCGATCTCCACCAGATGGCGCGGGTGCATGTTGTCCAGAAACTCGTACATCTTGTGTTTCCAGGATGCGGACCCGGCGATGCGCCGGTCGCCGGTCAGCCGGTCCAGCGGCTGCGCGTCCCAATGGGTATCGAGGCTCACGCAGCCCAGCGCCCCGTCGGTGTTCTCGGCGCAGGCCTTGGCGATGGCGAAGCTGCCGCAGGGGCTGTTCTGGCCGATCACCACCGGCACGGCACCGGCGCGAATGGCGTCGTTGCACTTCACCTCCACCGCCGCCTGGGCTTCCAGAATGAGCGCGGGCGTCTGCTCCTCCATCACCCGGGGCGGAATCCGCGCGTCGCCGTAATCGACCAGACGGATATGCTCGAAGAGGTCGAGGTCGAAGTCCTGGATATAGCCGGAGGGATAGCGCGCCGACTGCTGCCGCACCCGTTGGGGCGCGGCGATCCAGTCCTCCATCGCCACGCCGGCATAGAGGCCGCCGCTGGCCGCCACATAGGGGGCGCCGATCACCACTACGTCGGCCCCTTCCAGGTCGGCGGCGCACCGCGCCACCGGCTGCGACATGAAGGAAGGCGTCTCCGGGGCCACCATGGGAAAGCTGCGACCGGCCGCGAAGCTGGTGGCCATGAAGGTCGTCCAGTCGGGATAATCGCCCATCGTCCTCTCCCAATGTGCCGGCAGCGCAGTCTTCCAGAAGCGGCGGGTCAGGGCCAGGGTGGCGGCTCTTTGTGCGGCGCGGGCCGGTCCGTGATAGCTTCGGCTTCACCCGTTGCAGACAGGTGCCATGGCAGCAGCTCCCGACATCGTGGCACCGTTCGGTGAGGACATCCGTTTGCCGGCCGCCGACAACACCTCCGAAGGCTTGCGGCGCCTGCGGGCGGCCAATGCACGCTGGCGGCTGCTGCCGTGGCCGCCGCCTTTCGACCGAACCGTTCACGCCCTGCGCTGCGGCGATGCCCGCAATCTCTCCCATATCGGGGACGAGACGGTCCATCTGGCGGTCACCTCTCCGCCCTACTGGACGCTCAAGGACTACCCGGCCCGCGCCGGACAGCCGGGTGCCATCGAGCGCTCCACGACCATGGGGCCGCGCTCGCTCGCGTCGGGCGGCGCTACGAGGCGCGCGCCTGACGTGCCGTCGATGTGGGGCAAGCCATGAGCCCGAAGGTCGCCGCGATCGAGGAGCTCCAGGCACTCGCGAAGGGGCGCGGGTTTCGGACGGTGCTGGCCGATCCGCCATGGCGGTTTGCAAACCGCACCGGAAAGATGGCACCGGAGCATCGCCGTCTCAACCGCTACGCCACGATGGCGATCGCGGACATCGCAAGGCTGCCTGTGGCCTGCCTGGTCTCCGAACCCGCGCATCTCTATCTGTGGGTTCCGAACGCGCTTCTCCCCCAGGGCCTCGACGTGCTCCGCGCATGGGGCTTCGAGTACAAATCGAACATCGTCTGGCACAAGGTCCGCAAGGACGGCGGTTCCGACGGCCGCGGCGTCGGCTTCTATTTTCGCAACGTCACGGAGATGGTGCTGTTTGGAGTGCGCGGAAAGAACGCGCGCCCGCTGGCCCCGGGCCGCCGCCAGGTGAACCTCGTCGCCTCGCAGAAGCGCGAGCACAGCCGCAAGCCGGACCAGCTCTACGACGTCATCGAGGCATGCAGCCGCGGCCCCTTCCTCGAACTGTTCGCCCGCGACGGCCGCCGGGGCTGGACGTCCTGGGGCGATCAGGCCGAAGGCTACCGGATCGCATGGCCCACCTACGCCCATAACAGCCGCGCACCGGCCGTGCCTGCCGGGTGAGGCATCCTGGCCCAGCGGCAAGGGCCGGGGCATACTGCGCATGTTCGAAGGGGAGTGCGCCATGGATTTCCCGGACATCGTCGATCATCCCTCGGCCTGGAAGGGCAGCGACTTTTCCGGCCCCGGCGACGTCGCCTTCGACCTGGGCGAACGCCACCTGGACGCGCTGCGGGCCTGCGTGGCGCGGGCCCGGGCCGCCGGGCGCGGGCTGCAAGCCCTGACCCCCGCCGACACCGCGCTGCCGGAGATCGCCGCCGACATCGAGGCGCTGCGCCGCGAGCTCGTGGATGGGCGCGGTCTGGTCATCGTGCGCGGCTGGCCCGTGGGCGAGATGAACGAAGACGAGCTCGCCATCGCCTATTGGGCCTTCGGCGCCCATCTCGGGCGCGGCGTCTCCCAGAGCCCCATGGGCGACCGGCTGGGCTACGTCACCGACGTCTCGAAGCCCGGCACCCGCGAGCGCGGCTATCGCAGCGCCATGGAACTGGCGCTCCACACCGATTCCGACGACATCGTAGGCCTGCTGTGCGTTCGCCAGGCCAGAACGGGCGGCGAAAGCGTCCTCGCCAGCTCCGTCGCCGTCTATAACGAGATCGCCCGCCGGCATCCCGATCTGCTGGCGCCGCTCTTCGCCGGCTACCGCTACCACTGGTTCGGCGAGCAACCGCCGGGCGAAGGCGCGGTCACCGGCTATCGGGTGCCGGTGTTCGGCCACGCCGGCGGCCGGCTCTCCTGCGTCTTCCTGCGCGAGTTCATCCGCATGGCGTCCGAGGAGACGGGCGAGCCGCTGGGCGAGGCCGAAGCCGAAGCGCTGGAGGTCTTCGCCGGCATCGCGCGGCGCGACGACATCGCCTTCCGCTTCCGCCTGCGGCCGGGCTGGGCGAGCTTCATCAACAACTACACCACGCTGCACGCCCGCACCGCCTTCGAGGACTGGCCGCAGCCGGAGCGCAAGCGCCTGCTGCTGCGCCTGTGGCTGAAGGCCAGCCCCGCCCGCCCGCTGGTCGCCGATCAGCGCCGCTATTACGGCGACGACGGCATGTTCGTCGACGGGCGCAGCGATACCCATTACGACCCCGCCAGGCACCAGCACGGGCACCCCGCGCAACCGCCACCCGCCGGCTAGGGGGGCGAAAAGCCCTGGCCCGGCCATCGCCGCCGTGCCAGGATGGCGCCTTCGATGATCGAAGAGACCGCGCCGGAAGCGCGGCACGGGAGGGAGGACGAACGATGGAAAAGAAAGAGCTTCTGCTGCGCGCGTTCATGCGCGGCAAGGTATCGCGCCGCGATGTCCATGCCGGCCTGGTCGCCATGGGGGTTTCCGCCGCCGCCGCCGGCAGTCTGATCGAAGGCGCCATCGGCAGCGCGCGGGCCGCCGAGCCGCAGAGGGGCGGCCATCTGCGCGCCGCCTTCACCGGCAGCAGCGCCGCCGATACGCTGGACCCGACGCTGATCGTCGGCGGCGTGGATATCGGCCGTGCCGGCCTGCTCTACAGCCGCCTGATCGACTTCGTGCCGGGCACGGGCCTGGTCGGCAACCTGGCGACCGGCTGGGAGCCCAACGACGACGCCACCCGCTGGCGGGTGGAGCTGCTCGCCGGCGTGGAGTTCCACAACGGCAAGACCATGACCGCCGCCGACGTGGCCTATTCCTTCAACCGCCATCTCGACCCGGACGGAGGATCGCCCGCCAACGCCTATCTGGGCGATGTGGAGTCCATCGTCGCCGACGGCGACCGTCATGTGGTCTTCAACATGAAGACCCCCAACGCCGACATCCCCTATCTGCTCACCGAATACCACTTCACGGCGCAGCCGGAAGGGGCCGACAGCGCCAGCTACGCGGCCGGCGAAGCCATCGGCACCGGTCCCTGGATGGTCAGGGAGTTCGAACCCGGCATCGCCGCCGTCTTCGAGCGCAACCCCAACTACCACCGCAGCGGCCTGCCCTATATCGACACCATCGAGACCTTCGGCATCCCCGACGCCACCACCCGCGTCAACGCGCTGCTGGCGGGCGAGACCGACATCATCGCCGCCCTCGACCCGCAGCTGGTCGGCAGCGTCGCGGAGACGGAAGGCGTGGCGGTCCTCGATCAGCCGGGCGGGGCGCATCCCACCTATCCCATGCGCGCCGACACCGCACCCTACAGCGACAACGACGTCCGCCTGGCGCTCAAGCATGCCGTCGATCGCGAGCGCATGCTGGAGCTGGCCTGGGGCGGCCTGGGTTCGGTGGGCCGCGATCACCCGATCCCGCAGCACGACCCCTTCTTCGCGCCCGATGTGGAGGCCCTGCCGCGCGATCCCGACAAGGTCGCCTTCCATCTCAAGAAGGCGGGCATGGAGGGCGCCACCTTCGAGCTCAGCGCCTCGGACGCCAATTTCGGCGGCGCCAATGCCAGCATCGTCATGGCCGAGCTGATGAGCGAGGCCGGCGTCGACGTCACCGTCAAGCGGGTGCCCTCCGATGGCTACTGGAGCGCGGTGTGGATGAAGGCGCCGTGGTGCGGCTCGTCCTGGTATGGGCGGCCGACCGCCGACCAGATGCTGTCGATCGCCTATATCACCGGCGGTTCCTGGAACGAGAGCTTCTGGTCCAACGAGCGTTTCGACCAGCTGGTTCTGGAAGGCCGGCGCACGGTCGATGCCGCCAGGCGCGCCGAGATCTACCGGGAATGCCAGCTCATCATGCGCGACGAGGGCGCCTCGGTGATCCCGGTCTTCACCAACTGGATCGACGCCTACCGCACGCGGGTGAAGAACCTGAAGGGCCATCCCCACGGTTTCACCGGCTGGATGTATTGGGAGGAGGTCTGGCTCGACGAAGGCGAGGCCTAGGCCCCGTCACATCAGGTCGCGGCGGATCGCCCGGCGCCAGCGGCGGCGGAAGAACACCCCCGCGCCCTCGCGGGCGACGAGCCGGGCCTCCAGGCGGAAGCGGTCGCCGTCGCAGCGAAGCGTCGTCTTCGCCTCCACCTGCGTCTGCCAGGCCCCGCGCCGCTGCGCGATGCGCCAGAAAACCTCGCCGCGGTTCGAAAGCGGGTCGCCTTCGACGATGGACTGCGTCTCGCGGCCCGTCTGGTCGATCTCCATGCCGTGGCTCTCGATGCGGAAGGCGCCGTCGTCCTTGTCGAGCAGCAGTTCGCAACGGTCGCTGGCCAGATCGGCGACCAGGCGCCGCCGCCGCGAGAAGGGGCGCAGCCAGGCGATGGCGGCCGGCGGCGGGATTTCGGCGGCCCCGAAGGCCGGCAGGCTCTCCGGCGCCTCGGTGCCGCAGAGCGGCAGCTCCAGGCGGGCGGCGGCGCAGTCGATGGCGAGCGTCGCCGGCTGCGGCACCGGCCACAGCAGCGGCCAGCTGCCGCCGGCGAGCGCCAGGCGCAGGCGGTGGCCGGCGGGCAGGCGCTGGGCGATGGCGTTCATCGTCACCGTCACCTCGTAGCGCCGGCCCGGTTGCAGCGGCTGCGGCGCGGCGCTCCCCCGCCGATGCGCCAGGTTGAGGCAGCCCCAGGTCACCGTCGCCGAGGCGCCCCCAGGCGCGACGCTCTGAAGCCGGGCCACCAGGACGGCGAGCGGGCGGTCGCAGGTCAGTGCCAGCCGCAGCCGCGCCGTGCCGACGATGGCGAGCGGCGCCGCCAGCGGCGCCCCTTCGAAGAGCACGGAACGGGCGTCGTCCAGGCGCTGATCGCCGGCCAGTTCCGGGCCGATGCCGTGCGGGTTCCACTCGCCCGCCGCCATGCCGACGGTGAGCGCCGTGGCGACCTCCGCCCGCCCGCCGCCGGCCCCTTCCACCAGCCGCCCGCGCGGGCCGGCCTCCAGCCCCAGGGAAAGGGCCGGCGCGCCGGGCCAGGGCCAGGCGGGGACGGCGATCCAGCGTCCGCGCCGCTCGTCGTAATGTGGCCCGGGCGGGGCGTCGTCCTGCAGCCACAGTCGCAGCATGGGTTCGCGCTCGATGCCGTTGTCGATGCCTTTCAGCCAGCGGTCCCACCAGCGCAGTGCCTCCTGGAGAAAGCCGATGGCCGGCCCGGGCCGGGCGAGATGGGGATAGCCGTGGCCCCAGGGGCCGATCAGGCAGCGGCGCGGCGCCTCCAGCCCCGCCATCAGCCGCAGGCCCGCATCCGTGTAGCCGTCGGCCCAGCCGCTGACATAGAAGACCGGGCAGCGGATGGCGCCATAATCCTCGCATACCGAACCGTGCCGCCAATAGGCGTCGCGCCGCTGGTGGCGAAGCCACCGGGCGGTCGTCAGCGGCAGGTTTTCCAGCCGCTGCCGCCACATCGCCCGCCAGCCGTCGCCGACGATCTCCGGATCCGGCGCCCGGGCGGCATAGGCCAGCGCCTGGCCGCCCCAGGCCAGGTTGTTGCGCAGCAGGCAGCCCGACATGTAGTGCACGTCGCCGTGGAAGCGGTCGTCGCTGGCGCACAGCGCGATCACCGCCCGCAGCTGCGGCGGTCTGCGGGCGGCGGTCTGCAGGGCGCTGAAGCCGCCCCATGAGATGCCGATCATGCCCACCCGGCCGCTGCACCAGGGGCGGGCGGCGATCCAGGCCAGCGCCTCCACCATGTCGTCCTGCTCGCGGGCGACGTATTCGTCCATGGGCAGGCCTTCCGAGTTGCCGGCGCCGCGGGTGTCGATGCGGATCGCGGCATAGCCGTGGCCGGCGAACCAGGGGTGAATCGCCTCGTCGCGGGGCAGCGTGAAGTCGCGCTGGCGATAGGGGATGTATTCGACGATGGCCGGCACCGGGCGGTCTTCGGCGTCTTCGGGAAGCCACATGCGCGCCGCCAGCCGGGTGCCGTCGGCAAGCGGCAGCCAGAAATGCTCCACCCTGCGCACCGGGCGCGGGAAGTCGTGGCGCACGGGGAGGCCGTCGCCGGCCGCCACCAGATTGACCATGGCCGCCTAAAGCTCCGGCCAGGCGGCATCGACCGCCAGATGGGCGAGGCAGTCGCCGGGTTCCACCCTGCCCATGGCGCGCAGGCAGCAGACCAGCCCGGCGGCCCGGAAGCGGACGCTCTGCGGCGCCCGTTCCGGATGTTCCAGGCTGTGGACTTCGCCCGCCGGGTCGCCGGCCGCCACCTCGCAGCCCAGGGAGACGGCGGGCACGAAAACGCCGTAATCGGGCGCGAAGGCGTAAAGTGCCTCTCCCTCGCAGTGCATCGGGCGCATCGGCTCCGTCGCCTTCGCCACCGCCCGGCCCGGCAGCGCGCCGGCGGCCGCCAGCAGATTGGCGAGGCCGCGCTCCACCGCCGCCAGGCGCTGCGGCGTCACCATGCCGGCGCCGCCGAACTCGCCGCCGATGGCGATGCAGCCCTGGCGCACGGCCGCGCCGGTGGCGGTGGCCGACGAGCCGTCGTCGGGCCAGAGATGGCCGTAAGGCCCACCGAAGGCGCGCATCAGCGTCACGGCGCGGCGGTCTCGCTGGCGGTCGCCGGTCAGCGTCGCCGCCACGAAGGGCAGATAGTCCAGCGAGCCGCCGCCGGAATGGAGATCGACCACGATGTCGGCCATCGCCATCAGCCCATGTTCGAGGTAATGGGCCAGCGCATGGGTGGGGCCGTGGGCGGGGTCGGCGGGGAAGATGCGGTTGAGGTTGGCCCCGTCCAGCGGCGAGGTCCTGGTGCCGGCGCGGCAGGCGGGCAGATTGGCCGAAGGCAGCACGACGATGCGTCCGGCCACGTCTTCGGGCCGCAGGGCGCGGATGAGCTTGCCCAGCGCGATCTGGCCTTCGTATTCGTCGCCATGGTTGCCGGCCATCAGCAGCACGGTGGGGCCGTCGCCGTTGGCGACCACGGCGATGGGCACCGGCACCACGCCATAGGCCGAGCGCGTGACCGAGTGGGGCAGGTGCAGCCGCCCGACCCGCTTGCCGCTGCTCTCGAGGTCGATCCCGGTATAGAGTGCGGTGGAGAAGACGGACACCATGCTTCCCGGACGACCGGCCGCGATCCTTCCCGGCGATTGCCGTGCGAGCGGCAACCGCCATGGAGCGCATACACCGCTCCGCCCGCCGCCGCAACGCCGCCGCCCCGGCGCCGGCCTGCTGCTGGCCGCGCTGCTGGCCGTGGCGGGCGCGGCGCCGGCGGACGAAGGGCTTTCCTTCTCGCTGGCCATGCACGGCGAGGCGGCCTGGCCCGGCGGCATCGAGGCGCCGCTTCCCTGGGTCGTGCCGTCCGCGCCCCAGGGCGGCAGGCTGCGCCTCGCCCGGGTCGGCACCTTCGACAGCATGAACCCCTATATCGTCTTCGGCTCGCCCGCCGCCGGCCTCGATCTCGTCTATCAGCGGCTGATGTATCGCTCGCCCGACGAACCCTTCACGCTCTATCCCCAGATCGCGCGCGCCATCGAACTGGCGGCGGACCGCAGCGCCATCACCTTCCATCTCGACCCGGCCGCCCGCTTTCAGGACGGCAGCCCGATCGGGGCGGCGGACGTCCTCTTCACCTTTCATGCCCTGCTGAAGGACGGCAAACCCCACACGCAGACCTATTACGCCGGCGTGCGCGAAGCCCGGGCCGTGGACGATCGGACGGTGCGCTTCGATCTGGCCCCGGGCAATTGGGAGCTGCCGCTGCTGCTGGCGCTGATGCCGGTGCTCTCGGCCGACTATTTCCAGGCCGTCCCCTTCGCGCGCACCAGCCTGGAGGCGCCGCTGGGCAGCGGCCCCTATCGCGTGGCCGCGATCGAGCCCGGCCACCGCGTGCTCTACCGGCGCGATCCGGACTATTGGGGCGCCCATCTGCCGCAGAGCCAGGGGCGCTTCAACTTCGAGGAAGTGGAATACATCTGGTATCGCGACGCCAATGTCGCCCATCTGGCCTTCCTGGCCGGCGACATCGACGTCGCCTTCGAGAGCGACGCCCTGCGCTGGGCCACCGGCTACGACAGCCCGGCGGTGGCGGAAGGCGACATCGTGCTGGAGGAGGTGGCCCATGGCCGGCCCTCGGGGCTGTTCGCCGTCGCCTGGAACCAGCGCCGGCGGCCCTTCCAGGACCGCCGCGTGCGCGAGGCGCTGGGGCTGGCCTTCGATTTCGCCTGGACCAACCGCAATCTGCTGCACGGCGCCTATCAGCGCACCACCAGCCTGTTCGGCAACTCGCCGCTGGCGGCGCGGGGACCGGCCGCCGGCGGCGAGCTGGCGCTGCTGGCCCCGTGGCGCGATGCCCTGGAACCGGGGCTGTTCGAGGCCCCCTTCGCCTGGCCGCAGGCGAACGGCAATCTGCGCCAGGCCCTGCGCCATGCCCGCAAGCTGCTGGCGGAGGCGGGTTTCGCGCTGGCCGACGGCGTGCTGACGGGGGCGGACGGGGCGCCGCTTTCCTTCGAACTGCTGCTCGTCGATCCCGCCCGCGAGCGGCTGATGCTGCCCTGGCTCGCCCATCTCGAACGGCTGGGGGTGAAGGCTTCGCTGCGCACGGTGGATGCGGCCCAATACCGTTCGCGCATCGCCGCCTTCGATTTCGACGCCATCCTGTGGCGCTGGGGGGTGTCGCTTTCGCCCGGCAACGAGCAGTGGATCTACTGGGGCAGCCAGGCCGCCGACAGCCAGGGCAGCCGCAACTATGCCGGCGTCCGGGATCCGGTGCTGGACTCGCTGATCGCCGCCCTTGCCGACGCCAGGACGACCGAAGATCTCACCGCCGCCGCCCGCGCCCTGGACCGGGTGCTGATGTGGGGCCGCCACGTGCTGCCGCTCTGGCATCGCAACCGCGACAACCTGGCCCGCTGGCAGGCGATCGCCCACCCGCCCCGCCACCCCCTCTACGGCGTGGACCCGACGACGTGGTGGCGGGAGGAGTGAGGGAAACTCAACCGCCAAGCATCTACAGCAGCGTTCTGACGATACGCAAGACGTCCTCTCGATGGCGATCGCTCAAAATGCCGAAAATTCTCATCATTTGCAAAATCACTTCGTGGTTGTTTTCCGAAAACGTGAATCGCGCAGCTTCTTTGGGTTTTGCCGTTCGGCCTATCAAGGGAGGA
Organism: Alphaproteobacteria bacterium; assembly: GCA_965200215.1. Taxonomy (GTDB): domain Bacteria; phylum Pseudomonadota; class Alphaproteobacteria; order SP197; family SP197; genus SP197. The sequence continues at coordinate 1,778,578 of OZ241369.1, read as the reverse complement.
TGGGTATCCAATTCGGAGACCGGGATGCAGAAATACAGCATCGGCTGAACACCAACCGCTCGCTGCTTTTCTCGAACGGTTATTTCCGCGATGATCTCATACTGCTGGAAGTGATAGACCAATTGTGGGTATCGCAATGTCATACTCGCAAAGGGAATTCCATTAATTTCTATTGCATTGGGATGTGTTCTCAATATCTTGCAATGCTCGTGGCGATCGATGAGGTTTTCTCGATCGATGCTTTCCAGATAGTGGACAAGGCCCGTCACGGTGCGATGGTCAATAACCCCCCATTGAAAAAACTGATAGAAGTAGAAAGACAACTCGACCAGGAATTTCGTCCTCTCCCTTCCTTCATACGCTATCGATGGGTGGTGATCCGGTTCCGACACTGAATCATAAGAAATTTGCCACTCCACGTAGTTTTTCCACGTGAATTGAGACGAGCGGGAGCTGAAGGGCTGTCCGTATTCGTAATACATACTGCGGCTTTTGACTCTGAATTTTCCCGTGGGCATGGTCAGAGGTATGGATTCCTCGATGGTCCGATTCCTTCCGTCGATCAGCATGACGCCCCGCTCTGGAAGAGAGTGTCGAAATATCTTTCAACCTCCGGCGAGGCTCCCGCAGGAATTTCGACATGTCCTTCGAGGAATGGGTGATGCCGGACGGCATCGGCAACGAAGGCATCTCTGTATTCCGTGAACAGCCTTCGGTCTATGAACACGTCGCAGTTTCCGTAGTAATAGGGCAGGCGATTCAGATGGCGCTTGAAGACGTCGACATAGATGTAGTAGTCCAGCCTTTCCCTGTCGATGACGATCAGGTTGGGCCGATAGTCCTGGACGAAGGTCCGGTTGCGCTTCAGGGCGTTGATGTCCCTCATGGGAAAGAAAAACAGGGAATCCCTCGCCACCACGGCGTGTTTCCTGGGATATTTGTCGATATAATTGGGAATGAAGTCGTAGTCGGCTAATCGTAAAACGCGGCCGTCCGTCGTTCGGAACGGAAAGCGCGCCACCGTTTCATACGACATGCCCTGGGAAGACCGGATATACAGCGCGACGACGATCGGAAAATGCGTGACGGCGGAGTTGTCCTCGAAGAGCCCGCTGCTGATCAGGATGCCCTCCTGAAGCCGGTAGCCATTCGTGAACGCGCGCAGCGCCTGGAAATTCGCCCGTTTTATCAAATAGGAAAGCGGGTGCAGAACGCAGATGGCATCCGCATGCAGCTTGGCATAGGAGAGCAGAAACGATAAGCCCAGGTCCCGTTTGCGCAGGTCCCGGTCGATCTCGCCTGGCCCTTGCTTCATCCCGTTCCGAATGTGAGAGGTCCGGTCGTTGTAGGGAGGGTTGCCGATCACCGCCAATCGGCGGGATTCCGACAGGCCCAGAGACGCTCGACTCACGCCGGCCAGGGCATTGCAGTGAAGAACCGTGGCCCCCGGATGCCGGCTCCTCGCCACGGAAACGGCGTATTCGTCTATGTCCACGCCCACGACCGTTCCGGCCAGAGCGTTGCCCAGAAACGATCCATAGCCGCACGCGTTATCGAGAAGGACGGTCCCCTGGTCGAGATGGGGGGCCAGCAAGCCCTCCGCGATCTCGACGCATTGCGCAGGCGTGTAATAGCTCCCCAGATTGACCCGTTCCCGCTTGTGAAGATGCCGTTGTTTCACCGCCTCGATTCTCGATCTCGCGTGAGACCCGCCCTCGCTCGTCCCCATCGCGCCCGGATGCGCCGGCGTGGCCGCGCCCGTCCCCATCGCTGCCCGGCCAGTATCCGGCGCCCCGCCCGGCCTGTCGAATCGCCACCCGGCCGCGCTAGAATGGCGCCATGCGCGCCATCGTCGTCGATTCGCCGGGAGGGCCGGAGGCGTTGCGGCCGGCCGATCTGCCGAAACCCGCGCCGGGGCCGGGCGAGCTGCTGGTGCGCGTCGCCTATGCCGGCTGCAATTGGGGCGACGTGCAGAGGCGCCGGGGCGTCTATCCGGCGCCGATGGAGTATCCGGCGGTGCTGGGCGGCGAGGTCTCCGGCTGGGTGGAGGCCTCGGGCGCGGGCGGCCCGGCGGCCGGCTGCCGCGTCGCCGCCCTGACCGGCCCCGCCGACAGCGGCGGCTATGCCGAATATGCCGTCGTGCCGGCCGAGCTGGCGGTGGCCCTGCCCGCCGCCCTGCCGCTTACCACCGCCGCCGCCTTTCCCACCGTCTCGCTCACCGCCTACCACCTGCTGCACACCGCCCACCGGCTGCGGGCGGGCGAAACGGTGCTGATCCATGCCATCGGCGGCGCCGTCGGCCTGATGGCGACCCAGATGGCGGTGCGGATCGGCGCCCGCGTGCTGGGCACGGTGGGGCGGCCCGGCAAGGGCGCGAAGGCGCTGGCCCTGGGCGCCCATCGCGTCATCTGCCGCGACGAGGAGGATTTCGTGGCCGTCGCCCTGGAAGAGACCGGCGGGCTGGGCGTCGATCTGATCATCGATTCGCTGGGCGCCGACATCCTGCCCAGGAGCTTCGGCGCCCTGCGCCATTTCGGCCGGCTGATCAACATCGGCGAGGCGGCGGGCGATCCCGACCTTCCCGCCGGCGGCGAGGGGGTGCGCCAGCTGCTCTACCGGCGTTCCACCTCCTTTGCCGGCTTCGAGCTTCTCCACGCCAGAAAGCTTCCGCAGGCCTGGCGGCAGGGGATGGAGCGGACGGTGGCCTGGATCGCGGCCGGCGAGATCGAGGTGCCCATCGCCGCCGTCATGCCCCTGGACCAGGCCGCCCGGGGCCACCTCGCGCTGGAAAGCCGCGCGCTGCAAGGCAAGCTGCTGTTCCAGGTGGCCTGACGCCCCGGCGCGCCCGGGCCATGGCCGGTCGTTTCCTCAGGCCCGCCCCGCGGCCCGCCGCCGCCGGCATCGCGGAACATGCCCGCCGCACGCTGGCGCTGGCCGGGCCGGTGATCGTCGCCCGCTGCGGCATGCTGGTGATGTTCACCGTCGATACCGTCATGACCGGCCAGGCCGGCGGCGACGAACTGGCCTGGCTGGGCATCGCCTTCGCGCCCCAGATCACCTTGATGGTGATCGGCATCGGCCTGCTCTCCGGCACGGTGGTGCTGGTTTCCCAGGCCGATGGCGCCGGGCGGCGGGCGGAATGCGGCCAGGTGTTGCGGATCGGCCTGCTGAACGGCTTGCTGCTGGGGCTGCTGTGGGCGGCGGTGCTGTTCGAGGGCGAGGCGCTGCTGGCCTTCTTCGGCCAGGGGCCGGCGCTGGCGGCCGGCGGCGGGCGCGTCATGGCGATGTTCGCCTGGGGCATGCCGGCCATCTTCCTGTTCGTCGCCGCCTCGATGTTTCTGGAAGGCATCGGGCGCCCGCTGCCGGGCATGGCGGTGGCGCTGGCCGCCAACTTCGTCAACGCCGGCCTGAACTGGGCGCTGATCTACGGCCATGCCGGCAGCGAGGCGATGGGCGCCGACGGCGCGGCGCTGGCGACCAGCATCGTCCGCTGGCTGATGTTCCTGGCGCTGGCCGCCTATGTGCTGGCGATGGCCGACCGGCGGACCTATGGCGTCCTGCGCCGCATCGCCGCCATCGGCGCCCTGCAGTGGCGCTTCCTGCGCCTGGGCGTGCCCATGATGCTCTCCTATGCGCTGGAAACCGGCGCCTTCATGGCCATCGCCATGATGGCCGGCCATCTGGGCGCGGATGCCGTCGCCGCCTATCAGGCCACCATGAACGTCAACGCCTTCTGCTTCATGGTGGCGATCGGCATGGCGACGGCGACGGCGGTGCGCGTGGGCAACGCCATCGGGCGCCGCGACCGCCGCGCCATGGCGGCGGCCGGCTGGGTCGGCACCGGCCTCGTCTTTCTGGCCATGCTGCCGCTGGCGTTGCTGGTGGCCGCCTTTCCCGAATCCCTGGCGTCGTTCTACAGCGTCGATGGCGACGTGGTGGCGCTGATCGCCGCCGCGCTTTTCGTCGGCGCCTTTCTCATCCCCGGCGATGGGTTGCAGGCGGTGCTGCTGGGCGCCCTGCGCGGGGCGGCCGATATCTGGCCTGCCGCCTGCCTGGGCTTCGTCGCCTTCTGGGTGGTGATGGTGCCTGCGGCCTGGCTGCTGGGCAGCCATCTGCAGGGCGGCGTGCCGGGGTTGATCTGGGGCGAGGTGGCGGGAATCTCGGCCGCCGCGCTGCTCTTCGCCTGGCGCTTCCGGCGCATCGCGAAGCGCGACATCGCCCCCTTCTCCTGAAGGCCGCGCCTCATCGGGCGGCCGTGGCTTCGTGCCGCCGCGCCGCCCACAGCAGCCGGGCGGCCACCGCCCGCCACGGGCGCCAGGCTTCGGCCAGCGCCTGCAGCCGCCGTTGCGACGGGCGTTCCGGTAGCCCGAAGACGGTCGCCGCCGCCGTCTGCAGGGCCACGTCGCCCGCCGGCCAGGCGTCGGCGCGGGCCAGGCAGGAGAGCAGGTAGATCTCGGCGCTCCACGGTCCGATGCCGGGCAGGGCGGTCAGCGCCCGGCGGGCCTCGTCGTCGCTCATCGCCTCCAGGTTTGCGAACAGGCCCTCGCCGGCGGCGCAGGCGGTGGCGTGGAAGGCGCGCGCCTTGGCCCGGGTGAGGCCCAGGGCGCGCAGCTTCTCGACCTGGCAGGCCAGCACCGCCGGCGGCGCGTGCAGGTCGATGGCGGCCGTCAGCCGTCCCATGATGGCCGCCGCCGCCTGGCGCGAGATCGACTGTTCGGCGACGATGGTGAGCATGGCGGCCAGCCCCGGCCGCGAAAGCCGCAGCGGCGGCGGGCCCAGCCGCCGGGCCAGGGCGCCGAAGGCGGGTTCCAGCCGGGCCAGCGCCGCCATGCCCGCGGCCAGCGCCGCCGGGGTCGCGATTCGCTCCGCCGCCGTCATGGCGTGCCGTTGCGCCGTTCGCCCGGATGGCGACAATGGCGGCGGACATGGGAGCCGGCGGCGGTCGTCGGCGAAGGAGGAAAGCGATGGGCGCCATGGAAACGGTGCCCGCGCGCGGCGGCAAGGCGGTGCGGTTGCGGGCGGGCCAGCAGATCGGGATCGTCAACACCCATGGCGAGCAGGTGGTCGACACCTGGGCCTTCGCGGCGGCCGACATGGCCGAATACATGGCGATGGACGCCACCCGCGCCTGGAACCTGCGCATGTCGCCGGCGGTGGGCGACAGCCTGGTCACCAACCGGCGCCGGCCCATCCTCACGCTGGTGGAGGACAGCTCGCCCGGCCGCCACGACACCCAGATGGCGGCCTGCGACCGCTGGCGCTACGCGCTGCTGGGGGTGGAGGGCTATCACGACAATTGCGCCGACAATCTCTCCAGCGCGCTGGCCGCCCTGGGGTTGAAGGAAACGCACACGCCCGCCCCGCTCAACCTGTTCATGAACATCCCCTGGGCCGGCGATGGCGCCCTGGCTTTCGAGGCGCCGCTTTCGCGCCCCGGCGACCGGGTGGTGCTGCGGGCCGAGATGGATTGCGTGGTCGCCATGTCCGCCTGTCCGCAGGATATCCTGCCCATCAACGGCCGCGCCTGCGCGCCCACCGAGGCGCATTTCGAGGTTCGTTAGCGCCGGCATCGGTGGGCGGGCATCCCGCCCCGCAAAGGGGCTGGAAGGCCGGGCCGTCATCAGAGCATGGCTTGGTCACGATCACGGAGCATGTCGCTTTGCATGGGCTTGCCGGTGAAGGGGTCGGCCAGCGAGGGCAGGTCCGGTTTGCGGTGGTCGAAGAAATCAACCATCGACCACAGCTGAACCTTGGGATAGTCGTTCGCGCCTAGCGTGAAATAGCCGGCTTCGCGGGCCTCGGCCAGCGCGCTCGCGGACGTTACCCTGTCGACGGTGATGTAGATGCCCAAGGTGGCTTTCTCGCGATGGACCGTATGCAGAAAGTCCCGCAATTGGCCGCGCACGAACTTGCCGCCTTTGACTTGTGCCAGAACGAGACCGGAGGTTTCCAATACTTTGCCGCGTCCATCGATACCACCATCCCCTATCTGGCGACGATTGGGCATGATGCCCGGTATGCGAGTCACCGCCCATTTTTCGAAGTCGAACGGTTTGCTTCTCGCCATTTCCCGAGCAGTTTCTACGTCTACAGGGATACCATAAACGGGAATCGAGGCGTCCCGCAAGCGACGATGCTTCACGAGGTCGATGGCGAAGGGCGAGATGTCGATTCCGAGCCACTTTCGGCCCCGACGGTTGGCCGCATCTATTGTAGTTCCACAACCGCAAAAAGGATCGAGTACCAGATCGCCTCGATTGCTGCTAGCATTGATAATGCGCTCAAGCAATGCTATAGGCTTTTGCGTGGGATAGCCCAGATTCTCTGCCTTGGACCTTGCTACGATTCTCAAACCGTTACCTTGTTCTTGCGCCCACCATGTTTCGGGTACCTTGCCTTTGCTTCCGTATTCGGGATCGTCGGGCTTCCTGTCCGTTCCTACGAACCCTCCTGCATGTGGGCCACCGTCCTTGTGCGGAATTCGCACCGCATCGCGGTTGAAGGTCCACTTCTCGCCGACGGAATACCAGAACAACGTGTCGTGTTTGCGATTGAACTGGCGCATTGCGGGCGACCCCGGTCCTGTGTAGCACCACACGATCTCGTTCCTGAAGTTTGCGCTGCCGAAGATGGCGTCCATCACAATTTTGAGATAATGACTGGCAGTAGGATCGCAGTGAAGGTAAATGCTGCCAGAGCTCTTGAGTGTGCGACGAATTTCGATAAGTCGTTCCGCCATGTACGACAGATAGGCCATCATGCCGCAGTTTCCAAGGACGGTGCGAAGCCCGGAGATAGCGGCATAAGCAGGGTTTCCTACTGCCCGTTCAAAAGCTCCTGTTCTGTCCGCAGCTGCTTCGTCCCAATGCCAAGTGTCCTCGAAGGCTAAAACTTGCTGCCTGTCGGGACCACGCTTATCGCCGAACAGAATGTTGTAGTTGGATTTGCTGTTGAATGGCGGATCCATGTAGCACAGATCGACGATTTCGTCTGGCCATCTCCGCATCACGTCTAGGCAGTCGCCGTAATACAGCGCGTTGGGTGCGACCTTCATGCCGCACCCCAAGATGGGGCACGGCCGTCGCTAGCGCCCATGCGCCATGCGCCATGCGCCATGCGCCATGCGCCATGCGCCATGCGCCATGCGCCATGCGCCATGCGCCATGCGCCATGCGCCATGCGCCATGCGAAAGAGTTTTCATCCTACCAGATTCGCACGAATTCGTCCATGATTCGGCTTCGCTTTCCTCGCCTTCCTCTCCTTGCGACCCTAATCCGCGCCCCCGCGCGGTGGCTCCTGCGGGGCGGGTGGCGCGCTCGCCGGTGCCCAAATGCTAGCCGCCGGCACTGGCAGGAGCGACGGATGTGCGCCTTATGAGTTCCATCAAGGCCGTCATGGTTTCTTTGTGGCGCTGATCCGAAGCGATGGCTCTTTCCCTGCTGGCACGGACCATTTCACGAATACCGTGCCAGATGCCAAAAGCGGCGATGGCAGCGGCGACGGCGGAAACAACGGAGGCCCATGCCGCTATCTTGTGATAGGCGAGACTGGATTCCTGGAGGGCAAGGTTCGCTTCTTGAATGGCGAGGTGAGCCTCTTGAAGGGCAAGGCTGGCCTCTTGAATGGCGAGGCTGGCGATCTCGAAGTCAGTCATGATGTTTCGTTCCATCGAAAGAGGTTAACGCGCGCGCAATCCTTTCCAATCCGGTTTGGCCTCTTTTCGCAGGCAAGGCGGCATTTCAGTGGAGCTTGGGCAATGGTGTCAAGTGTTTTGCACCATCTCGAAACCACGGTCGGTCGCCTTCGTGGGCGCCCACCGCGCCTCCCGGGCAGGGTCATGCGTCAGATTCGGACGCATCCAGGAGGGCCTTTGGGGCCGTCGCCGCGGCCTCACTGGGCGGCGGCGGCCAGCTGGTCCTGGCTGTGGTCGGGGTGGAACATCACGAAATATTTGCGGACATAGCCCTCGCTAACCCAGGAGATGGGCGCGCCCTTCTGCACCAGGAAGCTGTCGCCGGCGGCGAAGCGGTGGTCGCCTACGCCCTGCTCGCGGATGGTGGCCTCGCCTTCCAGCAGGCACATCAGCTCGTGGCGCGGGAAGGGGGCGGCCACGGTGGTCATAGCCGTGGAATCCCAGACGCCGGCCGAATAGCGGCCGCTGGCATCGCTGTAATAGAGATGGAGATGCTGGGTGGGCACCGCGCCGGCGTAGCGGGCGGGATCGTCGATGGCGAGCGGGGCCATGGCGCCGCCGGGGCCGCGGCCTTCCAGGCGGATGGGGCGCAGGGCGGCGGGGTTGCCGGGCGCGATGCCGGCGGGATCCTCGAAGATGAAGAAGACCTTGCGGCATTCGCCTTCCTGTTCCCAGACGCGGCGGCAACCCTTGGGCAGCAGCAGCGCCTCGCCGGGGCCGAACAGGTGGCGGTGGCCGTCGTCGTCGTGGAGGCAGACGGCGCCTTCCAGGATCAGGCAGTATTCGTTGGAGGCGTGGGGGGCGCGCTTCGAGGCGAAGGCGGTGGAATGCCACAGGCCCACCTTCAGGCCGAAGGCGTCGTCCTGGAAATAGAGGTGGCCGCTCTGGCGGGGGTGGCCGGCGGCCAGCGCCCCATCGGCGATGCGGGGCCAGGGCGAAAGCGCCCGGCCGGCTTCGAAACGGATGACGGTGCTCATGGCGGGCCTCCCCGGCGATGGCGGTCGCTGGCGCCATCGTGCACCGGCGGCGGCCGGGGCGAAAGGGGCATGCGCGCCTGGTTGCGGCAGTGCGCGAGGAGCGCGAAGGATTGCGCTGCCTTCGCCTGCGGGAAGGTCCACGCCCCGGTGGGCGGTGCCTGGCGGCGCGGGGCGGTGCGTCGGCCTTGCGGTCCGTTTGCCGGCGCTTTGACAGTGGTCAGTGGCTAGTGGTTAGTGAGAGCGGGAAATGGCGGCGGTGCCAGGGGGCGGGACGCCTGGAGGGTGGCGGCGAACGGTGCCTGCCCCCTTTCAAACCGAAGGGCACGACCGGAACGAGGGCGGGCTTGCGCGGGCGGCCTGTCTGCGCCATAGAGGCGGGCGCGGCGCGCGAGGGGACGCAGAAGCCCCGCCGCCATCTGCAACCGGAGACGCACATCATGAACCTCACCCGCACCATTCTCGCCGGCGCGGCCGCCGGCGGCCTCGCCATGGGCGCGGCATTGCAGGCCGGCGCCCAGTCGATCCCCGAGAGCGACGAGCCGATCAAGCTGGCCATGAACGAGTGGACCGGCGCCCATATCAGCACCGCCGTGGCCGGCGAGGTGCTGAAGCGCATGGGCTACAACGTCGAATACGTCACCGCCGGCTACTATCCGCAGATTCCCGCCATCGCCGCCGGCGACCTGGACGCCACGCTGGAGATCTGGAGCTCCAACATCGGCGACAGCTGGGACGAGGTGTTCGAAGCCGGCACGGCGGAGATCGTCGACGTCTCCGGCCTCGAGCCGCAGGAGGCCTGGTATGTGCCTTCCTACGTGGTGGAGCAGTGCCCGGGCCTGCCCAGCTGGGAGGCGCTGAACGACTGCACCGACCTGTTCGCCACCCCCGACACGCTGCCCTCCGGCCGTTTCCTCGACTATCCGGCCGAATGGGGCGACAGCAACGTGCACCGCATCGCGGCCCTGGGCCTGGACTATGTTTCCATCCCGTCCGGCGGCGAGGGGGCGCTGATCGCCGAGATCAAGTCGGCCGTGGATCGCCAGGCGCCGCTGCTGCTGATGTTCTGGGAGCCGCACTGGATCCACGCCCAGATCGACCTGCAGCGGGTGTATCTGCCGGAGTATTTCGACGGCTGCTACGAGGACGCCTCGATGGGCATGAACCCCGAAGCGACCTATGACTGCGACTGGGCGGGCGGCCAGATCTGGAAGGTGGCCAGACCGGGGCTGAAGGAATCGCATCCCGGCGCCTGGGCCCTGATCGAGGCCTATTCCATCGACAACGGCGAACAGGCGCTGATGATGTCGGAGATCGACGACAAGGGCCGCGACCTGCTGGAAGTGGTCAACGAGTGGCTCGACGCCAACTCCGACAAGGTGCAGTCCTGGATCGACCAGGCGACCATGTAGCCTGCGCGGGGCCGGACGGGGCTTTCCCCGCGCCGGCTAGGCCGGCCGGGCGCCGTGGCGGCGGACGAAGGCGGCGATCCGCCCCACGGCCGCCGCCGCCTCCGGGAGCGCCGGCAGATAGTGGTGCCAGACATGGGGGGCGCCCTCCTCGACCTCGAGGGTGACCTCCACCCCGGCGGCGCGGGCGCGTTCGGCGAAGACGGTGGCGTCGGTGAGCAGGATTTCGGCCGTGCCGACCTGGATCAGCAGCGGCGGCAGGCCGGCGAGTTCGGCGAAGACGGGCGAGGCCAGCGGCTCCCTGGCATCGCCGCCCGCCATATAGGCCGCCGTCATGCGGTGGAGCGAGGCGACGGTCACCATGGGGTCGATGGACTCGTCGGCCGCCGCCCAGCCGGTTTCGCCCACCAGGTCGGTCCAGGGCGAGAGCAGCGCGGCGCAGGCGGGCAGGGCGTGGCCGCCATCGCGCAGGGCGAGCAGGGCGGCCACCGCCAGGCCGCCGCCGGCCGAATCGCCGGCCAGGGCCATCCGGCCCGGCGCGATACCGCGCTCCATCAGCGCCCGGCAGGCGGCCACCGCATCGTCCACGGCCGCCGGAAAGGGATGTTCCGGCGCCAGGCGGTACTCGAGCGCGAACAGCGGGCAGCCGGCCGCCAGGGCGAGGCGGGAGGTGAGCGCCTCGTGGCTGGCGATGCCGCCGATGGTGTAGCCGCCGCCGTGGAGATAGACCACGGCGCGGCTTTGGTCGGCCGTTGCGCCCTGGAAGCGCACCGCCTCGACGCCGGCCAGCCGGCAGGCGCTGGCGGCGGCGGCCGGGTCGGCGGGAAACTCCCGCGCCATGGCGGCATAGTCCTCGCGCATCCGCTGCCAGCTGGCGTCGGGGTCGGCGGCCGCCTTCTCGTCCTCCAGCCGGGCGATCAGCCGGCGCATCGGTTCGCTGGCCATGGCGTTCTCCTTCGCGGGCGGCGGCACCCTAGCACGGGCCGGGGCAGTGGAGGACGGCGTGGCGGAATGCGCCGCGCCGTCGCTCTTGCCGGGCGCCGGTGGCCGGTCCATCCTCGCGCGCGGCAAGGGAAGGGGCCATGGCAGACGCTGCCTATGCCGGCGACGTGACGCCGCAGGCGGCCTTCGCGGCGGCGAGCGAGGGCCGGGCGCTGCTGATCGACGTGCGCAGCGAGGCGGAATGGCGGCAGGCGGGCGTGCCCCATCTCGCCGCCGGGCGCGTCCTGTTCGTGGAATGGCAGCAGGCCGGCGGGCGCCGCAACCCGGCCTTCGCCCGCCAATGCGCGGCGGCGGGCCTGGAGAAGGGCATGGCGGCCTGCTTCCTGTGCCGCGTCGGCGTCCGCTCCCTGCACGCCGCCATCGCCATGACGGCGCTGGGCTTCGGCCCCTGCTACAACGTCGCCGAAGGCTGGGAAGGCGGGCCGGCGGGCGGCTGGAAGGGCGCCGACCTGCCCTGGCGCTTGACCGGCGGGTCTTGAAACCGGCACCGCCGCGTCCCACATCCAGAGCGTGCCCGGCACCTGCCGAAGACGGGGGTGTGGACGGGCATGGAGGCCCCGCCCGCAGTGGGGGGCCGCCTGGAGACGCATGTTGCTCAAGCGGAGGATATGCACGATGACCCGTTTCGATTTCTCCCCCCTGTTCCGCCAGACCGTCGGTTTCGACCGCATGATGAGCCTGCTCGAGGCCGGCACCGGCGAGGACGGCTATCCGCCCTACAACATCGAGAAGGTCGGCGACGACGACTACCGCATCACCATGGCGGTCGCCGGCTTCCGCGAGGGCGATCTGACGGTGGAGGCGAAGGACGGCACCGTCACCGTCTCCGGCGAGATCGCCAAGGAGAGGGACGAAGGCCGCACCTATCTCTACCGCGGCATCGCCGGACGCAGCTTCCGGCGCAGCTTCCAGCTCGCCGATCATGTCCGCGTGTGCGGCGCGGCGCTGGAGGACGGCCTGCTGCATGTGGACCTGGTGCGCGAACTGCCCGAGGCCCTGAAGCCCAGGACCATCGAGATCAAGAGCCAGGCCTCGCCCAGGCGGATCGCCGCCTGACGACGGAAGGGAGCGCCCGCCCGGGCGCTCCTTTTTCGCCTGCGCGGCGCTTCAGACCGTCGCCAGCTGGCGCCTGGCGGCATCCAGATGGCGGCGGATCACCGTCACCGCCCGGTCGGCGTCGCGGGCCTTGAGGGCCTCGAAGAGCGCCCGGTGATCGTCGTTGTAGGCGGCCATGGCGCGGCGGGTGAGCACCTTGTCCTTCATGGCGTTCCACTGGCGATGGCCGCGAACGTGGTTGATCTGGCGGTAGAGCGCCGCCAGCAGCGGGTTGCGGGTGGCATCGGCGATCGCCTGATGGAAGTGGCGATCGTGGCGGGTGAAGGCTTCGGCGCCGGTGGCGGAGGCTTCGACAGCCGCCAGAGCGGCCGCGATGCGGTCGAGATCGCGCAGCGTGGCGTAGAGCGTCGCCAGCCGCAGCATGTGCGGCTCGATGGCGATGCGCACCTCTACCAGCTCCAGCGGGCTGGTGATCTCGGCCACGTCGCCTGTGTCCTCCCGGGGGCGGAAGGTGGCGAAGGTGCCGCTGCCGACGCGCCGCCGCACCAGCCCGTCGCGCTCCAGCATGCCCAGCGCCTCGCGCACCGTGCCGCGCGAACAGGCGAGATCGGCGGCCAGCCGCCGTTCGGCCGGCAGGCGTTCGCCGTCGGCATAGATGCCGTCCACGATGGCCCGCCGCAGCCCGGCCGCGATGGCGGCGGCGCCGCCCGGTGCCGGTTGCCGGCCCTGGTCCACCTCGGTCATGGTGCCCGTTCCCCCGTCGCCAGCCTCTTGACAGCGCCGCCCGGCGGGGCTTAGCGTCGGGCAATTGGTTCGATTGCGCCGCGATTGGCATGGCAATGGTCGGACCGAATGGCGGCGGCGTCAAGGCCGCCGCCGGGCGCGAGAGGAGCGAGCGGGCCATGGCCTTTCCCACCCGATCCCCCTATGTGATCGTCGGCGCCGGCATCCACGGCCTTTCCACCGCCTATCATCTGGCACTGGAGCTGAAGGCCAGGGGCCGGGGCAGCGGCGAGGACATCCTGGTCCTCGACAAGACGGGCATCGCTGCCGGTGCCAGCGGCATCGCCTGCGGCGTAGTGCGCAACAACTACTATCAGCCCGCCATGCGCGAACTGATGGCGCAATGCGTGGAGGTCTGGGAAAGCGACCCGCAGGCCTACAGCTATCACCCGGTGGGCTACATGCAGATCTCCTGCGAGGCGATGCACGAGGACATCGCCTCGATCTACGACCAGCAGCGGGCGATCGGTTACAGCTCGGAGCTGATCGAGGGCGCGGCCGACTGCGAGGCCTATATGAAGGGCCTGTTCGGCGACTGGCGCGCCCGCAACATCACCTCCGTTCTGCACGAGAAGAAGGGCGGCTACGCCAACAACACCGCCTCCATCTACGGCCTGGCGGGCAAGGCCGAAGGCGAGGGCGTGCGCATCCTCACCGGCTGTTGCGTCACCGGTTTCGAGAAGTCCGGCGGTGCTGTCTCCAGGGTGCTGACCGACCGTGGCGCCATCGAGACCGACATGGTGGTGATCGCCGTCGGCCCCTGGGTGAGCCAGCTGTGGAAGATGCTGGAACTGCCGGAGAAGGTCTCGATCCGGGGGGGGGACGGGCGCCTGCACGAGGGTGTCGATGCCTGGCGCTACTGGTGCCTGGAAGAGGGCACGCTGGGGGTGGATCCCAACCTGCAGAAGACCGAGGACGGCACCATGCCGCCGGTGATCCACGTCGATACCGACGCGCCGCTCCATTCCGACGTCGACGGCTCGCTCATCACCGAAGAGATGTGGGGCATCTACTACAAGCCCGATTTCAACTTCGCCGGCATCCAGGGCGGTGCCATGCCCTATGAGGTGAAGACGCCGGTGGACGAGGTGGCGATCGACCCCTACGGGCCGGATTCGCCCGACTTCATCGTCGGCGACGACTTCGCGCATATGTGGTGTTCGGCCCTGGCCCACTGCCAGGAGCGGTTTTCGGGCCAGATCGGCAGGTGGAAGAAGGAGCCTTCCGGCGGGCTGGGCTGTTTTACGCCCGACAGCTTCCCGGTGTTCGACACCTTCTGCGAGAACGTGCAGATCGTCGCCGATTCCAACCACGGCTACAAGATGATCGGCGTCGGCAAGCTGGTGGCCGACGAATGCCTGGGCGAGACCAGCGCGCTGCTGGAACCGTTCCGCTTCTCGCGCTATGCGGAGGGGCGGCTGCACCCTGTCTCGCACAGCCCCTTCCCGTGGAGCTGACGGCGGGGGCGGCGCTTTACGACTACGGGCCCCGGCAGCTGCCGCCGGCGGGGCAAGGAGACGACCGGTAAGCCAGGGGGGACATCCATGGCCATGGACATCGAAAGCTATGTCGAGCGCGAAGGCCGCGCCGAACTGGTGCGCCAGGTGCGCAACAAGATCGACGAGCTGAAGATCGACTACATCTACTATCAGTTCATCTCGGTCACCGGCCGCATCGTCGGCAAGGGCGTGCCGGCCGATCATTGGGAGACCATCGCCCAGCGCGGCTTCCAGCTGGTCTATGGCTCGGTGGCCAACCTCTATGTCGACCGCTACGGCAACTATATCGGCTATGGACCGGAATCGTCGGAGCTGGTGGGCATCCCCGATCCCGAAACCTTCGTGCAGCTGCCCTGGGACAAGCGGGTCGCGCGCGTCTATTGCACCTGCTTCCGCAATCGCGAGGAGCGGGAGAACCCCGGCAGCTTCTTCACCGGCGACTGCCGCGGCAATCTGCGCCGCCTGCACGACGCCTTCCAGGCCGAGCATGGCGGCCTGCATCTGCGCCACGGCACCGAACCGGAGATGATGTGGCTGAAGCGGGGCGAGGACGGCAAGCCCGACGGCGGTTTCTCCAAGCCCAACTGCTATCACATCGACCAGTTCGAAAGCCTGCGCCCCACCTTTATGAAGGCGATCGAATACAGCCGCGCCATGGGCCTCGACATGATCCAGGGCGACCATGAGGACGCGCCCGGCCAGCTGGAACTGAACTTCCAGTTCGACGACGCGCTGCGCACCGCCGACCGGCTGACCACCTATCGTCAGGTCTGTGCGCAGGTGGCGCGCGAGCACAACCTGATCGCCTGTTTCATGTCCAAGCCGTTCATGGGTGTCTCGGCGTCGGGCTGCCACCACAATGTCTCGCTGTGGCGGGGCGGCGAGGACAAGTTCAATCCCCTGGGCCAGGCGGCCCCGGCGGGCATGGAGCACAACTTCACCTACCGCAGGGGCGGCGAGAACACCTTCCTTCCGGATGGCAGCGACCCGCGCAAGCCGGGCAAGGTGGGTCTTCAGGCCATCGGCGGCATCATGGCCCATCTGGGGGCGCTGACCGCCATCGGCTGTTCCACCGTCAATTCCTATCGCAGGCTGTGGGACACGGGTTTCTGGGCGCCGGTCTTCGCCGACTGGGGTTATCAGAATCGCACCACCGGCATGCGGGTGTCAGCGCCCGGGCGCTTCGAATACCGCGCGGTCGATTCCATGGTGAACCCCTATCTGATGGCCGCCGCCCTGCTGAGGGCCTTCGACGATGGCATCGCCAACGATCTCGACCCGGGCGAACCGGAGGAACGCAACATCTACCAGGCCATGGAGGAGGGCAAGCAGGTCAAGAAGCTGCCCATGTCGCTGGGCGATGCGCTGGAGCGGCTGAAGAACGACGAGATCATCAAGGCCGCCATGCCCGGCGACATGTATCGGGTTTTCATGCACTACAAGACCGACGAGTGGGAGAAGTTCATGGCCACCGTCACCGAGTGGGACATGGAAAGTTACTGGGACTGCCTGCCCTAGGCAAACACGGGTGAGAGCGGCGCAACGGGCTGGCTCCGCTGCGGCCTTCGACGGCCGCAGGTAGGCGCGGCGAGAAACGGGGAGAAGCAAACGCCATGTGCGGTATCGCAGGCATCATGCGCAAAAAGCCATCGGACATCGGCTCGGAGATGACGGCGATGCTGCAATCGCTGGAGCATCGCGGGCCGGATTCGACCGGCTTCGCCATGTATGGGATGCCCGGCAGGGGTGAATATGTCCTGCGTTTCAAGGTTGCCGAACAAGAAGATATGGCGCGGGGCTTCGAAATCCACCGCCAGGTCAGGGAACGGCGCGCCGAGATCGACCGCCGCCTGGAGGAGCTGGGCGTGGAGGCGGTGAAGGCGGAGGAAGCGACCGAATACGCCTATCGCTACCGCATCCGTTATCAGGGCGACATGCGGCTCCTGGCCGATTATGTGGAAGACGTGGCGTCCACCGAGATCCTCTCCTTCGGCACCCGCCTGGAACTGGTGAAGGACCTGGGAAACGCCGTGACGGTCTCCGGGCAATATGCGCTGAAAGGGTTCGAGGGCACCCATGCCATCGGCCATACCCGCATGGCGACCGAGTCGGATGTCGATATCCGTTCGGCCCATCCCTACTGGGCTTACCCCTATCACGATATCGCCGTCGTTCATAACGGCCAGCTGACCAACTACTGGATCATGCGCCGCCAGCTGGAGCGCAAGGACTTCCGCTTCAAGTCGAACTGCGACAGCGAACTGATCGCCGTCTATATCGCCGACAAACTCCAGAACGACATCTCGCTGGAGGACGCCATGCGCCAGTCGGTGGACGAGCTGGACGGCGTCTTCACCTATCTGGTGGCGACCTCTGACAGCCTCGGCATGGCCAAGGACGATATGGCAGCCAAGCCGATGGTGCTCTACGAGAGCGACGAGTTGGTCGCCATGGCCTCCGAAGAGGTGGCCATCCGCCAGATCCTGCCGCAGGAGATCGATACCACCGATCCCTACGACCGGGAGGTTCGCGTATGGCACAGCTGAAGGAACACCGCTCCCACGACATGGGGCTCCACACTGAGCAGCTGGCGGGCCGCACGCAGCAGCGCTTCTTCGACATCGCCGAGGAGGAGAGTTTTCTCTATCCGGAGGCTTTCGAGGTCGACTTCAACAAGCGCGCGGACATCGATGCCGCCGACATGGGGGCGACCGAGATCAACCTGAAGATCCGCGATCTGATGTCGCAAGGCCATGGTTCCATCGTGGTCGGGAACCCTTTGGCTCGCCATTCACTGGGCGTGGGCATCCTGCAACGGTTGAGCCTCACCTTCGAGGGCAGCCTCGGCTATTTCGGCGTCGGGCTGATCGACGGCCCCAATGTGCGCATCACCGGGCGCGTCGGCTGGTCCTGTGCCGAGAACATGATGGCGGGCACGGTGGTGGTCGAGAAGAACGCCGGTGCCACCTTCGGGGCGGCGCTGCGCGGCGGTGACCTGGTGTGCATGGGCGATGTCGGCTCGCGCACGGGCATCGACCAGAAGGGCGGCACCATCATCGTCGGCGGCCGCACCGGCGCCTTCTCCGCCTTCATGATGCAGCGCGGACGCATGGTCGTGCTGGGCGACGCCGGCAAGAACCTGGGCGACTCCATGTATGACGGCACCATCTATGTCGGCGGCCGTATCGAGAGCCTGGGCGTCGATGCGGTGCCGGCCGAGATGACCGGTCTCGACTGCGCCTGGCTGGAGCGCAAGCTCGGCCAGTTCGGCCTGAAGGTGCCCAATGGCGTCGCCAGCATGACCAAGATCGTTGCCGGAAAGCGGCTCTGGAACTACGACAACCTCGAACCCTCCGAGAAGAAGATCGTCCTCTGACCGGGCGGTCCCTGCGAGAGCGAAGGATAGATAGCGACATGACCAGCGACGGAGCGAACGGGCAAGGCGACGGTGCATCCGCGGGCGGGCGCAACACCAGCGTTCTGGGCCGGAACTTCATGTTTCCGCCCCATGTGGTCGACGACATCCACATCAAGGCGGAGCTGGGGCGCTACCGCATGCGCGGCATGGCGCTGTTCAAGAAGATCCCCACCTGGGACGACCTCACCTTTCTGCCCGGCACGCTGACCCGTTTCGTGATCGAGGGGTATCGCGAGAAATGCGAGACCAGGACGGTGATCGGCCCCCGCGCCCGGCGCCCGCTGGTGCTCGACATCCCCGTCTATGTCACGGGTATGAGCTTCGGGGCGCTCTCCTACGAGGCGAAGACGGCGCTGGCGCGCGGTGCCACCATGGCGGGAACCGCCACCTGTTCGGGCGAAGGCGGCATGATCCCGGACGAGCGGCGCTATTCGGAGAAGTGGTTCTATCAGTGTATCCAGTCGCGCTATGGCTTCAATCCCCATCATCTGCGGCTGGCCGACGCCTGCGAGTTCTTCATCGGCCAGGGCTGCAAGGTTGGCCTGGGCGGCCATCTCATGGGCCAGAAGGTCACCGATCAGGTCGCCGAGATGCGTTCGCTGCCCGCCGGCATCGACCAGCGCTCGCCGGCCCGCCATCCGGACTGGCTGGGGCCGGACGATCTGGCGCTCAAGATCCAGGAGATCCGCGAGGCGACCGATCATCGCATCCCCATCCAGCTGAAGCTCGGCGCCGCCCGCGTCTATGATGACGTGCGCATGGCGGTGAAGTGCAACCCCGATTCGATCTATATCGACGGCATGGAGGGCTCCACCGGCGCCGGCCCCCATCTCGCCACCGAGGAGACGGGCGTGCCGGGCATCGCGGCCATCCGCCAGGCCCGGCGTGCCATCGACGATCTGGACCGGCGCGGCGACATCTCGCTGGTCTATGCCGGGGCCGTCAGAAACGGCGGCGACCTCGCCAAGGCCCTGGCCCTGGGTGCCGATGCCGTCGCCATCGGCACCACGGCGATGATGGCGCTCAACTGCAACAAGGATATCCCGGAGGCCGATTTCGAGGGCACCGTCGGCGTCCCGGCCGGCCATTGCTACCACTGCCATACCGGCCGCTGCCCGGTGGGCGTGGCAACGCAGGACCCCGAGCTCAGGAAGCGCCTCAACCCCGACGATGCGGCGGAGCGAGTCTACAACATCCTGCACACGCTGACGATCGAGTGCCAGATGATGGCGCGTGCCTGCGGCAAGACCGACGTCCACAGCCTGGAACCCGAAGACATCGCGGCCCTCACCATGGAGGCCTCGGCCATGGCCGGAGTGCCGTTGGCGGGCACCAACCACACGGTCGGCATCGCCGACTATCACCACCTCTGAAGCGGGAGGGACACGGCATGGCAGGAGACAAGGACTCGCTGCAGGCCGCCGCCGCGGGCAGGGAGGCACCGGCGCGCCGGACGGCGGGCGATGTCGATTACTTCCTCACCTCCGACGGCCTCGACAGTTCGCGCGAGAAGGAGATCGGCCAGCACATCGGCTATCGCTACGACGTCAACCTGGTTCCCGACTACGACCGGCTGACGCCGTTTCTGGCCAAATACATCGAGATCATGGGCTGGAACGACCTCAACTGGCTCGAGGACGTCCACATGGGCTACGAGGAAGGCCACGCGGCCGTCTTCGACCGCAACGCCAATGGCTGGATCCGAGTGCCGAAATCCATGGAGCTGCCCGACAACCAGCAGGATCGGGACATGATCGCGCGCGAGCTGCTGGTCAAGTTCCAGATGTCGGAGCGCCACCCCATGCGCGACCTCTACCGCGCCTACCGCAAGTTCTAGGGTGCCGGCTCACCCCTCGCCTGGCGCCGGCGAGGCGCTGCCCTCCTCCCACAGCGGTGCGAAGGCGAGCGCCGTGCCGCCCGGCGGCGCTGTCGGGTTGAACATGGCGTTGTGCCAGAACAGCGCCATGGCGAAGGGGTCGCCATCCGCCAGCCGCGCCACCCGGCAGGGCAGGCGGAAGCTGCGGGCGGACTGCCGGAAAGCCAGGGTGCAGGCGCCATCCTGCGCCAGCCGGGCGGCGCCTGGCGATGCGGGGGCGAACAGGGCGAACAGCCGCGGCTCGAAGCCCTGGGGTCGCTGGAAATAGGAGGCGCGCAGGTAGCGCAGCGCTTCGTCGAAGCGTTCGCGCGGGTCGTGGGTGCGGGCGACGATGTGGCGAAAGCGGGCGGCTGTGTGCTGCGGCTCGCGCTTGACGATCACCGTGCGGACATGGCCCAGCGGCGCACCGTCGGCAGCGATGGCCATCGGCTCCATACCGTCGGAGGGCCGCCCGCCCTGGCGCCGCATGGCATGCTGGCGGATCAGGCACTGCCAGGCCATGAAGCCGTCGCGCAGGCGGGTGCCGGCCTCGCTCACCGGGGCCGCTCCCCGGGCCGGCCCGCGGGCGGGGTGGAATTCTTCTGCTTGCAGCCGCCGCGAATCGGGCTAGACTCGTCCGTCCGCCGAAGCGGGGGCAACGCCTGACGCGGCGGGAGGGCAATGGCACGATGCAACATGGGGGAACCAGGAGATGTCCGGTCAACTCGACTCCCTAGTCGTCATCTTTACGGAATTCTACTACTGGGTCACGGTCGTCATGATGTTCCTGATCCATGTGGGGTTCTGCGTTTATGAGGTCGGCGCCTCGCGCCGCAAGAACATCCAGCACACGCTGATGAAGAACACGATGCTGATCCCGCTGGTCACCATCACGTTCTTCTATTTCGGCTGGTGGATCTACTTCGCATTCCCGCACTTCCCGCTCATCGGCGGCTTCCTGGATGCGCCCTTCGCGCTGCCGTGGTCGGAGCTGATGGGCGTCCATATGGGCGGCGCGGTGAGCGTGCAGACCGAGAGCCTGACCGCCGACGACACCATGTTCTGGGCACGCATCAACGGCGTCTTCTGGGCGGCGTTCCTGCTTTTCTCCTGGACCACGGCGTCGATCGTCTCCGGTGCGGTGATCGAGCGCATCAAGACCCAGGGCTTCGTCCTGGTCGCCGTCCTGGTCGGCTCGGTGACCTGGATCATCGATGCCGCCTGGGGTTGGTCCTGGAACGGCTGGATGGTGCAGCTGTGGGGCTACCACGATGCCTATGCCTCCTCGGTGGTGCACGGCATCGCCGGCGGCTCGGCTCTGGGCGTGCTGGCGGTGCTGGGGCCGCGGCTCGGCAAGTTCGCTCCCGATGGCACGCCGCGCGATATCCCGCAGAACAGCCCCTGGTTCGTCACGGTAGGCCTGTTCCTGATCTATACGGGCTTCTGGGGCTTCTATGCGGCCTGCAACATCCCGATCATCGACTACACCTCCGGTGTGATGGGCACTGAGGGGGCGGCGTTCTTCACTGCCACCAACATCTACCTCACGCCCACCTCGCTTTCGGGCATTACCTTCAACTTCCTGATGTCGCTCTCGGGCGGCCTCCTGGCGGGCTATCTGATCTCCAGGGGCAATCCGTTCTGGAGCTACTCGGGCGGTCTTGCAGGCATCATCACCGCATCGGCGGGCAACGACCTCTACCACCCCATCGAAGCGATGATCGTCGCCATGGTGGGTGTGTGGATCGCCTACAAGATGCACTACTGGGTGGAGCGGAAGTTCAAGATCGACGATGCCGTCGGCGCCGTCGCGGTGCATGGCTATGCCGGTTTCGCTGGCACGGTGATCGCCGGCTTCCTGCTCTGGGGCTATCCTTCGAACGTCGCCGGCGACGCCATGGGCTGGTTCGGCAATGTCGATGGTGTTGCCCAGATCAACCCGCTGGGCCAGTTCCTGGGCGCCGTGCTCATGTTCTGGGGTCTGGGCTTCATCCCCTGCTGGGTGCTGGCCAAGGTCCTGGACGGCCTGGGCTGGCTGCGCGTCCCGCGCGAGGTCGAACTCGCCGGTCTCGATACGCATGATTACGGGGATGCCTTCCCCTATCACGCCTATCGCGACACGTCGATGGAAGAGGTCGACCGCGAACTGGCCAAGGGCTGAACGGCCCCGACAAGGAGGTAAGCAACCATGTCCACCAATGTTGAGAGCTGGAGCGATCTCGCCAGTATGGGCGCCATCTATCCCTTCCCGGGGATCGAATGGGCCCTCGCCCTCGCCGGCGTGATCATCTGGGTGGCCTGGCACATCTGGCAGATCCAGTCGGAAAACAGCGAATACGATGCGGCCCTGCGCCGCTACAACGAGGTCGGCCTGGACCAGGCGCTCGACCATCGCGGGCGCCACGACGCCGTGATGGAAGGGCGCTGACTGTCCGTCTTCGTCGGCGTTTTCGTTGAGGGGCGGCGGCAACGCCGCCCCTTTTCCTTGGCCCCGGCCCCGCCCGGAGGCCTCCGCAAGCCTTCGTCTTCAGGAGAGCAGTCATGGCGCCGCCCAGATCCGATATTGCAATTGCCCAGGCCGCGACACTGCGGCCGATCCTCGAACTGGCGAAGGACCGCCTCGGCATCGAGGCACGGCATCTCGAACCCTATGGTCACGACAAGGCCAAGCTCTCGCTCGACTTTATCGACAGCCTCGCCGGGAAGCCCGACGGCAGGCTGATCCTGGTCACCGCCATCACCCCGACCCCGGCCGGCGAGGGCAAGACCACCACCACCGTCGGCCTGGGCGACGCGCTGAACCGCATCGGCAAAAAGACGCTGATCTGCCTGCGCGAGCCCTCGCTGGGGCCTTCCTTCGGCGTCAAGGGCGGGGCTGCCGGCGGTGGCTATGCCCAGATCGTGCCCATGGAGGACATCAACCTCCATTTCACCGGCGATTTCCACGCCATCGGCGCGGCCAACAACCTGCTCGCCGCCATGATCGACAACCACATCTACTGGGGCAACCGTCTGGACCTCGACCCGCGCCGCATTGCCTGGCGGCGTGTGGTCGACATGAACGACCGGGCGTTGCGCGCCATCGTGGCCTCCCTGGGCGGGCCGGCCAACGGCTTCCCGCGCGAGGACGGCTTCGACATCACGGTGGCCTCCGAAGTGATGGCCATCTTCTGCCTCGCCAGCGGCATCGACGACCTGAAACGCCGCCTGGGCAACATCGTCGTCGGCCACAGCCGCGAGCGCCGCCCGGTCACCGCCCGCGACCTCGACGCCCAGGGCGCCATGGCGACGCTGCTGAAGGATGCCATCAAGCCCAACCTGGTGCAGACGCTGGAGAACAACCCGGCCTTCGTGCATGGCGGCCCCTTCGCCAACATCGCCCATGGCTGCAATTCCGTGCTGGCCACCGCCACCGCCCTGAAGCTCGCCGATTACGTCGTCACCGAGGCCGGCTTCGGCGCCGATCTGGGCGCCGAGAAGTTCTTCGACATCAAATGCCGCAAGACCGGCATGGTCCCGTCGGCGGCGGTGGTGGTCGCCACCGTCCGCGCCCTGAAGATGCACGGCGGCGTGGCCAGGGAGGCGCTGGCCGAAGAAGATGTCGCCGCCGTCGAGGCCGGCTTCGCCAATCTCGAACGCCACCTGGAAAACATCGCCAGGTTCGGCGTCCCCGCCATCGTCGCGATCAACCGCTTTCCCGCCGACACCGACGCCGAGATGGCCAGGCTCCAGGCGCTGGCCGCCGCCCGGGGCGTGCCCTGTGTCGAGGCCAACCACTGGGCCGAAGGCGGTGCCGGTGCCGAGGCGCTGGCCCATGCCGTGGTCGAGACCGTCGCCGCCGGCGGCGCCCGCTTCCGCCCCCTCTATCCCGACGATATGGCGCTGGAGGAGAAGATCCGCACCGTCGCGCGCGAGATCTACCGCGCCCGCGACATCCAGGTCCCCGCCGCCGTCTCTCGCCGGCTGCAGGAGCTCGACGCCAGCGAGGCGGGCCGCTTTCCGGTCTGCATGGCGAAGGTGCAATACAGCTTCTCCACCGACCCGGCGCTGAAGGGAGCGCCCACCGGCTTCGACATGCCGGTGCGTGAGGTCAGGCTTTCGGCCGGTGCCGAGTTCGTGGTCGTCCTCGCCGGGGCCATCATGACCATGCCGGGCCTGCCGCGCGCGCCTGCCGCCGAGCGCATCGACGTGGATGGGCAGGGCACCGTCTCCGGGCTGTTCTGACAGCCAACGCTGCTGGCCGCCCCGGCGGCTTGAACCGCCGCCCGCCGGCCCCCATCTCTCAGAGGTGGCATGCGCCCGCCCCCGCCCGCCGCCGCTGCGCCGGGGCAGCGGTCGCGTGGCGCCGCCGCCCGAGCATACGGAGAGGACGAACGCCATGACCTTGTCCATCGGTTCCATCGCGCCCGATTTCGAACAGGATTCGACCGCGGGCCGCATCCGCTTCCACGACTACGTCGGCGATTCCTGGTGCATCCTGTTCTCGCATCCCAAGGATTTCACGCCGGTCTGCACCACCGAACTCGGCACGCTCGCCGGCATGAAGCCGGAATTCGACAAGCGCAACACCAGGCTGATCGGCCTCTCGGTGGACGGTGTCGCCGATCACGAGGGCTGGTCGGGCGACATCGCCGAGGTCACCGGCCACGCCCTGAACTATCCCCTGCTGGCCGATTCCGATCTCTCGGTCGCCAAGGCCTACGACATGCTGCCTGCCGATGCCGGCAGCAGCGCTCAGGGCCGCACCCCGGCCGACAACGCCACCGTGCGCATCGTCTACGTCATCGGCCCCGACAAGCGGATCAAGGCGACGATCGGCTATCCCATGTCCACCGGCCGCAATTTCGACGAGGTGCTGCGCCTGCTCGATTCCTGTCAGCTGACCGCCAGGCACCAGGTGGCGACCCCCGCCAACTGGCGGAACGGCGACGACGTCATCATCGTGCCGGCGGTCAGGGACGAGGAGGCGAAGGAGCGTTTCCCCGCCGGCTGGCGGGCGCCGAAGCCCTATATGCGCATCGTGCCCCAGCCCGGGGACTGAACGCCCCGCGCCCGGCGGTGCGGCCCTGTTCGGCCGCGCCGCCGCCTGCGCTACATTGCCGCATGGCCAGAGCGGACAGAGAGGCGCGCCCGCCTGCGCTCGCCGGCCCCGCCAGGGAGCCGCCGCCGGGCGCGAACGGCCCGCGCGGTGCCGAGGCCATCCGCCGCTCGCTGAAGGCCATGCCCGCCGCGCCCGGCGTCTATCGCATGCTCTGCGCCGAGGGCAAGGCGCTCTATGTCGGCAAGGCCCGCGACCTTCGCCACCGCCTCGCCAGCTATGTCCAGCCCGGGCGGCTGGAGCCGCGGCTCCACCGCATGGTCGCCGCCACCGCCGCCCTGGAGGTCGTCACCACCGCCACCGAGGCCGAGGCGCTGCTGCTCGAGGCCAACCTCATCAAGCGGCTGAAGCCGCGCTACAACATCCTGCTGCGCGACGACAAATCCTTCCCCCACATCCTGCTGCGCGGCGATCACCCGTGGCCGCAGGTGGTGAAACACCGCGGCGCCAGGCGGCGGCGCGGCGAGTATTTCGGCCCCTTCGCCAATGCCGGGGCGGTCAACCGCACGCTGGCGGCCCTGCAGCGGGCCTTCCCGCTGCGCAGCTGCAGCGACCACGTGTTCGCCAACCGCACGCGCCCCTGCCTGCAACACCAGATCAAGCGCTGCGTCGCTCCCTGCGCCGGCCTGGCGAGCGAGGACGACTACGCCAGGCTGGTCGAAGAAGCCCGCGCCTTTCTCAAAGGCCGCAGCCGCGAAGTGCAGGAGGCGCTGGCCTCCCGCATGCAGGCGGCGTCCGAAGCGCTGGACTTCGAGCGCGCCGCCGCCCTGCGCGACCGCATCCGCGCGCTGAACCACATCCAGGCCCATCAGGCGATCGACCTGCCGGCCGCCGTCGATGCCGATGTGGTGGCGCTTCACCGGGTGGCGGGCCAAGCCTGCGTGCAGGTCTTCTTCGTGCGCCAGGGGCGCAATTACGGCAACCGCGCCTACTATCCCAGCCGCACCGGCGAGCGCAGCGAGGGCGCCGTCTGCGCCGCCTTTCTGGGCCAGTTCTACGAGGACAAGCAGCCGCCCCGCCTGGTCCTGGTCTCGGTCATGCCGGACGATCCCGAATGGATGGCGGCGGCCCTCGCCAGCCGCGCCGGGCACAAGGTGGAGCTTTCGGTGCCGCAGCGCGGCGCCAGGCGGGCGCTGATGCGCCAGGCGCTCCACAACGCCGCCGCCGCGCTGGCCCGGCGCCTGGCCGAAAGCGCCACGCAGAACGAGCTCATGGCCGGCCTCGCCCGCCGCCTGGGGCTGAAGGCGCCACCCCGCCGCATCGAGGTCTACGACAACAGCCACATCCAGGGTGCCCAGCCCATGGGCGCGATGATCGTCGCCGGCCCGGAAGGCTTCATGAAACAACACTATCGCAAGTTCTCGCTGGCCGGTGCTGCCGCGCACCCGCCCGCCGGCGGCGACGATTACGCCATGATGCGCCAGGTGCTGCGGCGGCGCTTCACCCGCCTCATGCGCGAGGACCCGCAGCGCAGCCAGTGGCCGGAGCTGGTGATCCTCGATGGCGGGCGCGGCCAGCTCACGGCGGCGTTGCGGACCCTCGACGAGCTGGGGCTGGCGGAGCCGCGCCCGCTGGCGCTGGTGGCGGTCGCCAAGGGGCCGGACCGCGACGCCGGGCGCGAGCGCTTCCATCTGCCCCATGGCGCGCCCTTCACGCTGCCGCAGCGCGATCCCGTGCTCTATTTCGTGCAGCGCCTGCGCGACGAGGCCCACCGCTTCGCCATCGGCGCCCACCGCCAGCGGCGCGGCGGGCGCATCGGCCGCTCGCTGCTGGACGAGATCGCCGGCGTCGGGCCGCGCCGCAAGCGGGCGCTGCTGCACCATTTCGGCTCGGCCGCCGCCGTCGCCCGCGCCGCCGCCGCCGATCTGGAAAAGGTGGATGGCATCGACCGCACGGTGGCCCGGCGCATCCGCGACCATTTCCACGCCCAGGCATAGGCCGCCGCCGTGAAAAGCCTGCCCAACGCCCTCACGCTGTTCCGCCTCGTCGCCCTGGTGCCGATCGCCGGCCTGCTGCTGTGGCCGGAGCCCGCCGCCCGTCTCG
The DNA here is from genome assembly GCA_965200215.1 of Alphaproteobacteria bacterium. Lineage (GTDB taxonomy): Bacteria > Pseudomonadota > Alphaproteobacteria > SP197 > SP197 > SP197. The sequence continues at coordinate 1,751,747 of OZ241369.1, read as the reverse complement.
CGGCGCTCGCCCTCTATGTCGCCGCCTGCCTCACCGACCTCCTCGATGGCCGGCTGGCCCGGCGGCTGGATGCGGCCTCCGCCTTCGGGCGCATGCTGGATCCCATCGCCGACAAGCTGCTGGTCGCCGGCCTGGCGATGCTGCTGGCGGCCAGCGGCGATGCGCCGCTGCTGCCGGCGATGGCGATCGTGCTGCGCGAGGTGCTGGTCTCGGGCCTGCGCGAGCATCTGGGCGAGAAGGGCGTCGTCGTGCCGGTCACGGGCTTCGCCAGGTGGAAGACGGCCCTTCAGATGGTCGCCCTGGGCTGCCTGTTGCCGGAGGCGGCGGGCTTCGCCATGGGCGAGGTCTGGCCGGTGGCCGGGCGCGTCCTCTTCTGGCTCGCCGCCGGGCTGACGGTGGCGACCGGCTGGGGCTATCTGAAGGCGGCGCTGGCCGGGGCGCCCATGGCGGCGGAGAGGGCGCGATGGCGCGGCTGAGCGACGACTGCTTCGCCCATGGGGGAAAGCCGCTGACGGCCGCCCAGGCGCTGGCGGCGATCGCCCGCGCCGCCCGCCCGCTGCCGGCGATCGCGGAAGTGCCGCTCGCCCGCGCCTGCGGGCGCATCCTGGCCGAAGACGTAACGGCCGCCATGGATGTGCCGCCCCACGCCAACGCGGCGGTGGATGGCTATGCCTTCTTCCACGACGACCTGGCCGGCGACGGCCCCACCGTGCTGCCGGTGACCGGGCGGGTGGCGGCCGGCCGCCGGCTGGGCCGCCCGGCGCGGCGGGGCGAGGCGGTGCGCATCTTCACCGGCGCGCCCATGCCCGAGGGCGCGGATACCGTCGCCATGCAGGAGGACGCCCGCGAAGAGGGCGGCATCGTGACCCTGCCCCCCGGCCTCCGGCGCGGCGCCAATCGCCGCCGGGCGGGCGAGGACGTCCGCGCCGGCAGCGTCGTGCTGCGCGCCGGGCGCCGTCTGCGGGCGCCGGATGTGGGCCTCGCCGCCTCTCTCGGGCGCGTCCGGCTGGCCTGCCGCCTGCCCTTGCGGGTGGCGCTGTTTTCCACCGGCGACGAGGTCGAGGAGCCGGGCCGGCCGCTGGCGCCGGGCGCCATCTACGACGCCAACCGCTACGCCATCGCCGGCCTGCTGAGGGGGCTGGGCTGCCGGGTGAGTGATCTCGGCATCCTGCCCGACGACGCGCGGCGCACCGAAGACGCCATCCTCGCCGCCGCCGAAGGCCACGACGCGCTGCTGACCTCGGGCGGCGTCTCGGTGGGCGACGAGGATCATGTCGGCCGCACCGTCGCCGAGCGCGGCACGCTCCACGCCTGGCATCTGGCGATCAAGCCCGGGCGCCCGCTGCTGCTGGGCCAGGTGGGCGCGGCCGCCTTCGTCGGCCTGCCCGGCAATCCCGCCGCCGCCATGGTGACCTTCCTGCGCTTCGCCCGCCCGCTGCTGCTGCGCCTGGCCGGCGCCCTGGAGGTGGAACCGCGCACCTTCGCCGTGCGGGCGGCCTTTGCGCGCGACAAGAAGGGCGGGCGGCGCGAATATGTCCGCGTCCATCTCGAACGGGCCGCCGACGGCGTGCTGGAGGCCCGCGCCTTCGCCCGCGAGGGCGCCGGCCTCCTGTCGTCGCTGGTCGCCACCGACGCCCTGGCGGAGTTGCCCGAGGACATGACCCGGCTGGAAAAGGGTGCCATGGTCGAGGTGTTGCCGTTCGGCGAGACGATGGCATGAAGCTCCTCTATTTCGCCTGGGTCAGGCAGACCGTCGGGCGCGCCGGCGAAGAGGCGCCGCTGCCCGAGGGCGTCCGCGACGTCGCCGGCCTGCTGGCCTGGCTGGAGGCGCGCGGCGGCGGCTATGCCGAGGCGCTGAAGGACCGCGCCCTGGTGCGCGTCGCCGTCAACCACGCCTATGCCGGCCCCGCCACCCCGGTCGCCGACGGCGACGAGGTGGCGCTCTTCCCGCCGGTGACGGGTGGCTAGGCCGTGATCCGCGTCCAGGCGGAGGACTTCGACGTCGGCCGCGAGATCGAAGCGCTCTCGGAGGGCGACGGGGCCACGGGCGCGGTCGCCTCCTTCGTCGGGCTGGTGCGCGAGCTGGCGCCCGGCGGCGGCGCCATGACGCTGGAACACTATCCCGGCATGACCGAAAGGATGCTGGCCGAGATCGACGCCGAAGCCCATCGCCGCTGGCCGCTGCGGGCGTCCCTGGTGATCCATCGCTACGGCCGCCTCGCGGCGGGCGAGCGCATCGTGCTGGTGGCGACGGCCTCGGCCCACCGCCTGGCGGCCCTGGAGGCCTGCGCCTTCCTGATCGACTGGCTGAAGACCCGGGCGCCCTTCTGGAAGCTGGAGGAGACGGAAGCCGGCGCCCGCTGGGTCGAGGCCCGCGCCGGCGACGAGGCGGCCGCCGCCCGCTGGCAGCGGCGGCGGGGCGGCGCCTAGGCGGCGCGCACCTCGGCCGCGAAATCGTCCATCAGCCGGTGGCACAGCTGTCCGGGCTGGAAGTGGAAATCGCCGATGCGCCTCACGGGCGTGACCTCCGCCGCCGTGCCGGTGATGAAGGCCTCGCCCGCCCGCGCCAGGTCGTCGTCGGTCATGTGCCGTTCCACCACCTCGATGCCGCGCTTTCGCGCCAGGGCCATCACCGCCCGGCGGGTCAGCCCGTCCAGGAAGCAGTCGGCGATGGGCGTGTGCAGCCGCCCGTCGATGGCCAGGAACAGGTTGGCGCCGGTCGCCTCCGCCAGGAAGCCGCGATAGTCGTACATCATGGCGTCGTCGAAGCCCTGGCGCTCCGCCTCGTGTTTGGCCAGCGTGCAGATCGTGTAGAGGCCGGCGGCCTTGGCGTGCACCGGCGCCGTTTCCGGCGGCGGGCGCCGCCACTCGGCGATCCCCAGGGCGATGCCGCGCCGCCTGGCCTCGGGCGAGAAATAGCTGGGCCAGGGCCAGGCGGCGATCGCCACATGGATGCTGTTGCCCTGCGCCGCCACCCCCATCGCCTCGCTGCCGCGCCAGGCCACCGGGCGCACATAGCCTTCCACGATGCCGTTGGCCCGCAGCACCCGGTAGCGGGCGGCCTCCAGCTGCTCGATCGCGAACGGCAGTTCGAAGCCCAGCAGGCGGGCCGAATTGGCGAAGCGCTCGCCGTGCTCGCGCAGCCTGTAGATGCTGCCGCCGTAACAGCGCTCGCCCTCGAAGACGCTGCTGGCATAGTGGAGGCCGTGGGTCAGCACATGGACCCGGGCCTGGCGCCATTCCACCATCTCGCCGTCGAGCCAGATGGTGCCGTCGCGGTCGTCGAAGGGGATGAGGTCGGCCATGGCGCTGTCTCCGCATCCGGCGCTTGCGGCCGATAGCGGGCCGGGGCATATATGTCAACATGATTGACGCAAAGCCCGGCCCCAATCCGCTCTTCCTGCGCGACGAGGAGCTGCGCGAGGGCATCGAGCTTCTGTTCTTCGCCTATCGCGACTTCACCGCCGGCCCCGATGCCATCCTGGCCGAATACGGCATGGGCCGCACCCATCACCGGGCGCTCTATTTCGTCGGCCGCCAGCCGGGGATCGCCGTCAAGGAGCTGCTGGCGATCCTGAGGATCACCAAGCAGAGCCTCGCCCCCGTGCTGCGCCGCCTGCTGGCCGGCGGCTTCGTGGAACGGCGCCGCTGCGGGCGCGACCGCCGGCGGCGCCTGCTCTATCTCACCGAGGCCGGGCGGGCACTGGAGGCGCGGCTGACGGCCGACCAGCGGGCGCGCCTCGCGCGGGCCTATCGCGAGGCCGGTGCCCTGGCGGTCACCGGCTACCGCCAGGTGCTGACCGGCATGGTGGACGGCCTCGCGCGGCGCCCCGGCCCGTGAGCCCGGACGACCCCCACATCCTGGTGGTGGACGACGACCGCCGGCTGTGCCGCCTGTTGCAGCGCTATCTGACGGCCCAGGGCTTCGTGGTGACCACCGCCGGCAGCGCCGCCGCCGCCGAGGCCAGGCTGAAGAGCCTGGTCTTCGACCTGATGATCGTCGACGTCATGATGCCGGGCGAGGACGGCATGAGCTTCACCCGCCGCATCCGCCGGGCCGCCGGCATCCCCATCGTCATGCTCACCGCCCGCGGCGAAGGCGGCGACCGCATCGCCGGCCTGGAGAGCGGCGCCGACGACTATCTGCCCAAGCCCTTCGAGCCGCGCGAGCTGGTGCTGCGCATCGAGAGCGTCCTGCGGCGGGATGTCGCCAGGGCGGCGCCGGCGGCGGTGGTCTTCGGCCCCTTCGCCTTCGACGCCGCCCGCATGGCGCTGACCCGCGCCGGCCGGCCGGTGGCGCTCACCTCGCGCGAGGCGGCGCTGCTGAGGGTGCTGGCCTCGCGGCCCGGCGCCACCCTGTCGCGCCTGCGGCTTTCGCAGCGCACCGGCTCGGGCGAGCGCAGCGTCGATGTGCAGGTCGCCCGCCTGCGGCGCAAGATCGAGGACGACCCGCGCCAGCCCCGCCACCTGCAGACGGTGTGGGGCGAGGGCTATGTGCTGCGGGCGGACGAGAGCGCGCCCCGCCGGCCCTGCGGCGGCGAGGGGCCATGATCCGCCGGCTGCTGCCCCGTTCGATCTTCGCGCGCTCGCTGCTGATCGTGCTGGCGCCCATGGCGATTCTGCAGGCCGTCATGCTGGTGGTCTTCTACGAACGCCATTGGGAGCACGTCACCCGCCATCTCACCAACGCCGTGGCCGGCGACCTGTCGACGCTGATCTGGATGATGAACAGCTATCGGGCCGAGGACGAGGCCGGCCTGGTCTTCCGCATCGGGCGCATGCATCTGGGGGTCGATGCGCTCTTCCACCCCGGCGCCCAGCTGCCCTCGCCGCTGCCGCCGCCGGGCGCCTCGCGGGTGGAAAGGCTGCTGGCCCAGGCCATGGAGCAGCGGGTGCAGCGGCCCTTCGTCGTCGATACCGCCTCGCTGGACGAGACCGCCCTGATCGGCGTCCAGCTGCCCGATGGCGTGCTCGACGTGCGGGTCCCCATGCGCCGCATGGAAAGCCGCACCACGGCGCTGTTCGTCTTCTGGATGGTCGGCATCTCCTTGGCGCTGGCCCTGATCGCCGCCTATTTCGTGCGCCAGCAGATCCGCCCCATCCGCCGCCTGGCCAGGGCCGCCGACAGCTTCGGCAAGAGCGGCGCCGAGGTGGCGTTCAAGCCTTCGGGGGCGCGCGAGGTGCGCCAGGCGGCCCAGGCCTTCATCGCCATGCGCGAGCGCATCCTGCGCCAGATCGAGCAGCGGACGCTGATGCTGGCCGGGGTCGGCCACGACCTGAAGACGCCGCTGACGCGCATGAAGCTGGAACTGGCGCTTCACGCCGACGACGAGCGCAGCGCCCGGCTGAAGGCCGACATCGACGAGATGGAGCACATGATCGAGGTCTATCTCGACTTCGCGCGCGGCGAGGGCGAGGAGACGACCGCCGCCATCGACCTGGCGCCGATCCTCTCCGACGTGGCCCGCGCCGCGCCCGGCCGGGTGGCGCTCGCGGTGGAAGGGCCGCTGGCGCTGGCCGGGCGGCCCGGGGCGCTGAAGCGCTGCTTCACCAATCTGGTGGACAACGCCTGCCGCCATGGCGGGCGGGTGGAGCTTGCCGCCCGCCGCCGGCGGAGCGCGCTGACGGTGACGGTGGACGACGACGGCCCGGGCATTCCGGCCGAAGCGCGGGCGGCGGCCCTGCGGCCCTTCGTGCGCCTCAGCGCCGCCGGGCGCCAGGCGCCGTCCGCCATCGACGCCGCCCGCGACCCCAACCGCGGCGGCGCCGGCCTGGGGCTCACCGTCGCCCGCGACGTCGTCCACAGCCATGGCGGCGAGATCGCGCTGGACGATTCACCCCTGGGCGGCCTGCGCACCCGGGTCGTCTTGCCGGTCTGACGCCTGCCCGCGGCAGCGGGGCGGGCGGCAGCGCCGCCAGCCTTCGACCAGCGCTTCCACCCGCGCCAGGCGCCGGTCGAGCGCCGCCATGGTGCTGGCCATGTCCTCGCTGTCGTCGTCCAGCCACACCCGCAGCACGTCGATATGGATCGCCGCCAGCACCGCCGCCCGCGCCCCGCCGGCCAGGCCGCCGCCGTCGATGGCGGCGGCCTCCAGCATCCAGCGCATGGAGGCGTGCAGGCGCATGCAGCCGGCCAGCGCGGCAGAGGGGTCCGCCCGCGTAGCGGCGGCGATCGAGGCCAGGGCGCGGCGGTGGGGGCCGAGGGCGTCGAAGCGGCGCATCATGATCTCGAACAGCCGCTCGCGCGCCGTCTCCGCCTCCTCGGGCGGCCCGCCCGCCAGCACCGCCTCGTCGATGGCGCGCGCGAAGGCGTCCAGCAGAGCGCCCCTGGAGGGATAGAGCGCGCGCAGACGGTTCAGCGGCACCTCCGCCCTGGCCGCCACCCGCGCCAGCGTGACGGTGCGCCAGCCCTCCTCTGCGGCGAGCTGCAGCGCCGCTTCGAGCACAGCCCCGGCTTCGTTTCTGCCGTTGGCCATCGGCCTAGCGCGCCAGTTCGCGCGAGCGGGCGGCGGCGGCGGCCACGGCGCGCTCGAAGAGGGGGCCGATGCCGTCGGCGGCCATCAGCACCGCCAGCGCCCGTTCCGTGGTGCCGCCGGGGCTGGTGACCTCCGCCCGCAGCCGCGCCGGCGCCGCCTCCGTCGCCCGCGCCAGGGCGCCGGCGCCGATCACCGTCCGCCGCGCCAGCCGGCAGGCGAGGCCGCCCGGCAGGCCCGCCGCCCGCCCGGCCGCCGCCAGCGCCTCCATCAGCAGGAAGACATAGGCCGGGCCGCTGCCGGCCACGGCCGTCACCGCGTCCATCAGCGCCTCGTCGTCCAGCCATACCGTCTCGCCCGCCGCCTGCAACAGGGCTTCCGCCCGCCGCCGCTGCGCGGGCGAGGCGTGGCGGTTGGCGACCAGCGCCGCGATGCCCTCGCCCACCGCCGCCGGCGTGTTGGGCATGGCGCGCACGATGGCGGCGCCTCGCCCCAGCCGCTCTTCCAGCCATGCCATGCTGCGCCCGGCGGCGATGGAAAGCGCCAGGGCGCCGGCCCGCATATGGGCGGCGTGCTCGTCGGCCGCCGCCGCCAGCGCCTGGGGCTTGACGGCGAAGACCACCGTCTCCGGCGCCAGGCCGGCGGGCAGGTCGGCGGCGCGGGCGGCGACCGTCACGCCCCGGCGCCGCGCGGCGGCGGCCGCTTCGCCGTCGGGTTCCACCACGGCCAGGCCGGCGGCGGACCGGTCCCGCGCCAGCCAGCAGGCCAGCAGCGCCGCGCCCATCCTGCCGCAGCCGACCAGCAGCAAGGAGGCGCCGGCCATCGCCTAGGCCTCGCCCATGGGATCGACGATGGCGGCGCGGATCGCCTCGGCGGCGTCCATGCCGTCGGCGACCACGTAGCGGAAGGCGGGATAGAAGCGCTCGCACTCCCCCAGCGCGATGCCGACCAGGCAGGCCAGCTGCTCGTCGTCGGGCACATCCTGGCCGCCCAGCACCAGGGCGTGGCGGAAGGCCGGCACCGCCTCGTCGGAGAAGAGGTCGAAATGGCCGATCCACAGCCGCTCGTTGATCCGCGCCAGCAGGGCGTGGATCGCCGCCAGCCTGGCCGCCGGCACCTGGAGATCGAAGGCGCAGGCCATGGTCACCGCCGCCAGGTCGCGCTGCCAGCCGAACCAGATGCGCCAGGCGCACCAGTGGCCGTCGATCCGGATAGCCAGGGCGTTGTCGCCGTCGCGCTCGTGCTGCCAGCCGTTGAAGGCGGCGAAGCGTTCCACCGGGTCCAGGGGATGGCAGCCGGGCGCGGCGCCGGGGCCGCTCACGAGGCACCTCCGGCCGGGCGGCGGCGAGATGCCCCTTCCGCCGCCAGCCGCTCGAGAACGGCGTCGAACTCGGCCTTCGTCCAGCGGTGGCGGGTGCCGCCGGCGAGGCCGGCGGCCCGCAGCCTGCTGCGCGCGGTCCTCTCGGAGAGTCCCAGCCGCGCCGCGAGGTCGCCGGTGGTGTAGACGCAGCGGGCTTCCAGCGCCTCGATGCGCGCCTGCAGCCGTTCGTTCTCCTGGCGGGCCAGCACCGCCATGTCGCGCACCGCCTCGAACTCCTCGCGCCGGACCAGGTCCACGCCGGCGAGCAGGGCCTCGGCGCGCTGGCGCAGGCGCGCCTCCAGCTCCCGCCTGGCGCCGGCCAGGGCGGAAGCCGCCCCCGCCAGCGTGCCGGCCATATCGCCCCGGAAAGAGCCGCCCATCGCCCGCTCCCGCCTGCCATCGCCATCGTAGCGGCAGGACATAGAGAAACATCGGCCCATGGCAAGGCCTTGCGCCCGGGTGCCCGCGTTTCGCCGCCCCGGGGCCGGAGCGCGATCATAGCGGATCGGGCCGGCGCGGTGAAACCGATTCGGCCGCTGGCCGGCCAGCGGCGCGGCGGCGCTGGACGCGGCCGGTGCCCGTCCCTATGGTCCGGCGCCCATACCGGCAGCCGGCGCCATGCCCGCCATCGCTTTTCCCGCCCTGGACCCCACGGCGATCGAGATCGGCCCCTTCGCCCTGCGCTGGTATGCGCTGGCCTATGTCGCCGGCATCCTGCTGGGCTGGCGCTATGTGCTCGCTCTGGCGCCCGCCTCGCCCGCCGCCCTGGACCGCCGGCTGCTGGACGACGCGCTGCTCTGGGCGGCGCTGGGCATCGTCGCCGGCGGCAGGCTGGGCTATGCGCTGTTCTATCAGGCCGGCCATTTCGTCCGCCAGCCGCTGGAGATCCTCTATGTCTGGCAGGGCGGGATGTCGTTCCACGGCGGCATGGCCGGGGTGGCGGTGGCGATCTTCCTGCTGGCCCGGGCCCGGCGGCGCCCGGTGCTGGCCCTGGCCGACCTGGCCGCCTGCGCGGCGCCCATCGGCCTCTTTTTCGGGCGCATCGCCAATTTCATCAATGGCGAGCTCATCGGCCGCCCCAGCGACCTGCCCTGGGCGGTGCTGTTTCCGCAGGACGCGGCGACGCCGCGCCACCCCAGCCAGCTCTACGAGGCGCTGCTGGAAGGCGTGCTGCTGTTCGCGCTGCTGAACCTGCTGTGGCGCGGGACGGCGCTGAGGCAGCGCCCCGGCGCGCTGGCTGGCGTTTTCCTGGCCGGCTACGGCGCGCTGCGCTTCGCGGTGGAATTCGTGCGCGAACCCGACGGCCATCTGGGCTTCGTGCTGGCGGGCCAGACCATGGGCCAGCTGCTGTCGCTGCCGATGATCGCCGCCGGCGCGGCGCTGCTGGTCCTGGCGCGCCCGGGAGCGCCCGCCCGGACGTGAACGCGCTCGCCCGCAAGCTCGCCCGGCGCATCGCCGCCGCTGGCCCGCTCACCGTGGAGGAATACGTCGCCGCCTGCCTGACGGACCCCGAGCACGGCTACTACATGACCCGCGACCCCTTCGGCCCGGCGGGCGATTTCGTCACCGCCCCGGAGATCGGCCAGGCGTTCGGCGAGCTGGTCGGCCTGTGGTGCCTGGCCCAGTGGCGCGCGGCCGGGGCGCCCGAGGGCGCCGTGCTGGCCGAGCTGGGCCCCGGCCGGGGAACGCTGATGGCCGACGCGCTGCGGGCCATCGAGGGCGTCTGCCGGGGCCAGGCGCCCTTCGCGATCCATCTGGTGGAGGCGAGTCCGCTCCTGCGGCGGTGCCAGCGCGCCGTGCTGGCCGGGCGCCGCGTCGCCTGGCACGAGGCGGCCGCCACGCTGCCCGCCGGACGAGCGGCCTGGATCGTCGCCAACGAGTTCTTCGACGCTCTGCCGGTGCGCCAGCTGGTGGCCACGCCGGCGGGCTGGCGCGAGCGGCTGGTGGACGTCCGGGGCGGGCGCCTGGTTCCGGTCGTCGCCCCGCGCCCGGCCGCAGGGGCGCTGGTCTGCGGGCTGCCGGCGCGGGCGCCCACCGGGCGCGTCGCCGAGGTGGCACCCGCCCGCCAGGCGCTGATGACGGCCCTGGCCCGGCGCCTGGCCGCCTGGGGCGGGGCGCTGCTGGCGATCGACTTCCACGATCCCGCCCTGCCCCTGCGCGACAGCCTGCAGGCGGTGCGCGCCCACGCCCATGGCGACCGCTTCGCCACCCCCGGCGCCTGCGATCTGGCGGCGGCCGTGGACTTCGCCGCCCTGGCGCGGGCCGCACGGGAGGGTGGCTGCCGCGTCTTCGGCCCCGCGGGCCAGGGCGCGTTCCTGCGCCGCCTGGGCATCGCCGCCCGCACGCGCCGGCTGGCGGCCGCCGCGCCCGCCGCCCGGGAGGCGATGACGAGGCTTGTTTCGAAACGGGCCATGGGCGAGCATTTCCAGGCCATGGCCGTGCTTCCCCCCGACAGCCCCGCGCCCGACGGCTTCGCGCCGGCGCTGCCGTGAGCGGGACCGGCGAGCGGGCGCGGGAGGGCTCCCCGCTCCTGGAGGATCGCCATCTGTGGAGGTCGCCGCCCCTGGCGGCGCTGAGCGGGGTGCGCCACGGCTTCTTCGGCCGCCGCGGGGGCGTGAGCGGCGGCCTCTATACCTCGCTCAATGCCGGGCTGGGCTCGGGCGACCGGCGCGAGAGCGTGGTGGAAAACCGCCGCCGGGTGGCGCAGGCCCAGGGCGTGGCACCGCCATGCCTGCTGACGCTGCGCCAGAGCCACAGCGCGCGGGCGGTGGTGGCGCGGGACGCCTCGGCAGGCGGGGAGCCGGGCGATGCGCTGGCCACCGACAGGCCGGGCCTGGCGCTGGGCGTGCTGACGGCCGATTGCGCGCCGGTGCTGCTGGCCGACGGCGCGGCCGGCGTGGTGGCCGCCGCCCATGCCGGCTGGCGGGGCGCGCTGGACGGCATCGTCGAGAGCGCCCTGGCGGCGATGGAGCGGCTGGGCGCCCGCCGCCGGGACGTCGTCGCCGTCGTCGGCCCCTGTATCGGCCAGGCGTCCTACCTGGTGGGGGCCGAATTCCGGACCCGTTTCGTGACCACCGACGAGGCCAGCCGGCGTTTCTTCGTCCCGGCGCCGGGACGGCCCGGCCGCCACCGCTTCGACCTCGCCGGCTATGTCCTGGCCCGGCTGCGGGCGGGCGGCGTCGGCCTGGCGGTGGCCGTCGGCGGCGACAGCTGCGCCGAGGAAGACCGCTTCTTCAGCTATCGCCGCAGCCTGCTGCGGGTCGAGCGCGATTACGGCCGCCAGCTCTCCGTCATCGGCCTGGCGCCGCCGGTGGAGCGGTGACCTGGCCGCTGCTCCTGACCGCCGGCGGCTTCCTGGCGCTGTTCCTGGGCGGCGAGGCGCTGGTGCGCGGCAGCGTGGCGCTGGCGCGGCGGCTGGGGGTCTCGGAGATCGCGGTGGGCGTCGTTCTGGTGGGCTTCGGCACCTCGGCGCCGGAACTGCTGGTGAGCGTCGAGTCGGCGCTGATGGGCCATGCCGAACTGGCGCTGGGCAACGTGATCGGCAGCAACATCGCCAACATTCTGCTGATCGTGGGGGCGGCGGCGCTGATCATGCCGATCCGGCTCGAACCGCGCGCCGGGCGGCGCGAGGCCCTCATCGTGCTGGCCGTCACCGCCTGCGTCGCCGCCCTGGTGCTGGCCGGCGATCTGGGCGCGCTGCACGGTGCCGCCATGCTGATCGCCCTGGCCGCCTATCTGGCGCTGACCTGGTGGCGCGGCGGCAGCGACTTTCCCGAAGGCGAGGACGAGGGCGGCCGCCTTCCCGGCCCCGGCCTCGCCCTGCTCTATGCGGCGGGCGGGCTGGCCCTGCTGGTGCTGGGCGCCGACCTGCTGGTGCGCGGGGCGGTGGAGATCGCGCGCGGGTTGGGGATCAGCGAGACGGTGATCGGCATGACCGTGGTCGCCGTGGGCTCGTCGCTGCCGGAGCTCGCGGCCTCGGTGGTGGCGGCGCTGCGCGGGCGCCCGGCGGTGGCGATCGGCAACGTGCTGGGAAGCAACCTCTTCAACCTGCTGGGGGCGCTGGGCATCGTGGCGCTGGTGGTGCCGATCCGCACCGCCGCCATGGAGATCGACCTCGCCGTGCTCGCCATGCTGGCGCTGACCGGCTGCTTTGCCGCCCTGGTCGCGGCGCGCCGGATCGGGCGGGCGGTGGGCGCGGTCTTCCTGCTGGCCTATGGCGGCTTCCTGTGGGCGGAGCTGGCCTTCCACCCCCCCGCCTGAAGGCCCGGGCGGCCCGGGGCCGGAGTTCGCACTCTCGCTCTGCGGCTTCCGGGACGGTGGGAAGGTGGCGGTGCCGTATGTCGCGCGCAGCCAATCCGGAGAGCATGGGGCGCCGGCGGAAGGGGGCGGGCGCGCCCCGGGCGGCGCGCTGAAGCCGTGCCCTATCTGGCGATCTTCGTGGCGCTGACGGTGCTGGCCCTGATGGCGGGCTGCCTCGCCATTCTGTGAGGGCGCCCCGCCCTGGCCCCGGCCGGGGCGCTCTGTTAGAGAGGGCGGCCCGTCCGAGCCCCGCCCCATGACAGAGCGCGCCCTCACCCCCGCCCAGAGGGCCTACAGCCTCGCCGCGACCATCGTCGCCATGGGCGTCACCTCGGCGATCTACAGCCTGTCGCTGCCGCTGTTTTCGACGCGGCTCGACGAGATGGGCCATTCCGAGGCCATGATCGGGGCCAATGCCGCCGCCCAGTCGGTGGCGCTGCTGGCGGTCGCGCCCTTCATGCCCGCCCTGCTGCAGCGCTTCGGCGCCGCCTGGCCCATGCTGTGGGGCTTCGCCGCCACGCTGGTGATCGTGCCGTTGTGCATGCTCTACGAAAACGCCTGGTACTGGCTGGCGTTGCGCCTGCTGATGGGCATCTCCACCGGCGTTCTGTGGATCGCCGGCGAGGCCTGGGTCAATCAGGCCAGCGAGGATTCCTGGCGCGGCCGCAGCCTGGCGGCCTATGGCATCGCCGCCGCTGCCGGCACCCTGGCGGGCTTCGCCATCCTCTATGCCGTCGGCCATGGCGGGCAGCTGCCGTTTCTCGCCATCTGCGGCATGGTGGCGGTCTGCATGGTGGCGGTCGCCAGCGCGCGCCATGTCGCGCCCTCCTTCGGGGGCCAGCGGTCGCGGCCCATGGCCACGCTGTTCCTGGTCGCGCCGGTGCCGATGCTGATGAACCTCACCGTCGGTGTGACCTTCGGCTCGCTGGCCTCCTTCGTGCCGGTCTATGGCGCCGATATCGGCATGAGCCGCCACGACGCCTTCCTCGTCCTGCTGCTGCTCAGCGCCGGCGGCCTGCTGCAATATCCGGTCGGCTGGCTGGCCGACCGGGTGGACCGGCGGCTGCTCGCCATGGCCGTCATGGTGGCGACCGTCGTCATCTTCGCGCTGACGGATGCGGCGCTTTCCCATCCCCCGCACCCCGCCCTGCGCTGGCTGTGGGCGCTGGCGCTGGGGCTGGGCATGATGAGCCTCTACACGCTGGGCCTCACCCTGCTGGGCGCGCGCTTTCGCGGCGCGGAGCTGGGCGGTGCCACCACCGCCTTCCAGTTCGCCTTCAATGTCGGCGTGGTGGCGGGGCCGTTTCTGGTGGGCTATGCGATGGCGGGCTTCGGCCCCGGCGGCCTGCCCTGGACGCTGGGCGCGATCTATGGGGCCGTCATCGCCGCTTCGGCGCTGCTGTGGACGCGCCGGTGAGGGCGGCGGCGCCGATCGGCCTGCGACGCCTGCGCGTGCTGGCGGCGGTGACGCTTTCCATGACCGTCACCGCCATGGTGTTCGGCTTCAGCTTCCCGATGTTTTCCACGCGGCTGGCCGCCATGGGTTTCAGCGATTCCATGATCGGCCTCAACGCTTCGGCCCAGGCCCTCGGCGTCTTCGCGGTGATCTGGTTCGCGGCCGGGGCCGTCGCCCGCCACGGCCCGGTGGTGGTCATGCTGGCGATGGCGGCCGTGAAGCTGCTGGCCGTGCTGGCCTGCATGGTCTTTCCCGATTTCTGGCCGTGGCTGGTGCTGCGGCTGGTGATCGGCGCCGCCGGCAGCGTGCTCTGGATCGCCGGCGAGACCTGGGTCAACGAGGCCGCCAGGGAGGAAAGCCGCGGACGCGAGCTGGCGATCTACAGCGCGGCGCTGGGCATCGGCACGGTGGCCGGCAACAAGATCGTGGAGGTCGCCGGCTTCCAGGGCTGGCTGCCCTTCGCCGCCCTGGCGGCGGTGGTGGCCGTCTCGGTGCTGCCGCTGTTCCTGGTTCTGGGCGATTCGCCCCGCCTCGGCACCGGGCAGCGGCCGGGGGCGGCGAGCCTGCTTGCCGCCTTCCGCCGGGCGCCGCTGCCGATCGTGCTGAACGGCGCCTTCGCGGCCGTCTTCGTCAGCCTGCACGCCTTCATCACCGTCTATGGGCTGGAGGTGGGGATGGCGCTGGAACGCGCGATCCATTTCCTCATCGTCTTCAACCTGGGCGGCATCGTCATGCCCTATGCCGTCGGCTGGCTGGCCGATCGCATCGACCGCACCCTGCTCGCCCTGCTGATGGTGCTGTCCTGCGCCCTGCTGTTCGCCGTCATGGGCCAGGCGCTGTCGCGGCCGGGCATCGACTATCCCTACATCTTTCTGCTGGGCGGCCTTTCGGCGGCGGTCTACGCCGTGGCGCTGGTGCTGCTGGGCGAGCGCTTCCGCGGCGCCGAGCTCGCCTCGGCCACCGCCGCCTTCACGCTGATGTGGAACGTCGGCGCGGCGGCCGGGCCGGCGCTGGCCGGCGCCGCCATGGAGCGCCTGGGGGCGCCGGGCCTGCCGGTGGCGCTGGCGCTGATGTCGGCCGCCGTGCTGCCGCTGGCGCTGCGCAGCTTTCTGGCCCGGCGGCGCGGCTGACCCCCGCCGCATCCTGGTTCATACACACCCGAGACACGGCCGGCCCACCCGCTGTCTCAGATGTCGTGAACGAGGGCAGCCGTTTACACGCCGCATCGTCTTTGTTATGAGCCAGGCCGCCCCGGGGCGGGGTTCGGGCGCGGGTCATGCCATGAAGCTGGTATCGGGCAACAGCAACCGGCCGCTGGCCGAGGCGATGGCGGCGGCCCTGGGCATCGAACTCGCCCGCGCCAGCGTGCGCCGCTTCAGCGACATGGAGATCTTCGTCGAGATCCACGAGAACGTGCGCGGCGAGGACGTGTTCGTCGTCCAGTCGACCTCCTATCCCGCCAACGACCATCTGATGGAGCTGTTGATCGCCATCGACGCCCTGCGCCGCGCCTCGGCCCGGCGCATCACCGCCGTCATCCCCTATTACGGCTATGCCCGCCAGGACAGGAAGGTGGGTTCGCGCACCCCCATCTCCGCCAAGCTGGTGGCCAACCTCATCACCGAGGCCGGCGCCAACCGGGTGCTGACGCTGGACCTCCACGCCGGCCAGACCCAGGGCTTCTTCGACATTCCGGTAGACAACCTCTACGCCGCCCCGGGCATGGTGGAGGACATTCGCGAGCGGACGGGCACCGCCAGGCCGATGATCGTCTCGCCGGATGTCGGCGGCGTCTTCCGCGCCCGCCAGATCGCCAAGCGGCTTGACGCCGGCCTTTCCATCGTGGACAAGCGGCGCGAGCGCGACGGCGTTTCGGAGGTGATGAACATCGTCGGCGACGTGCAGGGCCGCCACTGCATCCTGGTGGACGATATCGTCGATTCCGGCGGCACGCTGTGCAACTCCGCCCGGGCGCTGAAGGAGGCCGGCGCCCTGGCCGTGGATGCCCACATCGTGCATGGCGTGCTTTCCGGCGGGGCGGTGGGGCGCATCGAGGCCTCGGCCATCGACGCCATGACCGTGACCGATTCGATCCAGCCCACGGAGGCGGTGCGGGCATCCAGGAAGATCCGCGTGATGTCGGTGGCGCCGCTGATGGCCCAGGCCGTCCACCGCATCAGCAACGAGAGCTCGGTCTCCAGCCTGTTCGACTGAAGGCGCCGGGCGCGGCAGCGAAGGAAGGGAAGGCCATGGCAGAACGGACCGTCATGGAGGCCGAAACGCGCAGCGGCACCGGCACCGGCGCGGCGCGGGCGGTGCGCCGGACCGGCAAGGTGCCGGGCATCGTCTATGGCCCCGAATGCGAGAACATGAAGATCGCCCTGCCCGGAAGGGTGCTGGAGCGCGAGGCGCTGCGGCCCGGCTTCTTCGCCCAGCTCTTCGAACTGAAGGTGGACGGCAGCAGCATGGACGTGCTGGCGCGCGATCTGCAGCTGCACCCGGTCACCGACGCCATCCTCCACGTCGACTTCCTGGCGGTGAAGGCGGGGTCCACCGTCGCCGTCGCCGTCCCGGTGGTCTTCGTCAACGAGGAGGCCTGCGATGGGCTGCGGCGCGGCGGCGTGCTCAACGTCGTCCGCCACGAGGTGGAGCTCTACTGCCCCGCCGACGCCATTCCCGAGGCGCTCACCGTCGATCTCGCCGGCCTCGACATCGGCGCCAGCGTCCATATCGGCGCCGTCGCTCTGCCGGAAGGCGTGACGCCCGTCATCGACGACCGCGACTTCACGGTCGCCACCGTCGCCCCGCCCACCGTGGCGGCCGACATCGTGGAGGACGAAGAGGAGGAAGAGATCGAGGCCGTCGAAGACGCGGGCGAGGAGTCCTGACGGCAGGCTGTGCCGGATGTTTCTCCTGGTCGGATTGGGCAATCCGGGCGCCCGGCACGCCCGCCAGCGCCACAATGTCGGCTTCATGGCGCTGGAGCGCATCGCCGCCGCCCACGGTTTCGGCCCCTGGCGGCGCCGCTTCCAGGGCGAGGCGGCGGACGGCGCTCTGGGTGGGCGGCGGACGCTGCTGCTGAAGCCGCTCACCTATGTCAACGAGTCCGGCCGCTCGGTCGCCCAGGCCGCCCGCTTCTTCAAGCTGCCCCCCGCTGCCGTCGCCGTGCTCTGCGACGAGATCGATCTGGCCCCGGGCAAGCTGCGCGTCAGAACGGGCGGCGGCCATGCCGGCCACAACGGCATCCGCAGCATCCACGCCCATCTGGGGCCGGAATATCGCCGCGTGCGCATCGGCATCGGCCATCCCGGCGACAGGGAGCGGGTGACCGCCCATGTGCTGGGCGACGTCTCCCCCGCCGAAAGGGGCTGGCTCGAAGAGCTGCTGGAGGCCATCGCCGACGCCGCGCCGCTGCTCGCCGAGGGCGCCTGCGACCGCTTCCAGAGCCGCGTCGCCTTCCTCACCCAGCCGCCGGCCGGGAAGGGCGCCGATGGGCATTAGATGCGGCATCGTGGGCCTGCCCAATGTGGGCAAATCCACCCTCTTCAACGCCCTTACGGCGTCGGGCGCGGCCCAGGTGGGCAATTTCCCCTTCTGCACGGTCGATCCCAATGTCGGGCGGGTGGAGGTGCCGGATGCGCGGCTCGACGCCATCGCCGCCATCGCCCGGCCCGCCAGGGTGGTGCACAACCGCATCGAACTGGTCGATATCGCCGGCCTGGTGCGCGGCGCCAGCCGCGGCGAGGGGCTGGGCAACCGCTTCCTGGCCCATATCCGCGAGGTCGATGCCGCGATCCACCTGGTGCGCTGCTTCGAAGGCGCCGGCATCGCCCATGTCGACGGCGCCCCCGATCCCCTGCGCGACATCGAGACCGTGGAGACCGAGCTGCTGCTCGCCGACCTGGAAAGCCTGGAGCGGCGCGCCGAAGCGGCCGCCAGGCACGCCAGGAGCGGCGACGGCGAGGCACGGGCGCGGCTGGCGGCCATGGAGCCGGTGCTGGCGGCGCTGGGGCGGGGCGAGCCCGCGCGCAGCGCGGCGGCGAAGGGGGCGCAAAGCGCCGCCGCCCTGCAGCTTCTGACCGCCCGGCCGATGCTCTATGTCTGCAATGTCGGCGAGGACGAGGCCGCCGGCGGCAATGCCGCCAGCGCCGCGGTGGCCCGCCACGCCGCCCGCCAGGGGGCGGAGGCGGTGGTCGTCTCGGCGGCGCTGGAGGCCGAGCTGGCGGCGCTGGCCGAGGACGGGGAGAGGACCGCTTTGCTGGCCGCCATGGGCCTTGCCGAGCCGGGCCTCCATCGCGTCGCGCGCGCCGCCTGGCGGCTGCTGGGCCTGGTCACCTTCTTCACGGCCGGGCCGAAGGAGGTCCGCGCCTGGACCGTGGCCGCCGGCGCCACCGCGCCGCAGGCCGCGCGCCAGGTCCACAGCGACATCGAGCGCGGCTTCATCTGCGCCGAGACCGTCGCCTTCGAGGACTATGTCGGCCACCATGGCGAACGGGGCGCAAGGCAGGCCGGCCGCCTGCGCCAGGAAGGGCGCGACTACCGGATCGCGGACGGCGACGTCGTCTTGTTCCGCTTCAACGTCTGACCGGAGGGCCGCGATGGGCGCCTGGATCGAGCTCGAGGCCGGCGACGGCCACCGCTTCCGGGCCTGGCATGCCGTGCCGGCGCAGGCGAGGGGCGGCGTGGTGGTGCTGCAGGAGATCTTCGGCGTCAACGACCATATCCGCGAACTGGCCGAGGATTTCTGCGCCCTGGGCTACGAGGCCGTCGCCCCGGCGCTCTTCGACCGCGTCGCGCCCGCCACCGAGCTCGGCTATGGCGAGGACGACCTGGCGCACGGGCGGGCGCTGCGGGCGGCGCTCGCCACCGACGACGTCATGCGCGATGTCGCCGCCGCCCGCGCCGCGCTGGCGGGCCGGGCGGCCGCCGTCGGCTATTGCTGGGGCGGCACGCTCGCCTGGCTGGCGGTATGCCGCCTCGATCTCGCCTGCGCGGTGGGCTATTACGGTTCCGCGACGGTGGATTTCCTGGACCGGTCGCCGGCCTGCCCCATGACCCTGATGCTGGGCGAAAGCGACGAGACCTTTCCGCCCGCCGCCGTCGGGGAGATCGCCGCCCGCCACCCCGGCGTCACCATCTTCACCTATCCCGCCGGCCACGGCTTCGCCTGCCCCCGGCGCGGCTCCTGGCACGAGCCGTCCGCCCGTCTGGCGCGCGAGCGGACGGCCGACATCCTGCTGCGCCATCTGGGCTGAACGCCGGGAGCCATGGAGCGAAAAGCAATCCAGGACCTGGCCCGCCGCGAGAACGCGTGTTTCCTGCGGGCGCGCCCGCGCTCGGCCGCCCTGCTGCGGCGGGCGGCCGCCTCCATGCCGTCGGGCGTGCCCATGGCCTGGATGCGCGGCCTCGTCCATCACGAACCGGTCTATGTCGCCGCCGGTGCCGGCGCCCGCTTCACCGACGTCGACGGCCACGGCTATCTCGATTTCAACCAGGCCGACATGTCGTCGGCCGCCGGCTACGGCACGCCGGCGGTGACGGAGGCGGTGGCCCGGCGCATGGCCGCCGGCGGGCAGTTCCTGCTGCCGGTGGCGGACGCGCTGTGGGTCTCCGAAGAACTGGCGCGGCGCTTCGGCCTCAGCCATTGGCAATACACGCTCTCGGCCTCTTCGGCGATGACGGAGGCGATCCGCCTGGCCCGCCTCGCCACCGGCCGCGAAGGCATCCTGATGTTCGACGGCAGCTATCACGGCCATATCGGCGAGACGCTGGTGGATTACGCCAACCGCACGCAGACCTCGCGCTCGCTGGGCTTGGCGGCCGATCACGGGCGCCACACCCGCGTCGTCCCCTTCAACGACCTCGAAGCGGCCGAGGGGGCGCTGGCCGGGGCCGCCACGGCCTGCGCCATCGTGGAACCGGCGCTCACCAATGTCGGCCTGGTGCATCCGCGCCGGGGGTTCCTCCATGGCCTGCGCCAGGCCTGCGAGCGCCATGGCAGCCTGCTGATCGTGGACGAAACCCACACCCATATGCTGGCCTTCGGCGGCCTGGTGCGCCTGTGGGGGCTGGTGCCCCATATCGTCGTCATCGGCAAGAATTTCGCCGGCGGCGTCCCCATCGGCGCCTACGGCTTCGACGCCGCCCTGGCGAAGCTGATGGACGAGCGCCTGTTCGATCACGCCGGCGAGGCGCCGGGCCTCGCCTGCGGCGGCACGCTCTACGGCAGCGCGCTCAGCCTGGCGGCGGCGCGGGCGACGCTGGCGGAGGTGCTCACCCGGGCGGCCTATGAGCGCACCGCCCGGCTGGGGGCGCGTCTGGCCGCCGGCATCGGCGAGATCGTGGCCGCTGCCGGCCTGCCCTGGCGCGCGCAGCATCTGCAAAGCCGCGCCGGCTGGCTCTATGCGGAGCGGGAACCCGCCAGCGGCGCCGAGGCGGTGGCGGCGATGGATGTGGCGCTCTCCGATTCGCGGCGCCTCTACATGGCCAATCGCGGCATCTGGGAGGCCGTCGTCACCGCCGGGCCGGCCGTCTCCTTCGCCATGGTCGAGGCCGATATCGACCTCTATCTCGAAGTGGCGCGCGCCTGGGTCGGGGAACTCCTGCGATGACGGCGGACGCTGCGCGGCGCCCGGCGGCGGCCCTTGTCCTCGCGCTTGCCGTCGGCGCGCCGGCGGCGGTGCAGCTGGCGGCCCCCGCCGCCCGGCCGGGTGGTTAGGGCGTCAGCACCCGTCCGGCGACCGCGTCCAGCCGGGCGAGCAGCGCCTCGTCGCGGCGTGCCGGCGCGGTGACGACGGCACCGTCCAGCGCCCGCTCGCAGCCCTGCTCGCAGAGCGGGCGCTGCGGCGTCGCGGCCGCCGCCAGGGCGCCGACCAGGCTGCGCGCCCTGCCGGCATTGGCCTCGAGCACCGCCATCACCCGCTCCACCGTCACGGCGCCGTGGTCTTCGTGCCAGCAATCGTAATCGGTCACCATGGCGCAGGTGGCGTAGCAGAGCTCGGCCTCGCGGGCCAGGCGCGCTTCGGGCATGGCGGTCATGCCGATCACGTCGGCGCCCCAGGAGCGATAGAGGCGCGATTCCGCCAGGGTGGAGAATTGCGGCCCCTCGATGCAGAGATAGGTGCCGCCCGCCGTCATGGCGATCCCCGCCCGGCGGCCGGCCGCCTCGATCTCGCGGGCCAGCCTGGCGCAGGCCGGGGCGGCGAGCGAGACATGGGCGACGCAGCCGGTGCCGAAGAAGCTGCGCTCGCGGCCCGTGGTGCGGTCGATATACTGGTCGCAGAGCACGAAGGCGCCCGGTGCCAGCTCCTCCTTCAGCGAGCCCACGGCCGTCACGGAGATCAGGTCGGTGACGCCCAGCCGCTTCAGGGCGTCGATGTTGGCGCGGTAGTTGACGGCGTCGGGCGGAATGGCGTGGCCGCGCCCATGGCGTGGCAGGAAGACGACGCGCATCTCCCCCAGCCGGCCTTCCAGCAGACGGTCGGACGCGGCGCCCCAGGGCGTTTCGACCCGGCGCCAGCGAGCATCCGCGAGGCCCTCGATCTCATAGACGCCACTGCCGCCCACGATGCCCAGCACCCGCTCGCTCATCGCTCCCCCCTCAGTGGTCCACCTTCGCCCAGATCTTGCGCTTGCAGACATAGAGCAGCCCGGTCGCCACCATGAGGAAAAGCACCACCTTCAGCCCCAGCCGCTTGCGCTCTTCCAGCTTCGGCTCCGCCGTCCAGGCGAGGAAGGCGGCGATGTCGGCCGCCATGCCCTCGGTCGAGGCCTCGTTGCCGTCGGCGTCCACCAGCAGGCCGGCATAGAGCGGTGGGGCCATGGCAATCTTGCCGCCGGGGAACCAGGGGTTGGGGTAGAGGCCGGACTCGTCGGGCAGGCCGGCGTTGTAGCCCGGTTCGGAGAGCAGGGCGGCGATGTAGTCCGCCCCGCCCGCGCGGGCCTTGACCATCAGCGACAGGTCGGGCGGCAGGGCGCCGTTGTTGACCGCCCGCGCCTCGGCGTCGTTGCGGTAGGGCGGGGGGAAGGCGTTTTCGAGCTTCGCGGGCACGACGGTCGGCTCGCCCCATTCGTCCGGCTCGCCCGCCACCTGCCAGCCAGCGGCCAGCGCCTTGGCCTCCTCCTCGGAAAGGCCGATCTCCACCAGGTCGCGGAAGCGGATGTATTTCAGGCCGTGGCAGTTGATGCACTGGCCCGTGTAGATCTCCAGCCCGCGTTGCAGCTGCGCCTGGTCCCAGCTGCCGAACAGCCCCTGCCACGACCACGCCTTCTGCGGCGCCCGGGCCGCCTCGCCCGCCGCCAGGGCGGCCGGGGGCGCAAGCGCGGCGGCCGCCAGCAGGGCGGCCAGCAGCGCCCTCGTTCTCGCGCCGCCCGCCTTCACGGCCCCGGCCGCCCTGCGCCGGCCTGCGGCGCTGCACTTCGCCCCGGGGCCCCTCCGCCGGCAAGCACCGGGCGGGCGATGCTGTCGGGCAGCGGGCGCGGTTTCTCGAACCAGCCGATCAGCGGCAGCAGGATCAGGAAATGGAAGAAATACCAGGCGGTGGCGACGCGCCCGATATGGATCCAGGCGCCTTCCGGCGGGTTGGCGCCCACGAAGCCCAGCACGATCACATCCGCCACCAGCAGCCAGTAGAAGCTCTTGAATACCGGGCGGAAGACGGCCGAGCGCACCCGCGAGGTGTCCAGCCAGGGCAGCAGGAACAGCACGCCGATGGATGCCGCCATCGCCACCACCCCGCCCAGCTTCGAAGGGATGGCGCGCAGGATGGCGTAGAAGGGCAGGAAATACCATTCCGGCACGATATGCGGCGGCGTCTTCAGCGGATCGGCGGGGATGTAGTTGTCCGGATGGCCCATATAGTTGGGCGCATAGAACAGGAACAACGAGAAGGCGATCAGGAAAAGGCCGGCCCCGAAGGCATCCTTGATGGTGTAATAGGGGTGGAAGGGGATGAAGTCCTGCGGGCCCTTGTAGTCGATCCCCAGCGGGTTGTTCGACTTCCTGTGATGCAGCGCCCACAGATGCAGGAAGACGAAGCCGGCGATGACGAAGGGCAGCAGATAGTGGAGCGAGAAGAAGCGCACCAGCGTGGGATGGCCGACCGCGAAACCGCCCCACAGCCATTCCGCAACGCCCTGGCCGATCCAGGGTATGGCTGTGAAGAAATTGGTGATGACCGTCGCTCCCCAGAAGCTCATCTGCCCCCAGGGCAGGACATAGCCCATGAAGGCGGTGGCCATCATCAGCAGCAGGATGATCAGGCCCAGCCACCACAACACCTCGCGCGGTGCCTTGTAGGAGCCGTAATAGAGGCCGCGGAAGAGGTGCAGATAGACGACGATGAAGAAGAAGGAAGCGCCGTTGGCGTGCATATAGCGCAGCAGCCAGCCATAGTTTACGTCGCGCATGATGTGCTCGACGCTGTCGAAGGCAAGGTCGGCATGGGGGATATAGTGCCAGGCGAGCACGATGCCGGTGGCGATCTGGAGGGCCAGGGCGAGGCCCGCCAGCGAGCCGAAATTCCAGGCGTAATTCAGGTTGCGCGGCGCCGGATAGGCCACCAGATGCTCGTTGACAAAGCTGAAGATCGGCAGCCGGCTGTCGAACCAGCGCAGCAGGGCGTTGTTCGGCAATTCCCCCATGGCGCCAGGTCCCCGCTTCAGCCGATGACGATGGTGGTATCGTCGAGGAAGGTATAGTCCGGCACCGTCAGGTTCTCCGGGGCGGGACCCTTGCGGATGCGGCCCGAGGTGTCGTAGTGGGAACCGTGGCAGGGACAGAACCAGCCGTCGTAATCGCCCCGGTCGGCCAGGGGCACGCAGCCCAGATGGGTGCACACGCCCACCATCACCAGCCATTGGGGCCGCGGCGCCCGTTCCTCGTCGGCCTGGGGGTCCTTCAGCTCGTCCAGCGGCACGGCGCGGGCGGCCTCGATGTCGGCGCCGGTGCGATGGCGCACGAACACCGGCTTGCCGCGCCAGTTGACGGTGATCTGCTGGCCCTCCGCCACCGGCGCCAGGTCGACCTCGATGGAGGCCAGCGCCCGCACGTCGGCGGCCGGGTTGCCCTGGTCGATGAAGGGCCAGGCCGCGCAGCCGGTGCCGACGGCCGCCACGGCGCCGGTCGCGACATAGAGGAAATCGCGCCTGGTGGGTTCGTGCGGGTCGTCCGGAAACTCCGCCATGGCTCGCGCATCCCCGCTGATCGGAAGGCCGCCCGAAGGCGCGCCACACATATACCGGCGCCCCATCGCTGGCAAGCCGGCCGGGCGGCGCCGGCATGACGGCGAAAGGCGGCGGCGCGGCCCCCGCCCTGGCGGGCGACGAGGGCGCCCGCGCGGCCGCCGGGGCGTGGTTCGAGGCGCTCGCCTCCCGCCTGGCCGCCGCCTTCGAGGCCATCGAGGACGACGGGCCATCGCCGGAGCCGGCGCCGGGGCGCTTCGAGCGGCGCCGCTGGCGGCGGCCGGGCGGCGGCGGCGGCACCATGGCGCTGATGCGGGGGCGGGTGTTCGAGAAGGTGGGTGTGAACGTCTCCACCGTCTGGGGCGAGCTCGATCCCGCCTTCCGCGCCGAAATCCCCGGCACCTCGCCCGGCGACGGGCGCTTCTGGGCCTCGGGCCTGTCGCTGGTGGCCCATATGCGCTCGCCGCATGTGCCGGGGGCGCATATCAACACGCGCGCCATCGCCACCGCCGGCAAGGCGTGGCTGGGCGGCGGGGCGGATCTCAACCCGCCCCTGCCCATCGCCCGCGACACGCGGGACTTCCATGCCGCTCTGGCCGCCTGCTGCGGGCGCCACGCCTGTGCCGACCACGCCCGCTTCAAGGCCTGGGCCGACGACTATTTCTTCATCCGCCACCGCGGCGTGGCGCGCGGCCAGGGCGGCATTTTCTTCGACGAGCTGGCGGCGGACGAGGCCTCCTTCGCCTTTCTGCGCGATGTGGGCGAGACCTTCCTCGCCGTTTTCCCGAAGCTGGTGCGCCGTCGCATGGCCCGGCCCTGGAGCGGGGAGGAAAGGCGCCGGCAGCTCCTCTGGCGCGGGCGCTATGCCGAGTTCAACCTGGCCCTCGACCGCGGCACCCGTTTCGGCCTGATGACCGGCGCCGATCCCGAAGCGGTGCTGATGTCGCTGCCGCCGCTGGCGGCCTGGCCCTGAGCGAAGCCGGCTGGCCCCCGGCCTCTCCGCGCGCCAGCCTCGCCTCGCGCCGCGCGATGTAGAGGGTGGAGCCGACGATCAGGGCGGCGCCGGCATAGGTCCAGGAATCGGGGAGCTCGGCGAAGACGACGGCCCCGGCCGCCCCGGCGAAGAGCAGGCGGACATAATCGAAGGGCGCAACGAAGCTCGCCTCGCCCAGGCGGAAGCCGCGGATCACCAGCGCCTGCGCCGCCAGCCCGGAGACGCCCACGCCCGCCAGCAACAGCCATTCGCCGCCATCGGGCGCCTGCCACGAGGCGACGGCGGGCCCCGCCGCCATCGCTCCCGAGATCACCAGGAAGAAGAACAGCATGGCGAGCTGGCTCTCGCGGGCGGGAAAGCGCTTCAGCAGGACCACCGAGAAGGCGATGGCGACGGCCATCACCAGCGCCCCCAGCAGCGCCGGCTCGAAACCGCCCTGGAAGGGGCGCGCCACCACCAGCACGCCCAGAAAGCCCGCCGCCGTGGCCGACCAGCGCCGCCAGCCGACCTTCTCGCCCAGGAACAGGGCCGCCGCCACGGTGACGAACAGCGGCACGGTGAAGCTGATGGCCGTCACCTGGGCCAGCGGCAGGCGCATGAAGGCGTAATAGCCCGCCAGCACGGCGGTGCCGCCCAGGACGCCGCGCAGCAGGTGAATCTTCAGGTGCCGGCTTTTCCAGGGGACGATGGCGCGCCGCCACAGCAGCGGCGCGACCAGCGCCAGCCCGATCAGGGAGCGCACGGCGGTGATCTGGAAGACGTCGATGGCGGTCGCGCCCAGCGCCTTGATGAGCACCGAGACGACCGTGAAGCCCACCGCCGCCGCCAGGCAGAAGGCGGCACCGGCGAGGTTGTCCTGCCGCCCGGCCGCCACCGGCGCCGCGCCCCTCAAGCGCCCGCGACCGGGCCGCGCGGCTTCACCGCCGCTCCTTCGCAGCCCGCTGGCCGGCCGGTGGCTTCGAAGGAGCGGCGGTGCCGGTCGGGCGCGGCGGGAAGCCGGTGCGCCGGGCTGCCGGCGGGGCGGCGGCGAGGATGGGGAGCCGGCGGCGCGCCTTCTTCACGCCCGTGCCCCGCGGACGGTGCGAAAGGTGACGGAGAGCCTGCGGCGGCGCTCCCGCCGCCCGGCCGCGCCCTGCTCCCGCTTGCGCTTGTCGATGCCGTGGCGCCAGCGCCAGCGCGCCTCGCCGGCCATGACCAGCACCGATCCCCGCATCAGCAGGATGTGCCGGTCGCCGCCGCCGGCCGCCGGTGGGCGCAGGCGCATCTCCCAGTCGCCGCCGAGGGAAAGGGTGGCCACGGCGGGGCCGAAACAATCCCGGTCGGCGTGAAGCGCGATGCCCTGGCCGGGCTGGTATTCGTTGACGATGGCCTGGTCGGGCGGGCGTTCGAAGAGGCGGCTTTCCTGGTAGAGGCGCCGGGCGATGGCGGCGAGCCAGTCCGGCAGCGGCCCGATCCTCATGTCGGCGGCGATCCGCCGGCTGCGGTAATCGTAGCGCCAGCCGTAATGCTGCACGCGGCGCTCCAGATCCTGCCGCCAGGGCGCGGCGTCGATGCGGTCCAGCAGCAGCCGTTGGGCGTCGTCGTCCAGGAAGCCGGGGCGATAGCAGAGCCCGTCGATGGCGGGGATGCGGTGCGTGGCCTGCTTGCGCATTTCACCGTCGCTTCATGGTTTTCGGAGCGAACGAGACATGCAGGCCGGGCAGTGGCAAATATCCGCTGCCAGTTTTCGATGAACCAAACCGTGCAACACTCCGCCTTCCGCGTCGAAAAGATTCACGATTCGGTCGAAATAGCGTGTATCGCCGTATTCATAACGCCTCCAGACTGCCCATGTCAGCAGGTCAGCGATCTGGATCAGGCGTGAAGCGGAAGAGTCCACAAAGAACGGAACCTCGGCAAGGTTTCTAAATTGGCCCCATCTTGCCCCTTCGTCGCGAAAACGGCGTGCTAATCCCTGCAATGCCTTTTCGTAGTGGAATTTGTCCATAACGATTAACCCGCGCTGCGGGCTGCCGTCCCGATATAGGCGCGACAGGAACAAATTGAATCTGTTACAAATTTCCTCGAAGGCGTATTCGACAGGATCGTTGGGCGTCGTCGCATGTTTGTCCACAGCCACGGAAAAAGCCTTTATGCTTTTGTGAGAATCACGGAGCAAATCCATGCCGCGGTCAATGATACCAAGGCGCCTTGATCGCGGAATTCCTTTCCACGGAGCTTTCTTTCCATTCGCCATGAAGCTGCCGTGCAGTTCGATATCGTGAGGATCGCCAAG
Source organism: Alphaproteobacteria bacterium (assembly GCA_965200215.1). GTDB lineage: Bacteria > Pseudomonadota > Alphaproteobacteria > SP197 > SP197 > SP197. The sequence goes on along the minus strand of OZ241369.1, from coordinate 1,724,708 downwards.
GCCAAGGGATGAGACGAATGTATCGGTTTTGGAAATGAGATGGTAGATCTGGCGCTCGAATACGGCTATGCCGGCAAGGACGAAATGACGTTCTGTTGGGCTTTTAACAGAGCCGGAACCGTCCAGGTAGAGAACGTACATGGCTAAGCGCTCGAATTTCCGTGCGACTTAAAAAACAAACGCAGCTGGGTGGGGCACCTAGCCCCAGCGGGCCGCGATACCACAGCCCTCCCAACCGCTGAGGCACTACCTATCGCTCAACATGAGCGAAGTCAATGGTTATGTACATTCACACGCGACAGCATCCATTTGGTTTCATTGCAATCGAGCGATTGGCATCATCAGATCCCTATATCCAGGGGCATGTCTTCATCCGTCGTTAACATATGGGGGCTCAGTGCCCGCCGCCAGCTCCTGCCGCAGGCGCGCCAGGCAGGCTTCGCGGCCGGGGCGGAAATCCTCGTCGCGCCACCACGCCTCCACCGCCGCCAGGGCCCGGCCCAGGGCGGGGCCGGGCCTGGCACCGGCCGCCAGGGCGTCGTCGCCCGCGATCGGCAGCGATGGGCGCTGCCATCCCGCCGCTTCCTCCAGCATGGCCCGCCAGGCGCCGTCGCGGCCGTCGCCCTCGCCGGCCCAGGCGAGCAGCGCCAGGTCGCGGAAGCGCTCCCTCCCCAGTTCGTAGAGCAGGCGGCGCCTGGCCCGCGCCTCCAGCGCCGGCGTGGGGCGCCCGGCGGGGGTGGCCAGCGCCTCCAGCCGCCGCCGTTCGGTCCTGGAGAGCTTCAGCCGCACCGCCGCCCGCCCGGCGCTGGCGCCGGTCAGGGCGGCCAGGCGCAGCAGCGGGTCGCCGTCGTCGATCCGCATCAGCGCCGCCAGCGCGCCGCCCGGCGCCGCCTCCGGCAGCACGGCGGCCAGCACGCCGGCGCGGCGCATCTCTTCGCTGGCCAGGGCGGCCCCGGGCGCGGCCAGCATCTTCAGCAGCTCGCCCCGCACCCGTTCCGCCGACAGGGCGCCCAGATGCGGCGCTGCGGCGCGGCAGGCCGCCAGCGCCAGCGCATCCGGCGCGCCGCGCCCGAAGCGCGCCAGAAAGCGGAAGAAGCGCAGCGCCCGCAGGCGGTCCTCCCCGATCCGCCGCGCCGGCGCGCCCACGAAGCGCACGCGCCCGCGGGCGAGATCGCCGCGCCCGCCGAAATAGTCGTAGAGCCTGCCGTCGGGCGTCAGATTCATGGCGTTGAAGGTGAAATCGCGCCGGGCCGCGTCGCGTCGCCAATCGTCGGTGAAGACCACCTGCGCGTGGCGCCCGTCGGTCCGGGCGTCGAGGCGCAGGGTGGTGATCTCGAAGGCCTCGCCGCCGGCCAGCGCGGTCACGGTGCCGTGTTCGAGGCCGGTGGCGCGGGTCCGGATCCCCGCCGCCGCCAGCAGCGCCATCGCGCGTTGCGGCGGTGCGGCCGTCGCCAGATCGATGTCGCCGATCGCGCCGCCCGCCAGCCCGTCGCGCACGCAGCCGCCGACGAAGCGCACATCGGCGCCCGCCGCCAGCGCCCGGATCACCGCCGCCGCGCCGCCGCCGGCCAGCCTTCGTGCCAGCGCCGCTTCCCGCGCCGGTCCGTCACTCCCCGACACGGCCCGGCACCACCTGGCCGTCTTCGAAGCGCGCCGGCACATAGACCCCCAGCGCGTTGCGGTCGATCACGGCCAGCCCCAGGGTGGCGGCCACCAGCACCGCCAGGGTGGCGATGACGATCCAGCTCCAGGGCGCGTCCCGCCATTGCGGCAGCGTGCCTTCCCGGCGCCGCAGGGCGGCATCGCGGGCCAGCCGATACCAGACGACGTAGGAGATCAACGGCACGGCGACGAGCAGCACGGGCAGCAGATAGCGCATGGCCTACGCTCCCCGCAGCACGCGGAGCAGGTTGGCCACCACCGCCGCCGTGGCGCCCCAGATGCGGTGCCGCCCATAGTCGAAGACGCTGTAGCTGTGCCGGCGCCCGCGCCAGCGCATGCTCTCGCGGCGGTGGTTGGCGTCGTCCAGCAGAAAGGCGAGCGGCACCTCGAACACCTCCTCGATCTCGCCGCCGTCCGGGGTCAGCGCCAGCGGCGGCGTCACCAGGCCGACATGGGGCGCCATGACATAGCCCGAACCGGCCAGATGGCTGTCGAGGCGGCCCAGCAGCCGCACCCTGGCGGGGTCGAGCCCCACCTCCTCGCGCGCCTCGCGCAGGGCGGCCTGCTGCTCGCTCTCGCCCGCCTCGATGCGCCCGCCGGGAAAGCTCACCTCGCCGGCGTGCCGCTTCAGCATCGGGGAACGGCGCGCGAGCAGGAGCGTAAGGCCGCAGACGCGATCGACCAGCGCCACCAGCACCGCCGCCCGGCGGCTCCGGGCCGAGATCCCCGGCCGCGCCGGCGCTGCCAGCCGCGGCGGCGCCATGGCGGCCAGCGCGGCCAGCGCCTCATCGCGGGTCATCGCCGGTCTCGCCCAGCGTGAAGAAGCAGCCGCCGGAATCGATCCCCCACAGCCAGCGCCCGTCCCGCCGGCACGCCCGCCCGGCCTCGACCAGGCGGTAATAGACCGCCCGCGCGATCAGCGCCTCCAGCCCGTCGCGCACCAGCACATAGGGCGCGGGCTGGCCGCTTTGCGGGTCGCAGGCGACGCGAATCGGATGCCCGGGGCCCGCCACCACCTCGTCGCCGACATTGGTGAGAAAGGCCACGCTCTGCTCCTCCCGGCCGCCCCGCACGGTGGCCTCCACGGCGACGAAGGGCGCGTCTTCTACGCGGATGCGCCGCCGCTCGGCCGGCGTGATCAGGTAGAAACCGCCATCGCTGCCGCGCCGCAGGATGGAGGCGAACAGGCGCACCAGGCGCTGGCGGCGGATGGGCGCGCCTTCGTGATACCAGGTGCCGTCGCGGGCGATGCGGATGTCGATCTCCTGCGCGGCGGGCGGGCCGGGGGTGGCATCGGTCATGGCGGGCCGGATGGGGCGGGCCGGATGGCGTCGCTTCGAAGGGGCGCTACTATACGCGCGGCCGGTGGGCGCGGGGAGGGATATGAACGATACGCACGAGGCGCCGGCCCGCGATGCCGCCGCCCTGGCCGCCGAGATCGAGGCCACGGGCGCGCTTCTGGCGCGGGCGAAGCGGGCGGTCTGCGGCGTCATCTTCGGCCAGGAAGAGGCGGTGGAGCACGTCTTCGTGACTCTGCTGGCGGGCGGCCACGCGCTGCTGATCGGCGTCCCCGGCCTGGGCAAGACGCGGCTGGTGGAGACCGTGGGGCGGGTGATGGGGCTGGAGGACAAGCGCGTCCAGTTCACGCCCGACCTGATGCCCGCCGACATTCTGGGCAGCGAGGTGCTGGAGGAGACGGCCGGCGGGCGGCGGGCCTTCCGTTTCATCCAGGGGCCGGTGTTCGGCCAGCTGCTGATGGCCGACGAGATCAACCGCGCCAGCCCGCGCACGCAATCGGCGCTGTTGCAGGCGATGGGGGAGGGCGCCGTTTCGGTCGCCGGCCGCCGCCATCCGCTGCCGCAGCCGTTCCACGTGCTGGCGACGCAGAACCCGCTGGAGCTGGAGGGAACCTATCCGCTGCCGGAAGCGCAGCTCGACCGTTTCCTGATGGAAGTGGACATGGACTATCCCGGCCGCTGCCCCGAGCGCGAGATGCTGATCGCCACCACCGGCGCGCCGCAGGAGGCCCCCGAACGCGTTTTTTCGGCGGCGGGCGTGCTGGCGGCGCAGCGGCTGGTGAGGCTGATGCCGGTGGGGGAGAGCGTGGTGGAGGCGATCCTGACGCTGGTGCGATCGGGCCGGCCCGGCGGCGATGCCGCGATCGACATCGCCTGGGGCCCCGGCCCGCGCGCCGGGCAGGCGCTGATGCTGGCGACGCGCGCCCGCGCCCTGCTGGACGGGCGCCTGGCGCCCTCCATCGACGACGTGGCGGCGCTGGCCCCTCCGGTGTTGCGCCACCGCATGGCGCTGACCTTCCAGGCGCGGGCCGAAGGCAGGACGATGGACGACGCCATCGCTCGTCTGAAGGCGACGCTGGCATCCGAAAGGTGAGCGCCACCCGCCTGCGCCGGACGGCCGAGCAGCTGGCGGGGCGCCTGCCGCCCCTGGCGCTGGCGCGCCGCCAGGTGGCGGCGCTGGCGGCGGCGGGCGTCCACGGGCGGCGGCGGGTGGGCCCGGGCGAAACCTTCTGGCAGTTCCGCCGCTATCAGCCCGGCGACGCCGCCGCCGCCATCGACTGGCGCGCCTCGGCGCGGACGCAGCGCCTCTATGTGCGCGAGACGGAATGGGCGGCGGCCGAGAGCGTCTGGCTGTGGGTGGATCGCTCGCCGTCGATGCGCTTCGCCTCCCGCCCCGGCCTGGTGGCGAAGCTGGAGCGCGCCCGCCTGCTGGCGATGGCGGCGGCCGTGCTGCTGGTCCATGGCGGCGAGAGCGTGGCGCTGCTGGGCCGCGACCGGCGCCCGGCGGCCGGCAGCGCCGCCCTTTCGCATCTGGCCTGGCGGCTGGCCGGCGACGATGGCGGGGAGGCGGCCGGCCTGCCCGCGCCGCAACCGCTGCCGCGCCACGCCCGCCTGCTGCTGATCGGCGATTTCCTGGAACCGTTGGAGCGGCTCGATGCCGCCATCCGCCATTTCGCCGGGCGCGGGGCGGCGGGGCACATGCTGCAGGTGCTGGACCCGGCCGAGGAGGCGTTGCCCTATGCCGGGCGGGTGGCGTTCGCGGGGCTGGAGGGAGAGGGCAGCTTCGTGGCCGGGCGCGCCGAAGCGCTGGCCGCGGAATACAGCGCCCGGCTGGCCGCCCACAGGGGCGAGCTGGCGCGGCTGGCGCGGGCCGCGCGCTGGACCTTCGCCAGCCATCGCAGCGACAGGCCGGCGCAGGCGGCGCTGCTGGCGCTCCACGTCGCGCTGGCCGGCCAGGCCGCCTGACCCCGTGGCCGCTCCATGGTGACATGGGGGCCGCTCGCCTTCGCCACACCCTGGGCGCTGGCGGCGCTGGCGCTGCTGCCGCTGCTGTGGTGGCTGCTGAAGGCGGTGCCGCCGGCGCCCAGGCGGGTGCGTTTTCCGCCGGTGCGTTTCCTGTTCGGCCTGGAGAGCCGGCGGCGGGCGGCGCAGACGACGCCCTGGTGGCTGATCCTGCTGCGCCTGGCGCTGGCGGCGGCGCTGATCGTGGCGGTGGCGCGGCCCGTGCTCCATCCCAGCGGGCAGGCGCCGGCGGCGGGCGACGTGCTGATCGTGGTGGACGACGGCTGGGCGTCGGCGTCCGACTGGCCGCGGCGGCGCCAGGCGGCCGTAGACCTTGCGGCGCTGGCCGAACGCCACGGGCGGGCGGTCGCCCTGCTGACGACGGCACCGGCGGCCGATGCGCCGATGGCGGCGGGCGGGCTCATGGCGGCGGACGCTGCCGCCCGCAGACTGGCGGCGCTCGAACCCGTGCCCTGGCCGGTGGACCGGCTGGCGGCGGCGGCGGCCCTGGAGGCCGCGCGGGATCCCGCCCTGGCTTCGGTGGGGCCGGTGTTCTGGCTTTCCGACGGCGTCGCTTCCGAACATGACGGGCGCTTCATCGACGCGCTGCGGCGGCTGGGGGAGGTGACGGCGATCGGCGCCGGCGGCGGCCCCTCGCCGCTGGTGCTGCTGGAGCCGGACCGGGAGGAAGGCCGGCTGAAGCTGGCGGCGCTGCGGGCCGGGCGCGGCGGCGAACGGCGCATCTGGGTGGCCGCCAGCGACGCCGACGGCAGGCTGCTGGCCCGCCAGGAGCTGACCTTCGCCGCCGGCCAGGGGCGGGCCGAGGCGCAGCTGGCCGCGCCCGCCCGGCTCGCCAACCGCATCGCGCGCCTGGAGATCGAAAACCGGGCGGGGGCCGCAGCGGTGGTTCTGCTCGACCGGCGCTGGCAGCGGCCGCCGGTGGGGCTGGTGGCCGGCGGCGACATCGAGATCATGCAGCCGCTGCTCTCGCCGGTCTATTTCGTCGCCCGCGCCCTGGAAGGAGCGGCCAGGCCCTTCGAAGCGCCGCTCGCCCGCCTGATGGAGCGCCCGCCGGCCATGATCGTGCTGGCCGATGTGGGAACGATCGCGGCCGCCGAGCGCGGGCGGCTGGAGGCCTGGCTGGAGGCGGGCGGCGTGCTGGTGCGCTTTGCCGGGCCGACCTTCGCCCAGGACAGCGACGATCTGGTGCCCGTGGCGCTGCGCGGGCGGGAACGGGCGCTGGGCGGCGGCATGAGCTGGTCCAGCGCGCAGCGCATCGCACCCTTCGAGGCCGCCTCGCCCTTCGCCGGCCTGGCGGTGCCGGCGGACGTGCTGATCGACCGCCAGGTGCTGGCCGAACCGGCCGCCGGCCTCGCCGCCAGAACCTGGGCCAGGCTCGAGGACGGCACGCCGCTGGTGACGGCCGTCGCCCGCGGGCGGGGCTGGCTGGTGCTGTTCCACAGCTCGGCCAATACGCAGTGGACCAACCTGCCGCTCTCGGGCCTGTTCGCCGCCATGATGGAGCGCCTGGTGGACCTGGCGCGCAGCGGCGCGGCGCCGGCGGGGGCGAAGCCGCTGGCGCTGCTGCAGGCGCTCGACGGCTTCGGCCGGCTGGTGCCGCCGGCCGCCGGCGCCGGCAGCCTGGCCGCCGATGCCTTCGCCGCCGCCCGGCCCGGCCCGGCCACGCCGCCCGGCCTCTATGGCGCCGACGGTTTCAGGCAGAGCTTCAATCTGGGCCCGGCGCTGCCGCCGCCGGCACCGCAGGCGCTGCCGGACGATCTGGCGCGCATGGCCTTCGAGGACATGGGCGAGATCGACCTGCGGCCCTTCGCCTATGGCCTGGCGGCGCTGCTGGTGCTGCTGGAACTCTATGCCAGCCTCGGCCTGCGCGCCCTGGTGCCGTGGTTTGCCGCCCGCGCCGCCGGGGCGGCGGCGCTGCTGCTCTGCGCCTGGGCGGGTGCGGGCGAGGCGCGGGCCGACGGCGAGGCCGTGCCCGGTGCCGCGCTGGAGGTGCGCTTCGCCCATGTGCTGACCGGCGACCGCCGGGTGGACCGGACCGCCGCCGCCGGCCTCGCCGGGCTGGGCGCGGTGCTGGCCTCGCGCACCTCGATCGAGCCGGGCGCGCCGCAGGCGGTCCGGATCGAGACCGACGAGCTGACGCTCTACCCGCTGCTCTACTGGCCTATCGACACCAGCCAGGCGGCGCCTTCGGGCGTCGCCAGGGCGAAGCTCGACGCCTATCTGGCGGCGGGCGGCATTCTGGTGGTCGACACCCGCGATGCCGACCGCGAGATGCAGGGCATCGCCGGCACCGGCCCCAACGCGGCGCGGCTCCCGGAGATGCTGGCGGGCATCAACGTGCCGGCGCTGATGCGGGTGCAGCCGGGCCACGCGCTGACCCAGGCCTATTATCTGCTCTCCGCCTTCCCCGGGCGCTGGGACGGCGGCGCCGTATGGGTCGAGCGCCATCCCGGCGGCCTCAACGACGGCGTCTCGGCGATCGTGGTCGGTAGCAACGACTGGGCCGCCGCCTGGGCGCTGGGCGAGGGCCTGCAGCCGCTCTATCCCGTCGTCCCCGGCGGCGAGCGCCAGCGCGAGATGGCCTTCCGCTTCGGCATCAACCTGGCGATGTATGCCGTCACCGGCAACTACAAGGCCGACGCCGTCCACATGCCGACCATCTTGGAACGCCTGGGCCAGTGAGCACCGTCGCCGAACTCGCGCTGGCGCCGCTGCTGCCGGCCTGGCTGGCGGCGGCGCTGGCCGTCCCGGCCCTGGCGCTGATCGGGCGCGGCCTGGCGCACCGCGCGCCGGGGATGGGCTGGCGCCTTTTCGCGCTCGCCGCCCTCGTCCTGGCGATCGCCAACCCGTCGCTGGTGGAGGAGGAGCGCGAGGCGCTGCCGGATACGGTGCTGCTGATCGCCGACCGTTCCCCCAGCCAGAGCATCGGCGAGCGCGCCGCCCGGACCGGGCGGGCGCTGACGCAGTTGAAGGAGCGCCTCGCCCGGCTGGCGGGGGTGCAGCTGCGCGAGATCGAGGCCGGCGGCACGGCCGCCGGCGGCAGCAGGCCGTTCGCGGCTCTGGCGGCGGCCAGGGCCGAACTGCCGGCCGATGCCATCGCCGCCGTGGTGCTGGCGACCGACGGCGCCGTCCACGACCTGCCGCCGGCGCTGGCCGCCGCCGGCATCGACGCGCCCCTCCACGTCCTGCTCAGCGGGCGGCAGGGAGAGAGCGACCGCCGCCTGGAGGTCGTCCAGGCGCCGCGTTACGGCATCGTCGGCAAGTCCGTCGCCGTCGCCTTTCGCGTCCACGACGAGATGGGCGGCACGGTGCCGGTGACGCTGACGGTGCCGGGCATGGCGCCCGTCACCCACGAGGTGCCGGTGGGCGAGCGCCACGAGATGCGCTTCACGCCCGACCGGGCGGGGCCGTTCGCGCTCACCCTGGAGGCCCGGGCGCGACCCGGCGAGCTGACCGCGATCAACAACGCCGCCGCGCTGACGGTCAACGGCGTGCGCGAGAATCTGAAAGTGCTGCTGATCTCGGGGGAGGCGCACAGCGGCGAGCGGACCTGGCGCAACACCCTGAAATCGGACCCGGCGGTGGAACTGGTCCACTTCACCATCCTGCGCCCGCCGGAGAAGCAGGACGCCACGCCGCTGCGGGAACTGGCGCTGATCTCCTTCCCGGTGCGCGAGCTGTTCGAGCTCAGGCTTCAAGATTTCGACCTCATCGTCTTCGACCGCTACCGCAAGCGCGGCCTGATCTCGGAGCTGCATCTGCAGGCGGTGGCCGAGTACGTCCGCGCGGGCGGGGCGGTGATGATCGCCGCCGGCCCCGATTTCGCGACGCCGCTGGGCCTCCACGCCACGCCGCTGCGGGAACTGCTGCCGGCGCTGCCGGCGGGCGCGGCGATCGAGGCGGCCTTCCGCCCGGCGGCGAGCGCGGCCGGCAGGCGCCATCCGGTCACCGCCGCCCTGGCCGGCATCGAAAGCGAGCCGCCGGCCTGGGGGCGCTGGTTCCGCCAGGTGCCGGCGTGGGCGCGGGAGGGCACGGTGCTGCTGACCGGAATCGAGGGGCAGCCGCTGCTGGTGCTCCATCGCGTCGGCGAGGGGCGGGTGGCGCAGCTGCTCTCCGATCATCTGTGGCTGTGGGCGCGCGGCTACGACGGCGGCGGCCCCAGCGGCGAGCTGCTGCGCCGCCTCGCCCACTGGCTGATGAAGGAGCCGGACCTGGAGGAAGAGGCGCTGGCCGCCAGCGCCTCGGGCGGGAGCATCCGCATCGCCCGCCGCAGCATGGAAGACCGCGCCTTCGAGGTGGAGATCGCCTCGCCTTCGGGCGCGCGGCGCACCCTGGCGCTGGCCCCGGCGGGCCCGCCGGGCCGCGCCGGCGGCGAGATCGCGGCCGACGAGGCCGGCCTCTACCGCATCGTCGAGGGCGAGCGGGAGGCGCTGGCCGTGGTCGGCGGGCTGAACCCGCTGGAATGGCGCGACCCGCGCGCCACCGCCGCCCGTCTGGCGCCGCTGGTGGCCGAAGGCGGCGGCGGCCTCTTCTGGCTCGCCCACGAGGCGCTGCCGGCGGTGCGGCGGGTCCAGCCCGGTCGCGACCTCAGCGGCGAGGGCTGGATCGGCGTCCTGGACCGCCGCCGCCATGCGGTGCGCGGCATCGAGCGCACCCCTCTGCTGCCGCCCTGGCTCGCCCTGCTGCTGCTTCCGGGCGCCCTGGCGGCCGCCTGGCGCGCCGAGGGCCGCTAGTGGGCGCAGCGCGGGGCGTTCAGTCGCAGCCCTCGGTGCATTCGGCTCCGAAGCTGCCGAAGACGCCCGAGTAGCGGAAATCCGGGCGGCCGGGGTCGTCCCGGGCAGCGGCCCCGGTCAGGTTGCGGGCGTCGGGGGTGTATCCCCGCGCCGTCAGATACCACCAGCCCGCGGTCTCGAGGTCGGGGCCGCCGCGGTCGCCGTAGAAGGTTCCGCCGAACGCGCCGGGATCCCAGAGATGGCTGTTCGTGCCCTCCACGTCGGCGTCGCCCGTGTAGCTGCCGTCGGCCGCGATGGTTCCGCCCGTCAACCGGACTTCGTCTCTCAGCGGCGCGTAGGGTCCCCAGCCCCCGCCGGCCGGCGTCTCGAAGCTGGAGATCGTGCCGGCGATGGTGTTGGCCCCGCCGATCACCGCCTCGAGCGTGACGTCCCCCCGCACGCGGATCAGGCGTTCGACCTGGGACCTGTCGCTGTGGGGTTCCATGACCATGGCGGAGGCCCGGCCCGTGAACGTGGCCGTGATCGGGCTGTCGAGATCGGTGGTCCTCATCCCGGCGGCGGCGGCGAAGGCGTCGTAGCCGAAATGGAACCCCTGCATGCGGGCCGGCCTGACGTTCGAGGTGAGATAGTCGGTGAACGTGAACAGGCCATAGGCGGCGTATTGGAGATAGCGGTGGGAATCGTCGCTTGCCGCGTCCGTCGCGCCGCTGTCCAGGCCGGCATAGTTCGAGAGCCACACCCGGTATTCGCCCCGGTATCGGCCGTTCCCGCGTTCGGGGGCGACGAAGTTCTCCACCTTGGGCCTGGCCCAGCGGTGCATGGCGTCGGCGGTGGCGGGTTCGGGCTGGCCTGCGGACGACGGGATCTTCGATGCCCAGTGGTAGCCGGACTCGCCGTCCGGATCCGGGGAAGGCTGCCCGAAGTCGATGGTCAGGTCGCGCATGTTGCCGTCCCAGCAGGGGAAGTTCACGCCGGAGCAGTTGTCTTGCGCCCAGCCGGTCAGCTTGTCGGCCTGGGCCAGCGTCAACACAGCGCCGACCGTGGGCGGCGCCTCCCCGGCTCTGCGGAACATGGCGGCGTGGAAGGCCGTCGCCGTGGTGGACACCGTCGCGCCGCCGTCGCCGGGGATTCCGTCCGGGCCGTCGGCCTCGGTTCCGCGGATGTCCCACTGAAACTCGTTCAGGACGGTGCCCGGTCCCCCGACCTTGAGGATCAGGCCTCCCTCTTCCGAGAACCGGATCGAGCTGATCACCGCGTTTTTGGTGTGGTCGTTGGCGTTGCCCAGCGTGTTGCCGGGTCCCTGGATGATCGGATAGCGCCCGTCGTTGTTGGCGTCGGCGCCGGTTTTCCCCCGCTGGCTTCCCTGGCGGATGTCGCCCCGGAAGGTGATCGCCCGCATGGGGAACTCCTCGTCGCCGGCGCGGGAGATCAGCGTCCTGCCGGCGGCGTATGGGACGGCTGCCGTCGCGATCGCGAGCGCGTTCGGATTTGCGACCCATGCGTCGCCGGCGGTGTTGGGAACGGTCCGTGCCGTCCGGGCGATGGTAATCGTCGCCCCGAGCTCCCTCGGGCCGGCGGTGCTCCGGAAGAGGGGCGGGGAGACGTGTTCGTCTCTCAATGCGTCTCTCGCGGCTTCGGCCTCCGCTCTTGCGGCTTCGGCCGTAGCCAGGTCCTGTCGCAGCAGGGGGATCAGGGAGACCTGGGCGGTGTTCAGCGTTCCCTGGGCCTGGGAGAGCGCGGTGCGGATGCCGGCGGTGATGCCCTCGGCCGCCAGCGCCCGGCGCAGCTCGGCCCGCGCGGCGTCCACCGCCGCCTGCGCACGATCCAGCGAAGTGTGCATGTTCGCCAGCTCCGCACCGGACGCCAGCGCACCGTTGGACGCCGCCAGCGCCTCGGCGGTCCTCGTCAGCGCCGTATCGACCGCCGTCAGCGCCGCTTCGGCCGCCTCGGCCCTCTGCCTCTCGGCCGCCAGCGCCGCCTCGTCGCCGACGCGCACATATTTGGTGTCGCCGGAACAGGCGGCCAGCGCCACCCCAACGCCACAGGCGAGCAGAATGGCAAATGACTTCAGGGCTCTGGATCTCGACATCGTTGGGGCTCCTTTCCCGGCCTGGAAACGGTCGCCGCCAGGGCGCGCGAAGGCGCCCGGTGCAACCTGCCGCGCGTTCCTGGCACGGGGGGGGGGGGGGGGCAGTCAAGGAAGAAAGTGCATCCGGCCCAGGCACGGGGTGGCGGTGCCTGGCGGCGGGGGCGGTGCGGGCCTTGCGGCCCGTTTGCCGGCGGGACGCCGCCGCTCCCAGGGGCGGCCCTGCGCCCCGGCCGGGCGGAAGCTGCCGGCGCGCTCGATCTCGACGCCGGGCCAGCGCCGGCGGCAGCCGCCCCGTCCGCTTGCCGCGGCTTCCCGCATCGGCGCGCTTTGCTTTAGGCTGGCGGCTGGAGGTGGCTATGGCTTTCGATCTGGTGGTGAAGGGCGATCCGGTGCTGGCGGCAGGCGTGCTCGAAGGCGGCTGGGTGGCCATCGCCGGCGGCGCCGTCGCGGCCATCGGGCGGGGCGAGGCGCCGCCTTCCGCCGAGGTGGCGGACCGCGCCGGCTGCCTGCTGTTCCCCGGCATCGTCGACGGGCAGACCCATGCCGGCTCGCTGGCCGGCTTCGCGGGCCTGGAGGACCTCACCCGCAGCGCCGCCGCCGGCGGCGTGACCACCGTCGTCGACATGCCCTTCGACGAACCCGACCCGGTGTGGAACCGGGCGCTGCTGGACGCCAAGATCGAGGCCGCCAACGGCGTCGCCCATGTCGATGTGGCGCTCTACGCCACGGTGAAGAAGCGGGTGGAGGCGGACCAGATCGCCGCCCTGGCCGCTGGCGGCGCCTGCGCCTTCAAGATGTCGACCTACGAATCGAACCCCCATCGCTTTCCCCGCATCCCCCATCACGAGATGGCCCGCGCCTTCGCGGCCATCGCCGAGACCGGGCTTTCCGTCGCCGTCCACAACGAGGACCAGGAGGTGGTGGACGACGCCATCGCCCGTTTCCGCCGGGCGCGGCAGACCGGTGCCAACGCCCACCACCCCAGCCGCCCGCCGCTGGCCGAGCTGCTGGCCAACGCCGTCATCCTGGAGATGGGGGCGCAGACCGGGGCGCGCTGCCATATCGTCCATTCCTCGCTGGCGCGCGGTTTCGACATGGCGCGCCGCTATCGCCAGGAAGGCCACGCCGCCACCTGCGAGACCTGCATCCACTACCTGGTCTTCGACGAACGGGAGGCCATCGCCCTGGGGGCGCGCGGCAAGGTGAACCCGCCCATCCGGCCGGGCGAGCGGGAGGCCCTCTGGCAGCGCCTGGCGGCGGGCGATGCGGCCTTCGTCTCCTCCGATCACTGCTCCTGGCCGCTGGAACGCAAGGGCGAGGGCGACATCTTCAAGGCCGCGCCCGGCGCGCCTGGCGTCGAATGCCTGCTGCCGGCGATGGCCACCGCCGCCCAGCGCCGCGGCCACGGGCCGGCCATGGTCGCGCAGTTGCTGGCCGAGGGTCCGGCCCGCCATTTCGGGCTGTGGCCGAAGAAGGGCGCCATCCGCATCGGCGCCGATGCCGACCTGGCGGTCGTGAAGCGCGAGCGCTACCGCCAGGACGACGCCAGCCTCCATTGCCGGCTGGCGCCCTGGAGCCCCTATCGCGGCATGGAGATGGACTTCCGCGTGGTGGAAACCTGGCTGCGCGGGCGCAGGATCTTCGACGGCGCCCGCGTGCTGGCGCGCCCGGGCACCGGCGCCTTCGTCCGTCCCGTGTGACGCCCGCGATGCCCCCCGTGTGATGCCCGTGCCAGCTTCCCGGCCCCCCGCCACCGGCGGGCGCATCCTGGTCATCAACCCCAACAGCAACCGCGAGGTGACGGAGCACATGTCGCGGGCGCTGGAAGGCCTGCGCTTCGCGGGCGGCCCGGCCATCGACTGCCTGACGCTGGCGGCCGGCCCCCCCGGCGTCGAGAGCGAGGGCGACGTGGCCCGCGCGGCCGCCGCCATCGCGGCGGCGGTGGAGCGCGAGCGCCGGGCGAGCGGCGCCTTCGTCGTCGCCTGCTTCAGCGATCCCGGCCTCCATGCGGCCCGCGAGGCGGCGGCGGGCAGGCCGGTCTTCGGCATCGCCCAATGCGGCCTGGCGGCGGCGCTGGCCCTGGGCGAGCGTTTCGGCATCGTCTCGATCCTTTCGGCCTCGCTGGCCCGCCATCGCCGCTATGTCGCCTCGCTGGGCCTGCTCTCCCGGCTGGCGGGCGATGTGGCGATCGACATGGGCGTGGCGGCCCTGGCCCGCGAGGACGAGGTGCTGCGACGCATGGGCGAGGCGGGGCGGCGGCTGAAGGAACGGGGCGCCGACGTCGTCGTCATGGGCTGCGCCGGCATGGCCCGCTATCGCCCGGCGCTGGAAGAGGCGCTGGAAGTGCCGGTGATCGACCCCACCCAGGCGGCCACCGCCATGGCGCTGCTGGCGCTGCGGAACGGGCGGCCGTGAAGCGGCCGTGAAAGGGGGGAGGCGATGGCGAAACGCGTGCTGACCGTGGCCGGCGCCCAGATGGGGCCGGTGATGCGCGCCGATGCCAGGGCGGCGACGGTGGCGCGCATGGTGGCGCTGATGCGCCGGGCGGCCGCCAGGGGCTGCGACCTGGTGGTGTTCCCGGAACTGGCGCTCACCACCTTCTTCCCGCGCTGGTGGATCGAGGATCGGGCCGAGCTCGATGGCTTCTTCGAATCCGCCATGCCGGGGCCCTCGACGCTGGCGCTGTTCGAGGCCGCCCGCGACCTGCGGCTGGGCTTCTATCTGGGCTATGCCGAGGCCAGCGGCGACCGCCGCTTCAACACCTCCATCCTGGTGGACAAGGCCGGCGGGATCGTCGCCAAATATCGCAAGGTCCACCTGCCGGGCCACGCCGAACACGAGCCGCGGCGCCGGTTCCAGCATCTGGAGAAGCGCTATTTCGAGGTCGGCGATCTGGGCTTTCCGGTCTGGCGCAGCATGGGCGCCGCCATCGGCATGTTGATCTGCAACGACCGCCGCTGGCCCGAAGCCTTCCGCGTGCTGGGCCTGCAGGGGGCGGAGCTGGTGGCCATCGGCTACAACACGCCGGCGGTGAACGGCGAGCGATGGGAACCCCCCCATCTGCGCGTCCACCACCATCTGCTGGCCCTGCAGGCCGGCGCCTATCAGAACGGTGCCTGGGTGGTGGCGGTGGCCAAGGCGGGGCTGGAAGACGGCGTCCACATGATGGGAAGCAGCGCCATCGTCACCCCCCAGGGCGAGATCGCGGCGCGGGCCTCGACCCTGGCCGACGAGCTGATCGTCGCCGAATGCGACCTCGATGCCGGCGCCTATATCCGCTCCGGCGTCTTCGATTTCGCCCGCCACCGCCGCCCGGAACACTACCGGCTGATCGTGGAGACCGCCGGGACGGTGCCCCCGCGCGGCGAGTCGGTGGGCTGACGAGGCGCCTTTAACATGTCTTGAAGACGCCCCGTGCCCCGCGTAGGGAGCGGGTGCACGGTTCTTCATCGGAGGATTGAGATATGACCCAGGCTTTCGTCGTCAGGGCAGTGGAAAAAGACACCGGCAAGCCGATCGAGGGCGTGTTCGATGAACTTGTTGCCGGAAAAGCGAGGATCGGATGGTCGAGTGAGGACGACGAAGATCTGCGCAAAATTAAAAATATGGAGGGAAGAAACCTCAGTAAAAGCCAAAGAGATGCCAAGAAGTGCCTTGGTTTTCTCACCAGAGTGCACAAGGATGACTATCTCCTATATCCACATCAGCCCGAGAGGTCCAAATTTGCGGTTGTCCGGGTAGCAGGTGAATACGGATATGACGATGGACTCGATAGCGGAGATTTTCGGTCGTTCCGACCGTGCGTCCTGTTAACAAAAACGCCTGTTCGCTGGGACGATGAGATCGTCGAAGCCGCACTTAAAGATCAGTTGGGTAGTCGGCGTCGATTTGAAGAGAAGTCCAACATCGCTCCATTGCTCGGTTTTCTCGATAGCCTTCCCCAGGCCGGACGGCTTCGAGACGACACCAATCGAGCAAGTGTCAGCAGGATACACAAAACGCTTAGGGATGGCTTGCCCGACATGCTTCGCCGGGAATTCAGTCGTGCAGATCTCTCTCGAAGACTATGCCCGGATTTGTTCGAGCGGATGGGGTATTCCTATGTTGTACAGGAAGGGCGTACTGAGGCTGGTTCTGATATTGTCGTTACAGTCGATGATACCTTATTGCCGGATGATGGATTCCGAGTAGGTATTCAAGTATTTTCATATGAGGGTGAAGTCGATAAATATCATCTTACAAAGAAGCTGAATCAGCTTCTCGACGGTTGGGAGGACAATTCGCTCAACTATGGCGTACTTTTGACCACGGCCCACCCTACTCCTTCGGCGGAAGCGATGCTGGCTAATCACAACAAGGAGAATCATGGTCGCCAAGTGAAACTGATCGATGGCGACGCGCTAGCGGACCTGTTCCTGAAGCACTTCCCGCCGGCGGAAGGCGGCGCGGACTCCGGCCGCTAGGCCGGCCTGCCGCCCGCCATGGGGCCAGGCCGGCGGCAAGGACGTGACAGGCCGGCGCGGCGCTTGGCGGCAGGGGCGGCAGCGGTGCAGACTGAATGCGGCCGCCAAGCCCGGTGGCTCTGCCGGAGCGGGAGCGATGGCGCCTGCCACGCTTTCTCATGGTGATCGGCGCGCCGCAGGGGGGGTGACGCGCCGCCGCGCGCTGGCCCTGGCGGCGGGCGGGGTGGCTTGCCTCGCGCGCCCCGGCGCGGCGCAGGAGATCACCTTCTTCCGCATCGCCGCCGGCGGCCCCGCCGACACCTACTATCCGATCGGCGCGCTGATCGCCGACGTCATCTCCAACCCGCCGCCCGCCCGCAGCTGCGGCGAGGACGGCCGCTGCGGCGTGCCGGGGCTGGTCGCCTCGGCGCTGTCGTCGGCCGGTTCGATCGCCAATGTCGAAGCGGTCGCCTCGGGGCGGGTGGAATCGGGCCTCACCCAGTCCGACATCGCCTTCTGGGCCTATCACGGCAGCGGCATCTTCCAGGGCCAGCCGCCGCGCCATCGCCTGCGCCTGATCGGCAACCTCTATCCGGAGGTGATGCAGATCGTGGTGCGCCGCGATGCCGGCATCGACTCCATCCCCGCCATGGCGGGCCGGCGCATCTCGCTCGACGTGGAGGGTTCGGGCACCCTGGCGGAGGCCAGGATCCTGCTCGCCTCCTACGGCATGACGGAGGCCGATCTCGAGGCCGGCTATCTCGAGCACGGCGCGGCGGTCACGAGGCTGCGCGAAGGGGGGCTGGACGGCTTTTTCCTGCTCGCCGGCTACCCCACCGCCTCGGTGTTCGACCTCATCGACGAGGGCCTGGCGACGCTGCTGGCGATCCCTTCCGAGCGCGTGCTGGCGCTGCTGGACGGCCACCCCTTCTGCTCGCTCTCGGTGGTGCCGGAGGGCACCTATCCCGGGCTGGGCCATGTCAGCACGCTGGCGATCGGCGCCCAGTGGGTGACGACGCCCGATCTGGGCGCCGACCTGGTCTATGGCATCACGCGGGCGCTGTGGCACGAGAAGAGCCGCGCGCTGCTCGATTCCGGCCATCCGGCCGCCCGCCAGCTGAAGCTGCAGAACGCGCTGCTGGGCGCCGCCATCCCGCTGCATCCGGGGGCGCGCGGCTATTACCGCGAAGCCGGGCTGGACCTTTCCCACGTGCCGCCGGCGGCCGGCTGAGGCACTCCGGGCGCCCCCGGCGGGCGGCGCTCAATAGCCGCGCGCCAGGTCCACCATGTTGAGGGGCGCCAGCCCGGCCCGCACGCGGCGATAATTCTCGGCGATCTGCGGGGCCGCCGTGGCCGGGACGGTGAGCGCCGCGACATGCGGGAAGGTCGCGATCTTCGGGTGGAACCAGAAGGGATGGCGCGGCCCCATCGGCTCTTCCTGCTGCACGTCGAGCACGGCGGCGCCCAGCTGGCCGGCGTCGAGGGCGGCGACCAGGTCTTCCTCCACGACATGCGCCCCGCGCGCGGCGTTGACGACCAGCGCCCCCGGCTTCAGCAGCGCGAAGGCCCGCGCATCCAGCACGCCCGCCGTCTGCGGCGTGAGCGGCAGCAGGCAGACCACCGCGTCGCAGCCCTGCAGCGCCTCGTGGAGCCGTTGCCGGCCGTGGAAGCAGGCGGCGCCGGGGATGCTTCTGGCGGAGCGGCTCCAGCCCCGCACGCGGTAGCCCATGGCCACCAGCAGTCGCGCCAGATGGCCGCCCATCTCGCCCAGCCCCAGCACGGCGATGGCGGTCTCGCCCGGCAGCGGCACCGGCAGCGTCCGCCACTGGCGGCGGCGGTGGAGGCGGCGATAGTCCCGCCAGCGGCGCAGGTGGTTCAGCATCGCCATCAGGCACCATTCGGCCATCTGCGCCGTCATGGCGGGATCGACGATCCGCGCCAGCGCCACGCCCGCCGGGATGCGGCAGGGCGGCCCCGCCAGGTGGTCGATGCCGGCGCCCAGCGACTGCACGAGCTTCAGATTGGGGAAGGCCTCCAGCGCCAGCGGCGGCCGCTGCCAGACCAGCACCGCCTCGATCTCGCCGGCCGCGCCGCCATCGGGGTGGACGCGAAAATCGAGCGCCGGCATCTCGGCCGCCAGCAGCCGCCGCCAGGTGGCGCCGTCGCCGTGGGGACTCATATAGAGCAGGGCCATCGCCGTGCCGCCGCTCACGGCCCCGCCGGCGCCCCGGCCGCTTCCATGTCGAGCGCGGCGGCGAGCAGGGTGCGCGTGTAGTCGTGGGCGGGTGTCTCGAAGATCGCACGGGCGCTGCCGGCCTCCACCACCCGCCCGTCCTTCATCACCAGCACGTGGTGGCTCATGGCGCGGACCACGCGCAGATCGTGGCTGATGAAGAGATAGGCGAGGTCGTGCTCGGCCTGCAAGCGGCGCAGGAGCTCCACCATCTGCGCCTGCACCGACATGTCGAGGGCGCTGGTGGGTTCGTCCAGCACCACGAAGCGCGGGCGCAGCGCCAGCGCCCGGGCGACGGCGATGCGCTGGCGCTGGCCGCCGGAAAACTCGTGGGGATAGCGCTCCATCGTTTCCGGTTCGAGGCCGACCTCGGCCAGCGCCCGGGCCACCAGGCGCCGCCTGCCGCGGGCGTCGCCGCCCATGCCGTGGACCTTCAGCCCTTCGCTGACGATGGCCTCGACCGAAAGGCGCGGCGACAGGGAGCCGAAGGGATCCTGGAACACCACCTGCATCTCGCGCCGCAGGGGCCGCAGATCGCGAAAGCCCAGCCCCTGCAGCTCGCGTCCGTCGAAGCGGATGGCGCCGCGGCTGGCGAGAAGGCGCAGCACCGCCATGCCCAGCGTCGTCTTGCCGGAACCCGACTCGCCCACCACGCCCACGGTCTCGCGCGGGCGCAGCGCCAGATCGATGCCGTCCACCGCCTTGACGTAGCCGGCGGTGGTGCGGAGCACGCCCCGCCTGATGGGGAACCAGACCTTCAGCCCCTCCGCCTCCAGCAGCGCCGCACGGTCGGGCGGCACCGGCGGCGGGCGCCCGCCGGGTTCAGACGCGAGCAGATGGCGGGTATAGGGGTGGCGGGGGGCGGCGAAGACCGCCGCCACCTCGCCCTCCTCGACGATGCGCCCGTCGTTCATGACGCAGACGCGGTCGGCGAAGCGGCGCACCACCGTGAGATCGTGGGTGATGAACAGGATGGCCATGCCGAGGCGCGCCTGCAGCGCCTTCAGCAGCGCCAGGATCTGCGCCTGCACGGTGACGTCGAGGGCCGTGGTGGGTTCGTCGGCGATCAGCAGGTCGGGCTCGTTGGCCAGCGCCATGGCGATCATGACGCGCTGGCGCTGGCCGCCGGACAGGGTGTGGGGATAGTCCTTCAGCCGCCCGGCGAGCGCGCCCAGACCCACCAGCTCCATGAGTTCGGCGACGCGCCCGGCCGCCTCCCTGCGGCTCATGCCCCGGTGGAGCATGAGCGGTTCCGCCACCTGCTTGCCGATGCTGTGGAGCGGGTTGAGCGAGGTCATCGGCTCCTGGAAGATCATCGCCATGCGGTTGCCGCGCACGGCGCGCAGCCGCTCGCCGCCGGCCCCCATCAGCTCCTCGCCGTCGAAGACCACCGAGCCCGAAGGGTGGCTGGCGGCCGGATAGGGCAGGAGCTGGAGCAGCGAGAGCGCCGTCACCGACTTGCCGGAGCCGGACTCGCCCACCAGCGCCAGGGTCTCGCCGCGCTCGATGGCGAAGTCCACGCCCCGGACGGCGTCGATGGCGCGCCCCTCCACCCGGAAGCGCGCCGCCAGGCCGGTGACCCGCAGCAGCGTCATGAGGGCATCTTGCGGGGGTCGAAGGCGTCGCGGACCGCCTCGCCGACGAAGGTGAGCAGCGAGAGCATCAGCGCCACCACCGCGAAACCGGAGAAGCCCAGCCAGGGGGCTTGCAGGTTGTTGCGCCCCTGGTTCAGGAGCTCGCCCAGGGAGGGCGATCCCGGCGGCAGGCCGAAGCCCAGGAAGTCCAGCGCCGTCAGGGTCGTCACCGAGGCGTTGAGGATGAAGGGCATGAAGGTGGTGGTGGAAACCATGGCGTTGGGCAGCACGTGGCGCAGCATGACGGTGCCGTCGGAAACGCCCAGGGCGCGGGCGGCGCGGACATAGTCGAAATTGCGCGTCCTCAGGAATTCGGCGCGCACCAGGCCCACCAGCGCCGTCCAGGAAAACAGGATCATCAGCCCCAGCAGCGTCCAGAAGCCCGGCGTGATGACGCTGGCCAGGATGATGAGGATATAGAGCACCGGCATGCCGCCCCAGACCTCCAGGCCGCGCTGGGCCAGGAGGTCCACCCAGCCGCCGTAATAGCCCTGCACCGCGCCCGCCGCGATGCCGATGGCCGAAGCGGCCAGCGTCAGGGCCAGCCCGAACAGCACCGAGATGCGGAAGCCATAGACCAGGCGCGCCGCCACGTCGCGGCCCTGGTCGTCGGTGCCCAGCCAGTTGTCGGCGCTGGGCGGCGAGGGGGCGGGCGAGGGCAGGTCGTAGTTGATGGTGCGGTAGCCGTAGGGGATGAGCGGCCAGACGATCCAGCCCTCCTTCGCCGCGATCAGCTCCTGCACGAAGGGGTCGCGATAGTCCGCCTCGGTCTCGAAATCGCCGTCGAAGGCGGTCTCCGGATAGGCGACCAGGAAGGGCAGGTGGAGCCTGGCGTCGTACCAGACCAGCAGCGGCCGGTCGTTGGCGACGATCTCCGCCGGCAGGGTGAACGCGAACAGCGCCAGGAAGATCCAGAACGACCAGTAGCCGCGGCGGTTGGCGCGAAAGTTCGCCAGCCTCCGGCGCGCGATCGGATCCAGCCGCCAGTGCCGGCCTGCCGTCGTCGGACCCGCCATCAGGCCACGTCCCTGCTCTCGAAGTCGATGCGCGGATCGACGACCACATACATCAGATCGCCCACCAGGTTCATCACCAGGCCCAGCAGCGTGAAGATGTAGAGGGTGGCGAACATCACCGGATAATCGCGGTTGATCGCCGCCTCGTAGCCCAGCAGCCCCAGGCCGTCGAGGGAGAAGACGATCTCGATCAGCAGCGCGCCGGTAAACAGGATGCCGACGATGGCGCCGGGAAAGCCGGCGATGACGATCAGCATGCCGTTGCGGAAGACATGGCCATAGAGCACGCGCCGCTCGCCCAGCCCCTTGGCGCGGGCGGTGGTGACGTAGTGGCTGCGGATCTGGTCGAGAAAGGAGTTCTTGGTGAGCATGGTCAGGGTGGCGAAGCTGCCGATCGTGAGCGCCGTCAGCGGCAGCGCCAGATGCCAGAAATAATCGCCGAGCTGCTGCAGCAGCGTCATCTCCTCGAAGCCGGGCGATACCAGGCCCGAAAGCGGGAACCACTTGAAATAGGAGCCGCCGGCGAACAGCACCACCAGCAGCAGCGCGAACAGGAAGCCGGGGATGGCGTAGCCCAGCACGATGGCCCCGCTCGTCCAGACGTCGAAGCGGCTGCCGTCGCGGCGCGCCTTGGCGATGCCCAGCGGGATGGAGACCAGATAGACGATCAGGGTGGTCCACAGCCCCAGCGAGATGGAGACCGGCATCTTTTCGGCCAGAAGGTCCAGCACCGGCTGGCTGCGGAAGGCGCTCTCGCCGAAGTCGAAGGTGAGATAGTTGCCCATCATCAGCGCGAAGCGTTCCAGCGGTGGCTTGTCGAGGCCGTACATGGCCTCCAGCTTGTCGACGAAGCCTTCCGGCAGCCCGCGCGCGCCGCGATAGAGGCCCGTGCCTTCGGCGCCGGCCTGCGCCGCCCCGGCGAGCTCGCCGCCGCTGCCGGCGATGCGGGCGGTGGCGCCCACGCCGACGCCTTCGAGCTCCGCCAGGATGCGTTCCACCGGCCCGCCGGGAACGAACTGCACGATGACGAAATTCACCACCATGATGGCGAACAGCGTCGGCACGATGAACAGCAGCCGCCTCGCGATATAGGCGAGCATGGTCGTTTCCGCCGCTATTCGCCCTGTTGCGCGCGCCCGGCCTGCAGCCGCGCCGCCGCTTGCGGGTCGATCCACCAGGTGTTGAAGACGACGCCGTCTTCGGGGGTGATCTCGGGCCGGCCGAACTTGTCCCACCAGGCCAGCCGGTCGTAGCGCAGATGCCAGTGGGGGATGAGGTAACGGCCCCAGAGCAGCACCCGGTCCAGCGCCCGGACGGCGGCGATATGCGCCTCCTTGTCCTCGGCGTAGATCGCCTCTTCCACCAGCGCGTCCACCACCTCGTTCTCGAGGCCCAGGAGGTTGCCGCTGCCCTCGATGGCGGCCGCCTCCGAACCCCAGTAATTGCGCTGCTCGTTGCCGGGCGAGCGCGACTGGCCGAACACCGCCACGGTCATGTCGAAGTCGAAACTGCGGCGGCGTTGCGTGTATTGCGAGGCGTCGACGGTGCGGATGGTGGCGGCGATGCCGAGCCGCTCCAGATTGCGCACGAAGGGCTGCGCGATGCGCTCGAAAGCGGGCTGCACGAGCAGGATCTCGAAGGCCATGGGCGTGCCGGCCTCGTCTCGCAGCACGCCGTCCCGGATGCGCCAGCCGGCCTCTTCCAGCAGGGTTCTGGCGATGCGCAGCCGGCGGCGGATATTGCCCGTCCCATCGCCGGACGGCGGGCGCCAGACCTCGCCGAAGACCTCGCCCGCAAGCCGGTCGCGGAAGGGCTCGAGGAAGGCGAGTTCGGCCTCGGAAGGCGCGCCGCTGGCGGCGAGTTCGGAGTTGGAAAAATAGCTCTCGGTGCGGCTGTATTGGCCGTAGAACAGATTGGCGTTCGACCATTCGAAATCGAAGGCGTAGCCCATGGCCTCCCGCACCCTGGCGTCGCGAAACAGCGCGCGCCGCAGGTTGAAGACGAAGGCCTGCATGCCGGTGGGCCGCTGGTGGGGGATCTCCGCGACCACGATGCGGCCGTCGTCGAAGGCCGGGCCCTCATAGGCGGTCGCCCACAGCTTGGAGTTGTTCTCGTTGCGGAAGTCGTATTCGCCGGCCTTGAACGCCTCCAGCGCCACGTTGAAGTCGAGATATTCGACATAGCGCAGGGTGTCGAAATTGTAGAAACCGACATTGACCGGCAGATCGGCGCCCCAGTAATCGGCGACGCGGCGATAGGTCACCGAACGGCCGGCATCGACCTCGGCCACCCGGTAGGGGCCGCTCCCCAGGGGCGGTTCCAGGCCGCTGGCGGCGAAATCCCGGTCGGCATACCAGTGCCTGGGCAGCACCTGCATCTGCCCCAGGATCAGCGGCAGTTCGCGGTTGCCCGGCCCGTCGAAGTCGAAGCGCACCCAGCCGTCGCCCGTCTCGCCGACGCCGGTCACATTGGCCCAGTAACGGGCGTAGTGGGGCCGGCCTTCGGCGATCAGAGTCTCGAAGGTCCAGATCACGTCTTCGGCGGTAACCGGCCTGCCGTCGTGCCAGCGCGCCCCGTCGCGCAGCTTGAAGGCGACCCAGGAACGGTCCCGCGGCATCTCCACCTCTTCGGCCAGCAGGCCATAGGCCGAGAAGGCCTCGTCGGCCGAGGCGACCAGCAGCGAGTCGTAGATGAGGCCGATGCCGGGCGCGGGGCGGCCCCTGGGGATGAAGGGGTTCAGGCTGTCGAAGCCGCCGAAATCCCACAGCGTCACCGCCCCGCCCTTGGGCGCGGCGGGATTCGCGTAATCGAAATGGGCGAAGCCGGCGGGATATTTCAGCGCCCCGCGATGGGCGAGGCCATGGCCGCGATAGATGTCGCCCTCGTCGGCCGCCGCGGCGGCAACCAGGCCGGCGGCGAGCAAGGCGGCGAGAGCAAAGGCGCGCGCCATCGCCGGCGGGGCCTATTCCGCCGCCTGCGGCACGGGCAGCGGCCCGCCCTCCAGCGCCCGCATGACCAGCATCTGGAAGTGGTGCACGGCGTGCTCGCTGATGTGGCTGCGGGAGCGATCGACGATGAAACGCCCGCGGTCGTAGGCGCGCGACTTCAGCCCCCGGTGCACGCTCTCGCAGATGGCGATGTCCTCGGGTTGCAGCACGTCGGCGACATAATCCACCGCGGCGCGGGCCTGGTCCGTCATCTCGCCTGCGAGCGAATGCCAGTGGAGGTGCTCGATGCAATGCTCCGGCCCGTCGGGCAGCATCTGCAGGGTCATCAGGTTGGGTTCGCCCGGCATCAGCCAGATGGTCAGATTCGGCCACACGAAATAGCCCGCATAGCCGAAATCGACGTCGCCCGCCTCGAAGTCGTAGGCGGCGTTGTGCCTGGCGCGGGGCTTGTCCGAGGTCTGCGCCGACCAGTACTGGAAGGTCTTGTTGCGATAGCTCGGCATCTCGACCATGTCGACGAAGGCCGGGTGCGCCGCCTCGCAGTGGTAGCATTCCTGGAAGTTGTCGATCACCACCTTCCAGTTGGCGTGGAGGCGGAAATCCCGCCGGCAGGCGAAGGCCAGCGCCCCGGCGCGCGGCATCCAGCCCAGGATGTCCTCTTCCAGTCCGGCATATTGCTCCGCAAAGGGCGGCGCTTCGGCATCCAGATTGACGAAGACGAGGCCCAGCATGGTCTCCAGACGCACCGGCTTCAGTCCGAAGGCGCCCTTGTCGAAGCCCTCCACGTTCTCGCAGCCGCGCGCGTTGCGCAGCCTGCCGTCCAGGTCGTAGGCCCAGGCGTGGTAGGGGCAGGCCATGGTGAGCTTCAGCTGGCCGCTGCCCTCCAGGAGGCGGTGGGCCCGGTGCTGGCAGACGTTGTAGAAGCCGCGCAGCACACCGTCGCGTCCGCGCACCAGGGCGATGCTCTCGCCGGCGATCTCCACGGTCCGGTAGCTCGCCGGGCGGGCGACCTCGCTCTCATGGCAGGCGAAGAGCCAGGAACGGGCGAAGATCTTCTCCATCTCCTCGTCATGGATCGCCGCATCCGTGTAGTAGCGCGAGGCCATGGTCCAGGAGAGGCGGGGATCGGCGTGCATGCCGCCGGGCAGCGGCCCGGTCGCAACGGGTTTCATGGAGGCGTCCTCCGGCGATGACGGGCGGCAACCTAGCGCCGCCCGCCGCCCGGTGCAATCGCCGCCCGCTGCCTCAGGCGCCGTCGGGGCGCGGGCCCAGCCCGTGGCAGTAGCGGGCCAGGGCGTCGATCTGGCCGCGATGGATGCCGAGATCGTCGAGCTGGCCGTCGGAGAGGCCGGCGAGCTGACGGCGCAGCGCCGTCGCCCGCCAGCGGTTGCGCCATGTGCTGAAGAGATCGGTCATGATGCCCTCCTGTCCTCGCAGTGCCGCCCGCCGCAGCGCGGGTCGTCGCAACGGCAGATAATGCCGCCGCCCGCCTGGCGCCAGCGGTGGCGCGTCATCCCTCCCATGCGCGCGCGGCATGGGTTGCGCCGCGGCAAAGCGACGGGCATGGAGGCGGCCGGGGGTGCGGGGTGATGACGGGCACGCTGGTGCTGATCGGCACGCCGATCGGCAATCTGGACGACCTTTCGCCGCGGGCGAAGGAGGCGCTGGCCTCGCTGGACGCGCTGGCCTGCGAGGACACGCGCCGCACGCGCAAGATCTACGAGCGCTTCGGCCTCGCCCGTCCGCCGGCCATCTTCTCCTGCCACGAAGGCAACGAGGAGCGCGCGGCCGGGCGCATCGCCGGCCTGCTGCGGCGCGGCCTGCGCGTCGGCCTGGTGAGCGATGCCGGCATGCCGGCGATCAGCGATCCGGGTTTCGTGGCGGTCCGCGCGGCCCTGGAGGGCGGCTTCGAGGTCGCGGCGGTGCCGGGGCCGACGGCGGCGGCAACGGCGCTGGCGCTCTCGGGCCTGCCGGCCACCGGCCACATCTTCCTGGGCTTCCCGCCGCGCCGGGCGGCGGCGAGGCGGCGCTTCCTGGCCGCCGATGCTTCCTCGCCGCACACCCTGGTGCTGTTCGAATCGCCGCGCCGCCTGGGGGCGACGCTCGCCGACGCGCTGGCCGTGCTGGGCGATCGCCGCGCCGCCGTCTGCCTGGAGCTCACCAAGCTCCACGAACGGGCGGCGCGCGGCTGGCTGTCCGAACTCGCCGCCCGCTTCGCCGGCCAGGCGCCGCGCGGCGAGGCGACGATGGTGATCGCCGGCAACCGCCGCGCTTTCCTGCGGGCGGCGGGCGAGGGCGGCGGGGACTCGCCTCCGCCGCCGCGGCCGGGGCATAATCGGGCGCGCAACCGCTGCGGGAGAGCGCCATGAGACGCCTTGCGGCCACCCTTCTCTTCCTTCCCGGCCTCGCCCTGGCCGATGTCGCCGGCAAGCCGGTGGTGATGGATGGCGACACCATGCTGTTCGGCGAGCGCGAGATCACCCTTTACGGCGTCCACGCCCCCCTCATCACCCAGAGCTGCGGCGCCTCCGGGGAGGTCTGGTCCTGCGGCTGGGAGGCCGCGCTCCATCTCGAAAGGACGATCGGTGAGCGGGAGGTCGTCTGCGTCGCCATGCCCGCCGCCGGGGAGGACGGGGCGCTGGCGCGCTGCCGGGCGGCGGGGGAGGATCTGGCCGGGCTGATGATCGATGCCGGCTTCGCCGTTCCCGACCCGGCGCTGGGCGGCGAGTATGCGGCGCGGGCACAGGAGGCGGCCGCCCGGGGCGAGGGCATGTGGTCGGGGCCCTTCGTCGATCCGGTCGCATGGGCTGAAAAGGGCGGCTGTTCCTGCGCGGCGCGCAAGCAGGGAATGCAGGAGACGGCGGCCGCCCTCGCCGCCATGCGCGAGGCCGAAGAGGCGGCGGCCGAATAGCCGCCTGCTCGCCGGCGGCGTTGGGGGTCAGGCGGCCTCGTCCAGAGCCGCCATGTCGAAGCGGGGCGGGCGGGCGAAGATGCGCCGCACCATCGGCTCGAAGGCCTCCAGCGGCATGGCCTCGAAGTCGGGGTCGAAGGCGACCTGGTCGTATTTCTCGCAGAAGTCGGCGCAGGCCCGGTAGTGGGGATGGCCGCGGTAGCGGTCGCGCAGATCGCGGTCGCGGCCGAAGTGATGGTTGTAATACCAGGTCTGGAACAGGCCGTGGTGCTTCACCACCCAGAAGGTGCGCTCTCCGACATAGGGCTTCAGGATGCCCGCCGCCACTTCGGCGTGGTTGTAGGGCGAGACGGTATCGGCGACGTCGTGGAGCAGGGCGGCCACCACCGTCTCCTCGTCCTGGCCGTCGCGAAAGGCGTGGGTGGCGGCCTGCAGAGCGTGCTCCAGGCGGTTGACCCTGAGGCCCATATCGACCGTTTCGGTGCGCGCCAGCAGCACCAGCAGCTCGTCGGCCAGATGGCCGTGGGCGCGCGCGATGGCGTCGCTCATGATGCGGTAATCGGCGGCCGTGCCGTCGGCCATATGCGCGAAGCTGACCTTGTCCACCTGGCCCTCCCCTGTCCGCGGCGCCAATGTCGCACCCCCTCCCCCGCCGCGCAAGCGGCGGGGGCAGTGCCATGGTTTGAAAATGGGCAGGTGCCGTTCGCCGCCACCCCAGGCGTCCCGTCCCCCAGGCACCGACCGGGCGTCCCGCCCCCCCCCGGCGGGCCGAGAGGCACGCCCACGCACTACCCCGAGCGCCTGCGTCCCGCCGGCAACGGGCCACAAGGCCCGTCGACGCGCCGACCCCCGCCGCCAGGCACCGCCCGCCAGGGCGTGGACCTTCCCGCAGGCGGAGGCAGCGGCATCCTTCGCGCTCTTTGCATCCAGGACGCCGACACGCACCGCCGCAGCGGGCAGCCTCGAAATTGCAAACCGAGACACTACCGGCGGGGCGGCCGCTGGCCGGACGGCCGGCGGGCGTGCTAGGCTGGTGCGCGATGGGGAAAGGGGAGGGCTTCGGCATGATCCGCCACGGACTTGCGGCCGGGGTTGTCGTCCTGGCTCTCGCCGGCCCGGCGCCGGCGCAGACCTTCAGCGACGTGGTCGTCTTCGGCGACAGCCTGAGCGACGGCGGCAATGCCGCCGCCCTGCCCGACAGCCGCCGCCTGGGCGTGCCGCCGGGCAGCCGCTTCACCACCAATCCCGACCCGACGGCCGCCGACCTCCTGGCCCTGGCCTTCGGCGCCCGGCCGGGGCCGTCGGCCGCCGGCGGCCAGAACCGGGCCGTGGGCGGGGCCTGCATGAGCCCGGACGCAGTGTGCGTGCTCGATGCGGTGCCGACCGTGAGCGAGCAGATCGACGCCTATCTCGCCTCGCGGCCGGGCGGCAGGGCCGATGCCGGCGCCCTCTACAGCATCTGGGGCGGCGCCAACGACATCCGCGACGCCATGGTGCTCACCCGCGATCCCGCCCGTGCCGCCCTGGCCGCCGCTGCCGCCGGCACCGCCGCCGCCGCCCAGAGCCGGCGGCTGAGGGAAGCCGGTGCGGGCCATGTCGTCGTCTTCAACCTGCCCGATATCGCCCACACCCCGTCCGCCCGCGCGGCGGCCGCCCAGCTGCCCCTGTCGCTGTGGACCGGCTTCAGCCGCGTCTACAACCAGAGGCTGGCCCAGGGCCTCGCCCGCAACCCGGAGGGGGTCGTCCCCGTCAACGCCTTCGCCCTGTTCGAGGAAGTGCTGACGGACGCCGCCGCCTACGGTTTCGAGAACGTCGACGGCATGGCCTGTTCCGGCGCCGCGGCGACGGCGCTGCTCTGCGGGCCGCAGGGTTCCGGCTATCCCTCCGTCTGGACCGGGGACGACAATGCGCGCTACCTGTTCGCGGACGACATCCATCCCGGCGGCGGCGCCCATGCGCTGCTCGCCCAGGCCGCCATCGCCACCCTGGAGGCGCCGGTCATGGCCTCGCTGGCCGGCGAGGGCGGGGTGGCGACGGCGGCCGCCCATGGCGCCGCCCTGTCCTCGCAGCGCCTGGCCGACCTGGCGGCCGACGTCCCCGTCGGCGGCTGGCGCGCCTGGGCCCAGGCCTCCTTCGGGCGCCAGCGGGCCGAGGCCCTGCCGCGCCTGGGCAGAGCCGAAGCCGATCTGCGGCTGGCGACGATGGGCTTGAGCCGGCGTGCCGGCCCGGACCTCGCCTGGGGCGCGGCCGTAAGCCTCGCCCGCCACGATGCCGAAGCCGCCGGCACCGCCCGCGCCCGCCTGGAAAGCCGCGCCGCCTTCGCCTCCCTCTATGGTGCCTGGCGGCGGGAGGGCTTCTATCTGGGCGGCGCTCTGAGCGCCGGCCGGACCGGGGTGGACGTGGAACGGCGCCTCCCCCTGGGCGCCGCGCGGCGGCTGGAGCGCGGCAGCACCGACGCCCGCCAGCTGGGCGCCACCCTCGAACTGGGCTGGCTGAGGGGCGGGGAGGTTCGCCACGGCCCCTCCCTGGCGCTGGCCTGGCTCGACCAGTGGATCGACGGCTGGCGCGAGCGGGGCGCCTCGGCGACCGCCATGAACTTCGACGCCTTCGACCGCGACTCGCTGACCGTCGAGGCCGGCTACGGGCTGGCGGCGGACGTGGGCGAGGGGCTTTCCGGGCGGGCGCGCCTCGCCCTGGGCAGGGAGCTGAAGGACGATCCCCTGCGCGTCGCCGCCGCTTCCAACACCATGCCCGGGCGTTTCGCGCCGGCGGGCTTCGCCCCGCCCGGCCGGTGGGCGTCGGCGGCCGTCGGCCTCGAAGCCGCCCTGGGCGAAGAGCTGCGCGCGGCCGTGGACTATGCCGGCCGCTTCGGCAGCGATTCGCGCCGCGATCACCGCCTGAGCCTGGCGCTGCGCCTCGCCTTCTGAGAGGCGTCGCGGCGGTCCGTGATGAGCGCGGACGGGCGCCGGCGCGGGCGGGCCGCGCTTTCCATCTGCGTCACCTGCCGCTGGAAGGGGCTGGACGCCATGGCCGGCGAGGCGGTGCGCCCGGGCAGGCGCCTGTTCGAGCTCGCCCGGGAGGAGGCCGGCCCCGAGCGGGCCGGCCGCATCCGCGAGATCGTCTGCCTCACCCACTGCATGAACGCCTGCAACGCGGTGGCGACGGCGCGCGGCAAGCCGCCGCTGCTGATGACCCGCATGGCGCCCGACCGCGAGACCGCGCGCGCCCTGCTGGCGATGCTGGAACGCTACGCCGCCTCGCAGGACGGCACGGTGGCCCCGCTTCCCGCCGCCATTCCCCAGGCCCGGCCGCTGGTGGCCGCCCCGCGCGGGCGTTCCCGCAGCTGAGGCGCCTGGCCAAGTCCTTGATATTGCAAATGATTATCGTTTGCGACCGGTCGTTTTTGCTATGCGCGGCCACCTCCCTGCCGCTATGATGGCGGCCGCTGCCTGCAGAGGGGAGGGCATCCATGCACAAGGCTCTGACCATCGACCCGAACAAATGTACGGGTTGCCTGCAATGCGAGCTGGCCTGCTCGCTCGACAACGAGGGCGCCTTCAACCCCTCGAAGTCGCGCATCAAGGTCTTTCATTTCGAGGACAAGGGGCGCTTCGTGCCCTACACCTGCACCCAGTGCGCCGAGGCCTGGTGCGCCGAGGCCTGCCCCACCCACGCCATCTCGGTCGATAAGGCCACGGGGGCGAAGGTGGTGAGCGACGCGCTGTGCGTGGGCTGCAAGGTGTGCACCATCGCCTGCCCCTTCGGCACGATCAACTTCAACGGCGATACCGGCAAGGTTGTCAAATGCGACCTCTGCGAGGGCGATCCCGAGTGCGCCAGGGCGTGCCCGACCGACGCCATCGTCTATGTCGATGCGGACTGGACCGGTCTCGACAGGATGCGCGCCTCGGCGGCGGTCGCCGACGCGGCCGCGCAGGCGTGAACGGGAGGACGCTGAGATGGCATGGGCTGGAAAGATTCTGCGGGTGAACCTTACCGAAGGCACCTGCAAGCCGGAAGACCTGAACATGGCCTGGGCGCAGGCCTATCTGGGGCAGCGCGGGCTGGCGACCAAATACCTCTCGGAGGAGATCGACCCCCGGGTCGATCCGCTCTCGCCCGAAAACAAGCTCATCATGGCCACGGGGCCGCTCACCGGCACCTCCGCCTCCACCGCCGGGCGCTATTCGGTGGTGACCAAGGGGGCGCTCACCGGCGCCATCGCCTGTTCCAACTCCGGCGGCTTCTTCGGCAACGAGATGAAGAACGCCGGCTGGGACATGATCGTCTTCGAGGGCCGCTCGCCGGCGCCGGTCTATCTGATGGTGGAGAACGACGACGCCCGCCTGCTGGATGCCTCCGCCCATTGGGGCACCTCGGTGTGGGACACGGAGGAGGCGATCAAGCGCAACCACGGCGATCCGCTGATCCGGGTCGCCTCCATCGGCGTGGCCGGCGAAAAGGGCGTGCTCTACGCCTGCGTCGTCAACGACATGCACCGCGCCGCCGGCCGTTCCGGCGTCGGCACCGTGATGGGTTCGAAGAACCTGAAGGCGGTCGCCATCCGCGGCACCAGGGGCGTGCGGGTCAAGGACGCCAAGCGCTTCGCCGAGGCGGCGGCCGCCGCCAAGAAGGTGCTGGCCGACAACCCCGTCACCGGCCAGGGCCTGCCCGCCATGGGCACCCAGGTGCTGATGAACGTCATCAACGAGGTCGGCGCGCTGCCCACCCGCAACCATCGCGACAGCCAGTTCGAGGGCGCCAACAACATCGGCGCCGAGGCCATGGCCAAGGTGCGCGAGAGCGACGGCAAGCCCAATCTGGTGACCAACGCCGCCTGCTTCGGCTGCACCATCGCCTGCGGGCGCGTCTCCCAGATCGATCGCAGCCATTTCTCGGTGGCCGAGCGGCCGCAATACCAGATCGTCTCCGGCGGCCTGGAATACGAGGCGGCCTGGGCGCTGGGCGCGGCCACCGGCGTGGACGACCTGGAGGCGCTGACCTTCGCCAACTATGTCTGCAACGAGCAGGGGCTGGATCCCATCTCCTTCGGCGCCACCCTGGGGGCGGCGATGGAGCTGTTCGAGGAGGGCGCCATCGGCCCCGAAGAGACCGGCGGCCTCGATCTCCGCTTCGGCAACGCCGAGGCGCTGACGGAAGCGGCGTTGCTGACCGGGCGCGGCGAGGGCTTCGGCGCCAGGCTCGGCCTGGGCTCCCGCAGGCTGTGCGAGTCCTGCGGGCGCGGCGAGCTGGCGATGGCGGTCAAGGGCCAGGAGTTCCCGGCCTATGACGGGCGCGGCATCCAGGGCATGGGCCTCACCTATGCCACCTCCAACCGCGGCGCCTGCCATCTGCGCAGCTACACGGTCGCCTCCGAGATCCTCGGCGTCCCGGAGAAGACCGACCCGCTCGTCACCGAGGGCAAGGCCGGCCTGGTGCGCGCCTTCCAGGACGCCACGGCGGCGGTGGACAGCACCGGCATGTGCGTCTTCACCACCTTCGCCTGGACCCTGGAGGACTTCGCGCCCCAGGTCGACGCCGCCTGCGAGGGCGAGTGGACGGCCGAGCGGCTGCTGGAGACGGGCGAGCGCATCTGGAACCTGGAACGGCGCTTCAACCTGGCGGCGGGCTTCACCAAGGCCGACGACACCCTGCCGCCGCGCCTGCTGCGGGAGGGCGCCGGGACCGGCCCGGCGGAGGGCAAGACCAGCGGCCTGGCGGCGATGCTGCCGGAATACTACCAGCTGCGCGGCTGGACGGTGGAGGGCGAGCCGACCAACGAGACCCTCCACCGGCTGGGGGTCTAGGCCTGCCACGGGCGCGGGCGGCGATGCGGATCACGCTGAAGCTCTTCGCCGCCCTGGCGCCCTACATGCCGGCCGGCGCGACGGACAACGCCGCGCCGGTCGATCTGGAAGAAGGCGCCACCGTCGCCCAGGTGCTGGATCGTTTCCAGGTGCCGCGCGGCCTGTGCCATCTGGTGCTGGTGAACGGCATCTTCGTCCCGCCCGGCGAGCGCGGGGCCCGCGTGCTGGCCGATGGCGACGCGCTCGCCGCCTGGCCCCCGGTCGCCGGCGGGTGAGCGAGGACGAAACCGCCGCCGTGGTCGAGGTGGTCAAGGAGATGGGCCTTGGCGCCGCCGACTTCTTCCGCCTGCTGCCCCGCGCCCTGGCGGGCATGGACTATGGAATCGAAGGCGGGATCGAAGGCGCGCGGGTCGAAACGGCGCTGGCGGGGCGCCGCCTCGCCATCGCGGCCGAGCCGCTGGCGGTGCGGCGCATCGCCGCCCTGGTCGTGGAGCGTTGCCGGGTGACGCTGGCCTTCCACGGCTGGCGCGCCGAAGACCGCCTGGCCTTCCTCGCCCGTTTCGACCGCGCCTATCACAAGGGCGGCGGCTGACGCGGCGAGGAGCGGGCGCGGTGCCGAAGGGGAGATTCGAACTCCCGGCCTACCGATTACGAATCGGTTGCTCTGCCACTGAGCTACTTCGGCCACGGGCCGCCCGGTGGCGGCGGAAGCTAACGGCGGGCGCCGGGGCGGTCAATCGACGGCGCCCCCTGGGAGCGCCGGCGTCCCGCCGGCAGACGGGCCGCAAGGTCAACCGCCCCCGGCCACCCCGCGCGCGCTTCCACCGCGCCCGCCCCACAGCAGCACGCCCCCGTGCTGCACATGAAGAATCAGCACGCCCTCGTGCTGCGCATGAACAATCGGCACGCCCTCGTGCTGCACATGAACGATCTCTCCGGCGTTGCCACCGGCTTCGCGCCCAGGACGCCGACCCGCGGCGCGGCGGCGCGCGGCCTCGGGATTGCAAACCGGGACGCTACCCGCCGACCGCCAGCGTGAGCAGCAGCGGCGCGTCGCTCTCGGCGACGGTGTGTCCGGGCGGGCGCCACGACGCCGTATCGAAGGCGCCGCAACCGCGGCAGACGGCGTGCCAGTCCTCGTCGCCATGGTCGCAGCGGTCGCATCGCCACAGCGGCTCGGGATCGGCCGTGGCGGCCCGCGCCGTCCACATGGCGGCGGCCTCGCCGGCGCCTTCCGCCTCTTCCAGCCTCGCCCACAGCTGCGCGATGCGGCGCGTCACCGGCGCCAGCCCTTCGAGATGGCGCCGCGCCTGGCCGGTCAGGCCCGCAGCCAGCGCCGCCTGCGCCACCGCCAGGCGGGATTCGCGGTGGCCGGGGGCGAGCGTCGCCAGCTTGCCGATGCGTTTGTAGCGGCTGCCGGCGTCGTCCGGCCCCGCCTCGAGGTAGAGCGCCGCCAGTTCCGGATGGGGCGCGGCGCCCCAGCTCTTCTCGATCGCCCGCGCGGCGGCGCGCGGCTTGCGCTCGTCGATCAGCAGGCGGGCCAGCAGGGCGGCGGCGGCCACCAGGGCGGGCGCCTCGCGGTGGGCCCGGCGGGCATGTTGCAACGCCTCGGCGCGCTTCAGCTCGCCCAGCGCCCGGCGGCCTTCCTCCACCAGCAGGGCGGCGCGGCGCCGCCGGGCGCCGTCGCGATCGCCGAGGCGGCGGCGCCGCGCGGCCGCCAGCGTGCGGGCGGCCGCGGCCCAGTCGCCGGCCCGGGTCTGCAGCTCGAAGAGCGCCTCGTTCACCCATGCCACGCCCGGGCGCAGGCCGTGGGCGCGTTCCGCAAAGCCGCGCGCCGCCTCGCGGTCGCCGCGCGCCAGGGCCGCCGCCGTCAGCCCGCGCAGGCCCAGAAAGCGGGTCTCGGAACGCTCCAGCATGGCCTGGAAGGCGCGTTCGGCGGCCGCGATGTCGCCGTCCAGGCCGGCGGCCTGGGCGGTCAGCAGCAGGGCCAGCGGCGGTTGCCCCAGCAGCTTTGCCGCCCGCCGGCCCTGGCGCCCGGCATCGGCGCCGTCGCCGGCGGCGGCCGCCAGCAGCCCGGCGACCAGCGCCGCCTGGCCCTTCTCGCGCCGCCGCCGGGCCAGCGCCCCCCGCAGCCGGCCCGGCGAGCGCAGCAGCCAGCCCGCCGCCGCCAGGGCGGCCGCCACGGCCAGGGCGAACAGCCCGGCCGCCAGGGCCAGCACCGGCAGGGTGGTGGCGAGCTCCCAGTCGCCCCAGACCATGGTGGCCTCGCCGCCGCGCTCGGCCAGCCAGACCGTGGCGGTCACGGCCGTCGCCACGATCGCCAGATAGGCCAGCAGCCGGATCACGGCGCGGAAGCGTCCAGCGCGGCGACGGCGCCGCGCGCCAGGGTGTCCAGGGCGGCGTGCACCGCCAGATGGGCGCGGGCGGCGGCGAGCCAGCCGGCGGCGGCCGCGGCGGCAGGGGGGGCGAGCGCCGCCAGTTCGGCCACGGCGCCTTCCAGATCGCCGGCCTCCAGGCGGGCGCGGGCGCGGGCGGCGACGGCGGTGGCGTCGCCGCCGGCCTGTCCGCCGTCGAGGCTGCGCAGGCTGACCAGGCCCTCCAGCCGGGCCAGCGTGTGTTCCACCCAGCCGTCGGCGGCGGCCAGGCGTTCGGCCTTGCGGGCGGCGTCCATGGCGGCCGGCAGCGTCCGCGCCAGGGCGTCGCGGGAGGCGATGCCGGCGGCATGGGCCGCCAGCACCGCGAAGTCGGCCTCCAGGCCGTCGGGGGCCAGGGCGCGGGCGGCCTCCAGCTCGGCGCCGAAGGCCGCGCCCTGCGCCGCCGCCTGGCGCAGCTGGCCCAGGGCGAGCGCGAAGGCGGCGCCCCGGCCCGGTGCGCGGTCGAGCTCGCCGGCTTGCCGCTGCAACGCCCGCACGCTCGCTTCGAGGCGGTCGAGGCGCTCCGCCCCGGCGCCCGCCCGTTGCAGGCGGTCGAGCAGGGCTTCGGCCCTGGCGGCGGTGGCGGCCAGGGCCTCCTCGGCCCGGTCGTCGCGCGCCGCCATCGCCGCCTCGTTTTCGTCCAGGCGCTGCCGCAGCCCGTCCAGCCCGGCGCGGGCCTCGTTTGCTGCCGCCGCCAGCGCTTCCGCCCGCCCCTCCACGGCGTCGAGGCGCTCCGCCAGGGCTTCGCCCGTCGCCGCCGCAGCGCCGGCGGTGGACCCCAGGGCGGCGATCTCGTCGCGCAGCGCCGCCATGTCGGCCCGCAGGAGGGCGATCTCCGGCGCCTCGCGGGTGGGCGCGAGATCGAGCATCGGCCCCAGGACGGCGCCGATGGCGGCGGCGAGCAGGGCGGTGGCGGCGTAGAGCGGCAGCCGGCCCATGGCGGCGGTCTGCCACCGGCGCCGGGGGGACTTCGCCGCCGTCCGCGCGGTGCCGCCGCCCTGGGCGCCACGCCCTCGCGCCGCGCCCGTCATGGCGCCCGCAGCCGGTGGCAAACCAGCCGCGCCAGCGCCTCCGCCTGCGGTTCCGCCGCCACCTCGATCCCGGACCAGGGCATCGCCTCCACAGCCTCCGCGACCGCCCGGCTGAGGCAGAACGCCCGCAGCGGGGCGGTCTGCGCCTCCAGGCCCGCTTCGCGGCTGAGTCTAACAAAGGCGGCGGCGGTGCGGGGGGAGAAAAAGGCCGCGCCCGCGAAGCGCCCCGCCCGCAGGCCGTCGCGGGCGGCGGCGGGCAGGCGGCGGGCGAGGCGGGCGCTGTAGGCGGTGCGCCGTTCCACCCGGAAGCCGTGGCCCGCCAGCACGGCCGCCAGATCGCCCGCCAGGGCGCTGCCCGCGACGTGGACCAGCGGCCCGCCGCCGGCATCGAGGCGCCGGGCCGCCAGCGCCGCCAGCCGGGCTGCGTCGCCGCCGGCCGCCTCCACCCGGGCGAAGCCCACCCGGCGGGCGGCGGCGGCGGTGGCCTCGCCCACCGCCAGCACGCGCAGGCCGCGCTCGCCCGTCATGCGCCCCAGCGCGCGGGCGCCGTTGGCGCTGGTGAGCAGCACCGCCTGCGTCCCCTCCGGCAGCGGCGCTGCCGGCCTGGCGCGGACGGTCAGCAACGGCGCGATCTCGCAGGCGACGCCGCAGCGGTCGAGACGGGCCGCGAAGCGTCGCGAATCGGCCAGCGGGCGCGTCAGCAGCAGCGTCACGGCGCCCGGCTCCCGAACAGGTCCCTGCCGGCCTGGCGCAGCAGGGCCCGCCCGGCATCGTCGCCCAGCGCCGCCGCTTCCTCCGGGGCGCCGCGCCGGCGCGCCGCGGCGTGGCGGCTGCCGTCTTCGGCCAGCACCATGGCCTCGAGCAGCAGCACGCCCCGGCGGATGCGGGCATGGGCGGCCACCGGCGTTCGGCAGGAGCCGTCCAGGCGGGCCAGCACCGCCCGTTCCGCCGTCACGGCGAGGCGGGTTGCGCGGTGGTCCAGAGGGGCCAGGAGCGCCAGCGCGGCGCCGTCGTCGGCGCGGCAGGCGATGCCGATGGCGCCCTGGCCGGCGGCGGGCAGCATCTCGTCGGTGGCCAGCGGGCGGACGCCGGCCCCGGCGCGGTCCAGGCGTTGCAGCCCCGCCAGCGCCAGCAGCAGGGCGGCCGCCTCGCTTTCCGCCAGCCGGGCCAGGCGGCTGTCGACGTTGCCGCGAAACGGCACCACCCGGAGATCGGGGCGGGCGCGCAGAAGCTGCGCCCGGCGGCGGATCGAGGCGCTGCCCACCGTGGCGCCCGGCGGCAATTCGGCCAGCGAGTGGGCCAGCGGCGAGACCAGGGCGTCGCGGGCATCGCCGCGCGGCAGCAGGGCGGCGAGCGCCAGGCCGCGAGGCAGCGCCGTTTCCATGTCCTTCATGGAATGGACGGCGGCGTCGGCCTCGCCCGCCAGCACGCAGCGGTCGATCTCGCGGGTGAAGGCGCCCTTGCCGCCCAGCGCCTGGAGCGGCCGGTCGCGCCGCCGGTCGCCACTGGTGGCGACCGTCACCAGCTGCGGGGCCGGCAGGCCGGGATGGCGGCAGAGCAGGGCGTCCTTCACCGCCCCGGCCTGGATGCGGGCGAGGGCGCTTCCCCTTGTCGCGAGGCGAAGGCGCTGCATGGCGCGACGCTTTAAGGCAGAACGCCGGCAGGGGAAAGCGCGGGCGCCCTTGCCGGCGGTGCCCGCGCGGCGGTGGCCTGTCCGCGAATGCGGTGGCAACGCTGGGGAGATCGTTCGTGCGCGGCACGAGGGCGTGCTGATTCTTCATGTGCAGCACGAGGGCGTGCTGATTCTTACATGTGCAGCACGAGGGCGTGCTGCTGTGGGGCGGGCGCGGTGGAAGCGCGCGGGGTGGCGGTGCCTGGCGGCGAGGGTCGGTGCGTTGGTCTTGTGGCCCGTTTGCCGGCGGGACGCCGGCGCTCCCGGGGGGCGGGCCGCCTGACCTGCGTTCCAGGCGGCTGGCGGCTGGCGGGCGGCGGGTGTATGCGACGGCCATGGCCGCGCGCCGCCATCTGGGGATCGCCGGTGCCGGCGCCTGGGGCCGGGCGCTGGCCGTGGCCGCGCGGCGCGCCGGGGCGCGGGTGACGCTGTGGCGGCGCCGCCCGGCCACCCGGGCGCCGCTGGCGGACGCGGGCGTCGACGTGGTCTGCGATCCGGAGCCGCTGGCGTCCTGCCAGGCGCTGCTGCTGGCGGTGCCGGCCGCCCATCTGGAGGCGACCTGCCGCCTGCTGGCGCCTTCGCTGCCGCCCGGCCTGCCGGCCTGCGTGTGCAGCAAGGGGATCGATCCCGGCAGCGGGCGTCTGCTGCCCGATCTCGCCGGCGGCGCCCTGGGCCGGGCGGCGGCCGTGCTCTCCGGGCCTTCCTTCGCGGCCGAGGTCGCCGCCGGGCTTCCCACCGCCGTCGTGCTGGCGGGTGCGCCGCGCGATCTGGAGGCGTTTTCGCCCTGCCTGGCCGGCGAGGCTTTCCGCATCTATCGCAGCGACGACGTAACCGGCGTGGCGGTGGGCGGGGCGGTCAAGAACGTGATCGCCATCGCCTGCGGCATCGCCGCCGGGCGCGGCCTGGGAGAAAACGCGCGGGCGGCGCTGATCGCGCGCGGGCTGGCGGAAACCATGCGCCTGGGCCGCGCCCTGGGCGCCCGGCCGGAGACGCTGATGGGCCTGGCCGGGGCCGGCGACCTGGTGCTGACCTGCACCGGCGCCCGCTCGCGCAACCTGGCCTTCGGCACCGGGCTGGGGCGTGGCGGC
Source organism: Alphaproteobacteria bacterium (assembly GCA_965200215.1). GTDB lineage: Bacteria > Pseudomonadota > Alphaproteobacteria > SP197 > SP197 > SP197. Next base: position 1,685,708 of record OZ241369.1, on the reverse strand, counting down.
AGCGTGGAGGCGCTGCTGGCCGCCAGCGCCGGCGTCGTCGAGGGGCGGGCGACAGCCGCGGCCGTGACGGGACTGGCGCGGGAGTTGCGGATCGAGATGCCGATCTCGGCCGCCGTCGCGGCCGTCGTCGCCGGCCGGCTGGGGATGGACGAGGCCATCCGGCGGCTGCTGGCGCGCCCGGCCGGGGCCGAGTTCGCTTGAGCGGGCGTTGCCGCCGCCCCGCTCCGCCTGCCAGGATGGCGGCACCTGCTGTGGAGGTGGAGATGGCGTACTGGCTGATGAAACAGGAACCCAGCGAATGGGGCTGGAAGGAGCTGGTGGCCGAGGGCCGCAGCTATTGGGACGGCGTGAGGAACCACCAGGCGGCCGCCAATCTGCGCCGGATGAAGGTGGGCGAGCGCGCCTTTTTCTATCACTCGGTGCAGGAGAAGCGCATCGTCGGCATCATGGAGGTGGTGCGCGAGGCCTATCCCGACCCCACGGCCGATGCGGGCAGCCCGTGGGTGGTGGTGGACGTGGTGCCCGTGTGTCCGGTGCCGCGCCCGGTGACTCTGAAGGAGATCAAGCAGGACGGGCGCTTCGCCGATCTGGCCCTGGTGCGCCAGTCGCGCCTTTCGGTGGCCCCGGTCGGCGACCGGCACTGGGCCATGCTGTGCGCGATGGCGGGCATGACCGGGGAGGCGGGATGACGGGCGCCTGGCCGCCTCTTTAATCTTAAAGTTTTAAGGGGATTGACATGGAGTCCCTTAAGTCCCATATATTGTAGCATCAATGAGTGGCGAGTCGCCCTTAAGGAGAAAAATGATGATTAAAAGCTCTGACGATGCTGGCTCTGGCCAGAGAGTGGTGATCGAGATCGAACAGGCCACCTACGAGCGGCTGTTTAGCCATGCTGTGTCGTTCGATGACAATCCCGACTCGGTGCTGAACCGCCTCTTGGGTCCTGGCGGGCAAGATGGCGGAGAATCCACCGCTCCCTGTGAGAGGAGGAAAGCAGAGCGCCGAATCGACCCCCGCGCGCTGCCCGATCTGACTCACACCAAGGTGCTGGAGGTGGTGATCGATGGGATGCGGATGCGCAAGCCATCCTGGAATCCCGCAGTACGAACGCTCCTGGGCTGTGCCATGAAGCGCGTCGGCCGTGACTTCGGGAGGCTCCGGGAAGCGTGCCAGGGGAAGGTGAACGTGGCCGAAGGTCGCAAAACGGATGACGGCTACCGCCCCGTTCCAGACCTGAGCATCTCGGTTCAGAACCTGCCCGCTACGGAGGCGTGTGGCGCGCTGGTGACGGTGGCGCGGGCGCTCGGGATCGCGGTCGATGTCGGCTTCGAGTGGCGAGACAAGGAAGGAGCTGCCTTCCCTGGGGAAAGGGCCCGGCTCCAGATAGCGGGCATGGTGGATGGGTAGGCCGGCGAGAGGGTGCTCGGTCCCGGCCCCCGGGTCGAGCCTCAAGCCGAAGCCGCTGACCAAACTGGGCGAATGCCCCGGCCGGTCAGGCTGTGAACGGAGTCGACTCCACACCCACCCCGAAGCCGGCCCCTGGGCCGACATCAATGAGGTAATCCCGTGAGCGCAACTTCCGTCGAGCGTGACGATTTTTCCATCACCCTGGGCGTCGAGGAGGAGGTCTTCCTGGTCGATCCCGAAAGCCGCGACCTGCTGGCCGATCCCGACCCCGCCATCATGGCGGCCTGCGAGGAGGGGCGGGGGCCGCACAAGGTGGTGACGGAACTGCTGCGCTCGCAGATCGAGACCAACACGCGGGTATGCGCTTCGGTGGCGGAGCTGCGCGAGGCCCTGGCGGAGACCCGCCGCCTGGTGATCGAGGCGGCCGGGCGCCACGGCGCGGCCATCTATGCCGGCTCCACCCACCCCTTCGCGGCCTGGGACGAGCAGATGACCACGCCCAAGGAGCGTTACCGCCGCTTCGCCATCACCTTTCAGCAGAGCATCCTGCGCTTTCTGGCCGGCGGCATGCACATCCATGCCGGTTTCGGCGACGCCGATTCGCGCATCCGGGTGATGACCGCCATGCGCCGCTGGCTGCCGCTGTTGCACGCGCTTTCCACCTCGTCGCCCTTCAGCGGCGGGCGCGAGACCGGCTTCAAATCCCACCGGCTGAACCTGTTCGGCGCCCTGCAGCGCACCAGCCTGCCGCCGCCGCTGGCATCGCGGGCCGATTTCGACGCCCATGTCGCCGAATATCAGCGCCTGGAGTTCGTCAAGGACGCCAGCGAGCTGTGGTGGGATATCCGCCCTTCCCACGCCTATCCGACGGTGGAGCTGCGCATCTGCGACATCTGCCCGCTGATCGACGAGGCGATGGCCATCGTGGCGCTCTATGCCTCGCTGATCCGCTGGCTGCTGCGCCGCGACGCCGCCGGCGACCTGCCGGGCGAGCCGGCCACCGAGATCGTCGCCGAGAACCGCTGGCTGGCGCAGCGCTACGGCGTGCTGGCCTTTCTGGGCGACCTCGAACGCGGCGGGCGGACCGACATCGAAGACCTGGCGGCGCGCGCCGTCGAGGCGGTGGCCGAAGACGCCCGCGCCCTGGGCTGCGAAAAGGAACTGGGCCTCGTGCCGGCCATCATCCGCCAGGGCAGCAGTGCCGACCGCCAGGTGGACCACTATCGCCTGCGCCTGCTGGAAGGCGACAGCCGCGAGGAAGCGATGCGCGCCGTGGTGGATCTGGTGATCGCCGAAACCCGCCAGGGCACCGGGTTGTGAAGGGAGGAGGACATGAACGACGGAGTGGAAGCCCCGAAACGGTTGGATCTTCTTTGGCCGACTCTGGTGGCGATGAGGGATCTTGGCGGTTCCGCTTCCAACCGAGAATTGCTGGATCGACTGACTTCCAATTTGCAGTTGCCCGACAAGGCTTTCGATGTTTCACATGGAGAAGGGGGTTTGAAAGACGAATTTTACAGGGAAGCAGGATGGGCACGCACTTTTCTGAAAGTGGCCGGCGCAATCGACAACTCGTCTCGAGGTGTTTGGGTGATAACGAATGAAGGGCGCTCGATTCGATCCGAACAAGAGGCACGTCGGAAAGTCGCCGATGCTCGAAGTAAGTACCTGAAAGAGCTCCGCCGGAAAGGCGGCAATGATCGCAAAAAGTACCCCGAGGAAAAATCTGGCAAACGGAGCATGGCGGATCATGCCCATAAGGACGGCGGCCATATTTCATCGGAAGAAGGAGAAAACCTGCAAGATGAACACTCCTGGAGAGAAGGCCTTCTCGAGGTTGTGCGCAGCATGAAGCCTCCTGCCTTCGAGAGGCTATGCCGGCGCATTCTCCGGGAGGCAGGCTTCACGAAGGTAGAGGTGACGGGCCGCCCCGGCGATGAGGGCATAGACGGTGCCGGCGTGCTGCGCGTCAACCTGCTGTCGTTCCGCGTGCTGTTCCAATGCAAGAGGTTCGCCGGCTCGGTCGGTCCGGGTGCCATTCGCGATTTCAGAGGCGCGATAGCCGGGCGTGCTGACAAGGGTCTGTTCATCACCACCGGAACTTTCACCAGTAAAGCGGGTGAAGAAGCTGCCAGGGAGGGAGCTCAGACCATCGATCTGATCGACGGCGATGATCTCTGCGATCTTCTAAAGAAGTACGGTTTGGGAGTGAAAGTTACAGAGAGAGTCGAATTTGACGACGCCTTCTTCGACGGTATCTGATCTCTCACGTCGGCCTGCGGGCCCGGGAATAGCCCTGGCGCATCTCGCCCGTTTCGCACACCGCTACCATGGCCCGCCAGTTTTCCACGAAATGATCGGCCTGCCGGCGTCCGACCAGCGCCTTCATGCGGGGATGGAGCGGGCCTTTCAACCGCTCGTATTCCTCCGCCACCTTTCGCCGATACCAGGGCGATGCGTCTTCCACCGCCACCGCCTCGAAGCCGGCGCCCCGCAGCAGCGCCGCGTACTCCTCCATCGTCATCATGGCGTAGGTGAGGCCCTCCAGGCGGAACCATTCCCGCATGGCGGGGCTGTAGGCGCCCGGAACCTTGAACCAGTCGTAGAGCGTGAAGGCACCGCCCGGCTTCAGCACGCGGCGGACCTCGGCGAAGGCCGCCGCCTTGTCCTCGATCTGGGTGAAGGCGCCGGAGCTGAAGACGATGTCGAAGCCGGCGTCGGCGAAGGGCAGCGGCCCCGCCTCCACCAGCCGGAACGACGCGCGGCCCGCCAGCCCCCGCGCCTGGGCGGCGGCTTCAGCGCGGCGCAGCAGCGGCGCTTCCAGATCGATGCCGGTGACCTGGGCGCCCATCTCGCCCGCCAGCAGCAGGGCCGGGCCGCCCAGGCCGCAGCCGATATCGAGCACGCGGCGGCCCGCCGTCTCCAGGCCGGCCACCATGCGCCGCACATTGCCGGCCCCGCCCGGTGCCATGAAGCCCTCGCCCCAGACCAGCCCCAGGGTGGCGACCATCGCCTCGTGATATTCGTCGCCGTGGGCCATCGGCGCCTTACGGGACCACCGCCTCGATCAGGAAGGGGCCGCTGCCGGCGAAGGCAGCCGCCAGGGCGCGGTTGAAGGCCTCGGCCGTCTCGGCGCGCGCCGCTTCCACGCCCAGCCCGTTCGCCACCGCCACCCAGTCCAGCGCGGGACGGTCGAGATCGAAGATGTCGTGGGCCTTGGGCCCCGGATTGGCGCCGACATTGCGCAGCTCGCCATGGAGGATGGCATAGCTGCGGTTGGCGTAGATCACCGTCACCACGTCCAGCTTCTCGCGCGCCTGGGTCCACAGCGCCTGCACGGTGTACATGGCGCTGCCGTCGCCGGTGAGGCACAGCACCTTGCGGCTGGGGCAGGCGATGGCGGCCCCGGTCGCCTCCGGCAGGGCGCGGCCGATGGAACCGCCGGTGCCGAACAGCCAGTCGTGAGGCGGTGCGCCCTTGGTCCAGGGGTGCAGCATGCGTCCGCAGGTGATGGACTCGTCGGAAACGATGCAGCCTTCCGGCATCAGATGGCCGATGGCGGCGGCGATGGCATCGGCATCGAGCCGGCCTTCGCGCAGCGGCGGGCGGACGGGGGTCTCGCGGGCCGGTTCGGCGTCGGCGGTGCCCAGCGCCTCCGCCAGAGCTTCCAGGGCGGCCATGAGGTCGGCGCCGTTGGGGGCCAGAAGGTGGGTGCGGCAGCTTTCGGGAATCAGCAGGCTGGGCTTGCCGGGATAGGCGAAGAAGGCGACCGGGCGCTGGCAGCCGACCAGGACCAGGTGGCGGATGTCGCGGGTGACGGCCAGCGCCTCGTCCACCACATAGGGCATGCGTTCGGGCGTCACCCGCCCGGCGCCGCGCTCGCTGCGGGCGGCCGCGAACTCGCTGCGCAAGGCGGCGCCGGTGGCGGCGGCGATGCGCCCGGCGAGCTCCAGCGCGCCTTCCCGCAGCGCGTGGCCGCCCAACAACAGCATGGCCGGCGCGCCGGAGCGCAGCGCCGCCGCGCATTCGGCGATGGCGGCCTCGTCCGGAGGCGCCGGGGCCGGCGGTGGCGGCACGGCGGCCGGGCCCGCGGCCTCGTTCCAGGCGGTATCGGCCGGCAGGATCAGCGTGGCGATGCGCCCGGGCGGGGCCTTCGCCGCGGCGATGGCCCGGGCGCCTTCGCTCGCCACCGCGGGGGCGGTGGCGCAGGTTTTCACCCAGTCGGAGACGGGCCGGGCGATGCCCTCGATATCGGCCGTCAGCGGCGCGTCGTGGGCGATGTGATAGGTGGCGTGCTCGCCGACGACGTTGACCATCGGCGTCGCCGCCTTCCTGGCGTTGTGCAGATTGGCCAGCCCGTTGCCCAGGCCGGGGCCGGTGTGCAGCAGCGTGGCGGCGGGACGGTCCGCCATGCGGCCATAGCCGTCGGCCGCACCGGTCACCACGCCTTCGAACAGGCCCAGCACGCAGCGCATGCCGTCCACCCGGTCCAGCGCGGCGCAGAAATGCATCTCCGATGTGCCGGGGTTGGTGAAGCAGACATCCACGCCGCCGCCCAGCAGGGTGCGCACCAGGCTTTCGGCACCGTTCATGGCCGTCTCATCGCCGCTGTGCCCCTGCCGCTCAGGCGGCCTCCAGAAAGGCGCGGTAGGTGCGGGTCAGGTCCGCCACCGATGCCTCCACCAGCCGCCTGCCCGCCTCGGCCGTGGCCAGCGAGGGCAGGCTGCCGATGCGCCCGTCGGGATAGCGGCGGCGATAGTCTTCGGCGTCGTGGATGCCGCTATAGGCGGGCGCCCGGCCGGCGAGATTGGCGTGCTTGGCGTGTTCGGGGAAGGCGAAGCGGGTGACGGAGATCTCGCTGCAGGTGGCGTGCTCGCCTTCGTCGGCGCCGAAGCGCTCCTGGGAGATCGACCGCACGCCGGCCGAATCCCACCAATTGGCGAGCTTGCAGCGCAGCGGGCGCCGCGCCTGGCGGTCCAGCATCGAGGTTTCCGAATGCACTTCGGCGAAGGCGGCCTGGATGGTGGCGATGTTGCCGCCATGGCCGTTGAGGAAGAAGAAGCGGTCGAAGCCATGGCGGGCCAGCGAGAGCACCTGGTCGCGGATGACGGCGATCAGCGTCGAGGGGCGCAGACAGATGGAGCCGGCAAAGCCCAGATGATGCTGCGCCACGCCCACCGCGATGGCAGGGGCCACCATGGCGCCCGCCGCCTCGCCCAGCCCGGCGGCAATCGTCTGCGGGCACAGGAAGTCGGTGCCGATCAGGCCGTTGGGTCCGTGCTGTTCGGTGGAACCGATGGGCATGACGATGCCCGAGGACGACTCCAGATAGCGTTCGACCTCCTGCCAGGTCGCGAATTGCAGCTGCATGGCTCCCCCGCCGGCGCGTGGCGACGATAGAGCAAGGCCCGCGTGCTGGCCAGCCGCCGGCGGCGTTCGCCCGGCCCTGCGCTTGAACCGGGGCGGTGCCTGCGGCAAGACTCGCGGGGCCCGGCCGCGGCCGGGACGCTTTCCGGGAGGCCCGCGCCATGTCCGATACCCCCGCCCATGTCCACGACGTTCCCGCCGCCTGGGCGCAGCGGGCCTGGGTCGACAACGATGCCTATCTGGCGATGTATCGGGCCTCGCTGGACGATCCCGACGCCTTCTGGGGCGAGCACGGGCGGCGCATCGACTGGATGGTGCCTTACAGCCGGGTGAAGAACGCCAGCTTCCGGAACGGCGTTTCCATTCGCTGGTTCGAGGACGGCAGGCTGAACGCCGCCGTCAACTGCCTGGATCGCCATCTGGCGGTGCGCGGCGAGCAGGCGGCGGTGATCTGGGAGCCGGACGACCCCGCCGAAGCGGCGAAGACGATCAGCTATCGCCAGGCCCATGAAGAGGTCTGCCGCATGGCCAATGCGCTGAAGGCGCTGGGGGCGACCAAGGGCGCCCGCGTGACAATCTACATGCCGATGATCCCGGAGGCGGCCTGGGCCATGCTGGCCTGCGCGCGCATCGGCGCCATCCATTCGGTGGTCTTTGGCGGCTTCTCCCCCGACTCGCTGGCCAACCGCATCCACGACTGCGACTCCAGCGTCGTCGTCACCGCCGACGAAGGCTTGCGCGGCGGGCGCAAGGTGCCGCTGAAGGCCAATGTCGATGCCGCCCTGGAGAAATGTCCCGGCGTGGCGAAGGTGCTGGTGGTGCGGCGCACCGGCGCCGCGGTCGCCATGAAGGAGGGGCGCGATCTGTGGTGGCACGCGCTGCGCGAGGAGACGGCCGCCGACTGTCCGCCCGAGTCCATGAGCGCCGAGGACCCGCTCTTCATCCTCTATACCTCCGGTTCCACCGGCAAGCCCAAGGGCGTGCTGCACACCACCGGCGGCTATCTGGTCTATGCGTCCATGACTCACCGGTATGTCTTCGACTATCACGACGGCGACATCTACTGGTGCACCGCCGATGTCGGCTGGGTGACGGGCCACAGCTATATCGTCTATGGGCCACTGGCCAACGGCGCCACCACGCTGATGTTCGAGGGCGTGCCCAACTGGCCCGACGCCAGCCGCCACTGGCAGGTGGTGGACCGGCACAAGGTCAGCATCTACTACACGGCGCCCACCGCCATCCGCGCCCTGATGCGCGAGGGCGAAGGGCCGGTGAAGGCGACCAGCCGCGCCAGCCTGCGCCTGCTGGGCAGTGTCGGCGAGCCCATCAACCCCGAGGCCTGGGAGTGGTATCGCCGGGTGGTGGGCGATGGCCGCTGCCCCATCGTCGATACCTGGTGGCAGACCGAGACCGGCGGCATTCTCATCGCGCCGCTGCCCGGCGCGACGCGGCTGAAGGCCGGTTCGGCCACCCGGCCCTTCTTCGGCATCCGCCCGGCGCTGGTATCGAACGACGGCGAGCTGTTGGAAGGGGCGGCCGAGGGCAATCTCTGCCTGCTCGATTCCTGGCCCGGCCAGATGCGAACGGTTTATGGCGACCACGAACGCTTCGTTGCCACCTATTTCTCCACCTATGAGGGCAAATATTTCACCGGCGACGGCGCCCGGCGCGACGAGGACGGCTATTACTGGATCACCGGGCGGGTGGACGACGTGCTGAACGTCTCCGGCCACCGTATGGGCACGGCCGAGGTCGAAAGTGCGCTGGTGGCCCATCCCAAGGTGGCGGAAGCGGCGGTGGTGGGCGCCCCCCACGACATCAAGGGCCAGGGCATCTACGCCTATGTGACGCTGAACGCCGGCGAGGAACCCAGCGAAGCGCTGGCCAAAGAGCTGGTGGCCTGGGCGAGGAAGGAGATCGGCCCCATCGCCAGCCCCGACTGGCTGCAATGGGCGCCGGGCCTGCCCAAGACCCGTTCGGGCAAGATCATGCGCCGCATTCTGAGGAAGATCGCCGAGAACGATTTCGGCAATCTGGGCGACATCTCGACGCTCGCCGAACCCGCCGTGGTCGAAGACTTGGTGGCCAACCGGCGGAACCGGTAGGGGGAGACGTTGAGGGCGGCCTTCGCTCGCTTGTGAGCGTCGTGCAGACAGCTATATCGTCCGCGTGAAAGGTGAAGAGGTTCATGCACGCGATCAGAAGTCCCTTTACTGCAAAAGACGAAATTATCTGAAGGTTGGAGCTTCGGGCGCTTCGTGAAGCATCTGGATGGCTTCGTGTTCTTCTGGCCTGGAAATGAGCAGAAGACCATAGACAGCGGATGGAGACATTTTGCACGCTATGCAGACGAGTACCCGGCGGTGCTTCGCATTCCGACGAAAGACCTGTTCGAGGTCAGTCGTTCCGCATCCCTCCTGTTTTCGCACTATAATTCCGGCTCACCATGTTATGTGAACGGAAGCCCGAGTCCACTAGGCCCGGGCACCTTCACCTGCGACGATGACTTTTGCATCCTCCTTCCAAGGTAATCGAAGTAGTCTTCCGTGAAAAGGTCATCCCACCGGAAATCTCGCAAATGGCTGCCATTTGTCCAACGCAAAGGGATGGTGTTTGAAGGAGACATGGAAGCGGCCTTGAGCTTGAATTAGATTACTCCAGTCTGGATATCGAAGCCGATCAGCACCGGGTTGCCCTTGTCTTTCAGCTAGCGGGCCAATTGCAGCAGCGCTGCCAGAGTCCAGGCGCCACATTCAGCATGTCGAATGCAGCGCCCGTTTGATATAGCGACATGCACCGAGCGCTTATTCGCAGCCTTGCCCCAGTCTACCAAGACGAACGTTCCAATTTCGTATGCCACGGTCGCGCCTCCCGACCGACCATCAATGGGAAAGAATTTGGGAGAGGAAGAGACGGGTGCGCTCGTTTCTGGGGTTGGCGAAGAACTCCTGCGGCTTTTCCATCTCGACGATCTCGCCCTCGTCCATGAACACCATCATGTCGCCCACGGTGCGGGCGAAGCCCATCTCGTGAGTGACGCAGATCATGGTCATGCCCTCCTGGGCGAGCTCGATCATCACGTCCAGCACTTCCTTGATCATCTCCGGGTCCAGGGCGCTGGTGGGTTCGTCGAACAGCATGATCTTGGGCCTCATGCAGAGCGCACGGGCGATGGCCACCCGCTGCTGCTGACCCCCCGACAGCTGGCCCGGATATTTGTGGGCCTGTTCGGGAATCTGCACCCGCTCCAGATACATCATGGCGGTCTCGATCGCTTCCCTGCGGGGGAGGCGGCGCACCCAGGAGGGGCCCAGGGTGAGGTTGTCCAGCACGGTCATGTGCGGGAAGAGGTTGAAATGCTGGAAGACCATGCCAACTTCCTTGCGGATGGCCTCGATCTGCCTGACGTCGTTGGTGAGCTCCTGGCCTTCCACGAACAGATGGCCGCGCTGGTGCTCCTCCAGTCGGTTGATGCAGCGGATGACGGTGGATTTGCCCGACCCGGAAGGCCCGCAGATCACCACTTTTTCGCCGCGGCGGACGGTAAGGTTGATGTCCTTGAGGACGTGGAAGTCACCGAACCATTTGTGCAGATGGCGCAATTCCACGGCGACGCCCTCACCGGGCGCACCGCCTTTGCGTGTTTCGGTCATGCTCCCTCCCTAATGGCTCTGGCCCCTGGCCAGATCCTTCTCCAGCCACATCGAATAGCGCGACATGAAGAAGCAGAAGCAGAAATAGATGGCGGCGCAGAACAGGTAGCCCTCCACGAAGAACGGCCGCCACAGCAGGTCCTGGAAGGCCACGCGGCTGGTCATCAAAAGATCGAAGAGGCCGATGATGACCACCAGCGAAGTATCCTTGAAGCCACCGATGAAGCCGTTGATCATGGGCGGGATGGTGATCCGGAGCGCCTGCGGCAGGACGATCCTGCCCATCTTCTGCCAATAGCTGAGGCCCAGCGCATCGGCGGCCTCGTATTGGCCACGCGGGATCGCCTGCAAACCGCCGCGCACGATCTCGGCGGCATAGGCGGCCGAGAACAGGACGATGCCAACCTGGGCGCGCAGCAGTTTGTCGATCGACATGCCATCCGGCAGGAACAGCGGGAACATCACCGAAGCCATGAACAGCACCGAGATCAACGGCACGCCGCGGATGATCTCGATATAGGTGACGCACAGGGCGCGGATGGCCGGCATTTCGGAACGCCGCCCCAGGGCCAGCAGGATGCCGATGGGGAAGGAGAAGATGATGCCGAAGGTGGCCAGGAAGAGGGTGAGCGGCAGGCCGCCCCATCTGCTCTGGTCGACATAGGCCAGCCCGAACGCCCCCCCCCACATCAGCACGCCGACGACGGCCAGTCCTGCGATCCAGCCGGCGACGATCCACCATCCCAGCCGCCATACCGGCTTCAGGCAGCTGGCGAAGATCAGCACCAGGAAGACGATGGTGGCGGTCAGCGGGCGCCAGAGCTCCTCCTGAGGATAGACGCCGAAGAGGATGACGAGGTACTTCTCGTCGATGAACGACCAGCAAGCGCCCTCGGCCTCGCGGCAGACCTCGGGGGGGTTGGTGCCCCAGACGGCCTCGACCAAAAGCCATTCCACCAGGCCCGGGATGGTGGTAGCGATAAAGTAGAGCGCCAGCAGCGTCAGCAGGCTGTTGAACCAGGTGCCGAAGAGATTCTTGCGCAGCCAGCCGATGAAGCCCGTCTCGCTCTTGGGCGGACGGTTCCAATCCTGGAGGGGCGCGGTGACGGGCTGGGCCATGTCAACGCTCCACCAGGGCGATCTTGTGGTTGTACCAGTTCATGAACAGCGAGATCGAAAGCGAGAGCGTGAGATAGACCGCCATGATGATGGCGATGCCCTCGATGGCCTGGCCGGTCTGGTTGATGGTGGTGTTGGCGACCGACACGATCTCCGGATAACCTATGGCAACCGCCAGCGAGCTGTTCTTGGTGAGGTTCAGATACTGGCTGGTGGTGGGCGGGATGATGACGCGCAACGCCTGCGGCAGCACCACGAAGCGCAGGATTTCGCCTCGCTTCAGCCCCAGCGAGCTGGCGGCCTCCCACTGGCCCTTGGAGACGGCGAGGATGCCGCTCCTCACGATCTCGGCGATGAAGCTCGCCGTGTAGAGGGTGAGGCCCAGCCACAGGGCGAGGAACTCGGCACTGACCTGGCCACCGCCCTTGAAGGAAAAGCCCTTGAACTGCGGCGTATCGAAGCTGATGGGGGTGCCGCCGGCCAGCCAGCCGGCCGCCGTGAGGACGGCAACGATGGCGAGTGCCGGCAGCAGGGTGGGCCGCACTTCGCCGGTCTTGTCGTGGATCTTCTGGTTGCGCCGGTAGAGCCACAGAACGGCTACTGCCGCTACAGCGAAGCCGGCTGCCAGACCCAGATAGCCCCAGTCGTCGGGCAGCGGCAGGTTGAAACCGCGGTTGGAAAGATAGACGCCGAGGAAGGGGCCATAGGCATCGCGCGCCGCCGGCAGCACCGCGACGATGATGGCATACCAGAAGAAGAGCTGCAGCAGCAGCGGCACGTTGCGCAGCGTCTCGACATAGACCGTCGCCAGCTTGGCCACCAGCCAGTTGGGCGACAGGCGCATGACGCCGATCAGCGTGCCTAGCACGGTGGTGAAAACGATGCCGACGACGGCGACCTTGATCGTGTTCAGCAGGCCGACGACGATGGCCCGCAGATAGGTATCGGTCGGGGTGTAATCGATCAGACCCTCGCCGATGGCGAAGCCCGCCTCTATATCGAAGAAGCCGAAGCCGGACGCGATGTTCTGGCGTTCCAGGTTGACCAGCGTGTTGTGGACCAGATAGCTGAAAAGGGCGACGACACCGGCCGCTGCCACCACCTGCCAGAAGACGGCGCGGACGGCAGGGTCGTTCCAGAAGACGGCTTTGGCCGGTTTCTGGCCTTCGGTTTCGCTGTCGTGAGTCGCCATTGGTCCGCCCGGCATGAAACCGCCGCCCACAGTCGCTGCGGGCGGCGGTTCTGCGCTTACGCGTGAGCGGTCAGCGAATCGGCGGCGCGTACATCAGGCCACCATCGGTCCACAGCGCGTTGACGCCCCGCTGGAAGCCCAGCGGCGTGTCGGCACCGACATGGCGCTCGAAGATCTCCGAATAGTTGCCCACCTGCTTGATGGCGTTGTAGGCCCACTGCTCGTTGATCTTCATGGCTTCGCCCATGCCCGGCGCGACGCCCAGAAGGCGCTGGATGCCGGGATCCTCGCTCGACATGAAGTCGTCGACATTGCCGGAGGTAATGCCGAACTCCTCGGCGGTGAGCAGGGCGAAGACGGTCCACTTGACGACATCGAACCACTCGTCGTCGTCGTTGCGGGTGACCGGCCCCAACGGCTCCTTGGAGATGATCTCGGGCAGGATCACGTAGTCGTCCGGGCTGTCCACTTTCGAGACGCGAATCGAGGCCAGGCCCGAGGCGTCCGTGGTATAGACGTCGCAGCGGCCGCTGACGAAGGCGGTCACCGACTCTTCGACTGCCTCGAAGACGATCGGGGTGAAGTCCATGCCGGTGGCACGGAAGAAGTCGGTGAGATTCTTCTCCGTCGTGGTGCCAGCCTGCACGCAGACGGCAGCGCCGCCGAGCTCCATGGCCGAACCGACGCCCAGCGCCGTCGGCACCATGAAACCCTGGCCGTCGTAGAAGGTGACGGCCGCGAAGTTCAGCCCCAACGCCGTGTCGCGGGTCAGCGTCCAGGTGGTGTTGCGCGACAACAGGTCGACCTCGCCCGACTGCAGGGCGGTGAAGCGCTGCTGCGCCGACAGCGGCACGAACTCGACGGCATCGCCGTCGCCCAGGGTGGCAGCGGCCACGGCGCGGCACACATCCGCGTCCAGGCCCTGCATCACGCCCTGGCTGTCGGGCAGCGAGAAACCGGCCAGAGCGCCGCTGACGCCGCAGCGGACCGCACCGCGATCCATCACCGCATCGAGCGTCGCGCCCGCAAAAGCCTGGCCGGCAGTCATCGCAATGGCGGCTGCCGCGCCCAGGAATGTCATCGATCTCATGGGAACCCCTCCCCTATGGTGGCTTTTGGTGCAACAATGGGCTTGCATCGGATATGCCCTTTGCGACTCGATTCTAGTCGAAGGTCGGCGGGCGAGTCCAGCCTTTGCCCGGGCACAGGGAACGGCAAGGGCGCCGCCGCCTGTGGCCGGCATCAGGGTTCGGCGAGGGCTCCCATCAGCACGCCCACATCGTTGCCGTTGAGCAGGATGCGCCCGTCGTCCGCCAGCGCAAGGTCATAGAGATGGCGTGCCCCGCCCGCATCCTCGCCGCGCACGCCCATCGCCTGCATCAGTGCCAGGCTCTGGGCCGCCTCCAGCGCTTCCTCGTCGCCGGCTTCCGCTGCCGCTTCCAGACGGCGCATGAGCCGTTCCAGCCCGGCTATCTCCAGGCGCACGGATCCCACTGCCATCACCGGCGAGGCGGCGGAGGCGACGATCTCACCGGTCGCCGTGGCGTTGAGCGCGGAACTGTCATAGGCCAGCTTCCGGATCTGGAAAGAGCTCGCCTGCTGTACCATGCGTCGTTGCAGGCTCAATGCCACGAAGTTGAAGACGGCTTCGGGTGCATCCTCGAAAGCTTCGGGATCCAGGACGGCGCTTTCCATCATGTTCAGGACCATCGTCGCGGCATCCATAACGGGCAAACCGTCGAATGCCAGATCGATCACGAGGTCGTGGGGGACGAAATGCGCTGCCAGTTCCGGCACGGGCGCTGCATCCAGGGCGTCCATCTCATGCTTGAGAACAAGCGAACCTCGATTGCCATCGAGCCCCGTCATGCCCAAGGCAAGATGTGCATCGGCCAGGGACAGCGAGCGAGAGCTATCGTCGGGATCCCGTGCCGACAGGCCGTCCATGGTCATGGTGAGCTCGAAACTCTCGGCCAGAGGGGCATGCTCGCGCGCCAGCGCCACCAGACTGTTGCTCGTCTGTGTCATGAGCGCGTCCTCGTCGTCGTGACCGGCGGCCCGTTGCAGCCTCCCGCGCTCGAACACTTCGTTCATCCTGTCGAGGAACGCCAGGTCCAGAGCACCGGAAGAGACCTCGAAGCCCAGGCCACCGAGGCGAACCGCCTCCTGGCCATCGACCGTCATGGAAATGCCCTGGAGCCCGAGCAAATCTTGGCCGTTCCACTTACCGGTGCTCAGCTCATGGTAGGTACTATCGAGGCTGATATTCGCCACGTGTAGTCGCAGAGGGCCTCGGTCTTGAATGTCGAGCCATGCCGTCACATCGGACCATGCGCCCTCCAATTGTGGGGAAAAGCCGACTCCTGGGGCATAGACACCGGAGACGCTCTGGCTGCCGATCGCAGTGCCGCCGATGCGGTCGCCCTTGCGGTCGAAAACCGCTGTCCTTGCGGGCAAATCCCACGACACATGATAGCGTCCCCGGTCGATAGGGGCGAACGTCGCTACAACATCGCCTACGTCCCAACGGATGCCCTGCCGCCTCCCCAGCCTCCCCGGTATGTCGATCGACAGATGGCGTATGGCGGCAACGATCGTTCCGTCGCCATCTTCTGTGACATCCAACGCGTAGTAAAATTTGTCATGGCCGATGACATCGGCAAGGTTGAGCGTCCACCTCTCCAATTGCTGGCGCAGGCGCGCGGCGGTGTCCGACTCCTCGCTCGTCTGGGCCCAGGCCGGTGCGGCAATTGCAGCGAAGACGGACAGAAAGGCCGCGAAGAACAGACGAGGCATGGCGCACTCTCGGGAGCCGTTCCGCTATTCCGCACCCGTGGGGCGCGAGATAGGCTACGGTATCACAGCACGACATAGACCTTGGCGACAGTCCTCTCGACATGGCAGCGTCCGCGCCAGCCGGCCGGGAACCAGGCGCTGTCGCCGCCGGCGATTTCGATCGTCTCGCCGCTGTCGCTCACATAGGTGCAAACACCTTTCAGGAAGTGGCAGAACTCGGCACGGTCGAGGGCCAGCCGCCAGCTGCCTTCGGTGCAGCGCCAGTAGCCGGCCTCCGGAAAGCCGCCGCCTTTCAGCAGCCTTCCCGAGGTCCTGGAGATCGGCGTGCCCAGCGGTTCCGCCACGGCGCCCCAGTCGTCCAGCGCGTCTTCGGCAAGAGCCGCTGCCTGCCTGAGCACGGCGGCTGCTTCCGTCATGCGGCCGTCTTCCTCAGCAGCGCGTCGAGCGCTTCGGCACCCTTGCGCCTGCCGTCGGCGGCCTGCATGTGGCGGGCGAGGTCGTCGAGCCGGGCCTGCATGGCGCCGTCGTTCAGCAGCCGGGCGATGGCGGCCGCCAGGTCGTCGTCGGACCAGCTGTAGCGTTCCATGGCGATGCCGTAGCCGCGCTCGTCGATATGGGTGGCGTTGTCGTGACCGTCCCAGCAATAGGGCATGATGAGCGCCGGCTTGCCGAAAAAGAGGCATTCGTTGAAGCTGTTGTTGCCGCCGTGGTGAATCGCCGCATCCGCCTGGGCGATCACCGAAGGTTGCGGATACCAGCTTTCCAGATGGCAGTTGGCGGGGACGTCGTCATAGGCGTCGCCATAGTCGCCGACATTGACCAGCACGCGATAGTCGAGCTTGCCCAGCACCGCCAGCAGCCGCTTCATGAGATCGGTGTCGCCGGCACCCAGGCTGCCGAAGCTGACATAGAGCAGCGGTTTGTCGCCGTGGACCTCGAAGCGGGGAATCTCATAGGCCTTCTCGGCGCGCACGCAGCCTTCCAGATAGATGAACCTCTCCTCGTCCAGCGGCTGGCGGCGCCTGAAGGCCAGTGGCTTGGGATAGTGCAGCAGGTTGAGCCAGGGCGAAGGCTCGAAGAACTGGCCCAGGGGATAGGGCTTCTCGCCGCAGGAGGCGAGAAACTCGTTGAAACGGGCATGGATCGGGGCGATCTCGCGCTCGAAGGCGGCGCGATAGGCGGCGAAGCCGGCCGGGTCGTCCTCGCGGCAGCCGGAGAGATGCGGCGGGATGTCCGGATCCTCGATCTCGTTTTCGCTGCAAGAGACGATGCGCACCCAGGGCACGCCGTAGCGCTTGGCAGCCGGAAACAGCACCACGTTGTCGATGCAGACGAGGTCGGGCCGGATCTCGGCCAGAGCGGCGGGCAGGTCCTTTTCGGCCCAGATGGCGGTCTCCACGATGGCTTCCCAGCAGGCCTTGATGTAGGTGGAGACCTGTTCGATGGGCGGCGTGCGGAAATTGGGGAGCTGGCCGTCGATGAAGTCCGACCAGTAGCGGGCCATGGCTTCCGGTTCCATGGGTTCCGACATGGCGATCGGCCGCTCCTCGAAACCGTAGCCTTCGAACACTCCGGTGAAGCCGGCATCGGCGACGAACACGGGCCGGTGCCCCATCTCGCGGCAGACCTGGGCGATGGCGACCGAGTTGAGGGCCGGGCCGAAGGCCGCCTCGGGAAAGAAGACGATGGTCTTGCCGTCGCTCATGCGTTCACTCCCCGATATGCGGAGCGCCCGCCCCGCAAGCTGTTGCCGATGATGGGATGGTGCGCATTTCCGGGGCGGCGATCAAGCGGCCGGATGTCCCTGCAGGGCGGCGCTTGCCGCCCCGCCCGGCGCGCGTATGCTCGGCCGCCGTCATGACCGATCCGGCGCCATCCTCCCGTCGCTCCTGGCGGGAGGCGCTCGCGGCAGGAAGGCGCGGCGATCTGGCACGGGCGCTCACCGCCGTCGAGAGCGCGGGGCCGGCGGCGGAAGCCGTGCTGCGGGCGGCGGCGGACCTCGCCGGCCAGGCGCTGGTGGTGGGGGTGACCGGCGCGCCGGGCGTCGGCAAGTCGACCCTGGTGGCGGCCTATGCCGGCGAGCTGCGGCGGCGGGGGCTCACCGTCGGCGTGCTGGCGGTCGATCCTTCCAGCCGGGTGAGCGGCGGTGCCCTGCTGGGCGACCGCATCCGCATGGCGGGCCATGACGGCGACCCCGGGGTGTTCGTGCGCAGCCTGGCGGCCCGCGGCCAGCTGGGGGGGCTGGCGGGCGCGGTGCCGGCGGCGGTGGAGGTGATGGATGCCGCCGGACGCGACGTGGTGGCGGTCGAGACGGTGGGCGTCGGCCAGTCGGAGCTGGCGATCGCCGATCTCGCCGACGTCCGGGTGGTGGTGTGGGCGCCCGGTGCCGGCGACGCCATCCAGGCCGCCAAGGCGGGCATCCTGGAGATCGCCGACGTGATCGTCGTCAACAAGGCCGACCTGCCGCAGGCGGCCGCCACCGAGGCCTTTCTGCGCGCTGCCGCCTCCCATGCCTCGCCACCGCCCACCGTTCTGGCGACGGCGGCGACCGTCGGCAGGGGCATTGCCGCCCTGGCCGACGCCATCGCCGAGCGCGGCGGCGCTGGCCGCCGTTCGCGCGGGGCAGAGAGGCGGCTTCGCCAGCGCATCCTTGCCGCCGCCGCCGCCCGCGTGGAACGCGACGGCAGCGGCCGCGCGGAACTCGCCGTCCTGGCCGTCGCCGTGCGGGACGGCAGGCTGACCCTGGAGAGCGCCGCCCAGCGCCTGCTGACCGTCCTGGCCGATGGCTGATGGAGCCCTGCCGTGCCGGTGCGGCCGGGGGCGGCGGCCTTCCGATCCCGGCCCCATCCCCCATATTCCTGCACCGGCGGGAGGCCGGCCCGGACGTGGTAGAACCGGCATCGCGCAACGGCCGGGAGAGATGAGGTGAGTATCTGGGGGAAGATCATCGGCGGCACCGTCGGCTTCATCGCCATGGGCGGGCCGCTGGGTGCCGTTCTGGGGATGGCGGCCGGCCATCTGCTGGACCAGTCGCTGAAGGCGCGGGCAACGCCGGCGGCGGACGGGCAGGCGCCGCCCCTGGGGCGCGAGGAGAAGCAGGTCGCCTTCACCGTCGCGGTGGTGGCACTGGCGGCCAAGCTCGCCAAAGCCGACGGCCAGGTGACCCGCGATGAGGTGGCGACGCTGAAGCGCGTCTTCCAGCTGCCCGACGAGGCGGCTCCGGAGGTGGCGCGCATCTTCAACCGGGTGCGGACCAGCCCCGAGGGTTTCGAACCCTATGCGCACCAGATCGCTGCGCTGCTTCGGGGCCGCAAGCAGGTGCTGGAAGATCTGCTGGGCGCGCTGCTCATGATCGCCCATGCCGATGGCGTCTATCACCCGGCCGAGCGCGCCTACATCGCCGAAGTGGCGCGCATCTTCGGCTTTTCCGAGGCGGAGCTGCGCCGCATCGAGAGCACCTTCCTCACCGCCCGCACGGCGGAGGAAGACGACCCCTACGAGGTGCTGGACATCGCCGCCGATGCCCCGGACGAGGCCGTGAAGGCCGCCTATCGCAAGCTGTTGCGGGAGAACCATCCCGACAGGCTGATCGCCCAGGGTCTGCCGGAGGAGTTCGTCGAAGTCGCCAACCGCAAGATGGCGAGGATCAACGCCGCCTGGGATCGCATCAAGGCGGCGCGAAATCTGACCTGAAGCGCCGCTCCCGCCGCCCCGGCTGGCGGGGTGGGGGAGCGGGGTTTAGGCTCCGGGCACCTGCAAGCGGGGCGAGGGAGGGGCGATGAACATCCTTTTTCTGATGGCCGATCAGCTGGCGCCGCATTTCCTGCCCGCCTATGGGCACAAGGTGGTGAAGACGCCGCATCTCGACGAGATCGCCGCCCGCAGCACGATCTTCGATGCCCACTACACCAATGCGCCGCTATGCGTGCCCGCCCGCGCCGGGCTGATGACCGGCCAGCTGCCGTCGGCGGTGGACGTCTTCGACAGCGGCTGCGACTACGCCTTTTCCACCCCCACTTTCGCCCATTACCTGCGCGCCGGCGGCCATGTGACGGCGCTGAGCGGCAAGGCCCACTTCATCGGCGCCGATCAGCTGCACGGGCTGGAGAAGCGGTTGACCATGGACATCTGCCCGGCGGACAACTGCTGGCACGGCATCTGGGACCAGCCCGACCGGCAGCTGGACTGGTTCCACAACCTGAAGAACGTGGTGACGGCCGGCATCGCCGAACGCTCCGCCCAGCAGGACCACGACGACGATGCCGCCCATGCGGCCTGCCGCTGGCTCTACGACTACGCCCGCTCGTCGCAGGAACGGCCCTTCCTGCTGAAGGTCTCCTTCACCCATCCTCACGACCCCTATGTGACGCCGCCGGCTTGCTGGAACCGCTACCGCCACGACGACATCGACATGCCGGCGACGCCCTTCCTGCCGCCCGAGCGCCGCGACCCCCATGGCCGCTGGCTGTGGCAGCATTACGACCGCGGCGCCTTCGAGGTGACGGAAGACCATGTTCGCCGCGCCCGCCACGGCTACTACGGCTCCATCGCGCTGGTGGACGACCTGGTGGGCCGGGTGATGGCGGCGCTGAAGGCCACGAGGCTCCTCGATCGCACCGCCATCGTCTTCACCGCCGACCACGGCGATATGCTGGGCGAGCGCGGTTGCTGGTACAAAATGAGCTTCTATGAGCATTCCTGCCGCGTGCCGCTCATGATCTCCCTGCCGGGCGCCGGCGGCGGGCGGCGCATCGGCGTCTGCACCTCGCTGATCGACCTGATGCCGACGTTGCTGGACATGGCGCTCGACAGCGGCACGGGCCGGCTGGTGGAGGCCGTCGCTGGCCGCAGCCTGATGCCGCTCATGGCCGGCGACAGCTCGGGCTGGGCCGACGAGACGGCCGCCGAAATCCTTTTCGAGGGCGCGCGGGCGCCCGGTGTCATGATCCGGCGCGGCGCGCGCAAATACGTCCATTGGGAAGGCGGGCCGTGCAGCCTGTTCGACCTGGCCGGCGACCCGCTGGAGCGCGACAACCTGGTCGCCGATCCCGCCTGTGCGGGCGAGGTCGCCGCCTTCGAGGCGGAGGTACGCCGGCGCTGGCCGCTGGAAGCGCTCACGCAACGCATCCTGTTGAAGCAGCGGCGCAACGCGCTGGTCTTCAAGGCGCTGATGACGGGCGAGGTGGCGCCGCTCGACTTTCAGCCCCATGACGCCGCCTCGAAGCGCTACTACCGCGGCTACGGCAACTGGCACGAAGCCGAGGCCCGCGACGCCCTGCGTTTCGACCGTTGACACCCCGCGCCGCGTGGCCGGTGGCGGGCGCCCATGGCGCCGGCCGACGGGCGAGTTGACCGGACGGGCGCGATCCTCTATGCCGGCTTCATCCCTGGCACCGGCCGCGTCCCCATCGTCTAGCGGCCCAGGACATCGGCCTCTCACGCCGAAAACGGGGGTTCGAGTCCCCCTGGGGACGCCACCCGGGCGGTCCTACCCTGCCCGGCGGGGGGTGGCCATGTGCAGGGCGGAGCCTGCGAGGGGGAAGCGAGGCCATGCCGCGTGCCATCGCCACCGTGATCGGCCCCGGCGGCAGCGTTGCCGCCGTGATCGAACCCGTCTAGCGCGGCGCGCCTCGCCGTCGGCACTGCGGCTGCTCCCGGAGCGGCGACGAAGCGGGCGGTAGTTGTGGAGAAGGTCGAAACGGTGGTCGTCGGTGCCGGCGTCGTCGGGCTGGCGGTGGCCCGTGCGCTCGCCCTTTCCGGGCGCGAGGTGGTCGTTCTGGAAGCGGCCGGGGCTTTCGGCACCGGCATATCGTCGCGCAACAGCGAGGTGATCCACGCCGGCATCTATTATCCCGCCGGCAGCCTGAAGGCGCGGTTGTGCGTGGCCGGCAAACGAATGCTCTACGCCTATTGCGCCGCCCGCGCCGTCGGCCACGCCCGCTGCGGCAAGCTGATCGTCGCCACCGACGAGGGCGAGCTCGCCATCCTCGGCGCGCTGCAGGCGGCCGCGGCCGCCAACGGCGTTCACGATCTGCTGCGCCTCGATGCCCGCCAGGTCGCCGCCCTGGAGCCGGCGCTGCGGGCGGCGGGCGGGCTGCTTTCGCCGTCGAGCGGCATCGTCGACAGCCATGCCCTGATGCTGGCCCTGCTGGCCGATGCCGAAGCGGCGGGCGCGGTGCTGGCGCTTCATGCGCCGGTCGAAGCCATCGAAACGCGCCGCGGTGGCTTGGCGATCCATGTCGGCGGGCCGCACGCGACGGTGCTTCTCGCCCGTGAGGCGGTGAATGCGGCGGGGCTGGAAGCCTGGCGCTTGGCGCGGGCGACGCGCGGGCCGGTGCCGGTACCACCCCGCTTTCTGGCCAAGGGCAGCTATTTCGCGCTGGCCGGGCGCGGGCCCTTCCGGCGCCTCGTCTATCCGGTGCCGGTGGCCGGCGGGCTGGGCGTCCACGCCACCCTGGATCTGGCGGGGCACTGCCGCTTCGGTCCCGATGTCGAATGGGTGGACGGAGTGGACTACATTGTCGATCCCGCGCGCGCCGGCGCCTTCTACGAGGCGGTGCGCCGCTACTGGCCGCATCTCGCCGACGGCGCGCTGCGGCCGGACTACAGCGGCATCCGTCCCAAGCTGGCGGGGCCGGGGGCGGCAGCGGCCGATTTCACGGTGCAGGGACCCCGGGCCCACGGCATCGCCGGGCTGGTCAACCTGTTCGGCATCGAATCGCCGGGGCTCACCGCCGCGCCCGCGCTCGCCGCCCTGGTGCGCGATCTTTTCGACCGCCGCCGCGCGGCCCCATGACGGCAGACGAACAAGGGAGAATACCGATGATCGATCTCTACACATGGCCCACGCCCAACGGGCATAAGGTCCACATCATGCTGGAGGAGACGGGGCTCGCCTACGACGTCATCCCCATCGACATCGGCAAGGGCGACCAGTTCGACCCCGCATTCCTGAAGATCAGCCCCAACAACAAGATGCCCGCCATCGTGGACCGCGAAGGCCCCGGCGGTGCGCCCGTCAGCATCTTCGAATCCGGTGCCATCCTGCTCTACCTGGCCGAAAAGACCGGCCGTTTTCTGCCCCAGGATGCGCGCGGGCGCTGGCTGGCCGTGCAATGGCTGATGTTCCAGATGGGCGGACTGGGGCCGATGCTGGGCCAGTGCCATCATTTCCGCCACTACGCGCCAGAGCCGGTCCCTTACGCGATAGAACGCTACACCAACGAGGCGCGCCGCCTTTACGGCGTGATGGAACGGCGCCTGGGCGAGGCCGATTATCTGGCCGGCGACTACTCCATCGCCGACATGGCCGCCTATCCCTGGACCCGTTCCATGGCCAGGCAGGGCGTCGATCCCGCCGACTTCCCCCAGGTGAGGCGCTGGCAGGCGGCGCTGGAGGGGCGCGAAGCGGTCCGTCGCGGCTGCGCCGTGCTGGAGGAGGCCGGCCGGGCGGGCGAGATGAGCGAGGAGGAACGCGAGAACCTGTTCGGTGACCGGCAATACCGGGAGCGCTGACGGGCGAACCTTGCGTTGAGACGCCCGTTCCATACGATGCACGGGAACACTCGCGTCGACCGGCAGCGGTTTGGCAACGGGCCCGGAGCACAGGGGGAGTATCATGAGACTTGCGTTTCGGCGGCTGGCCATGGCCAGCCTGCTGGCCTTGCTCGCTGCCGCCCCTGAAGCGGCCGCATGGGATTGGAAACGGGTGGACCCGAAGGAAGGGCGGATGAGTCTGTCCTCGGGTCGCGTTATGCCCGAGGGGGTCTGGCGAGGCATGGACCGCGACAGTGGCAGCCTGTTTCATGGGGAGTTCGCCTGGTGGGGCTTCGAGAATCAGGGCTGGCACCAGATAGAAGCCGGCTTCTTCTGGACTGAGAACCGGGGCGGATGGGACACCATGTATGTGGAGCGCGACGCCTTCTTCGATGAGTTCCCGGCGCTGGACGAGGCGTGGATCGAAACGGGCGCTACAGAGGGGCCGACCATCTCGACCGTCATAGGAGAGATCGAGACATTTGCGTTCGACATCGAGAGCGATACTGGCTCCTTCGAAGACGATGTCCGCCAGTGCCTTGGCTTCACCCACGGATGGGATCGGCGGATCGCCTTGGGTTGGCACCACTACCCGAAATGGCTCAACCTCTACGCCTGCGGCAAGGGCAAGCCGATGATTTCGGAAGCGGGATTCCTGCACATCCTGTCGGGCTTCGGCATCGAAGGCGAGTTCGAGGCGCTGGTGGAGGACGAGTGAGGAAGTAAACGGCGCCATCCGGAGATCGGCGAGAAGCTCGACCGCATTGCGGACACGGCGGCGGGCGCGGAAGCCATGCCTCTCCCGTCCGTCCGCCGTCCCGTCAGAACGACGACATCGGCTCCTTCAGAAACTCCCGTTCCTCCGCCGTCGTCTCGCGTCCCAGGATGGCGTTGCGGTGGGGGAAACGGCCGAAGCGTTCCACGATCTCCAGGTGGCGCCTTGCCGCCATCAGGCACTGCTCGCGTTCCGGTCCCCGATAGCGCTCTTCCACGAAGGCGGTGTGGCGCTGCTGGTCGGCCACATCCTCGGAATGTTCGAAGGGCAGGTCGGCGAACAGCGCCTGCACCTCGCTATAGGCCCTCTTGTAGCCCCGCTCGTCGATCAGGCGGGCGATCTCGCGCGCCCTGGCGTCGGTGGCATACATGGCCGGCGTGCCGCGGAACATGTTGCGCGGCAGCTGATCCAGCAGCACGACCAGCGCCAGCGCGCCGGCGGCCGTTTCGGTCCAGCCGTCCAGCTCGCCGGCGGCCGCCCGGCGATGGAGTTCCAGTCCCACCTGGCGGCAGCGCCGGTCGAAGGCTTCGTCCTTGGAAAACCACGCCTTCCTCATGGCGCCCCAGTCGTCGTCGCCGGGGCGGCCGAACCAGAAGGTCAGCACCGTGTCGATGCCCTCATCCACGGCACGCTTCTCCCTCGCGGGAGGGCCGGCGGCGCAACACCAGGATGTGGTTGCCGGCCGGCATTTCGATGGCGCGTTCGAAAGCCAGGCCGTGGCGGTGGCCGGCGGCGGCGATGTCGTTCAGATCGCGCAGCCCCCATTGCGGGTTCTGGCGGCGCATCATGCGGTCGAAGCTCCTGTTGCCCGCCGTGCCGTGGAGGCCGTTGAAGGTGAAGGGGCCATAGAGCAGCAGCGCGCCGCCGGGTGAAAGCAGCCTGCCGGCGCCGGCGGCCAGCCCTTCCAGCGCGCGGCGCGGTGCGCAGTGCAGCAGGTTGATGGCGATGGCCATATCCACCGGTGCCGGCGCGGCGCGCCACCAGCCCTGCGCCTCCACGTCGAGGTCGAGCGGCGGCGCGACATTGGCGAGGCCTTCCGCCCAGGCGCTCTCGCTCTCCCTCATCAGCGGGTCGGGGTCGCTGGGCTGCCAGCTCGTGTCGGGCAGCGCGGCGGCGAACTGCGCCGCGTGCTGGCCAGGGCCGCTGGCGATCTCCAGCACGGCCAGGCCGGGACGGTGGAAGCGCCGCAGCACCTCCAGAATGGCGGCGCCGTTGCGGGCCGCCGCCGGCGCATGGAGGCGGCGGCTGGCGGCAGCGGCCTCCATCACAGCCCCCGCGCGCGATTGATGGCCGCCAGCAGTGCCCGGGCGATCTCGCCTTTGGCCGCCTGCCCCCGGTCGGCCTCGAAGGCGCGGATGGCGGCGCGGGTCAGCGGGCCGACGACGCCGTCCACCGGGCCGGGGTCGTAGCCCAGCGCGATCAGCCCTTCCTGCACGGCGCGGGTGTAGCTGCGCAGCAGGCCCTGGCGGGCCAGCCGGCGTTCGGGCGAGGGGTTGTCCGCGGCCGCGGCGGCGACGATCCGGGCCAGCAGCGCCTCGTCGTCCTCGCCTTTGGCCGCGTGGCCGAACTCTTCCCGGAAGGCGGCGATGGCGCGGGCGGTGCCGCTCCCGGCGATGCCGTCGTCTGCGCCCGGGTCGTAGCCCATGGCCGCCAGCGCCTCCTGAATCGCCGCCACCGTCGCCCGCTCGTCGGCATGGGCGGGCAGAGCCAGCGCCAGCAGCATCGCCGCCCCGATCGCCGCGGCCAGGCGCCCGCTCACGGCACCGCCTCCACCGCCGCCGGCGGGCGGCCCACGATCTCCTCGTAGATCGCCGGGTCGGTGGCGCCCTCGCTCACGATCGCCAGCACGTCGGCGCCGCTGTCGAGCCGCAACGCCCGCCGCGCTTCCCCGTCCTCGCCCGCCGCCATCAGGCAGGCGATGCCGGCGGCCCCGGACTCGCCCGCCGCCAGGGGAGGATCGCCGCCTTCGCCCGCCGCCAGGGCGCGCATGGCCGCCAGCGCGAAGCGATCGGCGACGGTGGCGAAGGCGTCCGCGCCCTCGGCCAGCACCGCCCAGGCCAGCGGCGAAACCTCGCCCGCCGAAAGGCATGCCATCGCCGTTTGCAGCGAACCCCTTGCCGGGCTCGGGCGACCCTTTGCCGCGCTCTGCCAGACGCAATCGGCCTCATGCGGCTCGACCACCACACAGAAGGGCCGCCCGGCGCCCCATTCCTCCCACAGCGGCGCGATCATGGCTGCCGCCAGCCCGCCGACGCCCGCCTGCACCAGCAGATGGCTGGGCCTCTGGGCGCCCATGCGCTCCATGGCTTCGGCCATCGCCACCGTGTAGCCCTGCATCACCCAGGCCGGGATCTGCTCATAGCCCGGCCAGGAGGTATCGGCGACCACGATCCAGCCCCCGGCGCGGGCATCGGCCGCCGCCTGGCGCACGGAATCGTCATAGCTGCCCTTGGTCCTCACGATCCGCGCCCCGAAGGCGGCGATGGCGTCCTCGCGCCCGCCGCTCACGCCCTCGTGCAGATAGATCGCCGCTCCGGCGCCGGCCAGGCGCGCGCCCCAGGCGACGGCGCGTCCGTGGTTGCCGTCGGTGGCGCAGGCCACGGTCGCCCCCGCCACCCGCTCCTTCGCCCTGCCGGCCACGATGTCGGCCAGCGGCGCCCCGGTCCGGCGTTCCAGGGCGCGCATGACGCCATAGGCCCCGCCCAGCGCCTTGAAGCTCTTGAGGCCGAAACGCCAGCCTTCGTGCTTGACGCGCAGGCGGGCGATGCCCAGCCGCGCGGCCAGCCCCGGCAGTTCGAGCAGCGGCGTGGGCCGATAGCCGGGCCAGGCGCAGACGGCCTCGCGGGCCGCCCGCCTGCCCTGCCGGCAGATCGCCGCCCGCTGGCGGCGGCCATAGGCAAGGGCGCGGTCGCAGCGCCCGTTGCGCTGCCATCGGATGCCGGGAAGGACCATGGCCCGAGCCTAGCGGCTGGGCAGGGGCGCAACAACAGGGCGCCCCCCGGGGCGACTCGACGCCGGGGCGCGCATGCGACAGATTGGCCGCCGCTCGCGCATCGCCGCCCGGCGGTGCCGCCCACGGACGAGCGCCCACCGCGTCGCGCGGCCGGTGCCGGGAGGCAGCCATGGAATACCGCCCGCTGGGGCGCTCGGACATCCGGGTCAGCGCCATCTGCCTGGGCAGCATGAACTGGGGCAGCCGCAACAGCGAGGCCGAAGGCTTCGCGCAGATGGACATGGCCTTCGATCACGGCGTCAACTTCATCGACAGCGCCGAGATGTATGCCGTGCCGCCCTCGCCCGCGACCTTTGGCCGCAGCGAGGAGATCCTGGGCGCCTGGATGAAGGCGCGGGACAACCGCTCCCGCGTGGTGGTGGCGACCAAGGTGGCCGGCCCCGACCGGCGCCTCACCCACATCCGCGGCGGTCCGCGCCTGAACGCGCGGCATATCGGGCAGGCGGTCGAGGCCAGCCTGAAGCGCCTGCGGACCGACTATATCGACCTCTACCAGCTGCACTGGCCGGAACGGCAGACCAACACCTTCGGCGCCCTGGGCTATCGCCATGGCGACGACGGCGATGCGGTGCCGCTGGGGGAGACGCTGGCGGCCCTGGCGGAGCAGGTGGCGGCCGGCAGGCTGCGCCAGATCGGCGTTTCCAACGAAACGCCCTGGGGCACCATGCGCCTGCTGCATCTGGCCGCGACGCGGGGCCTGCCGCGCATCGTCTCCAACCAGAACCCCTACAGCCTGCTCAACCGCAGCTTCGAGGCCGGCTGCGCCGAGATCGCCATGCGCGAGCAGGTCGGCCTGCTGGCCTATGCGCCCATGGCGGCCGGGGCGCTCTCGGGCAAATATCTGGGCGGTGCCCGTCCGGCCGGCGCGCGCATGACGCTGAACCCCGAAAACCGCCGCTATCTGGGGCCGCCCAATGCCGAAGCGGCGACCGGCGCCTATGCCGAACTCGCCCGCGCCCACGGGCTTTCCCCCGCCGCCCTGGCACTCGCCTGGTGCCACCGCCAGCCCTTCATGACCTCCGCCATCGTGGGCGCCACCACCCTGGCGCAGCTGGAGGAGGACCTCGCCAGCACGGAGATCGCGCTCGGCGACGATCTGCTGGCGGCCATCGAAGACATCCACGCCCGCTACACCTATCCCTGCCCATGACCGCCGCGCCCGCCGCCACCGACGGCTACATCGACAGCCACTACGCCAGGACGCGGACGCCGGACGCCCCCCGGGAGCCCCTGCAAGCCGATCTCGAGGCGCGGGTCTGCATCGTCGGCGGCGGGCTGGCGGGGCTGGCGACCGCCCTGGGCCTCGCCGAGCGCGGCGTCGAGGGCATCGTGCTGCTGGAGGCGAAGCGGGTCGGCTGGGGCGCGTCGGGGCGCAATGGCGGCTTCGTCAGCGCCGAATACGATGTCGGCGCCGCGCGGCTGGTCGCCATGGTGGGCCTGGACCACGCGCGGCGCCTGCTCGCCCTGGGCCGGGAAGCCCTCGCCCTGCTGCGGGCGCGCATCGATCGCTACGCCATCGCCTGCGGCCCCCATGTCGAAGGCCATCTCGGCGTCTCCTGGTGGGACGATGCCGAGGGGCTGAAGCGGCGCGTCGCCTTCGCCGGGGAGCATCTGGGCGCCACCTTCCAATTCGTCCCCCGCGAGCGGGTGCGCGAGGAGTTCGCGGCCTCCGAGATGTATTTCGACGCCGTCTTCAACCCCGATGCCTTCTGGTTCCATCCCCTGAACTTCTGCCTGGGCATGGCCCGCGCGGCGGCGGCGGCCGGCGTGGCGATCTACGAGAACACGCCGGTGCAAAGGGTGGTGGCCGATGGCGGCCCCGCCATGGCGGCGACGGACGGCGGCATCGTGGAGGCCGAGAACATGGTCATGACGGCCGGGGCCTATGATCGTTCCCTGCTGCCCGAGATCGCCGGCGCCATGCAGCCGGTCGCCACCTACATGGTCGTCACCGAACCCGTCGCCCGGGAACGGCTGGCGGCGACGCTGAAATGCCGCAACCCGATCTGGGACGATCGCTTCAGCCTCGATTACTACCGGCGGCTGGAGGATGGCCGCATCCTCTGGGGCGGGCGCGGCTCCACCCGCACCAGGGAGCCCGCCGATCTGCGCCAGCTGCTGGCGGGCGACCTGGCCCGGGTCTATCCGGCCCTGGCCGGCATCGGCATCGAGGCGGCCTGGAGCGGGCTGATGAGCTTTTCGCGCCACGGCATGATCCAGGCCGGCCGCCTGCGGCCGGGCCTGTGGTATGCCCAGGGCTTCGGCGGCCAGGGCATGGTGCAGACGACGGTGGCCGGCGAGGCGCTGGCGGCCGCCATCGCCGGGGGCGACTTCGAGGCGCTGGCCCTCTTCCGCCCCTTCGGGCTGGACTGGACCGGCGGCCCCTTCGGCCGCCTCTATGGCGACCTCTACCGCAGCTGGCGCATCCGCCGCGAGGCCCGCGAAACCGCCCGCCATCGCCACCAGGCCGGGCGGGCGGCCTGACCGCCCCGCCGGCGACGGCCAGGGCCGCAGGATGAGCAGCGGTAGCCGGCCCGCCGCCGCGCCGCCGGCCCGTGCGGGGGGGGGGGGGGCGTTTCCTTCGTCGTTCCCGTCTTCAACAAGGCGCCCTGGCTGCCGGGCGTGCTGCGTCAGCTCGCCCGCCAGCGCGGCGACTTTCCCCGCCAATACGTCTTCGTCGACGACGGCTCCACGGACGACTCCCTCTCCATCCTGAAGGAGGCCACGGCGGGCTGGCCCGATACCACCATCGTCGAACAGGCCAATCGCGGCCCGGCCCACGCCACCAATCGCGCCCTGGCGGCGGCGTCCATGCCCTTCGTCAAGCTCTGCGACGCCGACGACCTGCTCGCCGACGGCGCCACCCGGGCGCTGCGGGCCGCCCTCATCCGTCATCCCGGCGCGGTGCTGGCCTATGGGGAAGGAATCCCTGACGACACCGGCGAGACGCTGGACCTTGCCGCCGACCTCTCTGCGGCATCGGTCGGGATCGTCGAGCGACCGCTGCGGCGCGTGCTGCGCGCCGGTATCTACGCACAACCCGCGATCCTGCTGCGCACCGCTGCCGTCCGCGACGCCGGCGGCTGCGACGAGCGCCTGCCGTTTTTCCAGGACTACACGCTGGCTCTGCGCATGGCTGTGCAGGGGCCATTCCTGCACCTCGATGCGCCGGTGGCCCTCATTCGTCGCGGGATACCGGGCCAGCTCTCCGCCGACCAACGACGCGAGACCCACGACCTGACGATGGCCCTGGCCTTCTTCCTCGACGACCATCCGGACCTTCCCTGGCATTGGAAGCACTATGCCTGCCGCCGCGCCGCCGGCCGCGCCCGGCGTTGGGCGCGCCGCCAGCGCCGCCCGGATGCGGGGCGCTTCCTCGCCCTCTGGCTGCGGGCGCAGCTGCCCATCCTGTCCGGCCACAGCGCCTTCGTGCGCCGCTGCGCGCAGGCTTGCACATTGTAGGCATTCCAGATAACCTCGCCGCCATGGACGCCGTGAAGCACATCGCCACCGCCGCCCTGCGCGAACGCCTGCGCCGCGCCGGCCTGCGCCCCACCCGCCAGCGGCTGGCGCTGGCGGCGCTGCTGCTGCGCAAGGGCCACCGCCACGTCACCGCCGAGGCGCTGGCCCGCGAGGCGCAGGACGCCGGCATCGCGGTCTCGCTGGCCACCGTCTACAACACCCTCCACCAGTTCACCGCCGCCGGGCTGCTGCGGGAGGTGGCGGTAGCGTCGGATCGCGCCTGGTTCGACACCAACACCCAGCCCCATCACCACTTCTTCGATCCCGCCCGCCAGCGGCTCACCGACATCCCCGCCGCCGCCGTCGCCCTGGGCGCCCTGCCGCCGGCCCCGGCCGGCACCCGCATCGAAGGGGCGGAGCTGGTGATCCGCATCGCGGCCGACGAGGGCTGAAGCCGGCGAAAGGATTTTTGCCGGCCGGCCTTGACGGGTCCTTGGAATCGTTCTAAATGGAGGATGGGCGCGGCCAGGCCCCGCCAGGCCCCGTCCACTTGCCATCGTCACGGGCGCCGCCCCGCCGGGGAGCGCCGCACAAGGGAGAGAACCATGCCGCTCGCAGGCACCAGAACCGAAGAGAACCTCAAGGCCGCCTTCGCCGGCGAAAGCCAGGCCAACCGCCGCTATCTCTATTTCGCGCAGAAGGCCGACATCGAGGGCTACAACGACGTCGCCGCCGTCTTCCGCTCCACCGCCGAGGGCGAGACCGGCCATGCCCATGGCCATCTCGAATTCCTCGAGGAGACGGGCGATCCGGCCACGGGCGAGCCCATCGGCCCCACCTCCAGCAACCTCAAGGCCGCCATCGCCGGCGAGACCCACGAATACACCGACATGTATCCCGGCATGGCCCGTGCCGCCCGCGACGAGGGCTTCGACGAGATCGCCGACTGGTTCGAAACCCTGGCCAAGGCCGAAAAGAGCCACGCCGGGCGCTTCCAGAAGGCCCTCGACAACCTCGACGCCTGACCCCGCAGCCCCGGCGCCCTGCCGCCGGGGCTCCCTTGCCGCCGCCACCCCGGGAGCCGGAGCCCATGACCGCGCGCGAAGGCGGCCTCGACGCCCCCACCCGCCACCCCATCGCCTGGCAGGAGCCGGAGTTCACCGATCCCGCGAGGCTCGACGACGAGCTGCGCCGCGTCTTCGACATCTGCCACGGCTGCCGCCGCTGCTTCAATCTGTGCGGAACCTTCCCGCGCCTCTTCGACCTCATCGACCAATCGCCTTCGGGCGAGCTCGACGGCGTCGCCAGCGAGGATTTCGCCCCGGCCATCGAGGCCTGCACCCTGTGCGACATGTGCTTCATGACCAAATGCCCCTATGTGCCGCCGCACGAGTTCGATCTCGACTTCCCCCATCTGATGCTGCGCGCCCGCGCCGCCCGCTTCGCCGCCGGCGCGGTGGGCTTCGTCGAGCGCCGCCTCTCCGAAACCGACGCCAACGGGCGCCTGGCCACCGCCCTGCCGTCGCTCGCCAACTGGGCCTGCCGCCGGAACAACCGCCTCGCCCGGGGGGCGATGGAGCGCGTCGCCGGCATCGACCGCCGCGCCGAGCTGCCCCCCTTCAACGCCGGCTCCCTGGTGGCCCGGGCCGCCCCGCTGGCCGCCAACCGCGCCGCGCCGGCCTTCGGGCGCCGGGCGGTGCTCTATGCCACCTGCTTCGCCAACTGGAACGATGCCGCCATCGGCGAGGCCACCCGCCGCGTGCTGGCCCATAACGGCGTCGAGGTCGAACTGCTGCACCCGGCCTGCTGCGGCATGCCGAAGCTGGAACAGGGCGATCTGGCCGCCGTCGCCCGCCGCGCGCGGCGCGTCGCCGCCGCCTTCCTGCCCCATATCGAGGAAGGCCGCGACGTGGTGGCCCCGGTCCCCTCCTGCGCGCTGATGATGAAGTTCGAATGGCCGCTGCTGCTGCCGGAAGACGACGCCGTCCGCCGCCTCGCCGCCGCCGCCCGCGACGCCAGCGAATATGTGGTCGAGATCGCCGCCGGGGAGGGGCTGGTCGATGGCATGGCGCCCCTGCCGGGCCCCGTCACCCTCCATGTCGCCTGCCACGCCCGCGCCCAGAACATGGGCGCCAAGGCGGCCGAGATGCTGCGGCTCGTGCCCGGCGCCGAGGTCGAAACGGTGGAGCGCTGCTCCGGCCATGGCGGCATCTGGGGCATGAGAAAGGCCACCTTCGAGCTGGGCATGAAGGTGGGCGCCCCGGTGATGCGCCGCGCCGCCCGCCGCCACGCCGGCGGGGCGGGCTGCGTCGCCTCCGAATGTCCGCTGGCGGCCGCCCATATCCGCCAGGGCGTCGCCGAGATGGCGGAGGGCGAGGCGCCGGAGGCCCTCCACCCCATGCAGCTGCTCGCCCGCGCCTATGGCCTGCCGACGGAACCTGCGCCATGAAGCCGCTCACCCGCGCCGACATCGTCGACGGCGAGACCTACGCGGCCGGCCGGGCGGAACACCGCCGGCGGCTGCGCGCCGTCAAGCGCCACCGGCGCGTCGATGTCGGCCCCTTCGTCTCCTTCTACTTCGAGAACCGCCTCACCATGTGGCATCAGGTCCAGGAGATGCTGCACATCGAGAAGGGCGGCGACCAGCAGCTCGCCGACGAGCTGGCGGCCTACAATCCGCTGATCCCCCGGGGCCGCGACCTGCGCTGCACCATGATGATCGAGATCGACGATCCGCCCCGCCGCGACGCCGCCCTGCGCCGGCTGGGCTGGATCGACGAGAAGGTGGCGCTTCGCATCGGAGATCGCGCCGTCGCCGCCCGCCCGCTGCAGGAGGCCGAGCGCAACACCGCCGAAGGCAAGACCAGCAGCGTCCATTTCCTGGTCTTTCGCTTCGACGACGCGGCCGCCGCCGCCTTTCGCGATGCGGCCGTTCCCGTTTCCCTGGAAATCGCGCATCGGCACTACGGCCACGCCGCCCGCATCGACGGCCAGGTGCGCGAGGCGCTGGCCGCCGATCTCGACTGAAGGCAGCGCGCTCCGGCGCCGGGGGCGCGCGGCGCGGCTAGAACGGTGCCGCCGGCGCCAGTTCCTTCACGCGGGCGTCGATGGCCGCGGCCGTCGGCAGCGCCGGCATGGCGCCCGACGCCAGGCAGGCCAGCGCGCCGGCCACCGACGCGCAGCGCAGGGCGGCGGCGAAGGCCATGCCGTTGTCGAGGCCGGCGGCCAGCGTGCCGGTGAAGGCGTCGCCGGCGCCGGTGCTGTCGACCGCTGCCACCGGCAGCGCGCCGATGCGCCAGCGCTGCTGCGGCGAGGCGGCCAGTGCGCCTTCGGCCCCCAGGGTGACGACGGCCGTCAGCCGGTGGCGGCGGGCGAGGCGCAACGCGATCCCCTCGGCCGTGTCTTCGCCGAGGCCCATGCCGGCCGCGACCGCCCGGGCCTCGCCCTCGTTCATCACCAGCAGATCCAGCGCCTCGGGCGCGATGGCCCCGGCCGGGGCGCAGTTCAGCACCACCCGCCGCCCCGCCGCCCGGGCCCGGCGCGCCAGCGCGAAGGTCTGGTCGGGCGGCAGCTCCATCTGCAGCAGCAGGGTGGAGCAGTCCGCGAGCAGCGCGTCCGGGACCGTGGCCTGGCGGGCGGCCAGGTTGGCGCCGCTGGCGGCGACGATCAGGTTCTCGCCGCCTTCGGCGACCGCCACCACCGCCAGCCCCGTGGGCGCGGCCACGGCAGCGATGGGCGCGGTGTCGACGCCGGCGGCCGCCAGCGCCTCCAGCAGCCGGTCGCCGTCCTCGTCGCGCCCGACGCAGCCCGCCATCGCCACCCTGGCCCCGGCCCTTGCCGCCGCCACCGCCTGGTTGGCGCCCTTGCCGCCCGGCGCCCGCTGGTAGCCCTTCGCCAGCACCGTCTCGCCGGCGCGCGGCAGCGCCGCCACCGGCACGATCAGGTCCATGTTGAGCGAACCGAAGACGACGATCACGGCCGCCCCCCGCCAGCCGCCCGCCGCGTCAGCAGTCGAGCGTCCGGTCGCGCTCCCACTGCGTCAGGTGGCGGGCGTATTCGCCCCAGTCGCGCATCGCCATGGCCACGAAGGCGTCCACCGTCTCGTCGCCCAGGGCGCCGCGCAGCATGGCGCTCCCGCGCGTCAGGCGGGCGGCGTCCAGCAGGTTGAGCGGCAGCCGCTTGACCTTGAGCCGTTCGAGCGTGGCCTCGTCCGCCCGATACATGTCGATGTCCAGGCGCTGCCCGGGGTCGGTGTCCCTGGCGATGCCGTCCATGCCGGCCGCCAGCAGCGCCGCCGGCGCCAGATAGGGGTTGGTGGCCCCGTCCATGAGCCGGAACTCGAAGCGCCCCTGGTCGGGGATGCGCACCATGTGGGTGCGGTTGTTGCCGCTGTAGCTGATGGTGTTGGGCGACCAGGTGGCCCCCGAAAGCGTGACCTGGGCGTTGATGCGCTTGTAGCTGTTGACGGTGGGGTTGAAGATCGCCGTCAGCGCCTCGGCATGGGCCAGCACGCCGCCCAGGAAGCGGTAGCCCAGGGCCGAGACGCCGAGCTCGCCCTTAGGGTCGTGGAACAGGTTGGTCTCGCCCGCCTCGTCCCACAGGCTGGCATGGGTGTGGCAGCCGTTGCCGGTCAGATGGGCGAAGGGCTTGGGCATGAAGGTGGCGCGCAGGCCGTGCTTCTCGGCGATCGACTTCACCATGAATTTGAAGAAGCTGTGGCGGTCGGCCGTCACCAGCGCGTCGTCGAAGTCCCAGTTCATCTCGAACTGGCCGTTGGCGTCCTCGTGGTCGTTCTGATAGGGCCCCCAGCCCAACGCCAGCATGGCGTCGCAGATCTCGGCCACCACGTCGAAGCGGCGCATCAGCGCCTGCTGGTCGTAGCAGGGCTTGGCCATGGTGTCGCGCGGATCGGAGATCGCCTGCCCGTCGGCGTCGATCAGGTGGTATTCGCATTCCACGCCGGTCTTCAGCCGCCAGCCCCTTGCGGCGGCCGCCGCCACCGTGCGGCGCAGCACGTTGCGCGGGGCGTGCCCGACCTCGGCGCCCGCCATCGCCAGATCGGCGGCCATCCAGCCCACCTCCGGCTTCCAGGGCAGCTGCAGCAGCGAGCCGGGATCGGGCATGGCGAACATGTCCGGATGCGCCGGCGTCATGTCGAGATGGGTGGCGAAGCCGGCGAAACCGGCCCCGTCCTTCACCATGGCGTCGATGGCCTGGACCGGCACCAGTTTGGAGCGCGCCACCCCCGCCAGGTCCGAAAAGCTGACCAGGACGTAGCGGATGCCCTTCTCGGCCGCGATCCGCGAAACCTTCTCACGCTCTGCCATCGCCTTCGCCCCCCTCGCCTGCGACCCGGCGGGCGCCACCATAGCCGGCCCGGCGCCCGTGTCCATGCCTCCGCAGGCGGGACCGCTCAGCCGCCGGCGGCATGGGCGTCCAGCAGCGGGGCGGGGATCTCCACCAGCCGCGGCGCGTCGGTCCACAGCAGATGGCAGACAATGCGGCGGCCGGGATAGATGCCGGCCAGCAGCGCGCGATAGGCGGCCAGCTGGGCGAGATGGGCGGCGGGCGTCCTGGCGGCGCTGGCGGGGGCGTCGAAGCCGCTCTTGTATTCGACCAGGACGACGGTGTCGGCCGTCACCGCCAGCCGGTCCACCCGCCCGGCGACGGCGCGCCCGCCGACCTCTCCCGCCAGCGCCACTTCGGCGCGGCTGCCGGGGGCGAAGAGGGGGGCGAAGGCGCCGATGATCGCCAGCACGCTCTCCACCAGCGCGCGCCGCGCCGGCGCCTCCATGGCGGGGTCGTGGCGGACGGTCAGCGCCTCGCCCGCCTCCCGCCGCGCCGCCGCCGGCAGGGCGGGCAGCAGTTCCAGCAGGCGATGGACCAGGCGTCCGCGGCGCCGGGCCTCGCCGTCGGCGGGCGCCAGCGGCGAGCGCGGCGGGACGGTAGCGGCCGGCCTGGACGGGGCGAGCGGGCGCGGCGGCGAGGGTTCCGGGGCCAGCGGGCGGGTGGCGGCGGCCGGCAGGGGTGGGGCGGGCCGCGGGTCGCGGGCGGCGGCCCGTTCCGGCAGCGGGGCCCTCTGCGGGCAGGTCAGCCGCAGCGCGGTGCCGGGCCAGCTCCCCGGCATGGCGGCGGCGTCGGCGGCCCCCACGCCCGCGCCGGCCGCCATCGCCTCCTGGGCGGCGTCGAAGTCGAACTGCTCGAAATCGAAGGCCTCCCCGCCCTTGCCCATGCCTCTGCAGGCCTCGATTCCCCGCATCGCCAGGTCGTGCCAGCCGTCCCGGTCGCCGCTGCCGCCGCTGGCGGCGACATAGAGGCGGTCGCGGGCGCGGGTGAGCGCCACATAGAGCAGGCGCCGTTCCTCTTCCTCCTCGAGCGCCCTGTGCTCCTCCTTCAGCCGCTGGCTCCAGGCGTCGCCGCCGGTCCACAGCGGCAGGGCGCCGTCGCGGTCCCACAGGATGGCGGGCGGGCCGGGCCGCCGGCGCAGGTCGTCGGCCACGAACACCACCGGCGCCTGCAGGCCCTTGGCGCCGTGGACGGTCATGATGCGGACGGCCTCGCCGGCCGCCGCCGACTCGCGCCTGACCTCGGTGTCGCCGGCAGCGAACCAGTGGACGAAGCCCTGCAGCGAGGGCGGCTGTTCCTCCTCATAGGCCAGCGCCAGGTCGAGGAACTCGTCGATGGCGTCCAGGGCTTCCGGCCCCAGGCGGGCCACCAGCGCCTTGCGCCCGCTGGCCGCCGCGCCTTCGCCGCCGGCGGGGCCGGTGAGCACGGCTTCGAAGAAGGCGAAGGGCGGCCCCCGGTCGGTGCCGGCGAGGCAGTCCCGCAGCCAGCCGGCGGCCCGCGCGCAGGCCGGGCATCGCTCGCCGCGTTGCCGCAACCTCGCCCACAGCGACGCTCCGTCCGGCGGGCGCGGCCAGGCCAGCGCGAACAGGCGCTCGTCGTCGAAGCCGATCAGCGGCCCCTTGAGCACGGCGGCCAGGGCCAGGTCGTCGGAGGGCAGCAGGCAGAAGCGGGCCAGGGCCAGCAGGTCGCGCACGGCGGTCTCGCCGGCCAGTTCCATGCGGTCGCTGCCGGCGACCGCCACCCGCCGGCGCCGCAGCGCCCGCAGCAGGGCCGGCAGCAGGGCGCTGCGCCGCCGCAGCAGCACCAGCACGTCGCCCGCACGCACGGGGCGGCCCTGCGACGCCAGCGTCTCGCCCGGCCCGCCGTCGGCGCCGGTCATGGCGGCGATGCGCAGGGCGATGGCGTCCGCCAGGCGGTCGGCGGCGGCCGGCGGGCGCTGCTCGTCCATCCAGGCGGCCCACGGGTCCACCGCGCCGGCCGGCTCCTTTTCGAGCGTCGGCCAGACCTCCACCTCGCCGCCCTCGCCGCGGCGATGGGGCAGGTGGCGGACCCGCTCGTCCCCGGCAGCGACTCCCGCCCTGGCCTGGGGCAGCGCGAAGACGGCATCGACGAAGGCCAGCACGGCCGGGACGGAGCGATAGGAGAGATCGAGCCAGCCCTCGCGCCACTGCCCCGGCGCCACCCGCCCGGCGAGGTCGGCCTTCACCGCCCGCAGGGCGGCGAGGTCGGCGCCCTGGAAGCGGAAGATGGACTGCTTCTCGTCGCCGACCACGAACAGGGTGCGCGGTTCCCGGCGGGCGCCCTCGCCGGCGAAGAACTCGTCGGCCAGCGCCCGGATCGCCTGCCACTGGAAGGGGTTGGTGTCCTGGGCCTCGTCCACCAGGATGTGGTCGATGCCGCCGTCCAGCTTGTAGAGCACCCAGGACGCCATGCCGTCGCCGGCCAGCAGCCGGCGGGCATGGGCGATGAGGTCGTTGTAGTCCAGCACCGCCCGCTCCCTCTTCAGGGCGCGGAAGGCGGCCAGGATGGCCTCGCCCACGGTCAGGATGGCCCGCGTGCGGATGAAGGTCGCCAACGCCCGGCAGCGCTCGCGATGGGCCGCCAAGCGCAGGGCTTCCCGGCCCAGGGTGGCGCCCGTGGCCGGCGCGGCTGCGAGCACGCCCCCGGTGCAGAGCTTCTTGCGGACGGCGCCCGCCTGGGTGAGGAAGGCGCCGGCATAGCCGTCGAGCAGGGCCGGGCGGCCGGCCTGCGGGGCGGCCAGAAAGGCCTCGATCCGCTCCGCCCTGTCGCGGTCGCCGCCGCTGCCGTCCCGCAGGGCGGCGGCGGCGTCCCGCAGCGCGGCCGCGTCGAAGGCGCCGTCGCGGCAGGCGTCGGCGGCCA
This sequence comes from Alphaproteobacteria bacterium, assembly GCA_965200215.1. Classification (GTDB taxonomy): domain Bacteria; phylum Pseudomonadota; class Alphaproteobacteria; order SP197; family SP197; genus SP197. Next base: position 1,647,159 of record OZ241369.1, on the reverse strand, counting down.
GGCTTTCCGGCGTCCAGGCGGGCTCGATCTCCAAGCCCGCCGCCAGGGCCGCCAGGGCGGCGGGCAGGGTGCCGTGGTGCTCCAGCATGCGTTCGAAATCGTCGGCGAAGGCGCTGATCTCGCCCATGAGGATGTTCACGCGCTCCTCGCTGGCCTGGACGATCAGCCGGGCCAGGTCCTCTTCCAGGTCGGGCCGGGCGCCGGACGCGATCTCGTCCAGCGCCCGGTCGCGGGCGCTCTGCAGCAGCTCGGCGCGGGCGCGGCCCTCGACCAGGCCGAAGCCGGCGGCGACGCCCGCCTCGATCGGGAAGCGCCCCAGCAGCGACTGGCAGAAGCTGTGGATGGTGGCGATCCGCAGGCCGCCGGGGGCGTCCAGGACCAGGGCGAAAAGCTGCCGGGCCCGGCGGCGGTCCTGCGGCGTCGGGCGGGCGCCGGTGAGCGCCCGCAGCCGCCGGGCCAGGTCCGCGTCGCCGCAGCTGGTCCAGCCCGCCAGCTGCCGGCGGATGCGCCGGGTCATCTCGGCCGCCGCCGCCCGCGTGAAGGTGAGGCAGAGGATGCGCGACGGCTCGCAGCCGGCCAGCAGCAGCCGCAGCACCCGGTCGGTCAGCACCTTGGTCTTGCCGGTGCCGGCCGAAGCCGTCACCCAGGCGCTGCGGGCGGGATCGGAGAACCGCTGCTGGCGCGGGTTGCCGGCGGCGTTCTCCGGCTGCGCGCCGGCGGGCGCCTCCGTGCCCGGTCCGTCGCCGAGCTCGGCGGGGAAGCCCAGGCGCCATTCGTCGGTGCGCGCGACGTCGCCATAGGCGTCGAAGGGCCCCATGGGCGCGCCGGCCGGATGGTCCCGGTAGGGCGTGTCGGGATCGGCGAAGGCGTCGATCAACCCTTGCAGGCCGGCCAGGGCAGCGGTGGCCGCCTCGTCCGGCGGCGTGGCGTCCGCCTCCACGATCTCGCCCGGCGGCAGGCCACCGGAGAGCCTCCAGTACTGCAGCGCCGCCACCGGCGCCGCTTCGAGGCCTGCGAAGGCGCCCTGGCGGACCATGGCCGCCTCCAGCGGCAGCTGCGGCGCCCCGCCGCTGGCCACCGCCGCCTTCGCCGGCGCTGCCCCGGTCTTGTAGTCGATGACGGCGACGCTGCCGTCGGCGAGGCGTTCCAGGCGGTCGGCGCGGGCGGTCAGCGTGAAGGGCCGCCCGCCGGCGTCCTCGAGCGCCAGCGCGCCCTTCACCTCCGCCGCCACGGCGGCGATGGCGCCCCGCCGCTCCCGCTCCCGTTCCACGAACCAGGCGGCGATGCGCTCGAAACGGTGCCACCAGAAGGTCGCCACCGCCGGGCGGGTCATCGCCGGCGCGAAGATGCGCCGCCCGATGGCGAGGAGGCGCTGGCGGGCGTCCTGCGGCAGGCGGGCGGGGTGGTCGGCGACGAAACGGGCCAGCGCCTCGTGGATCAGGCTGCCGCGCATGGCGGCGCCGCTGTCCTGGTCGATCTCGTCCGGGGGCCGCAGCCCCAGGATGTGGCGGGCATAGATGGCATAGGGATCGCGTTGCCAGAGTTCGACCTGGGTGACGGAAAGGCGGTCGGGCCGGGCCTCGCGCGGCGGGCGGGGGCAGGGCGGCGGCGCCGGCGTCACCTTCGCCGGGCGGTCCAGGCGCGCCTGCCAGCTGCCGATGGCGGCGCCGGCGCGGGCCGGCGTTTCGGCCAGGCCGTGGCGTTCGAGCAGCGCTTCCAGGCGCAGCAGCCAGCGTGCCTCCGCCGCCGGTGCCCCGCCGGCGCGCCGGCAATGGAGCAGCACCACCCTTTCGGCCGCCGCCAGCTGCACGAAATCGTGGGCCGCCTGGCCGATGCGCATCTCCGGCCCCATCAGCCCGAAGTCTTCGCGCATGGGGCGGCTGAGCCAGGGATCGGCGGCCGCTTCCGGCGGCCAGCTGCCCTCCACCAGCCCTGCCAGAAGGACGCAATCGGCGTGCTGCAGGCGCGCTTCCAGCGGCCCCCAGACGAAGGCGCGGGGATGGCGGCCGAAGCGCGGGCGCACCGCGCGGCCGGCCAGCAGGCTGGCCAGCAGCGCCGGCCAGGCGGCGCCTTCCACCTCGCCCAGGGCGCCGGCGTCCTCCAGCAGCTCGCAGACGAAGCCGTGCAGCGCCTCGCCGTCGTCGCCGGCCCAGATCGCCGCGCGGCGCCCGCCGGGCAGGCGCGTCAGGGCTTCCAGGCAGGCGGCATGGGCGCGGACCAGATCGCGCAGCGGCGCACGCCGCTCCCGCAGCAGGCGCCAGAGGGGGGCGGTGGCGGCTTCGAGCTCGCCCAGCAGCGCTGCGAGCGGTTCGGGGACGGGGTGCTGGCGGCGGTGGCAGGCGTCGGCCAGGGCCGCCCGCACGCCCGCGATGCCCGGCGCCGGGCGGGGGCCGCGCAGGCAGGCGCGTTCCAGCCGCCGCGCCAGGCGGCGCATGGCGCCCGCCCGGCGGCCCAGCCGGCACGACGGATGCTTGAGCAGGGCCAGCAGCGGGACGGGCGCGAAGCCCTGGGCGCAGACCTCGGCCGCCAGCCGGAAGAAGGTGCCGGCGGGCGTCGCCGCCAGCGCCTCGCCGGCCGAATCGTCCACCTCGATCGACCAGCGGCGCAGCGCCGCCCGCACGCGCCGGGCCAGCCGGCGGTCGCGGGTGACCAGGGCGACGGTGCGGCCGGGCGTCTCCAGCTCCAGCCGCATGCGCAGCGCCGCCGTCTGCGCCTCTTCGCGCGGATGGGCGCAGGCCAGCAGTTCCAGCCCGTCGAGGGCGCCTTGCGGCAGCGCCCCGTGGCCGTTCCCCGGGGCTTCCGCCTGCGGCGGCAGCAGCGCCTGCGACAGCAGCTGTCGGCGCGCCTCGCTGCCCCGCGGCAGGCGGGCGGCGGCGGGGAACGGCCAAGGGGCGACCTCGGCGCGGGCCACCTCCAGCCCTTCCAGCAGCGCCTTCAGCGCGTGTTGCGGATGGGTGGGGCCGACCTTCTCCCAGGCCGCGTCGTCCATCGCCAGGTCCAGGCCGGGCAGCACCACCTGGCCTTGCGGCAGGCGCAGGATGGCGGCCATCAGCCGCGCCGTGGCGGGGACGGTGCCGGTCGATCCGGCCGCGATCACCGGCCCCGGCGGCGGGCGGCGGCGCCACAGCGCGGCCAGGCGGTCCAGCAGCTGGCCGCGCCTTGCAGCCGGGTCGCTGCGGCCCTCTTCGGCCAGCCGCTGCCGCCAGCCGGCGACCAGGCCGGAGAGGACGTCGAGGGTCCGCTGCCAATGGGCCGCCTGCTCGCCTTCCACCAGCGTCGCCAGCCGCTCCATGTCCGCTTCGGCGGTGTCGGCCTCGTCGATGAAGGCGGCCAGCGCCGCCGCCAGCCGCAGCGCCTCGCCGTCGCCGGGGCGCCGGCCGCCGGGCTGCCGTTCGCGGATGTCGCGGGCCAGCAGCAGCAGGCGGCGCAGCGGGGCGATGGCGGGCGCGATCTCGCCCTGCGCCTCGCTCTCGCCGGCGAAGACCGCCGTCAGCTCGTCCTCGTCGACGTCGCCGATGGGCCGGATCGAGGGCAGGACCAGGGGCCTGCCGTCGGACTGGCGCAGGAAGCCCTCCTCCAGCGCCCGCACCGCGCGGCGGGTCGGCACCAGGATGGCGATGTCGGCCAGCGCCTCGCCCGCCTGGCCGTGGCGGTCGAGCACGCCGGCGGCGATGGCGTCGGCGAAGGCCGTCCCCGCCGGCACCGTCCAGACGCCCCTCACGGCCCTTCCTCCAGCCAGCGTCCGGCGGCGGCGATGGCGGCGGGCCTGTCGACGGTGAACCAGCCGCCATCGTGGATCGCGCCCCGCAGGCGCCCGCGCCCGATCGCCCGGTCCCACAACAGGTTGAAGGAGAAGGCGCCTGCGGGGGCGTCGGCGAACAGGCGCGGATGGACCAGCTGCATGCCGGCATAGACGAAGGGCGCCTCCCGCTGCGCGCCGCGCCGGCGAGGGCGCCCGCCGGCATCGAGGAAGAAGTCGCCGCCGCCGGCGAAGCCCCCGGCCCGGGCGCGCGGCACCAGCAGCAGCAGCGCATCCATCTGCGCCCCGTTCCAGGCCGCCGCCAGCCGTTGCAGGGCCGGCTGGCCCGGCTCCTTCAGCAGCACGTCGCCATTGGCGACGGCGAAGGCCCCCCCGTCGTCCGGCGCATCCCCGTCCGGCGCCTCCGCCGAAAGAGGCCCGGCGGCGAGATGGGGCAGCGCCCGCATGACGCCGCCGCCGGTATCGAGCGCCGCCTCCTCGCGCGAGAGCAGCAGCGGCGGGCGGCGGCGCCGGGCCAGCGCCTCCTCGACCCGCCCGGCGAGGTGGCAGGCGTTCACCACCACCAGCTCCAGCTCCGCGAAGCGGTCCAGCATCCGGTCCAGCGGCGAACGGCCGGCGATCTCGATCAGCGGCTTGGGCGTCGTGTCGGAGAGCGGGCGCATGCGCCGCCCGCGCCCCGCCGCCAGCACCATGGCCCGGCGCGGGGCGGTCATCGTCCTGGCACCTTTGCCGCCGGGGCGCCCCTGGCGGCGGGCGGGATGCAGCGGTCGAGCCAGGCCGCCAGCGGCGCCAGCGCCGGGTGTTCGAGGTCGCGGGCCAGATGGCCCCACACCCGCGGCAGCAGGGCCAGATAGGCGGGCTTGCCGTCGCGCACGAACAGGCGGCAGAAGATGCCGGCGATCTTCAGGTTGCGCTGGGCGCCCAGCACCGCGCAGGCGGTGGCGAAGGCGTCCGCGTCGCAGTCCGGGAAGGCGGCGAGATAGCGCGCCCTGGCCGCCGCCGCCGTGGCGGGACGGACATCGCGCCTCGCGTCTTCCAGCAGCGATACCACGTCGTAGGCGGCCGGCCCCGCCACCGCGTCCTGGAAATCGAGCAGCCCGACCCGCGCCGCGCCGCGCCGCTGCGGCAGCCACAGCAGGTTGTCGGCGTGATAGTCGCGCAGCACCAGGCCTTCGCCCGCCCGCCGGGCCAGGGGCAGCAGGCGGCGCCACAGGGCCAGGAAGCCGCGCCTGGCCCCGGCGGTCGCCTCCAGCCCCGCCAGGGGCATGAACCAGTCCGGCAGCAGCGACAGCTCCTCCAGGAAAAGGGCGTCGTCGTAAGGCGCGATGCCGGGCGGCGGCGGCGCCCTCTGGACCTCCACCAGCGCGTCGATGGCGGCCAGATAGAGCGCCTCCTCGCCGGCCCCGCCGGCGGCCAGCAGGCGGGTGAAGACGTCGTCGCCCAGGTCTTCCAGCAGCAGGAAGCCGGCCCGGTCGTCGCCGGCCAGCAGGCGGGGCGCCGACAGGCCCAGGGCGGCGAGGTGGCGGGCGATGGCGGCGAACGGGTGGACGTCCTCGGCCGGCGGCGGCGCGTCCATCAGCACGGCGCGGCCCCGCGGCCCTTCCAGCCGCTGATAGCGGCGGAAGGAAGCGTCGCCCGCCAGCGGCCAGCGCCGCGCGTCCTGCCAGCCATGGGCGCGCAGGAAGGCGTCCGCCGCCAGCCGGCGCGGCTTGTCGTCGGCACCGGCCATCGGCTACGTCCCGCTGGCGCGAAAGGCGCCGGGGGAGCGTGCATGGCCCAGCGGCAGGAAACCGACATCGTCGTGATCGGCGCCGGCCCGGTCGGCCTCTTCCAGGTGTTCGAGGCCGGGATGCTGGATATGCGCTGCCATCTGGTCGATGCCCTCGACGACGCCGGCGGCCAGTGCCGGGCGCTCTACCCGGACAAGCCGATCTACGACATCCCCGGCTGGCCGGTGATCGAGGCCCAGGGGCTGGTGCGCCAGCTGCGCGAGCAGGCGGCTCCTTTCGCGCCGGTCTATCATCTGGGCCAGCAGGCGACGGCCTTGCGGGGGCGGGCGGGCGATTTCGCCGTCGCCACCTCGAAGGGGCTGGAGATCGCCTGCAAGGCGGTGGTGGTGGCGGCCGGCGGCGGCGCCTTCGGCCCCAACCGCCCGCCGCTGGCCGGCATCGAGGTCTTCGAGCGGGCGGGCACGGTGGCCTATCTGGTCGCCCGCAGGGAGGATTGCCGCGGCAAGCGGGTGGTGGTGGCCGGCGGCGGCGACGCGGCCCTCGACTGGGTGCTGGCGCTCCACGGCATCGCCTCCAGCATCGCCCTGGTGCACCGCCGCCGCCGTTTCCGGGGCGCGCCGGAGAGCGTGAAGCGCGTCGAGGCCCTGGCGGCCGCCGGCGAGGTGGAGCTGGTGGTGCCCTGGCAGCTCCACGGCCTGGAAGGCGAGGGCGGCGCCCTGGCCGCCGTCGTCGTCGCCGACCTGGACGGCCGGTGCCGCCGCCTGGAGGCCGACCTGCTGCTGCCGCTCTACGGCCTCAGGATGGAGCTCGGCCCCATCGCCGGCTGGGGGTTGCAGCTGGAGAAGAAGTCGGTCGCCGTCGATGCCGCCACCTGCCGCACCAGCACGCCGGGCGTCTATGCGGTGGGCGACATCGCCACCTATCCCGGCAAGCTGAAGCTGATCCTGTGCGGCTTCTCCGAGACGGCGCGGGCGGCGCACGACATCTACGACCTGGTCCATCCCGGCAAGCCGCTCCATTTCGAGTATTCGACCACGCGGGGCGTGCCGGGGGCGTGAGCGGGCGGGCTCAGTAGCGATAGCTTTCCGGCTTGAACGGCCCCCCCCGTTCGACGCCGAGATAGTCCGCCTGGCGTTCGGTGAGCCGGGTGAGGTGGGCGCCCACCTTCGCCAGGTGGAGCCTGGCTACGTGCTCGTCGAGATGCTTGGGCAGCACATGCACCCGGTCGGTGCCGTAGGTGCCGCGCCCGCGATGGCGCCACAGCTCGAGCTGCGCCAGCACCTGGTTGGTGAAGCTGGCGCTCATGACGAAGCTGGGATGGCCGGTGGCGCAGCCCAGATTGACCAGCCGACCCTCGGCCAGCAGAACGATCCTCTTGCCGTCGGGGAACTCGATCTCGTCCACCTGCGGCTTGACGTTGTGCCAGGGCAGGTTGCGCAGCGCCTCGACCTGGATCTCGTTGTCGAAATGGCCGATGTTGCAGACGATGGCCCGGTCCTTCATCGCCCGCATGTGGTCGAGCGTGACGACGTCGGTGTTGCCGGTGGCGGTGACGAAGATGTCGGCCCTGGGTGCCGCCTGGTCCATGGTGACGACCTCGTAGCCGTCCATCGCCGCCTGCAGGGCGCAGATGGGGTCGATCTCGGTGATCGCCACCCGCGCGCCCGCCCCGCGCAGGGACTGCGCCGAACCCTTGCCGACGCCGCCATAGCCCGCCACCACGGCCAGCTTGCCCGCCATCATGGTGTCGGTGGCGCGGCGGATGCCGTCGGTGAGGCTCTCGCGGCAGCCGTAGACGTTGTCGAATTTCGACTTGGTGACCGAATCGTTGACGTTGAAGGCCGGCACCTTCAGCGCGCCTTCCCCGGCCATGCGCTCCAGGCGCGCCACGCCGGTGGTGGTCTCCTCGCTGACGCCGTGGACGCCCGCCAGCAGCTGCGGGTGCTCCTCGTGCACGACGCGGGTGAGGTCGCCGCCGTCGTCGAGCAGCAGGTTGGGCCGCCAGCCGCCGGGGCCGTCCAGGGTGCGCTCGATGCAGCGCCAGTACTGCTCCTCGGTCTCCCCCTTCCAGGCGAAGACGGGAAAGCCGGCGGCGGCGATGGCGGCGGCGGCATGGTCCTGCGTGGAGAAGACGTTGCAGGACGACCAGCGGATCCCGGCGCCGAGCCGCGCCAGGGTCTCGATCAGCACCGCGGTCTGAACGGTCATGTGCAGGCAGCCGGCGATGCGGGCCCCGGCCAGCGGCCGCGCGCCCTGGTGCTCCTCGCGCAGCGCCATCAGGCCGGGCATCTCCACCTGGGCGATCTCGATCTCCTTGCGGCCCCAGTCGGCGAGGCCGATATCGGCGATTTGGTAGTCGGCGAGGTCGGTCATGTCGCTATCCGTCGCTGCTGGCCGGGCGAGCGCTTAGCAAAGGCGCCTTCCGGCGTCCAGCCGCCGCGCCGGCCGCGGCCCCTGCGCCGTCTTCGCGCGCGGGGACGAAGGCCGGGGAACGAGCGCTCTCCCTCGGCACACGAGTCCTTGACATCGCCGGGCCGGCGGTATGATGGCGGCGAGGATCGGCGGGGGCCTGGCCGCGATTCGGCCCCGATGGCGCCCGGCGAGAGGGTAGATGGCCAAGGTCTCCACGATCGGCGCGCCCGAACGACGGTCGAAACCGGATGCCTCGCCGATGGCGGGCGTGCCGGGCTGGATGGCCCTCGCCTTGTTCGCGCTCGCGCTTTCCGCGTGCGGGGGCGGGGGCGGTGCGTCGCCGCCGCCGGACCCGCAGCCGATGCTGGAGGAGCCACCGGAGCCGGCCCCGCAGCTGATGCTGGAGGACCTGCAACCAGCGCCGCCGGACCCGCAACCAGCGCCGCCAGCCCCGCAGCAGCCACCGCTGCCGGACCCGCAGCCGGTGTCGACGACGACGGGCCCGGCGCCGGTGGCTCCGGTGCGCGCGCACGCGACGCAATCGTTCCGCATCACGCCGGTGAGCCATCCCCTTGGGCATACGTCGACCGTCTACCGGGCCGAAACGCTGGAGCCGGCGACCGCCCCCCGGACGGCCGGCTCCTGGGAGACCGTCGAATACAACCTCCAGCGCGGCCTGGGGCTGATCCGCGCCAGCACGGGATACGCGGCGCGCACCACCGGCCGCCCGGGCGGAGGGGGCGTCACCATCGCCATCGTCGGCAGGAGGATCCCCATCGACGACGGCGAATCCATCGGCCACTACGATCTGGAGGGCGTGACGCAGGCGCGGATCTTCACCTCTCATCCGCCTGCGCCCGACCTCGACCATGAGACGGTGGTAGCCGGAGTCGCCGCCGCCAGGCGCAACGGTGTGGGGGCGCACGGGGTCGCCTACAACGCCAACATCGTCTCCGTCCCTCAGTCCCGATCGACAACGTCCCGCAGCCACGTCCTTGGATGGGACATGGAGGCGATCCTGGCCTCGACCGCGGGCCTGAGCAGGAGTTTTTACAACGGGTTCGGGGGAAATTTCCGCTCCAATCCGGCGGCGAGCGCCCATGTTGTGAATCTCAGCCTTTTCGTGGCCATAGGGTTCACCCAGCCCACCCTCCGGGGGATGAAGCTCATGGCCCAGGCGGGCCGCGTCATGGTCGCCGCCCTGGGGAACGACGGCAAACCGAATCCATCCTTCCCTCCGGCCACGCTGGTGGGGCGGGAAGGAATCGCCGGCCATGCCATCGCGGTCGGCGCGCTGAACTGGCATGGCACGGGCGCGGACACCTTCGCCTGGTCCAGCACCCGGTGTGGCAACGTGAAGCGCTGGTGCATCTTCGCCCCGGGGGCTGGGATCTATACCACCTACGGCCAATACTCCGACCGGGAACGGCGGCACGCGTATGCCTCCGGCACGTCCGTGGCCGCGCCGCATGTGGCCGGGGCCGTGGCGGCGGTGTGGGCGGCGTTTCCGAACAAGACCGGCGCCCAGATCGTCCAGCGCATCCTGGACACCGCACGCCAGGTGGACACCGCCAACGGCAATTACGACCCGGTGACCGGCCTTTCGCCCATCTACGGCCACGGCGCGCTCGACCTCGGCGCGGCGATGAACCCGGTCGGCTTCACCAGCCTGCCGACCAGCGGTTCCGGGGCGATTCCGGTGCGGCAGAGCTTCGTCTCCCTGCCGCCGGGCTTCCGGCACCGGCCGCTGGCGGCGCTGCGCGACGCCATCGTCTACGACACGCAGATGTTCCCGTTCCTGCACGATCTGAACGGCGCGGTTCTCATGCACCGGGCGCAGGCGGGCGCGGTGGCCGATTTCCTGGCGCTGCCCCGCTACCGCTGGTCGTCGCAGCGCCTGGGCCAGGGCATCCAGCTCGGTTTCGCGTGGCCGGAGCGGGGCGCCCGGGAGCCGGACATGCGCCCGCAGGAGATCCGCGACTGGCGCTTTCGCGTGGCGGCGACGCCCTCCCTGTCGCTTCGGTTCGCCCGCAGCTTCGGCGCCGGCGGCGCCTCGCACGACTTCGTCGCCCGGCGCCTGGGGCGGGGCCTGTTCCGGGATCACTTCGTGGTCGAGCCGATCGCCGGACTGGCTGGCGACGGCGTGGCGCTGGGCATCGACTGGCGCCGGGACGAGCGCACCCGTCTGGACTTCGTGGCCAAGTCCGGATCGGGCTATTTCGGCGGCGGACGGGCGCGGCTGGCTTCCCTGGGGGTGAGCCGCCGCTTCGGGGCCGGCCTGACGCTGAGCGCGCGCTATGGAGCGTTGCGCGAGCGCGGTTCCCTGCTGGGCGTTCGCGGGAGCGGGGCGTTTCGCGCCGCTTCGGGCGCGCGCACGGACTTCCTGGACCTGGGCGTGGGATTGCGGGTCGCCCCCGATGCGTTGCTGTTCGGCAGCCTCGGCCGGGGAGTGACGAAGGGCGAAGCGGGCGGCGGCGGCGCGCTGCTTTCGGGCTGGAGCGGAGGCCGGGGCGAATCCTTCGCGCTGGGAGGCGAGTGGTCGCATCTGTGGCGCGATCGGGACCGCCTGACCCTTTCGGCGTCTTCGCCGTTTCGCCCGCGAGGCGTGGGAATGTGGGTGGACGTTCCGGACCGCGAGCTGGCGGACGGCGTGGTGGCCTGGACGCGGCATCGGGTGAACCTGTCGCCGCGAGGCCGCGAGCTGCGGTTGCAGGCGGTCTACGAGGCCGCCGCCGCGCCGGGGGCGGCATGGACCCTGGGCAGCTTCCTGCGCCTGAGCCCGGATCACGACCCGCGGGCGGCACCGGAATGGGGGATGGCCGCGAAGCTGCGGCTGGATTTCTGACGGGAGCGTTTCGCGGCAGGCGGGCGGCCTCCGGCGCTTCGATGGCGCGGATCGCCTCTAGCTGCCGCAGGCCGGGCGCATGGCTTCCGGTGCCAGCGCGATGGGGAACGCCGCCCGTATGGCGGCGTCGGCGGCCGCCGGGATGTGGCGCGGGAAGTGGGCGGCGAGCGCCTCGCGCTTGTGGGCCGTGGCCCTGGCGATCAGATCGGGGCGGCCGTTCTCCAGCCATTCCTTCGGGCTGGAACGGTCGCCCAGGGTGGGATAGACATATTCGCTCTGCATCAGCTGCAGCGTCTGGCCGGCGCCCAGATAGTGGCCCGGCCCGCCCAGGCAGACCTCCTTCATGGTCTCGATCGCCATGGTGTCGTCGTCGACCTCGATGCCGCGCACGCAGCGCATGCAGGCGCCGATGACGTCGTTGTCGACGATCAGCGCTTCCAGGCAGTGGGAGAGCAGCGAGGCGTGCATGCCGACGCTCTCATAGACCAGGTTGAGCCCCGCCAGCCCGGCCATGACGTTGGCCATGCCGCGCTCGTAGCCGGCCTGCATGTCCATCTCCTTGGAATCGGACATGGCGCAGGCCGAGCCGCCGGGAAGGTCGTAGTAGCGCGCCATCTGGCCGCAGGCGGCGGTCAGAAGGCCCTGTTCGGGCGAGCCGCCGGACATGGCGCCGGTGCGCAGATCGGAGACGAAGGGCCAGGTGCCGAAGATGGCCGGATGGCCGGGCCTGATGGCGTTGACATAGACCAGCCCCGCCAGGCATTCGGCCACCGCCTGCACTACCGCCCCCGCCAGCGGCGCCGGTGCCGTTGCCCCCGCCTGGCCGGCCGAGAGCAGCAGGATGGGCATGCCGCCCTGGATCAGCGTCTCCATCACCAGGCAGCTCTCGGTGGCGAACTTCATCGGCGGCACGACGAAGCAATTGGAATTGGAGACGAAGGGCCGCTGGCGCCAGGCGGCTTCCGAACCCGCCACCAGATGCAGCATCTCCAGCCCTCTGGCGGCGTGGGCGGCGACCGTGAACGAGGTGCCGACATGCTTGGCGGTGCCGGCGATGCAGGCATAGAGGGTGTTGAGGTCCATCTCCTCGGGGTCGGGCGTGTCGCGCGGCACCAGGGTGCGCTGGAAGAAGTGGACGTTGTCCAGCAGATCGACGATGCGGGCGGAATCGTAGAGGTCGCGGACCAGTGGCTCGCGATTCTCCCGCGTTTCGGGGTCGTAGAGGAACACCGCCGCCCCGGCGGTGCCGTAGTGGACGCGCCGCCCGCCGGGGCGGAGGTCGTGGCGCGGATCCTGGCCGTGGAGCACGATGTCGCGCCCGGCCCGCGCCAGCATGTCTTCCACCAGCGCCGGCGGAAAGCGGATGCGTCCGTCCGCGCCTGCCACCGCGCCGGCCCCGGTGAGGACGGAGACGCCGCTGGCGGGGGCGTCAGCGAGGCCGACCTCCTCCAGCGCGCGCAGGGCGGCCCGGTGGATGCGGTCCATGTCGGCAGCGGAGAGCGGGCGGTAGCTGCCGCCTTCCATGCCGGGACGGATGGGCCGCATGTTTTCCGGCAGCGGCGCCGCCCGGGCGGCACGCCGCGCCGCCCGCCCGCCCGCCCGGCGCCCGCGTTGCGGGGTGTCGTCGCGAGAGCCGGTATCGTTCATGGTCCCCTCCTCCTTGCCGCCGCCTACATGCGCACGCGCCGGGCGCGGGGGTCGTGCATCGCCTCCAGAGAGGCGGCGGCGGCGACGCGCTGTCCGGCCACCTCGATCTGCCAGGTCGAGGCGGCGATGTCGTCCGCGCCCTCGCCCGGTTCCACCGCAACATAGCCCAGGCCGATGGCGGCCCCCAGAAAGTGGCCGTAATTGCCGGAGGTGAGATAGCCCGCGATCGCTCCGTCGCGCAGGATCGGCTCGTTGTGGTAGAGCAGCGGCTCCGGGTCGGCGAGGCGGAACTGCAGCAGGCGGCGGCGAAGCCCCTCCTCCTTCCTGCGCAGCACCGCGTCCCGGCCGATGAAATCGCCCTTGTCGAGGGCGACGGCGAAGCCCAGCCCGGCTTCCAGCACGTGGTCTTCGTCGGTGATGTCGTGGCCGAAATGGCGGAAGGCCTTTTCGATGCGGCAGCTGTCGAGCGCGTGCAGGCCGGCGAGCCGCAGCCCCTGGGGCCGGCCCGCCTCGCGGAGGGTTTCGAAGACATGGGCCGCCATGTCGCTGCCGACATAGAGCTCCCAGCCCAACTCGCCGACATAGCTTACGCGGTGGGCGCGGGCGAGGCCGTAGCCGATCTCGATCTCGCGCACATGAGCGAAGGGATGCGCCTCGTTGGAGAAGTCGGCGGGCGAGCAGGCGCGCAGCACTTCGCGCGCCTTCGGCCCCATCACGGCGAACACCGCCTCGGCGGCGCTAACATCCGTGCAGACGACGCGCGCTCCCTCCGGCGTCTGCCGCTTCAGCCAGGCCAGATCGCGCATGAGCGTCGCGCCCGGCGTGACGACCAGGAAGACCGTCTCCGCCAGGCGGGCGACCGTGCAGTCGCATTCGATGCCGCCCCTGCGGTTGAGGAACTGGGTGTAGACCAGCCGTCCCGGCTGCACGTCGATGCGGTTGGCGCAGATGCGATCGAGAACCGCGGCGGCGTCCGGCCCCTCGACGCGGATCTTGCCGAAGGAGGTGAGGTCGAAAAGCGCGGCGCCTTCCCTGGCCGCCATGTGCTCTTCGCGGGAGAAGGCGAACCAGTTCTGCCGCTTCCAGGAATAGCGGTATTGCGGCGCGGCGCCGTTGCGCGCGAACCAGTTGGCGCGCTCCCAGCCCGCCACGACGCCGAAGCAGGCGCCTTCGGTCTTCAGCTGCTCGTGGATGGGTGAACGCCGCACGCCGCGCGCCGTTTCCGGCTGACGATAGGGGAAGTGGTCGGCATAGAGCAGGCCCGGGGATTCGGCGACGCGCGTCCGCAGATAGCGCCGGTTGGCCTGGAAAGGCTGCACGCGGCGGATATCGACCTCCCACAGGTCGAAGGGGGGTTCGCCATCGGCGATCCACTGCGCCAGCGCCATGCCGGCGCCGCCCGAAGACACGATGCCGATGGAATTGTAGCCGCAGGCCAGGAAATAGCCGTCGAGCTCCGGTGCCTCGCCCAGATAGTAGGCATCGTCGGGGGTGAAGCTTTCGGGGCCGTTGAAGAAGGTGCGGATGCCGGCTTCGGCCAGCATGGGCATGCGGGCGGTGGCCTTCTCCAGCACCGGGGCGAAATGGTCGATGTCCTCCGGCAGCTGATCGAAGCAGAAGTCCTCCGGAATGCCGGCCATGCCCCAGGGCTTGGCCCGCGGCTCGAAGGCGCCCAGCATCATCTTGCCGGCGTCCTCCTTGTAATAGGCCCATTCGTCGGGCACGCGCAGCACCGGCAGCGGCTCCAGCCCGGCGATGGGTTCGGTGACGATGTAGAAATGCTCGCAGGCGTGCAGCGGGATGTTGACGCCGGCCCGGGCGCCCCACTCCCGCGCCCACATGCCGGCGCAATTGACCGCTATGTCGCAGGCCACGGTGCCCTGGCCCCCGGCGCTCTTCCAAGCGATGCCGGCGACCCGGCGCCTCGTGCCGCGGGTTTCGACCCGGATCGCCGTCGCTTCGACGCCTTCGATGAGGGTGGCGCCCGCCGCCCGCGCGCCTTTGGCGAGCGCCTGGGCGATATTGGCGGGGTCGCACTGGCCGTCGCCCGGCAGATGCACGGCGCCGGTCACGTCGCCGACCTCGAGATGGGGATACATCGCCTTCACCTCGGCCGCCGTCACCTCGTTCACCTCGACGCCGAAGGCGCGGGCCAGCGAGGCGGTGCGGTAGAGCTCCTCGCGGCGCTCGCCGGTCAGCGCCACGGTGATCGAACCTACCCGCCTCATGCCGGTGGCGATGCCGGTCTCCTTCTCCAGGCGGGTGTAGAGTTCGGCCGAATAGCGGGCCAGCCGGGTCATGTTGCGGCTGGTGCGCAGCTGCCCCACGAGGCCCGCCGCGTGCCAGGTGGTGCCGCAGGTGAGCTGCCGGCGCTCCAGCAGCACCACCTCCTTCCAGCCCGCCCGGGCGAGATGGTAGGCGACGGAGCAGCCCGAGACGCCACCACCCACGATGACCGCCCGCGCCCGTTCGGGAGGGCAGGCGCTCATCGGCCCGCTTCCGCTGCGGTAGCGTGCCCCCGTGCTGCGGGGGAAGGAAAGGTGGTGCCGTCGCGCAGGCTGTGGTTTTCGGGATCGAAGAGCGGCCGGTCCGGTTGCACCCGGGCCGGGTAGCGCCGACCGTAGATCTCCACCTCCAGCCCCGTCCCCGCCACCGCCAGGTCGCTCCGCAGCATGGCCAGCGCGATGGAGCGTTCGATGCGGTGGCCCCAGCCGCCGGACGTGACCTCGCCCACCATATCGTCACCGTGCCACAGAGTGGACATGTAGGGTGCGTCGTAGCCCCCGGCCTCGACGACCAGGGTCGCGAAGCGCTTCTTCACGCCCTGCTGGCGCTGGTTCTCCAGTGCCGCCTTGCCCTTGAAATCGGCCTTGTCCCACTTGACGAAGCGCTCCAGCCCGCCCTCGAGGACGGTGTAATCGGTGGAGAGGTCGCCCTTCCAGCTGCGATAGCCTTTCTCCAGGCGCAGGCTGTCGAGGGCGAACATGCCGAAGGGCCGCAGGCCGTGCCTGGCGCCCGCCTCCATCAGCGCGCCATAGACCCGTGGCGTTTGCGCAGCAGGGCTGTGGATCTCCCAGCCCAGCGCGCCGGCATAGGAGACGCGCAGCAGCAGCGCCGGCGCGCCGGCGACCTCTGCCTCCTGCCAGCTGAGCCAGGGCAGGGAGAGGTCGGCAGAGGCGATATCGGCCAGCAGCGCCCGCGAGGCGGGGCCGGTGACGATCTGGCAGCCGCGCTCGCCCGTCAGGTCGGTGAGCGCGATGCCGCCGCCGGCCGGCAGATGGCGTTGCAGCCAGTCGCGGTCGTGCCAGCGAGCGGCGGCCGGGCTGATGAGATACATCTCGTCCGTATCCAGGCGCAGGATCGAGAGCTCGGTGACGATGCGCCCGGCGTCGTCGGCGAAATAGCCCAGCGCCACGCGCCCGGTGGCCGGCAGCCGGCCGGTGACCAGCGAGGCGAGCCAGGCGGATGCGCCCTTTCCCGCGAGATGGAACCAGGAGAAGCCGGCCAGATCGAGCACGCCCACGGTGTCGTGGACGGCCAGGCATTCCTCGCGCACGCGCGGGAACCAGGGGCCGTCGCGCAGCCAGGTTTGGGTTGCCTCCTCGGAGGTATCGTCGCCTTCGCGGGCGAACCAGTTGGCCCGCTCCCAACCGCCATAAGCGCCCATCTGGCCGCCCAGCGCCTTCACCTCCTCGTGCACCGGCGAGACGCGCTTGTCGCGCCCGGCGGGCCAGGCGTGGTGAGGGAAGTGCATGGCGTATTCATGGCCATAGACCTCGATCGCCTTGGCGATGGCGTGGTCGCGGTCGGCGTAGTCGGTGAAGCGGCGCGGGTCGCAGGACCACATGTCCCACTCCGTGGCGCCCTCGATCACCCATTCCGCCAGCACCTTGCCCGCTCCGCCGGCCTGGGCGATGCCGAAAGTGAAGACGCAGGCCTCGAAGGCATCCGGCACGCCGGGCATGGGACCGATCAGCGGGTTGCCGTCCGGCGTGTAGGGGATGGGGCCGTTGATGACCCGCTCGATGCCGGCCGTTTTCAGCAACGGCACCCGCGCCATGGCGTCCTCGAAATACCATTGTAGCCGTTCGAGATCGTCGGGGAAGAGCTGGAAGGAGAAATCCTCCGGCATGAGGTCGTCGGCGTCGATCCAGTGGGCGCGGCAGTCGCGCTCATAGGGGCCGAGATTGAGGCCGGACTTCTCCTGGCGCAGATAGTAGCTGCTGTCGACGTCGCGCAGCAGCGGCAGCTTGCGCCCCCGCTCGCGGCTCCAGGCCTCCAGTTCGGGGATCGGCTCGGTCAGCATGTATTGGTGCGACATGGCGACCGCCGGTATCTCGCGCCCGAACATGGCCCCCAGCTCGCCCGCCCGGTAGCCGGCCGCGTTGACGACATACTGGCAGCGGACTTCGCCCAGGGGGGTCGTCAGCGTCCATTCCCCGCCTTTGCGGGCGACAGCGGTCACCGGGCAGAAACGCATCACCCTGGCGCCCAGGTTGCGGGCACCCCTGGCCAGGGCCTGGGTGAGCTGCGCCGGATCGATGTCGCCATCGTGAGGGTCCCACAACCCCCCTTCCAGGTCGTGGACTTCCAGGAAGGGATAGAGTTCGCGCAGCTCGTTCGTGGTGCAGGTCTTCACCGTCATGCCCTGGTATCGCCCCATGCCCACCACCCGTTCGAACTCCAGCATGCGGTTTTCGGAATGGGCCAGGCGGATGGAGCCGGTGACGTGGTAGTTCATCGGGTAGTCCACCGCCTCGGCCAGGCCGCGATAGAGTTCGGCCGAATAGCGCTGCATGTTCATCACCGACCAGCTGGCCGAAAAGGTCGGCACATTGCCGGCCGCATGCCAGGTGGAGCCGGAGGTGAGCTCGTTCTTCTCCAGCAGCAGGCAATCGCTCCAACCCGCCTTCGCCAGGTGGTAGAGGCAGGAGGCGCCGACGGCACCGCCGCCTATGATCGCCACCCGCGCCGTTGTGGGCATGTCGGTCATTGCTTCTCCCCGATTCTCTGTGCCGTCGGCGTTCACCCGGCCGGTGCCGCGACGGCACGGCGCCACCGCACGGTCTCACGGCCCGGTGCCGGATGCGAGGGTATCATCAGCGCCAGCGCCAGCGAGATCGCGGCCATGGCGGCCCCCACCAGGAAGACGATTGCGCGGCCATTCTCGCCGGCAACCCAGATCAGGCCCAGCATCCACGGCATGGTGACGGCCGCGATGTGGTTGATGGTGAAGGAGACGCCGGCGGTCGAGGAGATGTCGGCGGTATCGGCGATCTTGCGAAAGTAGCTCTTGATGGCGATGGCGAGCGCGAAGAACAGGTGGTCGAGGATGTAAAGCAGGGCGGCGAGCCAGGCGGTCTCCACCAGCGCATAGGCGACGAAGATGCCGATCAGCCCGACATATTCCAACACCAGCGCCGGCCGCTCCCCCCAGCGCATGATGAGCCGCCCTATGCGCGGTGCGATCGCCATGGCGACGACGTGGTTGACGGCGAACAGCGCCACCACCGCCTCGGGGCGATAGTCGAACTCGGCCACCATGAGGAAGGCGGCGAAGGCGACGAAGATCTGCCGCCGGCCCCCCGACATGAACTCCAGCGCATAGTAGAGCCAGTAGCGCCGCTTCAGCACCAGCGTCGGGGCCTGGAAGCGATCGTCGGGGAAGGCGGGGAAAAAGAGGCTGCAGAACAGCGCCAGCGCCATCACGACACCGCCGGCGATCGCATAGACGATCCAGTAGGGCGCCGCCATGAACTCGAAGGCGACATAGACCAGGGCGTAGGCCACCAGCGAACCCGCCGCCGCCATCGCCGCCATGCGCCCCAGCACCAGCGGCAGCTCCTCCTTCGAAGTCCAGTGCATGGAGAGCGATTGTTCCATGGTGGCGAGGAAGTGGAAGCCGGCCGACATCACCAGGGTGGTGAAATAGAGCCCCCACACGGTGGGCAGCAGCCCGGTCAGCGCCACGCCGGCGCCCATCACGGCCAGTGCCAGGATGGCAAAGGTCTGCTGGCGCCACAGCAGCAACAGATAACCGACGGTGAAGGCGAGGAAGCCCGGGATCTCGCGCACCGATTCCAGGATGCCGCGCTCCAGTCCGCCGAAGCCCACCTTGTCCACGGCGAAGTTGTTGATGAGCGCCATCCACGGCTCGAAGGCGAGGGGGAAGGCAGCGGCGAGCAGCAGCAGCATGACCTGCGGGCTTCTCCAGCCGTCCTTCAGAACGCCCGACCAGTCGGCCAGAAGCAGGTTGCGTCGCGCCATGAGAGTGTCCGTGGCTAGGTCGGGGGGTGACTGCCGCGCTCTTGGCTCCGCGCGTCAGACGGCGGCCAGCCCGCCGTCCACGAACAGGCTGTGACCGGTGATGTAGCTGGCGGCGTCCGACGCCAGGAAGACGACGGGGCCGGCGATCTCGTCCGCCCTGCCGCGCCTGCCGAAGGGAACGAAGCGGCGGATGAAGCGGGCGACCTCCGGTGTGTCGTGCACATCGGCGGTGCCGGTCATCTCGTTGTCGGTATAGCCGGGGTTGACGGCGTTGACGCGAATGTCGTGGGACGCCCATTCCCTCGCCAGCTGGCGCACCATCTGGTCCACCCCGCCTTTCGATGCGCCGTAGGCGCCGTAGCCGGGGCAGGCCACGCGGCTGGCCGAGGACGACACCACCACGATGGCTCCGCCGCGGCCCTGGGCGATCATCCGCCGCCCGGCAAGCTGGGCGCACAGGAAAGCGCTGGCGAGATTGACCCCGATCACGGTGTCGAGATCGTCGTCGGTCACCTCCAGCAGGGGCATTGCCGGCCCCACGCCGTGGTTGACGACCATGATGTCGAGGCTGCCGCAGCGTTCGGCCGTATCGTCGATCAGCCGCGCCACCTGGCCCCGGTCGGTGGCGTCGCAGGTGGCCGCATGAGCGTTGCCGCCGGCAGCCGCGATCCGGGCCGCGACGGCGTCGATCTCCGCCTGTGTTCTGGCCGCCAGCACGACATGCGCACCTGCTGCCGCCAGTGCTGCGGCCATGGCAGCCCCCAGCCCGCGCCCGGCGCCGGTGACGACGGCGCAACGTCCGGAGAGGTCGAAGGGGGAGCCGGCCACGGCGCCCGCCCCGTCAGATCGCCACATAGCCGCCATCGACCGGCATGACATGGCCGGTGACGAAACTGGCGGCCTCCGAGGCCAGAAAGATCACCGGTCCCACCATCTCCTCGGCCCGTCCACGCCGTGCCATGGGCGTCGTAAGACGCACCTCTTCCGCCATCTGTGCGGTCTCGTGGCGGTCGCTGGCGCCCCGCATATGGTGTTCCATGTAGCCTGGATTGACGGCGTTGACGCGGATGCCGTAGGGCGCCAGTTCCTGCGCGAAATGGCGCATCATCTGGTCGACGCCACCCTTGGCGGCGCCATAGGTGGCAAGGGCGTCGAAGGCCACCAGGGAGCCGGTGGACGAGGTGAAAACGATCGCTCCGCCTCGCCCGCTCTCCACCATGCGCCGCGCCGCTTCCTGGCCGGCGACGAAGGCCGATTTCAGATTGATATCGAGCATCTCGGCCAGGGCTTCGTCCGTCACCTCCACGGCTGGGCAGGCGCACCCGATGCCGTGGTTGACGACGGCGATGTCGAGGCCGCCGAAACCCTCGATGGCTGCATCGAACAGGTGGCGGCACTGGGCGCGGCAGGTAGCATCGAAGGCAAAGGCCAGCGCCTGGCCACCGGCCGCGCGGATCTCTGCCGCGCTCGCCTCCACATCGGCCTGTGTGCGGGAGGCCACGACCACGGCTGCTCCTGCCTCGGCCAAGCCGGCAGCCATCGCCTTCCCCAGTCCGCGGCCGCCGCCAGTGACGACGGCGACCTTGCCCGAAAGGTTGAATATGCGATGGTGACGGATGCTCATGCACACCCTCCTGAGGTGAGCCTACCCCGTGTGGGCCGGACAGAAGTGACAGTTATACAAGGCCACGAAAAAATCCGCTTACCCCGCGCACGGGCTGGACAGGAGATGGCCGGCAACAAGGCCCGCATGGTGGCGCTGGACGCGCTCAGCGCCTGCCTGGAAGAGCGCCGCCCGCTGCAGCGTGTGTTGGAGGGCGACCGCCGCTTCACCACCCTGTCCCCCCGCGACCGTGCGCTGGCGCGGGCGGTGGCGGCCGAAACCTGCCGGCGGCTGGGGCAGGTCGACGCGCTGATCGCCGCCTGCCTCGACCGCCCTCTGCCAGTGAAAGCGCGAAGGGCGCGGGCCATCCTGCGCGCCGGGACAGCAGAACTCCTTTTTCTGGGTATTGCGCCATATGCCGCCGTTTCGACCGCCGTCGCCCTGGCACGGCGCCAGGCGCCCGGTCATGTGCCGCTGGTCAACGCTGTGCTGCGGCGTCTGGCCCGTCAGGGTGCCGCCATGGCGGCCGGACAGGATGCGACGCGTCTCAACACGCCCGATTGGCTCTATCGTTCCTGGCAAACTGCCTTCGGTACCGGGAGGGCGCGCGCCATCGCCGAAGCTCATGGCTGCCGCCCGGAGCTGGATATCACGGTGAAGGGCGCCGCGGCAGCCTGGGCGCGCCGCCTCGATGCCAGGCTGCTTTCAACCGGCGGTTTACGCCTTGCTTCCGCACGCGCAGTGGCGGAGCTGCCGGGCTTCGCGGTCGGTGCCTGGTGGGTGCAGGATGCCGCCGCCGCGCTGCCAGTGCAACTTCTGGGCAGGGTAGCGGGCAAACGTGTGCTGGACATGTGCGCGGCGCCCGGCGGCAAGACGGCACAGCTGGCGGCAGCCGGTGCGTCGGTGACGGCGCTCGATCGCTCACCGCAGCGGCTGGCACGGCTGGCCACCAACATGGACCGTCTGGGCCTGGCCGTAGAGATCGTGGAGGCCGACGCCACGAACTGGCGGCCAGCAGTGCCCTTCGACGCCTGTCTGCTGGACGCGCCTTGCAGCGGCACCGGTGCCATCCGCCGCCATCCCGACATCGCCTGGACCAAGCGTCCAGACGACCCGGTGCGATTGGCCCGGCTGCAGGCGGCCATGATCGACAACGCGGCCGCCTGTCTGAAGCCCGGCGGCATGCTGGTTTATGCCGTGTGTTCGCTGCAGCCGGAAGAGTGCGATGCGCAGGCAGACCGCATCCTGGGCGGTGGCGCCTGGTGGCACGAACCGGTGGCATTGGAGGAGCTGGGCACCGCCTCCTTCGCCATCGACGAGCGTGGCTGCCTGCGAACGTTGCCCTGTCATATGGCGACAGAAGGCGGCATGGATGGCTTCTTTGCCATGCGCTTGCAGCGGGCGGGCTGACCTGCCAGCATGACCGGCGTGCAGCAGCCCGTCCGCATCGCCCCCTCCATCCTGGCGGCCGACTTTGCGCGTCTGGGTGAAGAAGTTCGCGCCATCGACAAGGCCGGCTGCGATTGGATCCACATCGACGTCATGGATGGCCATTTTGTGCCCAACCTTACCCTGGGGCCGCCTGTGATCGCCGCCCTGCGCCCCGTCAGCACCAAACCCTTCGACGTGCATCTGATGATCCGTCCAGTGGAGCCGCTCCTGAATGCCTTCCTGGTGGCGGGTGCCGATATCGTGACCGTGCATGTGGAGGCTGCCGACGACATCCGCCCGGTCTTGCAACGAGTAAGAGCGGCAGGCGCGAAGGCCGGCGTGTCGCTGAAGCCGGCAACGCCGCCCACCGCTGTCAGCGGTTTACTGGATATCGCCGACCTGGTGCTGGTGATGAGCGTGGAGCCGGGCTTTGGTGGCCAGGCCTTCGACGAGGCGGCCCCGGCGAAAATCGCCGCTCTGCGTGCCATGATCGACAGGAGCGGGCGGACCATCGACCTGGAAGTGGATGGCGGGATCGTGCCCGAAACCGCCGGGTTGGCGGTGGCGGCCGGTGCCGATGTGCTGGTCGCTGGCACCGCCGCCTTTCACGGCGGGCCGGAGACCTATCTCGCCAACATCGCTGCCCTGCGCGAGAGCAGCACGTAAATAAGGCGACAGGGCCGCTGCCCGAAGACGGCATCTGGATGCATGGATCCGAGTTCTCCATTCGTGCCTCCGGAGTCGATGGTGACAACAGGCTCGGCGGTGGCGAAATCCTGTGCCGCAGGCGTAGTATCGCCCGCCAGCGCCGACCGGCAACGCTACCCCCCTCGGCGCAGAACGAGCCCTTGTCAGAAGCACTGCCGATCGATATCTTCGGTTTTCTGCAGCCGACGGAGCCCGCCGTCCCATGGTTGAACCAAGATACAGGTTCGATTGTGACCTGCAGAAGAAAGAAAGGAGAGAGCCAGGCGCGGGTCGGGGACACAGCATGCGCTTTGTGCAGGATGCAGTTCTTTGTATCGTGCTGGCATGCCTCTTGCTGACCGAAACGACTCGTGCCGAGGATCTAAAGCCTCCGGATTGCGAGCCGAGGGCGATCGATTTCGACGCCGGAGAAAAGCAACTCACTTCTGCGGAAAGAGTTGCCTTGATGGAAGCTGCATTCTACGAATCGCTGGCTCGTTTCGACGAATGCCAGACCACCGCGCATGGTGACGCAGGGGGTGGGGGTGTCGAATCGGTGGCGGCGACCGACATCCGCGGCCCGGAGGTAGAAGAGTCGGACGAGGGGCCGGAGGCCGAGACACGGGATCGGCAGTCGAACAACGATATTGAGGCCGCCGTCGTTGGGGTCGACAAGCGAGATACAATCGAGAACGGAAAGATTCCCGAAGACATTCCGGATGGAGACAACGACAGCGTGCTTGAGGCACAGATCCGCCTAGCTGCAATCAGGGAAACCGATCCGGTCATCCGGGCTCGTCTATGGAACCAGTACCGACAATACAAAGGCCTGCCTGTCAAGGATGAAGACGATGAAACCAAGATTTCTGAGTAACCTCCTGCTCGTTCTCGTCCTGATGGGACTCGGTGGCTGTGTGGGCTCGGGAAAGGAAATCGGTCCGCTGATTGGCCCTTCGATCGATTCGCCCGACAACCTGGATGCAAGTCCCTATATGGGTGTCAGGTCCGATGCTGTCGTTATGGTTTTCGATCCCGGGATCCCTGAAGACCCCGACGACTACGAAGAAGAAGGCATATGGCCCGAACTTCGCCGAACCGAGGCGAATCGCTTCGCCATAGCACTCAAGAAGGCTCTTCAGGCAACCCGGATTTTCGGCAGCGTTCATGTTGCCCCCGATACCCAGGTGACTGGCGATCTCTACGTCATGGGCAGGATTGAGGAATCAAATGGCGAAGATGTCGAGATCAACATCAAGGTCGTCGATATCGCCGGCAAAGATTGGATGGATCGAAACTACGAGCATCGTGTGAAGACGTACTTCTGGAGCAACGTCCGGAATGAAGGAGAAGAGCCATACCAACCGGTGTTCGATGAAGCAGCCGAAGACATCGCAGAGTTGGTGAGGAGTCGCTCGGACGAAGAGCTCGCGACATTACATCATATTGCTGAACTCCGCTTCGCCAAGGCTTACGCCGGTGGCGCTTTTGCAGAATATATTGAGGAGCGTGGCGGCCGCGTTCATTTGGTCGGATTGCCGGCCGAGAACGATCCGATGCTTGCACGCATCCGCGCTCTTCGAGTACGGGATACGCTGTTTATGGACCAAATGCAGACCCATTACGCCGCATTCATCCAGAGGACCGATAAAAACTATGCTGCTTGGCAGGAGCACAGTCTGCCCGAAGCCAAAGCGAAACGGGAAGCGGAAAACGAAGCGGTCGCAAAGGGCATTCTCGGCGCGTTGCTGACCATCGGTGGTGCTGTTGCCGCAACACAGGGTTATGACAATTACGACACCGGTACTTTTGTCGCAGGTGCGGCTGCTGTTGGTGTTGGTGCCTCACTTCTTGGAGACAGCTTTCAGAGTCGAGCCGAAAGCAAGGTCCATGCTGATGCTCTTACGGAGCTGGGCCGGTCGCTCGACATCGAAGTGGCCCCCCAGGTCATTGATCTCGAAAACAAGACCGTCGAGCTGACTGGAAATGCTCGGGAGCAATTTCGGCAATGGAGGAAATTTCTCAAACGAATTTACGCAGAGGAATCGACTCCAAATGCTTCTCTTTGATCCAGATGACCAAAAACGGTGAGGATCGCGCGATCCAGAAACGCCTTGTACATGCACATAGACGCCAGAAATCGAGTCTACGCAGGCACCTGAAATACTTGGCATCGTTCACTATTCTGGCCGCGGTTGTCGGTGGGGCTTGGTATGGGTCCGGATATCTCGGGGCGCTTTTGCAGCGCCCACTCGCCATTACTGAAGCTCCACACAGGGCAGCCCAGCCGGAAGCACCACAGTTTGGAGTCGCCCGAACAGCGATGCCGGCCGTCGATGAGCGCGATGTCCATGCTATCGTGCAGGCGAGGGAAGCTCGGTTCCAGGACGCCTTGCGACGGCTCGCCAGTATGCTGGTGCCCAGCACCTCCGAATCGTCGAGCATACCAGGAAGCGAGGCGATTCGTGAGCGGATTACGCCGTATATCGAGAAGGCTCAAGCCTCCCGTGACGACGGCGATGTCGACTCTGCACTAAGGCTACTCTCCGAGGCGGAGAGCGAGGCTTCCGCCATGGCTCGCGAGGCGGATACGCGCTACCGGCTTGCTTTGCAAGCGGCAAGGGATGCCTATGCCGCCCGAACTGTGGGGGTCGCCCAAGCTTATATCGAGCAAGCCCTGGAACAATGGCCAAACTCCGTCGAAGCGCAAGACTGGCAGGTGCGAATCGCGAAATTACCGGAGATTCTGCTCGAATACCGCAAGGTTGACGAGGCCAGGGCCGGCGGTGACCTTCGAAGCGAGGCGTCGGCTCTCGGGCGTATTGCTGCTCTTGACCCAGACGATACCGATGCAAAGCAGCGCGTGCGAGCAATCGAAAAGGAGATATTCGAGCAGGACTTTGCCACGATCATCGGCCAGGGTTGGCGGGCTCTTGAGGGGAACGATCTCGGGCGAGCGAAACAGGCTGTTGCCACCGCCGAGCGTCAGAAGCCCCAGCATGAAGAAACTCTCCGACTCAAGGCCGGTCTCGCGGAGCTCGAGCGCGTTCAGACTCGCGACCGGCAGCTTGCAGCCGCGGAGCGAGCTGCCGTTCAGGACGACTGGGAAAGTGCGTTGCGGGCGTTCGAGCAGGCCGCTGCCCTTGATCCCAACGATGGCAGTGCGGTTGAAGGAAAAAGCATCGCTACCCGCATTGTCGCCGCGCAGCGGGCCATAGACGATTTCCTCGCCCGGCCCGACAGGCTCTCCGAGCCTGCCATTGCCAGAACGGCCCGCAAAGCGATCGCCGACGCGGCCGTTCTGGCGGCGCCCAGTTCACGGCTCGAGACAGGCAGCAGAGAGCTCGAACGCATGGTCGAAGCCATGCAGGCACCGGTTCAGGTTCTCATCCTGTCGGACAACGACACGGACATAGGCATCCGCGGCGTCGGCAGGATCGGGCGCGTCGAGAAGCGGATCGTCGAGCTGCGCCCCGGAACCTATCTTTTCGAGGGCAAACGCAAGGGTTATCGCTCCAAGCTCGTCGAGGTGACCGTCGATGGCGGTGGATCCCCCCCTGTCGAGGTCAGGATCATCTGCGATGAGCGGGTTTGAGGCCGAATTCCAGCGTGCGAAACGCCGCCAGCGCAGGCAGCTCGCGCTGGCCGTGGTGGCCGTGCTGGCAGCCATTCTCGCCGCTGGCCTCCTGTTTCTCGCCACAACGATCGAAAGGGTCGAGGTCGTCATTGCACCGGGCGAGGCCGGGGAAAATGCCGACATCGACATCGTCCGGGGAAACGGCATCGTCTGGGGTGGCGAACTATGGGCGCTGCCAGGGCCGCTGACGCTACAGGCGAGTGCCGAAGGCTTTTCACTCGCAACCGTCGACGTCGCGCAAGCGGCGAGGCGGCGCGGACGCATCGACATCGTCTTGCGCGAACTCGCTGCCTCGCTCGAGGCGACGACCGCGCCTGTGCAGGCCGGCACCCACTGGTTTCTCGACGGCATCCTCGTTGCAGAGGGGACGCGCATCGACATCGAATTCCCGGCGGGCGAGCACACCGTCGAAGCCCGGCATCCGCACTACTTTCCTGCTTCCCGCGTGGTCGCCGCCGGGCGGGGGGAGTCGCTCGCTGCGGTGCTGCCTCTGGTGCCCGTCGAGGGCAGAATCGCGATCACGTCCGAGCCGGGCGGCGCGCAGGTGATATGGAACGGGGGGGCAGCCGGTCACACCCCACTGACCCTCGCCGCTCCGGGTGGCGTCCACGATCTGGAGGTTGCTCTGGAAAGTCACGATACCCGCAGCGACAGAATCGAGATCACCCATGCTGTGCCGGTGGTGGAACGCCACTATCGGCTGGCTTTGACCAGGGGCCGGGTGTCGTTTGTACTTTCGCCGCCGGACGGAACACTCTCCGTCGACGGGCGGGTCGTGCCGATGCCGGCGACGCTCGAGCTCGTTCCCGATATCGGATATGTGGCTCGCTACAGTAGCCCGGGCTACACCTCCCAGGAGGTGGAGTTCATGCTGCTCCCGGGAGAGAATCGCCGGATCGGGTTCGAGCTCGCCCCGGTTTTCGGCATGGTTGAGCTGCGATCCGATCCCGCCGCCGACGTGGAAATCGACGGGCGGAAAGTCGGCCGCACACCGATGGATGTGGAGCTCCAGACCGTCCCGCAGACCATCCGTCTGACGCGGCAGGGCTATCGTGCCGAGACGCGGACAATAACACCCGAAGAGGGAAGGATCAGCAGGATTGTGGTCACGCTCATGTCCGAGGCGCAGGCCCGACTCGCATCGGCCAGACCGCGCTATACCACGAGCACGGGCATCGAGATGAAGTTGTTCGGAAAGCCCGGAGACGTGACGCTCGGGACACCGCGTGGCGAGCCGCATCGGCGGGCCAACGAGTTCGTTCGCAATGTCCGGCTCGCCAAGCCGTTCTATGCCAGCGTCCACGAGGTCACCGTCGGCCAGTTCCGGCAATTTGCCGCCACGGGGCACGCTCTCGGTAGCGACCGCCATCCAGTGACCGGAATCGGTTGGGAAGATGCCGCCCGCTATTGCAATTGGCTGAGCGATCGGGAGGGCTTCATGCTCGTCTATCGCTTCGTGAATGGCCGTTACGCCGGCAGCAGCAGCACGGCGGATGGTTACAGGCTGCCGACCGAAGCCGAGTGGGAATGGCTGGCCCGAAAGGCGGGGCGGGAGCGGCAAACCCGCTTCCCATGGGGGGACGACACCACAATACCCGCCGGAAGCGGCAACCTTGCCGATGAATCAGCTGCGGGAACGGTTCCCGTCTATATCCCCCATTACGACGACAGGCATACGGGAATCGCTGAGGTGGGCCTGTTCTCCCCCAACGATTCCGGGTTGCACGACCTTGCCGGCAATGCGAGGGAGTGGACGCACGATGCTTACGATCCCCGACCCCCACCACGGACTTCATCCGCCGCCATCGACCCGATGGACACCGATCCCGCGCAGTGGCACGTTGTCAAGGGGTCGAGCTGGCGTTCGGGAACCCTGGACGAATTGCGGGCTGCTTGGCGCGATGGAAAGTCGCGTCCGCAGGACGATATAGGCTTCCGCATCGCTCGCTACGTTACGAAGGAACCGTGACATGAAAGACAGCCGCCTGCCGCGTCGCCTTCTGCTTGCAACCGGTGTTCTGGTGGCTCTCATCCTCGTCGCCGCCGTCGCGATAGGCCTCCAGCGCGAAAGCAGCGCCCAGGGCGCCATCGGCCTCGATGTGCCCGTCAGTTTCCCTGTGGACATCTGATCGTGAGACATCTTCTCCATGCGGCCGCCCTGCTCGCCGCCATCGGTGGCGCGGTCCACCTGTGCTATGCCCATATCGTCCGGCCAGCTGCGGAAGCAGCCATCCAGGCGGCCCGTTCTGCAGGGCAGTCCACGCCCCGCGAACTGGTCGTCATCCTCAAGGACTGGGAGCAGGAAATCTGCATCGTTCTGGCGATCTTCTGTGCGATTCAAATCCTCACGAGGATGTGGTCCCTGATGTCCGAGCAATATCTTTTCGAGGTGGATATCTTCGACGAGGTCGAGACGACGGAGTCGCGCGGTGGCGGGAGTGCGGACAAAAAGGCGGCGGTGGAAAAGACGTTGCGCGAGATCGATGCGCTTCCCGACAAGATGAGAAACACGCAGCTGATGGAGACATTGAAGGCGAGCCTTCGACGCTATCGGATCACCGAGGACGTACAGAACACCTCCGACGCCATACAGACGAGTGTCGAAGCCCTGGACATGCGGCTCGAAGCCGATAACGCGATGATCCGGTATATCATCTGGGCGATCCCCTCGATCGGATTTGTCGGAACCGTTCGCGGCATCGGGCAGGCACTCTCACAGGCCGACGAGGCGCTCGCCGGCGACATCGCCGGGATGACCGCACATCTCGGAACAGCCTTCAATTCGACCCTGGTGGCGTTGATTGCGAGCCTCGTTCTCATGCTGATTCTGCACGCCTTGCGGCGAGCGCAGGACAGGCGATTGCTCCAGATTCAGGATTATTGCGAAGAGCGCCTTCTCAGGCGCATCAGCGTTTGATCGCCGCCGCCGATGCGGGCAAGGCGGCGTCAACCGGGAAGCCTGCTGGCTTTTCTCGACGTCATGGCCTGCGGCTTGGGGGCGGCCGTTCTGCTCTTTCTGGTCGTCAAGCACCATGGCGGTGCCGCCGTCGAGCCGGAGGACGCTGCGCGGGCGGCCACCGATGCTCAGGTTCTGGCGGCGCTTCGCGAAGAAGCGGATGCTCTCGCAAAGCAGGTCGAGCAAGCGGAACGCCGGAACAGGGAGCGCGAAGAGCGAGAGCGGAAGGCAAGCACGGCGCGACTCGCCGATCTGGAAGACAAGATCGGAAAGGAACGGGCGAGGGCCGCGGCACTGCGCGCCGAAGTGGAAGCCATGCCTCCGCTCCAGGCCGACGATGTCGTCGCCACCGAACCGGTCGCCGAAGAAGACTACCTGCTCGGCCTCAAGGTGGAAGGACAGCGCATCGTCGTCCTCCTCGACCGCAGCGCTTCGATGACCGACGAGCAGCTGATCGACATCATCGTCCGCAAAGCCCGCTCGGACTCCGAAAAGCGGCAGGGGCCGAAATGGCAGCGTGCGCTTCGCACCGTCCGCTGGCTGCTCCTGCGTGCTCCCGAGGATGCGCAGGTCGCGGTGGTCGCGTTTGGCGACAAGGCGGAGGCCCTTCACGGTGGAGTCTGGGCAGATAGCAGGGACAGGGCGGCGCTTCAGGGCATTTTCGACGAGCTGGAACGGCTACTTCCGACCGGAGCGACGAACCTCGAAGCCGGCCTGGTGGAACTGGGCGGGCTTTCGCCCCACGCCACCGACATCTACGTCGTCACCGACGGGTTGCCGACCCGAAGCGTCTCGTCGCTCGGACTGCTGTCGCCCTGCGCCGGCAATGCGCAGGGAAAGGTCAGCGGCGCCTGCCGCAAGGCGATGTTCTATGCGAGTCTCCGCAATTCCGCACCGCCGCCGGGCAGAAAGGTCAGCGTCGTCCTGCTGCCGCTCGAGGGCGATCCGGAAGCGGCGCCGGCATACTGGAACTGGACCGCGCAGGCCGGCGGTCTCCTCATAACGCCTGCGCAGGGCTGGCCATGAAGAGGCGCCGTTCCTCCCATGACGACTCCGGCATGTCGTTTCTCGACGTGGTCGCCTGCGGCTTCGGTGCCATCGTCGTGCTGCTGCTCGTCACCGGGCCCTTGCCGCTCGAAAGCAGCGCCCCCGAGCGGGCTTCGCCGGCGACCACAGAGATCGAAGAGGCGCAGGCGCTGTTGCAGCAACTGCGGGCGGTGCTGGCTGCCGAGACGGAGCGATTTGCGCGGGAAAGAGCGGGGCCCGAAGCGGCGATCCTGGCCGCCGAGCGGGAGCTGGAAGCGCTGAAGAGCGACAGCCGGGGCCTGGAACTCGTCAGGGAGTCGCTCGAACGTGCCGCCCTGCGCGCGCGGACCCCGGTCGAGAGGCGCCCCCCGGAGGTCGGGGGCATTCCCGTCGATAGCGAATATGTCGTCTTCATCGTGGATACGTCCGGGAGCATGCAGGGCATCTGGGAGCGGGTGATGGACGTCATGACCAGAGTCCTCGACATCCACCCGAAGATGCGCGGATTCCAGATCATGGACGATCAGGGCGGCTATCTCATCGGGGCATATGCGAGAAAGTGGATCCCCGATACCCCGAGCCGCCGCAAGAGCATCCTGGGGGTTCTCCGGGGGTGGAATGCGTTCTCGAACAGCAGCCCCGTCGAGGGTCTGGAAACGGCGCTGCGGGCCTATGGGAAGCGCCAGGAGAAGGTCTCCATCTATGTTTTCGGCGACGATTACACCGGCTCGTCCTACGACGGCGTCCTGGAGACGCTGCAACGGCTCAACTTCGATCCCATCGCCGGGGAAAGCAGGGTCCGCATCCATGCCGTAGGCTTCATCTCCGAGAACAGCACCGAGCGCTATGCGACGCTCATGCGCGAGTTGACGCGGAGCAACGACGGCACGTTTCTCGCCTTGCCGGTCGAGGATGTCCAGGGCCAGCCCGGTGTCGCGAGGCCGGACTACCGGGCCGGCGTCCTGCGCCGCCCGCAGGAATAGCTCGCGCCCGCCCGCTCCGCGCCCGCCATCGGGCGGGCGATCCGTGGGCACCGCGGCACCGGCGTGGCGCTTGCGCCGCCGCCGCCGCTGGCCTATGGACGGGCGCTGCCCAGCTGTCTTCCATGAGCCATCTCTCCTCTTCCGCCCTTGCCCCGTGGTGGCGCGAGGCCGGGGCCACGGCCCGGCTCGCCGTGCCGCTGGCGCTCGCCCATCTGGGGGAGATGGCGATTCTCACCACCGATGTCGTGATGATGGGCTGGATCGGCACCGGCACGCTGGCCGCCGGCACGCTGGCGCGCGATTTCTTCTGGCTGGTGCAGCTCGCCGCCTTCGGCGTGCTGTTCGGCGCCACCCCGGTGGTCGCCCAGCATCTGGGCGCGCGTCGCTTCCGCCACGTGCGTCCGGTGGTCCGCAATGCCTTCTGGCTGGGCCTGCTGCTCGCCCTGCCGATTGGAATCACGGCCTGGTTCTCGCAGCCGATCCTGCTGCTGCTGGGGCAGGAGCCGGCGATCGCCGCCGATGGCCAGTCCTATCTGCGCTGGCTGGTCTGGGGCCTGGTGCCGTCCCTGTGGTTCTGGGTGCTGGCCGAATTCCTGGCCGCTCACGAGCGCCCGCGCGCCGTGCTGGCGGTCACCGCCTTCGCCATCGCGCTCAACGTTCTGCTCGATTATGCGCTGATGTTCGGCCATTTCGGGGCGCCGGCCATGGGTCTGGATGGGGCGGGGATCGCCAGTTCGGTGGTCAACACCGTCATGTTCCTCGCCCTTCTGGCCTTCGTGCTCACCGATCGCCGCCTGCGCCGTTACCGCCTGCCGGGCTTCTGGTGGCGCATCGAATGGAAGGCGATGGCGGAGATTCTGCGCGTCGGAACGCCGATCGCCGTCACCGAAGCGGCGGAGATGGGCATGTTCTTCGTCACCTCGCTGATGATGGGCTGGATCGGCGTCGAAACGCTGGCCGCCCACGGTGTCACCGCGCAATGCTATGCCATCGTCTTCATGATTCCGGTGGGGCTGGCCCAGGCGGGCGCGGTGCGCACCGGGCGCGCGGCCGGGGCGGCCTCGCCGGACGCCGTGGCGCGGGCCGGCTGGACGGCCATCGCGCTGGCCGGTGGCACGACGCTGCTGGCGGCGCTGGCCTTCTGGTCGACCGGCGGCCTCATCGCCGGACTGATCCTCGATCCCTCGCTGCCGGAAAACGCCGCCGCCCTGCAGCTGGCCACCGGCCTGCTCGCCGTCGCCGCCTTCTTCATCATCGCCGATGCGGTGCAGATCGCCGTGCGCGGCGTGCTGCAGGGGCTGAAGGACACCGCCATGCCGATGGCCATCGCGCTCGCCACCAGCTGGGGCCTGGGGCTGCCGGCCGCGCTCCTCATGGGTTTCGTCCTGGAATGGGGCGGGCACGGCATCTGGTCCGCCATGGCGGTCGCCATGGCCGGGGCGTCGCTGCTGCTGGTCTGGCGCTTCCGCCGCCGCATCCGCCGTTTCGCCGCCGAAGCCTGAGCCGCCTTGCGCCGCCCGCGGCCCGGCCGTCATACTCGAAGCGGTTGCCGGCGCGGGGAGAGGGACATGTCCTATCGCGAACTGATGGCGCAGATCGAAACCGGCGCCACGATCCTGATCGACGGTGCCACCGGCACCGAACTGCAACGGCGCGGGGCCCGCATGTACGGGGTCGCGTGGTGCGCGCTGGCAACGGCGGAATATCCCGACATGCTGAAGGGCATCCACGCCGATTACATCCGCGCCGGCGCCCGCATCGTCACCGCCAACACCTTCGCGACCACCCGCGAGGTGCTGGAAGGGGCAGGCCATGGCGGGCGCTTCGAGGAGCTGAACCGGCGGGCGGTGGCGCTGGCCCTGGAGGCGCGGGAGGAAACGCCGTCCCCGCAGCCGGTGCTGGTGGCGGGGTCGATTTCGCACACCCGCCCGGCCAGGAAGGGCGCCTGGTCGCCCCAGGCCAGCGATGCGGCCCGCTTCGAGGACGACTGCGCCGAGATGGCGGCGATCCACAAGGCGGCCGGCGTGGACCTGATCCTGGCCGAGATGATGGGCGATCCGGCCTTCACGCCGGCCGTCATGCGCGCCGTCAAGGCGTCCGGCCTGCCGCTGTGGGTCGGCTTCTCGGCGCTGATGCGGGACGATGGCGAACTGGGCACCTACACCGACGAAGCCACGCCTTTCGCCGAGGCGCTGGCGCCGTCCATGGCCGAGGGCGGCGCCGACGTCATGGGCATCATGCACTCCAAGGCAGAGCGGATCGCGCCCGCCCTGGCGCTGCTGAAAGAGCACTGGTCCGGCCCGCTGATGGCCTATCCCGATGCCATGCCCGTCGACGGCATGAAGAGGCGGGCATTTCCCGACACCATCCCGGAGGACGCTTTCGTGGCCCACTGCCGGCAATGGCGCGAAGCCGGCGTGCAGATCCTGGGCGGCTGCTGCGGCCTCACCGTCTCGCACATCGTCGCCCTGGCCCGCGCCCTCGCCTGACGGCGGCGCCGCCGGCGAGGGGGTGGTGGGCGCGGCTGGGATCGAACCAGCGACCCCTACGATGTCAACGTAGTGCTCTTCCGCTGAGCTACGCGCCCGCCGGGCGGAACCGGCACACAGATAGCCAGGCGGGCGGCGTTTGGCAATCGCCCGGCGCGGCGCGCGGCGAAGCGCCCCCGGCGCGAGGCGCTACGCCCCGCCGGCGGCCATGTCTTCGCCGCTGCCGTCGGGGGCGAAGGGCTCGCGCCCGGAGATGACCAGGCCGTGGCCTTCGATGGCGCGATAGCGGGCCGGGTTGTTGGTGAGCAGGCGGATGTCGTCGAGGCCGAGATCGCGGAGGATCTGCGCCCCGGTGCCGTATTGGCGCCAGTCGGGGCCGTGCGGCAGGCTCTCGCCGCCGTCCTGGTCATAGACGCGGCGCCGCCCCAGCCCCAGCCCCCAGCCCTGCTCGCCGCGCAGATAGAGGAAGACGCTGGCCTCCTCGGCGGCCAGCCGGCGCAGCGCGAGGTCGACCAGGTTGTGGCCGGGCCCGCGCAGGCGGCCGAAGACGTCCTCGATGGCGCTCGCCGCATGGACGCGCACCAGCACGCTGCCCCGCGCCGCCCCTGGATCGCCCCCGGTCAGGGCCAGATGCTCGCTGCCGTCGATCAGCGAGCGGTAGATATGGGCCTGGAAGAGGCCGTGGCGGGTTTCGAAGGGCGCCGTTTCGATGCAGGTCACCACCTTGTCGGTGCGCAGGCGCCAGGCGATGAGGTCGGCGATGGAGATGACCAGCAGCCCGTGCCGGCGCGCGAACCCGATCAGGGCCGGCAGGCGCATCATGCCGCCCTCGTCGTCGACGATCTCGCAGATGGCCCCGGCCGGGTAGCGGCCCGCCAGCCGCGCCAGGTCGACCGCCGCCTCGGTGTGGCCGGCGCGCATCAGCACCCCGCCTTCGCGGGCGCGCAGCGGGAAAATATGGCCCGGCCGGGCGAAATCGGCGGCGCGCACCGGGCGCCTGCCGCCCTCGCCGGCCAGCGCGCGGATGGTGCGGGCGCGATCGGCCGCCGAAATGCCGGTGGCGGTGCCGTAGCGGTAATCGACCGAAACGGTGAAGGCGGTGCGGTGCTGTTCCGTGTTGTGGCGCACCATCTGCGGCAGGTCCAGCTCGTCGAGCCTCGCGCCTTCCATCGGCACGCAGATGACGCCGGCCGTGTGGCGCACGAAAAAGGCGATGGCCTGTTGCGTCGCCCGGTCGGCGGCCATCACCAGGTCGCCCTCGTTCTCGCGCGATTCGTCGTCCACCACCACCACCGGCCGCCCGGCGGCGATGGCGGCCAGCGCCTCCTCGATGGGGGCGAAGGGCGCCCGGTCGCTCACGGCGTCTCCCCCGTTCCCGGCGGTGCCTGCGCCGCCAGCAGGCCGTCGATCCCGCGCGCCAACCCGCCCAGATGGAAGGCCGGTTCCAGCGCGCTCTCCCCCATGGTCGGCAGGGCGCCTTCCCGCAGCGGCCGGACGCTGAAGCCGTGGAGGAACAGCACCTTGAGCCCGGGCATGGCGGCGGTGGCGCGGCGTGCCAGTTCCGGCCCGTCGAGATCCGCCATGCGCCTCTGGGCGATCAGGATGTCGAAGGCGCCCGGCAGGAATTGCCCCAGCGCCCGGCGCCCGCCGGCGAAGGGCGAAACGGCATGGCCATGGCGCAGCAGCATGCGCGCCAGATAGCGCCGCAGGAGATCGTCCTCAACCGCCAGCAGGATGCGCGCCATCGCGCCCGGCTCCGCCCCTGCCGCCCCGCCGCGAGGGGCGCCGGGCAAGGGGAGATGACCTCGTCATGGCCGCAGTCTAAGCTGCGGCCGTGGAGCGCGCAAACGCCACCCTTCTCCGCCTGCGGCGCCCGCCCCGGCAGCGTCTGCCGGTGGTGCTGTCCTCGCCCCATAGCGGGCGCGCCTACCGGCCCGACTTCCTCGCCGCCAGCCGCCTCGATGCGCTGGCCCTGCGCCGTTCCGAAGACGCCTTCGTCGATGGCCTGATCGCCGGGGCCGAAGGGCTGGGGGCGCCGTCGCTGGCCGCCCTCTTCCCGCGCGCCTGGCTGGACGCGAACCGCGAGGCCTACGAGCTCGACCCGGCCATGTTCGACGCGCCGCTTCCCCCCTGGGTCAACAGCCGCAGCCGGCGGGTGGCGGTGGGGCTGGGCACCCTGCCGCGGGTGGTGGCCGCCGGCGCCGAAATCTACCGCCGCCGCCTCTCCCCGGCCGAGGCCGAAGAGCGCATCGCCCGCTGCTGGCGGCCCTATCACGCCGCCCTTGACGCGCTGTTGGAGGAAACGCGCCGCGCCTTCGGCCAGGCCTGCCTGATCGATTGCCATTCCATGCCTTCGCGCCACGGCGACGGCAGCCGCCAGCGCGCCGATGCGGTGGTGGGCGACCGTTTCGGTGCCTCCTGCCATGGCGATATTTCCGCCGCCGCCTGCCGGGCGCTGGCGGCCTGCGGACTGGCCGTCGCCCGCAACCACCCCTATCCGGGCGGCTTCATCACCGTCCGCCACGGGCGCCCGGCCGAAGGCCGCCACGCCCTCCAGATCGAGCTCAACCGCGCCCTCTACATGGACGAGGCGCGGATCGAGCCCGGCCCCGGCTTCGCCGCCACCCGCCGGGCGCTGGAGCGGACGGTGGCGGCCGTCGCCGCCGCCACCGCCGCGCTCGCCGCCCCGCAAGCCGCCGCCGAATAGGGCGCGCGGGGGCGGGAAAAAAGTCCGGCCAGGGGGTTGACGCCCTCGCTTGCCCCGCCCAGGGTCGCCATTGCCAACCATATGGGGCTGCCCGCTTGGTCGGGTCGCCCGCTGAATATGACAGCCCTTGACCCGGCAAGGGGTAGCTCCCTGCGCCCGGCGAATAGGCGGGGAATCTCACGATAGCCTCGTGTGGTTGGCAACGGCCCGGCACCCGCCGGCGCCGCGGCAACCGCTACGGGGGAACGTCCATGAGCATCGCCAGGAAAGCCGCTGTGTTCGCCGCCTCGCTCGCCGCCGCCCTGGCGCTGGAGCGTGGGGCGTTGGCCCACGACGCGGTGGAGGCGAACTCGAACGTGGTGGGCGATTGCCAGGATCCGGTCGTCACGGTCTCCCGCAGCGACTTCGTCAACTGCGAATCCTTCCACTCCCATGCCGACAGCTGCTTCGCGGAGGCCCACAGAAGAAAGGCCAGGCTGGAAAGCGGCGTCGGCGCCTTTTGCCGGCGGACCGTCAAGAGCCTGGAGAACCAGGGCTGCGAAAAGATTTTCATCTACTACCACCAGCACAGGGGCGCCGAGCACCAGGGCGACACCGGGACCGTCCACGACCATTGGGTCGACGTCCACGCCAACATCCTCTGCAAGGACGAGGGAAGAACGGTGGAAGTGGAGGAGGAAGGCTACCGGGCGCAGGAAGGCGAGGCGCAGGACTCCGGGACGCAGGACTCCGGGACGCAGGACGGCCACGGAGCGGCGGCCGCGCTGACGCCCAAATGCGAGGGGATGGCGGAAGGCGCCCAATGTTGGAAAGAGCTCGCCAACGAGGCCGGGTGTTATGTGTGGGATGATTACCTTTCCCATGACCAGACGGTTGCATGGTCCGGCCAATGTTCCGGTGGAATCGCCATGGGAAGGGGAGAACTAACCTGGCGGGGTTCCGAATGGTCCATCGAGGCAACAGGGGAACTTCGGAGCGGAAAGTGGCACGGGCATTGGGTCGTTCGTTATGCCGATGGTCATGTTCATGAAGGCCCCTATGTGGACGGCAAGGCGCACGGGCATTGGGTTATCCGCGAGGCCGACGGGGACGTCGGGGAAGGCCCCTATGTGGACGACGAGAAGCACGGCCGGTGGGTTTATCACTGGTCTAACGGGAAGTGTGCGTTTCTTGATTTTTCCCGCGGCGAAGAGATCGGCAGGGAAGAGAGGGAAAGTTGTTGACCTTGCCGGGCTGGCGCCTTCGCGTTGTGCCGCCGGCGAGATAGGGCAAGCCGTCTTCGGTGGCGGGGGTGCCGGCCGGCGGGAACGGCGAAGGGCGCCGGAAACGCGAAAACATGCGTCCGAATCTGACGCATCGCCTCCCCGCCTGACCCGCCGCGCCCGCCGCCGCTGGCGGCCGCCGCCGCCGCCCGCTACCCTGGCGCCATGGCGGCGAGGCGGCGATGACGGCCAGAGCGTTGAGTCCGGAAGCGGTGGCCCCGCCCAGCTTCGCCGGCCGCTTCGACGAAGGCGGCGAGGGCCCCGGCGGGATCGAGCTCTTCGATCTGCCCTCCCACGCCCCGGCCCGCGAGGCGCTCGACCTCGCGCTGGCGGCCCCCGGCCACCACGCCTTCGTGCTGGGCGAGGACGGCTCGGGCCGCATGGAAGCCACCATGGCCCATCTCGCCCGCCATGCCGAAGGCCGCCCGCCCGCCGCCGACTGGCTCTATCTCCACGATTTCCGCCACCCCCGGCGCCCGCGCCCCCTGTCGCTGCCGCCCGGGCGCGGGCGCCTTTTCCGCGATCGCCTGCGGCAGCTGCTGCCGGTCCTGGCCCACGCCCTGCGCGGGGACCTCGCCTCCGACGCCCGCGCCGAGCAGGTGCGCGCCGCCCACGAAGAAACCGAAGCGGTGCTGGAGAGCGCTAGGGGCCAATTGCGCCGCCAGGCCGAAGGCCACGGCCTGGATGTCTGGCGGGGGCCGCAGGGGCTGTCGCTGGTCGTCAACGGCAGCGACGGCAAGCCGCTGAGCCAGGACGAACTGCTGGCGCTGCCGCCGGCCAGGCGAAAGGCGCTGGATGCGGCCCTGGCCGGGCTGGCCCCGGCGATGGCCGCCATGCGCGCCACCGCCCGCCGCGCCCGGCGCGACCTCGCGCGGCGCATCCGCGACGCCGAACGCCGCCTGGCCGACGAAACCGTCCCCGACACCCTCTCCGAGCTGCGCGACGAGTTCGGCGCCCATGGCGAGCTGGCCCGCTGGCTGCGCGAGCTGCAGGCCGACGTCCTGGAAAACCTCCACCTGTTCGCCCACGCCGGCGAGCCGGGGCCGGCCTCCCTGGAGGCGCTCGAATGCCGCTACGGCGCCAATCTGCTGGTCGACAACGGCGATGCCCGCCACGCCGCCGTGGTGCTGGAGGCCGACCCCACCGCCGCCAGCCTGTTCGGAGCCGTCGCCGCCCACCCCCACGGCGGCAGCTGCCACGGCGCCATCGCCGCCGGCGCCCTCCATCGCGCCAATGGCGGCATCCTGGTGCTGCGCGCCGACGATCTGGGGCGGCGGCCGGCGCTCTGGCCCCTCCTGAAGGGGGCGCTGCGCGACCGGGCCATCCGCATCGCCGGCGCCGAGCCCCCCGCCGGCCGGCCGCTGCCCATCCCGCTGGACGCGAAGCTGGTGCTGGTGGGCGCGCCGGCCCACCATCGCCTCATGCTGGCGGCCGATCCCGGGCTTCGCGCCCAGGTCAAGGTGAAGGCGGAGATCGCGCCCCACATGCCGGCGGACGACGGCGCGGTGGCCCTGTTCGCCCGCCTCGTCCACCGCCGGGCCCGCGCCCTGGGGCTGACCTGCCGGGCCGATGCCGTCGATCTCCTGATCGGCCAGGCCTGCCGCTGGGCGGGCCATCGCGACCGGCTCGGCTCGCGTTTCGAGTGGGCCGCCGATCTGCTGGCCGAGGCCGGGGTTCTGGCCGGCGGCGGCCCGGTGGGGGCGGGCGAGGTCGAGCGCGCCATCGCCCAGCGTCGGCGGCGCGAAGGCGGCGGCGAGGAGGAGGCGCTGCGGCCGCTTCTGGAAGGCACGGTGGCGATCGAAAGCGGCGGCCGCCATGTGGGCCGGGCCAACGGGCTGCTGCACGGGAAGGCGGACGGCGCCGCCTTCGGCCTGCCGCTGTCGATCGCCGCCCATCGCCATGGCGGCGGCGTGGCCGTCGAGGCCACCGCCCCGCCCGCAGCGGCCGGTTGCGGCCACGGGCGCGCCCCCCGGCGCCCCATGGCGGCGGTGGCGGACTGGCTGGGCAGCCTGTTCGCGCGCCGCATCCCGCTCTCCTTCTCCCGCTCGCCGCCCGGCCCGGGGCCCTGGGATGCCGGGGCGCTGCAGCTGGCCTCGGCCTGCGCCGTTCTCTCGTCGCTGGCCGGCGTGCCGCTGCGCCAGGACATCGCCGCCGCCGGCGCCATCGACCGAACCGGCCGCGTGCTGGCGGTGGATGGCGCCTGCCGCCGGGTCGAGGGCTTCTTCCGGCTGTGCCAGGCCAGGGGGCTTTCCGGCAGCCAGGGCGTCATCGTGCCGGCGGCCAACGAGCGGCATCTGGTGCTGCGCCCGGAGGTGGTCTGTGCCATGCGCGCCGGGCGCTTCCAGCTGTGGGCGGTGGCGACGGCCGCCGAGGCCCTGGAACTGCTGGCGGGCCTGCCGGCCGGCGCTGCGAAGGGCGGTGCGGAGGGCGCCTCGCCGCCGGAAAGCGTCCTGGCCCGCGCCCGCGCCGGGCTGGAGGAAGCGGGCCAGCCGCCGGCCGGGCGCGGGGCGGGGCGGGACCGCCGCCCGTGAGCGACCTCGTGGTCCATGCCGCCGCCGATGGCGCCGGGCGCTGCCGTTTCGCCGGCAGGCTCTATCGCTGCGCCCTGGGCCGGGCGGGCATCCTGCGCGACAAGCGCGAAGGCGATGGCGCCACCCCGGCCGGCAGCTTCCCCCTGCGCCGCCTGCTCTACCGCCCCGACCGCGAAGCCGCGCCCGCCTGCGCCCTGCCGGCGGCCGCCATCGCGCCCGGCGACGGCTGGTGCGACGACCCCCGCCACCCGGCCTACAACCGCCCCGTCGCGCTGCCCTTCGCGGCCCGCTGCG
This sequence comes from Alphaproteobacteria bacterium, assembly GCA_965200215.1. GTDB lineage: Bacteria > Pseudomonadota > Alphaproteobacteria > SP197 > SP197 > SP197. The sequence continues at coordinate 1,606,895 of OZ241369.1, read as the reverse complement.
AGCGGCTGTGGCGCGCCGATGGCCTCTACGACCTGCTGCTGGTGACGGGCCACAACGACGATCCCCCCGTGCCCGGCGTCGGCAGCGCCATCTTCGTCCACCTCGCCGGCGCCGGTCTGGCGCCCACCGCCGGCTGCGTGGCGCTGTGCCGCGCCGATCTGCTGGAGATCCTGGCCGGCCTCGCCCCCGCCTCGCGGCTGGTGGTGCGCCCCGCCGGCGAGGAGGGGCGAGCGCGCCGGGGCGGGCGCAGCGGCTAGCGGCGGCGCGCGCGCAACGCCAGCGCCAGCCCGCCCAGCGCCAGGGCGGCGAAAGGGGCGGCCCATAGCGGCCAGGTGGCGTCGTCCAGCGGCGGTTTCAGCAGCACGAAATCGCCATAGCGCGCGGCGACGAAGGCCAGCGCCTCCTCGTCGCTGTCGCCCGCCAGCAGGCGCTCGACGACCAGGCGGCGCAGGTCCGCCGCCAGCGGCGCCGGCGATTGTTCCAGCGATTGATGGGGGCAGGCCGGGCAGCGCAGCTGGCTGGAGAGCGCCAGGGCGCGGGCCTCCAGCTCGGCGGGGACGGCGATTCCGGCCTCGCCCGCCGCGGCGCCGGCGGCGAAGGCGGGCGAGGCCAGCGCCAGGGCGGCCGCCAGCGCGGCACCGGCCCGGCGCGCGCGCCGCGCCCGTCCCGCCAGGGCCACCAGCCCGCCCAGGGCGATCAGCAGGCAGCCGGCCCAGATCCAGGCGACCAGCGGGTTGTGGTAGAGGCGCACGGTCCAGCCGCCCGGCGGCTCCGCGACCGCTTCGCCCAGGGCGATGTAGAGGTCCGCCAGCCAGGTGGTGTGGATCGCCGCCTCGGTGGTCGGCTCGCCGCCGCCGGCATAGACGCGCTTCTCCGGGGCCATGGTGGCGACCAGGCGGCCGCTGGCGGCGTCGCGCACCGTGAAGCGCCCGGCCAGCGCCAGCCAGTTGGGGCCGGCGGCCGGCTGGGCGCCCTCGAAGGCGATGTCGTAGCCCGCCAGCCGCTGGCTTTCGCCCGGGGCCATGACGCGATGCACGGTGCTCTGCCAGGCGGAGGAGGCGACGGCGCCCGCCACCAGCACGGCGACGCCCAGATGGGCGAGCCTCATGCCCCAGATCGCCGCCCCCAGGGCGCGGGCCCGGGCCAGGACGGCGGCGGCGGGAAGCCGGAAGAGGCCGATGCTGCGGGCGCATTCGACGGCGATGGCGGCGGCGATCCAGGCCGCCAGCCCCAGGCCCAGCGCCGGCCCCCACAGGGCCAGCGGCGGCGCCCGCCACCAGGCGGCGATCGCCCACACCGCCAGCGCCAGCAGGGCGGCGGCGCGCAGGCGCGCGGCGACGCCGGCCAGCGAGGCGCGCCGCCAGGCCAGCAGCGGCCCCGCCGCCAGGGCCAGCAGCAGCGGCACTGCCAGCGGCACGAAGGTGAGCTCGTAGTAAGGCGGGCCGACGGAAACCGCCCGCCCGCCCACCATGTCCAGCAGCAGCGGATAGAGGGTGCCGATCAGCACCGTGAAGCAGGCGACGGCGAGCAGCAGGTTGTTCAGCACCAGGGCGCCTTCGCGGCTGATCGGGGCGAAGGCGGCCCCGGCCGCCAGCCCCGGCGCCCGCCAGGCATAGAGCGCCAGCGCGCCGCCGGTGGTGGCCGCCAGCAGCGCCAGCACGAAGACGCCGCGCGCCGGGTCCACGGCGAAGGCGTGGACGGAGGTCAGCACGCCCGAACGGACCAGGAAGGTGCCCGCCAGGCTGAGCGAGAAGGCGAGGATGGCGAGCAGCACCGTCCAGCCCGCCAGGGCGCCGCGCTTCTCGGTGACGCTGGCCGAATGGAGCAGCGCCGTGGCCGCCAGCCAGGGCATGAAGGAGGCGTTTTCCACCGGGTCCCAGAACCACCAGCCACCCCAGCCCAGCTCGTAATAGGCCCAGCGGCTGCCCAGCGCGATGCCGAGCGTCAGGCAGGTCCAGGCAGCCAGGGTCCAGGGCCGCAGCCAGCGCGCCCAGGCGGCGTCGGCGCGGCCTTCGATCAGCGCCGCCACGGCGAAGGAGAAGGCGATGGAAAGGCCGACATAGCCCAGATAGAGCAGGGGCGGGTGGAAGGCCAGGCCGGGATCCTGCAGCAGGGGGTTGAGGCCCAGCCCCTCGTCGGGGACGGGCGAGAGGGTGAGGAAGGGGTTGGAGGCGAACAGCGAAAAGGCCAGGAAACCGGCGGCCACCAGGCCCTGCACCGCCAGCACCCGCGCCCGCAGGCCCGCCGGCAGGGCACCGCCGGCCAGGGCCAGCGCGGCGCCGAACAGCGCCAGCACCAGCACCCACAGCAGCAGCGAGCCCTCGTGGTTGCCCCACACGCCGGCGACCTTGTAGAGCATCGGCTTGAGCGTGTGGGAGTTCTCGAAGACGTTTCTGAGCGAGAAGTCGGAGACGACATAGGCCGCCAGCAGCGCCGCGAAGGCGGCGGCCGAAGCCAGCGCCAGCGCGCAGGCGGCCACCCCGGCCAGCGCCCCGCCGCGGGCCCCGGCCAGCGCCGCCGTGCCCTGGACCAGGGCGGCGGCGAACGCCAGGATCAGCGCGCCATGTCCGATATCGGCGAGCAAGGCCAGAAGCGCTCCCGGCTGTCGGCGGCACTCTAGCCCGGCGGCGGCGGCCGGGCGAGGGCGCCCCGGCCCCCTGGGAGCGCCGGCGTCCCGCCGCCAGGCACCGCCGCCATTCCCCGCTCTCACCGACCACTGGCCACCGGCCACCGGTCACAAGCCAAAGCGGCGCCGCAGCGGGCAGCCTCGGAATTGCAAACCGGGACACCACCCACCGCCCGGCGGCGTTGCCAAGGCGGCGGCGAGGGGGCATGGTGCCCCCGGCCTGCGGGCGTGGAGCCATGGACACCCTCAACAGCTATCGCGCCGGCCCCGATGCCGGGGGCCATTTCGGCATCTATGGCGGCCGCTATGTCGCCGAAACGCTCATGCCGCTCATCCTGGAGCTGGAGCGGGCCTGGCACGAAGCCCGCGCCGACCCCGCCTTCCAGGCCGAGATCGACCAGTGGGCGAAGCACTATGTCGGCCGCCCCAGCCCGCTCTATTTCGCCCAGCGGCTGACCGAGCATCTGGGCGGCGCCCGCATCTACTTCAAGCGCGACGAGCTCAACCACACCGGCGCCCACAAGATCAACAACACGGTGGGCCAGATCCTGCTGGCCCGGCGCATGGGCAAGACGCGCGTCATCGCCGAGACCGGCGCCGGCCAGCACGGCGTCGCCACCGCCACCGTCTGCGCCAGGCTGGGCCTGCCCTGCGTCGTCTATATGGGCGCCAAGGACATCGAGCGCCAGAAGCCCAACGTCTTCCGCATGAAGCTGCTGGGCGCCGAGGTGCGCGCCGTCCACTCCGGCTCGCGCACGCTGAAGGACGCGATGAACGAGGCCCTGCGCGACTGGGTGACCCATGTGGAGACCACCTTCTACATCATCGGCACCGCCGCCGGCCCCCACCCCTATCCGGAGCTGGTGCGCGAATTCCAGTCGGTGATCGGGCGCGAGGTGAAGGAGCAGATGATGGCGGCCGAGGGCCGCCTGCCGGATGCGCTGGTGGCCTGCATCGGCGGCGGTTCCAACGCCATCGGCCTCTTCCATCCCTTCCTGGACGAGGCCGGGGTGGAGCTCTACGGCGTCGAGGCGGCCGGCCACGGCCTGGCCAGCGGCCGCCACGCGGCGTCGATCGCCGGCGGCGTGCCGGGCGTGCTGCACGGCAACCGCACCTATCTGCTGCAGGACGGCGACGGCCAGATCGCCGAGGCCCATTCCATCTCGGCGGGCCTCGACTATCCCGGCATCGGGCCGGAGCACGCCTGGCTCGCCGACAGCGGCCGCGTCGCCTATGTCTCGGCCACCGACGACGAGGCGCTGGAGGCCTTCCAGCTGTGCTGCCGCCTGGAGGGCATCGTTCCGGCCCTGGAACCGGCCCACGCCCTCGCCCATGTGGCGAAGCTGGCGCCCGCCCGCCCCCGCGACCAGGTGATCTGCATGAACATGTGCGGGCGCGGCGACAAGGACGTCTTCACGGTCGCCGAAGCCCTGGGGGTGGAGATGTGAGCGCGGAGCGGATGCAGCGGCGCTTCGCCGCCCTGGCCGCCGAGGGCCGCGCCGGCCTCATCGCCTTCGTCACCGCCGGCGACCCGGATGCCGCCCTCTCGCGCGAGATCGCCTGCGGGCTGGGCGCCGCCGGTGCCGACCTGATCGAGCTCGGCATGCCCTTCACCGACCCCATGGCCGACGGCCCGGCGGTCCAGGCCGCCTCGCAGCGGGCGCTGAAGGCCGGCATGACGCTGGCCGGCACCCTGGAGCTGGTGCGCGACGTCCGTCGGCGCGACCCGGCCACGCCCATCGTGCTGATGGGCTATTACAACCCCATCTATCGCTATGGCGGCGAGGCCTTCGCCGCCGACGCGGCGGCGGCCGGCGCCGACGGGCTGATCGTCGTCGACCTGCCCGGCGAGGAGGAAGACGAGCTCGCCCGGCCCGCCCTGGCGGCCGGCCTGGGCTGGATCCGCCTGGCGACGCCGACCACCGACGACGCCCGCCTGCCCTTCGTGCTGAGGCAGGCCACCGGCTTCGTCTACTATGTCTCCATCACCGGCATCACCGGCGCCGCCACCGGCGGCGAGCGCCAGGTGGCGGCGGCCGTCGCCCGCCTGCGCGCCCACACCAGCCTTCCCGTCGCCGTCGGCTTCGGCATCGGCGACGAGCGCCAGGCCGCCATCGTGGCCCGCCTGGCCGATGCGGCGGTGGTGGGGTCCGCCTTCTGCCGGGCGGTGGCCGACGGGCTGGACGGCGAGGGCCGGGGCAGCCGGGCCTGCGTCGACAATGTGCTGGCCCTGGCGTCGCGGCTGGCGGCGGCGGTCGGGGGCGCGCGCCGGTGAGCTGGCTCTCCAACCTGTCGCTGCCCAAGATTCGCGACCTGGTCCGCAAGACCCAGGCCCCGGACAACCTGTGGAGCAAGTGCCCCCGCTGCGAGCGCATGATCTTCCGCCGCGATCTGGAAGCGGCCATGCATGTCTGCACCCATTGCGGCTTCCACATGAAGATCGCGCCGGCGGTGCGGCTGAAGGCGCTCTTCGACGACGGCGCCTTCGCCCGGCTGGAGGCGCCGCGGGTGCCCGCCGATCCGCTGCGCTTTCGCGACCGCAAGCGCTATGGCGACCGCCTCCGGGAGGCGCAGGCCAGGACCGGCGAGCGCGAGGCCGTCGTGGTGGCCACCGGCACCGTCGGCGGCCATGGCTGCGTCTGCGCCGTGTTCGATTTCGCCTTCATGGGCGGCTCGATGGGAACCGGGGTCGGCGAGGCCATCGTGGCGGCGGCCGAGCGCGCCCTTTCCCAACGGCGGGCGCTGATCGTCTTTTCCTCCTCCGGCGGGGCGCGCATGCAGGAAGGAATCCTGTCGCTGATGCAGATGGCGCGCACGGCCGCCGCCGTCGCGCAGCTGAACGAGGCCGGCCTGCCCTTCCTCTCGGTCATGACCGACCCCACCACCGGCGGCGTCACCGCCTCCTTCGCCATGCTGGGCGACATCCAGATCGCCGAACCCGGCGCCGTCGTCGGCTTCGCCGGGGCGCGGGTGATCGAGGAGACCATCCGCGAGAAGCTGCCCGAAGGCTTCCAGCGGGCCGAATATCTGCTCGAGCACGGCATGCTCGACATGGTCGTCCCCCGCAGCGAGCTGCCGGCCTGCCTGGCGCGGCTGCTGGGCCACCTCATGGGGCCGCCGCCGCGCGCGGGCGAGCTGCTGCCGGCGGCCGGCGGCAAGGCGGCGCCGGCGTGACGGCCGCCGGCGCGCTGGAGAGGCTGGCGCGGCTCCATCCCAAGACCATCGACCTTTCCCTGGGGCGCATGATGCGCCTTCTGGAGGCGCTGGGCCGGCCCCATCTGGCGCTGCCGCCGGTGGTGCACATCGCCGGCACCAACGGCAAGGGTTCGGTCGTCGCCTTCATGCGGGCGGCGCTGGCGGCGGCGGGCTATCGCGTCCACGCCTACACCTCGCCCCATCTGCTGCGCTTCCACGAGCGCATCGAGCTTTGCGGGCGCGCCATCGGCGATCGGGCGCTGGCCCGGCTGCTGGCCGAATGCGAGCGGGTCAACGGCGGCCGGCCGATCACCTTCTTCGAGGCGACGACGGCCGCCGCCCTGCTGGCCTTCTCGCGCCGGGCGGCCGATATCCTGCTGCTGGAGACCGGGCTGGGCGGGCGGCTGGACGCCACCAACGTCGTCCGCCGCCCGCTGCTGACGGCGATCACGCCCATCTCCCTCGACCACCAGCATTTCCTGGGCGAAAGCCTGGCCGAGATCGCCGGCGAGAAGGCGGGCATCGTCAAGCCCGGCGTGCCGGTGGTGATCGCGCCGCAGCCGCCCGAAGCGCTGGCCGTGCTGGCCCGCCGCGCGCGCCGGTGCGGCGCTCCGGCCGTCCTGGCGGGGCGCGATTTCGCCTTCGAGGAGGGCGCCGGCGGCTTCACGGCCATCGACGGCGAGGCGCGGCTCGCCCTGCCGCCGCCTTGCCTGGCCGGGCCGCATCAGCTCTGGAACGCCACCGTCGCCGTCGCCGCCCTGGGCCGGCTGCCGGGCTTTCGCGTGGCGCCCGCGGCCGTGGCGCGGGGGATGCGCGAGGCGCGCTGGCCGGCGCGCCTGCAGCCCCTGGCCGGCGGCCGCCTCGCCCGCCTGGCGGGCGGCGAGGCGGAGCTGTGGCTCGACGGCGGCCACAATCCCGCCGCCGCCCGGGCGCTGGCGGCGGCGGCGGGCCGCTGGCGCGACCGCCCGCTGGACCTGGTGGTCGCCATGATGGCCAACAAGGACGCGGCCGGCTTCGCCGCCCCGCTGGCGCCGCTGGTCCGCCGCGCCGCCGCCATCGCCATCCCCGGCGAGGAGAACGGCCTTGCCGCCGCCGCCATGCGCGACCGGCTTGCGGCGGCCGGGATCGAGGCCTTCGCGGCCGCCGGCATCGACGATGCCCTGCGCCGGCTGGCCGGGCGGGGGCCTTCGCGGGTGCTGATCTGCGGCTCGCTCTATCTCGCCGGGCGCGTGCTGGCCGCCGATGGCCGCTGACGGCGCCCTCACGCCAGATCGAGCAGGCGTTCGTATTCCAGCTCGCCGACATGGTCGTTGAACTCGCGGTATTCCGACCATTTGAGCGCGCTGTAGAGCTGCCACCAACGGCGCCCGAAATACTCCGGCAGCAGCCGCGCGCCGTCGAAGGCGCGCAGGGCGTCGAGCCATTCCAGCGGCAGCGGCGGCGCCTCGCCGCCCTCGCCTTCGGCCGGCGGCCCCGGGTCGTCCTGGGCCGTGAGGCCGCGATGGACGCCCGCCAGCACCGCCGCCAGCACCAGATAGGGGTTGGCGTCGGCCCCGGCCGGGCGGTGCTCGATGCGCCTGGCGGCGCCGGCGCCGCTGGGCACGCGCAGGGCCACGGTGCGGTTGTTGTAGCCCCAGCTGGCCTTCTGCGACACCCAGCCCGGCGCCGCCAGGCGGCGGAAGCCGTTGGCGTTGGGCGACCAGATCGGCATCGCCTCCGCCATGGTCGCCGCCAGGCCGCCGATGGCCCAGCGCAGCTGCCGGCTGCCGGCCTCGCTGCCGTCGTCGAAGACGTTGGCGCCCTGCGAATCCAGCAGCGACAGGTGGACGTGGGTGCCGCTGGTGGAAAGGGCGCGGAACGGGCGGGCCATGAAGGTCGCCGTCAGCCCGTGGCGGGCGGCGACCCCCTTCACCGCCCGCTTCAGCAGCAGGGCGTGGTCGCAGGCGGCGAGGACGTCGGTGCCGTGATCGAGGTTGATCTCGAACTGCGCCGGCGCGTATTCCACCGTCGCCACCTCGGCGGGGACGTTCTGCCGGCGGCAGGCGGCGACGATGGCCTCCAGCACCGGCGCCCAGGCGTCGAGCTCCGCCATCAGATAGACCTGCGTCGCCGTCGGCCGCTGGCCGCCGGCGGGGGCGCGGGCGGGCAGGGGACGCCGGCCCTCCTTCTCCACCAGGTAGAACTCCAGCTCGAAGGCCACATCCGCCCGCAGGCCCAGCGAATCCAGCCGGGCGGCCATGGCGGCGAGGATGTGGCGCGGGTCCAGCCACCAGGGCCGGCCGCTGCCGTCGCTCATGGAGAGCAGCACCTGCGCCCGCTCCGGCCCCGCCCAGGGCACCGGTGCCAGCGTTCCCGGCACCGCGTGGCAGGGATAGTCCGGATCGCCGTCGGCGGTGCCCATGCCGGTGCTCTCGACGTTGTTGCCCAGCATGTCCATGGCGTAGGTGGACCCCGGCAGCGCCATGCCCTCGCCGTAGAGCTTGTCGAGGGCGGAGACGTGGAGGCGCTTGCCGCGCGGCACGCCGCCGATATCCGGCACCATGGCGTCGATCCAGCGCACCTGCGGATGGCGTGCCAGGAAGGCCGCCGCTTCGCCGGGGCCGGGCGGCGGGGCGGGGGCGCTCATAGCGGCGGCGGCAGGCGGCGGCCCGCCCGTGGGCGGCGCATGGCGCGGCGCCGGGCGCTCACATGGCGCCTTCCACCCATTCCAGCAGCTTGCTTCTGGGCAGGGCGCCGACCTTGACCGCCGCCACCTCGCCGGCCTTGAACATCATGATGGTGGGGATGCCGCGCACGCCGTAGCGCGAGGGGGTGGCCGGGTTGTCGTCGATGTTGACCTTCACCACCCGCATCCGGTCGCCATAGTGCTGCGCCAGGTCTTCCAGATGGGGCGCGATCTGCTTGCAGGGGCCGCACCACTCCGCCCAGAAATCGACCAGGACGGGGCCGTCGGCTTCGAGGACGTCGCGCTGGAAGGCCGCGTCGGTCGTGTGTCGGATGCTCATGCCGTTCTCCTGCCCTGTGGCCTGCCGCCGGTCGCAGCGACGGTCGTTTCCCCGCCGCGGCGTCGAGGCCGGGCAGCAGGCCCATTGTGGGAAGCGCCGCCCGCCAGCGTCAAGCGGCCGCCTCCCCAGTGTCCCGGTTTGCAATTTCGAGACCGCCCGGCGCGGCGCTGCGGGTCGGCGCCCTGGACGCGAAGCCGGTGGCAACGCTGGGGAGATTGCTCATGCGCAGCACGGGACGTGCTGATTCTCCATGTGCAGCATGAGGGCGTGCTGATTCTTACATGTGCAGCACGGGGGCGTGCCGATTCTTACATATGCAGCACGGGGGCGTGCTGCTGTGGGGCGGGCGCGGTGGAAGGGCGCACGGGGTGGCGGGGGTGCGAGTGGCAGGCGGTGGTGCCTGGCGGTGGGCGGGTGGTGCGTCGACGGGCCTTGCGGCCCGTTTGCCGGCGGGACGCCGGCGCTCCCACAGGGGCGGGGCGGCAAACGGCGCCTGCCCGTTTTCAAACCGAGGCACTGCCCCGCTCGCCGCCGCCCCGTCAGAGGGCGGCCGCCCGTTCCAGGAAGGCGCGGATGCGCTCTGGATCCTTGCGGCCCGGCGCCCGTTCGACGCCGGATGACACATCGACCGCCGCCGCGCCGGAGACCGCCACGGCGCGGGCGAGATTGCCGGCATCCAGCCCGCCCGACAGCAGCCAGGGGCGGCGCCAGCGGCGGCCGGCGAGCAGGCGCCAGTCGAAGGCGGTGGCGTTGCCGCCCGGCCGCGTGGCCCCGCGCGGCGCCCGGGCATCGAACATCAGCATGTCGACCGCCTCCTCGAAGGCGGCGGCGGCGTCCAGATCGGCGGCCTGCGCCACGCGGACCACCTTCATGGTCCGCACGCCGAAGCGGGCGCCGATGGCGGCCGCCCGGCGCCGGTCCTCGCCGCCGTGGAGCTGCAGGACGTGCAGCCCCGCCGCCGCCACCGCCTGTGCCAGGGCGTCGTCGCCGGCGTCGACCACGACCCCCACCCGCTCGACATGGGCCGGCACGCGGGCCGCCAGCGCCCGCGCCCGCTCGAAGGAGAGGTGGCGGGGGCTGGCGGCGAAGAACACGAAGCCGACATAGCGGGCGCCGTGGCGGATGGCGGCATCGAGGCCGGCGGCATCGGCGAGCCCGCAGATTTTGACCGCCACCGCCATGGCGTCACGCCGGGGCGGCCATGGCGGCGACGATGGCGTCGGCGGCCGCCGCCGGGTCGCCGGCCGCGGCGATGGGGCGGCCGACGACCAGATAATCGGCACCGGCGGCGATCGCCTCGGCGGGCCGGGCCGGGCGCTTGTGGTCGTCGTCGCCGCTCCCGGGCGGGCGGATGCCGGGCACGACGATGAGAAAATCCGCGCCGCAGCGCCGCCGCACCCGCCCGGCCTCGCGCGCGGAACAGACGACGCCGTCCATGCCGCATTGCAGCGCCCGCATCGCCAGGCGCTCCACCCGCCGGCCGAGCGAGGCTGGGTCGGCGGCGCCGACATCCTCCGCGTCCAGGCTGGTGAGCGCGGTGACGGCGACCAGCTTCGCCCGCCCGGCGCCCGCCCGCCGCGCGGCGTCGGCGGCGGCCTTCATCATGGCGGCCCCGCCGGCGGCGTGAACGGTGACCAGGAAGGGGCCGAGCGGCGCGACGGCGGCGACGGCCCCGGCGACAGTGGCCGGGATGTCGTGCAATTTGAGGTCCAGGAACAGCCGCTGCCCCCGCGCCAGCCGCCGCACGCCCGGCTGGCCGTGGGCGCAGAAGAACTCCAGCCCCAGCTTCAGCCCGCCGACGCGCCCGGCGGCGAGGCCGGCGAGCCGCTGCGCCTCGCCCAGATCGGCGGTGTCGATGGCCAGGAACAGGCGGTCCCTGGCGGCTTCGCGGTCCATGGCGCGCTCCCTGGCAGGGCCGGGGCCTCAGCCCGCCGGCGCGCCGCGCCGCTCCGCCGTCCGGGCGACGGATCGCCCGGCCGCCGCGCCGTTCTCCGGCAGCGCGATGTGGCGGCGGGCGGCGGCGAGCTCGTCGGCCAGCCTGCCGGCACGGCGGTGCCGGCGGGCGCCGCGCCGGCGGCGATCGTGGGCGCCGGCCCACACGAACAGGCCGCCCAGCAGCGCGCCGCCGGCGAAGAAGGCCAGGGCCACCAGCCACAGCCCCGACTCCATCGCCCAGGGCAGGGGCGCGAAGGAGATCGCCACCGGCTGGCGGTTGGCCAGCGCGAAGGCGGCCACCGCCATGGCGGCCGCCAGGGCCAGCAGGCGCACGAGCGGGCGCATGTTCATGGCGGGGGTCAGTCCTCCGCGTTGAGGCGCCGCCGCAGGCTCTTGCCGGTCTTGAAGAAGGGCAGCCGTTTGCCGGCCACCGCCACCTCCGCCCCCGTGCGCGGGTTGCGGCCGGTGCGCGCCTCGCGCCGGCGCACCGAGAAGGAGCCGAAACCGCGCAGTTCCACGCGGTCGCCGCCGGTCAGCGCTTCGCCGATCTCGTCGAAAACGGTGTTCACGACCCGCTCCAGGTCGCGCCGGTAGAGGTGGGGGTAGCGCTCCGCCAGGCGGGCGATCAGCTCCGATTTGGTCATCCTCCGCCCGCCTTCCCTCACGGCTTCTTGTCGTCCGCCTCGCCGGCCTCCCCGGCCTCCTGCGGGGCTTCTCCGTCCAGGGCGGCGGCCGTCTCTTCGGCCGGTGTCGTCCCGTCCGGAGCGGCGGTTGCCTCCTCGGCCGGTGCTTCCCCATCCGTTGCGGCGGCCGCCTCTTCGGCCGGCGCCCCTTCGTCCGGGGCGGCGGTTGCCTCTTCGACCGGCGTCTTCCCGTCCGGGGCGGTGGCTGCCGCTTCGGCCGGTGCCTCTCCGTCCGGCGCGGCGGCCGTCTCGGCCGCCGCTCCGGAGAGCGCGGCGCCCAGGATGTCGCCCAGGGTGGCGCCGCTGTCGGCGGAGCCGAAGGTCTCCATGGCCTTCTTTTCCTCCTCGATCTCCAGCGCCTTGACGGAGAGCGTCACCCGCCGGCTCTGGCGGTCGATGGCCATCACCTTGGCGTCCAGCCGGTCGCCCTGGGCGAAGCGGCCGGGGCGCTGGTCGTCGCGCTCGCGCGCCAGCTCCGCCTTGCGGATGAAGCCGGGCAGCGCGCCTTCGATCAGCACCTCGATGCCTCCCTCCACGCCCCTGGCGACGGTGCAGGTGACCACCTGGCCGCGTTCGATATTGGCGAGGGCGGCGGCCAGCGGGTCGGCTTCGAGCTGCTTGATCCCCAGGCCGATCCTCTCCTTGCCGACGTCGATTTCGAGCACCCGGGCCTTCACCCGGTCGCCCTTCCGGTAGCCGGCGATGGCCTCCTCGCCGCTCTTCTCCCAGGAGAGGTCCGACATGTGGACCATGCCGTCGAGATCGTTGCCGACGCCGACGAAGAGGCCGAACTCGGTGATGTTCCTGACCTCGCCTTCGACCTCGCTGCCGATGGGGTGGGCGGTCATGAAGGCCTGCCAGGGGTTGTCCTGGGTCTGCTTGATGCCGAGGCTGACGCGGCGCTTGACCGGGTCGACGTCGAGGATTTCGACATCGACCTCCTGGCTGGTGGAGACGATCTTGCCGGGATGGGCGCTCTTGCGCGTCCAGCTCATCTCCGAGACGTGGACCAGGCCCTCGACGCCCGGTTCCAGTTCCACGAAGGCGCCGTAATCGGTGATGTTGGTGACCCGCCCCTTGAAGCGGGCGGCGATCGGATATTTGGAGGTCACGCCTTCCCATGGGTCGGCCTGCAGCTGCTTCATGCCCAGGCTGATGCGCTGCGTCTCCGGGTTGAAGCGCACCACCTGCACGCGCACCGTCTGCCCGATGTTCAGCGCTTCGCTGGGGTGGTTGATGCGCCGCCAGGAGATGTCGGTGACGTGCAGCAGGCCGTCGAGGCCCCCCAGGTCCACGAAGGCGCCGTAATCGGTGATGTTCTTGACGACGCCGTCCAGCACCTGGCCTTCGGCGAGGCCGGCGATCAGCGCCGCCCGCTGGTCGGCCCGCTCGTCTTCGAGCACCGAGCGGCGCGAGACCACGATGTTGCCGCGCCGGCGGTCCATCTTGAGGATGCGGAATTCGTGCTCGTCGCCCATCAGCGGCGTGACGTCGCGCATGGGGCGGATGTCGACCTGGCTGCCGGGCAGGAAGGCGAAGGCGCCGCCCAGATTGACCGTGAAGCCGCCCTTGACCCGCTGGACGATGTAGCCCTTCACCCTGTCGCCGGTGCCGAACGCCGCTTCCAGCTGGTTCCAGACCTCTTCGCGCTGCGCCTTCTCGCGCGAGAGCACGGTCTCGCCGTTGCGGTTCTCCAGGCGCTCGACGAAGACCTCCACCTTGTCGCCCACGGCCAGCGGCGCCGCGCCGCCCGGCGAGGCGAACTCCCGCAGCGGCACGCGGCCCTCCGCCTTCAGGCCCACGTCGATCACGGCGCTGTCGCCCTGCAGGGCCACCACCCGGCCTTCGACGACGGCGCCTTCGACGATGGCGACCCGCTCCAGGAATTCGTTGAACAGCTCTTCGAAGCTCTCTTCGGATGCAGGTGCCTCCTGCACCGCGCCGGTGTCGGTCATGGCGTCTCCCGATGGTTGCGGGGAAGCGGCGGCTGCTTGGGATTTCGTCCGCGCCGCGGCGGCTCGAGGCAGCGTTCCACCCTGTCTTCCCCGGCCGCCTGTATAGGGCCATGGCGCGGCGCCTTCAACCGCTCTTCGACGATCGCCAGGGCGCGAGCGAAGGCCCGGTCGGCATCGAGGAAGGTGGTATCGAGCAGCACCGCGTCCGCCGCCCGGCTGAGCGGGGCCAGCGCCCGCTGGCTGTCGCGGCGGTCGCGTTCCGCCAGCTCCGCCGCCACCGCCGGCCATGGGGCGGCCTCGCCCCGCGCCCGCAGCTCGGCGCAGCGGCGGCGGACGCGCTCTTCGAAGCCGGCGGTCACGAACAGCTTGGCCTGGGCGCCGGGGCAGACGACGGTGCCGATGTCGCGCCCGTCGATCGCCGCCCCCGGCGGGCGGGCCGCGAAACGGCGCTGGAAGCCGATCAGCGCCCGGCGCACGGCGGCGTGGACGGCGATGCGGGAGGCGGCGCGGCCGACCTCCTGGCGGCGCAGATCGTCCCGTTCCAGGTCCGCCGCCCGCAGCTGGCGGGCGCAGGCGGCTGCGGCCGCCTCGTCCTGCGGCGAGGCGCCGGCGGCCAGCAGGCGGGCGGCCGCCGCCCGGTAGATGAGGCCGCTGTCGAGATGGCGAAGGCCCAGCTGGCGGGCCAGGCGCCGGGCCAGCGTGCCCTTGCCGGAGGCGGTGGGGCCGTCGATGGCGACGACGGTCACGGCCCGATGGCTTCCCGGCGGTCGCCGCCTGCGCTCCCGGGCGGTGCCATGACCGCGCCCAGGCGGGCCATCGAGGCGGCGAAGCCCGGGAAGCTGGTGGCGATGGCGGCGGTCTCGTCCACCTGCACCCCCTGGCGCGCCACCAGGCCCAGGGCCAGAAAGGCCATGGCGATGCGGTGATCGCCGCCCGCCGGCACCGTCGCGCCGCCGGGGGGGCGCCCGGCGGCGCCGTGGACGACGAGGCCGTCCGCCTGCGCCTCCACCGCCACGCCGCAGGCGGTCAGCCCCGCCGCCATGGCCGCCAGGCGGTCGCTTTCCTTCACCCGCAGCTCCGCCAGGCCGTGCATGGCGGTGGCGCCCTCGGCACAGGCGGCCGCCACGGCCAGGGCCGGGTAGTCGTCGATCATGGCCGGCGCCCGCGCCGGCGGCACCTCGACGCCCCTGAGCGGCGCGCCTTCGACGACGATGTCGGCGACCGGCTCGCCGCCCTCCCGGCGCCGGTTCTCGAAGCGCAGCGGGGCGCCCATCTCGCCCAGCGTCTCGAACAGGCCCGTCCTCAGCGGGTTGACGCCGACCCCTTCGAGGGCGATCGCCGAACCCGGCAGCGCCGCCGCCGCCGCCGCCGCGAAGGCGGCCGAGGAGGGATCGGCCGGCACCCGCAGCGAGGCCGGCGCCAGCTCCCGCCCGCCCTCGACCGAGACCGCCACCCGCCCGCCGCATTCTTCCACCGCCGGCGGGACGCCGAAGGCCGCCAGCATCCTTTCGGTGTGGTCGCGGCTGCGCCGGTCCTCGATGGTCGTGGTCGTGCCCTGGGCGTGGAGGCCGGCCAGCAGCACGGCCGATTTCACCTGCGCCGACGGCACCGGCAGCCGGTAGGCGAGGGGCAGAGGCAGGCTGCGGCCGGTGACGGCCAGCGGCAGGCGGTCGCCGCCGGCCGCCCGGAAGCTGGCGCCCATCGCCGCCAGCGGGTCCATGACGCGCGCCATGGGCCGGCGGCACAGCGAGGCGTCGCCGGTGAGGAAGGTGGTGAAGCCGTGGCCCGCCGCCACCCCCATCAGCAGGCGGGCGCCGGTGCCGGAATTGCCCATGTCGAGCACCCGCGAAGGCTCCGCCAGGCCGCCGATGCCGCAACCGTGCACGCGCCACAGGCCGGGGGCCTCGCGCACCGGCCAGGCGCCCAGGGCGCGCAAGGCGGCGGCCGTCGCCAGCACGTCGTCGCCTTCCAGCAGGCCGGCGATCCGCGTCTCGCCCACCGCCAGGGCGCCCAGGATGAGGGCGCGGTGGGAGATGGACTTGTCGCCGGGAACGCTCACCCGCCCGGCCAGCCGGGCGGCCGGGCGGGCGCAGAGGGGGCCGCGGGCGGGGCGGGCAGCATCCATGGGCGCCCTGTCTATCACGGGCCGCTGCCGGGCGGGAGGCGGCGCATTGCCGGGCGGCGCCCCGCGCGCTATGGTTGCACCGGGCGCCCGGCGGTGGCGATGAAGTTCGACGCATACGATCTCGACGATGCCGTCTATGACGAGATGTTCCAGGCCGACGGCGCGCCCCGCCCCCAGGCCCGCACGCTCCACGACGCCCTGCTGGCCTTCGACGCCGAAAGGCTGGCCGCCATCCAGGAACGGGTGGCGCGTTCCTTCTCCAACGAGGGCATCGCCTTCACGCTCTATGGCGACGGCGACGAGGCCCAGGAGAGGATCATCCCGGTGGACTGTCTGCCGCGCCTGCTCTCCGGGGACGAATGGCGAGGGCTGGAGGCGGGCCTGATCCAGCGCCTGACCGCGCTCAACCGTTTTCTGGGCGATGTCTACGGCCCCGGCCGCATCGTGGCCGACGGCGTCGTCCCGGCCGACATGGTGCTGGACTGCCCCCAATACCGCCCCGGGATGCGGGGCGTGGACATTCCCCACGGCACCTGGGTGGCCGTCTGCGGCACCGACCTGGTGCGCACCCATGACGGCTTCTGCGTGCTCGAGGACAATCTGCGGGTGCCTTCGGGCGTCTCCTACATGATCGCCAACCGCAAGGCGGTGAAGACCGCCATGCGCCGCCTCTACCGCAGCTGCCGGGTGCGCGAGGTGGAGGGCTACGGGCAGGCGCTGGCCACCACGCTGCGCGAACTCGCTCCGGACGGGCGCGACGACCCCTGCGTCGTGCTGCTGACGCCGGGCGTCTACAACTCCGCCTTCTACGAGCACGTCTTCCTCGCCCAGGAGCTGGGGGCGGCGCTGGTGGAGGGCCGCGATCTGCTGGTGGACGGGGGCTTCGTCTATATGCGCACCACCGCCGGCCTCAGACGGGTGGACGTGATCTATCGCCGCGTCGACGACGACTTCCTCGATCCGCTGGCCTTCCGTCCCGATTCGCTGCTGGGCGTGCCGGGGCTGATGCACGCCTTCGGGCTCGGCCATGTGGCGCTCGCCAACGCGCCGGGCACGGGCGTGGCCGACGACAAGGGCGTCTATGCCTATGTCCCCGACATGATCCGCTACTATCTGGGCGAGGAGCCGCTGCTCGCCAATGTCGAAACCTATCTCTGCCGCCGCCCGCGCGACCTCGAATACACCCTCGACAACCTGGCCCGGCTGGTGGTGAAGCGGGTGGGCGAGTCCGGCGGCTACGGCATGCTGATCGGCCCCCACTCGACGGCCGCCGAGCGCGACGACTTCGCCCGCCAGCTGCGGGCCGACCCGGCGGGCTTCATCGCCCAGCCGGTGCTGGCCCTCTCCCGCGCCCCCTGCCTGATCGAAGGCCGTTTCGAGCCGCGCCATGTGGACCTGCGCCCCTTCGTGCTGCGCGGGCGCGAAACCCGCCTGGTGCCCGGCGCCTTCTGCCGGGTGGCGCTGCGGCGCGGCAGCCTGGTGGTGAACTCCAGCCAGGGCGGTGGCGGCAAGGACCTCTGGGTGCTGGACGACTGAATGCTCTCGCGCAGTGCCCAGGGACTCTACTGGATGGGCCGCTATCTGGAGCGGGCCGGCCATCTGTGCCGCCTGCTGCAGGTGCAGACCGAGGTGCTGGTGGACCGGCCGACGCGCGAGATCCGCTTCGGCTGGAGCCGCCTCTACGGCGCCCTGGGCCGGCCCGCGCCGGTGGGTGGCGCCTTTGCGCCCGACGCCGACGAGGCCTTCGCCCTGGCGGACTCCTATACGCTCGCCGACGACCTCACCTTCGAGCGCGGCAACCCGCAATCGCTGCGCTCCTGCCTGGCGATGGGGCGCGAGAACGCCCGCCAGATGCGCCATTGCATCAGCGCCGAGATGTGGAGCTGCCTGAACCTCGCCTGGCTGCGGGTGCGCGCGCTCGCCATCCCGGACATCTGGAAGTCTCACCCGGAGGACTTCTACGTCGCGACGGCCCGCGAGATCGCCACCTTCATGGGCGTGGCCGAGGCCACCATGTATCGCGATGAAGGCTGGCGTTTCATGCGCGCCGGATGCTTCATCGAGCGCGCGCAGCTTCTGGTGGCGCTGCTGCTGGCCCAGCTGGCCGCCGTCCGCGAGCATGGCGGCGAGGATTCCGACTGGACGAGCCTGCTGCGCGCCTGCAACGCCGTCGACGCCTACGGCCGCCGCCACGGCGTCGCCATCTGCCCCGAACGGGCGCTGGACGTCGTCGCCACCGATCCTCTCCTGCCCGGCTCGCTGCGCCACTCGCTGGCCGGCGCGGCGGCGGCGCTGGCCGCCCTGGGACCCGCTCCCGCCGCCGGGGCCGGCGCGGCGATCCGCCGCCGGGCGGACGGGCTGGCGACACTGGCGGGCGATGCCTGGCCGGGCGCGGAAGGGCGGGAGGCGGCGCTCGCCGAGGCGGGCCACGGCGCCCGCGACCTCCACGACCGGTTGTGCGCCGCCTATATCGACTACGCCATCGACGATTCGCCCGCCCCCTGAGCCATGGCCCGTTACCGCATCCGCCACGCCTCCCGCTATCGCTACGCCCAGCCCGCCAGCCAGAGCGTGATGCTGCTCTGCCTGGAACCCGCCGCCGGCGGCGGGCAGTCGCTTCTGGGCTTTGCACTCGACACGCGGCCCACCGCCCGGCTGAGCCGGGAGACGGACGCCCTGGGCAACGCCCGCCACCTCCTCAATCTCCACCGCGGCCACGATGCGCTCGACATCACGGCCCGGGCCAGCGTCGATGTGGCCCCGCCCGACGCCCTGCCGGCAGCCCTGCCCGGCGACGCCTGGGGCGCGCTCCGCGCCGGCGCCGACCCGTTCGCCGACTGGGGCTTCACGCACCCCAGCGCTCTCGTCTGCCCGCCCACCGACCTGCTCGCTTCCTTCACCGGGCGCCTCGGCGTCGCGCCCGGCGCCTGCCCCCTCGCCGATCTGCGGCGGCTCAACGACGCCCTCTACCGGCACCTGGCCTATGTGCCGGGAAGCACGTCGGCGGCCTCGCCGGTGGACCGGGTGCTCGAGACCGGCAAGGGCGTGTGCCAGGACTATGCCCACGCCATGATCGCCGTCGCCCGCTCCTGGGGCATTCCCGCCCGCTATGTTTCGGGCTATCTGCATCTCGCCGGCCTGCCGCAGGAGCAGGCGGCGGCCAACGCTACCCATGCCTGGGTAGAATGCCGGTTGCCGGGGCCGGGCTGGGTGGGTTTCGATCCCACCAATGGCAGCCTCGCCGACGAGCGCCATATCCGCATCGCGGTCGGGCGCGACTATGGCGACGTCTCGCCCACCCGCGGCGTCCGCCAGGGCGGCGGCGAGGAGCGGCTGCAGGTCGAGGTGGAGGTGCGGCCCGGCTGAGCGCCGCGCGTTCAGGCCCGCCGGGTGCGCCTGGAGGCCGCCCTGCGGGGCGTTTTTCCGCCCGTCTTGCCTGTCGCCTTGCCGGCGCGGCGCTTCTTCCCGTCGCTGGCGCTCTTCTTCGCGCCGGTGCCGGTTTCGGCCCCGGTGCCGGCGTCGAACGAGAAGGCCAGCGCCCCGTCCCCGCCCGCGTCCACGCGCACGCGCCCGCCGCCGGCAAGGCGCCCGAACAACAGCTCGTCGGCGAGCGGCTTCTTCACCTTCTCCTGGATCAGCCGCGCCAGCGGGCGGGCGCCGAAGCGCTCGTCATAGCCGCGTTCGGCGAGCCAGGCGCGCGCGCCTTCGCCGAGCTCGATGGCGACGGCGCGTTCGGCCAGCTGGGCGGCGAGTTCGCGCATGAACTTGTCGACCACGCGGCCCACCGTCTCCGGTCGCAGCGGGGCGAAATCGACGATGGCGTCGAGGCGGTTGCGGAATTCGGGCGCGAACAGGCGTTCGATCTCGTCCCGGTCCTCCCCCTCCCGCCTGTTGCGCGCGAAGCCGATGGGCGGGCGGGCGAGGTCGGCCGCGCCGGCATTGGTGGTCATCACCAGGATGGCGTTGCGGAAGTCGACCTTCTTGCCGTTGTGGTCGGTGAGCTTGCCGTAATCCATCACCTGCAGCAGGACGTGGAAGAGGTCGGGATGGGCCTTCTCGATCTCGTCGAGCAGCAGCACGGTGTGGGGGTTCTGGTCGACGGCGTCGGTCAGAAGGCCGCCCTGGTCGAAGCCGACATAGCCCGGCGGAGCGCCGATCAGCCGCGAGACCGTGTGGCGTTCCATGTATTCCGACATGTCGAAGCGCACCAGTTCCACGCCCAGGGCCCGGGCGAGGCTGCGGGCCACCTCCGTCTTGCCGACGCCGGTGGGGCCCGAGAACAGGTAGCTGCCGATGGGCTTTTCCGGCTCGCGCAGGCCGGCCCGCGCCAGCTTGACGGCATCCGCCAGCGCTTCGATGGCCGCATCCTGGCCGAACACCCGCGCCTTGATCTCGTCGGCCAGCGAGGCCAGCGAGGCCCGGTCCCGGCGCGACACGTTCTTGGGCGGGACGCGGGCCATGCGCGCGACCGTCGCCTCCACGTCGCGGCCGGTGACGGTCTTCCTGCGCCTGGCCGCCGGCAGCAGCATGCGGGCGGCGCCGACCTCGTCCATGACGTCGATCGCCTTGTCGGGCAGCTTGCGGTCGTGGAGGTAGCGGGCGGAGAGTTCCACCGCGCTCTCCAGAGCAGCGCGGGTGTAGCGGATGCCGTGATAGCCCTCGTAGACGGGTTTCAGGCCCTTCAGGATCTTCACCGCGTCGGCGGGCGAAGGCTCGGCCACGTCGATTTTCTGGAAGCGGCGGGCCAGCGCCCGGTCCTTCTCGAAATGGTTGCGGAATTCCTTGTAGGTGGTGGAGCCCAGGCAGCGCAGCGTGCCGGACTGCAGGGCCGGCTTCAGCATGTTGGAGGCGTCCATGGAGCCGCCGGAGGTGGCGCCGGCGCCGATCACCGTGTGGATCTCGTCGATGAACATGATGGCGCCGTCCCTGGCCTCGATCTCCTTGACGACCGCCTTCAACCGTTCCTCGAAATCGCCGCGATAGCGGGTGCCGGCGAGCAGCGCCCCCATGTCGAGGGCGTGGATCGTGCATCCGGCCAGCACCTCCGGCACCGTGCCCTCCACGATGCGCCGCGCGAGGCCCTCGACGATGGCCGTCTTGCCGACGCCGGGATCGCCGACATAGAGCGGGTTGTTCTTGGTGCGCCGGCACAGCACCTGGATGGTGCGCTCCACCTCCCGCTCGCGGCCCACCAGCGGGTCGATGGCGCCCTGGCGCGCCTTCTCGTTGAGGTCGGTGCAATAGGCCTGGAGGGCATCGGCCCCCTGTTTGACCGGCGCCTCTTCCTCCTCGGCGCCGTGCACGGTGCGGGGGCCGGATTCGCCGTCCGCCTTGGCGACGCCGTGGCTGATGTAGCTCACCGCGTCCAGGCGCGTCATGCTCTGCTGCTGCAGGAAATAGACCGCATGGCTCTCGCGTTCCGAGAACAGGGCGACGAGGACGTTGGCCCCGGTCACCTCGTCGCGGCCGGTGGACTGCACATGCGCGGCCGCGCGGTGCAGCGTGCGCTGGAAACCGGCCGTGGGCCTGGCATCGACCTCGCCTTCGACCGCGAGGCTGGCGAGTTCGCGGTCGACGAAGTCCTCCACCTGCTCGTGGATTCGTTCCACGTCTACGTCGCAGGCGCGCATGACGGCGACCGCGTCGTCGTCGTCGGTCAGCGCCAGCAGCAGATGTTCCAGCGTCGCATATTCGTGGCGGCGTTCGCTGGCGAGCGCCAGCGCGTTGCGCAGCGTCCGTTCCAGGGTGGCCGAGAGCATTCAGTCCCTCTCCAGGGTCGCCTGCAGAGGATGCTCGTTGCGGCGCGCATAGTCGATCACCTGGGTGACCTTGGTCTCGGCGACGTCGAAGGGATAGACGCCGCACACGCCGACGCCGCGCTGGTGCACATGCAGCATGACGCGCGTGGCGTCTTCGGCGTTCTTGTGGAAGAATTTCTGCAGCACGTGGACGACGAACTCCATCGGCGTGTAGTCGTCGTTGAGCAGCAGCACCTTATACATGGAGGGCCGGGCGGTCCGGGTCCGCGTGCGCACCGCCACGCCCGGGTCGTCCTGGCGCCGTTTCTCCCCGCTCATGACGATGCGGGGGGCGATGCTGGTGCCTTCGGGGCGTTGATCGCTGGCAGCGGACATCGGAGGAGCGTGGCTCGCCGGCAGGAACCGGCGACGATAACGGATTTGCGCTGCCGGATGAAGGGGAAGGCGAAAGAGCCCGGCACACCGGTGCCGGGCTCTCGGTCGTCGGGCGAAGGGCCGCCGTTCTACGGCCCCGGGGGGTCAGGCGCGCGGCGTCAGCGCCTGGCGCCCGGCCCTGGCGGCGAGCTCGATCCAGGCACCGGCGAGCTCCGCTCCGTCCCGCACGGCGTTTTCGAACGCCTTGCCGGCATAGCCCTGCTGGATATCGAAGGCTTCCTCGAGGGATTTGGCGCGCAGCAGCGCCTTGCGGGTTTCGGCGCCCTCGGCGAGGCGCTGGCGGGCGAGCTCGAAGGCGCGGTCATTGATGCCGCCGATGCCCCTGGCGAAGACGCTGCCGGCCTCCGCCATGGCTTCGAAGCCGGCCTGCGGCAGGGACTCGCCTCCGGTTTCGCCCTTGCGGGCGCTGGCGATGGCTTCGCGGCCGGCGCTCGCCATCGTCTCGAAGCCCTTGCAGGCCGCTTCGGTGCCGGCCTTCACCACCGTCTCGGCGGTGCGGATGGAGATGTCGATGGTGTCGTCGATGCGGGGGGCGGCTTTGGCGGCCCCGGTCTTGGCGGTGGGCATGTCAATCGGCTCCTGCGGTCGTTCATGTTGCATTGCAGCATAGCGTGCAAGGGCGGATATGGCAAGTCTCTGCGGCCTTTTCAAGAGGGCGGCAGAAAAATTGTGCATCGCACAATTACGGTGAAACGGCCCACCGGGGCCTTTCCCTGGTTCGCGGCACCGGGTGCCGAGGTCACCGTCGCGCCGCTGCTTCCCCCGTCCCCGGCTTCGCCCGGGAGCCGCTCGACTGCGGCAAGGCCATGGCGGCGGTGTTCTCTTCCAACTGGCCGGGCGCGCCGCCACCCGACGGCATCGCGCTGCAGGAGTTCGACCGCTCCGCTGGGGGGAAGGTTGAAGGATGCGTTGCATCCAAACGGCCCTGTTTTTCGCCATGGCAGGGGGCCTGCTTCGCTGCTGGACGGCTCTCGATGAAGGGATGTCCGGGGCGGCCGGGGGATCGACGCTGGAGATCGCCTATCTGGTCCTGGAATGAAGCGCAGCGCCGGGAGGGATCGGAAGCTGCGGGCGGAAGCGCGAACGGGGCGGGTCAGCCGGCGGGCACGGCGGCGGCCAGGCGGGCGGCCTGGGCGATCACCTCTTCCTGGTGGGGATAGAGGCGGTGGCCGCCGGCCTGATCGACGAACTCGGCGAAGGGGTCGCGAATGCCGGTTTCGATGCCCGCCAGTTCCTCCATCACCGCCAGCCCGCAATAGGGCACATAGGCCGCCGAATAGCCGCCCTCGTGGCTCAGCACCAGTTTGCCGCCGGTGAGTTCGTCGGCCAGGGCCAGCATGATGCGCGTCAGCCTGCGATAGGTGGTGCTGGTCACCATCATGCGGCCCAGCGGGTCGTAGATGGAGCCGTCGAAGCCCGAGGCGATGACGATCATCTGCGGGCGAAAGCGGCGCAGCGCCGGCGCCACCACCCGCTCGAAGGTCGCCACATAGGCGTCCCTGCCGGAGCCCGGCGGCAACGGCACGTTGATGTTGGCGCCCCGGCCGGGGCCGCCGCCGGTGTTGTCGATGGCGCCGGAATCGATCGGATACCAATTGTCCTGATGGATGGAGACGGTGAGGACCTGCGCATCCTCCCAGAAGATTTTTTCGGTGCCGTTGCCGTGGTGCACGTCCCAGTCCACCACCGCCGCGCGGTCGATGCCGTGGCGCCGCCTGGCATGGTGGATCGCCACCGCGACATTGCCGAAGAGGCAGAAGCCGCGCCCCCGGTCCGGCTCGGCGTGGTGGCCGGGCGGGCGCACCAGCGCATAGCCGTTGTCGAGGCCGCCGGCCAGCACCGCATCGACCATCGCCATGGTGCCGCCCGCCGCCAGGCAGGCGATCTCGTAGCTGCCATGGCCGAAGGGCGTGGCCTCGCCGGCATCGCCGCCGCGCTCGGCCGAAAGCGCCGCGATCCGCTCCACATATTCCTTGGTGTGGGCGCAGAGCAGGTCTTCCTCGCTGGCCGGGGCGGTGGCCACCGTCTCCAGCTTCTCCAGCAGGCCGGCTACGTCCATCAGGTTGCGCAGGCGCCGCTTGGTCTCCGGGTTCTCGGCGTGCTCGCCGGGCTGCACCTTCAGCCCGGCCGGATACCACAGCGCCGCCTGGCCCGTGTCGTGCCACATGTAGAGTTCGTGGAACAGGAAACCCGTCCTGCGCGCCATGGCATCCTCCCTGCCGCTCGCCGCCGCTCCTCGCCGGTGGGCGCCCGGATGGTGGGCGATCGCATCCGCCCGCGCAAGCGCCCCGGGGCCTTGTTTCGCCCCCGCGCTTCTCTGTAGTCTCAGCCATGGCGCCGGCATGGGCGCGAACATGTGAGGGGGAGCGAGGACCATGAGCGATACGACCAGAAGCGGCGCCTCGCGGCGCGCGCTGCTGCGAGGGGCAGCTTCGACCGGCCTGGGCGTGGCGGCGGCTTCGACCGGCCTGCTGGCGGGGATCAACCGGGGGCAGGCCGCCGATGGCGAGCCGATCCCGGTGGGCCAGGGCACCATGCTTTCCGGCTGGGGCGCGGCCGACGGCCTGGAGTTCAAGAACGGCCTGGAAATGGCGGCCGACGAGATCAACGCCATGGGCGGCATTCTCGGGCGGCCCATCGAACCCGGCTTCGTGGATACCAAGGAAGGCGGGGCCGATCTCGTGATCCAGGCCTTCCAGCGCCTGATCGACCGCGAGAACGCCCACGCCATCATCTGCGGCTACAACCTGGCGACTCTGGAGGCGGAATACGACACCATCGCCGATGCCGGCATCGTCTATACCCACACCAACACCTCGCTCATCCACCACGAGCGCTATAACGGCGACCCGGAACGCTATTTCGGCTGTTTCCAGTCCGATCCTTCCGAGTACTGGTATGGCGAGGGCCTGCTGAAATTCCTGGCGGGGCGGCGCGAAAGCGGCCAGTGGACGCCTGCGAACAACAAGATCGCCATCGTCGCCGGCGCGCAGAACTATTCCATCGTGATCGGCAATTCGGTGCGCGACAACGCGCAGAAATACGGCTTCGAGATCAGCTTCTACGACACCGTTCAGATCCCGATCTCCGAATGGGGGCCGACGCTGGCCAAGATCCGCCAGGATCCGCCGGGAGTCATCTGCATCACCCATTACGCGCCGGCGGACCTCGCCAATTTCATGCTGCAATTCGTCCCCAACCCGACCCCCAGCCTGGTCTATATGCAGTATGGACCGTCGCTGGCGCAGTTCCGCGAGATCGGCGGCGAAGCGGTCAACGGCACCCTCTATGCCACCGTCATCGCCCATCTGCAGGACGAGATCGGGCAGGACTTCGCGCGCCGCTATGTGGAGCGTTTCGGCGCCGGTTCCAGCCCGGCCTCCGGCGTGCAGACCTACGATGCCTGCCATCTCTGGGCCGTGGCGGCGGCGGTGGCGGGCGGCGTCGGTGCGCCCTATGACGGCGAGGAGCAGAACCGGCGGGTCGCCCGTCAGATGCGGCGATTGATCTATCGCGGCGTCTGCGGTGCCTACCGCTTCGTCGAGAACGGCGCGGCGACCTATCCGGCCCAGACCAACGATCCCTCGCTGGGGATGCCTCACCAGTTTCTGCAGGTGCAGGACTACATGCAGACGCCGGTGATGATCGGCCCCGATCCCTACGCGGTGGCGCCCTTCAAGCTGCCGCCCTGGCTCGGCTGACCGCCTCGCCGGCGTCCACCCCGGCCCCGCCGCCGGGGCGGGGGCGGGTGTGGGAGGGCGCGATGGACGATGGCGTCCGGCCCCTGCTTCGCTGCCGCGGTGTGTCGAAGCATTTCGGCGCCCTGGCGGCGGTGAAGGAGCTGAGCTTCGACGTGGCGCCGGGCGAGGTGCTGGGCATCGGCGGCCCCAACGGAGCCGGCAAGACGACGCTCTTCGACGTGATCTCCGGTCTCGACCCGGCCGATGGCGGCGACATCCTCTTCGACGGCGTTTCCATCGCGCGCACCCCGCCGCAATCCCTGTGCCATCGGGGCATCGCGCGCACCTTCCAGCTCGACGCCGGCTTCGATACCCTGACCGTGGCCGAAAACGCCCTCGTCTCGGCCCATTTCGGGCGCCGCAACCGGGGCTGGCCGGGCTTTGCCCTCGACCGCGGGGCCAGGCGGCGTGCGGCGGCGGCCCTGGAGGCGGTGGGCCTTGCGCCTGCCGCCGGCGAGGTGGTCAGGAATCTGCCGGTGTTCCACCGCAAGCTGCTGATGATGGCGAGCGCGCTGGCCACCGACGCCCGCCTGCTGCTGCTGGACGAACCGGTGGGAGGACTCAATCCGGCCGAGATCGACCGCATGACGGCGATCGTCGAAGGGGTGCGCGCCGGCGGCGTCACCATCGTCGTGATCGAACATGTGATGCGCTTCCTGGTGCGCCTTTCCGACCGGGTGCTCATCATGCACCACGGCGAGAAGATCTACGAAGGTTCGCCCCGGGGCCTGGCCGGCGACCGCCGCGTGATCGAGGTCTATCTGGGCGAAAGCGCGGCCCGGCGGCTGGCCCGGGCGATGGATGCCAGCGCGCCGCGCGAAGCGGGGCCGCGCGATGGCTGAAGCCCTGCTCTCGGTCGAGGGGATCGGCGCCGGCTATCGCGGCAAGCCGGTGCTGAAGGAGGTATCGCTGGCGATCCCCGCCGGCTCGATCACCATGGTGGTCGGCCCCAACGGCCATGGCAAGACGACCCTGCTGCGCTGCATTTCGGGCCTGGTGGCGCTGGAGGCCGGCGCCATCCGCCTGGCGGGCGCCAGGATCGATGGCATGAGGGCCGACCGCATCGTGGCGGCCGGCGTGGTGCACATCCCCCAGGGCGATCTGCCCTTCCCCGAAATGTCGGTGGCCGACAACCTGCTGATGGGCGCCTGGCTGCCGCCCGCCCGCGCCGAAGCCGCCCGCCGCCTCGAGGAGATCTATGCGCTTTTGCCGCGGCTCGCCGAGCGCCGCCGCCAGATGGCGAGCACCCTCTCGGGGGGCGAGCGGCGGATGCTGGCCATCGGGCGCGGCCTGATGGCCGGCGGGCGCATCCTGCTGGTGGACGAGCCCTCCCTGGGGCTTGCCCCCATCGTCATCGAGCGCATCTACGAGGTTCTGCGGGGCCTCAAGGCCGAAGGCCGCACCCTGCTGCTGGTGGAGGAGAACCTCTCGCGCGCCGGCGAGATCGCCGACAGCGTTCATCTGCTCGACGACGGACGCATGGTCTGGCAGGGCGATGCGGACGCGCTGCTGGAACGGCCCGAGCTCTTCGAGACCTATCTGGGCGCCTGAGATGGACACCTTCATCCAGATCGTGGCGAGCGGCCTCACCCTGGGCGCCATGTATGCGGTCGGCACCATCGGCCTGTCGCTGGTCTGGGGCGCCCTCAGGATGCTGAACATGGCCCATGGCGTGCTGATCGCGGCCGGCGGCTACATGGCCTGGCAGGCCATCGCCGGCTGGGGCCTGCCGGCGCCGCTGGGGCTGGTGGCCGCCCTGGCGGCGGGCGCGCTGCTGGGCGCCGCCGTCTATTGGCTGGCAGCGCGCTTCATGTTCCGCAACGAGGCCTTCGAGAACAACATCATCATCGTCACCTTCGGCTTGGCGATCGCGCTGGAGAACGGCATTCTCAAGGTCTTCGGCGGCTATCCCCTGGCGCAGCCCTTCGGTCTGGAGGACGGCTTCCGCCTGGGCGCGGTGCATGTGCCCTGGAAAAACGTGCTGGTGGTGGCGGTTTCGGTGGCGACGATGGCGGCGATGGCGTGGTTCCTGGCCCGGACGCGCATGGGCCGCGCCATCCGCGCCACCGCCCAGAACCGCGACGCCGCCCAGCTCATGGGCGTGGCCATCGGCGGCGTCTTCGCCCAGGTGCTGGCCATCGCCGGCGCGCTGGCGGCGCTCTCCGGCGTGTTGCTGTCGTCGATCACGACGCTTTCGCCGCAGGTCGGTTTCGATCCCATGCTGAAGGCGTTCATCATCTGCGTCATCGCCGGGCTGGGCAACGTCATGGGGGCGCTGTATGCGGCCTTCGCCATGGGCCTGTTCGAAGCGGCGGTGCAGTTCTTCCTGGGCGTGCGCTTCGCGTTGCCGCTGATGCTGCTGCTCGTCATCCTGGCGTTGATCTGGCGGCCCTATGGCGTGTTCGGGCGCCGCGAGGTGAGGCGGCTGTGAGCGGCTGGCGGCGCGATCTGGCGCTCGGTGCCGCCCTGCTGGCCGCCTTCGCGGCGGTGCCGGCCTTCGGTCTGCCGCGCTTCTGGATCACCACCATGACGGTGTTCTTCATCTGGGCGATCGTGGTCACCCAGTGGAACCTGGTGTTCGGGGCGGCCGGCATCTTCTCGCTGGCCCAGATGGCGATCTTCGCCGTCGGCGGCTACGGCACCGCCATGATGGGCCTTTATCTGGGCTGGAGCCTGTGGCTGGCGCTGCCGCTGGCCGGCCTGCTCGCCGTCCTCTTCGGCACCGTGGTGGGGCTGGCCTGCCTGCGCCTGACCGGGGCCTATGTGGCGCTGCTGACGCTGGCGGTCGCCCACATCCTGTTCCTGCTCATCGTCACCGATACCGACTGCATCCGCTACGAAGGCACCGTCTGCCGCAGCCTGACGGAAGGCTGGAAGGGGCTGGGCCGCTATGGCGATTACGGCTTCCGCGACCTGCTCGGGCGCGACTTCCACCTGGGCAATTACGGTCTGGCGCTCGCCCTGCTGGCGCTGGCGACGGCGTTCTCCTTCGTCATCGTCCGCAGCCCCATGGGGCTGGCCTTTCGCGCCTTGCGCGACAATCCGCGCTATGCCGTCTCGCGGGGCTTGAGCCGCTTCAAATACCAGCTGCTGGTGTTCGCCTGTTCGGCCTTCTTCACCGGGCTGGCCGGCAGCGCCTATGCCGGCATCTACGGCGTCATCGGCCCCAACGTGCTGCAACTGGGGGTGGTGCTGTTCCTGCTGTCGATGATGGTGGTGGGCGGCGTCGGCCGGCCCTGGGGGCCGCTGGTGGGCGCCGCGCTGCTGATGCTGGTGGACGAGGCGCTGAAGGAACAGGCCTTCGCCGACTATCGCAACATCGGGCTGGGGCTGATCCTGGCGGCGGTGGTGATCCTGCTGCCCCAGGGCATCGCCGGCGGCCTGGAAAGCCTGGCGCAGCGCCTCGCCGGGCGGCGGGGGCGGCGAACGGAGGCGGGAGGCGACGTCTGAAGGCGGTGGTGTGGCGGCCGCGTGCCTGCTCGATTCCCGCCATCTCCGAAATCTGCCGCTTGCTATGCTTGGCCGGGTTTCACGAACTGCGAACCGGCATCGATTTTCACGTCGCGCGCCAGCACCTCCCCCGGCTTCGGTTGCCGGAATGGATACAGAATCTGCCGCCACAAACCGGCGGGAACAGGGGTCTCGCCAGCCCCGAACTCGGTCGGAATCGAATCCGGCATGTACCATGTGCGAAACACGAGGTCGTAGATGGGAAACAGCCCAGCGAAGTTCTTGTCGATGCCTTCCTCCTCCGAGGTGTGGTGCCAGCGATGGAAACGAGGCGTGAGAATCAAGTATTTCAAGAGGCCAAAGTCCCAGGTAACGTTCGCATGGGAAAACACGGACCAGACCGCAATGATCGGTGTCACAGTGACAAACACTACGGGGTCGAATCCCAGAAAAAGGAGAGGCACCGTTTGCAATGTGGCCATGATCGCATCGTCGATGGGGTGAGACCGCACCGCCGAGAGCCAGTCGAGGGTCGGGGGGCTGTGGTGGATGGCATGGAGATACCAGAATGGCTTGGCATGGAACAGGCGGTGTCCCCAGTAGAAAATGAAATCCGCCACTGCCAACCCCAACAGAACCTGCAAAGGCAGCGGCAGCGAAGAGACAGCGTCGCGCATGAACTCCGGGGCGAGATCGGCACCGTCGTCCGTGAACCATCGGTCGAGTTCCGCCAGGGATGCCCCGCCCAGCAAGGCGATGGCGGTCACGACGGCAACGACCATAAGCGCTTCGAACCCCCTCGAGGTTAGGGAATTGAGAAAATAGAAGCCGAGATCCGTCTTCAAATCGGGGCGCTTGAACCAGTCCGGCGCCCTTACGCCCCGGAACAATCGCTCGATAACGGTGAACACAAGCGCAAGAATCGCCAGTTCGATCACGGCGTCCGAAACGAGCTGCTCCATCGTTCCTCTTCTTGTGTGGGGCTTCGGGCAGGTGCAAGGGGTGAAATGCATCTGCGCTGCCAGGGGAGCCCGGCATCGGGCCAGGAGAGGCCCGCGAGCCGGCTCGCCCTGCCACCCTCACTCCACCACGAGCAGCCCGTAGGGGATGTCCGGCGTGGCCAGGCGGGCGCCGTCCTCTTCGAACAGCAGCGATTCGATCGTGAAGAACTGGCCGGCGTGGCGCGGCAGGAAGATCTGGATCTCGTGGTTGACGGCCGTGCCGGCCTCGAAGACGGCTTCGGCGTTCTTCTCCGCCAGCGGGTCGTAGACGAAATTGCCCACCCAGTCGGAATAGAAGGCGATTCCCATCTCGTAGCCGCCGATCCAGCCGCGCCGCTCCCACAGGCCCTCGCCTTCGTAATAGGCCATCACCTTGCGGTTCAGCTCGGCGACCGGCAGTCCGGGGCGCAGGCATTCGCGCACCACGTCCATGGCGCCCGCCGCGCGGCGCGCCACATCGGCTATGTCGGGCGCCGGTTCGCCCAGGCTGAAGGTGCGGGCGGCGTTGACATGGTAGCGCTTGTGAACGCCGGCCAGGTCGATGGTGACGGTCTCGCCCGCCTTCATGCGCCGGCGCGTGGCGACGGCATGGGCGGCGTTGGATTTGGCGCCCGAAAGCACCGGCATCATCATGGCCTGCGGTTCGCCCCCCGCCCTGGCCAGGGCGCAGGCGACCTCGCCCTGCACCTCCAGCTCGCTCACCCCCGGGCGCAGCACTTCGGCCGCCCGCATCAGCCCCGCCGAAGCGATGCGGCAGCCTTCCCGCAGGCAGGCCATCTCCGCCGGCGATTTCTTCCAGCGCAGTCCGCGCAGGATGGCACTGCCGTCCACTACCCGGGCGCCCGCCGCCTCGAAGGCCGCCTGGAAACGCTCGCTCGTCGCCCGGTTGGGGCGCATGGCGTGCATCTCCAGCCCCACCCTGCCGCCGAGCCAGCCTTCGGCACCGAGCTCGGCGGCGACGAAGGCGACGCCGTCGCGATAGCTGGCCTTGGGGAAGTAGCGCACATCCTTCGAGACCGCGAAGGTGCGGGTCAGCACCGCCTCGCGCTCGCTCTCGAAATGGATGAAGCGGTCGTGCTCCCGGTGAACGGCGATGCCGTTGGTGGCGGCCCATTCCAGCGGGCTTTCGGTGTGATACCACATGCAGAGATAGCCGCAGATCCAGTAGAGACTCTCCGGCGAGGTGAGGAACAGGCAGTCGATCCCCGCCTCGTCCATGGCCCGGCGCAGCCGCGTCAGCCGGCCCGCGAACTCCTCTTCGCAGAACGGCGCCTCGCGTTCCGGCTGCGCCTGGAAATAGACCTCGTCGCGATAGTCCACGGCCCCGCTCCCGGACGATGGCGGTCCCGACAGGATTCGAACCTGTGACCTCTGCCTTCGGAGGGCAGCGCTCTATCCGGCTGAGCTACGGGACCCTGCCGCCGACCATAGGGCGCCGCCATGGCGGCGACAAGGACGGGCTAGCGGCAGGCGACGGAACCGCCGTCGATGGAAAGCAGGGCGCCGGTCATGGAGCCCTGCGCCGGGTCGGCCAGGAAACGGATGGCGGCGCCGATCTCTTCGGCCGTGGCGATGCGCTTCATCGGCGGGTAGGCGGCGATCCTCGCCAGCTCCTGCTCGTCGCTCCCCAGCATGTCGGTCATCACCGCCCCGGGGCAGACGGCGTTGACCCGAATATCGGGGGCCAGATCGTGGGCGAAGGCGCGGGTCATGTTCACCACCGCGCCCTTGGATGTGCAGTAGAGCGCGGAGTCGCGATTGCCGGCCAGCCCCGATTCGGAGGCGGTGATGACGATGGCTCCCCGGTTGCGGCGCAGCTCCGGGATGGCCGCCTGGCTGCAGAAGAAGACGCCTTTGACGTTGATCGCCATCAGCCGCTCGAAGGCCTCCTCCGAGACTCCCTCGATCGCCCCGCCGTCATAGACGCCGGCGTTGTTGACCAGCACGTCGAGGCCGCCCAGCCCGTCCACGGCCGCCGCCACCACCCGGCGGCAGGCGGCGGCGCTGGCGAGGTCGCCGGCGGCCGCCACCGTGCCGTCGTCGCCCAGCTCGGCTCTGGCCCGCGCCACGTCCCCGGCCCGGCGGCCGTTGACGGCCACCCGCGCCCCGGCATCGAGAAAGGCGCGGGCGGCCGCCTTGCCGATGCCGCGGGTGGAGCCGGTGATCAGAACGCGCAATCCCTCGCAGCTCATGGCGCTTCCTCCCATTGTCGTCGATAGTTTTGCATCCGCTGCACGTACCAGAGCGCGTTGTCCTTGATGGAGGCCGCCTCCTCGCCGGAAAGGTCGCGCAGCTTCCTGGCCGGCACGCCGCCCCACAGCTCGCCCGCGCGCACCACCTTGCCCGGTGCCACCAGGGCGCCCGCCGCCACCTGGGCTCGGCCTTCCACCACCGCGCCATCCAGCACCAGGGCGCCGGAGCCGATCAGCGTTTCGTCTTCCAGGCGGCAGGCGTGGAGATGCACGCCGTGGCCCAGCGTCACCCAGTCGCCCACCACGGTCGGCAGTTCGGTGCCGACATGCAGGATGCAGCCATCCTGCACGTTGGAGCCGCGGCCGATGGAGATCGGCCCGTCGTCGCCCCGCAGGACGGCGTTGAACCAGACGCTGGCCAGCGGCGCCAGCGTCACGTCGCCGATCACGGCCGCCCCCGGCAGCACCAGGGCCTGCGGGTCGATCCGGGGCCGCGCGCCCTGGAAGGGCATGACGATGGGGCCGGCGGGCGCCGGCCATGGGCAAGAGTTCATCCCGGCCTGGCGGTTGGCGGGGCCCGCGCCCCGTCCGGAAAAGGGACCGCCATGCTAGCCCCGCCATGCGCCCGCCGGCAATCGCCTCCCCGCCGGCGATTGACAGGCGCGGGTGCGCTTTCCATAGTCCGCCGCTGCCCCGGGTGGGCGAGAGGCGGCCAGCCGCCGACGGTTTCGATTGCCAGCTTCGATCCATGGGGGGTGCCATGCACGACCGCGTTTTCCAGGCTTCCGTCGCCGACCGTGCTTTCGTGGAGCGGGGGCTGGCCGTCGCCGTGCTCGTTCTTCTGGGTGCGCTTCTTCTCTTCGGAGCGGCTTTCGCCCAGCCCGATGTTCTGCATAACGCCGCCCACGACGGGCGCCACGCCTTCGCCTTTCCCTGCCACTAGGGAACGGGGCCGTGCTCCCCCGCCTGCTGGCGGCGGCGCTTCTGTCCGGGGCGCTGGCGGGCGTCCTCGTCACCTTCCTGCAAACCTTCACGACCACGCCGCTGGTCCTGGCCGCCGAAGCCTATGAGGATGTCGCCGCTGCCGCCGCATGGCCGGCGGATGCCGCGCTCCATCTCGCCCATGGCGAAGGGGGCCATGGCGGCGAGGCCTCCCGGAGCGCCGGGCAAGGCATCGAGCGCGGCCTTCTGACCGGCCTCGCCAATGTGGCGACCGGTGTGGCCTTCGCCATGCTGCTGGCGGCGGCGTTCCTGGTCAGGGGCCGCCCCGTCGATGGCCGCGCCGGCCTGATGTGGGGAATCGGCGGCTTCGCCGCCTTCGCCCTGGCGCCGGCGCTGGGCCTGCCGCCGGAGCTGCCGGGCGCCGCGACGGCCGAGATCGGCGCCAGGCAGGCCTGGTGGCTGCTGGCCACCGCTGCCACGGCGGCCGGGCTGTGGCTGCTGCTGCTGGCGCGGCCGCCGGCGCTGAAAGCCGTCGGCGCCGCGCTGGTCCTGCTTCCTCATCTGGCCGGTGCACCGCCGGTCCCGGCGGCCGCCAGCGCGCTGCCGGCGGAACTCGCCAGCCATTTCGTCTCCGCGTCGCTGGCCACCGGCTTCGTCTTCTGGTCGCTGCTGGGCTGGCTGGCGGGGCGCTTCTGCGGCCCCGTCCTGCAGCGATGGGCGTCGCCCTGAAAATCGCCTCTCCGCCCCGGCCGCCGTTCAGCCCTGCCTGGCGGCCATGAAGCGGGCCATCGTCTCCGGCGGCCAGGCCTCCTTCGGGTCGTAGAAGCCCGGATAGGACGGCACCCCTTCGGGCAGGGGCAGCCAGGACTGTTTGGTCGAGACGAAGATATGGGCGTCGGGCGCCAGGGAGGCCGGCTGGTCGAGGGTGCCGCAGCGCAGGAAGGCGATGGCGTCCCCGGCCCCGCCATAATGGCTCCACAGCGCGATCCAGCAGCGCGGGCAGCGCAGGATGGTCTGGCCCTGGCCGCTGGCGGTCGGCACCGTCACCGTCTCGGGCGTCCCCGCCAGCAGCACCACGAAGCGGCGCTCGATCATGGCATTGGTGGCGAAGGCGGTGCCGGTCTGGCGCTGGCACAGGGTGCAGTGGCAGCCATTGACGAACATGGGCCGGGCCTCGATGCGGTAGCGGATGTCGCCGCAGGCACAGCCGCCCTCGGCGCGAAAGCTGTCGGTCATGGCGGATTGCTCCTGGTTGCCGGGCCCACGTGCCGGTTCCGACTGGCCGTGGTCAAGGAGCTCGAACTCTTGACCTTGGCGGTGGTACTTGATCGGCCGCCTCTTCGGGTTTCGCCGATTCCAGGCCGAGGTGGCCAGGCGGTGGACCTCCCATTCGGTCAGGTCCATCATTCGGGCCGCCGCCTGCCGGGATATCCGCCCCTCCTTGGTGGCCTCCAGGAGCGCGATGAACCGTTCCTGGGCTGCGCGGCCGAGCCGCGCGGTCTTCTTGGTCATACCGACCTCCCTGATTCTGCGGAACCGGGTGGTTCCGTCCTGATACCGTCCACATCATCGAACAGAATCTGCCGGCGCGCATCCGGTGCGGTGGCTGGACGTCGCCCGCCGGCGGCGCCTATAAGGCGGCCGCCCATCGCCGCCGCTGCCCGCCCATGGCCGAACGCACGCTCTCCATCGTCAAGCCCGACGCCACCCGCCGCAACCTCACCGGCCGCATCCTGGCCATGCTGGAGGAGGCCGGGCTGCGCGTCGTCGCCCAGAAGCGCATCCGCCTCACCCGCGCCCAGGCCGAGGCGTTCTATGCCGTCCATCGCGAACGCCCCTTCTTCGCCTCGCTGGTGGCCTTCATGACCTCCGGCCCGGTGGTGGTGCAGGTGCTGGAGGGCGAAGGCGCCGTCGCCAGGAACCGCGCCGTCATGGGCGCCACCGACCCGGCCCGGGCCGAAGCCGGCACCATCCGGCGGGCCTTCGCCGAATCGATCGAGGCCAACTCAGTCCACGGCTCGGACTCGGTCGAAAACGCCGCCGCCGAGATCGCCTTCTTCTTCGCCGGCAGCGAGATCGTCGGCTAGGGCCGCGCGCCGTGCGCGTCCTCATCCATCACGACCGCCCTCAGCCCCTGCGGGAGCGGCTGGGGGCCCTCGTCCCCGGCCTGGAGATCGACTGCTGCGCCAGCTACGAGGCGCTGCCGGCGGCGCTGGCGTCGTTCCGGCCCCAGGCCCTGTTCCACATCCGCTTCGCCGACGGCCCCTATCCGGCGGCCGCCGTCTTCGCCTGCCCCGGCCTCGCCTGGGTGGCGACGGGCGGCGTCGGCGTCGATCATCTGGGGCGCTGGGATGCGGAGCGCGTCACCGTCACCAACGGCGCCGGCGTGGCCAGCGAGGCCATCGCCTGGCATGTGCTGGGGGCGATGATCGCGCTCACCCTGCGCTATCCCCTCTTCGCCCGCCAGCAGCTGCGCCAGCTGTGGCAATGGCGGCAGGTGGGGCGCGTGCGGGGCCGGGTCGCCATCGTCGGCCTGGGCCATATCGGGCGCGAGATCGCCAGGCTGTGCAAGGCCCTGGGGCTGGCCACGGCCGGCGTCCGCGCCCGCCCGCGCCCGACCGCCCAGGTCGACCGCGTCTTCGGCCCCGGGCGCCTGCACGAGGCGCTGGCGGAGGCCGACTATGTCGCCGTCGCCACCCCCAGGACGCCGGCGACGCTGGGCCTGATCGATGCGGCCGCCTTCGCCGCCATGAAGCCAGGCGCCTTCCTGATCGACGTCTCCAGGGGCGGCGTCACCGTCGCGGACGACCTGGTGGCGGCCCTGGAGGGCGGTCGCCTGGCGGGGGCGGCCCTGGACGTCTTCGATCCCGAACCCATGCCGCCCGGCCATCCGCTGTGGGGGATGGAGAACGTCATCGTCACCCCCCACAGCTGCGCCGTCTTCGAAGGCTGGGAGCTGGCCGCCCTGGATCTCTTCGCCGAAAACGCCCGCCGCCGCCTGGCCGGCCAGCCGCTCCGCAACACCGTCGATCCGGCGCGGGGGTATTGAGGGCGGCGCTATGGCGAAGCGGCGGGGAGGCGGTGCGCGCGGGCCGCTTCGGCTTCCCGCCCTCACAGCTGGAGCTTGGCGTTGAGATACTCCATGCCCCGGTTGCCCTTGATCCGGTTGCAGGATCCGCAAAGCAGCTGAAGGTTGTCGATGTGATCCGTGCCGCCCTTCTGGCGTGCGATGATATGGTCGACCTTGAGATGGCGCGGCTCGAAATGGGTATTGCAGCCCGCGCAGAAGCCGCCCTGCTGCCCGTAGAGCGTCGCCGCGTGGGAACGATAGGGCGGAAGCCTGCCAAGGTCCGTGCGCTGCGGGTTGTCCGTCCGGTGGATTCCCTGGAAGAGCATCCCCAGCTCGTCGCGCATCCGTCTCGAAACGAGTTCGGCCGCCTTCGGCGATATGTCGATTCCGATCCATCGCCGCTCTTCGTCCTGGGCCGCGACGCAGGTGGTCGCGCAACCGCAGAACGGGTCGAGCACCAGGTCCCCCGGATCGCTGGAGGTTCGGATAATCCGCCGCAAAAGCGCCAGCGGCTTCTGTGTCGGATAGCCCGTTTCCTCCCGGTCCGTCGTCGGGAACCAGCCCCGCCGGCTGGATAGCTGCATGATGTCGGACCAGACCGTCGAAAGCGGCATTCCGGGGCTTTCGTCCAGATATTGACGGATCACCTTCCCCTTGCGGCTTCGCGTTCTATAGGCGCGCCCCTGCTCGTCGGTATGGCGAAACCAGTCGCGGACGTATTTCTCGCTGTAGGGCGTGAATTGGGGCCGGTAGAGATGCTTCCCGTATTCGCCCGCATAGACCAGCAGGCAGTCGTGAACCTTGACCGGCTTCTTGCCGCCGACCCGGCCGCCGGATGGCGTTCCGTAATTCCAGATGATCTCGTTGACGAAGTTCCCGCGTCCGAACACGGCGTCCATCACCAGTTTCAGATAATGCGAGGCAAACTGGTTGCAGTGCAGATAGATGCTCCCGGTCGGCTTCAGGAGCCGGCGCATTTCCAGCAGTCGCGCCGCCATATAGACCAGATACGACTTGTCGCTGTCCGACGTGGCCGCCAGCAGGACGCGGAAAAGGGCCGGATGCTTGGCCTCGATGAGGTTGATCCACTCGACATCGACGTCCTCCAGCGTCCAGGTGTCTTTGAATGCGGCCCCGGCCGCCTTGCTCCCGATGGGCGCGGCGTAGTTGGCGTTGCTGTTGAACGGCGGGTCCAGATAGACGAGATCGACGGTGGCGCTGTTCAGCCCGCGCATGACGGGCAGGCAATCGCCCGTCCAGATCGTGTTGCTCGCGAAGTTGGTCATCGCGCCGCCGGCCCTGCGCCGGAAGGCAGGCCATCGTCGGCGATGAGATTCCGGAGACGCTTTCCGGCCACCCCATCGTCCGGGTTGAGCAGCGCGCCGGTCGCCCAGCGGGCGCCGCGGATGCGCGCCCGCTCGCCCACCACCCGCACCCGGCCCGCCGCCACCAGCGCCAGCGCCATGGGATAGATGCGGTGCTCGGCCTTCAGAATGCGCCGGGCCAGCGTGGCGGCGTCGTCGTCCGGCAGCACCGGCACCGCCGCCTGCGCCACGATGGGGCCGCTATCGACCTCCGGGCGCGCGAAATGCACGGTGCAGCCCGAAACGGCCACGCCGGCCGCGATGGCCCTGGCGTGGCAGTTCAGGCCGGGAAAGGCCGGCAGCAGCGAGGGATGGATGTTGAGCACGCGCCCGCGCCAGGCGCGCATGAAATCGGCGCCCAGAATGCTCATGAAGCCGGCCAGGCAGATCAGCTGGCAACCGGCCTCGCGCACGGCCGCGTCCAGCGCCCGGTCGAAGGCCGCGCGGTCGGCGCCGCGCTCGATGGCGACGGCCGGGATGGACGCCGCCCGCGCCCGTTGCAGCCCCTGCGCGCCGGGGCGGTCGGAGACCGCGAGCGCGATCTCGGCCGGCACCCTGCCGGCGGCGCAGGCGTCGATCAGGGCCTGCAGATTGCTGCCGCGCCCGGAGACGAAAACGGCGACCTTCATCCCGCCAGCCAGCCCTCTTCCAGGCCGTCGATCGCGACCCGCGGGCCGCCTTCGCAGGCTGCCAGCGCGCCGATGGCGGCCACCTGCTCGCCCCGTTCGGCCAGCAGGGCGGCGATGGCTTCCGCCCTTTCGGCCGCCACCACCGCCACCATGCCGATGCCGCAGTTGAAAACGCGCGCCATCTCCGCCGCCGCCACCGGCGGGCGGCCCCGCGCCAGCCAGGCGAACACCGGCGGCAGCGGCCAGCTGCCGGCCCGGATCCTCGCCATCAGGCCCGCCGGCAGCACGCGGCACAGATTGCCGGCGATGCCGCCGCCGGTGATGTGCGCGAAACCCTTGACGCCGCCCGCCGCCGCCGCCGCCAGGCAGCTGCGGGCATAGATGCGGGCCGGTTCCAGCAGCGCCCGCCCCAGGCTGGTGCCGGGCAGAAAGGGCGCTTCGTCCTCCGGCCCCAGGCCGCGCTCGGCCAGCAGGCGCCGGATCAGCGAGAAGCCGTTGGCGTGGACGCCGCTGGAGGCCAGCCCCAGCAGCACGTCGCCCGCCGCCATGGAGGGCGCGGGCAGCATGCGGCCGCGCTCCACCGCGCCGACGCAGAAGCCGGCGAGGTCGAAATCGCCGGCGGCGTAGAGGCCGGGCATCTCGGCCGACTCGCCGCCGATCAGGGCGCAGCCGGCCCGCCGGCAGCCTTCGGCGATGCCGGCGACGATGCCAGCCCCCCGCGCGGCGTCCAGCGGCGCCATGGCCAGATAGTCCAGAAAGAACAGCGGCTCGGCGCCGTGGACCGCCACATCGTTGGCGCACATGGCGACGCAGTCGATCCCCACCGTATCGAGGATGCCGGCGTCGATGGCCAGCTTCAGCTTGGTGCCGACGCCATCGGCCCCGGAAACCAGAACCGGGTCGCGAAAGCCCGCCGCCCGCAGATCGAAGCTGCCGCCGAAGCCGCCCGGCGCCCCGGCGCCCGGGCGCAGCGTCCGCCGGGCCAGGGGCAGGATGGCCCGCGCCAGGGCCTCGCCGGCGCCGATATCGACGCCCGCCTGCCGATAGTCGAGGCCGCCCGCCGCCGCCTCGCCCGCAGGGCCCGCCGGCGCCGCCTCCCCGTATCGGGCATTGAGGTTCCGTCTCCGGGAGGGCATGGTGTCGGTTCCCCGCCCCGCAACACGCCGAACCATAGGCCATGACGCCGGCTTTGCAATGCAGGGAGAAGCTCGCCCTGGCCTGCCTGCTGGCCGTCCTGCTGGGGACGGCGGGCATGGCGGCCGGGGAAGAGGTCTTCACGGTCCGCGACGTGGTGGTGGACGAGGTGGCGGCCGATGCCCGCCTTGCCCAGCGCGCCGCCATCCGCACCGCCCAGCGCCGGGCCTGGCGGCGCCTGGCGGCCCGCATGGCGGCCGACGCCGCCCCGCCGCCCGCCGCCCCCGGCGAGGAGGCGCTGGCCACCCTGGTCCAGGGCCTGGAATTCGCCGACGAAAAGATCGCCGCCACCCGCTACCGGGCCGCCATCACCGTCCGCTTTCGCGCCGAGGCCGTGCGCGCCCGGCTGCGCGCGGCCGGCTTTCCCCATCTGCCGGTGCCGCGCCCGCTGCTGGTCGTGCTGCCGGTGCTGCAGGACGGCGACGGCGACCGGCTGTGGGGCGAGGACAACCCCTGGCTCGCCGCCTGGCGGCGGCACCCGGGCGGCGGCCTCGTCGTCGACACGGTGGCCCCGGTCGCCGATCTCGACGACCTGGCGACCGTCGATGCCGCCGGCGCCCTGGCCGGCGACTGGGCGGCGCTGCGGCTGCTGGCGCGCCGCTACGAGGCCGATGGCGCGCTGGTGGCGGCGGCCCGCGCCGAAGGCGGGCGCCTGCGGCAGACGCTCACCTGGTACGAAGGGCCGCGGGGCCGCCATGTGCCGCTGGAGGGCGCCGCCCCGGCCGCCGCCGCCATCGACTGGGGCGCCGCCGTCGATGCCGCCCGCCGCAGCGTCAGCGACCACTGGTCTTCCGCCGCCCTGGCCCCGGGCGGGCCGGTGGCCACCGCCATCGTCGATATCCCGCTGGAAAGCCTCGCCCAATGGGTGGACGTCCGGGGGCGCCTGGAGCGTCCGGCGGCGGTGGAAAGCGTGTTGCCGCTGGCCTTCTCCCTGGCCGGCGCCCGCGTGCGGATCGGCTATACGGGCACGCCGGAGGAGCTGCGGGCGGCGCTGCGGCGGGCGGGCCTGGGGCTCGGCCCCGGCGGCGAAGGCGCCTGGGCCGTGCTGCCGCCGTGAGCGGCGCCCGCCAGCTGGTCTTCGGCTTCGAACACCGTCCGGCCCTGGGGGCGGAGAGCTTCCTGGTCGACGACGGCAACCGCGCCGCCGTGGCCTGGATCGACCGCTGGCCCGCCTGGTCGGGGGGCGCGCTGGCGCTCTGCGGCCCTCCCGGCGCCGGCAAGAGCCATCTCGCCAGCGTCTGGCGTCGCCGCTGCGGCGCCGTCCCGCTGCCGGCGGCCGAGCTCGATGCCGCCTTCCTGGACGCTTGGCCGGGGGCGGGTGCCGCCGTGGCGCTGGAGGACGGCGACCGGGGCGTTTGCGAGGACTCCCTCTTCCATCTCGTCAACCTGGTGCGCGAGGACGGCGGCCATCTGCTGCTCACCGCCCGCCTGGCCCCGGCGCGCTGGCCGGTGGTGCTGCCCGATCTGGCCTCGCGGCTGGCGGCGCTGCCGGTGGCGACGCTCACCGAGCCCGGCGACGGCCTGCTGGCGGCGGTGCTCGCCAAGCAGTTCCAGGACCGGCAGCTGACGGTGCCCGACGAGGTCGTCGCCTATCTGGTAGCCCGCATGGAGCGCTCCTTCGCCGCCGCCGCCGCCATCGTCGCCGCCCTCGACGGATTGTCCCTGGCCGAGCATCGGGCTATCACGGTGCCCCTGGCGCGGCGCGCGCTGGCGGCGGGCGGCCGGGCGGAGGGCTGAGCGATGGATCTGGGACTGGCCGGGCGCAAGGCCATCGTCTGCGCCTCCAGCAAGGGGCTGGGGCGCGCCTGCGCCTGGGCGCTGGCGGCGGAAGGCTGCGAGGTGGTGGTGAACGGCCGCTGCCGGCAGACGGTGGCGGCAACGGCCGCCGCCATCCGCGCCGCCTTTCCGCGGGCGAAGGCGATCGAGGTTCCGGGCGACGTCACCGAAGACGAGGGCCGCCGCCTTCTGCTGGCGGCCTGCCCCGAACCCGACATCCTGGTCAACAACGCCGGCGGGCCGCCGCCGGGCGACTTCCGCGACTGGCGGCGGGACGACTGGCTGCGGGCGCTGGACGCCAACATGCTGGCCGCCATCTGGCTCATCAAGGCGACCGTGGACGGCATGATCGCGCGGCGCTTCGGGCGCATCGTCAACATCACCTCGGCGGCGGTGAAATCGCCCATCCCCACCCTGGGGCTTTCCAACGGCGCCCGCGCCGGCCTCACCGGCTTCTGCGCCGGCCTGGCCCGCGAGACGGTGGCCCACAACGTCACCGTCAACGGCCTGCTGCCCGGTCCCTTCGACACCGACCGCCTGAAGCAGACCATGACCGGCCGCCTGCAAGAGGGCGAGAGCCTGGAGCAGGCCCTGGCCCGCGAGGCGCGGGAGAACCCGGCCGGCCGCTTCGGCGACCCGGCCGAGTTCGGCGCCGCCTGCGCCTTCCTGTGCAGCGCCCATGCCGGCTACATCACCGGCCAGAACCTGGTGCTCGACGGCGGTGCCTTCCCAGGCACGCTCTAGGCCCCGCCGGCCGGGCTGCGGCGCCGGGGATACGCCCATGCGCCGCCTTGCGGAGCGCATCCGCGCCGTGCCCGACTTTCCCGAGGCCGGCATCGTCTTTCGCGACATCACGCCGCTGCTGGCCGATCCCGAGGCGCTGCGGCTGGCGGCCCGCCACCTCGCCGAACCCTTCGCCGGCGAGCGCGTCGACGCCGTGGTGGGCGCGGAGGCGCGGGGCTTCATCTTCGGCAGCCTGGCGGCCCGCCAGCTGAAGACCGGCTTCGTGCCGCTGCGCAAGGCGGGCAAGCTGCCCCGCGAGACGCTCGCCGTCCGCTACGATCTGGAATACGGCCAGGCGGTGCTGGAGGCGCATGTCGATGCCGTCTCCGCCGGCGACCGCGTGCTGCTGGTGGACGACGTGCTCGCCACCGGCGGCACCTCGGCGGCCGGCTGCGCGCTGGTCGAGCGGCTCGGCGGCGAGGTCGCGGCCTGCGCCTTCGTGATCGAGCTTTCCGCCCTGGCCGGGCGCGCCCGCCTCGCCGGGCACCGGGTGCATACGCTGCTGCGCTACTGACCGGGCGCGCCCTGGCCGGGCTTCAGCGCGATCAGCTTCAGCCCGTCGCCGTCGGGGGCCAGCGCCAGCTGGCCCTGTTTCAGGCGCAGGGCGTCGCGGCCGAAGAGCGCGTGGCGCCAGCCGTCGGCCAGCGGCCCGGCGGCCCCGTCCGCGGCGGCGAAGCGTTCGAGGTCGGCCGCGCTGGCGACCAGCCGCGGCGTTACGCCCTCCTGCTCGCAGCGCGCCCGCAGCAGCACCTTCAACAGCTCCACCAGCGCCGCCGGCGCGTTCGGCGCCCCGTCCTTCGCCTCGCGGCGCGGCAGGGCCTCTTCCGGCAGCGCCATGGCGCGCCCGACCGCCGCCAGCATGGCCTTGCCGTCGCGGCTTGCCGCCAGGCCGCGCGGCACCAGGCGGATGGCTTGCAGCTCGTCGGCGCTGGCCGGGCGCCCGATGGCGATGCGTTCCAGCAGCTCGTCCCTGGCGACGCGGTTGCGGGGCAGGTCGCGCCGGCGCGCCGTCTCCTCGCGCCAGGCCGCCAGCTCGCGCAGCGCCGCCAGCTGGCGCGGCTTGCGGGCCTTGGTTCGGATCCGCCGCCAGGCCTCGCCGGGGTCCACGCGATAGCTGTCGAGGCTGGTCAGGACGGCCATCTCGCCTTCGATCCAGCCGCCGCGCCCGTTCTCGGCCAGCATGGCGGCGAGCCGCTCGTGGACCGTGCGCAGATGGGTGACGTCGGCCAGGGCATAGGCGATCTGCCGGGCGGTGAGCGGGCGGCGGTGCCAGTCGGTGAAGCGCGAATCCTTGTCGATGGCCACGCCGGCCAGCCGGCGCACGATGGCGTCGTAGCCGATCTGGTCGCCCAGCCCGCAGACCATGGCGGCGACCTGGGTATCGAACACCGGCCGCGGCACCCGGCCGGTCAGCTGGGCGAAGATCTCCAGATCCTGCCGGGCGGCGTGGAACACCTTCAGCACCGCCTCGTCGGCCATGAGCGCGAACAGCGGGGCGAGCTCCATGCCCTCGGCCAGCGGGTCGATCGCCGCCGCCTCGTCCTCGCCGGCCAGCTGCACCAGGCACAGCCGCGGCCAGTAGGTGCTTTCGCGCATGAACTCGGTGTCGACGGCGACGAAGGCGCTCTTCCTCAGGCGGCGGCAGAAGGCGGCGGCCTGGGCGGCGTCGGCGATGACGGTCATGGCCGGCTTCCATACAGGGTTTTGCCCGCCTGTCCAGCCGCCGCCTTGACAAGCGCGCCCGCCGGTGCCTTGTCTCCGGCCCCTGGCCGCAGACGGACACCGGCACGTGCACCGCTACCGCACCCATCGCTGCGGCGACCTCGGCCGCGAGCATGTCGGCACCGATGTGCGCCTTTCCGGCTGGGTGCACCGCAAGCGCGACCACGGCAACCTGCTGTTTCTGGACCTGCGCGACCGTTACGGCATCGCCCAATGCGTGGTGGAACGGGACGGTGCCAGTTTCCCGGCGGCCGAGGCGGTCAGGCTCGAAAGCGTGGTGACGGTCGAAGGGCCGGTGGTGGCGCGGGAGGCGGCGACGGTCAATCCCGAGCTCGCCACCGGCGAGGTGGAGGTCGCCATCCGCGCCTTGCGGGTGCTGTCGGCGGCCGAGCCGCTGCCGCTGCCGGTGGCGGGCGGCGGCGGCGACTATCCGGAAGACCTGCGCCTGCGCTACCGCTTCCTGGACCTGCGGCGCGAGCGGATGCAGCGCAACATTCTGTTGCGGGCCGCCGTGATGCGCTCGATCCGCCGGCGCATGAACGAGGCCGGTTTCACCGAGTTCCAGACGCCGATCCTCACCGCCTCCAGCCCCGAAGGAGCGCGCGATTTCCTGGTGCCTTCGCGCCTGCATCCGGGCCGCTTCTACGCGCTGCCGCAAGCCCCGCAGCAGTTCAAGCAGCTGGCGATGGCGGCGGGCTTCGACCGCTATTTCCAGATCGCCCCCTGCTTTCGCGACGAGGATGCCCGCGCCGACCGCTCGCCGGGCGAGTTCTATCAGCTGGACGTGGAGATGAGCTTCGTCACCCAGGAGGACGTGTTCGCCGCCATCGAGCCGGTGCTCCACGGCCTGTTCGAGGAGTTCGACGGCCAGGCGGTGACGGCGCCGCCCTTCCCGCGCATCGCCCATGCCGACGCCATGCTGCAATATGGCAGCGACAAGCCCGATCTGCGCAATCCGCTGCGCAACGCCTGCGCCACCGACCTCTTCGCCCGGGCCGGCTTCCGCGTCTTTCGCGAGCAGATCGCCAGGGGGGCGGCGGTGCGCGCCATCCCCGCGCCGGGGGCGGCCGGGCGCCCGCGCAGCTTCTTCAACCGGACGGTGGATTTCGCGCGCCAGAACGGCGCCGGCGGGCTGGCCTATGTCGTCTTCGAGGGCGGTGCCGCCAGGGGGCCGGTCGCCAGGCCGCTGACCGCCGGCGAACTCGACGCCATCCGCGCCCTGGCCGGCGTGGGCGACGGCGATGCGGTGTTCTTCTCCTGCGGTGCGCGCAGTGAGGCCGACCGCATCGCCGGCCTGGTGCGCGACAGGCTGGGCCGCCAGCTGGGGCTGATGGAAGAGGGGGCCTTCCGCTTCTGCTGGATCGTCGATTACCCGATGTTCGAATACGACCGGG
Organism: Alphaproteobacteria bacterium; assembly: GCA_965200215.1. Classification (GTDB taxonomy): domain Bacteria; phylum Pseudomonadota; class Alphaproteobacteria; order SP197; family SP197; genus SP197. The sequence goes on along the minus strand of OZ241369.1, from coordinate 1,561,920 downwards.
AAGCGGGGCGCATCGTCTTCAGCCACAACCCCTTCTCCATGCCCCAGGGCGGGTTGCGGGCGCTGGAGGAGCGGGAGCCGCTGGCCGTGCTCGCCCACCAATACGACATCGTGTGCAACGGCGTGGAGCTTTCCAGCGGCGCCATCCGCAACCACGAGCCCGCCACCATGGCCAGGGCCTTCGCCATCGCCGGCTACGGGCCGGACGAGGTGGAGGCGCGCTTCGGTGCCCTGTGGAATGCGTTCCGCTATGGCTGCCCGCCCCATGGCGGCATCGCCCCCGGCATCGACCGCATCGTCATGCTGCTGGCGGGCGAGGCCAACATCCGGGAGGTGACGCTGTTTCCCATGAACCAGCGCGCCCAGGACCCGATGATGGGTGCGCCGGGCCCGGTCTCGCCCCGCCAGCTGAAGGAGCTGGGGCTTGCCCTTGCCGGCGGTGTTCGCTCGAATCCGGCAACGGAGGCCGGCATATGAGTGAAGCCACGGCCCGCGGGCGGACCATCCAGCTGTTCCTGACCGACGGCAGCCCCTCCGGGTTGATCATCGCGACCCTTCACGGCTGGACCGGATCGGTGATGGTGGCGCATCAGACCACCTTGCGCGCACTGCTTCGCCGCGAAGAAACCAAACGTGCGGGTGTCTATATTCTTCACGGTCCCGACGACGAGGAGAATGGACAACCCCATGCCTATATCGGCGAGGCAGAGGAGATCGGGCGGCGCATCCAACACAGCGCCAGGAAGCAGGAAGAGTCCTGGGAGTGGCGACGCATTGTCGTCGTTACCACCAGCGACGAAAGTCTGACCAAGGGTCATGTACGCTATCTGGAAGCACGCCTGATCCAGATCGCCAAGGAGTACGGGCGCGTAGCGCTGAAAAACGCGCAGCAGCCCAATAGGCCCTATCTGCCGGAGGCGGATAGGGCCAATATGGAAAGATTCCTGGAAGACATTCGCTTGATCCTCCCGGTCGTCGGCCTTGATCTGTTCGAAAGAGATGCTGCCGCTCGCGCCCGCCGTCCCGAAAACAGGAACCCGGAGACGGAGGATGCCGTGGGTGTCCCGCGCCCCAAATTTACCATCTACAACAGGGATGGTGTCGCAGCGACCATGGTTGAGGCGGGGAACGAGTACGTCGTCATGAAGGATTCCACGGCCATGAAGGATACACATGCAAGCAGCATGCCTTATGTGCGTTTGAAGGAGCGGTTGATTCGCGAAAATAAGCTCGTCGAAGAAAACGGATTTTATCGCTTTACAACCGATGTTGCCTTCCCAAGTCTCTCTGCCTCCGCTGCTGTCGTCATCGATCGCAATGTTAATGGCTGGACTCAATGGAAGCTCGGCGCCGAGACGTATGACGATTGGCTCAAGGCCAAGACCTATGCCGATTGGCAGACGGAAGCCGCCGAGGAGAGAGGGCCGTGACGACGGCAACTTCGCTACCGGGGAGAAACGCATGGCCTTGAGGATCACCGCTCGCGAGATGGTGGAAGCGGCTTCGGCCGAGGTGGAGGCCGTCGAGGTCGAGGCCGCCAGGGGGCTGGTGGGCGACGAGGGGACGCTGTTCGTCGATATCCGCGACGTGCGCGAGCTGGAGCGCGACGGTGCCATCCCCGGCGCCCTGCACGCCCCGCGCGGCATGCTGGAGTTCTGGGTCGATCCCGAAAGCCCCTATCACCGCCGGGCTTTCGCCAGCGGCCGGTGTTTCGTCCTCTACTGCGCCTCGGGCTGGCGCTCGGCACTGGCCGCCAAGACCTTGCAGGACATGGGCCTGGAAGGCGTCGCCCATCTGGCGGGCGGTTTCGGCGCCTGGAAGGCGGCAGGCGGTGCCGTGGAGGCCCGGCCCCGCAAGGGGTAGCGCCGCGCGGGCGCGCCCTTGCGGGGCCTGCCCCTCAGGCGTGCAGGTCCTGCGCCATGCGGGTGCCGTCGGGCGCCCGTTCGCCTTCCGCCGGGGCGGCCGCGGCGCTGGAGTCTTCGTGCAGCGACTTCACGATGCCCCAGGCCATCAGCAGCATGATGACGCTGACCGGCAGAGCGGCGGCTATGGAGGCGGTCTGCAACGCGACCAGGCCGCCGGCCATCAGCAGAATCGCCGCCACGAAGCCCTCGCCCAGGCCCCAGACGACGCGGAACCGCTGCGGCGGGTGGTCGTCGCCCATGCTGAGCATGGTGGTGATGACCAGCGTGCCCGAATCCGACGAGGTGATGAACCAGGTGGCGAGCAGGAAGGTCGCCAGCGCCGCCATGATCCAGTTGAGCCAGGCCATGTTCGTCACCTGGTCGATGGTGCCGTAGAGGGCGGCCGGCAGGTCCCAACCGCGCACCAGGTCGGCGATGCCGGCCGTGCCGGCGCCGCCCGGCGCGTTGATCTCGAAGAACATCGCCGTGCCGCCGAACACGCACAGCCAGAAGAAGGCGATGGTGGTGGGAACGAACATCACGCCGACCATGAACTCGCGGATGGTGCGCCCGCGGCTGATGCGGGCGATGAACATGCCGACGAAGGGCGCCCAGGAGATCCACCAGCCCCAGTAGAAGATGGTCCAGCCGCCCTGCCAGGCCGAATAGCCCTCGCTGTTGAAGGTCTGGAAGCCCATGGGGATGACGTGCCAGAGATAGTCGCCGACGGTGGTAACGAAGAAGCCCATCAGCCAGTTGAACGGCCCGCCGAACAGGAAGAAGGCCAGCAGCACGATGCTGAGCCAGATGTTCCATTCCGAGATGATGCGGATGCCCTTGCCGACGCCGGAGACCGCCGACAGGGTCGCCACCACGCTGATGCCCGCGATCAGCAGGATCTTGGTGAGAATGCCGGAGTCGATGCCGAACAGGTGGTGCAGGCCCACCGCCATCTGGCTCACGCCCAGGCCCAGCGAGGTGGCGACGCCGAACACCGTGCCGAACACCGCCAGCAGATCCACCGCATGGCCGACGGGGCCGTAGATCTTCTCGCCGATGATGGGGTAAAGCGCCGAGCGCAAGGTGAGCGGAAGCTTCTTGCGGAAGCCGAAATAGGCCAGGCACAGGCCGATCATGACATAGACCGCCCAGCCGTGGAATCCCCAGTGGAAATAGGTCGCGCGCATGGCCAGCACGGCGCGATGATCGTTCATCTCGGCGGCGCCTGCCTGATCGGCGAAGGGGTTGTTGGGATAGCCCCAGGGCTGGGTGTTGTCGAAGTAGAACATCGGCTCGGCGATGCTGAAGAACAGCAGGCCGATGCCGACGCCGGCCGAGAACAGCATGGCGAACCAGGAGAAATTGCTGAACTCCGGCCGGCTGTCGTCGTCGCCCAGCCTGATGCTGCCGAAACGGCTGCACATCAGATAGAGGCAGACGAACAGCATGATGGCGACGGTGGTGATGTAATACCAGTTGAGCGCCGATTCGATCCAGCCGCGCACCGCCGAGTAGATGCCGCCGGCAAACTCCACATTGAGCGCCGTGAACACCACGAAGGCGACCACCATGCCCTTGGCGGCGATGCCCATGCCGCTGTGAAGACCCTTGAAAATGCCGCTTTCGGCGACCAGGTCGCGATGTGCCATCGGCTCCCCCCACGCGCCTTGCCGGCGCCTTTGTCATGCGACCATCCTGCGCCGCTTCGCGCCGCCTGTCCAGGGGTCCTCAGGCGCCGCCGTCGCCCCGCGCCCAGAACATGACGGCGATGCCGCCCAGGATCATCGCCGCCCCGGCCAGCTGCACCGCCGAAAGCTTTTCGCCGAAGACGAAGACGGAGGCGACGAGGGCGACGACGACGGTGCCGGCGACGACGGCGGGGATGACGAGGCTGGCCGGCAGCGGCTGGATGCCGCCGACGCCGCCGAAGAGGTAGAAATAGCACACCTCCGCCGCGCCGATGCACAGGCCGGCCGCCACCGCATAGCCATAGGCGGGCGACGTGAGCCGGAAGCTGTGGCCGCCCTGGACGGCGAGAAAGGCGAAAAAGGCCAGCGCCGAGATCACCGCGCCCGCTTGCAGGCACAGGGTGGCCAGGATGGTGGTGGTCGCCTCGGCGGGGGCATGGCTGCCCGAAGCCTTCACGAACAGGTTGTAGCCGGCATAGGCCAGCGTGACGAGGGCGAGCAGCGTGAAGGCCATGGCGGACTCCCGGGGCAGGTCGCCGACTGTGACAAGGAATGCCGCCGCAACCAAGGCGCCGGCGGCAGGGCCCCGCGCTGCGCTGCGGTGGCCATGCCCTGCCGCGCTTTCCACGGTCTCCCGCAGGCGGAGATCGCACGCACCGCCTCCGGCGGCGCCTTCTCCAGATGGTGATCTCCCGCAAGCGGAGATCGCCGGTTGCGCTTGCGCGGGCGGGCGGGCTGTGGTCGAAATGAGGAGTGTCCAGCCCTCCCCCGAACATGCGCTATTCGCTCATCAACCTGCTGCGACAGGCCCGCCATGGCCACCGGAACTGGCCGCAGGCCTGGCGCAGCCCGCAGCCGAAGGCGGCCTATCGGGTGGTCGTCATCGGCGGTGGCGGCCATGGCCTGGCGACCGCCTACTATCTCGCCAGGGAGCACGGCATCGCGGATGTGGCGGTGCTGGAGAAGGGCTGGATCGGCGGCGGCAACACCGGCCGCAACACCACCATCGTGCGCTCCAACTATCTCTGGGACGAGAGCGCCTTCCTCTACGACCATTCGCTGAAGCTGTTCGAGGGTTTGTCGCGGGACCTCAACTTCAACGTCATGTTCTCGCCGCGCGGCGTCATCAACCTCGCCCACAACGAGCACGACCTGAAGGAACTGGCCCGGCGCAGCCATGCCTGCCGCCTGAACGGCATCGACTACGAACTGGTGACGCCGCAGCAGATCAAGGAGATCGCGCCCATCGTCAACATCTCCCCGCGCAGCCGCTATCCGGTTCTGGGCGGCGCCATGCAGCGGCGCGCCGGCACCGCCCGCCACGACGCCCTGGCCTGGGGCTTTGCCAGGCAGGCCGACCGCTATGGCGTGGACATCGTGCAGAACTGCGAAGTGACGGGCATCGACGTCCGTGACGGCCGCGTCACCGGCGTGCAGACCACGCGGGGGCCGATCGCCGCCGAGAAGGTCGCCGCCGTGCCGGCCGGCCACGCCTCCGTCGTCGCCGCCATGGCGGGCCTCTCCCTGCCCATCGAAAGCCACGCCTTGCAGGCCATGGTCAGCGAGCCGATCAAGCCGGTGCTCGATACCGTCATCATGTCGAACACCGTCCACGTCTATATCAGCCAGTCCGACAAGGGCGAGCTGGTGCTGGGCGCCGGCATCGACGGCTTCAACAGCTACAGCCAGCGGGGCGGCATCGACGTGATCGAACACCAGCTGCAAGGGCTGGCGGAGCTCTATCCGGTGCTGCGCCGCCTGCGGGTGATGCGAAGCTGGGGCGGCATCGTCGATATCTGCCCCGACGCCAGCCCCATCGTCTCCAGGACGCCCATCGAAGGCTTCTACATCAATTGCGGCTGGGGCACCGGCGGCTTCAAGGCCACGCCGGGTTCGGGCTGGGTGTTCGCCTACACCGTGGCCCAGGACCGCCCGCACCGCCTCAACGAGGCCTTCGACCTCAAGCGTTTCGAAACCGGGGCGCTGATCGACGAGCACGGCGCCGCCGCCGTCGCCCATTGAGCGGGGTGCCAGGGAGCGAACCATGCTGCTGATCCCCTGCCCCTGGTGCGGCGAGCGCGTGCATTCCGAGTTCGTCTGCGGCGGCGAAGGCCATATCCGCCGCCCCGATCCCGAGAGCGCCAGCGACGAGGAATGGGCCGCCTATCTGTTCATGCGCAAGAACCCCAAGGGGCCGCATTGCGAGCGCTGGTTCCACGCCCATGGTTGCCGGCGCTGGTTTCACCTGGCCCGCGACACGGTGAGCCACGCCATTCTGGCGGCCTACGGCATCGACGAGCCGCCGCCGGCGCTCGACGACGGGCAGGCCGCGCGATGACGCAGCCTTTCCGCAGCGGCCAGGGCGGGCAGATCGACCGCAGCCGCACGCTGGCCTTCACCTTCGACGGGCGCCGCTATCACGGCCATCCCGGCGACAGCCTGGCCTCGGCGCTACTCGCCAACGGCGTGCATCTGGTGGGGCGCAGCTTCAAATACCACCGCCCGCGCGGCATCGTGGCGGCCGGTGCCGAGGAGCCCAACGCCCTGCTGCGGCTGGGCGAAGGCGCCACGGCCGAGGCCAATATACGCGCGACCACGACCGAGCTCTTCGAAGGCCTGGTGGCGCAAAGCCAGAACCACTGGCCCGGCCTGGCCTTCGACATCGGCCAGGCCGGCGATCTCGTCTCCGCAATCCTGCCGGCCGGCTTCTACTACAAGACCTTCATGTGGCCGCCCGGCGCGTGGAGCCTCTATGAACGCTTCATCCGCCGCGCCGCCGGCTTGGGCAGGGCGCCCGAGGAGCCGGACCCGGACGTCTACGAGAAGCGCTGGGCCCATTGCGACGTGCTGGTGGCCGGCGGCGGGGCGGCGGGCCTGGCGGCGGCGCTGGCGGCGGCGCCCGGCGGCGCCCGCGTCATCCTGGCCGACGAGCAGGCAACCTTCGGCGGCAGCCTGCTGGCCGGCGGCGCGACCATCGACGGCGTCCCGGCCGGCGACTGGGCCGCCGCCGCCGGCGAGCGGCTGGCGGCCATGGCGGAGGTCCGCCTGCTGCCGCGCACCACCGTCGCCGGCTATTACGACCACAACTTCCTCCTCGCCGTGGAGCGGGTGACGGATCACCTGTCCCATGACGAGCGCCGGGGGCCGCGCCAGCGGCTGTGGAAGATTCGCGCCCGCCAGACGGTGCTGGCGACCGGCGCCCTGGAACGCCCGCTGGTCTTCGCCGGCAACGACCGCCCCGGCGTCATGCTGGCCGGCGCCGTCGCCACCTATGCCGGCCGCTACGGCGTGCGCGCTGGCGACGTGGCCGTGGCCTTCACCAACAACGACAGCGCCTATGGTGCCGTCCTGGCGGCGGTCGAAGGCGGCATTCGCGTGGCGGCGGTGGTGGACGTCAGGGAGGATCCGCAGGGCGAGGCGGCGGCCGCCGTGCGCGGGCGGGGAATCGAGATCGTCGCCGGCAGCGTCGTCGCCTCCGTGCGGGGGCGGCGCCGCGTCGAGGGTGTCGATCTGGCCCGGCTGAACGGCGACGGCGGCGAACGGCGCATCGCCTGCGATCTGGTCATGATGTCGGGAGGCTGGAACCCCAATGTCGCCCTCGCCTCCCAGTCGGGCGCGACGCTGGACTGGGACGAGGCGCTGGCCTCCTTCGTGCCGGGCGCGCCGAAACAGGCGCAGCGCAGCGCCGGCGCGGCCGCCGGCACCCTGGCGCTCACCGATTGCCTGATCGAAGGCGCCGAGGCGGGCGCGGCGGCCGCTGCCGCCGCCGGCTTCGCCGCTCCCAAAGGCGCCGGCGGCGAGGTTGCGGGCGAAGACGGCTCTGCGCCGTGGACGGTGCCGGAGGTCGAGGCCGGGCCGGGCGATGGCGCCCTCGATCTGGAACCGGTGTGGGAGGCGCCTGCCGCGCGGCGCGGCGGCAAGCGTTTCGTGGACTTTCAGAACGACGTGACGGCCGACGACCTGGCGCTGGCCTGGCGCGAGAACTACGCGCTGGCGGAACATGCCAAGCGCTACACCACCGCCGGCATGGGCACCGACCAGGGCAAGACCTCGAACGTCAACGCGCTCGCCATTCTGGCCGGGCTGCGGGGGGAGCCGGTCCCGGCCGTGGGCCACACCACCTTCCGCCCCTTCTACACGCCGGTCGCCATCGGCGCCCTGGCCGGCATCGACACCGGCCCCGAGCTGCTGGACCCGGTGCGCAAGACGCCGCTCCACGCCTGGCACGAGCGCCGGGGCGCCCATTTCGAGGATGTCGGCCAGTGGAAGCGGCCCTATTGCTATCCGCGCGAGGGCGAGACGGTAGCGGCGGCGGTGCAGCGCGAAACGGCGGCGGTGCGCGCCTCGCTGGGCATCCTCGACGCCTCGACCCTGGGCAAGATCGACATCCAGGGCAAGGACGCCGCCCGCTTCCTCGACCGCATCTACACCAACCGCTTCTCGACGCTGAAGGTGGGCGCCTGCCGCTACGGGCTGATGCTGAAGGACGACGGCATGATCTTCGACGACGGCGTCACCGCGCGGCTGGCCGAAAACCGCTTCCTGATGAGCACCACCACCGGCGGGGCGGCTACCGTGCTGAACTGGCTGGAGGAATGGTTGCAGACCGAATGGACCGATCTCGAGGTCTATTGCACTTCGGTGACGACCCATTGGGCGTCGCTGGCCCTGGCCGGCCCCAACAGCCGCCGCCTGCTGACCGAACTGGCCGATATCGACCTTTCCAACGAGGCCTTTCCCTTCATGGCCTGGCGCGATGGGCGGGTGGCCGGCCTGCCGGCCCGCCTCTTTCGCATCAGCTTCTCGGGCGAGCTGGGTTTCGAGGTCCACATCGCCGCCAGCTATGCCCTGGCGTTGTGGCAGACGCTGATGGCGGCCGGCGAAAGCTACGGCATCACGCCCTACGGCACCGAGGCGATGCACGTGCTGCGGGCCGAAAAGGGCTTCATCATCGCCGGCCAGGACACCGACGGCACCACCACGCCCGGCGACCTGGGCATGGACTGGATCGTCTCGAAGGCCAAGGGCGACTTCCTGGGCAAGCGCGGGCTCGCCCGCCCCGACACCCTGCGCGCCGACCGCAAGCAGCTGGTGGGCCTGCTGACCGACGATCTCGCCGAGGTGATCCCGGAGGGAGCACACATCTCGCCCGAGCCGCAGGGCGCGCCGCCCCTGGCGATGGAGGGCTGGGTTTCGTCGAGCTATTTCAGCCCCAATTGCGGACGCTCCATCGCCCTGGCCCTGCTCGAACGCGGGCGCCAGCGCCTGGGCGAGGAGGTCGCCATCCCGCTGGAGGAGAAGGTGGTGCGGGCGAAGGTGACGAAGCCGGCGTTCTTCGACGAGGCGGGGGAGAGGCTGCGTGGTTGAGGGCTATCGCAGGCAGAGCCCGCTCGCCCATCGCGGCCTGGCTGCGGCGGCGGGCGCGGATGCGGAGGGCGCGGGGCTGCTGCTCGCCGAACGCCGCTTCCTGGCCAAGGTCGGCCTGCGCGGCCGGGCCACGAGCAGAGCCGTCCGCGCCGCCCTGGGCACGCGCCTGCCGCGGGAGCCGAATACGACCGAGAGCGGCAACGGCCTTCTGGCGCTGTGGCTGGGGCCGGACGAATGGCTGATCGTCGGCCCGCCGGGCGCCGAGGCGGCCATCGAGGCCTGCCTTGCCGAGGCGCTGGCGGCCAGCGGGGCGGCCGTGGTCGACGTCACGGAAGGGCGCACCGCGATCCGCCTCGCCGGCCCGATGGCGCGCGACGTGCTGGCCATGGGCTGCCCGCTGGACCTGCACCCCAGGGCCTTCGCCACCGGCCGCTGCGCCCAGAGTTTTCTGGCGCGCAGCACGGTGATCCTGCACCGGGCGAAGGATGGCGTCTTCGACCTCTATGTGGAACGCAGCCAGGCCGACTATCTCTGGACCTGGCTTCGGACCGCCGCCGCCCCCTATGGCTGCGCCATCGCGCCGGAACCGCCGATGCCGGCGAACTGGCGCCGCCCGCCGAAGCGGCGGAGTGGGCGGTAGCCCGAACGCCGATCACCGCCATTCCTGGCTCATCATGAAGAGGGCCTCGGCGGCGCCCTTGCAATCGCCGTAGATCGGATAGCCGTCACGCATACGGTTCAAGTTCAGATAAGCATCGGGATAGCGTCCGAATTCGCCCGATTGCTTGGAAAACACCCCATAGCGCAAACCGTCCGTGACGATGATACGGTTGCAATCTTGCGCTTTGCTCGCATAATGTCCCGCCTGGTCGACCGCGGACAACGACGACGACCGCAATCTCTTGGCCTCCACAGCCACGGACAAAGACTCCCATCTACGTGGCAGGCTGGAAAACAACGCGATGTCGATCTTGTTCCATTCGATGGCCATTTTCTGCTGAGTCCAGCCGAGCGCTCCGAGAAGCGGGACGGCCAGGTAGGTTATCGTTTCATATTCGGACGTTCCTTCTCCCTGCGTGTCGTAATAGTGAGCGATCTGCTCAAGCTTTTGCATCACTTCCATAAGCCTTGAGAGCGAGTCAGCGGATAAGCCCTTATTGAACAGCTGCCGCCTCACCTCGTCAAGGGTGACTGTCCTGCTGCTGCCGATACCGGGAAGTTCGCCCGGCTCACGTCCACTCGAAGCGCTAGGCACGTCTAATGTCTCAAGCCACGACTTGACTTTGTCGGCAGTGAGGCGTTGAGTCGTGTCGCCTCGCTTCAGGGTATATGTGGGGAACCTTTTTGGCTCTTCCTCGTTGTCCTTTCGGTAATCCCACAACCAGCGAACGCGGCGCACATGCCCGATGTTCCAACCATCCACATCGTTGAATTCCTCGCACCACTCATAGTTTCCGACAATCTCCCCTACTCCATAAACTTCGCTCGTTCCGAATCTCAGGACAACGACATCGCCATCTTTCATCTCTTCCCAGAACCGCCGCACATCGGTTGCCTTTCGGGAGCTAAGCGGGTGAGGATATTTTTCGCGGAATTCTTTCCAGCTGTCCCATGGGCCACCACCATCCGCCGGGCCATTCAGGATGACGCCCTTGTCGAAGCACAAGCCGATGTAGTTGCGATTCGTGTCGCCTGCCGCCTGTTGCCAGATCGTCTTGCCTTCGATGTTCATGACTCTCCTCCCGGTAGTGGTTTCTGATTGCCAAACCGATTCCTCACGCGAACGCATCCGGCATGGATTCCTTCTCCCTGCGTGTCGTAATGGTGAACGATCTGCTCAAGCTTTTGTATCACTTCCATGAGCCTTGAGAGCGAGTCAGCGGATAAGTCCTCATTAGGCAGGCACGTCTAATGTCTCAAGCCACGACTTGACCTTGTCGGAAGTGAGGCGTTGAGTCGTGTCGCCTTGCTTCAGGGTCCATATGGGGAACCATTTTGGCTTTCCCTTGTTGTCCTTTCGGTAATTCCACAACCAACGAACGCGGCGCACATGCCCAATGTTCCAATTATGTACCCTGTTGAATTCCTCGCACCACTCATAGTCTCCGACAATCTCTCCTACTCCATAGACTGCGTTCGTTCCGAATCTCAGGACAACGAGGTCGCCATCCTTCATCTCTTCCCAGAATCGCCATACATCGTTTGCCTTTTGGGAGCTAAGCGGGTGAGGATATTTTTCGCGGAATTCTTTCCAACTGTCCCATGGGCCACCATCCGCCGGGCCATTCAGGATGACGCCTTTGTAGAAGCACAGGCCAAAGTATTTGTGGTCTTCGTCGCCGCCTGCCTGTTGCCAGATCGTCTTGCCTTCGATGTTCATGATCCTCTCGTTTCGGCGATTCTCGGTCAAATCGCGAAGCATGTATTCAGACACAAAGTCAAGCCCTCACGCGAACGCATCCGGCATGGATTGCTTCTTCCTGGCCACGAACTCGTCCAGGGCTTGGGCGATGCCGGGGTCGATGGCCGGGGCCTCGTAGTCGGCCAGCATCGCCTTCCACAGCCTGTTGGCGCGCTGGGCGGCGTCGAGGCGGCCCTCCTGTTCCCATTGCTCGAAGCTGTTGTTGTCGGCGATGGTGGAACGATAGAAGGCGGTCTCGAAATTGGCCTGGGTGTGGGCGCAGCCCAGAAAATGGGCGCCCGGCCCCACCTCGCGGATGGCGTCCATGGCCTGGCCGTTTTCCGACAGATCCACGCCGCCGGCCAGCACCTGCATCATGCCGATCTGGTCGGCATCCATGACGAACTTCTCATAGCCCGAGGCCAGCCCGCCCTCCAGCCAGCCGGCCGCATGGAGCACGAAGTTGACGCCGCCCATGAGCGTCGGCAGCAGCGTCTGCGCGCTTTCATAGGCCGCCTGCGCGTCCGGCAGCTTGGAGCCGCAGAGCGAGCCGCCGGAACGGAAGGGCACCCGCAGCCGGCGGGCCAGCTGCGCCGATGCGAACAGCACCAGGGCCGGTTCCGGCGTGCCGAAGGTGGGCGCGCCCGACTGCATGGAGATGGAGCTGCCGAAGGTGCCGAAGATCACCGGCGCCCCCTTCCGCACCAGCTGCGTCGTCGCCATGCCCACCAGCGCCTCGGCGAACAGCTGCGCCACCGTGCCCGCCACCGTCACCGGGCTCATGGCGCCCGCCAGGATGAAGGGCGAGACGATGCAGGCCTGGCCCGCCGCCGCATAGACCTTCAGCGCCCCCAGCATGGTGCCGTCGAACACCATGGGCGAGTTGGCGTTGATGAGGTTGACCAGGCAGCAGCGGCCGGCCGCCATGGCCTCGCCCATGGCGATCTTCGCCATGGCGACGCTATCGGCCGCCCGCTCCGGGGCCGTCACCGAACCCATGAAGGGCTTGTCGGAATAGCGCAGATGGGCGTGCACCATGTCGAGATGGCGCTTGTTGACCGGCACGTCCACCGGCTCGCACAGGGTGCCGCCGGAATGGTGCATGGCCGGCGTCATGCAGGCGAGCTTCACGAAATTGCGGAAATCCTCGATGGTGGCATAGCGGCGCCCCCGGTCCAGGTCGTGCACGAAGGGCGGCCCATAGACCGGCGCGAACACCGTCGCGCCGCCGCCGATCTTCACGTCGCGCGCCGGGTTGCGGGCGTGCTGGACGAAGGAGGAAGGCGCGCTCGCCAGCAGGCTGCGGGCCAGCCCCTTCGGCAGGTGGAGCGTTTCGCCGTCGGCGGCGACGCCGGCGCCCGCTTCCTTCCACAGGGCGATTACTTCCGGGTCGTCGGCGATGCGGATGCCGACCTCCTCCATGACGGTCTCGGCATTGGCCTCGACGATTTCGAGGCCCTCTTCGGAGAGCACGTCGAAGACCGGAATGCCGCGCTGGATATAGGGCAGCGGCGCGGTGGCGAAGCGCCTGGCCCGCTGCGCCCGCCTGGCCCCGCTGCCGCCCCGCTCGCGGCGCCCCCGCCTCCCTCGTTCGCTCATCCGCCATCCCCACGCCCAGAAACCGCTGCGCCATCCGCCAGGCGGCGCGCGAAGCGAGCTTACGCCATGGCGCCATGGCGCCCAACTGCGGCGCCGGCGTCTTCAGCCTGGGAGCTCGGCGTCCTGGCGCCGCCGCAGCGCCTCCATCTCCTCATGGGGCAGCGGGCCGGCCTCGATGGTGGCGATGGCGCGTTCGAGATCGGCGGCGGCGTGGCGCAGCGCCGCCAGGGCCTCCGTGCGGCTGGCGCCGATGGGCAGCCGCTTCAGCAGGCGGGTGAGCCTCTCGCGCCCCAGCCAGGCGCTGTGGCGGGCGTATTCGCCCCACCAGTGGCTCACCTCCGGGTCGTCCTCGATCCCGTCGTACAGGCCCTCGGCCGCCACGAAGAAGGTGCGGGTGGGGTCGGGCTTGTCTACGTCCAGCGAGACATAGGCGTTCACCAGGCTGACCCGCCAGGCCGGTTCCAGCAAAGGCGCGGCGCAGTGATAGACGGCGCCGCCCTGCATGAAACAGGCGTAGCCGGGGCCGGGGAAATGCGGCGTCGCGATGCGCTCTTCCGGAATCTGCCCGCCCGCCTCGACGATGGCGTGGCCCTGCTCGCGCGTGCCCAGGAAATAGCGGAACTCGCCGCCCTGGCAGGCGGAAGGGTCGTGGCACATCAGCACGTAGTCGAAGCCCACGAAGTCGTGGTGCCACTCGTCGATGTTGCGCCGCAGATCCCGGGGCGGAAAGTTCAGATGGCCCTGCTGATAGACCATGGTATGGGGCAGCAGCGGCGTGCCGAACAGCTCGCTGGCGAAGGCCGCCACTTCGCTGCTGCGGGCCAGATCGCGCATGAATTTCGAAAGGAACACGGTGCCGCGCAGAAAGCCGGTGGAACGATGGCCGTCGGGCAGATAGCGGGCGTGGGGGGCGAGCAGGCGCACGGTCTCCTGCAACGCGGCGACGCCCTCTTGGGAGAGCAGGCGGGCGGGCGAAAACATCGCCATCGGCGAGGCCTGGGCGGCGATGAAGCGCTCGTCGTAGCCCAGATCGGCCAGCGTCCAGCTGCGTTGGGGCCGTTCCAGCTGCAAATGGCGGGCGGGATCGAAGGCGGGCTCGCCCTCGATCCAGGCATAGCCCTGCGGCTGTTCGGGGAAGACGTCGGTGAGCGAGGGGTGCAGCATGGCCCGGCTCCTTGTCGGCGGCGGCAGGGCTGCCATACTGCGAAGCCTGGGGAAACGGGGCAAGTGCGGGGGCGTTCATGGCGGCGAAGGCGAAACCGGTCGGCATCAACCATGTGGCCCTGGAAGTGGGCGACATCGAAGAGGCGCTGGCCTTCTATGGCGGCTTCCTCGATCTCCGGGTCGCCTCGCGGAGCGCCAGGGCCGCCTTCGTCTATTTCGGCGACCAGTTCATCAACTTCATGGCGCCCCGCCGCCAGGGGGCGGACGAAGGCCGCCATGTCGGCATCGCCGTGGATGACAAGCCGCTGGCGATCCGGTGTCTGCAAGGGATGGGGGTGGCGCTGCTCGACGGCCCCTTCACCGATTTCCTGGACCCCTGGGGCAACCGCATCGAGCTTACCACCTATGCCGACATCCAGTTCACCAAGGCCGCCCACGTGCTGCACGGCATGGGGCTGGGGCATCTGGAGAAGAGCGAAGGCGCCCTGGCCGAACTCGCCGCCAAGGGCATGGCGCCCGGCGGGGGCCGGGCGACGGGGAGGGGGCGATGAAGACCCATGCGCGCGTCGTCGTGATCGGGGGCGGCGTCGTCGGCGCCGGCATGCTCTACCATCTCGCCCGCAAGGGCTGGCGCGACGTCGTGCTGGTGGAGCGCCGCGAGCTCACCTGCGGTTCCACCTGGCATGCCGCCGGCCTGCTGCCGCTCTTCAACATGAGCTATTCGGTCGGCCAGCTGCACAAATACTCGTTGCGCTTCTATCGCGAGCTGGAGGCGGAGACCGGCATGGACACCGGCTTCCGCCAGGTCTCCAACATCCGCCTGGCGATGAACCGCGACCGCATGGACGAATATCGCCAATATGCCGGCGTGGCCGAAACCATCGGCGTCGATGTCCGCTTCCTCACCCCGGCCGAGGTCAAGGACATCTGGCCGCTGCTGGAGACCGACGGCCTGGTGGGCGCCATCCAGCACCCGCAGGATGGCTATATCCAGCCCGCCGACCTCACCCAGGCGCTGGCCGCCGCCGCCCGCCGGCGCGGCGCCGAGATCCATCGCCACACCTGCGTTACGGCCATCGCCGCCACCGCCGCCGGCGAATGGCGGGTCGAGACCGACCAGGGCGCCATCGTCTGCGAGCATGTGGTGGCTGCCAGCGGCAGCTTCGCGCGGCGCACCGGCGCCATGGTCGGCCTCGAGGTGCCGGTGATCCCGGTCGAACACCAATACATCGTCACCGAACCCCACCCGCAGATCCAGCGCCGCCGCGCCCAGGGGCTGCCGGAGCTGGGCGTGCTGCGGGAATCCGACGGCTCCTGGTACATGCGCGAGGAACGGGGGGGGCTGATCCTCGGGCCCTACGAGAAGGGCGCGCCCGCCTGCTATGTCGACGGCCCCGCCGACGACATGGAATACGAGCTCTTCCAGGAGGACCTGGAGCGGCTCACCCCCCATATCGAAGCGGCCATCCGCCGCGTGCCCGCCTTCGGCGAGGTGGGGGTCAAGCAGGTCTATAACGGCGCCATCTGCTACACGCCCGACGGCTCGCCCATCGTCGGCCCGGCCTGGGGGCTTCGCAACTTCTGGCTCAACGAGGGCCACAGCTTCGGCATCACGGCGGCCGGCGGGGCCGGCTGGCAGCTCGCCGAATGGATCGTCGAAGGCGAGCCTTCGATCGACATGCTGGGGGTCGATCCCCGCCGCTTCGGCGGTTACGCCACCCGCGCCTATCTGGTCGCCAAGAACGAGGAGGCCTATGCCAACGTCTTCACCGTCCACTACCCGGACGAGGAGCGCCCGGCCGCCCGCCCGCTCCGCACCGCGCCCTGCCACGACCGGCTGAAGGCGAAGGGCGCCGTCTTCGGGCAGAAATTCGGCTGGGAGCGGGCCAATTGGTTCGCCCCGGACGGCGTGGCTCCCGAGGACGACTGGTCGTTTCGCCGCTCGGCCTGGTTCGAGCATGTCGGGCGCGAGGTCGCGCATGTCCACGAACATGTCGGCCTGCTCGACATGACCGCTTTCGCCAAATGCCGCATCTCCGGGCCCGGCGCCGCCGCCTTCCTCGATGCCCTGGTGGCCAACCGCCTGCCCCGCAGGCCGGGCCGCATCGGCCTCGTCCACGCGCTGACCGAAAGGGGCGGCGTCCACTCCGAATTCACGCTCTGGCGCGAGGCCGAAGACAGCTTCTATGCCGTCTCCGCCGGCGCCTGGCAGCGGCTCGACCACGACTGGCTGAAGAAGCACATGCCGGGCGACGGCTCGGTTTCCTTCGAGGACCTCACCAACCGCATGGGCGTGCTGGTGGTGGCGGGGCCGAAATCGCGACGGCTGCTGCAACGGGTGGTCGCGGGCGACCTTTCCAGCCAGGCCTTCCCGTGGCTTTCCGGGCGCTGGGTCGAGGCCGGGCTGGCGCCGGCGCTGGCGCTCAGGGTCAATTTCGTGGGCGAGCTGGGATGGGAGTTGCACCACCCCATCGAATACCAGAACCACATCTTCGATGCCCTGATGGAGGCCGGCGCCGATCTGGGGCTCGCGCCCTTCGGCATCCGCGCCATGGAGGCGATGCGGATCGAGAAGTCCTACCGCATGGTGGGCCAGGAGCTTTCGATCGAATATGCGGCCCTGGAGAGCGGGCTGGACCGTTTCGTCCACCTCAACAAGGGCGAGTTCAAGGGCCGCGCCGGGCTGACCGCCTGGCAGGAACGCGGCTTCGCCAACCGCTTCGTCACCCTTCGCGTGCACGATGTCGGCGATGCCGATGCACTGGGCAACAACCCCATCCGCCGCGGCCGGCAGCTGGTGGGCCGCGCCACCTCCGGCGGCTTCGGCTTCCGCCTGGGCGCCTCGCTGGCGCTGGCCATGGTGGCCCCGGAGGCGGCGGCCGCCGGCACCGAGCTGGCCATCGACATCCTGGGCCGGAGCCACCCCGCCACGGTGATAGAGGAATCGCCCTTCGACCCGAACAACGAACGCCTGCGCGCCTGAGCGGAGCGAAAGGCGGTAGTGCCTCGGTTCGAGAATGGGCAGGTGCCGTTTGCCGCCACCCCTGGGAGCGCCGGCGTCCCGCCGGCAAACGGGCCGCAGGCCCGTCAACGCACCGCCCCCGCCGCCAGGCACCGCCGCAGCGGGCGACCTCGAAATTGCAAACCGAGACCCTATCCGAAAGGCCCTCCGCTGGCAGCGGCGCCGCTCTGGCGTTATCGTGGCCGCCCCGGCGGCGCCCCGCGGGGTGGCTGCCGCCATGGCGGAGCCGGGCCGGACGACGTGAGGAGGATCGCGCATGAGCATCGCCCACGATCTCCTGGAAGGGCGCCGCGCCTTCGTCGCCGGGCGCATCTCCCGGCGCCGGTTCGCCGCCGCCCTCGCCAGCGTGGGACTCGTCACCGCCGCCGTGCTGGCGCGCCCCTCCCCGGCAGAGGCCAGCGAGGCGACGGTCTTCACCTGGTCGGAATATGAAAGTGAAGGCTATGTCGCCGACTATGCCGCGAAACACGGGCGCCCGCCCGAATTCGCCTTCTTCGTCAACGAGGAGGAAGCCTTCGCCAAACTCCGCTCGGGCTTTCGCACCGATGTGGTGACGCCCTGCACCTACAAGGTGCCGCCGTGGCATCGCGCCGGCCTGCTGGATGCCATCGACGTCTCCAGGCTCTCGAATTGGGGCGACGTCGTGCCCGGCCTCCGGGACATCCCCGGCACCGTCATCGACGGTCAGCGCTATTTCGTGCCGCGAGATTACGGCTTCACGGCCATCACCTTCCGCCACGACCTGGCGCCCGAATATCTGGAGGAGGAGAACGCCTCCTGGGGCCTCCTGTGGGACGAGGCCTATGCCGGGCGGCTGTCGATGATCGACAGCCTCATCGACGGCGTCGCCGTGGCCTCCATCTATGCCGGGCTGAATCCCTTCGACCTGGCCCCCGAGGGCATCGAGGAGACGCGCCACCTGCTGGCCGGGCAGCTACCCCTGCTGCGCTACTACGCCACCGACATGGCCGATGTCGAGCGATCCCTGGCCGCCGGCGAACTGGTCGCCGCCGTCACCTATAACGGTTCCCCCACCCGCCTGAAGAGGGCCGGCGTGCCGGTCACCTACATGAAGCCCACGGCACCGGCGTTGAACGGCAGGCCCCAGGGGCCGATGGTCTGGGTCTGCGGCCTGTGCCTGTCGGCGAATGGCGACCCGGCCATGCGCGACAAGGCCTATGACGTGCTGGACAGCTACCTCTCGGCCGAAGCCGGGGTCTGGGAAGTCACCGAGACGGGCATGGGCTACAGCAACGGCCGCGTCTACGAGCTGCTGGACGAATCGCTGCTCGCCGAGCGCGGCCTGGGCAAGGATCCCGATCTGGTCTTCTCGCACGGCATCTTCCAGTCGGAAATGAAGCAGGAGTCCGCGCTCCAGGCCATGTTCGAGGAGGTGAAGGAGGGCATGTGACCGGCCTGCGGAGAAGCGTGGCAGGCGTCATGGCAATGCGCCGGTGCGGCGGGTGCTGCGGGTGTCGGAAGACCGCGCCGCTGCCCTGCGTGTACGGCAGCAGACGGCCATCTTGCCGGCTTCATGGGTCCAGGCGGGCAATGTCCGCGGCAGGGTGCAGGTGTCGAGGGTGAAGTGGCGCCGCGACAGCAGCAGCTTTTACCGCCCAGAGCCGCCCACCATCGTCCTCGACAACGATAGTCGCGGCGTGGCGCTCCATGAGTACATCCATCATCTACAGACGGCCATGCCGGGCGCCAACCGCTATTATACCAGGCGCTCCACCGTCGCCGCACACAGGGCGAAACGCAGGCGCCGCTGCCCTTCTACTCCCGGAAGACCGTCGGGCGGCGGGACCAGTATGTCGACGCGTACTTCGGGCGCGAGTACAACTGGCCAGAGGACAGCCAATTCCGCCGGGAGTTCTGGCCCGACGGCGATGCTGTGGAGGTCATGACAATGGCCGTCGAGACCACCTTCCATCGTAGCGGCCATATCGATCTGCCCAGGCTGATCGACGACGACCCCGAGATGCTGCATTTGACGCTGGGGTTGCTCTTCCGCTATGACCCGTGATAGGAGTTGCCATGACCATTCACACCATCATGCTGCCCGAAGGGTTTAACCGCCCGATGCGTTCCATCGTCTGGGACGACGAGGCCGGCACCGTCACCGGCGAGCACCGCGATGTGCCCTGGATGCAGGGCATCCTGGCGGAGCCGACGCCGGTCGTGCTGCTCGTTCCCGGCGGCGATGCCACCCTGCGCGACCCTGGCCACGATCCGGCCGACTTCCTGTTCCTGCTGAGGCGCGTCTACTGGCCGGTGGTGGATGAGCCGCTGCGCTCCTCTCTGCCGCCCGTCTTCGACGGCGTGGAGGGGACGCGCATCAGAGAGGGGAAGCTGCCCGACGGCGCCGTCGCCTGACCGTTCGTTCCCGCTTTGTTAGCGGAATCACGAAAATTGTCCGTTCGCGGCCCGACAGCCGCAGGATTCCGCCAGTTTTCGCGAGATTCCGGATTTCGGGCCAAACGGACATATTTCACCTCAACCCACAGCGGGCCTCGCCGCCCCGGAAGCGGCGCCCGGCCATGAGGGAGGTGCTGCGCAGCAACGATCCCGTCGCGCTGTCCTTCGCGCAGGCGCTGCTGGACGATGCCGGCATCCCCCACGCGCTGTTCGACCGCCATACCAGCGTGCTCGAAGGCAGCATCCTGGCGATCCGCCAGCGGCTGGCGGTGGCCGACGAGGACGCCGACGAAGCCCGCCGCCTGCTGGCGGCGGCCGGGCTGGGCGAGCTCTGAAGGCGGCGGCGCTGGAGCGGTTGCTGGGCGGCCGCGTGCGCCTGGCCGGCGGCGGCGCCCTCAAGGCCACCAGCGACGCCGTGCTGCTGGCCGCTTCCGTGGTGGCGCCGGCGGCCGCCCGGGATGCCCATGTGCTCGACGCCGGCTGCGGGGCCGGCACGGTGGCCCTGTGCCTCGCCGCCCGCCGGGCGGACTGGCGCCTCGCCGGCCTGGAGCGCGACGAGGCGACGGCCGAGCTGGCCCGCGCCAATGTGGCGGCCAATGGCTGGCGGGAGAGGATCGCCATCCACCGCGGCGATCTCGCCCGCTGGCGGCCCCAGGGCCCGCTCTTCGACGCCGTGGCGACCAACCCGCCCTGGCTCGATCCCACGCAGGGCTCCGCCCCGCCCGACCCGCAGCGCGCCGCCGCCAGGGTGGAAACCATGCCGCTGGCGCGCTGGATCGAGAACTGCCTGCGCCTGCTGCGGCCGGGCGGCGCCCTGCATCTGCTGCACCGTCCGGAGCGGCTGGCGGTCATCCTGGCGGCGCTGGAAGGCCGCGCCGGTGCCATCGCTCTGCGGCCCCTCCATGCCGCCGCAGACGCGCCGGCCGGGCGCATCCTGCTGCGCGCCGTCAAGGGGTCGAAGGCGCCGCCGGACCTGCTGCCGGGCCTGGTGCTGCACGACCAGGGCGGCGCCTGGACGCCCGCCGCCCGGGCCGTGCTGCGGGATGGCGCCGCCCTGGGCGGCCGGCGTCAGGGAATGTCGTTGGCCAGCCCGCGCGGGATCAGCTTGTCCGGGTCGTAGAAGGGAAGATCGATGATGCTGGCCCGGTGGCGGCTGCCGTCGGCCAGCACCGCCACCGCTTCCCGCCCGGCCCAGTCGCCGGCCTCGTCGAGGCGCGCGAAGGCGATGCCGCTTTCGAGATAGGGCGAGAAGGCGCCGGTCGTCGTCACGCCCGCATCGCGCCCGTCCACGACGATCCTGCTGCCGGCCATGGGCGCGGCGTCCCGGCAGAGCAGGCCGAAAAAGCGCGAGCCGCGCGGCGCGGCGGCCAGCGCCGCCTTGCCGATGAAGTCGGTCTCCTTCTCCAGGTCGACGAAGGCGCCCAGGCCGGCCTCGAAGGGGGTCATGGAGGGGTTCATGTCGGTGCCGTTGTCGCGGATGCCGGCCTCGATGCGGCGGATGCCCATCGATTCCAGGCTGGAGAAGGCGAGGCCGTGGCGCTTTCCCCGCTCCAGCATCAGGTGGAAGAGCGCCGGCCCGTCGAAGTCCGACGCCAGCGTGTAGAGCTCGAAGCCCATCTCGCCGGTCCAGCCGGTGCGCGAAAGCAGGAAGGGATGGCCGCCGATGACCGTCTCGTGGACGGAGAAATAGCGGAACGGTTCGGGCGGTGCCCCGTCCAGGAGGTCGGGCAGCAGCTCCAGCGATTTCGGTCCCTGGACCTGGATCACCCAGGAGCCGGGATCGCGGACCGTGACCTCCATGCCCAGGGCATGGGCCTTCATCCAGGGCAGGAACTCGCCGTCGGCCAGCACGTACCAGAAGCGGTTTTCCGCCAGCCGCATCACCACCCCGTCCATGAGCACGCCGCCCGTCTGGTCGCAGGCGATGGCATAGGTCGCCCGCCCGTTCCTCAGGCGCGAGATGTCGCGGCAGAACAGCCGGTCGAGCAGGCGGAAGGCGTCGGCCCCGACGATCTCGATGGGCCGTTCCGGCACGTCGAAAAGCCCCGCCCCACGCCGCAGGCGCCAGTAATCGGCCTCCGGATCGGCGGTGGTGCCCAGCGCGTAGAAGCGCCCGCTATAGACGCCCAGCAGCGCGTTCTCGTTCAGATAGGCGTCCATCCAGGGCGATTTGGCGAAGCGCTTGGCGCTCATGCGCACGACGTCGTGGGACATGGCGTAGTTGTCCCGGGGCGGGGCGGCGGTCATGGCGAAAGGACTCCCTGACAAGGGCGAACCGGGGCGCTGGCCACACATCGCAGGGATCGCGCGCCGGCACGGGCGAGCCCGCACGAACGGCGAAGGCGGGATTGGCGCTGCCGGCAACCGCGCTCCCCGGCGGGCCGCCTTCTAGCAGAGGGCGCGCGGGCGCGCAACGCGCCCGGCCGCCGGGAGTGTCTCGGTTTGCAATTTCGAGGTTGCCCGCTGCGGCACTGTGGGTTGGTGTCCCGTCCGCGAAGAGCGCGAAGGATTGCGCTGCCTTCGCCTGCGGGAAGGTCCCCGCCCCGGCGGGCGGTGGCGGTGCCTGGAGGGCGATGGGTCGGTGCGTTGACCTTGCGGCCCGTTTGCCGGCGGGGCGCCGGCGCTCCCAGGGAGCGGTGACACCGGCGGCGCCTGGCGGCGGGGAATCATACGTCTTGGCAACAGACCGCCATTCCGGGGCATAATGGGCTATAGCGGGGATTTGGCAGGACATACCGACACTTAGCCGGGACGCCGCCGGGATATTGGCCATTCGTTATGATTCCCCCGCAAGAGGGGAACATATGGTCAGGAACGCTGCCTCAATAGAGCGCGCGGATGGGGTTGCCGTCGGCATCGACTGACGGCGGGCGCTTCATGGGCGTCGACTCGACGCCGTGGAAGACGGGCGGCAGAGAGGAGCGCAACGGCTCGTCCAGCACCGGCCAGTAGGCGCGCCACAACAGCGCCAGGAAGTCGGCCGGGTCGTGGCCGGGGTCGTGCAGGACGAGGGTGCCCCCAACATCGCCGAACACGTAGGGCTTGGGCACGGCCAGGACCTCCTGCATCCAGGGCACATCGCTGTGCTCGCCGGTGACGGTGCCGGCCTCGTCGTCCCAGATCACGGAACGCGGGGCGTCGCCATGCCGCATGTCCGGCAGCGTGATGGTGTGGACGGTCATGGCGCCTCCTGTCGCGGTGGGTCATAGCGGGCCGACAACCCCAACGTCAAATGGCCCATGTGCAAACCGAGGCACCATCGGGCGCCGCTTGCCAGGCATCGCGGGCCTGTGCAGGATGCGCCGCCTCGGGCGGAGGGCCGGCATGGCGCGGCGCGATGTGGTGGTGTTCGGTGGGTCGGGCTTCATCGGGCGCTATCTCGTCCGCCGCCTGGCCGCCGCCGGCTGGCGCGTCGCGGTCGCCGTGCGCGACCCCCAGCGGGCGCATTTTCTGCAACCCCTGGGCGATGTCGGGCAGATCGTCCCCGTCCGCTGCGACGTCACCCGCCGCGAGGAGGTGCGGGCCGTGCTCGCCGGGGCCGGCGCGCTCGTCAACCTGGCGGGCATCCTCTACGAACGGGGCCGGCGCAGCTTCCGGCGCGTTCATGTCGAGGCGGCGGAGCATATCGGCGAGGCGGCGGCCGCCGCCGGCATCCGCCGGGCGGTGCAGGTTTCGGCCATCGGTGCCGCGCCCCGCTCGCGGTCGGCCTATGGGCGCAGCAAGGCACAGGCGGAGGCGGCGCTGCGCCGCCATCTGCCGGAAGCGGTGGTGCTGCGGCCCGGCGTCGTGTTCGGCCCCGAGGACGACTTCTTCAACCGCTTCGGCCGCATGGCCGCGCTCTCGCCGGCGATTCCCCTGATCGGCGGCGGCCTCACCCGCTTTCAGCCGGTCTATGTGGACGATGTGGCGGCCGCCATCGCGGCGGCGCTGGAGGAGAGGTCCGCCGCCGGCAGAACCTACGAGCTGGGCGGCCCCGCCATCTACAGTTTCCGCGCCCTGATGGAGATCGTGCGGCGCCAGACCGGGCGCCGGGTGCTGCTGCTGCCGCTGCCCTTCTTCGCCGCCCGCCTCCTGGCCTCCGTCCTGCAATTCGCGCCCCGCCCGCCGCTCACCCCCGACCAGCTGCGCCTGCTGGAAAGCGACAACGTGGCCGCCGCCGCCAGCCCCGGCCTGCCCGAACTCGGCATCGAGGCGAGAACGGTGGAGGTGGAGGTGCCGCGCTATCTGGCGCTCTACCGGCGTGGCGGCCCCCGGCGGCGTCCCGGCTAGAGATAGACCCAGGCCAGCAGGCCGGCTCCGAGGACGAGGCGCCAGGCCACGAAGGGCGCGAAGGTGGCGCGCTTCAGCCAGGCCATCATCAGCCAGATCGCCGCCAGCGCCGAGACGAAGGCCATGGCGCCGGCCCAGAGCGCCTGACGGGTGGCCGCCGCATCGCCGCTGCCGTGGAGGTCGAGGCCGGCGAGCAGCGTCGCGGCGGCGATCACCGGGATCGAGAGCAGCAGCGAGAAACGGGCGGCGGCGGCCCGCTCGAAGCCCATGAAACGGGCCGCCGTCATGGTGATGCCCGAACGGCTGGTGCCGGGCGCGAGCGCCAGCACCTGCGCCAGGCCGATGGCCAGAGCGGCGCCCCAGGTCATGTGCTCCAGGCGCCGCGTCGTCGCGCCGAAGCGGTCGGCGGCGTGGAGCAGCAGCCCGAAACCCAGCGTCGCCCAGGCGACGATGGCGGGATCGCGCAGCCCCTCCTGGCCGAAGCCGTGGAGGGCGAGGCCGGCGGCGCCGACGGGAAGGGTGGCGACGGCCAGCATCGCCGCCAGCGGGCGCGTGCCGCCGGCGCCCGCCACCGCCAGCCCGGCCAGGATACGAAGGATGTCGCGCCACAGGAAGACGACGACGGCAAGCAAGGTGCCGGCATGGACGGCGATGTCGATGCCCAGGCCGTGATCGGGCCAGCCCAGCAGCCGGGAGGTCGCGATCAGATGGCCGGAGGAACTGACCGGCAGAAACTCGGTCACCCCCTGCACGACGGCCAGGACGGCGAGCTGCAACAGCGTCATGTGCGGACGCCTCCGAAGGGGCCGCCACTCTAGCAGCGGGGCGCCGGCGCGCGCAGCCGCCGATATGGGTCAGTTTTACGGACTTTTTCTTCGATAGGAGACCGGGCACTTACAAGGATGCGGGCTGCCACCGGCTCCACAGCCTCTATTCAAGACAGCATCTCTGACCTTTTATGCGTTTTCGCTCGCGCCGCCGGCCCGGATGGCCTAGAAAGGCGGCGATTCGGGAGGGATGCGATGGCCTTCGACCTGCTCGCCTTCGTCGACACGCCCCGGCAGCGCCCGCCGGAGCGCGACGTTCTGGCACGCCGCGGCGATTTCGACGAGATCTTCCGCGAGTTCGCCCCCGAAGGCGCCCGCCGGCAGGCGGCGCGCTGTTCGCAATGCGGCGTCCCCTTCTGCCAGGTCCACTGCCCGCTGCACAACCACATCCCCGACTGGTTGAAGCTCGCCGCCGAAGGCCGCCTGGAGGAGGCCTACGAGCTGACCCAGGCCACCAACACCTTCCCCGAGATCTGCGGCCGCATCTGCCCGCAGGACCGCCTGTGCGAGGGCCATTGCGTGATCGAGAAGGGCTTCGGGGCGGTCACTATCGGCGCCGTCGAGCGCCATATCGTCGAGACCGCCTTCGAGAACGGCTGGGTCCGCCCGCCCGTGCCCGAGCGCGAACGCGAACAGTCGGTGGGGATCGTGGGCGGCGGCCCGGCCGGCCTGGCGGCGGCCGACATGCTGCGCCGCCAGGGCTACCGGGTCAGCGTCTATGACCGCCACGACCGCATCGGCGGGCTGCTGATCTACGGCATCCCGGGCTTCAAGCTGGAGAAGACGGCGGTCGAACGGCGCACCCGCCTGCTGGCCGAGGCCGGCGTCCGTTTCCACACCTCCACCGAGATCGGGCGCGACCTCTCCTTCTCCGAACTGCGCGCCGCCCACGACGCGGTGCTGATCGCCACCGGCGTCTATCGCGCCCGCGACCTGGCGCTGCCGGGTGCCGGGCTGGACGGCGTGGTGCCGGCGCTGGACTACCTCATCGCCAGCAACCGGCGCGGCCTGGGCGACCGGGTGCCGGCCTTCGAGAGCGGCGCCCTGTCGGCGGCCGGGCGCCATGTGGCGGTGCTGGGCGGCGGCGACACGGCCATGGACTGCGTGCGCACCGCCGTTCGCCAGGGCGCGGCCTCCGTCACCTGCCTCTACCGGCGCGACCGCGCCTCCATGCCCGGCAGCCGCCGCGAGGTCGTCTACGCCATGGACGAAGGCGTCGAGTTCGCCTTTCTGCGCGCCCCGGAAGCCCTGCTGGGGAACGAGCGGGTGGAGGCGGTGCGCGCCTGCCGCATGCGGCTGGGCGAAGCGGACGAAAGCGGGCGGGCGCGGCCGCGGCCGCTGCCCGCTTCCGGGCGCCGCTTCGAGGCTGGCCTGGTGATCAAGGCGCTGGGCTTCGACCCCGAGCCGCTGGCCGAGGCCTTCGACCTGCCCGACCTGGCGCTCACCCGCCAGGGCACGGTGGCGACCGCAGGCGAGGGCGGGGCCACCAGCCTGGCCGGCGTCTATGCCGCCGGCGACATCGTGCGCGGCGCCTCGCTGGTGGTGTGGGCGATCCGCGACGGGCGCCAGGCGGCGGCCGCCATCCACCGCGACCTGGAGGCGCCGGCGGCGCCGGCGCGCCATGGCTGACGCCGCCCTGCGGCAGCTGGCGGAGCGGGCCAGATTGCAGGCCCGGGGCCTCTACGACGAGGCCTTCGAGCACGACGGCTGCGGCGTCGGCCTGGTCGCCGCCCTGGACGGAAAGCCGCGCCGCCGCGTGGTGGCGGCGGCCATCGAGGCGCTGAAGGCGGTGTGGCACCGCGGCGCCGTCGATGCCGACGGCAAGACCGGCGACGGTGCCGGCATCCAGGTGCAGATCCCGCAGGCCTTCTTCAAGGAGCACGTGGAACGCACCGGCCACGACCCCGGCAGCGGCCGGCTGGCGGTGGGCATGGCGTTCCTGCCCAAGACCGATCTGGGCGCCGCGGAACTGTGCCGCGCCATCGTCGAATCGGAGATCCTCACCTTCGGCTACCGCATCTTCGGCTGGCGCCAGGTGCCCATCGACAGCGCTGTGATCGGCGAGAAGGCCAACGCCAACCGCCCCGAGATCGAGCAGATCATGATCGCCAGCGAGGCTGCTTTGCCCGACGACCGCTTCGAGCGCGACCTCTACATCATCCGCCGCAAGATCGAGGCCAGGGTGCGCGAGGCGCAGATCGCCGATTTCTACATCTGCTCGCTCTCCTGCCGCGCCATCGTCTACAAGGGCATGTTCCTGGCCGAACAGCTCACCGCCTTCTATCCCGATTTGCTGGACGAACGCTTCGTCTCCAGCTTCGCCATCTTCCATCAGCGCTATTCCACCAACACCTTTCCCACCTGGAAGCTGGCCCAGCCCTTCCGCATGCTGGCCCACAACGGCGAGATCAACACGCTGCGCGGCAACGTCAACTGGATGAAGAGCCACGAGGCCAGGATCGACCACGAGGCCTTCGCCGGCCATCTCGACGCCATCAAGCCGGTGATCCCCCAGGGAAGCTCCGATTCCGCCGCCCTGGACGCGGCCATGGAGCTCCTGGTGCATGGCGGGCGCTCGCTGCCGCTCGCCAAGACCATGCTGATCCCCGAAGCCTGGGGCGGGCGCGCCGACCTGCCCGACAAGCTGCGCGCCCTCTATCTCTATTGCAACGCGGTGATGGAGCCCTGGGACGGCCCGGCCGCCCTGGCGGCCTGCGACGGGCGCTGGGCCATCGCCGGCATGGACCGCAACGGCCTGCGCCCCATGCGCCGCTCGCAGACCCGCGACGGCCTGCTGTTCGTGGGTTCGGAGAGCGGCATGGTGGCGCTCGACGAACAGGACCTGATCCATTGCGGCAGGCTGGGCCCGGGCGAGACCGTCGCCGTCGATCTCGCCGAAGGCCGGCTCTACGAGGACGGCGAGATCAAGGAACGGCTCGCCGACGAGCAGCCCTACCGGCGCTGGGCGGGCCACATCGTCCATCTCGACCGCCTGATGGAACCGCAGGACGGCGCCCGCTACCGCCTGCGGGACGGGCGCCTGAGGACCGCCCAGCGGGCGGCCAGCTACACCATGGAAGACCTGGAACTGGTGCTGCAACCGATGGTGGAGGACGCCAGGGAGCCGGTGGGTTCCATGGGCGACGACACGCCGCTGGCGGTGCTCTCCGACCATCATCGCGGCCTCCACCACTTCTTCCGCCAGAACTTCAGCCAGGTCACCAACCCGCCCATCGACTCGCTGCGCGAGCGGCGGGTGATGACCCTCGACACCAGGCTCGGCAACCTCTCCAACATCCTCGACCAGAACGAGGATCAGACCCGCATCCTGCAGCTGGAATCGCCGGTGCTCACCACCGCCCAGCACCGCGCCATGCGTCGTTACATGGGCGCCGCCGCCACCGTGGTGGACTGCACCTTCCCGGTCGGCGACCCGGAAGCGCTGGCCGGTGCCATCGCGCGCATCCGCCGCGAGGCCGAAGACGCGGTGCGCGGCGGCTGCCAGCACGTCGTTCTGACCGACGAGGAGGCCAGCGGCGAGCGGGCGGCGCTGCCGGCGATCTTGGCCACCGGCGCCGTCCACAGCCACCTGGTGCGCCAGTCGCTGCGGACCTTCATCTCGCTCGACGTCCGTTCGGCCGAATGCCTGGACGTGCACCATTTCGCGGTCCTGATCGGCGTCGGCGCCACCACCGTGAACGCCTGGCTGGCGGAAGAAAGCATCGCCGAGCGCCACCGGCGCGGCCTCTTCGGCGGCCTGGGGCTGGCCGAATGCGTCGCCCGCTACAAGAAGGCGGTGGACGACGGGCTCCTGAAGATCATGTCCAAGATGGGCATCTCGGTGATGTCGTCCTATCGCGGCGGCTACAACTTCGAGACCATCGGGCTGTCGCGCACCCTGGTGGCCGAGGTCTTCCCCGGCATGCCGTCGCGCATCTCGGGCATCGGCCTGGTCGGCATTCAGCGGCGGGTGCTGAAGCTCCATCGCGAGGCCCATGCCGCGGCCTCTTCCGCCTCGGTGCTCACCGTCGGCGGCCTCTACCGCTATCGCCACGGTGGCGAGCGCCACGCCTGGGAGGCCGAGTTCGTCCACGGCCTGCAGAACGCCACCGCCGCCGGCAGCTATCGCCTCTACCGGCGCTATGCGGAGGCCATGCGGCGGCGCCCGCCCTTCGACCTGCGCGACCTGCTGGACTTCAACCCCCGCCACAGCCCGGTGGCCATCGACGAGGTGGAGTCGATCACCGAGATCCGCAAACGCTTCGTGACGCCGGGCATGTCGCTGGGGGCGCTTTCGGCCGAGGCCCACGAGACGCTGGCCATCGCCATGAACCGCATCGGCGCCCTCTCCGATTCGGGCGAGGGCGGCGAGGATCCGGAACGCTTCCACCCGCGGCCCGACGGCGACAACCCCAATTCGTCCATCAAACAGGTGGCTTCGGGCCGCTTCGGCGTCACGGCCGACTATCTCGCCAGCTGCCGCGAGCTGGAGATCAAGATCGCCCAGGGCGCGAAGCCCGGCGAGGGCGGCCAGCTGCCGGGTTTCAAGGTGACGGCGGCCATCGCCAGGCTGCGCCACGCCACCGCCGGGGTGACGCTGATCTCGCCGCCGCCGCACCACGACATCTACTCCATCGAGGACCTGGCGCAGCTGATCTACGACCTCAAGCAGATCAACCCCAGGGCCAGGGTGTGCGTGAAGCTGGTGAGCCAGGCCGGCGTCGGCACGGTGGCGGCCGGCGTCGCCAAGGCCAGGGCCGATGTCATCTCCATTTCCGGTCATGTCGGCGGCACCGGGGCGAGCCCGCAGAGCAGCATCAAATATGCCGGCACGCCGTGGGAGATGGGCCTGGCCGAGACCAACCAGGTGCTCACCCTGAACCGCCTGCGCCACCGCGTCGTCCTGCGCACCGACGGCGGCATCCGCAGCGGGCGCGACGTGGTGATCGCGGCGCTGCTGGGGGCGGAGGAATACGGCGTCGGCACCGCCTCGCTGGTGGCGATGGGCTGCATCCTGGTGCGCCAGTGCCACGCCGACAGCTGCCCGGTCGGCATCTGCACCCAGAAGGAGGCGCTGCGGGCCAGGTTCGAGGGCACGCCGGAAAAGGTGGTGAACCTGTTCACCTTCGTCGCCGAGGAGGTACGCGAGATCCTGGCCTCGCTGGGCGCCCGTTCGCTGCGCGAGATCGTCGGGCGCAGCGACCTTCTGCGCCAGGTCGGCCGCGGCAGCGACGACCTCGACGACCTCGATCTCAACCCCCTGCTGGTGCAGGCCGACCCCGGCGGCTTCCCGCGCCATTTCGCCATGGAGGGCCGCAACGAGGTCAGGGACACGCTGGACGCGCAGATGCTGCGCGACGCCGCCGCCGCCCTGGACGGGCGCGAGAAGATGCAGCTCGCCTACAACATCCGCAACACGCAGCGGGCGGTGGGAACGAGGCTGTCGTCGGAGATCGTCCGCCGCTTCGGCATGGCGGGGCTGGCAGCCGACCATATCACCGTGCGCCTGCGCGGCTCGGCCGGCCAGTCGCTGGGCGCTTTCGCCGTGCAGGGGCTGAGGCTGGAGGTGTTCGGCGATGCCAACGACTATGTCGGCAAGGGGCTTTCGGGGGGCACGGTGGTGGTGCGCCCGCCGGCCTCCAGCGAACGGGTGGCGGCGCGCGACACCATCGTCGGCAACACCGTGCTCTATGGCGCCACCGCCGGGCGCCTGTTCGCCGCCGGCCAGGCGGGCGAGCGCTTCGCCGTGCGCAATTCCGGCGCCGAAGCGGTGGTGGAGGGCTGCGGGTCCAACGGCTGCGAATACATGACCGGCGGCACGGTCGCGGTGCTGGGGCCGGTGGGGGCGAATTTCGCGGCCGGCATGACCGGCGGCATGGCCTTCGTCCACGACCCGGAGGATCTGCTGCCCCGGCGCGTCAACGGCGAGACGGTGGTCGCTTCCCGCCTCGCCAGCGCCCATTGGGAAGCCGTGGCCAAGGCGCTGATCGCCGCCCATGCCCGCGAGACCGAATCGGCGCTGGCGGCGCGCCTGCTGCGCGAATGGGACGTCGAGGCCGGGCGCATCTGGCAGCTCTGCCCCCGGGAGATGGTGGACCGCCTGGAGCATCCGCTCGACGACGACGCCTGGCGCGCCAGTGCATGAAGCCGGCCGACGTGATAAAAGATCGGCCGGGAGGAGGCCGCACCCGTGCATCTGACGCCCCGCGAGAAGGACAAGCTGTTGCTGGCCATGGCGGCCGACGTCGCCCGCCGGCGGCTGCTGCGCGGCGTCCGGCTCAACCACCCGGAGGCGGTGGCGCTGATCGCCGATTTCGTGGTCGAGGGCGCCCGCGACGGGCGCAGCGTCGCCGATCTGGCGGCGGCCGGTGCCCATGTGCTCCACCGCGGCCAGGTGATGGAGGGCGTGGCCGAGATGGTGGCCAGCGTGCAGGTGGAAGCGACCTTCCCGGACGGCACCAAGCTGGTCACGGTGCACGACCCCATCCGCCCGCCCGCCGCCGCCGGAGAGCGGCCGTGATCCCGGGCGAGCTCTTCCCCGGCCGGGGTGAGATAAGGCTCAATGGCGGGCGCGGCTGCTGCACCCTGCATGTGGTCAACCGGGGCGATCGCCCGGTCCAGATCGGCAGCCACTTTCATTTCTTCGAGGCCAACGCGGCCCTGGATTTCGATCGCCAGGCGGCGCGCGGGCGCCGGCTCGACATCCCGGCCGGCACGGCGGTGCGCTTCGAACCCGGCGAGGCGCGCGAGGTGGCGCTGGTGGATTTCGGCGGCCGCCGCCATGCCGTGGGTTTCCGCGCCCTCGTCATGGGGCCGCTGGACGGCTGACGATGGCCGTCTCCCTGCCGCGCCGCGCCTATGCCGGCCTCTACGGCCCCACGGTGGGCGACCGGCTGCGGCTGGCCGACACCGAGCTGATCGTGGAGGTGGAGCGCGACTGCACGCTGCCCGGCGAGGAGGCCGCCTTCGGCGGCGGCAAGACCGTCCGCGACGGCATGGGCCAGTCGCAGGCGTCGCGGGCCGAAGGCGCGGTCGATACCGTCATCACCAATGCCCTGGTCGTCTGTGCCACCGGCATCTTCAAGGCCGATATCGGCCTCCTGGACGGGCGCATCGCCGCCATCGGCAAGGCCGGCAACCCGGACATCCAGGATGGCGTCGATGTCGTCATCGGCCCCGGCACCGAAGCCATCGCCGGCGAGGGCATGATCCTCACCGCCGGCGGCGTCGATTGCCACGTCCACTTCATCTGCCCGCAGCTGCTGGAAGAGGGGCTGATGTCGGGCATCACCACCATGCTGGGCGGCGGCACCGGTCCGGCGGCGGGCAGCCGGGCGACCACCTGCACGCCCGGCCCCTGGCATCTGGGCCGCATGCTCCAGGCCGCCGACGGCTTCGCCATGAATCTGGGCTTCACCGGCAAGGGCAACAGCAGCCGCCGGCCGGGGCTGGTCGAGCAGGTGGAGGGCGGCGCCTGCGGCCTGAAGCTGCACGAGGACTGGGGCACCACGCCCGCCGCCATCGACGCCTGCCTCGCGGTTGCCGACGACATGGACGTGCAGGCGACGATCCACACCGACACGCTGAACGAGGCGGGTTTTCTGGAAACGACCCTCGAGGCCATCGCCTCCCGCACCGTCCACGCCTATCACGCCGAAGGGGCGGGCGGCGGCCACGCCCCCGATATTCTGGCCATCGCCGGCCACGGCAACGTGCTGCCGTCCTCCACCAACCCCACGCGGCCGTTCACGGTCAACACCATCGACGAGCATCTCGACATGCTCATGGTCTGCCACCACCTGAACCCGGCCATCCCCGAGGACGTCCGCTTCGCCGAAAGCCGCATCCGCCCGCAGACCATCGCCGCCGAAGACATCCTCCACGACATGGGCGCCATCTCCATGATCGCTTCCGACAGCCAGGCCATGGGACGGGTGGGCGAGGTCATCGTCCGCACCTGGCAGAGCGCCGACAAGATGAAGCGCCAGCGGGGCCGCCTGGCGGAGGAGGCGGGCGACAACGACAATCTGCGCATTCGCCGCTATGTCGCCAAATACACCGTCAATCCGGCCATCGCCCACGGGCTGGCGCGCCATATCGGCACCGTCGAGGTGGGCAAGCGCGCCGACCTGGTGCTGTGGCAGCCGGCCTTCTTCGGCATCAAGCCGGCGCTGGTGCTGGTCGGCGGCACGATCGCCGCCGCGCCCATGGGCGATGCCAACGCTTCGATCCCCACGCCCGAACCGCTGCACTACCGGCCCATGTTCGGCGCCTGCGGGGGCGCCGTGGCGGCTTCGTCGGTGAGCTTCGTCTCGGCCGCCGCCCAGGCGGCCGGCCTGAGCGGGCGCCTGGGCCTGGCCAAGCGGACGCTGGCCGTCGAAGGCACGCGCAGCGTCGCCAAGAAGGACATGGTGCTGAACGACGCCCTGCCCCATATCGAGGTCTCGCCGGAGACCTACGAGGTCCGCGCCGATGGCGAGCTGCTCACCTGCGAGCCGGCCTCGGTGCTGCCGATGGCGCAGCGCTACTTCCTGTTCTGAAGCGGCGGAAGTCGAACATCGCGGCGGGATCGCCGCCTCGCGCCCAGGCTGCCGGTTTCGCGCCCGCGGCCGGGCGCATCCAGGCGCGGCGCCGGACGGCGCGCCGCCGTGGCCACGACGCGCCCTTCGCCCTCGCCCAGCCCGCCGCCGCCGGCCGCCATGGTCCCCGCGCGCTTGCGTGCGCTGGCGGCGGGGGCTAGCGTCCGCGGCCCGCCTTCGATGCCCCGCTGCGGAGGCGCGCCCGCTTCCCGGCCGTCCTGCGATCGGCATCGGGTGGGACGAAGAGCGCCCGTCTCCATCGGCAGGGCGGGGGAGGCTCGCCATGACGGTTCGCGAACGCCATAACGGTTCCGAACGCTACGATGGTTTCGAACGCCGGGACGGTTCCGGACGATTGCGCCGGATTCGCCCGGCCCTGCGCGCAGTTCTGGCCGCCCTGCTTCTCGCCTGTGCCCCGGCGGTGGCCCAGGAGGCGCCGGACGATCTCGCCGCCCAGGTGGAGCGCGCCCGGGAGCTGATCTTCGCCGGCCGGCCGCTGACGGCGCTGGCGCTGCTGCGCCCCCTGGCCCGCCGCCATGGCGACGACACGGATGTCCTTTTCTTCCGCGGCATGGCGGCTGCCGCTGCCGCCGCCGGGGAGGCCGGCATGGCGGAGGAGGCCCGCCGGGCGCTGCACGACGAGGCGGTGGCGAGCTATCGCCGCATCCTGGAGGGGCAGCCCGACCTGGCCGGCGCCAGGCTGGAACTCGCCCGCGTCCTGTTCGAGCGCGGGCGCTGCCTGGGCGAACCCGACGACCTGCTCGAACATCTGCTGGGCGACGATTGCGACGCCGCCGCCCACCATTTCCGGCGCGCCCTGGCGGGCGACCTGCCGCCGGACATCGCCGCGGCGGTGGAACGCTTCCTGGCCGCCATCCGGGCGCGCAAGCGGGTGTCGGGTTCGTTCGACATGGCGCTGGCGCCCGACAGCAACGTCAACGCCGGCACTTCGGCGCGCAGCTTCCCCTCCCGCCTGCGCAACGTCTTCACCGGCGAGGCGCTGGAGTTCGATCTCGACGAGCAGGCGCGGGAGACCTCGGGCGTAGGCGCGGTCGTCTCGACGTCGGGCGAATACCGCCATCCCCTGGCGTGGCGCCTCGCCGCCGACCAGGCCACCCGGCTGCGCCTGGGCGTCAGCCTCTACCGGCGCGAATACCGCAACCGCCGCTTCGACGACATGACGCTGGAGTTCTACGCCGGCCCGCAGCTGCTGTTCCCGCGCGGCCATGCCAGCCTGCTGGCCAGGGTGGATCGCCGCTGGTTCGGAGGCGAGCCGATCAGCTACGGCTTCGGCCCGCGCCTGGAAGGCCTTCTGCGCATCGGCGATGCCCTGTGGCTGGGCGGCGGTGCCGAGCGGATCCTGCGCCGCCACCGCCACGGCAAGGACAGCGACGGCCCGCGCACGGGCCTCGACGCCAACCTTACCTGGGAGGCGACGCCGGCCCTGGCCCTGGGCCTGCGCGGCGGCCTGGAGAGAAGCCGCGCCAAGCGCGCCGATCTCAGATTGCGCACCCGCCGCCTGGGCGCCTTCGTCTTTGCCGACCTGCCGCCCGTGCTGGGCATCGCCGGTTTCGGCGTCGGCGTCACCCACGACGTCCTGTTCACCCGCCACGACGAGGCGGGCTATTTCCTGATCTCCCCCGCGGCGCGGCGCGACCGCACCGCGATCTGGCGGCTGACGGCATCCAGCGACCGTCTGGAGCTGTTCGGTTTCGTGCCGTCGCTCTCCCTGGTCCATGAGCGTCGGCGGTCGAACATCGCCAGCATCTTCGATTATCGGCGCAACCGCGCCGAGCTTTCCATGCGGCGGCTGTTCTAGGCCATGCCCGGACGGGCGAGGCGGCAGGCGGCGGGCCGGCGGCGCGATCGGGCGGCCAGCCGCAGGGTGCCGCAGCTGGCCTGGCGGCAGGTGCGCAACCCCTGGCCGCCGCTGGAGATCGCTTCGGCCGACGAGATCGAGGCGGTGCACGAAGCCTCGCTGGCCGTGCTGGAGGAGATCGGCGTCAACGTTCTGCTGGACGAGGCGCGGGCGCTGCTGAAGGCCGCCGGCGTGGCGGTGGCGCCGGACGATGCGCGCGTGCGCTTCGAACGCGGCTTCGTCGAAGAGGCGGTGGCGCGGGCGCCGGCCCAATGGACGCTCCACGCCCGCAACCCGGCGCGCAGCCGCGTCTTCGGCGGCAACCACATCAACTTTCTGCCGGTGGCGGGCAACCCCAACGTCTCCGATCTCGAAGGCGGGCGCCGCGCCGGCAATCTGGCGGACTATCGCGATCTGCTGCGGCTGGCCCAGGCCGTCAACG
Organism: Alphaproteobacteria bacterium; assembly: GCA_965200215.1. Taxonomy (GTDB): domain Bacteria; phylum Pseudomonadota; class Alphaproteobacteria; order SP197; family SP197; genus SP197. Next base: position 1,526,383 of record OZ241369.1, on the reverse strand, counting down.
CCGTGCACGGGGCGTCGCCGATGCTGGAGCCGCTCGATGTACCGCCCGACCTGCGCTATCTCGACATCGTGGGCGAGCAGTTCCTGCTCACCGACAAGATCGCCTTCGGCTATTCCCTGGGGCGGCGCAAGATCCTGGATGCCATCGAGATGGCGCGCATCGCGCGCGGCATCGACGAGGCGGCCCTCGACGCCGAACCCAGCCTGTGGACGGTGGTGAACTGCAATTCGCCGCTGCAGCTCGATATCCCCATGCTCCACGGCATGATCGAGATGGCGCGGCGGCGCCAGCCGGTGGTGGTGACGCCCTTCACCCTGGCGGGCGCCATGGCCCCGGTTTCGCTGGCCGGCGCCCTGACCCAGCAGAACGCCGAGGCGCTGGCCGCCATCGCCATCATCGAAACGGTGCGGCCCGGCGCGCCGGTGGTCTATGGCGGCTTCACCAGCAATGTCGATATGCGTTCCGGCGCGCCGGCCTTCGGCACGCCGGAATACGTCAAGGCGGCGCTGGCCGGCGGCCAGCTGGCCAGGCGCTATCGCCTGCCCTATCGCTCGTCGGGCGTCAACGCCTCCAACGCCCCCGACGCGCAGGCGACCTGGGAGAGCGCCATGTCGCTGTGGGCGGCGGTGATGGCGCATACCGGCATGATCGTCCACAGCTTCGGCTGGCTGGAGGGCGGGCTGACCGCCTCTTTCGAGAAGATCGTCATCGATATCGAGATGGTGCAGACCCTGATGGCGGCCCTGGAACCCATCGACTTCTCCACCCCCGAACTGGGCCTGGAGGCCATGCGCGAGGTGGGCCCGGGCGGCCATTTCTTCGGCGCGCGACACACGCTGGAGCGTTACGAAAGCGCCTTCTACCGCCCCATCCTGGCCGACTGGCGCAATTGGGAAACCTGGAAGGAAGACGGCGCCCGCGACGCCACCCGCCGCGCCCACCGGCTGTGGAAGGCGCTGCTGGCCGAATACGAACAGCCCGCCATGGACCCCGCCATCCGCGAGCAGTTGACGGACTTCATCGCCCGCCGCAAGGCCGAAGGTGGGGCCACGGCGGCGGATTGAGGGGGTGTGGCAACGGTGACGACGAGCTCCTGATGGGCGTCACAGCCCCGGAATCGGCCGGTATCGAGGTGGATCCCATGAACCGGCACCTGAAGAAACCGCGAGCGCTGCGCTTGTGCAGGGATGGAGAGGTGGTGGCGGGTTGACAGAGGCAGACTGAGTTGCTACTCTTCTCAGCCCGTGATCGATAGTCTAGTATGCTGGAGCCGGCCGCAAGCGAGGCGTGAATCAAGATGTTAAATTCTCCCAGAGCCTTAACATTTGATGAGGGTCAGATACAAGATCTTTTTGGGCATGAAGCTGCCGAGAATGAATCAAAGGATAGGCTGCGTCAATACTATTTCAAGACAGGCATCTATGACCAAGTTATTGCAGATTTACCCCTCCGAATTTTGGTTGGGCATAAAGGAATTGGAAAATCTGCCCTATTCCAGGTCGCCATGGCAGAAGAGCATGATGCTCAAAAGTTGACTGTTCTAATCAAGCCGGATGATGTTGTCGATTTGGGAGGAAGTGCATCGGATTTTCTTTCGAGCATTCGCGATTGGAAATTAGGAATTATTCGTATTGTAGCAAAAAAGATTCTAACTAAAGTTACGTCAGAAGACGATAGTGCGATGGAAAAACTTTCCTCGTTTGGCGGAAGACTCATAGATTTTGTTTCTGAAACATTTCAAAATCACATCAATATGAACCTAACTCCCGGAAATAAAGGTGTGATAGAATCTTTTTTGAAGCGCAAATCGATATATGTGTATATAGACGATCTTGACAGAGGATGGCGAGGAGGGCAGCAGGATATTTTTCGGTTATCTGCTTTACTGAATGCAGTTAGGGATATATCTACTGATAATCCCGGGATATACTTCCGAATTGCTATGCGCTCGGACGTTTATTTTCTTGTGAGGACGTCAGATGAGTCGACAGACAAGATCGAAGGATCGGTAATTTGGCACAAGTGGACTAATCACGAGATATTTGCACTGTGGGTTAAAAGAATAGAGAGCTTCTTTGGGAGAGTTGTTTCTGAAAGAGACTTACTAAACATGAGACAGCAAAAGTTGGCATACTACCTAGCTCCCATAATGGAAGAGCGTTTCCACGGATCTGGGCATTGGGAAAAAGCACCGATGTATCGTGTCTTTATGTCCCTTATTCGTCGTCGACCTAGAGATCTCGTCAAATTATGTACTCTTGCGGCGAGACAGGCGCGCATGAGGAATAGCAACAAGATTGCCACTGTTGATCTGAAGAATTCGTTCGAAGAATATTCCCAGGGGCGATTGCAAGATACCATTAATGAGTTTAGATCGGAACTCTCCGAAATTGATCGCTTGCTGATGAACATGAAGCCCAATAAGAAGGAAAGAAGAGCTGGCCAAGGTTACATTTACAGAACGGATCAACTGCATCAAAAGATTAAGAACATTATGCAATTGGGAGATTTTCGTTTCGCAGCGCAATACAATCCGGCCTCACCAGATGAGTTGAAATCGTTCATGTACAAAATCAATTTTTTAACGGCACGAAGAGGCACTTCTTCTTCCTCTGTGGTAACTCGGTACTTTTTTGAAGAAAGTAGGTACTTGAGCGGAAGTAATGCAGATTTCGGCTTCGATTGGGAAGTGCACCCTGCTTATCGTTGGGCTCTACAGCCAGATGATATTTCTAGTATTTTTCAGAAACTGGAATTGTCTTCGGACGAATCTTAGTTGGCGGGAGTATGGCGATGAGAAGCGCTATTGTCCGCATAGCCCATAAGGGCTGCTCCGTCATTTCTTGGCACTCACTACCTTGAACAGGATACCGTCTTTTGTTGTTGTCACTACCTTTAATCCGTTAATCTCGCGAAGTTCGTCAATTCCGTAGCCATACCCCCAATCGCAACAAGTGAACCACACAATATGCGTGCCCTCCTCGGCCGCTTCTACCCACCGAGTCAGATCGGGAAAATCCCACGGCAAACTATCGTATATCTGCCATTGATTAGCATAAAGATAAACAAGTGCTATGTAGTTTCCAGACGCTATGTTGCCTGTGATGGACACCCCCCGGATATATTGCAGAATCTCAGAGTTAACCCAATCCCGCTTCGCGTAACCCAAAGAGCTCCAGGAGCCTTTGTTTGCATCCCGTATTATTTTCGCGTGAGGGAGGATGTGTGACGCCAACCAGAAGGCAAGAATCAATTTTGCAGTGAACTTCAGCCAAGCAATACTACTTTCTTTAGGTTTTCGATAGTCGGCGTTGAGAAACCAGTTCACCAAAGGCAATGCGGTCAGCAAACTGGGAATGTATATGGGTGCCAGATACCGCGGCTCGACTCCAAATTGCCCGACGCCGGCGCCCCATAGCATGGAAGCAATCAGAAAACTAACGTAGCTTGATACAAATAGCCCAAATACACAGAAGCCATGATATGGAAAATCATCTCTAAATTTTCGCCGGAAGACCAACAAGGAAACGACAACTATTGTCAACGTCGCTAGAATAATTGCTACGGATACGATCGCAGCTGGAGGAATGTTTTCTGCCCCCCCCCCCCCCCCCCCGCAGTGGATAGCCTACTCTAGCCAAGGGGATTACCCATTCGGCCAGAACAGAAAAGACACCGTTCGCAATCTCCAAGAAATCACGGTTAGGCGAGGCATGGCCGCTGAATTTTCCGGTGAGATAGAGATTTCGAGCAAACCATGATGCTATCGGAATTGTAGAGATCAGACCAAAACCAATAACCGCTTTACCCTTCTTCGGTAATGCAGCATTTCTTTGTAGAATGAGTAGTAGCAGGATAGATATGACCAATGCGGCACCGGCGTATCTCATAGAGAAAGCTATGCCTGCAAAGACTGCCGACCACATTAGCGCGTGGTAACACTCCGTCTTTATGTGCTTTTCAATTTGAAGTAGCGATAGTGTGACAAACAAGATAAAAGGTGTCTCGGATAGAACAGTCGTTGCCAAGCCCGTTAAGGGTAATGACAGGGCGGTAGCCAAACAACCCCAGATAACAAGGAACCTGGAATTCACATTTTTCTTTATCCAAAGACCAGCAACAAAGACATTTAGCCCGTAAAGCAAGGCGTTCAAGGGGCCTGCAATGTTGAAAGGATCAAATACAAAAAGGCTTGCCAAAGCAAGGAGCAGGGGATAGCCTGGAGGGTAAACAGTATAAGGACTCCCGGCAATATACCATTCGAAGCCGCTTCCTTCTATTAGACTTCTTGCGACACTAATATAAACAATTGAATCTCCACCAAGCCCAGGGCCATATGCAATTTGACGACCTAACACAATGGCTGTTCCTGCTATTGCAGAAAGGAGCACGACAGAAATGAGAGACTCACTTCGAAGTTCGTCAGAGACTGGTAGATGGAAGGGCCACAATTTGTTCATGTTCCACATCAGCGTTTGTTACCCAGGCGAAACAGCCTGAGAAGGTTAGCGCGGTCTAGTCACACTGGCAACCCGTGTCGAAGCCTGGACATCACAAAGCCCCAGGAGCTTCATGGACGTGCAAGATCCCCCTGGCGTCAGCGTCTCGCTGCCATTGGCGCCTGGCCCCGCCCCGCGGCCAGGGCTTGACCGCCCTTCCGTGCCCACAATAGGGTGTGTTGCCCCATGTGTGGAGGGCTGCGCCGTGGCTACCAACCTGGCCATAGCCCCTGGCCTGCTCGACAAGGCGCTCGCCATCGGCGGTGAGAGGACCAAGACGGACACCGTCAACCGCGCCCTGCGCGAGTTCGTCGCCCGCCGCGAGCAGAAACAGCTGCTGGGCCTGTTCGGCAGCCTCGATTGGGACGAGAGCTACGACCACAAGGGCGAGCGCAGCCGCTCTTGAGCCTGTTCGTCGCGTGCCCGGTCCCTTAACGCTCAGGCGCGGTTTCGATTCATCGCCCGCAGGCTGGTCATGCTCTCCGCCGACCGGGATTTCCACCGCATCGCGGGACAAGCGCCGCTGCGCCTCTGGCAGCCTTCCTGACGCCCTCGCCCGCCGCCCCCTGGCATCAGCGTCTGGCCGCCATTGGCGCCTGGCCCCGCTCCGCCGGCGGGCGCAGCCTGGGCTGGCGAAGGGCCGCCCCGCCTTGCGCCGGCGGCGGTGCCGGGCGCAATGTTTGCCGCCCGCCAGGCGGGCCGCCCTCTCTCCGCTGGCGGGAGATCGCCATCTGTGAAGGCGCCGCCCGGCGGTGCCGGCCGGGGCCAAAGCCGTGCAGGACCACAAGCGCCGCCTGGAACGCCGCATCGCCGCCACCGGCGCCATCGCCGACGAGGTGGCGACCACCACCTGCTACATGTGCGCCTGCCGCTGCGGCATCCGCGTCCACAAGAAGGACGGCCGCCCCCTCTATATCGACGGCCAGGCCGGCCATCCGGTCAATGGCGGCGTGCTGTGCGCCAAGGGGGCGGCCGGCCTGCTGAACCACCGCTCGCCGGCCCGCCTCACGACGCCGCTGAAGCGCATCGGGCGGCGGGGCGAGAACCGCTTCGCCCCCATCTCCTGGGACGAGGCCCTGGAGCTCGCCGTCTCCTGGCTGGCGCCCATCCGCGAGAGCGATCCCAAAAAGCTCGCCTTCTTCACCGGGCGCGATCAGAGCCAGGCCTTCACCGGCTGGTGGGCGCAGCAGTTCGGCACCCCCAATTACGCCGCCCATGGCGGTTTCTGCTCGGTCAACATGGCGGCCGCCGGCCTCTACACCACCGGCGGCTCGTTCTGGGAGTTCGGCGAGCCCGACTGGCAGCGCACCCACTACATGCTGCTGTTCGGCGTCGCCGAGGACCACGCCAGCAACCCGCTCAAGATCGGCCTTGCGCTGCTGAAGCGGCGGGGCGTGAAGATCGTTTCGGTGAACCCGGTGCGTAGCGGCTATTCGGCCATCGCCGACGAATGGCTCGCCATCCGGCCGGGCACCGATGGCCTCTTCGCACTGGCGCTCTGCCACCAGCTGCTGGCCGGCGGGCGCGTCGATCTCGACTATCTCGCCCGCTACACCAACGCGCCCCATCTGGTGATCTGCGCCCCCGGCGACGGCGACGACGGCCTGATCGCCCGCGACGAGGCCGGCGCGCCCCTGGTGCTGGACCGCCGCCGGGGCGCCGTCGTCGCCGGCGAGCGCGCCGCCGCCCCCGCCCTCCACGGCCAGGCGGTGCTGCCCGACGGCCGCCGGGCCAGGCCCGCCTTCGAGCTGGTCGCCCGCCGCTGCCTCCAGGACCGCTACAGCCCCGAAGCGGCGGCGGCACAGACCGGCATCGCGGCCGCCACCATCCGCCGCATCGCCGCCGAGATCGCCGAGGCGGCCTTCGAGCGCGGCGCCCCGGTGGAAGAGCCCTGGACCGACAGCGGCGGCCGCCGCCATGCGCGTTTCCCCGCCCGCCCGGTCGCCATGCACGCCATGCGCGGCGTCTCCGCCCACAGCAACGGCTTCCACAGCTGCCGCGCGCTCCACATCCTGCAGCTGCTGCTGGGCAGCGTCGATGCGCCGGGCGGCTGGCGCTACCGCCCGCCCTGCCCGCGCCCCATCCCCGCCCCCGGACGCCCCGCCGGCCGGCCGGGCGAGGTGGTGCCCGGCCAGCCCTTGCCGGGGATGCCGCTGGGCTTTCCCGCCGGCCCGGAGCAGCTGCTGGTGGAGGCCGACGGGCGGGCGGTGAGGATCGACAAGGCCTTTTCCTGGGAGGCGCCGCTGGCCGTCCACGGCCTGCTGCAGAACGTCGTCGCCAACGCCTGGCGGGGCGATCCCTACCCCATCGATACGCTGTTCCTGTTCATGGCCAACATGGCCTGGAATTCGGCCATGAACACGCCCGCCACCATGGCCATGCTGGCCGATCGCGACCCCGCCAGCGGCGCCTATCGCATCCCGCACATCATCTATTGCGACGCCTACCAGTCGGAAACGGTGGCCTATGCCGATCTGGTGCTGCCGGATACCACCTATCTGGAACGGTGGGACTGCATCTCGCTGCTCGATCGCCCCATCGGCGATGCCGACGCGCCGGCCGATGCCGTCCGCCGCCCGGTCCAGGCCCCCGGGCGCGACGTCCGCCCCTTCCAGGATGTGCTGCTCGATCTGGGGCAGCGCCTGGGCCTGCCGGGCATGGTGGGCGAGGGGGGGCGGGCGCGCTATCCCGGCGGCTATGCCGACTACATCGCCAACCACGAGCGCAAGCCGGGCGTGGGCCTGCTGGCGGGCTGGCGCGGCGCCGACGGTGCGTCGGAGGGCAGGGGCGCCGCCAATCCGCGCCAACTGGAAGCCTATGGCGCCCATGGCTGCCACTGGCGGCGCCCGCTGGCGCCCGGCCACCGCTTCTTCCGCTTCGCCAATGCTGGCTATCTGCGGGAAGCGGTGGCCCTGGGCCTGGCCGAGGACGAACGGCCGCTGGTGCTGCGGCTCTATGGCGAGGAGCTGCAACGCTTCCGCCTCGCCGCCGCCGGCCACGGCGCCGCGCAGCCTCCCGCCTCCGAACGCCGGCGCATCCAGGCCTTCTTCGATCCCCTGCCCCTGTGGCATCCGCCGCTGGAGCGGGCCGGCGGCGACTATCCGCTCCACGCCATCACCCAGCGGCCGATGGCGATGTATCACGCCTGGGGGTCGCACAACGCCTGGCTGCGCCAGATCCACGGCCACAACCGCCTCCATATCGGCCGCGCCGCGGCCCGGCGCGCCGGCCTGGCCGACGGCGACCGGGCGCTGCTGGAAAGCCGCAACGGGCGCATCGAGGTGCGGGTGGCCGTCGTCGACGGCGTCGAACCCAACACGGTGTGGACCTGGAACGCCATCGGCAAGCTGCCCGGCGCCTGGGCGCTGCCCCCCGAGGCCGCCGAGGCGCGGGAGGGCTTCCTGCTGAACCATCTGATCGACGACCGTCTGCCGGCGGAAGGCGGCTTTCGCCGGGCCAATGCTGATCCGGTCACCGGCCAGGCGGCGTGGTACGATCTCACGGTCCGCATCTCCCGCGTCGAACAGGGGCGGGGAGCGGTCTTCGCGCTGCTGGCGCCCGGTGCCGCCACCGCGGGGCGGCCATGACCGCCCTGCCGCCGCCATCGCGCAAGAAGCTGGGCCTGGTCATCGACCTCGATGTCTGCGTCGGCTGCCATGCCTGCGCCGTCGCCTGCAAGTCGTGGAACTCGGTGGGGGCGGCCGCGCCGCTGGCCGACACCGCGCCCTACGGCGCCGAAGCGTCGGGGACCTGGCTGAACCGCGTCCACAGCTTCGAGATCGACGACGGCGGGGCGGGCTTCACGCTCCATTTCCCCCGCTCCTGCCTGCATTGCGACGATGCGCCCTGCGTTCCCGTCTGCCCCACCGGCGCCTCCTACAAGCGGGCGGCGGACGGCATCGTGCTGGTGGACGAGGATCTGTGCATCGGCTGCGGCCTGTGCGCCTGGGCCTGCCCCTACGGCGCCCGCGAACTCGACGACGCCAGCGGCGTCATGAAGAAATGCACGCTGTGCGCCGACCGCATCGACAACCCGGCCATGGACGAGGCCGACCGCATCCCCGCCTGCGTGCGCACCTGCCCCACCTCGGCGCGCCATTTCGGCGATCTGGGCGACCCCGCCTCCCAGGTCTCGCAACTGGTGGCCGAGCGGGGCGGCGTGGCGCTGATGCCCGAAAGCGGCGCCGCGCCGGTCAACCGCTATCTGCCGCCCCGCGCCCGCCGCGGCGGCGGCGATGGGCCGGCCGATGCGTCAGATTCGGACGCACCGGCCGGCGCCGAGGACGCCCGCATCGCGGGTTTCCTGGGCTGGCTCGACCGCGCGCTGTCGCGGTGAGCGCCCCATGCACCCGGCGCTCTCCATCGTCGTCTTCACCAGCCTTTCGGGGGCGGGCTACGGCGCGCTGGCCTGGCTGGGCCTGCTGGCCGCCCTGGGCGCGCTGCCGGGCGATCCCCTGCCGGGCGCGATCGCCGGCGCCGCCGCCCTGGCGCTGGTCACGGCGGGGCTCATGGCCTCCGTCTTCCATCTGCGCCGTCCGGAGCGGGCCTGGCGGGCGCTTTCGCAATGGCGAACCTCCTGGCTTTCCCGCGAGGGCGTGGCGGCGCTCGCCAGCTATGGGCCGGCGCTGGCCTTTCTCGCCTGCTGGCTGTGGGAGGGGCGCGTCGCGCCCGCCGTCGCCGCCCTCGGCCTGGCGGCCGCCCTTTCGGCGCTGGCGACCGTCGCCTGCACGGCGATGATCTATCGCTCGCTGTGGACGGTGCCCCACTGGCACAACGGTTGGACGCTGCCCTCCTTCCTGGCCATGGGGCTGGCCGGCGGCGCCCTGGTCGCCGTCGCCGGCCTGGCGCCGGGCGCCGCCGTTCTCGGCCAGGCGCTGCCGCCGGCGGCGTTGCCGCTGGCGGGCTGTGCCCTGGCGGCGGCGCTGGCGGTGGAGTTCGGCGCCTGGCGCGCCCGCACGCGGGCGGCCGCCGCCAGCGACGGCCCCGGCGCGCTGGGCCTTGCCGGCCGGGCGCGGAGCGCGCGGCTGCTGGAGGCGCCGGCCACGGCGCCCACCTGGCTCCAGCGCGAGATGGTCTTCACCGTCGCGCGGCGCCATGCCGCCCGGCTGCGGCGCCTGGCGCTGCTGGCCGGCGTCCCGCTTCCGGCGCTGCTGCTGGCGGCCGCTGCCGCCTGGGGCGGCTGGCCCGGCGCGCTGCTGGCGCTGACCGCCGCCGTCTGCGGCATCACCGCCACCATGGTGACGCGCTGGCTGTTCTTCGCCGAGGCCCGCCACAAGGTGGCGCTCTATTTCGGCTCTGGGCGGGCCTGAAGCGCCGTTGACCCGCGCCGCCGGCGCAAGGCAGGCTGGCGCCATGGCTGGCCATGTCACCGTCGTCGGAGCAGGGGTCGTCGGCGTCTGCGCCGGGCTCGCCCTGCTGCGCGACGGCCACGACGTAACCATTCTGGACCGCGACGGCCCGGGCGAGAACTGCTCCTTCGGCAATGCCGGCATGATCTGCGATGTCAGCGCCTCGCTGCCGCTGCCTTCGCCCGCCGTGCTGCGCGCCCTGCCGAGGATGCTGCTCGACCGCAGCGGCCCTTTCGCCTTGCGCTGGCGCCATCTGCCGCGCCTGCTGCCCTGGCTGCTGGCCTTCGCGGCCGCCGCCCGGCCCGCCCGGCGGCTGGCCGGCGCCCGCGCCCTGCACGCCCTGCTGGCCGACGCGCCGGCGGCCTGGGACGCGCTGGTGCGGGGCAGCGCCGGCGAGGAGCTGATCCGCAGGCGCGGCCTGCTCACCGTCTATGAGAGCGACCGGGGCTGGGCCGGCGACGCGCCCGCCCGCGCCCTGCTGCGGGGGCTGGGCTGCGAGACCGTCGCGCTGGAGGCCGGCGAGCTGCGCCAGATGGAGCCGGCGCTGGCACCGGCCGTCCGCCATGCCGCCTTCCATCCCGGCTGCTACAGCACCGTCGATCCCTACCGGCTGACGCTGGCCCTGGCGGAACGCTTCGTCGCCGAGGGCGGGACGATCGAACGGGCCCGCGTCGCCGCCGTGGAGGCCGGCGCCGGGCGCATCGACGCGCTGGAGACCACCGCCGGCCGGCGCCCCGTCGACCGCCTGGTGATCGCCGCCGGCGCCTGGTCGCAGCGGCTGGCGGCCACCATGGGCCTGAAGCTGCCGCTGATCGCCGAGCGCGGCTATCACAGCGTCCTCCACGGCGTCCACAGCGGCCTTCGCCGCCCGCTGATCCACGGCGAGGGGCGTTTCGGCATCAACGCCATGAACGAGGGCCTGCGCCTGGCCGGCACGGTGGAACTGGCGAGCCACGAGGCGGCGCCCGACTGGCGCCGTGCCGACATCGTCTTCCGCCGGGCGCGAGCCGTGCTGCGCGACATCGATGCCGGGCGGGCCGCGAAGGTGACGCGCTGGATGGGGCGGCGCCCGACCCTGCCCGACTATCTGCCGGTGCTGGGGCCGGTGCCGGGGGCCGGCAACGCCTGGTTCGATTGCGGCCATCAGCATCTGGGCCTCACCCTGGCGGCGCGCTCGGGCCAGGCGGTGGCCGCCCTGGTCGGCGGGCGCGATCCGGGGCTGGATCTGGCCCCCTTCCGCGCCGGGCGCTTCGCCGCCGGCCGCTGATGCCCGGCCGCGCGGCAACGCGACAGACAATTGGCTTGTCGCCCCGCCGCCGCGGTGCCAGCATGGCCCATCGCCGCCGGTGGGAGCGACGTTCCCGGACGGGCGAGGGAGGAGGCCATGAGCCGAGCATTCGTGCGCGAACCGGATGGCGACGAGATCGTCGATGCGCTGCCGGAACTGCCGCAGCAGCCCATCCCCAACTACGTCACGCCCCAGGGCATGGCCGCCCTTCGGGCCTGGTGCCAGCGGCTGCAAGGCGAGCGCGACGCGCTGCAGCAGGGCGGCGAGGGCATGCTGGAGGCGTCGAAGCTCGCCCATGTGAAGCGCGACCTGCGTTATGTCGAAGGCCGCATCGATCACGCCGTGGTCGTCGACCCGGCCTCCCAGCCCCGCGACGTGGTGGCCTTCGGGGCCACGGTCGAGGTCGAAGACGAGGACGGCGCCCGCCACAGCTGGCGGATCGTCGGCGAGAACGAGGCCGACGCCGGGCGCGGCACGGTGAGCTGGGTCAGCCCCCTGGCCCGCGCGCTCGAAGGCGCCCGCGTGGGCGAGGCGGTGACCTGGCGCCGCCCGGCCGGCGATCGGGAGCTGGAAGTGATCGCCATCCGCTACCCTTGACGGCGCCCCGGCGCGCCGCTAGGGTCCCGCGCCAGCGTCCCCGGGGGGCGTTGCGGGAGAGGATGGAGGCCGCCGGGCGATGAAGGTCGCGAATTCGCTGCGCTCGCTCAGCAAGCGCCATCTGCAGTGCCGCATCGTCCGCCGCCGGGGCCGCGTCTACGTCATCAACAAGCGCAACCCCCGCTTCAAGGCCCGCCAGGGGCGCTGAAGCGCCCCCCTGCCCGGAGGAGGCGCCGCCCGCCCCCGCCGCCATTGACCGGCGCGGTGCCGGCGTGGAAGCTTGTCCCCTCAGCCTCGCGGGGGAGCGGGTGACGATCGCCATGCCCAGGCCCGATGCCGCCGTGCTGGCGGGCCGCGACCGCTTTCTGGCCCGGCTCGCCCGGCTGGTCGCGCCCGAGCGGCTGATCGCCGATGAGGCCGGGCTCAAGGTCTATGAAAGCGACGCGCTCACCGCCTATCGCGCCCTGCCGCTGGCGGCGGTGCTGCCGGAGACGGTGGCGGAGGTCTCCCGCATCCTGCGCCTCGCCCATCGGCACCGGGTGAAGGTGGTCCCGCGCGGGGCCGGCACCGGGCTTTCGGGCGGCGCCCTGCCGCTGGCCGACGGCCTGCTGATGGGCCTCGCCAGGCTCGATCGCATCCTCGAGATCGACTACGCCAACCGTTGCGTCACGGTGCAGCCGGGGGTGCGCAACCTCGCCGTCTCGGAGGCGGTCGCCGCCGCCGGCTTCCACTACGCGCCCGACCCTTCCAGCCAGGTCGCCTGTTCCATCGGCGGCAATGTGGCGGAGAACTCCGGCGGCGTGCACTGCCTGAAATACGGCGTCACCGCCAACAACCTGCTGGGGCTGGAGGTGGTGTTGATCGACGGCGAAATCCTGCGGCTGGGCGGCAAGCACATGGAGAACGACGGCTACGACCTCATGGGCGTCGTCACCGGCTCGGAAGGGCTGCTGGGCGTCGTCACCGAGGCGACGCTGCGCATCCAGCCGCGCCCGGCCGCCGTGCAGGCCCTGCTGCTGGGCTTCGCCTCGCTGGCCCAGGCGGGCGATTGCGTGGCCGCCATCGTCGCCCGGGGCATCGTTCCCGCCGGCCTGGAGCTGATGGACAAGGCCTGCGTCGCGGCCACCGAAGCCTATTGCCGGGCGGGCTACCCGCTGGACGTGGAGGCGCTGCTGATCTGCGAGCTGGACGGGCCGCCTTCCGAGGTGGCGGAGCTGGCGGACCGGGTCGAGGCCATCGCCCGGGACTGCCGGGCCACCGTCCTGCGCCGGGCCGGCAGCGAGGAGGAACGGCAGCGCTTCTGGCTGGGGCGCAAATCGGCCTTCCCGGCCGTGGGCAGGCTTTCGCCCGACTACTACTGCATCGACGGCACCATCCCCCGCCGCCGCCTGGCCGAGGTGCTGACGCGCATGGCGCGCCTCGCCGAGCGGCGCGGACTGGCCGTGGTCAACGTCTTCCACGCCGGCGACGGCAACCTGCACCCGCTGATCCTGTTCGACGGCGAGCGCGAGGGCGACCTGGCCAGGGCCGAAGCCCTGGCGGCCGACATCCTCACGCTGTGCGTCGAGGTGGGCGGCGTGCTCTCGGGCGAGCACGGCATCGGCGTCGAGAAGCGCGACCTGATGGGGACCATGTTCACGGAGGACGACCTCAAGCAGCAGCAGCGGCTGAAATGCGCCTTCGACCCCGGCGGCCTGCTCAATCCGGGCAAGATGTTCCCGGTGCTGCACCGCTGCGCCGAGCTGGGCGGCATGCACGTCCACGGCGGCAAGCTGCCCTTTCCCGACCTGCCGCGCTTCTAGCATGGAGAGCCTGCGGCCCGGCTCGCCCGACGAGCTCACGGCCCTGCTGGCCTGGGCGGCGGCGGAGGGCCAGCCGCTGGAGATCTGCGGCGCCGGCACCAAGCGCGGCTTCGGCCACGCCGTCGCCGCCCGCTACCGGGTCGAGCTTTCGGCCCTGGCCGGCATCGTCGAATACCAACCGGCCGAGCTGCTGCTGGTCGCCGGCGCGGCGACGCCGATGGCCTCGATCGAGGCGCGGCTGGCGCAGGCCGGCCAGCACCTGGCCTTCGAGCCGCCGGATGCCGGGCCGCTCTTCGGCCGGGCGGCGGGCCGCGCGACCCTGGGCGGCACGCTGGCCGCCAATCTCTCCGGCCCGCGCCGGCTGCGGGCGGGCGCGGCGCGCGACCACGTGCTGGGCATGACGCTGGCCAGCGGGCGCGGCGAGCTGCTGCGCGCCGGCGGGCGGGTGGTCAAGAACGTCAGCGGCTACGACCTGGTCAAGCTGATCTGCGGCTCCTGGGGGACGCTGGCGGTGGCGACCGAGATCGCCATGAAGGTGCTGCCGGCACCGGAGCGCAGCGGCACGGTGCTGATCGCGGGCCTTCCGCCGGCGCCCGCCTGGCGGGCGATGAACGAAGCCCTTTCGGGCCCGCACGAGCCTTCGGCCGCCGCCCATCTGCCGCCGGCCGCCGCCGCCCGCTCGGCGGTGGTCGGCGCCGCCGGGCGGGCCGTCACCGCCCTGCGCGTCGAGGGGCCGCCGGCCTCGGTGGCGGCACGCCTGGAGGCGCTGGCCGCCCTGCTGGCGGCCCACGGCCCGGTGGAGGTGCTGGGGAACGGCGATTCCCTGGCCCTGTGGCGCGAGCTGCGCGACGCCGCCCGCCTGCTGGGGGCGGGCGAGGCCCTCTGGCGGCTGGCGCTGCCGCCGGCGGAGGGCGCCGGGGCCCTGGAGGCCGTGGCGGACGGCTTCCTGGACTGGGGCGGCGGCCTGCTGTGGTGCGGCGGCGAGGCGACGGCGGCGGCCGCTGCCGCCATGCGCGCGCTGGCCCGGCGCCATGGCGGGCTGGCCACCCTGGTGCGCGCGCCCGCCGCCCTCAAGCGGCAGGTGCCGGTCTTCCACCCACAGGCGCCGGCCCGCGCGGCGCTGGAAAGGCGCATCGCCCGGGGCTTCGATCCGGCCGGCATCCTCAACCCCGGGCGCATGACGGGCCGGGCGCGATGAGCGGGGCGGGCATCGACCTGGTGGCCCTGGCGGGCGCGCCGCAGGCGGCGGCCGAGGCCGGGCGCATCCTGAGAAGCTGCGTCCATTGCGGCTTCTGCCTGCCCGCCTGCCCCACCTATCTGCTGCTGGGCGACGAGCGCGACAGCCCGCGCGGGCGCATCCAGCTGATCGGCGCCATGCTGCGGCGCCGGGGGCCGCCCGACGCGGCGACGGTGCGCCACATCGATCGCTGCCTCTCCTGCCTCTCCTGCATGAGCGCCTGCCCCTCGGGCGTGGACTACGGGCGCCTGGTCGATCACGCCCGCGCCCATATCCGCCGCAGCTACCGCCGCCCGCTCCTGGACGCCCTGGCGCGGCGCCTGATCGCCTGGGCGACGCCCTATCCCGCCAGGCTGGCCCCGGCGCTGGCGGCGGCCCGCCTGGCGGCGCCCCTGCGCCGCCTGCTGCCGCGCCGCCTGCGGCCCTTCGTCGCCATGGGCGAGGCCCTGCGCCGGCCGCCGGCACCGGCACCGGCTGTCGCCGCCGGCCCCCGGCGCATGAGGGTGGCGCTGCTGGCCGGCTGCGCGCAACGGCTGCTGGCCCCGCAGGTGGACGCGGCGGCGATCCGCCTGCTGACGCGGCTGGGCTGCGAGGTGCGGGTCGCCGGCGGCTGCTGCGGCGCCCTGCATCTGCACATGGGCGAGCGCGAGCGGGCGGAGGCGGCCGCCCGCGCCAATCTCGCCGCCTGGCGGGCGGACGGGCCGTTCGACGCCATCGTCGCCAGCGCCTCGGCCTGCGCCGCCCAGCTCAAGGGCTATGGCGATCTGCTGGCCGGCGACGGCGCGCGGCGCCAGCAGGCGGGCGAGGCGGCGGGGCTGGCCCGCGACGTCTGCGAGCTCGCCGACCGGCTGCCCCTGGAGGCGGCGGCTCCCGCCGGGGCGCCCGCCATCGCCTGCCATCTGCCCTGTTCGCTGCAGCACGGCCAGCGGCTGGGGCCGCTGCCCGGGCGGCTGCTGCGCCGCGCCGGTTTCGAGGTGCGCGAGGTGGCGGAGGGCCATGTCTGCTGCGGCGCCGCCGGCGCCTACAGCCTGTTGCAGCCGGCGCTGGCCGAGCGCCTGCGGCGGCGCAAGGACGCCCATCTCCGCGCCACCGGCGCCGGCGCCGTGGCGGCCGCCAATGTCGGCTGCATGGTGCAGCTCGCCCGCGCCCGCACGCTGCCGGTGCTCCACCCGGTGGAACTGCTGGACTGGGCCGCGGGCGGGCCCATGCCGCCCGCCCTTGGGACGGCGGGCGCGAACGGCTAGACTGGGCGGCAGCCGAAGCCGGAGGACATGCCATGAAGGCCGCCGTTCTGCACCAGGTGCACCAGCCGCTGACCATCGAGGAGATCTCCCTTTCCAAGCCGAAATCCCGCGAGGTGCTGGTGCGCACGGCCGCCTGCGGCGTCTGCCACAGCGACCTGCACTACATCGAAGGCAAATATGCGGCGGCGCTGCCGGCCGTCCTCGGCCACGAGGCGGCGGGCGTGGTGGAGGCGGTGGGATCGGAGGTCACCTATGTGGCGCCGGGCGACCATGTCATCTCCTGCCTCAGCGTCTTCTGCGGCCATTGCGAATACTGCACCACCGGGCGCCCCTTCAGCTGCCAGAACCCGGAGGTGGCGCGCGGCGGCGGCGAGGAGCCGCGGCTGGCGCGGCCCGACGGCGGCACCATGCACCAGTTCTACCACCTGTCGGCCTTCGCCGAGGCCATGCTGGTGCACGAGCACGCGCTGGTGAAGATCCGGCGCGACATGCCGCTCGACCGCGCGGCGCTGATCGGCTGCGGCGTCACCACCGGCTTCGGGGCGGTCGTCAACACCGCCGACATCGAGGTGGGCAGCACGGTGGCGGTGATCGGCTGCGGCGGCGTCGGCCTTTCCGCCATCAACGGCGCCGCCATCGCCGGCGCCGGGCGCATCGTCGCCGTGGACGTGAAGGGATCGAAGCTCAACCTCGCCCGCCATTTCGGCGCCACCGACACGGTGGACGCCAGCCGCGAGGACCCGGTGGAGGCGGTGCGCGAGATGACCTCGGGCGGCGTCGAATACGCCTTCGAGGCGCTGGGGCTGAAGAGCACCAGCGAGCAGGCCTTCCGCATGCTGCGCCCCTCGGGCGTCGCCACCGTCATCGGCATGGTGCCGGAAGGCGAGATGCTGGAGATCCACGGCGCCGATCTGCTCGACGACAAGGTGCTGCGCGGCTCCAACATGGGGTCCAACCGCTTCCGCGTCGATATGCCGCGCTATGTGGAGTTCTATCTCGACGGCAAGCTGAAGCTCGACGACATGATCAGCCGCCGCATCGGCCTGGAGAAGATCAACGAGGCCTTCGACGAGATGAAGGCGGGCGCGGTGGCGCGCAGCGTCATCGTCTTCGACGGCTGAAGCCTCAGGCCGGCGCCTCCAGCCCCGCCCCGGCCAGCGCCGCCGCCTGGCGCCGCGCCAGCTTCGCCTCGTCGTAGCCGTCGATCAGGCCGTGGAAGACGCGGTGCCAGTTGACCTCGGCCCCGAGCCGCAGAAAGACGCCGCCCAGGCCGATGGCGGCACGGTCCATGAGCACGAATTCGCGCGGCACCGTCACCGGCCCCAGCGTCCGCAGGCGGGCGTGGACGCGCCCGGCGACGCGGGCGCCATAGGCCGTGCCTTCGTCCTGGATGGTGCGCGCCCGGTCCTCCAGCAGCGGCGCATAGACGAAGCGCGCCCACAGGTCGAGGGTCTCCATCAGCGCCTCGGAAAGGCCGGCGAAGCCCCAGGTTTCGTAGGCGTGGCGGGCGAGGTCCCGGTCGCCGTCGCGCAGCGCCCGATACAGGTCGATGACGCCGGTGACGAAGCGCGGCGGGAAGACGCGCACGCAGCCGAAATCGAGCAGGTTGACGCCGCCATCGGCGCGCAGCGTGTAGTTGCCCGGATGCGGGTCGCCGTGGATGACGCCGAAGCCGTAGAAGGGCCGATACCAGGCGTGGAACATGGCCAGCGCGATGCGGTTGCGCTCGGCCAGCGGCCGCCGGGCCGCCTCCGCCAGCGGCGCGCCGTCGAGCCACTCCATGGTGAGCAGGCGGGGCGTGGAGAGCGCCGCCACGGCGGCCGGCACCGTCGTTCGCGGCTCGCCCTTCAGCATGGCGCGATAGAGTTCCAGATGGCGCCGCTCGCGCTCGTAATCGAGCTCCTCGCGCAGGCGCTGGGCGATTTCTTCGTGGATGCGGCGGGGATCGACGGCCCGGTCCCAGCGGCGCCAGATGGCGAAGATCAGCTTCAGCTGCGCCAGGTCGGCCTCCACGGCCGAGGCCATGTCGGGATATTGCAGCTTGCAGGCCAGCGTCCCGCCGTCCTTCGCCACCGCCCGGTGCACCTGGCCCAGCGAGGCGGCCGCGGCCGCCCGGCGCTCGAAGGAGGCGAAGCGCCGCTGCCAGCCCTCGCCCAGCTCGCCCGCCATGCGGCGGCGCACGAAGGGCCAGCCCATGGCCGGCGCCTGGGCCTGCAGGCGTTGCAGCTCGGCGGCGTAGCGGGGCGGCAGGGCGTCGGGAATGGCGGCCAGCAGCTGCGCCACCTTCATCAGCGGCCCCTTCAGATCGCCCAGAGCCTGGGCCAGCTCGGCCGCCTGGCGCTCGTCGGCCCGCCCGGCGCCCCTGCCGCCCAGGGCGAGGCGGGCGCCGAAGCGCCCGGCGGCCAGCCCCACCCGCGCGTGGCGCACGGCACGGCCCGCCAGACGGTTTCCTTCGCGCCGCCGGGCCATGGCCTCAGGCGTCGAGCGCCTCAAGGTCGTCGATCAGCCTCTCGACCGTCTCCAGCCCCGTCGCCCAGAAGGCGGGGCTGGAGGCGTCGAGGCCGAAGGGCGCCAGCAGTTCCCCGTGCTTCCGGCTGCCGCCCGCCCGCAGCAGGTCGAGAAAACGCTCCTCGAAGCCCTCTTCCTCTTCCAGGTAGCGGGCATAGAGGGCGTTCACCAGGCAGTCGCCGAAGGCATAGGCATAGACGTAGAAGGGCGTGTGGACGAAGTGCGGGATGTAGCACCAGAAGCTGCGATAGTCGTCGTCGAAGGCGACCGCCGGCCCCAGGCTTTCGCCCTGGACCGCCAGCCACAGCTCGCCGATCTCGCCGGGCGTCAGCTCGCCGGCGCGCCTGGCGTCGTGGAGGCGCCGTTCGAACTCGCAGAAGGCGATCTGGCGCATCACCGTGTTCAGCATGTCCTCCACCTTGCCGGCCAGGATGGCGCGGCGGCGCCGGGGATCGCGCTCGCCGGCCAGCAGCCGCCGGAAGGCCAGCTGCTCGCCGAACACCGAGGCCGTCTCCGCCAGGGTGAGCGGCGTCGGGGCCAGCAGCGCGCCCTGCGGGGCCGCCAGCACCTGGTGGACGCCGTGGCCGAGCTCGTGGGCGAGCGTCATGGCGTCGCGCAGGCGGCCCTGATAGTTCAGCAGGATGCAGGGATGGGCCGACGGCACGGTGGGGTGCGAAAAGGCGCCGCCATCCTTGCCCTCGCGCGGGGCGGCGTCGATCCAGCGCTTCTCGAAGAAGTCGGCGGCGATGGCGGCCATGGTGGGCGAGAAGGCGGCGAAGGCCTCCAGCACCAGGCGGCGCGCCTCGTCCCAGCCGATCTCGATGTCGACGGCGCCGGGCAGGGGGGCGAGGCGGTCCCACCAGGGCAGGGCATCCGCGCCCAGCCAGCGGGCCTTCAGCCCATAGTAGCGGTGCGACAGGCGCGGCCAGGCGTCGATGACGGCCGCGATCAGCGCCTCCACCACCTCGTCTTCCACCCGGTTCTCCAGGTTGCGCGCCGAGATCGGGCGCGGGAAGCGGCGCCAGCCATCCTCGATCTCCTTGGCCTTGGCCAGGGTGTTGGCGATATGCGCGAACAGCTTCTCGTTGGCCCGGAAGACGGCGGCCAGCGCGCCGGCGGCCTCGCGGCGCTTCGCCCCGTCGGGCGAGGACAGCAGGTCCAGCGCCCTGGCCTCGGTCAGGCTCTGGCCGCCGATCTCGAAGCGCAGGGCGGCGACGGTCTCGTCGAACAGCCGCGTCCAGGGCTGGCGCAGGACCACCGACAGCTCGTGCAGCATGGCTTCGGCGGCGTCGTCCAGCTGGTGGCGGCGCAGCGCGCGGGCATCGTCGATCCAGGGCCGCCAGCGGGCCATGGCCGGATGGCCGCAGAGCGCCGCCATGGCGTCATCGTCGATGCGGTTGAGCTCCAGCGTGAAGAAGACCAGCGGCAGGCCGGCCTGCGTCAGCCGCTCCTCGATGTCCTGCTGAAAGCGGCCCGTGCGCGGGTCGCTGCGGTCGGCGGCGGCGAGCAGCTGGGCGTAGCTGGCCAGCCGGCCCATGGCGTCCTGCAGCGCTTCCAGGCGGACGATGGCGGCCGCTAGGCCGGGACCGTCGAGGGTGGCCAGCCGGCCCTTGAAATCGGCCTCGAGGCGCCTGGCCCCGGCCTCGGCCGCCGCCATATCCGCCTCGATCGCCGGGTCGTCGGGGCCGGCGTAGAGGTCGTCCAGCTGCCAGCTGGGCAGGTCGGCGGGCGGGGCGGCGGACATGCCCCGTTATGGCCCGGCGGCCCGCCCCCGGCAAGCGGGGCGGCTCGCTTCGCGCGGCGCTCTCCGCTACGCTCCCCGCCATGAGCGGCGACGAGCGGTCCAACCTGGCCACCATGTTCTTCGCGGCCGCTGCCGCCGGCGGCGCGGCGCCGTTCCTGTGGGAGCGGGAAGGCGGTGCCTTTGCGCCGGCCAGCTGGGAGCGGGTGGCGGACCAGGTCCGCCGCCTGGCGGCCTTCCTGGCTTCCGCCGGCGTCGAGGCGGGCGACCGGGTGGTGCTGGTGGCGGAGAACGGGCGCCGCTGGGTGGTGGGCGATCTCGCCATCATGGCGGCCGGTGCCGCCGCCGTCCCCGCCTACACCACCAACACCGAGGCCCTGCACGAGCATGTGCTGGCCGACAGCGGCGCCCGCCTGGCGCTGCATGGCGGCGGCGCCCCGGCGCGGCGCCTGCTGCCGGCCTGCGCCGCCACCGGCGTGCGCGCGGTCGGCTGGGAGGAGGCGATGGCGGCGCCCGCCGGCGGCGCCGGGGAGGTCGAGGCCCGGGCCGCCCGGCTGGGCCGGGGCGATCGCGCCTGCATCATCTACACCTCCGGCACCGGCGGCCTGCCCAAGGGGGTGGTGCTTTCCCACGGCGCCATCCTCTCCAACATCGCTTCCATCGGCAGCGCCTTCGCGCCGCTGCTGGCGGGCCGGGAGACCTTCCTTTCCTTCCTGCCGCTGGCCCATTCCTACGAGCATACCGCCGGCCTTCACTTTCCCATCTCCATCGGCGCCGAGATCTACTATGCGGCCAGCGCCCAGACTCTGGCGGCCGACATGGCCGAGGCGCGCCCCACCATCGTGACCTGCGTGCCGCGGCTGCTGGAGACGCTGCGCCAGCGCCTGCCTTCGGCGGCCGGGCGCCCGGGCAGCCTCCGGCGCCGCCTGCTGGAACGGGCGGCGGTGCTGGGCGCCGCGCGCGCGGAGGGCCGGCGGCTGGGGCCGCTGGCGCGCCTGCAGGACCGGGCGCTGGAAGGCGCCGTGCGCGCCGCCATCCGGCGCCGCTTCGGCGGGCGACTGAAGGCGCTGGTTTCCGGCGGTGCGGCGCTGGCCCCGGATGTGGGGCTGTTCCTGGCCGGGCTGGGCCTGCCGGTGCTCCAGGGCTACGGGCAGACCGAAGCCGCGCCGGTGGTCTCCTGCAACCTGCCCGGCGCCGTGCGCATGGCCACGGTGGGCCGCCCGCTGCCGCAGGTGGAGGTCGCCATCGCCGACGACGGCGAGATCCTGGTGAAGGGCGGCCTGCTGATGGACGGCTACTGGAACGACGAAGCGGCGACGGCCCGGGCGCTGGCCGGCGGCTGGCTGCACACCGGCGACATCGGCAGCATCGACGGCGACGGCTTCCTCGCCATCACCGACCGCAAGAAGGACATGATCGTGACGGCCGGCGGCGAGAACGTCTCGCCGGCGCGGGTGGAAGGCATCCTCTGCCAGGAGGAGGCCATCGCCCAGGCCATGGTGGCGGGCGACGGCCGCCCCTGGCTGGCGGCGCTGCTGGTGGCGGCCGACGGGGCGGACGGCGAGGCGGTAGCGGCCGCCATGGCGCGGGCCAATGCGCGGCTTTCGGCCATCGAGCGCATCCGCCGCTGGACGCTGGCCCGCGAGGCCTTCACCGTCGACAACGGCCTCATGACGCCCACCATGAAGCTGCGCCGCCATGCCGTCGGCGCCATCTATGGCGAGGCGCTGGCCTCGCTCTACCGGCGGGGGCGCGCCGGCGGCGAAGGGGAGGAAAGCGATGGGGGCTGAGGAAGGCGGCGTCGCCGCCGTGATCGGGGCCGGGGCCGGGCTGGGAGCCGGCCTGGCGCGGCGTTTCGCGAGCGCCGGCATGGAGGTCGCCATCGCCTCGCGCGACGGCGGCGGTGCGGCGCGCCTGGCCGCCGAGGCGGCGGCGCTTTCGCGGCGGCGCGCCGGGGCCGGCGGCGTCCACGGCTATGGCTGCGACGCCACCCGCGAGGAGCAGGTGCGGGACTTTTTCAACCGGGTGGCGGGCGAGCTGGGAAGCCCGCGGCTGGTGGTCTACAACGCCAGCGGCTTCCTGATGAAGCCGGTGCTGGAGATCGGGGCCGATGAGCTCCAGGCCCAGTGGCGGACGACCTGCCTGGGCGGCTTCGTGGTCGGGCGCGAAGCGGCCGGGCGCATGGTGGCGGCGGGCGGCGGCACGCTGATCTTCACCGGCGCCACCGCCTGCTACAAGGGATCGGCCCGCTTCGCCGCCTTCGCCATCGGCAAGTTCGGCCTGCGCGCCCTGGCCCAGTCCATGGCCCGCGAGCTGGGGCCCAAAGGCGTCCACGTCGCCATCGTCAACATCGACGGCGCCATCGCCGGGCCGGCCCATGCCCACGAGATCGCCGAGAAGGGCGCCGACGCCCTGCTGGATCCCGACGCCATCGCCGAGACCTATCTGGCGCTCCACCGCCAGCACAGGACGGCCTGGAGCCACGAGCTGGACCTGCGCCCGGCCGTCGAGCGCTGGTAGCGGTCAGCCCTCCTCGCCGCGCGCGCGGGCCTCGGCGGCGCGCCGCCGCTCGCCCTCCTCGAAGAGGGCGAGCTTGTCGGGCGAGGCCTTCTCCTGGAAGCGCGCCTTGTACTCGCCATAGGGCATGCCATAGACGATCTCGCGGGCGTCGTCGTCCTCCATGGCGATGCCCCGTTCGGCGGCCGCCGCCCGATACCATTTGGAAAGGCAGTTGCGGCAGAAATCGGCCAGGTTCATCAGGTCGATGTTCTGGATTTCGGGCTTGCGCCGGAAATGGGCGGCGAGGCGCCGGAAAACGGCGGCCTCGATCTCGGTGCGGGTGGCGTCGTCCATGGCGATCCTCCTGGTTCGTGGTGCTTTATGGCCGCTGCCGTCCGGCGGCGCGGTCAGGCGGTTCCCGCCGCCGTTTCCGCCACCAGGTGGCGGGCCACTTCCGCCAGCGCCCGGCGCCCGCCGGCGGCGCCGCCGGCGGCTTCGAACACGGCCAGCTGGCGTTCCGCCGATGTGCCCTCGCGCGCGATCTCGCGGGCGCGGGCCACCTCCGTCTCGCAACCCAGGGCGCGGGCGTCTTCGGCCACCAGCTCCAGCAGCTCCTCCACCAGGTCGCCATAGGGAACCAGCGTCCCCTTGCCGAAATCCACCAGCCGGGCGCGGCTGCCATAGCGCTGCGCCAGCCAGCGGTTCTCGTGGATCAGCATGTTGGGATAGTCGCGCCAGCGCTGATTGGCGGCCCGCAGGCGGTGCAGCATGCGCAGCAGGCACTGGAAGAGGGCGGCGACGGTAAGCGCGTCCTCCATCCTGGGGCAGACGTCGCAGATCCTCATCTCCAGTGTGGGAAAGCGGGCGCTGGGCCGCAGATCCCACCAGATCTTGGAGCCGTCCTGCACCAGGCCGGCGCTGGTCATCTGCCGGATCATGCGCCGGTATTCGGCCCAGCTGGCCAGCGGTTCCGGCAGGCCGGTGCGCGGCATGCTGTCGAAAACCGTCAGCCGGTAGCATTTCAGGCCCGTATCGCGGCCCTGCCAGAAGGGCGAGGAGGTGGTGAGGCACAGCAGATGCGGCAGGAAATAGCGCGCCTGGTTCATCAGGTCGATGCGCGTCTCCTCGTCCTCGATGCCGACATGAACGTGCATGCCGCAGATCAGCAGCCGGCGCACCACCGCCTGCATGTCCTGGGCCAGGTCCTCGTAGCGCTCCTTGCGGACATAGTCCTGCGCCCGCCAGTCGCCGAAGGGGTGGGTGGAGGCGGCCAGCGGCGCCAGGCCGTGGCGGGCGCAGGCGGCGGCGACCCCGCCCCGCAGGCGCTTCAGCTCGGCGCGCACCTCGCCGATGTCGGCGCAGACGCGGGTGCCGATCTCCACCTGCGCCCGCAGGAATTCGTTGGTGACCTGCTCGCCCAGCTCGCGGGCGCAGTTCTCGACCAGGGTCTCCGGCGGGTCGGCGGCCAGGGCGCCGCTCTGCGGGCAGACCAGCAGATATTCCTCCTCCACCCCCAGCGTGAACGCCGGTTCCGCGATGGCCATGAACGCGCCCTCCGCCGGCGCCCAGGATGCGCCGCCCCGCCTTTGCCGGCAAGACACCGGCGGCGGTTTGCGCGCGCGGGCCGCCCTGCGCTACACCCCACCGGCAGCGTGCGGACGGGGCGATGGATGTTTCGATGGCGACGGCCGCGCTTTCCGGGGGCCGCGCGGGCCTGCTGATCGCGGGCGCGATCGTGGGCTTCCTGGTCGCGGTGCCGGTGGGGCCGGTGGCGGTGCTGGCCGTCCGGCGGACGCTGCTGGAAGGGCGGGCGGCGGGCTGGTGCACCGGCCTGGGGGCGGCGGCCGGCGATACCGCCTTCGGCGCCCTGGCGCTGTTCGGGGTCGCCGCCCTGGAAGACGCCCTGCTCGATCGCCGCGCCGTTCTCCAGGGCGTGGGCGGGGCGCTGCTGCTGGGGCTGGGGCTGGCCACCGTGCTGGCGCGCCACCGGCGGGCGGGGCAGGCGGCGCCGGCCGCCGACGGCGCCTCGCTGGCCGGGGCCTTCGGTTCCGCCTTCGTCGTCACCGCCGTCAATCCGATCACCGCCCTGGTCTTCGTCGCCATCTTCGCGGCCATGGGCGTCACCGAGGCCACCGGCGGCCTCGCCGATCCCTGGACGGCGCTCGTCGTCCTGGCCGGCGTCTTCGCCGGGGCCGCCGCCTGGTGGTTCTTGCTGGTCGCCGCCGCCACCGTGCTGCGGCGCTCCTTCACCGAAGCGGGGCTGGCGCGGATGAACGCCGTCTGCGGGGCGGCCATCGCCGGCTTCGGCGTCTGGGGCCTGGCCGCCGCCCTGTGGCCGTGAACATCTGGCCGTGAGCATCTGGCCGTGAACGCTTTGCCCCGCCGTGAACGCCTCGCCGCGGCTTGGCGCCGCGCCGCCGGGGCGCCGCTCAGGCGATGGCCGCCGCCACCCGCCGGCGCAGCTGCGGCACCAGCTCGGCCTCGAACCACGGGTTCCTGCGCAGCCAGGCGGTGTTGCGCCAGGAGGGATGGGGCAGCGGCAGCAGGGCGCGCGCCAGATGCCGCCGCCAGGCGCCCACGGTCCGCGTCACGCCGTCCGGCCCCAGATAGCGGCGCTGGGCATAGCCGCCGACCAGCAGGGTGAGCGCCACATGCGGCATCAGGGCCAGGATGGGGCCGTGCCACAGCGGCGCGCAGGGCCGGCAGGGCGGCCGGTCGCCGCCGCCGGCGTCGCTTCCGGGATAGCAGAAGCCCATGGGCACCAGCGCCACCCGCGCCGGGTCGTAGAAGACCGCGCGGTCGAGGCCGGTCCAGCGCCGCAGCCGCTCGCCGCTGGCGTCGTTCCAGGGCTGGCGGCTGTCGTGGGCGCGGCGGCCGGGCGCCTGGCCGACGATCAGCAGCCGGGCGCCCGCGCCCGCCTGCAGCACCGGGCGCGGCGCGAAGGGCAGGCTGGCGGCGCAGTGGCGGCAGGCGCGCACACGCGCCAGCAGGCGGGCGAGCGGGGTCTCATCGGCGGCCATGCCGGCCCAGTCTCGCTGCCGGCCGGCGCCCCGGCAAGGGCGGCGCCGTGAGCGCGCTGGCCGCCGCGCTGCGCTCGCTGGGCCTCGATGAGGCGCTGGCCGCCTCGGCCCGGCCGCTGGCCGGTACCGGCAACCGCAGCTTCCTGGTCGGGCGCGGCGCCGGGCGCCTGGTGGTTCGCCTGGCCGGCAAGGAGGGCGCCGGCTTCGTGGACCGCCCGGCCGAGCGCCGCCACGCCGCCATCGCCGCCCGGCTGGGGCTGGGGCCGGAGCCGGTGGCGAGCGATCCGGCGCGCGGCCTCCAGGCGGTGCGCTTCGTGGAGGGGCGGCGGCTGGATCGCATCCGGCGGCCCTTCCCGCCGCCGCTGCTGGGGCGGCTGGGCCGCCTCTTCCGCCGCCTGCGCATGGCGCCGGGCTTCGGCGGCGCCCTGTCCCCCCGGCGCAAGGTGGCGCTCTATCTCGCCCATGCCGGCATCGAAGCCCCGGCCCGCCACCGGCTGCTGGGGCCGCTGTGGCCGGGGCTGGCGCCGCTGCTGGCGTCGCTGCCGGCCGCGCCCCTGCACGCCGCCCATATCGACCCGGTGCCGCAGAACCTCATCGACACCGGCGAGCGTGTGGTGCTGATCGATTGGGAATATGCCGGCCTGGCGCATCCCCTCTGGGACATCGCCTATCTTTCCTGCGAGGCCGGGCTTTCGCCGGCCGAACGCGCCGCCCTGCTGGCCGCCAGCGGCCTGGCCGGCCGGCGGTGGGCGCTGGAGCGCTGGCGGCTCGCCGCCATGGCCGTTTCGCTCGCCTGGTGCCTGGCGCGCCGGCGCCGCGCCGGCGCCGACGCCCCTTCCTGGGCGCGGGAGGCCCAGGCCAGGACCGCCGCGCTGGCCCGCGCCCTGGCCAGGTAGTGCCTCGGTTTGCAAATGGGCAGCTGCCGCTTGCCGCCACCCCCCAGTACCGACCGAGTGTCTCGTCCCCCGGCGGGCCGTCCGGCCCGCCCACACACCGTTTCCCCGAGCGCCGGCGTCCCGCCGGCAAACGGGCCGCAGGCCCGTCGACGCACCGTTCCCCGCCGCCAGGCACCACCGCCACCCCGCGCCCCGGCCCAGGGCGCCGCCGCTTGCCGGCCGCCGCCGGGGCGCCTATAGTGGCCGCCGCATCCTTTCCGGTTCCGCCATGACCGCCCTCATCGACCCCTTCGGCCGCAGCATCGATTATGTGCGCATCTCGGTGACGGACCGCTGCGACTTCCGCTGCGTCTATTGCATGTCGGAGGACATGACCTTCCTGCCCAAGAAGGATCTGCTGACGCTGGAAGAGCTCGACCGCCTGGCCAGCGCCTTCGTGCGGCTGGGCACGCGCAAGCTGCGCATCACCGGCGGCGAGCCGCTGGTGAGGAAGGGGGTGATGGACCTCTTTTGCGGCCTGGGGCGCCATCTCGGGCGCGGGCTGGACGAGCTCACGCTCACCACCAACGGCAGCCAGCTGCCCCGCTTCGCCGAACAGCTGTTCGCCGCCGGCGTGCGCCGCGTCAACGTCTCGCTGGATACGCTGGACGCCGCCCGCTTCCAGGCCATCACCCGCTGGGGCCGTCTGGAACGGGCGCTGGCCGGGATCGCGGCCGCCCGGCGGGCGGGGCTGGCGGTGAAGATCAACGCCGTCGCCATGAAGGGCGTCAACGAGGACGAGTTCGACGACATGATCGCCTGGTGCGGCGAGCGCGGCTTCGATCTGACGCTGATCGAAACCATGCCCATGGGCGATATCGGCGGCGACCGCACCGAACACTACCTGCCGCTGTCGCTGGTGCGCGCGCGCCTGAAGCGGCGCTGGACGCTGGACGACATCGCCTATCGCAGCGGCGGGCCGGCCCGCTATGTGCGGGTGCGCGAGGCCGGCATCCGGCTGGGCTTCATCACGCCGCTCACCCATAATTTCTGCGAGTCCTGCAACCGCGTGCGGCTCACCTGCACCGGCACCCTCTATATGTGCCTGGGCCAGGACGATGCCGCCTGCCTCAAGGCGCCGCTGCGGGCCAGCGAGGGCGACGGGCCGCTGGAGGCGGCCATCCGCGAGGCGATCTCGCGCAAGCCCAGGGGCCACGATTTCGTGATCGACCGGCGCACCACCGCCCCGGCGGTGGCCCGCCATATGAGCGTGACGGGCGGCTGAGGACGGCCCCGCAACCCCGCCGGGCGAGGGAGGAGAGGATGACCGAGAAGATCAGGATCGAATACTGCCGGGCCTGAAACTACGAGCCCCGGGCGCTCCGTGCGAGGGACCAGCTCATGAAGGCCCATGGCGTCGAGGTGGAGATCTTCGGCGGGCGGCAGGGCTCCTTCGAGATCACCAGGGGCGATGCGCTCCTGTTCTCGAAGCTGGCTCTGGGCCGCTTCCCCGAAGACGGCGAACTGCGGGGCTTGGCCGCCGGCGGCTGAAGGCGCCGCCGCCGTCAGTTGCCGACCGCTACCCAGCAGGGGTCGTAGCTGCTCTCGCCGCAGGCCTCCTCCACCACCACGTGGCAGGGATCCCAGCGGCTGCCGCAGCCTTCGCCCACCGCCGCGGCGGGCGTGGCCGCGTTCTGGGCGGCGAGCGCGATCAGCGCGGCCGCGATGACGGTAAGCACCGCCTTCGTGTAAGCGTCGGCCATGGCGTTTCTCCTTTGCCGGATGCGATGCGGCCAGCATGGCCCCGCCCGCCCGGCGCCGCAATCGGGCGCGGTTGACCGGCGCCGCGGCGGGCGCGAAGGTGGCGCCCCGGAGGCTGCCATGACCCAGGAAAGGCCCGCCCTGCCCCGGCGCACCGATGTGGCGGTGATCGGCGGCGGCATCGTCGGCGTCTGCACCGCCTGGTTCCTGGCCCGGCGGGGCGTGGCCTGCGCGCTGATCGAGAAGGGCCGCATCGCCGGCGAGCAATCGAGCCGCAATTGGGGCTTCGTCCGCCAGCAGGGCCGGGCGCCGCAGGAGCTGCCGCTGGCCATGGAGGCGCTGCGCATCTGGCAGGGGCTGGAGCGCGAGATCGGCGAGGAGACCGGCTTCCGGCGCCGGGGCATCGTCTATGCCAGCGAGGACGAGGACCGCCTGCGGGAGTTCGAGGACTTCCGCGCCCTGGCCCGCCTGCACCAGCTCGACACGCGCCTGCTGACGCCCGCCCAGCTGGGCCGGCTGCTGCCGGACATGCGGGGCGGCTGGAAGGGCGGGCTTCACACGCCCTCCGACGGGCGGGCGGAACCGCGGCTCGCCACCCCCGCCATCGCCCGGGCGGCGGCCCGCGCGGGCGCCGTCATCGTCACCGGCTGCGCCGCGCGCGGCCTCGATCGCAAGGCCGGCCGCGCCGTCGGCGTCGTGACCGAACGGGGCCTGATCGAGGCCTCCAGCGTGGTGCTGGCCGGCGGCATCTGGTCGTCGCTGTTCGCCGGCAATCACGGCATCGACCTGCCGCAGCTGCGCGTCCAGAACAACGTCTTTCGCACCACGCCGGCCCCGGAGGTTCTGGCCGGCGCCGTCTGGGCCGACGACGTCGCGCTCAGAAGGCGCCAGGACGGCGGCTTCACCGTCGCCCATGGCCGCCGGATGGACGTCCATCTGGCGCCCGACCTGCTGCGCCGCTTCTGGGAGTTCCAGCCCGCCTGGCGGCAGGAGCGCGACGCCATCCGCCTGCGCTTCGGCCGCCAGAGCCTGCGCGAGATCGTCACCCGCCGCCGCTGGGCGCTGGACGATACCACCCCCTTCGAGGCGGTCCGCGTCATGGACCCCAGGCCCTATCGCGGGATGGTGATGGAGACCTTCGGCCATCTGCGCCGCCGCTTCCCGGCGCTTTCCGGGGCCAGCATCGCCGCCAGCTGGGCGGGGCTGATCGACGTCACCCCCGACGCCATTCCGGTGATCTCGCCGGTGGAAGGCATCCCCGGCTTCTACATATCCACCGGCTACAGCGGCCACGGCTTCGGCATCGGGCCGGCCGCCGGGCTGGCGACGGCCGAGCTGGCGACGGGCGCGCCCGCCAGCTTCGATCTCTCCGCCTTTCGCCTCTCCCGCTTCGCCGAGGGCGCCCCCAACCCCTTCGGCGGCGCCGCCTGAGCGGGGCGCCGTGGCGCGCCGGCCCGAAGGCGCCCTGCGCAAGGGCTGGACCACCGGCGCCTGCGCCACGGCGGCGGCGGCGGCGGCCTTCGAGGCGCTGGCCACCGGCGCCTTTCCGGATCCGGTCGCCATCCGCCTGCCGCGCGGCGAGCGGCCCCGCTTTCCCCTGGCGCGCAAGGCGCTGGCGCCGGGCCGGGCCATGGCGGCGGTGGTCAAGGACGCCGGCGACGATCCGGATGTCACCCACGGCGCCCTGGTGGCGGCCACCGTCACGCCGGGGCCGCCCGGCAGCGGCGTTGCCTTTCGCGCCGGCGAGGGCGTGGGCACCGTCACCCTGCCCGGCCTGCCGCTGGCGGTGGGCGAGCCGGCCATCAATCCGGCCCCGCGCGCCATGATGCGGGCCGCCATCGCCGCCCTGGCCGCCCGGCTGGGGGCGGCGGGCGACGTGGCGGTCGAGATCGCGGTGGCCGGCGGCGCCGCGCTGGCAAGGCGCACCTGGAACCCGCGCCTGGGCATCCGCGGCGGGCTTTCCATCCTGGGCACCACCGGCATCGTCGTGCCCTATTCCTGCTCGGCCTGGATCCACTCCATCCATCGCGGCATCGATGTGGCGCGGGCCGCCGGGCTGGGGCATGTCGCCGGCGCCACCGGGCGCGGCAGCGAGGCGGTGGCCGCCCGGCTCCACGGTCTGCCGGAGATGGCGCTGATCGACATGGGCGACTTCGCCGGCGGCATGTTGAAATATCTCCGCCGCCATCCGGTGCCGCGCGTCACCGTGGCGGGCGGTTTCGCCAAGCTCGCCAAGCTGGGCCAGGGCGCCATGGACCTGCATTCCGCCCGCAGCCGCCTCGATGTCGCCGCCCTGGCGGCCCTGGCGCGCCGGGCGGGGGCCGACGAGGCGCTGGCCGGCGGCATCGAGGCGGCGCATAGCGGCGGCGCCGCCCTGGCGCTGGCCCGCGCCCGGGGCGTGGCGCTGGCCGACGCGGTCGCCGCCCGGGCGCGGGAGGCGGCGCTGGCGGTGGTGGCGGGCGGGGTGGCGCTGGACGTGGTGGTGGTGGACCGGCAAGGCCGCATCGCCGGGCGGGCGGGGCCGTGAGGCTGCTGCTGCTGGGCGGCACCGGCGAGGCGGTGGCGCTGGCCCGGCGGCTGGCCCGCCAGCGGCCCGACATCGAGGTCACGATCTCGCTGGCGGGGCTGACCCGGCGGGCGCGGACCGGCCCCGGCCGGGTGCGGCGCGGCGGCTTCGGCGGCGCCGAGGGGCTGGCGGCCTGGCTCGCCCGCGAGTCCATCGACGCGCTGATCGACGCCACCCACCCCTTCGCGGCGACCATGGCCCGCCACGCCGCCCGCGGCGCCCTGGCGGCCGGGGTGGCGCGGCTGAAGCTGGCGCGGCCCATGTGGCCGCGCCTTGCGGGCGATCGCTGGCTCGAGGCCGCCGATGCCGGGGCGGCGGCCGCCCGGCTCGCCCGCCTGGCCCCGGCCAGCGCCTTCCTGGCCCTGGGCCGGCGCGACCTGGCGCCCTTCGCCCCGCTGGCCGCGACCACCCGCTTCCTGCTGCGCACCGTCGAGCCGGTGGCGGAGCCGCTGCCGCTCGCCAACGCGCATCTGGTGGTGGCGCGGGGGCCGTTCGCGCCCGAGGCGGAGCGGGCGCTGTTCGAGGCCCACGGCATCGAGGCGCTGGTGACGCGGGCCGCCGGCGGGGCGGCCGGGGCGGCCAAGATCGCCGTCGCCCGCGAGCGGCGGCTGCCGGTGGTCATGCTCGCCCGCCCGCCGCTGCCGCCGGGCCCCGTGGTCGCCGATGACGATGGCGCCATGGCCTGGCTCGCCCGCCGCTGGCCGGGCGGCTGAGACGCGGGGCCGCGCCCTCCGGGCGCCTGTCCCCTGGGAGCGCCGGCGTCCCGCCGGCAAACGGGCCGCAGGCCCGTCAACGTACCACTCCCACCGTCAGGCGCCACCTCCACCACCCGCTCTCACTGACCACTAGCCACTAACCACTAACCCCCGGCTACCGGCCCCCGACAGCGGCGGAGATCAGCGCGGCGCGGCGCTCCCGCAGCAGAGCGACGCTCTCCCGCGTCCTGCCCGCCAGCGCATCGAGCCGCCCCGTCTCCCGGTCCAGATGATCGGCGATGGCCCACTGCCGGGGGAGGGGAGGGAGGGGAACTTGCCGGTTCTTGATGTCTAAGGGTTTGATGAAGGGCTGGGCCGATCCTCTGATGATCCATGACTTCTCATCGTTGAGGATGTACCAGAGATATTCCGGGAGGCATACGTCGATATTTGGAAACACAATTTGGGTGTTGGCAAGACTTGTCCAGCGGCCGGTCGCCAGAAATGCCTTGCCACAGCGCGCACCGATAGAGGAGACGACAACGGCTGGGCGGTCGTATTCCCACTGTTCGACGAAACCATCCTGACCGGCAGCGCTGAAAGCAGGATAACCGCTTTCAACATAATGGCCTTTGTGGAGTTTCAGCTTTCCGCCCGCCGAAAAGTCGCAGAATTTATCGAGACGCACCTCCTTCATGGCTCTATCCTAGATCCAAATCGGTATAGAGCGTATTGATCTCCACCGCCGGCCGTCAACGGTCTTGCCGCTGGCCGGTGGTGACGCCCAGCTCCTGCAGCAGGTCTTCGATCAGGGTGCCGGTGTCGTCCTGCGCTTCGCCGGCGGCGGGCGCGGCGCCGGTGTTGGCGGGCGCGGCGTCGACCAGGGGCAGGGCCGGCAGGCCGCGGTGGGCGGTGGCCATGTAGTCGGCCCAGATCGCCGCCGGCAGGCCGCCGCCGGTGAGGCCGGCCACCGCCGCGCCGTCGTCGCGCCCGATCCACACCCCGGTCGCCAGCTGGCGGGTG
The DNA here is from genome assembly GCA_965200215.1 of Alphaproteobacteria bacterium. Lineage (GTDB taxonomy): Bacteria > Pseudomonadota > Alphaproteobacteria > SP197 > SP197 > SP197. Next base: position 1,493,680 of record OZ241369.1, on the reverse strand, counting down.
AAGCCGACGAACCAGCCGTCGCGATGGTCCTGGCTGGTGCCGGTCTTGCCCGCCACCGGGCGGTCGCCCAGGGCGGCGGCGCGGCCGGTGCCGCCGGCGACGGCCGCCGCCAGCATGGCGGCCAGGGCGGCCTGGGCCGGCGGCGCCACGACGCGCGGGGCGGGCGGCGCGGCGCGGCGATAGAGCGACTGGCCCCGGCCGTCGTCGATGGCGGTGAGGATGTGGGGCCGGACCGCCAGGCCCTGGCGGGCGAGCACGGCATAGGCGGCGGTGAGCTCCAGCGGCGTCGTCTCGGCGACCCCCAGCGCCAGGCTGGGGACCGCCGGCAGCGCCCCGGCCAGGCCCAGCCGCCTGGCCGCCTCCACCACCCGCGCCACGCCCGCCCGCCGAGCAGCGCGGACGGCGACGGTGTTGACCGACTTCGCCAGGGCCTCGGCCAGGGTCATCTCGCCCTCGAAGCGGCCGTTGAAATTGCGCGGCTGCCAGCCTTCGATGTCGATGGGCCGGTCTTCCACCCGGTCGTCCGGCCTCATGCCCGCCTCCAGCGCCGCCAGATAGACGAACAGCTTGAAGGCCGATCCCGGCTGGCGGCGGGCTTCCAGCGCCCGGTTGAAGGGCGTGCGGACATAGTCCGAGCCGCCGACCATGGCCAGGACGGCGCCGTCGGGAGCCATGGAAACCAGGGCGCCTTCCACGCCCGGCGCCCGCGCCAGCCCGGCCGCCAGGGCATCGGCCGCCGCCCGTTGCAGGCCGGCGTCGATGGTGGTGGCGACGGTGAGGTCGCCCGCCGTGGCGCCGACGGTATCGGTGGCCTGCGCCAGCGCCCAATCGGCCGCATAGCGCCCGCTGCCGCCGGCCGGGCGGACCGGCGCCGGGCTGGCGGGCCGCTCCCTGGCGGCGGCGGCGGCCGCCTGATCGATGAAGCCCGCCGCCAGCATGGCGTCGACGACCACCGCCGCCCGCGCCCGCGCGGCCTCGACATCGGCGGCCGGGTTGTAGCGAGAAGGCGCCTTGGGCAGGCCGGCGATCATGGCCGCTTCGGGCAGGGTCAGCGCCTGGGCCGGCTTGCCGAAATAGCGCCTGGCCGCCGCCTCCACGCCCCAGACGCCGGCGCCCAGATAGACGCGGTTGAGATAGATCGCCAGCAGCTCGCGCTTGGTGAAGCGCCGTTCCAGCCACAGGGCCAGCAGCGCTTCCTGCACCTTGCGCTTGAGCGTGCGGCGCGGCGTCAGGAACAGGTTCTTGGCGACCTGCTGGGTGATGGTGCTGCCGCCCTGGACGACGGCCCCGGCCCGCAGATTGGCGAAGGCGGCCCGGGCGATGCCGACCAGGTCGATGCCGCCATGGTCGAAGAAGCGGCGGTCCTCGGCCGCCACCACGGCGGCGACCAGGGCCGGCGGCAGCGCCTCGAAATGGACGCTGGGGCCGTGCAGGTCGCCATAGGTGGCGAGCACGCTGCCGTCGGCCGCCAGGACGGTGACCGAAGGCGCCCGCCCGCCGGCGGCGGCGGGATCGGGCAGGTCCAGCGCCCACCAGCCGACCAGGGCCACGGCCGCCAGCAGCCCCCAGATGGCGGCCGCCGCCGCCCAGCGCAGCAGGCGCAGGGCGGCGGGGCGGCGGCGGGGCCGGCGATGGGGCCGCCGGCGGGGCATCTTCGGGGTTCGTCTCGCCAAGGGCGCCTAGATGTCCAGATTGGTGACGCGCAGGGCGTTGTTCTGGATGAAGAGGCGGCGCGGCTCGACCACGTCGCCCATCAGGGTTTCGAACAGGTCGTTGGCCTCGTTGGCGTCCTTGACCTCCACCCGCAGCAGGGTGCGGGCCTCCGGGTCCAGCGTCGTCTCCCACAGCTGGTCCGGATTCATCTCGCCCAGCCCCTTGTAGCGCTGGATCTGGGCGCCGCGCCGCCCGAACTCCATCACCGCATCGACCAGGGCGGTGGGGCCCTGGATGTCGAGCGCCTTGTCCCGGCGCAGCAGGGTGCCGGGATGGGCATAGACCGCCTGCAGCGCGCCGGCCATGGCGTTCAGCCCCAGCGCCTCGCCCGAGGCCACCAGGGCGCCGTCGATGCGGTGGTTTTCGGTGACGCCGCGCACGGTGCGCCGGAAGACGAGGCCGCCCTCGCCGTCGGCCTCGCCCTGCCAGCCGCGCTCGGTCTCGGGCGAGAGGCGGTCGAGGCGGCGCGCGATGTAGCCGGCGGCCGCCGGGCCGGCCGTGGCGTCGCCCGCCAGGGCCGGCGAAAGCGCGCCGGCGATGGCCGTCTGCTCGGCCACCAGCAGCGGCAGGCGGCGGGTGAGGGCGCGCATGAGATGGGCAGCCCGGCGGGCCGTTGCCACCGTCTCCAGGAGCTCGCCGCCGGCCATCTCGCGCCCGTCCCGCTGCCGCAGGACGCAGCCGTCGAGGCCGGTTTCGAGCAGGTGGTCCTCGAAGGCGCGCTCGTCCTTGAGGTAGAGCTCGCTGGCCCCGCGCTTGACCTTGAAGAGCGGCGGCTGGGCGATGTAGAGGCAGCCTTCCTCGATCACCGCCCCCATGTGGCGGAAGAAGAAGGTGAGCAGCAGGGTGCGGATATGGGCGCCGTCGACGTCGGCGTCGGTCATGATGACGATCTTGCGGTAGCGCAGTTTCGCCAGGTCGAAATCTTCGGCGATGCCGGCGCCCAGGGCGGTGATCAGCATCCCCACCTGTTCCGACGAGAGCATCTTGTCGATGCGCGCGCGCTCGACGTTGAGGATCTTGCCGCGCAGGGGCAGCACCGCCTGGTTGGCGCGGTCGCGGGCCTGTTTGGCGGAACCGCCGGCCGAATCGCCCTCGACGATGAAGAGCTCGGAGCGGGCCGGGTCCTTCTCCTGGCAGTCGGCGAGCTTGCCCGGCAGATTGGCGATCTCCAGCGCGCCCTTGCGGCGGGTGAGGTCGCGCGCCTTGCGGGCCGCCTCGCGGGCGGCGGCCGCCTCGACGCATTTGGAGACGATGCGGCGCGCCTCCGCCGGGTGTTCCTCGAACCACTGGCTCAGCCGGTCGGCGACGATCTGCTCCACCACCGGGCGCACCTCGGAGGAGACCAGCTTGTCCTTGGTCTGGGCGGCGAATTTGGGATCGGGCACCTTGCAGGAGAGGATCGCCGTCAGCCCCTCGCGCATGTCCTCGCCGGTGAGCGCCAGCTTTTCGCGGCGGATGAAGCCGTTGGCCTGGGCGTAGCCCTGGACGGTGCGCGTCAGGGCGGCGCGGAAGCCGGCGAGATGGGTGCCGCCGTCGCGCTGCGGGATGTTGTTGGTGAAGCAGAGCGTGTTCTCGTGATAGGCGTCGCTCCAGCGCATGGCGACTTCGACGGCCAGGCCGCCGCGCTGGTCGGCGAAATGGATGCTCTCCTCGTGGAGGGCCGTCTTGTTGCGATCGAGATAGGCGACGAAGGCCCGGACCCCGCCCCGGTAGAAGAACTCCTGCTCGCGCGCCTCCAGGGTGCGGCGGTCGGCCAGGAGGATGCGCAGGCCGCTGTTGAGGAAGGCGAGCTCGCGCAGGCGGTTTTCCAGCACGCCGAAATCGAAGGCGGTGCGGGTGAAGGTCCGCGGCGAGGGGGTGAATGTGACCCTGGTGCCGGTGCGGCTGGCGGGGCCGGCGGCCCGCAGCGGCGCCTCGGCGTCGCCGTGGCAAAAGCGCATGCGGTGTTCGGTGCCGTCGCGCCAGACGGTGAGTTCCAGCAGGGAGGAGAGCGCGTTCACCACCGAGACGCCGACGCCGTGCAGGCCGCCGGAGACCTTGTAGCTGTTGTGGTCGAATTTGCCGCCGGCATGGAGGCGGGTCATGATGACCTCGGCCGCCGAGACGCCCTCGTCGGGGTGCAGATCGGTGGGGATGCCGCGCCCGTTGTCTTCGACCGTGACCGAGCCCTCGGCGTTGAGCAGCACCGAAACGGTGTCGCAATGGCCGGCCAGGGCCTCGTCGATGGCGTTGTCGACCACCTCGAAGACCATGTGGTGGAGGCCGGTGCCGTCGTCGGTGTCGCCGATATACATGCCGGGGCGCTTGCGGACCGCGTCCAGGCCCTTCAGCACCTTGATGGCGTCGGCGCCGTACTCTTGCCCACCCTCGGCCTGCCCACCCATATCCTGCCCGCTCCCGGCGCGGGCCGCCGGCAGGCCGCTCATGGCGCCGCGGCCCCGCCGCAGGGCGCGGGCGGGCGTCCGGCGGCGATGGCGAAGCGCTGGCAGCGCCCTTGCAGGGGCGCGAAGGGGGCGGGGTCGCTGCCGGTCATCCAGGCTTGCAGGCCGAGGTCCAGCAGCAGGGCGAAGAGGGCGCGGCGATGGTCCTGGTCGAGATGGGCGACCACGTCGTCGAGCAGCAGCACCGGCGGGCGGCGCCGCGCCTCCAGCCGGGCGGCCGCCAGCAGCAGCGCGATCACCAGCGCCTTCTGCTGGCCGGTGGAGCACAACGGCGCCTCCATGCCGCTTTGCAGGTGGGTGACGGCGAGGTCGCTGCGGTGCGGCCCGCAGGCGGCGGCCCCGGCCTGGGCGTCGTCGCCGCGCCGGGCCTCCAGACGCTCGCGGAAGCGCTGTTCGGCCGCCAGCGCCGGCATGTCGGCGAGCCAGGCCTCCAGGCTGCCGGTCAGCGCCAGGCCGGCGCCGGGGAAGGGCGCCGTGCCCTCGGCGAGCACGGGCGCCAGCCGGGCGGCCAGATCGCGCCTGGCGGCGGCCACCGCCACCCCGGTCTCGGCCATGGTCTCCTCCAGCGCCGCCAGCCAGGCGGCGTCCCGGCAGCCTTCCCTGAGCAGGCGGCCGCGCTCGCGCAGGGCGCGCTCATAGGCACCGTAGCGGCGGACATGCAGCGGGTCGTGGGCGGCCACGAGGCGGTCGAAGAAGCGGCGGCGGGCCGGGGAGGCCTCGCGGAACAGGCCGTCCATGGCGGGGGTGAGCCAGACCATGGAGAAGACCTCGGCCAGCGCCGCCGGCCCACGCGCCGCCTGGCCGTCGATTCTGGCCACGCGCCGCTCGCCTTCGCCGCCGGGATCGGCCCCGGTGCCGACCCTCACCGTTCCCTGCGGCGAGTCGATCTCGGCGGCGACGGCCCAGGGCATGGCAGCGCCGCGCCGCGCCAGTTCGGCGAACCTGGCACCGCGCAGGCCGCGGCCCGGCCCCAGGCAGGAGAGCGCCTCCAGCAGATTGGTCTTGCCGGCGCCGTTGGGACCGGTCAGCACCACCGGCCCCGGCCCGGTCTCGATCCTGGCCCGGTGCCAGCTGCGAAAGGCGCTCACCTGGAGCGAGCGCACCGCCACGCTGCGCGCAGGGCCGCCCATGGCGGCCGCCCCGGCCAGGGCCATGACGCCGGCCATGGGCGGGGCTAGACCCGCATCGGCATCAGGACATAGAGCGCGCGTTCGTCGCTGGGGTCGTGCACGACGACCGGCTTGACCGAATCGGCCATCTGGAAACGGATGCGCTCGCCTTCGAAGTTCTGAGCCATCTCCAGGACATAGCGGGCGTTGAAGCCGATCTCCATCGCCGGGCCGTCATAGTCGACCGCCAACTCTTCCTCGCCCGAGGCGCCGGCGCCGTCGGAGCCGCCGGACGACAGCACCAGGCGCGCCGGTTCCAGCGCCAGCTTGATCGAGCGCGACTTGTCGCTGGAGATCGCCGTCATGCGGTCGACCGCCTGCACGAAACCGGCGGCGTCCATATCGAGCGCCCTGTCGTTGCTGGCGGGGATCACCCGTTCGTAGTCGGGGAAGCTGCCGTCGATCAGCTTCGAGGTCAGCACGATGGTGTCGAAGGCGAAGCGGATCCGGTTTTCCGAAAGGGCGACGTCGATCTCGCCGTCCGCCTCGTCGGCCAGCTTGCGCAACTCGCCCACGGTCTTGCGCGGGACGATGACGCCCGGCATGCCGCCGGCGCCCTGCGGCCGCTCCGCATCGATGCGCGCCAGGCGGTGGCCGTCGGTGGCGACGGCGCGCAGCAGCGGGGCATCGCCGCTCTGCGTGGCGTGCAGGTAGATGCCGTTCAGGTAGTAGCGGATCTCCTCGGTGGAAACGGCGAACCTGGCCTTGTCGATCAGGCGCCGCAGCGCGTCGGCGGCCAGCGTGAAGCTGTGGCTGAAATCGTCGTCGGACAGGGCCGGGAAGTCGCCCACCGGCAGGCAGGGCAGCAGGAAGCGGATGCGCCCGCAGGCGATCGACAGCCTTTCCGCGCCGTCCACGGCCTGGAGCGCCACCTCGGCGCCTTCCGGCAGCTTGCGGCAGATGTCGTAGAGCACATGGGCCGGTGCCGTCGTGGCACCGGGAGCCTCGACGCCGGCGGCGACGGTCTCGACCGCTTCCAGGTCCATGTCGGTGGCCGTCAGGCGCAGGCCGTCATCGACCGTCTCCAGCCGCATGTTGGAGAGGATCGGGATGGTGTTGCGCCGCTCCACGACGCTTTGCAGATGCGTCAGCGCCTTCAGCAGGACGGCGCGGTCGATTGCCAGTTTCATGGGGCCAGAGTCCGTCGCGGTGGTGGGGCGCCCGCTCCCGGCGTGCGGGACATGCGCACGGGCGGGCGATCGCCTCGAAGGCGGCGACGCTAGCAGAAAGGCGGCCGTCGCGCCAGCGGCCGGCGGACCGCAAGCCTTTGGAAAGCTCAACTTTCCAACATGCGTTCCAACAGCTCCACGTCCTCGGCCAGGCTGGCATCGGTGGCCGTCAGGGCCTCGATCCTGCGCACGCCGTGCATCACCGTGGTGTGGTCGCGGCCGCCGAATTGGCGCCCGATCTCGGGCAGGCTGCGGCTGGTCAGGCGCTTGGCCAGATACATGGCGACCTGGCGCGGGCGGGCGATGGCGCGCTGCTTGCGGCTGGAGAGCATGTCGGCCACGCGGATGTCGAAATGCCGGGCGACCTTCTTCTGGATGTCCTCGATGGTCACCCGCCGGTCCTGGGCGCGCAGCAGGTCGCGCATGAGCTCCTGGGCCGATTCCAGAGTCACCGGCCGGCCGACCAGCTGGGCGTGGGCCAGCACGCGGTTCAGCGCGCCTTCCAGCTCGCGCACGCTGGAGGAGACCTTGTGCGCCAGGAACTCCATCACCCGCTGCGGCACCTCGACGTCCTCGAAGCGGCGGGCCTTGGCCTGCACGATGCCCAGGCGCAGCTCGTACTCGGCGGGGTGGATGTCGGCGACCAGGCCCCGGTAGAGGCGCGAGCGCAGGCGTTCCCCGAGGCCGTCGAGGTCGCCGGGCGGGCGGTCGCCGGAGATCACGACCTGGCGGTTGCCGTCCACCAGCGCGTTGAAGGTGTGGAAGAACTCCTCCTGGGTGGAGGCCTTGCCGGCGATGAACTGGATGTCGTCGATCATCAGCACATCGACGGCCCGGAACCGGTCCTTGAAGGACATCGTGTCCTGGCCGCGCAGCGCGTGGACGAACTTGTACATGAACGTCTCGGCCGACATGTAGAGCACGCAGCGGCCGGCATCCCTGGCCCGGATGCGCCAGGCGATGGCATGCATCAGATGGGTCTTGCCCAGCCCGACGCCGCCATAGAGGAAGAGCGGGTTGAAGGCCACCCGCTCGGCCTCGGCGACGCGCAGGGCGGCCGCGCGCGCGAACTCGTTGCTGCGGCCCGCCACGAAGTGTTCGAAGGTGAAGAGCGGGTCGAGATTGGCGGCCGGCCGGCCGGCTTCGCCCGACCGGGCGTCGTGGGGAACCAGGCCCAGGTCCCGTCCGCCGGCCGCCTCGCGGCGCTGCGGGCGGCGGGGCGCCTTGCCGACCCTGATGGCGATGCCCGTGAGCTGCCGGTCTTCGGCGCACCACAGGTCGCGCAGGCGCTCGCCGCAACGCGACATAACCCAGTCCTTCATGTTGCCGTTGGGAACGCGCATCACGACCTCTTCGCCCTGCACGCCGTCGAGGGACAGGGGGCGCAACCAGGTCTTGAACGCCGCCTCCCCGAGTTCGGCCCTCAATCGTCCCCGCACACGCTTCCATTGATCGGCGACCTTCCCGTCCAGCCGCACCGATGTCGACGCCATCTCGCCACTCTCCTCGCCAGCAACGGGTTCCTCGGAGCCGGGCGCGAAGGGCCCGGCAGCGATGGGCGCGGGCTTACGCCGCGCCCCCGGGAGGTGCCACGGATGGCGGCGAGGAACGCGCGCCCCTGTCGAGGCCGTGCAGACGCGGCGCAAACGATCCCGGCCGAAGCGGAGGATGCGTCGAATTTGCGAGCAATTTCAGCATGTTGGTGAATATCCCCCCTTGGTTGAGGGGCAGCGGCCGGGCACCGGCAGACAGCCCCTGTCCGGGGGCGGGGCACAAGACGACCTGCTGCGGCGACGACGCCCGTCGCCACAGGCAGGAGAGTGGCGCTTGTGCCGCCGCTCCGCCGGAATGACATGTTCCTGGGGCCGCCAGGCGGCCCGGTGGGAACCATAGGCGCTTGCGGACCGGGGAGGCAACGGGCCGGAAGCGGAACGCCGCCGCGCGGGCGCCGGCTCCACCCGCAAGCCGCCTGTGAACCGGTCGGGCAAGCGGGGAGGAAGGCGCGCCGGGGCGGCCGATCCGTCACGGTTTTGTCACATCATGGGGGACGGCCTGAAAGCCGGCCGACTACATCTTGGCGATGCGCCGGGCCAGACGCGAGAGCTTCCGGGAAGCGGTGTTGCGGTGCAGGATGCCGGCCTGGGCACCGCGCGCGATCTCGGGCTGGGCCGCGCGCAGCGCGCCGGCCGCCGCCGCCTTGTCGCCGCTGGCGATCGCTTCCTCCACCTTGCGGACATAGCTGCGGATGCGGCTCGTGCGGCGGCGGTTTATCGCCGTTCTCCGCGCAGTCTGGCGCACCCGTTTCCTGGCTTGCATGGAGTTGGCCATGTCCTCTCCCGGCGTTGGATCGGTATCGGGCGGCGGATATAGCGGCGGCCCGGCGGGCCGTCAACGGCGCCGATTCCCGCGCTTCTGCGGCCCGCGCGAGGCGGGGCCGGGGGATTGAGGAAGCGGCAGCTTCGCGAATCGCCCGCCAGCTAGCGCTGGCAGCGGAAGCAGTGGAAGGTCGACCTCGCCGCCTGCCGGGCACGAACGATCGTCCCCCCGCAGCCCGGCGTGGCGCAGGGCGCCCCCTCGCGGCCATAGACGCGGAAGCTGTGCTGGAAGGTGCCGAGCTCGCCGCTGGCCAGGCGGTGATCGCGCAGCGAGGCGCCGCCGGCGGCGATGGCGGCGGTGAGCACCTCGACCAGCGCCGGGGCAAGGCGCCGCGCGCGCCGGCCCGCCACGCTGCCGGCCGCCCGGAAAGGCGAGATGCGCGCCAGATGCAGCGCCTCCGAGGCGTAGATGTTGCCCACGCCGCCCACCAGCCGCTGATCGAGCAGGACCGTCTTGATGGACGCGCGCCGCGCGGCCAGGGCGCGGTCGAAGCGTTCGGCGGTGAAGGCCTCGTCGAGGGGATCGGGGGCCAGCTTCGCCAGCAGGGGATGCTCCGCCTCCTCGCCGCCCGCCGCCAGCGTCATCAGCCCGAAGCGGCGATGGTCGCTGAAGGTCACCCGCTCGCCGGCCTCCATCGTGAACAGCACGTGGTCGTGGCGGCCGGGCGGCCGGTTGCTGCCGCGCGGGGCGACCACCATGCGCCCCGACATGCCGAGATGGCAGATCAGCACCTGGCCGTCGTCGAGATCGAAGAGGAGGTATTTGGCCCGCCGCCTGAGCGCCGTCACGCGGCGCCCGCCGACCCTGGCGGCGAAGTCGGCGGGGAAGGGAATGCGCAGACCGGCCCGGCGCTGTTCCACGGCCGCGATGCGCTGACCCAGCAGCACCGGCTCCAGGCCGCGGCGGACGGTTTCGACTTCCGGCAGTTCCGGCATGGCGGCCCCGGCGGCGGTGACGGGGGCGGATGTAGGGCCAAAGGGAGCGCGGCGGAAGCCTGCCGCCATGGCGGCCCGGTGCGCCGCGCGGTAAGGTCCGCCGCCATGACCTCCGCCGAGCAGACGGACCACGCCACCCGCTTCGGCGACCGGCGCGTCGCCGCGGCGGACAAGGCGCGCCTGGTCCGCCGGGTTTTCGACAGCGTCGCCCCCCGCTACGACCTCATGAACGACCTCATGTCGGCCGGGGCCCACCGCCTGTGGAAGCGCGAGCTGGCGGCGCTGGTGGCCCGCGACGTCGGTCGCGGGCGGGTCGTGGACGTGGCGGGTGGCACCGGCGATGTCGCCTTGCTGCTGGCCCGGCGCGGCTTGCGGGTGGACGTAATCGACATCAACCCCGCCATGCTGGCGCGCGGGCGCGACCGCGCCCTCGACCGTGCCGGGACCGCCGCCATCGGCTGGATCTGCGGCGACGCCGAGGCGCTGCCGCTGGCCGATGGCAGCGCCTGCGCCTACACCATCGCCTTCGGCATCCGCAACGTCACCCGCCTCGACCGCGCCCTGGCCGAGGCCAGGCGCGTGCTGCGGCCGGGCGGGCGCTTCGCCTGCCTGGAGTTCGGGCATCTCGCCCTGCCGGCTCTGGACGGCCTCTACGGGCGTGCCCTGGAGGCGGTTCTGCCGCGCCTGGGCGCGGTCGTGGCCGGCGACGGCGACGCCTATCGCTATCTCGCCCAGAGCATCCGCCGCTTCCCGTCCCGGGAGCGCTTCGCCGCCATGGTCGAAGCGGCCGGCTTCGCCCGTGTCGCCAGCGGCAGCCTCGCCGGCGGCATCGCCGCGCTCACCGCCGCCTGGCGGCTGTAGCCGCTGCCCCGGCCGCTCATGACCGGCCTCGTCCGGACAGCCCGCAACCTCGCCAGGCTCTTCACCATCGCCCGTATCCTGGCGCGCCACGACGCCCTTTTCCCCCTGCGGCTGGCCGGCGTGGCGCGGCCGCTGCTGTGGGCCGCCGGGCTGGCCGCGCTTCTCCCTCCCTCCCTGCGCCGCCCCGCCGGCGGCACGCCGGGAGAACGCCTGCAGCGCGCCTTGCAGGCGCTGGGTCCCGGCTTCGTGAAGGCGGGACAGCTGTTCTCCGTGCGCGGCGACCTGATCGGCGAGGAGATGGCCCGCGCGCTCTCCGGGCTGCAGGACCGGCTGCCTCCTTTCCCGGCGCAGCGGGCGCGCGCCACCGTCGAGCGCGAATTGGGGGCGCCCGTGGCCCGCCTGTTCGAGCGCTTCGACGACCGCCCGGTCGCCGCCGCCTCCGTCGCCCAGGTCCACCGGGCGCGCACCGCCGACGGCCGGGAGGTCGCGGTCAAGGTGCTGCGCCCCGGCATCGCCGCCGCCATCGCCCGCGATCTCGAACTGGCCCGCTGGCTCGCCCGGCTGATGGAGCGCGCCCGCCCGCGCCTGGGCCGGCTGAGGCCGGTCGAGGTGGTGCGCAGCCTGGTCGAGTGGTTCGACGTCGAACTGGATCTGCGGCTGGAGGCGGCCGCCGCCGCCGAGCTCGGCGAGAACATGGCGGACGATCCCGGCTTCCGCGTGCCGGCGGTGGACTGGCGGCGCACCTCGCAGAGCGTGCTGACCCTGGAATGGGTGGAGGGCATCCCGGTCGACGAGGCCGAGGCGCTGGCGGCGCAGGGCCACGACCCAGAAAAGCTGGTCGCCCAGGCGGCGCGGGCGTTCTTCACCCAGGTATTCCGCGACGGCTTCTTCCACGCCGACATGCACCCCGGCAACCTGTTCGTGGATTGCGCGGGAGCCATCGTGGCGGTCGATTTCGGCATCATGGGCCGGCTCGACCGTCCCACGCGCCTGGCGCTGGCCGGCATGCTGCTGGGCCTCCTGTCGCGCGACTGGCGGCGCGTCGCCGACCTCCACTTCGAGGTGGGCTGGGTGCCGGCGGACCGTTCGCGCGACCTCTTCGCCCAGGCCTGCCGCTCCATCGGCGAGCCGATCCTGGGCCGCCCCCAGGGGGAGATCTCGATGGCGAGGCTGCTGGCGCAGCTCTTCCGGGTCACCGAGCGGTTCGGTATGGCGACGCAACCGCGCCTGCTGCTGCTGCAGAAGACGATGCTGGTGACCGAGGGCATCGCGCGGCGCCTAGCCCCGGGGGTGGACATGTGGGCGCTGATCCGCCCGCCGATCGAGGACTGGGCCGAAGCCAACCTGTCGCCGCCCGCCCGCGCCGCCGAGGCCGCGCGGGCGGGCGGGCGGGTGCTGGCCCGGCTGCCGGAGCTGGCCGGCAAGGTGGAGGGCATGATCGACGAAGCGGCGGGCGAGGGCCTTCGGCTCCACCGCGATACGGTGGCCGACCTCGCGCGCCGCTCCCGCGCCGGCCGCGGGCGGCGAAGGGCCTGGCTGTGGGCGGCCTCCGTCCTGGCGCTGCTGGCGGTCGCGCTCATGGCCTGAGGCAAAGCCGCAAGAAAGGGCTGGCCTCGCGGGGCCGGGGCGGCGACACTGCGGCACCCGACCGCAGAGAGGACACCATGCTGAGGAACGTAAAATACGACGCCGACGAGCTCTGGCAGAAGGACCACGACCACGTCATCCATCCCTGGACCGACTTCGCCCACTGGGACGAGAAGGGTTCCGAGATCATGGCCGAGGCCGACGGCATCCACGTCTACGACAGCCGCGGCAACAAGTTCATCGACGGCATCGGCGGCCTGTGGTGCGTCAATATCGGCTACGGGCGCGAGGAGATGGCGGAGGCGATCGCCGAGCAGGTGCGCGCCATTCCCTACTACTCGCCCTTCCACCACCTCTCGACTCCGCCAGCGGGCCTGTTGGGGGCCAAGCTCGCGGAGCTGACGCCGGGCGACCTCGACCACATGTTCTTCGGCACCGGCGGCTCTATGGCCAACGACACGGCCATCCGTTTCGTCCACTTCTACTGGAACAACCGCTCCCGTCCGACCAAGAAGAAGATCATCAGCCGCGTCGACGCCTATCACGGCATGACCTACATGGCGGCCGCGCTCACCGGCATCGCCTACGACAAGATCGGCTTCGACCAGGCCGACGAGCTGGTGGTCCACGTCGCCTGCCCCTACCCCTATCGCCGCCCCGAAGGCATGAGCGAATCCGAATTCTGCGACTGGCTGATCGCGGACCTGGAGCAGCGCATCGAGGAGGTCGGCGCGGAAAACATCGGCGCCTTCATCGCCGAGCCGGTCATGGGCGCGGGCGGCGTCATCGTGCCGCCGGAGGGCTACCACCGGCGCACGCTGGAGGTCTGCAAGGCCAACGAGATCCTCTACATCTCCGACGAGGTGGTGACGGCCTTCGGGCGGCTGGGGCATTTCTTCGCCTCCGAGCCGGTCTTCGACATCGTCCCCGACATCATCACCTCGGCCAAGGGCATCAGCTCCGGCTATCAGCCGCTTTCGGCCACCATCGTCTCGCAGGAGATCTACGACGTGCTGTCCACGCCGCAGACCGAAGGCGCCCTCTTCACCACCGGCTTCACCTATTCGGGCCATCCGGTGTGCTGTGCCGCCGGCCTCAAGAACATCGAGATCATGGAGCGCGAGGACATCCCCGGCCATGTGCGCAGGGTCGGCCCCTATTTCGAAAAGCGGCTGAAGGAGCTGGCCGATCTGCCGCTGGTGGGCGAGGTGCGCGGCAAGTGCTTCATGATGTGCGTCGAGAACGTCGCCGACAAGAAGACCAGGGAGCTGCTGCCGGCGGAGGTGGATGTCGGCGGGCGCATCGCCGCCCACGCCCAGAAGAAGGGGCTGATCGTGCGCCCGCTGGGCCATCTCAACGTGATGTCGCCGCCGCTGATCATGACCGAAGCGCAGATCGACGACTTCGCCGACATCCTGAGGGGCGCCATCGAGTCCACCCAGGACGACCTGGTCCGCGAAGGCATCTGGAAGGGCTGAGGAAGCCCCCGGCGGGGGAAGCACGGCTCGCCGGCAAGGCCGGTGGGTGCGGCAGAGGGCGCCGGCGTCCGGCGGGCTTCCCGCCCCGCCGCCGGCGGTGGGCTTCGGGCGCGCGGTCAGCGCCCGTTCCGGCGACACTTCGCCCGCCCGGGGCCGAACGCCTGCCGGCCCACATCTTCTCCCGTTGCGCGGGCCGGCTTCGCCCCCGGTGATGCTCTCCCGGCGCCATGCTGGCCCCCGACGGCGCCGGGTGGTAAAGAGGCGCCCGCACAAGCGAAGGAGGCGGACCATGAAGCGACACTTTGCCCCTGGCGCGGCGGGGGCGATGCTTGCCCTTGCCGTTGCCGTCGTGCTGAGCGGGTGCCACTCTGGCAAGTTTGTGGAGGATTCGCCCCTCTCGCACTTTCAGCCTACTAATGCCGAGATACTCCAGAAGCAGCACGAGGTGTACGGCTGGTCCTGTGAGCAGTTGGCGACTGCATACCGGGAAGCGGACGCCTTCCTTGTCGACTTTAGCGACTGGGGCGCCGAGAGACATACCTTCCAGCCAGCTATCGACCGGATAACAACAAAGCGGGTGACGCTTTCCCGGATGGACGATAAAGATTGCCCGACCCTCAATGTCCTGGAAGACAAGGCCAGGCTTAAAACAGCAATCGAAACCCTTGCGGAATGAAGGAGCCTCTAAGATGGAAGCAGGCACCTTTCTAATCTTAATCGTGCTGTTTTGGTTGGCTTCGCCAGTCGTTAACTGCATCATAGCAAGCGGTAAGGGCTTCGGCGCCGTAGGGTGGTTTCTTCTGGGACTCAATCTTTCCCTGGATTTCCACCATTGTTTGCCTTGCCCTGCCGGATATGCGAAGGAACGACAAGCAGTGAAGGGCGGCCCTGGCGGGCGGTGCTCTGCCGGCGCGGGCCGCCCGCGCCCCCGGTGATGCTCTGCCCCGTGCTGAGGCTGGCGATAGCCCCCGGCGAAGTTCTGTCCCCCGGTGATGCGGCGCAGGGCGCTCGCCATCTTCCACGGCGGCCGAGCGGCGCCGGGGCGCGGCGTTCAGGGATCGCCCGGCACGCCGTAGCTGGGCGCGGAGCGGGGGTCGAGGGCGCGGATGGTGTAGTCGTCCATCTGCGGGCCATAGACCTCCCAGACGCGGCGCAGCCGGGCGATCGGCTCCTCGTGCCAATCGACGCGCAGGTCGCAGATCGGCCAGTCGTGTTCGTGGCAGACCTTGATGCCGGCGGACTTCACGCGGCCCTCCTCGCCACCCGCCGCCAGCCCCGCCTCCAGGCCTCTGAGCAGCCTTTCGGGCAGGCGCTCGCCGGTGCCGGCCTCGAAGGCCGCCGCCATGGCCGCCGGCACGCCGGGGTTGGCGAGCAGGTTGCCGGCCGCGACGCAGCCTTCGCCGCAGGCCACGGCATGGGTTCCCAGCGTGCCGCTGCCGGAATGATGCGCGGTGTGGCCCAGCCCATCGACCATCGCCAGCTGGCGCCAGGCGGCGAAGGGCCTGGCCTCCACCAGGATCGCCATCGCCCTGGCGGCGCCATAGCCCCGGCGCAGCAGATCGAGGCCCATCGTGCCCAGCCCCGGATCGGTGACGTTCTGGCTGGCGACGGCGCCGACCCGGCCCCGCACCCAGGCGCAGCGGGCGGCCACGGCCGGGCTGGAGGAGGTGACCGCCACCCCGAACATGCCCGTCGCGGCGCAGCGGGCGGTGAGCGAGAAGGTCATCGCCTCAGCCCTCGCCGTCCGGCACCACGGCGTCGACGTCGATCTCCATCAGCATCTCGGGCCGCGCCAGCGCC
Source organism: Alphaproteobacteria bacterium (assembly GCA_965200215.1). GTDB lineage: Bacteria > Pseudomonadota > Alphaproteobacteria > SP197 > SP197 > SP197. The sequence continues at coordinate 1,478,151 of OZ241369.1, read as the reverse complement.
TGCACCACCAGCCCGGTGGAGCAGGGATGGACGCCCTTCAGCCAGCGCCCGATGACGTTGTAGACCGGCTCGCGGAAGCGCGGGTCGGTGAGATAGACGGTGATCTTGCAGATATGCTCGAGCCGCCCGCCGGCCTCCTCCAGCAGGCGCTGGACGCAGGACATCGCCATTTCCGCCTGCGCCGCCGGGTCGCCCGTGCCGTGGAAGCTGCCGTCGAGGTCGAAGCCGGTCTGCCCGCGCATGAAGATGTGATTGCCGGCGCGCACCACCATGGCGAGGTCGTTGTCGAGCGATTGTTCGGGATACATCTCCCGCGTGTTGAAGCTGCGCAGACGCAGATGGGCCATGGTTTCCCTCCCGGTTGAAGCCACCCCCTACCCCGTCACCCGGTCGGAAAGGCCGGCCGCCTTCTTCACGAAACGGAGCGGATGGTCGAAATCGAAATTGCGATAGACGGCGGCCAGATGGGCGAAGGGCGGCGACTGGGCGAAGAGCTGGAAGGTCGCCTTGTGGCCGGCATAGTCGGAGTTCACCAGGTCGCGGGCGAAGGCCAGCAGCCGGCGCCGGTCCTCCGCCTGCCAGCTGGCGTTGACGTTGTAGAACTTCGCCATCCAGGGCGCCGTTTCGCCGGCGAGAAAGGCGGGGCTGTCGGGGGTGACGCAGATCTGCCCGCCCATCAGTTCGCGGGTGAGGTGCATCATCGCCGGCAGCTCGCTGCAGGCCAGCACGCGCCCGGTATAGAGCAGCGACTGTTCCGGCATCAGGAAGCCGCCGGGGCTGCGCCTGGCGGCGGCGATGGCGGCGGTGAGATGGGCGTTGATCCCCTCGCGATAGCAGACCAGCCGGGCCAGCTTCTCCTGCACCGCCTGCTGCCGGTCGAGGCCGGTCTGGCGGACGTTGAAGAGGGCGGCACCGATCATCAGATCGGCGATCAGCATGATGCGCAGCACGAACATGTAGGCGCTGTAGCGGTGCAGCGTGCCGCGGATGAAGGTCGCCGCCGCCGTGTGGCGGTAGAAGAGGATGTTTTCCCAGGGCACCGGCACGTCGTCGAAGACGAGCAGGGTGTCGATCTCGTCGAAACCGTTGGAAAGCGGATAGTCGGCGGCAGGCTTCACGCCGGCGAAGCCGTTGCGGCAGATGTGCCTGAGGCCCGGCGCGTTCATCGGGCAGATGAAGCCCAGCGCATAGTCGGACAGCTTGCTGTCGCCCCAATTGGCGATGGTGGGCTTCACGAAGGCCTGGTGGGCATAGGCGGCGGCGGTTTCGTATTTGGCCCCGCGCACGACGATGCCGGCATCCGTCTCCTTCACGACATGCAGCAGCATGTCCGGATCCTGATCCTGCGGCGCCTTGGAACGGTCGCCCTTGGGGTCGGTGTTGGCCGAGACGTGGAAGATGTCCTTTGCGAACACGCGCTGGATGTGGCGATCGATGTTGGCGGACCAGCTTTCGTCCACCCGGTTCAGAACCTCCTTGCCGTCGGCCAGCGACCACATTTCGCCCACGGTCTCGTCGCCGACCCGCGTCACCACGCCGCCGATCTCCCACATCACCGTTTCCACCCAGCGGCGTTTGACCTGCCAGTCCTCCGGGGCCAGCGGCGGCTGCCAGGCGCTGGCGCAGACCTCGCCGTCCCGCTCGCAGGTCATGGTGTCCCTGAAACGGTCCTCATGGGCCATGTCGTAGATGCGCGCGCGCACGTCCACGATGGGCCGGAACGCCGGGTGAGCGGGCACGTCCGCCACCCGCTCGCCGGCGATGAACACCTCGCGCCCGTCGCGCAGCGACTCCCGGTATTGCTCGCCCGTCATCAGCATCGCCGTTCCTCCCTCGCCGGCACCCGCAGCCAGATTGACGGAGGCCGGAGGGAAGGTAAAACATTATCTGTTGAACTGTTGAAGAGGATAAAGCTATTCGATATACGCTGAAGCAACTGACCTACTTCGTCGCCGCCGCCGAGGCGGGGAGCGTCGTGGGCGGCGCCGGGCGCTGCCATGTCTCGCAGCCTTCGGTGTCGGCGGCCATCGCTCATCTGGAGGAGGTCTTCGGCCTCGCGTTGTTCGTGCGCCACCACGCCAGGGGCCTGTCGCCGACGCCCGCCGGGCGGCGGCTGGCGAACGAGGCGCGGGCGCTGCTGGCCCATGCCGAGGCGTTCGCGCATGGGGCGGCGGGCCTGGCCGAGGGGCTGGCCGGCGCCCTGGATGTGGGATGTTTCGTCACCTTCGCGCCGCTGGTGCTGCCGGGGCTGCTGCGGGTGCTGGCCGACGAGCACCCGGCGATCCGCGTCGCACCGCACGAGGAGGACCTGCGAGATTTGCAGAAGGGCCTGCGCCACGGCCGCTTCGAGCTGGCGCTCACCTACGATCTCAGCCTCGGGGCCGACATCGCCTTCGAGGCGGTGGCGACGGTGCCGATCCATGCCGCGCTTCCGGCCGGCCACCGGCTGGCCGGGCGCCGCTCGGTCCGGCTGACCGAACTGGCGGGCGAACCCCTGGTGCTGCTCGCTCTGCCGGAGAGCCGGGGCCATTTCCTCTCGGTGTTCGCCGAGGCCGGGATCGATCCCGCCATCGCCTACGAGACCCATTCCATCGAGATGGCCCGCGGCCTGGTCGCCAACGGCTACGGCTACAGCCTGCTCCACAGCCGCGCCCCGCACGACTGCTCCCTCGACGGGCGGGCGCTGGCCTCGGTGCCGCTGGCCTGGCCGCGCCGCGAGATGCGCCTGGGCCTGGCCCGCCTGGCGGCGCAACGACCGACTCGCATGGGCGAGGCCTTCGCCTCCGTCTGCCGCCGCCGCCTGGCGCAGCTGGTGGAGGCCGGGCGAGGGGCCGGATAGGGCACCGCGCGCCCGCCGCCGGCGCCGGCCCCCGGCGCTGCCGGCCCGGCTGCCGCCCGCCGGCGGGGGCGTTTGCCAAAACCGGGCTTTGGGTCTAAGGGCGGCGGACGGGGCCCGGCGGCACCCGCTTGCGGGCGCAGGGTGTCGCCATCCGCGGAAGCGCCGCTTTGCGGCGCATGGATGGCTCCGGGAGTAGCGGATGAAGAGGGCCAGACGCATCCTCGTCCGTGTCGCGCTGCTGGTGGGTCTTCCCGCCGTCGCCATGGCGATTCTGCTGGAGGTCTGGCTTGCCGGCGGGCGCTATGTCACCGCTCACAATGCCTATGTGAAGGCCGATATCGTCACCATCGGCCCGGAGGTGGACGGGCGCGTGGCGCGCGTCCTGGTCGCCGACTATCAGCGCGTCGAGGCCGGCCAGCCGCTGTTCGAGATCGACCCGGAACCCTTCGGCATCGCCATCGCCGCCGCCGAGGCCGAGATGGTGGCGGTGGCCCGCGAGGTCGCCGGGCTGCGGGCGCTCTGGCGCCAGGGCGAGGCGGAGATGCACGCCGTCCACGAGGACATCCGCTATCTCGCCGCCCTGTTCGAGCGCCAGCGGGAGCTGGTGGCCCAGGGCGCCGGCACGCGGGCGAAGCTGGACGAGGCCGGGCACGCGCTGGCGGCGGCCGAACGGCGCCTGGCGGTGCTCCAGCGGAAGAACGCGGTGGTGCTGGCCGAGCTGGGCGGCGCCCTCGACTCGCCGGTGGAGGATCATCCCGGCTATCTGGCCGCCGCCGCCCTGCGCCGCGAGGCGGCGCTGGCGCTGGACCACACCCTGGTCGCCGCGCCGGTGGCGGGCGTGCTTTCGCAGGTGCTGGTGGAGGTCGGCGAATATATCGAGGCGGGCGATCCCGCCTTCGCGCTGGTCGCCACGGCCGACCCGTGGATCGAGGTCAATCTGAAGGAGGTCGATCTCACGCATGTCCGGGTCGGCCAGCCGGCCACCGTGGTCGTCGATGCCTATCCCGATATCGTCTGGCCGGCGCGGGTGGCTTCGATCAGCCCGGCGACCGGGGCCGAATTCGCCCTGCTGCCACCGCAGAACGCCACCGGCAACTGGGTGAAGGTGGTCCAGCGCGTGCCGGTGCGCCTGGAGCTGGAGGACGACGGCGCCCTGCGCGCCGCCGCGTCGCTGCGTTCCGGCATGACCGTGACCGCCGCCATCGACACCGGGCGGCAGCGCAGCTTCGCCGGCGTGGTGGATGCGGTGCTGGCCGACATGCTGCCGGGGCCCTAGGCGCTTCGGGATCGCCGCCGTCCTCGTCCGCGCGCCCGGCGCGGCCGCCGTGCCCAGCGCCGCCCGCATCGGCGCCGGCCCCGGCTTCGCTCGCCGGCTCTCCGCCGCGTCAGGCCGCCGCAGCGTCTCCGTCGCCCAGCCAGGCGCGGGCGATGGTTTCGAACAGCGCCGCCGCCCGGTGCAGCTCGGCCGTCTCCACATATTCGTCCGCCTGGCCGCTCATGCCCAGCCGCCCCGGGCCGATGACCACCCGCGCCAGGCCGAAGGCGGGCGCCAGCACGGCGGCATCGCTGTAATAGGAGGCCCCGCCCGGCGCCATGGGGCGGCCCTGCAGGCGGGCGGCGGCGTCCAGGCACAGGCGGGCGAAGGGATGGCCGGCGTCGGTCTCCAGCGGCGGTTTGTAGTCGATGCGCTCGCAGGCGAGGTCCGCCCCCAGATGGGCCATCAGCGCCGCCTGCACCGCGTCCGGGTCCATACCCGGCAGCAGGCGCAGGTCGAGCTCGGCCTGGCAGAAATCCGGCGTCAGGTTCACCACCGTGCCGCCGCTCACGGTGCCGATGGCGGCCTGCGGCGCGCCCAGCAGGGGATGATCCGCCACGCCGAAGGAAAAGCTGCGCAGGCGGACCAGCGCATCCAGCAGGCGCTCGATGGCGCTCTCGCCGCCGGTCCCGGCGCCACCGGCTGCCGAGGGGTGGCCGGGCCGGCCATGGGCGGCGATGCGCAGCCACAAGGCGCCCTTCTCGGCCAGCAGCACCTCCATGGAGGAGGGTTCGGAGACCAGCAGCGCGCCGGCGCCCGCCAGCTGCCGCCTCTCCACCATGCGCCTTGCGCCGAGGCAGGAGGAGCTTTCGCCGGCGGAGAAGGCGAGCACCAGGTCGCCGCCCAGGCGCCCCCCGGCGGCCGCCAGGCGGCAGGCGGCGACGATCATGGCCGCCATGCCGCCCTTCATGTCGGCGGCGCCGCGCCCATAGAGCCGGCCGTCCTCGACGTCGGCGGCGAAGGGGTCGTGGCGCCAGGGCCGGGCGCCCGGCGGCATGGTGTCGAAATGGGCCGAGAAAACCAGGGCCTCCCGCCGGCCGCCGCCCCGCAGCTTGGCGACCACATTGGCGCGGCCGGGCCGGAAGCGGTCGAGCTCGCTCTCCAGGCCGCAGGCCAGCAGGTGCTCGTGCACCAGGGTGGCGATCTCGATCTCGCGCCCCGGCGGGTCGCAGCTGTCGCAGCGGACCAGCCGGCGTGCCAGTGCCACGACGTCCGTCATGCGCCCCTCCCCCGCTGCTGCCAGAGTAGCGGCGGGGCGGGAGACAGCCAACGCCCGGCGCGCCGGGAAGGGCGGGCGGCTGGAAACGGGTGCCGGCGGCCGCTATCTTCCGCCCGATATCCGGCGGGCGCAGGCGGGGGCCCCGATGAGCGAATTCCCGTTCGAGCGCGTGGCCGTCACCGGCGGCAGCGGACGGCTGGGCCGCCATGTCGTGGCCGCGCTGCGGCAGATCTGCGAGGTGACGGTGCTGGACCTGGTGCCGCCGCCCGCCGGCGTGGCCTTCGCGCGGGTCGATATGCGCGATGCGGCGGGCGTCGGGAAGGCGCTGGCCGGCCACGGCGCCGTCGTCCACCTGGCCGCCTTCGACGCCGGGCGGGCGGACGCCCCGGAGGACTATCTCGACCTCAACCCGCGCGGCACCTGGCACGTGTTGCAGGCCGCCGAAGCGCTGGGCATCCGCCGCGTCGCCATCGCCTCCAGCGTCGCCGCCGTGGGGCTATCCGCCGCCTGCCCGCCGCTGGCGCTGCCCATCCCGGTGGACGTGCCCCTGGCGCCCACCGGCCCCTATGGGGTGAGCAAGAAGCTGTGCGAGGAGATGGCGCAGGCCTTCGTGCGGCGCGGCGCGCTGGAGGTGGTGTGCCTGCGGCCGTCGCTGATCGCCCAGCCGGAGATCGCCTATGCCATGGCGACGCTGGCCGCCCGCCTGGACGGAGGCGAGGCGCCGCCGCCGGCCAGCGGCAGGGGCTGGCGCCCGCTGGGGGAGGAGCTGGCGCCGACGCGGGCCTTCGTCTCGCCCGCCGATGCCGCTCGCGCCTTCCTGGCCGCCCTGGCGGCGCCCGCCCTTCCCCGCGGCGCCTATTTCGTCACCGGCCCCGACAGCTGCGGGACGCGCCCCACCGCCGAGACCGTCACCGAGGGCTATGGCTGCGCGCCCGCCATCGCGCCGCTCTATGGCGACGACCCGCGCGCCAGCGCCTACGATCTGGCACCGGCTCGCGACGACCTGGGCTGGCAGCCGCAAGACCGCTGGGCCGACCATCTCGCCCGCGTCGTGGCCGCCGGCTGAGGGCGGGGCTTTCGGTCGTTCACGGCGGTTGCCGCGCGGGCGGGAGTCGGCTCTGTCACGGCGACTGCCACGCAAGCGGGAGTCGACTCGATCATGGCGACTGCCACGCGAGCGGGAGTCGCCTGCAAGGGAGAACCTGCCATGACGTTCACCGTTCTGCGCGGCGCCCTGGTGCTCGACGCCGGAGATCGCAGCGCCCGCGACAGCGACATCCTGATCGAAGACGGCACCATCCGCGAACTCGGCGCCCCCGGCATGGCGGTGCCCGAAGGCGCCGTCTGCCGCGACCTCGGCGGCCATATCGCCATTCCGGGGCTGGTCAACGCCCACACCCACAGCCATGGTAGCTTCGCCAAGGGCCGGGGCGATCTGTGGTCGCTGGAGCTGCTGCTCAATGCCGGCCCCTGGATCAGCGCCCGGCGCAACCACGACGACAAATACCTGGCGGCGCTGCTGAACGCGGCCGAGATGGTCCGGCGCGGCTGCACCGCCGTCTACGATCTGGTGTGGGAACAGCCCCATCCCGGCGTCGAGGGCATGCACCGGGTGGCGGCCGCCTATGAGGCCGTCGGCATGAGGGCGCTGATTGCGCCCATGCTGGCCGACCTCTCCTTCTACGACGTGGTGCCGGGGCTGGCCGAGAGCCTGCCGGCCGAACTGCGCCGGACGGTGGAGGCCTGGCGGCTGGACCCCTTCCAGGCCTCCATCGATGCCTGCCGCCGCGTGCTGGCCACCTGGCCCTTCGATACGGAGCGCCTTCGCTTCGGCATCGCGCCCACCATCCCCATGCATTGCAGCGACGATTTCCTGGCCGCCTGCCGCGATCTTTCGCGCGAGTTCGCCTGCCCGGTGCACACCCATATGGCCGAATCGAAGCTGCAGGCGCTGGTGGGTGGCGAGCGCTATGGCAAGACGCTGACCGCCTATTTCGGCGATCTCGGCCTGCTGAGCGAGCGTTTCACCGCCGGCCACGGCGTCTGGCTGGACCCGGACGACATGCGGCGGCTGGCCGCCGCCGGCGCTTCGGTCGCCCACAACCCGGCCAGCAATCTGCGCCTGGGTTCGGGCATCGCCCCGGTGCGGGCGCTGCGCGAGGCGGGGGTCAATGTCGGGCTGGGCTCCGACGGCTCCAACTCGTCGGACAACCAGAACATGTTCGAGGCGACGCGGCTGGCGGCCTATGTCTCGCGGGTCGCGACCCACGACCTGCGCCGCTGGGTCTCGTCGGCCGAGGCCCTGGAGATGGCGACCGTCGGCGGTGCCAGGGCCATGGGCTTCGAAGGCGCCATCGGCAGGATCGCGCCGGGCTACAAGGCCGACATGGCCTTCCTGGACCTGGCCGATCTCGCCTATGTGCCGCTGAACGACCCCTTCAACCAGCTGGTCTATGCCGACGACGGCGCCTCGGTCGCCCATGTCATGATCGACGGGCGCTTCGTCTATGAGGACCGGCGCTTCACCACCATCGACATCGACCGCCTGCGCGCCGACGTGGAACGGGCGATGGAACGGCTGGAGCGCGAGACCGCCGACCGCCGCCAGATCGTCGCCGCCCTGGAACCGCTGGTGGCCGACCACTGCATCTGCTTCTCCGCCAGACCCTACCACGTGAACCGCATCTGCCAGGGGGTGGCGTGAAACCGGTCCTTCATGCCTCGAGCAGCACTCCTTGCGGGTTTTCGGGCGGAAGAGGCAATTGCCAAATGGGAATGGCCTCGAGTCCGAATGTCTGTGCCTGTTTCGCGACGTCCTGGTCGTCGGAATAGATGACGCTCTGCTTTTGCACCCGAGCAATGGCTAGGATCTGTCGGTCGAATTTGATCTTGGCGCGGGTAGCGTCGGTTCCCGCCCGCAGATCACCGGCGCCGATGGTCTCTCCTATACCGGGTGCCGCCGGGTTCACAGACACCGTCCAGGCACCAGGGCGCCCGGCGACCCCGTCTAACCCCACAGTTCGCGCGGCGGGGGCTGCATGACGCTGCCCTCGTAGGCGATGGCCGGCACCCGGTCGCGTTGCAGCAGCAGGGGGCCGTCGAGATCGACCACCGCCGCGCCCTGGGCGGCCAGCATGGCGGGCGCCATGGCGAGCGAGGTCGCCACCATGCTGCCTGCCATCGTCCGCAGCCCCGCCGCCTGTGCCGCGCCCACCAGCGCCAGCGCCTCGCTGAGGCCGCCGGTCTTGTCGAGCTTCACGTTCACCATGCCGTAACGCCCGGCCAGGGCCGCGATGTCGTCGCTGGCGTGGCAGGACTCGTCGGCGCACAGCACCGCCGGGCAATCGATGCCGGCCAGCGCGCCGTCCTCGCCCGCCGGCAGCGGCTGTTCGACCATCTCGACGCCCGCCGCCGCCAGGTCGTCGCCCAGGGCCGCCAGCAGCGGCGCCGACCAGGCCTCGTTGGCGTCCACCACCAGGCGGCTGGCCGGCGCGGCGGCGGCGACGGCCGCCAGGCGCTCGCGCACCAGCGCGCCGTCGAGCTTCACCTTCAGCAGCGGGCGATGGGCGTTGGCGGCCGCCGCCCGCCCCATGGCCTCGGGCGCATCCAGGGAAAGCGTGTAGGCGGTGGTCAGCGGGCGCGGGCGTTGCAGCCCCGCCAGGCGCCAGACCGGAATGCCCCCGGCCTTGGCCTCCAGGTCCCACAGGGCGCAATCGAGGGCGTTGCGCGCCGCCGACGGCCGCAGCAGGGTGGCCAGCCGGTCGCGCCCGGCGCCGCCCTCGATGGCCGCCCGCACGCCCTCGATCTCCGCCAGGCTGGATGCGACGCTCTGGCGATAGCGGCGATAGGGCACGGCCTCGCCGCGCCCGATGGCGCCGTCCTGCTCGATCTCCACCACGATCACCTCGGCGGCCGCCTTGACCCCGCGCGCGATGCGGAAGGGGTCCGCCAGCGGCCAGACCTCCGCCGCCGCCCGCAACCGTCGTTTCACGGCGCCTTCCACGCCAGCGGTAGTCGGCTGTTCACGGCAACTGCCGCGCTTCGCGGGAGTCGACTCTTCACGGCGCCTGCCACGCTTTGCGGGAGTCGACTCTTCATGGCGACTACCACGCTTTGCGGGAGTCGCCCGCGGCTCAGAACGCCTGCAGCTGGTCGACGATGGCGTCGACGCCGGTGCGCAGGGGATCGCAGCAGGGCAGGGCGAGCCGCTTCGAGGTCGCTTGCAGCCAGGCCAGCGCCTCGTCTTCGGCCATGGCCGAGGTGTTGGCGGCGATCCCCACCGTCGCCACCGCCGGATTGGTGAGGCGCCCGGCGCGCTCATTGGCCTCGATGCACTCCTCCAGCGAAGGCAGGGGGCGGCCGGGCAGGCCGCGCATATGGGGCCTGCCCGGCTCGTGGCACATGACCAGCGCGTCGGCCTGGGCGCCGTGGAGCAGCCCCAGGCTGACGCCGGCGAAGCTGGGGTGGAAGAGCGAGCCCTGGCCCTCGATCACGTCCCAGTGGTCGGCCTCGTTGGCGGGGCAGAGCCATTCGATGCTGCCGGAGATGAAATCGGCCACCACGCCGTCCACCGCCACGCCCTCGCCGGCGATGAAGATGCCGGACTGGCCGGTGGCCCGAAAGCTGGCCTTCAGCCCGCGCCGGCGCATCTCCTTCTCGATGGCCAGGGCGGTGAACATCTTGCCCAGCGAACAGTCGGTGCCGACGGTCAGCACCCGCCTGCCCTGCCGGGGGGTGCCCTTGCCCACCTCGAAGTCCCGGGTCGGCTGGCGCACGTCGAACAGGCGCCGCCCGTGGTCCCTGGCGGCCGCCGCCACCTCCGCAATGTCGGCCAGGCGCCGGTGCATGCCGGCCATCACGTCCAGGCCCGCTTCCAGGGCGGCGACGATGGTGGGCACCCAGCCCTGCGGCACGAAGCCGCCGGCATTGGCGACCCCCACCAGCATGGTGCGGCAGCCGGCGGCGGCGGCCTCGGCGGGCGTCATGTCGGGAAGCCCCAGGTCCTCGCTGCAACCGGCCAGGCGCAGCTGGGCGGCCGCCTTTTCCGGGCGCCAGATGGTCACGCCCGTGCAGCCCTTGATCGCCAGCGGGTCGCGGGCGTCGCCCAGGAACAGCAGATAGGGCGCGGCCGCCCTTTCCATCGCCTCCATGGTGGCTCCTCCGCCGCTCACGCCGGATCGGGCGCGGCCAAACCCTCTTCCAGGGGCACTTCGGCCGTCTTCAGGATGGCGGCCATGATGGTATAGGCGCCGACGGTGAAAAACAGGTCCAGCAACTGCCGGTCGTCGAAGCGGGCGCAGAGCGCCGGCCACAGGGGATGCGGGATGCGGGTCTCGGCCAGGATCGCGTCCACCGCCGCCAGCAGCAGGGCTTCGTCCTCCCCCCAGCCGGCGGCCCCGGCGCCCTGGCGCAGGCGGGCGATGTCGCCATCGGCGAGCCCGGCCTCCCGCCCGCGCAGCACATGGTGGGCCCATTCGTAGCGGCTGCCGGTGAGATGGGCGACCCGCAGGATGGCGAGCTCGCGCAGCCGCGGCGCCAGCGAGGAACCCGCCACCACGTGCTGGCGCAGCCCGGCCCAGGCGGCGAGCAGCGCCGGGTGGCGCGCGATCGTCTTGTGGATGTTGAGCGGTGCGCCCAGGGCCTCGCGCACCGCCGCCAGCGAGGGGTGCCAGCGTTCGGGGGCGAGCGGGGCGAGGCGGGCGTCATGGCGCATGTTCCGGCTCCGGCGGGCGCTGCGGGTTGGGGGCGCCATCCTACACGCTGGGCGGGGCGCATTTCAGCGCCCTGCTGCGCGATGCCGCCAGGGACGGTCCGCAGACCATCACCGTTCGCGGGCGCCGCGCGGCGGTCGTCCTGTCGGCCGACGACTACGACCGCCTGCGACAGCCGAAGCCGTCGCTGGTCGCCCTGCTGCGGTCCTCGCCGCTGGTGGGCGTGGCGCCGGATGTCGAACGCGGTCGCTCGCCGGTGCGCTCCGTCGAGCCGTGAGCTTCCTGGTCGATAGCTGCGCCCTGTCGGAACCGGCAAAGCCGCGGCCGCCGCCGGTCTGCGCCTGGTTCGAGGATCGCGTCTTGCCGGTCGATCGGGGCGTCGCCGGGGAATGGGGCCGCCTGGTGGCGAGGTTGTGGGGCGTTGCCGCCATCGACGGCCTGATCGCCGCTACGGCGCTGCACCGGCGCCTCACCCTCGTCACCCGCAACGAGGCCGCCTTCGCCGCCACGGGCGTCGCGCTGCTGAACCCGTGGCGGCAGTGAGGCCGGCGCGGCGGCAGACCATCGGAGGGGGCCGATGACGCCAGGCGCTTGCGCCGGCGGGCGCTGCGGGTTCGGGGCGAGGGCGTCTGGCCAGAACGGCCGGGAAGAAGCTATGTTCGCGGGCGCCGCTTTCCGGGAGGGACGAGATGGTCGAACTCGGCGTTCTGAAGCAGGTCGCCCTGCGCGAGGCGTGGGACCACGAAGCTCACCGCTTCACGCCCTGGCTGTACGAGCATCTCGACCTGTTGGGCGAAGCCATCGGCATGGAGCTGGAGCCGGTGGAGAGGGAAGCGCAGGTCGGCCGCTTTTCCGCCGACATCCTGGCCCATGCCGCCGGCGACGAGAGCCATCGCGTCCTGATCGAAAACCAGCTGCAAGGCTCCGACCACACGCACCTCGGCCAGATCGTGACCTATCTGGGCGGCCTCGACGCCAGAACGGTGATCTGGGTCGCCGCCGGCTTCCAGGAAAAGCATCTTTCGGCCTTCCAATGGTTGAACGAGCACACCCATGAGGATTGCGCCTTCTTCGCCGTCAGGGTGAAGGCGGTGCGCATCGACGACTCCCGCCCCGCGCCCCAGTTCGAGGTCGTCGCCCGCCCCAACCATTGGGAACGGCAGCGCCGGCATGAAGCGCGAAAGGGTTCCGAGGTGGCCGAGCGTCGCCGGAGCTTCTGGGAGCACGTAGCCGCCAGCGACCCCGAATCATGGAAAGATGTGCAATCAGGGAATAATTATGCGCACTACTCGAGCGAAGGAAATAAGGTGTGGGCGAACATTGTAATTGAGATGTACTGCTTGGCAGATGAGGTAGGTATCCGCCTCATGCCAAAATCAAAAGAAGTGACACCAGAGCAAGCAGCCGACTGTCTCAATCCCTGGGCTGAGTGTTTGCGGGAACATCTCGACGCGGAGATGAAGTGTAAGGAATACCCACGTCCCTTCTTTCACCAACACAAAAACACGCTCCTCGCCGACCGCGCGCGATGGCCCGAACTCGCCTGCTGGCTCACCGAAAAGCTGAACCACTATCGCAGCGTCGTCGACGAACTTCCCGCCGCCCCGCCCGCCGCCTGAAGCGCCGCCGCCCTGCCTCCGGGAGCTCCCCATGACCGCCAGGCCGCTCGATCCCGCCTTTGTCCGCTCCTTCTTCCCGGCGCTGGGCGGGGACTGGGCCTTCATGGAGAACGCCGGCGGCAGCATGGTGCCCGAAACGGTGGTCCGCCGCGTGGCCGACTACATGCGCCAATGCCAGGTGCAGCCCGGCGCCAACGCCGCCATCGCCCGCGACGCCGGGGCGCGCATCGAGCGCGGGCAGCGCACGGTGGCGGCGATGCTGAACGCCGCCCCCGACGAGGTCGTGATCGGCCCCTCCACCACCCGCAACGCCATGACGCTGGCGGCGGCCCTGAAGCACCGCTTCGCGCCGGGCGACGAGATCGTCGTCACCGATCTCGACCACGAGGCCAACAACGGTCCCTGGCGCCGCCTGGCAAAGGAGGCGGGCCTCGCCGTGCGCGAGTGGCGCCTGGAGCGGGAGACGGGCGAGCTGGACCCGGCGGCCCTGGCGGCGCTGCTTTCGGACAGAACGCGCCTGGTGTGCTTCTGCCACGCCTCCAATATCACCGGGGCCGTGCATCCGGCCGCCGAGATCGCCGCCCTGGCGCACGAGGCGGGGGCGCTGGTGTGCGTCGATGGGGTGGCGGCCGCACCGCACACCGCCATCGACGTGCAGGCGCTGGGCGTCGATGTCTATTTCTTCAGCCTCTACAAGACCTTCGGCCCCCATCTGGGCGCCATGTACGGGCGCCGCGAGCTGCTGCGCAGCGCCCGCGGCCAGTATTTTTATTTCCACGGCGAGGACGAGCTGCCGCTGAAGCTCAACCCCGGCGCGCCCAATCACGAGCTGACGGCGGGCGCGGCCGGCATCGGCGACTATTTCGACGCCCTGGCGGCCCACCATCTGGAGGCGCCGGCGGCGGCTGCCGGCGCCCGCATCCGCCAGGTCTTCGAGCTGGCCGCCCGCCACGAGCAGGCGCTCGCCGCCCGCTTCCTGGACTTCGCCGCCGCCCGGCGCCGGCTGCGCCTTCTGGGGCCGGGCGGCAACCGCCGCCGCGCGCCCACCTTCAGCTTCACCATCGACGGCGTCGCCGCCGGCGAGGTGCCGGCGCTGCTGGAAGCGCGCGGCATCGTGGCCAATGCCGGCGATTTCTACGCGCCGCGGGCGCTGAAGGCGCTGGGGATCGCGCCCGGCGAGGGCGTCGTGCGCTGCTCGCTGGTCCACTACAACACCCTCGGCGAGGTGGACCGGCTGATCGAGGCGCTGGACGAGATCGCCCCGCCCTGAGGGCGGTCAATAGCCCAGGGCGATGCCGTCCTTGCGCGCCTCGCTGCCGCCGGCCAGCGTGCCGCGCTGCCAATCGATCCAGATCGCCTGGCCGCCGCCCAGAGGCTCGGCCGCGATCTCCACCCGGTGGCCCCGCCGCGCCAGCGCCTGCATCGCATGGCCGGGAATCCCGGCCTCCAGCACCGCCGCCCCGCCCTCATGGGTGAAGCGCGGCAGGTCCAGCGCCTCCTGCGGCCCCATGCCGTGGAACAGCATGTTGTGCAGCACATGGGTGTGGCCCCAGGGCTGATAGTCGCCGCCCATGACGCCGAAGGGCATGACGGCGCTCTCGCCCCGGGTGAGCATCGCCGGGATGATGGTGTGCATGGGCCGCTTGCCGGGCGCGATACAGTTGCGGTGGCCCGGCTCCACCACGAAGCCGCAGCCGCGGTTGTGCAGCATGACGCCGGATTTCGGCGCCAGCCGCGACGAGCCGAAGGCGTGGTAGAGCGAGTTGATGAAGCTGGCCGCGTTGCGCTCCCGATCGACGACGCAGAGATAGACCGTGTCGCGCGCGGCGGGCAGCGGCACCAGCGGCGGCGCGGCCATGGCGCGGTCGGGGTCGATGGCGGCCCGCAGCGCCTCGGCGTGGGCGTCCGACAGCAGGGCCGCCACCGGCACCTCGGCCATGGCCGGGTCGGCGACATATTGCGCCCGCTCGCGGAAGGCCAGCCGCCCCGCCTCCAGCGTGAGATGCAGGCGGCGGGGCGAAAGCGGGTCCATGGCGGCCATGTCCCAGCCCTTCAGCACGTTCATCATCATCAGCGCCACGATCCCCTGGCCGTTGGGCGGGCATTCGTGGACCCGGAAGCCGGCGAGATCGGTGGCGATGGGCTGCACGTATTCGCCCGCCGCACAGGCGAAATCGTCCTCCGTGTGGAGGCCGCCCAGCTCGTTGAGGCGCCCGACGATGTCGGCGGCCACCCAGCCGCCATAGAAGCCGTCGCGGCCCCGGCGGGCGATCTCCTCCAGCGTCGCCGCCAGGCGCGGCTGCGCGTGCCTGGCCCCGGCGGCGGGCGCCCGCCCGTCGGCCAGCATGGCGGCGGCGGCGTGGGGATCGGCGGCCAGCCTGGCCTGCGCGGCGGCCCAGGCGGCGTGCACCGTCGGCTGCACCGCATAGCCGTCGCGGGCGGCCGCGATGGCCGGGGCCAGCACTTCGGCCAGCGCCAGGCGCCCGTGGTCCTCGATCAGGCGGCACCAGGCGTCCGCCGCCCCCGGCACGGTGACGGCGTGCGGGCTGGCGGGGTCGATGGCCGCGATGCCGCCTTCCAGAAACCGTTCGGCATGGGCGGCGGCCGGTGCCCGCCCGGAGCCGTTATAGGCCACGATGTCGGCGGACCCGCGCGGCGCCCACAGGCAGAAGACGTCGCCGCCTATGCCGGTGGACATCGGCTCCACCGCCGCCAGCATGGCGGCCGCCGCCACCGCCGCATCCATGGCGTTGCCGCCGGCCCGCAGCATGTCGATGGCCGCCAGCGAAGCCTGCGGATGCGAGGTGCAGGCCATGCCGTTTTCGGCGTGAACGGTGGAACGGGGCGGGGAAGCGTGCGCGCGCATGGCTCTGGCAGGGATGGCCCGCGCAGCCTAGCAGAGAAAGCGCCCGGCGGGGGCCGCACGGCGGCGCCTTGACCCCGCGCCGGGGCGGACGCAGGCTTTCCGCCGGCGGGGGAGCGGGCGCCATGGCGGCGACGGAAACAGCGCGGCTGGCCGGCAGGCTTTCCCTGCTGCAGGGCGACATCGCGGCGCTGGAGGTGGACGCCATCGTCAACGCCGCCAACCGGGCGCTGGCGGGCGGCGGCGGCG
Organism: Alphaproteobacteria bacterium; assembly: GCA_965200215.1. Classification (GTDB taxonomy): domain Bacteria; phylum Pseudomonadota; class Alphaproteobacteria; order SP197; family SP197; genus SP197. The sequence goes on along the minus strand of OZ241369.1, from coordinate 1,462,336 downwards.
TGGACGGCGCCATCCACCGCGCCGCGGGCCCCGAACTGGCGGCCGCCTGCCGCGCCATCGGCGGCTGCCCCACGGGCGAGGCGGTGCTGACCCCCGGCTTCGCGCTGAAGGCGCGTCACATCGTTCACACGGTGGGGCCGGTGTGGCGGGGCGGCGGCGAGGGCGAGGACGACCTACTCGCCGCCTGCTATCGCAACAGCCTCGCCCTGGCGGCCGGGCGAGGCTTCGCGACGCTCGCCTTCCCTTCGATCTCCACCGGCGCCTACGGCTTTCCCATCCGCCGCGCCTGCCGCATCGCCATCGGCGAGGCCATCCGCCATTGCCGGGCCGCCGACCTGCCGCGCCGGGTGATCTTCTGCTGCTTCGCCGCCGCCGACGGCGCCCGTTACCGCGAGGCGCTGGCCGAACGGGGCATCGCGTTATGAGCGCTGGCCCGGCCGGCGGGGCGGGGCCGCGCCCGGGCGCTCACGCCGCGCCTTCCTTTCCGTCTACGCCGGCCTCGGCAAAGGTCGCCATGCCGCCATGGGCCGCCACCGCCGCCTTGACCACCAGGGCCGCCACCGCCGCCCCGGAGGCTTCGCCCAGCCGCATCCCCAGATCGAGCAGCGGGGCCGGGACGGCGAGCCGCGCCAGCAGGCGGGCGGCCGCCGGCTCGGCGCTGAGATGGCCGGCGAGGCAGTGGTCGAGGGCGCCGGGCGCCAGCGCCTTCAGCACGGCGGCGGCGGCGGCCGTGACATAACCGTCCAGGAGAACCGGCACCCGCTTCAGCCGGCAGGCGAGGATGGCGCCCGCCATGGCGGCGATCTCGCGCCCGCCCAGGCAGGCCAGCGCCGCCAGCGGATCGCCCAGCCGGTCGCCGTGGAAGGCGAGGGCGCGGTCGATGACGGCGGCCTTGCGGGCGACGCCGGCCGCGTCCAGGCCGGTGCCGGGGCCGGCCCATCGGCCGCCATCGCCGCCGAACAGCGCCGCCGCCAGGGCGGCGGCCGCCGTGGTGTTGGCGATCCCCATCTCGCCGATGCAGGCGAGGTCGGCATCGTCCACGGCTTCGAGGCCGGCGGCGAAGGCGGCGCAGGCCTCCCGTTCCGTCATCGCCGGGGCGGTGCAGAAATCGCGGGTGGGGCGGTCGAGGGCCAGCGGCACCACCCGCAGCGAGGCGCCGGCCAGGCGGGCGAACTGGTTGATGGCCGCTCCACCCGCCTCGAAATTGGCCACCATCTGCGCCGTCACCTGCGCCGGGAAGGCGGAGACGCCGCGCGCCGCGACGCCGTGATTGCCGGCGAAGACCGTGAAGGCCAGGCGGGAGGCCCGCGGCGGGCAGCGCCCCTGCCAGGCCGCCAGCCACAGGGCGATCTCCTCCAGCCTGCCCAGCGCGCCCGGCGGTTTGGTGAGGCGGGCGTCGCGGGCCATCGCCGCCCGGCGGGCATCCTCGTCGGGGCCGGGCAGGGCGGCCAGCAGGCGGCGGATGGCGGCGAAGGAGGTGGGAGCCATGGCGGGCGTTTCGGGGCGGACGGGGCGCTTCTTCATAAAGCCACCGGGGCGGGATGGCGAGGCAATGGTGGCGCTTGCCGCCCGGAGCCGCAGGCTTGCCTTCGCAACCTTCGCGCCGGCACCGTGAAGATGCCGATGCCAACGTGGGACAGTGCTTCTATGTCGAGGCAGTCGTGCGGGCAGTGGACTTGTAGAGAAAGGCAGAGGCGACAAGTGCCATCAGCATAGCAAACACCAAAAGGAAGGATGATATCACAATATAGGCCACAATCCCAACCGTGTTGTCCTGGAAAGCAAACAGTACCAGAGCTTCGAATACCAACGAGGGGGCACTGAGGAGTACCATCACAATGCCTAGGTGAAAACCTCGATTCCCAGCTAGTTCCCAGGACTCTCTCCAAGATATGGGTCGATCTACAGCAACAGCCGGGAATACGAGGAGAAGGCGACCAGATAAAATAGTTAGCGGGCATGAAACAAGCATAGTTATTAGCACCGTTTCATCAAAAACAACATCATTATAGTAATCTTCACTCCAGGAATCCTCAGGGAAAAATGGAGAGGATAGTATGAAAGCCAGAGCAAAAAATGCAACAAAGAGCAAGACAGCTCGCCAAAAGTAGCTGCCCAAAAGCCTCATTCTTACAGGATCGAATTCTGGGCCCAGCAGGTAACGTCTTTGCCAGTAGAAAGATATAATCACCAGAGCTATCATAGCACCAAGTGTTGCGCCGGAAATGATACCTCCAAGCATATCTATGGCAGATGCAGCTGCGAGAAGAGCCGATGTCGGCACGCCGTAGCATAGAAGCCCCCTTCGATCGGAGAGCGTTCCAAAGACGGCTTCCCGCAGAATCTCGTTGAACGTTGGTGTCATGGTTCTCTCCATTACGCGGTGGCGCTTAGACACGCAACTACGCTATTTTAGATGATCTTGGAGATCTTTCACCTTAAATAGGTATGTTATGGGTGTGTCAAGGGCCTGGAGTCGGTCATGACCGGGGCAACATAGCCCAAGGACGTCAAACGTAGAGGTGGCCCCACTCCACTTGCAAACCGTGGCGGCCGCTCGCCAGACGCCGACATCGCCCTCCCTCCGGCCGCCCCGGCGCGGGCGGTCACGGCTTGACCCCCGCGCCGGGGCGGCGGATAAGCGCGCCATGGGCGATGGCGACGGCAAATCCGGCCCCATGGGCGGCTTCCTGGCGGCGGCGGCGTTCCTCACCCGGCTGCCGTTCCGGTCCGCCGGTCAGGCGCCGCTGGCCGAGGCTGCCGGCGCCTTTCCGCTGGTGGGCGCGGTCATCGGGTCGATCGGCGCCCTGGCCTATTGGGGCGCGTTCTCGCTGGGCCTGGGGCCGTGGCTGGCGGCGGTGGCGGCGGTGCTGGCGCTGGTGCTGGTGACCGGGGCGCTGCACGAGGACGGCCTGGCCGACAGCGCCGACGGCTTCGGCGCCATGGGGCGGCGCCTGCTCAAGCTCAAGGCCATGCGCGACAGCCCGGTCGGCGCCCATGGGGCGCTGGCGCTGGGGCTGGCGCTGGCGGCGCGCATCGGCGCCCTGGCGGCCCTGGCCGAGCCGCTGGCGGCGGGCGCGGCGCTGGTGGCGGCCTCCGCCTTCTCCCGCGCCGCCATCGTGGTGGCGCTGCGCCTGGCGCCGGCGGCCCGCGAAGAAGGCCAGAGCGCCGAGGCGGGCGTGCCTTCCGATCGGCACACCGCCATCGCCGTCGTCCTGGGGCTGGCCTTCACGGTGGCGCTGCTGCTGCCCTGGGCCTGGGCGCTGGCCCTGGTGATCGGCAGCTGCGCGGCCGCGCTGATGATCTGGCAGTCGTGGCGCCATTTCGGCGGCCATACCGGCGATGTGCTGGGCGCCATCCAGCAGGCCAGCGAGATCGGCGTCCTGATCGCGCCGGTCATGCTGTTGTGAGGCGCCGCCGGTGACGCATACCCGCTGGTGGTGGGTGCGCCACGCGCCGGTGACGGAGACCGGCGGGCGCGTCTATGGCGCCACCGACCCCAACGCCTGCACCGACGACGGGGCCGCCTTCCGGGCGCTGGACGCCATGCTGCCCGGCCGCGCGCAGTGGGTGACGAGCCATCTGCGCCGCACCGGGCAGACGGCCGCCGCCATCGCCGCCGCCGGCCGCCGCCGCATCGAGCCGCTGCGGGAGGCGGCGCTGGGCGAGCAGGATTTCGGCGATTGGCACGGCATGGCCTATGACGACATCCGCGCCCTGCCCGTGGCCCATCGCTTCTGGCTGGCGCCCGCCGCCTACCGGGTGCCGGGCGGCGAAAGCTTCGCCGATCTGTGCCGGCGGGCGGGGGCGGCGATCCGGCGCCTGACCCGGCGCTTCGCCGGCCGCGACATCGTCTGCGTCGCCCATGGCGGCACCATCCGCGCGGCGCTGGGCGTGGCGCTGGACCTGGAGCCGGAGCGGGCCCTGCGCTTTTCCGCCGCCAATCTCTCGCTCACCCGCATCGACCATTTCGACGACGCGGACGGCGAAAGCTGGCATGTGGTGTGCGCCAACCGCCAGCCCATCGCGCCGCCCGGCACGCCCGGCGGCACGGCCCGGTGAGGCGTGAGGGGAGGTGGCGAGTTCGCCAAAGGAGTTCCGACTGACGCCCGTTGTCGGCGGCGTGCTCGATCGTGCTGCCCTCGTCCCCGGGCCGGTCGTTCATCGCCCGGCGGTGCGGGAAGATCGCGGCCCGGTGCGAGGGCGCAAGCCCCTGGCGCGGCGAGGCGGTGGCGCCGGCAGCTCGACCGCCCCCGTGCCGCGCAGGCCGGCGGGCGGTTGCCATCCGGGCGGCGGGTGGTAGAGTGCACCGCCTTCGTCGCGGAACGCCGTCCCCGGGGCAATGCCGTGAATCTTCACGAATACCAGGCCAAACAGGTGCTCGCCTCCCATGGCGTGGCGTTGCCGCGCGGCGAGATGGCGGCCAGCGGCGGCGAAGCGCAGGCGGCGGCCCGGCGGCTGGGCGGCGGCTTCTGGGTGGTCAAGGCGCAGGTCCACGCCGGGGGGCGCGGCAAGGCGGGCGGCATCGTCGCCTGCCGCAGCCCGGAGCAGGTGGAAAGCGCCGCCGCCGCCATGATCGGCACCAGGCTCGCTACCCACCAGAGCGGCGGCGAAGGCCAGCCGATCGCCAGGGTGTATGTCGAGGAAGGCACCGCCATCGCCCGCGAGCTCTATCTGGCGCTGCTGGTCGATCGCGCCAGCGGGCGCGTCGCGGCGGTCGCCTCCACCGAGGGCGGCACGGATATCGAAGAGGTGGCCGCCACCGCGCCGGAGAAGATCGCCACCCTCGCCATCGACCCTGCCACCGGCCTGCGCCCCTTTCACGGCCGCCTCCTGGCCGCCCGCCTGGGGTTGCGGGGCGACGAGGCGAAGCAGGCGCAGGCGCTGCTGGCCGCCCTCTACGAAGCCTTCCTGGATGCGGACGCCAGCCTGCTGGAGATCAACCCGCTGGCGGTGACCGAGGGCGGCCGCTTGCTGGCGCTCGACTGCAAGCTCAACATCGACGACAACGCGCTCTTCCGCCGCCCGGCGCTGGCGGCCATGCGCGATGCCGACCAGGAGGATGCGGCCGAGCGCGAGGCCCGCGACATCGGCCTCAGCTATGTCAGGCTGGACGGCAGCATCGGCTGCATGGTGAACGGCGCCGGCCTCGCCATGGCGACCATGGACATCTGCAAGCTGGCCGGCGGCGAGCCCGCCAATTTCCTCGATGTCGGCGGCGGCGCCAGCGGCGCCCAGGTGGCGGCCGCCTTTCGCCTCATCGTCGCCGACCGGCGCGTCAAGGCCATTCTGGTCAACATCTTCGGCGGCATCATGCGCTGCGACACCATCGCCGAAGGCATCCTGGCCGCCGCCCGCGAGCTGGACCTGAGGCTGCCGGTGGTGGTGCGGCTGGAAGGCACCAGGGCCGAAGAGGCCCGCGCCCTGCTGGCGGCTTCCGACCTGGCGGTCACGCCCGCCGCCGACCTCGCCGATGCCGCCGCCAAGGCGGTCGCCGCCGCCGGAGCGGCCGGCTGATGGCCGTGCTGGTGGATAGCGGGACCCGCGTTCTGGTGCAGGGCTTCACGGGCAGGACCGCCACCTTCCACTGCCAGCAGGCGCAGGCCTATGGCACCCGTATCGTCGGCGGGGTGACGCCCGGGCGTGGCGGCGACAGCCATCTGGGCCTGCCCGTCTTCGACACCGTGGACGAGGCGGTGGCGGCGACCGGCGCCGATGCTTCCGTCGTCTATGTGCCGCCGCCCTTCGCGGCCGATGCCATCCTGGAGGCGGCCGCGGCCGGGGTGGCGCTGATCGTCACCATCACCGAGGGCATCCCGGTGCTGGACATGGTGCGGGTGAAGCGGGCGCTGCAAGGCTCCCCCTCGCGGCTGGTGGGGCCCAACTGCCCCGGCGTCATCACCCCCGATGCGTGCAAGATCGGCATCATGCCCGGCCACATCCACCGGCGCGGGGCGATCGGCATCGTCTCGCGCTCGGGCACGCTCACCTATGAGGGCGTGCATCAGACCACCGCCGCCGGCCTGGGCCAGAGCACCTGCATCGGCATCGGCGGCGATCCGGTGAACGGCACCAGCTTCGTCGATTGCCTGGAGTTGTTCCTGGCCGACGACGAGACCGAGGGCATCCTGATGATCGGCGAGATCGGCGGCGGTGCCGAAGAGGAAGCGGCGGCCTTCATCGCCCGCAGCCGCCGCCGCAAGCCCATCGCCGGCTTCGTCGCCGGGCGGACGGCTCCGCCCGGACGCCGCATGGGCCATGCCGGGGCCATCGTCGCCGGCGGCGAGGGGCGGGCCGGCGACAAGATCGAGGCCATGGCCGGTGCCGGCTTCGTCGTCGCCGAATCCCCGGCCGGCCTGGGCGAGGCCATGCTGCGGGCCATGCGCAACTGAAGCGGGAGGCCGCCCGCGCGGGGCGGGCATCGCCATGGGACAGCAGACGGACGAACTCTCCTTCCTCCACGGCGTCAATGCCGGCTACATCGCCGAGCTCCACGCCCGCTACAAGAGCGATCCCGGCGCGGTGGATGCCGCCTGGCGGACCGTGTTCGACGGTCTGGGCGACGACGAGGCGTCCATCCTGGCGGAACTGGCGCCGTCGCGCGCCGCCCGCCTGGTGCAGGACCTCGACGACGAACCCGAGGGCTATGGCTTCCCGCCCGGCGGCGGCAACGGCCAGGCGCGGGCCGAACCGCGCCCGGCCCCGGCGGCGGCTCCGTCCTGGGCGCCGCCCCCGCCCGGCAGCCGCGAATCGGTGGCCGAATTCGCGCTCGCCCGCGACAGCATCCGCATCCTGATGATGATCCGCGCCTTCCGCGTGCGCGGCCATCTCGCCGCCAGGCTCGACCCGCTGGAGATCGACGGCGACCGCCACCACCCCGAGCTCGACCCCCGCACCTACGGCTTCACCGAGGAGGATTACGGGCGCGAGTTCTTCGTCGACGGCGTGCTGGGCTTCCAGCGCGCCACCCTGAGGCAGATCCTCGAGGCCGCGCGCAAGACCTATTGCGGCACCATCGGCGTGGAGTTCATGCACATCCAGAGCCCGGAGGAGAAGGCCTGGCTCCAGCGCAAGATGGAAGGCACCCGCGCCGATGCCGAGCTGGGGCCGGAAGAGAAGAAGCGCGTGCTCTCCGAGATCTACCGCTCCGAGGGCTTCGAACGCTTCCTCTCCGTCAAGTATCCGGGTTCCAAGCGCTTCTCGCTGGAGGGCGCGGAGAGCACCATCGCCGCCATGGAAACCATCATTCGCACCGCCGCCCACCACGGCGTGGAGGAGATCGTGCTGGGCATGCCCCATCGCGGGCGCCTCAACGTGCTCACCAACGTCATGGCCAAATCCTTCGCCCAGGTGTTCTCGGAGTTTCAGGGCGAGGCCAGCCATCCCGACGCCGTGCAGGGGTCCGGCGATGTGAAATACCATCTCGGCACCTCGTCGGACCGGGATGTCGCCGACCACCGCTGGATGCACCTTTCGCTCACCGCCAATCCCTCGCATCTGGAGGCGGTCAACCCGGTGGTGGAAGGCAAGGTGCGCGCCAAGCAGACGATGAAGGAAGACGACGAGCGCAAGCGGGTCATGGCCCTGCTGCTCCACGGCGACGCCGCCTTCGCCGGCCAGGGGCTGGTGGCGGAGACCTTCGGCATGTCGGAGCTGCGCGGCCACAAGACCGGCGGCACCGTCCACGTGGTGGTCAACAACCAGATCGGCTTCACCACCAGCCCGCGCTTCTCGCGCTCCTCGCCCTATCCCAGCGATGTGGCGAAGATGGTGGCGGCGCCGATTTTCCACGTCAACGGCGACGACCCCGAGGCGGTGGTCCATGCCGCGAAGCTGGCCACCAAGTTCCGCCAGCAATTCGGGCGCGACGTGGTGATCGACATCTTCTGCTACCGCCGCCACGGTCACAACGAGGGCGACGAGCCGGCGTTCACGCAACCGGTCATGTATCGCAAGATCGCCGAGCATCCGACGGTGCGCCAGCTCTATACGGAGCGTCTCGTGGACGAGGGCATCGTCACCCCGGCCGAGGCCGAGCGCATGATGCAGGACTTCAACGCCCGCCTCGAAAAGGACCACCAGGCCTCCCACAACTACAAGTCCAACAAGGTGGACTGGCTGGAGGGCGTGTGGTCCGGGCTGGAGGTGGCCGAGCGCGGCGGCGCCAGGCGCGGCAAGACCGCCGTCACCGTCGACGAGCTGCGGACGGTCGGGCGCGCCATCTCCGGCTGTCCCGAGACCCTCAACGTCCACCGGCGGCTGAAGCGCATCCTCGATCAGCGCCGCCAGGTGGTCGAAAGCGGGCGCGACATCGACTGGGCGACGGCCGAGGCGCTGGCCTTCGGCACCCTGCTCTACGAAGGCGCCCATGTGCGGCTTTCCGGGCAGGATTGCGGGCGCGGCACCTTCAGCCAGCGCCACAGCGTGCTGGTCGACCGGATGACCGAGGAACGCTACACGCCGCTGAACCACATCGCCCCCGGACAGGGCCGCTTCGAGGTCATCGACAGCATGCTCTCGGAGGCCTGCATCCTGGGTTTCGAATACGGCTACAGCCTCGCCGATCCCAACACCCTGGTGCTGTGGGAGGCGCAATTCGGCGATTTCGCCAACGGTGCCCAGGTGATCGTCGATCAGTTCCTGAGCGCGGGCGAGAGCAAATGGTTCCGCATGTCGGGGCTGGTGATGCTGCTCCCCCACGGCTTCGAAGGCCAGGGGCCCGAGCACAGCTCGGCGAGGCCGGAGCGCTATCTGCAACTCGCCGCCGAAGACAACCTCCAGATCGCGAATTGCACCACGCCGGCCTCCTATTTCCACCTGCTGCGCCGGCAGATGAAGCGCAAGTTCCGCAAACCGCTGATCGTCATGACGCCCAAGGGATTGCTGCGCCACCGGCGCTGCGTCTCGGCGGCGGAGGAATTCACCGGCACCAGCCAGTTCCACCGCAGCCTGTGGGAGCTCGACGACGCCGGTCGCGGCGACCGGATCAAGCGGGTGATCCTGTGCACCGGCAGGGTCTATTACGACCTGATCGACCAACGCGATCAGCTGGGAGCCAGGGACGTCACCTTCATCCGCCTGGAACAGCTGGCGCCCTTCCCGCTCGATGCCCTGCAAGAGGCGGTAAGCTACTATCCCAACGCCGAGTTCGTGTGGTGCCAGGAAGAGCCGCGCAACATGGGCGCCTGGAATTTCGTGCGCGACAAGATCGAGCAGGCGATGGAAGGGGGCACGCTGGATATGCCGCCGCCGCACTATGTCGGCCGCCCCGAGGCGGCCTCGCCGGCCACCGGCTTCGTCCGCGTCCACGAGCGCGAGCAGGCGGCGCTGGTCGCCGAAGCGCTGGCCGGGTAACGGCCGGCGGGGAAGGATGCCATGACGGTCACGATCACCGTGCCCCAGCTGGGCGAGTCGGTCACCGAGGTGACGGTCGCCTCCTGGCGCAGGAAGGCCGGCGAGCGCGTCGCCCGCGACGAGCCGCTGGTGGAACTGGAGACCGACAAGGCCACCATGGAGGTCTACGCTCCGGCCGCCGGCGTGCTGGCCGAGGTGAGGGCAGGCGAAGGCGAGGATGTCGCCATCGGCGCGGTGCTGGCCGTGCTGGAAGAGGAGGAGGGCGAAGCATCCGCCCCGGAAGCGGCCCCACCGCCCGGGGCCGCGCGGCCGCTCTCGCCCGCCGTGCGCCGGCTGCTCGATGAGCACGGCCTCGATGCCGCCGCCATCGCCGGCAGCGGCAAGGACGGGCGCCTGCTGAAGGCCGACGTCCTCGCGCATCTGGAGTCCGCCGCGCCTGCTCCGCCCGCGCCGCCTCCGCCGCCCGCCACCGCGCTCCAACCGCCTCCGCCGCTCGCCCCAGCGCCCGCCGCCGCGCCTGTCCCGGAGGCCGCCCCGCCATCGCCCGCCGCCGTGCCGCCCAGCCCGCCGGATGCGCAGGGCCGCGAGCAGCGGGTGCGCATGACGCGCCTGCGCCGGCGCATCGCCGAGCGGCTGAAGGCGGCCCAGGACACGGCCGCCATGCTCACCACCTTCAACGAGGTGGATATGTCGGCGGTCATCGCCGCGCGCCGGGCCTATCGGGAGCGTTTCGAGAAAAAGCACGGCATCCGGTTGGGCTTCATGCCCTTCTTCGTGCGCGCCGTCGTGCAGGCGTTGCAGGACATCCCGGCGGTCAACGCCGAGATCGCCGGCGAAGAGATCGTCTATAAGCGCTACTACCATATCGGCGTGGCGGTCAGCGCGCCGCAGGGCCTGGTGGTGCCGGTGCTGCGCGATGCCGGGGGCCTCTCCTTCGCCGCCATCGAGAAGGCCATCGCCGCCTTCGCCGCCAGGGCGCGCGACGGCCGCCTCGCCCCCGACGATCTCACCGGCGGCACCTTCACCGTCTCCAATGGCGGCATTTTCGGCTCGCTGATGTCCACGCCCATCCTCAACCCGCCGCAATCGGGCATTCTGGGCATGCACAAGGTGCAGGAACGGCCGGTGGCGGTCGCGGGCGAGGTGGTGGTCCGGCCGATGATGTATCTGGCGCTCTCCTACGACCACCGCATCGTCGACGGGCGCGAGGCGGTGACGTTCCTGGTCTCCGTCAAACACGCCATCGAAGACCCGCAGCGCCTGCTGCTGGAGGTCTGATCGGGCGGCGGCGGGAGGGCGCCATGGCGGCACGGAAGTTCGATGTTGCGGTGATCGGCGCCGGCCCGGGCGGCTATGTCTGCGCCATCCGCTGCGCCCAGCTGGGCCTGAAGACCGTCTGCATCGACCGCCGCCGCGCCCCCGGCGGCACCTGCCTTCACATCGGCTGCATCCCGTCGAAGGCGCTGCTGCACTCCTCCGAGCTGTGGGAGGAGGCGCAAGGCCATCTCGGCGGCCACGGCATCGCCATCGCCGGCGCCAGGCTGGACCTCGAAGCCATGATGGCCCGCAAGGAAAAGGTGGTCGCCACCCTCACCAAAGGCGTGGCCGGCCTGCTGAAGAAGAACCGGGTGGAATATGTCGCCGGCCAGGCCCGCCTCCAGGGCGGCGGCATCGACGTCGACGGGCGCCGCATCGAAGCGGCCCACATCGTCGTCGCCACCGGTTCCGAAGCCGCCTCGCTGCCCGGCATCGAAATCGACGAGCGGCGCATCCTGTCGTCCACCGGCGCCCTGGCCCTGCGCCGGGTGCCGCGCCGCCTGGCGGTGATCGGCGGCGGCTATATCGGCCTGGAGATGGGTTCCGTCTGGCGGCGGCTGGGGAGCGAGGTGACGGTGGTGGAGTTTCTGGACCGCGTCGCCGCCGGCATGGATGGCGAGATCGCCCGCCAGCTGAAGCGCAGCCTGGAGAAACAGGGCATGGCCTTCCGCCTGGGCACCGCATTGACCGCCGTGGAGGGCGACGGCGACGGGCTGCGGCTCACCCTGACGCCCGCCGGCGGCAAGGAGGGCGCGGGCGAAACGCTCGCCTGCGACGCGGTGCTGATGGCGGTCGGGCGCCGCCCCCACAGCGTTGGCCTGGGCCTGGAAGAGGCGGGGGTGGCGACCGACGACCGGGGCCGCATCGCCGTCGATCGCCGCTTCGCCACCGGCGCGAAGGGCATCTTCGCCATCGGCGATTGCGTGGCCGGTCCGATGCTGGCCCACAAGGCGGAGGAGGAAGGCATCGCCGTGGCCGAAAACGTCGCCGGGCGGGCGGGCCATGTGAACTACGATGTCGTCCCGGGCGTCGTCTATACCGCGCCGGAGGCGGCGCAGCTGGGCAAAACCGAGGAGGAGCTGAAGGCCGCCGGCGCCGACTATGTCGCCGGGCGCTTCGCCATGCTGGCCAACAGCCGCGCGCGGGCGGCCGGCAGAACGGACGGCATGGTGAAGGTGCTGGCGGACGCGAAGACCGACCGGGTGCTGGGCGTCCACATCCTGGGCCAGGCGGCCGGCGAGCTCGCCGCCGCCGCTGCCGTCGCCATGGAATTCGGCGCCTCGTCGGAAGACATCGCCCGCACCTGCCACGCCCATCCCACCTTCTCGGAAGCGGTGCGCGAAGCCGCCCTGGCCGTGGCCGGGCGGGCGATTCATGCGTGAAGAGGTCCGGGAAAGGCTTGACGCCGATATGGTAGCAGGGTTTCATGTATGCGATGAATTGAGACCGGCCGTATCCTGGCGGCAGCCAGGGAGAGAATGAACATGGCACAGGCAGCGCCCGCCTTCGACACGCTGGAAGCGGCACAGGAGTTGAAAGAAACGGGCATCGCGGAAAGGCAGGCAGAGGCCATCGCCCGCAACATCGGCAAGGCCGCGAAAGACAACGAAAGGATCGCTCGCATCGAAGAAGCCACCAAGCATCATGCGACCAAGAAGGACTTGTATCATGCTCTCTGGTGGCAGGGACTGGCCATTGTCGCCGCCATTACGGCCCTCCTCGGGGGGCTTATGATCGCGCTGATAGACAGGCTTCCGAGCGGATAGCCTTATCTTCGCTCGCTTCGAAGGTCGAGAGGGCGATTCACAACAGGGCAGGCGATTTCGTGGGCGAGTGGTAAACAGAAGCTCTTCTATCGGCAACAGTTTCCACAGTAGCTAATGCTCCCTTCAGCAATCATAGCCCGTGCCTTGGTCATCGCTTCGTCTCGCCCTTCACATTCCCCGAGATCATGCCATGTACCGTTAGCAGGATCCGTCCCTCCACGTTGCCCTTTCCCATCTTTGCAGTGAGGGCACGCGGCTTCGTGAATCGTGGTCCGATGACCATGCGCACGCCAGTTCTCGTAAGCCCAGTATTGCATGGCAACTCTCTCATCGTTTGCGAGCTTCAAACCGGTGCCACTAGTGGAGTTTAGTTCAGGTTGAGGCCGTATTCTCTGGTCAACAGAGCGTTCTTCCAAAAGCTTTCGCGCGCAATAACAGCCTCGTCGGGCATTCGGGCCGGGCAGTACTCAAGCAGTGCGAAGCGGAATTTCTCTCTGGCGTAGCCCAAGCCGTTGTCGCCCGTCAGTTCCACAAGCTCCTTGTTCCACCCATGGCCCGAAGCGGCGTAACCTGCCCACCTTTGCCAGATGCCCGAGTCTCCATATGCCGATCCGACATATCGCTTACCTGTGCTTGTGTCGGTGATCATATAGACGCCTTGCACATTCTCCAGAGCTGACTTCCAGTCGGGCCTGTCGTTTCGCATCAGGGCTTCCAGCTCGGGGAAGTGGATGTCGATGCTTTCATAGCCAGGGAATGCGCGTCCTGAATACGGTTCGCGCAGAATTTCCGAGACTTCGAATGCATCGTAATGATTCTCGAAATTGACGCGCCGAGGCCGAGACCTGTACCCTGATCGCAACTTCAAACGACCGATGAAAGCTTCCCCGTGATCTGTCAATTCGACTTCGTAACGATACCCTTTCGGTTCTTTACTGTCTTCATGGCAGCCCAAGACACGAAAGATTCCTCCGAACAACCAGACATCGCTTTCGTGGTAGAAATCCATGAGCGTAAAGATGTAATTCCTGTTGAACTCATCTCTCCCAGGATAATGGGCCTGCCACCCATACCACTCTTCTCTATCACCTACCCAGACATCAAGCGGTCGCCATCCCTCACTCCCGTGAGCAAAGTGAACTTTGTGATCATGAACATTCTCGATGGGCCAGATGTCTTTCAATCGGAGTATCTTGTCCGACATATCATTCTCCGTGTCTTGTGCGTTTGGTGTGGTGTTTGCACTGCGGGCGAGAAGTTTATCATAAGACGCTTCGGCCGCTGAGCCCGTGGGTGATCTTGCAACAATTTACGTTGCTAGTCGCCGCCACGAGCGGGAGCGGTGGAGGTGCGCTGAATGAGCTCCGTCAGGGCCGTCATCGCTTCTTCGTGGCGCCGTTCATCGGCACGGCGTTGCTCGTCCACGACGGCGGCACGCTCCCTGTTGCTGCTGTCCATGAGCCGCAAACCCTTTGCGATCAGAAGGCATTGCCAGCTTCCTATGCAGGCGGTAGCGACGGCCGTGACGATGGTGGCCCAGACGGCCATTTCCTGGAGGGTGAGGCTGGCGATTTCGAAGTCGGTTATGGTATTCGCTCCCTCGAAGAGCAGCCGTGGCACGCTCCGCGTGGCAAGTCAATGTCCGGGTTCACGGCATAGAGATACTCAAGCCCGCGGGTGAGCCTTGCGATAGACTTCCAGCAGGCCTTCGGCGTCCACCTCCGTATAGCGTTGCGTCGTGGAAAGGCTGGCATGGCCCAGCAGTTCCTGGATGGTGCGCAAATCGGCGCCGCCGGCCAGCAGATGGGTGGCGAAGCTGTGGCGCATGGCGTGCGGCGTGGCGCTATCCGGCAGGCCGAGCCGGGCCCGCAATCCCCGGAAACGGCGCTGCGCCACCGCCGCCGCCAGCCGCCCGCCGCGCGCGCCGATGAACAGCGGGCTGACCGCCGGCGCGCCGTCGGGCCGGGCTTCCAGATAGGCTTCGATGGCGGCGCGCAGGCGCGGCAGCAGCGGCACCATGCGCTCCTTGCCGCCCTTACCGACGACGGTCAGCGCCTCGCCGGCCGCCCGCAACCGGCCCACCTCCAGCGCCAGCGCCTCGCCGATGCGCAGGCCGGCGCCATAGAGCAGCATCAGCAGCGCCAGGTCGCGCAGGGCCAGCCAGCGCGGCCCCTCGCCGGTCTCGTCGATCAGCGCCAGCAGGTCGGTCGCCTCGTCGGGGGCCAGCGGTCGCGGCACCCGGCGCGGCAGCTTGGGCGCCCGCACGCCATCGACGACCGGGTTGGAGGCAATCCCGCGCCGGTCGAGATGGCGAAAGAAGCTCTTGACCGCCGACAGCGCGCGGGCCGTCGATGCGCGGGCCAGGCCGTCGGTCATGCGCCTGGCCAGCCAGGCGCGGAAATCGCCCGGCCCCAGGCGTTGCAGCAGCGCCAGGGAGGGCCGCTCGCCGCGGTGCTCGCCCATGAAGCCCAGAAAGGCCGCCAGGTCGCGGCGATAGGCGGCCAGGGTGTGGGCCGAGGCGCGCCGCTCGCCCGCCAGCGCCTGCTGCCAGCCCGCCGCCGCCCGCGCCAGGGCGTCGTCCGTCAGCACGAAAGCCCCAGCCGGGCCGCCAGGGCGTGCTCCAGCGCTTCGGCGAGAAAGCGGTAGAGGCCGGTGGGATCGCCCGGCCGGAAGCGCGCGGCGTCGCGCGAACCCAGGGCCAGTACGCCGCGGGGCAGGCCGCCCCGCCCGCCGAAGCGCGCCAGCGCCTCGCTGGCGACCAGGGCGCCGGCACCGCCGAAGATCGCTTCCTCGCCGCCGGCCGGTGCCCGCAGGACGACGGCGCGCGGCGTCAGCGGCGCCAGAGCGCCGGGCGGCACGCAGCGCACGCCGCAGCGAAGCCGCGCCCTGCCGTCGGCGCGGTCGGTCTCCACCGCCAGGGCCACGACATCGACGGCCAGCAGCGCCGCCATATCCAGGGTGGCGATCTCCACCAGCCGGTCCAGCGAGGGAGCGGAGATCACCGCCAGCGCCGCCCGGTGGACGCGATCCTGCAGCGACCGGTCGCGGCGCGCGCGCTCCACCAGGTCGCTGCGCTGCCGGGCGAGGCGCCCCGCCTCGCGGCGCAGGCGCTCGATCAGATGCGCCTGCCAGTCCTCCACATTGGCGCCCAGCCGGCGCCGGGGCGGAGCCATCGCCTCCAGCAGTTCGGGGCGGGCGGCCAGAAAGTCGGGATGGCGGCGCAGATAGCGCGCCACCTCCTCGGCCGCCGCCTCGCCGCCGGCCAGGGCGCGGGCCTTGCCTGCCATGGCTTCACAGGATGGCCTGGCCGGTCCTGCCCCAGTCGGCCAGGAAGGCGGCCAGGCCCTTGTCGGTCAGCACGTGGTCGGCGAGTTTGCGCAGCACGGCGGCCGGCAGGGTGGCGACATCGGCCCCCGCCAGCGCCGCCTGGCGCAGATGGGCGGGGCTGCGGATTGAGGCCGCCAGCACCTCGGTGGAAAAGGCGGGGTAGTTGTCGTAGATCTCCTTGATCTCGGAGACCAGTTCCATACCGTCATGGCCGATGTCGTCCAGGCGCCCGACGAAGGGCGACACGAAGGCAGCCCCGGCCTTGGCCGCCAGCAGCGCCTGATTGGCGGAAAAGCACAAGGTGACGTTGACCGGCGTGCCCTCGTCGGCCAGCGCCCGGCAGGCCTTGAGGCCGGGCCAGGTGAGCGGCAGCTTGACGGCGATATTGGGCGCCAGCGAGGCCAGCTTGCGGCCTTCGGCCAGCATCGCCGCCTCGTCTTCGGCCACCGCCTCGGCGCTGACCGGGCCGGCGACGGCGGCGCAGATCTCCTCCAGCACGGCGGCGAAGGGGCGCCCGGTCTTCGCCAGCAGCGAGGGGTTGGTGGTCACGCCGTCCACCATGCCGGTGGCGGCCAGCTCGCGGATCTCGCCGGCATCGGCGCTGTCGATGAAAAACTTCATGGCCTGTGCCGCCGCCCCCATGGCGGTTTGGGGCGCTCCCGTTCCCTGGCTAAAGTGTAGCCCATGGCCCGCGACCACGCCACCGCGCCGGCCCGGCAGGGCGGGCCCGAAAGCGTGCGGGTGCTGCTGCCGCTGCCGCTGCCCGCTTACGACTACGCCGTGCCGGCGCCGCTGGCGGGCCGGCTTGGCCCCGGCAGCATCGTGCGCGTGCCGCTGGGCGGGCGCCAGGCGACGGGCGTGGTCTGGGGCGAGGCCGGCGGCGACATCGCCCCCGCCAGGCTGCGCGAGATCGCCGCGCTCTGCCCCATTGCGCCGCTGAAGGCGAACTTCCGCGCCTTTCTGTCGCGGGTGGCGGACTACACGGTGCGCAGGGAAGGCGAGGCGCTGCGCCTGTCGCTGAACACGCCCGCCCTGGAGCCGCCGCGCCCGCTGCGCGCCTGGCGGCTGGCCGGGCCGCCGCCGGCGCGGCTGACGCCGGCCAGGAAGCGGGTGCTGGCGCTCATGGCCGACGGCTTGGCGCGCCCGGCGGGCGAGATCGCCGCCCTGGCGGGCGTCTCGGCCGCCGTCGTCAGGGGCCTGGCGGCGGCGGGCAGTCTGGCAGAGGTGGCGCTGGCGCCGCCGCCCGCCTTCCAGCCGCCCTGCCCCGAGCGGCCGGGGCCGCGCCTTTCCGGCGAGCAGCAGGCGGCGGCCGAGGCGTTGGTGGGCGCCGTCGCCGCCGATGCCTTCGCGGTGCTGCTGCTGGAGGGCGTCCCCGGCTCGGGCAAGACGGAGGTCTATTTCGAGGCGGTGGCGGCGGCGTTGCGGCGCGGGCGGCAGGTGCTGGTGCTGCTGCCGGAGATCGCCCTGGGCGTCCAGTTCCTGTCCCGCTTCGAGGCCCGCTTCGGCGCCCCCCCGGCCGCCTGGCATTCCGACCTTTCGCCGCGCGAACGGGCCCGTGTGTGGCGCGGCGTCGCCACCGGCGAGGTGCGGGCGGTGGCGGGCGCGCGCTCGGCGCTGTTCCTGCCGTTTTGCGAGCTGGGGCTCCTCGTCGTGGACGAGGAGCACGACGGCTCCTACAAGCAGGACGACGGCGTCTGCTACCACGCCCGCGACATGGCGGTGCTGCGGGCCAGCCTGGAAGGCGTGCCGGCGGTGTTGTCGTCGGCGACGCCGTCGCTGGAGACGCTGGCCAATGTGGACCGCGGGCGTTATCGCCGCCTCCACCTGCCCAACCGCCACGCCCGCGCCGCCCTGCCCGAGATCGCCGCCGTGGACATGACCCGCCACGGACCGGGACGCGGAAGCTGGCTGTCGCCGCCGCTGCTGCGGGTGCTGGCGGCGACGCTGGCGGCCGGCGAGCAGGCGCTGCTCTATCTCAACCGGCGTGGCTATGCGCCGCTCACCCTGTGCCGGGCCTGCGGCCACCGTCTGGCCTGCCCCGATTGCACCGCCTGGCTGGTGGCGCATCGCCAGCTGGGCACGCTGCAATGCCACCATTGCGGCATGAGGGTGCCCGCGCCCGAAACCTGCCCCGCCTGCGGCGTGGCGGGCCGGCTGGCCGCCTGCGGCCCGGGCGTGGAGCGGCTGGCCGAGGAGGTGGCGGTGCGTTTCCCCGCCGCCCGCTGCGAGATCATGGCCTCCGACACGCTGGCCGGGCCTGCGGCCATGGCGGCGCTGGTGGCGCGCATGGCCGGGCGCGAGATCGACATCCTGATCGGCACCCAGATCGCCGCCAAGGGCCACCATTTCCCGCTGCTGACGGCAGTCGGCGTCGTCGATGCCGATCTCGGCCTGGAAGGCGGCGACCCCCGCGCCATGGAGCGCACCTGGCAGCTGCTGCACCAGGTGGCGGGGCGCGCCGGGCGCGAGCGGCGACCCGGCCGCGTGCTGCTGCAGACCTACGACGTCCGCCATCCGGTGATGCGGGCGCTGGTTTCCGGCGACCGCGAAGGCTTCCTGGCCCGCGAGAAGCACAGCCGCTGCCGGGCCGGCCTGCCGCCCTATGGCCGCCTGGCGGCGGTGGTGGTGAGCGGCTCCGACGCCGGGCGCACCCGCCGCCTCGCCCAGGCCCTGGCCAAAAACGCGCCCCAGGGCGACGGCATCGCCACCTTCGGCCCGGCGCCCGCCCCCCTCGCCATGCTGCGCGGCCGCCACCGCTGGCGGCTGCTGGTGAAGGCCAGCCGCCGGGCGCCGCTGCAGGAGACGCTGCGCCACTGGCTGGCGACGGCAAAGCCGAAGGGCGATCTGCGCCTGCGCGTCGACGTCGACCCGCTGACCTTCCTGTGAGGCGCAGGGCGGGCGCGTCCTTCGCCTCGTTGCGGCATGGGCGGCTGCGGGCGGAACGGGTTGCCCCCGGGGCGCGCCCTGTGATACCACCGCCCCCGCGCCGGGACACGCTCTCCGGGAGCGTGTCTCCCGCATCCCGGGCGCCGGCAAGCTGAGGTGAGGGGCCTTCGTTTCGTGGGCAATGGCGACAGTTCCGTCACGGGCCTTTCGGGTCGTTATGCGCGCGCGCTCTTCGATCTCGCCGACCAGGCGGGCGAGCTCGACGCCGTGGCGGGCGACATGAGGAGCCTGTCGCGGGCGCTGGAACGCTCCGCCGATCTCGCCCGCCTGGTGGCGAGCCCGGTGCTCTCGCGCCAGCAGCAGGGCCGCGCCATGGCCGCCGTCCTGGAGGCCATGAAGGCGAGGCCCCTGACCGCCAGGGCGGTGGGGCTGCTGGCCCGGCGGCGGCGCCTGTTCGCGCTCGCCGCCATCGCCGCCGATTATCTGCGCCTGCTGGCCGCCAGGCGCGGCGAGGTGGCCGCGAAGGCGGTCTCGGCCCGGGCGCTGACCGACGGGGAGAGGGAGCGGCTGCGTGCGGCGCTGAAGGCGGCGGCCGGGCGCGAGGTGTCGATCGAGGCCAGCGTCGATCCGGGCCTTGTCGGCGGATTGATCGTCGCCATCGGCTCGCGCATGCTCGACGGCTCGATCCGCACCAAACTGCAACGGCTCGAGCTTGCGATGAAAGGGGCTGGCTGATGGATATCCGCGCTGCCGAGATCTCTTCGATCATCAGGGACCAGATCGCCAATTTCGGCACCGAGGCGGAGGTTGCCGAAATCGGGCGCGTGCTGTCGGTGGGCGACGGCATCGCCCGCGTCCACGGCCTCGACAACGTGCAGGCCGGCGAGATGGTGGAGTTTCCGGGCGGCGTGCCGGGCATGGCGTTGAACCTGGAGGCCGACAATGTCGGCGTCGTGATCTTCGGCAGCGACCGCGCCATTCTGGAAGGCGACGTCGTCAAACGCACCGGCGCCATCGTCGATGTGCCGGTGGGCAAGGAGCTGCTGGGCCGGGTCGTCGATGCCCTGGGCAACCCCATCGACGGCAGGGGCGGCATCGCGGCCGGCGAGCGCCGCCGCATCGAGGTCAAGGCGCCCGGCATCGTCCCGCGCCGGTCGGTGAGCGAACCGATGCAGACCGGACTGAAGGCCCTGGACGCCCTGGTCCCCATCGGGCGCGGCCAGCGCGAGCTCATCATCGGCGACCGTCAGACGGGGAAGACCGCGGTCGCCGTCGATACCATCGTGAACCAGAAGCAGAACTGGGAATCGGGCGACGAGAAGAAGCGCCTCTACTGCATCTATGTCGCCATCGGGCAGAAGCGTTCCACCGTCGCCCAGATCGTCAAGGCGCTGGAGGACAACGGCGCCATGGCCTACACCACCGTCGTCGCCGCCACCGCCTCCGACCCGGCGCCCATGCAGTTTCTGGCACCCTATGCCGGCTGCGCCATCGGCGAGTATTTCCGCGACAACGGCATGCACGCCCTGGTCATTTACGACGACCTCTCCAAACAGGCCGTCTCCTACCGCCAGGTGTCGCTGCTGCTGCGCCGCCCGCCGGGCCGCGAGGCCTATCCGGGCGACGTCTTCTATCTCCATTCGCGCCTGCTGGAGCGCGCCGCCAAGATGAGCGACGATTTCGGCGGTGGCTCGCTCACCGCCCTGCCGGTGGTCGAAACGCAGGCCTCCGACGTGTCGGCCTATATCCCCACCAACGTGATCTCGATCACCGACGGCCAGATTTTCCTGGAATCGGAGCTTTTCTATCAGGGCATCCGGCCGGCCATCAATGTCGGCATCTCGGTCTCGCGGGTGGGTTCGGCGGCGCAGACCAGGGCCATGAAGAAGGTCGCCGGCACCATCAAGCTGGAGCTCGCCCAGTATCGCGAGATGGCGGCTTTCGCTCAGTTCGCGTCCGACCTCGACGCCTCCACCCAGCGGCTGCTGGCGCGCGGCGAGCGTCTGACCGAGCTCCTGAAACAGGGCCAGTTCCAGCCCATGCCGGTGGAAGAGCAGGTGGCGTCCATCTTCGCCGGCGTCAACGGCTATCTGGACCGGCTGCCGCCCCGGGCCGCCACCCGCTACGAGGCCCGGATGCTGGAGGCGCTGCGCGACAAGGGCGCCGACATCCTGGAGGCGATCCGCTCTAGCGGCGATCTCGCCGACGAGGTGGCGGCCCGGCTCAAGGCCTTCCTGGACGACTTCACCGCGTCCTTCGCGGCCTGACGGGGGCCGGCGATGGCCAATCTCAAGGCGCTGCGCACGCGCATCAACAGCGTCCGCTCGACGCGCAAGATCACCAGCGCCATGAAGATGGTGGCGGCCGCCAGGCTGCGCCGCGCCCAGGAGGAGGCGGAACGGGCCCGCGCCTACGCCGAACGCATGGAGCGCATGATGGCCTCGCTGGCCGGCGCCTTCGCCGGCCGCCCCGATGCGCCGCCGCTGCTGGTCGGCAGGGGCGGCGACCGGGTGCATCTGCTGGTCGTCGTCACCTCCGATCGCGGCCTGTGCGGCAGCTTCAACGTCAATGCGGTGCGGGCCGCCCGACGGCGGATCGCCAGGCTGCAAGGGGAAGGGCGGGAGGCGAAGCTGCTGTGCCTGGGCCGCAAGGGCCGCGACATGCTGCGGCGCGAGTTCGACGACCTCATCGTCGAGACCGTATCCGGCCTCGACAGGGACTTCTCCCACCGCACGGCCAGCGCCATCGCGGAGACGATCGCGGCGCGCTTCGCCGCCGGCGAGTTCGACGTCTGCCAGGCGGTCTACAACCGCTTTGTATCGGTGATGGCCCAGGCCGTCACCTGGCAGGACCTCATCCCCCAGCCTGCCGCCGAAGACCCCGCCGCCGAGCTGCACGGGGCGGCCTACATCTTCGAGCCCGACGAGTTCGCCATCCTGGAACGGTTGCTGCCGCGCAATCTGGGCGTGCAGGTCTTTCGCTCCCTTCTGGAAAGCCGGGCATCCGAACACGCCGCGCGCATGACGGCGATGGACAGCGCTACGCGCAACGCCGGCGACATGATCGATCGCCTCAACCTGCTCTACAACCGCACGCGCCAGGCCGCGATCACCACCGAAATCACCGAAATCGTGTCGGGCGCCGAGGCGCTCTGAAGCGAGGGAAAGCACGGGAGAGACCCCATGAGCGCCAACACCCCGGGCCGCATCAGCCAGGTCATGGGCGCCGTCGTCGACGTCCAGTTCGACGGCGAGCCGCCCAACATCCTGAATGCGCTGGAGACCACGCTCCAGGAAAAGCGCCTGGTGCTGGAGGTGGCGCAGCATCTGGGCGAGAACACGGTGCGCACCGTCGCCATGGACGCCACCGAGGGCCTGGTGCGCGGCCAGGAGGTGCGCGACACCGGCCAGCCCATCCAGGTGCCGGTGGGGCCGGAGACCCTGGGGCGCATCCTCAACGTGGTGGGCGAGGCCATCGACGAGCGCGGGCCGGTGGCGTCCGCCAGGGCGCTTCCCATCCACCGCGACGCGCCGGAACTGGTCGACCAGTCCACCGAGGCGGAGGTGCTGGTTACCGGCATCAAGGTGATCGACCTGCTGGAACCCTATGTGAAGGGCGGCAAGATCGGCCTTTTCGGCGGCGCCGGGGTGGGCAAGACCGTCATCATCATGGAGCTCATCAACAACATCGCCAAGGCCCATGGCGGCTATTCCGTCTTCGCCGGCGTCGGCGAGCGGACCCGCGAGGGCAACGACCTCTATCACGAGATGATCGAATCGGGGGTGATCGACCTCGAAGGCGGCGAGTCCAAGGCGGCGCTGGTCTATGGCCAGATGAACGAGCCGCCCGGCGCCCGCGCCCGCGTCGGCCTCACCGGGCTGACCCTGGCCGAGTATTTCCGCGATAGCGAAGGCCAGGACGTGCTGCTCTTCATCGACAACATCTTCCGCTTCACCCAGGCCGGCTCCGAGGTTTCGGCGCTGCTGGGGCGCATCCCGTCGGCGGTGGGCTACCAGCCCACCCTGGCGACCGAGATGGGCAATCTGCAGGAGCGCATCACCTCCACCACCAAGGGTTCGATCACCTCGGTGCAGGCGATCTATGTGCCGGCCGACGACCTCACCGATCCCGCGCCCGCCACCTCCTTCGCCCATCTCGACGCCACCACCGTGCTGTCGCGCCAGATCGCCGAACTCGGCATCTACCCGGCCGTGGATCCACTCGATTCCACCTCGCGCATCCTCGATCCGCGGGTGATCGGCGAGGAGCATTACCGGGTCGCCCGTTCGGTGCAGGAGGTGCTGCAACGCTATCGTTCGCTGCAGGACATCATCGCCATCCTGGGCATGGACGAGCTTTCGGAGGAGGACAAGCTGACGGTGGCCCGCGCCCGCAAGGTGCAGCGCTTTCTCAGCCAGCCCTTCCACGTCGCCGAGGTGTTCACCGGCACGCCGGGCGTCTTCGTGGACCTGGAGGACACCATTGCCGGCTTCAAGGCCATCGTCGCCGGCGATTACGACGACCTGCCCGAACAGGCCTTCTACATGGTCTCCGACATCGACGCGGCGGTCGCCAAGGCCAAACGGCTGGCGGCCGAGCTCGCCTGAGCGGGCGGGGAGACGCCGCCATGGCCGGCAAGATCGCTTTCGAGCTGGCGAGTCCGGAGCGCCTGCTGATCTCCGAGCGCTTCGACATGGTGGTGATCCCCGGCAGCGACGGCGACATCGGCGTGCTGCCGGGCCATGCGCCGCTGCTTTCCAGCCTGCGGGCGGGGGTCATCGCCATCCACGACGGCGGCGCCATCGTGGAGCGGGTGTTCGTCGACGGCGGCTTCGCCGAGGTGCTGCCGGAGCGCTGCACCGTGCTGGCCGAGGAAGCGGCGCCGGTGGCCGACATCGATGCAGGCGAAACCGAACGGGCGATCCGCGAAGCCGAACTCGACCTGCGCGACGCCGAGAACGACGAGGCCCGCCGGGGCGCCGAGAGCCGCCTGTCGCGGCTGCGGGCGATGCTGGCGGCGGCCTCCGCCCCTGCGGCGGGCGATGCCGGCTAGGCTTCGGGCGGGCCGAAGGTGGCCTGCGGCTGCCACCACAGCGGCACGGCGATCCTGTCGTCGCTGAGCGGACCTTCGCCGCCGGCGACCCTGCGCGCCGTGGCGTAGCCGGACTGGGCATAGCGGACGATGCCGATGCCGCTGTCGGTCGCCATGCAGGCGTCGAGCCTCAACGCCGCCTCCTCGCTGCCATCGGCGATCATGGTGACGCCGGTATGGGCCGAGACGCCCATGGTGCCGTTGGCCTGGATGGAGACCAGATCGGCCATGGCGGCGACGTTCAGCAGCGCGTTGAGATAGGGCCAGTCGGAGATGGCGTCGGAGCCGTCCTTCATGTCCTCGGTCTCGAAGGCCGGGTTGGCGATGGAGCCGCAATCGAGGTTATCGCGCGAGAAGGCGACCGGGCCGCAGACCTCGCCCTGGGCGATGAGCCGGTTGGCCGCCAGTGCGAAGGCGCGGCGCTGGCCAAAGCCCAGAAAGCAGACCCGGGCCGGCAGCCCCTCGGTAGGCAATGTCTTGCGGGCCAGCGGAATCCAGCGCCCCACGATGGGGCAGTCGGGGAAGAGGGAAAGCGCCAGCTCGTCCAGGCGCTCGCGGTCGGCGGCCTCGCCGGAGATGCAGGTCCAGCGGAAGGGGCCGCGCCCTTCTTCGAACATGGGGCGGATATAGCGGGCGACGGCGCCCGGATAGCGGAACGCCTCCTCGCGGGCGACGCCGGCATCGACGCATTCCTTGCGCAGGAAGGTGCCGTATTCGAACACCACCGCCCCCGCTTCCACGAAGCGGTTCATGGCCCGCAGGATGCGCTTCATGCTGGCGCGCGAAAGCTCCAGATAGCGCGCCCGGTCGCGCTTCAGCAGCCCCTCCGCCTGGCCCGGCCCCATGCCGGCCGGCACCAGGGCGAAGGGATCGTGGCAGGGGCACATCTCGGTCACGATGTCCGGCCGCCAGCCCCTGGCCAACGCCTCTTCCACCGCCTCGGCCATGTTGCCTTCCACGACGATGCCCAGGGCGCGGCCGGCGGCCTTCGCCTCCCCGGCCAGGCGGATCGCCTCGGCCATGTCGGCCGCCTCGACGTCAGCATAGCCCGCCTCCAGCCGCTGGCGGACGGTCGCCGGGCGCACTTCGACGACGACGCTCACCCCGCCGTGAAGGGTCATGGCGAAGGGCTGCGAACGCCCCATGCCGCCGAGCCCGGCCGAAAACAGTACCCGGCCTGCGAGCGAGCCGTCGAAATGCTCGTCGGCGATCCGCCCCAGGGTCTCGAAGGTGCCCTCGACCACCCCCTGGCTGCCGATATATTCCCACGGGCCGGCGGTGTAGGAGGCGAAGGCGGTGAGGTTCTTCTCCATCAGGTCGTAAAACATCGGCCAGTCGGCGCGGATGACGTTGGAAAGCCCCATCACCACCCTGGGGGCCAGCCGGTGGGTCTTGAAGACGGCCACCGGCATGCCGGACTGGACCGCGAGCGTCTCGTCGTCCTCCAGCTCCTTCAGCGTGGCGACGATGGCGTGGAAGCTCTCCCAATTGCGCGCCGCCTTGCCGATGCCGCCATAGACCACCAGGCGCGAGGCGTCCTCGGCGTTTTCCAGGTTGTTTTCCAGCATCCGCAGCAGCGATTCCTGCTTCCAGCCCTTGCAGCGCAGCGTCTTGCCGCGCTGGGCCTTCACCTGGCGAGGGACCGCGACGGTCATGGCCGCGCCCCGCGGCTCAGGCGGCCTTGCGGGCCAGCGCGGCGAAGGCCGCCATGGCCTTGTGGCTGGAGCAGCGCGCGCCCGTCTGCAGATACTCCATGGCCGCCAGCGAGGCCTCGTGGGCGGCGAAGCTGGAGCCGCCGACGCAATCTTCGACGACGCGGGCGTAATAGTCGTGCTGATGGGCGTCGACGAAGGTGTAGTGGACGCAGACATCGGTCAGCCCGCCCACCAGCAGCACGGTATCGACCTTCAGCCCCCGCAGCAGGATCAGCAGGTCGGTGCCGAAGAAGGCGGAATAGCGCCGCTTGGGCACCAGATAGTCCACCCCTTCCCGATAGGGCAGGCGGATGTGGACGCGGGTGCCGGGGTGGCCTTCCAGCAGATGGACGCCTTCGCTGCCGTCGAGCTCGCGCCCGAAATCGACCCCGTCCGCCCGGTGCATCTCGACGATGTAGATCACCGGCACGGCGGCCGCCTTCGCCGCCTCGATCAGGGGGATCGTCCGGTCCACCCGTTGCTCGCCGCCGCCCATGCTGGGGATGCCGCCATCGTCGTCCTCGGGACGCCCGGTGCCCATGACGTCGACCACCAGCAGGGCGGGCCGGCCTTCGATCAGCCGCGCCATGGCGCCTTTCCCGCCAGTGCCACGGCGTCGCCCGCCTGGACCCGGCCGCCCCTGCTCACGCGGCAGGTGACGCCGCCGCGCCAGTCGGGCGTGAGCGCCCGGCGCAGGCCCGCCGCCAGTTCGTCCATGCGCTGGCAGGGAGCGGTCTCGCCGGTGATGACCAGTTCCGCCTCGCCGATCCGCACCACGCCGTCGAGTTCGCCGGCGACGGCCACGCCCTCGATCAGGATGTTGGCGCGCCGCGTCGTCCAGGGCAGGTCGCGGCCCAGCTCGGCGCAGGCCGCCTCCCAGCCCTCGCGGGTGAGAAGGGTCACCTGGCGCTCGTCGTCCTCGCCGCGCAGATCGCCTTCCAGGCCGCCCGCCTCGTCGATCAGGGCCGCCTGCACGGTCTCCATCGGCGTGCGCGAAGCCTTGCGCCGCGCCATCGCCAGCACCTTTCCGGGCATCCCGTCGCCTCCATGGCCGCTCGTCCTGCCAGCGGCTATCCTGTGGCGACGGCGGCGCCGGGGCAAGGGGCGATGGCGATCTACCGAATCGCGGACGAGCGCTTCCGCAATCTGATCCGCCCGGCCGCCGGTTTCGAAACCCTGGCCTCGGGCTTTCGCTTCACCGAAGGCGTCGCCTGGCATCCGCTCCGGCGCCACGTCACCTTCAGCGACATCCCGGCGAGCCGCATCCACCGCTGGCACCAGGCCGACGGCGCCGTCACCGTGCTGCGGCAACCCTCGGCCATGACCAACGGCACCTGTTACGACCGCAATGGGCGGCTGCTGATGTGCGAGCACGAAAGCAGCCGGGTGACCAGGCTGGAAGCGGACGGACGGGTGACGGTGCTGGCCGACAACTGGCGGGGCAGCCCGCTCAACAGTCCCAACGACATCGTGGTGGACGCTGCCGGTGCCGTCTGGTTCACGGATCCGCTTTACGGCCGCCAGAAGGAGACCGGCGTCCCGCGTCCGCCGGGCCTTCCCTTCTGCGGCGTCTTTCGCCTCGATGCCGGCGGGCGGTTGGACCTGGTGGCCGACGACTACGCCGCGCCCAACGGCCTGTGCTTCTCGCCCGACGGCGCCAGGCTCTACGTCAACGACAGCGAGCGCGGCCACATCCGCGCCTACGACGTCGCCCCGGACGGGCGGGCCAGGGGCGGCAGCGTCTTCGCCCGCACGCTGGATGCCGACGGCACCCTGGGGGAAGGCACGCCCGACGGCATGAAGGTGGATGCCGAAGGCAATGTCTGGTGCGCGGGGCCTGGCGGCATCCACGTCTTCGATGGCACCGGAAAGGCGCTGGGGGTGGTGCGCACGCCCTCCTTTCCGGCCAATTTCTGCTTTGGCGGCGAGGATATGCGAAGCCTCTTCATCGCGGCCGGGGCCACCTTCCTGCACCTTCGCACCGCCGTCGCCGGCCACCGGGTGTTCGCACCCTGACGCCTCTCGCGGGACGGCGCCGCCTAGCCGCCATCGCCAGGTGCGTTCTGCCAGGGCGTGAAGGCCAGCAGGCGTTCCCGGTCGGCTCTCACGCCCGCCGCTTCGGTCGCCAGCAGGCCCATGCCGCGCAGCGCCTCGACGTCGCGCGCCAGCGTCCGGCGCCCGAGCCGGGCGTAGTGCCGCGCGGTCTCGGCGTCCAGATTCGCCAGCTCGTTCGGCCCGAAGGCACCGCCGGCCCGTGCCAGGGCTAGCGCCAGGGAGCGCCGCCGCCTTGCGACTCGTCCACCGGCATCGCGAAACCGCTCATGGACGAAATTCGTCCAGGCCACGTCCCATTGATGCCCGCGGATGCGTTCGACCTGCTCGCGCAGCCCTTCCAGAAGCCCGGCGATGGCATAGGCCGCGAAACCGTAGCGGCCGCCCTCTTCGCGGCTGGCGCGGGCCAGCTGCCGGTAGTATCGGCTTCGCGTCCGGTTGTAATGGTTGCTCAACAGGTGGCAGGCGGGCAGCGGCAGACCCGCCTGTGCCAGAATGGCGAACTCCATCAGGCGCGCCGTCCGCCCGTTGCCGTCGCCGAAGGGGTGGATCCAGGCCAGATGGAGATGGGCGAAGACCGCCTTGAGGATCGAGAAGGCATACTCGTCGCCGGGCGGCGGGTCGAAACCGTCCAGCACCTCGCACAGCCGCGCCAGCAGATAGCCGGCGTCCTGCCAGTCCGGGCAGCGATAGCTGCCGACCGTGACGTTCGCCGTCCGGATGCGCCCCGGCACCACATGCTCCTCGACCTCCAGCCCTTCCAGCACCGCTGCGTTCATCTCCGCGATGCGCCTGGCGGTGAGGGGAATCCGCCCCCCTTCTTTCAGCTCCTCGACCAGCGCCTTGCAGGCCGCGACGACGTTCCCGATCTCCCGTTCGAGATATTGCCGGGACGGCGGCAGCCGCGAGCGGCCATCGACGACGGCGCGGGCTTCGTCCTCGGAAAGCGTGTTGCCTTCGATGGCGGTGGTGGCCAGGGCGCCTTTGGCGAGATAGAGGTCGTGGAGCTCGCGGGCGACCTCCGGGGCGAGGACGGTGCCGGCGATCTGGCGCGCCATGGCCGCCGCCTCGCCCAGCGCCAGCCAGTCGCCATGCCCCAGGCGCCGCAGATCGAAGGAAAAGGTGAGCCAGGGATGCGCGTGCTCGAACGGCCGCCCTGTCGTCACGCTTTCTGTCATGCCTTTTGTCACGCCAACACCTTGGTTTCAAGGCGTTTTCCTGGATATCATAGGATTGCTGGCTAACAATATGTCACGGCTTCTGTCCGCGCAAACGGCCACAGAATGGGGCATATCGGCGGCCTCGTCGCGGAGGCGGATACCCTCCCGCGGGCGGGGTTTCACAGCGCCAGGGCGGCGTAGCGCTCCAGGTGCCAGTCGAGATCGCCGAACAGGCGGGCGATCACCGAAAGCCGCTTGAAATAATGGCTGGCCGCGTAGTCGTCGGTCATGGCGATGCCGCCATGGAGCTGGATGGCCTCCTGGCCCACCTTGCGCCCGGCCTTGTCGCACTGGACCTTCATCGCCGAGACCGCCCGGCGGCGCTCGTCGCCGTCGGGCGAATCGACGTCGCCGGTGGCGACGGCGACCAGCGAGCGCGATTCCTCCAGCGCCACGAACATGTCCACCATGCGGTGCTGCAACGCCTGGAAGCCGGCGATGGCCTGGTCGAACTGGCGGCGGGTGCGGGCGTAGTCGAAGGTCATCTCGTTCAGCGCCGCCATCAGCCCCAGCGATTCGGCGCAGACGGCCGCCGCCGCCCGGTCCATCACCTCCTCGATGGCGGCGAAGCCGTCGGCCTCCCCCAACATGGCGCCTTCGTCCAGCGCCACGCCGTCGAACACCGCCTCCGCCGCCCGCCCGCCGTCGTTGGTGGCATAGCCCTGCACGGCCACGCCTTCGGCCGCCGGATCGACGACGAACAGCGCGATGCCCTCCTTCTCCGCCGTGCCGCCGGCGATGCGCGCCGTCACCACCAGGCGGTCGGCGGCGGCGCCGTTCAGCACCAGCCCCTTGCGGCCCCGCAGCCGCCAGCCGCCGCCCGCCAGCCGCTCGGCGCGGGTGGCGACATGGGCGAGGTCGTAGCGCGAGGCGGGTTCGGCCCAGGCCAGCGCCAGCAGCGTCTCGCCCCTCATGGCCGGCGCCAGCAGCGCCTCCTTCCAGGCCGCGTCGCCGGCCAGCGCCACCGCCCGCGAGGCCATGGCGACGCTGGCCAGCCAGGGTTCGACCACCAGGGCGCGCCCGAAGCTCTCCATCAGCACCGCCGTCTCGCGGGCGCCGCCGAAGCCCCCCAGCTCCTGCGGCAGGCCGACGGCCAGCCAGCCCAGCTCGGCGAAGCGGCGCCAGACCTCGCGCCTCCATCCCTCTTCGCTTGCCACCGCCTCCCGGCGGGCCGCGAAGCCGTATTCGCGCTCCACGAAGCGCTGGACGCTCTCGCCCAGCAGCCGCTGCCCCTCGTCGGCCTCGAAGTCAAACATGGGCCCGCCCGCCGGTCAGGCCCAGCACCTGCTTGGCGATGATGTTTCTCTGGATCTCGTTGGAACCACCATAGATGGTGACCTTGCGGGTGTTGAAATAGGCGGGCGCCACCGGGGCGGCATAGTCGGGGCCCGGCGCCTCCTCGTTGCGCCCCGCCTCGCCGGCCTGCGGGACGAAGGGCAGCACATAGGGCCCCACCGCCTCCATGGCCAGTTCGGTCAGCAGCTGGTCGATCTCGGTGCCGCGGATCTTGATGTAGGAGGCCTCGTCGCCCGGATCGGTCCCGGCGGACGCCTTGCCCAGCAGGCGCAGCATGGTCGCTTCCAGCGTCTGCACCTGGATCGCCGCGTCCGCCAGGCGGGCGCGGAAGCGGATGTCGTCCATCAACCCCTGGTCATGGGCGATGGCCTTCAGCCGCCGCAGCTGGCGCCGGGCCTCCGGGATGCCGGCCATGTTGAAGCGCTCGTAGCTCAGCAGGAATTTGGCGACGGTCCAGCCCCGGTTTTCCTCGTCGATGCGGTTGGCGACGGGCACGGCCACGTCGTCGAACACCACCTGGTTCACCTCGTGGCCGCCCTCCATGGTGATGATGGGGGTAAGCGAGATGCCGGGCGTCTTCATGTCCACCAGCAGAAAGGTGATGCCCTGCTGCTTGCGGCCTTCGCTGGAGGTCCGCACCAGGACGAAGATCCAGTCGGCCCAGTGGGCGAGCGTGGTCCAGGTCTTGGTGCCGTTGACGATGTAGCGGTCGCCCTCGCGCCGGGCGCGGGTGGAAAGGCTCGCCAGGTCGGAGCCGGCACCGGGTTCCGAGTAGCCCTGTGCCCACCACACGTCGCCGGCCAGGATACCGGGCAGGTGGCGCGCCTTCTGCTCGTTCGTGCCGAAGGTCCACAGCACCGGGGCCACCATCTCGGGGCCGAAGGGGATGGGCGGCGGGCAGCAGGCCTCGCCGCATTCGGTCTCGAACAGCCAGTGCCGCACCGGCGTCCAGTCGCAGCCGCCCACCTCCACGGGCCAGTGGGGGCAGGACCAGCCCTTGCGCGCCAGTTTGCGGTGCCAGTTCACCTGGTCCGCCTTCTCCAGGGGCTGGCCGCGGCGCACCCGCTCGCGGGCGGTGCCGTCGCATTCGGCCTCGATGTAAGCGGCGAGTTCGGCGCGGAACGCCTCGTCTTCGGGTGCCAGCGTGATCTTCATCGCCCCCTCCCATACCGGTGGCGGCTATGCTAGTCTGGGGCCATGCCCAAGGCTACCTTCGCAGCCGGCTGTTTCTGGGGGCCGGAAGAGGCCTTCGCCGCCCTCGATGGCGTGGAGGCCACCCGCGTCGGCTATACCGGCGGCCATCTCCCCCACCCCCGTTACGAGCAGGTGTGCAGGGGCGACAGCGGCCACGCCGAGGCGGTGGAGGTGGACTTCGACCCGGCGCGCATCGCCTATGAGGAGCTGCTGGCCGTCTTCTGGCGCATCCACGATCCCACCAGCCTGAACCGCCAGGGCCCCGACATCGGCAGCCAGTATCGTTCGGCGATCTTCGTCCACGACGACGCCCAGCGCACCGCCGCCGAGGCCTCGCGCCGGGCCGCCCAGCAGCGCCTTCTGGGGGCGGGCGCTTCTCGCGGACAGGGGGCGCCCGAGGCCGCGCTTCCTGCGGATGGCGGTGGTGGGCGGGTGATCGTCACCGAGATCGTCGCCGCCGGTCGCTTCTGGCCGGCGGAGGACTACCACCAGCGCTTCCTGGAAAAGCGCCGCCTGGCCGGCTGGTTCCGCCGGGCGGGCTGAACGCGCGCTCAGCCGCCGCCGGCCAGGGCCTCGCTCCTGCGGATCAGGGCGGCGATGCGCGGTGCCAGGGTGGCGAAGCGCCGGTCGCCGGTCTGGCCGCGCAGATAGCGGATGTAGATCTGCTGCAGGATGACGGCGACGCGGAAGCTGGCGAAGGCCTCATACCAGGCGAAGCGGGAGAGGTCGAAGCCGCTGCTCGCGGCATAGGCCTGCGCCAGGGCGGCGCGGGATGGGAAGCCGGGCTGCGCGGTCGGCCCGCCGCCGGCGGCCAGCCGCCCTTCGGCGCCGTCGTCGGCCTGCGGCCAGTAGGCGAGAAGGTTGGCGAGATCGAACAGCGGGTCGCCCAGCGTGCCCATGTCCCAATCCAGCAGCGCCACCGGGCGCGCCGGATCGCCCCGGGCCACCAGCAGATTGTCGAGCTTGTAGTCGCCATGGACCAGGCGGGCGGCCTGGGGCGCCGGGATGTCGGCCGCCAGCCAGGCGGCGACGGCGCCGGCATCCGGGGCCGCCTCGTCGGCCGCCGCCTGCCAGCGCTTCACCCAGCCGGCGACCTGGCGGGCGGCGAAGCCCTGCGCCCGTCCCAGATCGCCCAGCCCGGCGGCGGCGGGATCGACGCCGTGAAGCCCCGCCAGCACCCCGGCCACGGCGGCGCCGATGCGCCGGCCGAGCTGCGGCCTGCCGGCGACGGCCTCCGGGTTGGTGGCGCGCAGCACGAAACCGTGGCGCCGTTCCAGGACGTGGAAATCCGCTCCCAGCACGCCGGGATCGGTGCACAGCAGATAGCTGCGCGGGGCCAGCGGCCAGACGCGCCACAGGGCCGCCAGGATGCGGTGTTCGCGCCGCATGTCGTGGGCCGATGGCGCCACCGGCCCCAGCGGCGGGCGGCGCAGCACGAATTCCCTCTCGCCGAAACTCAGCAGATAGGTGAGGTTGGCATGGCCGCCGGCGAACTGGCGCACCCGCAGCGGCCCCTCGGCGCCGTCGAGGCGGCGCCGCAGCCAGGGTTCCAGCCGCGCGAGGTCGAGCGCCTCCCCGGGCCGGGCGGCGACGGTCTCCGGGTCGGTCTCGGCGGCGCGCCCTTCGCCCGCCGTCCCTTCGCCGCAGGCCCCGCCTCCGGCCTCCGCCGGCGGCGGATCGCCCTCTGCCGCTGGCGGCGCGGGGTGGGCGGCCATGGCGTCAGCAGACGTCGAAGAGGCCCGCCATGCCCTGGCCGCCGCCGATGCACATGGTGACGACGACGCGCCTGACGCCGCGCCGGCGGCCTTCGATCAGGGCGTGGCCGGTCATGCGCGCCCCCGACATGCCGTAGGGATGGCCGATGGAGATGGAACCGCCGTCGACGTTGAGACGGTCGTCGTCGATCCCCAGCCGGTCGCGGCAGTAGATCACCTGCACGGCGAAGGCCTCGTTCAGCTCCCACAGGTCGATGTCGTCGATCTTCAGGCCGTGGCGCGCCAGCAGCCTCGGCACGGCGAAGACGGGGCCGATCCCCATCTCGTCGGGTTCGCAGCCCGCCGCCACCATGCCGCGATAGACGCCCAGGGGCGCCAGCCCCCGGCTTTCGGCCAGGCGCCGTTCCATCAGCACGCAGGCCGAAGCGCCGTCGGAAAGCTGGCTGGCATTGCCGGCGGTCACGAAGCAGCCCTCGCCCCTCACCGGCGCGAGGCCCGCCAGGCCCTCCGCGCTGGTGCCGGGGCGGTTGCCCTCGTCGCGGGTCAGCGTCACCGCCTCCTTGCGGACCTCGCCCGTCTCCTTGTCCTGGACCAGCTTGACCGAGGGCAGCGGCACGATCTCGTCGTCGAAGCGGCCCGCCCGCTGGGCGGCGGCCGTGCGCCGCTGGCTCCGCAGGGCGTATGCGTCCTGCCGCTCGCGGTCGATGCCGTAGCGCCTGGCGACGATGTCGGCGGTTTCGATCATCGGCATCCACAGCTCTGGCTTGTGCTCTTCCAGCCAGGCTTCCCGCTCGCGATGGCTGTTCTTGTGCTCGTTCTGCACCAGGCTGATCTGTTCGACGCCGCCGGCGACCGCGACGCCGACCCCGTCCGCGACGATGCGATGGGCGGCCGAGCTGATCGCCTGCAGCCCCGAGCTGCAGAAGCGGTTGATGGTGGTGGCGGCGGCGGTCACCGGCAGGCCGGCGCGGATGGCGGCCAGGCGCGCCACATTGTGGCCGGTCGCCCCTTCCGGCAGGCCGCAGCCGATCACCACGTCCTCCACCTCGGCGCCTTCCACCCCGGCCCGCGCGACGGCCTGGGCGATGGCATGGCCCGCCAGCACCGCGCCGTGGGTGTCGTTGAAGGCGCCGCGATAGGCCTTGCCGATCGGCGTGCGGGCGGTGGCGACGAGGACGGCTTCGCGCATGGTCTTCCCCTTACCTTCCGGCGGCGTCGCGGTCGAAATCCTCGAAGGTCCGCCCCTCCTCCGCCAGGCGCTTCAGCAGCGGCGACGGGCGCCAATGGGCAAAGCCCAGGCTCTCGCGGTAGCGGCAGACGGCCTCGTGCACCCTGGCCAGGCCCACCCGCCCGGCCCAGTGCATCGGCCCCCCGCGCCAGGCCGGGAAGCCGTAGCCGTTGATGTAGACCAGGTCGATGTCGCTGGCCCGCAGCGCGTGGCCCTCGGCCAGGATGTCGGCGCCGATGTTGATCAGCGGGTAGAGGCAGCGTTCCAGGATCTCGTCGTCGTCGAAGGCGCGCCGTTCGAGGCCGAAATGGCGGGCCGCCTCGGCCGCCAGCCGCTCCACCTCGGGGTCGGGTTCGGGCGTGCGGCTGCCCTTGCGGTAGAGGTAGTAGCCGCGCCCGCTCTTCTGGCCGAAGCGGCCCTGTTCGCACAGCCGGTTGGCGATGTAGGCGCCGCGCCTGTCGGCCGGCGCGCCGCCGCCCGCCTCCTCCTGGCGCCGGCGCCAGCCGATGTCGAGGCCGGCCAGGTCCATCACCGCCAGCGGCCCCATGGCCATGCCATAGCCGAACAGCGCCTCGTCGATCCGTTGCGGGCTGGCGCCCTCCTCCACCATCAGCGTCGCCTCGCCGAAATAGCCCTCCAGCATGCGGTTGCCGATGAAGCCGTGGCAGACGCCGGCCACCACCGGCAGCTTTCCCAGGCGGCGGCCCAGGGCCATGACGGTGGCGAGTTCCTCGTCGCCGACGCCGCCGGTGCGCACCACCTCCAGCAGCCGCATGACGTTGGCGGGGCTGAAGAAATGGGTGCCCAGCACGCTGTGGCGGCGGGCGGGGACGGCTTCGGCGATCTCGTCGATGTCGAGATAGGAGGTGTTGGAGGCGAGGATGGCGCCCGGCCTGGCGGCCGCGTCCAGGGCGGCGAAGACCCGCTTTTTCAGCGCCATCTCCTCGAACACCGCTTCGACGACGATGTCGGCCTCGCCCACCGCCGCCATCTCCAGGCTGGGGCGGATCGACGCCAGGCGGCGCTCCATCGCCTCCTGCGCCAGGCGGCCCCTGGCGACGGTGGCCGCGTAGTTGCGGCGGATCGTGGCCATGCCGCGCTCCAGCGCCTCGCGATCGCGCTCCACCAGCACCACCGGGATGCCGGCGTCGGCGAAGCTCATGGCGATGCCGCCGCCCATGGTGCCGGCGCCGATCACGGCGGCGGCGGCGATCTCGCGCGGGCGCACCTGTTTGCCGATGCCGGGGATCTTGCCGGCCGCCCGTTCGGCGAAGAAGACGTGGCGCAGCGCCTTCGATTCGTCGGAGGCGACGCATCGCTCGAACAGCGCCCGCTCGCGCGCCAGCCCGGCGTCGAAATCCAGACTGGCCGCCGCTTCGACGCATTCGATGCAGGCATAGGGCGCGCGCATCCCCCGCGCCCGGCGCGCGATCTCCTTGCGCTTGCGCTCGAAGATGCCGTCGTCGTCGAGGGCGACCGGCAGATCGCGGACGCGGCGATGGCGCCCGCCGGCCGCGCCCCTGTCGCCGGCGAAGGCGACGGCGCCCGCCAGCAGGTCGCCTTCGATCACGCGATCGACGATGCCCAGTTCGCGGGCCTCGGCGGCCGTGACCGGCTTGCCGGAGACGATCATGTCCAGGGCGGCGGCGACGCCGGCCAGGCGCGGCAGGCGCTGGGTGCCGCCGGCCCCGGGCGGAAAGCCCAGCTTCACCTCCGGCTGGCCCAGCCTGGCGGCGGGCGCGGCGACGCGGTAATGGCAGGCCATCGCTGTCTCCAGCCCGCCCCCCAGGGCGTGGCCGTGGATGGCGGCCACCACCGGCTTGGGGCTGGCCTCGAAGGCGGCGATGACGTGCTTGAAGCTCTCCTCGCCCTCGGGCCAGGGCAGGGAGAAATAGCGGATGTCGGCCCCGGCGATGAAGCCGCGCCCGGCGCCGATCAGCACCACGGCCGCCACCTCGCCGTCCTCGCCCGCCCGCGCCACGCCCCGGCAGATGCCCCTGGGCACGCCGGGGCTCATGGCGTTGACCGGCGGATTGTCGACGGTCAGCACCGCCACCGGGCCATGCTTCTCGTATTCGACCAGCCCCATGCTTCCCCCGCATCCGCGCTGCTGCCGCCGGGCGGCACGCTAGACCGGGAAGGCGGCGGGGGCAACGCCTGCCGGTGTCAGGCGGGCGGGTGTTTGGCCAGTTCCATTCTGGCAATGACGCCGCGGTGAACCTCGTCGGGGCCGTCGGCGAAGCGCACGGAGCGCGCATAGATCCAGGCCCGGGCCAGGGTCGTATCCTGGCTGATGCCCATGGCGCCATGGGCCTGCATGGCGCGGTCGGCGACCCGCTGGCAGAGATTGGGCGCCACCACCTTGATGGCGGAGATCTCGAAGCGCGCCGCCTCGTTGCCGGCCCTGTCCATCCTGTCGGCCGCCTTGCGCACCAGCATGCGGGCCATGTCGATCTCCATGCGGCTGTCGGCGATGGCGGCGCGGACGGTGTCGCGCCGGGCGAGCGGGCGCCCGAAGGCCACCCGTTCCTGCACGCGACGGCACATCAGCTCCAGGCAGCGTTCGGAAAGGCCGATCAGGCGGGCGCAGTGGTGGATGCGGCCGGGGCCGAGGCGGGCCTGGGCGATCTCGAAGCCGCGGCCTTCGCCCAGCAGCAGGTCGTCGGCCGGGACGAACACGTCCTCGAACGCCACCTCCATATGGCCGCCGGGCGCGTGGTCGTTGCCGAACACCGTCATCGGCCGCACCACCCGGACGCCGGGGGCGCGGCGTGGAACCACCACCATGGAATGGCGGTTGTGGCGCGGGGCGTCGTCGCCGCCGGAGCGCGCCATGCAGATCAGCAGCTCGCAGCGCGGATGGCCGGCCCCGGAGATGAACCATTTGCGCCCGTTCAGGCGCCAGCCATTGCCGTCCGGCTCCAGGCGGGCGGCGATGTTGGTGGCGTCCGAGGAAGCCACCGCCGGTTCCGTCATGGCGAAGGCGGAGCGCATCTCGCCCGCCAGCAGCGGCGCCAGCCAGCGGCGCCGGTGCTCCTCGCTGCCGAAGCGCTGCAACACCTCCATGTTGCCGGTGTCCGGCGCCGAGCAATTGAAGACCTCCGGCGCGATCAGGCTGCGGCCCATCTCCTCGCACAGCGGCGTGTAGTCGCGGTTGGAGAGGCGGCAGAACAGGTTCCACAGCCCGGCCGCGCGCGCCCGGGCCTTCAGCGCCTCCAGCGCCGGCGGCGGCGCGTCGAAGCCGAGCTCGGCCGCCTGCCGCTCGCAGTCCGCCTCGGCGGGCAGCACCTCCGCGGCCATGAAGGCACGCAGCCGCTCCCCCAGGCCGGCGATCTCGTCCGCCTCGAAGGGCGCGGTGGCGGCGGTCACGGGGCCTCCTCCTGCGCCGGGGCGACGAAACGCCGGCGCAGCGCCAGCTTGGAGATCTTGCCGGTGGGCGCCAGCGGCATGGCATCCAGAAAACGGATCGCCTCCGGCAGCCACCAGCGCGGCAGGGTCTGGGCCATCAGGGCGCGGATCGATGCGGCCGCCTCCTCCTCTTCCGCCGCCGCCAGGGGCTGCGCCGGCACCACCGCCAGCAGCGGGCGCTCGCCCCACTGCCGATGGGGCACGGCGATGGCGGCGGCCTGGGCGACCAGCGGGTGGGAGGAGGCGGCATCCTCCAGGGCTGCCGAGCCGATCCACTCGCCGCCGGATTTGATCAGGTCCTTGGCGCGGTCCACCACGGTCATCAGGGCGCCGTCCAGCCGCGCGATGTCGCCGGTGCGCAGCCAGCCATCGGCCGTGAAGCCCTCGTCGCTGGCCTCGTCGTCGCCCCAATAGGCCGAGGCGATCCACGGGCCGCGGCATTGCAGCTCGCCGGTGCCTTCGGCGCCCAGGCTTTCGTCCAGGCGCAGCTCCACGCCGAAGAGGCGCCGCTGCGGGATGAGCGCCGCATCGCCGGCCAGGCTGGCCGCCGGCATCTCGGAAAAGGCGCAGACCGGGCCGGTCTCGGTCATCCCCCAGCCCTGGTGCACCCTGGGGCCGAAGTCCCGCCAGCGCCGCGCCAGGGCGGCGGGCATGGCGGCACCGCCGGTCACCATGTGGGAAAGGCCGCTCGTGGCGCAGCCGCGTTCGTCCATGAAATCGGCCAGCGCCAGCCACACGGTGGGCACGGCCATGGCGATGTCGGCGCCTTCCTCCTCGATCAGGCGGTGGAGATGGGCGGGCCGGGGCGCCGGGCCGGGGAGCAGCAGCGAACAGCCGGCGATGGGCGCCACGAAGGGCTGGCCCCAGGCCAGCACGTGGAACATGGGCACGATGGGCATCACGCGCGTGCCCGGCGCATAGGGCAGGCGGTGGCAAGCCAGCATCCCCAGGGCGTGGAGCACCACCGAACGCTGCGAGGCCAGCACCCCCTTGGGCCGCCCGGTGGTGGCGGAGGTGTAAAGCAGGGCGGCGGCGCTGCGCTCGTCGAGCTCTGGCCAGGGATAGGCGGGCGCGCCGCCCTGCGCGGCCAGCAGCGCTTCGTAGCCGTCCGCCAGCCGCACCAGGCGGGCGCCTTCGCTCCCCCGCAGCAGCGGCGCCACGGTGGGCGCCAGGTCCGGCGAGGCGAAGACGGCGACGGGGCGCGCCTTTTCCAGAATATAGGCCAGCTGGGCGGCGGGCAGGCGGGGATTGAGGGTGAGCAGCACGGCGCCGGCGCCGGTGACCGCATAGTAGAGCTCGAGATGGGGCAGCGTGTTCCAGGCCAGGGTGGCGACGCGGTCGCCGGGGCGCACGCCCAGCGCCGCCAGCGCATGGGCCAGGCGGGAGGCGCGCTCCAGCAGCCCGGCCCAGGAACGCCGCACCAGCGGGGCGTCGTCGGCGGGCAGGGTGCCGTCCTCGTCCGCTTCGGGTCGGGAAATCGCCTGCGCGTCGGGAAAGGCGCCGGCCGCGTGGCGCAGGATGTCGACGATGCGCAACGGCCTCTCCATGACGAGGCCGGCGAGCGGCGAGGCGGTGGTCATCGACGCGGTCTCCCCATGCGGGCATCGAAAGCCGCGCCCGTGGATACGCCTTCCCTCTATACACCGCCGGGGTGCGGCCGCGAACCGCGCCGCGTTCTCACAGGCGGCGCAGCGAGCGCGACAGCGAGAAGGCGAGGGCGACGGTCGCCGCCACCGCCAGGCCGTTGGCCAGCAGCGCCGGGCCGGTGCCGATGGCGGTCGCCAGCAGGCCGATCTGGAGATGGCCCAGCGGCGCCGAGCCGATAGCGAACACCCAGACGCCCATGGCGCGCCCGCGCAGGCGGTTGGGCACCGCCAGCTGCACCATGCTCTGGGTCAGGATGTCCCAGGCGCCGATGGCCCCGGCGATCAGCGCCATCACCGCCAGCATGGCGGCCATGTCCGCCGCCCAGGCCAGCAGCGCGATGCCCGCCGCCAGCGCCAGCACGACGGCGCCATAGGTGGTCGCCAGGCGGCGCCCGGGCGGGCGGACGATGAAGGCGAGCCCCGCCAGCAGCGCGCCGCCGGCCTGCGCCGCGAACATCCAGCCCAGCCCTTCGGCGCCCAGGGAAAGCCGGCTTTCCACCAGCTGCGGCACCAGGGTGGAGAACGAGGTGCCGAACACCTCGATGGCCGCTGTCGTCAGCACCAGCGCCAGCAGCACCCGGTTGCGCCTCAGTTCGGCCGCGCTCTCGCGGAGATTGCGCAGCAGCGGCGCCGGGTCCCTGACCTGGCCGCTGGCGGCGGGGCCGCGCCGGTCCAGCGCCGCCCAGGCGGCGAGATGGGCGCCGGCCATGAACAGGAAGGCCTCGCTCATACCGAAGGCCTCCGCCAGGGCGCCGGCCGCCGGCGCGCCCGCTATCATGCCCAGCCGCATGGCGACGCTGATGGCCGCCAGGGCCACCGTCGCCTGGCCGGGGCCGGCGATGTCGTAGGCCAGGGCGAGCCGGACCGGGTTTTGCAGCGCCCGCACCACGCCCAGAGCCAGCGGCATCGCCAGCACATGAACGAGCCCCGCCTCGCCCAGCGCGAAGGCGGCGGCGGCCGCCACCATGACCGCCGCCGCCACCAGCTCCAGCGCCTTCAGCAGGCGGTGGCGGTCGAAACGGTCGGCCGTGCTGCCGGCCGGCGCGCCCAGCAGGGCCAGGGGCAGGAACAGCAGCGCGAAGGCCGCCCCCACCCAGCCGGGATCGCCGGTCACCGCCTGGGCCAGCCAGCCCACCAGCACGAAATCGCCGCCGAAGCTCACGTAGCTGGCCAGCACGCAGAGCCACAGGCGGGCGAAGGCCGGCTGGCGGAGCGCAGGATTCACGGCAGGGGCGGTGGCGAAAGGGTTGAGCGGGCAGGCGATCGGCGCCACGCTGGCCCATCATGGCCGCGAAGACAAGCTCCCCCGGCGGCACGGGCCGCGCCCTGCGGGCCTTCGATTACGTCATCGTCGGCGCCGGCACCGCCGGCTGCGTGCTGGCCAGCCGGCTGAGCGAGGATGCCGGCCTGCGCGTGCTGCTGCTGGAGGCTGGCGGCGGCGATCGCAGCATCCGCATCCGCATGCCGGCCGCCTGCCCGCTGGCGGCCCGCGATCCCCGCTTCGACTGGGGCTATCTCTCGCAGCCGGAACCCGGACTGAACGGGCGGCGCATCCGCCAGCACCGGGGGCGGGTGCTGGGCGGCTCGTCGTCGATCAACGGCATGGTCGCCAACCGCGGCAACGCCCGCGATTACGACGCCTGGGCGCGCGCCGGGCTGCAAGGCTGGTCCTTCGCCCATTGCCTGCCCTATTTCCGGCGCCTGGAGAGCTTCGCCGGCCCGGCCAGCCCCTGGCGGGGCGGCGACGGGCCGCAGTCGATCGAGGTCTGCCCTGCCCGCCACCCCTTCGACCGGGCCTTTCTGGAGGCCGGGCGCCAGGCGGGCTACGGCATCGCCCGCGATCACAACGGCGCCCGCCAGGAGGGCTTCCACGTCGCCCAGAGCTTCACCCGCCGCGGGCGGCGCTGGAGCGCGGCCGACGCCTATCTCGGGCCCGCTATGGGCCGCCCCGGCCTGGTGCTGTGGACCGGCGCGCGGGCGCGGCGCGTGCTGTTCTCGGGGCGCCGGGCGGTGGGCGTGGAGGTGGAGCGGGCGGGCGAGCCGTGCCGCGTGGAGGCCGCCCGCGAGGTGCTGCTGTGCGGCGGTGCCATCGCCTCGCCGCAGCTGCTGCTGCTTTCGGGCGTGGGCTGCCGGCGCGAGCTCGGCCGCCACGGCATCGCCTGCGTGGCCGAGGTGCCGGCGGTGGGCCGCCATCTGGAGGACCACATCATCGCCGAGATCCGCTACGCCTCGAAGCGGCCGATCTCCTTCGCCCGCCATCTGACACCCGCCGGCCGGGCGCGGCTGGGCCTGGAGTGGCTGCTGTTCAGGACCGGCCCCGGCACCTCCATCCTCACCGAAAGCGGCTGCTTCTTCGCTTCCTCGCCCGAGGCGGACTATGTCGACCTCCAGCACGAGTTCTACGCCATGATGGCCTTCAGCGGCGCCGAGAAGGCGCGGGTCGATCACGGCTACATGTTCTCCATGGGCCTGATGCGCCCGCAGAGCCGCGGCCATGTGCGGCTGGCCTCCCCGGACCCCCGCCGCCATCCCGAAATCCTGTTCAACTATCTCGACGCCGCGGCCGACCGGCGGGCGCTGATCGAGGGCCTGCGCCGGAGCCGCGAGATGGCGGCGCAGCCCGCCTTCGACCCCTTCCGCAGCCACGAGGTGGCGCCGGGCGGCGACGTCCGCAGCGACGCCGACATCCTGGCCTGGCTGCGGCAGGCGGGCGAGACCGAATACCACCCCTCCTCCACCTGCCGCATGGGCACGGGCGACGATTCGGCGACCGACGGCGAAGGCCGCGTTCACGAAACCGAGGGCCTGCGCGTGATCGACGCCTCGATCATGCCCCACAACGTCACCGCCAATCTCAACGCGCCGGTGACCATGATCGCCGAGAAGCTGGCCGATGCCGTCCGCGCCAGGGCGCCGCTGGCCCCGTCGGCCCCGCCGCCCGCCGGGGATGGCGAGCGCCCGTGAAGGCGGCCGGCGCGCCCCGGGCGGGGCTAATTCCAGGGCGAGTCGGGCTTGCGGCTGTAGCGGACCGTGCCGTCCAGGATGGCGGCCTCGACATGGGGCCAGTTGCCGCGCCCGGTGGCGATGGCGTCGTCGTCGTCCAGCCAGCGGTCGCGCACCCCCGGGCTCCAGTTCAGGAACAGCTGGCCGTCCCGCACCGTCCAGGCCTGGGCGGGATCCACCTCGGCGGCGTAGCGGCCCCGGGAAAGCGCGAAGGCGCACCAGCCGCCGAATTGGGGCGCATAGGCCTCGGGGGCGGTGGCGAAGCGGTCGCGGTGTTCGGGCGAGGCGAACAACCAGCGGGCGCCCTGCCAGACATGGGCGAGATCTTCCCTGCCCTCCACGGCGCGGCCTTCGCTGAAATAGGCCACCGGGTCGAAGCCGCCGATGGCGACGCCGTCCGGGGTGACGTTGACGGCGGTGGCGGCCGGAGTCGTCCCGGCTGCCGTTTGCAGGCCCATGGCGAGGCAGGCGGCGACGAGCAGCGTGCGGATCATCCTTCCCTCCTTTCCGGCACCAGCGCCTCCCGCTGGCGTGGCAGGCGCCATGAAAGAGTCGCCTCCCGCTGGCGTGGCAAGCGCCGTAAAAGCCCGCTTCCCGCGCGGCGCGGCAGGCGCCGCCAGGAAACCGCTTTCCGCCCGGCATGGCAAGCGCCGGCAGCGCCTCGGTTTGAAAATGGGCAGGT
Source organism: Alphaproteobacteria bacterium (assembly GCA_965200215.1). Taxonomy (GTDB): domain Bacteria; phylum Pseudomonadota; class Alphaproteobacteria; order SP197; family SP197; genus SP197. Next base: position 1,419,456 of record OZ241369.1, on the reverse strand, counting down.
GCCGTTTGCCACCACCCCAGGCGTCCCGTCCCCCAGGCACCGACCGAGCGCCCCGCCCCCTGGGAGCGCCGGCGTCCCGCCGGCACACGGGCCGCAGGCCCGTCAACGCACCGGCCCCCGCCACCGGGCACCGCTCGCACCACCGGCGCCCGGCCACTGGCTACCGGCACCACGCCTCACCCTCCGTCGCCAGGCACCACCGCCACCACCCGCGCCCCCCTGGGAGCGCCGGCGTCCCGCCGGCAAACGGGCCGCAGGCCCGCCAACGCACCGCTCCCCGCCGCCAGGCGCCACACCCACCGCCCGCGCGCCATGAAAGAGGCGCTTCCCGCTGGCGTGGCAAGCGCCATGAAAACCTGCCTCCCGCTGGCGTGGCGAGCGCCATGAAGAATCCGCCTTCCGCCCGGCCCGGCGAGCTGCGCCAGGCGCCCTGGCGCCAGGTGGAAAACCCCTTCGCGCCGCTGGCCCCGCTCTCCGAGGACGAGCTCGCCTTCGTCCAGGATCGTTCGCTGCGGGTGCTGGAGGAGATCGGCGTCGAGTTCCTGCACGAGGGCGCGCTCGCCCGGCTGGCCGCCGCCGGCGCCGACGTCGACCCCGACTCCCGGCGGGTGCGCTTCGACCGGGCGCTGATCGCCGAGGCGGTGGCCAGGGCGCCCGCCGGCTTCCGGCTGCACGCCCGCAACCCCGCCCGCAGCGTGGTCATCGGCGGCCGGCACATCGCCTTCTGCCCGGTCGCCAGCCCGCCCTTCGCGCGCGGCCTGGACGGGCGGCGCCGGGCGGGCAGCTTCGCCGATTACTGCGACTTCCTGCGGCTGGGCCAGAGCCTGAACGCCCTGCACTTCTTCGGCGGCTATCCGGTGGAGGCGACCGACCTCCCCGCCGCCAGCCGCCATCTCGACTGCCTGGCCGCCTTCGTCACCCTGACCGACCGCGCCTGGCACGCCTATTCGCTGGGCGCCTGGCGCATCCGCGACGCCATCGAAATCGCCGCCATCGGGCGCGGCATCTCCACGCAGGCGCTGAAGGCCGCGCCGGGCATCGTCTCGGTGGTCAACGCCAACTCGCCGCTGCGCTTCGATACCCCCATGCTGGACGGCCTGCTGACCATGGCCGAATACCGCCAGCCGGTGATCGTCACGCCCTTCACCCTGGCAGGCGCCATGGCGCCGGCCAGCCTGGCGGGGGCGCTGGCCCAGCAGAACGCCGAGGCCCTGGCCGGCATCGCGCTGGTGCAGCTGGCCAGCCCCGGCGCGCCGGCGGTCTATGGCGGCTTCACCAGCAATGTCGACATGAAGTCCGGCGCGCCCGCCTTCGGCACGCCGGAATATGCCAGGGCGGCGCTGGCCGGCGGCCAGCTGGCGCGGCTGAACGGCCTGCCCTACCGCTCCAGCAACGCCAACGCCTCCAACGCCGTGGACGCCCAGGCGGGCTGGGAGAGCGCCATGTCGCTGATGGCGGCGGTGCTGGGGCACGCCAACATCGTTCTGCACGGCGCCGGCTGGCTGGAAGGCGGCCTGGTGGCGAGCTTCGAGAAGATGGTGCTGGACGCCCGGGCCATCGAGGCGGTGGCGGCGATGCTGGAACCCGCGGCCCTGGACGGCCCCGCCCGGCGCCCTGTGGAAGCGGCGGCGGCGGCGGGCGCCGAGGCGGCGGCGCTGCTGGCGGCCTACGAGCCGCCGCCTCTGGATGCGTCCATATCTGACGCATTGACGGCCTTCGTCGCCCGCCGCCGGGAGGAGATTGCCCGGCGCGGCGGCCCTGCCTAAGCTGCGCGTCCCCGCGATCGGAGCCGCCCATGGCCGCCTCACCCACCCGCAGGCGCCGCGCCGCCAGGCCCCGGCGGCCGGGCATCCAGCAGCTCCCCTGGCGGCGGGTGGAAAACCCCTTCCCCCCCATGGAGGTGCTGAGCGCCGATCAGCTGGAGCACATCCACGAGGCCTCGCTGACCGTGCTGGAAGAGCTGGGCATGGAGGTGCTGGGGGCCGAGGCCAGGCGCATCTATCGCGAGGGCGGCGCGCGGGTGGACGAGGGGACCAGGCGGGTGCGCCTGGACCGCGCCCTGGTGATGGAGCGGCTGGCGTCGGCGCCGTCGCAATTCACGCTCTACGGCCGCGCCGAGGGCCGCCACGTCACCCTGGGCGGCAACCGCATCGCCATGGCGGCGGTCTCCAGCCCGCCCAACTGCTCCGATCTCGACGGCGGGCGGCGGGTGGGCAGCTTCGCGGATTTCCGCGCCCTGGTGAGGGTCGCCGCCAGCCTCAACTGCGTCCATCTCTTCGCCGGCTATCCGGTGGAACCCGTCGATCTGCCGGTCTCCACCCGCCATCTCGACTGCTACATGACCTTCATCGCCGACAGCGACCGGGTGTGGCGCACCTATGCCCTGGGCGCCCAGCGCAGCCGCGACGGCATCGAGATGAACCGCATCGCGCGCGGCATTTCCACGGACGAGATGCGGGAGAAGCCGGGCCTCATCACGCTGATCAACACCAACTCGCCGCTGCGCCTCGACGAGCCGATGAGCCAGGGGCTGATCGAGATGGCCCGCGCCGGCCAGGCGGTGGCCATCACCCCCTTCACCCTGCTGGGGGCGATGGCGCCCAGCACCCTGGCCGGCGCCCTGGCGCAGCAGAACGCGGAGGCGCTGGCGGGCCTGGTGCTGGTGCAGCTGGTGCGGCCCGGCAACCCGTCGCTCTATGGCGGCTTCACCAGCAATGTCGACATGAAGTCCGGCGCGCCGGCCTTCGGGACGCCGGAATACGTCAAGGCGACGCTGGCCGGCGGCCAGCTGGCCAGGCGCTATCGCCTGCCCTTCCGCACCAGCAACGTCAACGCTTCCAACGCCGTGGACGCCCAGGCCGCCTATGAAAGCGGCATGTCGCTGTGGGCGGCCTTCATGGCCCATGGCAACCTCATCCACCACGGCGCCGGCTGGCTGGAGGGCGGCCTGGTGGCGAGCTTCGAGAAGATGATCGTCGATGCCGAGATGATCCAGGGCATGTTCGAGACCCTGCGGCCCATCGCCGTCGACGACGACGAGATCGGCATCGACGCCATGGCCGAGGTGGGGCCGGGCGGCCATTTCTTCGGGGCCAGGCACACCCTGGAGCGCTATCGCGACGCCTTCTATGCCCCCATGCTGTCGGACTGGCGCAATTTCGAAAGCTGGACCGAGGCGGGCGCCCCCGACGCCGCCAGGCGCGCCAACGCCATCTGGAAGCGGCTGCTGGCCGAGTTCGAGGCGCCGCCGCTCGATGCGGCGATCCGCGAGGAGCTCGAGGCCTATGTCGCCCGCCGCAAGGCCGAAGGCGGCGTCACCGACGGCTGAGCGCGGCTCACGGCGGCGGCGGGCGGAACAGGAACGGCAGAACGGCGCTGATGGCCAGAAAGCGGATCAGCTGGTGGCCGGCCACGAAGGCGGGATCGAGGCCCAGCGAGAAGGCCAGCACCGGCATGGCGTCGAAGCCGCCCGGCGCATAGGCGAGCCAGACCTGCACGAAGGGAAGCCGCGTCGCCGCCGCCACCGGCCAAGCCACCAGCCCCATCAGGGCGATGGCCAGCGCGATGCCGCCCAGCCCGGCCTTGACGCTCTCGAAGAGATAGGCGGGCGAGGTGCCGGCGAAGCGCGAGCCGACCACGGCGCCGCTCACCGCCAGGGAAGGCCACAGCAGCGCCTGGGGCAGCGGCGCCTCGACGACGCCGGCCATGCGCAGGGCGGCCATCAGGACCATCGGCGCCAGGAAGGTGGGCGCCGGAAAGCGCAGGCGCCGGGCCACCGGCACGGCGGCGAAGGCGGCGGCCAGCAGCGCCGCCGCCTGGGGCCAAGCCAGCGGCGGCGCGGCGGCGGCCGGCGAAACGGCGCCCTCGCCATGGGCCAGCGCCACCACGGCCGGGATCAGAGTCAGCAGCACGGCCAGGCGCAGCGTGTGCAGGATGGCGACCCGGCGGGCATCGACCCTGAACTCCATCGCCAGGGCGACGACATAGCCCAGGGCGCCGGGGATGGCGCACATGCGCGCCGTCGCCGCCTCGATGCCGTGGACGCGCCGCAGATAGTACGGCACCGCCGTCACCAGCAGCGCCAGGCCCAGCAGCAGCCCGGCGACCGACGCCGGCCACTGGGGCAGCGAAGCCAGGCTGCTGCGGTCCATGGTGGCGCCCAGCACCGCGCCCAGGACGACGAAGGCCACATCGCGCATGGGCATGGGCAGGTCGACCGGCAGCCCGGCGACCGCCGCCAGCGCCACCGCCACCATGGCCCCGGCCAGCCACCCCGCCGGCATCCCGGCGAGATCGAAGGCGAAGCCGCCGGCGGCGCCCAGCGCCAGGGTGGCGGCGATCCAGGCCAGCCGCCGCCGGCTCATGCCCGCCCGCCCCGGCGCGAGGGCCAGACCGCCAGCGCCACGCCGGCCGCCGCCAGGCCCATCCCGGCCAGGGCGGTCGCGCCCATGGTCTCGCCCAGCACCGCCCAGCCCATGACGGCGGTGACCGGGGCCAGCAGGAAGAACAGGCTGGCGACCCGCGCCGCCTCGCCTCTGGCGATCATGACGGTGAGCAGCACCATCGAGATCAGCGACAGGAAGACGGCGACATAGAGCAGCGCGGCGACGAAGGCGGCGTTCCACACCGGCGGTTCGCCCTCGACGAGGAGCGCCAGCGGCGCCAGCACGGCGGCGGCGGCGGCGAACTGCACCAGCGGGCCGGTGCGCGGGTCCATCGCCGGACAGAAGCGCTTCTGATAGAAGCTGCCGGCGGTGATGCCGGCCAGCGAGACGAACGACCACGCCATGCCGGCGGGCGTGCCCAGCCCCTGCGCGAGCTTTTCTTCCACCACCAGCACCACGCCGGCGAAGCCCGCCGCCAGCCCCAGCCACTGGCGGCGGCTCACCGCCTCGCCCAGCAGCGGCCCGGCGGCCAGGGCCGTCGCCACCGGGTGCATGGAGACGATCAGCGCCGAGGTGCCCGCGCCCACGCCGGACGCCATGGAGACCCAGGCGCCGCCGAAATAGAGCGCCTGCATCGTCAGCCCCAGCACGGCCAGATGGCCCAGCTCGCGGCGGCTGGCCGGCCAGGGCGCGCGCATGACGAGGACCACCGCCAGCATCAGGACGGCGACGAGGGCGAAGCGCAGGGCGAGGAAGGTGAGCGGCCCGCTGGCCTCGAGCCCGATCTTGGCGGCGACGAAGCCGCTGCTCCACAACAGGACGAAGACCGCCGGAATCGCGGCGGAAACGCCGAAGGCGCGCGGATGCTGGGCCATGACGGGTGCGACCGGACGGGAGGGCGAACGCTAACGCGGCCAGGCGCCTGGCGCCATGGCGCGGCCGTGCTGGCCGTGGCGCCGTTCCCTGCTAGGCTGGGCCGTTGCCCGGAGGCCGCCATGACTGCCAGCGAACGCCGCCACGGAGGCTGCCTGTGCGGTGCCGTCCGCTTCCGCATCGAGGGTCCCATGCGCGGCGTCGTCGCCTGCCATTGCGGCCAGTGCCGGCGTTCGGGTGGCAATTTCGCCGCCTTCAGCGCCTGCGCCCCCGAGCAGCTGACCTTCGAGCGGCGGGGCGGGCTGGCCTGGTTCGCCTCCTCCCGGCGGGCCCGGCGCGGCTTCTGCCGCCATTGCGGGGCCACCCTGTTCTGGCAGCCCACCGACGACCAGCGCATCGCGGTGGCGGCGGGCGCGCTGGACCAGCCCTCGGGGCTGGCGCTCATCGCCCACATCCATACCGGCGACAAGGCGGACTGGTATGAGATCGCCGGCGGCGCCCGCCAGTTCGCGGGCAGCATGGGCGCCCGGGGCCAGCCGTGATTGCCAGCCTGCCCATGTATGACCTGGCGCCGCTTCGCGACGCCACCGACGCCTGGTGGCAGGCGCTGGCGGCGGCCTTCCGGCGCCAGGGCCTGGCGGGCGTGCCGGAGACGCTGGATCGCGGCGACCGCTATGCCCACTGGGCGGCGGGCGACCTCCTGCTTTCGCAGAGCTGCGGCTATCCGCTGGTCTTCGCCTTCGCCGACCGGCTGCGACCGCTGGCGGCGCCCTTCTACGACGCGCCCTGGTGCCGGGGGCCGGACTATTGCAGCCTGGTGATGGTGCGCGAGGGCGCCCCGGCGGACGGGATCGAGGGGCTGCGGGGAGCGCGGGTGGCGGTCAACGGCTTCGATTCGCATTCGGGCTGCAATGCGCTGCGGGCGGCCGTGGCGCCCCTGGCCAGGGACGGGCGCTTCTTCGCCGGGGCGATCGAGAGCGGCAGCCATCTGGCCTCGCTCGCCATGGTGGCGGCGGGCGAGGCGGATGCCTGCGCCATCGACGGCGTCCTCCACGCGCTGCTGGCCGACGCCATGCCCGAGGCGCTGGCCGGCCTGCGCGTGCTGGCGGCGACGGCCTATGCGCCCAATCTTCCCTATGTCACCGCCGCCGGGCGCGGGGCCGACGAGGTCGAGGCCATGCGGCTGGCGCTGCTGGAGGCGGCGGCCGACCCGGCGCTGGCCGGAATCAGGCGAAGGCTGCGCATCGCCGGCTTCACCCTGCTGGCACCGGAAGCCTGGCGCCCCATCGCCGCCATGGAACGCGAGGCGGCCGCCCTGGGCTATCCGCGCCTGGCGTGACGGGGGGCGACATTGGCGGCGGCGACGGCAGAGGCGGGGAAGGGGTGAGGCGCGGCGGGCGGCGGCCTCAGGCCAGCAGCGCCTCCTCCCAGGGGAAGGTGGAGAGTCGCTGGGCGCCGTTTTCCGCGATCAGCACCTGTTCCTCCAGCTTCACGCCCTCGTTGCCGTCTTCGGCGCCGATATAGCTTTCGACGCACAGCGTCATGCCCGCCTCCAGCACGCCGGTGGAGGAACGATGCGCCGTGTCGGAAAAGGAGATGGTGGGGTATTCGTCCACCAGGCCGACGCCGTGGGCGGCGATGCCGTAGCGCCGGGCGCGGAACTCGTCGGGCACCGGCCACGACTTCTCGGCCGCTTCGACGAAGCTCATGCCCGGGCGCAGCAGCGCGATGTTGTGCTCCACCTGCTCGCAGGCATAGGCATAGAGCCGCTTCTGTTCGGCGGAGGGCCGGCCGGGGCCGCAGAACCAGGTGCGGCTGATGTCGGCGCAATAGCCGAAGGGGCCGACCAGATCGGTGTCGAAGGCCACCAGCTCGCCGGCCCGGATGAGGCGGCTGGAGGCCTCGCGAAACCAGGGATTGGTGCGCCCGCCGGAGGTCAGCAGGCGGGTTTCGATCCACTCGCCGCCATGCTCGATGTTGACGCTGTGGAGATGCGACCACAGCTCGATCTCGCTGATGCCGGGGCGCAATTGTTCATACATCTTCGCCATGCCGGCCTCGCAGACCGAGATCGCCACCGACATCGCCGCGATCTCGTCTGCCGACTTGACCACGCGGGCCAGCTCCGTGACGCGGGTGCCGCTGGCCAGCGTGTAGCCCATGGCCTGGAGCGCGTTGGCGCCCTCGAAATCGAGCCGGTCGGCGGCGATCTGCCGCCCGGCATGGGAGGCGCGCATGACCTCGTCGATATCGGCCGCCCATTCTGCCACCCGCTCCTCGATGCGCTCGGAGGCGGTCATGTAGATATAGCCGATGGCCGGGCGCACCTCGGCCACGGTTTCCAGATGACGGTAGAGATGCATCGACTTGTCGTAGTCGAACAGCACCGCCTTGCCCTCGGCCGGCACCCAGCAATAGCGGATGGGGTTGTGGGTGAACCACAGCTGCATGTTGCTGGAACCGGTGGCATAGCGGATGTTGACCGGGTCGTAGAGGACGATGCCGCCCAGATGCAGGCGCTTCAGCTGTTCCTGGATGCGGCCCAGGCGCCAAGCGCGCATGCGGACGACGTCGATCTGCGGTTCGGCGTCGTGCTGGGCGATGCCGGGCGCGTTGCGGGCCAGGCGGATGCCGTGCGGCGCAGGATGGTCCACGGGCGTCCTCAGTTCAGCAGGCAGTCTTCGAAGGGAAAGGTGGAAAGGCGCTGCGGGCCGTTCTCGGTCACCAGGATCTGCTCTTCCAGCTTCACGCCCTCGTTGCCGTCCTCGGCGCCGATATAGCTCTCCACGCACAGCGTCATGCCGGCCTCGATCTCGCCCGGTATGGCTTCGTCGGCCCGGTCGGAGAAGGTGAAATGGGGCCATTCGTCGGCCAGGCCGACGCCATGGGCCACGGAGCCGTAGCGCCGCGCCATGAACTCGTTGGGCACCCGCCAGGAGCTCGCGGCCACGTCGCGGAAGCTGCGGCCGGGGCGGAATTCGGCGATGTTGGTCTCCACCTGCTCGTGGGCATAGGCATAGAGCCGCTTCTGTTCGGCGGAGGGCTTGCCGGGGCCGCAGAACCAGGTGCGGCTGATATCGGAGCAATAGCCGAAGGGGCCGATCAGATCGGTGTCGAAGGCCACCAGCTCGCCGGCGCGGACGATGCGGTCGCTGCATTCGCGAAACCACGGATTGGTGCGCCCGCCCGACGACAGCAGGCGGGTTTCGATCCACTCGCCGCCCATGGCGATGTTGACCTGGTGGAGATGGGACCACAGCTGGTTTTCGGTGATGCCGGCCCGCAGCTCCTCGTACATCTTCGCCATGCCGGCCTCGCAGACCGAGATCGAGATCAGCATGGCCTGGATCTCGTCCGTCGATTTGGTGGCCCGCGCCCGTTCCATCACCTCCTGGCCGTTGTGGATGGAAAGGCCGCGCGCTTCCAGGGCGCGGGCGCCCAGCGGGTCGAGATGGTCGGCGGCGATGCGCGCGCCGTTCGCCGTCTCCCGCACCACGTCGGCCAGCTCGTCGGCCCACAACGCCACCTCGCGGTCGTAGTCGTCGCCGGCGCTGAAATAGGTCCACACGCGGGCGGGGCGGATGTCGCCTATGGTCTCCAGATGGCGGGCCAGATGCACGGCGGGCGGATAATCGAACAGCACCGCCCTGCCATCCGCCGGCACCCAGCAATAGCGGTGCTGGTTGTGCAGGATCCACACCTGCATGTTGCTGGAACCGGTGGCGTAGCGAACGTTGATGGGATCGTAGAGCAGCACGCCGGCCAGCTGCCGCTGCCGCAGCATGGCCTGCACGCGGCCCAGGCGCCAGGCGCGCATGCGGACGATGTCGATCTGCGGTTCGGCGTCGTGCTGGGCGATGCCGGGCGTGTCCCGCGCCAGGCGCGTGCTCTCGATGGAAAGGTCGTTCATGGCGGCCTCGCGGGCGATGGCGCGCCATGGGAAGGCGCCCGCATGGGCGCTGTCAATGGGATCGCTCACGAACCCTTCCACAGCCTGGAACGGAGCCGCCGCAGGGGAAGGCAGGCGGCCGCCATCACGGTGCCGGAGACGGCAGCAACGCCTCCCGCAGCACGGAGGCGTTGTGGCGCATCATGGCGACATAGCTCGCCGCCGGCCCGTCCGGCCCCGAAAGCGCGTCGGTATAGAGCGTGCCGGCGACGGCGATGCCGGCCTCGGCGGCGATGCGTTCGACCGGCCTGTTGTCGGCTATGTTCTCGTAGAAGACGGCGGCGATGCGCCCTTCGCGCAGCTGGCGGGCGAGGGCGGCGGTCTCGGCGGCGGACGGCTCGTCGACGGTGGAGAGGCCTTGCGGGGCCAGGAAGACGATGCCGTAGGCCCGTTCGAAATGGCCGAAGGCGTCGTGGGGGGTCAGCACCTGGCGGCGTTCCGAAGGTATGTCCGCCAGGGCCTCGCGGATCTCGCGATCAAGGGCGGCCAGCACGGCATCGTAGCGCCGGGCATTGGCCTCGTAGAGGGCGCGCCCTTCGGGGTCGGCAGCGGCGAGCGCGGCGGCGACGGTGCCGACATAGGCCCGGGCATGGGCCGCGTCCTGCCAGAGATGGGGATCGACGCCGTGGTGATCGTGGCCGTGGTCATCGTGGCCATTATGGCCGTTGTCATCGTGGTCGCTGTGGTCGTTATGGCCGTTGCCGTCGTGGCCGTGGTCATCATGGTCGCCATGGCCGTTGCCACCGTGGTCGCTGTGTCCGTCGTCATCGTGGTCGTCGCCGGTCTCGATGGTGGCGGTCGCGACGACGATGGTGGCAGCGGACGCGGAAGCGGCGACCAGACGGTCGATCCAGCCCTCGAAACCCAGCCCGTTCACGACCACCAGGTCGGCCTCCGCCACCAGGCGGGCGTGAGAAGGGCGCGGCACGAAGGCATGGCTGTCCTCGTCGGGGCCGACCAGCGCCGTCACCTGCACCCTTTCGCCGCCGATCTCGCGCACCATGTCGGCGAGGATGCTGAAGCTCGCGACCACGTCCAGGGGCGCGGCGCGGGCCCCCGGAGCGGCCGCCAGGAAGACGGCGGCGATGGCAGCGGCGAGGCGGCGTGCGGAGGAGGTCATGGCTTGGTTTGCTCCCTATGCTCGGTAATGCCAGGACGGCGTCGTCAGCGAGCGCAGGCTGCCATGGGGGCCCAGAACCATGGACAGCAAGTAGATCGCTCCGGCCGCCAGCACGATGGCCGGGCCGGAGGGGATATCGACATGGAAGGAGGCCAGCAGCCCGGCCGGGACCGGGAGAAGCGCCGCGCCGACCGCCACCGCGATCATGCGGTCGATGTCCCTGGCCCAGAAGCGGGCGGCGGCCGCCGGCAGAATCATGATGCCCACCGCCATGAGCGTGCCCAGGGCGTGGAAACCCGCCACCAGAACCAGCACCATCAGGGCCAGGAAAAGGTGGTGGACCCGCCCGCCCGCTCGCTTGCCGACCGTCTTCAGGAAGGCGGGATCGACGCATTCCAGCACCAGCGGACGATAGACCAGCGCCAGCCCCAGCACGGTGGCGCTGGCGACGGCGGCGAGCATCAGCACGGCATCGTCGCCCAGCGCCAGCACGCTGCCGAAGAGGACGTGGACGAGGTCCACCCGGCTGCCGCTCAGCGAGACGATGACGACGCCCAGCGCCAGCGCCAGCAGATGGAAGGAAGCGAGGCTGGCATCCTCGTGCTGCACCGTCGCCCGCGACGCCACGCCGGCCAGCCCGGCGACCGCCAGCCCGGTGACGAGGCCGCCCAGGGTCATCGCATAGAGGGAAAGGCCGGCCAGCAGATAGGCGGTCGCCACCCCCGGCAGCACGGCGTGGGCGATGGCGTCGCCCGTCATGCTCATGCGCCGCAGCGTGAGGAAAACCCCCACCGGTGCCGCCGCCAGGGCGACGGCGAGCGAACCCGCCAGCGCGCGGCGCATGAAGGCGAACTCCACGAAAGGCTGGACCAGCGCCTCCCAGATCACGCCGCCATCTCCTCGGGCGCGCAACGGGGAGCGGCGTCGTCCCAGGCCTCGGCCAGGGCGCCGGCGGCGGCGAGGTTGTCGCGGGCCAGCGCGTCCCTCGTCGGCCCCCAGGCGATGGCCGTGCGCGCCAGCAGCAGCGTGCGCGGGAAGAAGGCCCGCACCTGCGCCAGATCGTGCAGCACCACCACCACGGTGCGGCCTTCGCCGTGCCAGACGCGGAGGATGGCGGCCAGCGCCTCTTCGGTCGCCCGGTCGAGGGCGGTGAAGGGTTCGTCCAGGAGGATGAGCGGCGCGTCCTGCACCAGCAGCCTTGCGAACAGGGCGCGCTGGAACTGGCCCCGGGACAAGGTGGCGATGGCGCGCGCGCCGAAGCCTTCCAGGCCGACATGGCCCAGCGCCGCTTCGATGCAGCCGTGGCAGGCGCCCGTGAGCGGGGCGAAGGCGCCGACGGTGCCCCAGCGGCCCATGGCAACCAGATCGAAGACGGTGAGGGGAAAGGAGCGGTCGAGGCCGGCCTGTTGCGGCAGATAGGCGATCTCGCCGCCGCCGCGCTCGATGGCGCCGGAAAAGGGCTCGATCTCCCCCACCGCGCCCTTCAGCAGGGTGGATTTTCCGGCGCCATTGGGGCCGACCACGGCCAGCAGCTCCCCCGGCGCCACGGCCCCCGTCAGGTGGTGGACGGCCGGGCGGTGTTCGTAGCCCAGCGTGACGTCGCGAAAGGAAAGCGCCGCGCTCACGACAACGCCCACCACACCAGCAGCCACAGCGGCACCAGAAGCACCAGAACGAAGGCCAGCCGCCGGACGCTGCCCATGGCGACGGCCGAAAGAGGGCGCTCAGCCATGGCACGCCTCCCCGCCGCGGCAGGCGGCGCAGCGCCCGGCGAGCTCGATGGTGGCATGGGCGAGCTCGAAGCCCTGTGCGGCGGCGATCGCGCCCAGTGCCCGATGCACCGCCCGCCCGGAGAATTCGGCCACCCGGCCGCAATCGCCGCAGATGGCGAAGCCGTTGTCCTCGCCGTGGTCGGGCTGGGCGCAGGCGACGAAGGCGTTGAGCGATTCGACCCGGTGCACCAGGCCGCGCGCCAGCAGCCGGTCGAGCGCGCGATAGACGGTGGGCGGGGCGGCGATACCCCGTGGCCTCAGGGCGTCGAGGATGCGATAGGCGGAAGCCGGACGCCCGTGGGCGAGCAGAAAGTCCAGCACCAGCACCGCGTTTCTGGGCAGGTCGTCGGGTGGCGGCATGGGCGTGGCCTCCAGCCAAGTTGTGTTATGGTATAACACCCCGGCGGCGCCGCGCAAGCCCCGAAGCCGGTCGCCGCAATGCGCGCGGTCGGGCGCGTTTCGTGCTAAGCCCGGCTGGAACCGCCATGCCGTCCTCAGCCGAACAGCCCGCCCGCGCTGCCGCCCGCCGCTCCTTCGAGCGGCTGCGGACGCTCGCCGCCGCCGATCTCGAGCGGGTGGACCGCACCCTCGCCCAGCGCCTGGAAAGCCCGGTGGCGCTGATCGGCGAGCTGGCCGGCCATCTGCTGGCCTCGGGCGGCAAGCGCCTGCGCGCCGTGCTCACCGTCGCCTCCGCGCGCATGATGGGCTATGAGGGCCGGCGCCATATCGATCTGGCGGCGGCGGTGGAGTTCATCCACACCGCGACGCTGCTGCACGACGACGTGGTGGACGACAGCGCGCTGCGGCGCGGGCGGGCGACGGCCAATGCCCTGTGGGGCAACAAGGCCGCCGTGCTGGTGGGCGATTTCCTGTTCGGCCGCTCCTTCCAGCTGATGGTGGGCGACGGGCGCATCGAGGTGCTGGCCATCCTGGCCTCGGCGGCCGCGGCCATCGCCGAAGGCGAGGTGCGCCAGCTGGCGATCGCCGACGATCTGGAGGCGGGGCTGGACGCCCATCTGGAGGTGATCGAGGCCAAGACGGCGAGACTGTTCGCGGCCGCGGCCGAGGTCGGCGCCGTGGCCGCCGGCGAGGATCGCGACGTGGCGAAGGAAAGGGCCGCGCTCTGCCGCTACGGGCTGAAGCTCGGCACCGCCTTCCAGCTGGCCGACGATGCGCTGGACTATGCCGCCCGCGAGGCCGAGCTGGGCAAGACGGTGGGCGACGACTTCCGCGGCGGCAAGATCACCCTGCCGGTGGCGCTGGCCTTCGCGCGGGCCGGCGAGGCGGAGCGCGCCTTCTGGCGGCGGACGCTGAAGGAGGGAAGCCAGCGGGAGGGCGACCTGGAACGGGCGACGACGCTGCTCGCCGAGACCGGGGCGCTGGCCGATTGCATGGCCGAAGCCCGCCGCCAGGGGGCGGAGGCCAGCGCGGCGCTGGCGGCTTTCCCGCCCAACCCCTGGCGCGCCGGGCTGGAGGAGCTGGTGGGCTTCTGCGTCGAGCGCGCCTTCTGACGCGCCCGCGGGTTGCGAGCCGCCCCGGCGGGCGCTATAAGCCGCCCGCCGCAGGCGCCGGAGTGTAGCTCAGCCCGGTAGAGCACTGTCTTCGGGAGGCAGGGGCCGGAGGTTCAAATCCTCCCACTCCGACCACCCCGGCGAACGGGGCTGGTTCTTGCAGGCTTGCCCGCTACCCGGGGCCGCGACGAGGAGGCCGTCCATGGCCCTCATCCGCTCCCTGGCTTTGGGCGTGCTCTGCGTCCTGCTGCCGGCGGCCCTTTCCGCCGCCGCGGCGGGCGCCTGGGAGACGTGGCGCCTGGAATGGCCGGCGACGGATTTCTCGAAGCGGTCGGTGGATCTGGGCGAGATCGTCTCCGGCGGCCCGCCCCGGGATGGCATCCCGGCCATCGATGCGCCCGTCTTCGCGCCCGTCTCGGAACTGCGGGGCATCGCCGGCATCGAGCCGGTGGTCTCCGTCCAGGCCGGCGGCGAGGCGCGCGCCTATCCGCTGCGAATCCTCATGTGGCACGAGATCGTCAACGATCGGGTGGGCGGCGAAGCGCTGACCGTCACCTTCTGCCCGCTCTGCAACACCGCCATCGTCTTCCGGCGCCAGGTGGGGGAGCGGCTGCTGGATTTCGGCACCACCGGCAAGCTGCGCCATTCCGACCTGGTGATGTACGACCGCCAGACCGAGAGCTGGTGGCAGCAGTTCACCGGCGAGGCCATCGCCGGCGCCATGACGGGCGCGGTGCTGGAGCCCTGGCCGGCCAGGCTGGAGAGCCTGGCGCGTTTCAGGCAGCGCTTTCCCGAAGGCCGGGTGCTGGTGCCTGCCGCGCCGGATGCCCGCGACTATGGCGCCAACCCCTATGTCGGCTATGACGGCCGCAGCGCGCCCTATGGCTTCTTCCGGGGCGAACTGCCGGCCGAGCTGCCGGCCCTGGCCCGCGTCGTGCGGGTGGGCGGCGAGGCCTGGGCGCTCTCGCTGCTGCGGCGGGAAGGGACGGTCCGGGCGGGCGATCTGGTGCTGGCCTGGGAGCCGGGCCAGGCCTCGGCCCTGGATGGGAGCCGCATCGCCGCCGGGGCCGATGTCGGCAATGTCACGGTGCGGCGGATGACGCAGGCGGGGCCGGTGGATGTGGTCCACACGGTCGATTTCGCCTTCGCCTTCCGCGCCTTCTTCCCGCAAGGGCCGATCCACACCGAAATCGCGCCCTGACGGGCGCCGCCTGGCCGCATCTCCCATGCCCGGGCTGCGCCGGGCGGGGGCCTTCGGTGTGGCGGTTGCGGGCGCCGGGGTAGTGCCCCGGTTTGAAAATGGGCAGGTGCCGTTTGCCGCCACCCCCCAGCAGCCGCCTCCTGGGAGCGCCGGCGTCCCGGCGGCAAACGGGCCGCAAGGCCCGTCAACGCACGGACCCCGCCGCCAGGCACCACCACCCCGCGTGCGCTTCGCCCGCGCCCGCCGCTTTCCAGCGTCTCCACCGGAACGGCAAGCCAGGGGATGAGTTCCCGATATGGCCATCGTCGCGCCGGACCATGGCGAAGTCGCTCCCGATCCACACGATGCCGCGTTCCTTGGCGGGTTTGCGATTGCGGGTGATGTCCTCGACTGGCGCTACCCGCCGGGGCGTGAACCTTCTCGCAGGCGCAGGCAGCGGAATCCTTCACGCTACTCGCGGACAGGACGCCGACACGCAGTGCCGCGGCGTGCGGCCTCAATGTTTCAAACTGAGGCACTACGTCGTTGGGGGGCGCTGGCAGTCCGCGCGGCGACCGGCTAGGCTGGCGCGTCCATGCCTACCGACTGGGGGTCCGCCATGTCGCGCGCCCGTTTCGCCGCCGACGGCAGAGGCGGTCTGAGCCGCCACGTCCCCATCCGCACCGCCCGCCATGCCGCGCTGCTGGTGGTCGATGTCCAGATCTACACCTGCACGCCCGGCGACGGCGAATACGGCCATATCGATCCGGCGGCGATCCCCGCCGAGCTCGCCTATCACTTCCGGCGCATCGACGAGGTCATGCTGCCCGCCATCGCCCGTCTCCAGGCCGCCTGCCGGGCCGCCGGGGCGGAGGTGCTCTACACGGTGGTCGAGGCACTCACCCGCGACATGCGCGACCTTTCGCTCGACTACAAAATCTCCGGCATCGGCGTGCCCAGGGGTTCGCCCTGGGCCGGGCTCCCCGCCGCCATCGCCCGCCTGCCCGACGAGATCGTCATCCCCAAGACGTCGTCGAGCGTCTTCAACTCCACCAACATCGACTATGTCCTGCGGGCCCTGGAGATCGAACAGCTGATCGTCTGCGGCATGCTGACCGACCAGTGCGTCGAATCGGCGGTGCGCGACGCCTGCGACCTGGGCTATCTGGTCACCGTGCCGGAGGACGCCTGCGCCACCATCACCCATGAGCGCCACACCCGCTCGCTGGAGCTCTATGCCGGCTACTGCCGCGTCACCGATACGGACCGCGTGGTGGCCGAGCTCGCGGCGCTGGACCGGCGCGCCGCCTGAGGGAGGACGGCATGGAGACCATCGTCGTTCCGCCGGCCGAGGGGCGCGCCGTCGCCGTCGCCTGCGGGCAGAGCGTCACGGTGAGGACGCCCAGGGGCGGCCAGGCCGCCGACTTCTTCTCCTTCAACGCCGGCCATGTGGGCGAGTGGCTGTCGCCGCCGCACAGCTGGGTGACCACCTTCTCGCTGAAGCCGCGCCCGGGCGATGTCTTCCTGTCGCGCTTCCGCCGCCCGATGCTGAAGATGACCGAAGACACCGCCGGCGGCGTCCACGACATGCTGCTGGCGGCCTGCGACCGCTTCCGCTACGAGTTCTTCGGCCATGACGGCCCCCATGCCAGCTGCGCCGACAACCTGCAGATCGCCATGCGGCGCCTGGGCTACGAGATCCCGGTGATCCCGCAGCCGATCAACTTCTTCACCCATGTCCCCGTCGACGAGCGGGGCGGCCTGTCGGCGCCGAAGAACACCGTGCCGGCCGGCGCGCAGGTGACCCTGGAGGCGCTGATGGACACCATCTGCGTCGTCTCCTCCTGCCCCTTCGACCTCGATCGTCCGGGCTGGGAGATCAACGCCGGCGGGCGGGTGAGCGAACTGGAACTGGAGGTGGCGTGATGCGCGTCCTGGCCCGCGAGACCCTCGCCGCCGGCCGGCCCTGGTCGGCCAGCGTGGCGCGCGGGCGGCATCTGCGCATCACCGATCTGGAGGGCCGCCAGGGGGTGGATTTCCTGTGCTACAACGCCCGCGACCCGGCCGAACGCTACCATGCGCCCAACACGCTGAAGGCCGCCGGCACGCTGCGGCTGACGGCCGGCCACCGCCTCTTCTCCGACGAAGCGCGCGCCATCTTCACGCTGGTGGCCGACACCGCCGGCGGCTATCACGACACCGTCGCCGGCTGCTGCAGCGCCCCCAGCAACGCGCTGCTCTACGGTGCCGGCGCGGCGCCCGGCTGCCGCGAGAACTTTCTGGCCGAACTGGCCCGCCACGGCCTGGGGCGGCGCGACATCGTCCCCAACGTCAACTTCTTCTGCCATGTGCCGGTGGGCGAAGGCGGCAGGCTGGCGGAGCGGACCTTCCTGCCCGTTCCCGACGGCAAGGCCGCCCCGGGCGGTTATGTGGAACTGCGGGCGGAGATGGATGCGCTGGCCGTGGTCTCCAACTGCCCGCAGACCAACAATCCCTGCAACGATGGCCGGCCGTCGCCGATCCTGATCGAGGTGCTGGCCCCGGACGAGGGCTGAGGAGCGGTCAGGCGCCCTCTTCGGCGGGTGGCTCGACGCCGAACCAGCCCAGGATGTCGACCCCCAGCAGCAACAGGATGGCGACGATGGCGAAGGCCAGGGCGCCCGCCAGCAGCACGCGCTCGGTCTTCATCAGGCCCCGCCGGTCGGCGGCGAAGGCGGCGAGGGCGCGGGCGGCGAGCCGGGCTGGCGTTGTCATGGCAAAGCTCCCTATCGCGGTGCGGGCGAACGCCGCCCACCCTGTCCGGCTCCGCGCCGGCCGCGGGCGGCACCGGCGATGATAGCGACGGGCGCCCCGCCCGCAAGCGGCCACGCGGGGGCGCCGGTGCCCAGGGGTGGAATCGAACCACCGACACCATGATTTTCAGTCATGTGCTCTACCGACTGAGCTACCTGGGCAGGGAACGCGCCGCCACCGTCGGGAAGGGCGGCTGTTTAGGGAATTCGCGCCCGCCTGTCCAGGGCATTCATCGCTCGTCGTCCCGGTGCCGGCGGCTGCCGCCGGCCTCGTCTTGCGGCGGCGGGGCCTCGCCCTCGCCGGCAAGGAGCGGGCGTCCGGGAATGACATAGGGCTCGTCGCCGCCGATCCAGTGGGCGAGGTCGCGCAGGCGGCAGCGGTGGGAACAGAAGGGCGCGAAGCGGGCTTGCCCCGGCCGGCCGCACAGGGGGCAGGGCTTGCCGCTTCCGGCGCCGGCTGCGGGCGAAGTCGCCATGGCTCAGCCTGAAGGGTGGCGCGTGGCGCCGACACGACCGGCCGGCGCGATGGCGAAGTCGTCGTGGCGGCGCCCGTCCTCGGCCAGCGCCGCGACGCCGCGGCCGAGCCAGCGGGCGATGGTCGCGCCCCCGTCCGCGCCCAGCAGCGCCGCCGTCACCTGCGGCGAGGCGCGGACCTCGAAGGCCGTCGCCGGCCCGGCCCGCGCCTCCCTGGCCAGCTGCCGCGCCAGCGCCTCGGCCGCAGCCCGCGCGGGCGGGCCGACGGCTTCGGCCAGCGGCGGCCCCAGCCGCTGGCGTGCGATCTGCACCAGGCCGAAGCGCGACGGGCCGTCCAGCGAGGTCTCGGCCGGATCGTCCTTCAGCGCCGCCGCCAGCCGCGCCATCAGCCGGCGGCCGTCGCGCGGGGCGGCGTTGAGGAAATCGACGACCGTCAGGCCCGCCAGATTGCGCAGCCGCAGCTGGCGGGCCAGCACCGGCACCGCTTCCAGATTGATCGCCGCATCGCTGCCCGCCCGTCCGCTGGCGGCGGCCCTGTCGAGGTCGATGGCAGTCAGCGTGCGGCCGGTCTCGAAGCGCAGCCTGGCCCCGGAGGCAAGCGCCACCTCCGCCGCCAGGGCGCGGGCCAGCTGCTCGTCCACGCCGGCCTCCTCGAACAGCGGCCGTCGGCCGCGATGCCGGGCGGTGCCATCCGCGTCGCACCGCCGCTTCAGGAGGGCCACCGTCCGCAGCGCGACGTCTGCGTCCACAGCGCGGGGTGCCGCCGCGAGGCCGGCGCCCTCGGCCACGATGCGGGCCTCGGGATAGCGCGCCGCCAGGCGTTCCAGCACCGGCGGGCCGCGCCGCAGCGGGCGCGGCGGCCCGGCCTGGGCGGCGGCGTGCAGGGCGGCCTGCGGATCGTCGAAGCGCTGCGTCAGCAGCGGCCCCTTGTCGTCGCGGGCGGCGGTCCCGATGGCGACGGCGAGGCGCTGGCCCTCGTGAAGGCGCCCGCACAGCGGCCCCGCCCCGCAGGCGTCGCCGGCCCGCAGCAGGCCGGTCCCCGCCGGCCCCAGATCGACGAAGGCGGCGCCGATGGCGGGCGCGATCCGCACCACCCGCCCGGCGAAGACGTCGTCCGCGGCGATGCCGCCGGGCCGGTCGATATGGAGTTCCAGCAGGCGAGAACCGGCCATGAGCGCGACGCGCACCGCCAGCGGCGTCGCCTCGACGAGCAGCCTGTCGGGCGCGGCGGCCATGGCTTACGACGGGCGCAGGCCGGCGGCCGCCAGCAGCTGCGCCGTTTCGCGCAGCGGCAGGCCGACGACATTGCTGCAGGAGCCGTTGATCAGCGCCACGAAGGCGGCGGCCCGGCCCTGGATGGCATAGCCGCCGGCCTTGCCCCGCCATTCGCCGCTGGCCAGATACCACGCCGTCTCTTCCGCCGAGAGCTGCTTGAAGGCGACGCGGGTGGCGACGTGGCGAACCCGCACCCCGCCGCCGGCGACGACGCAGACGCCGCCATGGACCATGTGGCGGCGCCCGGAAAGCCGCTCCAGCCCGCGCCGCGCCGCCCGCTCGTCGGCAGGGGTGGGCAGGATGCGGCGCCCGCAGGCGACCGCCGTGTCGGCGCCCAGGACCACGGCGCCGGGGCGCAGCGCGGCGACATGCGCCGCCTTGGCGCGGGCGAGGCGGCGGACCATGTCGCGCGGCAGCTCGCCATCGAGGGGCGCCTCGTCGAGATCGGCGGGGACGATCTCGTCGGGCGCGAAGCCGATCTGCGCCAGCAGCGCCAGGCGGCGGGGCGAGCGCGAGGCGAGCACCAGGCGGGCACCGGGCGCGCGGGAGCCGCCCTTCACGGGCCCCGCTCCGCGTCGCGCCCGTCGTCCGCGGCATGAGGACGTGCCGGTTCTCCTTCATCCGCAGCACGAGGGCGTGCTGGTTCTCTTTCATCCGCAGCACGAGGGCGTGCTGCTGTGCCCCCGCCGATGCCGTGGGGTTGCTCGATTCCCGCCGGGTCCTGGTGGACGATGACCTCGGCGCCGGGGAAGGCCGCCACGATGCCGGCCTCCACCTCGTCGGCGATCTCGTGGGCGCGCAGCAAGGTGAGCTCGGGGTCCAGCTCCAGATGCAGCTGCACGAAGGGCTGAAGGCCGGCGCTGCGGGTGCGCAGGTCGTGCAGGCCGCGGGTTTCGGGGTGGGCCCGCACGATCTCCT
Organism: Alphaproteobacteria bacterium; assembly: GCA_965200215.1. GTDB lineage: Bacteria > Pseudomonadota > Alphaproteobacteria > SP197 > SP197 > SP197. Next base: position 1,399,207 of record OZ241369.1, on the reverse strand, counting down.
CGATGCGGGCGCGCTCCTCGTCGGGAAACTCCCGATCCATCAGCAGGTCGAGGGAACGGCGCGCCAGCCGCCAGGTGCCGCGCGAAATCCAGCAGGCGATGGCGATGGCGGTCACGCCGTCCGCCCACCATAGGCCGAAGCGGGTGGCGGCCACCAGCGCTGCGATGACGCCGACATTCATGGCGATGTCCATGCGGTAGTGCAGGGCGTCGGCGCCGATGGCCGTGGAGCCGGTGCGCTTCGCCACATGACTCTGGAAGGCCACCAGCAGCACGGTGACGACCAGCGAGAAGGCCATGGCCGCGATCCCGAGATCGCCGTTTTCGACCGTCTGCGCCGCCGCCAGCCGGCCGGCGGCCTCGATGACGATGAAGATGGCCGAACCGGCGATGAAGGCGCATTGCGCCAGGGCGGCCAGCGGCTCCGCCTTGCCGTGGCCGAAGCGGTGTTCCCGGTCGGCAGGCCGCAGGGCATGGCGGACGGCGAAGAGGTTGACCAACGAGGCGAAGGCGTCCAGCAGGGAATCGACCAGCGACGAGAGCAGGCTCGCCGAACCGGTCGCCAGTGCCGCGGCGACCTTGACGACGATCAGCACCGAGGCCACCGCCACCGAGGCGATGGTGGCCAGCCGCATGAGCCGGGCCTGGTGCTGGTCGATGACCGCCATGGCTCAGGGAAAGAGGCGCCGGACGCGCCAGGGGGCGTCGTCGGCGTCGCGGGCGAAGACGATGCGCTCGTGCAGTCGGAAGGGACGGGCGCGCCAGAACTCGATGGCCCCGGGCACGATGCGAAAGCCCGACCAGTGGGGCGGGCGCGGCACGCGGGCCAGCCGGAAGCGCAGCGTCTCCCTGGCCACGTTCCTCTCCAGCTGGCGGGCGCTCTCCATGGGCCGGGACTGGTGGGAGGCCCAGGCGCCGATGCGGCTGGCGCGGTCGCGGCCGGCGAAATAGGCGTCGGCCTCGTCGTCGCCGACCGGGCGCGCCCGGCCTTCCACGCGCACCTGGCGGGCCAGCGGCATCCAGTGGAAACACAGCGCCGCCTGCGGGTTGGCGAGCAGCTCCCGGCCCTTGCGGCTTTCGAGATTGGTGTAGAAGACGAAGCCCTCCGGCCCGTGCTCCTTCAGCAGCACCATGCGCAGCGAGGGGCGGCCGTCGCCGTCGGCCGTCGCCAGCGCCACCGCCGTCGGCTCGGCGAGGCCGCAGCCGGCCGCTTCGGCATACCAGCGGGAGAAGATGTCGAAGGGGTCGCCCCCTTCCATGCCGGCCATCGCCTCGCTCCGCGCCCGCCCGCCAGGCGCGGCCGGTGCCATCCATCGACGGGGCGCCCGCCGCCGCCTGCCTTTACTGTCGCCGCCCGCCCGCCCATACTGCCGGGCAGGCGCCCGCCCCGTTATGGCCAGATTTCCCGGCCGGGACCAGGGGGCCGCCTTCCGGGGGAGCGGACCATGGCGAAGACCACTGCCGCGCTTTGCGCCGGCGCGCCCGCCTGAGGCGCGCCCGCAAGGCGCCGTGGCCAGGCACCCGTGAACGGCACCGGCCCCCTGATGGCCGGCAAGCGCGGCCTCGTCATGGGCGTGGCCAACGAGCGTTCCATCGCCTGGGGCATCGCCCGCACCCTGGCGGCGCACGGCGCCGAACTGGCCTTCACCTATCAGGGCGAGGCGCTGGGCCGGCGCGCCCGCCCGCTGGCCGAAAGCGTCGGCGCGGCCTTCGCCGCCGATTGCGACGCCACCTCGGACGGCGATCTCGACCGCATCTTCGAGCGGCTGGCCGGGTGCTGGGGCGGCCTCGATTTCGTCGTCCACGCCATCGCCTTCTCCGACAAGGAAGAGCTCAAGGGCCGCTATGCCGACACCAGCCGCGAGAACTTCCTGCAGACCATGGACGTCTCCTGCTACAGCTTCACAGCCGTCGCCCGCCGGGCGGCGGAGCTGATGGCCGGCGGCGGCAGCCTGCTTACGCTGACCTATTACGGCGCCGAGCGCTGGATGCCCCATTACAACGTCATGGGCGTCGCCAAGGCGGCCCTGGAGGCCAGCGTCCGCTACCTGGCGGCGGACCTGGGCGAACGGGCGATCCGCGTCAACGCCATCTCGGCCGGGCCGCTCAAGACGCTCGCCTCCTCGGGCATCGGCGATTTCCGCTACATCCTGAAGTGGAACGAGCTCAATGCGCCGCTGGCGCGCAACGTCGCCCAGGACGAGGTAGGCGGCGCGGCGCTCTACCTGGCCTCCGACCTTTCGACGGCCGTCACCGGCGAGGTCCACCACGTCGATTGCGGCTATCACATCGTCGGCATGAAAAACCCGAAGGCACCCGACATCTCGGTCGTCTGACGGCACAGCAGCACGCCCTCGTGCTGCGGATGAATAAAGAATCAGCACGCCCTCGTGCTGCGGACGAAAAAGAACCAGCACGCCCCGTGCTGCGCAGGATTCATCAGCAGCGCCGGAGGTGCTGCCATGGCCTCCAACGGCTTCGGCCATCTCTTCCGAGTCACCACCTGGGGCGAAAGCCACGGCCCGCAGATCGGCTGCGTGGTGGACGGGGTGCCGCCGCGCCTGGCGCTGGACGAGGCCTGGGTGCAGCGCTGGCTGGACCGCCGCCGCCCCGGCCGCTCGCGCTTCACCACCCAGCGCCGCGAGCCGGACCGGGTGGCGATCGTCTCGGGCCTGTTCGAAGGCCGCACCACCGGCGCGCCGCTGGCCATGATCGTGGAGAACGTGGACCAGCGCCCGAAGGATTACGGCGAGCTCGCCCGTCTCTGGCGCCCGGGCCATGCCGATTACAGCTACGACGTCAAATACGGCATCCGCGATCATCGCGGCGGCGGCCGCTCCAGCGCCCGCGAGACCGCCATGCGCGTGGCCGCCGGCGCCGTGGCGCGCCGGCTGCTGGGCGAGGGTGTGGCGATCCGCGGCGCCGTGGTGCAGATCGGCCCTCACCGCATCGATCCCGCCCGCTGGGACTGGGAGGAGGTGGAGAACAACCCCTTCTGGTGCCCCGACAAGGCGATGGCCGGGCAGTGGGAGGGGTTCCTGGACGAGGTGAGAAAGCGCGGCTCCTCGGCCGGCGCGGTGGTGGAGCTGCGCGCCGCCGGCGTGCCGGCGGGCCTGGGGAGCCCGCTCTACGGCAAGCTCGACGCCGATCTCGCCGCCGCCATGATGTCGATCAACGCCGTCAAGGGGGTGGAGATCGGCGAGGGTTTCGCGCTCGCCGCCTGGCCGGGCGAGACGGCGGCCGACGAGATGGCGGCCGGCGAATCAGGCCCCCGCTTCCTCTCCAACCGGACGGGCGGCGTGCTGGGCGGCATCGCCACCGGCGAGGAGCTGGTGGTCCGCTTCGCCGTCAAGCCCACCAGCTCCATCCTGCACCGCCGGCGGACGGTGGACCGCGACGGCGCCGAGACGACGGTGCGCGTGAAGGGGCGCCACGACCCTTGCGTCGGCATCCGCGCCGTGCCGGTGGGCGAGGCGATGATGGCCTGCGTTCTGGCCGACCACCTGCTGCGCCACCGCGCTCAATGTGGATGAGCCTTGGGGCGGATGAGCCTCGGGCGGTCGAGGCCCTATCCGCCGCACCACCGGACCAGTTCCGGATCCGGCAGCTTGCCGCGCCAGGGGATGCGGTAGTCGTAGGCGTCGGTGATCATGGCCTCGGTCCACCAGCCGCAGCGGGTCGGCGGGTATCGGGCCGGGCGGCCGGGGCCGGTGAATTGCGGCAGCGGGGCGACGACGCAGTCGTGGTTGGCGCCGAAGAAGAACGGGAAGGAATAGCGCTCGCTCTCCGAATCGTTGATCACCCGGTGCGGCGTGGAGACGAACTCGTCGTTGGTCCAGCGCATCAGCATGTCGCCGATGTTGACGACCACGGTGCCGGCGATGGGCGGCGCCTCGATCCAGTCGCCGTCGCGGTTGCCCACCTGCAAGCCGCCGACATCGTCCTGCAGCAGCATGGTGAAGCATTCGTAATCGGTGTGGGCGCCGATGCCGATGCGGTCGGGCCGGATGGGTCCCGGCTGCGGCGGGTAGTGGATCAGCCGCAGCTGGCCCATGGGCTTGTCGATCTTGTCGTCGAACCAGCCGCAGGGCAGGCCCAGCGTCCGCTCGAAGGCGCGGAACAGGACGACGCCCAGCCGGTGCACCGCTTCCCAATAGGCATAGACGCCCTGGCGGAAGCCGGGCAGGTTCTGCGGCCAGACATTGGGGCCCAGCATGATGTTGCCGGCCAGATAGTCGGGGTCGTCGGCCGGCAGTTCCATGGAGACCTCGAAGCCCTCCTGCAGATCGGGCCTCGCGTTGACGTCGGCCGAAAGCGCGCCCTCGGGGATATAGCCGCGGTGGCGCTGGATGAGGTCGATATCGAGCTTCATCTTCTCCGCCAGCGGCAGCTGGAAGAAGCGGCGGGTCTGGCGCATGAGCGCGCCGATGGTGGCCTCGGGGATGCCATGGCCGGTGACGTAGAAGAAGCCGACCTGGCGGCAGGCGTCTCCGATCTCTTCGGCCGCGCGGCGCTGCCCCCGCTCGCCGCCGCCGAGGAAGGGGGCGATGTCGATCACCGGGATGCTGTCGAAATCCGCCTTCCTGGCCTCGATGCTGTCGGTCTTGTGCAATGCCGATGGAACGGCCATGGCGCCCGTCTCCCCTTCGTTGCCCCGCCCGCCATTGTGCGGGGAGCGCCGGGCGGCGGCAAGCGGGCGCCTGGAAAGGGCGCCGGACGGGTGCGATAAGGGCGCCCGCCGCCGCCAGGAGGGGCCGCATGGGCGCCTTTCCCCATCTCTTCCAGCCCATCGAACTGCGCGGGCACGAGATCGCCAACCGCCTGTTCTTTCCCGCCCACGGCACCTCGCTGGGCGAGAGGGGGCGCGTCTCCGAGCGGCTGATCGCCTATCACGAGGCCAGGGCGGCCGGCGGCGTCGGCATGATCGTGATCGAGGGCATGTCGATGCACCCCAGCTTCGACATCGCCGCCGGCTATCTGCTGGCCGGGCAGGAGGAATCGGTGCCGGGCTTCGCCGCCCTGGCGGCGGCGGTCCAGCGCCACGGCTGCCGCATCCTGGGCCAGCTCTTCCACCCCGGCCCCGCCATGCGCACCACCCATGACGGCGCCAGGCGGCGGCTGTATTCCGCCTCCGAACTGCCGCTGGAGCGCTACGGCACCGTCCCCGTCGCCGCCTCGCCGGCCTGGCTCGCCGAGCTCGCCGCCGCCTATGGGCGGGCCGCCGGCCACCTGATGGAGGCCGGCTTCGACGGCGTCGAAATCCTGGCCGGCATGGGCTATCTCGTCGCCCAGTTCCTCAACCCCCGCACCAATCTGCGCAATGATCGCCACGGCGGCAGCCTGGCCAATCGCATGCGCCTGCTGACCGACATCCTGGCGGCGGTGCGCCGGGCGGCCGGCGGCCGGGCCATCGTCGGCGTGCGCCTCGGCGGCGGCGACAGCACCCGCGACGCCATGACGCCCGGCGAGACGCTGGAGGTCTGCCGGGCGCTGGAGGCGGCCGGGCTGGCCGACTATGTCAGCGTCATCGGCGGCAACACCGCCACCGCCAGGGGCTGGATCGAGGTCTTTCCCCCCATGGCCGTCCCGCCCGCCCATGTCGCCGCCGCCGCCGGCGCGCTGAAGCGGGAGCTTTCCCTGCCGGTGCTGGTCGCCGGGCGCATCAACCAGCCGCAGCTGGCCGAGGCCGTGCTGGCAAAGGGCGAGGCCGACATGGTGGGCGCGGCGCGGGCGCTGATCGCCGATCCCTTCTTCGCCGCCAAGGCCAGGCGGGGCCGCGCCGAAGACATCCGCGCCTGCATCGCCTGCAACCAGGCCTGCGTCGGCCACCGCCTGCAATACTTCCCCGTCTCCTGCATCCAGCACCCCGAAAGCGGGCGCGAGCTCGTCTGGCCCCACGTCAAGGCGCCGGCCGGGCGGCGGCGCAGGGTGCTGGTGGCCGGCGGCGGCCCGGCCGGCATGAAGGCGGCCGCCGTCGCCGCCGAGCGCGGCCACGAGGTGACGCTCCGCGAGCGGGAAAGCCGGCTGGGCGGCCAGGCGCTGCTGGCCGCCGCTCTGCCGGGGCGCGCCGAGTTCGGCGGCATCGTCGCCAATCTGGAACGCGAGATGGCGCTGGCCGGCGTCAGGGTCGAATGCGGCGCCCGCGTCACGGCTGCCGCGGTGCGCGCCCTCGGCCCCGATGCGGTGGTGGTGGCGACCGGCGCCGGGGCCAGGCGGCCCCGTTTCGAAGGCGACGGCGAAGCCCATGCCGTGGACGCCTGGGCGCTGCTGCGGGGCGAGGCCGATGTCGGCGCCTCGGTGCTGGTGGCTGATTGCCGCAACGACTGGACGGGGCTGGGCGTGGCCGAAAAGCTCGCCCGCGAGGGCTGCCGCGTGCGCCTGGCCGTCACCGGCATCGTGCCGGGGCAGAATCTCCAGGACGGCGTGCGCGACCACTGGATCGGCGAACTGCACCGGCTGCGGGTGGAAACCATCCCATACGCCCGCCTGTTCGGCGCCGACGGCGACAGCGTCTATCTGCAGCACACGGTGACCGACGAGGCCATCGTCTGCGAAGGGGTCGATACGCTGGTGCTGGCCCAGGGCGCGGTGCGGCGCCAGGGGCTGGCCCGGGCGCTGGCGGGCTGGGAGGGCGAGGTCCACACCGTCGGCGATGCGGCGATGCCGCGCACCGCCGAGGAAGCGGTGCTGGAAGGCCTCGAAGCCGGCATGGCCATCGGGGCGCAGGCGTAGCGCGCGCCCCGCCGCCCTGGGCGCCGCCCGGCCCGCCGCTGTGGCCGGCCGAGGTCCGGGCCGCCTTGCCGGAGAAGCAGCATGTCGACGCGGTCGTCGCCGGCGCGAGGCCCGCCGGCAGCGTTCACGGCGTTCACGGCGCCTCGGCGGTGGCGCCGGCGGCGACGAAGGCGTCGATCTCCTCCTCGCCATAGCCGGCCTCGCGCAGGATGTCGCGGGTGTGCTGGCCATAGACGCTGGCCGGGCGCTTCGGCCCGCCCGGCGTCTTCGAGAATTTCACCGGCAGACCCAGGGTCTTGACCGCGCCGGCGGCGGGATGGCGCTGCGTCACCACCATCTCGCGGGCCAGGGCCTGCGGGTCGGCGTGCATCTCGGGGATGGTGTTGATGGGGCCGGCCGGCAGGCCCTCGGCCTGCAGCGCCGCCACCCATTGGGCGGTGGTTCGGGTGGACATGCGCTCGTTCAGCGCCGCTTCCAGGGCCTTGACGTTGCGCATGCGCTTCTCGTTGCTGTCGAAGCGCGGGTCCTTCTCCAGGGCCGGATCGACCAGCCGGCACAGCCGCGGCCACATCCAGCCGCCGGCGCTCACCGTCACGTGGCCGTCGGCGGTGCGGATCGCCTGGTAGGGCGCCGCCAGGGGGTGGCCGGAGCCCAGCGGCTGCGGTGCCTTGCCGGTCGCGAAGGCGGCGCAGCTGTGCCAGTAGGTGTGCACGATGCCGGCCTCGAACAGCGAGGTGTCGACCATCTGGCCCTCGCCCGAAGCCTCGCGGTGCCACAGCGCGGCGCAGATGCCCATGGCCAGCAGGATGCCGGCGGTGATGTCGGTCAGGGGCACGCCGGGCTTGACCGGCGGGCGGCCCGGCCCCTCGCCGGTGACGCTGACGATGCCCGCCATGCCCTGGGCCATCAGGTCGTAGCCGGGGCGGTCGCTATAGGGGCCGCTGCGCCCGAAGCCGCTCACCGCGCCATAGACCAGGCGCGGGTTGATCCGCCTGGCGTCGTCGTAGCCCAGCCCCAGGCGGTCGAGCACGCCGGGTCGGAAGTTCTCCACCGCCACGTCGGCGCCCGCGAGCAGGCGGCGGGCGATGGCGGCGCCGCCGGCGCTCTTCAGGTCCAGCGGCAGGCCGCGCTTGTTGCGGTTGACGATCATGTAGGAGGCGCTGACCCCGTTGATCCAGTAGGGGTCGTCGGGGTTGTGGGCGGCATCGGCCGCGAAGGGCACGCGCTCGATCTTCACCACGTCGGCGCCCATGTCGGCCAGCATCATGGTGCAGGTGGGCCCGGCCATGACATGGGTGAAGTCGATCACGCGCACGCCGTCGAGCGGCCCGTAGCCCGTCCTCACGGCTCAGCGCCCCTTGAAGGCGGGCGCCGCGCCGGTGGCGAAGGCGCGCCGCGCGGCCTCGTAGTCTTCGGTGGCGAAGCAGGCGAAGGCCTCCGCCCGTTCCTCGTCGGAGAGCGGGGCGGGATCGAGCAGGCGGCGGGCGAACTTCTTGTGCCAGCGCGCCGACAGCGGCGCCAGGGCGGCGATGCGCTCCGCCGTCGCCCGCGCCTCGCGCCAGAGACGGTCGTCGGGCACCACCCGGTTCACCAGGCCGATGCGCAGCGCCTCGGCGGCCGGGATGCGCGCCGCCTCCAGCAGCAGCGCCAGGGCGTTGGCGTGGCCCGTGAGGCGCGCCAGGCGGGCGATGTCGTCGTGCCCATAGACGATCCCCAGCCTCGCGGCCGGGATCTGGAAGATGGCGCCGGCCCCGGCGATGCGGATGTCGGTATCGGGCAGCAGGCCCAGGCTGCCGCCGATGCAGTAGCCCTGGATGGCCGCGATCACCGGGTGGCGGCAGCGGGCCAGCCCCGCGCCCCAGGCGCGCTCGTAGTCCTGCGCCGCGCCGGGATCGCCGCGCCGGCCGGCGAACTCGCCGATGTCGGCGCCGGCCCCGAAGGCCTTCTCGCCCGCCCCGCGCAGCACCACCGCCCGCAGGCCGTCGTCGGCCGAAAGCATGTCGAAGGCATCCGAAAGGCCGCGCGCCGTCGCCGTGTCGATGGCGTTGAGCTTTTCGGGGCGCGAGATCGTCACCGTGGCGATGGCGCCGTCGCGCTCCACGATGACGCTGTCGGGCAGGCCGCGCTTCATGGGCGCGATCTTCCGCGCCCTGGCCGCCCGCCGCAAGGCTTCCCGGACAGGGGTTGTCTCGGTTTGAAATTTTGCCGGCGCTTTGGCCAGTGAGAGCGGGAAATGGTGGCGGTGCCTGGCGGCGGGGGGCGGTGCGTCGGCGGGCCTTCGGCCCGTTTGCCGGCGGGACGCCGGCGCTTCCAGGACGGACGACGCAGCCTTGCCGCCTTCGTGGCCGGCGTGGCACAAGCGGCGGCGATGGACCCGCGCCAGTTCCTGCAAGCACTGTTCCGCCGCGCCGTCGCCGCCTGCAGCGCGAGGGGGCGCATCGCCTGGCTGCTGCCGCCCGCCCCGCCGGGCCGCACCGCGGTGGTGGGCGCGGGCAAGGCGGCGGCGGCCATGGCCGCCGAGGTGGAACGGCACTGGCCCGGCGCGCTGGCCGGGCTGGTGGCGGTGCCCTATGGCCACGGCGCGCCGCTGCGCCGGATCGAGCTGGTGGAGGCGGCCCATCCCGTGCCCGACCGGGCCGGCGCCCGCGCCGGACGGCGGATGCTCGCCCTGGTCTCCGGCCTGGGGGAGGGCGATCTGGCGCTGGTGCTGCTTTCGGGCGGCGGCTCGGCGCTGCTGGCGCTGCCGGCGGCAGGCATCGCGCTGGGCGACAAGCGGCGGCTGACGCGCGCGCTGCTGGCATCCGGTGCCGCCATCGCCGAGATCAACGGCGTCCGCAAGCATCTCTCGGCGATCAAGGGCGGGCGGCTGGCGCTGGCCGCCTGGCCGGCGGCGACCTTCACGCTCGCCATCTCCGACGTGCCGGGCGACGATCTCGCCACCGTCGCTTCGGGGCCGGCCGTGGCCGATCCCTCGACCCGCCAGCAGGCGCTGGCGACGCTGGCGCGCCACGGCATCGCGGCCCCGGCGGCGGTGCGCGCCCACCTGCGAAGCGAGGCCAGCGAGACGCCCAAGCCCGGCCATCCCCGCCTCGCCCGCGCCCGGGCCGCCATGGTGGCGCGCCCGGGCGACGCGCTGGACGCGGCGGCGGCGCTGGCGAGCGAGCGCGGCGTGGCGCCGGTGGTGCTGGGCGACACGATCGAGGGCGAGGCCCGCCACGTAGCGCAGGTCCACGCCGCCATCGCCCGCGAGATCGCCGCGCGCGGCCGGCCGGCACCGCCGCCGGCAGCCATCCTGTCGGGCGGCGAGACGACGGTGACGCTTCCCCCCGGCAGCGGCGGCAGCGGCGGGCGCAACCGCGAGTTCCTGCTGGCCCTGGCCCTGGCGCTGGACGGCATGGAGGGCGTTCACGCGCTCGCCTGCGACACCGACGGCATCGACGGCGATGGCGGCGGCGCCGGCGCCTTCTGCGACCCGTCAAGCCTGGCGCGGGCGGCGGCGGCGGGGATCTGCCCCCGTGAGGCGCTGCGGCGCCACGACAGCGGTGCCTTCTTCCGGGCCCTGGGCGATACCGTCGTCACCGGGGCGACGCGCACCAACGTCAACGACTTCCGTGCTATCCTGGTCCGGCCCGGCGACAGCAGTATGTCCTCATGCCGCGGATGAAATAAGGAATCGGCACGCCCCCGTGCTGCGGACGAAAACATCGCGCCGCGGATGACGGGCCGGCGCGCCGGGCAGCGAGGGGCATCGGGACAGGGAAAGGGCCATGCGTCGCGAGCGGCAGGGGAAAATCGTGGCGACGCTGGGGCCCGCGTCTTCGTCGCCGCAGACCATCGCCGCCCTGTTCGCGGCCGGTGCCGACGTCTTCCGGCTCAACATGAGCCACGGCAGCCGCGCCGACCACCGCGCCTGCCGCGACGCCGTGCGGGAACTGGAGGCGCGGTGCGGGCGGCCGATCGGGCTGATGGTCGATCTGCAGGGGCCGAAGCTGCGCATCGGCCGCTTTCGCGAGGGCGCGGTGGCGCTGGAAGGGGGCAGCGCCTTCCGCCTCGATCGGGACGTGGCGGCCGGCGATCAGAGCCGCGTCGGCGTGCCCCATCCGGAGGTCTTCCAGGCGCTTGCCGCCGGCGATGCCGTGCTGCTGGACGACGGGCGCGTGCGGCTGCGGGTGACGCGCTGCGGCGACGGCTTCGTCGAGACCACCGTCGAGGGCCCCGGCCGCCTTTCGGACAATAAGGGCCTCAACCTGCCCGGCGCCCATCTGCCGATCCCGGCCCTGACGCCCAAGGACCGCGACGATCTGGCCTTCGCCCTGGAGCTGGGCGCGGACTGGGTGGCGCTCTCCTTCGTGCAGCGGCCCGACGACATCGCCGAAGCGCAGCGCCTGGTGGCCGGGCGGGCGGCGGTGATGGCCAAGCTGGAGCGGCCGGCGGCGATCGCCAGCCTGGCGGGCATCGTGGCGCTGGCCGACGGCATCATGGTGGCGCGCGGCGACCTGGGCGTGGAGATGGCCCCCGAAGAGGTGCCGGGGCTGCAGAAGCGCATCCTCAGGGCCTGCCGCGAGGCGGGCAAGCCGGTGGTGGTGGCCACCCAGATGCTGCAATCGATGGTCTCGCGCCCGGCGCCGACGCGGGCCGAGGCTTCCGACGTGGCGACCGCCGTCTATGACGGCGCCGATGCCTGCATGCTCTCGGGCGAAACGGCCGTGGGGACCTGGCCGGCCGAAGCGGTGGCCATGATGAGCCGCATCACGGTGGCGGTGGAAAACGACCCGCTGTGGGACCCGCTGGCCGGCGAGGCCCAGGCCACCGGCGCCGACGCCATCTCGGCGGCGGCCCGCGAAGTGGCCGCCACCGTGGGCGCGACCGCCATCTGCGCCTGGTCGGTCTCCGGCGCCACCTGCCTGCGCGCCGCGCGCGTGCGCCCGGCCGTCCCCATCGTGGGGCTGACGCCGCGCATCGAATCGGCCCGCCGCCTGGCGCTGGCCTGGGGCGTCAACCCGGTCCACGCCGCCGACGCCGCCGATTTCGCCGACATGGTCCTGCGCGCCGCGGCGCTGGCCAAGAGCGAGGGCTTCGCCGCCGCCGGCGAGGCCGTCGTCATCACCGCCGGCGTTCCTTTCGGCAGGTCGGGGGGCACCAACACGCTCACCATCGCCAGGGTGTAGCGCGCACCGCAGCACGCCCTCGTGCTGCGGATGAAAGAGAATCGGCTAGATCTCCTCGCCCTCCAGCTCGCGCGCCAGCTCCTCCACCCGCCGGCGAATCGAGGCCATATGCGGGTTGTGCGCCAGCGCCTCGCGGAACCAGTGCAGCGCCTGGCGGTCTTCGCCGCGGGCGCTGTGGATCAGGCCCAGGCCCGAAAGGGCGCCGAAATGGCGTGGCTCCAGCGCCAGCGCCTTCATGCAGTCGGCGATGGACCGGTCGAAGCGCCGCGCCAGGTAGTAGGCGGTGGCGCGCCTGTTCCAGGCCTCGGCGAAGCCGGGCGCGGCCTCGATCAGCTGCGAGAAGAGGGCGATGGCGAGGTCCAGCTCGCCGCGCCGCATGGCCCGCCCGCCGTCGCGCATCAGGGCGTTCAGCCCGTCGTCGTGGGCTTCGGCCCACAGCGACCAGATGCCCCGCTGCAGCAGGCGGGCCTCGTCGGCGTCGGCCGTGGCGTGCAGGCGGGCGAAGAGGCCGTCGAGGCGCGGGTCGTCCTGGGCGGCGTCGGCGCCGGTCCCGCAGGCCCCCAGCGACAGCCCGGCCGCCAGCGCCAGGGTCGCGGCAAGGCGTGCGGCAGTCGTCATGGCTGCCACCATAGGAAGCCGCGCCGCGCCTGCCAAGGCGTCTTCCCCGCGCCGGGCGCCGCCGTGCTATAAGGCCGCCGCCATCGCAGGAGGGGTCGAAGTCATGGACATCTGCGCGCTGGGCGAGCGTCCGCCGCTGGGGGAAGCGCCCCGCAGGATGCATGCCTTCACCGTCCGCCAGGACCGTTTCGGCGAGCCGGAGGCCGCCTGGCGGCGCGAGATCGTCGACGTGCCGGAGATCGGCCCCGACGAAGTGCTGATCTACACCATGGCGACCGGCATCAATTACAACAACGTCTGGGCGGCCCTGGGTTATCCGCTGGACGTGATCGCCCAGCGCCAGAGGGCGGGCGAGCCGGAGGACTTCCACGCCGGCGGCTCCGACTGCTCGGGCATCGTCTGGAAGGTCGGCGCCGGGGTCGATGGCGTGAAGCCGGGCGACGAGGTGGTGGTCCATTCCGGCTGCTGGCGCGCCGACGATCCCTGGGTGCGGGCGGGGCGCGATCCCATCCTGGCGGACTCGGCGCGCATCTGGGGCTATCAGACCAATTACGGCAGCTATTGCCAGTTCGCCCGCGCCCAGGCCCATCAGTGCCAGCCCAAGCCGAAGCACCTCTCCTGGGAGGAGGCGGGCTGCTACATGCTGTGCGCCTCCACCGCCTGGCGGATGCTGATGGGCTGGCCGCCGCACACCGTCGGCGAGGGCGATGCGGTGCTGGTGTGGGGCGCGGCCGGCGGCCTGGGCGCCTTCGCCACCCAGATCGCGCGCGCCATGGGGGGGCGGGCGGTGGCCGTCGTCTCCGACGAGTCCAAACGCGCCTTCTGCCTGGAGAACGGCGCCGCGGGCGTGGTCAACCGCAGCGATTTCGACCACTGGGGGCCGATGCCCGATACCGGCGGTCCCGAATACGGCGCCTGGGCGGCCGGTGCCAGGGCCTTCGGCAAGGCGGTCTGGGAGGCGCTGGGGGAGAGGGCCAGCCCCAGGATCGTCTTCGAGCATCCGGGCGAGGCGACGCTTCCCACCAGCGCCTTCGTCGCCGCCACCGGCGGCATGGTGGTGATCTGCGCCGGCACCAGCGGCTACAACGTCACGCTGGATCTGCGCTATCACTGGATGCGCCAGAAGCGGCTGCAGGGCAGCCATCTCGCCAACGACGACGAGGCGGCCGCCGTCAACCGGCTGATGATCGAGGGCCGCATCGGCCCCTGCCTGTCGCAGACCTTCGCCTTCGACGAGATCGGCAAGGCGCACCAGCTGATGCGCGACAACCGCCATGGCGGCGGCAACATGGCCTGCCTGGTCAACGCCCTGGAAGCGGGCCAGGGCCGCAGCGCCCCCGCCCCCGGCTGAGGGCTAGCGGTGCCCGCCGTCGCGCCAGCGGGCCAGGGCGGCCGCCAGCGCGGCGGCCACCTCGCGGCGCTCGCCATCGGTGAGGAAGGCGCCCAGGCGCAGGAAACGGCCGTGGGAGGAGAGCACCAGCCGCCCGCCGCCGGGGCCGTTCTCCACGGCGACCCGCACCCAGCCGGGCTCGAAGGACCAGCGGGCGGTGCGGCCCCGGGTGTCGATGCGGGACACGCTCAGCGTCTCCTCGTCGAGGCGCAGCCATTCCACCAGCCGCCCGGAGCGGTGGCTGGCCGCGAAGGCGCCGGCCAGCAGCAGCGCCTCCAGCCCGCAGAACCCGGCCACCGGCCAGGCGCCCAGCCGCCAGAAACCGAAACCCATGGCGCCCAGAACGGACGCCACCACCGCTGGCAGCAGCAGGCACCCGCGCCCCGACAGCGAGCGCCGGGGAACCATGACGGCATCGAAATGGACGCCGTTCGCGCCGGCGGCGATTGCTTCCATGGAAGCCGTGATAACCTCTCGTCGGCACCGCGTCACCCGGTGCCGGCGGCGACGGAGGCCGGCACGTGACCAGAGAGGGCATCAGAAGGCTCTTTACCGCCCTGGAACGGGCGATGCCGGAACCGAAGACCGAGCTCGACTACGGCAACCCCTTCACCCTGCTGGTGTCGGTGGTGCTCTCGGCCCAGGCGACGGACAGGAGCGTCAACGAGGCCACGCCGGCGCTGTTCGCGCTGGCCGACACGCCGGCCGGGATGGTGGCCCTGGGCGAGGACGGCGTGCGCGAGAAGATCAGGACCATCGGCCTCTTCAACACCAAGGCGAAAAACGTCGTCGCGCTCTCGCAGCGGCTGCTGGACGAGCATGGCGGCGAGGTGCCGGCGAGCCGCGAAGCGCTGCAGAAGCTGTCGGGCGTCGGGCGCAAGACCGCCTCCGTGGTGGTGAACGAGGTCTTCGGCCAGGCGGCCATCGCCGTCGATACCCACGTCTTCCGGGTCGCCAACCGCACCGGGCTGGCGCCGGGGCCGACGCCGGAGAAGGTGGAAAAGCGGCTGGAGGAGGTGGTGCCGGCGCGCTGGAAGAAGGGCGCCCATCACTGGCTGATCCTGCACGGCCGCTACACCTGCCTGGCGCGCAAGCCCCGCTGCTGGGAGTGCGTCATCGCCGATTGCTGCGCCCATGCGCCCAAGACGCCGGCCCCCGATGCCGCCAGGGCGGGCCGCCTGCCGCCGCCGGCGCCGCCGGCCCCGCGCAGGAGGCCCGGGCGGAGCCGGGCCAGGCCCCGCTAGGGGCTCAGAACACCAGCGCCGCGGCGCGCACCGGGCAGCCGGTGCCGTCCTTCATGGCCAGCGGCAGGCATACGAACAGGAACTCCTTGCCCGCCAGCCGCTCCAGGCGGCACAGCTGCTGCACCATCGAGACGCCCTGGCGGTTCCACACCGCATGGGTGGGCCACCACCATTCGTTCGGATCGTCCATGCCGATCATGTCGGTGCAGAACAGCGGGATGCCGCGCTCCACCAGCCATTGCGCCGCGTCCACCGGCACATGGGGCCGTTCGGTCGCGAAGCCTTCCCGGCCCCAGTCCCGGTCGGAGCCGGTCCAGCAGATGCAGGCGCGGCCGGGGCCGATGGCCTGCCCGCTCTTCTCCTCGGCCGCCTCGAAATCGGCGATGGTGATGGCCTCGCCGGGGCCGCGATGGGTGAGGTCGAGCAGATGGCCGGGCAGCACCAGCCGCTCCAGCGGCAGCTGCTCCACGCTGGCGCCTTTGGCGTCGCAGTGGCGCGGCGCGTCGAGATGGGTGCCGCAATGTTCCGGCATCAGGATCATGCGGCTTTCCATGGCCATGGCGCCGCCGGTGATCTGCGAGAGATAGGCGTGATCGTCGATGGGGAAGAAGGTCACCTGCCCGCCGATATTGGGCATGTTGGAGTACATGGCATGGCTGAGATCGACGATCTCCCTGACGACGGGCAGCATGGCGCTTCCCTCCCGGTGGCTGGTCCGCACCATAGCGCCGACGCCTGCCACCCGACAGAGGCTCACTTCTCGTGGCGATTCGACCAGATGTCCCAGGCGATGCGCAGCGGCACGGCGATGCGGGTCAGCGGGCGCGGCGGCAGCGGGGCAGGCGCGCCCAGGGCGTTCATATAGGCGATCAGTTGGTTGTCGCGGCCGCAGGCCAGGTCGGCGGCCAGCAGGCCCGAAATCGTGCCCTTGGTGACGCCCACCGCGTTCTGGCACACCGCCGCCCAGATGTTGCCCGCCACCTGGCCGAAGCCCGGCGCGCCGTTGCGGGAAAAGCACACGAAGCCGGTCCAGCTGTGCTCCATGGCGACGTCGGGCAGCATGGGGAAGCGGGCGCGGAAACAGGCCGTGTGCTGGCGCCGCGCCGCCCGCCTTTCGTCGTCGCCGGCGCGCATGGTGGGCGCATGGCGGAAGCCCTGGCGGATCAGGATGCGGCGGTCCTTCGTGAAGCGCATAGTGACGCCGGCGATGGCGTTGGCAGGGGTGAGCCCCCAGTCGCCGACGCCGCCCAGGGCCGCGTGCTCGTCGTCGTCGAGCGGGCGCGTCATGCTGGCATGGGCGGCGATGGGCACCAGCCGGTTGCGAAAGAAGCCGAACTGTTCTGCGAAGCCGTTGGCCGCCAGGATCATGCGCTCTGCCCGCACGCTGCCGGCGGGCGTGGCGAGGGCGATGCCGTTGTCCCGCTCCATCCGCACCGCCGGCGTGTTCTCGTAGAGGGCGACATTGGCCGGCAGATGGTCGGCCAGGGCGCGGCAGAGCGCGGCCGGATTCATCAGCACGCAGCCCGGCGTGTGGACCGCCGCGTGGTAGTAGGGCGTCCCGAGCTCGTTGGTCAGCGCGGCCCGGTCGAGCCAGCGGTGTGGCTCGCCCAGCGCCTCCAGCTCCCTGGCGAAGGGTTGCAGGATGCCGCGGCTGGCGCGGGCCGAACGGGCGGCGTGGTATTTGCCGCGCCGGCTCCAGTCGCAGGCGATGGCGTGGCGTTCCACCTGGCCTTGCAGCCAGGCGATGGCGGCTCGGGCCAGGGCCATGAAGCGGTGGCTGGCGTCGAGCTCCTCCAGCGAGGCGCCGACATTGTGGGGCAGGTCGATGGCGAAGCCGCTGTTGCGGCCGGAGGCGTTCTCGCCCACCTGGCCGGCATCCAGCAGCGCGATGGCGTCGCCGGGGCGATTCTCGGCCAGGCGGCGGGCGGCCGCCAGCCCGGCCCAGCCGGCGCCCAGCACGATCCAGTCGGCCCGGCGCTCCCCCTCCAGCGGCGGCTTCGGGGCGCGGGGAGGCAGGATGCGGCTCCAGCCATTGCCGTCGTCGTCGCGGGGCAGGATGCGGATCGCGGTCGTTGCGGGCTTTTCGGGCATGGGCCTTTCCGGTGGAGCGGCGCCCGTCTTCATAGCACGGCCCGCGACAATTGCTTTTCCCGATGCGCCGTGCCAGCGTTCGCCCGTGACCGGTGCCGTTCCGCGCCGGCGGCGATGCCGTGTGGCGTTCGCCACGGGCGGGGGGCACCCACGGCATCCGCCGGATGCCGCCATCCATGAAGGTGCCGCTTCCGGCGGCGCAGGGGAGGAGGCTTCGATGCGCAAGACAGGTTTCCCGGCCGCAGCCATCCTGGGGGCCGTGCTGGCCGCCGCGCCGGTCGCGGCCCAGGAGGTGCGGGTGCTGAACTGGCAGGGCTATGGCACCGACGAGGACTGGGCCGTCGCAGCCTTCCAGGAGCAGACCGGCTTCGAGGTCGTCCACGACTACTTCAACTCCGAACAGGAGATGCTGACCAAGCTGCGCACCTCGCCCGGCGCTTACGACGTGGTGCTGATCAACAGCGCCTATACCCGCCAGGCGGCCGAGGAAGGGCTGATCGCGCCCATTGATGCGGCGGCCATCGCCAATTTCGGCGACCTTTCGCCCGGCCTGCGCGATGCCGCCGAGTTCGCCTGGCAGGGTGCGCTCTACGGAGTCGCCTGGACCTGGGGGGTCACCTCCATCGCCTACGACACCGAAGAGGTGGAACCCGGCGACAGCATCGAGATCCTGTGGAACGCCGCCCATGCCGACAATGTCGCGCTGCGCGACGACTCGGTGGAAAACGTCTACCTGGCCGCTCTGGCCACCGGCCAGGACATGAACGCCCCCGACGACCTGGACGCCATTCGCGAGCGGCTGCGGGCGCTGAAGCCGCAGCTGCGCACCTTCTGGTCGTCGGAGGACGAGTGGAACAAGGAGTTCGCCGCCGACAGCTTCGACGTGGCGGTCTACTGGTCCGGCTCGGCCTCGCGCAGCGCCAAGACCTACGGCCTGCCGGTGGGCTATCTGATCCCGCGCGAGGGCGCCATCGCTTGGCTCGACGGCCTGTCGCTGGCGGCCGATGCCCCCAATCCGGAAGGGGCGCTGGCGTTCATCGACTTCATGGTGAGCCCCGAACACTATGTCCGCTGGGACACGGAGACGGGCGCCCCCGCTTCGGCCAACGCCGCCGCCATGGGCCAGCTGCCGGAAGACGCCTTCAACCGCCAGGTGCTGGGGGATCCGCAGGCCACCGCCAACCTGCAATTCATGGCGCCGCTCTCCGACGAGACGCGCCAGACCTTCCTGGAGATCTGGGAAGAGACCAAGGCCTGGTACGCCGAATAGCGGGCCTGCCCCTTCCCGCGGGTGGGAAGGGGCCGGGTTCCCGGCCATGCGGATCGAGGCGCGCCGGCGCCGGGCCATCGCCGCGCTGACGGGGCCGGCCTATCTGTGGCTCGCCGCCACCGTCTTCCTGCCGCTTTCGGCGATGCTCTATTTCAGCTTCCAGGAGAAGGGGCCCTTCGGGAAGCACGAGAGCGCCTTCACGCTCGAGCACTACGAGGCCTTCTTCGCCAAGGGCTATCTGCTGGCGCTCACCTGGCGCTCGCTGGAGATGGGCTTCCACGTCACGCTCGCCTGCGCCCTGGTGGGCTTTCCCGCCGCCCTGGCCCTGGCCAGGCACGTCCGGGGGCGCTGGCGCGAGGCGCTGTTTCTGCTGGTGGTGCTGCCCTTCTGGTCGAACGCCCTGGTGCGCGTCTTCTCCTGGACCGTGGTGCTGCGCCCGGACGGCGTCCTGGACTGGGCGGCCGGCCTGCTGCTGGGCGGCTTCCTGGGCGACTGCGGCGCGGCGGGGGACGCGCTGTGCCTGCCGGCCATCGATCTCACCGATTCCTACCCGGCCATCGTCATCGGGCTGGTCCATTCCTACCTGCCGTACATGATCCTCACCTGCTATCTGTCGCTGCAGGCGATCGACGATTCGCTCATCGAGGCGGCCCGCTCCCTGGGGGCCGGCTGGGCGGGCGTGTTCTGGCGCGTCGTGCTGCCGCTGGCCCTGCCGGGCCTGGTGGCGGGCACGGTGCTGATCTTCGTGCCGGTCATCGGCTCCTTCTTCGAGCCGCGGCTGCTGGGCGGGCCGAAGGGGGCGGTGATCGGCACGGTGATCGAGGAACAGTTCACGGTGGTCTCCAACTGGCCGCTGGGAGGGGCGCTGTCCTTCATCCTGCTGGCCATCGTGCTGCTGGTCATGGCGCTGGCCTGGCCGCTGCTGAAGGACCGCCTGAGGCCGGCATCGTGAGAGCACCATGAGCATCCGCCTGCTGTCCCAGCAGCACGCCTCCGTGCTGCGCACGAAGAGCCGGCACGCCCCCGTGCCGCGCGCGATGGGAGGCGCACCGCCATGCTGCGCCACGTGAAGCGGCGCGCCGGCACCGCCGCCGCCAGGCTCTATCTGGGGCTGGTGCTGGCCTTCCTCTATCTGCCCATCGCCGTGCTGGCGCTGATGGGCTTCAACGATTCGGTGCACTACGCGCTGCCCTTCGAGTTCACGACCCACTGGTACGAGGCGCTGGCGGACAACCGCCGCCTGCTGCGGGCGAGCCTCAACAGCGTCTTCCTGGCCCTCGCCAACACCGCCATCGCCACCCTTCTGGGCACCCTGGCGGCCTTCGCGCTGGCCCGCTATCGCTTCCGGGGCCGCAGCCTGATGCAGCTGCTGCTGCTGCCGCCGATCGCCATCCCCTGGCTCATCACCGGCACCGCCATGCTGGTGCTGTTCTTCTGGACCGGCATCGGGCGCGGGCTGCACGCCATGCTGCTGGGCCATGTGGCGCTGTCGCTGCCCTATGTGGTGATCGTGGTGGGCGCCAGGCTGGCCAGCATCGGGCCGGAGCTGGAGGAGGCCGCCGCCAGCCTGGGGGCATCGCCGCTGCAATCCTTCGCGCGCGTTTCGGTGCCGCTGATGGCGCCGGGCATCGTGGCGGCGGCGCTGTTCGCCTTCGCCGTCTCCTTCGATCAGTTCGTCATCTCCTATTTCCTGGCCCCGCCCGGCGTCTCGGTGCTGCCGGTGGAGATTTTCTCGGCCATCCGCAAGGGCTTCACGCCGGAGGTCAACGCCGTCTCCACGGTGGTCATCGTCGTCTCCATGGCGGCGCTGGTCGCCTTCGCGCGCCTGGCCCGTTTCGGGGGCGAGCGGGGGGCGGAGCGATGAGCGCCGTCGCGCTTCGCGCCGTCACCAAGCGCTATGGCAGCCTGGCGGCGCTGGACGCCGTGTCGCTGCTGATCCCCGACGGCAGCTTCTTCGCGCTGCTGGGCCCCAGCGGCAGCGGCAAGACGACCCTGCTGCGCGCCATCGCCGGCTTCGTGGAGCCGGACGCAGGGCAGATCCTGATCGAAGGCGCCGACCTCGCCCACATCCCGGCCCACAGGCGCCATATCGGCATGGTGTTCCAGAACTACGCGCTCTTTCCCCATATGAGCGTTTTCGACAACGTCGCCTTCGCCCTGGCCGTGCGCGGCCAGGCCAGGGCCGCGATTCGCCGCCGCGTCGCCGACATGCTCGACCTGGTGAGGCTGGAGGGCCTGGAAGAGCGCCGCCCGCGCCAGCTGTCCGGCGGCCAGCAGCAGCGGGTGGCGCTGGCCCGGGCGCTGGCGGCCGAACCCAGAGTGCTGCTGCTGGACGAGCCGCTGGGCGCGCTCGACAAGCGCCTGCGCCAGGAGATGCAGATCGAGCTGAAGCGCATCCAGCGGGCGGTGGGCACGACGGCCGTCTTCGTCACCCACGACCAGGAGGAGGCGCTGACGCTTTCCGACCGCATCGCCATCGTCGACCGGGGCGCGCTGGTGCAGGTGGGGGCGCCGGACGAGGTCTATGAGCGCCCGGCCAACCGCTTCGCCGCCTCGTTTCTGGGCGATGCCAACTTCCTTGCCGGCGGCGTCCGGGGCGATGCCGTCGCCGTCGCCGGCCTGGGCCTGGTGAGGACGGCATCGCCGCTGGCCGGGCCGCAGGCGACGCTGGCCGTGCGCCCGGAGAAGATGCGGCTGGCGGCGCCCGGCGAAGCGCCCGCAGGCGCCAACCGCGCGGCCGGCCGCATCGCCCAGCGGGTCTTCTCCGGGGCCAGCGTCACCTATGTGGTGGAAACGGCGGCCGGCCCGCTCAGGGTCTTCCAGCGCAATGGCGGCGAGGCGATGGCCGAGGAAGGCGCTGCCGTCGCCGTCCTGTGGTCGCCGCAGCACAGCGTGGCGGTGGCGGAGTGAAGCGCCGCCCCGGCGGCCCTCCGCTCATGCGCCCGGCCCGCTGCGGGTTGCGGGTCAGGGCGCCCACGTCACGGCCGTTGCCACTGGCAGCTGGCCGTCGAGACGGTCCAGTTGTCCGGCAGATAGGCGGTTTCGTAGGGGCAATCGCCGGTCACGCCAGCATATTTGCCGGTGCCGCCCAGGATGCGCTGGCTGCCCTGGCCGCCGCCGCCGACCGCCACGTCCCCCGCCTGGCGCTGCGCCAGCCCATACCAGGCATCGCCGTCGGCATCGGTGAAGGTGCAGGGCGCTTCGAGATCGATGCCGGCCTCCGACTTCCCGGCATAGACCAGGCAGACCGCGCGGTAATGGCTGCCCGCCACGAAGGGGCCGCCGCTGCTGGCGACGACGCTGCCCGTCCCCTGCAACGGGCCGGCGGTGACCGTCTGCCCCGCATGTTCCAGCACCGTGTAGCCGTGGACGGCGCTTTCGATGAAGGTGAAGCTGCCGCTCTCGCCGGCCGCCGCCGGGGCGGCGCAGGCGAGGGCGGCGAGGAGTGCGGCGGCGCTCTTCGAGGGAACTCTCACCCGGACCTCCCGGTCCTGCGGTCGCAGGGTCGATGCGGCGCGGATCCTGCCCGCCTGCGCCCGCATTGTCCAGGCTCCCCGCAGCACGCGCCCCCTGGGAGCGCCGGCGTCCCGCCGGCAAACGGGCCGCAAGGCCCGTCGATGCACCGCCCGCCACCACCAGGCACCGCCGCCATTTCCCGCTCTCACTGACCACAAGCCACAAGCCACAAGTCGGCTTCGCGGACAGGACGCCGACACGCAGCACGCCCCCGCGCCGCGCGCGGCGGTTTGTCCGCCTCCCCGCTCTGGGCTAAGCATCCCTGCCGTGCCCGCCGCCACGGCGCCCCTGCGCGAAGACGCCGGGCGGGCGTAGAAGGAGGGAAGCCATGGACGCTGCCGACAAGGGCTGGGGCGAGGAGGATTCCCGCACCTTCATCGACCGCGGCGCCTACTATGTGCCCGAGCGCGAGGCGCAGATCGACACCGTCGCCAGCGTCATCCCGCCGCCGCCGCAAGGCGCCGTCATCGTCGATATCTGCTGCGGCGAGGGCCTGCTGGCCGAGGCCATCGCCCGGCGCTTTCCCGCCGCCTGCATCCACGCGCTGGACGGCTCGCCGGCCATGCTGGAGGCCGCCGGCGCCAGGCTGAAGGCGGCCGGGGCCCGCCACCGCCTGGCGGCGATGGAGATCGCCGAACGGGGCTGGCGGCGCTTTCCGGTGCCGGTGCACGCCTTCGTGTCGTCGCTCGCCATCCACCATCTCGACGGCCCCGGCAAGGCGCTGCTGTTCGCCGACCTCGCCCGCCAGCTGGCGCCGGGCGGCGTGCTGGTGGTCTGCGACCTGGTGGAGGCGCAGCGCGAGGCCGGACGGGCGCTGTGGCAGCGCCAGTGGGACGAAGGCGTCGCCAGCCGGGCGCGCGCCCTGGACGGCCACGAAGAGATGCTCGACCGCTTCCGCGCCGACGGCTGGAACTACTATGCCGACCCCGGCGCCGACCCGGTGGACATGCCGTCGGGCCTGTTCGAACAGCTGCGCTGGCTGGCCGATGCCGGCCTGGAAGCGATCGACGTCCACTGGCTCAAGGCCGGCCACGCCATCTTCTCCGGCACGCGCCCGTAACGGCGGGCGGGCCTTCCGAGGGTGGCGCGCCGCCCGCCCGGCGCCCGGGGTAGGCGGCTTCAGCGCTTCAGGGCGACGCTGCGTCCCGCCCATGCCGGCATTTCGGCGGCGGCGACGGCGGCCAGGGCGTCCTGCACCTCGTCGGGCATGGGCACGCTGCGGGAGAGGCGGCTGTCGACGTGGAGCCACATGCACTCCACGCTGCCGCAGGCGCGCTCGCCGACGCGGAAGAGATGGGCCATGTGGATGCGCCTAGCGTCGAAGGCCAGCACCTGGCTGTCGAAGGCCAGCGTCTCGCCGCGCTGGACCTCGGCCAGATAGCGGATATGCGATTCCACGGTCACCAGCGCGCAGCCGGTGCGGTCGAAATACTCGGTGCCGATGCCCAGATGGGCCTGCAACGCCCACGATGCCTCGCTGGCGGCGACCACATAGTAGCCCTCGTTCATGTGGCCGTAATGGTCGGTCCAGCTTTCCGGCACGGCGACGGAATAGAGCGTTGGAATGGCCATGGCTCCCAGCCTAGCAGGGCGCCCGCCCCCCGGCGAGCGGCGCTGCCCGCAGGGCGATCCGGGCGGCATGGCCTCTCACGGCGCCCCGCTCCCGCCTTGCGGAGACGGGGGCAGCGCCCCGGGTCGCACCCGGGGCCGCAGTACGTGGTGGTGGCCGGCGTCGTAGAGGCGGCTTTCGTCGCCGCCTTCGCCGGCCAGCACGGGCCCGACCAGGATCAGCGCCGTCCTGGTGATGCGGGCCGCCTTCACCCGGGGCCGGATGTCGGCCAGCGTGCCGGCGATGATGCGCTCGTCGGGCCAGCCCACCCGGCAGGCGACCGCCGCCGGGCAGTCGCCGCCGTAATGGGGCAGCAGCGCCCGCACCACCCGCGCCAGGGCGTTGACCGAGAGGTGGATGGCCAGCGTCGCGCCGCTCCTGCCCAGCGCCGCCAGCTCCTCGCCCGCCGGCATGGCGCCGGTGCGGGTGGCGGTGCGGGTGAGGATCACGGTCTGCGCCACGCCGGGCAGGGTGAGCGGGCGCTTCAGGGCGGCGGCGGCGGCGGCGAAGGCGGGCACGCCGGGCGTGATGTCCCAGGCGATCCCCAGCGTGTCGAGGCGGCGCGCCTGCTCGGCGACGGCGCCGTAGAGCGAGGTGTCGCCGGAATGGAGCCTGGCTACGTCTTCACCGCGCCCGTGGGCTTCGGCCATCAGCGCCACGATACGGTCGAGATGGAGCGGTGCCGTGTCGATCTTCCTCGCCTGCGGCGCGGCCTGGGCGACGATGCCCGCGGGCACCAGCGAGCCGGCATACAGCAGCAGCGGGCAGGCCTGGATCAGCCTCAGGCCGCGCAGGGTGATGAGGTCGGGCGCGCCGGGGCCGGCGCCGATGAAATGGACGGTCACGGCCGCTCCCCCACGCGATAGCCGCGCGGCGTATAGGCGACGCTGGCGCCCAGATGGCGGAAGCGCCGCGTTCCCGAAGCGCCCACCAGGACGATGCTGGCCATGTCGACCAGCTTCGGGTCCAGCCCGGCCAGCGTGGTGTGAACCGTCTCCTCGCCCGCCCGCGCCAGCAGCCGGGCGATCTGGACCGGCGTCGCGCCGTCGCGGTGGCGCAGCAGAATGGCGCGGGCTTCGGCCAGCGGCCGCCGCCTTGCAGCGGAGGCGGGATTGTAGAAGGCGATGGCGAAATCGGCCGCGGCGGCCGCCTCGACGCGGCGGCGGATCACCTCCAGCGGCGTCAGCAGGTCGGAGAGCGAGATGGCGCAGAAGTCGTGGCCCAGCGGCGCGCCGGCCCTGGCGGCGGCGACCTGCAGCGCCGTCACGCCCGCCACCACATCGACGGCGACCGCGCGCCAGGCCTCCCGCTCCTCGCGGTCGAGCAGCTCGAAGACCAGGCTGGCCATGGCGTAGATGCCGGGATCGCCCGAGCACAGCAGCGCCACCCGCCGCCCGGCGGCCGCCAGGTCCAGGGCGGCGCGGCAACGCTCCTCCTCCTCGCCCAGCGGGAAGGGATGGCGGCGCTTGCCGCGCCCCAGTGGGAAGGCGAGATCGAGATAGGGGCCGTAGCCCACCAGATCGCTGGCGGCGGCGATGGCGCGGCTCGCCTCCGGCGTGCGCAGGGCGGGCGCGCCCGGCCCCAGGCCCACCAGCGCCAGATGGCCTTGCGGGCGGGCCAGCAGGCGGACGTCGATGGCGCCCGCCGCCCGGGCGATGGCGCAGGTGGCGCGCGGCGAGCGCGTTTTGGCGACCGCCAGCAGCGCGCCCTGGCCGGCGGCCGCCAGCGCCGCGCCTTCGGCGACGCCGTGGCAGCCGACGGCGGCGAAGACCGCCTCGGACGGTGTGGCGAGGCGCGGCGCCTCCCTCTCCAGCCTGGCGGCGTCGAACAGGACCAGCGGCACGTCGAAGGCGCGGGCCGCGGCCAGCACCGCCTCCTCGCCGGCCTTCAGGTCGATGCTGGCGACGCAGGCCAGCGCGCCTTCGGCGAGGCCCGCCGCCGCCAGGGTCCGCCGCGCCAGGTCCAGCGCCTCGCCGGGGTCGCAGCCGCGCTCGCAGCCCAGCCCCAGCGCCAGCAGCGGCGGATGGAACACCAGGCCGCCCGCCCCGGCGCGGTCGGTCACGCGCACGCTGTGGCGCGCCCGGCCGCCGGAAGAGAAGGCGAAGCCGGCGTCCGTGAGCCAGGAAGCGTCGCCCGCCTCCACCTCCAGGGCCACCTCCTCGCCGGCCAGCATGGCGGCCATCACCGCCCCGGCGGCCGACGGGTCGGCGAGGCGCCAGCCGGGCGGCGGCTCGTCCAGGGCGGCGGCGAAGCGCAGGTCGCCGGCCGTCGTCACCGCCGCCCGCCCGCCCAGGATGGCGGCGCAGGCGCGGGCCAGGCGGTTGGCGCCGCGATGGCCGCCCAGCAGCGGCACGGCGCTGCTGCCGTCCTCCGCCACCGCCACCAGCGGCGCTTCGCCGGCCTTGTCGGCCAGCAGCGGCGCCACGGCGCGGATCAGGATGCCGGCGGCGGCGACGCCCGCCACCGGCACGCCGGCGGCGAACAGCGCCGCCACATGCTCCATGGCGTCGTCGAAGGCGACCTCCGCCCCCGGCACGCGCCGCGCGAAGCCGTGGAGCGCCGCGCCGGGCAGGGCGGCGGCCAGGCGGCGGGCGGCCGGCAGGCCGGACGGCCCCAGGCAGAGGACGGCCGCGCCTTCGGGGGCGGCCGGGCCGCCGGCGGCCTCCCGCTTCGCTTCGCCCCGCGGGGGCCGGTTGCTCACGGCGTCCGCCAGGCGGCGCCGCGCCGGTGGATCAGCACCATGGAGAAATAGGGCGCCGTGCCGCCCGCCGCGGCGGCGAAGGGCAGCACGCGCTGGTCGGCCATGGTGGCCCGTTCGACATAGCGGGCGCAGCCGACCAGATCCAGGGTTTCCAGCACCCGGGCCAGCTTGGCGAGGTGGCGGCCCACCTTCACCACCGCCACCGCCTCGACGCCGGCCAGGCGGCGGCGGAGCTCGTCTTCCGGCAGGCTGCCGGGGCAGACCAGCAGCGCGTCGTCCCTGGCGGCCAGCGGCGCGCCGGCCACCGCCGGGCAGGCGACCAGCGAGGTGACGCCCGGCACCGCCACCACCCGCCGGCTGCCGGCCAGCCGCCCGTAGAGATACATGAAGCTGCCGTAGAAGAAGGGGTCGCCCTCGCAGACCGCCGCCACGTCGCGCCCGGCGTCGAGATGGCGGGCGATGGCCGCCGCCGCCCGGTCGTAGACCGCCTCGGCCGGGAAGCGGCGCCCGTCCAGCGGCATGCGGATGGCGATCTCCTCCTTGCCGCTGCCGTCGAGCCAGCCGGCGACGATGGAGCGCGCCAGGCTGGGACCCTCCGGCGGCGCCGGATAGGCCACCACCGGGGCGGCGGTCAGCAGGCGGTGGGCCTTCAGCGTGAGCAGTTCGGGATCGCCCGGCCCCACCCCCAGCCCCCACAGGGTGGCGCCCGTCACGGCTTGACGGCCCGCCACTGCACCACCGGCAGCGCCGGGCGCCAGACGGTGAAGCCGCCCAGCGGCCGGGCCTGCGAGATGGCCAGGCGCAGCAGCTCGCCCCCCTTCTCGCCCTGGAGGCGCAGCAGCTGCCGCTCGCTCTCCAGGGTGACGGCGTTGGCGACCAGCCGCCCGCCGCTGCCGAGCGCCCGCCAGCAGGCCTCTGCCACCCCTTCGCCGGCCAGGCCGCCGCCGATGAACACCGCATCCGGGGCCGCTAGGCCGGCCAGCGCCGCCGGCGCCTCGCCGGCGACGACCTCGAGGCCCGGCACGCCCAGGGCGGCGGCGTTGCCGGCGATGGCGGCCCGCCTGGCCCCGTGGCGCTCGATGGCGATGGCGGCGGCGCGGGGGGCGGCGCGCATCCACTCGATGGCGACCGAGCCGCAGCCGGCGCCCACATCCCACAGCAGCGCCCCCGGCAGCGGGGCGAGCGCCGCCAGGGACGCCGCGCGCAGCTCGCGCCTTGTGATCTGGCCGTCGTGGCGGAAGGCGTCGTCGGGAAGCCCCGGCACGCGCGGGAGGATCTTCGCGCCCGGCGAGGCCACCAGTTCGACGGCCAGCGTGTTGAGATCGTCCGCCTCGCCGGGGGGGCCGTCGGCGGCGGCGAAGGCGAAGCGGCGCTCGCGCGGCCCGCCCATGCGGCAGAGCACGTGCAGGCGGCTCGGCCCGAAGCCGGCCCGGGTCAGCAGCGCCGCCACCTCGCCCGGCGTCCGCCTGTCGGCCGAGAGGATCAGCAGCCGCTCGCCCGGCGCCAGATGGGCGGCCAGCAGCGCCGGCGGGCGGCCGTGGAGGGAAAGCTGCACCGTTTCGGCCACGGGCCAGCCCAGGCGGGCGCAGGCCAGCGAGAAGGCCGAAGGCGCGGGCAGGACGGCCATCGCCTCGCGCCCGAAGCGGCGCATGAGGGGGACGCCGATGCCGTAGGCCATGGGGTCGCCGGTCGCCAGCACGGTCACGGGCCGGCCCTCGAAGGCGGCGATCTTCTCCAGGGTGGCGGCCAGCGGCCGCTCCCAGGCCAGGCGGCGGCCTTCGTGGCTGCCGGCCAGCGCCAGATGGCGGCGGCCGCCCACCAGCAGCTCGGCCGAGTCGACCAGGGCGCGCGCGGCCGGTGCCAGGGCTTCGAGGCCGTCCTCGCCCAGCCCGACCACCGCCAGCCAGGGCGTCACGGGGCCTCCTCCAGCAGCGCGTTGACGGCCGCGGCCGCCATGGCGCTGCCGCCGCGCCGCCCGTGCACGGCGACGAATTCGAGGCCGCTGGCCGCCAGCGCCCGCTTGGCCTCGGCGGCGCCGACGAAGCCCACCGGCATGCCGACCACCAGCGCCGGGCGCGGCCCGCCGGCGGCCGCGATCTCCAGCAGCCGGAAAAGCGCCGTGGGCGCGTTGCCGATCGCCGCCAGCGCCCCTTCCAGCGCCCTGCCCCAGAGATCGACCGCCGCCCAGGAACGGGTGGTGGCGAGCCGCGCCGCGCGCCGAGCGGCGGCCGCCGTCGCCACCTTGCAGACGATGCGGTTGGTGGCCGGAAGGCGGCGGCGGTCGATGCCGCTGGCCACCATCCAGGCGTCGCAGAAGACCGGCCGTCCGGCCCGCAGCGCCCGCCGCCCGGCCGCGACGGCGCCCTCCGAAGCGTCCAGGCAGGCTGCGACATCGGTCATGCCGCAGCTGTGGACCAGGCGCACCGCCAGCGGGCGCAGCGACGGGGCGAGGCCGGAGAGGTCGGCCTCGGCCTCGACGATGCGGCGCGACTCGCGGGCGATGGCGGCGCCGTCGTTGAGATAGGCGTCAGCCATGGCGGGCGGCATCGATGGCGACGGGCGCAGGCGGCGGGTTCGCCCGCGTCACGCCCAGGATCCAGCCTTCCTCCCGCTCCACCCGCCGCCGTTCTACGCCCGAAAGGCAGGCAGGGCCGGCGAACGCCCGTGCCAGCGCGCCGCTTTCGTCCTCTGCCGCCAGATGGAGGGCGACGGCCTGGACCTGCCGCGAATCCTTGACCTCGCGGCGCGCCGAGCGGGGTTCGACCAGGGAGGGATAGATCTCCGCCAGCAGGATGGCGGGAAGGTCCCGCCTCGCGAGCGTCTTCAGCCCGGTCTGGAAGGGCCAGACGCGGCAGCGATCCCCGAAACGCCGGCGCAGCGCCGCGACCGCCGGCAGGCCGGTCAGGGCCTGGCTGCCGACCGAGCCGGGATAGGCGAGCTTCCACACCGGCTGCGCCCTGGGCACGTAACGGCCTTCGACGAGGCGTTTTTCGCCGACGCCATGGCGATACGCATCGCCGGACTTTTCCGGATCGAGGCAGCGAAGGTGGCTGTAGCTCGGCGCTGTGGGCCTGCCCCAGAACAGGCGCCTGCCGAACCGGCCGTTCAGCCGCTCCGCCACCTCGAAGCGGTTGCTGTGGTTGGCCGCGTCGTCCTCGATCTCCCGCGCCAGCAGCTCCCACATCGCCGGCCAGGGCGCGCCGTCCAGTTGCAACGCCGCCGCCGTTCCCGCCGGATAGCCGAAGGGGAAATCGAAGCCCGCCAGCACCCGCCTGCCCCGCTTCAGCAGGCCGTTCAGCAGGGCTTCCAGCCTTTCGCGGGCGCCGGCGCGGGTCGGCGGGTTCTGCGGGCAGGCGAGGCGCAGCCCCGCGCCGCCGCGCTCGGCCAGCGCCAGCCAGATCGAATCCTGGCCGGTCTTCGGCGCGTTGGCGGCGCTCCAGTCCACCGTCAGATAGGCGTCGAACAGGGGTTCGGCCATGGCGGCTATTCCTTCAGGGTGCGCGGTCCCAGCGGGTGGTCGGCGTGGGGGTAGGGGTGGTGGCCGTGCCCGTGCTCGTGCTCGTGATGATGATGGTGCCCGTGATCGTGGCCGCTGCCGATGCCTTCGACATGGTGGTGGTGGCTCTCCTGCTTCAGCCCCACCTCGTCTTCGAAGCCCAGCACCTGCTCGCGGTATTTGCAGGCCTGGCAGTTCATGTTGCCCGTGCCTTCGACGATCTCGCGGGCGCGTTCCACGAAGGCGTCCAGCACCAGCGGATGGTCGGCCAGATAGCCGGCCTTGAGGATCTGCAGGCCGGGGAAAGCCGCCTGGGCGGCGTCGGCGGCGGCGTAGATGCGCCGCACCAGCACGCCGGTGAACAGGAAATAGGGGAAGACGACGATGCGCGCGAAGCCCAGCCCGGCCACCCGTTCCAGGGCCGGCTTCACCAGCGGGAAGGTGACGCCGGAATAGGCCACCTGGCCCCAGCCGCAGCCCAGCCCTTCCCACAGAAGCCGCGAGATCTTGGCGACGTTGGCGTTGGCGTCCGGGTCGGAGGCGCCGCGTCCGACGGTGAGCAGCAGCGTGTCGGCGGCCGCCACCGGGCCGCGCTGGCCGTCGCCCGCCGCCATCGCCGCCCGCACCCGCTCGCCGGCGGCGCGCACCAGGCGGGTGTCGATGCCGAGGTCGCGCCCGAAGCGGATGGCGGTGCCGTGGCGGGCGGCATAGCCGTTCAGCACGCCCGGCAGGTCGTTCTTGACGTGGCCGGCGGCGAACAGCATCCCCGGCAGCGCCAGGATGTCGCGGGCACCGGCGGCCCGCAGCCGGTCCAGCCCCTCGGCGATGATCGGGCGCGCGAATTCGAGGAAGCCGTATGCGAGCGGCCCGTCGAAGCGCCGCCGCAGCTTTTCGGCCAGGGCGGCGAACTCCGCCACCGCCTCCCGGTCGCGGCTGCCGTGGCCGCACAGCATGATGGCATGTCCGTTCATCGCCTCGCTCCTCGTCTCGCCGTCGCCTCCGTGCCCCGGCCCGCTTGCGCCATGCGGCGGTGCCCCCGAAGCTGGCCGCCGCCAAACCGGAGGGGCGTCGCGGCGGGCGCGGCGCGGGAGCCATGCTGTTCGATCTGGCCGCACCGACGGTGCTGGCGGCGGCATTGCTGCTGGACGGGCTGGTGGGCGATCCGCGCTGGCTGTGGGGCCGCCTGCCGCATCCGGTGGTGCTGCTGGGCCGCCTCGTGGCCTGGGCGGATGGCCGCTGGAACCGTGGCGCCCGGGCGGCCCGGCGGTGGGCCGGCACCCTGCTGCTGGCGGCCGCCCTGTTGCTGGCGGGCGCGGCCGGTGCGCTCGTCGCCTGGCCGGGGGGTGCGGCCGGCTGGGCGCTGGAGACAGCGGCCGTCTTCGCGCTTCTCGCCCAGCGCGACCTCCACGACCACACGGCGGCCGTCGCCCGCGCCCTGCGCCGCGACGGCACCGAAGGCGGCAGGCTGGCCGTGGCCCACATCGTCGGGCGCGACCCGCAGGCCCTGGACGGCCACGGCGTCTGCCGGGCGGCGATCGAGAGCCTGGCCGAGAACTTCGCCGACGGCGTGGTGGCGCCGCTCTTCTGGTATCTGGTCGCCGGCCTGCCGGGGCTGGCGGCCTGCAAGGCCGTCAACACCCTCGACAGCATGATCGGCCATCGCGACCGGCGCCACGCCGATTTCGGCCGCGCGGCCGCGCGCCTCGACGATCTCGTCCACTGGCTGCCGGCGCGGCTGGCGGGCCTGGTCGCCGCGCTGGCGGCGGCGACCCTCGAGGGCAGTGGCGCCGGGCGGGCGCTGGCCGCCATGAGGCGCGACGCGCGCCGCCACCGCTCGCCCAATGCCGGCTGGCCGGAAGCCGCCTTCGCCGGCGCGCTGGGCCTCACCCTCGCCGGGCCGCGCCGCTATGGCGGCGTGGCGGTCGGCGACGCCTGGATGGGCGACGGGCGGGCGGCGGCGACGGCGGCCGACATCGACGCGGCGCTCTCCCTCTACCGCCGCGCCTGCTGGCTGGCCGGCGCGGCGGCGGTGGCGCTGCTGGTCCTGTTCGGCTAGGCGGGCCGGTTCAGCGGTCACGGGCGATCTCCAGCAGGCGGTCGAGATCGAGGCTGCGGGCGACGGTGGCCGCGACCTCGTCCAGGGCCGCCTCCACGCCCGCCTCGAAGGCCGTGCCGGCATGGGCGCGGTCTCCCAGGCGGGCGAGGAAACGGTGGCGGAAGCCGTCGGCGGCGAACAGCCCGTGCAGATAGCAGCCCATGACCCGCCCGTCGCGGGAGACGGCGCCGTCCGGCCCGCCGGCGAGTTGCAGCATGGGCCGCGCGCAATCGGGGCCGGCGGTCGCCCCCATGTGCATCTCGTAGCCCGCCACCCGTTCGCCGGAGGTGCGTTCGCATCCCGACGCCTCCAGCAGCCGCTTGCTGCCGGCGAGCGTGGTGCGAACGTCCAGCAGCCCCAGGCCCGGCGCGCGGCCGGCGGGGCCTTCGATGCCGTCGGGATCGGCCACCTCGCGGCCCAGCATCTGATAGCCGCCGCACAGCCCCAGCACCCAGCCGCCGCGCCGCCGGTGGGCGGTGAGGTCGATATCCCAGCCCTGGGCGCGGAAGGCGGCGAGATCGGCCAGCGTGCTCTTGCTGCCCGGCAGGATCACGAGATCGGCATCGCCCGGCAGCGCCTCGCCCGCCGCCACCAGAGTCACCGCCACGCCGGCCTCGGCGGCGAGCGGGTCGAGGTCGTCGGTGTTGGCGATGCGCTCGAAGCGGGGCACGGCGATGCGGATCGCCTGTCCGGCCGCGGCGGCGCGCGGGGCGGGGCGGCTGTCCAGCGAGGCCGAATCCTCGACCGGCAGCCGCCGCGCGGCCGCCATATGCGGCACCACGCCCAGGCATGGCAGCCCGGTGCGGCGGCCAATGGCCGCCACGGCGCCGGCGAACAGCGCCGGATCGCCGCGGAAGCGGTTGATGCAGAAGCCCCGCAGCAGGCGGCGGTCGCCCCGGTCCAGGAGCGCCACGGTGCCCACCAGGGCGGCGATGGCGCCGCCGCGCCCGGCATCGCCCGCCAGCACCACCGGCACGCCAGCCGCCCGCGCGAAGCCCATATTGGCGATGTCGCCCGCCCGCAGGTTCACCTCCGCCGGCGAGCCGGCGCCCTCCACCAGCACCAGCTCGGCTTCGTCCGCCAGCCGTGCGAAGCTCTCCAGCACCGGGGCCAGCAGGCGCCGCTTCAGGCGCGGATAGTCGCCGGCCGCGAAGGAACCCGCGACGCGGCCGTGGACCACCAGCTGCGCGCCCTTCTCCGATTGCGGCTTCAGCAGCACCGGGTTCATGTGGTGGCTGGGGCGGGCACCGCAGGCGCGCGCCTGCAGCATCTGCGCGCGGCCGATCTCGCCGCCATCGGCGGCCACGCCGGCGTTGTTCGACATGTTCTGCGGCTTGAAGGGCCGCACCGTCAGGCCCCGCTGCGTCCAGGCGCGGGCCAGGGCGGCCACCAGCAGCGACTTGCCGACATCCGAGCCGGTGCCCTGCACCATGAGGGCGGCGCCAGCCACAGCCGATCGTCACGGCGCCGGCGCGCGCCCGCCGGCAGCGGCGGTCGGGGCCAGGGCCGCCCTCGCTTCCGTGCGCGGGGCCATCGCCTAGAACTCCACGCCCGGCTGGGCGGCCACGCCTTCGCGGAAGGGATGCTTCACCAGCGTCATCTCCGTCACCAGGTCGGCGCGCTCGATCAGCTGCGGCGGCGCGTGGCGCCCGGTGACGACGACGTGCAGGTCGCGCCGCTTGGCCGCCAGGGCGTCCAGCACCTCCGGCAGAGGCACATAGCCGTAGCGCAGCGCCACGTTGAGCTCGTCCAGGATGACCATGGCGACGGTTCGGTCGGCCATGAGCTCCCTGGCCGCCTGCCAGGCGGCGGTGGCGGCGGCGATGTCGCGGCGGCGATCCTGCGTCTCCCAGGTGAAGCCCTCGCCCATGGTGCGGAAGATCACCTGTTCGGGAAAGCGGGCGAAGAGCCTGGCCTCGCCGGTCTCGGCCCGGCCCTTGATGAACTGCACGATGGCGACCTTCAGGCCGTGGCCCAGGCAGCGCAGCGCCATGCCCCAGGCGGAGGACGATTTGCCCTTGCCCTTGCCGGTGTGGACGATCACCAGCCCGCGCCGTTCGGTGCGGGTCGCCATCATCCTGTCGCGCGCCGCCTTGTGCTTCTTCATGCGCTCGGCATGGCGGCGGTTCTTCTCCGCTTCGGCCGCCATGTCCGCGCCTTGGCGTTCCTTCTCCTTCATGCCGCCTCCTCCCTGGCCTGCCCCGCCGCCGCGCGGGAGGCCGGCGCCGCCAGCTCCTGCAACAGGGGGAGGGCGCTGTTGCGCCGCGGCCGCCACAGGCCGCGCCGCTGCGCCTCCGCCATTCTGGCCGCCATCTCGGCCAGGGCGGCCGGATTGGCCCGGTGCAGAAAGGCGCGCACCGCCTCGTCCCCCAGATAGGCGTCGAACAGGGCGTCGAAATGGCTGTCCCTGACGCAGCTGGTGGTGGCGGCGAAGGCGAACAGATAGTCCACCGTGGCCGCCATCTCGGCCGCGCCCTTGTAGCCGTGGCGCATGACGCCGGCGATCCATTTGGGGTTGGCGGCCCGCGCCCGCACCACGCGGGCGATCTCCTCCGCCAGGGTGCGGATGCGGGGATGGGCGGGGTTGGAATGGTCGTTGTGATAGACCGCCGGCCCGCTGCCGCGCGCTTTCTCCACGGCCGCCGTCAGCCCGCCTTCGAACTGGTAGTAGTCGTCGGAGTCGAGCAGGTCGTGCTCGCGGTTGTCCTGGTTGTGAAGCACCGCCTCGACGCCGGCCAGCCGGCGCTCGAAGAGGCCGTGGGCCGCCCGACCTTCGGCGCCGTCGCCATAGGCATAGCCGCTCCAGGCGATATAGGCGCGGGCGAGATCGCTCCTGTCCTGCCAGCCGCCCTCGTCGATCGGCGCCTGCAGCCCGGCACCGTAGGCGCCCGGCTTGGAGCCGAAGACCCGCGTCGCCGCTCGCCGCCGCGCCTCCTCGGGCTCTTCGCCGGCGAGGGCCGCGGCCCGGGTTTCGGCCTTCACCCGCGCCGCCAGCGGGTTCGCCTCCGGCGGCTCGTCGAGGGCGGCCACGGCGCGCGCGGCGCTGTCCACCAGGTCGATCAGGGCGGGGAAGGCGTCGCGGAAAAAGCCGGAGACGCGCAGCGTCACATCCACGCGCGGGCGCCCCAGGACGGCGGCGGGCAGAATTTCGAAGCCGGCGAGGCGCCCGCTTTCCTCCTGCCAGCGGGGAGCGACGCCCATCAGCGCCAGCGCCTGGGCGATGTCGTCGCCGCCGGTCCGCATGGTGGCCGTGCCCCAGGCCGAAAGGGCGACGGCCGCCGGCCATTCGCCATGCTCCTGGCAGTGGCGTTCCAGCAGGCGGCAGGCGCTGGCCCAGCCCAGCCGCCAGGCCGCCGGGGTGGGCACGGCGCGGGTGTCGACGGAATAGAAGTTGCGCCCGGTGGGCAGCACGTCGGGCCGTCCGCGGGTGGGCGCGCCCGACGGCCCCGGCGCCACGAAGCGCCCGTCGAGGCCGGCCAGCAGGCCCTCCATCTCGCGAGGCCCGCAGGCGGCGAGCGCCGGGCGCAGGCGGTGGCGGACATGCTCCAGCACGGCGGCGGTGGCGCGCCAGGCCGGCGGGCAGGCGGTCTCGCCCGCGATCAGGGCGGCGGCCAGCAGCTCCAGCCGCTCCACCGTGTCGCCGGTGCTGCGCCAGGGATCGCCGCAGACCGCCCGCAGCGCCGCCGGGCGCGGCCCCGCCCAGGGCCTGGCCGGCTCCTCGGGCGCCAGCGGATCGAGGCCCAGCTCCAGATCGGCCGCCAGCGCCGCCTGCAACGAGGCGTCGCCACCTTGCCCGTCGCCGCGCGGCAGGCGGGCCAGCGCCGCCAGCAGCGCCGTCTCCAGGCCGCCCTGTGGCGAGGCGCCGAAGACGTGCAGGCCGTCGCGGATCTGCATCTCCTTGAGCTCGCAGAGATAGCCGTCGAGCCTGGCGAGCTTCGCCGCCTCGTCCTCGCCTTCGGCCATGCCGCAATCGGCGTCCAGCCCGGTGGCGGCGGCGAGGTCCAGGATGTCGGCCGCCAGCAGCGGCAGGCGGCGCGGGTCGGTCTGGCCGGCCTCGAAATACTCGTCCACCAGCACCTCCAGCCGCCGCAGCGCGCCATGGGCCTCGGCGCGGGCGAGCGGCGGCGTGAGATGGTCCACGACCACGGCCGCGCTGCGCCGCTTGGCCTGCGTGCCCTCGCCGGGGTCGTTGACGATGAAGGGATAGAGGTGGGGCAGGGGCGGCAGCGCCGCCGCCGGGAAGCATTGCGGCGCCAGCGCCAGCGCCTTGCCCGGCAGCCATTCCAGATTGCCGTGCTTGCCCAGATGCACCGCGGCATGGGCGCCGAAGCGGGAGGCAAGCCACATGTAGAAGGCGAAATAGCCGTGCGGCGGCACCAGGTCGGGGTCGTGATAGCTCGCCTTGGGATCGATGTTGTAGCCGCGGGCGGGCTGCACGCCCAGCGCGACATGGCCCCAGCGGCGAATCGCGAGGCGAAAGGCGCCGGCGGCGACATGCGGGTCGTTTTGGGGCTCGCCCCAGCGTTCCACCACCGCCCGGCGGACCGCTGCCGGCAGAGCGGCGAAACGGCGGCGATAGGTGGCCAGCGGCAGGGTTTCGCCCTCGTTCTTGCCGGCCCGGCGCGCGAGGTCGTTGGTGGGGCCGGCCAGCAGGGCGGCGATCAGCGCCGCGCCCGATGGCGGCGCGCCGTCCGTCCGATAGCCGGCGCCGGCCAGGGCCGTCAGGACGGCCGCCGCCGAGGCCGGCGTATCGAGGCCGACGCCGTTGCCGATCCGCCCGTCGCGGTTGGGATAGTTGGCCAGAACGATGGCGATCCGCCGCTCGCAGGC
Source organism: Alphaproteobacteria bacterium (assembly GCA_965200215.1). Lineage (GTDB taxonomy): Bacteria > Pseudomonadota > Alphaproteobacteria > SP197 > SP197 > SP197. The sequence goes on along the minus strand of OZ241369.1, from coordinate 1,362,448 downwards.
GGGCGTCGCCCGCAGCTTCGCCCAGGCGGCGGCCAGGCGGGCGGTCCAGGTCACGCCGGCGGCGTCCTCCTCGTGGCGCACCACATGGCATTGGGTCGCCTCGTCGCGGCGCCGCGCCGATTTGAAGGAGATGGCGCGGGCGAGCAGGCGCCCGTCCACCTCCGGCAAGGCGACGTTCATGGCGATATCGCGCGGGGCCAGGCCGCGCGTTCCCCGCTGCCACGCCTGCCGCGTGCCGCCGGCCATGACCGCCTGGACGACCGGGCAGTCGGCGGCATCGAAGGGGGTCGGCCAACTCCCGCCGCGGTGCTCCGCGGCATCGGCCGCACCTTGCGGGAGAGGTGCTGCGCCGGGGGTGCCGAGTGCGAAGCCGGTGCAGTTGACGACCACGGCCGGCGGGTGGCGGGCCAGCGCCTCTTCCACGAAAGCGGCGGCGGCCGGGTCCCTCAGGCTCTGGCTGTAGAGGGGCAGCGGATCGAGGCCCTGGCGCTGCAGGGCGCGGACCAGCGCGTCGATGGGCGCCGTGTCGCCGGCCTGCACCAGGGCGCGGTAGAAGACCACCGCCACCGCCTGGCGCCCCGCCCGCCGGCGCGCCGCCACCTCTTCCAGCGTCGCATCGCCCGCCCCCGGCCAGTAGCAGCCGGCGCGGGGCAGCGGCTGCGGCGGCGCCGGGGCGTCCGGGGGCGGATGGCCGGCCAGGGCGGCGGCGGCGGCGAGGAAACCCGCCGCATTGGCGGCCCCGCCGTGGACGAGATAGGCCCACAGCCGGTCGTACTCGCCCGGCGCCACGGTGGAGAGCTGCCGCAGCTCTCCGTCCTCGCGGTCGTCGCCCGGCAGCAGCGCCAGCAGGGTGCCGTGCCGCCTGGCGGCGGCCGCCAGCTCGTCGCTGCCATAGCGCCAATAGGCCGCGCCCCCCAGCAGCCGCGCCACCACCACCTTCGCCCGCGCCACCACCGCTTCGACATAGAGATCGACCGACAGGTGGTGGCCCAGCTGCATCACGTTCGCCAGCCGCAGCGAGGGCGCGCCGGCGCCGCGCCTGGCCGCCGCCTCGGCCAGCAGCGCCAGCTCGGTATCGGCCGCCGACAGCACCGCCAGCATGGCCGGGCTCTGGCCGAGATCGACCGGCTGCGAGCCGTCCGCCACCTCGCCGGGCCTGGCCGCCAGCAGATGCATCACAGCACGCGCCCGCCGAGCTCGGCGGCCAGCGCGGTCGGATCGAGGCCCTTGAGGCCGATCACCACCAGCTCGCTGCGCCGGGCCTCGCCCTGGCCCCAGGGGCGGTCGAAATAGCGTTCGAAACGGCCGCCGACGCCCTGCAGCGCGTGGCGCATGGCCTTGCCGGGCACATCGAGGAAGCCCTTGACGCGCAGCACGTCGTGGCGGGCCGCCGCCGCCCGCAGCCTGGCTTCCAGAGCCGCCGGGTCGCCGATGGGTCCGAAGGCCAGCCGGAAGGTGGCGAAATCGTCGTGGTCGTGCTCGCCATCGGCGCCGTCGTGGTGCGAGGGCCGGCTCGCCAGGTCGTCTTCGGCCGCCGCGCCGATGCCCAGCAGCGCCAGCGGCGGCACCCGCGCGCGAGAGGCCCAGATCACCCTGGCCTGCGGGCGGCGGCAGGCCTCGACGGCGGCCAGGGCGCTCTCCTTCGCCGCCGCGTCCATCAGGTCCGCCTTGTTGAGCACGACGATGTCGGCGGCCGCGACCTGCTCTTCGAACACCTCTTCCAGCGGGTTGTCGTGGTCGAGGCCGGGATCGGCGCGGCGCTGGCGGGCGATGGCGGCGGGATCGGCGGCGAAGCGACCGCCGGCCACGGCGGCGCCGTCGATCACGGCGACGACGCCATCGACCGTCGTCCTGGTCTTCACCTCGGGCCAGGCGAAGGCCTTGACCAGCGGCTTGGGCAGCGCCAGGCCGCTGGTCTCGATGACGATGTGCTCGGGCGGGCGGTCGCGCTCGATCAGCCGCAGGATGGTGGGCAGGAAATCGTCGGCGACGGTGCAGCAGATGCAGCCATTGGCGAGCTCCACGATGTCGCATTCGCCGCAGCCTTCCAGGCCCAGGCCGCAGAGCAGCTCCCGATCCACCCCCGCCTCGCCGAACTCGTTGACGATGAAGGCGAAGCGGCGGCCGCCGGCATGTGCGATCAGGTGGCGCACCAGCGTCGTCTTGCCGGCGCCCAGGAAGCCGGTCACCACCGTGGCGGGGATCTTGCCGCCGGCGGCGGTCGCGTTTTGCGGCAGCGGGGCGCGGGTCGTGGTCATCGCACGTCCTTCAGGGTCTGGGCGAGGCCGGCGACCACGAACACCACCCTTCCGGCGGCGGCCGCGACCTTGCGGTTGAGAATGCCGGCATGGTCGCGAAAACGCCGCGCCTGCGCGTTGGCGGGAACGATGCCCTGGCCGACCTCGTTGGCGACCAGCACCACCGGCCCGCAAACGGCGGCCAGCGCCGCCGCCAGCCGGTCGCCCTCGGCCTCGGGAGAGCGCCCGGCCGCCAGCGCATTGGCGAGCCACAGGGTGAGGCAGTCGACCAGCACCGCCCGCCCTTCGCCCGCCTGGACGGCGAGCGTCTCGGCCAGGGCCAGCGGTTCTTCCAGCGTCGTCCAGCCCGCGCCCCGCCGCGCCCGGTGACAGGCGATGCGCCGGGCCATCTCGTCGTCGCCCGCCTCGGCCGTGGCGATGTAGACCAGTTCCCGCCCGCTCGCCGCCGCCGCTTCCTCGGCGAAGGCGCTCTTGCCCGAACGGGCGCCGCCCAGCACCAGGCAGACGAGCGGGTTGCCGCCCAGGCGGGTTCGCGGCGCACGGGCGCTGGCGGTGGCTGTGGACAAACGACCTCCCTCCGAGGCGCGCGGGGTCCGGCGGGCGGCTTCCGCAGGGCGCGGCGGCCGCATGAACGGGAACGGCGAGGTTTCCTGGCTCCGGCTTGGACGACCTTGTCGAGGCCCCTTCCCGGCTGCCGCCAGTGGGTTGCCGCCTCGGTCTCGCCGATACAGTTGCGGGGGCAGCGCCGGCCTCCATCGTCACCGGCTTCCCTCGTCGCGTTCCGTCGCCGACCCTAGCAGAGCGGCGATGCGGCCGCCATAGCGCGTCGCGGCCCAGCGGCGGAAGAAGCATCGAGAGGGCGGGTGCCGCCGTTCCTCTGGCATGGCCGCGCCAGCCCGCCGCCATGGGAGATCGGCGGCGCGTGGCACCCGGTCAGCCCTCGCAGTCGATGATGTGGAGGAACGATCCCGCCACGCGGCCCGCCACCGCCCCCGCCTCGCCCAGCGTCCGCCCGGCGGCGTCGGCGGCGTGGAAGAGCGGCGGCGCCCCGCCCGCCTCCGCCAGGCGGGCATAGTGGAACTCGTGACCGCGAAAGCGCCGCCCGCCGGGGCCCAGCGGCCCGTCGCGAAGCAGCGTCATGCGCCGATAGCCCAGGGCGAGGCGCGGGCGGGCCATCGAGGTCGCCACCGGTAGCAGGCCGGCCATGGCGTGGCGCTCGCCCTCGCCCGTCACCAGCCCTTCGCCCAGCACCATGAAACCGCCGCACTCGCCCACCGCCGCCGCGCCGTTCGCCACCGCGCGCCGCAGCCCGTCCATGAAGCGGCGGTTGGCCGCCAGGCGGGCGGCGTGCAGTTCGGGATAGCCGCCCGGCAGCCACACCGCATCGGCCGCCGCATCCGGTGCCTCGTCGGCCAGCGGCGAGAAGGGGATCACCTCCGCCCCCTGCGCGCGCCAGCCCTCCACCATGGCCGGATAGGCGAAGGAGAAGGCCAGATCGCGGGCGAGCGCGATGCGCTGGCCCGGCGGCGGCAGCGGCGGCGCGGGCGGGCCATCGGAACCGGCCGCCAAGGGCCTGGCCGCCGCCACCACCGCCTCCAGGTCCACGAAGCGGGCGAGAAGGGTCGCCGCCGCCTCGACGGCGGCGCCATCGCCTTCCGCCGCCTGCACCAGCCCCAGATGGCGGCGCGGCAGCGCCAGGCGGCGGTCGCGGGGAAGGCCGCCCAGCACCGGCGCCACGGGGCGGGTCGCTGCCGCCAGCATGGCGAAATGGCGCCTGCTGGCCACCCGGTTGAAGATCACGCCCGCGACCCGCAGCTGCCGGCGGTGGTCGCGGAAGCCCTCGACCAGCGCCGCCACCGAGGCGCCCTGCCCCCGGGCGTCCACCGTCAGCACCACCGGCAGGCCCAGCGTCAGGGCGAGATCGGCGGTGGAGCCGCCGCCGCCGCAAGCGCCGTCGAACAATCCCATGACGCCTTCGCCGATCACCAGGCTCGCCCCCCGGCAGGCGCTGGTGAGGGCGGCCGCCAGGGTGGGCGGGCGCATCGCCCACGGGTCGAGATTGTGGCAGGGGCGGCCGCTGGCGGCGGCGTGGAAGGCGGGGTCGATGTAGTCCGGCCCCGCCTTGAAGGCGGCGACGGCGTGCCCGCGCTTCGCCAGCGCCCGCAGCAGGGCGGCCGTGAGCACCGTCTTGCCGCTGCCGCTGGCGGGCGCGGCGACGATGAGGCCGCGGGCGGCACCGGCGTTCACGGGGCCGCCATGGCGCCCAGCCAGTCCAGACGCCGGCGCAGGGTCACGATGCGGCCGATCGCCAGGATGGCGGGCGCGGCCAGGGAGGCGGCCGCAACCGCTTCCGCCGCCTGGTCGAGGCGCGTCTCCAGCACGCGTTGGTGGCGGGTGGCGGCGCGGCTGATGGCGGCCACCGGCGTGGCGCCGTCCAGCCCCGCCGCCATCAGCCTGGCGGCGATGGCCTCGATATGGCCCAGCGGCATGTAGATCGCCAGCGTCATGCCGGCCGCCGCCATGGCGGCCAGCGCCCCCCAGTCGCCATCGTCCGGCAGAGCGCCGCCGGCCATGTGGGCGGTGACGAAGGCGATGGCGTGGCCGGCGCCGCGATGGGTGGCCGGGATGCCGGCATAGGCCAGGCCGCCGATGCCGGCGGTGATGCCCGGCACGACGCGAAAGGGCACGCCGGCGGCCGCCAGCGCCAGCGCCTCCTCGCCGCCGCGCCCGAAGACGAAGGGATCGCCGCCCTTCAGCCGCAGCACCCGCCGCCCCGCCCTGGCCAGGGCCAGCAGCCGTTCGGAGATGTCGCCCTGGCTGGGCGAGGGCCGGCCGCCGCGCTTGCCGGCGAACACCAGCCGGGCGCCCGGACGGGCCAGCGCCAGCACCTCCTCGTCCACCAGCGCGTCATAGATCACCGCGTCGGCGGCCCTGAGCGCGTGCAGGGCGAGCAGCGTCAGCAGCCCCGGCTCGCCCGGGCCGGCACCGGCCAGCCACACCCAGCCCGGCTCGAAGGCGGGCAGGTGCGGCAGCCGCAGGCGGGAGACGGCAGCGTTCATGGCCAGCCTGTAGACCCGATCGCGGCTTCGGCCGCAATCGCCCGCTCAGGCGGGATCGAAGCGGTTCAGGCGCAGCGCGTTGGCGATCACGAACAGGCTGGAGAGCGTCATGGCCGCCGCCGCCATGGCCGGGTGCAGCGAGATGGCGGCGACCGGTTGCAGCGCGCCCGCCGCCACCGGGATCAGCAGCGCGTTGTAGAGAAAGGCCCACAGCAGGTTCTGGCGGATGGTGGCCAGAGTCCGCCGGGCCAGCGCCACGGCCCGCACCGCGCCCATGGCCCCGCCCGACATCAGCACGATGTCGGCGCTCTCGACGGCGAGGTCGGAACCGCTGCCGATGGCGATGGCGACGTCGGCGGCCGCCAGCGCCGGCGCGTCGTTGATGCCGTCGCCGACGAAGGCGACCCGGCGGCCGCGGCGCCGCAGGCGGGCGATTTCGCGGGCCTTGTCGTCGGGCATGAGGCCGCCCGCCACCTCCCCGATGCCGAGCCGGCGGGCGATGACGCCGCCGGCGGCCGGGCTGTCGCCGGTCGCCATCGCCACGGCGAGGCCCATGGCGGCGAGCCTGGCGACGGCCTCGCCGGCGCCGGGGCTGGGCCTGTCGGCGAGCGCGAACAGGGCGGCCGCCTCGCCGTCGGCCGCCATGAAGACCGTCGTCGCTCCGGCGGCGGCATGTCGGCGCGCCGCGGCCGCCAGCGGCGCGGCATCGACGCCCTGCGCGGCCATGAAGCGGGCGCTGCCCAGCGCCAGGCGCCGGCCCGCCACCGTGCCGGCGATGCCCATGCCAGCCCGGGCACGGCCATCCGATGCCGCGTGGAGGGGAAGGCCGCGCGCTTGGGCGGCGGCGGCGATGGCGCGCCCGGCCGGATGGCTGCCCAGACGCTCCAGCGAGGCGGCCAGCGCCAGCGCCTCGTCCTCGCTCCGGCCCGGGGCCGCCGCCACGGCGACCAGTTCGGGGCGGCCTTCGGTCAGCGTGCCGGTCTTGTCGAACAGGACGGTATCGACGCGGGCGAGCCGCTCCAGCGCGGCGGCGTCCGCCAGCAGCACGCCCAGGGCGGCGCCGCGTCCGGCGGCCACCGTCACCGCCGCCGGCACCGCCAGCCCCACGGCGCAGGGGCAGGCGACCAGCAGCACCGAAACGGCGGCGATCAGCGCCTGGGGGAGCGCCGGTGCCGGCGCCAGCAGCAGCCAGCCTGCGAAGGCGATGGCGGCGGCGGCCATGGCGGCGGGCACGAAGACGGCGGCGACGCGGTCGGCCAGGCGCTGGACCGGCGGCTTGCTGCCCTGCGCCCGTTCCACCGTGGCGACGATCTGCGCCAGCACCGCATCGGCACCGACATGGGTGGCGCGGACGACGAGGGCGCCGGAGCCGTTGAGGGTGCCGCCCGTCACCCGGTCGCCGGCGGCCTTGGCGACCGGCAGCGGCTCGCCGGTCATCGCCGCCTCGTCCACCGGGCCCTCGCCTTCGATCACCTCGCCGTCCACCGGCAGACGCTCGCCGGGGGCGACGACGACGACGTCGCCGGGACGCAGCGCCGCCAGCGGCAGTTCCAGCTCCCCTTCGCGGCGGCGGACCCGGGCGGTGGCGGGCGCCAGCGCCAGCAGGCGGCGGACGGCGTCGCCGGTCCTCGCCCGGGCCCGCTGCTCCATGGCGCGCCCGGCCAGCACCAGGGTGACGATGGCGGCCGCCGCCTCGAAATAGGAATGGGCGGTGCCGGCGGGGAAGAGGCCGGGGGCGGCCGTCGCCAGCAGCGAATAGCCGAAGGCGGCGCTGCTGCCGATCGCCACCAGGCTGTTCATCGCCGGGGCCAGATGGCGAAGCTCGCGCCAGGCCAGCCGGTAGAACAGGCCGCCGGCGACGAACTGCACCGGCAGGGCGAGCGCCAGCTCCACCGCCATCCAGCCGCGCGGGGAGAGCAGGGCGCCCCATGACAGGCCCGCGTGCTGCGCCATGGCGAGGGCCACCAGCGGGCCGGTGAAGCAGGCGGCGAAGAGCGCCCGGCGCCCCATGGCGGCGGCGTCCTGGTCGCGGGGCGCCGTCCGCGCCCGCTCGCCGCCCGCAGGCAGGCGGGCGCCATAGCCGATGGCCGCCAGCGCCGCCTCCGCCGCCTCCGCCAGGCCGGCGGCGGCGGGGCTCAGCGTGGCGCGTCCGGTCGCCAGGTTGACCTCGGCGCGCTCCACCCCTTCGAGGGCCGCCAGCGTTCGTTCCACCCTGGCGACGCAGGCGGCGCAGGTCATGCCTTCGATGGCGAGCGTCAGCGGTATTTCAGCACCTCCATCAGCTCGGCGACGATGGCCTCGGCGTCGCCGCGCCCGGCGGCGGTGGCCACGTGGTCGCGCAGATGGGCGTCGAGCACCAGGGCGCCCACCTTGTCGAGCGCGCCCTGGACGGCCTTGATCTGCTTCAGCACCTCCACGCAATAGACGCCCTCGTCGTCCAGCATGCGCAGGATGCCTTCGACATGGCCGCGCACCGAGTCGAGCCGCCGGCCGGCGTCCCGGCGCGCATCGGCGTCGAGATGCAGGCAGCGCGCGCGCCTTCCGGGCGCCGGCCGGGCCGACAGTTTCTCGATCACGTCCCTGAATTGCGGCTCGGTCCAGCGGTGGCGGTTGCCGCTGCCGCAGCGGATGCCGGCGGCCCGCAGCCTGCGGCGTGTGGCCTTGTCGGAAAGCCCCAGCTCTTCCGCGACCTCCCTGGTCGTGTAGATCTCCCGGGCCATGGCCGCCTTTCCCTGTCGATCCCCTACCCCCAGGGGGGAGGGGCTATCTGGAAGATGGCACAAAAGGGCGCAGAGTCAAGACCCCCCTGGGGGCGCGTTGCCTTCGGCGGCGCCGGCTTCGGCGCGGCGCAGCAGCCGTTCCATGGCGCGCAGCACCGGTTTTTCGATCAGCTTGCCGTCGATCACCACCAGGCCGGTAGCGGCCTCCTCGAAGGCGGCGACGATGCGCCTGGCATGGGCGATGTCGCCGGGGCTGGGGGTGAAAGCCTCGTTGATGGCGGGGATCTGGCGGGGGTGGATGGCGCCCTTGCCGACGAAGCCCAGCCGCCTTGCCGCCTGCGCCTCCGCCGCCATGCCCGCCATGTCGGCGAGATCCAGCCAGGGCACGTCGATGGCGTCGAGCCCCGCCCCGGCGGCGGCGGCGACCACCCGCGAACGGGCGTAGAGCAGCGCCTCCCAGAGGTTGGCGGCGCCGATGTCGGCGGAGAGGTCGACGGCGCCGAAGAAGAGCGCCTGCAGCCGGGGGCTGGCGCGGGCGATCTGCCAGCAGTCCTCCAGGCCCGCCGCCGATTCGACGATGACGTGCAGCGCGGTATCGAGGCCGGCACCGTCCAGCAGCTGCGAGACCAGCGCCACCTCCCCGGGCGAGGCGACCTTGGGCAGCATCAGCGCCGGCGGCCCGGCCCGCCCCGCTGCGACGACGGCGGCCAGGTCCAGCAGGCCTTCGGGCGTGGAAAGGGCGTTGATGCGCACCGCCACCTCGACTCCCGACGCCGGCGGCAGGGCGGCCATCAGCGCCAGGGTTTTCGCCCGCGCCGCGGTCTTGTCGGCGGGGTGGATGGCGTCCTCCAGGTCGATGCAGACCAGATCGGCACCGGAGGCGGCCGCCTTCGCGAACATCTCCGGCTTCAGGCCGGGCATGAAGATGAAGCTGCGCCTTCTCCCGCCCTTCGCCGCCATCGCCTCGCCCCCCGCACCGCCGCCATGATGGCGTGGGCGGTGCCGGGCCGGCAAGGCGCTTGCGCCGGCGATGCGCCGCGGTGTAGGAACGGCGGCTGCCGCCGTGGCGCGGCTGGGGGCGGGCGTAGCTCAGGGGTAGAGCACAACCTTGCCAAGGTTGGGGTCGTGAGTTCGAATCTCATCGCCCGCTCCAGCGTCCCTCGCCGCCCGGCGGCCCCATCGCCATGGAGTGGCAGCGCGATGCGATTCCCTACCCCGCGATTCCTGTCCCTGGCGGCGCTGCTGGCCTGTGCTCTGGCCGGGCGGGAGGCGGCGGCGGTCGAGGCCTGCATGGAGGAGGGGCAGGTGCTGACGCTGGGCTTCTATGCCTATTTCGCGCCGATGAGCTACAGCGCTGATCCCGACCCGGCGGCGCCCGGCTTCCATACCCATCTGGGCTACGAGGCGGATCTGCTGACGGCGCTGGAGGCCATCGAGGGCGCGGGCCTTTCCTTCTCCCGCCGGGCGATCGCCGAATGGGACGAGATCTGGCTTCGATCCGCCGGCGCCTTCGATGTGGTCGGTGGCGGCATCACCATCCTGGCCGACCGCACCCGCGACGCCGACGGCATCGAACGGGTGCGCTTCACCGGCGGCCATGTCGCCTTCCGCCAGTCGCTGCTGGTGAGGGCGGAGGATGCGGAGCGTTTCTCCAGCTATGCGGCGCTCGACGACGGGGTGCGGGTGGGCGCGCTGGCCGGCACCACCGGCGAGGCGCGCCTGCTGCAGATCGTGGGCATCGCCGATGCCGACGGCGTTCTGGCGGCGGGCACCCGCGTGGCGACGGCGGCGGGCGAGCGGGTGGCGGACGGCAGCGCCGCCTACGTCATCACCGCCGCCGAAGCATCGCCGGCCCTGGAGGGGCGGCGCCATCTTTACCCGGCCTCGCCCGACGCGCCGCAGGTCGTCTATCTGGGCGACGAGAGGGGCGAGGCGGAGCTCCTGGAGGCGCTGGCGGCAGGCGAGATCGACGCCCTGGCCAGGGGCGAGATCGGCAACCGCACCGCCTCCCTGGCCGGCGATTTCGCGGTGCCGGTGCTGGACGACGCCGTGGAATGGGGTGGCTTCACGCTGGCGGCCGAAAGGGCTGCACTGGCGGCCTGCATCTCGCGCCATATCGACTGGCTGACCGACGACCGCCGCCTCGGCTATGGCGAATGGCTGGCGGACCCCGACCTGTTCATGAAGCGCGCCGCCGCCCGATAGGCGCGCCCCGCGAGGCGGCCCCGGCGCCCAGATGGACGATATCGATGCCGCCCCAGCGCCCGTCCAGATATTCGGCCACCAGGCGGCGGTGGCAGAAATGGGGTTGATCCTCGCTGCACAGCAGGCAGCCCTGGTCGAGCGCCTCGCGCGGCACTGTCTCCTCGATCCGCCTCTCCCGCATCAGCGCCAGGAAACGGTCCTCGTAGATGCGCCAGTCGATCCGCTTCCCGCGATAGGCCCCCAGCAATTGCGCGGTGGGCGCCAGGGCCGGCAGGTGGACGTAGCCCATGCCGCAGAGCTCGCGGAGGAACCAGGCGAGATCGTCGCGCTTGGCGAAGGCGGCCAGCTGCGAGCGGTTGTTGAGCCTGACGTCGACGATGCGCCTGGCTCCCGATTGCCGCAGCAGTGCGAAGAAGCGCTGCGCCGGTTTGCCGGCAAAGCCGATGGTGGCGAGTTTCATGCCGGCGACTCCCGCGAAGGACGGCCGCCACGGGCCATGCGGGCGGTCTGAAGCGCGACCGCCTGGGCGATCGCCTCCTGGCGTGGGCGGAAGAGGTCGTCGGGGTCGATGTCGTGCCTGGTCAGCAGCCGCGCCATCGCCTGCGCCTGGGTCTCCAGCCTGCCGTCGGCGTGGATGTGGTGGATGGCGACGCCGCCTTCTTCGAGGGCGCGGGCGACGAGCAGGGTGCGGTGGCAGTTCAGCGGTTCCTTCTCGGCGCACATGATGGCGGTCGTCTGCCGGGCGGCGTCGCGGGCCAGCCGCCGGATGGCCGCACGGAAATCCGGCTGCCGCGCCCTCGATCGGTCATCGAGGCGCCCATCGGCATAGCAGGCGGGATCGTCCGCCCGTCCGCCCAGTTCACGCCCGCACCAGGCATAGGCGATGCCGCGCGCTGCCAGCGCCAGCGCCTCGCGGTCGAAATGGGGGAAGCGGCGGCTTCCGGGCAGCGAACGCACATCGGCCAGGCAGGCGATGCGGTGGCGGGCCAGCAGCGCCAGGAAGTCTTCCAGAGCGTGGCTGGAATGGCCGACGGTGAAGATCGTCTCCTGCGTCATGCCCACCAAGCCCATAACGTCGTCATCGCGGTGGCCCGATGATCGCGGCGATGAATTTGTAACGGAAATCCTCCCACGATTCCCCGAGGCTTATGGTTGCATGGCAATCGCGGATCTCGCAGCGGCCGTTCGGCTTGGCCAGATGGTCGCGCTCGCAGACGGGATCCGTCACCCACAGCGCATCATCCCTGCTAGCATGGCAGAGGAGTCGGTCGAGCCGATCTCAGGGCGCGTGCAGGTCGTCCAGGTCCGGCACCGGGCCGTCGAGGGTGGCGTCCCGATACCAGCTCTGCCACGAGGCGTCGATCACGGCCTGGCGCCGGGCGGGATCGTCCGGCACGAAGCTGATCCAGAACTCCGCCATCTCCTCGTCGGAACCCCAGCCCCAGGTCACGGTCTTGGGCGGCAGCGTCGGGTTGTAGGGGTTGGCCGAACTGTTGTCGAAGCGGAACCAGCCGTCGATGCGACTGCCCGCCGGCAGATGCACCGGCTCGCGGAAGGCATAGATGTTCTGCCAGCGCAGGTCCCATTCGGGAATGTGGATCAGCGGCAGCTGGCTGCCGTCGGGCAGGGTGGCTACCGCCTTCGCCTCGGCGCCCAGATAGTGCATGTGCGGCAGGATATCGATCAACGCGATGCCGGCGGGGATGTCCATCCTCACATGGCGCCAGTAATCGTCCCGCTCGGGCGGGATGGCGAGGTCCTGGGTGCCGACCACCATGCCGTCCACCCAATGTTGCACCGGCCCTTCGCCGAAATGGAAGCCGATGCGGCTTTTGTCCCGGGCCGCCTTGCCGGAGGGATGGTAGTGGACCTCGAAGACGATGTCGCCCGCCCCCTTCGGCAGCCACATGGCGTAGCCTTCGGGCAGCAGATAGGGATCGATGCCGGGCGTCCAGCCGCCGATGCCCCAGGCCTCCTCCTCGCCGCTGTAATCGAAGAAGTCGCCGGTGCCGAAGACCGAAAAGCCGGGCTCCGGATCCCGGGCGTCGTGGCGCCGGGCGCGGCCGGAATAGTCCACGAAGACGTTGGCGTGGTGCACCACGCTGCGGGCGCCGGGCTGGAACTCCACCGCCGTCAGCGCCCGCCCCTGCGCGAGCTCGAAGGGGATGACGAAATAGCGGTAGAGGTCGGGGCCGCCGGCCGGCACTGCGAAGGCCTCGGCCATCTCCAGCACCATGTCGGGGGCACCGGCGCGCCATTCGGGGTCGGCCCACACGGTTTCGGGCAGGGCATCTTCGGGGCGCCCGCGCGGCGTGCCGGCCTCGGCCCAGGCGGCGATAAGCGCCACCTGGCGCGGCGAAAGGTGGCGCTGGCCGCGAAAGGCGCCGAAACCCTCCGCCGCGCGCCAGGGCGGCATGATGCCTTCGGCGGTGACATGGGCCAGCGTCTGCGCGCGGCGCGCCGCCTGGGCATAGCCGTCCAGCGCGAAGGGCGCGACGGCCCCGGCCCGGTGGCATTCGACGCAATGGGCGGTCAGCAGGGGCTGGATGTGGCGGTTGTAGGTTACCTCGTCCGGCAGCGCCTCGTTCCAGGCCTCGAAGATGCAGCCCACCGCCTGGGTGCGGCGCGGCGCCGGGATGCGGCCCTGGCCGAGCGCGTCCAGCACGGCTTGCAGGTCGTGATGGGAGAAGGTGTTGCGCAGCACGCCGATGGCGGCGAAGCGGTCGTCGATGCGCCCGCGGTAGATGGCCCGGTCGTCGGCGGTGACGACGAAGGCTTCCGGCACGATACGCGGGCCGAGGCGCAGCGCCAGATCGCCGGCGCTGTCGAACAGCACCGGGAAGGCGAGGCCGTAATCGGCGACGAAGGCCCGCGCCTCGGCCGCCGTCAGCAGCGGGTCGGAGACGATGCCGTAAAAGGCGACCCCGGCCGCATCGGCGCGTCGATGGAGCGCGTCCAGCTCCGGCGCATAGCGGCTGGAGATGGGGCAGGCGGGATCCATGAAAACCAGCGCCAGCGGCACCGGCTCGCCGTCCACGCTGCCCAGGCGGTGGACGCGGCCGGCGAGGTCGACCACGCGCAGGCCGTGGAGATAGGCCGCCTCGCCCGCCCAGGGCTCGCCCGGTGGGGTGGCGGCCTCGGCCGGGGCGGTGTCTTCGTGGGCCGCCGGCACGCTGCCGGCGAGGATGGCGAGAAGGGCGCAAGCCGCCAGGAGCAGGGTGCGGGGTGCGGTGGCCATGGCGCGAGGTTCCCTGGTTCGATTCGGTTGGGGATTGCAGAGATGGGCCCTTCGGGATAGATTGTCAATAGTGACAATCAACGCCGGCGTGAGGAAGATGGCACGACCCGATCTCACCCATGAGCGCAGGGAGCAGATCCTCGACGCCTTCGCGCGCTGCGCCGCCAGGCGGGGCCTCGCCGCCACCTCCCTGGAAGACGTGGCCCGCGAGGCCGGCATGAGGCGCCCCATTCTGCGCCATTACGTCGGCAACCGGGACGCGCTGGTGGCGGCATTGCTGGCCCGCCTGCTGGCCCGCTGGCGCCGCGACCTGGAAGAACTGGCGGCCTTCGTCGCCGCCTGCCCGACGGTGGAACGGCTGGTGGACGCCCTCTACTGGCAGGCCGGTGAGGGGGAAGGCGACATGCCGCTGGCCGAGGCGCTGGCGGCGGCGGCCAGGCACGATGCGGCGCTGGCCACCTGGCTGGCGGGCTGGCTGAGGGAGGAGGAGGCCGCCATCGCCGCCCTGCTGGCGAAGGTCGCCCCGGTGGCTTCGGCGGAGCGTCTCGCCGCTGCCGCCCACGGCATCGTGGCCATCCACAACGACTATCTCGCCGGCCTCGCCCTGGGCCTGCCCGCCGCCCGCCGCGCTCTGGCCCGCGCCGCCACGGCGAGCCTGGCGGCGGGGCTGGCGGGCGAAGCGTGACCGCTGCTATCGGGTGGCGGCGATCATGCGCTGGAGGCGGGGGTGGAGGGTGCTGACCAGGCGGTCCAGCCGCTCCCGCATCCAGGCCACGGCCTGGGCGAAGGCCTCGTCCTCGCCGTCTGCGGAGAGAAAGGCGAGGCTGCCTTTGCGGCGAAAGCCGAGGCGGGGCCTGCCGTTCTCGTCCCAGGTCTCGAGACCGTCGCCCATCTCCGCCCGCAGCTCTTCGAGCCCGGCGACGAGATCGTCATAGATGCGGCAGGCGGGCTGGACGTTCTTTCGGCATGTCAGATGACAGCCGATATGGGAGGTGTTGCGGGTGATGGTGGCTGTGAATTGCAGGCCCCAATCGCCATGTCCCGAATTCCTCACCTTCAGGAACTGTGTCGCATGCTTGGTGGTTGGAGTCGGCTCTATGGTGGCATCCGAGAATGTGAAATCCTCCGTCATCGCCCTCCAGAAGCGAAGGTTCTCCTCTTCCTGATCGGAAAGCGGCTCCGCTTCTTCCGGGCCGCCGTCCCGGTCGAAGTCGCCTTCGACCACGCTGCGGGCGACGATCTCGGTCTTCGCCAGGATGCGGGGCTGCACCAGCAGGCGCCCCGGGCCGTCGCGGTAGAGGGCGGCCTCCACCAGGGCGAGACGGAAATGCAGGCCGCTGCGGCGCTGGACGAAATCGACGATGTTCCTGGCATCTTCGCGGATGCCGTCGCCGACGATCAGCAACAGAAACTCGCCCCGCCGCAGATGGCGGGTGACGTTGTCGACGAAGCCGGCCTCGTCCACATCCGGGTGGCATTCCCGAACCAGGTCGCAGAGGACATTGCCCTTTCTGCCCAGCGCCCTCGATACTTGGCGTTGCAGGTCTTCGTAGCCCCAGGAGGCAAGGTCCTTGGCATAATCCAGGATCTGGCCGATCACCTCGCGCCGCGCCTGCGGATTGCGCCAGAGCTTGAACTCGGCCAGCGTGAGCCGGCCGAGGCGGTTGACATAGAGCGCATCCAGCGCACCGGCCGGCAGCGACAGCTCGCGGCAGACCGGAACGGCACCAGCATAGGCCTGGTCGATGGCGGCCAGCGGCAGCGCCTGGGGGAAGCGGAACAGCAGCTCTTGCAGGGAGGCTTCGCCCACGGCTGGCCGGTCGTGCGGCAGGCGCGGGAGTGGCGTGGCCGATGAGGGGGCTTGGGGGTCGATCCCGATTAAGCACTCATACATGGACGCATCTCTCCCGTTCGCCTCCCGCCTCGCCAGGCAGGGCGCGGGGCGGTGCCAGGATAGCAGCGCCGCCGGCTGCGGTCTCACCCCGGGCCTCGCCGCCTGCCGCCGCGGGGTGTCCGCGCCGCCGGGCGGCCCGACGGCGCGGATTCGGAGAAGAAATTTTGATCTAAGGACTTGACTATCGATCCAGGATTGCATATATGATCTTGAAACCATGATCCTATCATGCACCTGGAGGTCGCCATGAATGTTCCCACCGAAGCCAATCTCGAACGAGAGGGGCCCCGCCGTCGCCGCCCTGGCACGGCCCTCGAGCGTATGCTGGACCTCATGCGGCGCCCAGAGGGGGCTACCGCGCGTGAGATCTGTGTGGACAGGGCACGGGAGGATGGCACCCTTCCCAAAGAATGGACCATACGCAGCCAGATATCCAATCTAGTTTCGAAGGAAGGCTACGGAATTGAAACTCGCTACGGGCGAGCCGGCCGCAAGGCTGTTTATTACCTGAATTCGATGCCAGCGGCCCGGCCCGTCAAGGGTGTGAACGTCATGGATGTGTCTGAAATGCGCGTGGTACGAGGGCCAACACTACGAGGAAAAATCACCACTGTTGTCGGAGTGATACCGGCCAAAGTGCTGGTGTTGCATCACTACGTGCCCCATCGAGATCCTATCCGAGAGACCGGGTATCAGCGCCCGCCGGCTGGGGCGAGGATTACGCAGCTTGCCCGCGAAATCAGGAACAGGCACGTCGACCTGCCGACATCGGTCCTGCTGAACCTGAGAAGCGTTCAAGATGAGCGGGTTCTCACGAAGGACGGCCCGGACAACTACCTTCTGTGCCTCGACCCAGAGAAATCGTCGGACGACCATCGCCTGTTCGTGGTCGATGGGCAGCATCGAATTCGTGCCCTTCAAAGAGCGATAGAGGACGGGGTCGATGTTTCCAATATCAAGATCCCGTTCGTATGCATGATCGGCGCCGACGAAATGCATGAAATGGTGCAGTTTCATGTCGTCAACTCGAATGCAAAATCGGTGCCGACCGGCCTGGCTTTCGATCTGCTGAAAGCGCGTGCTGAAAGCGATTCGGATTTTGCCAGACACCTCGAGCAGAGAGGAAAGAAGTGGGAGGTCGACGCCCAGAGTCTCACCAAACGCCTGGCAAGCTCTTCGAGCACCTGGAAAGGTCGTATCCGATTGCCCAATACGGCGAAGGGGGATACAACCGTGCCGTCTGCGTCGTTCGTGAAGTCTCTCAAGCCATTGTTGACGCAGACCGCTCTCTTCCAGAACATCAAGCCCCTGGAGAGACAGGCGCAAGTCATCGATGCTTATTGGCGTGCCATCCGCCGCGTACTGCCGGAGACGTTTGAAAGCCCTGCAGTCTACAGCATTCAAAAGGGCGTGGGAGTCGACGTGCTCCACAGGATTTTTCCCATCGTCCTCGATCTGGCTCGTTCCGGCGGTGGCTCGATTTTTGATCCCGCATCCTATGAGCCGATCATGGACAGGGCGCTGAAAAACCTTCAAGGTTTGAACGGTGAAGGAATCACGGTCCAGGGTGTCGAGTTCTGGAAAACAGGGAAGGCCGGTGCGGTAGGCTCCTTTAGTTCGTTGGCGGGGTATCAGCGGCTGGCCGGGTATCTGCAAGCAGCCTTGCCGGAACTGGACTTGTAAGGCCGAAGGCGCGGCCGTTTTTGACAGGGCGTGCTGGCTCATCAAGATCGGGCACCATGAAAACGCGCCCCCGAAGACTGGCCGCCGCCGCTCTGCTGGCGGTTTTCCCGCCCGCCGCCCCGGCATGGGCGGAGGTGGCGGCCGCGCTGGCCGAACGGGGCTGGGAGGAGATCGTCTTCGAGGATTACGCGCCCAACCGCTGGCTCGCCATCCCCGGCGGCGTCAGGGTGCTTTCCGAAGACAGCGTTTCCATCGTCTTCCGCCCGCTGGCCGCCGAGCTGGCGGCAACGCCCATGCTGCGTTGGCGCTGGCGCAGCGAAACGGCGCCGCTGCCGGCCGACCTCACGCGCACCGAAGGCGAGGACCGCGCGCTCGCCCTCTATGTCGGCTTCCCCTATCAGCCGGAACGGGCCGGCTTCTGGGAACAGCTGAAGCGGCTGGCGGTGGTGGCAGTGCAGGGCGAGGGGGCGCCGGGGCGCACGCTCACCTATGTCTGGGGCGGCGATCGCCCGCGCGGCACCCTGCTGCGGCGGGAAGAATGGGGCGCCGTGGACGCCATCACCATCCTGCGCACGCCGGCCGACCCGGTGGGCGTGTGGCTGGAGGAACGGGTGGATGTGGCGGCCGATTTCCGCGCCGCCTTCGGCTGGGAAGCGCCGGACCCCACCCATATCGGCATCGTCTCCGACAGCGACGACAGCGGCCGGGCGATCGACGCCAGCGTCACCGACATCGTCTACGAAGCGCGCTGAAGAGAAAGGGCCGCCTGCGCGGGCGGCCCTTTCGTTGCGTGCCGAAGCCGGGATCGGCAGCGGGGGTCAGGAAGAAGCCCCCAGCCAGCCGCGCCACCTGGCTTCGTTGTCTTCCAGCCACTTCTGGGCCGCATCCTCGGGCTCCATGCCGTCGATGTCGGCCAGCTTGGACATCACCGCGATGTCGAGGTTGGAGAAGTTGATCTTGCGCACGATCTCGTAGGCACCGGGCCACATCTCGGGGAAGCCCTCCCAGACGCCGATCTTGAGATAGCCGCCCTTGGGGTTGCCGCAATCGTAGGTGGCCTCCGGGTTCATGCCCCAGGAGGGATCGTCCAGGCAGCCTTCGCCATA
Source organism: Alphaproteobacteria bacterium (assembly GCA_965200215.1). GTDB lineage: Bacteria > Pseudomonadota > Alphaproteobacteria > SP197 > SP197 > SP197. Next base: position 1,344,285 of record OZ241369.1, on the reverse strand, counting down.
TTCCGGGAACTCGATGAACTTGCCGTCATAGACCGCCTCGATGAAGTTGGGCGTCCAGTTGAACAGCACGATGGGCTCGCCCCGCGACGATGCGGCATCGAGCTCGGCCCACAGCGCGGCGGCAGAACCGGCGTTCACCACCTCGAAATTCATGCCCAGGCCGTCCACCCGCTCCTGGTCGTGCTTCAGCCAGTCCACCGGGCCGGCGAGGAAGCGGCCCCTGGGCGCCGTCTCCGGCGTGGAGAACATCTCGGCACAGGCGTTCAGCGCCTGCCAGTCGGGCAGGCCCGGGCAGGCCTCTTCGACATAGTCCGGATACCACCACTCCTCGCGCGTCTTGGCGTCGTGGACGGCGGCGTCGATGACGCAGCCCTCGGCGACCACCTTCTCGAAGGCGACGCCGAAGGCGCCCTGCCAGACCTCGTGCACGATGTCGATGTCGCCCTCGCACATCGAGGTATAGACCACCTGGCTGTCGGCCGGGATGTATTCGACGGAATAGCCCCCCTCTTCGAGCATGGCGCCCAGGATGTAGGCGCCGACGATCTGGCTCGACCAGTTGTGGATCGGGATCTTGATCGGCTCGTCGCTGTCGGCGCCCGCCTGGCCGACGGCCAGCATCGACGCCACGGCGAAGGCCGCTGCCCCTTTTGCGATATGCATCGTTTCTGTCCTCCCTTGCTGCTGGCGCTGCGCCCCGCACACCGGCAAGGCATGACAGGCGCGCCCGCCATCGTGATGCAGGGCGCCATCAAGCATGAACCGGCGGGCGATGCAAGCCGCGTTCCGCTTTGACGCCGCCCCTGGCCCGGTGCATCGTATCCATGCCGGGCGGGGGGAAAGCGTGGCCGAAGCGAAGATCTCATGCCGCGGCGTCTGGAAGCTCTACGGTCCGCGCCCGGCCGGCCTGATGCGCGAGCATGGCGGCCGCCCGCCCGCCGCGCAGGTCGTTTCCAGCGGCCATATCCAGGCCGTGCGCGACGCCTCTTTCGATGTGGCGCCGGGCGAAATCCTGGTCGTCATGGGGCTTTCCGGCTCCGGCAAGTCGACGCTGGTGCGCTGCCTGTCGCGCCTGGTGGAGCCGACGGCGGGCGAGGTCTTCATCGACGGCCAGAACCTTGCCCGTGCCAGCGAACGCGAGATGATCGAGCTGCGCCGCCACAAGATGGGCATGGTGTTCCAGCATTTCGCGCTGCTCCCCCATCGCACGGTGCTGGAAAACGTAGCCTTCCCGCTGGAGGTCCAGGGCGTGGAGCGGCAGCGGCGGCGCCAGCGCGCCATGGAGATCGTCGAGCTGGTCGGCCTGAAGGGGCGCGAGCGTTACTATCCGCGCGAGCTCTCCGGCGGCCAGCAGCAGCGCGTCGGCATCGCCCGCAGCCTGGCCGTGGAGCCGGAGATCTGGTTCCTCGACGAACCGTTCTCGGCGCTGGACCCGCTGATCCGCCACGAGATGCAGGACGAATTCCTGCGCCTGCAATCGATGCTGAACAAGACCATCGTCTTCATCACCCACGACTTCGACGAGGCCATCCGGCTGGCCGACCGGGTGGCGATCATGTTCGAGGGACAGATCCAACAGCTGGCGACGCCCGAGGAGATCGTCACCCATCCGGCGACGGACTATGTCGCCGAGTTCACCGGCAACGTGCCGCGCGAAAAGATCCTGCGCATCCATTCGATCATGGCGCCGCCGCTGGCGCCCGGCGGCGGCGAGGTCAGCGTTCGCGCCGACGACCGCATCGCCGACGTAGCCGCCCTCGTCCTGGACCGGGAGGCGCCCGTGCCGGTGACCGACGGCGACGGCAAGGTGGTAGGTTCGGTCGGCCGCAGGAACGTGATCGACGCCCTGTTCGCGCCGAACGCCTGATGCCGCGCCCCGCCCTCCGCCTGCCGCCCGCGCCGAGGACGGGATGAAGGCGCGCGCCGCCCTGGTGCTGGGGCCGTTTCTGCTGCTGCTGGCCCTGCGCCCGCTGCTGCCGGACTGGGCGGTGACGGTGCCGGAGGGCTGGACCGTCCCCTTCGTCGACTGGATCAACGGCCTCGTCGCCGTGGCCAGCGAGGGCAAGCTCTTCGGCCTCTTCACCTTCAAGGATGCGACCCGCGCCGTCGCCGGCGCCGTCGAGCTGCCGCTCGATTTCGCCGAAGGCGTGCTGATCTCCGGCTTCCGGCGGCCGTGGCCCCTGCCGCCGCTGCCCTGGGTGGCGATCGCCGGCCTGGCGGCGGTGCTGGGCTGGTGGATCGGCGGCTGGCGGCTGGCCCTGCTGGCCGGGGGCTGCTTCGTCTATTTCGCTCTGTTCGGCAAGTGGAAGCCGGCCATGCTGACCTTCTCGCTGGTCATGGTGGCCGCGCCCATCGCTGCCCTGGCGGGGCTGTTACTGGGCATCGCCGCTTGGCGGGCGCCCCGTTTCGAGCGGCTGCTGGTGCCGCTGCTCAACGTCATGCAGTCGATGCCGCATTTCTCCTATCTCATCCCGGTCGCCGTCTTCATCGGGGTAAGCCACAAGGCCGGCGCCATCGCGACCGTACTGTTCGCCCTGCCGCCGATGGCGCGGCTGACCCTGCTGGGGCTTGCCGGCGTCGCCCCGGAGGTGCGCGAGGCGGGCCGCATGGCCGGCTGCACCAGGCGCCAGATGCTGTTGAAGGTGGAGCTCCCGGCCGCCGCGCCGGCGCTGATGACGGGGGTAAACCAGGTCATCATGCAGTGCCTGGCGATGGTGGTGATCGCCTCGTTCATCGGCGCCAAGGGGCTGGGCAACGATCTGCTCTTCCGCCTGCAGTCGCTGCGCATCGGCCAGGCGCTGGAGGTCGGCGTCGCCATCGTGCTGATGGCGGTGGCGCTAGACAGGCTGAGCCAGGGGTTGGCGCGGCGCCAGCCGGCCCATGCCCCCGAAGGGCCGTGGTGGCGGCGCCATCCCCATCTCTGCGCCGCCGCCTTGGTGGCCGCCGCCTCGGCGCTGGCCGCGTTCGCCACCGAATGGGCGGTCAGCTGGCCGCGCGGGGCGGCGATCACCACGGCGCCGCTGTGGGACGGCATCGTGGACTATATCCAGGTCTATTTCTTCGATGCCCTGGGGGTCTTCCGCGATGGCCTGCTGCTGCATGTGCTGATCCCGCTGCGCGATGCCTTCCAGTGGCTGCCCTGGACGGCGGCCGCGGTGCTGGCGGCGGCGGCGGGGTGGGTGCTGGGCGGCTGGCGGCTGGCGGTGCTGGTGGCGGCCTTCGTGCTGTTCATCGCCTTCGCCGGCTTCTGGGAGCGGGCGCTGGTCACCGCCTATATGGTGGTTTTCGCCGCCTGCCTGTGCGTCGCCGCCGGCATTCCGCTGGGCATCTGGGCGGCCGGCGCGCCGGGGCGCATGCGCGCCGTCGCCTTCCTCTGCGACACCTTCCAGACCTTTCCGTCCTTCATCTATCTCATCCCGGTCATCATGCTGTTCCGGGTGGGCGATGTGGCGGCCATCGCCGCCATCGTCATCTATGCCACCATCCCGGCGGTGCGCTACACCATGCTGGGGCTGGCCGGCGTGCCGTCCGAGATCGAGGAGGCGGGGCGCACCGCCGGCTGCACCAGGCTGCAGCTGCTGTGGAAGGTGCGCCTGCCGCTGGCCTTCGGCGAGATCATGCTGGGCGTCAACCAGACGATCATGTTCGCGCTGTTCATGGTCATCATCGCCGCCTTCATCGGCACCCGCGACCTGGGCCAGGAGATCTTCCGCGCCTGACCTTCCAGGATGCCGGCAAGGGCCTCACGATCGGGCTTTGCGTCGCCTTCATGGGCCTGGCGGCCGACCGGCTGATCGGCGCCTGGGCGGCCGGGCGCCGCAAGCGCCTGGGCGCCTGAAGCGCGGCGCGGGGAAAGGCCGGCCGTGGCGACCGGGCGGCGATGACGGCGGCGCGGGGCGGCGACCGTCCGCTGGCCGCCATCGGCGCGGTGACGGCCGGCATCCTGATGCTGGCCACGGGCGACGTGATCACCAAGGACCTGCTGGCCCTCTATTCGCCCTTCGAGCTGATCCTGCTGAGGAGCCCCTTCGCGCTCCTGCCGCCGATCGTCGCCCTGCACGTCACCGGCGGCTGGCGGCGGCTGGCGACCCGCCGCCCGCTGGCGCAGCTGGGGCGCGGGCTGGCCATGGCCGGCGCTTATGCCCTCTATCTGATGTCGCTGCGCTCCATGCCCATGGCGGACGCCACGGCGCTGATGTTCTCCGCGCCCTTCGTCACCGCCGGCCTCTCGCGGCTGGTGCTGGGCGAGGCGGTGCCGCTCCATCGCTGGTTCGCCATCGCGCTGGGCTTCGCCGGGGCCATGGCCATCGTGCAGCCCGGCGGCGAAAGCTTCCGCCCGGAAGGCCTGTGGGCGCTGGCGGGCGCGGTGTCGCTGGCGGTGGCCGCGTTGCTGGCCCGCAGCCTGGGCGAGACCGAGCCGGCGCCGGTGACCGCCTTCTACACCTCGCTGGCGATGCTGGTTCTGGGCGCGGTGCTGCTGGCCGGCGATCCCGGCCAGTGGCTGGCGCCGTCGCTGCCGCATCTGGCCTTCATGGCGCTGGTGGGCCTGGTCGCCGGCACCGCCCATTTCCTCATCGTCTATGGCTACGGGCGCGGCGAGGTGAGCCTGGTGGCGCCCTTCGAATATGTGGCGCTGCCCGCCGCCGCGCTGCTGGGCTTCGCCGTTTTCGGCGATGTGCCGCAGGCTTCGGTGTGGGCGGGCATGGCGGTGATCGCCTGCGCCGGCTATCTGCTCACGCGGCGGCGGTGACGCCCCCCGCGCCCCGCCCGCCCGGGCGCGGCCACAGCAGCGGAAATTCGGGCGCCTCCATGGCCTCGCCCGGCTTCAGCGCCAGCCCCCGGAAGGGCGGCGAGGTGGGGCCGGGGCGCAGGGCGAAGCGGGCGTCGTCGCCCAGCCAGCGGGCGGAAAAGGCGCGCCGGGCCCGCGTGGGCGAGCGGTTGGCCGGCGCGCCGTGGACGGTGAGAAAGTGGAAGCAGACGGCATCGCCGGCGGCCAGCGTGAAGCCGCGGATGTCGTAGGCGGAGCGGCGGGCCTCGATATCGGGCAGGGATTCGAAGCTGCCGGCCGCGCCGTAGAGCGGCCGGGCGTCGAAGCGTCGGGGCGTGAAATGCCGCCCCCATTGGTGGGAGCCGGCGACGAATTCCGGGCTGCTGTCGCGCCCCACCGGGTCCAGCGGGATCCATATCGAGACGTTCTGCCGGCCGTCGACGCAGTAATAGGGCTGGTCGTGGTGCCAGGGGGTGGGGAGTTCGGCGCCCGCCTCCTTCACCAGCACGTGCTCGTGGAACAGGCGGGCGCCGGCCGCTCCCATCAGCGCCGCAGCCAGTTCGCCGCAGCGGGAATGGCGCAGGAAATCCTCATAGGCGGCGATGCGCTGCCAGTTGCAATAATCGCTCATGAACAGCCGCCCGGCGCGGTCGCGATAGAGCTTGCCGTCGGGGCCGGGGCTGGCCAGGTTTTGCGCCACGCCTGCGGCCAGCCGCTCCACCCAGTCGGCGAAGATGCCGGTAATGTGGACGACGCCGTCCCTGCGAAAGGCGTCGATGGCAGCGGCGCCCGCCCAATCGCTCATGGCCCTTCCCTCGTCGCCCGGCGCAGCCTGGCCGCGGGCGGGCGGCGGGGTCAAGCCCCGAGCCTCGGCGCACTGGCCGGCGGCGGTTCGGTTGCAAATCCTCCATATCGTAGAAGATTTGCATGGATTGACGCGCCGGGGACGATGGCCCAGGTTGTGACGGCCTGCGGGAGCGAGGCGATGGCGGAAGACGCGGGGCAGGCGCTGGCCGCCGAAGTGCTGCTGAAGGATGCGGCGCTGCTGCGCGCGAGGGATGTCGAGGGTTGCTGGCGCTTGCTGGCGGCTGCGGCCGCGCTGTGCCGGCAGCATCGGGCGTGGCGCCGTGAGCCCTTCAACGTCTTCTCGGTGCTGCGCAGCGGGAGCGACGAGGTGAATCTGCACTCCCGCTTCCTGGCCGCCCTGCTGGATCACCGCAAGGCGCCGGGCGAGCCGCGAGAGAATCTGAAGGATTTTCTGGGGACCGTTGCCGAGCATGGAGCGTTTGCATATGAGCTTTCCGATCGCAAAAGGATTGAAAAGGCCAGGGAATGTTTCAAAAAAATTATTACTGAAGGTAGTAATTTCACAAGCGATAGCATCCGGATCGAGCGAGAAAGCAACTACATCGACATTCTGATCGCCAACGATGCCGAACCGAAATGGGGGGTCGCGATCGAGAACAAGATCTGGGCCGGCGACCAGCCCCAACAATTATGGAGATACTATGATTCGCTGACCAAATACGGCAGCAGAACCATGTTGTATCTGACACTGGACGGCCATAAGCCTGAAGAGGATAGCGTCTATGACGAGGATCGAGAAGGCCGAGAAGATCGTGATCGCGTTCCCGAAGATAGATTATGCTTGATTTCCTATAGCGGCACGCTTCTCCCCTGGCTGGAACGCTGCCAGGAACGCGCTTATGCCGAACCCAGCCTGCGTGAAGCCATCGAGCAATATCTGAGCCTTGTCCGCGAACTGACGGGCATGAACTGGACGGAGGGATACATGAAAGAGCTGAAGAAACTCTGCATTCAAGGCGACAATGCCCACCTTATCCACGATCTGACCGAGGCCTTGATAAACGTGAAGATCGGTTTGTTGCTCCAGCTATGCGAGGGTATGGAAGGTGCTTTGAAGAAGAAAATAGGCCTTCCACCCAGGACCGAATTCTCGAATATCAGCTGGAATATGATCAACGGTTACGTTAGGCAATCGAACCGCTATGGAGAATTTGGCTTGTATTACCCACTTGAGGGGTATTCTGGTGCTCACCTGGGGATGTGCATATGGCATCATGGAATTCTGTTGGGCATACAGTGTGGGAAACGTGATCACCTGGATACATACACCAAGCTCGGAGAAATGATGCGAAACAGCGGCATGCAAGGGCATGACGCGGAATGGTGGCCCTGGCGGAAAAGGCCGGACTTGCTTCCGGAGAACTTCAACAGGGACAATCTTGTTCATCACAAGTGGGAGCATGTCGAATTTCTTCAGAAAAGCGGGGAGGATCTTGCCGAAAACATCGCAGAAGACCTGAAGCGAGTCTGGGACACGGTCCACGGGAACACGCCCGCCTGAGCACTCCGCCAGCCGCCGAACGGGCGCGGGCGCCGGGAACGCCGGCGTGGCGAAAGGTCAGTCCAGCCAGTAGGGGTTGGACCAGGCGCGGCGGCCCTGGCCGTCGATGACGGTGACGCGCAGCCAGCTGCCCTCGAAGGGTTGCAGGTCGAAATCGGCGCTTTCCAGCCCCTCGCCCCGCGCGCTCCACGACCGCGAGCCGCGCCCCTGCACGGCGACGGTGGCGGCCGGCGAGCAGCGCACGGCGATGCGGCCGCCGCCGAAGGCGATATCGTGGAGCAGCGGCCCCTGGCTGGAATAGTAGCGCCCGGCCTTCAGCGCCTCCAGCAGCGGGCCGGGGGCGTTGGCCTCGGCCTGCACCATCACCCAGCCGCCCAGCCAGTCATGGGCCAGTTCGTGGGCATCGTCGGCGGCGTAACCCGAAAGCCGCCAGCCCTCGTTCAGCAGCGCATCCAGGAAGGGCCAGCTGTTGCCGCGGTCCACCTCCACGGCGCTGCTGTGGTTGTAGATCTCGACGCCGTGGGCGAAGGGCAGGCGGTGGGCGTCGTCGCGGACCAGCCCGGACCAGGAGGGATGGACGATGCCGATGAAGGCGCCCGCATCGTGGGCGCGGCGCGCGATCTGCGGCCCCGTTTCGCCCGCCCGCAGCGGCGGGAAGTCCAGCGGCAGGCCGACCGCCTCGATGTGCCAGCGCTCGCCCAGGGCCGTGTGGGGCGCGTGCAGCTCGGCGGCGATCAGGGTGGTGAAGCCTTCGCCGTGCCAGGGGCGGGTGTCGGTGAGCCGGAAGCCGTAGACCTCCATGAAATGGTCGCTGATGGCCAGGAAGTCGTAGCCCGCCCGGCGATAGGCCCGGCACACCTGATCGGGGGGAAACAGGCCGTCGGAACGGGTGCTGTGGGTGTGCAGGTTGCCCCTGTAGAAGCGCAGCGGGCGGCTGAAATCCAGATTTTCCATGGGCGGGCTTCCCGGGCGGCAGGGCGCCTTTGCGGCGCGGCATGGGTGGCGGATCGCGGCGCGCGCGTCAAGGCCCGCCCCGCGGGGCAGCGCCATCGGGCGCCTCCTTGCATCCGCCGCCGCCTCTGCCCTATAGAGGCGCCGATATGCCGTGCCGGGAGGTAGCGTGGCCGCCCGAATCTATCGCCCCGCCAGAAGCGCCATGCAGTCGGGCCGGGCCCGCAGCGCCCGCTGGGTGCTGGAGCACGCGCCCCTGGCCCCGGCCACGGTGGACCCGCTGACGGGCTGGACCGGCTCTTCCGACACGGAGGCCAGCCAGGTGCGCCTCACCTTCGCCAGCCGGGAGGAGGCGGTGGCCTATGCCGAGCGCCACGGCATCGATTATCATGTCGCGCAGCATCGAGAGCGCCGGATCGTGCCCAAATCCTATGCCGACAATTTCCGCTGGCGGCGTCCAGGCTGATACCTCCCAGCGCCCTTAGCTCAGTGGGATAGAGCAACGGCCTTCTAAGCCGTGGGTCCCAGGTTCGAATCCTGGAGGGCGCGCCAGCCCCCCATCGCGGCACCAGACCATGGTCCTAGCCCAATCCCACAGCAGCGATCCCTCCCAGCCGGTGCGGCCTTCGCCCTTCCGGCTGGTCTCCGAATTCGAGCCCCAGGGCGACCAGCCGGCCGCCATCGACGGCCTCATCGACGGCCTGATGCGCGGGGAGCGCGACCAGGTGCTGCTGGGCGTCACCGGCTCCGGCAAGACCTACACCATGGCGCAGGTGATCGCCCGCATGGGCCGCCCGGCGCTGGTGCTGGCGCCCAACAAGACGCTGGCGGCCCAGCTCTATGGCGAGTTCAAGGGTTTTTTCCCGGAAAACGCGGTCGAATACTTCGTCTCCTATTACGACTACTACCAGCCCGAAGCCTATGTGCCGCGCACCGACACCTATATCGAGAAGGAATCCAGCCGCAACGAGCAGATCGACCGCATGCGCCACGCGGCGACCCGCGCCATCCTGGAACGGGAGGACACCATCATCGTCGCCAGCGTCTCCTGCATCTACGGCATCGGCGATGTGGAGAGCTATTCGGCCATGACCGTGGCCCTGGAGGTCGGCATGACGGTGGAGCGCGACGACCTGCTGCGCCGCCTGGTGGATCTGCAATATCGCCGCAACGACACCGCCTTCGCCCGCGGCGCCTTCCGCGTGCGCGGCGAAACGGTGGAGGTCTTCCCCAGCCATCTGGAAGACGGCGCCTGGCGCATTTCGCTGTTCGGCGACGAGATCGAGGAGATCGTCGAATTCGACCCCCTGACCGGCGAGAAGGCCGGCCGCATGCAACAGGCGGTGATCTATCCCAACAGCCATTACATCGTGCCCAAGCCGACCCTCCACCAGGCCATCGCCGCCATCAAGGTGGAGTTGAAGGAGCGGCTGGAACACTTCCGCAAGACCGGGTGCCATCTGGAGGCGGAGCGGCTGGAACAACGTTGCACCTTCGATCTGGAGATGCTCCAGGCGACCGGCATCTGCGCCGGCATCGAGAACTATTCCCGCTTCCTCACCGGACGCGCCCCGGGCGAGCCGCCGCCGACGCTGATGGAATATCTGCCGGACAACGCCATGATCTTCGTCGACGAAAGCCATGTCGCCGTGCCCCAGGTCGGCGGCATGTTTCGCGGCGATTTCAACCGCAAATCGACGCTGGCCGAATTCGGCTTCCGCCTGCCTTCGGCAGTCGATAACCGCCCGCTCAAATTCGAGGAATGGGACGCCATACGCCCGCAGTCCATCTTCGTTTCGGCGACCCCCGGCGGCTGGGAACTGGGGCGCAGCGGCGGCGTTTTCGTCGAGCAGGTGATCCGCCCCACCGGCCTCATCGATCCGCCCTGCATCCTGCGCCCCGCCTCCACCCAGGTGGACGACCTGATCGGCGAGGCGAAGCAGGTCGCCGCCCGCGGCCAGCGCGTGCTGGTCACCACGCTGACCAAGCGCATGGCCGAGGCGCTCACCGAATATCTCGCCGAGGCCGGGCTGCGGGTGCGCTATCTCCATTCCGACATCGACACGCTGGAGCGGATCGAGATCATTCGCGACCTCCGGCTCGGCGCCTTCGACGTGCTGGTCGGCATCAACCTGCTGCGGGAGGGCCTCGACATCCCCGAATGCGCGCTGGTCGCCATCCTCGACGCCGACAAGGAGGGCTTCCTGCGTTCGGAGACCTCGCTGGTGCAGACCATCGGGCGGGCGGCGCGCAACGTGGACGGGCGCGTCATCCTCTACGCCGACCGCAGGACGCGATCCCTGGACAAGGCCATCGCCGAAACGGAGCGCCGCCGTGCCAAACAGCAGGCCTGGAACGAAGCCCGCGGCATCACGCCGGAATCGGTGCGCAAGGGCGTCTCCGACGTCCTGCAGAGCGTCTATGAGGCCGATTACGTCACCGTCGACCTGGGCGTCGCCGAGGCCGGCGGCGAAGAGGGCATGACGTTCGCCGAGCGGATCGCCGGCCTCGAACGGCGCATGCGCGAGGCGGCCGCCGACCTGGAGTTCGAGGAGGCGGCGCGGCTGCGCGACGAGATTCGCCGCCTGGAAGCCCTCGATATCGGGTTTGCCGCCCGGCCCAGGGAAACCGCCATGGAGCGCCGCCCCCGCCGCAAGCGGCGCCGGCGCCAGGGGCCGTGACGACCCGTGCGGCGCTGGTGACGGGCGCCGGGCGCCGGCTGGGGCTGGCGCTGGCCCGCGCCCTGGCGGCCGATGGCTGGGCGGTCGCGCTCCACGCCCACGCTTCGGCCGCCGCCGCCCGCGCCGAGGCCCACGCCATTGGCGCCGCCGGCGGGCGGGCCGTGGCCCTGGAGGCCGATCTCGCCTGTGGCGAGGCCGCCCGCGCGCTGCCGGCGCGCGCCGCCGCCGAGCTGGGGCCGCTTTCGCTGCTGGTCAACAACGCCGGCACCTTCGTCGCCGACGGCGTGCGCACCGCCACCGCCGCCACCATCGCCGCCAACCTCTCCGTCAACCTGGTGGCGCCGATGCTGCTCGCCCAGGGCTTCGCGGCCGCGCTCGCCGCCGGGGCCGGCGGCCACGTCGTCAACGTCCTCGATCAGCGGGTGGCGAACCCGACGCCGGGCTACATGTCCTACACCGCCGCCAAAAGCGCGCTGGCCACCCTTACCCGCTGCTGGGCGCTGGAACTGGCGCCGGCCATCCGTGTCAACGCCATCGCACCGGGCATCGCTCTGCCCAACCAGGGCAGCGACGAGGCCACCATGAAGTGCTGGACCGATGGCTATCCGCTGCGGCGCGGCACCTCGCCCGGCGAACTGTGCGATGCCCTGCGTTTTCTGATCGCCGCCCCGGCCATGACCGGCCAGACCATCTGCCTCGACGGCGGCCAGAGCCTGGGCTGGCTGCATCCCGCCGGCGGCTATCCGCTGGGCGAGGGGGCATCTTGAGCCGGACGCTCGTCTTCGTGCGCGGGCTGCGGCTCTGCGCCTCGATCGGCCTCCTCGAAAGCGAACGGCGCCGGCGCCAGCCGCTGGTCGTCGATATCGAACTGGAGGTGGAAGCCGGCCCGCCGGACGAAGGCGATCCCGCTTCGGTGGTCGACTACCGCACCGCCGCCGCCCACGCCCGCCGCCTGGTGGAAGCCGGCCATATCGCGCTGCTGGAAAGCTTCGCCGAACGCCTGGCCACGGCCTGCCTCGCCGACCCGCGCGTGACTGCCGTCCGCATCCGCGCCGCCAAGCCCGAGGCGCTCGCGGAGGCGGAGACGGCCGGCGTCGACATCCACCGCTTCCGGGGCGGAACGGTCTGATGCCCCTGCGTTACCCCGCCGCTGGCCGGGAAGGGGGGATTACCCGGGGTGCGAGGGACCGCCGCCGGTCCTCAGATACCAGCTGCCGTCCTCTCTGCGGATCCACCGTGCCGTTCCCCCGGTGACGCTTTCCAGCTCCTGGTCGGACAGTTCCGCGCTGGTCGATTCCGAGGCGGGCGCTGCGTCCTGCGCCACTGCACCTTCCTTCCTGTCCTGGTCCGTCATGGCAATTCTCCCGGGTCCCCATCAAGATACATCGTTACCATGGGATACATCGTTTCCACGCACAAGCGCGACTCGACCATTTTTGCATTGGACATCGATCGTGGTGCAACGATCGCAACCCCATGGCTCGGACCCATATCTGCGTCCCGCCGCCCCCAGGGTGGAGCGGTCTGATGTCCCTGCGTTTACCCTGCCGCTGGCCGGGGAGGAGGGATTAGTGGTGGCGCGAGGAACCGCCGCCGATCTGATACCAGTTGCCGTCCTCCCTACGGATCCACCGTGCCGCTCCCCCGGTGACGCCTTCCAGCTCCTGGTCGGACAGTTCCGCGTCGGTCGATTCCGAGGCGGGCGATGCGTCCTGCGCAGCCGCGCCTTCCTTCCTGTCCTGGTCCGTCATGGCAATTCTCCCGGGTTCCCATCGAGACGCATCGTTACGATAGATACGTCCGTTCCCATGCGCAAGCGCTCTTCGACCGTGATTTGCATCGGGCATCGATTGTGGTGCAACGATCGCAGCCCCATGGACCGGGGCCATATTCGCGTCCCGCCGCTGGCTTCTGGCACGGCACCACCATCCTCTCCGCGCGCCGCGCCGGCCTGGTGGTCGTGGCCGGCGACAACCAGGTCTCCCTGGGGGCCATCGTAGTGAAGGGCAATGCCCGCAAGGTGTGCCGCTTCGGCGACGAGGGCGGCAGGGGTGCCGTCCTGGCGGGCTTCGCCGGGGCCACGGCTTGCCTCGCCGACCCGCGCGTGGCCGCCGTCCGCACCCGCGCCGCTTGCGGGTACGGAGACGGCCGACGTCGGCACCTACCGCTTCCAGGGTGGAGCGGCCCTTACCCTGCCGCTGGCCGGGGAGGGGGATTACCCGGGGTGCGAGGGACCGCCGCCGGTCCTCAGATACCAGCTGCCGTCCTCTCTGCGGATCCACCGTGCCGTTCCCCCGGTGACGCCTTCCAGTTCCTGGTCGGACAGTTCCGCGTGCGTCGATTCCGAGGCGGGTGCTGCGTCCTGCGCAACCGCGCCTTCCTTCCTGTCCTGGTCCGTCATGGCAATTCTCCCGGGTTTCCATCGAAACACATCGTTACCATAGGATACATCGTTTCCACGCGCAAGCGCGATTCGAGCATTTTTTCGGGCGTCGATCGTGGTGCAATGATCGCAACCACAGGTTCATATTTGCGCCCCACGCATATCCGCCCTGACCTCGCCCGCCGCTCTGTCCCATGGCACGGGCGGCCCCCACGGAGCGCGAAGCGCCATGACCGATCCCACCGCCGGCTTCACGCGGTCATGGGGGAGAGCCATTCAAATCGGGGAGACCGGCAGCCTGAATTCCCAACTGCCGTCCTCTCTGCGGATCCACTGCGCCGATCCCCCGGTGACGCCTTCCAGCTCCCGGTCGGACAGTTTCGCGTCTTTCGATTCCGAGGCGGGCGCTGCGTCCTGCGCCACCGCGCCTTCCTTCTCGTTCTGGTCCGTCATGGCAATTCTCCTGGGTTCCCGTCGAGACACACCGTCACCATAGGATACATCCATTCCCACGCGCAAGCGCGATTCGACCATTTTTGCATCGAGCGTCGATTGTGGTGCAATGATCGAAACCCCATGGATAAGGTTCCTGTTTGCGTCCCGCCGCCTTGACCTTGCCCGCCGTTCTGTCCCATAGCACGGGCAGCCCGCCACGGAGCGCGAAGCGCCATGACCGATCCCGCCGCCGGCTTCTGGCACGGCACCACCATCCTCTCCGTGCGCCGGGCCGGCCTGGTGGTCGTGGCCGGCGACGGCCAGGTCTCCCTGGGGGCCACCGTGGTGAAGGGCAACGCCCGCAAGGTGCGCCGCCTCGGCGACGAGGGCGGCAGGGGCGCCGTCCTGGCGGGCTTCGCCGGGGCCACGGCCGACGCCTTCACGCTCTTCGAGCGGCTGGAGCAGAAGCTGGAGCGCCATCCGGGCCAGCTGGCCCGCGCCTGCGTCGAGCTGGCCCGGGACTGGCGCAGCGATCGCTATCTGCGCCGCCTGGAGGCGCTGATGGCGGTGGCCGATGCCCGCGTTTCGCTGCTGGTCTCCGGCACCGGCGACGTGCTGGAGCCCGAAGACGGCATCGTCGCCATCGGCTCCGGCGGCACCTATGCCCTGGCGGCCGCGCGCGCCCTGGCGGCGGTGGAAGGCCTGGCCGCCGACGAGGTGGCGCGCCGCAGCCTTGAGATCGCCGCCGATATCTGCGTCTATACCAACCGCAACATCGCCATGGAAACGCTGGCCTGCGGGCCGGGCGGGAGCGCGCCGTGACCGCCTTTTCGCCGCGCGAGATCGTCTCCGAACTCGATCGCTTCATCGTCGGCCAGGCGGAGGCCAAGCGTGCCGTCGCCGTCGCGCTGCGCAACCGCTGGCGCCGCCAGCAGCTGCCCGAAGCGTTGCGCGACGAGGTGCTGCCCAAGAACATCCTCATGATCGGCCCCACCGGCGTCGGCAAGACGGAGATCGCGCGCCGCCTGGCGAAGCTCGCCGACGCTCCCTTCCTGAAGGTGGAGGCCACCAAGTTCACCGAGGTGGGATATGTCGGGCGCGACGTGGAACAGATCGTGCGCGACCTGGTGGAGATCGCCATCGACCAGATGCGCAGGGCGCTCAGGAAGGAGGTGGAGGCCAGGGCCGGCCTTGCCGCCGAGGAACGGGTGCTGGACGCCCTGGTCGGCAACGCTGCCGGCAGCGACACGAGGCGCAAATTCCGCCACATGCTGCGCAATGGCGAGCTGGACGACAGGGAGGTGGAATTGCAGCTGCGCGATTCCGCTTCCATGTCGCTGCCCACCTTCGATGTCCCCGGCATGCCGGGCGCGCAGATGGGGATGCTCAATCTGGGCGAGCTGTTCGGCAAGGGCGCGCAGACGAAGACGCGCCGGATGAAGGTGGGCGAAAGCCACGAGGTGCTGCTGGCCGAAGAGGCCGACAAGCTGCTCGACGAGGAGGCGGTGGTAAAGCGCGCCATCGCCCTGGTGGAGCAGAACGGCATCGTGTTCGTGGACGAGATCGACAAGATCGCCGCCAGGGCCGAACGCCACGGCGCCGACGTCAGCCGCGAGGGCGTGCAGCGCGACCTGCTGCCCCTGATCGAAGGCACCACGGTGGCGACCAAGCACGGCTCCGTGAAGACCGACCATATCCTCTTCATCTGCTCGGGCGCCTTCCACCTCGCCAAGCCTTCCGATCTGCTGCCGGAGCTGCAGGGCCGGCTGCCCAACCGGGTGGAGCTGGCGCCCCTGGATCGCGACGACTTCCGCCGCATCCTCACCGAGCCGGAGAACAGCCTCGTCATCCAGTACACGGCCCTGCTGGGCACCGAGGGCGTGACGCTGGACTTCGCCGACGACGCCATCGACGCGCTGGCCGACCTGGCGGCGAAGATCAACGAAACGGTGGAGAACATCGGCGCCCGCCGGCTGCACACGGTCATGGAGAAGCTGCTGGAGGAGATCAGCTTCACGGCGCCCGACTGCAGCGGCGAGAAGGTCGCCATCGACGCCGCCTTCGTGCAGGAACGGGTGGGCGCGCTGGCCAGGAACGCCGACCTCTCCCGCTTCATCCTCTAGCGCCGGCCGTCCCGCGAGGCGGTCGGCCCGCGGCGGCAGGCGATGGCTGGGGGACCTGGATTCGAACCAGGACTATTCGGGTCAGAGCCGAAGGTTCTACCGTTAAACTATCCCCCAGCGGGGCCGTGCCTTATGCCGCGCCGGCGGCGGCGCTGTCAAACCTGCGCCGCTGCCGTCAGGCCCAGCACGTCGGCCATGCCGTAAAGGCCCGGCGGGCGGCCGTGGAGCCACAGGGCGGCGGCGAGCGCTCCGCGCGCGAAGATGGCCCGGTCGCCGGCGCGGTGGCCGATCTCGACCCTCTCGCCGGCGGCGGCGAAGACCACCTGGTGTTCGCCCGCCACGTCGCCGCCGCGCAGCGCCGCCAGGCCGATGGCGCCCCGCCGCCTGGGGCCGGTGACGCCGTCGCGGCCCCTGTCGGCGGCCCGGTCCAGGGCCACGCCGCGCCCGGCCGCCGCCGCTTCGGCCAGCGCCAGGGCGGTGCCGGACGGCGCGTCCACCTTGTGGCGGTGGTGCATCTCCACGATCTCGATGTCGAACTCCTCGTCCAGCGCCGCCGCCACCTGGCGCGTCACGCCCAGCAGCAGGTTGACGCCCAGGCTGGTATTGGCGGCCAGGACGATGGGCGCAGCCGCCGCCGCCTCGGCCAGCGCGGCCCTGTGCGCTTCCGCCAGGCCGCTGGTGCCCACCACCAGCGCCGTGCCGGTTTCGCCCGCCAGGCGCGCATGGGCGGCCGAGGCCTCCGGTGCCGTGAAGTCCACCACCGCGTCGCTGGCCGCGAACAGCGCCGCCGGGTCGGCGACGGCCGCCGTGCCCAGGCTGCCGATGCCGGCGATCTCGCCCAGGTCGCGGCCCACGACCCCGCTCCCGGCCCGCCCGCTCCCGGCGGCGACGCGGGCACCCTCGTGCTCGTGGACGGTGCGGATCAGCAACCGCCCCATGCGCCCGCCGCAGCCGCAGATGCCGATGGCGACCGTCATCGCCGCTCTCCCCGCCGCCGTCAGGATGCGGCGGCCAGCGCGTCGAGGCGCCGCGCCGTATCGGCGGCCGTCTCCCTCACGGTTTCGTCGAGGGAATCCAGCAGCAAGGCGCCGCAGCTTCTGCCGACCACGCCGCCGATGGCCGGTCCCAGGTCGTCCTCGATCGAGTCGGCGGCGACGGTCAGCCGCAGAATGCCGCGCAGATTGCGCCACAACCCGGCCGCCTCGGCCAGCGCGTCCGCCATCTCCGCGTCGACGAGGCCGGCCTCGCCCGCCGCCCGGAAGACGGAGATCGCGTCCCCGGCCAGCGTCTCCGGCGCCGCGTGCAGCAGCTGCAGAAAGCCGGCGCCCATGGCCAGATCGTCGAGGCCGCCCGCCATGCGGGTCACCGAACGCGCGCCCTCCCGCCGCAGCCGCAGCCGCTCCTCGGCGGTGGCGGCGGCCAGTTCGGCCCGCGCGCACCGCTCTCCCAGGGCGTCGCGGCGGATGGCGGAGAAACGCTCGCCCATCTCGTCCTCGGCGTGGATGACGCGCGCACCGGCCAGCGCCCGCCGCTCCCACAGGGCGGCCCCGCGCTGGCGTTCGGCGAAGGCCGCCATGGAGGAGACGACCGGGCCGGTATGGCCGCTGGGCCGCTGCTGCATGTCGATGCCGTAGAGCCTGCCTTCGGCGGTGGGCGCGCTCACCGCCGCCACGAAGCGGCGCGCCAGCCGCCGGTAGTACTCGGCCGGTGCCAGCGGCCGGGGGCCGTCGGATTGCGTGGCGCCCGCGTCGTGGTCGTAGATCAGCATCAGGTCGAGTTCGGAGCCGCTATCCATCTCGCGGCGGCCCAGATCGCCGAAGGCCACCAGCGCCGCCCTGCCGCCGGCGATGCGCCCGTGGCGTTGCGCGATGTCGGCGGCGGTGGCGGGGAACAGCTGGCCCAGGCAGGCATCGGCGATGTCGGCCAGCGGGCGGCCCGCCTCCACCGGCGTCACCAGGCCGCGCAGCAGGTGGACGCCGATGCGGAAGCTGCGGTCCGCCGCCCAGCGCCGGTGGGCGTCCAGGGCGTCCTGGAGCTGGCCGGCCTCGCCGACGGCGGCGGCGAGCTCGCGGCGCAGCTCGGCGAGCTCGAATTCGCGGGCATAGAACAGGCGCACCAGGCCGCGCCGCGCCGTATCGGCGACGGTGGCTTCCAGCCCCAGGTCTTCGGGCAGTTCCAGGTCGGTGAAATCGCGGCTCAGCACGCCGTCGAGCAGGACGGGGTGGCGCCCCACCGCTTCCGCCAGGCGCGGCGCGGCGGCCATGATCTCGGCGACCAGCCCGATCAGCTCGGGATGGGCGGCCAGCAGCGAGAGGGTGCGCCGGCCGGCGGGCAGGCCGGCCAGGAAGGCGTCGAAACGCGCCAGCGCCGCATCGGGGCGGGGCCATGCGGCAAAGGCCTGCAGCAGCGCCGGCGCCAGTTTTTCCAGCAGGGCGCGCGCCCGTTCGTCCTGGGTGGCGCGGCGCGCGCCCTGCTGCCAGGCCGCCACCGTCTCCAGCGCCCGCGCCGCGTCCTCGTAGCCCGCCGCCGTCAGCGCCGCCGCGCCTTCGCCGCCCGCCAGCGCGCCGGCGGCGAGCGCGCCCTCGCCGGCCCGCCCCGGGCGCTCCTCGAACAGGGTGGCATAGTGGCGTTCCACGGCCTGCATATGGCTGCGGATGTCGTCGCAGAACGCTTCCGCGGCGCCATAGCCCAGGAAGCGGGCGGTCCGCGCCAGGCCCTCGTCGTCCTGCGGCAGAGTCTGGGTCTGGTGGTCCTCGGTCATCTGCAGGCGGTGTTCCACCCGGCGGTGGAAGCGGTAGGCCGCCTTCAGCTCGGCGGCGGCGCCCGGCCGCAGGCGCCGCGCGGCGACCAGCCCGTCCAGGGTCTCCTCGGTGCGGCGGCCGCGCAGGCCGGCGTCGCGCCCGCCCCACACCAGCTGCTGCGTCTGGGCGAAGAACTCGATCTCGCGGATGCCGCCGCGCCCCAGCTTGACGTTGTGGCCGGCGACGGCGATCTCGCCGCCGCCGCGATGGGCGTCGATCTGGCGCTTCAGCGCGCCGACGTCCTGGATGGTTGCGAAATCGAGATAGCGGCGCCACACGAAGGGCCGCAGCGCCTCCAGCAGGGCCCGGCCCGCCTCGCCGTCGCCGGCCACGGGCCTGGCCTTGATCATCGCCGCCCGCTCCCAGGTGCGGCCCTGGCTGGCGTAGTAGCGCAGCGCCGCCGCCACCGAGACCGCCGGCGGCGTCGAACCGGGGTCGGGCCGCAGCCGCAGATCGGTGCGGAAGACATAGCCGTCGACGGTGCGCTGCTCCATGATCTGCACCAGGTCGCGGGCGAGCTTCGCGAACAGCCGGCCCGCCCGTTCGCGCGCGGCTTCGGGCAGGCGCTCCTCGTCGTAGAGCAAGATGACGTCGACGTCGCTGGAATAGTTGAGCTCGCCGCCGCCCAGCTTGCCCATGCCGAGCACGATCAGCCCGCAATCGCGTTCGGGGTCGTCGGGTCGGGCGAGCGGCAGCCGCCCGCCGTCGTGGAGGCCGCGCAGCAGGTGGCGGCAGGCGGCGGCGAGGGTGGCGGCCGCGAAGTCGGAAAGGGCGCCGGTGAGCTTCTCCAGCGGCCAGACGGAGGCGATGTCGGCCAGGGCGATGGCCAGCGCGGCGCGGCGTTTGGCGATGCGCAGCCGCTTCATCACCGCCGCCGTCGGTTCCGCGCCCAGCCCGCTGCGCTCGCGGGCGCCTTCCAGCGCCAGCGCGAAGGCCGCATCGGGGCCCTCCTCGATCAGCAGGCGGGTGAAGGAGGGGTCGGCGATCGCCCCTTTGGCCAGGAAGGGGCTGTGGCCGAAGACCGCGTCCAGCAGGGCGGCGACCGGCGGCGTCTCGCGGCAGCGGCGGGCGAAGGCGGCGAGCTCGTCGTCGCCCGCCGCCGCTTCCAGCCATCGTTGCCAGCCGTTGTCGAGCGCCGCCTCGTCCCCGGCGGCCGGCAGCGGCCCGCCGGTCGTCCATATGCGAGCGAGTGTGGCCAAGACGCGGCTCCGCGGCACCGGATGCGCCGCCACGCTAGCCGCGCCCCGCGGCAGGGTCAACCGCGCGGATGGGGCGCGCCTGCCCCCGCCTGCGGCGCTCGCCGAAGGTGTGTTCGGGGCCGGGAAAGCGCCGTGCGCGCACATCGGCGGCATAGGCCGTCACCGCCTCCTCCATGGCCCGGCCCAGCTCGGCATAGCGTTTGACGAATTTCGGCTGGAAGAGGTCGAACATGCCGGTCATGTCCTCGGTGACGAGGATCTGGCCGTCGCAGGCCGCCGAGGCGCCGATGCCGACGATCGGCACGGGGGCCGCCGCCGCGATCTCGCGGGCCAGCGTCTCCACTACGCCTTCGACGACGATGGCGAAGGCACCGGCCGCCGCGATCTCCAGGGCGTCCCTGACGATGCGCCGCCTGGCCGCGGCGGAATGCCCCCTGCTTTTGAAGCCGGCCGCGCTTCTGATCCGCTGCGGCATGAGGCCGATATGGCCCATCACCGGGATGGACCGTTCCACCGCCGCCGCCACCGTGCCCGCCAGGGCGGCCCCGCCCTCCATCTTCACCGCGTCGCAGCCGGTCTCGTCCAGCACCCGGCGGGCGTTGCCGAGCGCCCGGTCGCGGTTGTGCTCGTAGCTGCCGAAGGGCATGTCCACCACCACCACGGCCTCGCTGGCGGCCCGGGCGACGGCGCGCCCGTGGCGGATCATGGTCTCCAGGTCGATGCCGCGGGTGTTGGCCATGCCGTAGAGCACCATGGCCAGCGAATCGCCCACCAGCATGAAATCGACATGGCGGTCGAGGCGCCGCGCCGTCGGCGCCGTGTAGGCGGTAAGCCCCACGATCGGCGTGCCGCCCTTGGGGCCCAGCAGCTCGCGGGGCGGCGGCCGGCGCGCCCGGCTCATGGCCGCCCGCCGCCCACGGCGAGGTTGTCGATCAGCCGCACCGGCCCCAGGCGCACCGCCGCCAGCAGCCGGCCCGGCCTCTCAGCCGCCGCCAGCGGCGCCAGCGTCGCCGCGTCGCGCCATTCCAGATAGTCCACGCGGTCGAAGGCGGCCCGCAGCGCGGCCAGGCCGGCGGCCAGGGTGGCGGCCGGCGGCGCGCCGGCGGCCAGGGCGGCGGCGGCGGTCTCCAGCGCGCGGTAGAGCGCCGGCGCCCGGCGGCGGCCGTCGGCGTCCAGCCAGGCGTTGCGCGACGACATGGCGAGGCCGTCCGCCTCGCGCGCGGTGGGGGCGGCGACGATGCGGGTGGGAAGGTCCAGGTCCAGCGCCAGGCGGCGCACCACCAGCAGCTGCTGATAGTCCTTCTCGCCGAAGATCGCTTCGTCGGGCAGGGCCTGGGCCAGCAGCTTGGCAACCACGGTGGCGACCCCGTCGAAGAAGCCCGGACGATGGTCGGCCTCCAGGCCGCGGGCGGGGCCGGCCACCGATACCAGGGTGGCGAAGCCGGGCGGGTAGATGGCTCCGGCGCCGGGGGCATAGAGCAGGTCCACCCCCGCCTCGCGCAGCAGGCGGGCGTCGCCGGCCTCGTCGCGGGGATAGCGCGCCGCGTCCTCGCCGGGGCCGAACTGGCGAGGATTGACGAACAGCGAGGCGACACTGCGGTCGGCCCGGCGCCGCGCCAGCGCCATCAGCGACAGATGGCCGCCATGCAGCGCTCCCATGGTGGGGACCAGGGCGACGCGCTCGCCGGCCGCCCGCCAGGCGGCCACGGAGCGGCGCAGCTCGGCCGCGCTGCGGACGATGCGCAGGGAGCACATGGGGGCGGAGCCTCGCGAAGCGCCTCGTTGTGCAGTGCAGCATAAACGCCCCCGCCCGGCAAGGCGCGGCGGCCGGGGGGGCCGGCGTTCCCGCGCGGGCGGCGCCAGGCGCCGGCCGAGCGTCCCGCCTCCTGGGAGCGCCGGCGTCCCGCCGGCAACGGGCCGCAAGGCCCGCCGACGCACCGCCGCCCGCCGCCAGGCACCGCCCCCACCACCCGCTCCCACTGACCACTAGCCACCGACCACTGGCCACTGGCCCCACGCGGTTGACGGCGGGCGGCGGGCGGCCTATGGCGCGGCGGCCCCGTCGCCGTTTGCAAGGTTTCCGCCATGACCGCTCCCTTCTCCTTTCGCGCGCCGGTCGCCATCGCCTTCGGCCCCGGCCGCCTGGCCGGGCTGGGGCGCGATGCCGCACGCCTGGCCGGCGGCGCCACGCGGGTGCTGCTGGTCGCCGATCCCTTCCTGGTGGAAAACGGCCTGGCGGCCCGCGCCGCGCAGGCGCTGGCCGGGGCCGGCCACGCGGTGTCGCTCTGCGGCGAGATGCGGGGCGAAGCGCCGGCCGGGGCCATCGACGCCCTCGCCGCCCGCGCGCGGCAGGAAGGCGCCGGCTGCTTGGTGGCGCTGGGCGGCGGCTCCACCATGGACGCCGCCAAGCTGGCGGCCGCCATCGCCGTCGAGGGCGAGGGCGCCGAAACCTATGCGCTGGGCGCCGCCAGGCTGCCCGGGCGCGGATTGCCCAAGATCGCCGTGCCGACCACCGCCGGCACCGGCTCGGAGGTCACCCGCACGGCGGTGTTCGAGGCCGGCGGGCGCAAGCTGTGGGCCTGGGGCGAGGCGCTGCGCTTCGACCTCGCCCTGCTCGATCCGAGCGCCACCGCCGCCATGGGGCCGGCGCTGACCGCCGCCACCGGCATCGACGCCGCCGTTCACGCCATCGAGTCGGCGACCTGCAAGCGGCGCAACCCGATCTCGTCGGCGCTGGCCCTGGGCGCCCTGGCCGATTTGCGCCGCTGGCTGAAGACGGCGGTGGAGGAAGCGGACCATCTGGAAGCCAGGGGCCGCGTGCAGATCGCCGCCTGCGCGGCCGGCATCGCCTTCGACGCCACCGGCGTGGCCGCCGCCCACGCCATCGGCCACGCCCTGGGCGCCCTGGCCGGCGTCCACCACGGGCGCGCCGTGGGGCTGGCATTGGCGGCCACCATGGCCGACGGCGCGGCGGCGGCGCCCGAGGCCTATGGCGCGGTGGCGGCGGCGCTGGGCGCTGCCGCCGGCGGCGAGGCCGCCGCTTTCGCCCGCTGGCTGGACGAGGTCGGCCTCGACCGCTCGCTCGCCGGCGACGGCCTCGGCCCCGCCGATGCCGGGCGCGTCGCGGCGCTCGCCCTGGCGCCGGAGAACCGGCCGATGCTGGAAGGCGACAGTTTCGGCTACGACTCCGCCAGCCTGGAGGCGGCGGCGGCGCGCATGCTCGCCGCCGCCTGAGCGGCGCCGCGCCCTCAGCCTCCCGCCGCGTAGCGCACCACCGCGCAGTCGATGTCGCGCCGATAGAGCGTCTGGCAGCTCTCGCGGGCCTGGTCTTCGGTGAGGTTGACGAGGCGGGCGCGGAAGAGGGTCTGGCCGCCGCTCTCGACGGCGGTCACCGCCGCCAGGGCGCGGGGGCCGACGATGCCGGCGAGATGGCCGCGGGCGTCGTCGAGGGCGCTGTGGGCGCTGTCGGATTGGGAAAACGCGCCCACCTGCACGGCCCAGGGATGATCTTCGGCGCTGCCCTGGTCGGGCGCGCCGGCGCCCTCCTGGCGGATCAGCGCCGCCAGCAGCAGATCGAGATCGAATTCGAGCTCCGCCTGCGTGCCGATCGCCGCCGCGCCGGCCCCCTCCAGCGCCGCCAGCCTGACGCCGCTGGCGCCGGCGTGCGGGTGGCTCCCGGGCAGGGGCACGTCGCGGTCCTGGCGGGCGGCGGTGACGAAGCCCTGGGAGAGCAGCTCCTTCATGCGCCGGTCGCGCCACACCCGGCTGTCGCCGCCCATGACGACGGCGACGATGCGGCGCCCGTCGCGATGCGCCGAGGCGGCCAGGTTCCAGCCGGCGGGCCGGGTATAGCCGGTCTTCAGCCCGTCGACGCCCTCGACGCGGCCCAGCAGCTTGTTGTGGTTGCCGTAGTTGTGGCCGCGCCAGGTGAAGCGGGTGGTCGCAAACAGCGGATAATATTGCGGAAAGTCGCTGATCAGCCGCAGCGACAGGATCGCCATGTCGCGGGCGGTGGAGACCATGTTGCGGTCGTGCCAGCCCGAAGCGTTGGCGAAGGTGGTGTTCCTCATGCCCAGTTCGCGGGCCTTTTCGGTCATCTTGCGGGCGAAGCGGCGTTCGCTGCCGCCGGCCAGGCCCTCGGCCACCGCCGCCGCCACGTCGTTGGCCGATTTGGTCATCAGCGCCAGGATCGAGTCCTCCACGGAGATGCTCTCGCCGCGGCGCAGCCCCAGCTCCGACGGGCGCATCGCCTCGGCATGGGCCGAGACGGCGAAGTGGGTATCCATGGCGATCTCGCCCGCCTCCAGCGCCTCGAAGACGAGATAGAGGGTCATCATCTTCGCCAGCGAGGCGGGATACATGGATTTATCGACGCGGCGCCCGTAGAGGACGGTGCCGTTGTCGGCGTCGATGGCGATGGCGGTCCAGGCGTGGGCGGGGGGCGCGGTGGCCAGCGACCCGGCCGCAACCAGCACGGCGGCCAGAGCGACTCCCGCGAAGCGTGGCAGTCGCCATGAAGAATCGACTCCCGCCAGGCGTGGCAGTCGCCATGAAGAGTCAACTCCCGCCAGGCGTGGCCCCCGCCGCGGCCGCCCCGCGGCCCGGAGCGCGGCGGAGAGACGCCGTCGCCAGCGAGCGAAGCCTGGCCGCCAGCCGAAGATGGCGGCGGCGGACGGGCGCGCCAGCGGCTCACGCCGCCGCCGGTGGCCATTCATGCAGGACGATCCGGTCATCGTTTCCCTCGCCATGCCCCATTGCCGCCACATTGTGAACAGGGTTGCGAGGCCTTGTCAATACATTCGTTCAAGGAATCGTTCCATCGTCTTGAATCGAAAACCGAATCCCTTCCCAGCCCCATGTCACGGGCGACTCCCGCACAGCGTGGCAGTCGCTATGAAAGAGTCGACTCCCGCGCAGCGTGGCAGTCGCCATTGGAGAGCCGACTCCCGCGCAGCTAGGCACCCTCGCCAGGAGGAGCCTGTTGCCGCGATTCGGAGCGCGGCGGGGAGGCGCCACCGGGCGAGGCCTGCTCCCCGCTCGCCGGCGGCCCGCCGCGCCCGGCCTGCGGCCAGCGGTCCAGGGTGGGGAAGGCCTTCTGATAGGCCGCCCCCGCCTTCAGCACCAGGCCGTCGGCCTGGAACGGCCCGGCGATCTGCAGCCCGACCGGCAGGCCAGCGGCGGTGAAGCCGCAGGGCACGCTCAGCGCCGGCTGGCGCGTCAGGTTGAAGGGATAGGTGAAGGGGGTCCAGGTGAACCAGCGGTCGTAGGGCCAGCCCGGCGGCACTTCCAGGCCGGCCTCGAAGGCGGGGATGGGCAGGGTCGGCGTCGCCAGCAGATCGAAGCGCTCGAACAGCGCCGCCATGCCGGCCGCATAGCGATTGCGCTCCCGTTCCGCTTCGGCGAGGTCCATGGCCGAAAGGCGCTCGCCCTCGGCGGCGATCTGCACCAGGCCGTAATCGAGAAAGCGGCGCCGGGCGCGGCTCTCGCTGCGGATGGCCAGCGCCGCCGACGCCGCCCAGAGGGCGCGGAAGGCTTCCTCCGGCTTGGGCAGGTCGATCTCGACCGTCTCGACATGGGCGCCCAGCGCCTCCAGGCCGCGGGCGGCTGCCGCCACCGGGGCGGCGATCTCCGGCGCGACGCGGACATAGCCCAGGTCCGGGCTGAAGGCGATCCTCAGCCCGGCGATGCCGCCGGCGCGGCCGCCGCGCCGCGCCTCCCGCAGATAATCCACCCCTTCCGCCGGCAGCGACCAGGGATCGCGGCTGTCGGGCCTGCCGATGGCGTTCAGCATCAGGGCCGCGTCCGTCACGGTGCGCGCCATCGGCCCGACATGGGAAAGCGTGCCGTAGATGCCGGGCGGCCAGGCGGCCACGCGCCCGAAGCTGGGCTTGAAGCCGACCACGCCGCTGAAGGCGGCCGGGATGCGCACCGAGCCGCCGCCGTCGCTGCCCAGCGCCAGGGGGCCGCCGCCGCAGGCCAGGGCGGCCGCCGCCCCGCCGCTGGAGCCGCCGGGCGTCATGCGCAGATTCCAGGGGTTGCGGGTGGTGCCGTGGAGCGGGCTGTCGGCCACGCCCTTCCAGCCCATCTCCGGCGTCGTCGTCATGCCCAGGAAGATGCAGCCGGCCTCGCGCAGGCGGGCGACCGACGGCGCGTCCTCCTCCCAGGGCTGGCGCGCGTCCACGGTCTTCGATCCCAGGCGGGTGGGCCAGCCGCGGATGCGCAGCACGTCCTTGACGCTCACCGGCACGCCGTCCAGCGGCCCCAGCGGCTCGCCCCGGCGCCAGCGCCGCTCGCTGGCGCCGGCCTGGGCGCGCACCGTGTCGTCGTCGCGATGGCAGAAGGCGTTGAGATTGCCGTCGATCTCGTCGATGCGGGCCAGCGTGGCGGCCGCCGCTTCGACCGGCGAGAGGTCGCCGGCGCGATAGCCCGCCGCCAGTTCCAGCGCCGTCAGGCGGGCCGGGCCTTCGGGCGCGCTCATGCCAGGTCCAGCTCGGCCGTCATGGCGGCGGTGCCGTCGCCGCCGCCGGCCCACAGCAGGGCGCCGCCCTCGCGCGGCCGCCCGCACAGCGCCAGGGTGCCGGGGGCGAAGAGCGGCGCCGCGGCGCGGTAGCGGAAGCGGGCGAAACGGCGGCCGGGCAGCTCCCCCGCTTCGTGGACCTCCCGGGCCAGGTCGAGCAGCAGCAGGGCGAGCAGCGGCCCGTGGACGACGAGGCCGGGATAGCCCTCCCGGCCGCGGCAGTATTCGAGGTCGTAATGGATGCGGTGGGCGTTGAAGGTGAGCGCCGAGAAGCGGAACAGCAGCACCGGGTCCGCCTCCATGCGCCGGCACCAGGCCGCTTCGCCCGGCGCCTCGGGGCGGCGGGGCGGGGCGGCGTCCGGGCGCGGCGCTTCGCGAAAGACCAGATCGCGGGTCTCCACCACGGCGGTGCGCCCGGCCTGGGCGATGCGGTGCTCGGTGGTCAGGAAGGCCAGCGCGCCCGAACGGCCCCGCTTGCGGCTGGCGGCGCGGATGGCGACGGTGGCCCGGGCTTCGCCGCCCAGCAGCAGCGGGGCCAGGAAGGCGAAGCTGCCG
The DNA here is from genome assembly GCA_965200215.1 of Alphaproteobacteria bacterium. Classification (GTDB taxonomy): domain Bacteria; phylum Pseudomonadota; class Alphaproteobacteria; order SP197; family SP197; genus SP197. Next base: position 1,317,504 of record OZ241369.1, on the reverse strand, counting down.
CCCGCCCACATGCGCCGCGGCAGGCCGGTTTCCGGCAGAAAGCCGCCGGCGACGCTGCGCCCGTCGCGGCCGATGGCGGCGGTGGGCGGCGCCTCCAGGAAATAGAGCCAGTGCCAGCCCCAGGGCAGGACGCCGCCCTCGTCGAGGCCCCGGGCGTCGCGGTTCAGCGTGGCGGCCAGGCGCCGGGCCGGCGCCGGCGCCAGCCGGTCCCGCTCCCGCCGCGTGCGCCCCACCGCCCTTGCGAGCGCGTCCGCCCCGCCCTGCGCCTTCGCCATCGCCCGCCTCCCCGCCTGTCCTACATGCCGGGCGGCAGCACGCCGCTGGGGGCGAGGCAGGCCGCCAGGTCGTCCTTGACCTTCTCCAGCGCCTCCGCGTCCGCCGCCTCGCAGCGGGCCACCAGCGCCGGCTGCGTGTTGGAGGCGCGCAGCAGCCACCAGCCGCCGGCGCTCGCCACCCGCAGGCCGTCCACGGCGACGATCTCGCCGCGGCGGCCGGCAAGCCGGGCGCGCACCTCCTCGACCACCTCGAATTTGCGCTCGTCGCCGCAGGGAAAGCGCAGTTCGGGCGTGTTGACCGCGCGCGGCAGCGCCGCCGCCATGGCGGCCAGGCTGCGGCCGCTGGCCGCCAGCAGGCCCAGCAGCCTGACGGCGGCATAGAGGGCGTCGTCGAAGCCGAACCAGCGGTCGGCGAAGAACAGGTGGCCGCTCATCTCGCCGGCCAGCGGCGCGCCCGTCTCCCGCATCTTGTCGCGGATCGGCGCGTGGCCGGTGCGCCACATCAGCGGCCTGCCGCCCAGGCGGGCGATCTCGTCGAACAGCACCTGGCTCGCCTTGACGTCGGCGATCACCGTCGCGCCCGGCTGCCGGCGCAGCACCTCGCCCGCCAGGATCGCCAGCAGCAGGTCGCCCGCCAGCGTCCGGCCCTCGCCGTCGACGACGCCGATGCGGTCGCCGTCGCCGTCGAGGGCGATGCCGAGATCGGCGCCCTCTTCCGCCACCGCCGCCTTCAGATCCGCCAGGTTCTCCTCCAGCGTGGGGTCGGGGTGATGGTTGGGGAAGCGGCCGTCCACCTCGCCGAAGAGCACGCGGTGGCGGCCAGCCAGGCCGTCCGCCAGGCGTTGCAGCAGCGGCCCGGCGGCGCCGTTGCCGGCGTCCCACACCACGCACGGCCCCGCCTGCCCGGGCGGTGCCGGGCGGGCCTCCCGCAGCAGCGCGGCGACATAGGCGGCGGCGACGTCGAGGGCGGGGACGCGGACTCCGCCCCGCCGCGAGGCGCGGGGCGGGCGGGCGGCGCGCCGGGCCAGGGCCTGGATGCGCTCGCCGTGGAAGGGGCCGTGGCCCAGGGTCAGCTTCAGGCCGTTGTCGCCGGGCGGGTTGTGGGAGCCGGTCACCATGACGCCGGCATCGGCGGCCAGCCGGCGGACCGCGAAGGAAAGCAGCGGCGTCGGCCCCAGTCCGATTCGCAGCACATCGGCGCCCGCCGCCGTCAGCCCCTGCACCAGCGCCGTTTCCAGCCGCGGCGAGCTCAGCCGCCCGTCGCGGCCCACCGCGATGCGCGGGCAGGCCGTGCCAGCCGCTTCGCCGGCCATGGCCGCGAACGCCCCGCCGATGGCGCGCACCGCCGCGCCGGTGAGGCTGCGCCCGGCCTCGCCGCGGATGTCGTAGGCGCGGAAAAGGGTGGCATCCAGCGCCGTCACGGCGGCGCCTCCGCCGCCCGCCGGGGCGCGCGGGGTTCGCCCGCCGCCGGCGCGCATCCCAGGCCGAGGCCGTGATATTCGAAGCCGGCGGCGGCCAGGCGGGCGGCGCCGTAGATGTTGCGCAGGTCGATCACCAGCGGGCGGGCCAGGGCCGCCTTGACGCGGGCGAGGTCCAGGGCGCGGAACTCGTTCCACTCGGTGAGGATCACCAGCGCCTCGGCGCCCTCGATGGCCTCGTAGGCGTCGCCGCACAGCGTCAGGCCGTCGCGCCGCCAGGCGGCGGCGTTCATGGCCGCCGGGTCGTAGGCCCGCACCGTGGCGCCGGCGCCGATCAGCGCCGGCACGATGGCAAGGCTGGACGCTTCGCGCACGTCGTCGGTGTTGGGCTTGAAGGCCAGGCCCAGCACCGCCACGGTGCGGCCGCCGGCCCCGCCCATCAGCCGCAGGATGCGGGCGGCCATGGCGCGCTTGCGGTCGTCGTTGGCGGCGGTGGCGGCTTCCAGGACGGTCAGCGGCGCCCCCGCCTCCCGGGCCGTGCGCGCGAAGGCGGCCGCGTCCTTGGGCAAGCAGCTGCCGCCGTAGCCCGGCCCCGGATGCAGGAATTTGGCGCCGATGCGCCCGTCCAGCCCCAGGCCGCGCGCCACCTCCTGCACGTTGGCCCCGGTCGCCTCGCACAGATCGGCGATCTGGTTGATGAAGGCGATCCTGGCCGCCAGAAAGCCGTTGGTGGCGTATTTGACGGTCTCGGCCGTCTCCAGGCCGGTGTGGAGGATGGGCGTGCGGTTGAGCGAGAGCGGGCGGTAGAGCGCCTCCATGACGGCGGCGGCGCGCGCGCTCTCGCTGCCCACCACCACCCGGTCCGGGCGCATGAAATCCTCGATCGCCGAGCCCTCGCGCAGGAATTCTGGGTTGGAGACGACGTCGCAGGCCCCCTCGCCGGCGCTCTCGCGCAGCAGGGCGGCCAGGCGGCGCGCCGTTCCCACCGGCACGGTGGATTTGGCGACCACCGCCGCATAGCCGGTCAGCGCGCGGGCGATGTCGGCGGCGGCGGCGAAGACATAGCTGAGGTCGGCATGGCCGTCGCCGCGCCGCGACGGCGTGCCGACGGCGATGAAGACGGCATCGGCCCCGGCGACGGCGCGGGCCAGATCCGCTTCGAAGGCCAGCCTGCCGGCCGCCGCGTTGCGCGCCACCAGCGGCTCCAGGCCCGGTTCGTAGATCGGCATTTCGCCCGCCGCCAGGCGCCGCAGCTTGTCCGCGTCGCGGTCGGTGCAGACCACCTCGGTGCCGAACTCCGAGAAACAGGCGGCCGAGACCAGCCCGACATAGCCCGTTCCCACCATGGCGATGCGCATGGCCGGTCGCCCGCGCGGGCTGCCGCCCTAGCGGGCTGCCACGCACATGATCTCGACCAGCAGTTCCGGGTGGGCCAGGGCCGCCTCCACGGTGGCGCGGCAGGGCCGGGCGTCCGGGTCCACCCAGGCCGTCCAGACCTCGTTCATGTCGGCCCAGCGGGCGATGTCGGAAAGCCAGATCTGCACCGAGAGCAGCTTCGACCGGTCGCTGCCGCAGGCGGCCAGGGTCTCGTCGATCTGTTCCAGGATGTCGCGGGTCTGCCCCTTGACGTCCAGCGTCGCGTCGCGCGCCACCTTGCCGGCGAGATAGACGGTGTCGCCATGGATGGTGGCGCCGCTGTAGAGTGGTCCCGGTTGCAGGCGTCGAATGTCGGCCATGGCGGCTCTCCCTGGCGGCGGCGGTTGCGGGGCGCCATCCTAGCATCGCCCGGAGCGCGGAGGAACGAAGTGCCCGAAGACGGCCCGGCGGCGAAGGCAGGCCGCCCGCCGCCCGCTGCGGCCGCGCAACGGGCGGCGCTGACCTTCTGGGGCGTGCGGGCCGGCATCGCCGCCCCGGGCGCGGCGACGGCCGCCTTCGGCGGCAATTCGCCCTGCGCGGCCGTCGAGGTCTTCGCCGGCGGGGAGGCGCCCCGCCGCGTCGTGATCTTCGATGCCGGCACCGGGCTGCGGCCGCTCGGCGCCCGGCTGGCCCCGCGCGCGCCCGTCGCCTGCGACCTGCTGTTCGGCCACACCGGCTTCGACCGCATCTGCGGCCTGCCCTTCTTCGCCGCCGCCTTCGATGCCGCCAACCGCATCGCCTGCCACTGCGCCCACCGGCCCCGGGAGGGCGGCATCCGGGCGGCGCTGGCCGGCCTGATGGCCGATCCGCTGTTTCCCGTCCCCATCGACGTCTTCAAGGCCGCCATGTCCTTCCACGATCTGGCCCCGGGCGGGCGGGCGGCGCTGTTCGGGGGGGCGCGGGCCGCCTCGCTGCCGCTGCCCGCCGCCGGGCCCACCGGCAGCGCCTGGCGCCTTGCCGTGGCCGGCGCCTCGCTGGTCCACGCCGGCGCCGTTCGCCCCGGCGAGGATGGCGAACGCCTGGCCGCCTTCGCCCGCGGCTGCGATCTGCTGGTCGTCGGCCCGCTGGCGGGCGGCGGGGAGGGCGATGCCGCCGCCGCCGAGATCGCCCGGGAGGCCGGGGCGGCGGCGACCGTCGTCACCGGCCACGCCCCGGAGGCCTGCGACGACCGCCTGCTGCGCCGCGAGGAAGCCCTGCGCAAGCGCCTGCCCTCGGCCCGCCTGGCCCGCGAGGGCATGACCATCGCCCTCGGCGCCGGGCAGGGCGGGCCGGCGTGAGGCCGGGGTCAGAGGCCGGCCATGGCGAGGATGGGGCCGATGCGGTTGGGCCACAGGGCGGCGGCGCCGGCGGCCTTCGCCTGCGCCGCCATGCGGGCGCGCAGGGGGGCGTCGTCCAGCAGCCGCGCCAGGGCGGCGGCGATCTCCGGCGGCCTCTCGCCATCGACGATGAGGCCGGTCTCGCCATGGGCCACCTTCTCGACCACGCCGCCCCGGTTGCCGCAGATCGCCGGCAGCCCGGCCAGTGCTGCCTCCGACAGGGCCAGGGACGAGCCTTCGCGCTGGCCGGCGATGTCGCGCCCCGGCGCCAGGAAGAGGTCGGCGCTTCGCAGCAGCGCCGTCTTGCGCCCGCCTTCCACCCGCCCGGCGAAGACGACCCGCTCCGCCACGCCGGCCTGCCGCGCCAGGCGGCGCAGGCGCGCCAGATCGTCGCCGCTGCCCGCCACCGCATAGCGCAGGGCGGGAAAGCGCGCCTGCAGCGCGGCGACGGCCTCGATCCCCCGGTCGATGCCCTTCCACGCGATCAGCCGCGCGAACACCACCAGGCGCGGCCGCCCTTCGCCCCAGAGGTCTTCCGCCCAGCGCCGGTCGTCGCGGCCGGGCTCGTCCGGCGGCGCGATCGGCGGCGGGACGATCTCCGTGCGCAGGCCCGGCGGCAGCAGGGCGCCCATGCGCTCGAAGCTGTCGCGGGAGATGCAGATCAGCGCCTCGGCGCGGGCCAGGGCGCGGCGGATGCGCTCCGCCTTGCCCGCCTCGGCATATTCGTTGCCATGGGCCCAGGCGACGACCGGAAAGCCCGTGGCGCCGGCGGGCAGCGCCTCCAGGCTCTTCCAGCTGTCGGCGTAGAGCGCCCGCACCCGGCCCCCCAGCCGCCGGATGGCGAGCGCCTTCATGCGCCGGCGCAGCGGGCGCGGCCCCGAGAAGCGCCGGACGCCATAGGCCGGCGGCCGCGTGCGGTCGCCCGCCCGCGCCCGGCGCCCGCCATCGGCCAGCACCTCCACCTCGTGGCCGGCCTTTGCGGCCCAGTCGGCGAAGCCCGCCATCAGGTTCTGGATGCCGCCCAGACGCGGTGGGAAGGCCTGCGTCGAGACCAGGATCATGGCGCGGTGTCCCCGCCGCCGGGCGGCGGATCCTCTTCCAGGCGGGCGCGCAGGCAGGCCAGCAGCGGATAGAGGCCGGCGAACAGCGCGATGGCGAAGCCCCAGCCGCCCTCGCGCCAGCCGCCGCGCAGCGCGTAGCATTTCCAGAAGCGGCTGATGAGGCGCAGCGCGTTGCGGGGGATGCCGCCGCCTTCGCCCGTCTCGCGCAGATCGCGGGCGCGCAGGGCCGTGTAGCGCTCCAGCCTGGCCAGCATGTCGGCGAAGTCGCGGTCCACGAGATGCACCATGCGGCAGGCTAGGCGGCGGCGCGCGGCGCGCAGCGCGACGGCGGGATGGACGCGGCCCGCCCCCAGCGCTTGGCGCCGGGCGTGAACAGGCGCACGGCCGCCGAAACGCCCCAATAGGCACCCCAGCCGTGGCGCACCAGGGTGCCGCCGATATGGTTGTCGAAGCCGATCAGATAATGGGCGGCGGCCGGAGCGCCTTCCTTCTGGCCGGGGTGGCGGCGCGCGATCTCGGCGCGGATCTCGGCCGCCAGAGCCGGCGGCACCCGCTCGTCGGCGTCCACCTCCAGGATCCAGTCGCCGGTCGCGGCGTCCAGGCCGGCGTTGCGGCGCGGGCCTTCCCGCTCCCAGGCGCCTTCGATCGCCCGCGCCCCCGCGCCCCTGGCGATGGCGGCCGAGGCGTCGGTGCAGCGATCCAGCGCCGCCACGATCTCGTCGCAGAAGGCGAGCGCCGCCAGGCATTCGCCCAGCTGCGCCTGCTCGTTCCTCGCCACCACCACGGCGGAAAGGCGCGGCGCGCTCACGCCCGCTCCAGCAGGGCCCGGGCCGCCCCTTCGGCGGCGTCCACCGTCAGGCTTTCCATCAGCGTGCCGGTGGTGCGCCGGTCGTAGCCGGGGCCGAACAGGTCGCCATAGGCGATGGCGGTGGCGATATGGGCGCTCTTCGCGCCCCAGGGCGCGTAGTGCTCGGGGCGGCTGGGACCGAACAGGCCCAGGGTCGGCGCGCCGGCCGCCGCCGCCAGGTGCATGAGGCCGCTGTCGTTGGCGACCACCAGGCGGCAGCGCCGCAGCATCTCGGCTACGGTCAGCAGATGGGCCCGGCCCACCAGGTCGATGGTGCGGCACTGAGGTAGAGCCGCCAGCACCGGCGCCGCCAGCGCCTGTTCGCCGGGGCCGCCGAAGACGGCGATGCGGGCGCCGCAAAGCGGCCCGCCGCGTCCGGTCAGGCGCCGCGCCAGGGCGGCGAAACGGTGCGCCGGCCACAGCTTGCCCCGCCAGCCGGCGGTGGGCGCCAGCCCCAGCACCGGCGCCCCTTGCGGCAGCAGGCGGCGCGCCTCTTCGGCGTGTGCGGCGCCGCTCCACACCCTGGGCGCCGGGGCGGGATGGCAGCCATACCAGGCCGCCAGGCTCTCCACCCGGTGGCCTTGGCCGGCCTTGCGCAGGGTGCGGCGGTGCCGGCTGGAGAGCAGGAAGGAAACGGGCGAGGCGCGCAGATCGACGATGCGGTCCCAGCGCCTGGCGGCGACGCGCCGCCACAGGCGCCACCAATGGCCGCCCCAGGGCCGCTTCTCCAGGCGGATCACCCGTTCCAGGCCGGGCAGGCAGGCGAACAGCTCGGCCGCCGCCGGGCCGCAGGCCACGGTGGTGGCGACGCCGCCGCCCTCGATCAGATGGCCCAGCAGGCCGGTGGAGAGCACGGCGTCGCCCAGGCGGTTGGCGGTGATGAAGAGCAGGCGCACGGTCCCCGCCTCAGCGCGCCAGGGCTTCGAAATCGGCGGCCGCGTCGTCCCAGCTGCGGTCGCGCCGCAGGTCGCGGGCGTCCCTGGCGCGGCCGCGATAGACGATGTCCTCCTTCAGGCACAGCACGGCGCAATTGGCGAAGGCCTCGTCGTCGGTGGCCAGGAAGCCGCTGCGGCTGTCCACCACCCGCTCGGCGGCCGCGCCGCCTGGCCGCGTCACGCCGGGGCAGCCGGCGGCCTGGGATTCGGCCAGCGTCATGACATAGGCCTCGCGCGCCGTGCCCGGATGGAGATGCACCCGCGCCCGGCGCCAGGCTTGCGCCATGTCGGCGTCGGGCAGGGGGCGGCGGACGACGACCCCCTGGCCGGCGGCCGCCTCGGCGCGGCGGAAGACGGCCATCGCCGCGCCGTCGATGCTCCTGCCGGCGGCGGCGGCCGCCAGCAGGCTGGAGAAGAGGTGGAGCTCGGCGCCGGCCACCAGCGGCTCGATGCGGCGGCACCACAGATCGATCAGCCGTTCCAGGCCGGCGCGGGGATGGAGGGTGGCGCCGGCGCGCGGCGGCCACCAGCCGCAGGGCGGCTCGCAGGCCAGATAGGGCGGCGCGACGCCGGGCTCGATGGTCACGGCGCGTTCGTCGTCCGCGGGCCAGGTGGCGCGATGGGCCTCGCCCATGAACACCAGGCGGAGATCCGCGCAATCCGCCAGGGCGCCCGCGCCGCCGGCCAGCGCCTCGCCGGGCGTGGCCAGCCATAGCGCCCGCGCGGCGGCGAGGCGCAGCGGGGCGAGCAGGCGGGGATGGCGCAGGGCGATGGCCAGGTCGGCCCCGCCGCCGTCGTCGATGGCGGCGCCTTTTCCCGCCGGGCCGTCTTCGAGGGGCTGCCAATCGACGCCGCGGATGCGCCGGGCGCCCTGGCAGCGGTTGCGCACCCGCACCGCATGGCCGCGCCGGGCCAGGGCTTCGGCCAGATAGACCAGCCCCTTCTCGGGGCCGCTCATGGCGTCGTGGCGCGGCGTATAGCCGTCATAGGCGAAGGAGTCGTCGAGCAGCAGCACCTGCATGGCGGCCTTATAGGGCGCCGCCGGGCGGCGGCCAAGGCGAGCCCTTGCCGCGGCGCGCCCCGGCCGCCATGGTGGGCGCGGACCTGGAGCGCGACACGGAGCCATGAGCGCAGCGGCTGAAGCGGGACCGGCGTTGCGGCGCATCGCCCTTGCGGACCGGGGGGTGCTGGCCGTCGCCGGCCCCGATGCGCGCGCCTTCATGCAGGGCCTCGTCACCAACGACGTCGGCAAGGTGGACCGGGCGCGGGCCGTCTATGCCGCCATGCTGACGCCGCAGGGCAAGTTCCTGTTCGACTTCGTGATGATGGACGATGGCGAAGGCGGCCTGCTGCTCGATACGGCCGCCGCCAGGCTGGAGGCGCTGGCGAAGCGCCTCGCCTTCTACCGGCTGCGGGCGCGGGTCGAGATCGCCGATGCCAGCGCCGCGCTGGCGGTGACGGCGCTGGTGGGCGAAGGCGCCGGGCGGGCGGTCGGCCTCTATGAGGCGCCCGGCAACGCCCGGCGCGACGGCGAGGCGGTCTTCGCCATCGACCCGCGCCTGGCGGCGCTGGGCGCCCGCTGCCTGCACCCGCTCCCCCGGCCGCCGGCACTGGCCGGCGCCGAGGGCAGCCTCGACGACTACCACGCCCATCGCCTGGCGCTGGCCGTGCCGGAGGGCGGCATCGACGTGCTGGTGGAGAAGTCCTTCATCCTGGAGAGCAATTTCGAGGAGCTGAACGCAGTCGACTTCGAGAAGGGCTGCTATGTGGGCCAGGAGCTCACGGCGCGCACCAAGTTTCGCGGCACCGTCCGCCGCCGCCTGTTCGGCGTCGTGGGCGAAGCCGCTCTGCCCGCTCCCGGCACGCCGGTGGTCGCCGGCGGCGCGACCATAGGCGAGCTGCGCAGCGCGCGCGGCCGGCGGGGTATCGCGCTGATCCGCACCGACCGGCTGCGCCAGGCCGGCGGCGGGACGGTCCACATCGGCGAGGTGCCGGCGCTGCCGGTAAAGCCGGCCTGGGCGGCGTTCTAGCGGGGCGGCGGCGCCTTCGGCGGGCGGCGTTCACGCCGGATCGATCTTCGCCAGCAGCGCCACCGCTTCGGCCAGGGAGGCGACGGTCCATTGCGCGCGGGCGGGGGAGGGGATTTGCAGGCCGCTGCCGGCGCGGTGGCGGCGGCGGTCCACCCTCATGCTGGACCAGCCCAGGCGCCCGGCCGGCGCGATGTCGTGGAAGACGCTCTGGGCGATGTGGAGGATGGCGCCTTCGCCCACCCCGCGGGCGGCGAAACGATGGCGCAGCGCCTGGAAATGGGCGAGCGCCGGCTTGTAGCTGGCCACCGCCTGGGCGGTGACGACGATCTCGAAGGGCCGGCCCAGCAGCCGTTCGCTGGCGGCGAAGAGGTCGTCGTCGATGTTGGAGGCGACGGCCAGGATGCGGCCCTGGCGCCGCAGTTCGGCCAGCGCCGCCACCGTGTCGGGGAAGGGCGGCCAGCTGGCCACCGCGGCGGCGAAGGCGTCGGCCTGGCCGGCGGCGGGGCCCCGCCCATAGCTCCGCGCCACGGCGCGGAAGGCGCCCGCCAGCACCGCGCGATAGGGCGTGAAGGCCAGGCGGGCCTGCAGGCGGCGCTGGGCGGCCGAGAAGCGTTGCAGCATCTCGTCGCTGTCGGCATCGAGGCCCTCGCGCCCGGCCCAGGCCACAAGCCAGGCGCCGATCCCCGCCTCCCAGTCGATCAGCGTGCCGTAGCAGTCGAAGCTCAGGGCGCGGAAACGCAATCTCGCTCCTTCGGGCAGCGCCCGTCCGCCCGGATGGCGGCCTGGGCGGCGGCCAGGCGGGCGATCGGCACCCGGTAGGGCGAGCAGGACACATAGTCGAGCCCGGCCTCCTGGCAGAAGGCGATGGAGGCGGGATCGCCGCCATGCTCGCCGCAGATGCCCAGCGCCAGGCCGGGGCGCACCGCCCGCCCGCGCTCGGCCGCCAGCCGCACCAGCTCGCCCACGCCCTCCCGGTCGATGCTCACGAAGGGGTCGGTCTCGAAGATGCCTTCGGCGCGGTAGCGCTCCAGGAAGCGCCCGGAGTCGTCGCGGCTGATGCCGAAGGCGGTCTGGGTGAGGTCGTTGGTGCCGAAGCTGAAGAACTCGGCGCGGCGCGCGATCTCGCCGGCGGCCAGCGCTGCGCGGGGCAGCTCGATCATGGTGCCGATGCGATAGCGGGGCCGGCCGCCGGCGGCCGCGATCTCGCCGGCGATGGCCTCGATGCGGGCGGCGATGATGTCGAACTCGCGCCCGGTGGCCACCAGCGGCACCATGATTTCCAGATGCACCGGCCGGCCCTCCGCCCGCTCCGCCTCCACCGCCGCCTCCAGGACGGCGCGCGCCTGCATGTCGTAGATCTCGGGATGCGAGATGCCGAGCCGGCAGCCGCGATGGCCCAGCATGGGGTTGAGCTCGCGCAGCGAGCAGGCCCGCAGCCGCACATGCTCGGCATCGACGCCCAGCCGCCCGGCCAGGGCCGCGAGCTCGCCCTCGCCGGCCGGCAGGAACTCGTGGAGCGGCGGATCCAGCAGGCGGACGGTGACCGGCAGCCCGGCCATGATGCGGAACAGCTCCACGAAATCGGCCCGCTGCACCGGCAGAATGCGCGCCAGCGGGGCGCGGCGGCCGGCCTCGTCCTCGGCCAGGATCACCTCGCGCATGGCGGCGATGCGCTCTTCCTCGAAGAACATGTGCTCGGTGCGGCAAAGCCCGATCCCTTCGGCGCCGAACTCCCGCGCCTTGGCGGCATCGGCCGGCGTCTCGGCATTGGCGCGCACCCGCAGCCGCCGCCGCCGGTCGGCCCAGGCCATCAGGGTGGCGAATTCGCCCGAAAGCTGCGGCTCGACGGTGGCGACCTCGCCCAGGATCACCTCGCCGGTGGAACCGTCGATGGTGATCGTGGCGCCGCGCCGGACGGTGACGCCGCCGGCCGCGAAGAAGCCGGCCTCGCACTCGACGCGGATGGCCCCGGCACCGGTGACGCAGGGCCTGCCCATGCCGCGCGCCACCAGGGCGGCATGGCTGGTCTGGCCGCCATGGCGGGTGAGGATGCCGGCCGCCGAGTGCATGCCGTGGATGTCTTCGGGGCTGGTCTCCGGGCGCACCAGGATCGCCGCCCTGCCCTCGGCGGCCAGGGCCTGGGCCTCGTCGGCGGTGAAGACGGCGGCACCGGAGGCGGCCCCGGGCGAGCCCGGCAGGCCGCGCGCGATCACCCGGCGCGGGGCGGCCGGGTCCGGCACCGGGTGGAGCAGGCGGTCGAGATCGCCCGCCTCGATGCGGCAGAGCGCGGTGTCGCGGTCGATCAGGCCCTCCTCGGCCATGTCGACGGCGATCTTCAGCGCCGCCCGGACGCTGCGCTTGCCGGGCCGGGTCTGGAGCATGAACAGGCGCCCTTTCTCCACCGTGAACTCCAGGTCCTGCATGTCGCGCCAGTGGCGTTCGAGGATGGCGCCCACCTCCTGCAGCCGGGCGAAGGCCGCCGGCATGCGCTCCTCCATGGAGTCCCCGCTCGCCGGGCCCGGCGCCCTGGCGATGGAAAGCGGCGTGCGCAGCCCCGCCACCACGTCCTCGCCCTGGGCGTTCACCAGGAACTCGCCGAAGAGGGTGCGGCTGCCGTCGTCGGGGTGGCGGGTGAAGGCGACGCCGGTGGCGCAGTCGTCGCCCATGTTGCCGAACACCATGGCCTGCACGGTGACGGCGGTGCCGAGGCTTTCGGGGATGCCGTGGATCGCCCGGTAGTCGACGGCGCGGCGGTTGTTCCAGGAGGCGAAGACGGCGCGGATGGCGCCCCACAGCTGCCGCTTCGGGTCGTCGGGGAAGGGGTGGCCCGCCGCCTCTTCGACATGGGCGCGAAAGCGCGCCGCCACCCGCGCCAGCGCGGCGGCCGAAAGGGCGCTGTCCTGGGCCGCGTCCTCCTCGTCCTTGACCGCGTCCAGGATGTCTTCGAAGGCGCTGTGGTCCAGCCCCAGCACGACGTTGGAATACATCTGGACGAAGCGGCGGTAGCTGTCGCGGGCGAAACGCTCGCCGCCCTCGCCGACGGCCGCCGCCAGGCCGGCGACGGTGGCCTCGTTCAGGCCCAGATTGAGCACCGTGTCCATCATCCCCGGCATGGAGACCGGCGCCCCCGAGCGCACCGAGACCAGCAACGGGTTCGCCGCATCGCCGAAGCGGCGGCGGGTCTCGCGTTCCACTTCGCCCAGCGCCGCCGCCACCTGTTCTTCGAGGCCGTCCGGCAGGCCACCGCCGCCGACGCGGCGCCCGGCCGCGGTGGCGATGGTGAAGCCGGGCGGCACCGGCAGGCCCAGCCGCGCCATCTCGGCGAGCCCCGCGCCCTTGCCGCCCAGCAGGGCCGTCATGGAGGCGTCGCCTTCGGCATATCCCTGGCCGCCGCCGAAGCGATAGACGTGTTTCGGCGGCGGCCCGCCCGCCGTGCCGCCTCCCTCGCGGCGGTCGCCTGGCGGCGGCCGCCCGTTCATGGCAGCGGCCGTCCTTCGCGGGCGCTGGCGGCCCCTCCCGCCTCGATGGCGGAGAAGTCGGCCACTTCGTCCATGGCGGCGGCGACGGCCGCCAGCAGCCGCAGCCGGTTGGCGCGCAGGCCGGCGGCGACCTCGCCGGGACTGCCCTTTGCGGAAGGCGCCGCGTTGACGGTGACGCGCTCGAAGAAGGCGTCGAGCGGCGCGCGCAGGCCCGCCAGGGCCGCCATGGCGTCGGCGAAGCGCTCCCCGGCCAGGGCCTGGCGGCTGCGCTCTCCGGCCGCCGCCAGGGCGGCCGCCAGCGCCCGCTCTTCGTCCCGTTCGAACAGGCCGCCATCGAAGGCGCCGTCGAAGGCTTGGCCGTCCTTCCTCTCCTCGATCCTCACGATGTTGGCGGCCCGGCGTCTGGCGGCCAGCAGGCTGGCGCCGTCGCCGCCGGCCAGGAAGGCGACCAGCGCCTCCAGGCGCGCCGCCGCGCGGGCGGGGTCGTCTTCCGCCGCCGCCCGTCGCCCGCCGCCCCGCAGCACGGCGCGCACCGGGCCGCGCTGCCAGCCCGCCTCCACCAGATGCACTTCCAGGCGCTCGGCGACGAAGGCGGCCAGCTCCGCCGCCGTCCCCTCTGCGGCGATGCCCCGCCAGCCCTCGCAGGCGGCGGCGAAGGCCTCGGCCAGGGGCAGGCGCAGGCGGTTTTCCAGCACCAGGCGGAGGATCCCCAGCGCCGCCCGGCGCAGGGCGAAGGGATCGCGCGAGCCGGTCGGGCGCCGGCCGATGGCGAAGAAGCCGGCCAGGGTGTCGATCTTGTCGGCCAGCGCCACGGCGACGGAGAGCGGCTGTGTGGGGCAGGCTTCGGCGGGCCCGCGCGGGGCGTAGTGCTCGGCGATGGCGCGGGCGACGGCCTCGCCTTCGCCGTCGTGGCGGGCGTAATGGCCGCCCATGACGCCCTGCAGCTCCGGGAACTCGCCCACCATCAGGCTGGCCAGGTCGGCCTTGGCGAGCCGGGCCGCGCGCTCCGCCAGGGCGCCGTCGCAGCCGGGGATGTGGCGGGCGAGGCGCGGCGCGAGGCGCTGCAGCCGCGCGGCCTGATCGCCGACGCTGCCGAGCCCGGCATGGAACAGGATATCCGCCAGCGCCGGCAGGCGGCTCTCCAGGCTCCGTTCCCGGTCGCGATCCCAGAAATGGCGGGCGTCGGCCAGCCGGGCGGCCAGCACCCGCTCGTTGCCGGCAACCACGGTTCGCTCGATGGCGGCCTGCTGCGCTTCGCCCGTTTCGCTTCGCTGCGGGTCGCGGGGGTGGGCGCCTTCCCCGTGCATCCTGCGGCCCGTGTCGGGCGCCGGCGCCCGGTCGGCGACGAAGGCGAAGCGCGGCGCCAGGGTTCCCGCGGCGTCGCGAAGCGGGAAATAGCGCTGATGGCGCCGCATGGCCGTCGCCAGCACCTCGCCGGGCAGCGCCATGAAGGCGGGATCGAAGCCGCCGATCATCGCCAGCGGCCATTCCACCAGCCCGGCGACCTCGGCCAGCAGCTCTTCGCAGGGGCCGTCCTCGCCGCCACCCTGCGCGCAGCGCGCCGGGCGTCCCTGCGGAGGGGCCGGCGCGAGCCCCTCGGCCGCCGCCAGCCCGGCGACATCGCGGGCGATGCGCCGCCGCCGTTCCGCCCCATCGATCAGGACGAAGGCCGCTTCCAGGCGCCGCCGGTAATCGTCGAAGCCGGTCACGTCGAAGGCCTCCGGTGCCAGCACCCGGTGGCCGCGCGTCGCCGCCCCGGCGGCCACCGGTCCGAAGCGGAAGGGCACGACGGCACCGTCGAAGAGCGCCAGGATCGACAGCACCGGGCGCACCCAGCGCACCTCGTGGGCGCCCCAGCGCATGGAGCGCGGCCAGGGCATCGCGGCCATGGCGGCCGGGACGGCCTCGGCCAGCAGGTCGGCGGTGACGATGCCGGGGCGGCGGACGAAGGCGAACCAGGCCTTTTGTGGGCGGCGGGCGGCGCCCCGGTCGCCGGCGGGCGCCTGGCCCCTGGCGATCGGCCGCAGCTCCAGATCGGCGCGGGCGACGCCGGCCGAGCGCGCGAAGCCCCGGATGGCCTTTTCCGGTGCGCCCTCGCGCGGTCCCTTGCGCTCTTCGTCCCGGTCGACGCTCGCCGGCAGGCCGTCGAACGCCACCGTCAGGCGGCGCGGCGTGGCATAGCTGCGTGGCGGGTCGTGGGCGACGCCCAGCGCCTGCAGCCGGGCGGAGAGCAGCGCCGCCAGCGTGGCCGCCCCCCAGCTCTGGCGCCCGGCGGGGATCTCCTCCGAGAGCACCTCCAGCAGAAACGCGCTCATGGCCCGGTGGCGGGCTGGGCGGGCGGCGGCCGGCGGCTCCCGTCTGCCTCCTCCTGCGGGCCGCGGCTCGCCAGCCAGGCGGCGCAGCAGGTTCTGGCCAGGGTGCGCACGCGGCCGATATGGCTCGCCCGTTCGGCGACGCCGATGGCGCCCGCCGCGTCCAGCAGATTGAAGAGGTGGCTGGCCTTGATGCACTGGTCGTAGGCCGGCAGCGGCAGCCCGGCCCGTGCCAGCCTGTCGCAGGCCGCCTCCGCGTCCTTGAAATGGCGCCTCAGCGTGGCGGGGCAGGCCTGCGCGAACGCCGCCTCGCAGTGCTCGCGCTCGGCCTGGGCGTGCACGTCGCCATAGCTGACGCCGGCGCCGTTCCAGTCGATGTCGCGAAAATGGTCCACCCCCTGGACGTACATCGCCAGGCGTTCCAGTCCGTAGGTGATCTCGCCGGAGACCGGGCGGCAGTCGAAGCCGCCGACCTGCTGAAAATAGGTGAACTGGGCGATCTCCATGCCGTCGCACCACACCTCCCAGCCCAGGCCCCAGGCGCCCAGGGTGGGGCTCTCCCAATCGTCTTCGACGAAGCGGATGTCGTGGCGGGCGGGCGCGATGCCGATGGCCTCCAGGCTGGTCAGAAAGAGGGCCTGGAAGCCGTCCGGCGAGGGCTTCATCAGCACCTGGAACTGGTAGTAGTGGTGCAGGCGGTTGGGATTCTCGCCGAAGCGCCCGTCGGCGGGCCGGCGCGAAGGCTGGACATAGGCGGCGTTCCAGGCCTCCGGCCCCAGGGCGCGCAACGCCGTCGCCCAGTGGAAGGTGCCGGCGCCCACCTCCATGTCGTAGGGCTGCAACACGACGCAGCCCTGCTTCGCCCAATAGGCTTGCAGCGCGAAGACCAGATTCTGGAACGGCAGCCCCCGGCCTCCGGTATCGTCTGGCGCGCTCATCTGGGTCGCACTCCCGGAAGTGGGGCCGCGAGGGCGGAGGTTCGCTCGCCTGGCGGCTTCTCGCCCCGGTCGCGGCGTCCGCCGCAAAGGCCCGCGCGGAAGCTAGGAGGCCGCCGCCCGCCGGTCAAGGGCGCCGCGGTCAGGCGGCGAGCGGGCAGTCCGGGCGGGCGCAGGCGCCGCCTTCGGGACCGTCCGCAGCGGCGAAGGTGCCGCAGCGCGGGCAGGCGCTCATCTCCAGATCGCCCGCTGGGCGCGGGCCATCTCGCGCCGGGGAGGCCCTCCGCCACAGGCGGAAACGCCGCCGCCTGCCGCGCCGCGCCAGCCCTTCCTCCGCCCGCCGCCGTCTCTCCAGATGGCCGACGAAGCGGAAGGCGAGCCACAGCGCCGCGGCGATCAGCGCGAAGACGGCGAGCTTCTGCAGCGAGAACATGGGCGCCGGTGTAGCGGGTGGCGGCGGGGCCGGCAAGCGGGTGGCCGGCGGCCGCAGGCGGGCTATAATCGACCTTGCCGGCCGCGGTTCGCCGCGGGGGCGTGCGCTTGTGCTTCTGGAGGAGAGCCATGAACACGGAGGTTATCGTCACCTGCGCCGTCACCGGTGCCGGCGACACGGTGGGCCGCAGCGACAAGGTGCCGGTGACCCCGCGCCAGATCGCCGATGCGGCCATCGAGGCCGCTCATGCCGGGGCGGCCGTCGTCCACGTCCACGTGCGCGACCCGGAGACGGGCAAGGGTTCGCGCGACCCCGACCTGTTCGAGGAGACGGTGAACCTCATCCGCCGCGACGGCAGCGATGTGGTCCTCAATCTGACGGCCGGCATGGGCGGCGACTTCAACGTCGACGACGCCAACCCCGCCGTGCCCGGCGCCGGCAGCGATCTGGTGGGCCCCGTCGAGCGCCTGCGCCATGTCGAGCGCCTGCGCCCGGAGATCTGCACCCTCGATTGCGGCAGCATGAATTTCGGCAACGGCAACGAGACCTACATCAACCCCGCCGCCTGGTGCCGCGCCATGGCATCGCGCATCAAGGAGCTGGGCGTGAAGCCGGAGATCGAGGTCTTCGATCTGGGCCAGGTGCGTCTGGCACGGGCCATGCACGACGAGGGCCTGCTGGAGGATCCGGCGCTGTTCCAGGTCTGCCTCGGCATTCCCTGGGGGGCGGGCGCCGACACCCGCTCCATGATGACCATGGCCGATGGCCTGCCCAAGGGCGCCAACTGGGCCGGTTTCGGGATCAGCCGCATGCAGATGCCGATGGTCGCCCAGGCCATGCTGCTGGGCGGCAATGTCCGTGTCGGCCTGGAAGACAACCTCTATCTCAAACGCGGCGTGCTGGCTTCCAACGGCGATCTGGTGGAACGCGCCGTGGAGATCGTCGAGCGCCTGGGCGGGCGCGTGGTGGGCCCCGAAGAGGCCCGCGACAAGCTGAACCTGGTGCGCCACTGACGGCACGGCGGAGGCCGGCGCCCTCGAAGAGCGGCTGCCGGGAGGAGGAGCGATGAAGTTCAGTCTGGCCATCGACCTTTCGCGCGACGACCCGTCGCTCGATATGCGCGACGTGGCGCGCCACGGCATGGAGATGGTGCAGATCGCCGATGCCGGCGGTTTCGAGATCGTGTGGGCGGCCGAGCACCACGCCATCGAGATGACCATCGCGCCCAACCCGTTCCAGCTGCTGGCCTGGTTCGGCGCCAACACCGACAACATCCGCCTCGGCATCGCCGTCGTGCAGGCGCCCTACTGGCACCCGATCAAGGTGGCGGGTGAGGTCGGCCTGCTCGACCTGATGTCGGGCGGGCGCGTGGAGTTCGGCATCGGCCGCGGCGCCTATCAGCGCGAGTTCGACCGCATGATGGGCGGCATGGATCAGCACAAGGGCGTCGCCTACATGCAGGAGATGCTGCCGGTGCTGAAGAAGCTGTGGGCCGGCGACTACAGCCATCGCGGCGAGTTCTGGTCGTTCCCCGCCGCCACCGCCTGCCCGAAGCCGCTGCAGAAGCCGCACCCGCCGCTGTGGGTGGCGGCCCGCCATCCCTCCACCTATGACTGGGCGCTCGGCCAGGGCTGCAACATCATGTCCTGGGCGCTGACCCGCCCCTTCAGCGAGGTGGAGAAATACAAGCAGCAATTCGAGGATGCGCTCGCCCGCGCGCCCGGCATCGCCCGTCCGCGCTTCCTCACCATGCGCCATACCGCCGTCTATGAGGACGCGGAGGAGGGCTGGAAGCCCCTCGTGGAGGCGGTGCAACGCTCCGGCGTGCAGTTCGAAAACCTGTTCAAGCAGCTGGGCGAGGTGAGCAACGGCTTCGTGGAGAAGGTGGACCTTTCGTCGCTCGACAATGTCGGCGAATACAACCCGGTGACGATCAGGAACAACCTCGTCTTCGGCACGCCCGAGGAAGTGATCGACAAGCTGCGCCCCTATGAGGCGCTGGGCGTCGACAACTTCCTCTACCGCGCCAGCTTCGGCCAGCCCTTCGCGCTCCAGAAATCGTCGCTCAAGCTGTTCATCGACGAGGTCATGCCGGCCTTCCGCGATTCGCGCTACCTGCGGCAGGCGGCGGAGTAGCAGGGGAGGGCGGAGCGATGACGAGCGTCTGGGGCTGGCCGGTCGGCCACCCGCACCATCGTTCGGCGACGGCGGGGCCGCTCACCTTCGTCGGCGGCGCCGGCGATTTCGACGCCGCCGGCACGCTGCGCCACGATGAGGGCGACATCGAAGGCCAGATCGAGGGGGCCGTCGCCAACATCGCCGAGGCATTGGCGTCCGAAAGCTGCGCCCTGGCCGATGTCGTGCGGCTCAAGGCCTTCCACAGCAGCGATCTCGACGACTGGGAGATCGTGGCGAGCATCGCCGCCCGCTTCCCCGGCGAGCCGATGCCGGTCGTCAGCGTCGTGCCCGAGCCGTTGCAACCCTTCGCCGGCCAGGCGATCCAGATACAGGCCATCGCGCAGCGCCGCTGGCGCCAGGGCGGCGATGTCCGCGTCGTCGAAAGGCCGGTGCCGCCGGCGAAGCGGGCGCTGTTCGCCGGCAGGGCCGTCACCGGCGGCCTGCGGGCGGGCGAGTTCATCGCCGTCGCCAACCGCACCGCCGAGGACGAGGCGGGCGCCATCGCCTCGCCGGGCGATGCCGTCGGCCAGAGCCACGCCGTGATGGCCATTCACGAGGCGACGCTCGCCGCGCTGGGGGCCGGCATGCAGGACAGCGTCAAGATGGAGGGCTACTATTTCGGCACCACCATGGACGACTGGGCGCCGCTCGCCCGCGCCCGCGCCAGCCATTTCGCCGAACCCGGCCCGGTCGCCACGGTGGTGCCCTGCCAGCGCCTCAACCCGGAGGGCGCGCTCACCAAGATCGAGGTGATGGCGATGCGGAAGGAGTGGAACGGTTTCGACAAATACATCCCGCGCGCCGATTCCTGGCCCCGCCGGGTGTGGGACTGGTCGATCCCGCTGCCCTATCGCCAGGGACTGAAGCTGCGCGATACCATCTGGGTGGGCGGCCAGGTGCCGTCCGAACCCTTCTCCAACACCCGCAGGCGCATGATGCCGGGCGACCTGGCGGGCCAGACGCGCCTGACCATGTCCTATATCGAGGACATCCTGCGGGGCTTCGGCCGCCGCCCTGGCGACCTCAAGCTCATGGTCTGCTACTTCGCCTGCCCCGAGGGCGAGGCCGGCACGCGCGCGTTTCTGGACGTGCTGGCAGCCTGCATCGGCGGCCCGCTGCCGCCCACCACCCTGGTGGCCAAGCCGGCGATGCACGAGCCGGAAAACCGGGTGGAGATCTGGGGCATCGCCCAGGGCTGAGCCGCCGCTCGCCGCGGCGCCCCCCGGGCGGGAACGCGCGAGCGCTCCGGGGGCCAGCCCTCACGCCGTTTTCGACGGCCCCCGCTTTTGCAGGCGGACGCCGAAGCCGCGCCCCTTGACCAGCGCCGCCTGGCCGAATCGGGCGCGCACCGCGTCCAGCGCCTTTTCGGCCCTGCCGCTGCCGCCCTCGCCGAACAGCTCGCCCTGGCCCTCCTCGCCGGCCGCCGTCAGGTCGTGGGCGGCGATGCCGATCAGGCGGAAGGGCTGGCCGCCCGCGCAGCGCTCCAGCAGCGGCCAGGCGGCGCCAAACATCGCTTCCGCCGAACCGGTGGCGCGTTCCAGGCGGCGGCTGCGGGTGACGAGGCGGAAATCGGCGCTTTTGAGCTTCAGGGTCACCGTTCGCCCGGCCAGCTGGCGGGCCTTCAGGCGGGCGGCGAGGGTTTCCGCCAGCTGCCAGAGGATGGGGCGCAGCCGCGCCGCCTCGGCGATGTCGCGGGCCAGGGTGATCTCCGACGACAGGCTCCTGGCCTCGCTGTCCGGTTCCACGCGCCTCTCGTCCAGGCCGCGGCTGGCCAGCGCCAGGCGCCGCCCCGCCCGCCCGTAGCGGGCCACCGCCTCCGCCTCGTCCAGGCGGGCGAGATCGCCGATCGAGCGGATGCCATCTTGCGCCAGGCGGCGGCGCATCGCCTCGCCCACGCCCCACAGCAGCGAGACCGGCTTGTCGGCCAGAAAGGCGGCGGCCTCGGCGCGGCCGATGACGGCGAAGCCGCGCGGCTTGTCCATGTCCGACGCGATCTTGGCCAGGAATTTGTTGTAGCTGAGCCCGATGGAGACGGCGATCTCCACCTCGCGCTCGATGCGCCCGGCTAGGCGGGCCAGCGTCGCCGCCGGGCTGGCCCCGTGCAGCGCCTCGGTACCGGCGAGGTCGAGGAAGGCTTCGTCGATGGAAAGCGGCTCCACCAGCGGCGTCAGCGCCTCCATCATGGCGCGGACCTGGCGCCCCACGGCGGCGTATTTCTTCATGTCGGGAGCAATCACGACCGCGTTGGGGCAGGCCTCGATCGCCTTGAACATGGGCATGGCGGAACGAACGCCATAGCTCCTGGCGAGATAGCAGCAGGCGGCGACCACGCCCCGGTGGCGCCCGCCTACGATCACCGGCTTTTCGGCGAGCTCGGGGCGGTCGCGCTTCTCGATGGCGGCATAGAAGGCGTCGCAGTCGAGATGGGCGATGGCGAGCTCGTGCAGTTCCGCATGGCGGACGATGCGCGACGAACCGCAGGCACCGCAGACGGGGACGCCGGCGGCCGGCTCGCAACCGCAATCGCGGCACAGGCTGCTCACGCGGCGAAGGATAGCCCGGCGGCGGCGGCGCGGGAACCGCTGCCGCGCGGGCAGACGTGGAACGGGAGCGCTAGCGGGTCTCGGCGGGTGCGGGGGGCACCGCGTGCCAGGCGCCGTCGGGGCCCAGCTGCTCGCTTCCCCCGCGCCGGTAGAAGCCGCCGGCTTCGGCCGCCAGCCGCAGCATGGCGGGCAGCGGGCGGCGCTGCGCTTCCCGGGCGGCGGCCATGGCGGCCGGCCCCAGGGCGTCGAGCAGCTCGAACGGCCCCTGCCGCCAGGCGAAGCCCCAGCGCATGGCCCGGTCGACATTGACGATGTCGTCGGAGATCTCCGGCACCAGGCTGGCGGCATAGGCCAGCGTGCCGCCCATCAGGTCGCGGGCGAAGGCGCCTTCGCCATCCTGTGCCGCCAGCAGCGCCGCCGCCGTGGCGTGG
This sequence comes from Alphaproteobacteria bacterium, assembly GCA_965200215.1. Taxonomy (GTDB): domain Bacteria; phylum Pseudomonadota; class Alphaproteobacteria; order SP197; family SP197; genus SP197. The sequence goes on along the minus strand of OZ241369.1, from coordinate 1,295,895 downwards.
CGCTCGTCCACCGTCACCCCCGCCGCCGGCCGCCAGGCGCCGGCCTCAAGGTCGAAGCTTTCCCTGGAACGGCTGCCGTCGGCGCCCTTCGTCACCCGGTAGAAACCGCCGCCCGCCTTGCGCCCCAGCTGCCCGCGCTCCAGCATCGCCTGTTCTTCGGGCGGGAAGGAGGTGAAGGCGCGGCCTTCGTCGCCCTCGGGCAGGTTGGCGGCGAGATTGCGGGCGACGAAGGCCATCACGTCGAGGCCGATGAGGTCGATCAGCCCGTAGAGGCCGGTGGCCGGCAGGCCCATCGGAGCCGCCATCAGCGCGTCGATCGCCTCCATGGACAGTCCGTCCCGGCGCCGGGCGCGGCGCGCCTTGTGGAGGCCCGACAACATCCAGAAACAGCCGATGCGGTTGGCGATGAAGTTCACCGTGTCCTTGGCGTGCACCACCCCCTTACCCAGCTTGTCGGTGGCGAAGGCCGCCATGGCCGCCACCGCTTCGGGGCGGGTGTTCTCGCCCGCCACCAGCTCCATCAGCTTCATCACCTTCACGGGATTGAAGAAATGAGTCACCACCACGTCCCGGGCGAGCCGGGCGCCCAGGCCCGCGACGATGGCCTTGAGCGGGATGCCGGAGGTGTTGGTGGAGATCACCGAACCGTCGCTCCTCGCCGCTTCCAGGCGGGCGAACAGGCGGCGCTTGGTCTCCAGGTCCTCGATCACCGCCTCGCAGATCCAGTCATGGCCGGCGATGCGGTCGAGATCGCCGAAGGTGCCGGTCTCGATGGCGCCGTCGTCGCGGCGGCGGGCGGCTTTCACCCGCGCCATGGCGCGGGCCACGGCGTCGCCGTCGACATCGAGCAGCAGCACCCGGCAGCCGGCATCGGCGGCCAGGGCTGCGATACCGGCGCCCATGGTGCCGCCGCCTATGACGGCGACCGAAGCGATCTCGAAGGCCATGGTTCCCCCATCTCCGAAAGCGGCGGGAAGATGGACCCGGGGGGCGCCGGAGTCCAGGCTTCCCGCCGGGCGGGGCAGGCGCTATGAAAGGCCATGGCGCAAGGACCTCGCCCTCCCGCCTTCGACACCCTGGCGCTCCATGGCGGCCAGCGCCCGGATGCCGCCACCGGTGCCCGCGCGGTGCCGATCTACCAGACCACCAGCTATGTCTTTCCCGACACCGACCGGGCGGCGGCGCTGTTCAACCTGGAGCGCCCGGGCCACATCTATTCGCGCATCTCCAACCCCACCGTGGCGGTGCTGGAGGAACGCATCGCCGGCCTGGAAGGCGGAGTCGGCGCGGTGGCGACCGCGTCCGGCCAGGCCGCCCTGCATCTGGCCGTCGCTACGCTGATGGACCAGGGCGCCCATATCGTCGCCTCCGGCTCCATCTATGGCGGCAGCCACAACATGCTGAATTACACGCTGCCGCGCTTCGGTATCGCCACCACCTTCGTTGATCCGCGCCGCCCGCGGGCCTTCCGGGAGGCGATCCGCCCCCAGACCCGCCTGCTGTTCGGCGAAACCCTGGGCAATCCCGGTCTGGAGGTGCTGGACATCCCGGCCGTGGCCGAGGTGGCGCACGAAGCGGGGCTGCCGCTGATGATCGACAACACCTTCGCCACCCCCTGGCTGATGCGCCCCTTCGATCATGGCGCCGATATCGTGATGCACTCCGCCACCAAATTCCTGGGCGGCCACGGCGTCGCCATCGGCGGCGTGCTGGTGGACGGCGGCGCCTTCGACTGGGAGGCCTCCGGAAAGTTCCCGACGCTCACCGAACCCTATGCCGGCTATCACGGTCTCGATTTCGCCGAGGAATTCGGCCCGGCCGCCATGGTCATGCGGGCCCGCGCCGAAGGGTTGCGCGATTTCGGGGCCGCCATGAGCCCGGCCAACGCTTTCTACCTGCTGCAGGGCGTGGAAACGCTGCCGCTGCGCATGGCGCGCCACGTCGACAATGCGCGCCGCATCGCCCGCTTCCTGGCCGGTCACGAGGCGGTGGCAACGGTCCTCTATCCCGATCTCCCCGACCATCCCGACCATGCGCTGGCCTCCCGCCTGTTGCCGCGCGGTGCGGGCGCCATCTTCGGTTTCGAGCTGAAGGGCGGCCGGCAGGCGGGGGCGCGCTTCATCGAGGCGCTGCAGCTCTTCTCCCATCTCGCCAATGTCGGCGACGCCAAGTCGCTGGTGATCCACCCCGCCTCCACCACCCACCAGCAGATGGACGCGGCCGCGCTGGCCGCCGCCGGCATCTCCGAAGGGCTGGTCAGGCTTTCGGTGGGGCTGGAGGATGCGGACGACCTCGTGGACGACCTCGAACGCGGCCTGCGGGCCGCCGCCAGGGGACGATGACGGCGGCGCCCGCCCGGGGAGCTTGAGCGGTGGCGCTGGAGCTTCGCGTGGACGGACGCCGCGTCTTCGCGGCCACCGGCGGCAAGGCGTTCGATCCGGCGCTGCCGGCGGTGGTCTTCGTCCATGGCGCCGCCATGAACCGCACCGTGTGGGCGGCCCAGGCGCGCTATTTCGCCCATCGCGGCCGCTGTGTGCTGGCCTGCGATCTGCCGGGCCACGGCCGTTCCGAAGGGCCGCCGCTCGCCAGCATCGCCGCCATCGCCGACTGGCTAGCGCGCCTGATGGATTCGGCCGGTATCGAGAGCGCCGCCCTGGTCGGCCATTCCATGGGCACGCTGCCGGTTCTGGAGGCGGCCGCGCGCCATGGCCGGCGAGTGGAGCGCGCCGTGCTGCTGGGCACCGCGCTGCCCATGGCGGTGGCCGGCCCCCTGCTCGACAACGCGCGGGCCGACTCCCCCGCGGCCTGGGACATGGTGACCTTCTGGGGCCACGGCCGGGCCGCGCAGCTGGGCGGCAATACGGCGCCCGGCATCTGGATGACCGGCGCTGCCCGCCGACTGCTGGAGCGCGGCGGGCCGGGCGTGCTCTACAACGACATGAAGGCCTGCAACGACTACCTGGACGGCCTGGCAGCGGCGGCGGCGGTGGCCTGCCCGGTCACCCTGGTGCTGGGCGAGGCCGACGCGATGACACCGCCGAAGAGCGCCCGCACCCTGCTCGACGCGCTGCCGGATGGGCGGCTGGTGGTGCTGAAGGGCTGCGGCCACATGATGATGGCCGAAAGACCCAACGAGACCCTGGACGCGCTGGTCGAGGCCCTGGCGACTCCCGCGAAGCGTGGCAGTCGCCATGGAGAATCGACTCCCGCGAAGCGTGGCAGTCGTTATGAAAGGGTCGACTCCCGCTAGCGTGGCAGTCGCCATGAAAGAGCCGACTCCCGCCAGGCGTGGCAGTCGTCCTCGAAGGGCGGTGTGAGAGGCGGATGGGCGAGGCGGCGGCCGTCTTCCTCACCCTGGGCATCATGCTGGTGGGCTTCGGGCTGATGTCGCTGGGCAACGTGCTCAATCTCGGCATCACCCGTCAGCAGCGCGAGCATGGCGATCTCACCTCGCCCCGTTTCCAGCTGGCCATGGTGCGCTTCATGGTCCTGGGTGCGGCGCTGATGGCGATCGGCGGGCTTTTCGCCGTCTTCGCCTGAGGGCATCCTTGACCGGGTGGGGACCGGCTCCCAGAAGACGGGAGCGTGCCCGATCTGGCGCAATTCGACCCAGAGATGCTGCATTTGACGCTGGGCCTGCTCTTCCGCTATGACCCGCTGTAGAGGAGGCGCCATGACCGTTCACACCATCTTGCTGCCGGACATGCGACAGGGCGACGAGCCGCGTTCCGTGGTCTGGGACGACGAGGCGGGCACCGTCGCCGGCGCGCACAGCGATGTGCCCTGGATGCAGGGCATCCTGGCGGAGCCGACGCCGGTCGTGATGGACGACGTCAGGGGCGCCGCCACCCTGCGTGATCCCGGCCACGACCCGGCCGACTTCCTGCTCCTGCTGGGGCGCGCCTACTGGCCGGTGCTGCAGGAGCCTCTGCGCTCCTCTCTGCCGCCCGTCTTCGACGACGTGGAGATGACGCGCTTCGAGGCCGGGAAGCTACCCGCCGGCGCCGTCGCCTGACCGTCCGTTCCCGTTCCGTTAGCGGAATCTTTAGAGTTTGCAGCACGTCCCGCCAGGATCCAGACTAAGTGTCTGAATATCTTGGCATATCCACGCTATGTCCTGTTATGTACCGGAATGGCAGTCCGCTGCAGTTCCTGCAGATTCCCCACAGAGCGAGCGGAGGTGGCCATGGCCGAAGGACGGCGCATCGCCGTCGTCACCGGGGCGGGCAGCGGCATCGGCCGCGCCGTCGCCCTGGGGCTGGCGGACCAGGGGTTTCATGTGGCGCTGGCCGGGCGCCGTGCCCACCGCCTGCAGGCGGTGGCTGCCGAGCGGCCCGCCGGGCTGTTGCTGCCGGTGGCCTGCGACGTCGGCGAACCCGCGCAGGTGGCGGCGCTGTTTGCGACCGTGGAGGAGCGTTTCGGACGGCTCGACCTGCTGTTCAACAACGCCGGCATCGGTGCGCGCGCCGTGCCCATGGAGGAGCTTTCCGCAGACGAATGGCGGGCGGTGGTCGACACCAATCTCACCGGGGTCTTCCTGTGCACGCAGCACGCCATGCGCGTCATGAAGGCGCAGCGGCCCAGAGGCGGGCGGATCGTCAACAACGGCTCGGTCTCGGCTCATGCGCCGCGCCCCCATTCGGCGCCCTATACCGCCACCAAGCACGCCGTCACCGGGCTGACGCGGGCCACCGCCCTGGACGGCCGCGCCCACGACATCTGCTGCGGCCAGATCGACATCGGCAATGCGCTGACCGAGATGACCGGAGACGCCGGCGGTGGCCTGGAGCAGGCCGACGGGCGGGTGCGGCCGGAGGCGACCATGGATGTGGCCAATGTCGTCGCCGCCGTGCTGCTGATGGCCTCCATGCCGCTCGATGCCAACGTGCCCTTCATGACGGTGATGGCCAACGCCATGCCCTATATCGGACGCGGTTGAAGGCTTGCGCCCTTCTCCGCCCGGCGCCTATGATCGCGCCTGCGGTTGGGGGGATGCCATGGAGCTCTCCGAGATCGGTCTGGCGATCTGGCTCGTCTGCGGCTTCCTGGTGGCGGCCGTCATCGCCATGCTGTGCCGGGGATTCGGCAAATCCACCGAGATGGGCCCGGAGTTCCTGGCCAATATGGGCTTCTTCTGGGCGGTGGCGCCGGTGGCGGCTCTGGCCGCCAGCCGCTATTTCCCATGGTTCGACCTCAGCCCCCTGGCGCCCTTCGGCTTCGTCCTGGGGCTGGTGCCCCTGGTTGTGATCGCCCTCGCCCGGGGCAGTCCCGAGCATCCGCCGCCGCTCTTCGGGCGCGACAGCCAGGGCCGCCTGTCGCTCTTCGCCTGCACGCCGCAGGAGGTGGTCACCACCTTGCTCTATGCGCTGCTGGCCTGCGAGATCTGCATGATCTTTCTGTGGGACGAGCTCTACCGCTGAGTCCGGATTGCCGCCGCTTCACAGCCCGGCGGCGCGGCGCGCCTTCAGCACCTTCACCAGGCCGTCGTTCATGCGCCGGGTGAGGGTGTGGAAGTCGCGGCCGGCGGCCGCTTCCCCGGCGCCGTCGATCAGCTTCGCCGACAGCTCCGTCGTGAGTTCGGGCGCGGCCAGCCGGCTCCAGGGGAATTTCAACGCCGGGCCGAACTGCTCCAGGCAATAGGCCATGCCGCCCTCGCCGCCGCCTATGTGGTAGACCATGCACGGCCCCATCAGCGCCCAGCGCGGGCCGGGACCGTTGACGATGGCGGTATCGATCTGCTCCACCGTGGCTTCGCCGGCGGCGATCATGTGCAGCGCTTCCCGCCATACCGCCTCCTGCAAGCGGGTGGCGACGAAGCCCGGCACCTCCTTCTGCAACACCAGCGGCGCCTTGCCGACATGGCGGAAGAACGCCTCCGTCCAGGCCACGGTCCCGGGGCAGGTTCCGGCGCCACCGGCGATCTCCACCAGCGGCATCAGATAGGGCGGGTTGAAGGGATGGGCGGTCACCGTGCGCTCCGGCGTCGGGCAGTGGCGCTGGATGTCGCTCATGGCAAGGCCCGAAGTCGAGGAGGCGATGGTCACGCCCTCGCCGACCGTCGCCCCCAGCCGGGCATAGACGTCCTGCTTCAGCGCCAGGTCTTCCGGCACGCTTTCCTGCACGAACTCCGCCCGGGCGACGGCCGCCGCCATGTCGTCGGTGACCTCGAGTCTGGAGCGCGAGGCGCCGGCGGCGAGGCCGAGCTCGGCCAGGGACGGCCAGGCGGCATCGATCAGACCGCGCAGCTTTCCCTCCTCGCCGGCGTCGTAGAGCCAGGAGGTGACGCAATAGCCGCGGGCCAGGAAGAACGCCGCCCAGCCGGCACCGATGGGGCCGGCGCCCAGGCAGGCGATGTGGCTGATGTCTTCGGGTGGCTTGCGCGCCATGGCCTCTCTTCCTCGTTCTCGCCTGCGTCCGCCGCCAGGCCCCCGGTTCGGGACGGACATATAGCTGCCATCCGCCCGCCGCCGCAAAGGCCGAATCCGCTCCGACATGCAACGCCGGCGCCGCCGTGCTATGAGGAGCCATGAAGATCTATCCCACCATCGAGATCATGGGCGGGCAGGCGGTGGACCGGGTGGACGGCCGCCACGAGACGCCGGCAGCCTTCGACCGGGCGCCCTTCGAGGCGGCCTGCGCCTTCGTGCAGGCGGGTGCCGAATGCCTCCACGTCGTGGACGTGGACGGGACCTTGCAGGGCGGGCGCCACAACGCCGAGCTGATCCGCCGCATCGTCGATGGGGCCGCCGTGCCGGTGCAGGTTTCGGGCGGCATCAGGACCACGGCCCAGGTTCACTGGTGGTTCGAGCACGGCGCCGCCCGTGTCGTTCTGGGCACCGCCGCGGTCAAGGACCGCCACCTGGTGCGCGAGGCCTGCGCCGCCTATTCCGACCGCGTGCTGGCCACCGTCGCGGCCAGGGGCGAGCGGGTGGTGATCGAGGGCTGGCGCGAGGAAACCACCTTCACGCCCATCGCCCTCGCCCGTGGACTCGAACAGGCGGGCATCGGCGAGATCGTCTTCATCGACCTCGACCGCGACAAGGACCCCAAGGAATACAGCCTGGTGCGCACCATGCGCATGGGCGAGGCGCTCTCCATCCCGGTGATCTCCAGCGGCACGGTGGCGACGCTGGACGATGTGGCGATGCTGAAATACCTGCCCAACATCGCCGGCTGCATCGTCGGCCGCGCCCTCTTTCGCGGCACCTTCTCCCTGGCCGACGCGCTGGCGACGGCCGCGGCCGCCTATACCCCGGCGCGGCTGGTCTAGGCGTGGCCCGGCCGCCGCGGGAAGAACCTCGCAGGAACGCGGTGGCGCGGCACGGGGAGAGCTTCGCGGCCGCCGGGGAGGAGGCGGGCGCGGCGCTGCATGCCCTGCGGCGGCGCGGGGTGCGCGCGGTACCGCGGCGCGGAAGCCGTGCGCGCCTCGAATTCCGCCTGCCATGCGCCGACACCAATCCCTATCTCGCCGTCGCCCTGGCCATGGCCGGTGCGCTTCACGGCATCGAGAGCGGTGCCCGCCCACCGCCTCCGATTGCGGGCGGCGGTCCCGACGAGGCGCCGGAAGGAGCGTCGGGCCTGCCCCGCAGCCTGCTGGAAGCCACCGAGCGGCTCGACTCCAGCCGGCTGGCGCGGCGCCTGTTCGGCGACCGCTTCATCGATTGTTTCGTCGCCACGCGCCGCCGCGAGGAAGCCGTGCTGGGCCCGCATGTCGGCGCCTTCGAGCGGGCGCGCTATATCGAGGTCGTGTGAGGAAGAAACCGGTGAGCATGGATATCGAAACCTATGGCCGCGCGCCGGGGCGCGACGAACTGGTTCGCCAGGTGCGGACGAAGATCGACGAGCTGGGGATCGCCTTCGTCTACTGCCAGTATATCTCCATCACCGGGCGCATCATGGGCAAGGCGGTGCCGTCGCCCCACTGGGAGGAGGTGGCTGCGAAGGGCATCCAGACCTGGTATGGCGGCCTCGCCAACGTGCTGCCCGACCGCGCCGGCAACCTGCTGGGCTTCCCCGCCAACGCCCATGAGCTGGTCGCCATCCCCGACCCCGAAACCTTCTGCCAGCTGCCCTGGAACAAGCGGACGGCGCGGGTGTTCTGCACCGTCTTCCACGGCCGCGAGGAAGACGAGAGGCCCGGCGCCTTCATGGAGGAGGACTGCCGCGGCAATCTGCGCCGCGTGCACGAACGCTTCGCGGCCGATCACGAAGGCCTTCATCTGCGCCATGGCTGCGAGCCGGAGATGGCGTGGCTGAACAGGGGTGAGGATGGCATGCCGGCGGGCGGCCCCACCAAGCCCTTCGCCTATCACATCGACCAGTTCGAGGCGCTCTCCGGCGTCTATGCAAAGGTCAACGATTACGGCCAGGCCATGGGCCTCGACATGATCCAGGGCGACCATGAGGACGCGCCCGGCCAGCTGGAGCTCAACTTCACCTATGACGAGGCGCTTCGAACCTGCGACCGGCTGACCACCTACCGCCAGATCTGCGCCCAGGTGGCGCGCGAGGAGGGGCTGATCGCCTGTTTCATGTCGAAGCCCTTCATGGGCATGTCGGGCAATGGCTGCCACCACAACATGTCGCTGTGGCGCGGCGGCGGCGACGCGCTGGTCTGCCATGTCGCCTGCCCCCGTCCCGGCGTCGACGGCGTCTTCCACCATCGGCAGGGCGGCACCAACCTGTTCCTGGGCGAGGGGGGCGGCTGGATGCCGGGGCCGGTGGGCCTGGCCGCCATCGGCGGCGTCATGGCGCATCTGCCGGCCCTGACCGCCATCGGTTCCTCGACCGTGAACTCCTACCGCCGCATGCTGGACCTGGGCCTGTGGGCGCCGGTCTATGCCGACTGGGGCTATCAGAACCGCACCACGGCGTTGCGCGTCTCGGCGCCCGGGCGCTTCGAATACCGCGCCGTCGATTCCATGGTGAACCCCTATCTGATGGCCGCCGCCCTGCTGAAGGCCATGGACGACGGCATAAGGCGCAGCCTCGATCCCGGCCCGCCGGAACAGCGCAACATCTACGAGGCGATGGAGGCAGGCAAACAGGTCCGGCGCCTGCCGCGCTATTTCGGTGAGGCGCTGGACGCGCTGGCGGCCGACGAGGTGGTGAAATCCGCTCTGCCGGGCCGGCTCTACGCCATCTACGACCAATACAAGCGCGACGAGTGGGACCGTTTCAACGCCGAAGTCAGCGATTGGGACCTGAAGCGCTACCTCGACTGCCTGCCTTAGGGGGAGCCTCGCCATGTTCGAGCTCGGCAACGACCGTATCGAGGCCTTCCGCCGCGACGGCTTCGTCCTGGTGGACAACCTGATCGACGAGGCGACGGCGGAGGCGCTCAAGCTCAGCTTCGGGCGCATGTTCCGCGGCAGCTTCGAGACCGGCATCCGCCCCGATGAGGTGAACTGGCAGGAGGGCGAGAGCGATCCCAGCCTGACGCGCCAGATCTGCAACGGCTGGAAGGGCGACCGCACCGTCGCCGCCACCGTGCTGCGCGAGGATATCGGCCGCGCCTGCGCATTGCTGGCCGGCTGGCCCGGTGCCCGCGTCAAGGTGGACAACCTGCTCTGGAAGCCCGCCGGCACCCGTCCCCTGGGCATGCACCAGGACTGCGCCTATCTCGACTGGATCAGCCCCAACGAGATGACGAGCTGCTGGATCGCCCTCGACGACACCACGGCCGAAGGCGGCACCATGGAGCTGGTCCGGGGCTCCCACCGCTGGGCGGCGGCCGCGCCCATCGCCCGCTTTCACGGCCCCGACGACTACCGGCGGGAGATGCGCCGTGCCGCCGCCGCCGAGGGCATCGAGGCGCCCGAAATCGTCCCCGTGGTGGTGAAGAAGGGCGGCGGTTCGTTCCACCACGGGCGCACCTGGCACGGCTCCGGCCCCAACGGCAGCGCCCGGGCGCGCCGTTCGCTGGTGATCCACTGCCTGTCGTCCGAAGCGCGCTATGTGCCGGAGAAGATCGCCACCGGCACCGGCCCCATCTACGGACGCTACATGCCCCGCGACGGCGGCACGGCCATGGACGACAACGACTTCCCCATCCTGTGGGACGCCGCCGGCACCCGCTCGGCCTGGATCGAGTCCTATCTGGCGGCGCCCCTCGACGGGGCTGGCGGAGGGCGCTAGAACACGCACCGGCGCCCCGCTGCGCGACAGGCCGGGGCGAACCGGCAACGGCATCACGACGACACCGTAAGGAGGATGCAGCGATGACCACGACGAGGAAGGGGACGGCGCTCGCCGCCGCGCTGACGGTGGCCGGCCTCGCCGGCCCGGCGCTGGCCCAGGGGGAACTCAACGTGCTGACCTGGGAGGGCTACACCGATCCCGGCTTCGTCGCGGCCTTCGAGGAGGAGAGCGGCTGCCGGCTCACCCCCACCTATGTCGGTTCCAACGACGAATATCCCGCCAAGCTCGCCGGCGGCGGCGGTGTCTACGACCTGGTCTCGCCCTCGGTCGATACCACCACCATCCTCGTGAAGGCTGGCCTGGTGGACGAGATCGACACCTCGCGGCTGGAGCGCTGGGGCGAGCTCTACGAGAAGTTCCGCAACCATGGCGGTGTCCGGTACGAAGGCGGCGTCTATGGCGTGCCCTTCACCTGGGGATCGATCCCCTTCATGTACCGCACCGACATGTTCGATGCCGCCCCCGACAGCATCGCCATGCTGTGGGACGACCCGTCGCTCGCCGGCAAGATCAGCCTGTGGGACGACAAGACCAATATCTACATCGTCGCCCGCATGCTGTTCGGCACCGATGTCGACGTCTACGACCTCAGCGACGAACAGCTGGCTGCCGTGCGCGACAAGCTGATCGAGCTCAAGCCCGCCATCCGCAAATACTGGTCCACGGCCGGCGAGCTGGTGAGCCTCTACGCCCAAGGCGAGGTGGCGATCTCCAACACCTGGGGCGGCTACCAGTCGGCGCTGCTGGCCGACGAGGGCATCGAGATGGAGGAGTTCATCCCCGTCGAGAAGGCCGACGGCTGGGCCGACGCCTGGCAGATCGTCAAGGGCACGCCCAACGAGGATTGCGCCTATGCCTGGCTCAACTTCGCCATCGGCCCCGGCGGCCAGTGCGGGGTGGTCGGCGTCACCGGCTATTCCGGCTCCAACCCGGCGGTGCTGCGGGAGTGTCTCGACGAGGAGACCTTCATGGCGCTGAACCAGTCCGATTTCGAATACATCGACAGCCTCGTGCTGTGGGAGGAGCCGGCGCGCGTCGACGCCTATATCGGCGCCTGGAACGCGGTGAAGGCGGCGCAATAGCGGGCACGTGCCGACGCGGACGCAAGGAAGCGCCCTGCGGGTCGATGGCGAACATCCTCGAGCTTCGCGGCGTCACCAAGACCTTCCGCGGCGGCCGGGCGGCGGCGGTGAACGACCTCTCGCTTGCCATCGAGGAGGGCGAATATCTCACCGTCCTGGGTCCCTCGGGCTGCGGCAAGACCACCACGCTGCGCATGATCGGCGGCTTCGAATATCCCGATAGCGGCCAGATCGTGCTCGACGGACGCGACATCGCCGACGATCCCCCCTTCCGCCGCCCGGTCAACATGATGTTCCAGGATTTCGCCCTCTTCCCCCACATGACGGCGGCCGAAAACATCGGCTACGGGCTGAAGATCGCCGGGCGCGGGCGCGCCGAGGTCGCACGCCGCGTCGCCGCCATGCTCGACCTGATCGAGCTTCCGGATATGGGCGGGCGCCTGCCGTCGCAGCTTTCCGTCGGCCAGCGCCAGCGCATCGCGCTCGCCCGCGCCCTGGTCAACAATCCGCGCATCCTGCTGCTCGACGAGCCGATGTCGGCGCTGGACGCGCGGCTGAAGGAGGCCATGCAGGTCGAGCTGCGCCACATCCACGACCGGGTCGGCATCACCTTCGTCATGGTCACCCACGATCAGACCGAAGCCATGGTGATGTCCGATCGCATCATGGTCATGCGCGCCGGGCGCGTCGAGCAGATGGGCGCGCCCACCGAGCTCTACGACCGCCCGGCCAGCGCCTATGTGGCGGAGTTCCTGGGCGCCTCGAACATGATCCCCGCCACCGTGACGCGCTGCGGGCAAGGGGCCGTCGCCACCGCCGGCGCCCTGGCGGTCAGGGTGGAGGATGCGGCGGGTGTCGTCGATGGCGCCACCCGCTCCCTGTTCATGCGGCCCGAGAAGATCCGCCTGCTTGCCGCCGGCACTGGCGAGGCCCCCGGCGCCAGCGTCTTCGCCGGGCGGGTGAAGGAGCTCTTCTTCAGCGGCAACGCCGTCCGCCTCGACGTCGAGGTCGGCGCCGACCGCCCGGTCACGGTCCACCGCCAACTCGATACCGGTCTGGCGGCGGCCGGCCTGCCGGCGGTGGGCGAGGAGGTCAGGCTCGCCGTCCGCCCCGAGACGGTCCGGCTCTTCGATCCGGCCGAGGTCGAGGCGGTCGAAGCGGTCGAGGCGGCATGAACCACCGCCGCCGGCGCATCGTCGGCTTCTGGGCCCTGTTTTCGGGGCCTGCGCTGTGGTGGTGCTGCGTGCTGCTGGTGCCCTATCTCATCATGCTGGCGATCAGCTTCTACACCCGCCAGTTCCCCTTCCACGTGCCCGACTTCCAGCTGGGCAACTATCTCGCCCTGATCCAGGATTCCCAGTATTACGACGTGCTTTTGCGCAGCCTGAAGATCGCGCTGGCGGTCTCCGCCGTGGCCTTCCTGCTGAGCTATCCGCTGGCCTATTTCCTGGCCTTCAAGGTCCGGTCGGAGCGGCTGCGCCTGTTCATCTACATCGCCACCATCGTGCCGCTGTGGGTGAGCTATCTGCTGCGCGCCTACACCTGGAAGACCATCCTGGGATCCGAAGGCATCCTCAATTCCTTCCTGATGTGGGTGGGCATCATCGACCAGCCTTCCACCGTCCTGCTCTATAATCAGGGCGCCATGGTGGTCACCATGGCCTATATCTTCACGCCCTTCATGGTGATGCCGATCTACGCCTCGCTGGAGAAGATTCCGACCAGTCTGATCGAGGCCTCGAAGGATCTGGGCGCTGCGCGGCTCGCCACCTTCCTGCGCATCACGCTGCCGCTTTCCATGCCCGGCGTCCTGGCCGGTTTCACCTTCACCTTCGGCCTTTCCATCGGCGATTTCATCTCGCCCATTCTGGTGGGCGGCCCCTATTCGAACATGATCGCCAATGTGGTGGCCACCCAGTTCGGCATGGCCATGAACTGGCCGCTGGGATCGGCGCTGGGCGTCGTTCTGCTGTTCATCGTGCTGGGCGTCATCACCGCCTCCGACAGGCTGGAGCGTGTCGGCAGGCTCAATCTGGGCTAGGGGCATGGCCGCCGGTGCCGGAGCGTTTCCCGCCAAGCGCCGCGGCGGGCGCCCACCGGCGGCGCGCCGGCAGCCGCTGGATACCGCCCGTGCCGGCCTGGGCGTCGCTTCGCTCGCCGTGCTGGCCTTTCTCTATGCGCCCATCGCGACGCTGATCGTCTTCAGCTTCAACTCCAACAACATCACGCGGCTGCCGCTGGAGGACTTCACCTTCGACTGGTATGCGCGGGCGCTCGCCAATCCCGATCTGATGGCGGCGCTGTGGAACTCGGTCACCGTCGGCCTGGCGGCGGTCGCCATCTGCCTCGCCATCGGCGTCCCCACGGCGCTGGCGCTGGACCGTTACGACTTCCCGGGCAAGACCGCCTTCCGCCGCCTGGTGATCCTGCCGATCACCCTGCCGGGGCTCATCACCGGCGTCTCGATGCTGATCTTCTTCCGCTCGCTGGGCGTCGATCTCAGTATCTGGACGGTGATCGCGGGCCACGGCACGGCGCTCACCGCCATCGTCGTCACCAACGTTTTTGCCCGCCTGCAACGCTTCGACCGCCGCATCGAAGAGGCTTCGGCCGATCTGGGCGCTACGCCGTGGCAGACCTTCCGCCATGTCACGCTGCCCAACATCCGTTCGGCGATCATCGGCTCGTCGCTCATCTCGTTCACGCTCTCCTTCGACGAGATCCCGGTCACCTTCTTCCTCACCGGGCGCGACAACACGCTGCCGATGTATATCTGGTCGGTGGTGCGGCGCGGCATCACGCCGGAGATCAACGCCATCGGCACCATCATCGTCGTCGTTTCCATCGCGCTGATCCTGGTCGCCGTCTTCATGATGTACGGCGACGACCGCAAGGCCGGCCCCCTGCGGCGCTAGCCCGGCTTGCGGGCGGCGAGCAGGAACTCGCGGTTGCCGGCCGCCCCGGCGATGGGGCTTTCGGTCGTGCCCAGGACGCGCCAGCCGGCATCGTCCTCCAGCCAGCGGGCGATCCGGCGGCAGACGGCGGCGTGCACCGCTTCGTCGCGCACCACGCCGCCCTTGCCCACCTGCTCGCGCGCGGCCTCGAATTGCGGCTTGATCAGCGCCACCAGCGCCGCGCCCGGCGCCGCCAGCGCCAGGGCCGGCGGCAGCGCCGTCTCGAGCGAGATGAAGGAGAGATCGGCGGTGACGATCCGCGGCGCCTCGGGGACCAGCGCCCGGTCCAGGGCGCGGGCGTTGGTCTTCTCCAGCACGGCGACGCGGGGGTCGCGCCGCAGCCGCCAGGCGAGCTGGCCATAGCCGACATCGACCGCATAGACGCGCCTGGCGCCGCCGGCCAGCAGCACATCGGTGAAGCCGCCGGTCGAGGCGCCCAGGTCGAGGGCGACGGTCCCGGCGACGGGGATGGCGAAGTGCCGCAGGGCGTGGTCGAGCTTGCAGCCGCCGCGCGAGGCCCAGGGATGGTCGCGCCCGCGCAGCTCGACGGCCGCATCTTGTGCCAGCAGCTGGCCCGGCTTGTCGATTCGCCGTTCGCCAGCGAACACCAGGCCCGCCATCACCAGCGCCCGGGCGCGGCTGCGGCTTTCCGCCAGGCCGCGTTCCACCAGCAGGCTGTCGATCCGCTGCCGCGCCCCGCCGCCCGCCGCGCCTTGCCCGCCGCTGCCGGCCCTCGCGCCCGGCGCTCTTTTCGCCAAGGCGTTCAGGCGCGGGCCGGCGCCTCGGCGAGGCCGCGGCCCAGGGCGGCGAGCACGGTTTCCACGATGTGGGGCGCCCGCAGCCCCGCCTCGTCATACATCTCGCGCGGCGGTGCCTGGTCGATGAAGCGGGCGGGCAGGAACATCGGCCTCACCCTGGCGCCGCTTTCCAGCAGGCCGGCGCGGGCGAGGCGATCCAGCACATGGGACGCAAAACCGCCGATCGAGCCTTCCTCGATCGTCACCAGCACTTCGTGCTCGCGGGCCAGCGTCTCCACCAGGGCGCCGTCGAGCGGCGTGCAGAAACGGGCGTCGGCCACGGTGGTGGAAAGCCCGCGCGCCGCCAGGGCGTCGGCGGCCGCCAAGCATTCCTGCAAGCGGGCGCCGAAGGAGAGCAGGGCGATGGCCGTGCCCTCGCGCAGCACCCGGCCTCGTCCGACGGCCAGCGGCGTGCCCCGTTCGGGCAGCGCCGCGCCGGTGCCCTCGCCGCGCGGATAGCGCACGGCCGAAGGCCGGTCGTCGATGGCGGCGGCGGTGGCGACCATGTCCATCAGCTCGCGCTCATCGGCCGCGGCCATGGTGACGAAGCCGGGCAGGGTGGCGAGAAAAGCGGTGTCGAAGGCGCCGGCATGGGTGGGGCCGTCGGCGCCCACCAGGCCGGCGCGGTCGATGGCGAAGCGCACCGGCAGACGCTGGATGGCCACGTCGTGCACGATCTGGTCGTAGGCCCGCTGCAGGAAGGTGGAATAGATGGCCACGAAGGGCTTCAGCCCCTCGCAGGCCAGCCCGGCGGCGAAGGTGACGCCGTGCTGCTCGGCGATGCCGACGTCGAAGGCGCGTTCGGGAAAGGCCTTGGCGAAGCGGTCGATGCCGGTGCCCTGGGGCATGGCGGCGGTGACGGCGCAGATGCGCTCGTCGGCCCCGGCCTCGGCGATCAGGGCCCTGGCGAACACCGAGGTGTAGCTGGGCGCCTTGGGCATCGGCTTGGCCTGGGTGCCGGTGACGACATCGAAGCTGGCGACGCCATGATAGCGGTCCCGCGCCTGTTCGGCCGGCTCGTAGCCCTTGCCCTTGCGGGTGATGCAGTGGATCAGCACCGGCCCGTCCTGGTCGCAATCGCGCAGGTTCTTCAGGATGGGGATCAGATGGTCGAGATCGTGGCCGTCGATGGGGCCGATATAGTAGAAGCCCAGCTCCTCGAACAGCGTGCCGCCGGTGACGATGCCGCGGGCGTATTCCTCGAAACGCCTGGCGGCCGTTTCCACCGTCTTGGGGAAGCGGGCGGCGATCTCGCGCGCGATCTGGCGGGCGGAGCGATAGGTGCGCGACGACAGCACGCGGGCCAGATAGGCGCTCATGGCGCCCACCGGCGGGGCGATCGACATCTCGTTGTCGTTGAGGATGACGATCAGCCGCCCGGGGCGCGCGCCGGCGTTGTTCATGGCCTCGTAGGCCATGCCGGCCGACATGGCGCCATCGCCGATGACGCAGACGATCTCGCGCTTCTCGCCCTTCAGGTCGCTCGCCACCGCCATCCCCAGCCCGGCCGAGATGGAGGTGGAGCTGTGGGCGGCGCCGAAGGGGTCGTAGGCGCTCTCGGCGCGCCTCGTAAAACCGGAAAGCCCGCCCTTCTGGCGCAGGGTGCGGATGCGGTCGCGCCGGCCGGTGAGGATCTTGTGGGGATAGCACTGGTGGCCGACATCCCAGATCAGCCGGTCGCGGGGGGTGTCGAAGACGTGGTGGATGGCGACGGTGAGCTCCACCACCCCCAGGCCGGCGCCCAGATGGCCGCCGGTCGTGGAAACGGCGTCGATGGTCTCGCGGCGCAGCTCGTCGGCGAGCTGGCGCAGCTCGCCGGGCGCAAGGCCGCGGATATCGGCCGGCAGGCGGATGCGGTCCAGCAGCGGGGTGTCGTTTTCTTCCCGGGTCATCTTCTGCGCTCGACGACGAAGCGCGCCAGGGCGCGCAGCCCGGCCGCAGATTCGCCGAACGGTGCCAGCGATGCAATGGCCTTGCCCGCCAGTTGTTCGGCGCGGGCGCGGGCCCCCCGGCGCCCCAGCGCCGCCACCAGGGTGGCCTTGCCCGCCGCCGCGTCCTTGCCGACCGCCTTGCCCATGGCGGCCGGCGTGCCCTCCACGTCCAGCAGGTCGTCCACGATCTGGAAGGCGAGCCCCAGATGGCGCCCGAAAGCCGCCATCGCCTCGCGCGCCGGCGCCCCGGCCTCGCCCAGGATGGCGCCCGCTTCGGCCGAGAAAGCGATCAGGGCGCCGGTCTTCAGCGTCTGCAGGCGCTCGACGGCATCGGCGGCGGCGGGGTGGCCCTCCAGGGCCAGGTCGATCGCCTGGCCCGCCACCATGCCGCCGGCACCGGCCGCCGCCGCCAGCCCGCGCAGCAGGTCGATCCTGACCTCGGCGCGCTCATGGGTGGCGGCGTCCGCCAGCAGGTCGAAGGCCAGGGTGAGCAGCGCGTCGCCGGCCAGGATGGCGGTCGCCTCGCCGAAGGCGATGTGGCAGCTGGGCCGCCCGCGCCTCGTCGCATCGTCGTCCATGGCCGGCAGATCGTCGTGGATCAGCGAATAGCAGTGGAGCATCTCCACGGCGGCCGCCGCCGCTTCCGCCCGCTCTTCGGGAACCGCGAACAGCCTGGCCGAAGCCATCGCCAGCCCCGGCCGCAGCCGCTTGCCGCCGTTCAGGCAGGCATAGCGCATGGCTTCGAACAGCGGCCGTTCCGGCCCGCCGCCTTCGGGCAGCAGGCGTTGCAGCCGGGCCTCCACGCGCAGAGCCGCGGTCTCCAGCAGCGCGTCGGCCTTCATGCGATGTCGGCCGCCTCGGCGGTCACGCCGCCGTCGGCGTCGAGGCGAATCCTTTCCACCTTGTCCTGGGCCTCGCGCAGCCTGGCCTCGCAATGGCGCTTCAGCGCCGCGCCGCGCTCATAGGCGCCGATGGCGTCGTCGAGCTTCTCCTCGCCGCTCTCCAGGCGGGCGACGATGGCTTCGAGCTCGGCCATCGCCTGCTCGAAGCTCATGGCGGCGATGTCGTCATGGGCGCTCGTCATGTTTCGCTCCTTCGCCGGCCGCCATCAGGGCGGCGACATGGGCGGCGGCGCTCGCCGCCAGTGCGTCCGGGTGATAGCCGCCTTCCAGTGCCGAAACCATGCGCCCGCCGGCGTGGATCTGCGCCAGCTCGGCGAGGCGGGCCGTCGCCCAGGCATAGTCCTCCTCCAGCAGCAGCAGATGCGCCAGCGGATCGAGCCGGTGGGCATCGAAACCGGCGGAAACGAAGATCATCTCGGGGCGGAAGGCGTCCAGCGCGCCGGCGATGCGCTCGAAAGCCCGGCGAAAGGCCTCGCTGTCGCTTCCCGGCGGCAGCGGCGCGTTGACGATGTTGCCGTGGCGGCCCCTCTCGTCTGCCCGCCCGCTGCCCGGATAGTGGGGAAACTGGTGGGTGGAGCCGTAGAACAGCTCTTGCTCGTCCCAGAACATGGCCTGGGTGCCGTTGCCGTGGTGGACGTCGAAATCCACCACCGCCAGGCGCCCCATGCCGCAGGCGCTGCGGGCGTGAAGGGCGCCGATGGCGACGGCGTTGAAGAGGCAGAAGCCCATGGCGCGGCCGGGTTCGGCGTGGTGGCCGGGCGGGCGCACGGCGCAGAAGGCGTTGTCGGCCTCGCCGGCGGCCAGGGCGTCGACGGCGGCGACCAGGGCGCCGACGGCCCGCAGCGCGGCCTCGCCGGAAGCGGGCGAGACCACCGTGTCGGCATCCAGGCGCCGATGGCCGCGGGCGGGAATGGCCGCCAGCACGGCATCGACATGGGCGGCCGGATGCGCCCGCTCCAGCGCCTCGCGCGCGGCCGGCGGCGCCTGGCGGCGGCGCAGCGGCGCGAAACGCTCCGCCGCCAGCGCGCCCAGGACGGCAGCGAGGCGCCCGCCGCCCTCCGGATGGCCGGGGCCGGTGTCGTGGGCCAGGCAGGCCTCGTGGGTGTAGAGCAGCGTGGTCATGGCGCCAGCGGGGCCAATCTACAGCACGGGCGGCGCGAATCCAGGGGCGGATCGACAGCGCCCGCCCGCTCCGGCATGGTGGGCGGGGCTGCGGCGAGGGGCCGGCGTGCAGGAGTTCGATGTCGTCGTCGTGGGTGCCGGGGCGGTCGGCGCGGCCCTGGCCTTCCGGCTGGCGCCGCATCGCCGCGTGCTGATCGTCGAGCGCGAGGAGAGGCCCGGCTATCACAGCACCGGGCGTTCGGCCGCCCATTATTCGGGCACCATCGGCGGCCCGGCGGTGCGCGCGCTCTCCGAGGAAACGCGCCGCTTCATCGACCGCCCGCCGGCGGGCTTCGCCGAGGCGCCGCTGTTCGCCCCGCGCCCGCTGTTGCTGCTGCTGGGCCACGACGACGACGGCGACGGCGAGCTGGAAAGCCTCGCCGGCGGCGTCCTGCGGCCCCTCGACGCCGGGGCCTGCCTGCGGCACTGCCCCGTGCTGCGGCCGGAGAAGATCGCCGCTGGCCTGTGGGAGGCGGCGGCCGGCGATATCGACGTCCATGCCATCCATGGCGGCTATCTCGCCGCCGCCGGGCGGGCCGGCGCCCGGCTGCTGTGCGATGGGGAGGTCCGCGCGTTGCAACGGCGCGGCGGCGTCTGGCAGGTGGAGACGGCGGCGGGCCGCTTCGCCGCGCCCGTCATCGCCAATTGCACCGGGGCCTGGGGCGATGTCCTGGCCCGCATGGCGGGCGCCCGCCCGGTCGGCCTGCAACCGCTGCGGCGCACCGCCTTCACCTTCAAGGGGCCGCCGGCCGCGGATTGCTCCGCCTGGCCGCTGATCGCCGATTGGGGCGAGAGCTTCTACGTCAAGCCCGAGGCCGGTCTGCTGCTGGCCTCGCTGGCCGACGAGACGCCTTCGCCACCCTGCGACGCCCAGGCCGAGGAGATCGATCTCGCCCGGGCGGCGGCCAACGTCATGGCCTGGACGACGCTCGACATCCGCCGCATCGAGCGCCGCTGGGCCGGCCTGCGCAGCTTCGTGACCGACCGGCTGCCGGTCACGGGCTTCGACCCGCAGGTGGAGGGCTTCTTCTGGAATGTGGGCCAGGGCGGGGCCGGCATCCAGACCTCGGCCGCGCTGTCGGCCTATGCGGCGGCGGTGCTGCTGGGCGAGGCGCTGCCGCCGGCCCTTGCCGCCCACGGGCTGACGGCGGCCACCCTTTCCCCCGCCCGCCTCGGCGCCTGACGGCGGGGCGGGCGGGGGAGCGTTCCGGGATCACTCGGCGGCCAGCAGTTTCTCCTGCCTCACATGGGCCAGCGTGTCATCGAGGGCCAGCTTCAGGCGGTCGAAGAGCTGGTGGATCTCGTCGGCCTCGATGATGAGCGGCGGGCAGAGGGCGAGCGAGGTGCCGTCGGCCGGGCGCAGCAGCAGGCCGTGATGGATGCAGCGGTCGCCGCAATGGTTGACGATCCCGGGCTCGAAATTCTCGCGCGTCTCCTTGTTCCTGACGATCTCCACGGCGCCGATCAGCCCGGTGCCGCGCGTCTCGCCCACCAGCGGATGGTCGGCCAGGGCGTGCAGGCGCTCCTGCATGACCGGGGCGACCTTGGCGACGTGGCTGGCGATGTCGATCTCGTCGTAGATCTTCAGCGTCTCCACGGCGACGGCGGCCGGCACCGGGTGGCCGGAATAGGTGAAGCCGGTGGTCAGCATGCCCTGCCGGCCCGAAAAGTCGCGGATGGGGCCGTAGATCTTCTCGTTCATGATCACGGCGCTGATCGGCAGATAGGCCGAAGACAGCTGCTTGGCCACCACCATGATGTCGGGTTCGATGCCGAAGGTGTTGCAGCCGAACGGGGCGCCGGTGCGGTGGAAGCCGCAGATCACCTCGTCGGCGACCATCAGCACGTCGAACTTCTTCAGCACCGCCTGGATCTTCTGGAAATAGCCGGCCGGCGGCAGGATGACGCCGCCGGCGCCCATGATCGGCTCGGCGACGAAGGCCGCCACCGTCTCCGGCCCCTCGTCGAGGATCATGCGCTCGAGCTCGTCGGCGCGGCGCCGGGCGAACTCTTCCTCGGTCTCGCCCGCCTCGCCGAAATGGTAGTAGTGCGGCGAGCCGGTGTGCATGATGTTGGGGATCGGCAGGTCGAAGCCCTGATGCATCAGCGGCATGCCGGTGAGGCTGCCCGAAGACACGCAGATGCCGTGATAGCCGCCCCGGCGGGCGATGATCTTCTTCTTCTCCGGGCGTCCGCGGGCGTTGTTGTAATACCAGACGAACTTGACCATGTGGTCGTTCGCCTCCGACCCCGAATTGGCGAACCACACCTTCGACATCTCCACCGGCATCATGGCCAGCAGGCGCTCGGCGAGGTCGATCGACGGCATCGAGGAGCGGTGGAAGAAGGCGTGGTAAAAGGGCAGCTTGCGCATCTGGCGGGCGGCCGCTTCCACCAGGCGCTCGTTGGCGAAGCCCAGCGAGGTGCACCACAGGCCCGCCAGACCTTCGATATAGCGCTTGCCTTCGGTGTCCTCGACATAGATGCCGCTGCCCTTCTCGATGATGAGCGGCCCCTTCCGCTCGTGTTCGGCCAGGTTGCTGAAGGGATGGATGATGGTGGCCACGTCGCGCGCATGGGGCGAGTTGGGGATGAGGGTCATGGCGTTGTCCGTGCTGGGGTTGCGGGCGGGGGCGCTTCCCGCGGCGGCGGGGCGCCCGTCTCAAGGGCCCATATAAGGCCGCGCGCGCGCCTTTGGCAAATACCCGGGCACATGCCCGCTCAGGCCAGGGCGTTGAAGTCGTCCAGCAGCGCCGCGATGGTGCCGGAATCCGTCTGCTCCATGATCGTGCGCAGCCGCCGTTCGGCCTCGCCGGCATCGAGGCTGCGCACCCTCTGCTTGACCCTGGGCACGGCCGCCGAGGCCATCGACAGCTCGCGAATGCCGAGGCCCAGCAGAATCGCCGTCATGCGCTCGTCGCCCGCCATCTCGCCGCAGACATTGACCGGGATGCCGGCGCGCCCGGCCGCCGCGGTGGCGAACTGCACCAGCCGCAGCACGGCCGGGTGGAGCGGGTCGTAGAGATGGGCCACCCGCTCGTCGCCGCGGTCGATCGCCAGCGCATACATGATGAGGTCGTTGGTGCCGATGGAGAAGAACTCGCATTCGGGGGCCAGGGCGTCGGCGGCCAGCGCCGCGCCCGGGATCTCGATCATCGCGCCCAGCGGCGGCAGCGGGCAGGCGATGGCGACGCGGCGGCGCCGCAGGCGCTCCGCCGTTTCCCTCAGGGCGCGGCGCACCTGGCGCAGCTCGGCCGGGGTCGAGATCATCGGCAGCAGGATGCGCACCGGCCCGTGGGCACCGGCCCGCAGGATGGCGGCCAGCTGGTCTTCGAGCAGGCCTTCCACCTTCAGCAGCAGGCGGGTGGCGCGCAGCCCCATCGCCGGATTGGTCCCCTGCGCCTGGCGGACGGCGTGGCGGGCGGCGTCGAACAAGGATGCCTCGCCGCGCTCCCCGGCTGCCTTCGGGGCGCCGTCCGCCGCCTCCCCGGCGCGCTGCCCGCCGCCCGGGTGCCCGGCCGGCAGGCGGGGCAGCTTGTCGTTGCCGATGTCCAGGGTGCGCACCGTCACCGGGCGGCCCGCCATGCCCTCCACGACCGAGCGCAGATGGGCGTATTGCTCGTCCTGGCCGGGCAGATCGTCGCGGTTCAGAAACAGGTATTCCGTGCGGTAGAGGCCGATGCCTTCGGCGCCGTGCTCCAGGGCCGGGGCGACCTCGCCCGCCAGGTCGATATTGGCCTGCAGACCGACCTCCACCGCGTCGCGCGTGCGGGCCGGCAGATGGCGCAGCCGTTCCAGCCTGCGCGCCTGGCGCCGCAATTCGCTCCGCCGCCCCTCGAAGCGGGCGCGGGTGGCGGCGTCCGGGTTCACCACCACCTGCCCGCTGCCGCCGTCCACGATCACGGTGTCGCCGGCGCGCACATGGCGCAGCAGCTCGGGGGTGCCGACCACGGCCGGCAGCCCCAGGGAGCGGGCGAGAATGCCGGTATGGTCCTGGGCGCCGCCCAGCGCGGTCGCGAAACCCGCCACCCGCCGGGGGTCGAGCAGGGCGGTATCGGCCGGCGTCAGCTCGTCGGCGACCACCACGGTGCCGGCGGGCAATTCCTTCAGCGCCCGGTAGGGCTTCGCCATCAGGCTGCGCAGCAGGCGCTGGCCGACGTCGCGCACGTCCTTGCTGCGCTCGGCCAGGTAGCTGTCCTCCATGTCCGCGAAGGCCTTGGCGATCTCGCCCACCTCCTGGGCGACGGCCGCCTCGGCGTTGAAGCGCCGCTCGCGGATGCGCCGTTCCACCCCCCGCACCAGGCGCGAGTCTTCCAGCATGCGGCCGTGGGCGTCCAGCAGATAGCCCAGCTCTTCGGCGGCGCTGCCGGGCAGGCTCGCGGCCTTGCCGGCCAGTTCGACGATCTGCGCTCTGGCGGCCTCGACGGCGGTGCGAAAGCGCGCCACTTCGCCCGCCGTCGCCGTCGCCGCCAGGATGTAGGTCGGCACCTCCAGCGTGCCGCTCTCGGTGACGAAGGCGGGGCCGATGGCGATGCCGCGCGCCACCCCCAGGCCGGCGAGCGTGAGCGCGGGCGAGCGCTCCTCGCTCATCGAATTCCGCCCGGCGCTTGCCAAGCCAGCGGGAAGCGGGTCTTCCACGGCGCTTGCCACGCGAGCGGGAAGCGACTCTTCGATGGCGCCGGCCACGCAAGCGGGCGGCGCCCTGCCTCGTCATTCATCGAAGCGGTTCTCCACCAGCAGCGCCAGGGCATCCAGGGCGGCTTCGGCCTCCTTGCCCCGCGTGCGAATCTCGATCGCCGTTCCCGCCGCCGCCGCCAGCATCATCAACCCCATGATCGAGCGTCCGGAAACGCGGGCGCCGTCCTTTTCCACCTCCACCTCGGCGTCGAAACGGTCCGCCAGCTCCGCGAAACGGGCGGCGGCGCGGGCGTGGAGGCCGCGCTCGTTGGCGATGACCAGCCGGCGGCGGCGCTCGCCGCCGGGCGCTGCCTCCCGGCAATGCTGGCCGCCGCCCCGTGGCGTGGCGTTCACGGCGACGGCCGCTGGCGGGGAGCGTCCTCCGTCATGGCTCCCGCCTGCCTTCGGGGGAGGCGTCCGCCGCCGGCTTGAGCAGGCTGCTGGCGACGTTGATGTATTTGCGGCCCGCCTCCCTGGCCGCCGCCACCGCGTCGTCCAGGCTGCCGCCGTCCCTGGCCGAGGCGAGCTTGATCAGCATCGGCAGGTTGACGCCGGCGATCACCTCGATGCGGCCCGCCTCCATGACCGAGATGGCGAGATTGGACGGCGTGCCGCCGAACATGTCGGTCAGCACGACGACGCCGCCGCCGTCGTCGACCCGCTCCACCGCTTCGAGAATATCGTTGCGGCGGCGCTCCATATCGTCGTCGGGGCCGATGCAGACGGCGCCCACGGCCGCCTGTTCGCCGACGACATGTTCCATCGCGGCGACGAATTCCTCGGCCAGGCGGCCGTGGGTTACGAGCACCAGACCGATCATCGCACCCCCCGGCGCATGAGCGCCCCAGAACGAATTCTCCCGCAGCGCCCGCCGCCCCCGGGGGAGGCGTCATCCAGCGGCGCGCCGCCGCCCCGCGCAATGCCACGGTCTCCCGCCGCGCCGCCTCACATCGCCAGATCGCGATGCTGCAGGGCGACGCCATGCCCGTTTTCGCTTAGCAGGGCGGCCAGCCTTTCGGCAACGAAAACCGAGCGGTGGCGCCCGCCGGTGCAGCCGATGGCGACGGTGAGATAGCGCTTGCCCTCTTCGGCATAGGCGGGAATGAGCTCCAGCAGCAGGCTGCCCAGACGCTCGAAAAAGGGCGCGAAGCGCGGGTCGGCCTCGATGAAGGCGGCGACCTGCGCCGAGCGCCCGGTCCCGGCCCGCAGGGCGGGATGGTAATGGGGATTGGCGAGGAAGCGGACGTCGAACACCAGGTCGGCGTTGCGCGGCAGCCCCAGCCGGTAGGAGAACGACATGGCGAACACCGCCAGCCCCGGCGCGTCGTCGAGGCCCAGATGGCCCTGCAGATGGCGCCTCAGGGTCTGGCCGGACATCGCCGTGGTGTCCACCGCGAGGTCGGCATGCGTCAGAATCGGACGCATCAGCCGGCGCTCCGCCTCGATCCCGTCCAGCAGCGTGCCCTCGCCGGCGAGCGGGTGGGGGCGGCGCGTTTCGGTGAAGCGGCGTTGCAGCGCCTCGGAGTCGCAATCGAGGAAGGCCAGGGTCAGCTCCAGCCCGGGCCTTCGCCGCAGCGCCTGCGTCAGGGCCAGGAAGCCTTCGGCATCGAAGTTGCGCTGGCGCACGTCGACGGCGATGGCGAGCGCGCCCGTCGCCGGCCCGTCCTCCAGGGCGGCTTCGACCAGGCGCAGCGGCAGGTTGTCGATGGCCTCGTAGCCGCCGTCTTCCAGCGCCTTCAGCGCCGTGCTGCGCCCGGCACCGGAGAGGCCGGTGACCAGCACCAGCCGCCTGCCCTGCCGCCCGCCGCCGCGCTCAGTCACGGCGCTTCCCGCTTGCGTGGCAAGCGCCATGAAAGAATCGCTTCCCGCTTGCGTGGCAAGCGCCGGGCGTGTCCTGCGGCGGTGGGCGCTCCGCCGCCAGCCGCAACGCCAGCCGCAGCCTGGCCGGGGCGGAGGCGTCGTGGGGGCAGAGCCTCGCCAGCGGCAGCAGGACGCCGGCCAGCGCGACCTGCGCCGGCGCCGGCATCCGCTCCACCTCCCGGCGCCGGACGAGATCGATCGCCAGCAGCAGCCGGCTGGAGGCCAGATAGGGGAAGGCGGCCACGCCCAGGCCGCGCACCTCCAGCAGCCCCGCCAGGGCGGAAGGCGCGCTCGCCAGCAGGGCGCCCTCGCGGGCGGTCAGCGCCACCTGGTCGTCGGCCACCAGGCGGGCGCCGCCGCCGTCGATCAGGCGCAGAACGAGATCGCTTTTGCCACTGCCGGAGGGGCCGCGCAGCAGGACGCCGGCACCGTCGAGGTCGACGCAGCTGCCGTGGACCAGCACCGCCGCCTCAGACCGGTCCCTTCACGGCGCCCGCCATGCCGTGGGGGAGGCGGCCCGTCACGGCGAGGGCCGCGCCTTGCGGGAGCCGGCTCTTCATGGCGACTGCCGCGCCCTGCGGGAGTCGGTTCTTCATGGCGACTGCCACGCTTTGCGGGAGTCGCTCTGGCCCGTCTCGGCGGCGACCAGCAGCGCGTAGATGGCGCGGGCGTCGTCGGCGTCCCGCAATCGCTCGCAGGCCTCGCGGTTGCGCAGCAGGCGCGAGATGCGGGCCAGCGCCTTGAGATGGTCGGCACCGGCGCCCTCCGGGGCCAGCAGCAGGAAGATGAGGTCCACCGGCTGGCCGTCCACCGCCTCGAAGTCGATGGGCGCGGCGGCCCGCGCGAACAGCCCGAAGAGGCCGCCCAGCCCCGGCAGCCGGGCGTGGGGGATGGCGGTTCCCTGGCCCATGCCGGTGGTGCCCAGGCGCTCGCGTTCCAGCAGGGCGTCGAAGATGGCGCGCTCGTCGATGCCGCTCGGCCCGGCGGCGTGGTGGGCGAGGTCCTGCAGCGCGTGTTTCTTGCTGGCCGCGCGCAGGCAGGGAACGACGGTGCCGGGCGTCACCAGGTCGGCGATGTTCACGGCTTCACCCGCCGGCCCGCGCCCCGGCGCGGTGGTGCTCGCGCAGCCTGCGCTTGCTGCGCCGCAGCTGTTTGACGGCGTGCTCGGCCGCCAGGTTGAAGCCGGCGCGGGCGTCGCTGCCGCCGCCCCGGCCCTCGGCGTGGATGTCGTGGCCGACATGGACGGAAACATGCGCCTGGATGTGGGCGCCCTCGCGCGAGAAGGTGACGTGGGCCTCCAGCGAATCGGCGAAATACTTGCCGACGGCCTTCCGGAGGGCCCGCTCCACATGGTCCTTCAGGTGGGGGGCCAGTGCGATGCCATGGCCGGTGATGACAATCCTCATGCCTGCTCCGCCGGCCTCGCTGGCAGCGCCCGCCGGGTGCGCGCGGGGTGGGCAGCTTTATCCCTGCCGTCCCTTCGAATCAAGCGCGGGCAGGTGCGGCGCCCGCGCGGGGGGCGGTTTGCGCTAGCATGGCGCCCTTTGCGACGGGGGGCGGCGGCATGGGCGAGCTGGTCGATTGGCACACCCATTGCTTTCTTCGCGAACACCGCACCGACGAAGACCGGGCATTGCAGGCGCGACGCCAGGTGCTGGGCGACGGCGAGGCCGATCCCGACCGCCACGCCGCCGCCATCGCCGAGGCCGGTGTCGGCAGCTTTCTGGTGGTCGCCCTTCCCAAGCATTCCGGCAACCACACGCCGCCGGAGTTCATCGCCGAGGTGGTGGCGCGCTATCCGGGCCGGGCGGCGGGCCTGTGCTCGGTCCACCCCCACGACGCCGACGCCGCCTGCACCTTCGAGCGCGCCATCGCCCTGGGGCTGAAGGGCCTCAAGCTCTCGCCCACCTATCAGGCCATGGACCCGCGCTCGCCCGCCTGCATGCCCCTCTACGAGATCGCCTGCCACCACGGCCTGCCGGTGATGTTCCACTGCGGCGGCGCCTATACCGGCAGCCTGGAGTTCGCCGATCCCTGCCTGCTCGACCGGGTGGCGGCGGATTTCCCGGCCCTGAAGATGATCGTCGCCCATTTCGGCCAGCCCTATATGGAGCAGACGGCGATCCTGATGCGCAAGAACGAGAACGTCTTCGCCGACCTCTCCGCCCGCTTCCACCGCCCCTGGCAGCTCTATAACGGCCTCATGATCGCGCGCGAATACCGCGTCACCGACCGCCTCCTGTTCGGCTCCGACTTCCCCGTGCGCAGCCCCGCCCGCGCCCTGGCGGAGTTTCGCGCCATCAACGACTGGGGGGCGGGCCTCGCCATGCCGCGCGTCCCGGAGGCGCTGATCGAGGAGATCGCCTGCGAGCGCCCGCTCTCGCTGCTGGGGATCGAACCGGCGTGACGCCCGTCACCGTCGTCACCGGCTTCCTGGGGAGCGGCAAGACGACGCTCATCAACGGCCTGCTGCGCCATCCCGGCATGGCGGATACGGCGGTGCTGGTGAACGAGTTCGGCGAGATCGCCATCGATCATCTGCTGGTCGAGGCCCTCGACGAGGCGACCGTGCTGCTGGGCGCGGGTTGCCTGTGCTGCGCCCTGCGCGACGATCTGGCGGCGGCGCTGGCCGATCTGCTGGCCCGGCGGCGGACGGGGGCGCTGCCGCCCTTTCGCCGCGTGCTGCTGGAGACCTCCGGGCTGGCCGACCCGGCGCCCATCCTCCACACCCTGCTGGCCGGCCAGCGCGACGCCCCCGGCGACGCGGCCGACCGTTACCGCCTGGAGGGCATCGTCGCCACCGTCTCGGCCCTCCACGGCGAGGGGCAGCTGCGACGCGAGGGCGAGAGCCTGCGCCAGGCGGCGGTGGCCGACCGCCTGGTGGTGACCAAGGCCGATCTGGCCGGCGCGGTGGCGGCTGCCGGCCTGCGGCGGCGCCTCGCCCGGCTCAACGAGGATGCCGTCATCCTGGATGCGCCGGCGTCGCCGGCGGCGCTGTTCGCCCCCGGCCCCCTCGACGGCGGCGAGGCGCGGCTGCGCCGCTGGCTGGACGCGCCCGCCACCGCCCGCCACGACGAGACCGTGGCCGCCATGGCCCTGACGGCCGCGGCGCCGCTTCGCATCGACCGCGTCGCGGCCTGGATCGAGGCCCTGCTCGCCCGCCATGGCGACCGTCTGCTGCGGCTGAAGGGCGTGCTGGATCTCGCCGGCAGCGATCTGCCGGTGGCCGTGCACGGCGTCCAGCACGTCTTCCACCCGCTGCGGCGCCTGGCCGCCTGGCCGTCGGGCCGGCGCCGCTCGCGCCTGGTGCTGATCGGGCGCGGCCTGCCGCAAAGGGCCATCGAGCAGAGCTTCCAGGCCCTTGCCGCTGGCCAGGGGCGCCGCGATGGGCTATGAGGGCGGCGATTTCCAGAGGGAGGCAGCCATGAAGGCACGAGACATCGTTTCCATGTATCGCGACGGGCGCCTGTCCAGACGCCAGTTCGCCAGGGCGGCCGGCGCTTTCGGCCTGGCCGTGGCCGCTCTGCCGGTGGCGCGCGGCGCGCGGGCGGCCGGCAAGCCCATGTATTTCGGCTGGGCCGGCTACGACGACGAGGCCTTCGTCGCCTCCTATCTCGAGAAATATGGCGAGGCGCCCGACTACAGCTTCTGGGGATCGGAAGACGAGGCGTTCCAGAAGATGCGCGTCGGCGGTTTTCAGCCCGACGTCATGGCGCCCTGCACCTATGAGCTCTTCAAATGGCGCGACGCCGGCCTGCTCAAGGCCCTGGACCCGGCCCGCCTGACGCATCTGGCCGACATGTTCCCGGCCTTGGAGACCATCGAGGGTTCGGTGATCGACGGCCAGCGCTACTTCATGCCGATGGACTGGGGCAATTCCACCATCGTCTATCGCCGCGACCTGGTGGGCGAGGAATGGAGCGACGAGAACGTCTCCTGGAAGATGTTCTACACCGACGAGTTCAAGAACCGCCTGGGCTTCTACGATTCGGCCGGGGCCATCGTCGAGATCTCGGCGCTGGTCATGGGCTACGACAACATCTTCTCGCTCACCCCCGAGCAGCTGGTGGAGGTGCGCAAGATGGTCGCCGTCCAGCGCGACAATGTGCGCATGTACTGGGGCGATCAGACCGAGGCCATCCAGGCCCTGGCTTCGGGCGAGCTGGTGGCGAGCTATGCCTGGAACGACGCCTATGTGCAGCTGAGGCGGGATGGCCACGATGTCGGCCTGGGCGTGCCCAAGGAAGGCATCTTCACCTGGTGCTGCGGCCTTGTGATGCACGCGCAGACCGAGCTGGAAGACGAGGCCTACGACCTCATCGACGCCTTCACCAGCCCCGAATCGGGTGCTTATGAGATCGAGAACTGGGGCTTTGGCCACGCCAACATGAAGGCCTTCGACCTGCTGCCCGAGGAGGTGCTGGAGGAACGCGGCCTTTCCACCCCGGAAGCCCTGCTGAACAACGGCATCTTCTTCCAGGCCCTGGCCCCGGACGTGGAGGAGAACTACATCCGCCTGTGGGACGAGGTCCGCGCCGGCTACTGAGCGGCGATCCCCGCGGCGCGTGCCCCGCAGCACGCCCCCGTGCTGCGTCTGAAGGATTCAGCACGCCCCCGTGCTGCGCGTGGTGAGCCGGCGCGCCCTCGCGCTGCGCGACCGAATTCCGCCAGGCGCGCGCCGCCGGGACCCTCGCCGCCGGCACGGGCATCCGCCGCTCACGGGCGCTTCCCGCTTGCGTGGCAAGCGCCGTGAAGGACCCGCTTCCCGCTGGCGAGGCCGGACATTCCCTCAGCCATGCGCGGGGCCATGTTCTTGACTCGCCGATGCCGTCGCCCCATGCTCGGGGCATGGATGCTTCGACGATCACGATTCTGGCGGCCATGGTCGCCATCGGTGTGGCCCTGGCCGGCCTCATCCTGCGGCAGGGCGCCCGTCTGGATGCCCGCATCGAGCGCACCAACGAGCGTATCGAGCGCACCAATGAGCGCATCGAGCGCACCAACGAGCGCATCGAAGAGGTCCAGGCTCAGCTCGGCGCCCGCATCGAGGAGACCGCGGCTCAGCTCTCCGCCCGCATCGAGGAGACCGCGGCTCAGCTCTCCGCGCGCATCGAGGGCGTTGAGCGCGGGCAGGCCGACCTGCGCGAGCGGATGGCGAAGCTGGAAGGGTTGCTCGAAGGGCTGCGGGAGGCGATCGCCGGCCGCCGCGCGGCATAGCCCGTCCTGCGGGCAGAGCGCTTCCCGCTTGCGTGGCAAGCGCCATGAAAGAGTCGCTTCCCGCTTGCGTGGCAAGCGCCGTGAAGAACCCGCTTCCCGCTAGCGTGGCAAGCGTCATCGAAGAGTCGCTCCTCGCGAAGGGCGGCAGACGAGCTTTCCCCACCTGTCCGGCCAGACTTCCCCGGTTTCGGATGGCGGGATAGCCTCGCGCCGCTCCTGCCGATGGCGGCTTCGGCATAGGCCCCCGGCAGGCAGCGCCCTCGCCGCCCATGAGGCTCCGAAGAAACCTGCGAGCGAAGGACAGCCATGGGCGAAGGCGCGCAAAGCGGCGCCATGGGCGGCGCATGACCCTCCCCGCCGCCATCGGCCTGATGAGCGGCACCTCGCTGGACGGGGTGGATGCGGCCCTGCTCCGCAGCGACGGCCTGGCCGTCGAGCGCACCGGCCCGGCCCTGACGCTGCCCTATGACGATGCCACGCGCGCGACCCTGCGGTCCTGCCTGGGGGGCGGGGGCGACCCGCTCGCCGCCGGACGGGCGCTGACCCTGCGCCACGGCGAGGCGGTGGCGGCGCTGCTGGCGCGCTCGGGGCTGGCGGCCGGCGATGTCCGCGCCATCGGCTTCCACGGCCACACCGTCGCCCATCGCCCGGCCGCCGGGCTGACCTGGCAGATCGGCGACGGCGCCCTGCTGGCGCAGCTCACCGGCATCGACGTGGTGGCGGATTTTCGCCGTGCCGACATGGCGGCCGGCGGCCAGGGCGCGCCGCTGGCCCCGCTCTATCACGCCGCCCTGGCGCGCTCCCTGGGCGGCGGCGGGCCGCTGGCGGTGCTCAATATCGGCGGCGTCGCCAACGTCACCTGGATCGATGGCGACGACCTCCTGGCCTTCGACACCGGGCCGGGCGGGGCGCTGCTGGACGACTGGATGCGCGCCCGCCGCGGCCAGCCCTTCGACCGCGACGGCCGCGCCGCCGCCGCCGGGCGGGCGGCGTCCGGGCGGGTGGCGGCGCTGATCGGCGGCCACCCCTATTTCGCGCGCCCGCCGCCCAAATCGCTCGACCGCGACGCCTTCGCGCCCGACCTTTGCGGCCTTTCCACGGAAGACGGCGCCGCCACCCTGGTGGCGCTCACCGCCGCCGCCGTGGCGCGGGCGGCGGAGCATATGCCGGCCCCGCCGCGCCGCTGGATCGTCGCCGGCGGCGGCAGGCGCAACCGCGCCCTCGTCGCCGCCCTGGCGGACGGGCTGGTGGGCGAGGTGGCCGTGGCCGAAGAGGCGGGCTGGGACGGCGACGCCCTGGAGGCGGAGGCTTTCGCCTATCTCGCCCTGCGGGCGCTGGCCGGCCTGCCGCTCTCGCTGCCGCAGACGACCGGCTGCCGTGAGGCGGTCAGCGGCGGCGCCCTCCACCGCGCGCCCGGCCGCCGTCCATAGAGCGCGGCGCCCGCCTCCGGAGCGCCGCCCCAGCCCCCTGGGAGCGCCTGCGTCCCGCCGGCAGATGGGCCGCAAGGCCGGCGCGCCGCCCCCCGCCGCCGGGCACCGCCGCGCCGCTCTCCCGCGCCGCCTTCCCGTGCTAGAATCGCCGCCGCCCCGCCCGCGCGCCGTAGGCTCCCCGAGAATGTCCCTGCTCGAACAGGTTCTGGTGTTCCTGGTGGCGGCGGTGGTGGCCGTGGTGGCGGCCCGTCGCGCCGGGCTGGCTTCGGTGCTGGGCTATCTGCTGGTCGGCACGGCCCTGGGGCCGTGGATGCTCGACCTGGTGGAGGGCGAGCACGACATCCTCCACTTCTCGGAGTTCGGCATCGTCCTGGTGCTGTTCGTCATCGGCCTGGAGCTGCAGCCGCGGCGCCTGTGGGCGATGCGCAAACCGCTGCTGGGGCTGGGCGGCGCCCAGGTGGCGCTGACCTCCGCGGTGCTGGCGGCGGCGGCCCATCTGCTGGGCCTGTCGCTGCAGGCGGCGATCGTCACCGGCTTCGCGCTGTCGCTGTCTTCCACCGCCTTCGCCCTGCAGCTGCTGGCCGAGCGCAGGGAGCTCGTGACCCGCCACGGGCGCCTGTCGCTCTCCGTGCTGCTGTTTCAGGACATCGCCGTCATCCCCATGCTGGCGGTGCTGTCGCTGCTGGCGGTTTCGGAGGCCGGCAGCGGCGGACAGCCGGTGTGGATCGACATCGTGCAGGCGGTGGCGATGATCGCCCTGGTGACGGTCGGCGGCCATTACGGCCTGCGCTATGCGCTGCGCGCCGTCGCCCGCTTCGGCAACCGCGAGGCGTTCACCGCCATGGCGCTGGTCACCGTCGTCGGCGCCGGCGTGCTGATGGACGCGGTGGGCGTGTCGATGGCGCTGGGCGCCTTCCTGGCCGGCGTGCTGCTGGCCGAATCCGAATACCGCCACGAGCTGGAGGCCGATATCGATCCCTTCAAGGGGCTGCTGCTGGGCCTCTTCTTCATGGCCATCGGCATGACCCTCGATGTCGGGCTGCTGCTGGAAGCGCCGCTCACCGTCCTCGCCATCGCGATCGGCCTCATCGCCGTCAAGGCGGCCTGCCTGGCGGCGGTCTGCCTGGCGGCCGGGCAGAGCCTGGCGGCGGCGGCGCGCACGGCGGCGACGCTCTGCCAGGGCGGCGAGTTCGCCTTCGTCATCCTCAATGTCGGCGTCGCCTCGGCGCTGATGCCGGAGAGGACGGCCGGGTTCCTGACCGTGGCGGTGATCTTTTCCATGGCCGCCACGCCGCTGCTGCTGGCGGCCGGCGAGCGTCTGGCCTCCCGCGAAGCCGGCGCCGCCCCGCCGGAACCCGAGCGCGAGCGGGCGCAGGGAAACCAGGTCATCGTCGCCGGCTTCGGGCGCGTCGGGCAGATGGTGGGCCGCATTCTGCAGGCGCGCCGCATCGGCTTCACGGCGCTGGAGACCAGCGCCGAGCAGGTCGATTTCGTCCGCCGCTTCGGCAACAAGATCTACTATGGCGACGCTTCCCGGCCGGACCTGCTGCGCGCCGCCGGGGCGGAAGGGGCGGTGCTGTTCGTGCTGGCGATCGACGATGTGGAACGCTCGCTGGCCACCGCCCGGGCGGTGGTGCGGCACTTTCCCCATCTGGTCGTCCACGCCCGCGCCCGCAACCGCCAGCACGCCTATCGGCTGATGGACCTCGGCGTCGCCCATATCGTGCGCGACACCTTCTATTCCAGCCTGGAGATGTCCTACGGCATCCTGGTGGGGCTGGGGATGAGCGAGTCCGAAAGCCTGCACACGGTCGATGCCTTCCGCGAGGTGGACGAGCGCCGCCTGCTCGCCCAGCACGCCATCGCCGACGATCCGGAGCGCATGGCCAGGGAGGCCGAGCACTGGAGCCGGGAGCTGGAAGACCTGTTCGCCCAGGACGAGCGGGACTCCCTTTGAGGCAGGGGCGCCCCCAGGCCATGGCGGCGGACCCGCGGGCGCGGCGGCTCGAGCTGCTGCGCCGGACCTTCGGCTTCGAGGGCTTCCGCCCCGGCCAGGAACGGGTGGTGGATTGCCTCGCCGCCGGGCGCGACGCGCTGGTCGTCATGCCGACCGGGGCCGGCAAGTCGCTGTGCTTCCAGCTGCCGGCGCTGCTGCGCGACGGCCTGACGGTGGTGGTCTCGCCGCTGGTGGCGCTGATGCAGAACCAGGTGGCGGCGCTGCGGCTTTCCGGCATCGGGGCCGGCAGCATCAACTCCTCCCAGACCCGCGAGGAGAACGTGGCGGCCTGGCGGGCCGCCGCAAAGGGGCGCGCCAAGCTGCTCTACATGTCGCCCGAGCGGCTGATGGACGAGCGCATGCTGGCGGCGCTGGCGAAACTGCCGCTGGCCATGGCGGTGATCGACGAAGCCCATTGCATCTCGCAATGGGGCCACGATTTCCGCCCCGAATACGAAGCCCTTACCGGCCTGCGCGGCCTGTTTCCGCGCGCCACGCTGGCGGCCTTCACGGCCAGCGCCGACGCCGCCACCCGCGACGACATCGCGCGGCGCCTGTTCGGCGGCAGGGTCGCCTCCTTCGTCACCGGCTTCGACCGCCCCAACATCGCCCTGGCGGTGACGCCCAAGAACGACGCCTTCCGCCAGCTGGCCGCCTTCGTGGAGGAGCGGCGCGGCCAGTGCGGCATCGTCTATGCCCTGTCGCGCCGCCGCAGCGAGGAGGCGGCCGCCATGCTCGCCGGGCACGGCCACAAGGCGCTGGCCTACCACGCCGGCCTGGCGGCGGAGAAACGCAGGGCGCTGCTGGACCGTTTCCTCACCGAGGACGGCGTCGTGACGGTGGCCACCATCGCCTTCGGCATGGGCATCGACAAGCCGGACGTGCGCTATGTCGCCCATATCGACCTGCCGGCGACCATGGAAGCCTATTACCAGGAGCTGGGCCGGGCCGGACGCGACGGCCAGCCGGCCGAAGCGGCCATGTTCTACGGGCTGGCCGACATCCGCATGCGGCGCCGCTTCATCGACCAGAGCCAGGCCTCGGAGGAGCGCAAGCGCATCGACCGCCGCCGGCTGGACGCGCTGCTGGGCTATTGCGAGGCCGGCACCTGCCGCCGCCGCGCCCTGCTGGCCTATTTCGGCGAGCAGGCGGCGGGGGATTGCGGCCGCTGCGACATCTGCCTGTCGCCGCCGCAGCTGGTGGACGGCGGCCCGCTGGCCTGCCAGCTGCTGCAGGCGGTGCTGGCGACCGGCCAGCGCTTCGGCGCCGGCCACGTGGTCGATGTGCTCACGGGCAAGGAAAGCGAGAAGGTCGCGCGCTTTGGCCACCATCGGCTGCCGGCCTTCGGCAGCGGCCGCGCCGTCGAGGCCGCCGCCTGGCGCTCGGCGATCCGCCAGCTGGTGGCGGCCGGCATCCTGGACGTCGATGTCGGCGGCTTCGGCGCCCTGCGCGCCACCGGCGGCGGCCGCCGCCTGCTGGAAGGCGAGGGCGAGGTGCGGCTGCGGCTGGAGACGCTGGGCGGCAGGCGGCGCGCCAGAAAGGCGGGCATCCCTTCGTCCACGGCGCCGGGCGATCTGCCGCTGCTGCGGGCGCTGAAGGAGCTGCGGCTGGAGCTGGCCCGCGCCCATGGCGTGCCCGCCTTCGTCGTCTTCCACGACAGCACGCTGGCGGCCCTGGCGGCGGACAGGCCCGCCAGCAGGGAAGCCTTCGCCCGCATCCATGGCATTGGCGCCGCCAAGGTCGAACGCTTCGCCGAACCCTTCCTGGCCACCATCGCCCGCTTCCGCGAAGGCGCCCCCTGACCGCGCCCCCGGCGGGCCGGACGGCCCGCCCACGCGCCATCCCGAGCGCCGCCGTCCCGCCGGCAAACGGGCCGCAAGGTCAACGCACGGCCTCACCGCCGCCAGGCGCCGCGCCCACTCAGCCGGTAGACCCAAGACCACCGCCCGGCTCTATCGAGCCGGCGCGGTCCGCTACGACGGCAGCAGCCGGTCGGCGGCGAGGATGGCGAAGATCACG
Source organism: Alphaproteobacteria bacterium (assembly GCA_965200215.1). GTDB lineage: Bacteria > Pseudomonadota > Alphaproteobacteria > SP197 > SP197 > SP197. The sequence goes on along the minus strand of OZ241369.1, from coordinate 1,259,669 downwards.
CCGACCAGCGCCAGATAGATGCGCGCTTCGAGGCGGGCGAGGTCGGCCTTGGTGGCGAAGTCCTTGATGTCCGCCTTGGTGGCCAGTTCGCCGCGGCCGGCACCGGCCGCCTGCGCCGTCACTTCGGCGACGGCTTCGGCGTGGCGCCGTTCCATGCCGGCCGCTTCCAGGTCGCGGCTGGCGGCGAGGGTGTCGAAGGCGGTGGCGGTCATAGCAATGGCTCCACCGAGGCGGCCACGACAGCTTGCCCCGTAGCGGCGGCCCAAGCAAGCCGAAAACACTCGCTCACCGCCCAGGCATCGCCCTCGCCCCCCGGCGGGCCGGACGACCCGCCCACGCGCCATCCCGAGCGCCGGCGTCCCGCCGGCAAACGGGGCCGCAAGGTCAACGCACGGCCTCACCGCCGCCAGACACCGCGCCCACTCCGCCGGCAAACCCAAGGCCACCGCCCGGCTCCATCGAGCCGGCGCGGGCCGCTACGACGGCAGCAGCCGGTCGGCGGCGAGGATGGCGAAGATCACGCCGACCAGCGCCAGATAGATGCGCGCTTCGAGGCGGGCGAGACCGGCGGCCAGGTCGGCCTTGGTGGCGAAGTCCTTGATGTCCGCCTTGGTGGCCAGTTCTTCATGGCCGGCGCCGGCCGCCTGCGCCGTCACCTCGGCGACGGCTTCGGCGTGGCGCCGTTCCATGCCGGCCGCTTCCAGGTCGCGGCTGGCGGCGAGGGTATCGAAGGCGATGGCGGTCATAGCAATAGCTCCACCGAGGCGGCCACGGCAACTTGCCCCGTAGCGGCGGCCCAAGCAAGCCGAAAACACTCGCTCACCGCCCACGCACCGCGCCCCGCTCCCCGGCGGGCCGGACGACCCGCCCACGCGCCATCCCGAGCGCCGGCGTCCCACCGGCAAACGGGGCCGCAAGGTCAGCGCACGGCCCCACCGCCGCCAGGCACTGCGCCCCGTTTCCCGCTCTCACTGACCACTAGCCACTAGCCACTAGCCACCGGCCACCGGGCCGAAAGGCCCGTCAACGCCCCACCGCCGCCTCCGTCGGCGTGGCCGGCCGCGGCTTCGCGATGCGTCAGAAACGGACGATCAGGGCGAGGCTGCCGCCATAGTCGTCGCCGCCGCCGGTCGCATAGCTCACCGTCCCCCGCAGCGTCGTCCGATCCCCGTCCCAACCGCGCTCGCCGCCCACGCCCACGCGCACGACCGACGCCTCCGAGCGCGCCTCCAATGGCGTCCCGGAGACCGTCACCCGCGTCCGGCGACGAAACTCACGCTCCACATCCAGCGTCCCGAACAGCACGCCGCCCGCAGCCGCCTCGAACTCCACGCCAACCCCAGCCCGGCCCCGCAGGCTGCGCATCGTGCCGGGAGATACCCGCGCCCCCACCGCATCCGTGAACGCGCCCAGCGACAGCTGCGAATGCGCCAGCCCCACGCGGGGCACCAGCGACAGGCCCTCCACGCCGCCGCCAGAAAGCGACAGGCGACGGCCCGCCTCCAGGCCCAGGGCCCAGCCCCGAACGGAGAGACCCGACGCCAGAGCGCCTCGCACCGACGACGAAAGATCGACGCTATACCAGCTCGCCTGCGCCCGGGCGTTCACCTGGAAGCCATCGCGCTCAAGGCCGGCGGAGAGGCCGAAGCCGCTGCCCTCCGCCTCCACCCGACCGCCGCGAGCCACATCGGCCCGCGCCCGGCGGTGGTGCACCGACACCCCCAGCGACCAGCCGTCGCCGGCCGCCACATCCAGGCCCGTCCGGAAGCCGGAACGGCGCGCGTCCCAGGAGGCGCCCGTCGTCGTCCGATCCGCGTCCCACGAGGCGCGAGACGCTTCCACCTCGCCCCAGGCGCCGTTCGGGGAACGCGCCGGCCGCCGCTCCATCGCCAGGCCGTTCACGCCCAGCAGCACCGAGGGCAGCGCCTCATAGACCCGCGCGCGGGGCGCAAAGGCGTATGCCATCCGCACGCCATCGCCGTCGGCCACCACGCCCACGTCGTAGGCGCCCACAGGCGCCGACGCCGCGCTGCCGGGCGCCCCCAGGCCGTCGATCCTGCGCCCGTCCGCAAAGATGTACCGCACTTCCGGCGCGCCGTCGGCGTCCCGCATCGTGCCTTGAATCCGGTCGCGAACCTGCTCCGCCGTCTCCCCCGGGGCTTGCCGGATCTCGACCTCCAAATCGCCTCGCGCGCTCGCGATGGCCCGATCCTCGATGCCCGTGAGCCGTCCGCTCCCGCCCACCGTCACCGTGCCGCCGCCATCCAGCAGCACCCGCCCGGCCGTTCCTTCCACCGTCACCGCGCTGCCCTCGGCGGACAAGTCGATGCTTCCCGTCACCGTGCCGCCGGCTTCCACCGTGACCGCCGCGGGGCGTTCGCCGACATCGACCACATCCCCCTCGATCCGCCCGGCCGACACCACGCGCAGAGCGCCGCCCTCGTTGCGGATGGCAACCCCTTCGATCCCGGTGAGCCGGCCGCTCCTGCCGACCGTCACCTGGCCGCCGTTGTCGAAGCGCACCCGGCCGACGGCGCCGTCCACCCGCACCGTGCTGGCCGCCAGGTGAACCGTCCCCGTCACGGCGCCGCCTTCCGCCACCGCCACAAGGTGATCGCCCGCGCCCAGACCCACAATGTCGCCGCTCACCCGGCCCGCCACCATCACGGCCAGATCGCCGCCCTCGCTGCGCAGCGCCTCGGTCCCGCCCTCGACCTCGACGCCGGTCAGCGCGCCGGTCGGCGCCACCGTCACCGTGGCGCCGCCGGCATAGAGCAGACGCCCGATGCTGCCCACCACCGTCAGCGGGCCGAGGGGGTCGTGGACCGTGCCCGTGACCGCGCCGCCCTCCGCCAGCGCCAGCGTCAGCGCGCCCGTGCCCGTCACGCGGACGTCGCCCTCGACCCGCCCGGCCACCGCCGCGCGGAGGTCGCCCGCAGCCACAATGTCGCCGCGCACCCGTCCGGCCACCGTCACGGCCAGATCGCCGGCCTCGGCGCGCAGCGCCTCGGTTCCGCCCTCGACCTCGACGCCGGTCAGCGCACCGGTCGCGGCCACCGCCACCGTGGCGCCGCCGCTGTAGAGCAGGCGCCCGATGCTGCCCGCCAGGACCGGCAGGCCGACCGGGTCGTGGACCGTGCCCGTGACCACGCCGCCTTCCGCCACCGCCAGCCTCAGCGCGCCGCCGCTCGGGGCGCGCAGGTCGCCCGCCACCCGTCCGGCCACGGTGAGGTCCAGATCCCCGGCTTCGCTGCGGATGGCCTCGGTTCCGCCCTCGACCTCGACGCCGGTCAGCGCCCCGGTCGCGGCCACCGTCACCGTGGCGCCGTTGGTGTAGAGCAGGCGCCCGATGCTGCCCGCCAGAACCGAAAGGCCGACCGGGTCGCGCACCGTGCCCGTGACCGCGCCGCCTTCCATCACGTTCAACCTCAGGGCGCCGCCACCCAGGACCTGGACGTCGCCCTCTACCGTCCCCGAAACGGTGGCCGTCAGGTCGCCGCCGTCGGAGAGCACGCCCACGCCGGAGGTCGCGCCGATGCGCCCGGTCCTGCCGACCGTCAGCCGCCCGCCGCCGGCCAGGTGCACGCCCGCGCCGCTGCCGCCCGTCACCCGTCCGTCCACGGCGACGCTCTGGGCGCGCAGGCCCCCTTCCCCGGCGCCGCCGCCGCGGACGAGGAGGCCGTTCGCGCCGCCCGTGATGCGCGCGCCCTCGGCAACCGTCACCGCAATGGCCCCGTTGCTGTCGTGCTGCACCGCGTAGAGCGCCTCCACGCCGTTGCCCTCGGCGGCGATCGAGCCTCCGGTCACGTCCACCCGGATGTCGCCGGCGTTGTACGTCGCCGCGAACCGCCGGACCGTGTCCTTCCAGGCGGTCGTGTAGGCGGCCCCGGTCAGGGCGGTCAGCGCCGTTTCCAGCTCGCTGCCGGTGCCCTTCGTCAGGACGGCGGCCAGCACCGCCCGCTCCGCGTCCGAAAGCGCGTCGCCGGCGCGGACGTGATCGACGATCGCGGTGTGGGAGAGCGCCACAGCGCGAATGCCCGCCCGCGAAAGGCCCAGAATCTCCTCGCCCGCCCGCTGCGCCAGCGGGCCGTCGCCGGCAGGCGCGGCCGACGATGCCGCGCGCTTCCTCAGAAGGTCCTGCGCCTCCGCCTTCCAGTCGGCGTCGTAGTCGTCGTCGGAAAGCGCCGCCAGCGCCGTGGTCAGCGCGTCCGAATCCCCCGCCGTGATCGCCGAGAGCACCGCCTGCTCCGCCGCCGACAGCGTCTCGTCGGCGCCCGCGATCCGGTTCCGGATGAAGGCGTCCGTCACCGGCGCGCCGACCGTGATGTCCCCGCTCGAGGTGACGTGGATCATCGGCATGGTGCGGGCCGCGTCGTCCGCTGTCGTCGCGCCAGCGCCCATCGTGTGGCCGCTGGACCGGGCGGCCCGGGCGAGAACGCCGACCTCCCGCGCCTCCACCGCGCCCCCATGCGCGAAGACGAGGCGCCCCGTCGCGCTCGCGTCCACCTCCAGGAGCCCCTCCATGCCGACCGCGAACGGCACCGCGATCTCCGCCCCCGCGCCCGTCATCGCGTCGAGGGAGCCGAGGTTCAGGGTGGGCGCGGAAAGGCCGCGAGAGCCCAGCCCCTCCACCACGATGCTGCCGCCCGTCATGCGGACGGAAGCCGTCTGCCCGGCCGCGAATCTGTTCAACCAGAAGTAGACGCCGGCGCTATCGTCGGCCTCCACCACGACGGAGCCGCCCGTCATGCGGAAGGAGGCGTCGCGGCTGCCGCGAAAGCTCGTAAACCAAACCCCGGACGACCTGCTCCCCCGCGTGCGAACCGAGCCGCCTTCGATGACGGCGGTCATGGCGGCCGCCGCCGCCCCGTTGTTGTTGGAGGATCGGAGAAAGAGGCCAGCGCTGTCTGCCCCCGTCGTCTCGACCGATCCGCCCATCACGCGGACGGAGAGCTCGTCGCCCAGCCCGTTGCTGACGGCGCCGGCGCCAAGAACGCCATTCCGCGTCTCCTTGATCGTGGCGTCGCCGGAGACGGTGACGTAGGCGTTGCCCGTCCCGCCGTTTCTGCTGATGGCGAGACGGCCGGAGAGGGTGCCTCCGCTCATGCTGATGGAGACGTCGCCCGTCGCCGTGCTGCCGGTGCTGCCGAGGACTGTATCGGCGAGGGAGCCGCCCGACACCTCGATGGAGGCGTCGCCCGACCCGCGTCTTTCGGCTAAAATGCTGTAGTTTTCAAACCCGGTGAGGGTGCCGGCCGTCATGCGGATGGTGATGTCGCCGGAGCCCTGATGATTGGCGTGGAGTCGCGCGACGTTGACGCTTTCCGGGTCGATGACGATGTCGTTCGAGCCGCTGAGTTCATCGCAGCGGATGTTCCCGCCGTCCGCGCCCGTGTACGGCCCGCCGCGGCACACGTTCTGCGCCGCCGCCTCCCCGGCCCACAGGGCGAGCGCGAGAAGCAGCCCCGGCGCCAGCGCGGCGGCCGGAACCCGGGCGCTCACGGCGCGCTCCTCGCAGGCCGTGCGGGGGGGGGGGGGGGCGAATGGCTGGGCGTTCATCGGGCTTCCTTCCTCCGGGCCGAAGGCGACTCGTCGAGGAGGATACCTTGCCACGGCAATCGAGCGAGGCAAGAAAAAGAAAACTGCACCAGGCCGTCCGGCCCGCCAACGCACCACCCCCCGCCGCCAGGCCCGCCCACGCACCACCGCCCACCGCCAGGCACCATCCCCACCCCCACCCCCCGCTCCCACCGACCAGTGGCTAGTGGTTAGTGGATGGTGAGAGCGGGCGGCGGCGGGTGGCGCTGGATCTTTGCGGTAGTGCCTCGGTTTGAAAACGGCCAGGCACCGTTCGCCGCCACCCCCAGGCATTCCGCCCCCAGGCACCGACCGAGCGTCCCGCCCCCCGGCGGGCCGCCAGGCCCGCCCACACACCGTTCCCCGAGCGCCGGCGTCCCGCCGGCAAACGGGCTGCAAGGCCCGTCGACGCACCACCCCCCCCCCGCCGCCAGGCACCACACCCACCCCCGCTCCCACCGACCACTAGCCACTGGCCACTGGCCACTAACCACCGGGCCGAAGGCCCGCCGCCCCCGCTCCTTGCCATGCGCCGCCCCGCGCCCCAGGATGGCCCAGGGGCCGGCGGAGGGGGGCTGTGCTGAAGCTGATCGCCAGGAGACTGCTGCTGGGTCTGCTGACCCTGTGGGCCATCTCCGTGCTGGTGTTCCTGGGCACCGAGATCCTGCCGGGCGATGTGGCGGAGGCCATCCTGGGGCAGACGGCGACGCCGGAAACGGTGGCCGCCCTGCGCCAGAGGCTCGGCCTCGACGCCCCCGCCCATGTCCGCTACGCCAGCTGGATGGCCGGCCTCCTGGCGGGCGACATGGGAACCTCGCTCGCCAACGGCATCGCCGTCGATCGCGTCATCGGCCTGCGGCTGTGGAACACCGTCAACCTCGCCCTCTACGCCACCGCCGTGGCGCTGCCGCTGTCGCTGCTGCTGGGCGTGCTGTGCGCCGCCTGGCCGGAGCGCGGCTTCGACCGCGCCACCAACTCCACCACCGTGTTCTTCATCTCGATCCCGGATTTCGTGATCGCGCTGGTGCTGATCATCGTCCTCGCCGTGGAGCTGGACCTGTTCCCCTTCGTCATCCACCGCCCGCGCTGGAGCGATCCCTTCGCCGCCATGGGCCAGACCTTCCTGCCCATGGTCACGCTGGTGCTCACCATCCTGGCCCACATCGTCCGCATGACCCGCGCCGCCATCCTGGACGTGCTGAAGCAGGCCTATGTCGAGATGGCGCTGCTGAAGGGCGCGCCGAAATCGCGCATCATCCTGCGCCACGCCATCCCCAACGCCCTGGGCCCCATCGTCAACGTGGTCGCGCTCAATCTCGGCTACCTGGTCAGCGGCGTGGTGATCGTGGAGGTGATCTTCACCTATCCGGGCCTGGGCCGCCTGATGGTGGATTCGGTGGCCTTCCGCGATCTGCCCCTGCTGCAGGCGGTGGCGCTGATCTTCTGCGGCGTCTATATCGCCCTCAACATCGGCGCCGACATCTGCGCCATCATGGCCAATCCGCGCCTGAGATACGCGGCGTGAGCGCCGCCCCGCAGCCCCCGGCCGCCGGCGGGCGCCGCCGCAGCCGCCGCGCCCGCCCGCGGCCCGATCGCTGGGCCTGGGCCGGCATCGCCATCGTCGCCGCCGGCATCGGCCTCGCCCTGGCCGGGCCGTGGCTTTCGCCCTTCGGCGTCGGCGAGATCGTCTCCGCCTCCAATTTCGAGCCGCCCGGCGAGAGCACCCTGCTGGGCACCGACACGCTCGGCCGCGACCTCGTCTCGCGCCTGCTCCACGGCGCCCGCCTCACCGTCGGCGTGGCGCTGGCCACCACGGCGCTGGGTTTCCTGCTGGGCATGGCGCTGGGCTTCTCGGCCGCCGAGATCGGCGGCGCCTGCGATGCCTTCATCGTCTGGCTGGCCGATACGCTGCTCTCCTTCCCGCCGCTGATGCTGGCGCTGATCGTGGTCGGCTCGCTCTCCTCCAGCCTGGCGGTGCTGGTCTGCGTCATCGCCGTCATCCACGCCCCGCGCGTGGTCCGCGTCTCCCGCGCCGTGGCCATGAACATCGCGGCGCTGGAGTTCGTGGAGGTGGCCCGCGCCCGCGGCGAATCGCTGCCCTCCATCCTGGTGCGCGAGATCTTTCCCTCCACCGTCCGCCCCCTGGCGGTGGAATTCGGGCTGCGCCTCACCTATTCCATCCTCTTCCTCTCCAGCCTCTCCTTCCTGGGCTTCGGCATCCAGCCGCCGGACGCCGACTGGGGTTCGATGGTCCGCGAAAACCTGAACGGCCTCCAGAACGGCGCCTATCTCTCCGTGCTGGCGCCGGCCTTCGCCATCGCCATCCTGACGGTGGGCGTCAACCTCATCGTCGACTGGCTGGGCGCCCACTCCGGCCGCGCCATCTCCGAGGAACTCACCGGGTGACGGCGCTGCTGGCGATCGAGGAGCTCAGCGTCGAGGGCCGCCCGCCCTCCGGCATCTGGGTGGAGACCGTCCATCGCTGCAGCGTCCGGGTCGATCCCGGCGAGGTGGTGGCGCTGATCGGCGAATCCGGCGCCGGCAAGACCACCCTGGCCCTGGCGGCGCTGGGCTATGCCCGGCCCGGCACCCGCTTCACCGGCGGGCGGGTGCTGCTGCAGGGCCGCGACGTGCTGGCCATGCCGGCCCCGAAGCGGCGCGATCTGCGGGGCAAGGAGGTCGCCTATGTGGCTCAGAGCGCGCAGGCCGCGCTCAACCCCGCCATCCCGGTGGGCGAGCAGATCGTCGAGAGCCTCGCCCTCCACGGCATGGGCGAGGGGGCCGACCGCCGCGCCCTGGAGCTGCTCGACCTGCTCGACCTGCCGCATCCCGAAAGCCTCGCCAGGCGCTATCCCCACCAGATCTCCGGCGGCCAGCAGCAGCGCGTCATGATGGCGATGGCGCTGGCCTGCCGCCCGCGCCTGCTGGTGCTGGACGAGCCCACCACGGCCCTGGACGTCACCACCCAGATCGAGGTGCTGAAGGCGATCAAGCACGTCATCCGCGAGCGCAACACGGCGGCGGTCTATGTCAGCCACGACCTCTCGGTGGTGGCGCAGCTGGCCGACCGCATCCTGGTGATGCACCGGGGCCGCGCGGTCGAGGAGGGAACCACCGCCGCCATCCTCACCGCCGCCCGCCGGGACTACACGCGCACCCTGCTGGCGGCCGTGAAGCCGAAGCCCGGAGCGCCGCCCGCTGGCGTGGCCGGCGCCATGAAAGAGTCGCTCCCCGCTGGCGTGGCGAGCGCCATGAAAGACTCGCTTCCCGCTCGCGTGGCAGTCGCCATGAAAGACTCGCCCCCCGCCGGCGCCCATCCGCCCGCCGCCGCGCCGGTGCTGGCGGTGCGGGCGGTCGATGCCAGCTACGAGCGCCCGCGCCCGTTCCGGCAACTGCCCCGCGAGCGCCACGTGCTCCACGGCGTCGATCTCGAGGTCCACCCGCGCGAGGTGCTGGCGGTGGTGGGCGAGTCGGGCAGCGGCAAGTCCACCCTGGCCCGCGTCGTCGCCGGCCTGCATCCGCCGCTGGCCGGCGAAGTGGCCCTGGACGGCGAGGCGCTGGCGGGCAGGGCGCGCCGCCGCCGCCGCGAGCAGCTGCGCCGCATCCAGATCGTCTTCCAGAGCCCGGAACAGTCGCTCAACCCGGAACGGCGCGTGGGCGAGGCGCTGGCCCGCCCGCTGCGGCTCTATTTCGGCATGTCGGGTTCCCAACAGGCCGACCGCATCGCCGAGCTGCTGGAGATGGTCGGCCTCGATCCCGATTTCGCCGGCCGCTTCCCGGCCGAGCTCTCCGGCGGCCAGCGCCAGCGGGTCTCCATCGCCCGCGCCTTCGCCGCCCGCCCGGACGTGATCTTGTGCGACGAGGTGCTCTCGGCCCTCGATACGGTGGTCGCCTCGCGCATCCTGGAGCTGATGAAGGCCCTGCGCGAGCGCCACCGCGTCGCCTATCTCTTCATCAGCCACGATCTGTCCACCGTCGCCTCGATCGCCGATCGGGTGGCGGTCATGTATGCCGGGCGCATCGTCGATGCCGGCCCCACCGGCGCGGTGTTCGCCCCGCCTCATCACCCCTATACGCAGCTGCTCATCGGCTCGGTGCCGGCCCTGCGCCAGGGCTGGCTGGAGGAGGTGGTCGCCAGCCGCGAGGCGGAGGCCGGCATGAGGAGCAACGCCATGCTGCACGATCTGCCCTGCCCCTTCCGCCGCCGCTGCCCGCTGACCCTGCCCGGGCGCTGCGACGCCGAGCCGGCGCCCCGCCGCCGGCTGGGCGGCGGCCACGTCGTCTTCTGCCAGCACGGCGGCGAGGCGCTGCGGGCGGCGCAGGCCTGAACGGCGCGCCCGTATGGCCCGCCTCCCGGGAGCGTCGGCGTCCCGCCGGCAGAGGGGCCGCAGGCCCGTCGACGCGCCGATCCCCACCGCCGGGCACCGTCGCCCGGGCAGGGGGCGCGCCCGTATGGTCCGCCCCCTGGGGGCGCCGGCGTCCCGCCGGCAGAGGGGCCGCAGGCCCGTCGACGCGCCGACCCCCACCGCCGGGCACCATCGCCCGGGCGGGGGGCGCGACCGGGGAGGGACGCCGCATGGCTCTCGCGGGAGATAGGGGGATGATCCGGCCTCTGGCGGCCGAGTTCGTCGGCACCGCCTTTCTGCTGGCGGCCGTGATCGGCTCCGGCATCATGGCCCAGACGCTCTCGCCCGCCAATCACGGCGTGGCGCTGCTGGGCAACGCCGTCGCCACCGGCGCCATGCTGGCGGTGCTGATCCTGGTCTACGGGCCGGTTTCGGGCGCCCATTTCAACCCGGCCGTCACCCTGGCCTTCGCGCTGCGGCGCCGGCTGCCGCCCCGCGCCGCCGCCGCCTATGTGGCGGCGCAGCTGGCCGGGGCGCTGGCCGGGGCCGTCCTGGCCCATCTCATGTTCGATCTGCCGGCCCTGTTCGCCTCCGGCCAGGCGCGCAGCGGCCCCGGCCAGTGGCTGGGCGAGGCGGTGGCCACCTTCAGCCTGCTGGCGGCGATCCTGGGCTGCCTGCGCTGGCGCCCCGACGCCCTGCCCTGGGCGGTGGCCCTGGCCATCGTCGCCGGTTACTGGTTCACCTCCTCCACCTCCTTCGCCAACCCGGCCGTCACCCTGGCCCGCAGCTTCACGGATACCTTCTCCGGCATCGCGCCCGCCCACGCGCCGGCCTTCGTCGCCGCCCAGCTGGCCGGCGCCGCCGCCGCCGTCCTCTTCTTCCGCTGGCTACTCCCCCCACCGGAAGAGAATTAACCCCGCCCACGCACCGCTCCCCACCGCCAGGCACCGACCGAGCGTCCCGCCCGCCAACGCCCCACTCCCCGCCACCAGGCACCACCGCCCGCCACCCGCGCCCCCCTGGGAGCGCCGGCGTCCCGCCGGCAAACGGGCCGAAGGCCCGTCGACGCACCGCCGCCGCCTCCGTCGGCGTGGAGGGGCGCGCCCGATGCGTCAGAAGCGGACGATCAGTGCGAGGCTGCCGCCATAGTCGTCGCCGCCGCCGGTCGCATAGCTCACCGTCCCCCGCAGCGTCGTCCGATCCCCGTCCCAGCCGCGCTCGCCGCCCACGCCCACACGCACGACCGACGCCTCCGAGCGAGCCTCCAATGGCGTCCCGGAGACCGTCACCCGCGTCCGGCGGCGGAACTCACGCTCCACATCCAGCGTCCCGAACAGCACGCCGCCCGCAGCCGCCTCGAACTCCACGCCAACCCCAGCCCGGCCCCGCAGGCTGCGCATCGTGCCGGGAGACACCCGCGCCCCCACCGCATCCGTGAACGCGCCCAGCGACAGCTGCGAATGCGCCAGGCCCACGCGGGGCACCAGCGACAGGCCCTCCACGCCGCCAGGCAGCGACAGGCGACGGCCCGCCTCCAGGCCCAGGGCCCAGCCCCGAACGGAGAGACCCGACGCCAGAGCGCCTCGCACCGACGACGAAAGATCGACGCTATACCAGCTCGCCTGCGCCCGGGCGTCCGCATAGAAACCCTCGCGCTCAAGGCCGGCGGAGAGGCCGGCGCCGCTGCCCTCCGCCTCCACACGGCCGCCGCGAGCCACATCGGCCCGCGCCCGGCGATGGTGCACCGACACCCCCAGCGACCAGTCGTCGCCGGCCGCCACATCCAGGCCCGTGCGGAAGCCGGAACGGCGCGCGTCCCAGGAGGCGCCCGTCGTCGTCCGGTCCGCGTCCCACGAGGCGCGAGACGCTTCCACCTCGCCCCAGGCGCCGTTCGGGGAACGCGCCGGCCGCCGCTCCATCGCCAGGCCGTTCACGCCCAGCAGCACCGAGGGCAGCGCCTCATAGACCCGCGCGCGGGGCGCAAAGGCGTGCACCACCCGCACGCCGCCGCCGGCGGCCTCCACGCCCAGGTCGTAGGCGCCCACCGGCGCCGACGCCGCGCTGCCGGGCGCGCCGCCCAACGGCATGGCCTCCTGCTCGCCGGCCCGCTGGAGCAGTACCTGCGGGCTGCCGCCGGCCTCCTCGATGCGGCCCCCGACGCGCCCGACGGCCTGGGAGATCGTCTCCCCGGCAGCCTGCCGCACCGACACCACCAGCTCGCCGCTGGCGCTGCGGACCGCCTCGCCTTCCACCCCCGTCACGCGACCGGCCTCGCCGATCGCCACCGTGCCGCCGCGATCCAGCAGCACGCGACCGGCCGTTCCCTCCACCGTCACCACGCTGCCCTCGGCGGGCAAGTCGATGCTTCCCGTCACCGTGCCGCCGGCTTCCACCGTCACCGACGCGGGGCGCTCGCCAGCATCGACGATATCCCCTTCGATCCGCCCGGCCGACACCACGCGCAGAGCGCCGCCCTCGTTGCGGATGGCAACCCCTTCGATGCCGGTGAGCCGACCGGTCCTGCCGACCGTCACCTGGCCGCCGTTGTCGAAGCGCACCCGGCCGACGGCGCCGTCCACCCGCACCGTGCTGGCCGCCAGGCGAACCGTTCCCGTCACGGTGCCGCCTTCCACCACCGTCACAAGGTGATCGCCGTCGCCAAGGCCCAGGACGTCGCCCGTCACCATGCCCGCCACGGTCATCGACAGATCGCCGCCCTCGCTGCGCAGCGCCTCGATCCTGCCCTCGACCCCGACGCCGGTCAGCGCCCCGGTCCCGCCCTCGACCTCGACGCCGGTCAGCGCACCGGTCGGCGCCACCGTCACCGTGGCGCCGCCGGCATAAAGCAGGCGCCCGATGCTGCCCGACAGGACCGACAGGCCGACCGGGTCGCGCACCGTGCCCGTGACCGCGCCGCCTTCCATCACGTTCAACCTCAGGGCGCCGCCGCCCCGGACCTGGACGTCGCCCTCTACCGTCCCCGAAACGATGGCCGTCAGGTCGCCGCCGGCGGAGAGCACGCCCACGCCGGAGGTCGCGCCGATGCGCCCGGTCTTGCCGACCGTCAGCCGCCCGCCGCCGGCCAGGTGCACGCCCGCGCCGGCCCCGCCCGTCACCCGTCCGTCCACGGCAACGCTCTGGGCGCGCAGGCTCCCTTCCCCGGCTCCGCCGCCGCGGACATAGATGCCGATGCGCCCGCCCGCAACGCTGGCGCCCTCGGCTACGCTCACCGAAATGGCGCCGTTGCTGTCGTGCGGCACCGCGTAGAGCGCCTCCACGCCGTTGCCCTCGGCGGCGATCGAGCCCCCGGTCACGTCCACCCGGATGTCGCCGGCGTTGTAGGTCGCCGCGAGCTGCCGGACCGCGTGCTTCCAGGTGGACGGGTAGATGGCGCCGGTCAGGGCGGTCAGCGCCGTTTCCAGCTCGCTGCCGGCGCCCTTCGTCAGGACGGCGTCCAGCACCGCCCGCTCCGCGTCCGAAAGCCCGTCGCCGGCGCGGACGTGATCGACGATCGCGGTGTGGGAGAGCGCCACAGCGCGAATGCCCGCCCGCGAAAGGCCCAGAATCTCCTCGCCCACCCGCTGCGCCAGCGCCTCGTCGCCGGCTACGCCGTCCCGCACGACAGCAACGGCGCCATTTGGCGCGGCCGACGATGCCGCGCGCTTCCTCAGAAGGTTCTGCGCCTCCGCCTTCCAGTCGGCGTCGTAAGCCGCCGGAAGCGCCGCCAGCGCCTTCGTCAGTGCGCCCGAATCCCCCGCCGTGATCGCCGAGAGCACGGCCTGCTCCGCCGCCGACAGCGTCTCGTCGGCGCCCGCGATCCGGTCCCGGATGAAGGCGTCGGTCACAGGCGCGCCGACCGTGACGTCGCCGCTCGAGGTGACGTGGATCATCGGCATGGTGCGGGCCGCGTCGTCCGCCCATTGCACGGGCGCGCCGAAGTGTCTGGTGAGGCCGCTCGACCGCGCGGCCCAGGCGAGAACGCCGACGTCCCGCGCCTCCACCGCGCCTTCGTGCGTCACCACGATGCGCCCCGCCGCGCTCGCGTCGTTCGTCAGACGCCCCTCCATTCCGACGGCGAACGGCGCCGCGATCTCCGCCGCCGCCCGCGTCCTCACGGTGGCGGAACCCCAGCCCCTGTGGATTCCCAGGAGACCTCTCGTGATCAGGCCATCCACGGACGTGTTCAGACCCTCCACGGAGACGGCGCCCGCCACGTCGATGGAAAGCCCCTCCGTGTTCGCGCTGGCCCCGGTCAACCCGTACGAATGGGTGACGTAGGCGCCGCTGGCGCCGTCGCCCGCCACCGTGATGGTCCCGCCCGTCATCTCGATGGAGCCCGCTCCGGCCAGCCCCCCCTTGACGACGAATATCCCGTAGGCGCCCGCTCCCGCCGTCTCGACGGCGCCGCCCGTCATGCGCACCGAGACGTCGCCGCGCGTATAGTTGCTCTGGGCCCTGATCCCGTGGGAGTAGTAGTTGACATTGGAAAAGGTGTGGATCCCGCCCCGCGTGCGGACCGTGCCACCTTCCAGGACGATGGACGTCGTTCCGGGGCTCGACTCCGTATCTGAATATGAATCGGCATGGAGACCCAGGGCCCCGGCCCCCGTCGTCTCGACCAGGCCGTCGCGCATCGTGATCGTGGCGGCGCCCGCGATGTTGACGACGCTGACGCCGTGGGCCAGGGCGCCTGTCGTCTTGACCGCCGAGCTCGCGTGCGAGACGGTGACGGCTACGTTGCCCGCCGTGACGGGGTTGCTCCGCGTGGCGCCGATGCCGATGCCTGTCGTCACGACGGAGCCGCCGGTCAGGCCGACGGTGAGATGGCCGGTCCCGGAGTGGGTGCCGGTGAGGCCGCCCACACCCGCCCCCGTCGCCTCGAGGGTGGCGCCGCCGCTCATGGTGACGGTTACGTCGCCCGTCCCTCCGTGTCGGCCCAAAACGACGCCGCCCGTCCCCCCCGTTCTCGACAGGGAGCCGCCGGTCACGTCGATGCGGACGTTGCCCGTCCCGCTCGCACGTCTGGCCCTGATGGCATAGGCGTTCGAACCCCTCGTCTCGACGGAGCCGCCGCTCATGCCGATGACTATGGCGCCGCCGCCGGTCGCCCCGTCGTGCTGGGCATACAGGCCGTGGCCGGCGGTCCCCGTGGTGACGATGCTTCCGGCCGTCATGCGAAGCTCGACGCCGCCGGAACCGCTGTGGCTGCCCTCGACGGCCACTATGTTGGCGGTCGGGTGGTTGATGTTGACGCTTCCCGGGTCGATCTCGATGTCGGCCGAGCTGCCGGCGCCTTCGATGCAGGTGATGATCCCGCCGCCGGTGTGCGAACCGCCGCGGCACACGTTCTGCGCCGCCGCCTCCCCGGCTCCCAAGGCGAGCGCCAGAAGCAGCCCCGGTGCCAGCGCGGCGGCCGGAACCCGGGTGCTCACGGCGCGCCCCTCATAGGGGGCCGTGCGGGGGGGGGGGCGAAATGAGTGGCTGGACATCCATCGGGCTTTCCTCCTCCGGGCTGAAAGCGGCTCGTCAGGAAGATACTTTGCCATGGCGATCGAGCGAAGCAAGGACAAGGAAAATTGCATCGGGCTGGCCGGCCCGTGCCGACCGGCCCGATATGCCGGCCCCACCTCGGCTTGAAACCGGGCAGGTGCCATTTGTCACCACCTCCCAGGCGTCCCGCCCCCGGCACCGGCCGAGCGTCCCGCCTCCTGGGAGCGCCGGCGTCCCGCCGGCAACGGGCCGAAGGCCCGCCAACGCCCCACCCCCACCGCCAGCCACCACCCCCACCCCCCGCTCTCACCGGCCACTAACCACCGGCCACCGAACTTGACCCCACCCCCACCACCTGCCCCAATCCCGCCCATGCCCCACCCCGTCCCCGCCGTTCTCGCCGCCCTGGCGCTGGCCGCCTGCGCCGGCCCCGTCGCCGTCACCCACATCGCCCAGGACTCGCTCTATGCGCCGCAGCTGCTGCGGGGCGAGCGGGCGCTGCCGGTGGTCGCCACCGGCCCCGGCGGCGCGGCGGCCGGGAAGCGCTGGGCCGAAGCGGCGGCGCGGGCGCTGGCTTCCGTCGCGCCCCTGCGGCCCGCCGCGTCGCCGCCGCAGGGCGGCTTCCACCTTGCCGTGGCGGTGACCCCGCCGCCGTCCGCCGCCGCTGCCGACGTCTGCGCCGGCGCCGCCCTGCCGACCCCCCATGCCGCGGAGGAGAGTTCCGTCGTCGTCGCCCTGTGCCACCGCCACCGGCCCATCGCCTCGGCCCGGGCGACGGTGGCCGCCTTCTCGCGGCCCGACTCGCCGCTGCTGGCGCTGGCTGTGCGGGCGGCGGCGGCCCAGGCCTTCCCGCCCCGTCCGCCCGACATCCCCGACATCCAGCTCCCCCTGCCCTGAACACCACCCCCGGCACCACCTCCCCCACCCATCGCCCCCTGGCACCACCGCCCCCCTCACCGGCAAACGAGCCAATAACCCCGCCAACGCCCCACCCCCACCGCCAGGCACCGCCGCTGCCACCCGCCCCCTGGCACCGCCGGCGTCCCGCCGGCAACGGGCCGAAGGCCCGCCAACGCACCACCCGCCACCGCCAGGCACCGCCCCCACCACCCGCAACCCCCTGGCACCGCCGCCGCCCCGCCGGCAAACAGGCCGAAACCCCACCAACGCACCGCCCCCACCGCCAGGCACCGTCGGCGCCACCCGCCCCCTGGCACCGCCGCCGCCCCGCCGACAAACAGGCCAAAGCCCCGCCAAAGCCCCACCCGCCACCGCCAGGCACCACCGCCTACCACCGGCACCCCCCTGGGAGCGCCGGCGTCCCGCCGGCAACGGGCCGAAGGCCCGCCAACGCCCCGCCCCCCGCCGCCAGGCACCGCCCCCACCCCCCGCTCTCACCGACCACTGGCCACTGACCACTAGCCACTAGCCACTAAGCCCCCCCCCGCTTGACGCCGCCCGCCGCGCCCTGTATGCGAACGCCGCCGCTCCGGCGCCGCAGCGCGCCCGCTCGACGGCAAAGCGCCGCCCGCGCCGTGCGGGCGGCCGCAACAGACGAGGTCCAACATCCCGGTTTCGACATTCGACGGGCTCGGGCTCGGCACGGCTGTGCTGGCGGCGGTCGCCGCCGCCGGCTACCGGGAGCCCACCCCCATCCAGCGCCAGGCCATCCCGGTCGCGCTCGCCGGCCGCGACCTGCTGGGTTCCGCGCAGACCGGCACCGGCAAAACCGCCGCTTTCGTGCTCCCCCTGGTCGATGTTCTGGCCGGCGGCCCCCGCCGGGCCAGAATGCCGCGGGCGCTGATCCTCTCCCCCACCCGCGAGCTGGCCCAGCAGACCCTGGAGAACTTCCGCATCTATGCCGGCAACAGCGATCTCGCCGCCTGCCTGCTGATCGGCGGCGGCAAGATGAAGCAGCAGGTGGAGGCCCTGGCCGGCGACGTCGACGTCCTGATCGCCACCCCCGGGCGCATGCTCGACATGGTGGAGCGCGGGCGCCTGCTGATGGCCGGCGTCCGGCATCTGGTGATCGACGAGGCCGACCGCATGCTCGACATGGGCTTCATCCCCGACGTCGAGCGCATCTGCTCCCTGCTGCCGCCGCGCCGCCAGACGCTGATGTTCTCCGCCACCATGCCGCCGCCCATCCGCCGGCTGGCGGAACGCTTCCTGCGCGACCCCCAGGAGGTGCAGGCGGCCCCGCCCGCCTCGCCGGCCGAGACCGTGGAGCAATGGCTGCTGTCGGTGGCCGACGAGCGCGCCAAGGCCCGCGCCCTTACCCGCATGCTGGCCTGGAAGGCGGTCACATCCGCCATGGTCTTCTCCAACCGCAAGCGGGACGTGGACGGCCTCTACCGGACGCTGAAGGCGGCCGGCTTCTCCGCCGTCCGCATGCAGGGCGACATGGCCCAGCCCGAGCGCGAGGAGGCGCTGGAGGCGTTCCGCAGCGGCGCCGCCCGGGTGCTGGTGTGCACCGACGTGGCCGGGCGCGGCATCGACATCTTCGGGGTCAGCCACGTCTTCTGCTTCGACGTGCCGGTCAACGCCGAGGACTATGTCCACCGCATCGGGCGCACCGGGCGGGCGGGCCATCGCGGCCGCGCCTATATGCTCGCCACCCCCGAGGACGCCAGGGCCCTCCAGGCCGTCACCCGCCTCCTCGGGCGGGCGCTGCCGCAGGCCGACCCCGCGTCCTGGGGAGGCCCCCCCGCGGCCGAGCAGGGACGGCCGGCACAGCAAGCCGCCCCCGCGCCCGAGCAGGGACGGAAGGCGCCCGCCGCCGCCCCGCCGGCCCGGCCGCCCCGCCGCCGGCGGGCCAATGGCACAGCAGCACGCCCTCGTGCCGTGGATGAAGGAAAGCCGGCGCCTCCCCGCGCGACGGACGAAGGAAAGCCGGCGCGCCCCCGCGCGGCGGCCGAAAGCGAAGCCATCGTGGCCGAACCCGCCGGAAACCGGCCCCGCGCCGCCGGGCGGCCCCGCAGGCCGGCCGCCGCGCCGCCCGCCCCCTTCGGCGATCATGTGCCGGCCTTCCTGCTGCGCCAGGCCCCGGCCGCCGAGGAGGCGGGCTAGGCCATGGCCGAAGGCGAAAGGCTGCGCCAGGCGCTGCGGGCCGGCCGCAAACTGCTGGGCGGCTGGGTCAACATGGCCAGCCCCATCGCCACCGAGATCATGGCCGGGGCCGGCTTCGACCTGCTGATGATCGATCAGGAGCACGGCCCCGGCGATGCGCTCACCGCCATCGCCCAGCAGCAGGCGATCCGCGCCGGCGCCCCGGCCTCCCATCCCGTCGCCGCCTGCCTGCGCGTCCACGACGGCCACCCGCAGCTCGTCAAGCGGGCCCTCGATACCGGCATCGACGGCCTCATGGTGCCGCTGGTGGAGACCGCCGAGGCCGCCGCCGCCGTGGTCTCCGCCTGCCTCGCCCCGCCGGCCGGGCGGCGCGGCGTCGCGCCGGGCAATGTCCGCGCCGCCGCCTATGGCTACGGCAAGGACCGTTTCGTCGCCGCCGGCGGGCGCGACGTCTTCGTCGCCGTCCAGGTGGAGACCGAGGCCACCGTCGCCCGCCTGGACGAGGTCGCCGCCGTGGCGGGCATCGACATGCTGTTCATCGGCCGCAACGACCTCGCCAGCAGCATCGGCAAGCTCCACGACCAGGACGCGCCGGAGGCGGTGGCCCTGCGCGAGGAGGCCGAGCGGCGCATCGGCGAGAGCGGCCGCTGGCTGGGCGGCATCCCGGCCCCCGGCGACAGCGCCGCCGCCATGTTCGAGCGCGGCTACCACCTGGTGATCGCCACCGCCGACCACGCCCTGCTCCGCGAAGGCGCCCTGGCCATAACAACCGCCCTAGCCCCCCACCGCCGAACACCCCCCTGAACGCCCCCCGGCACCCCCACCAGCGTCCAGCCCCCGGCAGGCCGTCCGGCCCGCCCACGCACTATCCCCGAGCGCCAGCGTCCCGCCGGCAAACGGCCCAAAGGCCCGCCAACGCACCCCCTCCCACCGCCAGGCACTGCCTTTCGTCGACGGTGTGAGTGTGGTAGGGTGCAGCTGATTGGGAGTTGCGCCATCTACGCAGGCATTTTGCATGTCCACTTGACGGTTTCCGGCTATGATCGAAAACTCGTGGTAGAGATGAATTTTGGGTGTCACAAGACATGAATTTGGCATCCAACGGAGTGATCGACGTTCTCACGTTCCTGCTGCCGGGCTTCGTAGCGGCCCCTATCAGGGAATGCCATTCGACCATGAAGCGGTCAATCATGGTGCCAGCGAGTACGTCCGCCAGCAGGCTCATGTCAACGGCATGGGGAGCTTCTGGAGCATGCTGAAGCGCGACTACCAAGATGCCTTCCACCACCTGAGCGCGAAGCATCTGAACCGCTACGTCGCGGAGTTCGCGGTCCGGCGTAACGTCCGCGAATCCGACACCATCGACCAGATGGCCAGCGTCGTTGCCGGGATAGTCGGCAAGCGGCTCATGTATCGGGGCTTGATCGTCAGATGACGAGCAAAGGATACAGTTCTTTATTTTCTCTTGAGGCCGCTTCCCTCCATAACGAAGCTCAGGTTGAAACGCGATTTGTTGCTCCTTTGCTCAAGGAATTAAATTACCCTGAGGCATTTATTCTCCCAAAGGAACGAGTGCCGAAACTGACGGGGCATGATGGATCCAAGAAGGTCATGCTTGAAGTTGATTTTTTGCTTTTGGATCCCTCTGGCTCGGCGAGCATTATGGTTGAAGTGAAATCTCCGACCGAAGATATTTCAAAATATTGGGGGCAAGCCGCGAGCTACGCACTTAGCCATAACAAAAACCTGCGCAACGATGAAAGAGGTATTGAGTGGCTTTTGATCACAAATGGGATAATGACCGCGTTGTACCCGGTGAATCGTGAAAGTGCAATTGTTACCCTCAAACTTGAAGATTTTTCGAGTGGATCGCCGCCCCTAGTGACTCTCAAAAACTATGCCAATCACAAAGAACGAACTGAAACTATAAGCAAGGACGGTGTTTTTGAATCGATCCCCCAGCAGCGCTAAACACTCTGTTTGATTCGTGCCACGATCTGATTTGGAAAAAGGAAAGAAAAAGTCCTACAGACGCTTTTTTCGAATTTTGCAAGTTTATCTTTCTCAAGATTCGAGAGGATAAAAAACGATCTTCCCTCGATGTGAACAAACCTCGAGGCGAATTGCCGCTAACAGTCGATTGGCTAGAGATAGTTTCAAGCACATCGGATCATCCCGTAAGAGATATTCTTTTTCATCAACTGCACCGTGAGTTGGAAGATTCAATACATGAAGGTAAAAAACGTATCTACAGTACCGATGAAACGATGAAATTGAGCGCCAGCACATGCAAGGCGCTAATTGAGCAGTTTGAGAATGTTAATTTGAGTGCAATAGATGAGGATTTGAACGGTCGTATGTTCGAACAATTTTTGAACAGAGAAATTCGCGGGAAGGAGCTGGGGCAGTATTTCACGCCTCGCCCCGTGGTTGACTTCATGACAAGAATAGCGCTGCACGGCTACGATGTTATGACCCCGCCAATGATAATTGACGCTTGTGCTGGTACCGCAGGTTTTTTGATCGAAGCTATGGCGCATCTGACGGCGGCAATCAGAAACGACAAGAGGCTTACCGACGCACGCAAAAAAGATTTAATTGGCTTTGTCCACAACAAATGTCTGTATGGCGTTGAAGGCAATGATCGCGTTTGCCGGGTTGCTAGGATCAACATGTATCTGCACGGCGACGGTGGGAGTCACATATTTGAAGGGGACGGCTTGGATGGTGTTCCATCTGCCGATGCCGATATGGGCGCTGAACGCCGGAACGAAGTGAACGACCATGCCGCTAAGGTGCAGCCGGAATCCTTTGATCTGGTCCTGAGCAACCCCCCATTCAGTATGAGTTACGACGCGAAAAATGAAGATGAAAACAGGATTCTAAAGCAAAGAGATATCGCAGGAGTCTCAGCTAAGGTAAAATCTAATGTTTTGTTCCTTGATCGATACCATGAACTTTTGAGGCCTAGTGGTACAATGTTGATTGTTTTGGACGATACAGTGCTGAACGGTAAGACGCAAAGACCTATCAGAGAATGGATACTGGAAAAATTCGTTGTGCTCAGCGTTCACTCGTTGCCGTTCAATACTTTTTTCAAAGCCAAGGCAAATATAAAAACGTCTATCCTTCATGTTCGGAAGAAAATGACTGATAATGAAGGCCAAGGCTATGTCTTTATGTCTATTGCGAACAACGTTGGGCATGACAACCATTGCAAGGACACACCGGAAAGAAACAATCTGATTGATATATTGATGAATTATTTTGAGTGGGTCAGAACGGGGCAATTATCCACAATAATCAAAGCCAACCAAGACAAGTCTGAAAATCTTGAATGCCCGCAACAGGTTTGGATTGTCCCACCGGACAAACTAAACCCGAAGCGTTTGGACTCTTTTTACTTTTCTCCTGATCTTGATAATTGCCGGAGAAAATTGTTTTCCCGACAAAATAGGAAAGAGGTAACTCTCCGATATGGCAGGGATTTCGATTTGGCGCCATCGATCAGCAAATCTAGACGACGTGAATTGAGTGAGTCCGGAACGCTTTTAAGATACATTGAAATTGGCGATGTGACGCCGTATGGTTTGATTGTTAGCCACCAGCAAGGAGTAATTGACGATCTGCCGACGCGCGGGGATGTTGAAATTCGGGCCGGGGATGTTCTGGTTGCCATAAACAATAGTTCACGCGGGACGGTTGTTTTAGTGCCGGATGAATACGACGGAACTATTTGCACATCTGGGTTTCGCGTCATTCGCCCCGAATCTCCTGAGCAAGGGAAGATTCTATGGTACGCGCTTCGGAGCGAATACTCCCGCATACAAAACTACTATTTGTCACAAACAGCAAGTCAGCCGGAATTGAAACGGGAAGTGTGGAATGATGACTTTATCGTTCCCATTCCTGTCGGGAAATATCATGCCAACGCAATCGCATCCGTTGATGAATTTATGGGTCATATCGCAGCTCTGACAGGGGCCGGGAAAGTGAAACTTTCGATGGAGGAGTCATAATCAAAAAGCCCAAACCGGCCTTGAAGCCAGAAGTCCGGAACCCGCGCTACGCGGTGTCACGCCCGAGATGGTGGGCTGCGCGCTGTTGAAACACAAGCCGAAGGGCGGAGACGGGAAGGTCAAGCCACTACCTGCGCGCCCTGGGAGCGCCGGCGTCCCGCCGGCAAACGGGTCGAAGGTCCGTCAACGCACCACCACCCACCGCCAGGCACCGTCCGCCATTCCCCGCTCTCACTGACCACTAGCCACTGGCTACTGGCCACTAACCACTATCCACTATCCACTAGCCACTCAAACGACCCAAAAGCCCCTCAACCCCCACCCCCACCCTCCAACGCCAGCCGCAAGGCATCCAGCAGCGCGATAACCGCGTAGCGGCGCAGGCGGGCGAGGTCGCCGGGCAGCGCGGCGGCGATGCTCGCCTCGCCGGCCGCCCCCGCCAGCCCCAGCTGCACGGCGCCCGCCCGCCCGTCGCCGGCGCGGTGGGCGGCGATGGCGGCATCGGCGCCGAAATGGCGGCGCGCCTCCTCGGCCGCCGCCCGCGCGTCGCCATGGCCGCCCCCGCCGCGCACGATGGCGCCCACGAAGCGGGCGCCCTGCGGGTCGGCGTCGGCCATCCTGGCCGCCAGCAGCCCGCCGGTCAGGCTCTCATGGGCCGCCAGGGTCAGCCCGCGCCGGGCCAGCAGCTCCAGCACCGCGCTTTCCATGGTGGCGTCGTCCACGGCGAACAGGTGGCGGCCCAGGATGGGGGCGATCCGCGCCTGTTCCGCGTCCAGCAGGGCGCCGGCCGCGGCCGCGTCGCCGCCCCGGGCCGTGATGCGAACCTTGATCCCCTCGATGCCGCTGGCCTGGAAGGCCAGGGTGGGGTTGCCGCTGGCGTCCAGCGCCCGCAGCCTGCCGTCCAGGGCTTCCGCCAGGCCCGATTCGCTCATCCCCCAGGTCTTCAGCACGCGGCTGCGGATGGTGGCGGCGGTCCCGGCGCGCCGCCGCAGGTCGGGAAGCACGCTGCCCAGCATCATCTCCTTCATCTCGTCGGGCACGCCCGGCAGCGCGTAGATCGCCTTGCCGCCCACCGGGCAGATCATGCCCGGCGCCGTCCCCGGCATTTCGGCGATGGTCCGCGCGCCCTCGGGAATCTCGGCCTGGCGCAGGTTGTTGTCCGGCATCCGCCGCCCGCGCGCCTCGAACATGGCGCGGATGCGCGCCGCCACCGCCTCGTCGCGCCGCAGGCCGACGCCCATGATGCCGGCCAGCGCCTCGCGGGTGATGTCGTCGGGGGTGGGGCCCAGCCCGCCGCAGCAGATCACCGCGTCGCTGCGGGCCAGCGCCTGGCGGATGGCGGCGGCCATGCGGCGGGCGTTGTCGCCCACCCTGATCTGGAAGTGGCAGTCGATCCCCGCCAGGGCCAGCCGCTC
The DNA here is from genome assembly GCA_965200215.1 of Alphaproteobacteria bacterium. Taxonomy (GTDB): domain Bacteria; phylum Pseudomonadota; class Alphaproteobacteria; order SP197; family SP197; genus SP197. The sequence continues at coordinate 1,235,753 of OZ241369.1, read as the reverse complement.
GCCGATCCAGGCGGAGTTGGTGTCGACGATCTGGCCCAGCAGCAACTCGCTGCCGATGGCAACCACCTCGCAGCGCATGGCTCCACCCCTCCCAAGCCCCCATAGGCCCACCCAACCACCGCACGCAAGCCGCCCCCGCCACACGCCCCCACCGCCATCCTCGCCGCGCCTCCAGGCACCGCCGCCCGCCACACGCCCCCGGCGGGCCGTCAGGCCCGCCCACGCACCGTTTCCCCGAGCGCCGGCGTCCCGCCGGCAAACGGGCCGAAGGCCCGCCGACGCACCGACCCCCACCGCCAGGCACCACGCTCCACCCCTCCCACGCCCCTGGCGGGCCGGACGGCCCGCCGCGCAAGCGATCCGGCCTCGCCAACCACCGGAAGGACCGCGCCATGGATGACGTCACTTTCGAGCGTATCGGCCCCGACGGGTCGCGCATCAGTCTCGACGGCGATTGCGTTGGGCCCGTCTACCGTCAGCCCGACAACTTCAATCTGGGCGCGCATTTTCGCCCTACACCCGAGGCAGCATACTGCAAGGCGTTGAAAAGGCTGGCGAAACCGATGGCGCGGACGCTGCATAAGAACATTCGGGTCACGCCCGAGCAATGGAACCGCATCGAAAACGCGGCAGCGGAGAGGTATATTTCAGCGAACCGGCGCATGGTCGAGCTCGCAATGGGGCCGCTTGACCGGCGGGAATGGCCACGCACCGAGCTCGAATCCGCTTGTTGCGCCCATGCATATTCACGGCCCAAACTATCGCCCGTGACATGATCGCGGCCGGCCGTGATGAAGAGGTCGAGGCTAGCAGGCGCGAAATCTCCCGACTCGTGCCTGATTCTTCCGAACCCTCCCGGATCGTTGACATGCGTTCACGGATGAGACGTCCAAACGAATTTCATGCTTTCTCCATGCCGCCTTCCGGCGACAGAGGACGACGGGGATCAGAACAAAAGTGCCAGGTGTGAACAGGTTCCTCAGGCTGATTTTCATCCTTCGTCTGGCTACTCGTCTGGGATGGCGAGAAGCCTGGGAGGCAGCGGCCTATCGCCTGTGCTCCCGGTGCTTCTCGAACGAAGGCTTACGGCTTTCCGCCGAGGAAATAGGACTTCTCGATGACAGCGCTTGCCCGAACTGCCGCGCAACGGACGGACGAAAGCTGACCGGAGATCTGATCGACTTGCTCGCGTATCGCTTTTTCGTATGGGGAACCCTTCAGCGAACGCCTTATGGTGCCGCGCCGCTGGTGCAATGCAACAAGCGCCATGCGTCCGATCTCGTATCTGCTTCCCCGTGGCCGGAGGAAGATATGCGGCTTATTGAAGGGGTAGCCGGTATCGGCTTCTTTCTCTATGCTCCAAGACTCTGGATGGTCGGTTTGAATATCGAGCCTCTGGATGCGCTGCAGAATCCAATCAAGAGAGACAAAACGCTACGGCGAATCTGCGATGAGTATCCGGAAATCACGTTGCCTAAGAGTCATAAATTTTATCGACTTCGCAAGAATCTGGAACGACCCCAAGACTTCGATCAATATGATAGCCCTCCGGTCGAGAGGACAGGCTGTGGGCGCCTCGATTCTGGAGGATTCCCTGTGATGTATGCATCGCAGGATCTATCGATTTGTATCCACGAATGCAGAGTCGCGGCAGAGGATGAAGTGTTCTTTGCGACTTTGGCGGCAACGCAAGATCTGAAGCTTTTGGATCTGACGGCACTACTTTTTCAGCCGGACAAAAGCGAATTCGAGAGTCTTGATATGGCGGTCCACATGCTCTCCCTCGCCGGAGAACATTCGTACGAAGTTTGCAGCGCCATTGCACTCGTCGCGGCTGAATACGGCTACGATGGTCTCGCCTATCCGTCTTATTTCAGCCTGTTGCGGACGGGAAAAGTTCCTTTTGAGACCACCTTCGGCATGTCTCATCGCGCGATTCCGAAGCTCGCTGATCGGGAGCGATCCAAGATCGTCGCCAATCTTGCCTTGTTCGGACGCCCGGTGGAGCAAGGCAAGGTCGAGATTCGATCCATCAACAGGTTGGTGTTGAGAAGGGTGCAATACGATTTTCATTTCGGCCCGATCGGCCTATAAGCATCCGACCCGAGCTGAGCAAACGCCCCTGACCCATGATGCCAGCGTGACCGAGATCGTGTCTGCGCGGGAAGCACTGCCAAGGTCAGGGTGTCACTTCGGCGGAAGCGGGGCCTGCGTCGTTGGCATGTCTCTCGAGGGCGAGCTTCCATTGCCGAGTTTCTCGCCCCCGCCAGCCCCGGAGCCCACCACCGTGCCCGCCCTCGCCATCCGCCCGCTGCACCCGAACTTCGGCGCCAGCATCGCCGCCATCGACCTGGCAGCCCCGCTGGCCGACGCCGCCCTGGCGGCCCTGCGCGCGGCCATCGACCGCTACTCCCTGCTCCACTTCCCCGCCCAGCGCCTGGACGACCGCAGCCAGCTGGCCCTCACCCGCCGCCTGGGCACGCCGGAGTTCGAACACGTCAAGCTCGGGCGCAGCGGCGTCGTCGATTACTTCGGCACGGTGGGCAACATCGGCGCCGACGGCCGCCGCCAGGGCAACGATCACGCCGATGTCCGCTTCGCCGCCGGCAACCGCATGTGGCACTCCGATTCCTCCTTCCGCCCCGTCCCGGCCTTCGTCTCCATCACCTGCGCCCACGAGGTGCCCGCCCGCGGCGGCGAAACCGAATTCGCCAGCTGCCGGGCCGCCTGGGCGCGCCTGCCGGCGGCCATGCAGGCCAGGATCGCGCCGCTCACGGTGGTGCACGACTACGTCTTCTCCCGCTCCAGGGTGGCGCCGGTGGCGCCCTCCCACGCCCGCTCCCTGCCGCCGGTGGCCCAGCGCCTGGTGCGCGCCAACCCGGCCACCGGCGCCAGGAACTACTATGTCGGCTCCCACGCCCGCACCGTGCGGGGCTGGAGCGAGGCGGCCAGCCGGGCGCTGCTGGACGACCTGCTGGCCCGCGCCACCCGCGCCCGCGACATCTACCGCCACCGCTGGCAGGTGGGCGACGTGCTGATCTGGGACAACCGCTGCCTGCTGCACCGCGGACGCGCCTGGAACGCCGACCGCTACCGCCGCCGCCTGCGCCAAACCCGCGTCTCCTGCCCCGGCACCATAGAAAACGGCGTCTTCCAGGACCCCACCCCACCCCCCCACCAAGCAATAAGCCACCCCCTGGCACCGCCAGGCACCGACCGAGCGTCCCGCCCCCTGGCACCACCAGCGCCCCGCCGGCAAACGGGCCGCAGGCCCGCCAACGTCCCGCCTACCGGCCCCCATTGCAGGCAATTTTCGCGATATCCCCTGCTGCCCGTTGAATCGTCTCTCACCATTCCCGCTACAGCTGCGCCCCTACAGGCACCGAGAGCTTTGCCTTGACTTCCTGATAAACGGGGATGTTCTCACCCGCCTCTATAGTGACCGCAATTCCATAGCGGATGTTTTGATCCAGCTGGCCGGCCTGTTCCCGGCAAAAGACGCGCAGCAGCACATGCCCGTCATCGACGAATGGCACTGCTTCCCGGCCCTTGTATCGAGTATGGGATACCGTCCCGCGCGCACCGGACTTGTCCGAAGGCTGTTCCTTCGACCGCTTCACTCCAGCGGCATCTTCGAGTCTCTTCACCGCGCCCACTTCGAGTTTCGCCCGGCGATATGCCCGGTGACGATGGTTGATTGGCGAGAGCCAGGCGACCGTCACCGTGATTGCCCTCGGTTCCGTAACTCCATCCAGACTCGGCGGCAGGGGAATCCGATGAATGTTCGCTGTCTTCGCCGCAATGGTCCCGTGGCCGACCAGGGTAGCCCGGTTGGGCGCGCATGAAATAGCTTCCTCGATGTCCGGAAACCCATATCCCAACAGACGCGCGATGTTGTCGTGCCTTTCGATGTGCTTTCCTTGCCCGTGTGGGCCGTAAAGCCGGCTCAGGAAATCCGCCCGATTTCCCCATTTCGATCGATGGACGAGCAACGCCTTGATCACGACCGCATAAAACCGGGGCTCCATGTCCGAGTGCATCGACCCGCCTTCTACGTCCATCAGTGCTTCGAAAAGACGGTGAGCTGCTCGCGTGGCCAAAGCCGTAGCGGTGCTGGTTCCGTTGCTCGGACGAACGCGGTCGAGATTTCCTGCGGGGTCTGGCGCCGCCGCGCTCAGGCCACATCGCCCTCCTGGCACGACGGTGAGCGTTTTTCCACTGGCTCGAAACCTTACATGCTCTCGTCCTCCCGGCAGGTGGATATCCGGTTTGACGATCTTCCGGTGGCCGAGTCCCAACGCGGAGCTCACATTGGGAAGCTCTCCGTCTCCATAGGGGTCCACCGATCCGGCACCGCGCGGCCCGTTGAAAGCGTCGTGATGCCACGCCCCGACAGTGACGATGTTCAGTGCCTCCGCTGGCGACAGGAGCGTTCGATACGCCTTTCGATCGGAGAGAGCCTGGAGCACCGCCCGTTCCCGTTCTTCTACACCGGCTCCCTCGAAACTCGTCCAGTCGGAAAACGCAGGTACCGTAAGCGGTGCGTCGATATTTCCGGCGCTCACCAGAAAAAGGATTCCGTATCGGTCGGCAAGATAGTCGAGGAGCTTCGCCCAGGGACTCACCGCACCGCTGAACGGGCGTCTCGAATCTCCCAGTGAGAGATTGACGAGAAACACTTCCGGTGCCGTCGCCTCTCCTTCGTTGTCTCCTTCCTTCATGCGCCTGACGGCACGATGGATGGTGTCGACCAGAAGGCGGTCTCGCCTCGGTTCTTCGGAAAGACCGTGTTCTGGTGCGCGCAGGACGGGGCGCACATGAAGCTTTCGCGAGATCGGAGGCCCGTGGAGATACCTGTCTCCGTGCAGAATCAACGAGGCCATTGCCGTGCCGTGATAGCGGCCCTCCACGAGGCTCATGGATGCAAGATCGTCGGGATCGTCCACGTCGAGCCGCTCCGCCAGCAATCGATGGTTCTGCACCGGCACGCCGTCGAGCAACGCGGCAACGGGCGGCAGATCGGCGGGTGGCTCGATAGAGGCCCCGTGCTCGCTTTCGATGTCGCCGCCGGGTTCCGGCACGCCGGCCGACGATTGCGGCCGCAGATACGTCACATCGTCGCAGGTCGCGAGGTGGATTTCCTCGCGTGCGGCGAGACGTGCGACTTCAGCCGATGGCAGGTCGATCAGCACCGCCTGATAACCGATGTCCTCGATAACCGCGTGATGGACGATGTCTCCGCCGGCCTCGGAAGCTGCTTCGGCGACTCGGCGGTGCGCGCGTTCCCGGCGCCCCGCGCTCTCGCGGAACCATAGTTCCGCTTCGATTCTGAGCATCGCTGATCGATCGGCATCGATCTCTTCGTGCCAGAATCCAATGGTCTCGTCTGTAATCCGATCCACGGCTCCCCATGGCCGAATGTCGCGTAGCCTCTCGAACAGGCCTTGCCACCCTGCCTGGCCGCGCCGAAGGTCTTCCCCACGCTGCCAGCGCCTCCACAACGATAGCAGCTGCCTGAGCGCATGGATGTCGGGCATGGCGAGATAGAGACGGCCGCCAACCGCTTTGTCCATCCGAGGCCGTCCCTTCCGACCTGCACGGTTGTCTGTCTCGAAGAAGTCCTCGTCTGGCTGGAATTCGATCTCTTCGTCCGCAAGAAACTCGAGTCCCTCCACTTTCCTGGCCAGGGCATGGAAATCGCTCACCGATCCCACAACCTCCAGCACGAGCGCCCGTTCCGGCGCGATGCTGGACGGATCGGCGCGAAGGGAAAGCCCGTTGCTGTCCGATGCTAGAACGTCCCAAAGGCGGCCGAATTTTGGGCCAAGACGCTGTCCTTGCCGCCCCGGCGATAGTTTTGGATCCCTTGGCGCGAAACGCGACGGCTTCGGTGGGACGCCTCGTTCGGGAGCCGGCAGGGGTAAAAGCGGGTATTCCGGCATGAATGGCTCAGGTCGGGTCCGATTGTCGCGCTCTTGCCTTCCACAGCTTCAACTGCTCGGCGACCACCGCTTTGAGAGGCCCTTCCCCACATGACAGTGCAAGGCGCCTGCGAATGTTGTAGCAGAACTCTTCTGCTTCCGCATAACTGATCTGGCCCAGGGATCTGGCTATCGTCTCCGTCCTGATCCCCAAGGGCTCGTTCATCCCGTTCGCAAACGCATCGAAGTAACGTCTGACTTGCGCCCGTGTCGGCGAAGGCAGTTCCAGTCGGAACTGGAAGCGCCGCCAGACCGCCCGGTCGAGAAGCTCCGAGTGGTTCGATGCGGCAACGACCACCGTATAGCTCGGCAAGTCGTCGACCTGCATCAGCAGCGACGTCACCACGCGCTTGATCTCCCCCGTCTCGTTCACGTCACCGCGTTCCTTGCCCACCGCATCGAACTCGTCGAAGAACAGAACGCATGGCGTGGTCCGCGCATAATCGAACACGCGCCGTAACCGGCTCGCCGTTTCGCCGAGGAAACTGCCGATGATCGCGTCGTAACGCACGACGAAGAACGGGATCGCGAGCGCCTCCGCGATAGCTTCGGCCAGGGATGTTTTTCCGTTGCCGGGGGGGCCCACCAGCAACACGCGATGACGCGGTTCCAGGCTGTGCGAGCGCAGCAAGCTGGCGCGCTGTTGTTCTTCGATGAGCTCGTGGCATGCGCGCTCGCAGAGATCCGGCAGGAAGAGCTCTTCAAGACGCTTTCGTGGTGTTGTCTCCAGGATGTAGTCCCGGGATCGCATGACGGACTCGGGAACCGCATATCCCATCTGCCCGCCATTGCCGTTGGCTCGCAGCGCGCGCGTTAACCGGTCGGCGAGGATATTGTGCTGTTTGGCGCGCTCCTCGGCCACGATCGCTTCCACGGTAGTGGCCAACTCTTTCCTGTCCCCCGAGGCGCCGGCCCGGACGAGAGACACGAGAAGGTCGCTACGAGCCATCCCGGTTCCTCCGACGATCCTGTCGTCGGGCAATGTTCTCCGCCGCCTCGATCGGCCGGACGTTGCGCGAGATCGGCGCGTCCCTCGCCTCGACATCCTGCTCGATCTTCCGCAACAGCGGCCTTGGAACCCGAATCGTTACGGCCTTTCCATGGGCGCTGTGCGCCGATGGTGCTCTGCTCGGCATGTCACGATCCATTGTTCGCGCATGGTGTCGGGCCGGCATCGTATTGACTCGGCAAAGGCGATTCAACAGCCCCGCATATGGGGTATCGAAGCGCCATGCCCAACGCTCCGTCCCCCGCTCTCCACATCTCCATGCTGGCGCCCCGCCGCCGCTCCCGGAACCTTCGCCGTCAATCCTCCTCGAACCCCAAAGCGCCACCGTCCAGCTTGAGATCCCGGGCATTGGCGGTAACGGTCTCCACGACGTCCGGCGGATAGCCACCTTCGCCCGCCGTTCCCGCGATCTCCAGCGTCAGTTCGATTCCGGCCCCCGGCGCGCGGGTCAACTCGACCAGCAGGCCATCCATGATGCGCGCCACGTTGAGGCCCGCGCGCTCGGGATCGATCTTCAGCGAGGCGAAGAACCGCTTCGGCCGGGGCGCGTCGGGCGGCGGTTGCGGCTTGCCGGGGTCGGGATCGCCGTCGCTCCCGCCGCCGCCCGCCGCCTTGCCGCCGGGCGGCGGCGGACGCGGGCCTTCGGTGGGCGCCGGTATGGCCTCCCGGCGCACCAGAAGACGGGACCCCAGGTCTTCCAGCGGGGGCGTCTTTCCGTCGACGACATCGATATAGGCGCCGGTCTCCTCCTCGAAGCCGGCCGCGAGCGCGAAGGGCCGGGCCAAGTCTTCGGCGAGGCGCCGCAGCGCGCCGTCGAGAACCCCCTCGTCGCGCAGGCGCGGCAGATAGACATAGGAAGCGAACCACTCGCGGAGCTCCGCGACCGCGACATGCGGCTGGCTCTCCGGCCACAGCGGTTCGAGGCAGCGGGTCAGGTTTTCCGGGCCGATCTCCTCGAGCACCGAGCCGTCGCCGATCGCCTTGTCCCATGCCGCCCGCGCCACGCTTTTGGCCCCGCCCCGGTTCACCAGCCGCGCGGCCTGCATGGCGAAACCGGAAGACGGCCCGCCATTCGCGTCCTCGACCGATGCCGGGCACAGCAGGTGCACCCAGGCGCCGCGCACGCTCCGGCGCAGCGTTTCGCTCGCGCGCCCGAACTGCCCCTCGGCGTCGCTCGCCTGCGCGCGCGTCATGTTCTTCTGAAGGTCGCCATCCTCCCGGATCGAACGCCAGGCGAGCTCCCGTCGGGCGTTCTTGCGCGCCGCGTCGAGATTCGCCACGTCGGCCGCGACGAACACCAGCGCGTTTCGGTAACGCCGCTGCCCGGCGCGGCGCCGCATGACGGTTTCGCGGGCCATGCCCTCCGCGGGCGAGCGCGCCTCGCCGCCGTCATGGGCGGCCGACGGTGGCAGGATCGCCAGCGCCGTGTCGCGCCGGTCCTCGATGTCGGACGGATCGTCGGGCGCGGCATGGGCACGATGGAATCCGCCCCTCTCGCGCGCCTCCTCTCGCAGCACTTCCACGATGCGCCGGTCCACCCGTTCGTCGCTCGCGTCGCGCGCGCGGTCGGCGGCCAGCTTGTTCAGGGTCGGGCGGGGCGAGAACCAGTAGCGATCGCCGTCGCGGTAGAGATAGGCCGCGCTGGCCGCGATTTCCTGCAGCGCCTCCCCGAACACCGCGATCTGGTCGCCGGGACGGGCGCAGGCGAGCCGGAGCTCCGCGCCGGTAAGGCCGCCGCGTGCGTCGCCGCCCGCATGGGGCGCCGTGGCGAAGAACACCGCCCGCGCCGCGCCCGTCGCCGCCCTGGCGCGGCCGATCCGGGGCCGCCGGGCCTCGATCCGCGCCGTAAGCGCCTGGTCGCCGTCCACCTCCGATTGCAGGATCGGCCCATAGGCGCGATCCAGCGGCTCCAGAAGGGCCGTCCGCACCCGCGCGTCGCGAAGCGGCAGCAGCGCGGGCGTGATCAGCGGCGCGTTGCTCTCGCCCTGCCACAGCGCATAGACGGCGCCCGCCATGATCTTGAGGATGCCGCGCGTGCGCTGGAATTTCTCCAGCACCGACCAGTCGCCGGAAAACCGCCGCAGCACCTCCGGATGCAGCGGATAGGCGCGGCGCATCTGTTCCTCGTAGGCCGCCTCGCGCGCTTCCGGCGGAAAGTCCGCGCGGTTGTCGCGGTAGAGCTTGCGGAACGCCCGAACGGTCTCGTCGCGCGCCCGCTCGCCCGCCTCGTCGAGCGGCTGGAACAGGCGCCGCCGGACGATCTCGAACGTCTCGACCCCGCTCGCCGGCGTCCAGGCCGATTGCAGGCGCCCGAAGATCTTTTCCAACCGTCGCAGCGCCTCCCGGCCCTGCTGGTCGCCGACCTCGCTGCCCGATTCCGGCAGCGAACCGACCACCACGGCGCCTTCGACTGCGGCCGCGGCCTCGGTCAGCGACTGGACGAAGGCGTGGAAGGCGTCGTACGGGACGCCGCGCAGCTGGCGGGCGAAGGCCACCACCTCGTCCATCAGGATCAGGCACGGCGCGGCCTCGCGAAGGATCGGGATCAGCTTTTCCGAGCCGGGATTGGTGCCGGCGGCTTCGGAAGCGGCGATGCTCTCGACCGCCTTCCAGCCGCCGAGCCGCCACGCCAGATATCCCCACAGGGTGCGGACCTCCCGCCCGCCTTCCGCGTGCATCGCCTCCGCCGCGCCCTTGTCGGTGCCGACGAACACCGCCCGCCGGACGCGCCCAAGGGTCCCGACGCCGGCCTCGGCGAAGATCGGCGCCAGGCCCTCCAGGGCCTCCGGCCGATAGCCGGCCTCGGCCGCCCCGGCGAGATGGTGGAGCGCCAGCATGGTGTGGGTCTTGCCGCCGCCGAAATTGGTTTGAAGCCCGATCACCGGCTCGCCGCCGCGCCCGCCGAGCCGCTCGATCGCGGCCCGCAGCACCCGCCGCAGCCCCTCGGTGGCATGGGTGATGCGGAAGAACGCCGCCGGGTCGACGTATTCCTCCTCGCCCTGGCCCCGATCCACCAGCGCCAGGTTGGCCGCGAACTCGGCGTCGGAGAAGCGCGCCGCCAGGACGTCGGGATGCGGTTCGCAAACCTCGCGCCAGGGGCGCAGGCGTTCCGGCGGCGGTGGCTCCTCGAGCCCCAGGCCGCCGGTGTCCGCCTCCGGCCCGCCATCCGCCGCCAATTGCTTGTCGTAAAGGGCCGCCAGCGCGGCTTCCTGGCCGCCCGCCGCGCCGATGGCGGCCAGCAGCTCGCGCATGGCGTCCAGATGGCGCAGCGCGGCGCGCGCCTCCATTTCGCCGGCGAAGTGCGCGGTGGCATTGCGCGCGTCGATCGCCAGCGAGACGAAACTCCGCGCCCTGCGCAACCTCTCGTCGTGCCGGAACAGGTCGCTCCAGTGGTCGAGCAGGGTTCTCAGCAGCGCCTGGACGTCCAGCGGGCCGCCCGCCTCGTCGCGCGCCGCGCGGCTCGCATATTGCCGCCATTCCGCGCCGTGGCGGTCGCGCATGTGCTTCTCGACATAGGGCGCGAGCCCGGCGCGCAGCGCCTCCAGCCCTTCCTCGACCCGCCGCCTGGCCGCCGCCGCCTGCCCGGCCTCCACGGTCATTCCGCGCCCTCCACGTCCACCAGTTCGATCCGTTCGCCATAACGCCGGAAATCGCCGCCGTTGAACGTCAGAAGGCGCCGTTCGCCGTGGGCGAGCATGGTGGCCACGATGTTTGCGTCGTGAACCTGCTTCCCCGCCACGGGCACGTCCCGGCACAGGGTCGCGAGCGTCCTCGTGACACAAGGCCCATCTTCCAGGACGTCGAACCCGGCTTCGAGCTGCGCGACATGGTCCAGGGCGTCGTTCATGGAAACGGCGGCCGCCCAGGACTGCGGGCGCGTGACGGTCGCCAGGTATTCGCGGAGAACTTGGCGGCTGATCCGCAAAGTCTCGCTCCCCTCGCTGGCCCGGATCATGCGGCGGCGCGCCGGGCCATGGTGCGGGGCGGCTTCGAAACGGGATCGGACGAGCACGTTGGTGTCGAAGAACACGAGGCGCCTCAGCGGCCGTTTCCGGGACCGTCTTGCGGTCCGCCGGTCAGCCGCCCGGACTCGTCGTAAATCTGTTCGCGGCCGACGGTGAAACCGGGAGGCCAACCACCACCCGGGACCGGGGGCCAATCCCGATCCACGTCGAATCTGCGCTTCCGGGGCGACTCTCCGGTCGGCGCCGTGCGCTCGAACACCAGCGTTTCCGCCTCGAGATCGATGGAGCGCGTCCGCCAGCCCGCCGCCTGCCAGGCGAGCGCGTGACTATGGCCGCCGCCCTTCTTCTGGTTCGACCACCAGGGGCGGTGCAAGCGTGCCGAGTCCGGCAGCCGAAACCCCAGGATCATCTCGACTTCGCGGAAGGAGGCGCGCCACTCCGCGCCGCAGCTCGCCGAGAGGTGGTGGTAGAGCGGCGCATACTTGCCGCGCGCCGCAGCCTCCCGCAAGAGCCGTTTCCTTTCCATTTCCATGAGTCCCTCGCTCCGTCCGCCGACGATTCTGAATTGCTTGCTTGAATATAAGGGCGCCTCCGCCCCCCGTCAATAGGTACGGGTTCCGGGGTAGCGCCTCGCTTTGCAAATGGGCGGGCACCGCGTTTGCCCCCACCCAGGCGCCTCGCCCCCCGGCGGGTCGTCCGGCCCGCCCACGCACCGGCCGAGCGTCCCGCCCCCCGGCGGGCCGTCCGGCCCGCCCACACACCGTTCCCCGAGCGCCGGCGTCCCGCCGGCAAACGGGCCGAAGGCCCGCCGACGCACCGACTCCACCGGCCAGGCACCACACCCCCCCACCCGCTCCCACGAACCACTAGCCACCGGCCACCGATCACCGGCCACCGGCCCCCGGCCACCGGCCACCGGCCACCGGTCACCGGTCACAAGCCCTCCCCGAACGGCAGGGCCTCCTCGCGCAACGCCATCCCGGCCCGTCCCGCCGCCTCCTCCACCGCCGGCCACTCCTGGGCCAGCATGTTCCAGACCTGCGCCTCGGCGGCCCGGCCGCCGCGCTCGCAGATGTCGTAGAGGCGGTAGGCCAGCAGCCGCGCGGCCTCGCCGTTGTCCGGCCCCATCGCGGTCAGCAGCCGCGCCGCCGCCTCGCTGCCGCCCTCCGGTGCCTCCAGCACCCGCGCCAGATGCTGCGCGCATTCCCAATGGATGAGGTAGCGGTCGGCAGCGGGATCCCAGTCGGCGGGCAGTTCGTCGCGGCGGAGCAGCCGCGCCGTCCCGCCGCGCGCGGCGAAGGCGCCGGCGTCCACGAGGGCGTCGATGCCGATGTCGTAGGCCTGCGCCATGGTGATGGCGTCGCCGGAATCGCCCTCGTCCAGTCCGAACGTCTCGAACCAGTCGATGCAGAAGCGGGTTTCCGGGTCCCAGCCGCTCGCCTCCTCGCCCGAAATCTCGTCGCGGGTCCGGTTGATGAGCCCGATCGCCGCGCGCACGGTCATCGGCGTGTCGTCGGGCTCCAGCACCCGGGCGCAGGCGGTGAAGACCCCCATGCCCGGGCCCAGCGCCGCCTGCGCCATGTCCACCGGCCCCACCCCGCCATCGCGGATGTGGCGCAGCGCCGTCGGCAGTTCGGCCCGCAGCCGCGCGACGAAATCGCGCCGGGTGATCGTCGGCGCCCTCGCCGGACGCTTGCGGCAGGCCAGCACGATGGACGAGGCGAGAACGTTCAGCCTTTTCTTCAGGGCGCCGGGGAGCTCGGTCCGCACGGGCCACGTGCCGTCGATGACGTAACCGGCGTCGAATACGGCTTGCAGAAACGTCGCCCATCCTGGAGAAGTCAGCCCTTCCTTCGCGACCTCCGACTGCTTGAAGGCGTAATAGATCGTGACCGGGAAATCGTCGGCACCGGATTCGTGCATATTGCGCAACGCCCTGATCATGCCTTCCATGAAAAACCTTTCCGCCGCGCTCTTGCCGTCGTGACGATAGGAAAAGGCCACGAGCTCCTCGTCCTTGGGCGTCAGGAGGAGGCGGAACAGATCGGGACATATGGAACGAAGAGTGCGGCGCTGCCAGACATAGAAGAAATCCGATATGTCCGCGTAGGGAACATTGTCGTAATAGGGCGGATCCGTGGCAATCGCGGCGCCCTTGACAAGTGGAGTATCGCCGGCGGCGTTCTGTTGGATGATGGCGGCAGGCGCGGTCCGGGCCGGTGAGCGCTCCACCACCTTCGCAAGGTAATCGACCTGTCCGACGAAGTTTCCGCTCGAATCGCTGAACGGGTTGGCCTCGCAGAAATCCCACACCATCGGCAACACTTGGCGGGCGAAGACCTGCTGCACTTTCTCGCCGCCGGGATCCCAGAAGTTGAGATTGGAGCATCGATTGGCCTGCCGGCTCACGCACAGCCCCAGATACGTCGCCACCGCGTCGGCATAGGCTTCTCCGGCAGCGTCGCCATCCGCCCCACCGGCACCGCCCTTGCTACCCGCGCCCCCTGGGAGCGCCGGCGTCCCGCCGTCGGGCACCATCACCCCCATCCCCGCCGCCAGAGCATCGCGCTTCACCCGCTCGCGCGCCTCGCCGACCAGGTCCGAGAACGTCGTCAGCGCAACGAGCTGCCGATCGGTGAACAGCTGATCGAACGTGTCGATCCCGTAAGGCTTTATCCCGAGATATTGCGTGCTTCCGGATATCGTGTTTTCCGGCCACCACGCCGGCTCCGCCTGCCGCGCGATCTCCTCCATCTCCGCCGTCGGCGCCAGATAGACGCGCCTGCGCTTCCCCTCCGCCACCGCCGCCAGCAGCCGCGCACCCATCCGCCCGGCCTTTCCTTCGGCCTTGATGTAGTCGCCGTTGAGCGGCGCCCCGGACAGCAGGCAGACGAAGTTGGCCCCGCGCGCCGCCTTCGTGCCCGCCCTGGCCTTCGCCAACTCGTCCGGCCCGACGCCTCCCGTCTTCACCGCCAGGCGCCAGCCGCCGTTCTCCACCGCCGGAACGACGATGGCTTCCTTCCCCCTCCTCGAAGACAGCACGAAGGAACTCGCCAACGGCACATGCGCGCCGCGCATCCTGGGGTCGGGCGAGGCGACGGTGCGCGCCCACAGCCAGGCGATGACGGTGAGTTCCTGCCCGCCATGGGGTTGCAGATCGGCCCGCGCTTCGGCCATCGCCGCCGTCACCGCCGCCTTCGGATACAGATGACCGATCCGCTCCCGCGCCTCCTCGCGCATCCACCGCCCGTAACGGCGGACGTCCTCGGCCAGCCCCTGCGCGCCCCGCCACGCCACATGCGGGTCCGCGTCGGGGTGGACCGGCGGCCGGTTCGCGAATTTCGGCGGAATCTCGCAGGTCGCCCTGGAAACCAGCACCGCCACCGGATTCAGGTCCGAACCGCGGGCGGCGAGACCCAGCCGCTGCGCCTCCAGCGGAATCGACCCGCCGCCGCAGAACGGGTCGCACACCGGCGGCCCGTGCCGGGCCAGATACGCCAGCACCCCCGCCGCGTCGCCGCGCTCGGGAGGCGCCTCGCCGCGCCCGCGCGCCAGGGATGCGGCGATCTCCCAGCGCGCCTTGCCCATGACATGCTCGTTGCCGCTCGCCTCCCACGGGACCATCTCCTCGATGATCCCGTGCAGCCGCGCCCGCTCGCGGGCTTGCGCCTCCTCGCTCGGAAACTCCCCCGGCCACGCCGACGGATCGTCCACCAACTGCGCGAACAACACCGCCCGGCACGCCGCCAAAGGCCGCCGCGCCCACCACAGATGCAGCGTCGAAGGATGCCCATGCCGAATGGACTTCTCCCGAGCCGAAGCCACATTGATAGCCTCCAGCGGCAACGAAACCTCGATCAACTTCTTCCGATGGGCCTTCACGACGTAACCTCGCCCGTTCCAAGGCCGGACCGCTTCAAATGCGAAATTCCGATTTCCCCGATCAGTGAGCCGTCGGAGAAAACGCAACTAGGTCGTGACTGCGGCTTGGGGGGCCGAAGGTACTCGCGCATCCGTCGTCCGTGAACCGGCACTGCTTGCGGAACGTGTCCGGCAATCCATTCTGGCCAGTCCAGCGCTGAAAGCTCCGAAACCGGTTAAGCTGCTGCAAGTACTGGACTCGTTCAGCGCCGCTCGCTACGCGCCGGGAGAGTTGCGCGCGATTCGACGCCTCTGATACCGGATGCCCGGAGCCGACATATCCATTTCCTCATACTGTCCCTGTCAGCCATTCCGGTTGTGGAATCCGGCCGGATTCCGCCCCAGTGGTGGTTCCAGAGTATAGCTCGGTTTGATCTCCACGCCCAGCTTCCTCAAATCTTCCTCCAACTTCTCATGAGCGGCCACGGTGTCGGCATTGATTCTCGTGTTCCGCTCAAGCACGTCCTTCGGGTCCGATGGAGACATGATTTGCCTTTGCGACATGTCAGAAGTACTCCCTGGTGTGAACGAAGGAGATGAGTTGCTCTCGATTCATGTAATCCTTCAGCAACCCGAAATATTCCCGGACGACTTGATACAAAGCAGGGTCGTCTTCGAGATCTTCGACCTTCAGCTTGATTTCCTCGCCTCGTAACGTTTTCATGTCGATCGCTCGTCCGTGAGAACGCCATTTCTCAGGGTTATTGAGTAGTGCGGCAATGTGCTTGGCACGCTGCTCTTTCATATTTTCTGTCACTGGTACTTGTTTCGTTTCCGTCTTTAACCAATTCTTGAATTTATACTGAGAGAGCCACTTGATGAGAAGATCCTGGGACAGCTCTCTAGCCTGTTCGAATTGATACAATTCGCCGAGATCCAGTTTGTTCAGGAGCGCATACTCGGCGGTTGTGAGCGCACCTGCTTGCGCCTTCTTGTTAAGGCGTTCGAATTGGTTCAGATACGACAGTGCAGGGACCAATTTCCCTTCTTTTTCGATTTGTGGATCGATCGGTCCCAGACACGACAGATAGTCCATCATGATTCGATCGGCGCTCAGTGCAAGTATGGTCCCGGCAGACATGGCTCGATCCGGTACTATTACCATAACCTCGCCATAGAGGGATCGCAAAGCGGTAACCATTCTCTCGACCACCTCTACTACCCCACCTGGGGTGTCGAGAACCACGGCCACGGAGCTTTTCTTGCAACGAAGCATATCCATGGCGTAACGAAGTTGTTGCTCGAGACCCGGGAGAATCGGGCTGATGATCGCTACCACATCGGCATTGAGCTTCCCTTCGATCTCGCCCAGATGCCGAGTCAGCTGGTCCTTGATATGAGCATCGACCGGCCTCATGGTGCCCCCGGAATCCGGTGGTCGAACGACATAACCAAGCACCGTATGGTCATTTGCTCCCGTCCACTGTCGCCATCCCGCTATTCATCGCAATTCTCTCGATCGTAGTCTCGGATGCGCGCCGAACCCCGATGCGAGAGTCCCGAATTCGGCCGCCCGGTGCGTTCGGATGTGGTTCGCTGTCGTGATTCGTCCAGGTATCCTCGCCGCCGCACGATAGGCGTCGAGACCCCGATCCTTCCCCTGCCAGCCTCCATAGACCTGCATGACTTCGCGGATGCCCGGACGGGCGAGCGCCGCCTTGAGCATGTCGGCATGATCCTGCCCGCGTCTGGAACCGGACTGCTTGTCTGCTTCGTTCTTCGTCATCTCTGCCCCTCCATTCATGACGCCTGCGGGCGGACTGGCTCCGAGGAGCTTCACGAGCTCAGGGAGCTTCGCGCGTGAACCCAGCCCATGCGCGTCGGCGAGGCGCGCGCCATTCGTGTTGACCGCGCCCGCCGCGCCGCCATCCGAACCGCGCGGGGGGGGGGGGGGGGGGGGACCGGAGTCCAGCCCCGGCCGATGCGGCGATGGCGATTTTGCCATCCGACGCGGGACGAGCCCCGGAGCGAGGCATAGCGGGTTTCGTCCCTCGCTTCGCCCAAACCACGCAAGGCACCCCGCGCGGGCCGTCGATCGAAGCCATGTTGTGGCTCGGCACCACCATCCATCGCGCGCCTCGTCAGCGTGCGCTACAGGCCTGGGCCGGAGCAGCACGTCGCTGGAATGCATATATAATCGATATGTCATGCAATATCCACTTCAGGTAGTGCCTCGGTTTGAAGGTGAGCAGGCGCCGTTCGCCGCCACCCCCCAGGCACCGACCGAGCGTCCCGCCCCCCGGCGGGCCATCTGGCCCGCCCACACACCATTTCCCCGAGCGCCGGCGTCCCGCCGGCAAACGGGCCGCTAGGCCCGTCGACGCACCGCCCCCCACCGCCAGGCACCGCCCCCCCACCCGCTCTCACCGACCACAAGCCACCGGTCACAAGCCAAAGCGCCGGCAATTCAGCTGCCGCTCAAAGCCTCACGCACGAAGCCGTTCGGCAACCCACGCGCATCGGCATAACGCGCCCGGCGGTGTCTGCCGTTCATATGGACCAAGCACAAAGCGCCGCCGTCCGGCTCGCACAAGAGAATGACCGAACGCCCGGGCCCACCCGGCACATCGATCGCAATCTCCCCGTCCGGCATGGGATAGACCTCGAAGCGCCGCGGCGGAAGCATCCGGTGCATGGCGCACAGCAACCGCCGCGCATTCCCCAAGGCCGCGTCGGAGGGCGCGGAAAACCCCTCCTCGCGCGCCTCGTCCCTCGCCCCCTCCAGATCGCGCAAGGCACCGCGCAGATCGGGCCAGTCGTCGCCGCTCGAAGCCGTCGATCCCATGTCCGCTCCCTCCGTTGCCATGCACTAGCGCCGGCACCTGTCCCCCAATCCCATATGGGGCGCACCCACCCGGCATGCACCCCCAAGGCGCCCCGCCTTCAGGCACCACCGCCCGCCACCCGCGCCCTCCGGCGGGCCGAAAGGTCCGCCCACGCACCATCCCGAGCGCCGGCGTCCCGCCGGCAAACGGGCCGCAAAGCCCGCCAACGCACCAACCTCACCGTCAGGCACCACCACCAGCCACCCACTCTCACCGGCCACTAGCCACTAACCAGCTTGACAAAAGCCCGGCCGGCATGGTTTTCGACGATTTTCACAGCCTGCGTGCCGGAAAATGTGTGGGTCGTCGCGTGGAACACGGACAGGGCCATGTCACCAACGCTATCGCCCTCCATCCGGGATACAACCAACCCGTGACGCTCGACGGAATCCCGCGAAACATGCCTGCTGTGACTCTTGAAGTTCTTATGGTCTGCAATCCATTCGGAAAATTTTTCAGCTTTTTCCGACGCGTCTTCAGCGCCCTTGAGCATATACGTTTCCAACCATGTCTTGACCAACTCCTTCGACATGTTCAGCGCCGACTCGCACTGTACCAGAAGATCGGGTCCGTACTGGCTCAGCATCGGCAGCCACGCCGCCAGTTTTTCCGGGTCGGCGCACTCCCGCTGCGCGCGGTCGAACTGATCCAGGACCGCCTGAGTAGGAACGGCCCTTACGCCCAGGGACGTCGGGAGCAGGAGCTGCGGATCCGTAGGGCCGAGAAAGGAATGTTCCCCGAGAACGATCTCGTCGGCCGCGCAAGCGATCATGGTGGCCGCCGACATGGCGAGTTGTGGCACGATCGCGCGAATATGAGAGAAGCGCGATCGCAGATAGGAAACGATCGCTTCGGCGGCTTCGGGGGATCCGCCTGGACTGTGCAGAATCAGATCGAGATCGTTCCCCTCAAGCCCGTGGACGACCTCCATGAGCGCCTGAATGTCCTCATCGCCGATCGACACCAGTGCCGGCGGGGCATCGCTCTTCTGCAACCAGCCGGAAGCATACAGAATGACGTTGCGCCCGCTGTGCCAATGAAGCTGACCGAGATATTTCCGGCGAACGCCGTCGAAATCCGGCAGGCGCTCCTGCTCTTGCGTATGGGTCAGCTCCGCGAGAATCTCGCTCCATATCGGCAATTCGCTACCCCCGGTTTCGCCGCTTCAGAGAACGTTCGAGGAGTTCGTCGTCGTGATTCGTCCAGGCGCCCTCGTCGCCGCGCGATAGGCGTCGAGACCCCGATCCTTCCCCTGCCAGCCGCCATAAACCTGCATGACTTCGCGGACGCCCGGACGGGCCATCGCCGCCTCGAGCATGGCGGCGTGGTCCTGCTCGCGCCTGGAACCGGACCGCTTGTTCGCTTCCTTCTTCGTCATCTCTCTCTCCATTCATGGCGCCTGCGGGTGGGCTGGCTCCGAGGAGCCTCACAAGCCCAGGTACCTCGCGCACGAGCCTCGCCCATGCGTCCCGGCGAGGCACGCGCCATTCGTGTTGACCACCCCCGCCGCGCCACCATCCATCGCACGCCCCGTCAGCCTGCGCTACAAGCCTGGACCGGAGCAGCGCCTCGCCAGAACCCACATGCAATCGATATACCATGCAACATCCACTTCCAGTAGCGCCCAGCCTTGCAAATGGACAAGCGCCATTCGCCCCCGGGCGGCCTGCCAACGCCCCACCCCCGCCTCAGGCACCACCGCCCGCCACATGCGCCCCCTGGGAGCGCCGGCGTCCCGCCGGCAAACGGGCCAAAGGCCCGCCAACGCACCGCCCCCACCGCCAGGCACCACCCCCACCACCCGCTCCCACTAACCACCGACCACTGGCCACCGACCACTGGCCACCAACCACTACCCACCAACCACCCCCTCCGCCCGCGCCAGCAGGTCCGCCAGCCGGTAGGTCACGCTGGTCGCCCCGAAATCCGGCTCCCGCACGAACGGCTTCCGAACATAGCGCGGCTCCCCCGCGAAGCCGTCCGCCACCTCCACCACGGCCAGGATATAGGCGTCCGGCGCATGAAGCGCGGTCAAAATCTCGTTGCGGGTCACGCTCACCGTCTCGGCGCCACGGGCCCGGCCCTTGACCTCGATGAAGCGCAGCCGCCCGCTGCCCTTCTCGCGCGATTCGATGTCGTAGCCCAGCCGCTCGCCGCTCACGTCGTGCGGCGCGTGGCCCAGCGCGCGTTCCGCCGCCGCCACCGCTTCCATCGCCAGCCGCTCCACCGCCGCCCGCCCCTCGGCCGTCGTCTCGCGCAGGCCCTCCGCCTTCGCCGACCCGCGCAGCAGCCCGCCCGGCACGACCACGGCCCCGCCCCGCACCTGCGGCGCCAGGCCGCGGATGTCGCGCTCCAGCTCCAGCGCCGCCCGCCGCCGCCGCAGGCGTCCGTCGAGATCGTTCGCCCGCGCCTGCGCCTGGCCGGCCGAAAGCCGCCCCCGCCGCCCGGCCCGCTCCTGCGCCTTCAGCTCCTGGGCGCGGCGGTCCCAGTGGTTGATCTCCTTCTTCAGCCGCGCCACCACCTCGCGCTCCACCTTGTCGATCTCCGGCAGCCGCCGGGCGCGCACCTCCTCGATGTGCCGGGGAACGATGGCCGCCCCCGCATGGCCGGTCGCCTTCGCCTCCACATCGCCGCGCAGCCAGGGCGCCGCCAGCGCGGCCGCGACGGCGGGGCGCTCCTCCGCCGTCGGCGGCCGATAATCGAGATAGGGCGCCGGCCCGGCGTCCTGCGCCCGCCCGTCCGCGCCGATCTCCACGAACTGGAGGCGCCGCGAGACCTCTCCGCCGCGCCCGTCCCGGACCGCGTGCTCGAGCTGGAACAACACCCGCGGCGCCTCCCCGTCGTCGCCCTCGTCCACCAGAACGGCGCCCCGCGCCAGCACCTCCCCGTGCCGTTCCAGCGTCAGCGCCACCACCGCTTCCAGCAGGGGATGGCCGGGGCAGATATGGGCGGCGGCGGGTGCCCGCCCGATCCGCTCCTTCTCGAAACAGATGCGCTCGTAGCGCCCCGGCAGCGCCCCGCTCCCGCGCTCGCGAAGCGGCCCCGGAACCCGCCCCACCTCCCAGCGCCCGGCCTCGCGCCGGTGGACGCTGCCGCCCAGGCGCCGGAACGCCTCCAGAAAGAAGGTCTGGATGTGAAACGGCTGCAAGCGCCTCGCCGCCGCGCGCTCCATCTCCTCGCGGATGCGCGCCGCGTCGCCCGTCGTCATCCGCTCCCCGGCCAGGGCCCGCCCGGCCAGCAGGTCGCGCAGATGCCGCCGGTCCACCGCCTCGTCCACCGCCCGCGACAGCCGCTGCCTCACCTCCGGCCGCTCGCCGTAGCGGATCGCCTCCATCAGCAGGTCGCGGAGCGCGCGGGCCTCGAACAGCCGCCCCAGCACATCATAGACCCGCCCGCCGAGCGCGGCCCTGGCGGTCTCGATCTTGTCCAGCAGCCGCGAATAAACCTCGCCTTCCCGCGTCCCGGCGGCCACCAGATTCCAGCAATGGCAGATTTCGGTCTGGCCGATCCGGTGGATGCGGCCGAAGCGCTGCTCCAGGCGGTTCGGGTTCCAGGGCAGGTCGTAATTGACCATCAGATGGCCGCGCTGGAGATTGATGCCCTCGCCGGCCGCGTCGTTGGCCACCAGCACCGACACCTCCCCGTCGTGGCTGAAGGCCTCCACCGCCCGGCGCCGCTCGCGCCGCCCGACGCCGCCATGGATGACCGTGACCGCCTCCGGCCGCCCCAACCGCATGCGGATGCGCCCGGCCAGATAGTTCAGCGTGTCGCGCGCCTCCGTGAAGACGATCAGCTTGCGGCGCCTGCCGTCGGCGTCCGTCATCCGCGGATGGTCGAGAATGCCGTCCAGCTGCCTCCATTTGGCGTCGTCGCCCGATCGCCGCAGCGCCAGCGCCCGCTCCTCGAGCCGCCCCAGCCGGTCGATCTCGGTCTCCAGCTCGGCCACCGTGCCCGCCGCCGTCGCCCGGTCCAGAACCGCCTCTTCCGCCGCCTCCGCCTCGCCGGCCGGCGCCTCCTCCATGGCGTCCGCCGCCTCGTCGTCCTCCGGCCAGCCCGCCGCCTCGTCCGCCAGCCGCGCCTCCCGCTCCCGCCCCGCCGCCCGCTCCCGTGCCAGCCGCGCCTCCAGCCGCTCGCGGCGGCGCCGCAGCGATTCGTGGATGGCGGCCGGCGAAGAAGCCAGCCGCCGTTGCAGGATCGTCAGCGCGAAGCCCACGTTCCGCCGCCGCCGGTCGTCGCCCTCGGCGGCGAAGCGCTCGGCCCGGTCCATCTCCTCGCGCACATAGTCGGTCACCTCGGCATAGAGCAGGGCTTCCGCCGCCGAAAGCCGGTATCGAACCGTCCAGGCCCGCCGTTCGGGAAAAAGTGGCCTGCCGTCGAAGGTCAGCAGCTCCTCCTTGGTCAGGCGGCGCATCAGGTCCGATGGATCGCTCCGGTGCACGCCGCCGCGAAAGCGGCCCTCGAACCGGTCCGCGTCGAGCAGCGCCATGAACAGCTGAAAGTCCTCCTCCTTGCCGTTGTGCGGCGTGGCCGTCATCAGCAGCAGATGCCGGCACCTTCCGCCCAGCCGCTGCCCCAGCCGGTAGCGCCTGGTGTACTTCGCCTCGCTGCCGAAGAAGCCCGCCGACATGCGGTGCGCCTCGTCGCACACGATCAGATCCCACTCCCGCGCCGCTTCCAGCCGCGCCTGGAGGTCCGCATCGCGGGCCAGCATGTCGAGCCGCGCGATCAGCAGGCCCCGTTCCGAAAACGGGTTGCCGGCCCCGGCGCCTTCCACCGCCTCCCTCGTCAGGATGTCGAACTCCAGTCCGAACTTCCCGCAAAGCTCGTCCTGCCACTGCTCCACCAGCCCGCCGGGGGCGACCACCAGGCAGCGTTCCACGTCGCCGCGGATCATGAGCTCCTTGATCAGCAGCCCGGCCATGATCGTCTTGCCGGCGCCCGGATCGTCGGCCAGCAGAAACCGCAGCGGCTGCCGCGCCAGCATCTCGCCATAGACCGCCGTGATCTGATGGGGCAGCGGCTCGATGCGCGAGCTGTGAATGGCCGGGTAGGGGTCGAACAGATGGGCAAGCCGGATGCGGCAGGCCTCGCAGGCCAGCCGGAACGACGCGCCGTCGCCATCGAACCGCCGCCCGGCCCCACCCGGCGCCGGCCCGCCGGCCGGCGCCCCGGCCCGCAGATCCTCGAGGGTCGCCACCGCCAGCCCCACACCCCAGGCCACGCCACCGTCGCAACCCGATTATCGACCCACCGGCAACCCCACTCAACCACCACCCCCGCCACCACCACCCGCCCCCTGCCACCGCCGGTGCCACACGCCCCCTGGGAGCGCCGGCGTCCCGCCGGCAAACGGGCCGAAGGCCCGTCAACGCACCGCCCCCACCACCAGGCACCACCGCCCACCATCCGCGCCCTCTTGGCACCGCCGCCATCCCGCTGGCGCCTTGCTTGCGAGAATGCCATGCCGGGACGCCCTGGTTCGACGAGGCGGCTCGCGCGATCCGCGCGATACCTTCGAAACCGGCAACTTCTCGCTGGCAATTCGGCAACCGTCCCTGATAAACATCGATTGCCGCGAGGCTTGGCTGGACGCTGACCATGGCACATTCCGAGAGACCCGATGCCTTTGAAGCTGATGCGACGATGCGAACCGCAAAGTCGCTACGGCATTTCGTGAAGCAAGTCGAAAAGAGAGGCTTCTACGATCCTCAATCGGATGCACTGCTGTTCGAGGGCACATTCATAGCGGTTCCAGTACTAGCGGCATTCGCAGTGGAACTGGCGCTGAAAGCGTTGCTATATCGTGACGGACACGCGAAATGTAAAACACACGATCTAGGGCGCCTATACAAGGAACTTGACAAAGAACTACGCGATTCGATCGAAAAGAAGATGCCAGTCCCTTATCCTCGGGGCTTGACGAAAGCCTTGCATTTTGACATATTTCCAGACCACATGCCTGTAGGCAAACTTTTGGAATACCACGCAACGTCATTCACGAATTGGAGATACTTATACGAAAACTCTGGCGGCAAAGAACAAGCCCCTTTTCATCAAGCCGCGCTCGATAGAGCGCTGACGGCGATCGTCTCCGCATATGAAGAGAAGTATGGCAATGTCCAGTGACGGATCGAATCCCGAGGAGATCGGTTCACAAAGGACAAGGCGCACACGGCGACGAATCGTGCGAAGCGCTTCACCCAATTGACGCACGACTTCTTGCGCATGGAGGCGGAAGGCCGAAAGCAGGCGAGTCGTTCCCAAATATCTCATATGCTACGGAATCGGCCATGCGGCACGCCCACCCCGCCACCTGCGCCCCCTGGGAGCACCGGCGTCCCGCCGGCAAACGGGCCAAAGGCCCGTCAAAGCCCCACCCACCACCGTCAGGCACCACCCCCGCCACCCGCTCCCACCACCAGCCCCCCCGGCTTGCACCCCGCCCCCCTCTCGGCCACAACAGCCCGATGCCCCCAACCACCACCCCCACAACCGCCGTCGAAACCTACTTCGCCGCCCTGCGCCAGGTGCGCGCCTCGGGCGGCGCCACCGGCGAGCGTTCCCTCTACACCCCCCTCGCCAACCTGCTGGACGCCATCGGCGCCACCCTCAGGCCCAAGGTGTTCTGCGTCCAGGAGCTCGCCGACCAGGGCGCCGGCCACCCCGATTTCGGCCTCTACACCGCCCGGCAGGTCCAAAAAGGCCGCCCGCGCCAGGGCCAGGCGCCCGAACGCGGCGTCGTCGAGGTCAAGCCGCACCACGACGACGCCTGGCTCACCGCCGCCTCCGCCCAGGCCAGCCGCTACTGGTCCCGCTACCGCCTGGTGCTGGTCACCAACTGCCGCGACTTCGTGCTCCTGGGCGCCGATGCGGCCGGCCGCCCGGCCAGGCTGGAAAGCCTCCGCCTCGCCCCAACCCCCGCCGACTTCGCCCGCCGCCTGGAACACCCCCGCGCCTTCGCCCGCGCCGCCGGCCCCGGCCTGGCCGAATACCTCTCCCGCGCGCTGTCCCACCGCGCCGTCCTCGCCGAGCCGCGGGACCTGGCCTGGCTGCTGGCCTCCTACGCCCGCGACGGCCTGGCCCGCGTCGAGGCGGCCGGCCAGGTGCCGGCCCTGGCCCTGCTGCGCGCCGCCCTGGAAGATGCGCTGGGCGTCCGCTTCGAAGGCCCCCGCGGCGCCCGCTTCTTCCGCTCCACCCTGGTGCAAACGCTGTTCTACGGCGTCTTCTCCGCCTGGGTGCTGTGGGCCCGCCAGGCCCCGCCGCCGGCCGCCGCCTTCGATTGGCGCGCCGCCGTCTGGCATCTGCGCGCCCCGGTGCTGGCCGCCCTGTTCCAGCAGCTGTCCCAGCCCGGCCGCCTGCGCCCCCTGGGCCTGGTGGAGGTGCTGGACTGGACCGCCGCCGCCCTGGCGCGGGTGGACCGGGCGGCATTCTTCTCCCGCTTCGATCGCGGCCAGGCGGTCCCCTACTTCTACGAACCCTTCCTCGAAGCCTTCGATCCCGAACTCCGCAAGCAGCTCGGCGTCTGGTACACGCCGGCCGAAGTGGTCCGCTACATGGTCGCCCGCGTGGACCGCGCCCTGAAGGACGATCTCGCCATCCCCGCCGGCCTGGCGGCGGAAAACGTCTACGTCCTGGACCCCTGCTGCGGCACCGGCGCCTATCTGGCCGAGGTCCTGCGCCGCATCGCCGCCAACCTGCAAGGCCAGGGCCTGGGCGCCCTCGCCGGCGCCCGCGTCAGGCAGGCGGCGCTGCGGCGCGTGTTCGGCTTCGAAATCATGCCCGCCCCCTTCGTGGTGGCCCATCTGCAGGTGGGCCTCGCCATGCAGGCCCTCGACGCCCCCCTGGCCGCCGACGGAACCGAACGCGCCGGCATCTTCCTCACCAACGCCCTCACCGGCTGGGAACCCCGCGCCAACAAGCCCCTGCCGTTCCCGGAACTGGAGGAGGAGCGCGACCGCGCCGAGAAGGTCAAGCGGGCTGCCCCAAACACCTCCCCGAACGCCCACCAGGCACCACCGCCAGCCACCCGGCGCCCCCCTGGGAGCGCCGGCGTCCCGCCGGCAAACGGGCCGAAGGCCCGTCAACGCACCGCCCCCACCGCCCCCCGGCTCATGGCTTGACCGCGGGTGGTCTCTCGTCCAGCCTGCGTTTCCCGGCGAGCCTGGATCGGCAGGCGGAGCCCGTGATGCTTTGCGGTGGGATGTCATGCACAGTGGCGGGAGCGCCGGCTCATGAGCGTTCGGGCGGCGATCCGGCAGAAAATGAAGCGCCTTTCGGGTGGCGGGCGCCCGCGCGTCCTTGATCTGTTCTCAGGCTGCGGCGGATTGTCACTTGGCTTCCTGGCTGCGGGTTGTGATATCGAGGCTGCTGTGGAGTCGGACCCTGATGCCGCCCGGTCCCACGGAGCCAACTTCCATCCAGGCGATCACCGGCACTCCCGGCCACGCGATATCACCAGCACAACACCTGCGGCTCTTGCCGACGAACTGGCTCTGGGCGATCCGGCGCACGCTTTTGATATCATTGTCGGCGGACCTCCCTGCCAGGCGTTTGCCCGCGTCGGCCGGTCGAAGCTTCGAGAAGTCGCCGACCATCCGGAAGCATTTCGGCATGATCCACGCTCGCGATTGTACATTCATTACCTGAATTACGTTAGAGACTGTGCACCGCTGGCAGTGATTCTGGAGAATGTGCCGGACATGCTCAATTATGCCGGCCGCAATATCGCCCATGAGATCAGCGAAATTCTCACAGAGCGAAACTACTCCTGTGCTTATACCCTGCTCAATGCTGCTCATTACGGTGTTCCACAGATGCGGGAGCGGGCAGTTCTGATTGCTGTAGCAAAAGAGCTGGCAACCAGCATCGCCTTCCCCGCCCCCACGCATTGGATCGAACTGCCTTCGGGCTATGGGGGCTCCCGTGCTGTAGCGCTTAAACTTCTTGCATGCAGCGATACGCAGGGCCCCGACGAATTCTGGAAGCCTTCCCCTGGCATCGAGACCGGCCTGCCGACTGCCGTCACAGCCAGAGACGCGTTGCAGGATTTGCCGGTAATCGACGCGCGGGCGGAGCTTGCGAATGGCAGGCTGAAGAGGGGAGCCCGGCGTTTCGACGATCCCATCTCGTATCCGACTCTGAACACTTTGACCAATTACGCACGCATCATGCGCAGGTGGCCGGGATTCGAAGCGCGTAAAAGCATATGCGATCACGTTATTCGCTACTTACCGCGTGACTATCGACTCTTCGCTCGTCTTGATCCGGGTGACCAGTACCCCGAAGCGCGCCGGCATGCGGAAAGGATGTTTGAGGAGGCACTTGCTGAATGCCGTCGGCAGGGCGAAGTGCCTCCCAAAGGATCAAGAGCGTGGCATGATATTCGCAACAGCATCGTACCGCCTTACGATCACCGAAAATTTCCCAACAAATGGCGGAAGATGGAAGCGAATCGGCCGTCCCGAACACTGCTGGCCCATCTCGGCAAGGACGGTTACAGCCACATCCACTACGACAGTACGCAGGCCCGCACAATCTCGGTTCGCGAAGCCGCCCGCCTCCAGTCTTTTCCTGACGGATTCGTTTTCTGTGGCACCATGAATCCGGCTTTCAGACAGATTGGCAATGCTGTTCCACCACTCCTGGCTAAAGCAGTTGGTGAGACGCTGCTTGCTCAGATCTCGGCTTCGAACAGCGCGTCGGGGCCGATGAGTGCGGGGGCTGGAGTGTAGGATATGCAGGTCTCCTCAGAAATCATCATTGTTCGATCTCTTACGGAGTCTGACCTGGGGCTGTTCGCGGTTCACCGCAGGGCGGGTCGGAGCAAGCAGCGTGCGATCAATATCAATTCTGCCATCGCTCGCAGGCTCTTGACCCCTGCCCTCTACAAATGTGGCAAAGTGAAGCTGAACTGCATCTGCGTTTTCGAGGACACTGTTGTTCGTGAAGCCCGGCAGCTTGGGAAAACCCACAAGAACTGGCGTCTTGGCGGCAGAAAGATCAAAGGAGAGACTTTCGCTAGGCTGGACAGCAAGGATTTCGTTCTGATCCGGTCGGTTGCCGGCAATGACGGTTCTTATCCGGTTACAATCACGTTCATATCTCGTCACACAGACCGGCTTCTTCATGCTGGCCTTGCTGCTGTCGTTGAGAGGAGGCTCGCCGATAGCATGGCAGTCTATGAAGAAGGCGTTGATGGTTTCTCCTCTATTGCGGACCACTGTCCGGCTAAGCGGTGGGAAGAGACACCCGCACAGCCGCCTCCGCCATCCGGGAAGACTACCCAATTGCGACCGTTACCCCCGATGCCAACGGAGGACAGCACGGCGAGGCCGCGCAGGTCCAGGACAATCAGAGAGAAGCTGCACAGCCCGCACATCCTGGAGCGGATGCTCAGAGTGGCTGGCGATCTGTCGGCGTCCGCGCAGCTTCGTTTCATGGAAACGGTAGAACAGCTTGCCAGCCAGCTTCGCTGCGTGCTGGACGAGACGGGAGGCATCGTTCGTATCGACAGGAACCACAGGGAGCTCTGGGCCAGTGTCTCCGGGCGGCCGATCGGCTTCGTGGACGGTGGCCTTGCCAACCTGTCAATGCTCGGATCGGCACCCATCGCAGCGCGAGTAGGTGGCTATACCGTCATACCTGGCGCGCGCGGGCCGGATCGGGAAAAGTTTATTGTCCTCAAACATCTTATCGATGAACTCTATGCTCATGACGAGAATGCTGTTTACGAAAACACATTTCCTGATATTGGCGCGCTTCGCGACGCCGCACGCATATCGATCGAGGCAGCTGGCGCTGTGCGATTGCTCGCCGACCAGGACGATCTGTCGTGGGTGTTTCTTCATGGGGCGCTTGTGAATCCTGTTTCCCGCTACACCGATATTATGAAGGATCGTAAAGTACTACAGCACTTTCCCGATTTCTCGGATTCAGCATTGACAGAGCTTTTGCCGCCCGGAGAGCCGCCAAGGCAGGGCCGGGATCGCAATTTCATCAGCGTCCATCGCAGACAACTCGAAATACTTTCGGGCGCGCAGGCAGTCGTTTGCGGTGTGATCGAGCGCGAAAGCACGACCACTTCAGTATGTCGGGAGGTGCTTAACAGTCTTGAAGATGACCGGATTCGTGATTTTCTCCCGATGCCGCCGGCCGAATGGAAGCGCTGGTTTCGCGCTGCCGTCGATCCTTCTGATGATGATGAATTCGAAGGTCAGCGGATTACCGACTCGCTACTGTTCCGGTGCGTGCTTGAACCCGGCGAGGCTCTCCGGCCCGTGGTAATCGATCGCAACGATAAGCGCCGCGCTCCTGATGCGTGGCGTGATGTAATCATCCGTTATCCCAAGCCACACGTCTCCTATCTCCAGGTGACAGAGTGGAGTGCGCCGGTACGACTGGAGATGTTTGAAAAGGATCGGGAACGATTTCGGGATACTGCCAGCCTTATTATGCACTGTGCGTTGCTGCTTCCGCGCTACGCCTTTCCTGTGGGCCTGGACATCGTGGATAAATTCGCACGGATTCCGAACTGGATGAGCCGTCCGGTTAACACGCACACTGCTGTGCAGGCCATGAAACGGGCTCTTGACCAACGTGATATGCGGCTGTTTGACGCCTTGCGCAGGACACTCTGCGGTTCCGGGCGCGAATTCCTCTTACGTCCGGGTATATACCGATGAAAACTGAGAGCAGGTGAGCATCATGAGCGAATTTGACCGGGACGGGTGGCGAAAAATTGGCACCGTTGTCGGTAACGCCGGTACATCCGAGTTCACGTTTATCCTGAAGCATTTCGAGGCGTGTGTCGGTGACATAATCGCCCTTGGCATGCAGGTTCCAGACAATGCGTATCAGAGACAGGTCCGCATCTATGTCTGGGCCAGAATCACAAATATCCGGCGTTTCAATCCGTTTTTTCCATATGAGGCTGCACAGGAAATTGCGGGAGAGGGCATATCTCTTGAAGATACTGTCCTGTCTGATACCCGTGATCAGTTGGAGGCCGTGGCCCTGATCCTTGGGGCGACGCCGGAGACCAACCTTTCCTATCTCACCTCTCTTACCTATCCGGTAAAGCCTGCCTCGTCGGTCTATCACCCGCCCGCCGACGCTATTCGCCAGCTCTTGATCGGTGGCCAGAAGGACGAGCGCAAAGCGCTCGTTGGGTCGCTTATTGCGCGAGACGATGTGGAAGTGACCTTCTCGGCGCCCCACCTTGTCGCTCGTCACCTTGCCATCCTGGCAATGACCGGCGGTGGCAAGACCGTTGCGGCCCGGCGCATCATACGTGAGTTAATAGCTCATCGCTACCCCCTCCTGATTTTCGATCCACATGGTGACTATGTGGGGATCGCTAAAAATAGTGCGCTTTTTAAGAAAGAAGCACCTGGATCGATGATCAAATTATTCTATCCTGAACTGCTCATGCGGAAAACTGGAGAGACTCTGGTCGAAAAGATTATCGGCCAGATGACCGATGGCTTGAGCGAGCCACAGTCAGACTATCTCCGTTCCACCTTCAATGCTCTGTCTGCGGACGAAGGTGAGCCGGCGATCGATTACATAGAGAGGCTGATCGGGCGCACAGAAAAAGATATTGCCAGCCCTAAAGATCGGCGCCAGCTACCCACTATGTATGCCGTGAGGCGTTCACTTCGCATCGTTTACGATAGGCTTGCTGGCATGCGACGCACGAGCGAGATGATGCGTAGCGGCTCCCGGCTTCGTGCATTACCGTTCGAACCATTACCGAATCCCTTTAGCGAGCCTGAGGATATTATCCGGCCGGGTCAGGTTTCCATTCTCTATCTGGGTGGCTACGACCACATTACACAATGTTCAATTGCTGCCATCACACTGGAAACGCTTTTCGAGTTCAGGGCCAATCTAACGGGGCGCATCGCTCCGTTTCTGACCGTCGTCGAAGAGGCTCACACCTTTATCCCTTCGGCGCGTGAGAGCACGCAGGATGCCGTTTCACTGCCTGTCATACGCCGCGTCATCACAGAGGGCCGGAAGTTTGGGACAGGATTGATGCTGATTTCACAGAGACCGAGCCGTCTGGATGAGACCATCCTCTCTCAGTGCAATTCCTTCCTGATCCTTCGGCTGGTTAATCCTCGTGATCAGAATTTCGTTCGGTCGATTATGGAGAATCTCACCGAATCCGATGCACGAATGATTCCGGGATTCGGGCCGGGACAGGGTATCGTCAGTGGTCAGGTTGTGCGCTTCCCGCTTCCTGTGCGTGTAAAAATGGACGAGGAGCTTTTGGCTTCGGAAATTGGTGATGAAGACTTTTTCGAGCAGGCTGTGAATTGGAAACCCGATGCGCATGCATCTGCCCGGAAGGCCATTGGTGATTCAATTACCACCGTAGACCGGAATCGCCGGAAAACTGGTACGACAGGCATCCCCAAATCTGGCAAAGGTTGCGATCGCCCTTCCAAGACGAAATGATGACAATGACGGATGTATTGACACCGGCGCAGCGTCGGCTGAATATGAGTAGGATCCGAGGCTGTGATACGAAACCGGAGATGCTGCTGCGGAAGGCATTGCACGCACGCGGCTTGCGCTTTCGCCTGCACCGCCGCGACCTTCCGGGCCGACCTGATCTTGTATTCTCTCGTTACCGGTCTTGCCTTCTGGTTCACGGGTGCTTCTGGCATGGCCACAACTGTACGCTCTTTCAGTGGCCTGCTACCCGTAAGGTCTTCTGGGAAGATAAGATCGCCAGTAATCGGAGGCGCGATCACGAGATGCTCAAGAAGCTGTTAGATATAGGGTGGCGTGTTCTGGTCGTCTGGGAATGTGGTCTTCGAGGACCTCGACGAAGGGATTTTTCGACGATAATCGACGAATGTGTCGACTTCATTACCGGCTCCAGCGCACAGGCGGAAATCGTGGGCCGCGAATCAATCAATTGAGGAATTGAGATAGCGTGGATAGTTCGGTTACAGGTCCCCTCCCCCCGCCCGCTCGCGCAGCTCGTATTTGCGCACCTTGCCGGTAGAAGTCTTCGGCAGTTCGGCGAAAACCACATGGCACGGGCATTTGAAATGCGCCAGCCGCTGGCGGCAGAAGGCGATCAACTCCTCCGCCGTGGCGCTGGCGCCCTGCGCATGGAATGGCCCCGCATCCCGCTCCCCTCCTGGCCCGATGGCGGCGATGGCGAGGCCGCCGCGGCCCTGCGCCGCTCTGCGCAACGCGGCCGCCGCCTCGCCGCCCTCCTCGATCCCGAAACCCCGGTCCCCGGCGTCACGCAAGCGCCGCTCCACCCCCAGGCCGCCGCCATCGCCGTCCCCGCCACTGCGGACAGGCCGCAACATGACCGGCGCCGACTTTGCGCTTACCGCCGGCTGGGGCCACACCGGCGCTGGCGGCGCCGTCATGCCCGGCCAGGGCCGCGCCGTCGAACGCCCCTTCACCCCGCAGGAACGCACGACCCTGGCCGCCGCCCTCCCCACCCTGGGCGAAACCACCTTCGACATACACTTGAATGCCCGCGCCTACTGGCGCAACATCCCCACCCCGTCTGGCTCTCCTACCGCGAACACCCCATCCTAGGCCGCCCCTGACCCCCGAAGAAGTCCAACACTTCACCAACACCATCCGCTGGGTGGGGAAGATGGTAGCAGTGACGAAAAAGAAGTGATTCGACAAATGTCTAATAGAGAAGTCCCAGAAGAATATAAGACGTATCAATTGAAAATACAACTTCTTGATATAGAGCCCGAGATCTGGCGTCGCATTCTTGTGCCGATGGCTCTGACGTTACTAGAGCTACATGTCATTATTCAAGGCATAATGGGTTGGGAAGATTATCATTTACATATGTTCGAGATCAGTGATATGAAATTTGAAGTCCCTGAAAGCGATCTGATTGGACCCGAAAAGGGATTTGAAGATGAACGTCAACAAACTTTGAAAACGCTGTTGACCAAGGATATGGAGTTTTTCTATCTGTACGATTATGGAGATTGCTGGCATCATCTGATCACAGTTGAGGAGGTTGCTTCTCCCACCATTGAATTCTATTTCCCGTTTGAATTGTATTTTCCGCGATGTATTGCTGGTGCACGAGCTTGCCCGCCTGAGGATTGCGGTGGACCAATTGGTTATTCGGATCTTCTGGAAAAACTTCGTGATCCCACACATCGGGAGCATCGGGATGTGTCAGTTTGGGCGCGTGGATTCCAACCAGAGGCATTCAGCATTACTCAAGCGAATCTGTTGATGAGAGTGTTTCGTGCTCTATACAAAGAGCGTGGGTGGGCTTTTTTGTAGAAGCATATTAGCAGCTTAACATCTCACCAACACCGCTTGGGGAATCGCCACAGCAACATGTAAATAGCAGCGCCATCCCCCATTAGCGCTTTGCAATAACGATAAGATATTGACGCCTTCTGTCTTGATAAGTCTATCCGATTCCCAAATGCCGCTTGGCCACATCGGTTAAACAAGCACTCAACAATTCGATCGCAAGACCACCGGTCCCTTCCAGGCACTTCTTCTTTGCCTGTTCCCATATGGATTTATTGCGAGCCTTGTCCAGGAAATCATGACCTTTCCACGTCAAACCCTCCACCGAGCAATTAAGTATTCTATGCTCGACACCGTCGGAGTCTGGAACAATCTCTGCCTTCACAAGGCCATGCTCTTTCATCAACTCGACATGCAAATAGATTTGATCCCGATCGTATCCAAGGCCATTGAGAGCTAAATTCTCCTCCTCTATTGCAATCAAAATCTCCCGCACGAGGTCCATGTCTCGCTTCATCTGAAATTTCCTCTCGTGAGTGATGATACAGTGTCGTTCAAACGGGGCATTATATCAGAGCCGAGAAATCGCAAGTGCTGGCTAGGTAAAGCGTCTTACGCGTCGCCAAGCTCCGAGCCATGTCGTCGGGTTCCTTCTACCCCTACTTCTTCGGCGGTGGCGCCGGAGGCGGCGGCGGCTTGATGTCGATAAGCGTCTTGGGCGGCGTTCCTCTACCCAATTCCGAAGCCTCCCTCGGCGGCGGTGTCGGCTCCTTAGCCATGATTGCCCTCCTGCTTGTGAGGCCAATCGACGAACCCCACCATTTCGACGTCATGCACCGGCCCGCAAATCCTCAAAGGGCCCCACCGCCAGCCCCACCCATCCCAGACCGCACCGACATCGCAACCCGATGATCGACCCACCGACACCCCCACGCAACCACCCATCAGGCACCACCGCCTGCCACACGCCCCCTGGGAGCGCCGGCGTCCCGCCGGCAACGGGCCGCAAGGCCCGTCAACGCACTGCCACCCACCGCCAGGCACCACCGCCCCCACTGACCACTAGCCACTGGCCACTAGCCACTAGCCAAAGCGGCAGATCGCCGCGTTGCTGCCGGCAACCGGCAACGATAGCCTCACCCCCTCCGAGAAAAACCGGGAAACAACAGCGCAGAGGGCAGCGCTATCCGATCGGTGGGCCGGATCTTCCTCAGCCTACGCGAGCGCACCTTTCCATCGGCGTCCAGTATATCGAATTCCCTTTCCCGAAAGAGCTTGCCAATGACTTCGTCGAGAACCGAGAACGGAGCGGCAGTTTCATTCGCGAGCGCGTGCCGCACCGCGTCCATCGTGACCGGCTGATCCGCCGCCAGACGCGCAAGTCGATCCGGCATGGATTCGAGAAGTTGGCCTCGCATCCTCTCGGCGTCGAGACCGCCGAAACGAAAGAGTGGAACCGTCCTGGCCTCCAGCGCCTCCCATCCCAG
The DNA here is from genome assembly GCA_965200215.1 of Alphaproteobacteria bacterium. GTDB lineage: Bacteria > Pseudomonadota > Alphaproteobacteria > SP197 > SP197 > SP197. The sequence goes on along the minus strand of OZ241369.1, from coordinate 1,201,298 downwards.
CATCCCGAAACTGCCGGGCCCGTAATGCTCGAACGTGTTCCGATGCTCCCAATGACGCTGAATCATCACGTCCCGCGCGGTGGGGTGTCGTGACAAGTGAACAAGCCACAGGGCGCGGCGCGATCTCTCCGGCCGCAAGAAAAACGGTGTGTCGTATTCCGCCCCGGTGATGGCTCGAAGATGGGTTCGCAACGTCCTTTGAACGAGGGCCCTTCCGCTGTCCTCGCCCTTTTGCGCGATCAGGTCCCGTATCCCGATCTCCGTCAATCCGAGAGGCGCAACCATTTTGGTGCAGGCAGGGGTTTCCGCAAGAAAGTTGACGAGCGTGTCCGCGGCGAATGTCAGTATGACCTCCGCCGCCGGCAGCCTGCGAAAAATGCGGGCGACGAGGGCGAGCTCCACTTGAGAAAACCCGGTCTGATCGAGAAGGAAAATCGCCCGCCCAACTCGCGGCTGACGGCGGATGATGTCTCCGAGAATATCGTCGACCTCATCCTCGAACCTGCTGTTGCGAACGACGATCCTGCCGCCGTCGATCCGATATTCGCGTTCGGTCAATGCCTTTCGAAGATGCTCGGCATGGTTCCTCTCTTTTTCGACGAAATAGAATTTGCAATCGAAGCGCAGAGGTTTCTTGCGTCCCCGGTTCAGCCTGCCCTCGGCTGCCCCGGCTTCTTCGAGCATGATGAGCGGCGTGCCGGACAGAGTTTCCCCGCCATCTCGGAACGTGCCTCCTCCCGCAAAGCCATCCACGAGATCGAGCTTGAATTCCTCTCGGTTGGGATTGACGTTCAATCTGTCGAAATAGGCGCGAAGATAGCCCCGTAGTACATCCAGTTTCGCCCTGCTGTGCCCCTCTACCGCAGGCGGAGGATCGTCAGGATGCCATCGGAAAGGCATGGTCTTCCCCTTCGGCCGAAGGGTCGGGCATGGCGTTGTGCTCGATCCCCTGAAGCAGGCGGCCGCCCGCCTTGGGAGTCGGACCGCCCCACTGCTTGAAGAAGAAAGCGGCCCCGTGCCTTTCGCACGCCTCCCGGATATCGAGAACCCAGTGCTCTTTCATTTGGCGCGCTTGCGGTCCGCTCTCGCCACCGACGATGACCCACGAAATCCCATCCAGGTCGACGTCTCCCAACGGTCCCAGAAGCGGTTCGATGGAGAGGAAGCGCACTGTGGCCTGCGCCTTCTGGAGATGCCGGATCCGCGCCGTCGCCCTATGGTCCTCGACGGACACGCCGCACCAGATATGCGCCGGCGCCGCGCGCCCGCCGTATCGGCGCCGGAGATAGGCCCTCATGAGCGTGCTGCGCTTCGTGAGAATCTGGAACACGTGCCGGTCGGCGGCCTCCATGGTGTCGAAAACGCGATCGATGAAATCGGTCGGTATCTTCTTGTGAAACAGGTCGGACATCGAGTTGACGAACACCCGCCGGGGCCGTTTCCAGGAAAGCGGCTGCGTCAGGCGTTCCGGGCGCAGCGTGAGGTCGAACCCGTTCTCGAATGGGTGGCCGGGGATGCCGCGAAACCGCTCGGCAAAACGTTCCGCATAGCAGTTGTCGCAACCGCGCGTGACCTTGGTGCACCCCGTCACCGGGTTCCACGTCGCGTCGGTCCACTCGATAGCGGTCTTGTCGCCCATAGGGTCGATCCGCCGGACAGTTCCAATCTGCGGCCATCGGCATGAATCGAAACCAGTATATCACGCTTCGGACCGAAGGTCCGTCAACGCACCGCCACCCGCCAGCCACCACTGCCAGCCACACGCCCCCTGGGAGCACCGGCGTCCCACCGGCAAACGGGCCGAAGGCCCGTCAACGCACCACACCCCACCGCCAGGCACCGCCGCCATTTCCCGCTCCCACTGGCCACTAGCCACTGGTCACTAACCACCAACCACCAACCACCAACCACCAGTCAAAGCCCCCGCGCCCGCTCGCGCAGCTCGTACTTCCGCACCTTGCCGGTGGAAGTCTTCGGCAGTTCGGCGAAAACCACATGGCGCGGGCATTTGAAATGCGCCAGCCGCTGGCGGCAGAAGGCGATCAACTCCTCCGCCGTGGCGCCGGCGCCAGGGCGCAGGGTAACAAAGGCGCAGGGCGTCTCTCCCCAGCGTTCGTCCGGCTTGGCCACCACCGCCGCCTCGGCCACCTCCGGATGCCGGTACAGCACGCCTTCCACCTCGATGGTGGAGATATTCTCGCCGCCGGAAATCACGATATCCTTGGCCCGGTCCCGGATCTCCACATAGCCGTCCTCGTGGCGAACGGCCAGATCGCCGCTGTGAAACCAGCCGCCGGCGAAGGCCTTTTCCGTCGCCGCCGGGTTCTTCAGATAACCCGCCATGGTGATGTTGCCGCGCATCATGATCTCGCCCATGGTCTTCCCGTCGGCCGGCACCGGTCGCAGCGTCGCGGGATCGGCCACCGTCACCTCTTCCTGCACCGGATAACGCACCCCCTGGCGCGCTTTCGCCGCCGCTTTTTCGGCCGCCGGCAGCCCGTCCCATTGCGGATGCCAGGCGCAGACCGTGGCCGGCCCATAGGTCTCGGTAAGGCCGTAAACATGCGTCACTTCGACGCCCCTGGCCTCCATGCGCTCCAGCACCGCGGCCGGCGGAGCGGCCCCCGCCGTCATCATCTTCACCGGATGGCGGATCGCCTCCCACAGCGCCTCGTCGCCCTCCAGCATCATGGCCATCACGACGGGGGCGCCGCAAAGATGCGTCACCCGCTCCGCGGCGATGGCGCCCAGCACCGCCTCGGCCGAAACGCTGCGCAGGCAGACATGGGTGCCGGCCATGGCCGTCACCGTCCAGGGAAAGCACCAGCCGTTGCAGTGAAACATCGGCAGCGTCCACAGATAGACCGGGAACTGCGGCATGGCCCAGGTAAGCGCGTTGCCGACCGCGTTCAGGTAAGCGCCGCGGTGGTGATAGACCACGCCCTTGGGATCGCCCGTGGTGCCGGAGGTGTAGTTGAGCGCGATCGCCTGCCACTCGTCGCCAGGCTCGTCGAAGGCGGCCCCGGCGTCGCCCTCCTCCAGCAGCGCCTCATAGCCGACCTCCCCGCCGGCCTGCCCGCCGCTACCTGCCCGCGCCGCGTCCGGCAACCCCGCCTGCGCGTCGTCGATCCCGACCACCAGCGGCCGCCGCCGCACCCGCGCCGTCGCCGCCGCCACCACGTCCGCGAAGGCGCGGTCGGCGATCAGCGCCTTCGCCTCGCCATGGTCCAGGATGAAGGCGATGGCCTCGGCGTCGAGGCGGGTGTTGATCGCGTTCAGAACGCAGCCCGCCATGGGCACGGCGAAGCTGGCCTCCACGAACTCCGGCAGGTTGGGGGCCAGGATCGCCACCGTGTCGCCCCTGGCGAAGCCGCGCCCGGCCAGCGCCGAGGCCAGGCGTCGGCAGCGGCGCGCGGTCTCGCCCCAGCTGCGGCGCCGCCCGCCATGCACCGTCGCCGTCCGCTCGGGCCAGACGGCGGCCGTCCGCTCCAGAAAGGTAAGCGGCGAAAGCGGCACATGATTAGCCCGCCGCCGCCCCAGCCCCCGCTCATAAATCCCACCACTCACCTCACCCATCGCTCCCCCCTGGCACACTTCCGCCGCTACCCCTGGCAACACACCCGGGCAGCCCCAGGCGCCGCCCGACCGGCAATGCGAGAGTGTCGCCAAGCCCACCACCACGCAAGCAGCAACCGGCGAAGACGGTGCCGGACATGAGCAGCTGCCGCTCACCGCCCCCCAAGCGCCCCACCGCCAGGCACCATCGCCAGCGTCACGCCCCCGGCGGGCCGTCAGGCCCGCCCACGCACCTTTTCCCCGAGCGCCGGCGTCCCGCCGGCAAACGGGCCGAAGGCCCGTCAACGCACCACCCCCACCGCCAGGCACCACCGCCGTTCCCCGCTCTCACTGACCACTAGCCACTAACCACCGGCCACTAACCACCGGCCAAAGCCCCGCCGTCCCGCCGGCCAGCGGCCCACAGGCCCGCCAATGTGGGGAATCATAACGGTTGGCCACTGGCTGCCATTCTGGGACATAATGGGCCATAGCGGGGATTTGCCAAGATATACCGAGACTTAGCCGGGACGCCGCCGGGATATTGGCCATTCGTTATGATTCCCCCAACAAGAGGGGAACATATGGTCAGGAACGCTGCCTCGATAGAGCGCGCGGACAGGGTTGCCGTCGGCATCGACTGACGGCGGGCGCTTCACGAGCGCCGGCTCGAAGCCGTGGAAGACGGGCGGCAGGGCGGAGCGCAACGGCTTCCGCAGCGCCGGCCGGCCAGGCGGCGGCCTGCGGCAGCGTCATGCCATTCGCCCGCACCAGGTCCAGGGGGCCATGACTTCCCCGTCCGGGCCGGAACAAGCACCCGATGGCGCGGCGTCCAGGAGCGCGGCAAAGCGCTCATCCCCACGACCGTTTCTTTCGAGGACGCGCTCTACGGCGGCAGCCTTCTGCCTGAATGGTGAAACGCTGTCGACAATCATGCTGCCCTCGGTGTATAGATCAAGCGTGGAACCTAGTCAGGCGCCCAGCCACTGTGAAGCCCGACGCATGTTCGGCGGGGAGGTCACGGCCCCCAGGTTCCTCATGTGCCCTTCCTCAGCTTTCTGATCTTCCGCCGGCTGGCTCGCCGATAGGACTGGAGGTAGATCTCGCCGGCCTTTGTGCGTTTGAGGACGGTGAGCCATGGTTTGCCCGCGTCCTCCAGCCAGAACAGGCGGTGCGTCGTGCCGCTTGCGACCCACTCGCCCCGGTCGATGATACGCTGGACACGTTGCCAGTCTTCGGCGCTAAAGCCAGCGAAGCGGGGGTGGGTGGCGACGGTTTCGGCCGGGAGGTGGACGGCTTGGTCCCGGTCCCCGGGACCGAGGCCGGCTTGGCGGAGACGGTCGGCGGAAGCGATAGCGACAATGCGCTTCTCGTGTGGCCGGGTTCCGTGGCCGGCGGCAAAGTCCAGGAATGCCCGGCTCGCCACCTCCCGGCTCACCACGCCGCGGGCGCGTTCGGCACCCTCGATGTCGCCGCGGCCCCAGCCCTCGCTCATAAATCCCCCCACCACCCGCTCTCACCGACCACTAGCCGCTTGCTTTGCAGCGCCCGGTCGTTCAACCCAGCCTGTCGAGAATGTATTGGCAGCCCGAGTCGAATCGGGGAAACAGCTTGCAATGGTAACCGCCGAGTTCCTCCAGGACATCCTGGTCGTCAAAATCCTTGTCCTTGTTCAGGAAGCAACTCGGCCGGGCGTAATCCTGCTCGAGATGCGCGAGGACGGCCGAATAGACGAGCGCATCCTGCGGCGAAAAGTCGTGCTTGCGCTGGTATCGTGCGGCGGCCGCCAATACGGACGCTTCGAGCGGGATCAGGTCGGCCGTCTCGATAAGCCGGGAACGCACCTCCTCCAAGCGCCTGTCTTCCTCGTCGGCGCTGCTGATCAGCAGATCGGTCAGGTCGCGAAACCGGCCGAGTTGATCCTCATAGGCCGCGCTTCGGGAGAGCTGCCTCAGTTCCCCGTCGAGCGCTTCTTTCATTTTCTTGCGTTTCCTCTGCCGCCTCACGAGGGTTTCATAAGGTTCGGCCAGGGAATAGGCGGGTACGACGAGCCGCACGCGGCCCGCTTCGCCCAGGCTCAGGATTCGTTCACAGCTCGCGCTTTGCTCCTGGAGCAAGGCAAGTTCGAGCACGAAGTTCGACTCCAGGTAGATGTTCACGCCGCCACTTCATACTCGATGCGGCCGTCTTCCACCGCGGCGCGAAGCCCCGACTCGGAGAGCCAGCTCCGATCGCCGGCAGGCTCATCCCCCGCCCCTTCCGACCGGATGACGTCGCCCAGCCATGTGGCCACGAGCAGTTCGAACGCGTGGCCGCCGACATGCTGGGGATCGACGCCGGCGCTTTCGAAATACGGCGCCAATTCCAATTGCGCGTTGGCTTCGTAGGTCGGCGGGATTCGAGCGGGATCGGCGCCGGCATCCTTCCACAGATACAGCCGGTCCGGCGTGACGAGGATAAAGAAGTCGGCACCGCATGACCCGCCATGGGCAAGGATATTCCGTCGCGTCCGGGCGGCCCATTCGCGGGACGTCCCGAGCTTGTTCTTGATTTCGGCAACGGCGGCCAACCGGTCGTCGCGATCATACAGGGCGAGGTCTACGCGGTGGAACATTGGAAACAGCCCAACTTGCCCCAATTGGCCCCAATTGACATTGCCGGGAAGTATGGTCGCGCGCCGCTGAAACGTCAACGGGGACCTGCAAGGCATGGGCAGGTGCCCTTTGCCGCCAGCGTCCCGCCGGCAAACGGGCCGCAGGCCCACCGACGCCCCACACGCCCACCCCCAGGCACCACCGCTTGCCACACGCCCCCTGGGAACGCCGCCATCCCGCCGGCAAACGGCCCACAGGCCCATCAACACCCAACCCGCAGCCCCACCCGGCGCCACCGCCAGCGTCACGCCCCCTGGGAGCGCCGGCGTCCCGCCGGCAAACGGGCCGCAAGGCCCGTCAACGCACTCCCATCACCGCCGGGCACCACCCCCACCACTCGCATCCCCCTGCTGCAAGGCCGCCTCAGGCCTGTTCCAGGGTTCCCCCCTCTCAACACCTCCCCGACGAACGACCACCAGGCACCGCCCACCACCCGCACCCCCCCTGGCAGCCAGCGCCCCCACCGGCAGCGGCCCCAAGCCAGCGCCCCGCGTAAGGAAGGACGGCAGCTAACATGCTCACCATCGACCTGAGCCGCGTTCCCATCCGCCAGGCCAACCAGCGCATCCGCGAAGCGGCCGCCGCCGGCGAGGAGGTCGAGGTCCACAACCCCGACGCCCGCCACCACATCGCCGTCGCCGTCCTCCATCCCGTCCCCATCCATATCGCCGGTTCCGCCGGCTATTTCTGCGCCGGGCTGAGCGATGGCCCCCGCCTCTCCGTCGCGAGCAACGTCGGCTGGGGCCTCGCCGACAACATGCTCTCGGGCCGGGTCGTGGTCGGCGGCAACGCCGGTGCCATCGCCGGCGTCGCCCTGCGCGGGGCCGAAATCGTCATCCGCGGCAACATGGGCAGCCGCGCCGGCCAGGTCATGAAATCGGGCACCCTGCTCTGCTGCGGCGACGCCTCCTTCATGGCCGGCTACATGATGTATGGCGGCCGCCTCGTCATCCTCGGCGATTCCGGCGAAAGGCTGGGCGAGAACATGTCCGGCGGCCACATCTTCCTGGCCGGCCCCCCGCGCTCCCTGGGCGCCGACGCCTGCCTCACCGACATTTCCGGCCAGGAGATCGACGATCTCCGCGCCCTGCTCGATCGCTACCAGATCCCCTTCAGCGGCGGCTTTCAGAAGGTCGTCAACGCCGGCACCGGCCTGCGTTACGGCACGTCCGAACCCCCGGTGCGCTCCATTCCCTACTTCACCTTCTCCGGCGACAGCCCCTACTGGAATCGCAAGATCCAGGAAGACATCCACATCAAGTCGCAGATCGGCCGCTATCGCGTGCGCGGCTATGGCGGCGCGCGCGAACTCCCCCATCTCTCCGATCTCGCCTTTCGCAAAGCGATCGACCTTGCCGCCGTCGATCCCGATCCGGTTGGCCGCGTCCATATGCAAACCTTCATCGGCGGCAAAAACGGCGCCCGCCCCCTGAATCTTTCCATGCCGGTGCTGATCGCGCCCATGAGCTACGGCGCCCTTTCCCGCTCCGCCAAGCAGGCCGTGGCCATCGCTTCCGGCCTGGCCGGCATCGCCGAGAACACCGGCGAGGGCGGCATGTCCGATGCCCAGCGCTCCGCCGCCGGCCAGTTGATCTTTCAGATGCTGGGCGGTCGCCTGGGCTGGAACATTCACGACATGAACCGCGCCGATGCCCTGGAAATCTACATCTCCCAGGGCGCCAAACCCGGCTTCGGCGGCCAGTTGATGGCCAAGAAAGTCACCAAGGAACTGGCGAAAATCCGCGGCATCCCGCACGGCATCGATCTGCGCAGCCCCTCGCGCCATCCCGATATTCTGGGCGCCGATGATCTGGTGGTAAAGGTGGAGGAGTTGCGCGAAGCCACCGGCCATCGCCTGCCGCTGGGGGTCAAGCTGGGCGCCGGTCGCATCCACGACGACATCAAGATAGCGGTCAAGGACGGCTTCGACTTCATCGAGCTCGACGGCATGCAGGGTTCCACCGGCGCCGGCGGGGCGGAGGTGATGGAATATGTCGGCATTCCCACCCTGGCCGCCATCTGCGAGGCGGAGCGGGCGCTGGCCCAGATCGGCCGCCGCCAGGCCGTCGAAATCGTGCTGATGGGCGGCCTGCGCGACGGCATCGACATCGTCAAGGCCCTGGCGCTCGGCGCCGACGCCGCCGCCCTGGGCACGGCCGCCATCGTCGCCGGCGGCTGCATCGCCTGCATGCAGTGCCATATCGGCCAGTGCGTCACCGGCATCGCCACCCAGGATGCGGCCCACGAGGCCCGCTACAAGGCCGAGCTGGAGGCCCGCCACATCCACGCTTTCCTGGAAAGCGTCCGCTGGCAGATCGCGGCGCTCACCCTGGCGCTGGGCCACGACGATGTCCGCGCCCTGGGCCTCGACGATCTGGTGGCGCTGACCCCCGAGGCGGCCGAGATCACCGGCCTCCCCTGCGAACCGCAGCGCCGCCATGGGCACCGTCACCGCCCGCCCCCGCGAGCCGCGGCAGGCCGCCACCCCCGGCGGCGCAGGCCCCCAGGCGCCGCCCGGCTGGCGCGCCCCGGCCGGCAATGCGAGAGTGTCGGCAAGCTCGCCGCCGCGCAAGGAGCAACCGGCGGAGAGGGTGCCGGGATATGGAGAGCGCAGCGCCGGGATCGAACGCGTTCGTGCCCGTCTCGACCGGGCAGCCGGACCTGGAAGCGGCCTCGCCGGGGCGAGCGGCGGAGGTCGCGCGGCCGGGCGCCACGAGAGCGAACGGCGTCGCCGCCGGCCGGGCGAAGCCGCCGTGCCGGCACCGGTGAGCCCATGACGCTCCCGCCCTGCTGCCTCTCGCTGGATCTCGAAGTCGGCAAGGCGGATGGCCGCATTCACGCCTTCGCCGGCGTGCGTGCGGATAGCGACCGGCGCGTCGTGTTTCACGGCGGCGACCTGCCGGCGGCGCTGGCGGAACTGGACGGCCTCGCCGACGGAGCGTCCTTCGTTCTGGGCCACAACCTGGTCGCCTTCGACCTGCCGCATCTGATGGCGGCGAAGCCCGGCCTGCGGCTGTTGCGGCTCCCGGCCGTCGATACGCTGCGTCTCGGGCCCCTCGCTTTTCCCGGCAATCCCTACCATCGCCTCGTCAAGCACTACCGGGACGGCGGCCTCAAACGCGGGCGGAGGAACGACCCGGAGCTCGATGCCCGCCTCGCGCTGGAGGTCTTCGGCGATCAGCGGCGGGCGCTGCGGAAAGCCGCGCCGGAGTTGCTGGCGGCGTGGCACTGGCTGAGCACGCCGGAACCGGAAAACAGGGACCGCGCCCTCGACGCCCTCTTCTCCGAGCTTCGCGGCTCGCCCCGCCCCGTGGAAGCCGAGGCGCTGGCCGCGATCGAAGGACGGCTGACCGGCATCTCCTGCGCGACCCGCGGGCGCGAGATCGCGGCCGGGGCGGCGGCTTCCGGCTGGGCGCTGGCTTATGCGCTGGCCTGGTTGTCGGTGGCGGGCGGCAACTCCGTCATGCCGCCCTGGGTGCGCCACCAATTCCCCGAGGCGGGCCGCCTGGTGCGCCGGCTCAGGGACAGCGCCTGCGGCGATCCCGGCTGCGGCTGGTGCCGCGAGCGCCACGACGCCCGCAAAGAGCTCGCCCGCTGGTTCGGCTTCCCCGATTTCCGCCCCCGACCGGCGGGCGGCGACGGGCGCCCGCTGCAACGGGCCATCGTCGAGGCGGCGATGGCGGGAGAACACGCGCTCGGAATCCTGCCCACGGGTGCGGGCAAGTCCCTCTGCTATCAGATTCCCGCCCTGTCGCGATACGACAAGACGGGCGCCCTGACCGTGGCGGTCTCCCCCCTGGTCGCGCTGATGGCGGACCAGGTGGCGGGGCTGGAAGCGCGGGGGATCGGCGCGTGCGTGACGGTCAACGGAACGCTGTCGATGCCGGAGCGGGCCGACGCGCTGGACCGGGTCCGGCTGGGTGACGCGGGCATACTCATCGTCTCCCCGGAGCAGCTCCGCTCATCGTCCCTGCGCCGGGCGCTCGACCAGCGCGAGATCGGCGGCTGGGTCGTGGACGAAGCGCACTGCCTGTCGAGATGGGGGCACGATTTCCGTCCCGATTACCGCTATCTGGGGCGTTTCATCCGCGAGGAAGCGGGCGCCGGACCGGTGCCGCCGGTGCTGTGCCTGACCGCGACCGCCAAACCGGACGTGGCCGAGGATATCGTCCGGCATTTCCGCGACCGGCTCGGCATCGAGCTCAAGGTCTTCGACGGCGGCGCCGAACGCCCCAACCTGACGTTCGAGGTGGTCCCGACGTCGGGCGGAGAGAAGCTCGCCCACCTCCACCAGGTTCTGATCTCGTGCCTGCCGCCGGATGAGCCGGGCGGGGCCATCGTCTATTGCGCGACGCGCCGGCAAAGCGAGGAAGTCGCGGAGTTCCTGCAGTTGAAGGACATCGAGGCCGGGTGTTTCCATGCCGGCCTGCCGCCGGAGACCAGGAAGGACGTCCAGCGGCGCTTCATCGACGGCAAGCTGCGCGCGATCGCCGCGACCAACGCCTTCGGCATGGGCATCGACAAGCCGGACGTGCGTCTCGTCGTCCATGCCGACATCCCCGGCTCCCTGGAGAACTACCTCCAGGAGGCGGGACGCGCCGGGCGGGACGGCCAGGCGGCGCGCTGCGTCCTGATGTACGCGGCGCCCGACGACGTGGAACGCCAGTTCGGCATGTCGGCCCGCTCGCGCCTCACCAGGGCCGAGATTCACGGTGTTCTCAGAGCGTTGCGCAACCTGGATCGCAAGAAGCGCCTGGACGGCGAAGTGGTGGCGACCACCGGCGAGATCCTCCGCGAGGACGAAGACGATGCCTTCCAGTGCGACCGGGCTACCGACGATACCCGCGTGAAGACCGCCGTCTCCTGGCTGGAGGAAGCGGAGCTGCTGGCCCGGGAGGAGGACGTGGTCCAGCTGTTCCCGTCGTCGCTCCGGGTCGGCTCGCTCGACGAGGCCCGCGCGAAGCTGAAAGGGCGCATCGCCGACAAGACGTATCTCGGGCGGTTGCTGCGGATCGTGGAGGCGTTGATCGAGGCCGATGCCGACGAAGGAGTCACCACCGACCAGCTGATGGGCGTATCGGGCCTGAGCTCCGAAGGCGTGCGCGGCGCGTTGCGCCGTCTCGAAGCGCTGGGCATTTCCAACGACGACACGGCGCTGACCGCCTTCGTCCACGCCGGCGTGGAGCGCGCCTCGCTCAAACGCCTGGAGCAGGTGGCGGCGCTGGAGATCGCCCTGATCGCCCATATGCGCCAGGCGGCGCCGGACCAGGGCAAGGGAGACGCGTCGTCGCTGCATCTGCGCATCGCCGCGCAGGTTCTGCGCGACGAGGGCCTGGCCGATCCCTTGCCGGACCGGCTGTGGCGCATCGTCCGCGGCATCGCCTGGGACGGCCGCGGGGAGGACGGCGGCACGGGCAGCCTGACGGTGCGAAGGCGGGACGCGGAGACGGTGCGCGTGACGCTCCGGCGCGAGTGGCGGGCGCTGGAGGAGACCGCCGGCCTCCGGCGCGAGGCGGCCGCCCGTCTGCTGGACCATTTCCTCGCCTGCCTGCCGCCCGCGAGCAGGGGCACGGACCTGCTGGCCGAAACCACCGTCGGCAAGCTGAACCGGGCGATCGTGTCCGACCTTGCCCTGAAGAGCAGAGTCAGAAACCCCGACAAGCTCCTGGCCCGCGCCCTTCTGTGGCTGCACGAGCAGAACGTCATCCGCCTCAACAAGGGCCTCGCGGTGTTCCGCCCGGCCATGACCATCCGCCTGGAGCGGCGGGACCGGCGCGGCTTCGCCAGGGCCGACTTCGCTCCCCTCGCGCTTCATTACCAGGAACGGGTTCTGCAGATTCACGTGATGGCGGAGTTCGCCGAACGCGGCCTCGCCGCCATGAGCGAAGCGCTGCGCCTGGCGATGGACTACTTCACACTGAAGGAAGAGCGGTTCCTCCGCCGCTGGCTGCCCGGCCGGGACCGGGAGATCGGCCGTGAGACCACGCCCGAGTCCTGGCGGGCGATCGTCGAGAGCCTGAAGAACCCCATCCAGCAGCGCATCGTCGCCGACGACCGGGAGCAGACCAACGTGCTGGTGCTCGCCGGCCCGGGTTCCGGCAAGACCCGGGTGCTGGTGCATCGCATCGCCTACCTGGTCCGCGCGAGGCGGGAGAAGCCCCGCGGCATCCTGGCCCTGGCCTACAACCGGCACGCAGCGGTCGACATCCGCCGCCGTCTCGAGAACCTCATCGGCCGCGACGCGCGTGGCGTGACCGTGCTCACCTGCCACGCCATGGCCATGCGGCTGGCCGGCGCCAGTTTCACCGGCCGCGCCGAGCGTCCCGACGACGAGAAGTTCCGGGAGGTGATGCTCCGCGCGACGAAACTGCTGCGCGGCGAGGGCCTTCCACCGGAAGAGGCGGATGAGCGGCGGGAGCGGTTGCTGGCGGGATTCCGCTGGATCCTGGTGGACGAGTACCAGGACGTCGGCGAGGACCAGTACCAGCTGATCTCGGCGCTGGCCGGGCGAACGCTCGACGACGAGGCGGGCAAGCTCACCCTGTTCGCGGTCGGGGACGACGATCAGAACATCTACGCCTTCGCCGGCGCTTCGGTGAAATACATCCACCGTTTCGAGGCCGATTACGGGCCCAGGCCGAGCTACCTCACCGACAACTACCGTTCCTCCGGCCACATCGTCGCGGCGGCCAACGCGGTGATCGAGCCGGCGCGCGAGCGGATGAAGGCCGGGCGTCCCATCCATATCGACCGGGCGCGGGCGAAGGAGCCGCCGGGAGGAAGGTGGGAGAAGCTGGACCCGGTGTCGCGGGGCCGGGTGCAGATCCTGCCGGCGGGCCGCGATCCGATCCGCCAGGCGCGGGTCGCGATGGCGGAATTGCTGCGCCTCGCCGCCTTGCTGCCGGACTGGGACTGGTCCCGCTGCGCCGTGATCGCGCGCGAGTGGGCCTATCTGGTTCCGGTGCGCGCCTTCTGCGAGGCGCGCGGCCTTCGGGCGCAGATGGGCGACGAGGAGATCCCGGGCTTCTGGTATCTGCGCGAGACCCGCGCCTTGCGCCGCTGGCTGGACGGCCTGGAGGCCGGCGTCGTCGACGGCGCCGCCCTCCGCGATTGGGCGGACGCATGCCCGCCGAACCCATGGAACGAGCTTCTGCGGCAAGCCATCGGCGAGCACGCCCTGGAGCAGGGCGGCGCGGAAACCCCCGTGCGCCACTTCCTCGAATGGCTGGCGGAATGGGGCCAGGACGTCCGCCGGCACCACCGCCGGCTTCTGCTGCTGACCGCCCATCGCGCCAAGGGCCTGGAGTTCGACCACGTCGTCGTGCTGGACGGCGGCTGGGACCGCGCCGGGCGCGGCGAGGGCCCGGACGAGGCCCGCAGGCTGTACTACGTGGCCATGACGCGCGCCCGGCAAACCCTCTCGCTCGCCCGCTTCGAAGGCCCCCATGGCCTGCAGGAGGCGCTGCGCGGCAAACCCTGCGTCCTGCGCCGCGAGCCGGGCGAGCTTCCGCCCCCGGACGAGGCGCTGGCATACACCTTCGTTCGGCCGGGCCTGAAGGACGTCGATCTCGGCTTTGCCGGCCGGCAGGGCGCCCGCACGCATCGTGCCATCGCCGCGCTGTCTCACGGCGACCCCCTGCGGATGCGCGTGGACGCCGGGCGCTGGCAACTGCTGAACCCGCAGGGCGCCGCGGTCGGCCGCCTCGCCCGCGGCTTCGCGCCCCCGCCCGGGACACGCTGCCGGTCCGCCTCGGTCCTGGCCGTCACGGGATGGAGCCGCGAGGCCTCGCCGCCGGACTACCACGCCAGCCTGCGATGCGATCGCTGGGAAGTGATCGTCCCGGAACTGGTATTCGAACCCACCCGCTGACAACCCCACCCATTGCCCCCTGCCCCCCTGGAAGCGCCGCCACCCACCGCCAGGCACCCCCGCCACCACCCGCGCCCCCTGGCAGCGCCACCATCCCGCCGGCAAACGGCCCAAAGGCCCGTCAACGCCCCACCCACAGCCGCCCGGCACCCCCGCCCACCACCCGCACCCCCCTGGGAGCGCCGGCGTCCCGCCGGCAACGGGCCGAAAGGCCCGCCAACGCACCGCCCCCACCGCCAGGCACCCCCGCCACCACCCGCTCTCACTGACCACTAGCCACTGGTCACTGGCCAAAGCGCCGGCGTCCCGCCGGCAACGGGCCGGAAGGCCCGCTGACGCACCGCCCCCACCGCCAGGCACACACCCCACCACCTGCGCCGCCCGCGTGAACCTTCTCGCAGGCGAAGGCAGCAGAACCCTTCGCGCTATTCACGGACAGGACGCCGCCCCACCGCACCGTGCGGCCGAGAAATTTCAAGCCGATACACTACCTGCCGAAGGGAGGACCTCGGTTTGAAGTTCAGTGCTTCCCGCAAGGGCGCCTCCCGATACGGCCCTTCTTCGAGTCCGCCGGCGATCGCTCACGGATTGCCGTCCTCGCGGGGATGAACGCCCGTTTCGGATTGTCGGGCCGTTCGATCCAGGAAAGCGCGCGGGGACAGAATCGCGACCGATCCGTATCGCGGCTCCGTGAAATCCTGGCTGTTGCCGGTGATCGGAACCGCGCCGCCGGCCGCTGCCGTTGCCAGATAGACTTCATCGTCGGGGTCGCGGAGGCCGAACGCCACGCCCGCCGGCTCGACCACGGTGGCGACCCGCTCGAGTTCCCCGATGATGGCCAGGACGCCGTCGCGGTATGACGCGTGCGCGGATCGTTCCGCGATCCCCTTATACTCATCGACAATGGGTTCGGAGAGCACGACCTCGTGATCGCGTATCGCCTCGATGATGACCATGGCGCAGGCTCCCCCGGACCGGGCCGCCGCAACGACAACGTTGCAGTCGATGACCACCCTCACGTTTCGCGGTCGCGGCGCTCGCTGCGAGCCTGGCGGATGTCGGCGGCGACATCTTCTATGATTTCGTCCTCGGAACGGCCGGCGTCCTCGGGCGAGGGCTCGATCCGCGCGAGGATGGATGCAATTCGGTCGGCGGCCGCATTGCGGTCCACCACCTCCTTGGGACGGAGGAGGATGCTGCCCCCGACGACGGTGGCCTCCAGAAGATCGCCCTCGTGCAGATCGATCCCTCTGCGCAGCTTGGCGGGAATGGTGACCTGGAACTTCGGCTTCACGGTGACCAGGGGCATGGCGGACCTCGCAAGACGAAAGTCGGAAAATCGCCCTTTCATACCACAACATATGCGAAGCCGCACCATCGGCAGTGTTGAAAATCCCGAACAGGCCCGAAGGACCGTCCCGGGAAACGCCCTTGCCAGCGCAACCGCTCCACCCCAGGCAGCCCGTCCCCTGGGAGCGCCGGCGTCCCGCCGGCAAACGGGCCGCAGGCCCGCCGACGCACCATCCCCCACCGCCAGGCACCACCCCCACCCCCCGCTCTCACCGACCACTAGCCACTGACCAAAGCGCCGCCATCCCACCGGCAAACGGCCCGAAGGCCAACGCCCCGCCCACAGCTCCCTGGCACCACCGCCCACCACCCGCGCCCCCCTGGGAGCGCCGGCGTCCCGCCGGCAAACGGGCCGCAGGCCCGCCAACGCACCGCCCCCCACCGCCAGGCACCACCGCCGTTCCCCGCTCTCACTAACCACTAGCCACTAGCCACCGACTACTGGCCAAAGCGCAGCCTCGAAATTTCAAACTCGGACACCACCCGATGCCGTCTCCCATCGCAGGGCAGCTACCGGCTATGTTCCAGTCCGCGGGCCGATGCGTTAGAAAGCACGCATGGACAGTGCCGGTATCTATCGAATCGTCCTTGGGGAAGGGGCGCGCCCCGACACCTGGCAGCACAACCTCACGGCGCACGAATGGCCGGAGGTCCTGATCGCGCCGACGGGCTCGGGGAAAACGGCCGCCATCACCCTCGGTTGGGCGGCACACCGGGTGCGGGCGCCCGAGACGACGCCGAGGCGGCTTGTCTGGTGCCTGCCGATGCGCACATTGGTCGATCAGACCGCCCGGTCGGCCAGGGAGTGGTTCGAGAAGCTGCAACAGGCGGAAATAGATAAAGACGACGCGCTTCCCCCACCCGAAGATGTCCACGTGCTCATGGGCGGTGTTGAGTCGGCACGCTGGCTCGACCATCCCGAACGGCCCGCGGTCATCGTCGGGACGCAGGACATGCTGCTGAGCCGCGCGCTCATGCGCGGCTACGCCTCCTCGCGCGCCGTCTGGCCGATGGAGTTCGCGCTACTCCACGAAGATGCGCAGTGGGTGTTCGACGAAGTGCAGCTCATGGGCGCGGGACGCGCGACCTCGGCCCAGCTCGAAGCGTTTCGGCGCTGCGAAGCCGCGCGCGCCGGGCGGAATGGCTGCCCGCCGGGCCGCTCTGCACGCAGCCTGTGGCTCTCCGCGACACTCGATCCGGCGTGGCTCCGGACCGTGGACTATTCTTCCCCGGCGGAGGGGGACGACCGGCTCTGGAAGGTCGTTCCGCGTCCGGAGGACGATCGGCTCTGGCGGCTCGCGACCGCGAGGAAGACCCTGAGCCGTGAGAACGCAACACCGGCCACCGCCAGGACGGCCGACATCGCCGTCTATGTCGGCCAGCTCGCGGATTCCGTGCTCGCCGCGCACCGGGCCGGCCGTATGACGCTGGTGATCGTCAACCGGGTGGTGCGGGCACAGGAGCTCCACGCCGCACTCGCAAAGAAGCTCGAAGCGCGGGGAGAAGCGGCGCCGGCGCTCGCCCTCGTCCACGCGCGCTTTCGTCCCGCCGATCGCCGCCGCGAGATGGCGAAGATTCCCGTCGGTGGGAAGGAAAATGGAGCAGGCCCGCAGGGCCTGATCGTCGTATCCACCCAGGCGGTGGAGGCGGGCGTGGACGTCTCCGCGGCGGTCCTGTTCGCGGAGCTCGCGCCCTGGCCCTCCATGGTGCAGCGCTTCGGCCGTGCCAACCGCTACGCGGAGCTGGAGGATGGCGCCGACATCCGCTGGATCGACCTCCTCGATGGAAAAGAGGACAGGGACGCGGTGAAGCTCGCGCTTCCCTACGCGGTCGAAGAGATGAACACCGCTCGACAGCGCTTGCTGCAGCTCGCCGACGTCGCCCCGGCGGCGCTCCCCGCGCCGGGTGCCGTCGATCCCCCACGGCGGGTCATCCGCCGCAAGGACCTCGACGATCTCTTCGATACCGATCCGGATCTCACGGGTTTCGACGTGGACGTCTCGCCCTATGTTCGCGATGCCGACGACACCGACGTCCATGTCTTCTGGCGCGACCTCTCCTCCATCGGTGACGATCCACCGCGCCCGCGGGAAGAGGAGCTCTGCGCGGTCCCGATCGGCGCCGCCATGAACTGGCTCGAGAAGGTGGGGAGACGCGCGAAGGGCGGCGCTCCGGTGTTCGTTCGCGACCCCCAATGGCGGCGTGGGGACGGGCGAACCGGCGCCGCGCTGCCGCCGGGCTGGGACCGGTTGAGAGAGGATCCGTGGCCGGGGCTCACGCTGCTGGTGGACGTCGCGGCGGGTGGTTACGGGGAGAAGTCCGGCTTTACCGGCGATCCGGCGCACGGGCCGGCCCCCGTGGCGCCCCCCGGGGACGGGCAGGGCCTGCAACCCGATACGGGTGGCGACACGGAGGGACACGACGAAGATCCCCGTAGCGAGATCGGTGTTCCGGTGTCCCTTTCCGCCCATCTTGGGCACGTCGCCGGGGAGGCGGAGACGCTATGCGAAAGGCTCGGGGTCGATTCCGAGACCCGCACCGCGATCGTGCGAGCGGCTCGCTGGCACGATCTCGGCAAAGCGCACGGCGTATTCCAGAACACCATGCGCAAGGGCCTCGATTCACACGAGTTTCCGGCCGGCCTTCTCCTCGCCAAGACGGCCAGGAAAGGCCTGCGCTACGAACGGCCGTACTTCCGCCATGAGCTCGCATCCGCGCTCGCCTTCCTCGCCCACCGGGAGTGGTCCCGGGAAGCCGACCTCGTCGCATACCTCGTCGCCGCCCATCACGGGAAGGTGCGAATGAACCTGCGCGCCTTGCCGCGTGAGCGTGCGCCATCGGACGAGGATCGAACCGGCGCGCGCTTCGCGCGTGGGGTATGGGAAGGCGACCGGTTGCCGCCTGTCGATCTGGGCGGTGGGGAGCGGTGGCAGGGTGGCGGTCTCGCCCTGTCGGTGATGGAGCTCGGATGGGACGAGGTGACGCGGGAGAGCTGGACGGAGCGCGCGCGGGACCTTCTCGCCCGCTTTGGCCCGTTCCGCCTCGCGTGGATGGAAACCCTGCTGCGCGTCGCCGACTGGCGGGCCTCGGACAAGGAGCGAAAGAGGCGTTATGAAGACGCTTGAGTCGTTGACGCTCGGCGGCTGCGCCCCGACTCCGCTGGCCTCCTACCTGAAGGCGGTCGGCGTCCTGCGCCTGATCTCGTCCGATGCGAACCACGTCAGCGGCCAGGCAGCCGACCCGAAGGCGCGTGGCTGGTGGGAGAACGAACGCTTCCATCTGAAGACGGCGCTTGACCGTGACGCCTTGTGCCGCTTCTTCCTGGAGGAATACGCCCCGAGTCCGATCGTCGCGCCGTGGAATGGTGGAAGCGGATTCTACCCGAAGGACAACAAGGACGGGTTCGGTCCCCTGAGTTCGGAGATCGTCGCAAAACGCTTCATTCCCATGGCGAAGACGATCGAGGTCGCATCCCATGTCGTCGCATGTCGGGAATTGACCCAATCGCCGAAGGAAAACGACAAAATTGAATTCGTGTCGACTCTCAGAGCCGAGCTCCCCGATGAGGCGCTCGACTGGCTCGACGCCGCGCTCGCCCTGTCCGGGGACAAGCTCAACTACCCGCAACTTCTGGGCACTGGAGGAAACGACGGGCGACTCGATTTCACGAACAACTTCATGCGGCGTCTTGTCTCGGGAAAGCGGCCTTCGGGGCTCTTCGATGCGACATCGGGCAGGCCGTCGGACGATGCGCCATCGCTTCTTGCCAATGCTCTCTTCGACACGCCGGTCAAAGGGCTTGATTCGGCGGCGGTCGGGCAGTTCGCGCCCGGTGCGGCCGGTGGCCCGAATGCCACCGCAGGCTACGAAGGTGACGGGAACGTCAATCCCTGGGACTTCGTTCTGATGCTGGAGGGGGCGATCTGCTTCGCCGGCGCCGCGACACGCCGTCATCAAGGCGCGGCGGAACCGGGGGCGAGCTTCCCCTTCACGACACGCTCGGTCGGTGCGGGCTGGGGCGGCGTTGACGCGGCCGATGAGAACGATGCACGGGCGGAATTCTGGGCGCCGCTATGGCAGCGGCCGGCGCGCTCTCGCGAGATCGATGCCTTGCTCGTCGAGGGGCGCGCCGTCCTGAACGGACGCACGGCGCGCAACGGCCTGGACTTTGCGCGGGCCGTCTCCAGCCTGGGAACCAGCCGCGGCTTCTCGGAATTCGAGCGCTATGGTTTTCTGATGCGCGCGGGCAAAGCGTATCTCGCGACACCGGTGGGCCGCCACCCTGCCACTCCGTCGCTCGCCGCGCGGCTCGTCGCCGATCTCGACACGGGAGGCTGGCTCGATCGCGTGCGGCGAACGGGGCGTAGCGACGGGGAGCCGGCGGCAGCCCGAAGCACCATCAAGAGATTGGAAGACGCCTTGTTTGAACTGGCAGCTGATACATCGTCTCCCGCGATACGGACTCAGCGGACGCTCGTCGCGCTCGGAGAGATATGCAAATGGCTGGCAGTGAGCCGCAAGGGGCGTGAAGCGGTCGGCGCTCCGCCGCCCGCAATGTCGGAGGACTGGATCCGGACGGCGGATGACGGCTCGCCGGAGTTCCGGGTTGCCGCCGCCCTTGCGGGGCTCGGGCTTCCACCGATCGGACGGCGGGACAGCGGCGAAACCGAAATCGCGCCCGAGAGCAGGCCCGAGAACAGGAACGCGGCGGACGACGGAATCGGGGATCGGAAAACCTCGCCGGCACGGTCGCGGCCGGCCCTGCCGATGGCCGCCCACTTCGCCCCCATCGACGGGGACCGCTTCTTCGACGGCCGGCGCCTCCGGGTGAGGCGTGCCTGGTCCAGCGACGAAGCCCCGCCCTCCGTCGTCTGGGGCGCCGGCGGTCTCGTCTCGAACATGATCGCCGTGCTGGAACGGCGGCTCGTCGAAGGCACGATGCGGGGGCTTGAGGACAAACCGCTCGCCGGCCCGGTTCCTGCCCGTCTGGCCGACATGGGAGCGTTTTTGTCCGGTGACTTCGACGACGGGCGTTGCGCCGCCCTCCTCGCCGGCATGATCTGGGTCCGTCCGGCCTGGCTGCGCAGGAAGGCATCGGCCGATGCGGATGCGCCCCCCGTTCCCGTACCCTTCGCCTATGCCGCGCTCAAGCCGCTCTTCACCCCGGATCGGGCCCTGCATCGCATTCGTGCTCTTGCGGAGACGGCGCAGATGCCGATCCCGCCGGGGCTGGTCGCGCGGCTGCGCGCCGGTGGCGGCAACCGCGATGGGAGCGCGGCGGACGCGGCGGTGCGGGCCGCCCTGACTCGTGCCCGCGCGTCGGGCCTGCCATCGCCCTTCGAGTCCGGGCGGGCGGGAGGCCGTCGCCCCGGAGCGGAAGGCGGCCGCATCGGCGCGGGCCTCCGGGCCGACCGTCTGGCCGCCGCCCTGCTCATCCCCATCGGCGACCGCGCGCTGAAAGGGCTGGTCGAACGCGCCTATCCCGGCGCCCTTCCCGAAGAACATGAATCCACGGAGGACACGAACGATGCCGCTTGATCTCTCACCCCTCGAAAACGAACCCCGGCTTCTCGTCGAAGCCGCGCTCGAACCCGTGCAGGGGAGCCGATTTCAGCCCACGGGGTTTCCCAATCTTGGCCACGCCATCTACGAATCGCCGGACGGGCAAGGCCAGTTCGTCCTGGTCGAGAGTGCGCAGTCGATGGCGAACCGCCTGGAAGCGGTTTGCTGGAACGAGGTAGCCGACGATTGGACACCGGCCCTCAAGGGACTGCCGGTCGTCAAGGTGATCGACGAAGAAGGAAAATCACTCACGAACTCGCTGCTCGAGGCGCACCGGCTCAATTCTCCGTACATCCTGGAAGGCAAGGACAAATCCGCTGTCGAGATGTTGAAGAACCGCCTCGCGGCGATGGAAGTCGGCCGTGTCGATCTGCGCGAACTTGCGAGGGTACTGCTCGAGTTCGACACCAACGCGCTGCTCCACGGAGTTTTTCTTGCGAAGAAAGACCTTGCCGGCGGCCGACTGCGCCTTCCGCGGTCATTGTCCGCCTTCATCGAAGCGGAGGACGCGAGGCGGGCGGCGAGCGGCGGCGTCAAGAACGACAGTGTCGACCCTTCCGGCGATACCGCCAGGGGTTTCGGCAACGTGCCCTTTGCGCGCGACGAATGGGTCGCGGCGAAGATCGCCGCCTACTTCAACCTCGATCTCCGCCAGATCCGCGCCTTCGGCCTCGGCGCCGGCGTCGAGCGGCTGCTGATCCTCCTGGCCCTCTTCAAGATCCGGAAGTTCCTCGTGGAGGGCCTGCGCCTTCGCACCGCCTGCGACCTCGACGTGCAGTCCATCCAGGTCAAGCGCCCCGGCGGATTCGAACTGCCCGGCCTCGACCAGCTGGAAGCGGAGCTTCCCGGACTGATTCGGGACGCGGACTCCAGGGGCCTCTTCGGGGAGAACCCGGTTCTCACCGTCACATACCGGAAATGAGAGGATGTTCGCGCTCTCTTTCCGCTTCCTTGCCGGTCGCTACCATGCGACCCCGTGGGGGCGGAACGTCAACGAAGCCGACATCGCCTGGCCGCCCGAACCGTGGCGCCTGCTGCGCGCGCTGATCGCGGCCTATTGGCGCAAGGGTGACCGCGAGCGTTGGCCCGAAGAGCATCTTGCGGACCTGATCGATGCGCTGGCGGCATCGCTCCCCGTCTACAGCCTGCCGGAAGGCGCGATCCATGCGCATACCCGCCACTACATGCCGATCGGAACGATCGAGAAGGGCCGGGAAAAAACGTCGCTGGTGTTCGATGCCTTCGTCCGTCTGCCGGAACGGGGAACGGTGGTGGCGGCTTGGCGGGACGTGACTCTGGAAGGCGAGCGGTTCGCTTTCGCCACCGATCTCGCCGCCGCCATCGGCTATCTCGGTCGTGCCGAAAGCTGGGCGGAGTGCGAAGCCCTCGCCGATTGGCGGGGCGAGGCCAATTGTGTCCCGGCGGAGGCGGGATTCATCGGCGATCCGGTGCGGCTCCTCGCGCCGCTCGATCCCCAGGCATATGCCACCGAACGCGAACGCTTGATGGAAGGCGCGCGCGAGCGCATTTGCGCGGTGGCCAAAAAGCCACCTTCACCGAAGAAGCTGGAAACGGAGCTGGCGAAGGCGTTCAGGAGCAGGAAAAACGGGATGGACACCCTGCCGGCGCGCCTCGTCGACGCCCTCGCCCTCGACACGGCGGACCATCAGGACCGGGGCTGGAGCCGCCCTCCCGCCGCTCGCGAGGTCGTCTACGCCCGCGAAGCGAAGGTTGCCGCCGGGGTCATATCCCGCGTCTCCGCCCGTCGGCGCGGCTCGGGAGCCAGGCCGAAGCCGCTGCCCAAGGTCGCCCGGTTCCTCCTCGCCGGCCGTCCTCGCCCCCGCGTCGAGGACACGGTGAGGATCGGAGAGCTCATGCGCCTCGCTGTGCTTTCACGGTTCGGCTGGCGATACGACAGCGCGAGAGGCCGAAGGATTCCGGAAGCGCCATGGCAGGTTTCAGGGCGTGACAGCGATGGCAGGCGGCTGCAGGACCCCGCGCACGCCCATGCGTTCTGGCTTCCGGAAGACGCGGATTCCGACGGCCTGATCGATCATGTTTCGGTATTCATCGCCAACGGCATCGACGATCAGGTCCGCGCCAAACTCGATCGGGTCACCCGCCTCTGGCTCCCGCCGAAGCAACGGGCGGAAGACGTCGACGTAGAAGACGCGAGCGCGATGGAATGGCGCCTCGCTCTGGAAGGCTTCGGCCATCCCGGCGACTTTTCCCAAGATGCGCGCATATTCGCTACGTCGGCAAAGTGGCGGAGCGTGACGCCCTTTCTGGCCTCCGGCCACCTCAAGGCCACGGGCTACGCCGGCGAGGTCCGCCGCCTGATCGGGCGGCGTGGAATCGAGGCCCAGCTCGGTTTCAATGCCGCGGATGTCCTGGTGACGGAGCGGCAAAAAATCCCCTCCGGTGGAACCATCCGCCGGGCCCTCGACTTCCACCGTTTCCGTTCGCGTGGCCGGGAGGCGCAACCCGACACGGCCGGCGCCTTCCTCGACATCGTGTTTCCAAAATTGGTCGAGGGACCGCTTGCCCTCGGATATGGAAGTCATTTCGGCCTTGGACTGTTCACCGCCGCCGATTGACCGCCTGGTTTCGGAATCCGATTCCCGAAACAGGAGATCGCAACCGCGGGCGGCGATAGCCTCGAATCATCCGCGCGTGGATGGATGCAATTCGGTCGGCGGCCGTCTTGCGGTCCACCACCTCCTTGGGACGGAGGAGGATGCTGCCCCCGACAACGGTGGCCTCCAGGAGATCGCCCCCGTGCAGATCGAGCCCTCTGCGCAGCTTGGCGGGAATGGTGACCTGGAACTTCGGCTTCACGGTGACCAGAGGCATGGCGGACCTCGCAGGACGAAAGTCGGAAAATCGCCCTTTCAACCATGGCATAAGGGCCGTCCCGGGAAGCACTGAACTCCAAACCGAGGCACTACCGAAGGGGGCAGTGCCTCGGTTTGAAAAGGCCCCGTTCGCCACCACCCCCAGGCGTCCCGCCCCAGGCACCGACCGAGCGTCCCGCCCCCTGGGAGCGCCACCATCCCGCCGGCAAATGGGCCGAAGGCCCGTCAACGCACCGCCCATCGCCGTTTGACACTGCCCCGTGTCAAAGCAGTTTGAGAAGTCCGACGATGACGGCGATCTGGGCGATGCTGGCGCCGAAATAGAAGCGCATGAGCCGCGCTTCGAGGGCGGCGAGGTCTGCCTTGGTGGCGAGCGTGTCGTCGGTAGCGCCGGCAACCCGGTACATGGCGTCGGCGATGGCCTCGGCCTGGCGCCGTCCGATGTCGGCGGCCTCGAGGTTGCGGGCGACGGCAAGCGTGTCGACTGCGCTGGCGGCGTTCATAATCGGTCCCCTCGACATCCTTCAGGCACATTCTAAACCGGTGCCAGGACGGTCACAAGGGGCAGGGCGCGCTTGCGCCATGGTCGACATCGCCATCGCTGGCCCCCGCCCCCTGGGACCACCACCATCCCGCCGGCAAACGGCCCGCAGGCCCGTCAACGCACCGCCCCCACCCACCGCCCACCACCCGCTCTCACTGACCACTAGCCACCGACCACTGGCCACTAGCCACAAGTCAAGCTAAGACACTGCCCGCGAAGCAGCCACCGGCAGTTCGCGCATCCCGTCAAGCCGGGAACGGTCACGGTGTCGGGCAAAGCGGGCATCGATGTGCCGCCGGGCACTTTGAGCAGTGTGCTCAAGCAGGCGGGTCTGAAACAGCCGGGGAGAACCCCATGAAGTACACGGTGATTGTGGAGAAGGGCGAGTCGAGCTACGGGGCGTTCGTTCCCGACCTGCCCGGCTGCATCGCGGTTGGCGAGGATCGGGAGCAGACGCTGCGTTTGATCGAGGAAGCGGTGATCTTCCATATCGAAGGGCTGCGGGCGGAAGGATTGCCGGTGCCGCCGCCGCAATGCGACATAGCGCAAGTGGAGGTGGATGCCGTGTGACGGCGCCAAAGCGTGCACGGGCCGGCATCGGAGTCGGAGCGGCGTAACGGGAGACGGAGAATGCGCGACACGGCCTTGTCCGAACTCCTGTCCTCGCGCGGTTTCGAGGGCGATGGCGCGCAACTGGCGCTGGCCGAACTCTGCCGGCGCGGCCTGACCCGGCGCGGCAAGAAACGCATCGCCCTGACGAAGATCGAGGCGGTCGACCAGGCGCTCGCCGCCGCCTTCCTGCGCCGCTGCTCCGGGACCGCCTGCCGGCGCGATGCCCGCGATTCCCGCGTGGAGGTTCTCGTCGCCGCCGAACACTGCGAAATCTGCGGCGGCAGCGACAACCGCCGGGCGGTGGAGGAAATGCTGGCCGCGATGCGGCGCGCGGGATGCGCGAAGCTGCTGGTGGCCGGCGGGTCTCCGGGCACGCGCGGCGATCTCGAACGGCTTTGCGCAGGCCGCATCGGGCTGCGCTTCGTCACCGAGGACACCACGCCCAACAGGAAGACCGTCGGCTCGCTCCTCGGCTGGTCGGATATCGCCGTCGTCTGGGTCTCCACCGAGATATCGCACAAGGCCACGTCCGCCCTCCACGGTCCCAAGGTTCTGAAGGTCATGAGGCGAGGCGTAGCGGCCCTGGCCGCCGCGGTGCGGAAACGCTGCCTGAGCGCCAACTGATTCCAAACCCCGGCCCAACGCTCTTCGCCGGGCACCACCGCCCACCACCCGCGCGCCCCACTGTCGCGAAGCCACCCCAGGCCTGCCCCAAACACCTCTCCGAACGCCCCCCGGCCTCCCCCAGGCACCGACCGAGCGTCCCGCCCCCTGGGAGCGCCGGCGTCCCGCCGGCAATGGGCCGAAGGCCCGTCGACGCACCACCCCCACCGCCAGGCACCACCGCCACCATCCGCTCTCACCGACCACTAGCCACTAACCACTAACCACTATTAGAGTGCGCTTCAGATCGACCACGGCCGCAGGATGTCATGGCAGCCACGCCCCCCCCCCCCCCCGCAGCCCGGGCAGCCCATCCCATAGGCTGCCCGCGGCCGCCACGCCGAAAGATCGACCGATAAGCTGCCGCATCCTGCTCACCGGCTCGGAAGGGCTGGTCGGGAGCGCCCTTCGAACGGCCCTCGAAGGGCTCGGGGCGGACGTCGCCGGGCTGGATGTCAGAGGAACGGGCGGCGAGGCAGGCGATGTGCGGGATGCGCAGCGCGTCCGGCAGGCCGTGGCCGGGCGGCACGGCATCGTCCATCTCGCTGCGGTTTCCCGGGTCGTATGGGGCGAGCGCGATCCGGAAACCTGCCGGCAGGTCAACCTCGGCGGGCTGCACAACGTCGTCGCGGCGGCCGGGAGCCAGAAGCATCGGCCCTGGATCGTCTTCGCCAGCAGCCGCGAGGTCTACGGGCAGCCCGACCGTCTCCCCGTCGCCGAGGACGCGCCGCTTCGGCCCATCAACGTCTACGGGCGCACCAAGGTCGAGGGCGAGCGGCTCACCATGACGGCCCGGGACGACGGGCTGCGGACCGCCATCGTCAGGCTCTCCAACGTATATGGCAGCACGCGAGACCATGCGGACCGCGTCGTCCCGGCATTCGCGCGCAACGCCGTGATGGGCGGCACTCTGCGCGTGGAGGGCGCCGACCATGCCTTCGACTTCACCCATATCGACGACGCGGTCCGCGGGATCGCGTCGCTCATCCGTGCGTTGGCCGATGGAGAAGCGCCGCCGCCGATCCACCTGCTCACGGGCCGCTCGCTCACCCTCGGCGATCTTGCGGCGCTGGCCGTGGAACTCGCCGGCACCGGAGCGCCCATCGCCCAGGCGCCGCCGCGATCCTTCGACGTCTCGCGCTTCTGCGGCGATCCGTCGCGCGCCCGCCGGCTGCTCGGATGGGTTCCGCGCGTCACGCTCCCGCAGGGGTTGGCGCGGCTGATCCGCGATTTCCGCGGCGAACTCGCCGCGCCGCAACGCCAGGAGGCAGCATCGTGAAGATTCTTCAGGTCATCCACGGCTACCCGATGCGCTACAACGCGGGCTCCGAGGTCTATACGCAGACCCTCTGCCACGGGCTGGCCGACCGCCACGAGGTCCACGTCTTTACGCGCGAGGAGGATCCGTTCGCGCCGGATTTCCGGCTGCGCGTCGAACGCGACCCCGACGATGCCCGCATCGTGCTTCACGTCGTCAACAATCCGCGCAACCGTGATCGCTACAGGGAGCCCGGGATCGACCGCCGCTTCGCCGAGACGCTCGATCGCATTCGACCGGAGGTCGTGCATATTGGGCATCTGAACCATCTGTCGACCGCCTTGCCGGCCGAGGCCGCAAGCCGGAACATCCCGGTCGTCCATACCCTGCACGACTATTGGACGATGTGTCCGCGCGGCCAGTTCATGCAGATGTTTCCGCAGGATCCGCAAGATCCGTGGGCCGTCTGCGGCGGCCAGCAGGACCGGAAATGCGCCGAACGCTGCTATGCCCGCTATTTCGGCGGCGCGCCGGAGCAAAGGGATCGGGACATCGCCTACTGGACCGATTGGGTCGGGCGCCGCATGAGCCATGTGCGGGAGATGACGGAATGCGTGGACCTCTTCATAGCGCCCGCGCGCTCCCTCCACGACCGCTATCGGGACGAGTTCGGACTCCCGGAGCGGAAGCTTGTCTACCTCGATTACGGCTTCGACCTCGCGCGTCTGCGCGGCCGGGTGCGCGCGCCGGGAGAGGTGTTCACGTTCGGCTATATCGGCACCCACATCCCGGCGAAGGGAATCCACGACCTGATCCGGGCCTTCGGCGAGGTCAGCGGAAAGGCGGCCCTGCGCATCTGGGGCCGCCCGCGCGGCCAGAGCACACAGGCTCTCAAGGCGCTTTCCCGAGGCCTTCCGGAGGGGAAAGCGGAGCGCGTGGAGTGGCTCCCGGAATATCGCAACCGAAACATCGTCGAGGACGTCTTCAACCGCGTGGACGCCATCGTGGTCCCCTCGATCTGGGCGGAAAACTCGCCGCTGGTCATCCACGAGGCGCAGCAGGCGCGCGTGCCGGTGATCGCGGCGGATGTGGGCGGTATGGCCGAATACGTCCACCACGAGGTCAACGGCCTGCAATTCGAGCACCGGTCGTCCCGCTCGCTCGCCGGCCGGATGCAGAGATTGGTCGATGACCCCGATCTCGCCCGCCGCCTCGGCCGGCGCGGCTACGTGTTCAGCGACGACGGAGACATCCCGGCGATCGAGGATCACGTCGCGGAGATCGAGCGCCTCTATGAGCGGGTTCTGAAGCGGCGCGACAGCGCCCGCATCGCAACCGGCGCGGGCCCGTGGCGGATCACCTTCGACACCAACCCGGACACGTGCAACATGCGCTGCATCATGTGCGAGGAGCACTCCCCGCACAGCGCGTTGCAGGCCGCCCGCAGGAGGGAAGGGAGGCCCCGCCGGCTGATGCCCATCGAGCTGCTCCGCCGCGTGGTGGAGGACGCCGCGCCGAACGGGCTCCGGGAAATCATCCCGTCCACCATGGGCGAACCGCTGCTCTATAAGCATTTCGGCGAGATTCTGGCGATCTGCGCGCAACACGGCGTGCGGCTCAACCTCACGACCAACGGGACCTTTCCGAGGCTCGGGGCGAAGGCGTGGGCGGAGCGTATCGTTCCGGTCGCCTCCGACGTGAAGATTTCCTGGAACGGCGCCACGAAGGCGACGCAGGAAGCGATCATGCGCGGTGCCGTCTGGGAAAAGGTGCTGGCCAATGTCCGCGCCTTCATCGCGGTCCGCGACGCGCATGAAGCCCATGGCGGCAACCGCTGCCGCGTGACCTTTCAACTCACGTTCCTGGAAGCCAATGTCGGCGAGCTGGCCGACATCGTGCGCCTGGCGGTCGAACTGGGGGTCGATCGCGTCAAGGGGCACCATCTGTGGGCGCATTTCCGCGAGATCGAGGACCAGTCGATGCGCCGCAGCCCGGATGCGGTCCGGCGCTGGAACGGAGCGGTTCTCGCGGCGCGGGAAGTGGCTCGCGAACGCCCGCTGCCCAACGGCCGGGAAGTCCTGCTCGAGAACATCTCCCTCCTGGAGGAAGATGCGAAGCACGACCTCGCTCCCGGCGGGCCGTGCCCGTTTCTCGGGCGGGAAGCATGGGTCAGCGCCCTGGGGCGTTTCGACCCGTGCTGCGCGCCCGATGCGCTGCGCCGCTCGCTCGGCGATTTCGGGGATCTGCGCGAACAGCGGCTGACGGACATCTGGAACGGCAAGCGTTATCGGGCCCTGGTCGCTGCGTATCGGAGCCGGGCCCTTTGCCTCGGCTGCAACATGCGCAAACCCGCGCCGGCAGGGCCGTGACCTGGCGGCGCATCGGCCGATCGCCTGCGGGCACGCACCACGTTCGGGACGGGGCACCGCTCTACGCCGCGCGTTTCGAGGAAGTCCTCGACTTCCGCGAGCCGGGGCTCGCCCCCGCGCGGCGGGGCGAGCGGGCATGGCATATCCGAACCGACGGCGCGGCGGCCTATCGTCGGCGCTTCCGCCGGACCTTCGGCTTCTACCAGGGCCTCGCCGCCGTTGCCGGGTCCGACGGGTGGCGCCACATTCGCCCGGACGGCGCGGACCTCTACCCCGCCCGCTTCGACTGGTGCGGCAACTTCCGGGAAGGGCGTTGCGCGGTTCGCGCACTCGACGGGAACTATCTGCACATCACGCCCGAAGGGAAGCCCGCCTACGGCGCCCGCTGGCGGTATGCCGGCGATTTCCACGACGGGATGGCGGTGGTGCAATCCGGCGACGGGCGCTCGACTCACATCGATCCCCGGGGCGAGCCGGTTCACGGCGCCCGCTTCCTCGATCTCGACGTCTTCCACAAGGGCTGCGCCCGTGCCCGCGACGAAGGGGGATGGACGCATATCGACGCGGCGGGGCGCCCCCTGTACGCGAGGCGATTCGCGATGGTGGAGCCGTTCTACAACGGGCAGGCCCGCGTGGAGCGCTTCGACGGAGGTCTCGAGGTCATCGGCGCCGCCGGATGCGCCCTGGTGGAATTGCGCTCGTCGCAGGGAAGCGAATTCGCCGCCCTCTCCGGCGACCTGACCGGCTTTTGGCGGACGCAGGCGATCTGCGCCGCCGTCGAACTGGGCGCCTTCGAGGCGCTGCCGGCCACGGCCGGGACCGTTGCCCGGGCCTGCGGCCTGGACCGGGACCGTGCGCGGCGTCTGCTGCGCGCCCTCTCGGAACTGCATCTGACGGAGGAGGCCGGCGGCCAATGGCGCGTCACCGGGCGCGGCGCCCATCTGAAGGCCGGACACCCCTGCACCCTCGCCGGGGCTGCCCGCGAATACGGCCGCGCTTTTTCGAGGACGTGGGAAGCCTTGCCGGATGTCCTGCGCGGCTCCGGCCGCAGTCCCCCGGACGTCTTCGCCGAAGTCGCCGCCGATCCCGATCGCGTCGCCACCCACCACCGCATGTTGATGAGCTACGCCCTCCACGACTACGCCCAGGCGCCGGCGGCCTTCGCGCTGCGGGGCGACGAGCGCGTGATCGACGCCGGCGGCGGGCTGGGGGCGCTCGCGCAATTGCTCGTGAACCATTACCCCAGGCTGCGCGTCACGGTCCTCGATCGGCCCGAAGTGGTCGATTTGACGGCGCGCCGGGCGCTCGGAGAGCGCGTGCGGGCGCGGCCCGCCGACCTGTTCGGATCGTGGGGGGTGGAGGGCGACGCCGTGGTGATGGCCCGCGTTCTCCACGATTGGGACGACCCGCGGGCCCTTCGGCTTCTCCGCGCCGCGCGGCGCGCATTGCCGGTCGGCGGCCGGTTGTTCGTCGTGGAGATGGCGGTGCCGGAAAACGGAGCGGCCGGCAGCCTGTGCGACCTCCATCTGCTCGCCGTCACCGGCGGCAGGGAGCGAACGGCCGCGCAATATGCCGCGCTCTTCGATCGATCGGGGTTCGAAACCGTCGCAGTCCGGCGGCTTCCGTCGGTTCCGTCGGTCGTCGAGGGCAGAGCGCGATGACGATCGCGGACATCCCCGCCGACGCACCACCCCCACCGTCAGGCACTACCGCCAGCCACCCGCGCCCCCCTGGGAGCGCCGGCGTCCCGCCGGCAAACGGGCCGAAGGCCCGTCGACGCACCGCCCCCGCCGCCAGGCACCGCCACATCCTCGACCGCCGCCGCCCGCCATGGCTCCCTCCGGGCGAAGGTCAGCCCCGCTCCTGCTCGGCCAGCGCCTTGCGGGCGGCGCATCGCCGCTCACGGAGTCCCTTCCCCGTTTCTTTCCATGAGAACGAGCTCGCTGAGCGTTCCGTGCAGCCATTTCCTCGTGTACTGCGTTCGCAGGGGCGGCCCTGGCCGGTATCCGACCTCGTCGAGAAGGCGCTCCAACGACACGAGCCGCTCGCGGAATCCCATCCGGACCCCGAAGCGAAGGCTGGCCTTGTCCGGTCCGCACAGGACCCAGGCGCCGTCCCGATGGAGCGCGTGAGCCCAGAGCGACGCTTCGCCCTTGTCCAATTCGATGCCACGCGCCCGGATCGCCAGTTCCGCGCGCTCCCGATCTTCGACGGAATGGACCGCCGCCAGCGATGCGCGCAGCTTTCCGGCATCGATCCGCCGCTCCGGCCGCCGCCGCTGAAACCCCGTCTGCGTTTCGGTCACGCAGTCCTCCACGGTTTCGACGCGATAGCCGCCCGTGAGCGCGCGCCACGAACCGACCCGGTGGGATTCCACGATGACGTTGGTGTCGACCAGCACGGGGCCATGGTGCCGCACCGCTTCACAGATCGACCGAATGCGCGACGCCATGCGCCGCGAACAGGCCTGTCACGTCTTCAACGGTCAGGTCGAGCAGGCCGGCGGCGCGGCGGAGCGAGACATGGCCGCCGTCGATGGCGAGAGCGAGGACCTCGGCGAAGGGCTTCGAGAACAGGGGGGGCGGCGCCTCCTTCACGACGCCGTGTCCGTTGTTGCGCAGGGCCGCTTCGGGCAACGAGCGCGCCACGGCCGGCTTCATCCCGCCGAGCGCGACCAGGCGCCACCGCAGCGCCGAAGACGTCACGCGAAGCTCGTCCGCCACGGCGTTCAGCCGCGCGATCAGCTCCTCTTCGGTCAGGTCCGGCCAGGGGCCGAACCGCTCCAGCGCGCCGGCCGGCATGAGCACCGCCGCCGCGAAATTGTTGGCGAGCCGCTCCACGCGGTTGCCTCCGGTCTCCATTGCCTGTTCGGAGTGTTCGGGCGGCATCGCGTCCCAGGTCAGGAGGTGGAACAGCTCGTGGGCGAGGTCGAAATGGCGGCGGCCGGCGACCTCGCGGCGCGCGATCAACACCGCGTCCAATTCGGGCAAGCGGCAGGCCGCGCCCGAGATGCCGTCATGGGCATCGACCATGAGAACCAGGATGCCGAGCTCCCGCTCCATGGCCTCCGCCAGTCCGATCGCCGGCGTTTCGCCGAGGCCGAACTCGGCGGCGAACCGCTCTCCGGCCAGCATGGCGTCCTCGAAACGCGACCGGCGGGTAAGACCGAGTGCCCGGCGCATGAGCGGGGCCTGGCGCCCGACCCGCGGCGCCAGGGCGCGGAAGGCGGCGATCCAGCGGCCGGCGGCGCGTTCGTATTCGCCGAGCCGTTCCACTGCGACGCCTGTCTGCCGCCACGAGAAGCGGCCTTCGCCGACGAGCCGGAACGGATCGGTGAAATAGTCCAGCGGCGCGCGCAGCTTCTCGACCGCGAGCACCAGTTCATCCGCCGTCACGCGGCGGGTGCCGGTCTCGATGGCCGAAACGGTCTGCCGATCCTTGAACCCGAACAGCCGCGCGAGATCGTCCTGGGAGAGCCTGCGCTCCTCGCGCAGGGCCTTGATCCGCGTGCCGATAAGCCGCGCCGTCATCGGAACCTCCTGGCCGCATGTGTTGTTGCGACTCGGACTATGCAAGGAATATGGGCAATGTCGCCTTTGCGGGCAAGTGGTTGGTGGTCAGTGGCTAGTGGTCAGTGGGTGCGGGTGGTGGGGTGTGGTGCCTGGCGGTGGGGGAGTGCGTTGACGGGCCTTCGGCCCGTTTGCCGGCGGGACGCCGGCGCTCCCAGGGGGGCGTGTGGCTGGCGATGGTGCCGGGGATCGTTCGGGGAGGTGTTTGAGGGAGGCTTGGGGCGACTGCAGGGGCGCGTGGGCGGTGGTGGCGGTGCCTGGCGGCGGGTGTGGGCGTTCCGCGGCGCTGCTGTATTGTGCCGGGCCGGGTTGCCGGCGAATTGCAACGGGGTGTGGCATGGCTGCGAAGCGCTCATCGAGCGATGCGCCGATATCGGGGCGGGAGCCGACCGTCCGCGCGGCGGCGGCGGAAGCAGCGGCCGGGCCGGCGGGCGCTACGGGGGAAGGCATGGATATCTTCGCGCTCCGAAACCGGCTCGTCGACGACTATGCACGCTACACCCGCAGCTTCATCCATATCGCCGATCCGCGCATCCGGCACAAGGTGGACGAGGCGCTCGACGGTGGCGCCTTCTGGCCGGAACCGCTCCTCCAGCTCAACCCGGCCTTTCAGCCCGGGGGAACGATCGACGATCTGGTTTCGGAGGGGATCCTCCACGAAGGGTGCGCCCGGATTTTCCGGCTGGACAAGACGGACGCCGACCCTGCCGGCAAGCGACTGCCGCTATACGCGCACCAGGCGGAGGCCATCCGCAAGGCCAGAGCGGGGAAGTCGTACGTTCTGACCAGCGGCACCGGTTCCGGCAAGAGCCTGACCTATATCGTTCCCATCGTGGACCATGTGCTGCGGCGCGGATCCGGGAACGGTATCCAGGCGATCATCGTCTATCCCATGAACGCGCTGGCGAACAGCCAGAGCGAGGAGCTCGCCAAGTTCCTCGTGGCCGGATATGGCGACGGCGAGCCTCCGGTGCGCTTCGCGCGCTACACCGGGCAGGAGAAGGAGCCCGAGCGGGAGGAGATACGAGCCCGGCCGCCGGACATTCTTCTCACCAACTACATGATGCTGGAGCTGCTGCTGACGCGCGGCGAGGACCGGGCGCTGGTGCGGGCCGCGCGCGGGCTTCGGTTTCTGGTGCTCGACGAGCTCCACACCTACCGGGGGCGGCAGGGCGCCGACGTCGCATTGCTCATTCGGCGCTGCCGGCTGGCCGCCGGCGGCGACGGCATGATCTGCGTCGGCACGTCGGCGACGATGGCCAGCAGCGGGTCCGCGGCCGACCGCAAGCGCGAGGTGGCGGCGGCGGCCGCCACCCTGTTCGGCACCGGCGTGGACGCGGAGCAGGTGATCGAGGAGGCCCTCGAGCGGGCGACGCCGGAACTCGATGCCGACGACCCGGCGACGCGGGCGGCGCTGAGGGCGGCGATCGCGCGGGAGGGGGAGCCGCCGGACAGCTACGAGGCGTTTCGGGGAAGTCCGCTGGCGTCGTGGATCGAGTCCAGCTTCGGAATCCGCACCGAGCGAGGAACGGGCCAGCTCGTGCGGCAATCTCCACGGCCTTTGCAAGGACAGACGGGCGCGGCCGGGGAACTCGCGCAATTGGCTTCGGTGGATCCGGAGCCGTGCGCGGACGTTCTGCGGCGGTATCTGCTCAAGGGTTCCGGGCTCCGGGCCAGCGAGGAAAGCCGCTTCCCGATCTTCGCGTTCCGCCTGCACCAGTTTTTCACGCGCGGCGATACGGTGTGGACCACCCTGGAGGCGGCATCGGTTCGGCATATCGAGACGGCAAAGCTGGGAGCGAAACCGGGCGAGCCGGGCAAGCCGCTCTTTCCGTTGGCCTTCTGCCGCCAGTGCGGCACCGAGTATTACAGGGTCACGCTCCACCGGGAGAGGCGTGGAGGGCGCTTCGAGCCTCGCGAGGACCGCGGGGACTCGTCCGGCGATGCGGTGGATGCCTGGCTTTATGTTTCGGAGCAGGCGCCCTGGCCCGGCGCCGGCGAGGAGCAGCTTTCGCGGCTGCCGGCCTTCATGAAGGAGCCTTCGGGCGGGGGCGGAGAGCGCGTGCGGGCCGACGCGCGAAAGGACGTTCCCGAGACGGTGTTCGTCGATACGGCGGGACGGATCGTGCCGGAAGGCGAGGGCCTGGGGGCGGCTCTCGTCACGGAGAATTTCCTGTTCTGCCTGAACCCCGGCTGCGGGGTCGCCTATGCGCGAACCCAGCGGTCGGAGAAGGCCAAGCTCGGCACCCTGGGGGTCGACAACCGGAGCACGGCCACCACGATTCTGGCCGTCCGGTCCCTCGTCGAATTGCAGGACAACGGCGCTCTGGCGGCCGAGGCCCGCAAGCTGCTGAGCTTCACCGACAACCGTCAGGACGCGTCGCTGCAGGCGGGCCATTTCAACGACTTCACGCAAGTCGCGTTGCTTCGCTCCGCCCTTTACAAGGCGGCCCTGCGCAGGGATGCGAGGGGGTTGGAGCACGGCGTTCTGGCCCGAAGCGTCTTCCAGGCCCTCGGCCTTCGATTCGGGGACTATGCCGCCGACCCCGACGTCCGGGGTCCCGCGCGCCAGGCCACCGACGACGCCCTGTGCAAGGTGATCGACTACTACCTGTACCGGGATCTGCAGAGGGGCTGGCGCGTCACCGCGCCCAATCTCGAGGACTGCGGCCTTCTCCGATTCGAGTATCAGGGGCTGACCGGCGCGGACGGCCTTCTGGGCGAGGAGGAGCTCTGGGAGCAGGGATTGGCGGCGGGACGCGGCCGGGAGCGCCTGGAAACGCCGCGCGCGCTGAGGTCGTGCGGGGCGCAGGCGCGCGAGGAGATCCTGCAGACGCTGCTCGACGTGCTGCGCCGGCAGCTGGCGATCAAGGTCGATGCGCTCGATCCCCGCAGGCAGCAGGAGCTCGTGCAGCAAACGAAACCCCGCCTTCTCGAAGGGACCGTGTGGTGCCTCGACGAACCGAACGAATTGGCGAAGTCCACGGTCGCCTATCCCCGCGCGCGCCGAAGCAAGGATCGCCGCGAAGACAGGGCGGGCTTCTTCGTGTCCTCCTACGGCACCTTCGGCCGGTATGTCCGGCGCCGGCTGCTGAAACATGCGGGCGGCGGGCGCCCGTTCGGCCGGGAGGAGGTGGACCGGGCGATCCGGTTCCTGTTCGGCGCCCTGGAGCGGTATGGGATTCTCGAACGGGTCCGCGGCGTGGACGGCTACCAGATCAATCCGAGCGCGCTGCGCTGGGTGGCCGGCGACGGCGAGACGCGCCCG
Source organism: Alphaproteobacteria bacterium (assembly GCA_965200215.1). Taxonomy (GTDB): domain Bacteria; phylum Pseudomonadota; class Alphaproteobacteria; order SP197; family SP197; genus SP197. Next base: position 1,165,169 of record OZ241369.1, on the reverse strand, counting down.
GTCGATCGGACCCGGTTGCTGGAGGCCGGGGAAATCCCGGCCCAGGTCAACGACTATTTCCTGGAGTGCTACCGGAACTTCGTCGACCTCCGGTGCTTCTTCGAGGCCCGCGAGCACACCGCGCAGGTCGCGTCCGAGGACCGGGAGGAACGCGAGGGCCGCTTCCGGGACGGCAAGCTGCCGCTGTTGTTCTGTTCTCCGACCATGGAGCTGGGGGTCGACATCGCCCAGCTCAACCTGGTCAACCTGCGGAACGTCCCTCCGACGCCGGCGAACTACGCGCAGCGCAGCGGGCGCGCCGGGCGGAGCGGGCAACCGGCCCTGGTCTACACCTATTGCGCCGGTCAAAGCCCGCACGATCAATACTACTACCGGCGGCCCGGCGACATGGTGGCGGGGTCGGTGATGCCGCCCCGGATCGACCTGTGCAATCGGGACCTGGTCCGCTCTCACGTCCACGCGATCTGGATGGAGGCGGCGAACCCAGGCTTCGGGCCCACTCTGACCAGCCTGCTCGACGTTCGCGACGAGGACGGCGCCATCCGACTGCCCGTGAAGCCCTCGATCCGGCGATCCTTCGACGATCCCGCGTCTCGCGCCGCGGCCCTGGAGAGGGCCGGCCTGCTGGTCGAGAGCACCGGCCGGGAGATCAAGCGCGCGGCGTGGTTTCACGAGCACTGGGTCCATGAAACGCTGAACGGGATCGCCCAGTCGTTCGAGGCCGCCTGCAACCGCTGGCGGGGGCTGTACCGCGCCGCCGTCCGGCAGCGCGAACTGCATCACCGCATCATCGGGGACCCTTCCCGCCCCGAGGCCGAGCGCGCCCATTCGCGGCGCCTGCGCGCCCAGGCCGAAAAACAGATAAAGCTGCTCACCGAGGCCGAAGGCGCCTATCGGGGCGACTTCTATTCCTATCGGTATCTCGCGACCGAGGGTTTCCTGCCCGGCTACAATTTCCCCCGGTTGCCGCTATCGGCCTATGTGCCCGGCCGGCGGTGGCGAAGCGGCCGCGACGAGTTCATCTCCCGGCCCCGGTTCCTCGCCATATCGGAATTCGGCCCGCGCGCGCTGATCTACCACGAAGGCTCCCGGTACCGGGTTCACAAGGTGAACCTGGATTTCGGATCGGAGGAAATCGAATCCACCCATGACCTGCTGACCGCCATCATGAAGCGCTGCCCGCGCTGCGGGTATGCGCATGCCGACGAAGGCGTCAATCTGGCGGAAGTCTGCGAGCGATGCGGCGCGGGCCTGAGCGAGGAGTCGACCATCGGCGATCTGGTCCGGTTGCAGAACGTCAGCCTGCTGCCAGTGCAACGCATCACCTGCGACGAAGAGGAGCGGCAGCGTTTCGGCTACCGGCTGGTCAGCGCCTACCGGTTCCCGGAGATGGGCGGCAAGATGGACCGCAGCGACAGCGAAACCACCGTCGATGGTGTCCGCGCCATGCGGTTGAGCTACGGGGACGCCACGGCGCTTTACCGGATCAATCTGGGCTGGGCGAGGCGCGGACCGGAGCAGCCGGACGGCTTCGTTCTCGACCTGGAGAAAGGATACTGGTCGCGCAACGCGGCCGACGAGGAGGATCGCGACGACGCCAGCGCCGACGGCCGCAAGGTTCGGGTCGTGCCCTATGTGACCGATACCCGGAACGTCCTGGTCATGGGCTTCGAACCGCTGCCGGGCAAGGCGGAGATGGCGGCGTTGCAGGCGGCCTTCCGGGAAGCCGTGCAGAAGCACTACCAACTCGAACCGCGGGAGCTGTTCGCCGAAGCGATGCCCTCGCCGCAGGAGAGGCGCGAGATCCTCTTCTACGAGGCGGCGGAGGGCGGAGCGGGGGTGCTTCGGCAGCTGGTCGACGACCCTGAGGCGATCCCCGCCCTGGCGCGGCGGGCCCTCGAAATCTGCCACTTCGACCCCGGCACCCTCGAAGACCTCAAGGCCGATGCATGCGGCAAAGCCTGCTACGAATGCCTGCTGGATTACGGCAACCAGCCCGACCACATGCTGCTGGACCGGCACGCGATCCGCGATGCGCTGGCCAGGCTCGCCCGCTCCAGGGCCCAGCCCGCCGGCGGACCGGGTTCGCGGGCGGAACGGCTGGCATCGTTGCGCGAAGCCTGCGACAGCAGGCTGGAGCTTCGATGGCTCGACCGCCTCGACGCCCTGGGCCTGCGCCTGCCCAGCGACGCGCAGCGCCCGATCGAGGCCTGTTCGACGAGGCCGGATTTCTTCTATCGCGAATACAACGCGGCCATCTATGTCGATGGGCCGCCGCACGACGAGGCGGAGCAGAGCCAGGACGACGAGGCGATCACGGAGCGGTTGATGGACGCCGGATACGCCGTCCTCCGGTTTCACCACAAGGCGGATTGGGATCGCATATTCCGCCGCCATCCCGACATTTTCGGGGCGGCGAACGGATGAGCGAGGCGCAACTGTCGCGCCCCGGAACGCTGGTCCGGGCACGCGGCCGCGAATGGGTCGTTCTGCCGGAGTCGACCGAGGAGCTGTTGATGGCGCGGCCGGTCGGCGGCCTCGACGAGGAGATCGCCGGCATCCTGCCCGCCGTCGAGCCCGTCGATTCCACGACCTTTCCCCTGCCCACAGCCTCGGATGCGGGAGATTTTTCGTCCGGCCTGCTGCTTCGCGAGGCGGCCAGGCTGTCGACGCGCGCCGCCGCCGGGCCGTTCCGGAGTTTCGGGCGGATCGCCGTGGAGCCCCGGCCCTACCAGCTGGTTCCGCTGATGATGGCGCTGCGGCTCGATCCGGTGCGCCTGCTGATCGCCGACGATGTGGGCATCGGCAAGACCATCGAGGCCGGCGTCATCGCGCGCGAGCTGCTCGACCGCGGCGAGGTCCGCCGCCTGGCGGTGCTGTGCCCGCCGCATCTCGCCGAACAATGGCAGCGCGAGTTGTCGGAAAAATTCCACATCGAAGCGGAGCTCGTCCTGAGCGGCACGATCCGCCGCCTCGAACGGGATCTGCCGATCGGCGTCTCGGTGTTCGACCGCCATCGCTTCACGATCGTGTCGACGGATTTCATCAAGAGCCCGGGGCGGGCGGACGACTTCATCGTCAAGTGCCCCGAACTCGCGATCGTCGACGAAGCGCATGGCTGCACGCTGGCGGCCGGTGCCGGACGGGGGCGCCAGCAGCGCTTCGAGCTGCTCAAGCGCGTCACCGCCGACAAGGCGCGCCACATCCTGCTGGTCACGGCGACCCCGCACAGCGGCAACGAGGGCGCCTTCCGGTCCCTGCTGAGCCTGCTCGATCCCGCCTTCGGGGAGCTGCCGGCCGACCTCGACGGCGCCCGGCGCGAGGGGGCGCGGCGCAGGCTCGCCCGCCATCTGGTGCAGCGCCGCCGCGCCGATATCCGCAGCTATCTCGAGACCGACACCGCCTTCCCGCGCCGCATGGACAAGGAAGCGACGTATCATTTCAGCCCGGAATACCGGGCGCTGTTCGACGACATCCTGTCCTTCGCGCGCGAATATGTGGCGGTGGAGGCGGGGGAACGGCGGCGGCGAAGGGTCCGGTACTGGTCGGCCCTGGGGCTCCTGCGCTGCGTCTCCTCCAGCCCGGCGGCAGCGATCGCCACGCTGCGAAGCAGGGCGGCGGTCGACGATGCGGAGGACGCCGACGAAATCGGGCGCCGCACCGTTCTCGATCACGGCGACGACGACGATGCCGCCGTTCTCGATTTCAGCCCGGGCGCCGACAGCGAGGCCGCTTCCTGGCGCACGCGGCGGCGGCTGCTCGAATTCGCGCGCCGCGCCGAAGCCCTTTCGTCCGACGGCGACCGGAAGCTCAAGGGAGCCATCGGCGAGGTCCGGGCCCTGGTCGGCGACGGCTTCCGGCCCGCCGTCTTCTGCCGGTTCGTCGACACGGCGGAATATGTCGCCGGCGGCCTCCGCAAGGCGCTCCCCGACAGAGTTCGCGTGGAGGCCGTCACGGGCCGCCTGCCGCCGGCCGAACGCGAGGCGCGCATCGCCGCGCTGGTGGCAACGGCCGGCCGGCATGTGCTGGTCTGCACCGACTGCCTGTCGGAAGGCATCAACCTGCAACAGAATTTCAACGCGGTGCTGCACTACGATCTGGCATGGAACCCGACGCGCCACGAGCAGCGGGAGGGCCGGGTGGACCGCTTCGGCCAGAAGAGCCGCGAAGTCCGGGTCGTCACCTGGTGGGGGGAGAACAATCCCGTCGACGGGGTGATCCTCGACGTGCTCATCCGCAAGCACAAGAGCATCAAGAGCGCCCTGGGCGTGACCGTCTCCGTGCCCGGATCCAGCGAGCGGATCGCGGAAACCCTGTTCGAGGGCGCGCTGTTCCGGGAGCGGGCCGGCGCGGCCCAGATGACGCTGGACTTCATCGACGACCTGGAAGGGAAGAAGCGGGCGATCCACGACGAATGGGACGACGCGCGCGAGCGCGAAAAGGCCAGCCGCTCGCGCTTCGCCCAACACATGCTGAAGCCCGAGGCCGTCGCCGCCGAACTCGAAAGCGTCCGATCCGCCATCGGGCGCGGGGCCGACGTCGAGCGGTTTTTCCACGCCGTGCTGCGGGCCGCCGGGACGCCCGTGGAAGCCCGGAATGGAAGCGTCAAGGTCCACCTGGCCCACATGCCGCGTTCCTTTCGCCAAGCCGCCGGTCACTTTCGCCAGGCCGCCGGCCGCGACGAGACCTTCACCGGCCGCTTCGACCTCCCTCTGGGCCAGGGCGAGCTGTATCTCGGCCGAACCAGCCCCATCGTCGAAGGCCTCGCCGAATGGACGCTCGATCAAGCCCTCGACCCGGAGGCGCCGCAGTCCATCGCGTCGCGCTGCGGCGCCGCTTCCACCTCGGCGGTCGCCACGCGCACGACGATCCTGGTGGCGCGTTTCCGGCACCATCTGCGGATGGACGGCCCCGAGGCCCCGGCCATCCTCTGCGAGGAGATCGTTCCGCTCGCCTGCACCGGACCGGCGGCGGAGCCGGCGTGGCTGGCGCCCGAGGAGGCCGAGGCATTGCTCGCCGGCGCGCGCCCGGCGGCCAATCTGGTCAAGACGGCGATCGAGCAGCAGATCGGCCGGCTGCTGGCCGCGCTGCCGGAATACCGGACGGCGCTGGAAGCGGTCGCCCGCGAGCGGGCCCGGGCGCAGCTGAGCGCGCACCGCCGCGTCCGCGAGGCATCGCGGGCCAAGGGCCGCCCTTCGGTGGAGCCGGCACTGCCGGTCGATGTTCTCGGCGCCTATGTCCTGCTGCCGAGAATCGGCCCGGCGTGAACGAGGCATGACCCGCCGCAACGCAGAGTTCCAGACCATCCGGTCGGAAGGCGGCCTGCTGCCGCCCGACCTGCTGCGGCGCATCCTCGATCCCCATGGCGGCCTTGGCGGCGTTCGGCCCGAGGATTACGGCCTGCCGCGCGGCGAGCGCCTGGGCGAAGCCATCACGCCGGGCTGGAACCGGCTGCTCAGGCACTGGGCGGACTTTCGGGCGGCGGCGGCGGGCCTGCGCGAAAGCGAGGCCGGAGGCGCGCTCACCAACGACCGCTGGACCCTGCCTCTGTTGAGGGAGTTGGGGTTCGGCCCGCTTCCCACGAGCGCCGGCCCTGAAGCCGCGGGGCGGCGCTGGGCCATCAACCGCTTTCTCGGCCCGGTTCCGGTCCATCTGGTGGGATGCCATGTGAACCTCGACCGCAGGTCGCCCGGCGTCCGGGGCGCGGCCCGCGCCAATCCCCACGGCCTGGTGCAGGAATTCCTCAACCGCTCCGGGCAGCATCTCTGGGCGGTGGTCTCGAACGGCCTGCAACTGCGCCTGCTCCGCGACAGCCAGGCGCTCTCCCGGCAGTCGTTTCTCGAATTCGATCTCGAAGCCATGTTCGCCGGCGAAGCCTATTCCGACTTCGTGCTGCTGTGGCTCGCGGCCCACGCCACGCGGTTCGCACCGCGCGAAGGCGGCGGCCCCGAAAGCTGCTGGCTGGAGGCCTGGACCGAGGAGGCGCGGAAACAGGGTGCGCGCGCCCTGGGCGATCTGCGGGGCGGCGTCGAACAAGCCCTGCAGGCGCTGGGGCAAGGTTTCGTGGGCCATCCCAGGAACGCCCGGCTGCGCGACGCGCTCCGGCAGGGCGAACTCGCCCTCCTGGACCTGCATGGGCAGCTGCTTCGCGTCGTCTACCGGTTGATCTTCCTGTTCGTGGCCGAAGACCGCATGCTCGAAGGCCGGCCTCTGATCCATCCTCCCGACGATTCCGAAACCGCCGCCACCGCGCGGGCGCGGTATGCGGCGCATTACGGCGCCGCCCGCCTGCGGAGGCTGGCCGGGGCCATCAAGGGCGGGCGCCACGGCGATCTATGGCGGCAGTTCCAGCTGGTCGCCACCGCGCTTTCCGGGGAGGCGGCGGGCGAGGCGGCGCGGCGCCATCTGGCGCTGCCGGCTCTCGGCGGCTTTCTCTGGGATGCGGCATCCACCGCCGCGCTCGACGGCGCCGAGCTCGCGAATGGCGACTTTCTCGACGCCCTGCGGAAGCTCGCGTTCATCCGCCGGGGCAACGCGCTCTTCCCCGTGGACTACAGGAATCTCGGCGCCGAGGAACTGGGCGGGGTGTACGAAAGCCTGCTGGCGCTGACGCCCCAGATCCAAGGCGGCGGAGCCGGCTTCCGGTTCGCCCAATTCTCCGGCAACGAGCGCAAGACCAGCGGCTCCTACTACACGCCCGATTCGCTGGTTCAATGCCTGCTCGATTCCGCCCTCGATCCCGTGGTCGACGACGCCATCGGCGGCAAGAGCGGTTGGGAGGCCGAAAAGGCCATTCTCGACCTGAAGATATGCGACCCGGCGTCGGGTTCCGGGCATTTCCTGATCGGCGCCGCGCGGCGCCTGGCCCGCCACCTGGCCCGCGCGCGGGCGATCGCCGGGGGAGAAAGCGAGCCTTCGCCGCTGCTCCATCAGCGGGCGCTGCGCGACGTCATCGGCCGCTGCCTGTACGGCGTGGACGTCAATCCCATGGCGGCCGAACTGTGCCGGGTCGGCCTGTGGCTGGAGGCCCTGGAGCCGGGCAAGCCGCTGTCCTTTCTCGACCACCATATCCGCACCGGCGACAGCCTGCTCGGCATCCTCGACGACGCCGTCATGGAGGGCGGCATCCCCGATGGCGCTTACAAGCCGCTGACCGGCGACGACAAGGCCGCCTGCCGCGGCCTGGTGGCGCGCAACCGGGCCTCCGGGCGATCGGTCCAGGGCGGCCTGTTCGACGGCGACGATGCCGCCGGCCTTCGCCCCGTGGCGGCGGCCAGCGCCGGGATCGACGAGATGCCCGAAGACGACCTGATCGACATCGCCCGCAAGCGGGCGGCCTGGGAAGCCGCCCGGAGCGACGAGGCGCGGCGGCGGCAGACTCTGCGGGCCGACCTCTTCACCGGGGCGTTTCTGGCCGCCAAAACCGGCGAGGACGCCGACGCGGTGCCGGTGATGGAGGACATCAACCGGCTGGACAAGGGCATGGCCGCGCGGCCGGGAGCGGAGGAGGCCGCGCGGGGGCTGGCGCAACGCCATCGCTTCTTCCACTGGCCGGCGGAGTTCCCCGAGGTCATGGCGGCGGGCGGCTTCGACGCGGTGCTGGGCAACCCGCCCTGGGAGCGCATCAAGCTGCAGGAACAGGAATTCTTCGCCGTGCGGGCACCGAAGATCGCCCAAGCGCCGAACAAGGCGGCGCGGGAACGGCTGATCCGGGAACTGGTCAAAACGGACGCGACTGCCGCCGAGCGGGCGATCCATGGCGCGTTCCAAGAAGCCAAGCACGCCGCCGAAGCCGCCAGCCTGTTCACCCGCGCGAGCGGCCGCTTTCCGCTGACCGCCGTGGGCGACGTGAACACATACGCCCTTTTCGCCGAGACCTTCCTGCAATTGCTGGCCCCCAGGGGCCGGGCCGGCATCATCGTTCAGTCCGGCATCGCCACCGATCACGGCACGAGGCATTTCTTCCGGGAAATTTCCGAGAGCGGGCGGTTGAAAAGCTTGTATGACTTCGAAAACCGGGAGGGCTTGTTTCCCGGTGTGGCTAGCGGGATGAAATTCTGCCTGCTCACCCTGGGGCCGCGTGGAAACGGATCTGCGGATTTCATCTTCTTCGCTACGAACATCAAACATTTAGCTGATCAGCGCAGACACTTTACGTTGTCCAAGGAAAACATTCACCGCATTAACCCCAACACCCACACTATGCCTGTATTTCGATCACAGGAGAATGCCAATCTAACAAAGAAAATTTATGACCGAGTGCCGGTGTTGATCGATGACGCTCAAAACACAAATAACAATCCTTGGGGCATTCGCTTCATGGCCATGTTCCACATGGCTAACGATAGCAATTTGTTCCATATAGCCGAACAGCTGCAGGCGAATGGCGGTAAGCGCATCGGAGTGAATTGGACTCTGGATGACACTACATATATGCCACTCTATGAAGGCAAAATGATTCATCAGTTCGATCACCGCTGGGCAACATGCGAAATTGGTGGCAACCCTTTCCGTGACGTGACATTGCAAGAGAAGACAGATTCCCAATATGAGCCAACACCAAGATACTGGGTCTCTGCCGCTGAGGTAAGCAGCCGACTTAGGGATACTAATTGGGATCGCAGCTGGTTTATAGCATGGCGAGACATAACAAATATCACGAATGAACGGACCGTAATTGCAGCGATCTTTCCAAAATCAGGTGTGAGTAACAAAATTCCCATCATTGTTTCTGAGAGAGACATACATTTAACCGTCGCTTTGTATGCCAATTTGCTTTCATTCGCATTGGACTATGTGGCCCGACAGAAAATTGGCGGAACCGCGCTAAACTACTTTTACCTCAAGCAGCTTCCCATTTTGCCTCCTTCCGCTTACGGCGCAGTAGAACTGGATTTCATCGTGCCCCGCGTATTAGAATTGACTTACACGAGCGAGGCGCTGCGGCCTTTTGCCAAAGACCTTGAATACGATGGTCCGCCTTTCGTTTGGGACTCCGAGCGCCGGGCGGTGCTGCGGGCCGAGCTGGACGCCTATTACGCCCGCCTCTACGGCCTGACGCGCGACGAGCTGCGCTTCATCCTCGACCCTGCCGACACGCATGGCCCCGACTATCCGACGGAGACGTTTCGCGTTCTGAAGAAGAACGAGATGCGGAATTGGGGCGAATACCGGACGCGAAGGCTGGTGCTTGAGGCATGGGACCGGCTGGCTTCGCGCGGCGGCGGCGTGCCCGCCAAGGCCCCGGAGCGCATGGACAGCGGCGCAGGCACCGCCCCCGCCTTCGGCGTCTTCTGCGGCGAGAGCTGGCACATGGCGAGCGGCGGCATCCGCATGACGGCCGGCGCCCTGGCCTGCCCCCTTGCCGATGTGCGCCCGTGCGCCGAAGCGCTGCGGGCCCTCAAGGCCAGGCACGGTCTCAAGCCGGATTTCGAGGTGAAGTGGACGAAGGTTTCTCCGGCGAAGGCGGGGTTCTATGTGGAACTGGTCGATCTGTTCCTCCGTCACGATCGCCTGCGGTTCTCCGGCGCAACCGTGGAGGACGCGGGCGAAGGCGCGCGCGCCTCGCGGGAGAGGATTCACGAAGCGCTCGGCCGCTGGCTCCTTGGCGCCGTCACCGGCGGTGCGCATCGTTACCGCGTCTATCTGGACGTCGACGACACGCGCGGGGGGGCGCGGCTGCGGCGGTTGCGCGAGGCGGCCGCCGGCGGACCTGCCGGCTGCGGCCGGCCGCAGGTCGAGCGCATCCAGCAGATACGCTCGCGGGAGAGCGGGACGATGCAGATGGCGGACGTTCTGACGGGCGCGCTGGCCTATGCGAGCAGGGGCCTTAGCGGCAACGCCGGCAAGGCGGCCGTGGCCGCCCGGCTGCGGGAGCGGCTTGGACCCGAAGCGTTGACCGATGCCGCCCGCAGCCCGAAATTCAACGTCGCGGCGTGGCGCCTGTAGAGGGCGGACGCGGTGGCGCCGCCCGGCCTCGTGCCCTTTTCGGGGTTCGGCGGAGATTGGAAGGCTTATGAAGCGGCGCTGGACCGCATTTTCCGGGAGGAGATCGCCGGTGGCGGCCTTCGCTTTCGCGGACTGCCGGTGCAGTGCCGCCGCCTGCCGGAAAGCGGGGGGCGATGGGCCGCGTTCTGGCATCTGGTGCAGGAAGGGCGGGCGGAAGAGGACAGGACGCCGAACCTGCGCCGATGCGAGCGTATCCGGTGGATCGGTTGGGCGATCGAGAACGCGGCGACCCATCCGGCCATCGACGAATGGCGGAATACGCGGCGAAGCGAGGCGAACACCCTGCTTTGGTATGACGAAGACTATCTCGTCGTGCTCACCCGGCGGCGCGGCTACTGGCTGCTGAAGACCGCCTATTGCACGGAGCGGCGCGGGCGGATCGAACGGCTGCGGCGGGAGCGCGACGCGGCCTGGCGGCGACAGGTTTGCGCCGGGGCGGGAAGCGGCTGAGGCCGCTCCGGGCGAGCCGGAACGGCCTCGAATGCTCCTTCTACGCGGCAGCGGTAGCGCGACGCCGCAGATGCCTTTGGATTGGCGGTCTGATGATGATCGAACGCGCTTGCTGCGCATGGCAGACGAGCCGATGCTTGTGCTACGGGCCTTTGGGGCGGGTGTCAAGCAGCTTGCGAGGCCGGTAGTGGCGAGACCGGGTGGCGGTGATCTTCCGCCGACGGGTCGCGCACCTTCGGTGGTGGGCTGGAAGGCCCTCCCGCTCGGGCCGCCCCGGTATCGGCGCGAGGGATGCCGCTGCCTTTGCCTGCGAGAAGGTCCACGCTCCGGCAGGCGGCGGCGGGGCCAGCGGGTGCGGGTGGTGGCGATGGTGCCTGGCGGTGGAGGCGGTGCGTTGGCGGGCCTTGCGGCCCGTTTGCCGGCGGGACGCCGGCGCTCCCAGGGGGGCGCATGTGGCGGGCGGTGGTGCCTGGGAGCGGGATGCCTGGGGGGTGGCGGCAAACGGCGCCTGCTCATCTTCAGACCGAAGCGCTACCGGCTGGCGGACCTGCTGGCGCGGGCGGAGGGGCCGGCGTAGGGTGGGGCCAGGGCAGGCGGCCGCCATGTGCGGCCGGCGTTCCTGGCCGGGGGTGCACGCCGGGCGAGTATTGACTATATGTATAGCCGCATATAGCGGGGTGGCCACAACGATGCGCAGCCTGGGCGGGGGTTCACGATGCGCGAACCGTGGGGGTCCACGGCAGTGAGAGGGGACGGGTGCATCAAGCCGTGCACCGCCGGACCCCGACCCTGGCTCCGGGCAGAGGTCAGCCCTGCCCCTGCTCGGCCAGCACCTTGCGGGCGGCGCGGAAGCATTCCAGGGCCTGCGGCACGCCGCAATAGATGCCCACCGCATGGATGGCAGCCCGGATCTGCTCGACGCTGCAACCATTGGCGAGCGCCCCGCGGCAGTGGATCTCCCATTCGTGCATCCGCCCCAGGGCGCCGATCATCGCCAGGTTCATCAGCGAGCGGGTCCTGGCGTCGATGGCGTCGTCGCCCCAACCGAAGCCCCAGCACCACTCGGTCATGGCTTCCTGGAACGGGCGGGTGAAATCGTCGGCCCCGGCGAGATTGGCCTCGACATAATCGGCCCCAAGCGTGGCCCTGCGCCGCGCCAGCCCCAGCTCGAAACGCTCCTTATCCATGATGTCCTCCCGTTATGGCATGATGTCCCGCACCGCCGCCCCCCCTGGGAGCGCCGGCGTCCCGCCGGCAAACGGGCCGAAGGCCCGTCAACGCACTGACCCCCACCGCCAGGCATCGCCGGCCCCACCCGCTCTCACCGACCACTAGCCACTAGCCACTGGCCACCGGCCACCCCCCAAAGTTGCATCGCCATCCCCATGCCGCTATATCCGGGCGCAAGGGCAGGGCAAGGGGAAAATGCGCCATGTGCGGCATCGCGGGTATCCTGTTGAAGCGGGACGGCACCGGCATCCACGCCGCGCCCGCCCTGGTGGACATGCTGGACGGCTGCCAGCACCGCGGGCCGGATTCCACCGGCTTCGCCCTCTACGGCCCCGCCCGCCCTGGCCGGCTCAAGCTCCGCTTCCACGTCGGCACCGGCCACCGCGCCGCCGCTGCCGTCGCCCGCCTCGGGGAGGTTTTCGAGAGCTTCGGGGCCGCCATCCTCGAAGAGGCCATGGACGGGGCCACTTGGCGCGTCCTGTGCTCTTTTTCGGGCGATCTGCAGGCCCTCTCCTATGCCGTGGAGCGGGCGGCCGCCACCCCTCATGCTGCGGATGAAGGAGGGCCGGCACGCCCCCACGCCGCGGACGATCGAGAGCCAGCCCACCTCCATGCCGGCGATGAAGACGAAAACGCCACCGTCTTCTCCATTGGCGAAAGCCTGGAGATCGTGAAGGACGTCGGCACCGCCCACGACGTCGATGGCGCCTACCATGTCCACCGCTTCCCCGCCTCCCACGGCCTGGGCCATGTCCGCCTGGCCACCGAATCGGACGTCAAGCCGGAGGCTTCGCACCCATTCTGGGCCACCGGCTTCAAGGATGTCGCCATCGTCCACAACGGCCAGATCACCAACTACTGGAAGATGCGCCGGCGGCTCGGGCGGCGCGGCTTCCAGTTCGCCACCGACAACGACAGCGAGCTGATCGCCGTCTACCTGGCCGACAAGCTCAGCCAGGGCATCGCCCTGAAGAAGGCGCTGCAGGACTCCATCGACGATCTCGACGGCACCTTTTCCTTCCTGGTCTCCACCGGCGAGGAAATCGGCTACGCCAAGGATCGCCTGGCCGCCAAGCCGATGATCGTGCTGGAAAACGACGATCTCGTCGCCATCGCTTCCGAGGAAGTGTCGCTGAACAGGCTCTATCCCGGCCAGGCGCTCTCCACCCGCGAACCCCCGCCCGGCAGCTGCGCGACATGGCGCCTGCCAACGGCAGCATAATGCCCCCCATCCCCTGGGAGCGCCGGCGTCCCGCCGGCAAGCGGGCCGCAAGGCTCGTCAACGCCCCACCCGCAGCCGCCTGGCACCGCCGCCAGCGTCACGCCTCCTGGGAGCGCCGGCGTCCCGCCGGCAAACGGGCCGCAAGGCCCGTCAACGCGCCGCCCGCCGCCGCCAGGCACCACCACCCACCACCACCCACCACCACCCACCACTCACATCCCCCTGCTGCAAGGCCGCCTCAGGCCCGTTCCAGGGTTCCCCCTCTCAACACCTCCCCGACGAACGACCACCCGGCACCACCGCCAGTCACACGCCCCCCTGGGACCACCACCATCCCACCGGCAAGCGGCCCGAAGGCCCGTCAACACCCCAACCGCAGCCACCCGGCACCACCACCATCCCGCCGGCAAACGGCCCACAGGCCCATCAACACCCAACCCGCAGCCCCACCCGGCGCCACCGCCAGCGTCACGCCCCCTGGGAGCGCCGGCGTCCCGCCGGCAAACGGGCCGCAAGGCCCGTCAACGCATTCCCACCACCGCCAGGCACCACCCCCACTACTCGCATCCCCCTGCTGCAAAGCCGCCTCAGGCCCGTTCCAGGGTTCCCCCTCTCAACGCCTCCCCGACTCAGGCACCGCCCACCACCCGCGCCCCCTGGGAGCGCCGGCGTCCCGCCGGCAAACGGGCCGCAAGACCCGTCAACGCACTCCCACCACCGCCAGGCACCACCCCCACCACTCGCATCCCCCTGCTGCAAAGCCGCCTCAGGCCCGTTCCAGGGTTCCCCCTCTCAACGCCTCCCCGACGAACGACCACCAGGCATCGCCTGCCACCCGCGCCCCCTGGGAGCGCCGGCGTCCCACCGGCAAGCGGCCCGCAGGCCCGCCGCCGCCCGGCACCACCACCCACCACACGCCCCCTGGGACCACCACCACCCCGCCGGCAAGCGGCCCGAAGGCCCGCCGACGCCCGACCGCTACCCTCTGGCACCACCGCCTGCCACCCGCACCCCCCTGGGAGCGCCGGCGTCCCGCCGGCAAACGGGCCGTAGGCCCGTCAACGCACCGCCCCCATTGCCAGGCACCACCGCCCACCACCCGCGCCCCTGAGACCACCACCACCCCACTGGCAAACGGCCCGCAGGCCCGTCGACGCCCCACCCGCTGCCGTCCGGCACCACCGCTCGCCACCCGCGCCCCCTGGCAGCCCCGCTACCCCACCGGCAAACGGCCCGCAGGCCCGCCAACGCCCCACCCGTCGCCATCAGGCACCGCCGCCAGCGTCACGCCCCCTGGGACCACCACCACCCCACCGGCAAACGCCCCGCAGGCCCGTCGACGCCCCACCCGCTGCCGTCCGGCACCACCGCTCGCCACCCGCGCCCCCTGGCAGCGCCGCCACCCCGCCGGCAAACGGCCCGCAGACCCGCCAACGCCCCACCCGCGCCCTGGCAGCCAGCGCCCCCACCGGCAGCGGCCCCAAGCCAGCGCCCCGCGCACTGAAGGACGGCAGCTAGCATGCTCACCATCGACCTGAGCCGCGTTCCCATCCGCCAGGCCAACCAGCGCATCCGCGAAGCGGCCGCCGCCGGCGAGGAGGTCGAGGTCCACAACCCCGACGCCCGCCACCACATCGCCGTCGCCGTCCTCCATCCCGTCCCCATCCATGTCGCCGGTTCCGCCGGCTATTTCTGCGCCGGGCTGAGCGATGGCCCCCGCCTCTCCGTCGCAAGCAACGTCGGCTGGGGCCTCGCCGACAACATGCTCTCGGGCCGGGTCGTGGTCGGCGGCAACGCCGGTGCCATCGCCGGCGTCGCCCTGCGCGGGGCCGAAATCGTCATCCGCGGCAACATGGGCAGCCGTGCCGGCCAGGTCATGAAATCGGGCACCCTGCTCTGCTGCGGCGACGCCTCCTTCATGGCCGGCTACATGATGTATGGCGGCCGCCTCGTCATCCTGGGCGATTCCGGCGAAAGGCTGGGCGAGAACATGTCCGGCGGCCACATCTTCCTGGCCGGCCCCCCGCGCTCCCTGGGCGCCGACGCCTGCCTCACCGACATTTCCGGCCAGGAGATCGACGATCTCCGCGCCCTGCTCGATCGCTACCAGATCCCCTTCAGTGGCAGCTTTCAGAAGGTCGTCAATGCCGGCACCGGCCTGCGTTACGGCACGTCCGAACCCCCGGTGCGCTCCATTCCCTATTTCACCTTCTCCGGCGACAGCCCCTACTGGAATCGCAAGATCCAGGAAGACATCCACATCAAGTCGCAGATCGGCCGTTATCGCGTGCGCGGCTATGGCGGTGCGCGCGAACTCCCCCATCTCTCCGATCTCGCCTTTCGCAAAGCGATCGACCTTGCCGCCGTCGATCCCGACCCGGTTGGCCGCGTCCACATGCAAACCTTCATCGGCGGCAAAAACGGCGCCCGCCCCTTGAATCTTTCCATGCCGGTGCTGATCGCGCCCATGAGCTACGGCGCCCTTTCCCGCTCCGCCAAGCAGGCCGTGGCCATCGCCTCCGGCCTGGCCGGCATCGCCGAAAACACCGGCGAGGGCGGCATGTCCGATGCCCAGCGTTCCGCCGCCGGCCAGCTGATCTTTCAGATGCTGGGCGGCCGCCTGGGCTGGAACATTCACGACATGAACCGCGCCGATGCCCTGGAAATCTACATCTCCCAGGGCGCCAAACCCGGCTTCGGCGGCCAGTTGATGGCCAAGAAAGTCACCAAAGAACTGGCGAAGATCCGCGGCATCCCGCACGGCATCGATCTGCGCAGCCCCTCGCGCCACCCCGATATCCTGGGCGCCGACGATCTGGTGGTAAAGGTGGAGGAGTTGCGCGAAGCCACCGGCCACCGCCTGCCGCTGGGGGTCAAGCTGGGCGCCGGCCGCATCCACGACGACATCAAGATAGCGGTCAAGGACGGCTTCGACTTCATCGAGCTCGACGGCATGCAGGGTTCCACCGGCGCCGGCGGGGCGGAGGTGATGGAATATGTCGGCATTCCCACCCTGGCCGCCATCTGCGAGGCGGAGCGGGCGCTGGCCCAGATCGGCCGCCGCCAGGCCGTCGAAATCGTGCTGATGGGCGGCCTGCGCGACGGCATCGACATCGTCAAGGCCCTGGCCCTCGGCGCCGACGCCGCCGCCCTGGGCACGGCCGCCATCGTCGCCGGCGGCTGCATCGCCTGCATGCAGTGCCATATCGGCCAGTGCGTCACCGGCATCGCCACCCAGGATGCGGCCCACGAAGCCCGCTACAAGGCCGAGCTGGAGGCCCGCCACATCCACGCCTTTCTGGAAAGCGTCCGCTGGCAGATCGCGGCGCTCACCCTGGCGCTCGGCCACGACGACGTCCGCGCGCTGGGCCTCGACGACCTGGTGGCGCTGACCCCCGAGGCGGCCGAGATCACCGGCCTCCCCTGCGAACCACAGCGGCGCCAGGAGAGCTTCGTGCGCGTCCAGCCGCCCGGTGCCACGATTTCCGCGGGGGTGCAATGATCTCCAAAGGCGAGGGCAACCTGCTGGCCCCGGAGCTGGCGGACGATCGCGACGACGCCCATTTCGTGCCCGCGCCGTGTCAGATCGCCTGCCCGGTGGGAACCGACGCTCCCTCCTATATCGCCTATATCTGGGAGGGCAAATTCCAGGAGGCCTTCGAGGCGATCACCGCCACCAACCCGTTCAGCTCCATCTGCGGGCGGGTCTGCGATGCGCCCTGCGAGCCGGCCTGCCGCCGCACCGCCAGCGACGGACCCCTCCAGATCCGCAACCTCAAGCGCTTCGTCATGGACAAGCTGGGGCGGAGCTGGACCCCCACCCCCATCCCCCCCACCCGCGAGGAGAGTATCGGTATCGTCGGCGCCGGCCCTGCTGGCTTGGTAGCGGCGCATGACCTCGCGGTGGCGGGCTTCAAGGTCGACGTCTACGAGATGACTGATCGGGCCGGCGGCATGATGGTCTGGGGTATCCCGGCCTTTCGCCTACCACCCGGTATCATAGACGAGGACATGGACCGTCTCACCGCCCGCTGCCCCGGCCTCACTATCCACACCAATACCGCGTTGGGACGCGATATTTCGCTGGGCAATCTGAAGGCGCGTCACGACGCGGTTGCACTTACCATCGGCTCCTGGTGGGGCAAGCGTATGGGCATCCATGGCGAAAACGACGAACGGGTGATCGACGGCGTAGAATTCCTGCGCCGCGTCAATGCTGGCGCCAGGCCAATCCTGCCCGCCACTGTGGTCGTGATCGGAGGCGGCGACGTCGCCATGGATGCCTGCCGCGTTGCTCGCCGCCTGCCGGGCTGCGAGCACGTCAAGGTGATCTATCGTCGCGGCCACGACGACATCCCCGCGCGGCGCATCGAGCTGGAGGGTGCCGTCGCCGAGGGCATCGAGTTCATCTACAACACTCAGCAGGTTGCCATCGTTGCCGACGGCAACGGGTTGAAGCTCGCATGTGTGAAGACTGCCCCCGGCGAGCCGGATACAGACGGGCGCCGCCGCCCGTTGCCTGTGGCCGGCAGCGAGCACGAAATCGTTTGTGGCATGGTGATCGCGGCCGTAGGACAGTTCGGCGCCCTGGATGACGACACGGCGCGCCCCTTGATGGGTGCCGACCGGGTGATGACCTCGTGGCAGACCATGCGAACCGGCGACCCCAAGGTCTTCGCTGCTGGCGACGGCGCCTTCGGCGGCTCCACCATTGTCATGGCCATGGGACATGGCCAGCGGCTCGCCTATTACGTCAAGGCCTTTCTGGACGGCGACGAAAATCCACCCCCCTACCGCACGCCCTGGCGCACGCGGCGGGTGCCGGTGGCGCAGGACTTAAACTGGGAGAAACTGCCGCTGCACCACCCTGAGTTCCACGGCGTGGGCGCCGACCCGGTGGCTTTCCCCGAGATCGAATCGACCTACGATTGGAAGGAAGCTCGCAACGAGGCGGCGCGCTGCTATCGCTGTGATGCCGAAACCGGCTCAGCCGACTATTCGGTGCGGCACCGCGAGGATATTTTCCTGATGGCGCGCATGAAAAAGGACGATAGAGCCCACCAGGCTAGGATGCTCGCCAAGCGGCTGGCGCCACGCGACAACCCTTTCCCGGCCTCCCGCCCGGCGACGGTGGACGATTTGGTGTTCTTGCCTGCCAACCTGTCGCGGCTGGTGATCGACCCCTATCGCGAGGCCTGCAAGGTGGCGACCGATCTGGGCGGCGGGCGCATGGAGATCGCCCAGCCTTTCTTCGTCACCGGCTTCGATGACGCACCAGCGGGCGTCAGGGCCGGAGTCGCCGCTGGCATGGAGGGGAGTGCCGCCGGCTATATCGGTGCCCGCCCGATCGACACAACAGGCGGCGTTCCCTGGTTGCAGCTCCTGGCGGCCGGCGACGGGGAAGGAAGCGACGAGGCGTCGGCGCTGGTCGCCACGGTGGGCGGCGGTTTGCCACCGCCGGCCGGCCTGCGTCGCCACCGGGGGGAGCAGTTGCTGGGCCTTTCCGTGGCCGATTCCGCCACCTTGAAAGAGGCGATCCTCTTCGGCCTTGAACACGACTTCGACCTGCTGTTGCTGAATGGCAATGGCACTGGCCCCTGGCCGGAGCTGAGAGGCGCACCGGACCTTGCCATGATGCGCGACGCCATCCGCATCCTGCGCTGCGAGAATCGCGAAGAGGAGATCGACCTCCTGTGGTTCGGCGGTATACGTTCCGGAACCGATGCCGCCAAACTCATTGCCATGGGCGCCAGATCGGCGGTCGTTGCCATGCCAGTGGCCTTCGCGGCCGGTGGCGAGATCCTGGGCGATGGCCGTCTTGCCTTCGCGCCGGATCGCAGTGAGGAAGAACGCGCCCATGCGGTTGCCAACATCCTGAAATCGGCCACCGGCGAGGCTTCGATGATGGCCCGCTGCACCGGCAAGACCAACCTCCACAACCTCGAGCCCGAAGACCTGCGGGCACTGACGCTGGCCACCGCCGAGGCCACCGGTCTGTTGCTGGCCGGCAAGCACTGAAAGGCGGGCGGCCTAACGACTGCCGAACATGTCCCAAAGCAGCGCCGCGACCTCGCCTTCCAGCGGGAAGGAGAGCATGCCCAGCACCGAATAGCCGAGCAGCCAGGGCATGACGTAGAAGCGAAACAGAAAGAAGAACCACGCCACATAGAGCGGCACCATGGCATCGACCAGGAAACCCGGCGTAATGGGCCCAAATGCCTTGAGAAGCGGGTTTGTCATGGCGACGAACACGCGCATGAAGAAGAAGGAAGAATCGAGGGGCAGGAACAGGTTCATGGCCGCACGCCCCACCAGCGTCCACATGGCGGCACCCAGCAGGTAGTCGAGAGCGACGACCCACCAGGGCAGAAACGCGGCCAGGCTATCCACGGCGTATCCGGCGACTGAAAAGATGCGCGGGAGTGGAGCGGGCTCCACCCCCGCGCGGCAAAGGACCTAGTGGCTGGATGACAGGATCGGATCCCCGGTCGGGATCCGGGTCGAGTCCACCATCTCCTGCATCTCCGCATCCGGTTCGGGCGTCATCAGCGACACCACAACCATCGCCACCAGCGAGACCGGCATGCCGATCATGCCGAAGCGCAGGTGGTCGATGTAGAGCCATGGCTCGCCGCCATTATAGACATAGGCGAGATAGGCCGTCCCGGCGGCAAAGCCCGCCACCATGCCGGCGATGGCGCCCGGTCGGTTGGCCCGCTTCCACCAGATGCCCAGCACCAATGGGAAGAAGAGCCCCGAACAGGCAAAGCAGAATGCCCAGGCCACCGCCCCCAGGATGCCGGTCAGCTGCAACGATGCGATCAACGCTGCCGCTGCACCGATCAACACCAGCAGCGCACGGGCGACGATCAGCCGGTGCTTGGTGTCGGCCTTGGGGTCGATGATCTTGTAGTAGAGATCGTGACTCAAGGCGTTGGCGATCGCCAGCAGCAGGCCGTCCGCCGTCGACATCGCCGCCGCCATGCCGCCTGCGGCCACCAGGCCGGAGATGACATAGGGCAGGCCGGCGATCTCGGGCGTGGCCAGCACGACGATGTCGGGTCGCATGAAGAACTCGTTGAGCTGCAACATGCCGTCGCCGTTGGAATCGACGATCCCCAGCATGCCCACCGCGCTCCAGTTCTTCACCCAGTCCAGGTTCATGACGCTCTCGATCGATTGCCCGACGACGGCCGTCGCCAGGGTGGGATCGAGCAGCTGCAGCTTGGTCAGCGTGGCCAGAGCTGGCGCCGTGAAGTAGAGCAGGAAGATGAAGAACAGCGACCAGCCCACCGATTTGCGGGCGCTGCGCACCGACGGCGTCGTGAAGTAGCGCATCAGGATGTGCGGCAGCGAGGCGGTGCCCGCCATCATGCACAGTGCCAGGGTTACGAACTTCCACGACTCGAGGCCGCCCTGCGGCGCGAAATGCGGTGTCGTCAGCACCTTCAGCCCGGCCACCGCATCGACTGCCGCCTGCAGCCCGTATTGCTGCTCCAGCTCGGCGATCCGCTGCGCTGCCTCTCCATAGGTGAAGTGCGGGACGATGCCGAAGCCCTGGGCGTTCGACATCCAGATCACCGGCACCAGATAGGCGATGATGAGCACGATGTATTGCGCCACCTGGGTCCAGGTCACGCCGCGCATGCCGCCCAGCATCGAGCACAGCAGGATGCCCAGCAGACCGAACCAGACGCCGGCCTCGAAGGGGATGCCGAGTGCCCGCGAGGCGATGGTGCCGGTGGCGTTGATCTGCGCCGTCACATAGGTGAAGGAGGCCACCACCAGCACGACAACAGCGCAGAACCTGGCCGTATTGCCGCCATAGCGGGTGCCGATGAAGTCCGGCACCGTGTAGCAGCCGAACTTGCGCAGATAGGGCGCCATCAGGGCGTTCACCAGCACATAGCCGCCGGTCCAGCCGATGACGAAGCCCAGATAGGGATAGCCGCCGAAATAGATGCCGCCGGCCAGCGCCACGAAGGACGCGCCGGACATCCAGTCCGCCGCCGTCGCCATGCCGTTGTAAAGCGGTGGCACCTCGCGCCCGGCCACATAGTAGGCATCGACCTGCATGGTGCGCGACAGGTAGCCGATGGTGGCGTAGATCGCGATGGTGAACAGCAGGAAGAGGATGCCGATGGCCTGGGCGCCCGCCCCCAGCTGCTCGAGGATCGCCATCAGCGCGAAGAAGCCGATGAAGCCCAGCGTGTAGATGCCGTAGACCTTCCCCAGCTTGTCGACGAATCGATTGCTCTGTTCGCTCATGATTCCCTCCCCCTCACGAGCCGTGCTCGTACTCGTCGTCGATGCTGTCCTGGACCATGTTCTGGAACACGATCAGCAGGACGAAGACGATGAGCGAACCCTGGACGATGAAGTAATACCCGAGTTCGAAGCCGAGAAAGGACATGGACGACAGGTCCTTTGCAAACCAGGGAATGACGTAGCCGAAGAGAAACCAGATCGCGAGAACGATGTAGGTCAACCGCGATGTCTTCTCCCAGTGGATTCTACGCCTGTCAGAATGCGTATCCGACATGCTCTTCTCTCCTTCTCGATGATGCCATGCCGCACCCCACCGGGGCGCCAGCTGCCCGGAACCGCCTCGCGATCAGAGACGACCTGCGGCGGCGACGGCGTGTATACTCCAGGCGCGCGTGCCTTTGAAGCCCGGTTTCGCCCCGAGGTCAACCCGCGAGAGTGCTCCGCCCCGGGGCGGCGACCGCCTCCTCGCCGCATTCCGCCCCGTCCCGCGCGCGGGGCCTCGTGAGAGAATCGTGCTCGCCCGCCTGCTCTCCCGGCTGCCCCACCCCTTCGACCGCCTCGCGCTGCGTTTCGACGCCCGTCCGCTGGCGACCTTCGAAGCCGTCGCCGATTTTGTCCACACCCGTTCTTCCTATGTCGCTCAGACGGCGCTCTACGGCTATCTGAAGGCGAGGATGGGGACGCGCTTCCGCGACTATTTCGAGGACGACGCCTTTTCCGCCGGCATCCGCCAGGCGGCGCTGAAGCTCTTCTGCTCCTGTGCCGCCGATCTGGCGGTCTTCGCCGTCGCCAGCGCCGACCGCGAAGGCCGCCTCGCACCTGCCGAACGCGCCGCTCTGGCGCGCCACTGCTTCCTTCGCGCCGCCGCCCAGGGCCTCGCCGAGAGCGGTGCCGGCAGCCTGCCGCAGGACGCCCGCCGCCGCTTCGATGCCAGGCTGGCACATCTGGACTGGCGGTGGGCGGGCGAGGGGCGCAACGCCTTCGCCGGCAGCGAGTGCGACCTCATCCGCTTCGCGCCCGTGATCGACGAATACAAGGCGCTCGACCGCGAGATCGTCACCAACTCCATTCGCTTCCGCTGGCGCGACGTGCGCGAGCAGTTCAGGAAACGCATCGACGGTGCCGCGCTGTGCCGCGCCTGGCGGGCGGGCGGCGGCGCTCCATAGGCGCGCGGCGGGTCTCAGCGGCCGACGAAGCGGGGTTGCCGCTTCTCGCGGGCTGCCGCCAGGCCCTCGGCGGCGTCCTCGCTGGCGAAGCAGTCCAGGGTGCGGCGCTTCAGCCAGTCGGAATCGAGACGGCCGCGGGCGATATCCACGATCGCCTTCTTGGCGGTCCCAAGCGAGAGCGGCGCCAGCGCCGCCAGCCTTCCGGCGAAGTCGGCCACGGCCGCCTCGAAACCGGCCCTGCTCTCCAGCCGGTCGAGAAAGCCCACCGCCAGCAGTTCCGCGCCGTCCATCTCCTCGGCGGCCAGGAACAGGCGCCTTGCCACCTGCGGCCCCAGGCGCTCGACATAGCGGCGCAGGCCGCTTTCGTGGAACACCAGCCCCAGCTTCGCCGGCGGCATCGCCAGCCGCATGCCCTGCGTGCCGATGCGGAAGTCGCAGGCGAGCGCCAGGTCGCTGGCGCCACCGTAGACGCTGCCGTTGAGCGCGCAGAGGGTGACCGGGGCCAGCGTCTCGATGCGATCGGCGAGCCGCGCCAGCGGGTTGTCGCGCCAGTCGTGGGCCAGCACGTCACCCAGATCGACGCCGGCCGAAAAGGTCCGCTGCCCGCTGCCGGTCAGCACCACGACTCGCAGCCCCTCATCGCCATCGAGGCGGCCGAGATCGGCGATCAGGCCGTCCACCTCCGCCATCTTCAGCAGGTTGTGCTTCTCCGGCCGTTGCAGGCGCAGGGTGGCGATGGCGCCGTCGCGCTCGATCCGCCAGGCGGGGCCGCTCACGGTGCCGACTCCAGGGTCGCGGCGA
This sequence comes from Alphaproteobacteria bacterium, assembly GCA_965200215.1. Lineage (GTDB taxonomy): Bacteria > Pseudomonadota > Alphaproteobacteria > SP197 > SP197 > SP197. Next base: position 1,142,024 of record OZ241369.1, on the reverse strand, counting down.
CCGGGCAGTGGTCGCTGGCGCGGGGCCAGCCGCGCACATGGCGGTGCACCTGTGCGTCCTTCAGCCCCCCTTTGAGCGCCGGCGTCACCCAGATGTGGTCGAGGCGGCGCCCGCGGTCCGATGCCGCCCAGTCCCGTGCCCGGTAGCTCCACCAGGAATAGAGCTTCTGCGGTTCGGGTATGAAGTGGCGCACCGCGTCGGTCCAGTCGCAGGCCCGGCGCAGGCGCTCCATGGCGGCGACTTCGACCGGCGTGTGCGAGACCACCTTCAGCAGCTGCCTGTGAGACCAGACGTCGCTCTCCAGGGGCGCCACGTTGAGGTCGCCCGCCAGAACCGCGCGCATGCCGGGCCGCTGCCGCCCCGCGAACCAGGCCGTCATATCGGCCAGGAAGGCGAGCTTGTGGGCGAACTTCTCGTTGGCTTCCGGGTCCGGCACGTCGCCGCCGGCGGGCACATAGACGTTGTCGATGCGCAACCCGTCTTCCAGCACCGTCCAGACGTGGCGCCCGTCCCGGCGCCCGCACCAATGCTCGACGCCGCTCTCCGCAAAGGGCAGGCGGCTGAGCGTGGCGACGCCGTTGTAGCCCTTGAAGCCCGCCACCGCGATATGGGACCAGCCCGCCGCGGCGATGGGGCCGGAGGGGAAGACCTCGGCGGTCGCCTTGATCTCCTGGAGGCACAGCACGTCGGGCCGGTGGCGCTCCAGATAGGCCAGCACGGAATCGAGGCGCAGGCGCACGGAGTTGACGTTCCAGCTGGCGATGGTGACGGCGGCCATGGCGGCGAAGCTAATGCCGATGGCGGCGTCGGGTCCACGGCCGTTTTGCCCCGCGCCCGACGGCGGGTGCGGGGCTGCCGGCGGTCGTCGCGGGGCGGGGCGGCTGCGAGCGAGGATGAAGGGGCGATTCCAAGGCGGCGGGTTTTGTTCTAGCGTCCGCCCATGCGCGAGCTCTTTCACCTGCCGCTGTCGCCGTTCTGCCGCAAGGTCCGCGTGGTGCTGAGCGAGAAGGAGCTGCCGTTCGCGCTGACGGTGGAGAACGTGCGCGAGCGGCGCGAGGCCTTCCTGGCCCTGAACCCTGCCGGCACGGTGCCGGTGCTGGTGGACGACGACGGCACCGTGCTGGCCGACAGCGGCGCCATCGTCGAATATCTCCAGGAGACGCGGCCGCAGCCCGACCTGCTGGGCCGCACCCCCGTGCAGCGCGCCGAGACCCGCCGCCTGGTGGCTTGGTTCGACGGCAAGATGTATCGCGAGGCGACCCGCAACCTGTTCGGCGAAAAGGTCGAAAAGCTCTACATGGGCCGGGGCGGCCCCGATTCCGCCGTGGTGCGCGCCGGCCTGGTCAATATACGCACCCATCTCGACTATATCGCCTGGCTGGTGGAGCGCCGCACCTGGCTTGCCGGCGGCAATTTCAGCCTCGCCGATATCGCCGCCGCGGCGCAGCTCTCCTGCATCGACTATATCGGCGACGTGCCCTGGTCCCACAGCGAGGCGGCCCGCGACTGGTATGCCCGCGTCAAGTCCAGGCAATCCTTCCGGGCGCTGCTGAAGGACCGCCTGCCCGGCCGCCCCCCGGCCGGCCGCTACGAGGACCCAGATTTCTGAACCGTGGAGGCGTTCGTGACGAGCGGGTGGGAAGGCGAGATCCGCGCCCGGGCGCTGGCGCTGGGTTTCGACGCCTGCGGCATCGCCGCACCGGAGGGCGATGCCGCCTGGTCGCAGGCGCTGGCCGCCATGGTCGGCGACGGCGCCCATGGCGACATGGACTGGCTGGAACGGCGGCGCGCCGAGCGCGCCAGCCCCCGCGCCCTGTGGCCCGCCGTTCGCAGCGTGGTGGCCCTGGCCATGAACTACGGACCGCAGGCGCCGTCCCGCGCCGGCGGTGAGGGGGTCGGGGAAGACGGCATCGCGCCGGCGGCCGTCGCCTCCCGGCCGGGGCGAGGCGGCCATGCGCCCGGGGCGGCGGGGCCGGGCTGTGGCACGATCTCCCTCCACGCCCAGGGCCGCGATTATCACCACCTGCTCAAGAAGAGGCTGAAGGCGCTGGCGCGCTGGCTGGCGGCGGCGGCCGGCTGCCAGGTCAAGGTCTTCGTCGATACCGCGCCGGTGATGGAAAAGCCGCTGGCGGCGAAGGCCGGCATCGGCTGGCAGGGCAAGCACACCAACCTGGTCTCGCGCCGCTTCGGCTCCTGGCTGTTCCTGGGCGAGATCTACACGACGCTGGAGCTCGCCCCCGGCCGCCCGGCGGCCGACCGCTGCGGCAGCTGCAACGCCTGCCAGACGGCCTGCCCCACCGCCGCCATCCCGGCGCCCTATCGGCTGGATGCGCGGCGCTGCATCTCCTATCTGACCATCGAGCACAAAGGCCATATCGGGCGCGAGTTCCGCGCCGCCATGGGCGACCGCATCTACGGTTGCGACGATTGCCTCGCCGTCTGCCCGTGGAACAAGTTCGCCGTGCCGGCGCGGGAGGCCGCCCTGCAACCCCGCGCCGACCTTGCCGCACCGCGCCTGGTGGAGCTGGCGGGGCTGGACGAGGCCGCCTTCCGGGCGCTGTTTTCCGGCAGCCCGATCAAACGCATCGGGCGCGACCGCTTCCTGCGCAACGTCATGATCGCCCTGGGCAACGGTGGCAGCGCCGACTCCGATGGTTCGCCGCCCCCGCCGGCCGGCGCCGGTCGCGCCGGGCCGGCGCTGGCGGCCGTCAAGGCGCGCCTGAACGATCGCTCCCCCCTGGTGCGCGCCATGGCGGTGTGGGCGCTTTCCCGCCTGGCCGGCGGCAGGGAATTCGCGGCGCAGAGGGCCCGCCACCGCGAGGGGGAGGAGGACGCCTGCGTGAGGCGCGAATGGGACGAGGCGGAGGTCCGCCCGTGAGGCGCCTGTTCTGCTTCGGCCTGGGCTTTTGCGCCACGGCGCTGGCGGCCGAGCTTCTGGGCGAGGGCTGGCGGGTGGCCGGCACCGTGCGCGGCGAGGACAAGGCCCGGCGTCTGCGGCGCCAGGGCATCGAGGCCGTGGTCTTCGACGGCGGCGCGGCGACGGAGGCGCTCGTCGCCGCCCTCGCCGGCAGCACCCATCTGCTCGATTCCATCCCGCCGCCGGCACCGGATGGAAAGGAATCGGCGGGCCCCCGCGCCGCGCCCCTCGAAGCCGTGGCGCCGCCGCTCGCCCTGCTGACGGGCGAGATCGTCCGCCTGGAGAGGCTGCAATGGACGGGCTATCTTTCCACCACCGGCGTCTATGGCGACCGCGGCGGCGGCTGGGTGGACGAGGCGACGCCGCCGGCGCCGACTCTGGAGCGCGCCCGCCGCCGCCTGGCGGCCGAACAGGCCTGGCTGTTGCTGCACGAACGCTATGCGCTGCCGGTCCATCTCTTCCGGCTGGCCGCCATCTATGGCCCCGGCCGCGGCGTGCTGGAACAGCTGCGCAGCGGTCGCGCGCGGCGCATCGTCAAAGCGGGCCAGCTGTTTTCGCGCATCCACGTCCGCGACATCGTGGCCACCCTGCGGGCCTCGATGGCGCGGCCCCATGCGGGCGCGATCTACAATCTCTGCGACGACGCCCCCGCCGCTCCGGACCGGGTGGTCTGCCATGCCGCCGCCCTGCTGGGCCTGCCGCCGCCGCCGGCCGAGGCCTTCGAGGAGGCCGAATTGTCGGAAATGGCGCGGAGCTTCTATCGCGACAACAAACGCGTCGCCAACCGCCGCATCAAGGAGGAGCTGGGCGTTCGCCTGCGCTACCCTTCCTGGCGCGAGGGGCTGGCGGCCGAGGCGGCGGCGCTGCGCTCCGGGCGCGAGGGCGCGCCGGCGGCGGAAGACGCGCACAGCTCCTCCAGGGCCAGCCCCAGCCGCTCCAGGTCCCGGGGCCGCGAAAGGCGATGATCGCCGTCCTTGACCAGCGTGACCGCGACGTCGCCGCCGCTGAGCCGGTCGGCGATGTCGATGGCGGTGGACCAGGGCACGGAGGCGTCCTCCATGCCGTGCAGCAGCCGCACGGGCATGGGCAGATCGATGGGGCCGCGCAGCAGCAGGTGGCGGCGCCCGTCCTCGACCAGGGCGCGGGTGACGACATGGCGCCCGCCGTCGCCGTCGATCTCGATGGCGCCCCGGGCGGCCAGCCGTCGCCGCTCGTCGGGCGTCATGGCCCACCACAGATCCTGGCTGAAATCGGGCGCGGCGGCGATGCCGACCAGCCCCGCCAGCCTTCGCGGCCGCTTCAGCGCCAGATCCAGCATGATCCAGCCGCCCATGCTGGAGCCGACGAGGATCTGCGGCCCCGTCGTCAGCCGGTCCAGACAGGCGAGGGCATCGTCGCTCCAGCGCCCGATGGTGCCGTCGGCGAAGGCGCCGGAAGACTGCCCGTGGCCCAGATAGTCGAAGCGCAGGAAGGCCTGCCCGCGCCGCCGGCACCAGCCGTCGAGGAAGGTGGCCTTGGTGCCGGTCATGTCGGAGGCATAGCCGCCCAGGAAGACGATGCCCGGCGCCGCCCCCCGCCGGCGCCGGCAGGCGAGGCGGTGGCCGTCGCCACGCTCCAGCCACAGGCTCTCCTCGGAAACGGTCTCCCCGGAAGCGTGGCCAGAGCGCTTCCCGCTAGCGTGGCAAGCGCCATGAAAGAGTTGCGGTGCCTTGTCGTCCATGATCCCCCACCCCTGGGCAGAGCGCCGCCCGCTAGCGTGGCCGGCGCCATCGAAGAGTCGCTTCCCGCCAGCGTGGCAAGCGCCATGAAGAGTCGCTTCCCGCTAGCGTGGCAAGCGCCATGAAGAGCCCGCTTCCGGCCCGTGTGGCAAGCGTCGCGATGGAAGCGCCTGCCGCCCGGCGTGGCAAGCGCACAGCAGCACGTCCCCGTGCTGCACATGAAGAATCAGCACGCCCCCGTGCTGCGGATGAAAGAGAATCAGCACGCCCTCATGCTGCGGGCGAAAGAGGGGCCGCCCGGCATGGGCCGGGGTAGCCGGCAGCGGGGCCCGCTCGTTCTCCAGGTCATCCCGCGCCTGGGGATCGGCGGTGCCGAGCGGGCCGTGGTCGACATCGCCCGCGCCGTGGTCGCGGCGGGGGGCCGCGCGCTGGTGGTCTCCGAGGGCGGCGCCCTCGAAGCGCAGCTGCCGCCCGGCGGGGCCCGGCATGTGGCGCTGCCGGTCGCCGCCAAATCGCCGCTCGCCGTCTGGCGCAACGGCGCCCGTCTGGCGCGGCTGATCCGCAGCGAGGGGGTGGACCTGGTGCATGCCCGCTCCAGGGCGCCGGCGTGGTCGGCGCTGCTGGCCGCCCGGCGCACGGGAAAGCCGTTCGTCACCACCTTTCACGCCGCCTACAACGCCGGCAGCGCGCTCAAGAGGCGCTACAACGCGGTGATGGCGAAGGGCGAGCGGGTGATCGCCATCTCGGATTTCGTGGCCGCCCACATCCGCCACCGCTACGGCGTCGGCGACGACCGCCTGCGCCGCATCCCGCGCGGCATCGATGTGGCGGGCTTCGATCCGGCCGCCGTCGCCTCCGAACGGGTCGCCGCCCTGGCGGCGCGCTGGAAGCTGCCCGCCGGGCTGCCGGTGGTGATGCTGCCCGGGCGCCTGACGCGCTGGAAGGGCCAGGACGTCCTGGTGCGCGCCATGCGGCTTCTGGGCCGCGACGCCGTCTGTCTGCTGGTCGGGGCGGGCCATGGCGGCCATCGCGGCTTCGCCCGCGCGCTCGCCGGCCACATCGCCGCCGCCGGCCTGAAGGAGCGGGTGCTGGCGCTGGAAGATTGCCACGACATGCCGGCGGCCTATCGGCTGGCCGACGTCGTGGTCTCCGCCTCCATCGAGCCTGAAGGCTTCGGCCGCGCGGTGGTGGAGGCGCAGGCGATGGGCGTGCCGGTGGTCGCGACCGACCATGGCGGCGCCCGCGAAACGGTGGAGGAGGGCGTCACCGGCTGGCTGGTCCCGCCCGGCGACGCGGCCGCCCTGGCGCGGGCCATCGCCGCCGCGCTCTCCCTGGACGGGCAGGCGCGCGCCAGGCTGGCGGCCACGGCCCGCGAGCGCGTCTGCCGCCGCTTCACCCGCCAGGCGATGTGCGCCGCCACGCTGGAGGTCTATCGCGAGCTGATCGACTGGCCGTGACCGCCCGCTATCGGCCACCGCTATTGGGAGGACCCGTGAATCGCTTCCACGTGGCGCCTGGCGAGCGGCAGCGCCCGGGCCTGGGTCCAGGCGGTGATGGCTTTATCGCGCTCGCTCCAGGCCCGGGGCGCGGTCATGGTGCAGGGTTCCAGGACGCCCCACAGCCTGCCGCCCCGCCCCGCGCCCGGCGGCACCTCCAGCAGCGGCGCGTGGATCAGCGCCCGGTGGCCGAAATGCTCGCACTCATAGGCCAGGTTCACCAGCTCCGGGCGGGCGGTCTCGACGTCGTCGATATAGAGCGCCTGCGGATCGACCAGCGCCAGGGCATACATGGGGTCCTGCCGCGCCAGGTCCGCCGGCAGCCTGCGCCAGTCCCGCGAGCGGCTGGAGAGCGCCCATTCGGGCCGCGCCTGCCAGGCGTGGGTCATGGCCGCCAGCTTCTCCTCGGGCCGGTAGAGGAAGAGCACGCAGCGGTCGGCGCCGACGGCGCGGCCATAGACCTCCACCAGCCGCGCGAGGACGGCGCCGCTGTCGGCACCGTCCGCGAACAGCGCCCGCAGTTCGGCGGGGATCGCTGCGTCCATGGCGCCTTCCTCCCGGCCCCATCCTAACCGCCGGCGGGCGGGGAGGCGAGGGCATGCGGCAGGCGCCGTTTGCCCTATGATGGCCACCTGTCGTTTCGGGAGGCCGCCATGCCCGGCCCGCTGCACGGCGTTCGCGTCATCGACCTTACCGGCATGGTCTCCGGGCCGTCGGCCACCATGATGCTGGCCGACCAGGGCGCCGACGTCGTCAAGGTGGAGAACCCCGCGACCGGCGGCGACCACACCCGCGGCGTCTCGGCGGGGGCGCGGGGCCTCGCTTCCTCCTTCCTCAACAACAACCGCAACAAGCGTTCCATCGCCATCGACCTCAAGCACCCCGCCGGCCTCGAAGCGCTGTTCGTTCTGATCGAGGGCGCCGACGTGCTGGTGGAGAATTTCCGCCCCGGCGTGGCGGAGCGGCTGGGGATCGGCGAGGCGGCGGCGAGGCGCCGCGCGCCGCAGATCGTCTATGCCTCCATCGCGGGCTTCGGCTTCGCCGGCCCCTACGCCCGGCGCCCGGCCTACGACCCGCTGGTGCAGGCGCTTTCGGGGCTGGCCACGGTGCAGGCCGGCTCCGACGAGGCGCGCCCGCGCCTGGTGCGCACCATCCTGCCCGACAAGCTCACCGGCATCGTCGCCGCGCAGGCGATCTGCGCCGCCCTCTATCACCGCCAGAAGACGGGCGAGGGCCAGGCCATCCGCCTCTCCATGCTGGACAGCACCGTCGCCTTCCTGTGGTCGTCCGACATGGAGAGCCAGACCATGGCGGATCGCGGCATCGCCCAGCAGAGGGCGCAGAGCTTCATCGACCTCATCTACGAGACGGAAGACGGCCATATCTCCGTGGCGGTGCAGCAGGACAAGGAATGGCGGGCGCTGGCCCATGCCCTGGGCAAGCCGCAATGGCTGGCCGACGAGCGCTTCCGCACCGCCGCCCTGCGCCAGCGCCATATCGACCTTCGCCTGGAGATGACGCAGCAGGTGCTGCGCACCGCCACCAGCGCCCAATGGCTCGCCCGGCTGCAGGCGGCCGGCGTTCCCTGCGCGCCGGTCGCCACCCGCAACGCCATGATCCGCCACCCCCAGATCGCCGCCAACGGCACGGTCGTCGAACACGACCATCCGCTGGCCGGGCGGCTGCGCCAGGCGCGCCCGGCCGCCCGTTTCTCGAAGACCGATTTCGAACTGCGCCACGCCGGCGCCCTGCTGGGCCAGCACACGGACCAGATCCTGGCCGAAGCGGGGCTGGACGCCGACGCCATCGCCGCCCTGCGCCGGACGGGCGCGTTGGGCGAGGGGCCGGCGGCCCGCCCCCGCGCTGCGGATGAAAAGGAACCGGCACGTCCCCGTGCTGCGCAGGAAGAGTCGGCCGGTCGGCGGCGGGCGCCATGATCGACTTCTACTACTGGCCGACGCCGAACGGGCGCAAAGTGGCGATCCTGCTGGAGGAGCTGGGCCTTCCCTACACGCCGATCCCGGTCGACATCGGCAAAGGCGAGCAGTTCTCCCCCGCCTTCCTCGCCATCAGCCCCAACCACCGCATCCCGGCGATCGTCGATCGCGGCGCGGAGGGCGGCCCGGTCTCCGTTTTCGAATCGGGGGCCATCATGGTCTATCTGGCCGAAAAGAGCGGGCGCTTCCTGCCCGCCTGCCCGCGCCTTCGCAAGGAGGCGCTGGAATGGCTCTTCTGGCAGGCCGGCAACCAGGGGCCGATGGCCGGCCAGCTCTCGCATTTCGTCAACTATGCCCGCGGCGACAACGCTTATGCGCTGGAACGCTATCGCAACGAATACGATCGCTGCCTGGGCGTGTTGGAACGGCGCCTCGAGGACCGGCGCTGGCTGGTCGGCGATGCCTATTCCATCGTCGACATGATCTGCTGGCCCTGGGTGCTGATCGCCCGTCCGCTGGGCGCCTCGCTGGACGGCTTCCCCCGCCTGCGGGCCTGGCGCCAGGCGATCAAGGAGCGCCCGGCGGTCCGCCGCGCCGTCGATCTGGGCAAAGCGCTGCTGCGCGGCGCCCCGCCCGGCGAGGAGGAACGCCGCCTGCTGTTCGGCCAGAACGCCCGCACGGCACCCGAGGAAGCGCGCCGGCGCCGCTAGCTAGGCCGCCTTCCTGGCCGCCGCTTCCCGCCGCTGCCGCTTCAGGATCGCCGCCGTCGCCTCGGCGGTGCCGTCGTGGAAGCTGCCGAACCACTTGTCCAGCGGCACGATCGCCTGGCCGTAATTGCAGCGATAGAAGCGGTGGTGGAGGGTGTGGAACATGTCGCCCATGTCGAGCAGGCTGCGGCCCCGGATGTGGAGATCGCCATAGCCGCTATGGCTCCAGCTGGCGCCGACGGACAGGAAGAAGCCGTGATAGAGCATGTGGATCGGGTGCGACCACACCACCAGATGCAGCAGCATGGCGCTGAAATACAGCACATGTTCCACCGGGTGCATGGAGATGCCGCTCCAGGGGCCCAGCGTGACGTTGTTGTGGTGCAGGTCGTGGAAGCGGTAGAGCGCCCTGCTGTGGAGCCAGCGGTGCGTGAAGTAGAAATGCACCGCCTCGAACAGCCAGACGGCGAAGAACATGGCGACGAAGGCCAGCGGGCTGTCGGCCCAGGTCATATAGGGCGCGATGCCGTTCGCCCAGGCCCAGAGCGCCAGCACCTCGAAGGCGGTCCAGACGGTGACGCCGGAGGCGAGGCTCCAGAACATGTTGTCGAAGACCTGGTGGCCGAACAGGAACCTGGCGTCGTTCCTGGCCAGCGGGCAGGCGTCGAACCGGTGCGCGTCGCCCTGGCCGCGCAGGGTGTGGAACCACAGGTGGATGGCGCCGGTGACGGCGCCGTAGAGCGCCAGATTGCGCGCCCAGACCTGGAGCACCCAGCCGGCCTCGAAGCGGGCCATGGTCTCCAGCGGCGGCGTCAGCCAGAACCAGGCCAGCAGCGCCAGCCCCAGATAGACCGCCTGCTGGGAAAACAGCACCCCGCGCCCCAGCAGCCAGGAGAGCGTGGCCAGCGGGCGCGGCGGCCACCGGGCGACCGGCGGCCCCTGCAGCGGCAGTTCGGGTTGCCAGTGCCAGGGCTGGCGCCCGCGCGAAGCGTCGCTCGCGGCCATGTCGCCATCCTCCCGCTCACCCGCCCGCAGGCTGCGCCCGGCCGGGGCGCGTGGCAAGCGAAAATGCGGTAATCCCACGGTTTGCGAATGGGCAGGCACCGCTCGCCGCCACCCCCAGGCGTCCCATCCCCAGGCACCGACCGAGCGTCCCGCCCCCCGGCGGGCCGTCCGGCCCGCCCACACACCATTCCCCCGAGCGCCGGCGTCCCGCCGGCAAACGGGCCGCAGGACCGTCAACGCACCACCCCCCGTTTCCCGCTCTCACCGACCACTGGCCACTGGCCACCGACCACCGACCACAAATCAAACCGGGACACCACCGAACATGCGGCGCGCTTTGCGCCCCCGCCCTCCCGTGCTACAGCCGTCGCCGGCGCCGACGGCGCTACCGCAACCGGCAAGGCCATGACGGACCCGACCTCCGCCTTTCTGCGCGACGTCGTCTGGCGCGGTTTCGTGCATCAATGCACGGACTTGGCGGCCCTCGACGAGGCGGCGGCGGCCGGCCCCGTCACCGCCTATATCGGTTTCGACTGCACGGCGCCCTCCCTGCATGTCGGCCACATGGTCTCGATCATGCTGCTGCGCCGCCTGCAGCGGGCGGGCGGGCGGCCCATCGTGCTGATGGGCGGCGGCACCACCCGCATCGGCGATCCCTCCGGCCGCGACAGCAGCCGCCAGCTGCTGGACGAGGAGCGCATCGCCGCCAACATGGCCGCCATCCGCCGCAGCTTCGAGGGCTTTCTGGCCTTCGGCGACGGCCCCGGCGAGGCGCTGGCGGTCGACAACGCCGCATGGCTCTGTGATCTGGCCCACATCCCCTTTCTGCGCGATGTCGGGCGCCATTTCTCGGTCAACCGCATGCTCACCATGGATTCCGTGAAGCTGCGGCTGGAGCGCGCCCAGCCGCTGAGCTTCCTGGAGTTCAGCTACATGGTGCTGCAGGCCTACGATTTCGTGGAGCTCTACCGCCGCCACGGCTGCACGCTTCAGATGGGCGGTTCCGACCAGTGGGGCAACATCACAGGCGGCGTCGATCTGGGGCGGCGCCTGGCGGCCGCCCGCCTGTTCGGCCTCACCACGCCGCTGGTGACCACCGCCTCGGGTGCCAAGATGGGCAAGACCGCCGCCGGCGCCGTCTGGCTCGATGCCGCCCTGTGCCCGCCCTGGGACTACTGGCAGTTCTGGCGCAGCACCGACGACGCCGATGTCGGGCGCTTCCTGCGCCTCTTCACCGATCTGCCGGCCGCCGAGATCGCGCGGCTGGAGGCGCTCGAAGGCAGCGAGCGCAACGACGCCAAGAAGGTGCTGGCCAATGAGGCCACGGCGCTCTGCCACGGGCGGGCGGCCGCCCGGGCGGCGGCGGCGACGGCGCGGCGCGTCTTCGAAGAAGGCGGCAGCGGCGAGGGCCTGCCCGCCTTCCAGGTGCCGGCGGCGCGGCTGCGCGACGGCCTGGCGCTCTACGAGGCCCTGCGCCAGGCGGGCCTCGCCGCTTCCAACAGCGAGGCAAGGCGCCTGATCCGGGGCGGCGGCGCGCGCGTCAACGGCGCCGCCGAGAACGACGAGTTCCGCAAGCTCTCTCCGGCCGATGTCGGCCCCGACGGCGCCGTCAGGCTGTCGGCGGGCCGGAAGCGCCACGCCCTGCTGCGGCCTTCCTAGGGCCGTCAGCGCCCCTCCCTGTCGTCGGGGGCCGTGGCGGTGCTGCCCGGGGCCTGGAAGATGCGGCGCAGCAGGCCAGGCGCGAAGACCGAGAGCGGGTGGACCGTCACCTCCGGGTCGTCCAGCGCGCCCTGCGCCTGGAAGGCGAAGCCGAAGACGCCGCCGCCCTCCTCGCCGCCGGTCAGCAGGTCGCCCAGGATCGGGATGGCACCGGGCAGCGCGTTCAGCAGATAGGCGGGAATCAGCGTGCCTTCCAGATCCAGCCGGTCGCTGGCCAGATCGACCGTGCCGGCGAAGGTGATGCCGATGCCCGGCCCGAACAGGCGCGCGTCGTGGAAGGCGACCACATCGCCCTGCTTGCGGAAGGGCAGCACCGCGCTCTGGAAGGCGAGGCCGTTGCCGGCCAGGGTGTCGACGATCGCCGGCAGCGAGATCAGCGCGAACAGGCGCGCCATCAGCGGCGCTTCGTGGAGCACGAAATCGTCGATCCTCACGGTGCCCGTGGCCGCGCCGACCGGCGCTCCGTCGTCCAGAGAGGCCTCGATCTCCATGCTGCCGCCCTCGACGGCCTCGAACAGGCCGAAGGTCGCGAGCGCGTCGCCGGCATCGCCGGTGCGGTAGTCGAAGCGGCGCTCCTGTGGCCCGGCGCGGGCGATTTCCGCCGTCATGGCGCTGCCGCCGCGGTGGAAGCCGGTGGCCGTCAGCGCCTCCCAGCGGCCGCCGCTCCAGCGGCCCCGAACCTCCAGCGCCTCGATGGCGGCCGCCGGCGCCGTCCACAGGCGGTCGAGGTTGCCCTCCACGATCAGCGGCCCCAGGCTGGCCCCGGCCGCGGCGACGTCGTCGGCCAGCAGCGCATCCATGTCGGCCTCGCCGCCCGCCAGCGCCACCATCAGCGCGCCGTCGGGCAGGGCCCGCAGCGAGCCGGCGATGCGGTTGCGGCCGAAGGCGAGCCGCGAGATCTCGAAGGCGAGCGGGCGCCCGTCGCGCCCGCTGACCCGCCCGCGCCCTTCCAGCGTCACGCCGCCCGCCTCCAGCCTCGCCGCCGCCACCGCCAGTTCGGGGCTGCCGGAATCGACCACCTCCAGCATCAGGCGGCCCGGCTCGCCCGCCCGCTTGGCGAGGTCGGCCAGGGGAAAGGCCATCCGTGCCGGCGCCAGGTCGGCCGCGAAGGTCCAGGCCACCCGCCCGTCGGCCGTCTGGCGGGCCTCGATGGCGACGTCGACCGGCCCCGTCATCGCCACCGGATCGGCGAAGCCCAGGGCGCGGCGGTCCTGGTCGCTCAGGCGGCCCTCCAGGCGCGCCCGGCGCGGTTCCGCCGCCCCGGCGGCCAGCGCCTGCCGGTACTGCGCCCGGAAGGGAACGCCGTTCACGCGCACCGTGCCCAGGGCGGAGACGCCGCCGGCGTCCATGGTGACGCTGCCGCTGCCGCCGTCCAGCCGATAGCCGAACAGGGGGCGGGCGAGGCCCGCCAGCCGGGCGTCGATGGCCGCCCGGTAGCGGACGGCGCCGGCTTCCAGGCCTTCGAGGCGCGGCAGCAGGACGTCGATCTGCCCGTCGAAACGGCCCCGGACCGATCCCGGTTCCAGCCCCAGGCGGGCCGCCAGCGCGAAGGGTTCGCGGCCGGCGACCGCCAGGGCGCTGGCCAGCGGCCCGGAAAGCCGGGCCTGGATGCGCATGGGCGCGTCGCCGGCCAGGCGGGTCATGGCGACTCGGCCTTCCCCCAGCGCCAGCCCGGAGACGTGCCCGCCTTCGGTGGCGATCTCCAGGCGCCCGTCACGGATACGGACGCGGCCGGAGGTGCCGGCCACCGGCGGCAGGGCGCCCAGGCCGCCGATGGCGGTGCCGGCGACGCCGACATCGACGATGAGGGCCGACGCCGGCATGCGGTCGTCCAGCAGCGCGCCCACCGTGGTGGCGAAGGCCAGGGAGGCATCCCCGATGCGCCCGCCGGAGAGGTTGTCCGCCAGCCAGCGGCGGGTGTCGGTGGCCAGCGGCAGCGGCCAGTATGCGAGCAGGCGCTCGACCTCCAGCCCGGCGACGTCGAGGCGAAACTCCACCCCGGAAGCGGGCGCGAAGCCGTCCAGCGCGATGCGGGCGCTGCCTTCGCCGCCCTCCAGGCCCAGCTGCGCCACCCGCAGCTCCAGCCCGGCGAGGCCGGCGTGAAGCCTGCCCGCGGCCCGCGACGGCCCCAGGGCCACCGGTGCCGCGAACACTCCTTCCAGGCCGATGCGCCCGCCCCGGGTGGCGAGGTCGAACGAGCCGTCCGCGAGCGCGAGGCTGCGGTCGAAGAGCAGATCGAAGCGGCCGTCGAAGGCGATGTCGGTGGCCGCGAGGTCGGGCGGTTGCGGGAGCAGGGTGGCCAGCTGCGCCGCCGTCAGGCCCTCCAGCCGCCCGGCCAGCCGGATCTGGCCGTCGCCGGGGCGGCATTCGACCCGCAGCCCGGCCGCCGCCCGGCCCTGGGCGCGCAGCGTCAGATCCCCTTCCAGCACCGGGCCGCCCTCGCCTTGCCGCAGGGAGAGCGTCGCCGTCGTCGCCTGCCAGCCCGCCGCCAGGGCGCCGAGGTCGAGCGTCGCGTCCCGCAGCAGCACTTCGTCCAGGCGCTCGAAGGGCGCGGGCCAGCGGGCGGCGAGGCAGGCTTCCAGCAGCTGCGGCGCGCTGCCGGCGGGGCCTTCGCCCGGCCGGACGGCGAGCGCCGGGCGCGCGGCCACGATGCGGAGCAGGCGCAGCTCGCCCCGCACCAGCGGCGGCAGCGCCATCTCCACCGCGACGGCCGGTGCCGCCAGCAGCTCCCGCCCGGCGGCGTCGGCGACGGCGAGGCCGGCCAGGCGCAATTCGAAGCTTTGCTGCCAGTCGCCCCAGACCAGCTCGGCCCCGCCCAGCGTCACCCGCAGATGGGGCGCCCGCTCGCCCAGGGCGGCCTCGATGCGCGGCAGCAGCAGGTCAAGCGGCAGCGGCCCCTGCGCCAGCCGCCAGGCCAGAAGGGCGAGCAGCACGGCCGCCATGGCGGCCAGGGCGCCGGCGCCGTGCAGCAGCAGGCGCAGCAGGCGGCGCATCACGGCCGCTCAGGGGCAGAGCGCCGCCCCGAAGCTGGCCGGCGCCAGACGAAGAGTCGCCGCCCCGAGCCGAAGCGAAGCGGAGAGCCGTGAAGTGAAGCGAGCGAACCTGGCCGGCGCCGGGCGAAGAATCGCCGCCCCCGGATCGCCGGCGGCTTGACCGCGGCGGCCGGATTCCCCACCGTGCGGGCGAGACCGCCAGACATCGACATGGCCTTTCCAACCCTTGCCCGCATCGCCACGCTGCCGCAGCCCTACGATGCGGAGCGCGCTGCCATCGGACGCGAACGCTGGCTTGCGGCGGCGAAGGACGAGGTATCGCACGAGTTGAGCGCCGACGCCACCGGCTCGGCGCTGCTGGACGCGGTGTTCGGCAACAGCGCCTTCCTGGCCCGCAGCCTGGTGCGCCATCCGGGCGTCGTCGCGCGCTGGGCGGCCTGCGGCCCCGAGGCCTGCCTCGCCGCCGCCGGCGCCCGCCTCGCCGAAGGGGGCGACGAGCGGGCGCTGATGGCGGCGCTGCGCTGTGCCCGGGCCGAAACGGCGATCGCCACCGCGCTTAGCGACATCGCCGGCCTGTGGGACTGGCGCGAGACGACGGCCGCCCTGACCGCCTTCGCCGAGGAGGCCTGCCGCCGGGCGCTGGCCCATACGCTGGCGGCCGCCGCCGGGGCCGGCAAGCTGGTCGGCCTCGACGGCGCCGACCCGGAGGCGGGATGCGGCTTCATCGTGCTGGGGCTGGGCAAGCTGGGCGGCGGCGAGCTCAACTATTCCAGCGACATCGACCTGATCGCGCTGTGGGACGGCGAGCGCTTCCCCTGTGCCTGCGGCGAGGGGCCGCAGGCGCTGGCGGTGCGCCTGACGCGCCATTTCGTGCGCCTGCTGGAAGAGCGCACCGGCGACGGCCATGTGCTGCGCACCGATCTGCGCCTGCGCCCGGACCCCGGCGCCATGCCGCTCGCCCCCTCGGTGGACGCGGCCGAGCTCTATTACGAGAGCCTGGGCCAGAACTGGGAGCGCGCCGCCCTCATCAAGGCGCGCCCGGTGGCCGGCGACAGGGCGGCCGGCGAGGCGTTCCTGAAGCGGCTTCGCCCCTTCGTCTGGCGCCGCCATCTGGACTTCGCCGCCATCTGGGACGTCCACTCCATCAAGCGCCAGATCCACGCCCACAAGGGCGGCGGGGCGGTGGCCGTCGCCCGCCACGACATCAAGCTGGGGCGCGGCGGCATCCGCGAGATCGAGTTCTTCGCCCAGACGCAGCAGCTGATCTTCGGCGGGCGCGAACCCGCCCTGCGCTGCCGGGCCACCTGCCAGGCGCTGGATGCGCTGGCCGCCGCCGGGCGCATCGACGCCGCCACCGCCGCGGGGTTGAAGGACGCCTATGGCGAGCTGCGGCGGGTGGAACACCGCCTGCAGATGATCGACGACGCGCAGACCCATTCCCTGCCCGCCGCCGACGGCCTCGACCACATCGCGACCTTCCTGGGCTATGGCGACCGGCGCCGCTTCGAGCGCCGCCTGACCGCCCTGCTGCGCCGCGTGGAGGCGCATTACGCCGACCTTTTCGAGGGCGCGGACCCGCTGTTCGACGAGAGCGGCGAAGGGGCGGGCAATCTGGTCTTCACCGGCAACGAAGACGATCCCGACACCTTGCGGACCCTGGCGCGCATGGGCTTCGCCGACGGCGCGGCCATCGCCGAGGCGATCAGGGGCTGGCATCACGGCCGCGTGCGCGCCATGCGCAGTGCCCGCGCGCGCGAGATCCTGACCGAGCTCATGCCCCGCCTGCTGGCCGCCTTCGCCGCCACCTGCAACCCCGACGGGGCGCTGATGCGCTTCCACGAGATGCTCGAACGCCTGCCGGCCGGCGTGCAGTTCTTCTCGCTGCTGCAGAACGACCGCGCCACGCTGGAACTGGTGGCCGAGATCATGGGCAACGCGCCCGGCTTGGCCGAATATCTGGCGCGCGCGCCGACCCTGCTCGACCACGTATTCAGCCGCGACTTCTTCGCCGTGCTGCCGGCGCGCGAGGCGCTGGAAGCGAATCTCGATGGTTTCCTGGCCGGGGCGGAACACGACGAGGAGGTGCTGGACCGGGCGCGCCGCTGGATGCACGAGCGGGAGTTCCAGCTGGGGGTGCAGCTTCTGCGCGGCCTGATCGGCCCCGACCGCGTGGCCCGCGCCCTGACCGACCTGACCGACGCCGTGCTGCGCCTGCTGCTGCCGCGCGTCGAGGAGGCCTTCGCGCGCCGCCACGGGCGCGTCGCCGGCGGCGCCATGGCGGTGGTCGCCTTCGGCAAATACGGCTCCGGGGAGCTCAATTTCGGCTCCGATCTCGACCTGGTGTTCGTCTATGGCCACGACGAGGGCGCCGAAGCCTCCGACGGCGCCCGCCCGCTGGCGCCGGGCCAGTATTTCATCCGCCTGTCGCAGCGCCTGCTGACGGCGCTGACCTCCATGACCAATGCCGGGCGCCTGTTCGAGATCGACATGCGGCTGCGGCCTTCGGGCCATGCCGGGCCGCTGGCCTGCGATGTCGCCGGCTTCGTGCGCTACGAAGAGCGCGACGCCTGGATGTGGGAGCATATGGCGCTGACGCGCGCGCGGGTGGCGGTGGCCCCGGCGGCGCTGGCGGCGCGGCTGGAGGCGGCCATCCGGGGGGTGCTGACGGCGCCGCGCCGCCGGGCCCCGCTGGCCGCCACGGTGGCCGATATGCGCCGGCGCATCGCCGACGAGCACCCGCCGGGCGGGCGCTTCGAGGTGAAATACGCCCGCGGCGGGCTGATCGAACTCGACTTCATCGCCCAGTATCTGCAGCTTCTCCACGCGCCGGCCCGGCCGCAGGTGCTGGCGCGGCGGGCGGAGGACGCCTTCCAGCGGCTGGCCGCCGCCGGCCTGCTGGGCGAGGGCCTGGCCCGCGACCTGGCGGCGGCGGCGCGGCTGATGAAGGACGTGCAGACCGCCGCCCGGCTGGCCACGGCGCGGGCGGGCGGCGGGGCGCCGGTGCCGGCGCTGCGCGACCTTTTCGCCCGCCTGGCCGGCATGGACGATTTCGAGGCCCTGCTCGCCCGCCTGGCCGAAGCGCAGGCGCGGGTGGCGGCGGCTTTCGAAGAGGTCGTCGTCGCAGCGGCGGATGCCGTGGAAAAGACGGGCAGGGGGGAACCGTGAGCGGGCGGTGCCCCGACTTCGAGACCCCGGCCACGGGCGGTGCCGGGTTGCGGCCGCCGTCGCTGCGGGGGCGCCGTGTCGCGCCCTGCGGCGCCGCGAGGGCTTGCGGGCGAAGCTCCCTTTCCGCTGCTGTGCGGCGAGGGCGGGGCGATCCGCGAGGCCCGTGGCGTCCGGGTGGAGGAGAGGAATTACGGCCGCCGTTTCATGGGCATCGAAGGCGCCGCCTTTGCGGTCGACGGCCAGGGCGTCATGCGCCGTATCTGACGCAAGCCTTCGCGTCGCCGGCCACATCGGGAAGGCCGCCCGGCCCTGGCCGCGGGGCTATTGCCCTAGCCGCTGTCGCGGCCGCCCGGGCGGGCGCGCCTGGCGATGCGGTAGGCGCAGCGCCTGGCGCCGCAGAGGAGATGCTCGCTGCGCTCCACCTCCACGTCCTCGCCCAGGGCGCTGCGGAAGGCATCGAGCTCGGCCTGGCAGAGGCTGCCGCACAGGCGGGCGGCGGCCGCGACCGGGCAATGGCTTTCGACCAGCAGCCAGACGCCCTCGCCCTCCTTCTTCCATTCGGCCATGTAGCCTTCGGCGCTGCGCTGTTCGGCCAGCGCCGCCAGCCGCTGCTCGATGCCGCGGCGGCCGTCGATCTGCTCCCGATAGAGCGCCGCCTGCTCGCGCCCGCGCGCGGCGGCGAGCTTGTCGAGGCCCTTGACCCCGAACACCTGGCGGATGCTTTTGAGCAGGAACAGCGTCAGGTCGGCGTGGCCGTCCGGGAAGCGGTCTTCGCCGCTCGCCGTCAGCGACCAGCGCCTGGCGGGGCGGCCGACTCCCGCCTTCTGGTCGCGGTGGGCGATCAGCCCGGCATCGGCCAGGCGCCGGAGATGCTGGCGCATGCCGGTGGCGGTGATGCCCAGCTCGTCGGCCAGGGCGCGCGTGGTGAGCGGCCCGCGGGTCTTGAGCAGGTGGAGGATGCGTTCCCGCGAGGCATGGCGTTGGGCCGGCATGGGCCGATGGTGGCCGCTGCGGGTGGGCGGATCAAGCGGGCGGGCCGTGATAGCGCAGCACCATGCAGGTGATGTCGTCCGACTGGGAGGCGCCGCCGACGAAGGCGCTCAGCGCGACGGTGACGTTGTCGATCACGGCGTTGACCGGCACCTCGTGGCCCGTGGCGAGGACGCTCGCCACCCGCGCCTCCTCGAACATGTCGCCCTGTTCGTTCATGGCCTCCGAAACGCCGTCCGTATAGAGGAAGAGCGTGTCGCCGCCGGCGAGGTCCATGGCCTTTTCGTCATAGGCGAGGCCCGGCATGACGCCGATGGCCACGCCGCCGGTCATGGGCAGCGGTTCGACGCCGCCATCGGCGCCGATCAGGAAGGGCGCGTTGTGGCCGGCATTGGCGAAATCGAAGCGCCCGGTCGCCGGATCCAGGATGCCGTAGAACAAGGTGACGAACAGGTGGTGGGGGTTCTGGGCGCAGATGGCGTCGTTGACCTCGCGCAGGCAGGCCCCGGCCTCCAGATGGTCGTGGGCGGCGGCGCGCGTCACGGTGCGCGCGATGGCCATGAAGAAGGCCGCCGGCACGCCCTTGCCGGCGACATCGGCGATGACCACGCCCAGGCGCCCGTCCGGCAGCGTGAAGCAGTCGTAGAAGTCGCCCCCCATCTCCCAGGCCGGGGTCATCAGCGCGCGGCCCGAATAGGCGCTGTGCTCGGGCATGGTCTTGGGCAGGATCGCGCCCTGGAGCGAGTGGGCGATGCCGAGCTCCGCTTCCATGCGCTGCCTGGCCCGTTCCAGCTGCTCGTTCTTCTGCTCCAGGTCCAGCGTCCGCTCGCGCACCAGCCCTTCCAGATGGTCTTCGCGGGCCTGCACTTCGCGCGCCATGGCCTGGAAGACGTGGACCAGCGTGCCCAGCTCGTCGCCGCGATCGGCGACGCGGTCCAGCGAGGCCGGCTCGAAGCGGCGCCGATCCATCTCCTCGGCGGCCCGCGTCAGCGCCATCACCGGGCGGACGATGTGGCGCGCCGACAGCACGGCGATCAGCGAGCCGATCAGGAAGGCGACGGCGGCGACGATCAGCCCGAACACCACATGGTCGATCAGCAGCAGGTCGAGCTGGTCGCGGGGGGTGTGGATCACCGCCGCGCCGATGGCGACGCCGCCGCGATCCAGGATCGGCGCCGCTACGTGCAGCGCCTGTTCGCCCAGGAAGGAGGTGGCGCCGGCTTCGAGCACGCGGCGGGCGAGCGCCCGGTCGTCCTCGGCCAGGGGCGGCTCCTTCATGGCCCGGCCCACCTCGTCCAGGGCCACGGCGGCGGCGAGGTGGAGCAGGTCGTCGAGCACCCAGATCGCCTTGATGCCCGGCTGCCCGGCGAAGGAATCCAGCGCCCCCGTCAGGCCGATGGCGTTGAGCAGGATGTCGATTTCGTCTTCGAGGCCGCCGGCCAGCACGAAGCGGTCTTCGCCGGCGCGCACGCCGACATAGCGCAGCGGCCGTTCCCATTCGCCCGGCGGCATCGAGCGCAGATCGATGGAGAAGCGGCGCCCGGAAAGCAGCACCTCCAGCTCGCGGGCGTCGAAGCCGGCCTGGGCGGTATTCTCGCCGCCGCCGCCGATGCCGCCGATGATGCGCAGGATCGGCTCGCCCTCGCCGTCCAGCAGCCAGATGTCGTCGATGGTGCCTTTGGCGGTGATCTCTCCCAGATGGGTGGCGAGCGCCTCCGGATCGGCGGCGAAGGCCTCCGTCAGATGGGCGATGGCGATGGCCTGCGTTTCCAGCTCCAGCATCGCCGCCTGGTCGATCTCGCCGGCCAGCAGGGCCGAGCGGTTGGCCTCGGCGGCGATCAGGCCGGCCAGCAGCTGCGCCTGGGTCTCCGCCTGGTCGATCAACGCCGCCCGCGACAGCAGCCCCATGGCCACCGACGCGCCGACGATCGCCACGCCGATCGACGCCGAGACGATGAGGACGAGGCGTTGCGAGAGGCTCACGGCCCGCTTTCCGGTTCGGCACCGGCGCCCGGCGGGGGGCGGCAGGTGGGCGCCGGTGCCCCGGAGGCCTCAGCCCTGCGATGCGGCACCGCCGCCCCGCGTCGCCAGGTGGCTGCGCAGCACCCGCATGAGCAAGGTCGCGACGCCGCTGAAGGCGAGGAACCAGCACATGGCGTAGAGATAGACCCAGAAGGCGACCTCGGGCCTGTCGAGGGCGCCGATCACGGTCTCCGAGCGATAGACGAGTTCCGGCACGCCGATCACCGAGGCGGTGCTGGAGGCCATGACGATGATGAGGAAGTAGTTGGTCCAGGCGGGCAGGAACAGCAGCGCCTCGGCGGACTCGCCGCGGCCCAGATGGCGCATGGCGGCCAGCGCGTTGTCGGAGACATAGCCCGCCACCGCGATGCCCAGCGCCAGCGAGGCCTTCAGCCAGGCCGGCACCGCCACCGTCAGGCCGAACAGCTGGAAGCTCTCCGGGATGGCGTAGGCGAGGTAGAACAGCATGACGAAGGTGGGCGCGCTGTTGGCGATCACCGTCAGCGTGCCGCCGCTGCCGGCCGCCGCCCGCCGGGAATCGTTGCGCAGCATCGCCAGCAGCACGCCGACCGCCGTGCCGATCGCCATCGCCGCCAGGGAGACGATCATGTTCCAGCCGAAGCCCGTCGCCAGATAGGGGGTCCAGGCGATCAGCGCCTCTACGATGTCCTGGAGGGTCATGGCGTTCTCGCGCCCCGCTCCAGCCGGCGGAAGATGCGGGCGGTGACGATCACCAGCACGAAATAGGACAGCAGCAGCAGGTTCATCATCACGCCGTCATTGCCCTTTTCGGTGACGATCGCCGTGCTGGCGTGCACCAGTTCGGGCAGGGCCAGGGTGCTGGCCATGCCGGTCGCCTTGACGATGTTGACCGAATTGCCCATCACCGCAGCGTAGCACAGCGCCATTCCGCGCCGCAGATCCGCCAGCTGGAAGCGCAGCCTGCCCCGGCCGGCGGCCACGTCGGCGGCCCCGGCGAAGGCGGCGGCATTGCTGGCGGCGGCATAGAGCGACAGCACCACGGCGGCGACCGTGAAGGCATCCAGCGTGAAGCCCAGCGCCAGGACGACGCCGCCCAGGCCGAAGAAGACGACATAGAGCTGCAGCAGCGGCGGCGTCATGCGCAGGCCGACCACCAGCGCCCACAGCAGGGGCGCGACGACCGGAACCCGCCGGTGCATGAGCCAGCCGAAGACGATCCCCATGGCGATGCTGGCCAGCACCGTGATGACCGAAAGCGCCACCGTGAGGAACAGGCCTTCGAGGAAGATGTTGCGGTCCAGCGGGTCGTAGAGGATGCTGACGTCGAGGCCGGTCGCCTCCATCAGCGCCAGCGACATGCCCGAGATGCCGCCGATCTGGCTGCCGGTGATCAGCGTTACCTCGCGGCATTGCAGCGGCCATTGTCCGGCCTCGTCGCGCCGGCACAGGGCCTCACCCGCTTCGTCCAGGCTCTGCCAGGTCTCGCGGGCGCGCTTCAGATAGGGCGAGGGCGGCAGCGACCATTTCTCTTCCAGCCCCTGGAGAAAGCCGTCGCGGTGCCAGGCGGCGACCATGTCGCCCAGGGCCCGATCGAGGTGCCCGCCTTCCTCCTCCTTGGCGATGGCGACGGCCCAGGGCAGCAGAAAGCGCGTCGGCAGCCACAGATCGTAGCCGTCCCACTCGCCGTTCCGGAGCTGGTCTTGCAGCTGCACCTCGTCGTACAGCCAGCCGACGCAGTGGCCGTTGCGCAGGGCCTGTGCGGCATCGCGCGGGTTGTTGAGGGCGACCGGGTCGGCCAGCAGGCGCTCGCGGGCGAGCCGGTCCCAGAGGGCGCCCTGGATGGTGCAGAGCGGGCGCCCGCGCAGGTCGGCCCAGTCGGCGATGCCGGAATCGGTCCTCATCAGCACGTTGCCGCCGTCGCCGTAATATTGCGGCTCCACCATGTGGACCAGCTCGCGGCGGCTGCGGGTGTCGCCCATGGTGGCGACGATGAGGTCGATCTCGCCGCGCTGCAGCTTCTGCATGCGGTTGGCGCTGGTGACCGGCAGCAGCTGCAGCTCCACCCCCAGCCCTTCGGCGAATCTGCGGGCGACGTCGACGTCGTAGCCGACCAGCATTCCTTCGGAATCGAGGAAGCCGAAGGGCTGGTAATCGGCCTTGACGCCGGCGATCAGATGGCCGCGGGCGTAGATGTCGTCCAGCCGGTCGGCGGCGGCCGGGCCGCTCCAGCCGGCCAGGAAAGCCGCCAGCAGCGCCAGGGGAAGGCGGCGGGGGCTCATGCGCCGCTCCGGGCGAGCGGGCTGGCGACGACCAGGAAGCCGTAGCCCCAGGCCGCCGGCAGGATGTGGCAGGCGAGGTCGTCCAGCCGGCCCAGCAGCGGGCTGGCGACGACCGTCTCCTCCGCCAGCAGACTCTCGGCCTCGACGCTCTCGACGCGGAAGGTCGCCGCTTCCAGGGTCTCCCGCAACGCGCTGCGGGTATAGAGGTGATAGAACATGCGAATGGTGCCGCCGCCGCGCGTATAGAGGACGTCGCCCGCTTCCAGATCGCCCCCCCGCTCCCGCCCGGCGCTGGCGCGCTGTTCGGCCCGGAAGCGCCGCCCCGCGTTCGGCAGGCTGAGGATCAGGCTGCCGCCCGGCTTCAGCACGGTGTGCACGAAGCGCAGCAGTTCGCGCCGGGCCGCTTCGCCGGCCACATGCCCCAGCACGCCAAAGGCCATGAGCACCAGATCGAACGCCCCGGCATGGGCGGTGGCGAAGGCGGCCATGTCGGCGTCGCGGACCGCAAGCCGCCCGTCGTCCACGAAGGTCCGCAGCCGTTCGGCCAGCGCCGCCCGGGCGGTGGGGCAGATGTCGCAGGCGATGCCGTGGGTGTCGGGCCGTTGCAGCAGCGGCAGCGTATAACGCCCGGTGCCGGCGCCGAAATCCAGGAAACGGCCGCCGGCCGGCAGGCGGCCCAGCAGGCGGCGCAGCGTGCGGCGGTTCGGCCGCGGATAGCGCCGGTCGTAAAGGCCCGACGCGATATATCGATCGTAGCTGCCGGACATGTCCGGCACCCCCGCATGCCGCGACGGTGCGGCCCGGTGTGCGGCGCTGCTGGAAACGAGCATGGTCCCCCTCGGAAAAGGCAGCTTCGCGCCTCTTTCGAAGCCCTGCACGAAGCCGTGCCACCTGAGCGTTTGCGCCGGTGCGCTATACACATCCATCTCCACCTGCGACGCTTATCGAGCTTGACCCCGGCCTCAAGCAGCATCTATGGACATGATGGCTAGGTTATCATGCACGCGTCAACCTTCTTCGCGGGGACAGCCCGCATCCGGTTCTGCGTGACCGCAACGGGGGGCCGGGCGGCCGGCCTCCTGCGCCGGTGCGGGGGGGGCTTTCCGCGCCGCCTCGCCCATATGGCGGCCGTGCTGGCGCTCGCCGCGACGGCGGCGGCCGCTGCCCGGGCCGAGAGCGTGCTCGACAGAATCGCCGAGGATGGCGTGCTGCGCGCGGGCACCAGGGCCAATGCCACGCCCTTCGCCTACGAAGCGATGCCCGGCGTGTTCGAGGGTTTTTCCGTCGACCTGCTCGGGGAGATTCGCGCCACGGCGGAACGGGCGCTGGGCCGCAGCGTCCGCCTCGACATCGCGGCGGTGACGCCGGCCGACCGCCTGCTGCGCGTCGCCGCCGGCGAGCTCGACATCGTGTGCGGCATCACCACGCCGACATGGGAGCGCGAGCAGCTGGTGGACTTCTCGCTGCCCTTCTTCCGCGACGGCACCCGCGTCATGGTCTATCGCGAACACGCCAGCCGCATCGCCGACATCGCCGGGCTGGATATCGGCGTGGTGAAGGGCACCACCACCGAGAAGGTGGTGCGGGATCAGCTGCCCACCGTCGATGTGCGGCTCTTCCCCGACATGGGCACGGCCCTTCGCGCCATGGCGGCCGGCGAGGTGCACGGCGTCGCCAATGTCGGTGTCGTGCTGCTGGGCCAGGCCGAGCGTATCGGGCTGCCGCGCAGCGTCGTGCTGTTGCCCAGGACCCGCTTTCTGGCGGCGGAAAAGCTGGCCTGCGTTCTGCCGCAGAACGACAGCCGCTGGCGCGACCTGGTAAACCGCACCCTGGTGGACATGTTCGCCGAGGTGGACGCCTTCAACGGCCGCTACGAGGAGATCTACGACCGCTGGTTCGGTCGCAGCGGCCCGCTCTTCTACCCGCTCGACCGCGGCACGCGCGATTACCTGAACAACGTCTCGATCTGGGTGCGCTGACCGCCCGCCATGCCTGCCGGCCCGCAGGACCTTCTGGCCCGGCTGGACGATCTGGGCATCGCGTGGACGCTCCACCGCCATGCGCCCGTCTTCACGGTCGAAGAGGCCAGGCACCATTGCGCCCACCTGCCCGGCTGCCACTGCAAGAATCTCTTTCTGAAGGACAGGAAGGGCGCGCTGTGGCTGGTGGTGGCGCGCGACGATGCGCCGATCGCCATGAAGCAGCTCGACCGGCGGATCGGTGCCGCACGGCTGAGCTTCGCCAGGCCCGTATTGCTGATGGAGGTGCTGGGCGTGCAGCCCGGCGCGGTGACGCCCTTCGCGCTCGTCAACGACGCCATGCGCCGCGTCCGCGTGGTCCTGGACGAGGTCATGATGGCCGCGCCGCTGGTGAACTACCACCCGCTCACCAACGATGCGACGATAACGCTCGCCCCCGAGGCGCTGGTGCGGTTCATCCGCTCCTGCGGCCACGAGCCGGCCATCCTGCATGTGGATGCCACCTGAAGCGGCTTGCGTTCTCCCCTGCGATCCGCCATCTAAGGCTCGGGACGCTTCCTGGGGGAAGGCGTTCGCGGATGCCGGGCGTTCGGCGGAAGGGCGGCAGCGATGATCATCGGGGAAGGCGGCGAAGGCGCGGGGCCGGCGGCGGTGGAGGTGACGGCCGCCACCTTCCAGGCCGAGGTGCTGCAGGAATCGATGAAGCGCCCGGTCATCGTCGATCTGTGGGCGCCCTGGTGCGGTCCTTGCAAACAGCTGGCGCCGGTGCTGGAAAAGGCGGTTGCTGCCCTCAAGGGCAAGGTGAAGCTGGTCAAGGTCAACATCGACGACGAGCCGCAGATCGCGCAGATGCTGCGGGTGCAGTCGATCCCGGCGGTCTTCGCCTTCGATCAGGGCCAGCCGGTGGACGGTTTCGCCGGCGCCCAGCCGGCGAGCCAGATCAAGGCCTTTCTCGAAAGGCTGGCGGGTCCCGCCGGGCCGGACCCCCTGGAACAGGCGCTGGAGCAGGCGCAGCGGCTTCTGGACGAAGGCGCCTTCGAGCAGGCGGCTGCCCTCTTCGAGCGTATCCTGGCCCACGACTCCGGCCATGCCGACGCGATCGCCGGGCGCTGCCGCGCCCTGATCGGCCTGGGCCGTGCCGACGATGCGCGCCGCCTGCTGGCGGGGCTGGACGAGGAGCTGGCGGGCGATGCCAGGATCCAGGGCGTCCAGGCACAGCTGGCGCTGCTGGCGGACGCGCCGGGCGATCTCGCCGGCCTGGAAACGAAGGTGGCGGCCGACGGCCACGACTTCGCCGCCCGCCTGGAGCTCGCCCGCGCCTATGCCGCCTGCGACCGCCGCGTCGAGGCGGTGGACCAGCTGATCGCCATCGTCGCCGCCAGGCGCGACTGGAACGACGAGGCGGCCCGCGTGGAGCTGCTGAAGTTCTTCGAAGCCTGGGGGCCGACCGACGAGGCCACCCTGGAAGGCCGCCGCAAGCTGTCGTCGGCCTGGTTCCGTTGAGCGGCGGCGGTCCTGCGGCAGCGCCGGCGGGAAGTGCCGCCGGGCGGCGGCGATGACCGGTCTGCCCTATTACCGCAGCGTCGCCGACCTGCCCCGGGCGCTGCCCATCTTCCCGCTGCCGGGCGTGCTGCTTCTGCCGCGCGGCACGCTGCCGCTCAACGTCTTCGAGCCGCGCTATGTCGCCATGGTGGAGGACGCGTTGCGGGGCGAGCGGCTGGTCGGCATGATCCAGCCCGACGAGGAGGCCGAGGACGTCGGGCGCGCCCATTGCTACGCGATCGGCTGTGCCGGCCGCATGACCCAGCTGGGCGAGACCGACGACGGACGCTGGCTGGTGACGCTGACCGGCGTCGCCCGCTTCCGCCTGGCCCGCGAGCTGGCGCATGCGGAAGGCGGCTATCGCCTGGTGGAGCCGGATTTCACCCCCTTCGCCGGCGATCTCGAGGCCGTCGGCGGCGCCGCAACCATCGACCGCAAGGCGCTGCTGGGCCATCTCAGGGCCTTCTTCCACAAGAAGCGGATCGACGCCAACTGGGAGGCGATCGAGAAGGCCGACGACGAAAGCCTGGTGACGGCGCTGGCCATGATCTGCCCGTTCCGCCCGCCGGAGCGCCAGGCCCTGCTGGAGGCGCCCGACGTCGCGGCGCGCGCCGCAACGCTGATGGCGCTGCTGCGCATGGGCGGCGAGGGCGGCGAGGACCACGACGTGCGCCAGTAGGGGAGGGCGAAGGCGATGACGGAAGAAGGCAAGCAGGCGCCAGCCCCCGAATTGCTGGAGATCCTGGTCTGTCCGCTGACCCGGGGGCCGCTGCTCTACGACCGCGCCCGCCAGGAACTGGTCAGCGAGCAGGCCGGCCTCGCCTATCCGATCCGCGACGGCATCCCGATCATGCTGATCGACGAGGCGCGCAAGCTCGACGAGGAGGAGGCGTGAGCGCCCGGCCCAGCGAGCGCTGGCCGGTCGAGATCCGCCTGAAGACGGCGCAAAAGCTGCTGGAGATCGATTTCGACGACGGCACGAGCCTGGCCCTGCCGGCGGAGCTGCTGCGCGTCGAAAGCCCCTCGGCGGAGGTCCAGGGCCATGGCGGCAAAGGCAGGAAAACCGTCGCCGGCCGCCGCCATGTCGGCATCGTGAAGGTCGAGCCGGTGGGCAACTACGCCATCCGCATCGTCTTCGACGACCTGCACGACAGCGGCATCTTCTCCTGGAATTATCTCTACCAGCTGGGCGAAAGGCGCGAGGCGCTGTGGCGGTCCTATCTGGAGCGGCTGGAAGCGGAGGGGCTTTCCCGCGATCCCTGAACCGCCCCGCGCCGCGCCTCCCGCGATTCGCTCTTGCCCGCGTCCCGCCCGCCCGCCATGCTGCCGCTCTTCATGCCGTTCCCCGACGGCGCCGGAACCAGGCCGCGGCGGCGCGAAACCCGGGCGGCGGCTTGACAGGGCGCGGCGCCGGCCATAGGTGAAGCGGCGGGCCCAGGTGGCGGAATTGGTAGACGCGCAGGTTTCAGGTACCTGTGGGAGAGATCCCGTGGAAGTTCGAGTCTTCTCCTGGGCACCACGTCCCCCGCTGCCGCCCTGCGCGGCCCCCGTCGGCCGTCCGGGGCGCGGCGGCCGTTAGCATGGCCAACCTTCTCTACCGGGGGGATCTGCCCGACGATCTGGACCTGGGCGCCGTCGTCGCGGTGGATTGCGAGACCATGGGCCTCAACCCGGCCCGGGACAGGCTCTGCCTGGTGCAGCTTTCCTCCGGCGACGGCAACGCCCATCTGGTGCAGATCGCGCAGGGGCAGCTGCAGGCCCCCAATCTGGCGGCGCTGCTGGAGAACGCCGACGTCCTCAAGATCTTCCATTTCGCGCGCTTCGATCTCGCCGCGCTGCGCTGCCATCTCGGCATCGTCGCGGCCCCGGCCTATTGCACGAAGATCGCCTCCCGGCTGGTCCGCACCTTCACGGAGAAGCACGGGCTGAAGGACCTCTGCAAGGAGCTGCTGGGGATCGACATCTCGAAGCAGCAGCAAAGCAGCGACTGGGGTGCGGCGGAACTCAGCAACGAGCAGCTGAACTACGCCGCCTCCGACGTCCTCCATCTGCACCTTCTGAGGGAGGAGTTCGACCGCCGGCTGGCGCGCGAGCGCCGCAGCGAGCTGGCGGCCGCCCTGTTCGCCTTCCTCCCCCACCGGGCAGAGCTGGACCTGCTCGGCTGGGGCGACCCCGACATCTTCGCCCATTGACGGTCGCGGCGGCGATGGCGTCGGGCGCGGCGAGGGGAGCGGAAACGGCCGCTTTTCGCAAGGTGCGCGTCGGGCGGCGCTATACGCGCTTCGTCGACCTCATGCGGCTGCTGCTGCCGGCCAGCGCCCTGCTGCTGGCCGCCACGGTGATCGTCTGGCCGTCGCTGAACGGCGAAATCACGCCGGGCGTGGCCGCCATCGGGACGGCGCCGCCGCTCGACGAAGGCCACCCGACCATGTCCAACGCGCGCTTCCTGGGCACCGACGATCGCGGCCATCCCTACACGGTGACGGCCGCCGCCGCCTGGCAGGAGGAGGGCGGCGCCATCGTCCATCTGCAGGGGCTGGAAGGCGGCATGCGGCTCGAGAACGGCGCCAGGGCCACCGTCAGCTCCGAGCGCGGCGTCTGGGACCGCGCCGCCCAGACCCTGGCGATGGAAGCGAACGTCACCGTCGCCACCGACGACGGCTACCGCTTCCACAGCGAGCGGGCGACGATCGATCTGGCCACCGGCACCGCCAGCGGCAGCCGGCCGGTGCGCGGCGAGGGGCCGGCGGGCACCATCGAGGCCCAGGGCTTCCGCATCGCCGAGGGCGGCGACCGCCTGGCCTTCGCCGGCCGCGTCCATCTGACCCTGCTGCCCGGGGGCGGACCGTGAGCGGGCGCCGCCGCGCCGCCTGTGCCGCCTCGGCGGCCTTTGCGCTGCTGCTGCTGGCCCCGGCGGCCCCGGCCCAGGACAACCCGCTGCTGGAGGGCCGGGGCCACGATGCCAGCCTGCCCATCGCCATCGCCGCCGACGCCATGGAGATCGAGCAGTCGGCGCAGCGGGCCACCTTCCTGGGCGCGGTCGATGCCAGGCAGGGCGAGCTCACCCTGCGGGCCGACAAACTGGTGGTCCACTACCGGGGCGAAGGGGAGGGCGGGGAGAGCTCGATCCGCCTCATCGAGGCCACGGGCGACGTCTTCCTGGTCACGCCCGGCGAGACGGCCCAGGGCGATGCCGGCAGCTACGACGTGGATGCGGGCATCGTCACGCTGACCGGCCAGGTCGTCCTCACCAATGCCGATGCCGTGCTCACCGGCCATCGCGCCACCATGAATCTGGCCACCGGGCAAAGCCGGGTGACGGGCGACGGCGAACGGGTTAACGTGCTCTTCGAAGGCGAAACCCAGGGCGAGCCCTGAACACCGCGGAAGGCGCCATGGCCGCTCCTCCCCATTCCCCCGCCCCCAGGCTGGTCGCCGACAATGCCGGGCTGGTCGCCCACAACCTTTCCAAAAGCTATCGCCGCCGCCCGGTGCTGCGCGATGTCTCGCTCGCCGTCCGGCGGGGCGAGGCGGTGGGGCTGCTGGGCCCCAACGGCGCCGGCAAAACCACCTGCTTCTATCTGGTCACCGGGCTGATCGCCGCCGATGCCGGGGCCATCGCCCTCGATGGCGACGACATCACCGCCCTTCCCATGTATCGCCGCGCCCGCCTGGGCATAGGCTATCTGCCGCAGGAGGCGTCGATCTTCCGCGGCCTCACGGTGGAGGCCAACATCCGCGCCGTGCTGGAGGTGGCCGCCGGCGACCGCGACCGGCGCGAGGCCGCCCTCGACGAGCTGCTGGCGGAATTCTCCATCTCCCATCTGCGCCGCGCGTCGGCGCTGGCGCTTTCCGGTGGCGAGCGCCGCCGCGTCGAAATCGCCCGCGCGCTGGCCTCCCGCCCCGCCTTCATGCTGCTCGACGAACCCCTGGCGGGCATCGATCCCATCGCGGTGGCCGACATCCGCGACCTGGTGGCCCATCTGAAGGACCGCGGCATCGGCGTGCTGATCACCGACCACAACGTCCGCGAAACCCTCGAGATCGTCGATCGCGCCTACATCCTGCACGAAGGCCGCGTGCTGATGGAGGGCGCCCCGGCCGAGATCGTGGCCCATGTGGGCGTCCGCCAGTTCTATCTGGGCGAACGCTTCCGCCTCTAGCCACCCCCGCCAGGCCACCCGGCCCGCCCACGCACCACCCCCCCACCGCCAGGCACCGCCCCAGGCCACCCGCTCTCACTAACCACTAACCACTAACCACTAGCCACCGACCACTGGCCACTGGCCACCGGCCACTCGCCCCCAGGGTTGCGCGCCGCGGCAAAGGCGGCTAGCGTCGGCGTCAGGAGGAAGGCTGGGGCCGCGGCATGGGCCACTGGACGCTCGACGACATCGACTGGGGCGCCTTCGACGCCGCCAGGGCCGACGCCGACACGGTGCGGATCGTCAAGGCGGCCGCCCTGGTGGAGCGCAATGGCGACGTCTATGGCCGCTATCTGGCCAACGTCTTCGCCGGCGACGACGCCTTCGTGGCCGCCGCCTGGCGCTGGGCCGAAGAGGAGGTGCAGCACGGCGAGGCGCTCGCCCGCTGGGCCACCCTGGCCTCGCCGCAATGGGATTTCCAGGCGGCGCTGCGGCGTTTCAACGAAGGCTATCGCCAGGTCGATCTGGAACGCGCCGCCTCGGTGCGCGGCTCGCGCTGCGGCGAGCTGATCGCCCGCTGCGTGGTCGAAATCGGCACCTCCTCCTATTATTCCGCCCTCGCCGAATCCACCGGCGAGCCGGTGCTGAAGCAGATCTGCAAGCGCATCGCCGCCGACGAGTTCCGCCACTACCGCCTCTTCTACGACCACATGAAGCGCTACCGGGCCCTCGAGCGCCCCGGCCTCGTGGCGCGGCTGCGGGTGGCGCTGGGCCGCATGGCCGAGGGCGAGGACGACGAGCTCGCCTTCGCCTACTATGTCGCCAACGGCATCCCCGGCCCCTACGACCGCCGCGCCTGCGCGGCCGCCTATGGCAGCCGGGCGCTCACCCGCTACCGTCCCGATCATATCCGCCTGGCGGCCCGCATGGCCATGAAGGCGGTGGGCCTGAAGCCCGACGGCCGCCTGGGGCGCTGGCTCTCCCGCCTGGTCTGGCGCCTGTTCGACTGGCGCCGCCACCGCCTGGCAAGGCACGCCCCGGCCTTCTAGCCGCCGGCGCGGCAGATGACCGCCCCCAGGCACTGCCTTCCTATATCCGCCGCCCCCCACCGCCAGGCACCGCCCAAGCGTCACGCCCCCTGGGAGCGCCGGCGTCTCGCCGGCAACGGGCCGAAGGCCCGCCGACGCACCGTCCCCCGCCGCCGGGCACCACACCCACCACCCGCTCTCACTAACCACTAGCCACTAGCCACTGACCACCGACTACTGGCCACTAACCACCAGCCACCGCCCCCCGCCCAGCCGAAAAAAACCGCCCGCAACCTATTGACAGCCGCGCCGCCCTGCGGCAAGGCCACTCCAGATCCTTGTTTCCGGTGCAATTTTGGTTTCGAGGGGGGGGGCAGTGAAATGCCATATCCGTCAATCTCCGCGCCGCGGCGCGTGCCCGCCATCCGGCGCCGCAACGTTGCGCCGCGCCTCATGCTCGCCTGCTGGGCCGCGGCGGCGGTCCTTTTCGCCGCCGGCGGCGCGGCGGCGCAGACCTGCACGGACCCGGTCGACATCCCCGACGACAAACTGAAGGCCAAGCTGTGGAGCGCGCTGGGGGGGACCGGAATGCCCGGCGCCATCACCTGCGCCCAGATGGCATCGCTCACCCGGCTGGACGCCCAGGCCTCATCCGGTAACGCGCCCCACAGCGAGAGAATCAGGAGCCTGGAAGGCCTGCAATTCGCCACCGCTCTCAACCACCTGCAGCTTCAAGACAACCTCATTTCGGACCTCTCGCCGCTCAGCGCCCTGACGGGCCTGAGGCGTCTGTTCATCCACAACAACCGCATCTCGGATGTGAGGCCGTTGCGGGGCCTGACCTCCCTGCGGGAACTGCAACTGGACACGAACTGGATCTCGGATCTGGGGCCGCTGCAGGGCCTGACCTCGCTCGTGCAACTCTTCCTCACCAACAACCGCATCCAGGACCTGGGGCCGCTGCGGGGCATGACCGGACTCCAGATTCTGGAAGCCCGCAACAACCGCATCTCCGACCTCTCGCCCCTCCAGGGCCTGACCTCCCTGGCGCGACTGAACCTGGAGGCGAACCGCATCCAGGACATCGCGCCGCTCGCCGCCAATATGGGCCTGGGAGGCTCCGGGGACAGGATTTACCTGCGAGGCAACCCGCTCGATGCCGCCGCCGCCGGGCATGTCGCCACCATCGGGGCGAGGGGCGCCGGCGGCCCCCCCTGCTGGGACGGCTGCGTGTTGTGGGATTCGGTGCTGACCCGGGTCCAGGGCCTGAAGGTGGTGCCCCAGGGGACGGTGCTGCGGGCGAGCTGGGAGCTGCTGAGCGGCTTCGCCCCCACCGGCCACACGCTGTTGTGGAGGCGGGGCGATGCGCCGTGGGCAGCTCTTCCGTTCGGCCACGAAGAACGCTTCAGCAGCAACCCCGATAACGGCCGCGTCGCCCGCGTCGGCGCCGTCACCTCCCACGCCGTCCCCGGCCTCACCCCGGGCGTCCTGTATTCGTTCATGATCAGGGCGGAAAAGAACGGGACCAGGGGCGAATACTCCGAAGAGGCGACCGCCAGGGTGCTTCCCAAGGTGAAAGGGGTGGAGGTGACCCCCCGTGGCGGGAGCCTGGCGGTCGCCTGGACGGCGGCGGAGGCGGACTCCGGCGCCGACGGCTACCGGGTGGAGTGGAAGCCGGAAGGCGGGGACTGGGATGACAGCCGGGAGGCGCGGGTCTCCGGCACCGGCCACACCATCGACGGCCTCGACGCCGACGTCGAATACACGGTGCGGGTTCGCGCCACCCAGGGCGAAGAAGGCTGGGGCCAGCCCTCCGATGAGGCGAAGGGCACGCCCCTGGCCGGGGATTCGATGACCGGGGATCTGGATCCCGGCGAGCTCCAGCTGACGCCGATGTCGGCGGCCCTGGAGCTCCGCTGGGGCGCGTGGTGCGCCGCCACCACGTATCTGGTGCAGTGGAGGAAGTCGGAAGGCGAGGATTACGACGACAGCCGCCAGGCGGAGGTCACCGGCACCAGCCACACCATCGGCGGGATCGACCCCGGCGTCGAATACACGGTGCGCGTCACCCCCCGGGGCGTCGACGGCTGCGACCCGGCCTTCGCCGAGTCGCCGGAGACCGCGGAGGCCGGCTTCGACACCTCCTCCGCCGCCGGTATCGTCGACGCCGCCGTGAACGTCCAGGAAGACGCCGGATCGGCGCAGTTGAGGGTGCGCCGTTTCGATTCCTCGGATGCCCCGGTGGTGATCCTGTGGCGGACCGAAGACATCCTGCCGGGGAGCGCCGGCCCGGCGGTGGCGGCTGCCGGCGGCGGGCCGGCGCCCTCCGGCGGCAGCTGGGTGCCGGCGCGGGCGGGCGAGGATTACACGGCGGTGGCCAATGGCCGCCTGACCCTCGCGCGAGGCCAGACTGCGGCGATGCTGACGGTGGAGATCCTGGACGACGACCGCCGCGTCGAGCCCCTGGAGGCGTTCCGGGTGCACCTGTTGAGGAGCCAGGGCGTCCGCATCGTGGGGATGGATACGGTGATCGTCGAGATCGAAGACGACGACACGCAACCGCAGCGCCGCCTGGCGCTCCAGGCGGTGCTGGCGGGGGCGGGCGGGCGCATCGCCGCCCAGGCCCTGGAGGCGATCGAGGCCCGCCCCGGGGCCGGCGAACCGCAGGCGGTCATCGCCGGCCAGGCGCTGGTCGCTCCCGGGGAGCGCGCCGCCGGAGAGACTTGGGACTTCTCCTCGCGCGCGGTGTCGGCCGAAGAGCTGTTGACCGGCAGCAGCTTCGATCTGCCCCTGGCCGGGCGCGGCGCCGAGGCCGGCTGGCGGGTCTGGGCGCAGGCCGCCGCCACCGGCTTCGACAGCCGCCTTCGCCCCGACTTCAGGATGGACGGCGAGATCGTGAGCGGCTTCGCCGGCGTCGAGCGCCGGGTGGGCGCCGACGCCCTGGTCGGCCTGGCGCTCTCCCGCAGCGAAGGCGACATCGACTACACGGCCGACGAGGCGACCAAGGGCGCGGCCGATGTCGCGCTGACCGGCCTGCTGCCCTACGTCCACTGGAACCCGCGCCCGGAGCTGGGCGTCTGGGGAGCCTTCGGCTTCGGCTGGGGCGACCTCGGGGTCGAGGACGAGGCCGGCGCCGTCGACACCGGATTGGAGATGCGCATGGCCGCCGCCGGGCTGCGGCGCGACCTCGCGCACTGGCGGGGCGTCGCCCTGGCCGTGAAGGCCGACGCCTTCCTGGCCTCCCTGGAGGCCGACGCCGCCCGGGATCTGCCCAGGTCGCGGGGCGATGCCTCGCGGCTGCGGCTGCGCATGGAAGGCAGCAAGGCGTGGCAGTTCTCCGAGGATGAGCAGGTCGAGCTGGGCCTCGATTTCGGCGGGCGCCGCGACGGCGGCGACGCCGAGAACGGCCTCGGCCTCGAGCTCGGCGCCGGCCTCGATTACGCCGACGCGCGGGCGGGCCTGGCGCTGGGGATGGACGCGCGCTACCTGCTGGCCCATCGCGAGAAGCTGGAGGAATGGAGCGCGGCGCTGACCGCCCGGCTGGATCCCGGCGCCGCCGGGCTGGGGCCGTGGCTGGCCCTGGCCCCGCAATGGCGGCAGGGGCAGGCCGGCGGCCTGGACCTGGACCTGGGCTGGGGCCTGGCCGCCCATGGCGGCCTGCTCACCCCCTATGCCGGGATGTCGCTCGGAGAGCGCGAGCGCCGCGGCTGGAAGCTGGGCGCCCGCGCCGGCCTGGGCGGCCAGGCGTTTCTGAGCCTGGAGGGCGCCCGGCGGGACCAGGGGCAGCAGGCCACCCTTTCCGCCGGCCTGCGCTGGTAGAGGCCGGCCCCGGCGCTCTGCGGAACCGCGCCGGGTGTGGCGCGGGCGGCGCGGTTGGCGTGGCGCCTTGGGCGCGGGCGGGCGCCGCTTGCGCCGGCGGACTTACGCCAGCAGATGGGCGAAGGCCCGGAAGACCTGCCGGTAGAGGCCGCGCTTGAAGTCGACGGCCGCTTCCACGACGGCGGCAGGCGCCGCCCAGCGCCAGGCGTCGAATTCGGGATGGCGGCTCTGCGCGAGGTCGATCTCGTCGTCCGTGCCGTCGAAGCGCATGGCGAACCACAGCTGGCGCTGGCCGCGATAGCGCCCCTGCCAGCGCCTGGCGGCCAGATGGGCCGGCAGATCGTAGGCCAGCCAGCCGGGCGCGCGCGCCACCACCGTGGCGCTGACCACGCCGGTCTCCTCCCGCAGCTCGCGCAGGGCCGCCGCCTGCGGGGCCTCGCCGCCGTCGATGCCGCCCTGCGGCATCTGCCAGGCCCGGGCTGTGCCGATGCGCCTGGCGGCGAAGACCCGCCGCCGGCCATCGACCAGGACGATGCCGACGCCCTCGCGATAGCGCGGCCCTTCGCCCCGGCCGGCGGCGGCGCTCACTCGCCCGGCGCGGCGGCCGCCAGGGTCTGCAACAGCGCCATGCCTTCCAGCAGATCCAGCGCCCGGGCGAGCTGATAGTCGGCCCGGGCCCGCTCGCTGCGCCGCGAGGCTTGGGCCTCCCCGTTTTCCCCCTCGCCTTCCAGCCTGTTGCGCAGGTCCGCCTCGCTGGTGAACGGGCCGCGCTCCTGGTCCGCCACCGTCGCCTCCTCCACCACGATGTCGGGGTGGATGCCGGCCGCCTGGATGGAGGTGCCGGCGGGCGTGTAGTAGCGCGCCGTGGTCATGCGCATGGCGCCGTGGCCGGGGAGCGGCACGATGGTCTGCACCGAGCCCTTGCCGAAGGAGCGGGTGCCCATGACCACGGCGCGGCGGTGGTCCTGCAGCGCGCCGGCGACGATCTCGGAGGCCGAGGCCGAGCCGCCGTTGATCAGCACCACCACCGGCGCGCCGTCCGCCAGGTCGCCGGGGCGGGCGTTGAAACGCTTGGAGCTGGCCTCGTGGCGGCCGCGGGTGGAGACGATCTCGCCCCGCTCCAGGAAGATGTCGGCGGCGGCGACCGCCTGTTCCAGCAAGCCGCCGGGGTTGTTGCGCAGGTCCAGCACCACCCCCTGGGGGGTGCCGCCGACCGCTTCCGCCATGCCTTCCAGGGCCTCGATCATGCCGTCCTCGGTCTGCTCGGTGAAGGAGGCGATGCGCAGATAGCCCACCTGGTTCTCCATGTGCCAGCGGACCGAGCGGATGGTGATGACGTCGCGGGTGACGGTGATCTCCAGGGCCTCGTCGGCGCCCTCGCGCAGGACGGTGAGCGTGATGTCGGTGCCCACCTCGCCGCGCATCCGCTCCACCGCCTCGCCCAGGGTGAGGCCCAGGATGGATTCGCCGTCGAGATGGGTCACGAAGTCGCCGGCCTCGATGCCGGCCCGGTCGGCCGGCGTGTCCTCGATGGGCGAGATCACCTTGACGAAGCCTTCCTCCATGGTGACCTCGATGCCCAGGCCGCCGAACTCGCCGCGCGTCTGCACCTGCATTTCGTCGAAGCTCTCCGGCGAGAGATAGCCGGAATGGGGATCGAGGGAGGAGAGCATGCCTTCGATGGCGGCCTCGATCAGCTCCTTGTCGCTCACCTCCTCGACATAGGAGGCGCGCACCCGCTCCAGCACGTCGCCGAACAGGTCGAGCTGGCGATAGGTGATGCCGCCGGCGTTTTCCGCCCGCCCCGCGCCGCCGGCCGCAAAGGCCAGCACCAGCGCCGCCACCGCCAGCACCGCAATCGCCCGCGCCGAAATCCAACGTGTCATCTGCCGCCCATCCCGCTGTTGCGGCCCCGATGCTATCGCCCCCGTGTGGCCGGTGGCTAGTGGTTAGTGGCCGGTGGCCGGTGGCCAGTGGCCAGTGATTCGTGAGAGTGGGGGGTGAGGGCGGTGTCTGGCGGTGGGGGCAGTGCGTCGACCTTCGGCCCGTTTGCCGGCGAGACGCCGACGCTCGGGATGGTACATGGGCGGGCCGGACGGCCCGCCGGGGGGCGCCACCGGCTACCGGCCACTGGCTGCCGGCCACTGGCCACCGCGTCGGCGATGCGTCAGATTCGGACGCATGTTTTCTGTCCCCGGCGCCGGCCACCCGCCCTCACCGGTCACCGGCCACCGGCTACTGGCCATCGCCCCATCTTCGCCCACCGCCGAAGCTCCGTTATCGCTACAGGGCCGGCCCGAGGGCGTCACGGCGCGGCGTCACCTTCGAGGGCGGCGCGGGTCATGCCGGCCAGCACAGCGGCGGCGGCGTCCGCCAGGTGCGCGGCGGCATGTGCGGCCGGGATGGTGTGCCAGGCGCGGGCGCGGTCCGCGGCGGATGCAATGGCGCCGCCGCCCGTCGGGCGCAATGCGCCGGCGGCCAGGGCCAGGGCGTCGGCAGCGTCGAAAGCGGCGGCGGTCCATGTGCCCACGGCGTCGGTGCAGCGGGCGCGTTCCAGGGCGGCGCTGGCGTTGGCCAGGTGGTCCGCGGCGGCGGCGTCACGCATGGCGTCGGCGGCGTTGGCCAGGGCGTCGCCGGCCCGTGACATGGCGCCGGTATGGGCGCGGGTGCCAGCGTCGGCGGCGTCCGCCAGGGCGGTCACAGCGGCGGCCAGGGCAGGGATGGCAGCCCATAGGGCAGCGG
The DNA here is from genome assembly GCA_965200215.1 of Alphaproteobacteria bacterium. Classification (GTDB taxonomy): domain Bacteria; phylum Pseudomonadota; class Alphaproteobacteria; order SP197; family SP197; genus SP197. Next base: position 1,103,839 of record OZ241369.1, on the reverse strand, counting down.
GCCAGGGCAGCACGGCCGCGCTGGCGTGTGCGGTGGGCGTGATGCGGTCTGCCAGGCGGGCGGTCATGGCGTCATGCGCGGCGGCCCTTGCGGGAGCGGGTGGTGGCGACGCGCCTGCGGCTAAGGTCGACGTCGGCGTCGGGGCAGCCTAGCGGTATGATGGCGGCGATGGCGGCAGCCATGCGGGCGGCAGTATGGGCGGCCTGGCGGGCGGCGTCGGCGGCGGCGATGGCGGCGGCAGCCTCGATGCCGGCGCTGCCCTTGGTGGCGCCGACGCGGTCCATGGCGTCGGCGGCGTCGGCGATATGCGCGGCGGCCCGTTCCAGTTCGTCGGCGCCGGCGCGCCAGTGGTGGGCGCCGACATGATCGGCGGCGTCGGCCAGGGCGGTGCCGGCGTCGGCACGGGCGATGCGTTCCATCGTCAGGGCGGCCCCTTTTAGGGCGGCCTTGGCGGTGAGGGCCGGCCCATGGCCGAGGTCATGACGGTGGGCGGCGGGCCAGGCGCGGGCCATGGCAGCCAGGGCGTCGGCGAGATAGGCCGTTGCGGCGGGCCAGGGCGTCGGCGGCGGCGGTGTCGGGCGTGGTCATTGCGTGTTTCCTATCGGCAAGGTGAAGCGGCGGCGAAGGCGTCGGCGCTGGCGTCACGGGCGCCGCTATCAAGGGGGCCGCACCATGGGGGCGACTCCTCGAAGGCGCAAGCATCATCACGGGGCCGCTGCCTGTGCCGCGAAGTCCGCCGCTGCCGCCGCGAAGTCCGCTGCCGCTTTCGCCATCGCTTCCGCCCGCGCCGAAGATTGCGCCGCTTCCGCCGCCTTCGCTGCCACCTCCGCCGCGTCCGTCACATGCCGCCCCACGTTCACATGCGCCTGCCACGCCGCCTTCGCCGCCACCTCCGCCCGCCGCGCCGCCTTCGCCGCCCGTGCCTCGCCTTTCACCACCTTCGCCGCTTCCGCCGATGCTTCCGCCAGCGCCGCCACCACCCTTTCCACCACCACCTTTTCCGCCAGGGCCGCGCTTGCCGCTGCCCGCGCCGCCGGCGCCACGGCCACCGTCACTTCCGCCACCGCCTTCGCCGCGTCCGCCACCGCTTCCGCCGCACGCTGCGCCCAGGCCGCCTCCCCCGCCGCCTTCGCCGCCGCTTCCGCCGCTTCCGTTGCCACCTTCGCCGCTTCCGCCGCTTCCGCCGACGCCAGCACCGCTTCCGCCTCCGACGTCGCCGCTTCCGCCGACGCCAGCACCGCTTCCGCCGCCTTCGCCGCGTCCGCCGCCCGCCGCGCCTCCACCACCGCCGCCGACGCGAAGGCCGCCGCCACTTCCGCCGCCGCCTTCGCCGCCCGCTCTGCGTCCCATATCGCGTCCCACGCGAAGCGATCTGCCGCCCTCACCGTCGACGTTTGCGCCATGAAGCGCCCCGCCGCCTTCGCCGCGTCCGCCGCCGCTTCCGCCACACGCTGCGCCCAGGCCACCCGCCGCGCCGCCAGCGCCGCCACCTCCGACGCTTCCGCCGCCGCCTCCGACAGCTTGTCGGCCACCCTCGGCGCCACGCCGGCAACAGCACCTATCGCGTCCGCCGCTTCCGACAGGGCCGCTTCCGCCGCTTCCGCCGCCGCCGCCACCGCCCCGAACTCCGCCGGCGCCAGCTTCGCCGCGGCCCGTTCCTCCACCACCAGCACCGCCCACGCCGGCGCCGCCGCCTTCGCCGCTTCCACCTCGGCTTCCGCCTCGACTTCCGCCGCCACCGCTTCCAGCGCCGCTTTCGCCGCCACCAGCACCGCGCCTTCCGCCGACCACGCCCGCGACCGGGCCGCCCGCGCCGCCGCTTCCGCCGCCTTCACCAAGGCGGCCGCGTCCGCCCATCTGCCCTCCACCCCTTCCTCTGCCAGCGCCACTTCCACTTCCGCCAGCGTGTCCGCCGCCTCTGCGGCATCCCTCGCCAGGTCCGCCCGCGCCGCTTCCGCTTCCGCTTTCGCCAGGGCTGCCGCGTCCGCCGCCGCTTTCGCTTCCGCTTTCGCCGCCTCGAAGGCCGCCACCGCCGCCCGCACTTCCGCCAGGTCTGCCGCCGCCGGTCCGCACGGGGCCGCCGCCAGCATCGCCGCCGCCAGCATCGCCGCAAAGTGTCGCTTCATGGGCTGTCTCCTTCGCATCCGCCGCCGTCCCTATACCACCCGGCCCCTCGAAGCGGCCGGCGCCGGGGCGCCCAGGGGCCGGCGGGAAGGGCGCGGGGAGATGGCGCGCTAGCCGGGTGGCGGCAGCAGCAGGGAACGGCCGCTCATCCGGGCGGGTTGTGGCAGGCCCAGCAGTTCCAGCAATGTGGGGGCGATGTCCGCCAGCCCGCCCGGGCGCAGGCTCCAGCCGGCATCGGCGCCGGTCAGGACCAGCGGCACCGGATTGGTGGTGTGGGCGGTGTGGGCCTGGCCGGTGCGGGGATCGCGCATGGTCTCCACGTTGCCGTGATCGGCGGTGACCAGCATCCGCCCGCCCGCCTGGGCCACCGCCCCGGCGAGGCGCCCCAGGCACAGGTCCACCGCCTCCACCGCCCGCACCGCCGCCGGGAAGATGCCGGTGTGGCCCACCATGTCCGGGTTGGCGAAATTGCAGATCGCCAGGTCGAAGCGCCGCTGTTGCAGCGCCGCCACCAGCCGGTCGGTGACTTCGGCGGCCGCCATCTCGGGCTTCAGGTCGTAGGTGGCGACCTGCGGCGAGGGCACCAGGATGCGCTCTTCGCCTGCGAAGACGCGCTCGCGCCCGCCGTTGAAGAAATAGGTGACGTGGGCGAATTTCTCGGTTTCGGCGATGCGCAGCTGCCGCAGGCCGGCATCGGCGGCCAGCGCCCCCAGGCTGTGTTCTATGTGGTCGGTTTCGAACAGCGCCGGCAGCAGGGGGGCCAGTTCGGCGCCGTAGGCGGTCATGCCCAGGGCGGCGGCGAAGGCGGGCGGCGGGCGCGGGAAGGCGGTGAAGTCCGGGTCGAGCAGGGCGGCCAGCAGCTGGCGGACGCGATCGGCGCGGAAATTGGCCATCAGCAGCCCGTCGCCCGCCCGCACGCCGCCATAGCCGGCGATGGCCGTGGGCGGGACGAACTCGTCGCCATGGCCGGCCCGGGCGGCGCGTTCCAGGGCGCCGCCGGCGTCCGGCGCGCTTTCGCCCCGGCCCTGGACGATGGCCCGCCAGGCGCGCCGGATGCGGGGCCAGCGACGGTCGCGGTCCATGGCGAAATAGCGCCCGGTCACCGTCGCCATGGCGGCCTGCGGCACCTGGGCGGCGAAGCGGGCCAGATGGCCGCCGGCGCTGGCGGGCGGCGTATCGCGCCCGTCCAGAAAGGCGTGGACCAGCACCTCGATGCCCGCCGCCCCCAGGGCACAGGCCAGCGCCGCCATGTGGCTCTGATGGCTGTGGACGCCGCCCGGCGACAGCAGGCCCATGAGATGGCAGCGCCCGCCGGAAGCCCCGAGCGCCGTCGCGAAGGCGGCCAGGCGGGGATGGGCGGCCAGCGAACCTTCGGCCACGGCGCGGTCGATGCGCGGCAGTTCCTGGGCCACGATGCGCCCGGCGCCGATGGTGAGATGGCCCACCTCGGAGTTGCCCATCTGGCCGCAGGGCAGGCCCACCGCCTCGCCGCAGCTGCGCAGGCGGGTGGCGGCCGGCCCCCGCGCCAGGCGCCGCCACACCGGCGCGCGGGCGGCGGCGATGGCGTTGTCCGGCCCGGGCGGGGCCAGCCCCCAGCCATCGAGGATGCACAGCAACACGGGGCGCGGGGCGGAAGACATGGCGGGCAGGGTGTAGCGCCAAGCCCCGCCGGCGGCAACGGCGGCGGGGGAGGGGTAGTGCGCGCGGGCCAGGCGGCCGTCAGGCCTGGTCACACCCGGCCGGAGGCCAGCAGGGCGCGCTGGACGGCCCCCGGTTCTTTTTCGATGACGCGCAGCAAGGTTGCGGCCGGCCCGCTGACTCGCCGCGTTCCCTGCTCCCATTTTCTGTAGCCGGAAAGGCTCATGCCCAGCAGCGGTGCCATCTGTGCCTGGGTGAGCTTCGCCCGTTTGCGGATCTCGCGGGGAGCCGCGGGTGCATGGAGGACGGCCGGGCCCTCGCCTTTTGCGTGGGCGGCGGCTTCTTCGAGGGACCGGATCAGGTCGTTGCCGAATGCGCTCATCTTTCCTCCTTTCGCGTAGCTCTTAAGGTGGATACGAGAACCCTCACCATGCGTTTTTCTGCTGGCGCCATGTCTGTCTTCGCAGCTTTACCATAGGCGAGCAACGCATAGATCGGCATCGCTTCGCCCAGATAGCAGTAGACGATCCGAGCGCCCCCGCGCTTGCCACGCCCAGCGGCCTCGAAACGCAGCTTTCGAACGCCTCCGGTGTCTGGGATCACGTCTCCCGCCAGCGGGTTTGTAGCCAGATAATCGATCAGTTCTCGCTTTTCTTCCTCATGGAACAGCTTGTCGGCTTGCCGGGAGAACGTTGGCGTCTCCGCCACCGTTTGTCTCGATTCATCATGGTCTTTCTTCATCGGTTTTTCCTCTTGATTGTGACAGGCCTGTGCGGCTGAGAAGGTCCGACGCCATGCGGACGTTCATCGTTGCCGCAGGTAAATATAGCCCAATGGGGTATATGTCAACCCTGTGGCCGCCGCCGGGGTTCAGGCGCCCGGCGCCGGCACGTCGGGGGGTGCGATGCCCAGCTGCCGCAGCAGATAGCGGGAGAACTCCCAATTGGTGCTCTCCCAGGGGTGGAGCGGCGCCCGGTTGCCGGTGCCGGCAGCCAGCCCCTTCTGCACGCCTTCGATCACCGCCCGGTCCTCTTCCATGAAGGCGTGGACCGCCCGCCCGGCCTCGCGGATCGCCTCGCCGTCAATGCGGCCGTCGGCGTCGGGCAGCAGCGTCTGCCACAGGCGCGCCTTCAGCCCGCCGGGCCCCGCCGGCATGACGCTGAGCCACAACGCGCTGCCGCCCTGGATGTTGAAGGCCAGCGCCGGATAGATGCAGATCAGATGGTCTTCGCTGGCCCGTCGCCGGTCCAGGCCCAGCCGGCGGGCGGCGGCCAGGCTGGCGGCGTCGCCGGTCCTCATGATGTGGTGATTGAAGGCCGCCCCGCCCGCCCGGTTCTCGATGCTGGCGGTGGGCGTGTCCTCTTCCAGCGTCGCCTTGTGCACGCAGAAGACGTGGTAGCTCTCGCAGAAGTTCTCCACCAGCAGCTTCCAGTTGCAGGCCATCTCCAGGTCCTCGCACAGCACGATCCGCTGGCGGGCCAGGGCCAGCGGCGCGATGCGCGGCTCCAGATCGGCCAGCGCCGGGGCCAGCGGCGGCGCGTCGGCAGCGAGGCTGACGAAGACCAGGCCCTGCCACGTCTCCAGAGCCAGCGGTGCGAGGCCGATGCCGGCCGTCGCTGCCCTGTCCATATAGGGCGCGCCCAGAAGCCTGCCGTCCAGCCCGTAGCTCCAGGCGTGATAGGGGCAGCGGAAGACGGTGCGGCGGCCGCTGCCGCTGGCCACCGGGGCCGAGCGGTGCCGGCAGACGTTCGAGAACGCCCGCAGCCTGCCATCCGCCCCGCGCGCCGCCAGCACGGGATGGCCGGCGATCTCGAAGGTGGTGTAGTCGCCCGCCGCCGCCAGCTGCGAGACGTGGGCGACGGCGATCCAGGCGCGCGCGAAGATGTGCAGGCGCTCCAGTTCCAGCATCTCGTCGCTGGTATAGGCTGCCGGCGGCAGCGCCCGGCGGCCCCCGCCCCCGGCGCACTGCGCCGCCCAGGCGGCGAGCGTTGCGCCGATGGCCACCGCTTCAGCCGCCGCTTTCCGCCGCCGGCAGCGACCACATCTTCTCGAGGTTGTAGTAGCTGCGGACCTGGCTGCGGAAGATGTGGACGATGACGTCGCCCACATCCAGCAGCACCCAGTCGCCGGCCTCGTAGCCTTCGGTGCCGGCGGGGCGGTGGCCGGCCTCCTTCAGGCGCTCGAGCAGCCGGTCGGCCAGGGCGGTGACCTGGCGCTGCGAGGCGGCGCTGCAGACCACCATGTAATCGGCGAAGCTGGTCTTGCCGGCCAGGGGGATGGCGACCGTATCCTCGGCCTTGCCCTCCCGCAGAATCTCGGCGATCAGCGCCACCAGGTCCGCGGAGGAGGGGCCGACGGCGGCTTTGCGGGCGGGAATGGGGCGTTCTCCCTGGGTGGTCATACGAGGAGCGGGCGGATATGGCGTTCGAAATGACCGGTGACCTCGCGCCCATCGCGAGTGTTGCGCCAGAGCAGGACGTGCCCCTCGATGCCGCAGAACCAGTGCATGATCTCTCGCCGATAGCGTTCATCCGATGCGATGCCGTTGGTGAACACCCACCAGAAAGGAATCACCCCTTCCGGCTGTGCGGCGATCTCGCGGGCCGATCCGACGATTCCTGGCATCATGAATTTGCAAGCCCTTTCATGAGCGTTACCGGACGCCCTTTGCCGCTTGATCTCGACGTAGACGATCTTTCTCGTTTCCAGGCTGCGGATTGAATGGTCAGGGCGAACACCGTGGCCCGAGCGTCTGCCTCTGGTCGTTATCGCGCCGTAGATGTTTGCTAGGTCTTTCGGCTTGTCTTCGATCCGAAAGGCGGTCTCCTCGAAGTGCTCCCTCAAAACGTCGCCGAAGAGGACTTCCGCTTCCTGCCCACGTTCGGCGCTGTCGTCCTGCCACTTTTCCCGTTTTTCCAGGTGCTCACGCGCCATGGGCTTCGAGTCCCCATGCCGTCCAGCCTGCGGCGCCGGCGCCGCGGGCGAAGAGCTCGATCCTGCGCAGCGCCGGGAACATGGCCTCGATCCGCCGCCGGACCTCGCCGGGCTTCTGCGAGTGCGGGCCGCGCTCAGCACTCACCAGCTGGCGCATGTTGCGCGCCCCGCGCGGGCCGGGGATCTTGCCGCGCTTGAAGACCAGGCACAGCTCGCACTGGCTCATGGTGTAGAAGCCCGGATTGACGCGCCGCTTGTCCCACACGAAGGCCACCGTCGCCCAGGCGAAGCCCCAGGCCTTGCCGAGCTCGATGGCCTGGTCGAGATGCGGGTTGGTGGACCACAGGAAGAGCAGGCTGTCGGCGGCGGCGATGCGCGGGACCTCCAGGGCCTTGAGCCGGGCCAGCGTCACCGTGGGATAGTGGCGCACCGCCCCGCCGCTGTCGCCGCTGCCCTGGCCGGCGTGTTGCAGCTGGCCTTTGTAGTCCCAGGGCGGGTCGGCATAGAGGATGTCGAAGATGCCCTGCGGCAGGGCGGGAAAGGCGCCGCCGGCCGGGGAAGGCGGCGATGGTCGCCTCGCCTCGTGCCGCGCGCGGGCCGGCTGTTTGCCATCGGGCGGCGGGAAGGCGATATCGGGCTGCGTCATCGGGCTCCCTTGCCGGTGGCCGCCGGCGCGGCTCCTGCGAAGCCGGCCCGGATGGCGCTCGCCGAGGCGGGGTGCCTGGGGCCGGCCAGAAACACCCAGGCCGGCGCCCGGCGGCGCACCAGAAGGCGGGCGCGGCGCGCCGCCAGGCGGCGGCGGCGAAAGCGGATCGCCGCCGGGCTGGCGAGGCAGGGGAAAGAATAGGGAGCGCGATCGAAGACGGCAACCGGCACGGTGGCGAAGATCGCCGGCCAGCGCCGCCAGCGGTGCATCTGCGCCAGGCTGTCGGCGCCCATCAGCCACAGGAAGCGCGCGCGGGGGCACCGTTTCGCCAGGCGGCGCAGGGTGTCGGCGGTGAAGCGGGTGGCGAGCGCCCGCTCCAGCCCGGTCGCCGTCACGCGCCGCTGGCCGCCGGCCAGGCGCCGCGCGGCGGCCAGCCGCTCCTCGAAGGGCGCCATCCCGGCCAGCGGCTTCAGCGGGTTGTGCGGGGCCACCAGCCACCACACCTGGTCCAGGCCCAGCCTGGCCAGCGCCAGGCGGGCGATGAAGAGATGGCCCTCATGGGCGGGGTTGAAGGAACCGCCCAGAAGCCCGATGCGCCGCCCGGCGGCAGGGCCGCCGCAGCGCAGGGCGGCGCTTTGCGCGGCTCCCCCGCGGGCGGAGGCCGCCGCCCGCCCGCTCAGGGCCGGGTCTGCCCGCTGCCCCGCACGACGTATTTCATGGTCGTCAGCTGGTCGACGCCCACCGGGCCGCGCGCGTGCAGCCTGTTGGTCGAGATGCCGATCTCCGCGCCCATGCCGAACTCGCCGCCGTCGGCGAACTGGGTGGAGGCGTTCCACATGGCGATGGCGCTGGGGGTGCGGGCCAGAAAGCGTTCCGCCGCCGCCCGGTCGGCGGTGACGATGCTGTCGGTGTGCTGGGAGCCGTGGCGGGCGATGTGCTCCAGGGCGCCGTCCACGCCTGCCACCATGCGGGCGGCGATGGTGGCGTCGAGATATTCCCGGTCCCAGTCCTCGGGGGTGGCGGGCGCGACGCGCCGGTCGAGCCGCCGCACGGCGTCGTCGCCCCGCACCTCGCAGCCCTCGTCCAGCAGAGCGGCGACCACCGCCGCCGCCTTCGCCGGCGGCAGGGCGTGGTCCAGCAGCAGGGTTTCGGCCGCCCCGCAGATGCTGGTGCGGCGCAGCTTGGCGTTGACGACCACGGCCCGCGCCATGGCGATATCGGCGGCGCCGTCGACATAGACATGGCACAGCCCGGCCAGGTGGGCGATCACCGGCACGCGGCTTTCGGCCTGCACCCTGGCGACCAGCGACGGCCCGCCGCGCGGCACCAGGATGTCGATGAAGCGGGTCATCGCCAGCATCTCGCCCACCGCCCGCCGGTCGGTGGTCGGCACCGTCTGGATGGCGGCCGCCGGCAGCCGCGCCGCCGCTAGCCCCTCGGCGAGGCAGGCGGCGATGACCTGCGAGGAATGGAAGCTTTCGGAACCGCCGCGCAGGATGACGGCGTTGCCCGCCTTCAGGCACAGCGCGCCGGCATCGGCGGTGACGCCGGGCCGCGATTCGTAGATGACGCCGATCACGCCCAGCGGCACCTGGATGCGGGCGATGTCGAGGCCGTTGGGCATCCGCCAGCGCGCCTGTTCGCGGCCCAGCGGATCCGCCAGGGCGGCGACCGCTTCCAGGCCGCCGGCCATGGCCTCGATGCGCGCCTCGTCCAGGCTCAGCCGCTCCAGCAGCGGCGCCGCCAGGTCCCGCGCGCCCTCCATGTCGCGCCGGTTGGCGGCCAGCAGGGCGCCGCGCTGCGCGCGCAGGGCCGCCGCCGCCGTCGTCAGCGCCCGGTTTCTGGCGGCGGCGGGGACGGGCGCCAGGGCGGCGGCGGCGGCGCGGGCGGCGCGGCCCATGGCCTCCATCTGGTGCGCGACGTCGTCGTCGGCGGTGGCGAGGGCGGCGTCCGGTGCCGTCATGGCCTTCTCCCGGCGGCAGATCGCGTCATGGCGCGCCCGCGACGATCGCCAGATCGTCGCGGTGGATCAGCTCTTCGCGGCCACGATAGCCCAGCAGGCGTTCGATGTCGCCGCTCCTGTGGCCGGCGATGGCGCGGGCGTCGTGGCAGGAATAGGCCACCAGGCCGCGCGCCACCTCGCTGCCGTCCGGCCCCTCGACGATCACGGCGTCGCCGCGCTCGAAACGGCCGCTGACGGCGGTGACGCCGGCGGGCAGCAGGCTGCGGCCGCGCCGCAGGGCGGCCAGGGCGCCGGCATCCACCGCCACCGCGCCGCGCGGTTGCAGCGTGCCGGCGATCCAGCGCTTGCGCGCCGCCGCCGGGGCGACGCCGGCCACGAACCAGGTGCAGGGCTTGCCGCGCCGCAGCGCCCGCAGCGGGTGGTGGCCCCGGCCGTCGGCGATCGCCATGTGGCAGCCGGCGCCGATGGCGATGCGGGCGGCGATCAGCTTGGTCTCCATGCCGCCGCTGGAATCGCCGCCCGCCGGCGCCTTGCCGGCCATGGCCACGATCTCCGGCCCGATGGCGTGGACCTCGCGGATCATCCGCGCCGGCCCCAGGCGCGGGTCGCGCTCGTAAAGGCCGTCGATGCTGGAGAGCAGCAGCAGCGCATCGGCCGAGGCCATGGTCGCCAGGCGGGCCGCCAGGCGGTCGTTGTCGCCGAAGCGGATCTCGCCGGTCGCCACCGTGTCGTTCTCGTTGACGACCGGCACGGCGCCCAGCCGCAGCAGCGTGGCCAGCGTGTTGAGGGCGTTGAGATAGCGCCGGCGGTTCTCGCTGTCGTCGAGGGTGAGCAGCAGCTGGGCGACGGCGATGCCGTGGCGCGCCAGCGCTTCCTGCCAGGCATGGGCGAGGCGGATCTGGCCGACTGCCGCCGCCGCCTGGCTCTCCTCCAGGCGCAGCGCCCCGCCCGCCAGCCGCAGGCGGCGGCGCCCGGCGGCGATGGCCCCGGAGCTCACCACCAGCACCTGGCGGCCCTCGCGGCGCAATTGGGCGATGTCGTCGGCCAGCGCGTGCAGCCAGGAACGGCGGATGCGGCCCTCGTCGACCAGCAGCGCCGAGCCGATCTTGACCACGATGCGCCTGGCGCCCTCCAGCCGCGCCGCTCCGGCGCTCACGGCCGCGCGGCCGCGCCGGCGGCTGGGTGCCCCTGCGCGCCGCGCGCGGCTTTGCGGCGCGGGCGTCCGCCGCTGGCGGGGGAGCGCCAGCCGGGGCCGCCTTGCGGCGCGCCGTCGGGCCGACGGGCGCGGACGATGTGGGCCATCAGCGCCCGGCAGACCGCCGCCACGCCCTCGCCGGAGACGCCCGAAAGGGCGATGGCCTCCTGGCCGGCGGCCGCCGCCAGCGCCCGCCCGGCCCTGGCGCGCCCCGCCGCGTCGAGGGCATCGACCTTGCTCAGCGCCAGCACCGTCGGCCTTTCCGCCAGGCCGGCGCCATGGGCTTCGAGCTCCAGGCGCACCTTGCGCCAGTCGCCGGCCGGGTCGTCGGCCGTGCCGTCGACCAGATGCAGCAGGACGCCGCAGCGTTCGGCGTGGCCCAGGAAACGGCAGCCCAGGCCGGCGCCCTGGTGGGCGCCCTCGATCAGGCCCGGCAGATCGGCCATGACGAAGACATCGCCGCCGGCGGCGACCACGCCCAGCTGCGGGACCAGGGTGGTGAAGGGATAATCGGCGATCCGGGGCCGGGCGCGCGAGGTGGCGGCCAGCAGGGTCGATTTGCCGGCATTGGGCAGGCCCACCAGGCCGGCATCGGCGATCAGCTTCAGCCGCAGCAGAACCCGCCGCTCCTCGCCCGGCCAGCCCGGATCGGCGCGGCGCGGCGCCCGGTTGACCGAGGAGGCGAAGCGCAGATTGCCGCGCCCGCCATCGCCGCCCCGCAACAGCACCCGCCGCTCGCCCGGCCGCGTCAGGTCGGCCAGCAGCGTCGTCCCGTCCTCGGTGAACACCTGCGTTCCCGCCGGCACCGGCAGCACCATGGCCGCCGCGCTGGCCCCGGTCCGCTGCCGCCCGCTGCCCGGGCGCCCGTCGGCGGCGTGCAGATGGGGGCGGAAGCGATAGTCGATCAGCGTGTTGAGGCCGGCGACGCATTGCAGCACGATGTCGCCGCCGCGCCCGCCATCGCCACCGTCCGGGCCGCCGAACTCGACGAACTTCTCGCGCCGGAAGCTGACGCAGCCGGCCCCGCCGGCGCCGCTCTTCAGGTCGATCTTCGCTTCGTCGAGAAATTTCATGGCCAGGCGAGGCGAAGGCCGCCCCGCGCTTACTCGGCCGCCGCCGGCACCACGACGTCGATGTGCATCCGCCGCCCGCGGCGGAAATGGACCACCCCGTCGGCGGTCGCGAACAGGGTGTGGTCCTTGCCCATGCCGACATTGCGCCCGGGGTGGAAACGGGTGCCGCGCTGGCGCACCAGGATGTTGCCGGCGATCACCCGCTCGCCGCCGAACTTCTTGACGCCCAGCCGCCGTCCGGCGGAATCGCGCCCGTTGCGCGAGCTGCCGCCCGCCTTCTTGTGGGCCATGGCCTCAGCCCTCCCCGTCCTGCGCCGCGCCGCCTGCGGCCAGGATCTCGGCGATCTTCACCACCGTGCGGTGCTGGCGGTGGCCGGCGCGGCGGCGGTATTTCTTGCGCCGCTTCTTCTTGAAGACGATGATCTTGGCGTCGCGCTTGTGCTCCAGGATGTCGGCCGTCACCCGCGCCCCGGCCGCCGGGCCGAGATCGCCGCCGTCGGCGACCATCAGCACGCGCTCGAAGGCGATGCGTTCGCCCACCTCGCCCGCCAGCCGCTCCACGGCCAGGATGTCGCCCTGGGCCACCCGATACTGCTTGCCGCCGGTCTGGATGACTGCGAACACCGCCCAACGCTCCCCTCTGCCCCCGCCGCCGGGGCGGCCACGAGGGACGGCGACTATAGGCGGCGAAGCGGGGCTGTCAACGGCCGCCGCCCCATCGGGCCGGCTTGACGCGGGACCTCTGCCGCCCCCACGCTGTCGGCGGCCTGCTTCGCCTCCATGTGGGTGGCGGTAGGGTGCGCTCCGTGCGATGCTTGGCGGGAGCAGCCCCCATCGACACCGGAGCCACTCAAAAGACAAGGGCATTGCCAAACTTCTATTGAGATAGTGGCAATAATTGTGATAATGATAGCCCATAAATTTTTTCTCTGAAGAGCAATACTAGAAATTTCAAATTCAGTCATATTTCATTACTCCATATTTACAGTTCTTGTTTTCCTAGAACGTTAGTAATGCCAAATATATTGACTAACTGCTTCATTTACAGTTCTTGGTTTGGGTGGCATTTTCAGCATTGTTGAGCGATCTCTCACTTTCTCGTGAATCTCTTAGTGTCGTTGTCGTTCACGTCTATAGTGCTGCGAAGCACCTTGACTCACGTCTATGGCCGGGGAGGGGGCCGTGGCGCGGAACGGATCGCAGGCAGCGCACGTCGGCGAGGGCAGGCTGGTCTATGCCGTCGGCGACGTCCACGGGCGGGCCGATCTGCTGGCCCGGCTGCTGGCCTCGATCCGCGCCGATGCCGCCTCCCGCCCCGAACCGCGCCGGCTGTTGGTCTTCCTGGGCGACTATGTCGACCGGGGCCCCGATTCGCGCCGCGTCCTCGACCTGCTGACCGCTCCGCCCGGCGACGGCTTCGAGCGCGTGCATCTGAAGGGCAACCACGAGGACGCCATGCTGCGCTTCCTGGAGGATGGGCAGGCCGGGCGCTGGTGGATCGGCCCCGATATGGGCGGGGCCGCCACTCTGGCCTCCTACGGCGTCGATACCGCCCAGCCAGCCGCCCGCGTCCATGGCGAACTCTGCCGGCGCCTGCCCGGCGCCCACCGCGCCTTCCTGGAGAACCTGGCGCTCTGCCACGAGGAGGGCGATTATCTGTTCGTCCATGCCGGCATCCGCCCCGGCGTGGCGCTGGCCAGCCAGACGGCCGAAGACATGATGTGGATCCGCCACGAGTTCCTGGACTGGCAGGGCGCCCTGCCCAGAACGGTGGTGCACGGCCATTCCATCCACCCCCGCCCGGCGGTGCGCCGCCACCGCATCGGCATCGATACCGGCGCCTGGCATTTCGGCACCCTGACCTGCCTGGCGCTGGCCGGGGCCTCGCGCCGCTTCCTCCAGGCCCGGTGAGCGCCGGGGCCCGCTGGCCGCTGGACGGCGACGGCCTCTGGCGCCAGATCGCCTCGCCGCCGCTGCCGGGCCGGCCGTGCCTGTTCCTCGACCGCGACGGCGTGGTGGTGGAGGAGGTGGGCTGGCTGCGGCGGGCGGAGGATGTGCGCCTGCTGCCCGGCATCGCCGCCCTGATCGCCGCCGCCAACCGGGCGGGCGTGGCGGTGGCGGTGGTCACCAACCAGTCGGGCATCGGGCGCGGCCTCTTCGGCTGGCGGCAGTTCGATGCCGTCCAGCGCGCCATCGCCGCCGAACTGGCGCCGGCGCGCTGGGATGCCGTCCTCGCCGCCCCCTTCGCGCCGGGCGAGGAGCGGATGCGCAAGCCGGCCCCGGGGATGCTGCTGGCCGCCGCCCAGGCCCTGGCGCTGGACGTCGCCGCCTCCTGGATGCTGGGCGACCGCGCCTCCGACATGGAGGCGGCCCGGCGCGCCGGCGCCCAGGGCGGCATCCTGGTCGGCGAAGGCTGCGGCAGCGACGACGTGGCCGCCGCCCTGGCGCAGGCGGGCGCGGGCTTCCGGGTGCTGCGGGCCGCCACGCCGGGCGCGGCGCGCCGCCTGCTGCCCTTCCTGGCCGGCACCCCGGTTTGAACATGGGCAGGTGCCGTTTGCCGCCACCAGGCACCGACCGAGCGTCCCGCCCCCGGCGGGCCGTCCGGCCCGCCCACACACCGTTCCCCGAGCGCCGGCGTCCCGCCGGCAACGGGCCGCAAGGCCCGCCGACGCACCGCCCCCCACCGCCAGGCACCACCGCCATTTCCCGCTCCCACCGACCACCGACTACTGGCCACTGGCTACCGACCACTGACCACCGGCCACAAGCCAAAGCGCCGGCCCGCAGCCTCGAAACTTCAAACCGGGACACTGCCCCTTCCCGGCTTGAACGGTCCCGGCGCGCGGGCTATGCGGGGACGCCGCCGGGAAGCGCCATGGACCTCGCCCGTTTCTACGCCGCCGAGTTCGACCGCCACGAGGCGGCGCTGCGGGCCACCAGGCAGGCGCTGCTGGCGCCGTTCTGCCGCCTGGTCGAGGTCTGCGTCGGCAGCCTGAAGGCGGGCGGGCGGCTGTTCTTCTTCGGCAATGGCGGCAGCGCCGGCGACGCCCAGCACCTGGCGAGCGAGCTCAGCGTGCGCTACGCCCGCGACCGGCGGGCCATCGCCGCCCTGGCGCTGACCGCCGACGCCTCGGCCCTGACGGCGGCGGGCAACGACCTGGGCTTCGAGCGCGTCTTCGCCCGCCAGCTGGAGGCGCTGGGGCGGCCGGGCGATGTGGCCCTGGGCCTCACCACCTCCGGCAGAAGCGCCAACGTGCTGGCCGCCCTGCGCTTCGCCCGCGAGAACGGCATGGTGGCGGCGGCGCTGGCCGGGCGCGATGGTGGCGCCTTGACTGGCCTCGCCCGGCCGCTGCTGATCGTCCCCGACCACGCCACCGCCCGCATCCAGGAGATGCACCTGCTGCTGGGGCAGATGCTGTGCGCCGCCATCGAGATCGAGCTGGGCCTGGTGGCGGAGGCCGCGCCTTGATCCTGGTGACCGGCGCCGGCGGCTTCATCGGCTCCAACATCGCCGCCGCCCTGGCCCGCCGGGGCGCCCGCCTCGCCCTGTGCGACCGCCATCCCGAGGCCGCGCGGGGCGCCCCGATCCCACCGGCGGCCATCGCCCACCGGCTGCCGGCCGAAGAGCTCATGGCCTGGCTGCGGGGCCGGCGGGGCCTGGAGGCGGTGATCCACATGGGCGCCGTCACCTCCACCTCCGAGACCGATGTCGACCTGGTCCTGCGCACCAATGTCTGGCTGCCGCTGATGCTGTGGGACTGGTGCGCCGGGGCCGGCGTGCCGCTGATCTGGGCCTCCTCGGCCCAGGTCTATGGCGACGGCGGCCAGGGCTTCGATGACGACCCCTCGCAGCAGGCCATGGCCAGGCTGCGCCCCATCACGCCCTACGGCGCCGGCAAGCTGCTGTTCGACCGCCTGGCGGTGCGCGAGCGCGACGCCGGCCGCCCCACCCCGCCGCACTGGGCCGGGCTGCGCTTCTTCAACGTCTACGGCCCCTGGGAGGACCACAAGGGCGAGATGCGCAGCGTCATCGCCAAGAGCGTTCCGGCGCTGCGGGCGGGCGGGGCGCTGCGGCTGTTCCGCTCGGAACGGCCCGGGATCGCCGATGGCGGGCAGAAGCGCGATTTCGTCCACGTCGAAGATTGCGTCGCCGCCGTGCTGTGGCTGCTGGGGCGCCCGGATGTCGCCGGCATCTTCAACCTGGGCACCGGCCGCGCCCGCAGCTGGCTGGAGCTGGCCCATGCCGTCTTCGCCGCCCTGGGCCGCCCGCCCGCCATCGACTTCATCGACATGCCGGCGGCGCTGAAGGGGCGCTATCAGTATTTCACCCAGGCCGGGATGGCGCGCCTGCGCCGCGCGGGCTACCGGCGGCCCTTCACCGGCCTGGAAGAGGGCGTGGCGGATTATGTTCAGGGCCATCTGCTGCGGCGGCTGGCGGAGGAGGAGAGCCATGGCGAGACCGCGAGCGGACGAGGTTGAGCGCGTCGCCTGCGTGGGCGGCGGCACCATCGGCGCCGGCTGGGCGGCGGTGTTCCTGGCGGCGGGCAAGGAGGTGGCGATCAGCGACCCCGCCCCCGACGCCGAGCGGCAGGCGCGCGCCATCGTCGACCAGGCCTGGCCGTGGCTGCAAAGGCTGGGGCTGGCCCCCGGCGCCAGCCGCCGGCGCCTGCGCTTTGCCGCCGGCCCGGAGGAGGCGGTGGCGGGCGCCCAGTTCGTGCAGGAGAGCGCGCCCGACAGGGAGGAGCTGAAGATCGAGCTGTTCGCCCGCCTGGACGCCGCCTGCCCCGCCGACACCGTGCTGGCCAGCTCGTCGTCCACCTTCCTGCCGTCGCGCCTGCAATCCGGCTGCCGCCATCCCGAGCGGGTGGCGATCGGCCATCCCTTCGCGCCCAGCTATCTGCTGCCGCTGGTCGAGGTGGTGGGCGGCGAGGCCACCGATCCCGCGGTCCTGGACTGGACCTGCGCCTTCTACGAGAGCCTGGGGCGCCGGGTGCTGCGCCTGAAGAAGGAGATCGAATCCTATGTCGCCAACCGCCTGCAGCACGTCGTTTTCGAGGAGGCGGCCGCCCTGGTCGCGGGCGGCATCTGCGACTGGCGCGACATCGACACCGCCATCGCCAGCGGCCCCGGCCTGCGCTGGGCCTTCGCCGGGCCGGCGACCTGCTACCATCTGGGCGGCGGCAAGGGCGGCATCCGCCACATGATCGACCATTTCGGCTGGCGGCGCGGCGAGGAGGCCCGGCAGCGGCTGATCGGCGAGGTGGAGGCCATGTACGGCCATCTGACCATGGACGAGCTGGAACGCTGGCGCGACGAAAACCTGGCGGTGCTGCTGGATGGCCTGAAGCCGCCGCCGCAGGACTGAGCCGCGCCGGATCGTTCACGGCCGGGCGGGCCGTTCACGGCGCGCTGCCGCTAGCCGCCGTCCTCGACGATGAGGCGGCCGGCGACGATGTCGGCACGCGCCCGCTCGATCCGGGCCTCCATGGCGGCGTCGATCAGCGGGCGGTTGTGCTCGTCGAGCGCCCAGTCGACGCCGCCCTCGGCGAGGCCCAGCAGCTGGCGCCCGGCGGTGAAGCGGCCTTCGCAGGCGTCCATGAAGGCGCGATGGACGGCCACATCCACCCGCTTGACCGCCGAGGTCAGCATGGTGCCCGGATGGAGCCGGTTCTGGTTGGAGTCGACGCCGATGGCCAGCCGGCCGGCCGCCGCTGCCGCCCGATAGACGCCCAGGCCGCTGCCGCCGGCCGCCGCGAACACCACATCGGCCCCGGCGGCGAACTGCTCGCGGGCCAGGGTGGCGGCGGCGCCGGGGTCGTGCCAGGCGGCGGGGGTCGTGCCCACCATGGCGTCCGCCACCTCGATCTCCGGGTTCACATGGCGCGCGCCCTGGCGATAGCCGGCCGCGAAGTTGCGCACCGCCGGCACGTCCATGCCGCCGATGAAGCCCAGCCTGCCGCTCTGCGAGGCCATCGCCGCCGCCATCCCGGCCAGAAAGGCGCCCTCATGCTCCTTGAAGGCCACCGAGCGCACATTGGGCAGGTCGAGCGCGCCGTCGATCAGCACGAAGTCCACGCCCGGCCGCTCGCGGGCGACGGCCGCCACCGCCTCGCTCTGGGCGATGCCCAGGGCGGCGATCATCGTCGCCCCGGCTTCGGCCATGGCGCGAACCGCCTCCTCGCGCCGGTCGGCGGCGGCGACCTCGATCTCCAGATAGCCGTTGCCGGTCTCGCGGCGGAAGCGCTCGGCCCCGTCCCAGGCGGCCTGGTTGAAGGATTCGTCGAACTTGTCGCCGTCGTAGACGATGGCCGCCCCGAAATCCGCCCGGGCGCACCCGGCGGCCGGCGGCGCCGCCTCGCAGGCGGGAAGGGCCAGCGCCGCCAGCAGCGCCGCCGTGCGGCGCAGGGCGCTAGAGCACATCTTCGGGCTCCGTGCGGTCGTAGCCCAGGGCGTCGGCCACCGCCTTGTAGACGATCCTGCCGTCGTGGACGTTGAGGCCCTGGAGGAAGTGGGGATCGTCGCGGCAGGCCTGGCGCCAGCCCTTGTCGGCCAGGGTGGCGATGAAGGGCAGGGTCGCCTCGCCCAGCGCGAAGGTGGAGGTGCGGGCCACGGCGCCGGGCATGTTGGCCACGCAGTAATGCACCACGCCGCCCACCCGGTAGGTCGGCCTGGCGTGGGTGGTGGCGCGGCTGGTCTCGAAGCAGCCGCCCTGGTCGATGGCCACGTCCACCAGCACCGAGCCGCGCCGCATCCGCCGCACCTGCGCCTCGCTCACCAGCTTGGGCGCGGCGGCGCCGGGGATCAGCACGGCGCCGATCACCGCGTCGGCGTCCTCGACCTGCTCCTGCAGCGCGTCGCCGGTGGCATAGAGCAGGCGCGCCCGGCCCTGGAACAGCTCGTCCAGCTGGCGCAGGCGCGGGATGGAGCGGTCGAAGACCGTCACCTCCGCCCCCAGGCCGACCGCCATGCGCGCGGCATGGGTGCCGACCACGCCGCCGCCGATCACCACCACCTTGCCGGGGGCCACCCCCGGCACGCCGCCCAGCAGCACGCCGGAGCCGTGCTGCGCCTTCTCCAGGCAATGGGCGGCCGCCTGGATCGACATGCGCCCGGCCACCTCGCTCATCGGCGCCAGCAGCGGCAGGCCGCCGCCGGGGGCGGTGACGGTCTCGTAGGCGATGGCGGTGCAGCCGGAGGCGACCAGCAGCCGGGTCTGCTCCGGGTCGGGCGCCAGGTGCAGATAGGTGAACAGCACCTGGCCCGGGTGCAGCATGCGGCATTCTTCCGGCTGCGGTTCCTTCACCTTCACGATCGTCTCGGCGCGGGCGTAGATCTCCGCCGCCTCTTCGACGATCTCGGCTCCGGCCCTGGCATACATGCGGTCGTCGAGGCCGATGGCGCGCCCCGCCCCCCGCTGCACGAGGACGCGGTGGCCGGCATCCGTCAGCTCGTGGACGGCGGCGGGCGTCATGCCGACGCGATATTCGTGGTTCTTGATTTCCCTGGGAACGCCGAGAAGCATTGCCAATCCCCCCACGCGGCGCTTTGGCCCGTCGCCGGATGACGATCCCCCGCCATCGGGGGATCGGGGGCTAGAAACCACGTCGCAGGGCCGAAATCAACTCGCAGGGCCGGTGCCGGCGGGGGCTCAGCCCAGCTTGTCCGCCACCAGGGTGCGCAGGGCGGTCCGGGGGCGGGTGCCGGTATGGCAGACCACCTCGCCGGCGCAGATGGCGGCGATGCGGCCCGCCCGCTCCAGGCTGGTGCCCTGGGTCCAGCCGTAGAGGAAGCCGGCGGCGTGCAGGTCGCCGGCGCCGGTGGTGTCCACCACGTCGACGGGAGCGGCGGTGGCCTCGATGGCGATGCGCTCGCTGCCGCGCGCGATCAGGCAGCCCTTCTCGCCGCGGGTGAGCACGGCGAGGCGGACATCGCCCGCCATGGCCCTGGCGGTGGCGGCGAGGCTGCCGGTGCGATAGAGGGCGGCGGCCTCCTCCTCGTTGGCGAAGACGATGTCGACGCCCGAGCGGATGAAGGAGAGGAAGGCGTCGCGGTGGCGCTCGACGCACAGGGGATCGGAGAGCGTCATCGCCACATCGCGCGAGGCGCGCCGCGCCGCCCGCCTCGCCGCCTCGAACAGCGCCGGGCCGCCGGGCGCGTCCCACAGATAGCCCTCCAGATAGAGGGCGCTGGCGGCGGCGACATCGGCGGGGTCGAGATCGTCGCCGATCAGATGGGCCGCCGCGCCCAGATAGGTGCTCATGCTGCGCTCGCCGTCGGGCGTCACCAGCACCAGCGAGCGGCCGGTCGCCGGCCCGGCGGCGGCGGCAGGCGTCGCGAAGGCCACGCCCCGGGCGCGGATGTCGCGGGCGAAGGCGCGCCCCAGGGCGTCGTCGGCCACCATGCCCACGAAGCAGGCGCGCCCGCCCAGGGCGGCGATGCCGACGGCGGTGTTGGCGGCCGAACCGCCGGAGGCCTCGGCGGGAGTCGACTCTCCGTGGCGACTGCCACGCTGCGCGGGAGTCGACTCTCCGTGGCGACTGCAACGCTTCGCGGGAGTCGCTGTAGCCTGCCGCAGCGCCTCGGCCTCCTCTTCGTCGACCAGGCGCATGGCGCCCTTGGCGATGCCCCGTTCGGCGAGGAAGGCATCGTCGCAGCGGACGGTGACATCGACGAGGGCATGGCCGATGGCGAGGACGTCGAAGCGGGTTTCGGTCATGGGCCGGTTGGGAGCTGATGGCATGGGAAGACGGCGGCTGCCGCACCGCGGCCTCCGCGCCCGCAAGCATAGGCAGGCCCCGCCCGCCCGGCAAGCCGCCGCAGGAGCGGGCGGTGTCTCGGTTCGAGGATGGGCAGGTGCCGTTCGCCGCCACCCCCGGGCACCATCGCCAGCCACACGCCCCCGGCGGGCCGCAGGCCCGCCAACGCACCACACGCCCGCCGCCAGGCACCACCCCCTGTTTCCCGCTCTCACTGACCACTAGCCACTAACCACTGGCCACTAGTCAAAGCGCCGGCGTCCCGCCGGCAAACGGGCCGAAGGTCGACGCACCGCCCCTCGTCGCCAGGCACTGCCACATCCTCGACCGGCGCCGCCCGCCGGGCTTTCCCATGCCGCGCCCGCCTTGCCGTCCGTCCGGCGGCGGCGCCATACTGCCGGGGGCGACGGGCGGTGGCGATGACGGAACTGTGGCGGCTTACGGCGCGCCAGGCGGTCGATCTGTTGCGCAGGGGCGAGGTCTCGCCGCTGGAGATGGTCGAGGCCTCGGCGGCGCGAATCGAGGCGACCGACGGCGGCCTCAACGCCATGCCGACGCGCTGCTTCGAGCGCGCCCGCGCCCATGCGCGCCGCCTGATGGCCGCCCCCGACCGCCGCTACCGGGGGCCGGGGGCGCTCCACGGCCTGCCGCTGGCGGTGAAGGACCTGGAGGACGTAGCCGGCGTGCGCACCACCTACGGCTCGCCCATCTGGGCCGACCACGTGCCGCAACGCTCCGACATCGCGGTGGAGCGGCTGGAGGCGCGAGGCGCCATCGTCATGGGCAAATCGAACACGCCCGAGTTCGGGGCCGGCGGCCACAGCTTCAACGAGGTGCTGGGCGCCAGCGCCAATCCATGGGACCGGCAGAGGAGCCCCGGCGGTTCCTCGGGCGGGTCGGCGGCGGCGCTGGCGGCCGGCCAGGTGCCGCTGGCGACCGGCTCCGATCTCGGCGGCAGCCTGCGCATCCCGGCCAGCTTCTGCGCCGTGGTGGGCCTGCGCCCCAGCCCCGGCGCGGTCGCCAGGGGGCCGGACGACACCTGCTTCGACGACCTTTCGGTCAGGGGGCCGATGGCGCGCAACGTGCCGGACGCGGCCCTGATGCTGGACGCCATGGCCGGCAGCGACCGCCGCGATCCCCTCTCGCGCCCCGCGCGCCCCTGCCTCGACCGCGTGCTGCGCGCCCTCGAAGACGGCCCGCCGCCGCTTACGATCGGCTATTCCTCCCATCTCGGGGTGCCGCCGGTGGACGCGGAGACGGACCGCATCTGCCGCGACGCCTGCCGCCGCCTGGCCGGCGAGGGCGGCGAGCTGCGCGAGGCGGGGCTGGATCTCTCCGACGGCGTGGAGGCCTTCCACACCCTGCGCGCGCTGGGCTTCGCCGAGAGCCACGAGGACGATCTGCGCCGCCATCGCGACCTGCTGAAGCCCGAATGCGTGTGGAACATCGAGCGGGGGTTGCGGCTGTCGGTGGCCGACGTGCTGCGCGCCCGGCGCCGGCGGGCGGCGCTCTATCGCAGGCTGTGCGCCTTCTTCGCCGAATGCGACCTGCTGGCCCTGCCGGCGACCGTCCTGCCCGCCTTCCCCATGCACGAGCGCTATCCGAAGGAGCTCGCCGGCCACCGCTTCGGCAACTATGTGGACTGGATGCTCGTCACCGCCCTGGTCACGCTCACCTCCTGCCCGGCGATCTCGATTCCCTGCGGCTTCACCGCCTCCGGGCTGCCGGTGGGCCTGCAGCTGGTCGCGCCCTCCCATGGCGACGGCGAGCTGCTGGCCTGGGCGGCCTGCGCCGAAAGGCTGTTCGCCATCGCCGACAGGCTGCCCATCGAGCCCAGGGGCGCGCCCGGCCGCGCCCCCGGCCCGGAACCGGTTCCGCATGGCCGCTGAGGCGGGCCGGCGGCGGGGAAGCGTGCTCGACGCGCTGATCAGGACGCCGCGCGACCTGCTGGATCCGCAGCTGCGGCCCGTGCTGCTGGCGGTCGCGGGCTGGAGCGGTGGCCTCTTCGCGCTCGCCGCCGTGGCGCTGTTCGCCGGCTTTGCCGCCCCCGGCGCCTGGGCGGCGGCCCGGCTGGCCTGGGCGCCCGCCTGGCTGGCCGATGCGCTGGCCCTGGTGCTCGCGGCCGCCGTCTTCGTGGCCCTGGCCTGGCTCGCCTTCGCGGCCGTGGCGCAGGCCGTGGCCTCCTTCCATCTTGATGCCGTCGTCGCCTGCGTGGAGCGGCGCCACTATCCGCAGCTGGGGCCGGGGCGGGGCGGCGGTCCGCTGCGGGAGGCGGTGGCGGCGCTGCGCTTTTTCGTCCTGCTGCTGGCGCTCAACGCCGCCGCGCTGCCGTTCTATCTGGTGGGGCTGGCGCTGCCCCCGGTCGCCGTCGCGGCCTTCTATCTGGTGAACGGCTATCTGTTCGGGCGCGAATATGCCGATGCCGTGATCGGGCGCCGCCTGCCGCCGGCCGAGGCGGCCGCCTGGCGGCGCGCGCGGCGCGGGCGCCTGTGGCTCGCCGGGGCGGCGATCGCCTTCGCCATGACGCTGCCGGTCCTCAACCTGCTGGGGCCGGTGGCCGCCGCCGTCTTCATGACCCATGTCTGCCATGGCAGCCAGCGGCAGGGCTGAGCGGGCGGCCAGGGGCGCGGCCCTGCTGGCCTGCGCCCTGGCGCTGGCGGCCTGCGCCGCCGAAGACGCCCCGCCGCCGGCGGCGATCGTAGAGCAGGGCGCGGCGCCGGCCGGCGCGGCCACGGACGGCGGCACGAGGCGCCCGCCGGCGGCGGCCGCCGCCGGGGGCCGGCCGGAGGATGCCGCCATGGCCGCTCTGGCGCCCGATGCCGGGGAGCGGGAAGCGCCGCCGGACGAGCAGGCGCCGCCGGACCTCATGGGCCTCGACGCGGCGGCGCTGCGGGCGCTGATGGGCCGGCCCGACTTCGCCTGGGAGCAGTCCGGCGCCGCCATGTGGCGCTATGACGGCGCGCGCTGCGCCTTGTTCGCCTTCCTCCACGACGGGCGCGTGGGCCATGTGGAAATCCACGGCGACGATGCCGCCTGGCGCGCCGCCTGCCTTCGCCGCCTGCTCGCTCAGCGCCCCTGAGCGGGCGGGCGCGCCGCCCGCCGCAGCGCCTGCCACAGGGCGAGCGGCGAGGCGGGCATGTCGAAACGGCCGCCGCCGGCCTGGGCCAGGGCGTCGGCGCAGGCGTTGGCGATGGCGGCCGGGGCGGCGAAGGTGCCGGCCTCGCCCGCCCCTTTGGCGCCCAGCGGATTGGTGGAACAGGGGCTGGCGAGGCGCTCGGTCTCGAAGGCGCACAGGGCGGCCGCGCGCGGCATGGCGTAGTCCATGAAGCTGCCGGTCAGAAGCTGGCCCGAGGCCGGATCGTAGCGGACGGCTTCCATCAGCGCCTGGCCGGCGCCCTGCGCGATGCCGCCGTGGAGCTGGCCGTCGACGATCATGGGGTTGATCTCGGCGCCGAAATCGTCCACCGCCACATAGCGCAGCAGCCGCGCGGCGCCCGTCTCCGGGTCGATCTCCACTTCGGCGATGTGGGCGCCGAAGGGCCAGGTGAAGTCCTGCGGATCGTAGAAGCCGGTCTCGTCGAGGCCCGGCTCGCGGCCCTGCCTGCCGAAGCCGCCGGCGGTGTGGGCGGCCAGCGCCACCTGGTCGAAGGCGGCGTGGCGGTTGCTGCCGGCGACCGTGAAGATGCCGTCGCGGAACTCCACCTCGCCTTCCTCCGCGTCCAGCAGATGGGCGGCGATGCGCCTGGCCCGCGCCACCACCCGCTGGCAGGCCAGCGCTACGGCCGGGCCGCAGATGGCGGCCGAGCGCGAGGCGAAGCTGCCCATGCCGCGCGGCCCGCGCCTGGTGTCGCCGAACGCCACCTCGATGCGCTCGAGGGCGATGCCGGTCCGCCCGGCGACCACCTGGGCGAAGACCGTCTCGTGGCCCTGGCCGTGGTTGTGGCTGCCGATGAACAGCGTCGCCGCCCCGGAGGGGTGCACCTGCAGCCGGGCGCTCTCCCAGCTGCCGCCGGTGGCCCCGGCCGCCATGGCGCTGCCCGATGCGCAGCCGCCGCAGGCGGCCGCATACATGGCGATGCCCAGCCCGCGCAGCTGGCCTTCGCCTCGCGCCCGGCGGCGCCTGGCCGCGAAGCCCGCCGCATCGGCGCGCCGCAGCGCCCGTTGCAGCAGGCCCGGCGCGTCGCCGCTCTCCAGCACGCTGCCGGTGGCGGTGGTGTAGGGCAGGTCGGCGGCGGCGACCAGATTGCGCCGCCGCAGGGTGGCGGCGTCGATGCCGAGCCGGCGGGCGGCTTCGTCGATCGCCCGTTCGGTGACGAAGACCGCCTCCGAGCGCCCGGCGCCGCGATAGGCGTCGATGGGCGCCGAATGGGAGAAGAAGCAGCGCACCTCGGCGAAGACGGCGCCGAAGCGATAGGGGCCGGGCAGCGAATAGGTGCAATAGACGGTCGGCACCGCCGGCGCGTGCTGGCTGAGATAGGCGCCCATATTGGCCGCGATCTCCACCGCCAGCGCCAGGAAGCAGCCGTCGCCGTCCAGCGCCAGGCGAACGCCGGCGGCCTGGTCGCGCCCGCCGCTGTCGGCCAGGAAGCCCTCGGAGCGGTCGCCCGTCCAGGCGATCTGGCCGCCCAGGCGCCGCGCCGCCCACAGCAGCGCCACCTCCTCGGGATAGGCATAGGCCTTCATGCCGAAGCCGCCGCCGATGTCGGGCGCCACCACCTCGAGCCGGGTCTCCGGCAGACCGAACACCTGGCACAGCAGTCGTTGCAGCTCGTGGGGGCATTGATTGGCGGTCAGCAGCAGCAGGCGGTCGGCGCCCTCGTCGTAGCGGGCGGCCGCCAGGCGCGGCTCGATGGGCATGGCGGCCAGCCGCTGATTGACCAGCTCCAGCTCCACGACGTGGCGGGCGCCGGCGAAGGCGGCCTCGCAGGCCTCGCGGTCGCCGAGGGTCCAGTGCAGGCAGAGGTTGGCGGCCTGCGGCGGTGTGCCGGGGCCGCGGGGCCAGACCGCCGGGGCGCCGGGGCGCATCGCGTCGGCCAGCGTCGCCGCCGCCGGGCGTTCCTCGAATTCGGCCTCCACCAGCTCGGCGCCGTCGCGGGCGCGGGCCTCGCTTTCGGCGATCACCATGGCGTAGGGCTGGCCGACGAAGCGCAGCGCGTCCGCCGCCAGGGCCGGCATGGGCGGCTTGAAGAGCGGGCTGCCGTCGGCGTTCGGGATCTCCCATTGCAGCGGCATGGGGGCGAGGCCGTCCGCCGCCATGTCGCGGCCGGTCAGCACGGCCACCACGCCCGGCAGCCGTTCCGCCGCCCGCCCGTCCACGCCGCCCAGGCCGGCATGGGCGTGGGGCGAGCGCAGGAAGACGGCGCGCAGGGCATCGGCGGCCACCAGGTCGCCGACATAGCGGCCCTTGCCGGTGACGAAGCGCCGGTCTTCCCTTCTGGCGACCCGCGCGCCGGGGCCCTGCTGCGACATGGCGCCTCCTCGGGCGGCCCGCGCAGCGCCGTCGTTCCGCGCAGCGGCGGGCGGCGCGAACCATAGCGCGGGGCAGGGCGCGGTGACAGCGGGCACGGGACTGCCCTACCCTGCCGCCGGCAGCCGGGAAGGGCGGCGGGCATGGCGGAACACGGCATCGTCATCCGCGGTGGCGAGGTGATCGACGGCAGCGGGCGCCCGCGCTTCCGGGCCGATGTGGCGATCGACGACGACCGCATCGCGGCCGTGGGCCGGCTGGCGGGGGCGCGCGCCGAACGGGAGATCGAGGCCGGCGGGCGCATCGTCTGTCCGGGGTTCATCGACGCCCACACCCACGACGACCGCCTGCTGCGCGACGGCGGCGACATGGCGCCCAAGGCCAGCCAGGGGGTGACCACCGTGGTGGCCGGCAATTGCGGCATCAGCCTCGCCCCTCTGGTGGCGCGGGAACGCCCGCCGCCGCCCCTGGACCTGGTGGGGGAGGAAGGGGATTTCCGCTATGCCACCTTCGCCGCCTATGTCGCCGAGCTGGAGCGCGCCCCGCCCGCCTGCAACGCCGCGCTGCTGGTGGGCCACGGCACCTTGCGGCTCGCCGCCATGGGCGATGTCGACCGCCCGGCGACGGCGCGGGAGAGGCAGGCCATGCGGGCGGCCGTGGCGGAGGCGATGGCGGCCGGCGCCATCGGGCTTTCCACCGGCCTGGAATATCCCCAGGGCGCCCGGGCCGAGACCGGCGAGGTGGTGGAGTTGGCGGCGGCCGCGGCCGCTGCTGGGGGCATCTATGCCACCCATATGAGGAGCTATGGCGCTGGCGCCCGCAGCGCCTTCGACGAGGCCTGCCGCATCGGGCGCGAGGCGGGCCTGGCGGTGGTGATCTCCCATTTCCACTGCCACGAGGCCTCCCGCCCGGCGCTCTGCGGCGAGGCGCTGGCCTGGCTGGAGGCGGCGCGGGCCGCCGGCCTGGAGATCGCCGCCGACGCCTATCCCTATGCGGCGTCCAGCACCGCGATCCTGCCGCAGTTCATCGAGCGCCGGGCCCGGGTGCTGATCGCCTGGTCGAAGCCCCATCCGCAGGCCGGCGGGCGCTTTCTCGACGACGTCGCCGCCGAATGGGGGATCGACCGGCTGGCGGCGGCCGCGAGGCTGGCCCCGGGCGGGGCCATCTATTTCGGGCGCCCGGAGGAGAACGTGGAGCGGCTGATGGCGCATCCCGCCATCCTGATCGGTTCCGACGGCATCCCGCTCTGCCGCCATCCCCACCCGCGCCTGTGGGGCACCTTTGCGCGCGTGCTGGGCCGCTATGTCCGCGAGCTGGGCCTGATGACGATGGAAGCCGCCATCCATCGCATGACGGCGGCCCCGGCCGCGACCTTCGGCCTGGCCGGAGAGGGCGGCCGGGGCCTGGTGGCGCCGGGCCAGGCCGCCGATCTGGTGGTCTTCGACCCCGCCACCGTCGCCGATGCCGCCACCTTCGCCTGTCCGGAGCGCCCCGCCACCGGCATCGAGCGGGTGCTGGTGAACGGCGTCGAGGTGTGGACCGGCGCCAGGACGGCGCCTTGCGCGCCGCGCGGCGGCCCCACCGGCGCCCGCCCGGGCCGCGTGCTGCGGCGGTTGACCCGCCCGCGCCCGGCGGCGATAATGACGGCCGTCGCACGAGACGGCGACAGGGAACGATGAGGGGGACATCGCCATGACACATGCGAAATTGACCAGGCGGACCGTGTTACAGGCTTCCGCCGCGGCGGCCGCCGCTGCCGGCTTCGTCGACGGCCTGCTGGATGCGTCGAGCGCCTGGGCGCAATCCGGCAAGCCGCTGCGGGTGCGCGCCAACCGCTCCATCATCTCCACCGATCCGGGCTACATGATCGGCGGCTTCGAGATGGTGCTGCAATATGCCTGCCTGGCCAGGCTGGCGAAATACACCAACAGCTCCGATTCCTGGGACTGGGAGCCCAGCGAGTTCGTGGAGTCGCTGGAGCAGACGGACGCGCAGACCATCTCCTTCGAGCTGAAGAAGGGGATCATGTGGTATGGCTCCAGCAGCGGCGAGGCCATCGGCGAGCTCGACGCCGAAGACGTGAAGTATTCGCTGGAGCGCATGAAGGTCTCCGAGTGGAAGGACAAGGCCGTGGCGCTCGATCGCGTCGACGTCACCGGCAGCCATTCCGGCGTCATCCGCCTGAACCAGCCCTTCGCGCCGGTCTGGCTCACCTGGCTCTGCGACGGCACCGGCACCATTCTTTCGAAGAAGGCGGTGGAGGCGGCCGGCGGCAAATTCGACGGCATCTTCGACTTCTACTGCGGCTATTACCGCGTCAGGGAGTGGGTGCAGAAGCAGAGCTATACGCTGGAACCCAACCCCCGGTGGCCGGGCACGCCGCCCGGCATCGCCGACGTGAAGTTCATCGTCATCGACGACCACAAGACGGCCGAGATCGCCTTCGAGGCCGGCGAGGTCGACATCACCCACATCTCCACCGAATCGATCCCGCGCCTGCTGGCCAGCCCGCCGGAAGGGGGCATCGTGAAGGAATATGCCGGCACCCAGTGGTTCTGGATGGGCATGAACGTCGATCATCCCAATCTGCAGGACATCCGGGTGCGCAGGGCCATCCAGCATGCCGTCGATGTCGAGACGGTGATCGCCGGCGCCTTCGCCGGCGTCGGCACCCGCGCCCACGGCATCGTGCCGCCGGGGCTGATCGGCCATCGCACCGAAGGCAAATACGCCCGCCCGGACCCGGATGCCGCCCGCGCCCTGCTCGCCGAGGCGGGCGCGGAGGGCCTGAAGCTCACCCTGAAGACCGAGAACCAGGCCGACCGCATGGCGGCGGCGACCATCGTCCAGGCCAATCTCGCCGATGTCGGCATCGAGGTGGAGGTGGTGCCGATGGATGCCGGCCCGTTCTGGAACCTGGGCCTGGAATCGGAGGGCGACGACTGGAAGGATCTGGAGTTGTGGATCATCTCCTATCTCGACTCGCCCGATCCCAGCCAGATGACCCAGTGGTACGTCTCCGACCAGGTGGGCGTGTGGAATTGGGAGCGCTGGTCCGACCCCGAATTCGACCAGCTGTTCGCGGCCGGCCTGGGCGAGACCGACCCGGACAAGCGCCACGCCATCTATATCCGCATGCAGGAGATCATGGAGGACACCGGCGCCTATGTCTGGCTGGTGTTCCCGCCCAACGGCGTCATCTATCGCCAGGGGCTGGAGCCGGTGATCACCCCCAACGGCTATATCTGGCAGGTCCAGCACTTCCGCTGGAGCGACGACCAGGCCTGATCGCCGGGCGGCGGCGCTCCCGCCGGCGGGGGCCCGCCGCCCTTCAGGTTTCCCGGACGCCGGCGCCCGCGTAGAGCGCCTCGTTGCGGGCCGCCAGGATGCGCCGGTGCCAGGCCATGGCGGCCTCGCTCATGTCGTCTTCGGGCAGCGGCACGCGCTGGAAATGCCCGCGGCGGTCCTCGCCCCTCACCGGCACGGCGAAGCTTTCGGCCGCCACCGTCTGGCGCATGGAAGGTGCGATGTAGTTGATGACCAGGCCGACGCGCCGGACCCGCGAGCGGTTGGGGCTCGAGGCGTGCAGCAGATGCCCGTGATGCAGCGAAGCCTGGCCCGGCTCCAGCTCCACCGCCACCGCGCTCGCTTCGTCGATGGCGGCTTCCGCCTCCTGGCCGCGGGTAAGGAAGTTGTCGGCCTCGAAGGTGTCGCGATGGGCCAGCAGCCCCTGCTTGTGGGAGCCGGGGAGGAAGCGCATGCAGCCATGCTCTTCGCGCGCCGGCCCCAGCGCCACCCAGACGGCGACCTCGGCGTCGCCGGAAAGCCCCCAATAGCGCAGGTCCTGGTGCCAGCTGACATAGGACGCCGTGCCCGCTTCCTTGGTGAAGAAGGTCGAGTCCCAGAGCAGGATGTCGGGCCCCAGGACGGCTTCGACGGCATCGAGGACGGTCGGCAGGCGCGCGATCCCGGCGACGAAGGGGAAGACGACGTGCGCCAGGTTGATCTGGCCCTTGTTGCCCAGCCTGCGGGCGGCGATGCGCTCGCTCAGCGTCTCGAAATGGGCGCGCCAGGCGAGCGCCTCCGCCGCCGGCATGACCTGGAGCGGAAAGACGTAACCGTCGCGCTGGAAGCGTTCGGCGAGGGTGCCGCCGTTTGCCGGAGCCTGTGCGGCCATCGTCTGCCCTCCCATGTCCGGCGCCCGGCCGGGGCCGGCGCGAAGCCGAAGGAAAACACAACGCCCGCCATGGCGCGAAATCAATACCCTTCGCAGCGCACGGGTTCACGGCATCGGGGCAGGCGAGGTCGGCGGCCAGCGCCACACCCCCGGCAGGGGCCGGCAACACGATCCTAGCAAGTTTATCCCGCCTTATCGAAACCCCATAAACCCAGATAAGATCCCTATACATGGACCCGCGGCGAAACCCCTGTGCACCCCGTGCCGGCGATCCTCCCCCGGCACGGGCAGGGGGGCGTCTTGAAGCCCACCATCATCTATAGCAAGTTTACCCCGCCTTATCGAAACCCCATAAACCCGGATAAGATCCCTATACATGGACCCGCGGCGAAACCCCTGTGCACCCCGTGCCGGCGATCCTTCCTCCGGCATGGGCAGGGGGCGTCTTGAAGCCCGCCATCATCTATAGCAAGTTTACTCCACCTTATCGAAACCCCATAAACCCAGATAAGATCCCTATACATGGACCCGCGACAAAACCCCTACGCACCCGGCGCCGGCAGCCCTCCCCCGGAATTGGCGGGCCGCAACGACATCCTGGAATCCGCCGCCGTCCATCTCGACCGTATCGCGGGCGGGCTGCACGGCAAGAGCATCCTGTTCGTCGGCCTGCGCGGCGTCGGCAAGACCGTGCTTCTCAACCGCGTCGCCGATGGCGCCGAAGGGCGCGGCCTCGTCTGCCTGCGGATCGAGGAGCCCGAGCGCCGCTCGCTGCCGGTGCTGCTGGTGCCGGCGCTCCACCGCGCCCTGCTCCGGCTCGACCGCATCGAGGCGGCGAAGGAGCGCCTGCATCGGGCGTGGCGCGGTCTGGCGGGTTTCGTCGCCGCGATCCGGCTCCGATACCGGGACGTGGAAATCCGCATCGATGCGGAGCCCGAACCCGGCCTCGCCGATACGGGCGATCTCGAAGCCGACCTGGCCGACCTGTTCCGCATCGTCGGCGAGGCGGCGCGGGAGAGGGGCCGGGCGGTCGCGCTGTTCGTCGACGAACTCCAATATGTGGGAAAGGAGGAGTTCGCCGCGCTGATCGTGGCCCTGCACGGCTGCCAGCAGCGCCAGCTCCCCGTGGCGCTGGTCGGGGCCGGGCTGCCGCAGCTGGTCGGCAGGAGCGGGCGGGCGAAATCCTATGCGGAACGGCTCTTCGAGTTCCTGGAGATCGGGAGGCTCGACCGGGAAGCCGCCTGGCGCGCCATCCAGGCACCGGCGGAACGGGCGGGCGTTCGCTTCGATGCGGCGGCGCTCGAACGGATCCTGGATCGCACCGAAGGCTACCCCTATTTCCTTCAGGAATGGGGCTCCCATGCGTGGGAGGCGGCGGCGGCCTCGCCGATCACCGTCGCGGATGTGGAGCGGGCGACGGAACTCACCCTGGCAACGCTGGATGCCGGGTTCTTCCGGGTCCGCTACGACCGCTGCACGCCGAGGGAAAGGGGCTATCTGCGCGCCATGGCGCAGCTGGGGCCGGGCCCGCACCGGTCGGGCGATATCGCCTGCGCCCTCGGCCGCGGCGTCACCAGCGTCGCTCCCCTGCGCAACCAGCTGATCGCGAAGGGCATGATCTACGGTCCGGCGCACGGCGACACGGCCTTTACCGTGCCGATGTTCGACGCCTTTCTGGAGCGAACGGCGCCGCCTGCCGCCGGCTGAGCGCCCGCAGGCGACGGGGGCGGGCGAAAGGCTATGGCGCCGCCAGCGCCGCCCGCATTTCGCCGACGCCGGCCGCCAACGCCGCCCCGGTCGCCGCCGCCACCGCATCGCGCACTGCGCCCGCACGCGCCTCGGCTTGCGCCCGTTCCACGCCGGCCGCTTCCAGGTGCCGCGCAAAGGCCGGCGTGTCGAAGCCCCGCCCCCGCGTCGTCGGCGCCAGCCTGGCGCCGCGCCGGGACGAGTGCCGCCGCGGGCGCCGCGCCCGCTACCATTTGGCGATCAGTTCGGTGCCGGCGTCGGGGCGGGCGGGGAAGGCCTCCTGCAGCGCGGCGGCCAGGCGGTCGCGCTGCGCCCGAAAACCGGGTTCGTGGAAGAGGTTGCGATGCTCGCCCGCCTCGCTGCCGAGGTCGAAGAGCTCGCCCCAGCCCTCCTCGCCTTCGGGATAAAGGGTGAGGCGCCAGCGCCCGGCGACGATGGAGTGGTTGTAGAGGCGCCGGTCGAGGCGCGGGTGAAACTCCAGGAAACGGGCGCGGCGCTTCGGGGTGCCGCCCGCCAGCAGCGGGCGCAGGCTTTCGCCGTCCAGCCCGTCGGCGTCGAAGCCGGCCATATCCAACAGGGTCGGCATGAGGTCGAGATGGCTGCTGGCGGCCCCGCTCGCCCGGCCCTGCGGCACGCCGGGGCCGGCCATCACGAAGCCCACGCGCGTGAGGTCGCGATAGGGCGGCGGCCCCTTGTGCAGCAGGCCGTGATGGCCCAGGAACTCGCCGTGGTCGGAGGTGAAGACGACCACCGTGCGCCCGTCCATGGCGAGCGCCTCCAGCTTCGCCAGCACGCGCCCGAAGCAGAAGTCGATCTGCGCCTCCATGCCCCGCGTCAGGGCGATGGCGCGCGCCAGGGCCCCGCGCGGGATGTGGGCGGTGGTGGTCATGCCGCCCTGTTCGACGGCCGGCGCGTGGTTGTCGATCCAGCCCGTGCCCAGGCGGGCGCGCACATAGTCCGGCATGAGGTCGAGCTCGCCCGCCACCGCCTTCGGCACCGGCATGGCGGCGGCGTCGAACAGGTCGGCCCAGGGGCGGGGCGGGCTGAAGGGATGGTGGGGGTCGGGCGTCGAGACGAACAGCATGAAGGGTTCGCCCGCCCGTTCCAGGAAGGCCATGGCCCGCTCGGCGATCCAGCTGTTGTAGTGCAGGCTTTCCGGCACGGCCGAGGTCCAGGCCTCGTCGAGGCCGTCCACCGGCCCTTCCAGCGCCGCTTCGGGCCGGTAGAGCGGCACCGCCTGCGGCCGCCTCTCGCGCAGCCAGCGGGCGTAATGGCCGCCTTCCGTCGCCAGCAGCGACTCGCCGATGACCAGATCGACGCTGCGATAGCCGCAATAGGGGCCGTTCCAGCCATCCCCGCGCCCCGCCTGCCAGAACGGCACCGATTCGGGGCAGCCGAAGCGCTCGCCGGCCATGATCGGTTGCAAATGCAGCTTGCCCACGGCGTGGGTGTCGTAGCCGGCCGCCGCCAGCCGGCCGGGCAGGGTGGCCAGGCCGTCCTTCATGCGGCGCCCGTTGGTGGTCATGCCGTGGTGGCGCGGATACAGGCCGGTGATCGCGGTGGCGCGGCTGGGGCTGCAGATCTGGTTGGGCGTGAGGTGGTCGTCGAAGCGCATGCCGCGCGCCGCCAGGGCGTCCAGATGCGGGGTGCGCGCCAGGGCGTTGCCGTAGCAGCCCAGGCTGTCGGCCCGCTGCTGGTCGGTGCAGAAAATCAGGATGTTGGGGCGGTCGGGCATAGCGGCGTCCCGTCCAGGGCTCCGGGCGGCGCTCAATAGGGTCCCGGCACGATGGGCGTGCCGTCGTGGAAGCGCTGCGGGCGGAAGCGGGCGAGGTCGTGGCCCGGGTCGCGGCCGGCGATCAGGTCGGCCAGGATGCGCCCGATCGCCGGGCCGATGCCGAAACCGTGGCCGGAGAAGCCGGTGGCGACCAACAGGCCCGGCGGCCCGATCTCGCCCAGCATGGGCACGGCGTCGGGGGTCACGTCGATCATGCCCGCCCAGGCCTCGGCCAGTCCGGCGCCCTTCAGGAAGGGCAGGTGGCG
This sequence comes from Alphaproteobacteria bacterium, assembly GCA_965200215.1. Taxonomy (GTDB): domain Bacteria; phylum Pseudomonadota; class Alphaproteobacteria; order SP197; family SP197; genus SP197. Next base: position 1,070,080 of record OZ241369.1, on the reverse strand, counting down.
GGGCAGGCGCCGCCGCAGCCGCCGCAGCACCGTCGGCGAAGGCGCCGGGTGGAGGACGCGCAGCCGCTCGAAAGGGCTCTCCTCGTCCCCGTGCCAGCGCCGCGCGATGCGCCAGCTGCCGGGATAGCCGGTCGGGGCCGCCGGCTTCAGGCGCAGGTCGCGCGCCGAGCGGCGGATCAGCGGCACGAAGCGGCGGGCGTGGCGCAGGGATTCGGGCGCCAGGTAATGCTCGGCGATGTCGCCGGTGGAGACCGTATAGCGGCCGTCGTCGCGGCGGCGCACCGCCAGCCCCGGCAGCGACAGGTTGAACGCCACCTCGCCTTCCGCCGGCCCGGTCGCCGCCGCCGTCGAGCGCACGGCCAGCTGCGGCAGCCGGATGCCGGCATTGGCGGCGAAAAGGCCAGACCAGGCGCCGCCCGCCAGCACCGCCCGCTCGCAGGCCACGCGCCCGCGTTCCGTCACCGCGCCGGCGATGCGCCCGCCCGCCAGGTCCAGGCAGCGGACGGCGCAGTCCTCGATCACGGCCGCGCCCTCCGCCTGCGCGGCGCGGGCCAGCGCCGGCACCGCCTCCCAGGGTTCGGCGCGCCCGTCGGAGGCGGTGGTCATGCCGCCGGCGAAGCGGCCGCGAAGCGCCGGCAGCAGGTCGGCGATCTCGCCCGGCGACAGCATCCGGGTGTCGAGCTGGCAGGCCGCGGCCAGCTGGCGCCAGCCTTCCATCGCCGCCAGGGCGCGCGCGTCGCCGGCCAGCTTGATGCAGGCCGAGGCGGTGAAGGCCAGCCCCGCTTCGCCGGTCTCCCGCGCCAGGCGGCGCCAGATGCGGTTGGCTTCCATGGCGATGGGCAGCTCGGCCGCGTCGCGGCCCTGCTGGCGCACCCAGCCCCAATTGCGGCTCGATTGCTCGCCCGCCACCCGGCCCTTCTCGGCCAGCAGCACCTTCCAGCCGCGGCGGGCCAGGAACCAGGCGGTGGCGGTGCCCGCGATGCCGGCGCCGATCACCGCCACATCGACTGCCGCCGGCAGCCGGTCGCAAAAACGCGGCGCCGTGGCGGCGGTCGGCATCGACGCCGCCATGCGCCCCGCCGCCGCCCCCGCCGCCCCCGTCGCCATTGTGCCGCCGCCGGCGCCGCGGGTAGTCTGTTCGCCCATTCCGTCGTCCCGCAATGAGGATATGGCCATGGCCCGCATCGCCACCCTGCCCCGTGCCGGCTTCCACGACGACCCCGAGCGCTCGCAGACCATGAACGCGTCCTTCTATTGGGACCCGGCGGTCTTCGAGCGCGAGAAGGCCGCCGTCTTCTACAACAGCTGGCAATATGCCGGCCACGTCTCCATGCTGCCGCAGGCTGGCTCCTACATCGTGCGCGACATCCTGGACCAGAGCGTGCTGCTGCTGCGCGACGGCGGCGGCACCGTCAGGGCCTTCTTCAACGTCTGCCAGCATCGCGCCCACCGGCTGCTGGAAGGCGAGGGCCGGCTGGGGCCGGTCGTGGTCTGCCCCTATCACAGCTGGGCCTATGGCCTCGATGGGGGGCTGCGCACGGCCAGGGGCAGCGAGCGCATGAGCGGCTTCGACGCCTCCCGCTACGGCCTGGAGAGCGTGCGGCTGGGCGAGATGCTGGGCTTCCTGTTCGTGAATCTGGACGGGCGGGCGCCGCCGTTCGAGCGGGTCTCCGGGGCGCTGAAGGAGGAAGTCGCCGCCTTCTCGCCCCATGCCGCGGCGCTGAAATGCGCCGATCGCAGCGAATATGCGCTCGAGGCCAACTGGAAGAACTCGGTCGAGAACTACGACGAATGTTTCCACTGCCCCAACCGCCACCGCACGCTGATCGAGGAGGCGCTCGACTGGCAGAGCTACCGCATCCACACCCATGAGCACCACCACGCCCATTACAGCAGCGGCAGGAACGTCTCCTATGCCACCGCCACCGAAGGCGCCGCCCGCCCGGAAAGCTTCGCCAGCTGGCTGCTGTGGCCCAATTGGGTGCTGGAGGCCTATCCCGGCGGCAATCTGACCGTCTTCCACCACGACGCCGTCGCGCCGGAGCGCACCGTGCAGCGCTGCGAATGGTACTTCCACCACGAGGCGCCCACCGCCGGGGAGCGCGAGGTGATCGACTTCGTGCACGCGGTGAGGCTGGAGGACATCCCGCTGTGCGAGAGCGTGCAGAAGGGCCTCCACAGCCTGGGCTATCGCCAGGGCCGCTTCGTGGTCGATGCCGATCGCAGCGAGATCAGCGAGCACGCCGTCCACGACTTCCAGCGCAAATGGCTGGCGGCCATGGGCGAGCGCTAGGGGGCGGCGGCGCTTCGCATCGACGGGCGCCGGGCGCAAAAAGGGCGCGGGGGGAACCCGCGCCCTTTTCGAACGACCGGCCCCGGAGGTCAGAGGCCCATCTGCACCTCGTCCCAGGTCCGCATCATCTCCTCTTCGATCTGCGGCGTCAGCGGCACCCAGAAGCTGGTGCCGTCCATCAGCGCCACCGGATCCTCGTAGCCCAGCGCCGCCAGCCTCGCCGGGTCCACCAGGTCGAAGGATTTCTGGTTGCCGTGGCCGTAACCGTATTCCTCGATCAGGAACTTGCCGGTCTCCGGCGCCAGCCAGGCGTCGATGAAGTCGTAGATCATGGCCTCGTCGGCCGTGGAGTTGGCCCCCCACACTAGGCCGCAGGCCCAGCCGAAGGCGCCTTCCTTGGGCGCGGCGAAGGCCACCGGCACGCCCTGTTCGGTGAGGTTCACCAGCGCCTCGTTCCAGGCATAGCCCACCACGCATTCGCCCGAGGCGATGGCCTGTTCCATGTCGGTCTGGCTTTCCCAGTAGAAACGGGCCAGCGGGCGTTGCTTGCGCACCATGTCGGCCGCCTCGGCGATCTGCTCGCTGGTCGGCCCCATGGGGTCGTAGCCCAGGATCTTGAGGGCGATGTAGATGGGGATCGCGTCGCCGCCGCGCGGGCAGATGCGCCCTTCGTAGCGTTCGTCGAACAGCATCTTCCAGCTTTCCTCGCCCTCGTAGATGTCGGTGCGGTAGATGATCGAAGACAGGCCGAAATCGGCGATCGCCATATAGACGTCGCCGTCGATCACCGCCCCGGTCATGCTGTGGAGCGAGGGGAACATGTCGTCCCAGGCGGCGATGCGCGAGGTGTCCAGCGGCTGGATCACGCCCGCTTCCTGCCATCTCGGCACGTTGTCCACGCAGGGATGGGAGAGGTCCGGGTTGAAGCCGGCGCGCACCTTCTGCAACCCGTCCTCGGCCGATGCGAACACCGACCAGGAAGGCTCGCCGCCATATTTGTCGACATAGGACTGGTAGAGGTCCGGCACCTCGTAGCCCGACCAGGTGAAGTAGGTGAGGTCTTCGGCCGCCGCGCGGGCGGCACCGGGCGCCATCGCCACCGGCACCAGGCCGGCGGCGGCGGTGGCCCGCATGAACTGCCGCCGGTCGATGCGGCCGTGGATCAGCCGGTTGTGCAGCTTCTCCACACTGGGTCGTCTGAGAACGTGCATGGTCGTGCCTCCCTTGGCTTCGGGGCGCTGCGGCCCCGTTTTCCGTCGCGCCCCGTCACAGCCCGGCCTGGATGTCTTCCCACAGCTCCAGCATGGCGGCGTCGATCTCCGGCGACATCGGCACCCAGAAGTTGGTGCCGTCCATCAGCGCCACCGGGTCCCCGTAGCCCAGCGCTTCCAGCGTCGCCGGGTCCACCAGGTCGAAGGATTTCTGGTTGCCGTGGCCGTAGCCATAGGCCTCGATCAGGAACTTGCCCGCTTCCGGCGACAGCCAGGCGTCGATGAAGTCGTGGGCCATCTGGTCGTCGGCCGTGGAGTTGGCGCCCCGCACCAGGCCGCAGGCCCAGCCGAAGGCGCCTTCCTTGGGCGCCGCGAAGGCCACCGGCACGCCCTGTTCGGTGAGGTTCACCAGCGCCTCGTTCCAGGCATAGCCGGCGACGCATTCGCCCGAGGCGATGGCCTGTTCCATGTCGGTCTGGCTGTCCCAGTAGAAGCGCACCAGCGGGCGCTGCTCGCGCGCCAGCGCGCCGGCCTCCTCGATCTGCTCCATGGTCGGGTTCATGGGGTCGTAGCCCAGGATCTTGAGGGCGATGAAGATGTTGGCGACGGTTCCGCGCGCGCAGATGCGGCCGGCGAAGCGCTCGTCGAACAGCATCATCCAGCTTTCCTCGCCCTCGTAGAGATCGGTGCGGTAGATGATCGAAGACAGGCCGAAATCGGTGATCGCCATATAGACGTCGCCGTCGATCACCGCCCCGGTCATGCTGTGGAGCGCAGGGAACATGTCGTCCCAGTTGGAGATGCGCGAGGTGTCCAGTGGCTGCAGAACCCCGGCCTCCTTCCACTTCGGCGCGTTGTCCACGCAGGGGTGCATCAGGTCCGGCGAGAAGCCGGCCCGCACCTTCTGCAACCCGTCCTCGGCCGAGGCGAACACCGACCAGGAAGGCTCGCCGCCATACTTTTCGATATAGGGCTGGTAGAGCTCCGGCACCTCGTAGCCCGACCAGGTGAAATAGCTGAGGTCTTCGGCCGCCGCGCGGACGGAGCCGGGCGCCATGGCGGTCGCCACCGGCACCAGGCCGGCGGCGGCGGTGGCCCGCATGAACTGCCGCCGGTCGATATGGCCGTGGATCAGCCGGTTGTGCAGCTTCTCCACATTGGGTTGTCTGAGAACGTGCATGGTCTGCCTCCCTTGGTTGACGCCCCTTCGAGGGAGCGGCGTTGTGGGGCGAGTATAGAGGCCCCGGCCGCGCCCGCCACCCGCGCCGTCAGGCCAGCTCCACCCACACCGCCAGCGGCCCGCGGTCGCCCTCGCGCCAGCGCACGCGCACGCGCTGGCCGGGTTCCAGGCGGACGATGGCGGTCTTCGACAGCACGCGCCCGGGCAGGAAGATGTCGCGCCCGCCGTCGTCGGGCAGGATGAAGCCGAAGCCCTTGTTGCTGTCGAAGAACTTCACCTGCCCTTCCGCCCCGTGCTCCTCGCCCGTCGGCTGCTCGCGCGGCGGCCGCTGCGTGCCGCGCTGGCCGCCGGCGAAGGAGGGCTGTTCCGCCGTCGAAAGGTCCACCCGGTGCACATGCGAGACCTGAAGGCCGCGTTCGGCCCTGGCGATGTCGCATTCGACGGTGGCGCCGTTGGGCAGGCCGCCCTGGGCGCCGTTGGGCAGGCCCGGAATGTCGGGCCGGGCCAGCGCCGAGACGTGGATGAAGACGTCGGGTTCCTCGGGCGTGATCTGGATGAACCCGAAACCCTTGATGGGGTTGAACCACTTGACCCTGGCGGTGATATGGGTGCGTTCGCCGGTCGGCGCCGGCTGATGCTCGTCGGACATTCGGCAGCAGACTCCATGCGATGCGCGCCCGGGGCCGGGCACCCCGGCATCGTGACTCGCTCGCCATCGTGACTCAATCGCGCCCGCTGGCAAGCGAAAAGTTGCCGCCACCCCGGTTTGAAAATGGCCAGCCCCCGCTCGCCGCCACCCCCCTGCCGCCAGGCACCTCCGCCACCACCCGCTCTCACTGACCACTAGCCACTGGCCACCGGCCACCAGCCACTGGCCAAAGCCCCATCAGCAGCCCAGCTCCAGGGGCCGAACGCCGTGGCGTTCGAGCAGCGCCGCCATCTTCGGCCGCGCCTGGATGCGCGCCACCAGGGCCGCCACATGGCGGTGGCGGGCGAGCAGGGCGGCGTGGTCGTCCGGCATATAGGCCTCGGCCAGGAACAGGATGTCGGCCGTCCCGAAGCGCTCGCCGACCAGCCATGTCCGTCCGGCGACCAGGCCGTCGATGCCGGCCCACAGGCCTTCCAGATTGCGCCGCGCCTGGCGGCGGACGCCTTCGACGCCGCTCTCCTCGTCCGTGAACCAGTCGGCGTGGTATTCGTTGGCGACGGCCGGGTGCACCATGGAGTTCAGGTACAGCATCCACTGATACCAGAGGCCCCGCTCCGGGCTTCCCGGCGCCGGCGCCAGGCCGGCCTCCGGGTGGCGGTCGGCCAGGTGCATGGCGATGGCCGAGCCTTCGATCACCACCAGCTCGCCATCGACCAGGGTGGGCACCAGCCCGTCGGGGCGCAGCTTCAGGTAATCGGGGTCGGTGGAACGCCCGTCCGGCAGCTCGATGGCTTCGTACTCGGCGCCGATCTCGTCCAGCGTGCCTTCCGGCACCATCGACATCGTGTAGGGCTTGCCGTAGAGGCGATACATGGCGCTGCCGTCTCCGGGAATGTTGCCGGCGGCCGCGCCGCCCATGGCACAGGATGGCCCCCGCCATGCCCCACGTCAACGCCGGCGGCGTCGACATCTACGTCGAGACCCGCGGCGATAAGGCCGCCCGCCCGCTGCTGCTGCTGCGCGGCCTGGGCAGCCAGATCGTCCACTGGCCGCCGCCGCTGCTGGACCGCCTGGTCGAGCGGGGCTTCTTCGTGGTCACGCCCGACAACCGCGACGCCGGCCTCTCCCAGAAGTTCGAGGGCGGGGGCGAGGGCGCCGCGCCCTATCGCCTCGAGGACCTCGCCCGCGACCATGTCGGCGTGCTCGATGCCCTGGGCATCGCGCGGGCCCATGTGCTGGGCATCTCCATGGGCGGCATGGTGGCGCAGATCGTGGCGGCCCGCTGGCCCGGCCGCGTGCTCACCCTGGCCTCGGTGATGTCGTCGTCGGGCGCGCCGGGCCTGCCCCGGGCCGCGCCCCGCCTGCGCCGGCTGCTGCTGGCGGACCCGCCCACCGGGCGCCGCCGGGCCATCGCCTTCACGCTGCGCTGCGATCGCGCCTGGGGGAGCCCCGGCTTCCCCTTCGACGAGGCCCGCCGCGCCCGGCTGATCGCCCGCGCCTACGATCGCTGCTGGGCGCCGCAGGGCGTCAAACGGCAATATGCCGCCATCCTGGCCAGCGGCTCGCGGGCGGGGCTGCTGGAGACCGTCTCCGCCCCCACCCTGGTCGTCCACGGCCGCGACGACCCCCTGCTGTCGGTCGAGCACGGGCGCGACACCGCCGCCCGCATCCCCGCCGCCCGCCTGGTCGAGATCGAAGGCATGGGGCACGATCTGGAAGGCGCCCTGGGCCCCATGATCGCCGACCACATGGCCGACCACGCCGACGCCCACGCCTGAAGGGGCGCCCCTCTCCCGTGTCACCCGCCCCCAGCCACCACCCCAGGCGCCCCGCCCCCCGGCACCGCTCCCGGTGACCGGCCACCGGCCACTATCCACTAACCACTCCCCCGCCCCCAGGCACCGCTCGCCGCCACACGCCCCCTGGGAGCGCCGGCGTCCCGCCGGCAAACGGGCCAAAGGCCCGTCAACGCACCGCTTCCCGCCGTCAGGCACCGCCACCATTTCCCGCTCTACACTGATCACTGACCACCGGCCACCGGCCACTATCCACTATCCACTCCCCCACTCCCCTCCACATCCACGGCGGTGCGAAAACCGATGGTGCCGCAGCGGTCCAGCCCCGCCCACAGCAGCAGATACCGGGCGGCGAAGTCCGGCCCCCGGCGCCCGCCATCCGCATACCAGGGCGTCCCGCCGGCGGCGAAGTCGCAGCCGCCCTTGAGGATGCAGAAGCGGGTCGCCCCGTCGCTGCGCACCGGCTCGGTCCAGTTCCACACCCCGCCGCCTTCCAGCAGCCCCAGCTCCGCCGCCCGCTGCCATTCGCCTTCCCGCGGCAGACGCCGCCCCAGCCAGGCGGCATAGGCGCGGGCGTCGTCGAGATCCAGCCACACCGCCGGCGCCTCCTCCTCGCCCGCCGGCGGGCATCCGCCGCGCCAGTGCTCCAGAAAGGCCGCGCCGTGGCGCGGGCGCCAGCCGCTGGCCGCCAGAAAGCGGGCGAAGTCGCCGTTGGAGACCGGGCGCCGGTCGATGGCGAAGGGCGCCAGCCGTTCGGCGATCTCGGCCCGGGCCATGGCGTGCAGGCCCGGCAGCGCGTTGCCGGCCCATTGCGGCGCCCGCTCGGATCGATACAGGCCGCATTCCCGCCGCCGCCAGGCGACCCGCCGCCGCGCCCGCCCGCCGGCGATCGCCGCCATGCCGTCGGGCGGCTCGCCGGCCCCGGCGGGTGGCTTGGCGGCCGGCGGCCTGGCGGCCCTGACGGCCCGCGCCGGCGCGTCGTCGGCGGCGTGCACCAGCGCCTGCCACGCCTCCCTCTGGGCGGACAGGAAGGAGGCCGGCGCCTCGCCTTCCAGCACGGCCGCCATGCCCAGCGGCGGCAGGTCGAGGCGGACCCGCCCGCCGCGGACCTCCAGCGCCCGCCCTTCCAGCAGGCTGGCGGCCGTCGGCGCGGCCACGGCCAGCGGCACCGCGCGGCGCCAGGCGTCGCGGCGGTTGACCAGCGTCCACAGCGCCGTGCCCCGCCACGTCCAGCGCGAGGCGAAGACGCCGTCGCCCGGCGCGGCCGCCAGCGGCAGCCATGCGCCGTCGCTGAAATGGCGCCGGAAGCGGCGCCGCGCCGCGCTCGTAAGGCGCAGCCAGCAGGCGTCGCGCGGGCAGCAGCCGTTCCAGGAGCCGAACACGTTCTCCCACACCGCCACGCCGGCGCCGTTCATCCAGGCCAGCTGCAGGGCCGGGCGCCGGTCGGCCGCCCAGCGGCGGACGACATGCGTCATGTGGCGGCGGTGCAGCCAGCGATGGGGCAGCACCGCCGGCGCCTCTCCGTCCGGCCACAGCTCGGTCCAGCTCATGGCGTGCTCGCGCAGGCGCCCCGCCGGCGGCGGCATCTGCGATTGCAACGCCACGCCCGCCCGGGCCCGGTCCAGCGCCGCCCGCAGCTCGCCGGCGCCTTCCGCCAGGGTGTCGAGATAGAGGCCGTCGGCGTCCAGAACCGCCACCAGCTCGGCGATGGCCTCGTGCTGCGCTTCCGGGCGCGTCGCCCGGTCCCAGGGGTGGAGCGCCAGAAAGACGCGCACGCCGCGCTCGCGCAGGCCGCCCACCGCTTCGGCCAGGCCGGCCAGCCCGCCGGGCATCCGGCGATAGAAGTCGAACTGGTTGCGCCGGTCGAAGCCCAGATTGGGATAGGCGTGCCACAGGATGGCGGCGTCCATGGGGCCGAAGCGGGCCGTGAAGGCATCGACATAGGCATCCACCCGCCAGCGATGGCGCCGGCGGTCGAAGAAGCGCTGGTCCCAGAGCAGGATCTTGTGGCCGGTGACGCACTCGGCCGCCCAGTCCTGGGCCGGGTCGGCAGGCGCGTCCCCCAGCCTCTCGCCCATGCCCGCCCGCCAGCGCCGCAACCCCTCCCGCCAGGCCGGCCAGAGAGCAACATCCGCAGGCGCCACCCCCCTCATCTCAAAACCAGCACCCCCCACCAAGCCACCCCCCACCTTCAGGTACCGCCCCTACCACCCGCGCCCCCAGCCACCGCCGCCAGCGTCACGCCCCCCGGCGGGCCGTCAGGCCCGCCCATACACCATCCCCCGAGCGCCGGCGTCCCGCCGGCAAGCGGGCCAAAGGCCCGTCAACGCACCGTCCCCACCGCCAGGCACCGCCACACACCACCCGCACCACTGGCGCCCGGCCACTGACCACTAGCCACTAACCACTGACCGAGCGTCCCGCCCCCTGGGAGCGCCGGCGTCCCGCCGGCAAACGGGCCAAAGGCCCGTCAACGCACCGACCCCACCGCCAGGCACCACCCCCACCACCCGCGACTGACCACTGGCCACCGCCGCCCCCGGCCTGCGGATCCGCGCGCACGCCGCTTCGGCCGATCACATGCCCAGAACGCCAGCCAGATTGCGCGGCCGGTTGCAGCGGGCCGTCATTATGGTAAGCTTGCTGCCGCGAAAGGTGATCTTGCTGCGGTTGAGCGCCTTGCGTTGTTGTGGATGTATGCCCTTGCCGTGGAACAGAATCGGACGGCAATGAGGCTCGGGCTTTGCCGGCGAGGCGCGGTCTGCAAACCCCGTTCCATTGCGCAATTGTTCCGCCGCCTCGGAGCCGTCGACATGGCCGCTCTTGAGCTCGATAGGCGCCACGATGAGCTTTCCGCTTTCCTGGATAAAGAAAAGAACGAAATCGCATCGCTTACCTCCCGCATGTCGGGCGGCGGGGGCTTTATCCATATCGACGATGACCCTGCAAGCCGGTATGCCCTTCATATACGCGCGGCAACCATCCCGCCCGCACGACTTGGAGAGACTGTTTTCCCCCACCTTCGAGCGGATGCGCGCAAGGGCGGCGCTCATGCCCCCGACTCGCCGCCGCCGTCCGTCTCTGCGAGGCGGTTCTGCAGCTCTGCCGAGCGGTTATAGAGGCTTTCGGCGACGTCTTCGTAATCCGGCGGCCCGATGCCTTCGATGCGGTCGAATCGAATCTCCTCCACGTTGGAGCCCTCCGATCCTTTCTTCTTGAATAGCCAGGCGCCGACGTCGCGAGGATGAAGACTCGGAGAGTCGCCATTCCCTTCCCCCAACTCCCCCTCCCGCATCAGGTTGCCGATCTCCTGGAGCAGCCATTCGCTGTGCGTGGTCATCACCACCCGAACGCCGGCCCGCACCAGACGCGCCAGCGCCGTCGCCATCTCGGTCTGCGCGGCGGGATGAAGATGGGCTTCCGGCTCGTCGATGATTACGGTGTCGCCGACGCGAACATGGCCACGGATGAAGAGGACCACCGGCGCGAGTTCGGATACCATGGACGAGGCGCGATTCAACCGCATGCCCTTTTCCATTCCCTCCGGCCGATACACCACGTCAGGATAGCCGCGGGACGCTGCCCGGACAGTCTCGATCCTTCCATCGAGCACCCGGCTTTCCAATTCGCTCGCGATTTTCGCCAACTCGTTCTCCGGCTTTTCGTCACGCAGTTCGGAATCCTCATAGGCGATGATATGCCGCATGAAATCGGTCATAACCCCGGAGAAAGTGGGGATCTCCGAATGGCGCTTGGTGTTCAGTCGAGTTGCACGTTTAAGCAAAGATATTGCGATAGCGGGGTGGCTATGTATGAGACCGCCTCTGTCGGATGGCAGGTAGTACACGTCGGATTCGTTTGATTTCTCGAATTCGAACAGTTTCTGTAGGTTGGTTATAGCCTCTATTATTGAATTGGCCGAGAATACTTTTTCAGCTTTCTTTTCGAAATCAGGAAATATGTGCTCAATTTTGAAATTCCCTATCTTTCCATCGCCCCGAATACCGTGAGTCGGCACCTTTACATGAAAATTCCAAAGGAGGCTCTTTTTATCCTCGATTGACAGATCGATCTTTGCTCCGGTTGATTCGCTTTGAGTCTGAATCAGTTCGGAAAGAGCACCGACATCGAAGCAACGCTCTAATTCAATTTCCCAGTCATGGGCCACGGGATTGTGATCGATAAGCGTGGGCTGAATCCGGTCGCGCCCGGATCCAGGATGATTTCTTTGTCCAGAGTCAAAATTCTTAACAATCTGGTAAATCACCCCCGCAAAATTTTCAACATCGTTGAAAATGTAGCTCATAGTTGGAGGGAGTCGCGGAAAACCCCTCGTGATTCGATGAATTGCATAGATCAAGGTGGCAAAATAGGTCTTGCCCGTGTTGCTCGGCCCGACGAAGATGTTCATGGGCCGAAGGTCGATGCTTCCCTTCGCGATGGGGCCGAAATTGCTGACGGAGATGCGCACATCGGGAGCCTTCGGCGACCGATTGGGCGAAGAATCGCTGGCAGGTCCGCTCATGCTCAATCCCCCCAAGCCGTGTCGCATACGATACTGGATGTTGGAGTCGCCGTCACACCCGAAACACCTCGCATCGCCTCCTCGCCATGGTTGCCGCCCTTACCGCGCCCCCGCCACCCGGCGCCCCCCTGGGAGCGCCGGCGTCCCGCCGGCAAACGGGCCGCAGGCCCGTCAACGCACCACACCCCACCGCCAGGCACCACCCCCACCACCCGCTCCCACTAACCACTAACCACTAGCCACCGGCTACTGGCCACCGCCCACCGACCACTAACCACTAGCCACTAACCACTAGCCACTAACCACTAGCCACTAACCACTAGCCACTAACCACTAGCCACCGGCCACTGGCCACGGCCTCGCGGTCCTGCCGCAGATGGCCCAGGATGTCCCTGCGGGCCGCGTGCCAGGGCTTGATGCCGCCGCGCCGCTCGCGCTGGCGGGCGTTGCCGAGCAGGCGGGCGCCGATCGAAGAAAAGCCGCGCCGGTAAAGGTGAGGCGCCAGAATCCGGTCGACGAAACTCTCCTCCGTCTGGCCTTCCACATGCACGAGCAGGCGCGTCATCCCCTCTCGCCCGCCTCTTCGGGTGAGGGGCGCCCGCCGAACTCGTTCTTCTCCCACAGCTGGCCCAGGCTGTAGTCGTCCAGCCATTCCTTCAGCTCTTCGGGCTTCAGCCGGGTCAGCGTGGTGGCCCCGCGCGCCCGCTCCGCCACCAGCACGTCTTCGGGGCTGAAATGGTCCAGCAGCAGCGAGGACTGGGTGGCCAGAATCACCTGGGTCTCGGCCGAAGCCTGCCCGATCAGCGAGGCGAGAAGCGCGATGGCATAGGGGTGCAGGCCCAGTTCCGGCTCGTCCAGGAGGATGGCCGAGGGCCGCAGCGTCTGCGGCTGAAGCAGCAGCGTCGCCAGCGCCATGAAGCGCAGGGTGCCGTCCGAAAGGGAGGAGGCGTCGAAATAGGCGTCTTTCCCCCGGTGCTTCCACTCCAGGGGGATCTTGTCCTCGTGCAGGACCAGGGGTTCGAGCGCGAAATCCTCGAAGAACGGCGCCGCCAGGCGCACCGTGTCCCGTATCAGCCGGTAGCGGTCCTGCTCCGTCTCGCGCAGCCGATACAGGAACGCCGCCAGGTTGGAGCCGTCGGGCCGCAGAAAGCGGTTGTCGTTTACGTCGCCCGTCTTCTTCAGCGGCGATGCGGCGCCGGTATCCGGGAAGTGATACAGGCGCCAGCTGTCCAGGTGCTTCTGGACATAATTCGCTGTGGGTGTTGTTGGCTTGAAATACGGGCGGCTGATGCCCGCATGGCCATGGCTTCCCATAAGGGGCTCGATGTAAGGTTCATACACATGTTTGTTCCAGAAATAGGTACATTCCCCCGACGGAAAGAGGTGATCTCCATCGTCCGGCGCCAGTGCTATCTCATATTGATACACTTGTTCTTCGAAAGAGATGTGAAGCTTCAACTGGGGCGTCGTTCGCGCGCCGAAATGAAGAATCCTGTCGCCGCCCCCCGCGCGCATGACATGGTCGTGATGCTTCCTGGACCGTATCGCGTGCAGAAACGAAAAGGCCTCGACGAAATTCGACTTCCCCGAACCGTTGGCGCCGATCAGCACGTTGATCGGGCGCAGCGGCAGCCTCTCGATGGAGGCGATGCTCTTGAAACCCTCGATGGTGATCCAGTCCAGCCCCGCCATGGCCTCACACCCGGAACACCTTCATCGCCTCGTCGCCCAGGTGGTTGATGACCTTGACGGCGATGCGGCCCGAGGCGGGGGCGGGGAAGGGGCGGGAGGTGTCGCTGTTCAGGCTCGCCCAGGCCTGCGGGTCGATCTCGGCCTTCAGCGTCGTCTTCAGCGCCTTGTAGGGGTCGTTGGCGCCCAGGAAATAGGCCTGGCGAACGAAAAAGCTCTCCTCGTTGTAGTCGCTGTCCACGAACCACAGCGCGATGCCGTCGGGACCGTCGCTGTGAATCTGACCCGTGTCGGGGCGATAAATGTCGATACCGCGAATGGCGACCTGTAGCCAGTGGCCGGTGGTCAGTGAAAGCGGGAAGTCGCCGTCGTTCAATGCCTCGATCGCAGCGATCGCTTGAGGCCGTTGAGCATCCGTCCGATCTCCCCGGCTCGTTCCAGAAGCGGTGAAATCCGTTCGGGCGGAGACATCCCCAGCCTCCGGGCCAGAATCAGAAGGGTCTCCGTTTCCGCCAGGGAGCCGCTCGCTATCCCCAGAAAGTGGAGAAACTCCCGCGTTCCGTGCCGCTCCGCTCCCTCCGCGATGTTCGCCGGGATGGACACCGTCGCGCGGCGCATCTGACCGGTCAGACCGAATCGCTCCTCCGCCGGCCACCCGGCAGAGAGCCGATAGACCTCTTCCGCCAGCTCCATTGATTTCTTCCAGACTTCCAAGTCCTGATAGCTCTTTGACGTGCTCATAACGCGCGATCATCTTCCCGTTTCTGGCCACTAGCCACCGGCCACCGGCCACTTCTATATCAGGCTCCCCGAACACCACGAACAGGTTCCCCTTGCCGGTGTTCTTCAGCTCGCCGGCCATGTGCAGATCGGCGTTCATGCGCGCCTTCAGCACCGGCACCCGGCCCAGGCGGTCGAACTCGCTGGCATGGGCGTCGTAGCTGAAGGCGCAGGCGATCAGCGCGTCGAAACCGGCCTCGGCCGCCTCGCGGGCGGCGGCGGTCAGGTCGGGCTTGGAAACGGTGCCGAATTCGGGGCCGATCAGGATGCCGGCCCGGCGTTCGGCCCCGCCTTCGCGAAAGCGCCCCGTGGCGCAGATGGAACGCCCCGGCCAGCCCTCGATGGAGGCGATGTCGATGCGGTCGTCCTTGCGGGCCTGCTGCACGCCGGCAGCCCGCAGCTGCTCCAGCACCAGGGCGGTGAAATCGCGTTCCGGGAAGGCCCCGCCGCCGTGGTATCCGTGGCCGTCTTCGGCGGCGCCTTCCCCCTCGCTGGCCACGGTGCGGTGCGGCGCCAGGCTTTCCACCGTGAACGGGCCGGCGACGCGGATGCGCTCCCTGTCCTCATAGGGCTTGTCGTAGAGATATTCGCTGTCGGCCCTGGCGGCGATGGAGGCGTCGATCTCCTTCTGCCGTCCGATGCGCGCCTGCCAGAACTCGGCATGCGCCGCCTTCGCCTCGTCGGGCCAGCCGGCGCCAGCCTCGCGGGGAATCTGCCATTCCTCCAGTGGCCGGTTGCCGGTGGCCGGTGGCCGGTCGCCAGTCGCCGGTTGCCGGTCACTGGCCACTGGCGACTGGCCACTGGCAACTGATAGTTGACTCCGCAACGCCCCCAACACCCCCTCCCACCTCTCCCAGATCGCATCGATCTCCGCATTGTTGGCGATCGATTTCAGCGTCACATGCGGCACCCGCCGATAGACGAAGCCCTGGCGGACATCGCCGCCGGTCGCCGCCTCGGAAGGCGCGCGCCGGTCCAGTTCCGCTTCCTTCCTCTGCCCTTCCGGGCTGTCGGCCAGGATATACCAGGGATAGCGCGCGCCCATGATCCGCGCCCGGGCCAGCGCCAGCGCCACCCGCGAGGTGTCGATGGTGATCCAGCGCCGGCCCCATTGCTCGGCGACATAGGCGGTGGTGCCGGAACCGCAGGTCGGGTCCAGCACCAGGTCGCCGGGGTCGGTGGTCATCAGCAGGCAGCGTTGGACAATCCGCTCGGACGTCTGGACTACGTAGGACTTGTCCACTTCGGGGCCTGTATCCACCCAAGTCTCGGTTAGCTCGGAGGCGATATAGTCGCTGTGGAAATAGCGGCTGCTAAGAGCACTCAGGTCTGCTTGTATTCGAGATGACCGCAAGAGCCGGTCGAAACCGGCCAGGGAATGGCGCCAACTGCGGTTAGATGGTATTTTCCAATACCTTCCGAATGCTTTCCGCGGTGTATGGTCTCCGGCGTTCATCGAGTGGAGTGGTAATTTCCTATATGCTCTAGCCGTGTCGGGAATTAGCGTTGGCTTTTTCTTCTCTTCCTGAGTCATGGGACGAACTGACAAATCCTCAAAAAGGAGCTGACTATACATGTTTGTTTCGACGTCTCGCTCAACCAGCAATCGCCGAAACTTCTTGCTTTCGATATTCTTTGCGTACCAAAGCAGGTAGTCGTTCGTTCGCTTGAGTGAGTCGCCTCTTGTGGTTCCGCTATTCGTGCGGCAGTTGATCTGGTTGACGAAATTCCCCTCCCCGAACACCTCGTCCATCACCGCCCGCACCCGGTGGACGTTCTCGTCGCCGATCTGCACGAATACCGAGCCGCTCGGGGCCAGCAGCTCGCGGGCCACCGTCAGCCGGTCGCGCAGATAGGAGAGATAGGAATGGATGCCGTCGCGCCAGGTGTCGCGAAAGGCCTTCACCTGCTCCGGCTCGCGGGTGATATGCGCCGCCTTGCCGTCCTTCACGTCGCGGCTGCCGGTGGACCACTGGAAGTTGGAGTTGAAGCGGATGCCGTAGGGCGGGTCGATATAGATCGCCTGCACCTTGCCGCGCAGGCCCTCGCGCTCGGCCAGCGAGGCCATCACCCGCAGCGCGTCGCCCAGGATCATGCGGTTCGACCAGTTGGCGTCGTGGCGGTAGAACTCGGTTCGGGCGGCGCCTTCGGGCAGGCCGTTGAAATCGGCGAACAGGTCCGGGGCCTCTTCGGCCGCCTCGTCGCGCCGCCGCTTCGACTGGCGCAGCAGGTCGTCGATCAGCGCCTTGGGGTGCACCTTCTCCTGGATGTAGAGCGGCGGCGCCTGGACCACCAGATCGGCCTGGTCCTGCTCGTCCTTGCCGCGCCAGACCAGCTGCGGGTCCAGATCTCGGTTGCGGCGCTCATAGGCGATGCGAACCGCCGCCTTCTCGCCCTCGGCCATCACCGCGTCGAGCTCGGCGGTGGGAATGTTCGCCCGCCGCGCCCCCTCATGGGTAAAGGCGGCAACCCCCTTGCTCTTCGCCCCCCTGCGCTTCCCCACCATGAAATCCACCCCCACGCCACACCCGCAGTGTGGCCCGGAAAAGCCAAACCGTCGATACGCCGGGCGGGGCCAGTGGCTAGTGGTTAGTGGTTAGTGGCCGGTGGCCAGTAGCCGGTGGCCGGTGGCCAGTGGCCAGTGGGAACGGGCGCACCTGGAGGAGAGGGGCAGCGCCCCGGCATGAAAACAGGCAGCCACCGCCAGCCACCACCCCCAGGCACCGCCGCCAGCGTCCCGCCCCCCGGCGGGCCGTCCGGCCCGCCCGCGCACGAAATTCCCCCGAGCGCCGCCACCCCACCGGCAAACGGCCCAAAGCCCCGTCGACACACCACCCCCCAGCCGCTAGGCACCGCCACCAGCCACCCACTCCCACCGACCACCGGCCACTGGCTACCGGCCACTAACCACTATCCACTATCCACTATCCACTACCCACCAGCCACTACCCCCCACCGCGCCATCACGCCGCAATCCGCCACCGCAGCTTGCGTGCGAGATCCTCCCGCGATTCCAGCGATGCGACCATCTCCCCGCCGACGTCCGAAAGGCGGGCCAGGTCCATCCTGGGCATCTCGGCCTGGTCCTCGAACACGACGATGGACTCGAAATCGAGCGCGTGGCGATGGAAGTGCGACAACATGACGGTCGTTAGCCGCGCCTTGTCGCGATTGGGCACGCCGTAGAGGAACAGCGGCACGCCGTCCTTGCCCTCGATGCGGTAATCCACCGGATAGGCGTCGGCATTGGGCACGTCCGGCCGGTAATCGCGCTGCATCTTGTCCTCGTCCACCAGCTGGCGGAGAAGGTCGGCGAGATCGTCGTAAAAGGTGGAACCGACATTGGAACGGGAGAGGAAGGTCAGGTCGTATACCCTGGTGAGCGCCTGGCCGAAGCGGAACAGCGCCTCCGGCAGCCGTTCCGGGGCGGTGTCCAGGCACAAGGCGCCGCCCTCCCACTGCAAACCGCTCTCCGTCAGGATGCGTTCGAGCAGCATGGCGCGGGTGCCGTCCATGAACATGTCGACGTCGTGCTCATAGCTCAGATGCATGAGGGTGTGGCCGCGATCCGACAGCCGCAGCCCGCCGGCGGGCGCCTGGCAAAGATGGATGGGGTAGCCATCGCCGTCCGGGAAGCGGAAATGGGCGCGCAGCATCAGCGCGCCGTCGGGACGGCGTTCGACCCTTACGTCCTCGCACAGACGCTCGCACAGGAGCTTCTGGAGCGCGTCGGGATCGAGGGTTGCGATGCTCTCGCCCTTTCCACCGGGCTTCTTCGCCATAGGCTCAGCCTGGCTCGACGGCGCTCAGGAGCGGGAGTCCCCTGTTCGTGTCGTAGCTCAAAACGCAAAGGAAAAATAGCCATCCCGCGACATCGTGAGCATACCGATGCGCAGAATGTCACGCCCGATCAAGGCCTGATAGGGCGTATTCCCATCGGCGACGAATTCCAGCACCCTGATATTATGAAATAATTGAGCTTGTACATCGACGGTCCCGTCTGGGTTCTGCGCATGATCCGTCAATAGAACGATATGCGTGTCGTAGATATTGGCATTGGCCGCTCCTCCAGCAGTGTCCATGCTTGTTCTTCCGATGGAGTGCAGGCCAAGGGCTTCGACAACGGATTTTGCAATACAAGTCCGTGTCGCACCGGTGTCGACGAGTGCTGGGCAGACATGAAGCGCGCCGGGAGTGCCCGCAGCCGCCACTGGGGTGGCTCCAGAAACGAAGCCGACCTGCCAGATCAGGCCGGCGTTCCAGTCAAACCGCCCCGAGAACGCCGACACGGGAGAAATACCCAAGATCGACGGCGCGATTGGTGACTTCCTGAATCGAGAAGCGCTGATCCTCGAACATCGTGCGGCCGGCCTGGATGGCGTCGCGATCCGTATCGAAGCAGGCCACGACCTTTCCGTCGCGCATCAGGGCCGTTCTGCCGGCGTCGCTCTTGATGAGTTCGGGAAGCATCGTCTTGAAGGCCTTGTAATTGCGGTCGACCTCCTGCTGCTGGCTGTCGGCTGCCGCCGTCTTCTGTGGTCTCATGTCCGTCCTCCCCGTTTGCGGTTGTTCCATGGTGTCAAATGTCGTTTGGCCCAGGTGGGGTGCGATCTCTTCAGGAAAGATCCCTCCGGATATGGGTTGCAAAAAGGAACAAACGAAGCCCCAAGCTCTCGGCGCACGCCCCCGGCAGGTAAGCGGGCCACTCGCTTGGGGCGGATGCCAACACATCGCATTGTCCCACGCGCGGCAGGCGTCGTCAACACGTGTTTTCATCGGGCAGCGCCCCGGCATGAAAACAGGCAGGCACCGCCGGTGCCACCGCCCCCTGGGAGCACCGCCACCCCACCGGCAAACGGCCCAAAGGCCCGTCAACGCCCCACTCCCCAGCCGCCAGGCACCACCGCCAGCCACCCACTCCCACCGACCACTGGCCACCGGCCACCGGCCACTATCCAGGGACACTCAAGGAACAAGCTTGAGCGCGGCAAACAGCAGGCCCGCGACGCCAAGCAGTTTCCAGGTCAAGCTGTTCTCCATCTTGAGAAGGTCGCTTCTGGTGGCGACGCTCCCCATCATGGAGTCGCGGGCCGCCTCCGCATGAGCTTCGGCCTGCTTGTCGTCGACCCCCGCCTCTTTCAGGCGGCGCGCATAGGCGAGCGTGTCGAATACGACGGGATCGGACATCCAGAGAACCTCCCCGAATCCCTGTCCATGCCCATGAGAGCGGACAAAATCGCAATCATCGTCCGACAGGGCTCCAGCATACGTCAAGAAACGCTCGAGAGGGTAGCGCCCGGCGTGAAAACAGGCAGCCGCCGTCAGCCACCCCCAGGCACCACCGCCAGCCACCCACTCTCACCGACCACCGGCCACCGGCTACCGGCCCAAAGGCCCGTCAACGCACCACCCCCCAGCCGCCAGGCACCACCACCAGCCACCCACTCCCACCGACCACTGGCTACTGGCCACCGGCCACTAACCACTATCCACTATCCACTATCCACTATCCACTAACGCCCCCACCCCGCAGCCCCGCCACCAGCCGCGCAAAGCCGTCCTCGATCTCCCAGACGTCGCGAAACTCGGCGAAGGCCCAGCGCCCGAAGCGGGCCAGCCGGTTGACGCCGGGGATCCAGTAGGTCTCCACCGTCGCCTTCTTGTCCTTGGCCTCCTCGCCTTGCCAGCCCTTGATCTCGACGATCAGATGCAGCGGATCGTCGGCTCCGCGCCCGTCGTCCAGGCGCAGCACGAAATCGGGCAGATAGATGCGCGGCTCCGCCCCCTGGCTCCAGGGGATCTCCAGTCCCAGGCCCTGGTTCTTGGCATAGGCGAGGACGGCCGGATGCCCCTCGGCGACGCGGCAGAACTCCGCCTCCCAATTGCTGTCGCAGACCACGTGGTCGATGTGGCAGCGGGCGGGATGGGTGCGCCAGGTGGCCTTTGAGGTGGCGAAATGGACCCAGGCGGTGGAGCCTTCCGGGTTGTAGGGGTCGAGCACCGCCGTCACCGGGCGCTGGTCGGCATAGCGGACGGTGATGGCCCGCGCGATGCGCTCGCAGGCCAAGTCGGCCAGCTGCCGGTAGAGAAGCTGCGCCTGGCGGGTGCCGCCTTTGCAGACCAGATGGCGGTCCAGCCACTGGCCGGCGATCGACTTCAGCTGGCCGAACAGGTGCTGCTTGGGCGCTTCGTCGGCGTCGTGATATTTCGTCTCCAGCAGATACTTGGCGAGATGGAAGAGCAGGGTGGCCCGGCGCACGCCGTCGAGGTGCTTGATGTGCAGGTCCACGCCTTCGCCGACGATGCCCTCGTTGTGGGTGACGGAGGGGCCGACACATTCGGGCGTCAGCACCAGGGTGGAATCGGCGTCGAAACGGGCTTCCAGGCGTTCTTCGGGCAGTTCCACCCGGTAGCCGGCGACGCGCGGGAAGCGGATCTCCAGCCTGGCGCGCTCGGCGATGGCCTTCACCTGCACCACCTTGCGCGGCGGTTGCGGGGCCACCGCCACCGGCCTGGCCGTGAAGTCGAAGGGGATGCCGAACACGTCGGCATATTCGGCGTCGAAGAGGCCGTCTTCGTTGAGCTCGTAGCAATGGCGGCGCAGGGCGCGGCCCACCACCTGCTCGCACAGAAGCTGCGTCCCGAAGGCGCGCACGCCCAGGATGTGGGTGACGGTGTTGGCGTCCCAGCCCTCGGTCAGCATGGAGACGGAGACCACGCAGCGAATGTCGCCGCCCAGCCGCCCCGCCTTGCCGACGGTGTTGAGAACCTCGCGCAGCAGCTCCTGGTCGGAAAGGTTGTCGGCCTGGCGGCGGTCGCCGGTGCGTTCGACGATCTCGCGGCGGAAGCGTTCGATCTCGCCGGCGGCCAGGGCGCGGAAGCGCGGATCCAGGGCCTCGCCGGACTCCAGCTGGCGGCTGTCGATGAGGACGGTGCGGGGCCGCCCCAGGCGCACGCCGTTCTCGTCCCAATTGCGGAACAGGGACAGGCGCCCGGGCACCGGCGCGGTGGAGCCGTCGCCCTGGCGGCGCTCGAAGCCGGCGATGTAGTCGAACAGCAGCTTCGAGGTGGCGGTGTTGTTGCACACGACGATGAAACAGGGCGGCACGTCGATGCCGGCCTGCTGCCACAGCTCGAAGGTCCTCTCGTAATGCCCATAGAGGGCTTCCAGCGCCGTCTGCAGCTCGACGGGGATCTTCAGGGGATCGAGGCTTCCCGCCCCGGCGGCGCCCTTCTTCGGCATCCGCTTGCCGACATGCTCCCACAGATTGCGGAATTTGGGGACGTCGGCGCTTGGGTCGTTGTCGGCCACCGGCACCCGCGGCAGCTTGACGATGCCGCATTCGATGGCGTCCATCAGCGAGAAATCGCTCACCGTCCAGGGAAACAGCGTCCCTTCGGCATAGCCGGAACCGCGCAGGAAGAACGGCGTCGCCGAAAGGTCGACGACGCGGGCCAGCCCCAGCTTGCGCCCCACCGCTTCCAGGCCGGAGATCCAGAGCCTGGCCGCCTCGCGGTTGTCTTCGGCTTCCCGGCGCTCGTCGCCGGCCAGCTCGCCCTCGTCCGCCTCGCCCGGC
This sequence comes from Alphaproteobacteria bacterium, assembly GCA_965200215.1. Taxonomy (GTDB): domain Bacteria; phylum Pseudomonadota; class Alphaproteobacteria; order SP197; family SP197; genus SP197. Next base: position 1,048,380 of record OZ241369.1, on the reverse strand, counting down.
TTTTCCCGATAGCAGTGATGGGCTTCGTCGTTCAGCGCCATGACGCCCTTCATGCCCATCAGTTCCGGCATGACGCGCCGCAGCATCTGCCCTTCGCTCTCCAGCGACGGCAGCGCCCCGCCGCGGCCCTGGAGCAGGGCCCGCCCGCCCTTGGAGACCGTCATCGTCTCGCGCCGCCCGAAGGCGTGGAAGTTGGTGATGACGATCTTCGCCCGCTCCAGATCGGCCAGCATGTCGGCGGGCACCAGTTCGCGGCTGCGATAGTAGCTGTCGGGGTCGTTGGGCTGGAGCACGCGCAACCGGTCGCGGATGGTGATGCCGGGCGTCGTCACCAGAAAACCGCGCGTGAAGCGCCGGCTGCCCGGGTGGCGCACCGCGTTGACCGTCTGCCAGGCGATCAGCATCGCCATCACCGTGGTCTTGCCGGCCCCGGTGGCCAGCTTCAGGGCCAGCCGGGCGAGGCCGGGATTGGCCTCGTCGTTGACCGTCGCCAGATGGTCGAGAAACACCCGCCCGGTACCGCCGATGGCCGGCGCGACCTCGGTCAGCCAGATTGCGGTCTCCACCGCCTCGACCTGGCAGAAGAAGGGCCGGAAATCGGCGAAGCGATGGCCACGCCAGTGGCGGAGCAGACGGGCGGTTTCCGGCGTCACCCGCCATTGCGCCTCCGGCAGCGCCCGCCAGCGGTCCACCCGCTGGCGGATGGCGTTGATGGCGGTGGCCAGATCGTATCGCTGCCCTTCGCTGGACAGCCGCCGCGCCGCCTCGTTTTCCAGGGCCAGCGTCGGCTGCCCCCTGCCGCCCCTGCGCTTCCTGGGTTGGGGGATCGGGGTGATGAAATCGACCTCCCGGCGGCAAGGCACGACCAGGTCGCTGGGCTGGCCGTGCTCGTCCAGCTTCCAGTAGCGCTGCGGACGCTCATAGGGCGAGTTCAGGATCGGGCGCTCGAAAAATCGTCCACTCATCGCCCCACCGCCGCTCTCCCGCCGCCACTGGGCAGCGCCCGGCAAGGCTAACACGCCCCCATCCGGCGCTCCACGCCCCAGGCACCGCCGCCAGCGTCCTGCCCCCTGGGAGCGCCGGCGTCCCGCCGGCAAACGGGCCAAAGGCCTGTCAACGCACCACACGCCCACCGCCAGGCACCACCCCCACCCCCCGCTCTCACTAACCACTAGCCACTAGCCACTAGCCACCGGCCACCCCCACCCTGGCGCCCCACCGCCGCCATGCGTATCCTCACCGGCCGCCGCAGGGGAGGGGGGCATGATGGCGCAAAAAGCGGACGAAGCGCGCGCCGCCGCCGGGCGGCTCTTCGAGCAGCAGGTGATCTGGGACGACCACGCCGGCTTCGGCCCCGACCCCTCGCTCGATCTCTCGCAGCTCGCCATCTGGAAACGGGCGGGCGTGAACTATCTCAGCGTCGATGTCGGCTACGACGTCATGGACTGGCGCGACACCCTCAAATCGCTGGCCGCCTTCCGACGCTGGATCGTCGCCGCCGAAGGCTACCGGCTGGTCTCCAGCGTCGCCGGGGTGCGCCGGGCGAAGGCGGCGGGCGAACTCGCCGTCACCTTCGACCTGGAGGGCATGAACGCGCTCGACGGCTCCCTCGATATGGTCGCCCTCTATCACGCGCTGGGCGTCCGCCAGATGCTGTTCGCCTACAACCGCAACAACCTGGCCGGCGGCGGCTGCCACGACCAGGATACCGGCCTCACCGATTTCGGGCGCGCCGTCATCGGCGAGATGAACCGGCTGGGCATGATCGTCGATTGCTCGCACAGCGCCTACACCACCACCATGGAGGCGATGGAACTCTCCAGCGCCCCCTGCATCTTCTCCCATTCCAACCCGCGCGCCCTGTGCGACCACCAGCGCAACATCCGCGACGACCAGGCCAGGGCCTGCGCCGCCACCGGCGGCGTGGTGGGCGTGGTCGGCATCGGCATCTTCCTGGGCGCCAACGACATCCGCACCGCCACCCTGGCCGATCACGTCGCCTACTACGCCGATCTGATCGGGCCGCGCCATGTCGGCATCGGCCTCGATTACGCCTTCGAGACCGAGGGCGGCGGCGACCTGACCCAGGTGACGCAGCGCAACCCGGCATACTGGCCGCCCGACCAGTACGACTGGCCCAGGGTCGATTGCGCCCATCCCTCGCAGCTGATCGAACTGGCCGCCGAGCTCATCCGGCGCGGCTGGGACGAAGGCGACGTGGCCGGCGTCATGGGCGGCAACTTCATGCGCGTAGCCGAAGCGGTGTGGAAGTAAGCCGCCCACAGACCGCCAGGCACCCGCGCCCCCTGGGAGCGCCGGCGTCACGCCGGCAAACGGGCCGCAGGCCCGTCAACGCACTCCCACCACCGCCAGGCACCGCCCCCACCCCCCGCTCTCACTAACCACTAACCACCGACCACTGGCCACCGGCTACTGGCCACCGGCCACCCCCCCCCCCCGCCCCCCGTTTCGCCCGCCAGAACTCGACGAAGAACCGGACCGGGCCTTCCGGCTCCACCCGATGCCGCACTTCCGGGACGATGACCGCGCTCGACGCCGGATCGACCCGCAACGAGCGGCCGATCGGCGGGCCGGCGTGATAGAGCACCGCCCCGGACAGCACGTGGATCCGCGCCCATATGCCGCGCTTCGTGGCGTGTTCGGATGTGAGTCCGGCCGGCACCGTCGTCTCGTCGAACTCCGGCGTCCGGCGATAGGCGGCATACCCGTCCGGCCACTCCATCCGGTCGCAGCGCCCGCAGTCGAGTTCGACGCCGAGCATCGCCTCCCGCCCGGCATCGCCCACGGCCCACGGGCGGTTCGCGAAGGGCGGCCGATGGCGTGCGTGCCGGCCGTGACCGCAATCGAGCTCCGCGACCCAGTCGCCGTCCTCGTCGCGATGAAAACCGATGATCGCGCGCCTCATCGCAATGACATACGATGGCGAGCAGGGAGAAGCACGTCCAAGGTTTTCAGCGCCCCACCCCCCGGCACCACCAACGCCCCCACCGCCAGGCACCACCATCAGCCACCCGCCACCCCCCAAGCACCGGCCGAGCGTCCCGCCCCCTGGGAGCGCCGGCGTCCCGCCGGCAAACGGGCCGAAGGCCCGTCAACGCACCACAAGCCCACCGCCAGGCACCACCGCCACCACCCGCTCCCACTAACCACTAGCCACCGGCCACCGGCCACTAGCCACCGACCACCGCCCACTATCCACTAACCACCACCCATGCCGCCCACCCCGCCCCTCCCAATCATCTTCGACTGCGATCCCGGCAAGGACGACGCCTTCGCCCTCTTCCTGGCCCTGGCCATGCCGGAGTCGCTGCGCCTTCTCGCCGTCACCGCCGTCGCCGGCAATGTGGCGGTGGCGCAGACCGCCCGCAACGCCAGGCGCATCGTCGAGGCGGCCGGGCGCGGCGACATCCCGGTCCATGCCGGCTGCGCGCGGCCGCTGGCGGGCGCCGCCGTCACGGCCGAGCACGTCCACGGCGCCGACGGGCTGGGCGCCTCGGGCCTTCCCGCGCCCCGCCGCCCGCCGCAGCCGCCCCATGCGGTGGCGGCCCTGACGCGCCTGCTGCCGGCCGCCGGGGCGCCGCTTGCCGTGGCGGCGCTGGGGCCGCTCACCAACCTCGCCGCGGCCCTGGAGCGCAGCCCCGCCATCGCCGGCGCCATCGCCCGCCTGGTCGCCATGGGCGGCGCCGCCGGGCGGGGCAACGTCACCCCCCATGCCGAGTTCAACATCCATGCCGACCCCGAGGCCGCGGCGCGGGTGTTCGCGTCCGTCGCGCCCGTCACCCTCGTCACCCTCGACGTCACCCGCAGCCTTCTGCCCGCGCCCGGCTGGTTCGAGGCCATGGCTTCCTTCGGCGCGCCGGGCAGGGCGCTGGCCGCCATGTGGCGCGCCGCGCCGCTTCCCCTCCACGACCCGGTGGTGACGGCGCTGCTGCTGTGGCCCGAACTGTTCACCCTGGAGCCGTGCGGCGTCGACGTGGTGCTGACGGGGGCCGAGCGCGGGCGCACCGTCATCGCCGCCGGCCGGGGGCCGCACCGCAGGGTCGTGGACCTGGAAAGGCAGGCGCTGCTGGAGCGCATGGCGGCCGCCATGGCCCGCTTCGCCCCACCGCCACACTAGCGGCACCCCCGGCCACCGCCGGTGCCACCGCCCCCTGGGAGCGCCAGCATCCCGCCGCCAGGCACCGCCCGAGCGTCCCGCCCCCCGGCGGGCCGCAAGGCCCGCCCGCGCACGAAATTCCCCCGAGCGCCGGCGTCCGCCGCCAGGCACCACCGGCGAAGCCCGCCCCCAGGCACCGCCGGTGCCACCCGCGCCCCCCTGGGAGCGCCGGAGGCCCGCCGACGCACCGCCCCCACCGCCAGGCACCGCCGCCACCACCCGCTCCCACTAACCACTAACCACTAGCCACCGGCCACCGGCCACTAACCACTAGCCACTAACCCCCACCCACTAACCCCCACCCACCCGATCCAACGCCTCCCGCCCGGCAAAGAAGGCGTCCAGATTGTCCAGGGCGCGAAAGCCCATGGCGTCGCGGGTCGCCATCGTGGCGCTGCCCATATGCGGCAGCAGGAAGGCGTTGCCCAGCCCCAGATAGCCGGGATGCAGGTCCGGCTCGCCGGCATAGACGTCGAGGCCGGCGGCGCTGAGCCGCCCGCCTCGCAGCGCCGCGATCAGCGCCTCGTCGCAGACGATGTCGCCCCTCGCCGTGTTGACCACGATCGCCCCCTGCGGCAGCTGCCGGATGCGCCGCCGGTCGATCAGGCCGGCGGTCTCGGGCGTCGAAGGGCAGTGGATGGAGAGGATGTCGCTGACCGCCAGCAGGCCGTCGAGGCTGGGGTGGAAGCGGGCGCCCCCCTCCCGGTCCGCCGCCAGGCGGCGGCGGTTGTGATAGTGCACCTCCATGGCGAAGCCGCGCGCCCGCCTCGCCAGCGCCTGGCCGATCCTGCCCATGCCCAGGATGCCCAGGCGGCTGCCGGTGACGTGGACGCCGCGCAGGGCGGTGGGCGTCCAGACGCCCCAGCGCCCCTCGCGCAGCATCGCCTGGCCCTCGGGGGCGCGCCTGGCGGCCCCCAGGATCAGCAGCATGGCGATATCGGCCGTGGCGTCGGTCAGCACGTCGGGGGTGTTGGTGACGACGATGCCGCGCTCGCCCGCCGCCGCGATGTCGATATGCTCGAAGCCCACCGAAAAGGTGGCGATGATCTTCACGCTGGCGTCGAGGCGGCGGACGATCTCGCCCGTCAGCCGCTCGCTGGGGCAGGCGAGGATGGCGTCGGCGCCGCGGCTGCCGGCCACGATCTCGTCGCCGCCCAGCAGGCGGTCGCTGCCGTTGAGGCGCGCCCGCCAGTCGCGCCGCAGCCTCTCTTCCACCGCTTCGGGCAGGCGGCGGGTGACGAACACCACCGGCTTCGTCACCCCACCCCACCGCTAGCGCGCCATCCGGCCACCCGCGCCCCCCAGCCACCGCCGTCCGTCACCCGCGCCCCCCAGGCACCGCCGCCAGCGTCACGCCCCCTGGGAGCGCCGGCGTCCCGCCGGCAACGGGCCGCAGGCCCGTCAACGCACCACCGCCCACCGCCAGGCACCACCCCCACCCCCGCTCTCACTAACCACTAACCACTAACCACTAACCACTAACCACTAACCACTAGCCCCCGGCCACTGGCCACTAGCCCCCGGCCCAGCCTCGCTGCCGGCCACCCGGCGGGCGATATATTGCCAGAACTCGAAATTGGGCCGCTCCAGATGGCTCAGATGGCCGGGGCGGGCGAGCCTGGCCTTCATGCCGCGCATGACCGCCTCCACGCCCACCCGGTCCTCCTCGTTGACCGCGTCCAGCAGCGCCCTGGCGGCCCCGATATGCTCGGCGCCCCTGGCGTCGGCGGCGAAGTCGGGCGCCATGCCGCCGCCATAGAGGATCCGCACCCGCTCGCTGCCGTCGGGTTGCAGCACCAGATACCAGAAATAGCCCGGCGTCAGCGTGATCATGTGGCTGGGATAGATGGTGATCAGCGCCGTGGTGCGCCGCCATTCGCCCTCCAGATAGCCGCAGTCGGGATGGGCGTTGGCCAGCGTGAAATCCGATTCCTTGGTGATCCAGTGGTGGTTGAAGGCGGCCCCGCCGGCCGGCATCCGCATCTCGTCCACCCGCGATTGCGGCCCCACCGTGGCGCGGTGAAGCCGGAACAGGTGGTAGCTCTCCATGAAATTCTCGGCCAGGATCTTCCAGTTGGCGTTCCAGACGCGCTCCTCGCGCCACGCCTCCCGGTAGTCCTCGAAACGGTAGCGGCCGGTCACCGTCTCCTTCACCGCCCGCAGGCGCCTTGCCACCGGCTCGATGTCGGGGTCGAGCGAGACGTAGATCCAGCCCTCCCACAGCTCGCAGCGCAGTTGGGGCAGCCGGTAGTCGCGGCGGCGGAAGGCGGGGCTTTTCTCCATGTGAGGGGCGGCCAGCAGCCGCCCGTCGAGGTCGTAGCTCCAGGCGTGATAGGGGCAGGAGACGGTCCTGCGGTTGCCGCGCCCTTCCAGCAGCACGCTCATGCGGTGCAGGCAGACATTGGAGAAGGCGCGGATGGTGCCGTCGCGCCCCTTGACGACCAGCACCGGCTGCCCGGCGATCTCCATGGTGAGATAGTCGCCCGCCTTCGCCAGCGTCTCGGCCCGCCCGGCGCAGATCCATTCCTTCGCGAAGATGTGGCGCTGCTCCAGGTCCAGGAATTGCGGCGAGCTGTAGATGCCGGGCGGCGCCGCGCGGGCTTCCTCGAAGGGGCCTTCGGCCAGGGCGCGAAGCGCGCCCGTCAGTTCCGCCAGCGTCATCCTTCCCTCCTCCCGTCACCGACCACTGGCTACCGACCACTGGCTACCGACCACCTCAGTGGCAGACGCCGAACGAGCCTTCGGCGCACAGCTTGGCGCCGTCGGTCCACCGCGCCCCGGAGAGGTCGGCGCCGGTGAAGTCGGCGTCGCGCAGATTGGCGCCGGTCAGATCCACCCCCGAAAGGTCGGCGAACAGGAATTTGGCGCCCCGCGCCTTGATGCCGCGCAGCGAGGCCCCGGCCAGCCGCGCCCGGTCGAAACGGGCGTCGGTCAGCGTCGCGCCGTCGAACCGGCTGCGGGAAAGGTCGGATTCGACGAAGCGGACCCGGTAGCCGTCGATGTCGGAAAAATCGCTGCCCGAGAGATCGGCGTTGCTCAGCGCTGCCCCGCGCAGATTGCCGCCGGCCATGACGGCGTCGGGAAAATCCCGGCCCGAGAGGTTGCAGCCGCGCCAGTCGATGCCCGCCGCCGGCAGATCGGTGCAGCCCGCCTGCCCGGCGGCCAGCGGCAGGGTGGCGAGAACGGCGGCGGCGAGGAGGCGCAGCATGGCGCCATGACAACAGACCGCCGCCCGCAAGGCAACCGCCGTGCCGCCGCGGGCTGGGGTGGCTAGTCGGATTCGAACCGACGGCCTCCTGGACCACAACCAGGCGCTCTAACCTGCTGAGCTATAGCCACCGCCCGCCGGCCTTCCCTAGGGGCGCCGCCGCCGGCCTGTCAAGGCCGCCCTATTTCAGCTTCGTTTCCTTGAACAGCACGTGCTTGCGGGCGCGCGGGTCGTATTTGCGCAGGGAGAGCTTGCCGCTATGGGTGCGCGGATTCTTCCGGGTGACGTAGAAATAGCCGCTGTCGGCGGTGCTTTCGAGCTTGATGAGAATGGTATTGGGCTTCGCCATAGCCGCCTCCGCCTAGGGCCCGAAGGCCAACGATAGCGCCCCCACCCAAACTGTCAAGCGCCCCCTTCACCACCAGGCACCGCCACCAGCCACCCATCGCCCCCAGGCACCGCCACCAGCCACCCATCGCCCCCAGGCACCACCGCCAGCCACCCATCGCCCCCAGGCACCACCGCCAGCCACCCATCGCCCCCAGGCACCGACCGAGCGTCCCGCCCCCCGGCGGGCCGCCAGGCCCGCCCACACACCGTTCCCCGAGCGCCGGCGTCCCGCCAGCAACGGGCCGAAGGCCCGCCGACGCACCACACCCCACCGCCAGGCACCACCCCCACCACCCGCTCTCACTAACCACTAGCCACTGACCACCGACCACCGGCCACCCACTACCCAGCCCGCCGCCTCCGCGTCGCCTGGCGCCAGGCGGCGAAGGCGCCGTAGAGCAGGGTGGCGGCTGCCAGCGTCGCCGGAAAGCCGGCCGGGCCGAAGCCGTCCATCGCCGTGCCCACCGCCACCGGCCCGGCCATGCCGCCGATGCCGAACAGCAGCGAGAACACGGCGTTGGCCGCCACCAGCTCGACGGCTCGGAAGCGTTCGCCCAGCAGCGTGATGCCGACCGTGAAGATCGCCCCCATGGTGCCGCCCCACAGCGACACCAGCCCCCACAGCAGCAGGCCCTGCGGCGCCCACCACGGCCCCGTGCCGCCGGCCAGCAGCGCCGGAAAGGCGGCGATGGCGGCCGCCAGCACGAACACGCAGGCCACCAGCAGCCAGCCCCGGTCCACCTTGTCGGCCAGCCAGCCCGCCGGATACTGGAAGAAGACCGCCCCCAGCGACCCCACCCAGATGACGGCATAGCCGGTCTGGCGGAACTCCTGGCCCAGCACGTCCATGGTGTAGAGATGCGCGAAGGACTGCATCCCCCCTTCCAGGATCCCGAACATGGCCGAGGACAGCAGCACCGTGGGCGCGGCCAGGAACACCGGCAGCAGCGCCCCCGGCCCGGCGCCGCGCTTGTCCTCGACAGCGAAGCCGACATGGATGCGCCGCGCCGGCAGCAGCAGCGCCACGCCCATGGCCACCGCGCCCAGCCCGCACAGAAAGGGCCAGAAGGTCTCCGGGTCGAGCTGCGAGCCGATGATCGGCCCCACCGCCCAGCCGGCCATGCCGACGGTGCTGTAGATGCCGAGCCAGCGCCCACGCACCCGGTCGTCGAGGATCTGGTTGATCCAGGTATCGCCGGCGGTGAACAGCAGCGAATTGCCCACCCCCAGCAGAAAGCGGACCGCGAACCAGGCCTGATAGTCGCGCCACAGCGGCAGCAGGATCAGCATCGCCGCCACCAGGGCGCACCCCAGCGCGATGGAGCGGAAGAAGCCCAGCCGCGGGATGACGGCCGTGGCGGCCAGCGCCACCACCACCATGCCGGCGAACTGGGCGGCCGCGTTGAGGCTGATGGCGGCCTCGCCGAAGCCCCGGTTGCGCAGCGATTCGGCCAGGATCGGCCAGGTCAGCGAGCTGGTGGTCGCCACCACCGACAGCGCCCCGATCAGGGCGATCAGGCACAGCACCCGCTCGCGCGATGTCACGCCCTGATCGAACACGTCCGGGCACGCCGCCTACAGGGGCCGGACGACCAGGCGGTCGCCGACATAGCGCAGGAAGGGCGCGCTGCGGCGCTGGCCGCCGCCCTGGCGCCGGCGCCGCAGCGCCTCGCCCAGGACGAAGCGGGTGACGTCGATGATCGGCAGCCGCAGGGCCTGGTCGAGCGGCCGCCAGCACAGGTCTTCCAGCTCGCCGCCGACCAGCGGCGCTCCCCGCAGATCGTCGCCGGCGGCCAGGAAGAAGCGGGTGTTGAAGCGCCTGGGCGAGGAGATCGGGGTCAGCGCCCGGGCGATGAACTCCAGCCGCTCCAGGTCCGGCAGCGCCCGCGCCCGGCGCAGCGCCTGCCAGAAGGGGGTGGCGGGCGCGCCGTCGAGGCCGCCGCCCGGCCGGGCGAGCAGATAGCCGCTCTCCTCGTAGGTCTCGCGCAGGGCGGCCAGCGTCAGCGCCAGCGCCGGCGCCCTGGCGCCGTGGCGGCGCAGCAGCCTTTCGGTCCCGGCCCCGGGCCGCATTCCCGCCGGCGCCAGGCGGTCCGCGCCCTCCACCCCGCCGCCGGGGAAGACGTAGATCTCCGGCAGAAAGCTGGCGCGCCGCCGCCGCCGGCCCATCAGCACCTCGGGCCCGTCGCCGCGCAGCAGCACGACGCTGGCGGCATCGCGCGGACGGACCGGTCTGCGAGGAGCGTCGTTCATGGCGGCTCGCCCAGGAGGCCGCCAGCCTCGCCGCCCCCAAAGGCGAAGTAAACCCACCCCCAGCCACCATCGCCAGCCACACGCCCCCAGGCACCGCCGCCAGCCACAAGCCCCCGCCAGGCCGTCCGGCCCGCCCACGCACCCCCGCCCACCACCAGGCACCCCCGCCAGCGTCCCGCCCCCAGGCACCGACCGAGCGTCCCGCCCCCTGGGAGCGCCGGCGTCCCGCCGGCAAACGGGCCAAAGGCCCGTCAACGCCCCACCCCCACCGCCAGGCACCGCTCGCACCACTGGCACCTGGCCACTGACCACTGGCTACTGGCCACTAGCCACTAGCCACTAGCCACTAACCACCGCCAGGCACACCCCCACCACCCCCACCCCCGCCTAAACCCTGCCCGGCCCTCGCCAGAACGCCGCCGGCCGGGCTACAAACGGGCGCGGCTTTGCGGGGACGGGCGATGGCGCGTGTGGACATCGAGGCGGCCGGGGCCTGGTGTGCCGCCTTCGTCGCGGCCAGGCCCAGCAACGTCACGCGGCTCGCCGCCCGCCTGTCGCCCTTCCGCCGTGCCCTCTTCTTCCCGGCCTATTGCGCCATGCGCTCCATCGACGACGCGGTCGACGAGGGCTTCCTGCGCCTCGATGCCGCCGCGCGGCGCGCCGCCCGCCCGGCCATGGCGGCGCGCCTCGCCGCCTGGCAGCGCCATGCCGAAGCCGCCGCCGGCGGCCGCTACCGCGGCGGCGCCACGGGCGACGACGACACCGTATTCGCCGCCATCGACGCTACGCTGGGCAGAAGCGCCATGGGACCGGCGCCGTTCCGCGCCCTGGCGGCGGCCCTGCGCCGCGACGTGGAGGAACGGCCGCTGGCCAGCTGGGGCGACTTCCTGGACTATGCCGAGGGCGCGGCCGTCGCCCCGGCGGCGCTGTTCGTCTTCATCCTGGCCTGCCGGCCGGACGGCACCGCCCCCCTGTCGCGCCCCTGCAGCGACTATGCGCGTCACCTGGCCGTCTTCAGCTATCTGGTCCACATCCTGCGCGATCTCGGCGCCGACGCCCGGCGGGCGCCGCAGCACCTCACGCTGCCGGCCGATCTGCTGCGTGCCCACGGCCTCACCCGCGCCGCGCTGCGCCGCGCCGCCCGCGCCGGCGGCAGGGATGCCGTGGCGGCGCTGGCGCCGCTGGTGGCGGCCGTCGCCGCCCGCGCCAGGGAGCGGCGCGCCCGCGGCGCCGGCGATCTGGCGCGCCTGGCCGGGGAGACCGCCGGCCGCGGCCTGCTGCTGTCCGCCCTGGCGGAGGTCTACGACCGCCAGCTCGAAGCCATCGAGGCCGATTACGGCGCCGTGCTGGCGGGCGAGGCCGTGCTGCCCCTGGCCACCGTCGATCGCCTGCTGGCCACCGCCCCCTCCTGAAAGCCCCACCGCCTCGTCGCCCCCAGGCACCGCCGCCAGCGTCACGCCCCCCGGCGGGCCGTCAGGCCCGCCCACACATCGTTTCCCCGAGCGCCGGCGTCCCGCCGGCAAACGGGCCGAAGGCCCGCCCACGCACCGTCCCCACCGCCAGGCACCACCACACACCACCCGCACCACTGGCCATTAGCCACCGGCCACTGACCACTAGCCACCTGCCCCAGGCACCATCGTCAGCCACACGCGCCCCCTGGGAGCGCCGGCGTCCCGCCGGCAAACGGGCCGCAAGGCCCGTCAACGCACCACACCCCACCGCCAGGCACCGCCACACACCACCCGCACCACTGGCCACTAGCCACCGGCCACTGACCACTAGCCACCTGCCCCAGGCACCATCGTCAGCCACACGCGCCCCCTGGGAGCGCCGGCGTCCCGCCGGCAAACGGGCCGCAAGGCCCGTCAACGCACCACACCCCACCGCCAGGCACCGCCACACACCACCCGCACCACTAGCCACTGACCACTAGCCACTAACCACTAACCACTGGCCACCGGCCACCGGCCCCTAACCCCCAGCCCCTCCCGCAAACAGCCCTTCGTGCCGTTGCAGCCAGGCGCCGAGATCGGCGCGGGCGCGGATGGCGAAGGAGGCGCGCCGCTGCTTGCCGCGCAGGCGCGGGTCCGGCGGCGGGAACAGCCCGAAATTGCAGTTCATGGGCTGAAAGCTGCTGGCGTCGGCGCCCACCGTGATGTGGTTCAGCAGCGCCCCCAGGGCGGTGGTCGCCGGCGGTGGATGGATGGCGCGCCCCTGCCGTTCCAGCGCCGCGAAGCGCCCGGCCAGCAGGCCGATGGCGGCGCTTTCCACATAGCCCTCGACGCCAGCGATCTGGCCGGCGAAGCGCAGATGCGGGCGCCGCCGCAGCCGCAGCGCCCCATCCAGCAGCGCCGGGCTGTTGATGAAGGTGTTGCGGTGCATCCCGCCCAGCCGCGCGAAACGGGCCTCGCCCAGGCCGGGCACGGTGCGAAACAGGCGCAGCTGCTCGCCGTGCTTCAGCTTGGTCTGAAAGCCCACCATGTTGAACAGCGTCCCCTGCGCGTTGTCCTGGCGCAGCTGCACCACGGCGAAGGGCCGCTCGCCGCTTCCGGGGTCGGTGAGGCCCACCGGCTTCATGGGGCCGAAACGCAGGCTGTTGCGCCCGCGCCTGGCCATGGTCTCGATCGGCAGGCAGCCCTCGAAATAGGGCGTCTCCCGCTCCCACTCCCGGAACCCGGCCTCCTCGGCCGCCACCAGCCCGTCCACGAAAGCGTCGTAGGCGTCCCTCGAAAGCGGGCAATTGATATAGGCCGCCTCGTCGCCGGGGCGCCCCGCCTTGTCGTAGCGCGACTGCATCCAGGCGACGTCGAAATCGATGCTGTCGCGGTGCACGATGGGCGCGATGGCGTCGAAAAAGGCCAGCGCCTCCGCCCCCGTGGCCCGGAGGATGTCGGCCGCCAGCGCGTCGGAGGTCAGCGGCCCGGTGGCGACGATGGCCGGGCCGGCATCGGGCAGGCGCCGCGCCTCGCGCCGGGCCACCGCGATCGACCTCTCGCCCGCCACCGCCGCCTCCACCGCCGCCGCGAAGCCCTCCCGGTCCACCGCCAGCGCGCTTCCCGCCGGCACCCGGTGGCGGTCGGCCGCCGCCATCACGACGGAACCGGCCCGCCGCAGCTCCTCGTGCAGCAGGCCGACGGCGTTGTTGTCGCCGTCGTCGGAACGGAAGGAGTTGGAACAGACCAGCTCCGCCAGCAGCCCGGTCCGGTGGGCGGGGGTGGAGCGTTGCGGGCGCATCTCCTCCAGCACCACCGGCAGCCCGGCGCGCGCGATCTGCCAGGCCGCCTCCGTCCCGGCCAGCCCGCCGCCGATCACGCGCACAGCTTCCACCATGGCGCCGGGGTTAGGCCGCCCCCGCCAGCCCTGTCAACAGTCGCCGGTGGCCGGTCGCCACTGGCCAGTGGCTAGGCTCAGGACTCATAACCAGAAGATGACGGTGGCGGCGATGCAGATAGCGCTAAAGAAGGTGTGCGCGCATCGGTCGTATCGTGTGGCGATGCGCCTCCAGTCCTTGAGCCTTCCGAACATCCGTTCGATGAGGTTTCGCCGCTGGTATAGCTTTGGGTCATATTCTACCGGCCTCTTGCGGTTCGCCCGTCCGGGGATGCATGTCTCGATGCGCCGTTCGGCCAGGGCTTGGCGGAAACGGTCGCTGTCATAGCCCTTGTCGGCGATCAGGACATCGGCGTCCGGCACTGCCGGCAAGATGGCCTCGGCACCCCGGTAGTCGCTGGCCTGCCCCTCGGTCAGCAGCAGGATCAAGGGCTTGCCATCGCCGTCGCAAACCGCGTGCAGCTTCGAGTTCAAGCCGCCTCGGCTACGCCCGATACATCGCGGAAAAGCCCCTTTTTGAGCAGGCTGGCCGCAGTCCGGTGAGCCTTCAGGTAGGTGGCGTCGATCATCACCGTCCCCGACGCCCGGCTGTCGGCAGCCAGAGCCTCGAAGATGCGTCCGAATACGCCAGCCCTGCTCCAGCGCACGAAGCGGTTGTAGAGGGTCTTGTGAGGACCGTATTCAGGCGGCGCGTCACGCCACCTCAGCCCGTTGCGAATGACGTGGATGATGCCCGAGATGACGCGCCGGTCATCGACCCGGGGCACACCGCGCACCTTGTTGGGCAACAGCGGCTGGATGCGGGCGAACTGGGCATCCGATAACCAGAAGTGGTGGTCAGACATGATAGCCTCCTCTATATCTGGAAGAGCTTGAACCACTTCTCACAACAATACTCAAGACCGTTTATGGGTCCTGAGCCTAGTGGCTAGTGGTTAGTGGATGGTGAGAGCGGGTGGCGCTGGATCTTTGCGGTAGCGCCTAGGTTCGAAAACGGCCAGGCACCGTTTGCCACCACCCCCAGGCGTCCCGCCCCCTGGGAGCGCCGGCGTCCCGCCGGCAAACGGGCCGTAGGCCCGTCAACGCACTCCCCCCACCGCCGGGCACCCTCTCCACCACCCGCTCCCACTGGCCACCGACCACTGGCTACTGGCCACTATCCACTATCCACTACCCCCCCACTCGCCCACCCCCCGCCCACCCTGCTAGCTTCGCCGCCGGGCGTCGGGGGCGGCAGCCGTGGCGACACAGTTCCATTTCGGCTTCATCGACGACGACGGCGCCGCCTCCACCACCGGCGTGCTGCCCTCGCAGCGCCTGCGCGCCCTGGTGGGCGAGGGGCGGGAAGGGGCGGGCAGGGCCATCTTCGCCGACCGCCCCCTCGTTCCCGGCCAGATCCAGCCCGCCAGCATCGATCTCCGCCTGGGCGCGACCGCCTGGCGGGTGCGCTCCTCCTTTCTGCCGGGACCGCGCGCCACGGTGGAGCGCAAGCTCTCCCAGCTGGGCATGCACCGCATCGACCTGGCCGCCGGCGCCGTCCTGGAAAAGGGCTGCGTCTATGTCGTGGCCTTGCAGGAAAGGCTGCGGCTCGCGGGCGAGACCGCCGGCCTCGCCAATCCCAGGAGCTCCACCGGCCGGCTCGACGTCTTCACCCGCGTCATCGCCGATTACGCCACCGAGTTCGACCGCGTGCCGCGCGGCTATCGCGGCCGCCTCTATGCCGAGGTCTCGCCGCGCACCTTCAGCGCCGTCGTCAGGCAGGGTTCCAGGCTGGCGCAATTGCGGCTCCGGCGCGGCAAGCCGGTTTTCGGCGAGGTGACGCTCGCGCGCCTCCACCAGCGCCACCGCCTGGTCGACACCCCCGAGGGCGAGGCGTCCATCCGCGAAGATTCGCTGGCCGTCACGCTCGATCTGCGCGGCGCCGCGCCGGGCGCGCCGGTGGGCTACCGCGCCCGGCGCCACGCCGGCATCGTCGATATCGACCGTAAGGGGGCGCTGGACTGGCGGGCCTTCTGGGACCCCATCCCGCCCCCCGCCGATGGCCGCCTCATCCTCGATCCCGGCGAGTTCTACCTCCTGGCCACCCGCGAGCAGGTCAAGGTGCCGCCCGATCACGCCGCCGAAATGGCCGCCTACGACACCCTGGTCGGCGAATTCCGCGCCCACTACGCCGGCTTTTTCGACCCCGGCTTCGGCTGGAGCGCCGACGGCAGCGCCGGTTCCCGCGCCGTCCTGGAGGTGCGCAGCCACGAGGTGCCCTTCCTCCTGGAACACGGCCAGATCATGGGCCGCCTGCGCTACGAGCGCCTGCTGGCCCGGCCCGACCTGCTCTACGGCGCCGCCCTCGGCAGCCACTACCAGGGCCAGGGGCTGGCGCTGTCCAGGCATTTCCACCAGGACTAAAGCCACCCACCACCCAGCGCACCCCCGGGCACCGCCGTCAGCCACACGTCCCCCGGCGGGCCGTCCGGCCCGCCCACACACCATCCCCCCGAGCGCCGGCGCCCCGCCTCCAGGCACCGACCGAGCATCCCGCCGCCAGGCACCGCCCCCACCCCCCACCCCCCGCTCCCACTAACCACTAACCACTAGCCACCGGCCGCCACCCGCCACCCTTGGCCACCCGCGCCCCATGCGCTAAGGTAGCGAACGCGCCCGGCGGAAACCGTCATGCCAAAGGTCAACCCCTTCATCACCCTGTTCTTCGCCATCGCGGCCATGAACGTCGTCTTGTTCGGCTGGCAGCGGGCCGACATGGCCGCCCTGGAAACCCGCATCGAGGAGCGCTTCGCCGCCATCGAGGCGCGCTTTGCCGCCCTGGAAACCCGCATCGAAACGCGGTTTGCCGCCGTCGAGGAACGCCTCGTCCGCATCGAGGCCGGTCAGGCGGAACTGCGCGAGCGCATGGCGCGCATCGAAGGCACGGTCGCCGGCGCCCTGGCCCGCCCCGACCGCCTAGCCCAGGCACCCGCCGACGAAACCGCCGCCAACTGAAGGGCGCCCCCCAGTACCGACCGAGCGTCACGCCCCCCGGCGGGCCGCCAGGCCCGCCCACACACCGCTCCCCGAGCGCCGGCATCCCGCCGGCAAACGGGCCGCCAGGCCCGCCAACGCACCACACGCCCGCCGTCAGGCACCGCCCCCGTTTCCCGCTCTCACCGACCACTAGCCACTAGCCACCGGCCGTCACCCGCCGCGCTTGGCCACCCGCGCTCCATGCGCTAAGGTAGCGAACGCGCCCGGCGGAAACCGTCATGCCAAAGGTCAACCCCTTCATCACCCTGTTCTTCGCCATCGCGGCCATGAACGTCGTCTTGTTCGGTTGGCAGCGGGCCGACATGGCTGCCCTGAAAGCGCGCTTCATTGCCCTGGAAACCCGCATCGAAACGAGGTTTGCCGGCGTCGAGGAACGCCTCGTCCGCATCGAGGCAGGGCAGGCGGAGTTGCGCGAGCGCATGGCGCGCATCGAGGGCACGGTTGCCGGCGCCCTAGCCCGCCCCGACCGCCTGGCCCAGGCGCCCACCGACGAAGCCGAAGCCGCCAACTGAAGGGCGCCCCCCAGTACCGACCGAGCGTCACGCTCCCCGGCGGGCCGCCAGGCCCGCCCACACACCGCTCCCCGAGCGCCGGCGTCCCGCCGGCAACGGGCCGCAAGGTCAACGCACCACCCCCCACCCAGGCACCGCTCGCCGCCACCCGCCGCGCTTGGCCACCCGCGCCCCATGCGCTAAGGTAGCGAACGCGCCCGGCGGAAACCGTCATGCCGAAGATCAACCCCCTCGTCACCTTGTTCCTCGCCATCGCGGCCATGAACATCGGCCTGTTCGGCTGGCAGCGGGCCGACATGACCGCCCTGGAAACCCGCATCGAGGCGCGCTTCAACCGCATCGAGGCCGGGCAGGTGGAGCTGCGCGAGCGCATGGTCCGCATCGAAACGCGGTTCGCCGGCGTCGAGGAACGCCTCGTCCGCATCGAGGCCGGTCAGGCGGAGTTGCGCGAGCGCATGGCGCGCATCGAAGGCACGGTTGCCGGCGCCCTGGCCCGCCCCGACCGCCTGGCCCAGGCACCCGCCGACGAAACCGCCGCCAACTGAAGGGCGCCCCCAGTACCGACCGAGCGTCACGCCCCCCGGCGGGCCGCCAGGCCCGCCCACACACCGCTCCCCGAGCGCCGGCGTCCCGCCGGCAACGGGCCGCCAGGCACCACCTCTGCCACACCGCCCCACGCCGACGTTTCCAGGCCGCTGCTGGCGGCGAGGGTATCGAAGGCGGCGGGCTCCATTGCGGCGGCCACGGGCCGCCCCGGCGCGACCTGCTACGACGGCAGCAACCTGTCGGCGGCGAGGATGGCGAAGACCACCCCGACCAACGCCAGATAGAGGCGCGCTTCCTGCCGCGCCATGGCGGCCTTGAGATCGGCGAGGTCGGCTTTGGTGGCGAAGTCCTTGATGTCCGCCTTGGTGGCCAGTTCGCCATGGCCGGTGACGGCCGCCTGTGCCGTCACCTCGGCGACGGCTTCCGCCTGGCGCCGCTCCATGCCGGCCGCTTCCAGGTCGCGGGTGGCGGCGAGGGTGTCGAAGGCGGCAAGGGTCATGGCGATGGCTCCATGCGGAGCGGTCGCGACAGCTTAGCCTGTGGCAGCGGCGTGAGCAAGCCGAGAAGCAAGACCACTTCGCCCGCCACCCACCACCCGGCGCCCCTGGCACACCGCCCGCCACACGCCCCCTGGGAGCGCCGGCGTCCCGCCGCCAACGCACCGACCGCCCCACCCAGGCACCGCCCCCACCACCCGCTCTCACTGGCCACCGGCCACCGGCCAAAGCGCCGGCGTCCCGCCGGCAACGGGCCGCCAGGTCAACGCACCACCCCCACCCAGGCACTGCTCGCCATCGCCCGCCGCGCTTGGCCACCTGCGCCCCATGCGCTAAGGTAGCGAACGCGTCCGGCGGAAACCGCCATGCCAAAGGTCAACCCCTTCATCACCCTGTTCTTCGCCATCGCGGCCATGAACGTCGTCTTGTTCGGCTGGCAGCGGGCCGACATGGCCGCCCTGGAAGCGCGCTTCTCCGCCCTGGAAACCCGCATCGAGGAGCGCTTCGCCGCCATCGAGGCGCGCTTTGCCGCCCTGGAAACCCGCATCGAAACGCGGTTTGCCGGCGTCGAGGAACGCCTCGTCCGCATCGAGGCGGGGCAGGCGGAGTTGCGCGAGCGCATGGCGCGCATCGAGGGCACGGTTGCCGGCGCCCTGGCCCGCCCCGACCGCCTGGCCCAGGCACCCGCCGACGAAGCCGAAGCCGCCAACTGAAAGGCGCCCCCCAGTACCGACCGAGCGTCACGCCCCCCGGCGGGCCGTCAGGCCCGCCCACGCACCGTTTCCCCGAGCGCCGGCGTCCCGCCGGCAAACGGGCCGCAAGGCCCGCCGACGCACCGCCCCATGCCGGCGCTTCCAGGCCGCGGCTGGCGGCGAGGGTATCGAAGGCGGCGGGCTCCATTGCGGCGGCCACGGGCCGCCCCGGTGCAGCCTGCTACGAAGGCAGCAACCTGTCGGCGGCGAGGATGGCGAAGACCACCCCGACCAGCGCCAGATAGATACGCGCTTCCTGCCGCGCCATGGCGGTTTTGAGATCGGCGAGACCGGTGGCGAGGTCCGCCTTGGTGGCCAGCTCGCCATGGCCGGTGACGGCCGCCTGTGCCGTGACCTCGGCGACGGCTTCCGCCTGGCGCCGCTCCATGCCGGCCGCTTCCAGGTCGCGGGTGGCGGCGAGGGTGTCGAAGGCGGCAAGGGTCATGGCGATGGCTCCATGCGGGACGGTCGCAACAGCTTAGCCTGTGGCAGCAGCGTGAGCAAGCCGAAAAGCAAGAGCGCTTCGCCCGCCACCCACCACCCGGCGCCCCTGGCACACTGCCCGCCACACGCCCCCTGGGAGCGCCGGCGTCCCGCCGCCAACGCACCGACCGCCCCACACCCAGGCACCGCCCCCACCACCCGCTCTCACTGACCACTAGCCACTGACCACTGGCCAAAGCGCCGGCGTTCCGCCGGCAACGGGCCGCAAGGTCAACGCACCACCCCCCACCCAGGCACCGCTCGCCGCCACCCGCGCCCCATGCGCTAAGGTGACGAACGAACCTGGCGGAAACCGTCATGCCGAAGGTCAACCCCTTCATCACCCTGTTCTTCGCCATCGCGGCCATGAACGTCGTCTTGTTCGGCTGGCAGCGCGCCGACATGGCCGCCCTGGAAGCGCGCTTTGCCGCCCTGGAAACCCGCATCGAAACGCGGTTTGCCGGCGTCGAGGAACGCCTCGTCCGCATCGAGGCGGGGCAGGCGGAGTTGCGCGAGCGCATGGCGCGCATCGAAGGCACGGTTGCCGGCGCCCTGGCCCGCCCCGACCGCCTGGCCCAGGCACCCGCCGACGAAACCGCCGCCAACTGAAAGGCACCACCGCCAGGCACTACCCCCTACCAACCGCGCCCCCCTGGGAGCGCCGGCGTCCCGCCGGCAACGGGCCGAAGGCCCGCCGACGCACCGTCCCCCGCCGCCAGGCACCGCCCCCACCCCCCGCTCTCACTAACCACTAGCCACTGGCCACCGGCCACCGGCCACTACCCCCCACCCCCGAAAAAACTGCCCGCCCCCCGTTGACACCGCCGGGGGGGGGGGGGGATAAACGCCGCCCTTCCACCGCCGGTGGTCGTTCGAAGGAGGGGACCGATGCTGTATTCCGCGATCCGCGATATGTCCGTGAAGAGCTGTTTCCGTCTGGCGGGCGCCGCCCTGCTGACCGCGTTCGTGCTGGCGCCGGGGGCGGCGCAGGCGGTCAACGACTGCGGGGCGCTCAATGCGGGCAACTCGTTCACCGAAAACTGCCCGGGTGCGGCCTATACCGGCATCGTCTATTGGGATCAGGCGAACGCCGTCACGCTCACCGTTCCGGGCACGGCGACCACGGCGACCGTAACGGCCGGCGCCAACAACAGCTTGCACAACGGCATCACCATCCGCACCGACGATGACACGACCTCGCCCCGCACATCCCCGGTCCGCAACATCGACCTCACGGTCGGCGGCTCGGGCACCTTCGTCGCCATCGCGCAGTCCGGCACGCGGGCCAGCAGCTGGTACAACAACCGCGGCATCCTCGTCCTTCAGCGCGACGGGGACGGCGCCACGACCATGCTGGACGTCAAGAGCGGCGTGACCATCGGGACGGCGACCGACAAGATGGAGAACGGCGGCATCGAAGTCCTGACGTACGAGAGCGACGCCGGCGACGTCTCCGTCACCAGCGGGGCGGCGATCTACTCGGAGGCCGATGGCGACCGGCCCGGCGGCATCTATATCCGCAACGCCGGCAGCGGCGCCGTCACGCTCGACAACAGCGGCGCCATCGTGTCGGACGCCCGGGGCATCAACGTCGAGGACACCGGTTCCGCCGGCGCCATCACGATCACCAGCAGCGGCGCCATCACCTCGGCGGCCACGACAGCCCTCGAGGGCATCCGCGCCAGAACGACCGGCAAGGACGCCGACGGCGCCAACGCCGGCGTCTCCGTCACCCATTCGGCCGGGGCCATCGCGGTGGCGATGGGCGGCGTGGGCATCAAGGCGCATGTGGGCACGTCCCGGCGAGAGTCCAGCCCGATGCACGCCGACTACGTCATGCCCGAGAACGAGGGTCTCGCCAGGGTCGCCGTCACCGGCGGCTCGGTCGCATCGAAGAGGCACGCCGTCGAGGCGGTCAACTTCGAGGCCGGATCGGTCGTGGTCACGGTCGAGGCGGGCGCCACGCTGACCTCCACGGAGGGCTTCGGCATCGACGCCGTGCTGACCGACGTGGGCAACACGGCCGGGACGGTCTCCGTCAGGTCGGAGGGCGCCGTCACCGCCGATGCCGAGAGCGGCATCCGCGCCCGCAACTCGCCCGGCAACGCGGGCGCGGTGACGGTCGCGGTGACCGGCGGCTCGGTGACGACCAAGGGGATGCGCGAACATGCCGTCGAAGCGTTCCAGGAGGGAACGGGCGACGCCGTCGTGAACGTCTCCGACGGCGCGGAGATCGTCTCCAGGCAGAACGCCGGCATCCTGGCCCGGCTCCGCCTCGCGGGCAACGACGAGGGGCAGGTGAAGATCACCCAGGGCGGGACCATCGCCGGCCGCACGGGCGTCCACGCCTACGTCTCGCGCGACAGCGTCGTCACCATCGCCGCAGGCACGACCACGACCGAGACGCGGGCGGCGGCTGCCGGTCCCGTCATCGACATCACCTGGACGGGTTCCTTCTCGCACGGAACCACGGCCACCGTGGCCCAGGACGACAGCGACCGCTGGGCGGCTTCCGACGCCACCCTCGCGCTCACCCACCATCGGACCGTGGAGGCCGGGAAGGCCACCCGCTACGGAACGCCGGCCGGCATCGATGCCCAGGTCATGCCCTGGAACGCTGTGGCGGCGCTAGCGGCGGAGGGCGACGACCCGGGTATGATCGCGGACAGCGCGGCGCAGATGGCCCTGCTGGCCGAGACCGGCACCGATTCGCGGAGGACGGCCATCCTTGCGGCGTTCAAGGCGGCGCTCGCAAACGGCGACATCGACGTCGCGGACGGGGTCTTCGACGCCGTCAAGACGGGCGCGACGAGCCTGACCGGCGTGACGGACGCCGAGATCGTGACCTATCTGAGCACGGACGACGACGACACGAGAACCCTCCTTCGCAACATCCTGAAGTACAGCCTCTCGGAGGCGGAGATGGCGGTGCTGCGGGCGGCGGTGACGGACACCGGCCTCGACGCCGCCCTCGGCAACGCCGACGCGGACTTCTCCGACACCTACAAGATGGCGGTGAAGGCGTTCCTCGACGACTTCAACGTCGGCGACATCCGCGTCGCCATGAACGGCGGTTCCATCGCCTCGCGCGGCGACGGCATCCGCGCCTATTACGCGACGCCGCATGCCATGAACGGCGCCATCTCCGTCACCGTCGCCGCCGGCACCACCGTCAGCGGCGGCATGGCGGGCATCTATGTCGCCAACGCCGGCGCCATGGGCACCGGTGCGGAGCGCATCCTGAAGCAGACCGTCACGGTGAACGGCATGGTGACGGGCGGCAGCGACGCGGCGGTGCATCTGGTGGGCGGCGGCAGGCTGACGGTCGGCGCCATGGGCAAGGTGATGGCCGGTGATTCGGGCCACGCCATCCTGGTCAACGAGCCCGGTCGCTCGGAGATCACCATCCGCGGCGAGGTGCGGGGCGGTTCCGGCACCGGTGACGACGCCGTGGCGGCGATCGATACCACCGGCGGCGGCAGCATCACCCTCAGGGGGACCGGGCGCGTGGTGCTCAACGACGGCGCCACCGAAGCCATCCGCGCCAACGGTACGGCTGGCAGCACGGTCGTCACCGTGGAGGTGGACGGCCCGATGGTCTATCAGGAGAACGCCGGTGAAGCGGCCCCCCGCCTGGGCGGCGACGTCCGTGGCACTGCCGTCGCCGGCGTCAGATTCGCCGTCTTCGACGAGAATGACGACACCGGCATGGGGCGGGTCGCGCCCCTCGACGAGAACGGCGATCCTGACGTCTCCGATTTTCCGAGGAAGCAGCCGGATGAGCAGCCATCGGATGAGCAGCCATCGGATGAGCAGCCCATGGATCCGCCTCCGGCCATGCCTTCCATGGATATGAACTGCGACCTGGCATCCGATGATCGCTGCCGTCTCTACGAGGCGCTTCCCTCGGTGCTGCTGGCCATGAACGGCCTGCCTAGCTATGGCGAGCGTCTGGCGGCGGCCCGCAGCGAGAGCGGCGGCTGGGCGCGCGTGGAGGCCTCGCGCGGCGAGTGGAAGGCTGCGGACTCGACCCGGACCGATGTCGGCTACGACCACGACCGCAGCGGCGGCCGTGCCGGCGTCGACGTGGCGGTGGGCGAGGACGCCCGCATCGGCGTCTCGGTGCACGGCCTTCAGGGCGAAGCCGAGATGACGCGGAACGGCGGCAAGGTGGAGCTTTCGGGCATGGGCGTGGGGGTGAGCGCCACGGCCATGGCCGGCGGCGTCTATATCGACGCCCAGGCGCAGGCGACCTGGTTCGATGTCGAGATGACGTCGAGCCAGGGCACGACGCTGATGAGGACCGACGAGGTCGATGGCGGCGGCTGGGCGCTGGGCCTGGAGGCCGGCCGTTCCATGGCGATAGGCGGCAACCTGTCGCTGACGCCGTCGGTCGGCCTCGCTTGGTCGCAGGCGTCGCTGGACGACTTCACCGACAGCAGGGGCGCGCGGGTTTCCATGGAGGATTCCGACAGCCTGATGGGCCGTCTGGGCGTGTCCGTGGCGGCCGATGCCGGCGACGGCCTGCGCCTGATCGCCTCCGCCGGCGTGATGCGGGAGTTCTCGGAGGATACCGAGGTGCAGGTTTCGGGGACGCAGCTGAAGGCGTCGTCGGAAACCACGGGCTTCCGCGTCGGCGTCGGTGGCGTGCACAGCTGGGGCGAGGGCCGCTATGCCCTGCAGGGCTCCGCCAGCTACACCTCCGGCGGCGGCGACAACAGCGCCTTCGGCGGCGGCCTGAGCCTGTCGGTAAGCTTCTGAGGCAAGGGAAAACGCCGGCGCTCCCCGCCCGGGGAGCGCCGGCACCCCACCGCCAAACAGGCCAAAGGCACCCCCCACCGCCAGGCACCGCCGCCAGCGTCCCGCCCCCGGCGGGCCGTCCGGCCCGCCCACGCACCGTTTCCCCGAGCGCCGGCGTCCCGCCGGCAAACGGGCCGAAGGCCCGCCAACGCACCACTCCCCACCGTCAGGCACCGACCGAGCGTCACGCCTCCTGGGAGCGCCGGCGTCCCGCCGGCAAACGAGCCAAAGGCCCGCCGACGCACCACTCCCACCGTCAGGCACCACCCCCACCGTCAGGCACCACCCCCACCCCCCGCTCCCACTAACCACTGGCCACCGGCCACCGGCCACCGGCCACCGGCCACCCACCCTTGGCCACCCGCCCCCCCATACGCTAAGGTGACGAACGAACCCGGCGGAAACCGCCATGCCGAAGATCAACCCCTTCGTCGGCTTGTTCCTCGCCATCGCGGCCATGAACGCCGGCCTGTTCGGCTGGCAGCGTGCCGACATGGCCGCCCTGGAAACCCGCATCGAAGCGCGCATCGCCGCCCTGGAAGCCCGCTTCGAGGCGCGCATCGTCGCCCTGGAAATCCGCATCGAGGAACGCTTCGCTGCCATTGAGGAGCGCTTCACCGCCATCGAGGAACGCTTTACCGCCCTGGAAATCCGCATCGAGGCCGGTCAGGCGGAGTTGCGCCAGCGCATGGCCCGCATCGAGGCCGGGCAGTCGGAACTGCGCGAACGCATGGCGCGCATCGAAGGCACCGTCGCCGGCGCCCTGGCCCGCCCCGACCGCCTGGCCCAGGCACCCACCGACGAAACCGCCGCCAACTGAAGGGCGCCACCGCCAGGCACTACCCCCTGCCAACCGCGCCCCCCTGGGAGCGCCGGCGTCTCGCCGGCAACGGGCCGAAGGCCCGCCAACGCACTGACCGCCACCGCCAGGCACCACCCCCACCCCCCGCTCCCACTAACCACTAGCCACTGACCACTGGCTGCCGGCCACCGGCCACCCACCCTTGGCCACCCGCCCCCCACACGCTAAGGTGACGAACGAACCCGGCGGAAACCGCCATGCCGAAGATCAACCCCTTCATCACCCTGTTCTTCGCCATCGCGGCCATGAACGTCGTCTTGTTCGGCTGGCAGCGGGCCGACATGGCCGCCCTGGAAACCCGCATCGAAACGCGGTTCGCCGGCGTCGAGGAACGCCTCGTCCGCATCGAGGCGGGGCAGGCGGAGCTGCGCGAGCGCATGGCGCGCATCGAAGCCGGTCAGACGGAGTTGCGCCAGCGCACGGCTCGCATCGAGGCCGGCCAGGCGGAGTTGCGCGAGCGCATGGCGCGGATCGAGGGCACGGTCGCCGGCGCCCTGGCCCGCCCCGACCGCCTCGCCCAGGCACCCACCGACGAAACCGAAGCCGCCAACTGAAAGCGCCCCCCAGGCACCGCCCAAGCGTCACGCCTCCTGGGAGCGCCGGCGTCCCGCCGGCAACGGGCCGCAAGGCCCGTCAACGCACCGCCTCCCACCGCCAGGCACCCCCCCCCCCCGCTCTCACTGACCACCGACCACTGGCCACCGGCCACCAGTCAGAGCGCCGGCGTCCCGCCGGCAACGGGCCGCAAGGCCCGTCAACGCACCGCCTCCCACCGCCAGGCACCCCCCCCCCCCCCCGCTCTCACTGACCACCGACCACTGGCCACCGGCCACCAGTCAGAGCGCCGGCGTCCCGCCGGCAAACGGGCCGAAGGCCCGCCAACGCACCATCCGCCACCGCCAGGCACCGCCGCCACCCCCCGCTCTCACTAACCACTAACCACTCGCAGCCGCCACCCGCGCAGCCCGCCAGGCAAGCTCAGGGCCTTGTCCGCCCCCGTGCGGATGGCCTGGGAAAGCCGCTGGTCAAACCGTCGATGTGCTCGCAAAGATCCGGCGGCACGCTCTGCCAGAGCGGGTCGAGAATGAACTGCACGCCTTCCCGTCGGGCGAGCTTCGCCGCCGGGACGAAGTCCGCATCGCCGGCCACGAGAACGACGATGTCCGCCTGGCGTTTCAGGGTCATCGCCGCGATGTCGAGGCCGATCCGCATATCGACCCCCTTCTGCCGCAAGGCGGGCGCGAAATCGTCGTCGGTCAACTCGGCGACCGTGCGGCGATGGCTGAGGAGATCCTTCTGCGCTTGTGGTTTCAAAATCCAGGATCGGTTTCGATCCGCGCGAACCTCGCCCAGTCGAAGTGCGAAATTCCGCCGGCCGCGCAGGATTCCGAAAAGCCGCTGCCGGAAAATCGCCTGCTCCGTTTTCGCGTAATCGATCGGGCGCTTGTCGATGGGGGTGTGCGCCTTCTCCTTATAGGGCGGTGCATCGTAGTAGAAGCAGCGATACAGAAGTCGAAACGGGTTCGACGCGTGACTGGTCTCGATCCCCTGGAGTTCCTCGATGCCGCCTTTCCGCGTGTAATCCCAGGTGCCGTATATGCGGTTCAATTGGCTCAGCTGGCTCCAAAGCAGCTGCCCGATCGACCTGTCGACATCCTCCGGGTTGCCCGTATCGATGTCGGGCCGCACCGTCGGCAGCCGCTTCAGGAAATATCCGCCGTCGATAAGGATCGCAACCTTGGTCATTCCAAGGCGCAGGCAAGAAAAAGCCCCAAGGGTTCGGCCTCGCTCATGATGACCGGCCCAGGCCGGGAGCAGGGCGTACCGCCAAGGGGCGAATGACCGCGCATATAGGCGCCGCCGCAGCGGCAGTCAAGGACTCTTTTCGCCCGCTTGTAATCGGTCGCGGCAGTTGCCGCCACGAGCCGCCCACCAGGCGCACCGCCGCCAGCGTCACGCCCCCCGGCGGGCCGCCAGGCCCGCCCACGCACCGTTTCCCCGAGCGCCGGCGTCCCGCCGGCAACGGGCCGAAGGCCCGTCAACGCCCTACCCCCACCGCCAGGCACCGCCCAAGCATCCCGCTCCCACTAACCACTGGCCACCGGCCACTGGCTCCGCCCCCCGCCGCGCTTGGCCACCCGCGCCCCATGCGCTAAGGTGGCGAACGCGCCCGGCGGAAACCGTCATGCCGAAGATCAACCCCCTCGTCACCCTGTTCCTCGCCATCGCGGCCATGAACGTCGGCTTGTTCGGCTGGCAGCGTGCCGACATGGCCGCCCTGGAAACCCGCATCGAAGCGCGCATCGTCGCCCTGGAAACCCGCATCGAAACACGGTTTGCCGGTGTCGAGGAACGCCTCGTCCGCATCGAGGCCGGGCAGGCGGAGTTGCGCGAGCGCATGGCGCGCATCGAAGGCACGGTTGCCGGCGCCCTGGCCCGCCCCGACCGCCTGGCCCAGGCACCCACCGACGAAACCGCCGCCAACTGAAAGGCACTCCCCGCGCCCCCAGGCACCACTACCTGCCATACGCCCCCTGGCGGGCCGCCAGGCCCGCCCATACACCATCTCCCCGAGCGCCGGCGTCCCGCCGGCAACGGGCCGAAGGCCCGCCGACGCACTGACCGCCACCGCCAGGCACCACCCCCACCACCCGCTCCCACTAGCCACTAGCCACTGACCACTGGCCACCCGCCACCCACGCTTGGCCACCCGCCACCCATACGCTAAGGTAGCGAACGCACTTGGCGGAAACCGTCATGCCAAAGGTCAACCCCTTCATCACCCTGTTCTTCGCCATCGCGGCCATGAACGTCGTCTTGTTCGGCTGGCAGCGGACCGACATGGCCGCCCTGGAAGCGCGCTTTGCCGCTCTGGAAGTCCGCATCGAGGAGCGCATTGCCGCCCTGGAGATCCGCATCGAGGAACGCTTCGCCGCCCTGGAAACCCGCATCGAAACACGGTTTGCCGGCGTCGAGGAACGCCTCGTCCGCATCGAGGCCGGGCAGGCGGAGTTGCGCGAGCGCATGGCGCGCATCGAAGGCACGGTTGCCGGCGCCCTGGCCCGCCCCGACCGCCTGGCCCAGGCGCCCACCGACGAAACCGCCGCCAACTGAAAGGCGCCCCCCAGTACCGACCGAGCGTCACGCTCCCCGGCGGGCCGCCAGGCCCGCCCATACACCATCCCCCCGAGCGCCGGCGTCCCGCCGGCAACGGGCCGAAGGCCCGCCGACGCACCGCCCCCACCGCCAGGCACCGCCCAAGCATCCCGCTCCCACTAGCCACTAACCACTGGCCACCGGCCACCCCCTCTCCCCGGCGCGCGGCGAAAAACGCGCCAAACCCCCTTGACGGCGGGGGGGGGGGGGGTAATGATGCCGCCGCCGAACCGTCCGGACGATTCGATAGGGGGATTTACGATGCACCACGACATGCGCATGAGCAGCAGCTGGAAGAGACCGCCGCGGCTCGCATCCGCTCTGGCCGCAGCCCTGGCGCTGCTCTTGCTGCTGCCCGCCGGCCAGGCGTGGGCGCGGGACGAATGCGGCACTTGGTCGACGAGCGCCACCAGCCATACCTGCTCGGATGCGGCCTATGCCAGCGGCATCCGCTACGACGCGGCCGACGGCTGGGGCAACGGCGTCGCCGGCGACATCACGCTCATCGTCACCGGCGGCTCGGCGACGGCGATCTCCAGCGCGGCCGCCGCCGCCTCCAACAGTTGGGGGAGCGGCATCGTCCTGCGGACCGCCCACCACGCCACCGACACGCGCACCGTCGCCCTCACGGTCGGCTCCGGCAGCAACGCCGTGCGTATCACGCAGACCACAGGCACCCTCAACGCCGGCTTCGACAACACCGGCGTCGTCATCCATCACCGCGCCGCCGGCGCCTCGCCGACGACGGTGACCCTCGGCAGCGGCGTGGACATCGGCACGATGGCCGCTCCGATGAAGCGGTCCGGCGTCCACGTGCTCGTGGAGCGGGCCGACAACACGGCCGACCACACCATCACGAGCGCCGCCGACATCTATTCCGCAGGTTTCGGCATCCTGATGGACGCCAGGGGCTCGGGCAACACCGTGGTCACCAACTCCGGCTCCATCGTCAACGCGGCGGTGACGGGCGGAACCACCGGGAACGCAGACGGCATCCGCATCCTGGACTGGACCGGAACCCGGGGCAACGAGAGACCCGCGACCGCCACGACCACGGTCACCAACTCCGGCTCCATCTCCGTGAGCCAGGCGGGCGGAAGCGGCATCCGCGTGGACGCCGAAGGGCTCGGCCTTTACGAGACCGTCAACCGCGGCACCGTCTCGGCGACGAGCACGGCCAGCCACGGCATCTTCGTGGACGCCTCCCATCACTGGGGCGCCGCCGGCTCCGAGGCCGTCGAGATCGAGAATACCGGCACCATCACGACCGCCGGCACGTCCACGCACGGCATCTACGTCGAAACGTATGACGGAACCAACCCGCAAGGCAGGGGCGACGGCAACCTCGCGATCACCAACAGCGGCTCCATCTCTTCGGCGAACGCCGCCCTCCTCGTCAACTCCAACGCGGGCGATACCATCGTCAAGCATACCGGCGGCTCCATCGCCTCGACGGCCGACGACGGCATCCGCATCCAGCAGGGCGGGACGGGCGCCGTGACGGTCGAAAGCGGCGCCGGCGTCACGGCCGAAAACTACGGCATCCGCGTCCTCGGCGGTCCGACACAAGCCGCCACCACGGTGACGGTGGCGGTGGCCGGGGGCGTGACCACCAGGACCAACCAACCCCAGGTGACGATAGCCGCGGGCACCACCACCACCACCTACGCCACGCTGGGCGACGTCTCCGTCACCCATTCCGGCGGCGACATCGAGGCCAAGACCGAGAGCGGCATCTGGGTCCAGCAAGCCGGGGCGGACGCGACCGTCGCCAGCAGCGCCGACATCGAGGCCGGGAAATACGGCATCTTCGTCACCAACGACCCGGCGCTGGCCACGGTGGCGATCGCCGCCGGCGTGACCACCAGAACCTGGTCCAACACCGGCGCCGTCTCCGTCACCCATTCCGGCGGCGACATCGAGGCCAAGACCGAGAGCGGAATCCAGGCCCAGAACTCCGCCGGCAACGCGGACGCGGTGACGGTCGCGGTGACGGGCGGCCGGGTGAGCACGGAAGGCCAGAGCAAGGCGGCCGTCGCGGTCCTCCAGCGCGGGACGGGCGACGCGGTGGCCAGCCTGGCCGCTGGCGCCTCGCTGACCTCGAAGCACAACGCCGGCATCTACGCCAATCTCGAGCACGCGGCCAACGCGGCCGGGCAGGTGAAGGTCACGCAGGCGGGGACGATCGAGGGCCGCAAGGGCGTCTACGCCCGCGCCGGGCGCGCCAGCGTCGTCACCATCGCCGCAGGCACGACCACGAGCGAGACGCGGGCGGCGGCTGCCGGCCCCGTCATCGACATCGCGTGGACGGGCTCCTTCTCGCACGGGACCACGGCCACCGTGGCCGGGAACGACAACGACCGCTTCGTCCCCACGAGCGTCGCGAACGCGATCGCCATCCACCAGGAGGTGCAGACCGAGAAGGTCATGCGGGACGACCGCGACCGCCCGGGCCTTCTGCGCTACGGCTCGCCGGCCGGCATCGAGGCCCACGCCCTGTCCTGGCGCGACGTCATGACGCAGGTGTCCAGGAGCGGCGATGAGAGCGAGTTTATGACCGCGGCGGCGGTGACGCATCTGTTCGACGGTAATGACCCGATGGGTAATCCCGACAATGAATACCAGGAGTGGGCGGATGATATCGTGCTGCGGTTCAGGGCGATGCTGGAGAACGACGACCTGGCTACCATTCCCGGCGCCGCCGCCATCGACAGCGGCGCTGGCGACGGCACCGCTGACGACGGCACATATCACGACGATGAGATCATCGCCTATCTGGAAGAGGACAATGCCGACCGCAGGACCCTGCTGCGGAACTTCGTCGGCTCCAACTTCTCGGACGAGGAGAAGGCGGTGCTGCGGGCGGTGGCGACCGGCGGCGACCTGGATGCCGCCTTTGACGCCGCCGGCTTCTTCTCCGACGACTACAAGAACCGGGTGCGGGCGCTGCTGGACCGCCGCAACGTCGGCGACATCCGCGTCGCCATGACCGGCGGTTCCATCGCCGCCCCGCGCGGCGACGGCATCCGCGCCTACTACGCGACGCCCCACGCCATGAACGGCGCCATCTCCGTCACCGTCGCCGCCGGCACCACCGTCAGCGGCGGCATGGCCGGCATCTATGTCGCCAACGCCGGCGCCATGGGCACCGGTGCGGAGCGCATCCTGAAGCAGACCGTCACGGTGAACGGCATGGTGACGGGCGGCACGGACGCGGCGGTGCATCTGGTGGGCGGCGGCAGGCTGACGGTCGGCGCCATGGGCAAGGTGATGGCCGGTTCTTCGGGCCGCGCCATCCTGGTCAACGAGCCCGGCCGCTCGGTGATCCGCATCGATGGCGAGGTGCGGGGCGGTTCCGGCTCCGTGGCGGCGATCGATACCACCGGCGGCGGCCGCATCACCCTCGGGCGGACCGGGCGCGTGGTGCTGGCCGAAGGCGCCACCAACGCCATCCGCGCTGCCCGTGCGACGACCGGCAGCGATGCGACCACCGAAATCGTCCTGGCTGCGGCTGCGGACGGCATGGTCATCTATCGGGAGAGCGCCGAAGCTGCGGTCGCCCGCCTGGGTGGCGCCATCGTCGGCAATGCCGTCGGCGACGAGTCCGTTCGCTTTGCCCCCACCGACCCGGACGGCATGATGGGCATGGTGACGGATCCCGTGTCCCTCGAGGGCGGCGTGCCCGACGTCACCGTCTTCGATCGGAGGCCGCAACCGGATATGGATCGGCCTCCGGCCGACATGCCCACCACGGGGATGGAGATGAGGTGCGACTTGGCATCCGATGATCGCTGCCGTCTCTACGAGGCGCTTCCCTCGGTGCTGCTGGCCATGAACGGCCTGCCTAGCTATGGCGAGCGTCTGGCGGCGGCCCGCAGCGAGACCGGCGGCTGGGCGCGCGTGGAGGCCTCGCGCGGCGAGTGGAAGGCTGCGGACTCGACCCGGACCGATGTCGGCTACGACCACGACCGCAGCGGCGGCCGTGCCGGCGTCGATCTGGCGGTGGGCGGGGACGCCATACTCGGCGTCTCGGTGCACGGCCTTCAGGGCGAAGCCGAGATGACGCGGAACGGCGGCAAGGTGGAGCTGTCCGGCATGGGCGTGGGGGTGAGCGCCACCGCCATGGCCGGCGGCGTCTATATCGACGCCCAGGCGCAGGCGACCTGGTTCGATGTCGAGGTGACGTCGAGCCAGGGCACGACGCTGATGAGGACCGACGAGGTCGATGGCGGCGGCTGGGCGCTGGGCCTGGAGGCCGGCCGTTCCATGGCGATAGGCGGCAACCTGTCGCTGACGCCGTCGGTCGGCCTCGCCTGGTCGCAGGCGTCGCTGGACGACTTCACCGACAGCAGGGGCGCGCGGGTTTCCATGGAGGATTCCGACAGCCTGATGGGCCGTCTGGGCGTGGCCGTGGCGGCCGATGCCGGCGATGGCCTGCGCCTGATCGCCTCCGCCGGCGTGATGCGGGAGTTCTCGGAGGATACCGAGGTGCAGGTGTCGGGGACGCAGCTGAAGGCGTCGTCGGAGACCACGGGCTTCCGCGTCGGCGTCGGTGGCGTGCACAGCTGGGGCGAGGGCCGCTATGCGCTGCAGGGCTCCGCCAGCTACACTTCCGGCGGCAGCGACAACAGCGCCTTCGGCGGCGGCCTGAGCCTGTCGGTGCGCTTCTGAGGCGAGAGGGGCCGCCGGCGCTCCCCCGGGCAGCGCCGGCACCCCACCGCCGGACAGGCCGCAGGCCAATACCCCGATCCGTGCATTCGATGAGGGATAACCATGTATGACAACGAGCGCACAAGCGCCATCCAACCCCAACGCGCACACTCGCGCTCCCCGGCGGGCCACAAGGCCCGTCAACGCCCCACCGCCCACCGCCAGGCACCCCCGCCAGCCACCCGCTCCCACCGGCCACCGGCCACCGGCCACTGGCTACTGGCCACGGCGCTGCTCTTCCTGCTGCCCGCCGGCGAGGCGCAGGCGCGGGACGAATGCGGGGCGCTCAATGCGGGCAACTCGTTCACCGAAACCTGCCCGGACCAAGCCTATGCCAACGGCATCCGCTACGACGCGAACGATGGCTGGCCCGGCGGCGTCGCCGGTCCCGTCACGCTCACCGTCACCGGCGGGTCGGCGACGACGGTCTCCGCCCCGGCATCGCCCCCCAACCTCTGGACGGATGGCGCCATCGTCATCCGCACCGCCGTCCAGGGGTCGGGCGACAGCACGTCGCGCGCCATCGCCCTCACGGTCGGCTCCGACGGCAACGCCGTGGCGATCGCCGAACATGCCACCGAGACCAACCACGGCATCCTCGTCCATCAGTTCGGCAACGCCGCCGACGCGGCGACGGTGACTCTCGGCAGCGGCGTCACCATCGGCACGGCCTCCGCCCCGATGAGGCATTACGGCGTCACCGTGCTCGTGACCGAGAGCGGCAACACCGCCGACCACGGCATCGTCAGCGCCGCCACCATCCATTCCGCGGGCTTCGGCCTGCTGATGGACGCCAGAGGCTCGGGCAGCACCACCGTCACCAACTCCGGCTCCATCACCACCGCGGCGACCGGCGGCAACACCGGCCAGCAGTCCGGCATCCGCGTCCTGGACTGGAGCGGAGGCTTCGGCGACGATCGCACCGCCGGCACCACCACCACCGTCACCAACTCCGGCTCCATCGCGGTGAGCGCCGCGCAAGCCCACGGCATCCACGTGGACGCCGACGGCCTGGGCCTCTACAGGACCGTCCACAGCGGCACCGTCTCGGCGTCGGGCGCCGGCGGCCACGGCATCTACGTCCAGGCGAGCCGTCACGCCGGCGCCGCCGGCTCCGAGGCCGTCGCTGTCCAGAGCTCGGGCGCCGTCACGGCCACCGGCGCGGGCGGCCACGGCATCCTGGTCGACGCCTCCAGCGCCCCCGACCCCGGGGACGGCAACATCGCCGTCACCACCACCGGCGGCACCATCTCGGCCACCGGCGAAGGCGCCCTCGGCATCCTGGCCGCCAACGCCGGCGACGGCGCCATCACCGTCACCAACGCCGCCGCCATCGAGGCCGCCGCCGACGGCATCCATGTGGGCAAGAACCCCGCCAACAAGGGCGCCATCCGCATCGTCAACACCGCCGCCATCGAGGCGAAGCGCTACGGCATCGTGGTCTGGCACGGGGGCCGCAGCGACGTCCGCATCGAGAACCGCGGTGCCATCGCCCCGGCATCGGGCGCCAGCCCGGCGCGCATCGGCATTCTCGCCGACCAGGCCGCCGCCGGCGACATCGTGATCGTGAACGGCGCCGCCGTCACCGGCAGCGAGCAGGGCATCTTCGCGCGCAACACGGAGGGCGGCACGAACGGCGGCGGCGCCGTCACCGTCACCCACAGCGCGGGCGAAGTCAGCGGCGGGACGGGAGAAGGCATCCTCGCCGTGATCGGCCGCTGGCGGGACGAGGACGGCGCCGAATCCCCCGCCCCCAACAGCACGGCGACCGTCAGGGTCGAGGTCACGGGCGGTTCGGTCAAGGCCTCGGAAACCCACAACAGGGTCGCCATCGCGGCGTTGAACCACGAGGGCGGCTCCGTCGAGGTGAGCGTCTCGCAAGGCGCCACGCTGACGGCGAGGCACAATGCCGGCATCTACGCCCAGCTGGCGGACCGCCAGAACACCGGCGGGCGCATCGCGATCGCCCAGGCGGGGGCGATCACGGCCGAGAAGGGCATCTATGCCACCGTGCCCCGCGCCAGCGCGGCCGGCGAGACGCGCGCCCAGCCGCTGATCGACATCGCCTGGACGGGAACCTTCACGCAGGCCGGGCGCGCCGCCGGCAGCTGGAACAACGTCGCCCACGCCATCGAGGGCGCGCAGGAAGGCCAGGCGGGCGCGGCCATCCGCGGCGCGGCGCACACCGCGGGCATCGACGCCGAAGTGCTGTCCTGGCGGGTGTTGAACCGGATCGCGACCACCGGCGACGACCCGGGCGAGATCGCCGACGCCGCGGCCCAGGCGGCGCTGCTCGACACCGCCTCGACCGACGCGGCGGCGAAGGCGCGGGCGGAGGCGATCCTGACGCGCTTCCGCGCGGTGCTCACCGCCGGGGGACGGGCCATTCCCGGCGCCGACGCCATCGACGCCGACGACGACGGCAGCTATTCCGACGCCGAGCTCACGGCGTATCTGAGCGCCGACAGCGACGCCCGCAGGGTGTTGCTGCGCGACATTCTGGCGCGAAGTCTCTCGGAGGCGGAACAGGCGGTGCTGGAGGCGGTGGCGACGGGCGGCGACGTGAACGCCGCCCTCGACGACGCCGGCTTCTCCGCCGACTACAAGGCGGCGGTGCGGGCGCTGGTGGACCGCTACAACGCAGGCGACATCCGCGTCGCCATGAACGCGGGTTCCATCGCCTCGAGCGGCGACGGCATCCGCGCCTGGTTCGCGGCGCCCCACGCCAGCAACGGCGCCATCGACGTCACCGTGGCCGAGGGTGCCAGCGTCACCGGCGCCGTGGCCGGCATCTATGTCGCCAATGCCGGCGAGGGCCTGCGCATCGAGAAGAAGTACACCTCCCCGGCCATCCAGGACGCGAACCGGAATGTGGACGCCGACGACCTCGTGACCCTTTCGGACCATCTCGATCAGGTGGTCCGGGTGCGGGGCACGGTGACGGGCGGGACGGACGCGGCCGTTCACCTCGGCGGCGGCGGTGCATTGATCGTCACCGGGGACGGCAAGCTGGTGGCCGGTTCTTCGGGCCGTGCGGTGCTGGTGAACGATCCGGGACCGGCGGTGATCTACATCGAGGGCGAGGTGACGGGCGGTGCCGGTCCGGGAGGCGATCCTGCGCCTGCGGCGGTGCATCTGACCGGCGGCGGCAGCGTCACCGTCGGCCTCACCGGTCGCGTGCGTGCGGGCGGTGCCATGAGCGCCATCCGGGGCGACAACGCGCCGACGGCGGTGATCGTGCACAGCGAGAACACGGTTCGCGAGCTGACGCAGGAGGAGGCCCGCGAGGACCTGGCGCGGATCGAGGGCGGCATCGTCGGCGACGGCATCGAGAAGAGCGTCACCATCGCCGAGGTCCGGGACGACGGCACCACCGGCCATGCGCTGCGGGACTTGCCCGTCGGCGATGATGGGGAGGTGGACGTCAGCGACCTTCCGCGCTCGACCTTCAGCTGTGACATGGCGGCCGACGGTCGCTGCCGTCTCTACGAGGCGCTTCCCTCGGTGCTGCTGGCCATGAACGGCCTGCCCAGCTATGGCGAGCGTCTGGCGGCGGCGCGCAGCGAGACCGGCGGCTGGGCGCGGGTGGAGGCCTCGCGCGGCGAGTGGCAGGCCGACGACTCGACGCGGACCGGCGTCGGCTACGACCACGACCGCAACGGCGTGCGCGCCGGCGTCGATCTGGCGGTGGGCGGGGATGCCATGCTCGGCGTCTCGGTGCACGGCCTTCAGGGCGAGGCCGAGATGACACAGAACGGCGGCAAGGTGGAGTTGTCCGGCATGGGCGTGGGGGTGAGCGCCACGGCCATGGCCGGCGAGGTCTATATCGACGCCCAGGCGCAGGCGACCTGGTTCGACGTGGAAGTGACGTCGGGGATGGGCACGAAGCTGAAGGACGGCGTTGGTGGCGAGGGCTATGGGCTGGCCCTGGAGGCCGGTCGTTCCGTTGCCTTGAACGACAGCCTTTCGCTGACGCCGCTGCTCGGTCTTGCCTGGTCACGGGTGTCGCTGGACGACTTCACCGACGATGTGGGCAGCGGTGCGCGGGTTTCCGTGGAGGATGCCGACAGCCTGGTGGGCCGTCTGGGCTTGGCCGTGGCGGCCGATACCGGCGGCGGCCTGCGCCTGTTCGGCTCCGTGGACGCGATGGAGGAGTTCTCGGAGGAGACCGAGGCGCGGGCGTCGGGGACGCAGCTGAAGGCGTCGTCGGAGACCACCAGCGTTCGTCTCGGCCTGGGCGGCGTTCACAGCTGGGGCGAGGGCCGCTATGCCGTGCAGGGTTCTGCGAGCTACACGGCCGGCGGCGGCGACAACAGCGCCTTCGGCGGTGGCCTGAGCCTGTCGATGAGCTTCTGAGGCGAGGGGCCGTCGGCGCCCCCGGGAGCGCGCGACCGCGCCTCCAGGCAGCGTCGGCGTCCCGCCGCCGGACGGACCAACACCCTGATCCGTGACCGTTCGAGAGAAAGGGATTACGATGCGCGCCGACATGCCCACAAGCAGCGTCATGAAACACTCGTCGCAGCCCGCCCCCTGGAAACGCCGGCGCCCCGCCGGCAACCATGCCGCAGGCCCACCAACGCACCGCTCGCCACCTCCCAGGCACCGCCGGCCACCCTGCTGCCGCAAAGCTGTCCCAGAGCTGCTCCGCAACACCTCCCTGAACGGCTCCGGGCACCACCGCCCGCCACACGCGCCCCCTGGGAGCGCCGGCGTCCCGCCGGCAAACGGGCCGAAGGCCCGTCGACGCACCCCCCACCGCCAGGCATCGGACCCCACCACCCGACCACCGGCGACCGGCCACTGGCCACCGACCACCCGGCGCCCGTGAGTAGCCCGTGAAGCCCCCCCCGATACGAGCCGTCGCGCTGGCGGCGGCGCTGCTGGCCGGCGGCCCCCTCGCGGCCCAGGAACCCAGCGCCTTCACCGCCACCTATGGCGACTGGACGGTCCGCTGCGCCGTCGCCGGCGACGACCGCCGCTTCTGCGCCATGGAACAGCGCTTCCTGTGGCGCGACGCCGACTCCGGCCAGGACATGCCGCTGATGACCGTGACTCTGGCCCCGGCCGGCGACACCCTGGAGGCGACGGCGGTGACCCCCTTCGGCTTGCTGCTGGAGGCGGGCCTGACCCTGCGCACCGACGAGCGGCAGCCGGTGCTGCTGGCCTTCCGCACCTGCCTGCCCGAAGGCTGCGTCGCCGTCGGCACCCTCGCTTCGGAAACCGTCGCCGGCTTTCGCGCCGGCCGGGTGCTGCATGTGGAGGCGGAACCGGCCGCCGGCGGCGAGCCCTTCCGCATCGAAGGCTCCCTGCTGGGCTTCACCGCCGCCCATGATCGCCTGCTGCAGGAGGCCGGCTGAGGCCGCGCCGCGCCCGCATCGCGCACCGGCGGATGGATAGGACCATGCGTCTCGAGGGCAAGCGTTGCATCGTCACCGGCGCCTCGAAGGGCATCGGGCGCGCCATCGCCACCCGTTTCGCGGCCGAAGGCGCGCGCGTCCTCGCCACCGCCCGCTCCAGCCCGCAGCCGCCCCTCGCCGAAGACATCCTCTTCCTGCCCGGCGACATCGCCGACCCAGGCCACGGCCCCCGCCTGGTCGCCGCCTGCCGCGACGCCTTCGGCGGCATCGACGTCCTGGTCAACAACGCCGCCATGCAGATCGAGAAAACGGTGGTGGAAACCGGCCTCGAAGAGTGGGAGCGCATCTTCGCCGTCAATGTGCGCGGCGTCTTCCTCGCCTGCCGCGCCGCCATCCCGGCCATGGCGGCGGGCGGCGGCGGCGCCATCGTCAACATCGGCAGCTATGACGGCTTCGTCGCCGACCCCGGCCTGGCCGCCTATTGCGCCACCAAGGGCGCCGTCCACGCCCTGTCGCGGGCCATGGCGGTGGACCACGGCGGCGAGGGCATCCGCTGCAACGCGATCTGCCCCGGCTGGATCGAGACCGGCATGATGCAGGACTATCTCGCCTCGCTGCCCGACCCCCGCCAGGCCGCCCGGCGGCTGGACGCCAACCAGCCCATCGGCCGCATCGGCCGCCCCGACGACATCGCCGCCCTCGCTCTCTGGCTGGCCAGCGACGAGGCCGCCTTCGTCACCGGCCAGCTCATGGTCTGCGACGGCGGCCTCACAGCCCGATCCCCACAACCCTGACCCCCAGGCACCGCCACCATTTCCCGCCCTCACTAACCACTGGCCACTAGCCACTGACCACTGGCCACCCTATACCGTCGCCGGGTCGCGCCGCCCGATCGAGGATTTGGGGATGAAGTGGATGCAGGGAAAGCCCATGTCGTCCTCCACCTCGCGCCATGCCTTGTCGACGATGGCGGAATGCACCCACAGAAGCCCTTCGCCGTTCAGCTGCTCATACTCGCCGTCGTAGATGATGGTCACGTCCACGACGGGGGAGTCGTCCTCGAAGCCAAGCCTGGGCCGCACATTGACCCGAAAGACCCCAACCTCGCCGAAATGGCGCTTGAACGCCGCCTCCGCGATCTCCCGTATCCGCTGCTCGTTCACTTTGAGCCTCCCGGCGATGGCCGCTGCCTGAATAGCACATGGGCGGCGAAACTGCGCCGGCACCGGGTATCGGCCCGCTCGATCGCCTCGATGGCTTTCTCCGCCCTGTCGATGGCCGCCAGCGCGTCCAGCTGGTCGTATCGGCCATGAAGCGCATAGTCCGCCTGGTGGCGAGCGTCCTGCAAATCGACGAAGGCGTCGGCGAAAGCGCGCACCTCCGGCGGAAAGGCCGCCATCGCCCGCTTGTTTTCACAGGCGCTCCTGGCCCTGCCATGCTCCAATGCGCGATACACTTGGTGCCAGGCTTCGTCGCGGGGCCGGCCCATCAGCAGGTCGGCTGCCGTGGCGGCCAGGCAGTGGAACACCGCGTAATAGGCCGTGCTGACCGCGCGGCGCAGATTGGCCTGCGAGGAGCCGCGCTCCGCCAGGGTACGAGCCGTTGCGATCAGGTCGCGTGCGTTCAAGGCGAACTCCCCGCATGGCGCGGCCCTACCACGAAAGCCGCCACCCCCGCCCCTGGCACTGCCGTTGCCCCCTGGGAGCGCCGGCGTCCCGCTGGCAACGGGCCGCAGGCCCGTCGACGCACCGCCTCCACCGCCAGGCACCCCCGCCAGCCACCCGCTCCCACTGACCACCGCCCCCCGCCGCCGGGCACCGCCGCCATTTCCCGCTCTCACTAACCACTAGCCACTAACCACTGGCCAAAGCGCCGCCGCTCGCCACCCGCGCCCCACCGCCGCCCCTCACGCCGCCTCGGCGATGGCCGCCAGGGTCGCCGCCAGGCGCCGCGCGCCGTCCAGGCGCTCGCCTACGTCCTTCCAGTCGCCGCCGACGATCAGCCGCTGGTCCGGCCGCAGCCTGACGCGCCCGCCCTGGCCGCCGATCCAGTCCACCAGGCCGGCCGGATTGGCGAAGCCGGCGTCGCGAAAGGCGATGCTCGCCCCACCCGGACCGGCGTCGAGCCTGGCGATGCCCGCCCGCCGGCACGCCGCCTTGATGGCGACGATCGCCAGCAGATTGTCCACCTCGCCGGGCGGCGCCCCGAAACGGTCCTCCAGTTCCTGCCGCAGCTCGTCGATCTCCCCGGCCTCTTCCAGGGCGGCGATGCGCCGATAGAGGCCCAGCCGCACGTCCAGGTCGCGGACATAGTCCTCCGGGATCAGCACCGCCGTACCGATGGAGATCTCCGGCACCCAGCCGCCGCCCGCCGCCCGCGCCTGCCCCTCGGCCCGCAGCGCCTGCACCGCCTCGTTCAGCATCTGCTGATAGAGTTCGACTCCCACCTCCCGGATATGGCCCGACTGTTCGGCGCCCAGCAGATTGCCGGCGCCGCGAATGTCGAGATCGTGGCTCGCCAGGCTGAAGCCCGCCCCCAGGCTGTCGAGCCGCGACAGCACCTGCAGCCGCCGCCCGGCCGCCGGCGTCAGCTTCCTGCCCGGCGGCAGGGTCAGCCAGGCATAGGCCCGCCGCCTGGCGCGCCCCACCCGCCCCCGCAGCTGATAGAGCTGCGCCAGGCCGAACAGATCGGCGCGATAGACCACCATGGTGTTGACGTTGGGAATGTCGAGGCCCGACTCCACGATGGCGGTCGAGACCAGCACATCGACCTCGCCGTCGTAAAAGGCGGCCATGATCCGCTCCAGATCGGCCCCGGCCATGCGCCCATGGGCGATGGCGAAGCGCGCCTCCGGCACCAGCCCCTGCAGCAGCTTCGCCAGCCGCTCCAGATCGGCGATGCGCGGGCAGACGACATAGCTCT
The DNA here is from genome assembly GCA_965200215.1 of Alphaproteobacteria bacterium. Lineage (GTDB taxonomy): Bacteria > Pseudomonadota > Alphaproteobacteria > SP197 > SP197 > SP197. The sequence goes on along the minus strand of OZ241369.1, from coordinate 1,007,389 downwards.
GTCCGCTGCGCAGCAGCTCGCGGCGCAGCGCCTCGCGCAGAGTGACCGAATCGAAGGGCGAAACGAACGTCCGCACCGCCAGCCGGTCCACCGGCGCGGTGGCGATCGGGCTCATGTCCTTCACGCCCGCCAGCGACATCTGCAAGGTGCGGGGGATGGGCGTGGCGGTCAGCGTCAGCACGTGGACGTCGGCCTTCAGCCGCTTCAGCCGCTCCTTGTGGGCGACGCCGAAATGCTGCTCCTCGTCCACGATCAGCAGCCCCAGCCGCTTCACCTCCACGTCCCTGGCCAGCAGGGCGTGGGTGCCGATCACGATGTCGATGGCGCCGCTCTCCAGGCCGGCCTTCACGCGCCTGGCCTCCCTGGCGCCCACGAAGCGCGACAGCTGCGCCACCTCGGCTCCGAAATCCTCGAAGCGCTCCCGGAAGGTGGCGAAGTGCTGGCGCGCCAGCAGGGTGGTGGGCGCCACCAGCACCACCTGGAACCCCGCCATGACGGCGACGAAGGCGGCGCGCAGGGCGACCTCGGTCTTGCCGAAGCCCACATCGCCGCACACCAGCCGGTCCATGGCCCGCCCGGCGGCGAGATCCTCCAGCACCTCGGCGATGGCCCTGTCCTGGTCGTCGGTCTCGTCGAAGGGAAAGCGGGCGCAGAACTCGGCGAAGGCGCCGTCGGGGACGCGCATGACCGGCCCCGGGCGCATCCTGCGCCAGGCGGCGACCTTCAGCAGCTCCCCCGCCATGGCCGTGATGCGCTCCTTCAGGCGGGCGCGGCGCGCCTGCCAGGAGGCGCTGCCCAGCCGGTCGAGCTGCGCCGCCGAGTCGTGGGACCCGTAACGCGAGAGCATCTCGACGTTCTCGACCAGCACGAACAGCTTGTCGCCGCCGGCATAGAGCAGGCGCAGGCAGTCGTGCGGGGCGCCGTCGCGAACCAGGGTCTGCAGGCCGTCGAAGCGGCCGATGCCGTGCTCGGCATGGACGACCAGATCGCCCGGCGCCAGCTGCGAGGCTTCGGCGACGAAGCGTTCCGCCCCGCGCCGCCGGCTCCGGCGGGCGCCGCGCCGGATGCCGTCGCCCACGATGTCGCGCTCGCTCACCACGGCGATCTCGTCGGTGACGAAGCCGTGCTCCAGGTCCAGCACCGCCGCCGCCACGCAGCCCGGCGCCAGGGAGGCCATGCCCTCGCCATTGGCCACCGGCTCCACCCGCCGGACGCCGTGCTCGCCCAGCAGCCTGGCCAGGCGGTTGCGGCTGGCGACGGTGGCGGCGGTGACGGCGACGCGGCGGCGTTCCCGGCCTTCTCCCGCCCGCTCGCCGGCCAGCGCCTCCAGATGACGGGCGGCGGCGTCGAAAAGGCCGCTGCCCTGGTGCCGCTCGGCGGCGAAATCGTGGCCCTGCCTGGCCCCGGCGGAGAGCGTTTGCCGCCCGCCGCCGCCAGGCTCGGTGAAGGGCGAGAGCTCCACCAGCGTCCGCCCGGCGAACAGCCCCTCCCAGGCCAGCTCGCCCAGATAGAGCCGCTCCGGCGGCAGGGGGCGGTAGGGCAGCGCCTCGCCGTCCTCGTTGCGGCCCGTCTCCTCGCGGTGGCGGAAATGGTCGCGCACCGTCTCCAGGCGGGCGTCGCGCGCCTCCGTCAGGCGGTGGTCGAGCACCGCGGCCGCATCCCGCAGATAGGCGATGAGCGGCTCCAGCCGCTCGTGAAACAGCGCCAGCCAGTGCTCCATGCCGGGATGGCGCCCGCCGGCGGCCACCGCCCGGTAGAGGGGATCGTCGCTGGCCTGGATGCCGAAATTCTCCCGCCAGCCGCTGCGAAAGCGGGCCACCGAGGCGGCATCCAGCAGGGCTTCGCTGGCCGGGTCCAGGATGGCGGCGTCGCGGCGCCCGCTGGAGCGCTGGCTCAGCGGGTCGAAGGCGCGGATGCCCTCGATCTCGTCGCCGAAAAAGTCGATACGCAGCGGCTCCCCGCCACCGGCCGGGAAGACATCGAGAATGTCGCCGCGCCGCGCCACCTCGCCCGCTTCCATGACGGTGCCGGCGACCGTGTAGCCCATCTCCACCAGGGAACGCAGCAGCGCCTCGCCGTCCACCGTCTCGCCCGGCGCCAGGCGGCGGCGCAGCGGGCGCAGGCTGGCGGGGGCGGGCAGGCGTTGCAGCAGCGCGCCGGCGGTGGTCAGCACCAGGGCCGGCGGGCGCCCCTCCTGGCACAGATCGCCCAGGACGGCGAGCCGCCGCCCGGCCAGCGACGGGTTGGGCGAAACGCGATCATAGGGTAGGCAGTCCCAGGCGGGAAGGGAAAGCACCCGCAGCTCGGGAGCGAAAAAGGCCAGGGCTGCGCCCAGGCGCCGCGCCCGCTCGGCATCGCGCATCACCGCCAGCAGATCGCGTTCGGGCCGCTCCCGCGCCAGGGCGGCGATCAGCACCGCATCGGCGCCTTCGGGCACGCCGGTGACGGTGTTGCGGGCTTTCTCCCGGATGCGCCGCGCGATCTCCCTCACGGGTGGCGCCCGCGCCGGTGGAAGGCGCGCAGCCGGTCGAGCATGTCGCTGCGATGCGCCTCCGGCACCGGGCCTTCGCCCAGGATCCAGGCGCCGAGATCCGGGTCGGGCCGCTCCAGCAGGGCCGCGAAGCGCCGCAGCTGGCCCTCGTCGCAGTCTTCGAGCACGGCGTCGGCGAAACGGCCCAGCAGCAGGTCCATCTCGCGCGTCCCCCGCCGCCAGGAACGATAGCGCAGGCGCTTGATCGCCGGGTCCGTCGCCGCCATCCTCCCCCACACCGCCGCCACCCCACCGGCGGGAGGCGATCCCTCGACGGCCCCTGCCACGCAAGAGGAAGGCGGTTCCCCGACAGCCCCTGCCACGCGAGCAGGAAGCGACTCTTCGATAGCCCCTGCCACGCAAGCGGGAAGCGAGTCCTTCATGGCGCTTGCCACGCAAGCGGGAAGCGATTCTTTCATGGCGCTTGCCACGCAAGCGGGAAGCGCTCTCTAACCCATCCGCAGGGCGATGTCACCCGCCGCCAGGCACAGCTCGCCCCGCCGCCACCACCCGCGCCCCCCGGCACCGCCGCCATTTCCCGCTCTCACTAACCACTAGCCACTAGCCACTAGCCACTGACCACTGGCCACCGACCACCCCCTCCGCCGAAAAAGGCGCCGGGCGCCGGGGCGGGAAGGGCTATGCTCGCCGGCCATGCGGCCGGAGATCCTCTTTCCCCTCTTCGCCCCGGCGACCTCGCTTCCCGGCATCGGGACGCGGCTGGCGAAGACGCTGGAGAAGCTCGCCGGCGGGCGGGTGCTGGACCTGCTGTGGCACCTGCCCACCGGCATCGTCGACCGCCGCCGCCTGGCCAGCCTCGCCGAGGCCCAGCCCGGCCAGGTGGCGACCGTCGCCGTCACCGTCGGCGCCCGCCACAAGCCGGCCAGCCGCCACCGGCCCTGGCGCGTCGACTGTTGGGACCGGACGGCGGGCCTGCAACTGGTCTTCTTCCACGCCCGCGAGGACTGGCTCGCGAAGCTGCTGCCGGCGGGCGAGCAGCGGCTGGTGAGCGGCCGGCTGGAGCGCTATGGCGGCGAGCTCCGGATGGCCCATCCCGACCATGTGCTGTCCCCCGGCGAGGCGCTGCCGGAGATCGAGCCGGTCTATCCCCTCACCGAGGGCCTGGCGCCGAAGGTGCTGCGCCGGGCGCTGGCCGCCGCTCTGGAGCGCCTGCCCCAGCTGCCGGAATGGCAGGACCAGGCCTGGCTGCAACAGCGCCGCTGGCCCGCCTGGCGGCAGGCGCTGGCCGCCGCCCACGCGCCTGCCGGCGAGGCGGAGACGGACCCGGCCTCGCCCGCCCGCCAGCGTCTCGCCTTCGACGAGCTGCTGGCGGGCCAGCTCGCCCTGGCCATCGCCCGCGCCTCCCGCAAGCGGGCCAGCGCCCGCCCGGTGGTGGGCACGGGGGTGCTGCGCCGCGCGGTGGCCGCCGCTCTGCCCTTCCGGGCGACCCCCTCGCAGCGCCAGGCGGCGAAGGAGATCCTCGCCGACATGGCCGGCGGCGAGCGCATGCTGCGCCTGCTGCAGGGCGATGTCGGCAGCGGCAAGACGGTGGTGGCGCTGATGGCCATGCTGGCGGCGGTGGAGGACGGGCGCCAGGCAGCGCTGCTGGCACCCACCGAGCTGCTGGCGCGCCAGCACAGCGCCACCCTTGCCGGCCTGGCGGAAGCCGCCGGCATCCGGATCGCCCTCCTCACCGGCCGCGACAGGGGCCGCGCCCGCGCCTCCAGGCTGGCGGCGCTGGCGGCGGGCGAGGTCCAGATCGCCGTCGGCACCCACGCCCTGCTGCAGGAGGACGTGGCCTTCGCCGATCTCGCCCTGGCGGTGGTGGACGAGCAGCACCGCTTCGGCGTCCATCAGCGCCTGGCCCTCTCCACCAAGGGCGCCGGCGCCCATGTGCTGGTGATGACGGCCACGCCCATCCCCCGCACCCTGCAGATGACCGCTTATGGCGACCTCGACGTCTCGCTGCTGAGGGAGAAGCCGCCCGGGCGGACGCCGGTGACGACCCGCGCTCTGCCGCTGGAGCGGCTGCCGGAAGTGGTGCGCGCCATCGGACGCGCGGTCGCCAGGGGCGAGCGCGCCTTCTGGCTCTGCCCGACCATCGACGAGGCGGATGGCGCTGGCGGCGACAGCGGCGCCGCCAGCGCCCGCCACCGGGCGCTGAAGGCCGCTTTCGGCGAGCGGGTGGGCCTGATCCACGGGCGCATGAAGGCGGCGGAGAAGGACGAGGCGATGGCGCGTTTCCAGGACGGCAGCGTCGATATCCTGGTCGCCACCACCGTGGTCGAGGTGGGCGTCGATGTGCCGCAGGCGACCGTCATGGTGATCGAGCACGCCGAAAGGCTGGGGCTGGCCCAGCTTCACCAGCTGCGGGGGCGGGTAGGGCGCGGCGCCAGGCCCTCCTCCTGCCTGCTGCTCTACGCCCGGCCCCTGAACGAAACCGCCCGCGCCAGGCTCGCCATGCTGCGCGGCAGCGACGACGGCTTCGCCATCGCCGAGGAGGATCTGCGGCTGCGCGGCCCCGGCGAGCTGCTGGGCACGCGCCAGAGCGGCCTGCCGCGCCTGCGGCTGGCGGACCTCGTCCACCAGCCGCAGCTGCTGGCGGCCGCCCGCGACGACGCCAGGCTGATCCTGGCCCGGGACCCCGGCCTGCGCGGCGCCCGCGGGCAGGCGCTGCGGCTGCTGCTCTACCTGTTCGAGCGCGACGCCGCCGTCAGCCTGCTGCGCTCCGGCTGACAGCCCGCCGCGCCCCCTGGCACCGCCACCCCCAGCGGCCCACCCACGCGCCGTTTCCCCGAGCGCCGGCGTCCCGCCGCCAGGCACCGCCCGAGCGTCCCGCCCCCTGGGAGCGCCGGCGTCCCGCCGGCAAACGGGCCGCAAGGTCCGTCAACGCACCACTGGAGCGGCGCGCCGGCCGTGGCAGCAGCCATTACGAGCCGGCCCCGCCCAGAATCGTCCTCGGCAACGACACTCCCGGCACGGCGCTCCATGAGCTCATCCACCATGTGCAGACGGCCCCGCCGGCCCCGGGGGAGCGCCGCGCCGACTTCTACTTCCAGTCGCTCCACCGGCGCCGCACGCAGGGCGAAAGGCAGGTGGCGTTGCCCTCCTACAACGACCCGAAGACCGTCGGGCGGCTGGACCAGTATGTCGACGATTACTTCGGGCGCGAATACGACTGGGCTTCCCCCTACTGGCCGGAAGGCAATGCTATAGAGGTCATGACGCGGGCCATCCAGAGCACCTTCCACCCGGTCGACCATGAGGAGCTCCTGCCCAGGCTGATCGACGAGGACCCCGAGATGCTGCATTTGACGCTGGGGTTGCTCTTCCGCTATGACCCGCTATAGAGGAGGCGCCATGACCGTGCACACCATCATGCTGCCGGAAGGATTCAACCGCCCGATGCGTTCCGTGGTCTGGGACGACGAGGCCGGCACCGTCACCGGCGAGCACCGCTCCGTGCCCTGGATGCAGGGCATCCTGGCGGAGCCGACGCCGGTCGTGATAGAGGACGTCGTGGGCTTCGCCACCTTGCGCAACCCTGGCCACGATCCGGCCGACTTCCTGCTCCTGCTGGGGCGCGCCTACTGGCCGGTGCTGCAGGAGCCTCTGCGCTCCTCTCTGCCGCCCGTCTTCGACGGCGTGGAGATGACGCGCTTCGAGGCCGGGAAGCTACCCGCCGGCGCCGTCGCCTGACCGTCCGTTCCCGTTCTGTTAGCGGAATCAGAATAGTTTGCAGCACGTGCCGCCAGGGGGCCGCCTAAGTGTCTGAATATCCTGGCATATCCACGCTATGTCCCGTTATGTACCGGAATGGCGGCCTGCTGCCGACTATTCTGATTCCCCACAACCACACGCCCATCGCCAGGCACCACCCCCACCACCCGCTCTCACTGGCCACTAGCCACCGCCCACCGCCGCCGTCAGCCCGCCGCGCCCGGCCCGGCGGCCTGCGGCGGCCCGCCGCCCGGATCGGGCGCGACCACGCCGCCCGAGATCACCAGCTTGATGCCCTGTTCCACCGACATCTCCAGGAAGACCACGTCCCGGCGGGGCAGGAAGAGCAGAAAGCCGGAGGTGGGGTTGGGGGTGGTGGGCACGAAGACGTTCACCACCTCGTCGGCGATGGCCTCCTGCACCTCGCCTCCGGCGGCGCCGGTGGCGAAGCCGATGGCCCAGCAGCCCTGGCGCGGATAGGGGATCAGCACCACCTGGCGGAAGGCCCGCGACGACTGCGAGAAGACCGCCTCGAAGATCTGTTTGAAGGCCGAATAGACGGAACGGATCACCGGCATCCGGTCGAGCAGCCGCTCGCCCAGGCGAACCACGGTCCGCCCCACCAGCCCGGTCGCCACCCAGCCGATGAAGGTGATGGCGACCGCGAAGATGAGCACCCCGATGCCCGGCACGGCGAAAGGCAGATAGTTGGCCGGGTGATAGCGCTCCCCCAGCAGCGGCAGGACGTTCTCGTCGACGAAGCCCACCACCAGCGTCACCAGCCAGACGGTGAGCGCGATGGGCGAAACCACCACGATGCCGGCGATGAAGGCGTTGCGCAGCCGGGTCCACAGGCTGCGCCTGACCTCGCCGCCGGTCTCCGCGTCCTTCGTCATGTCAGCAGCACGAAGGGCGCCCACAGATAGCCCTCGCCGTCCAGGATGAAGGCTTCGCGGGTGCCATGGGGTCTGTCGGTGGCGGCCGCCAGGATGCGGCAACCCAGGCGGCAGGCGGCGGCACAGGCGGCGTCGGGATCGCGGTCGCGAAGGCGCAGCTCGGCACCTCGCCCGCGCCCGCCTTTCTCCGCCAGCATGGGGTGGAGCGGGTGGCGGTCGTAGCAGTGGTCGGCATGGAGCATCCAGGCCGCGCCCCGGAAGGTGAAGGCCGCGAAATCCTCGCAGACATAGTCCGCCCGCGCCCCCAGCACCTCGGTGTGAAAGGGAACGGCCGCCACCACATCGCGACAGAGCAGGTTGACCGTGAGGCCCCGCATGGCGGCGGCATAGCGCGCCGGCGTCATCCACCAGTCGTCCGGGTTGCTGCGGACGCTCACCCTCGTCCCTGCCCGCCGTCGTCGCCCCAGCCGGCGCCGCAGGCCGCCCAGCCGCCATCGACCACGAAGCCCTGGCCCGTGGTCCAGCGCCCGGCGGGCGAGGCCAGATAGACGGCGATGCCCGCCAGGTCGGCCGGCTCGCCGATGCGGCCCAGCGCCGTCGCCCGTTCCGCCGCCGCCAGCGCCTGCGGGTTCTCCCACAGGGCGCGGGCGAAATGGGTCTTCACCAGCCCTGGCAGGACGGCGTTGGCGGTGATGCCCTGATGGCCGTGGGCCACCGCCAGGTTCCTCGCCAGCTGCGCGCCCGCCGCCTTGGTGAGCGCATAGGTCCCCAGCCGGTCGCTGCCATGCAGCGCCGCCACCGACGAGGTGACGACGATGGCGCCGCCGCCGCCCGCCGCCATGGCCGGGATCGCCATGCGGCAGAGCTTCATGACGTTGCGCAGGTTGACCAGCACGGTCTTGTCGAACATGTCGTCGGGGATGTCGAGGAAGGGGCCGTAATGGGGGTTGGCGGCGGCGTTGGCGATGAGGGTGTCGATGCGCCCCCAGGCGGCCAGGGTGGCATCCACCAGCGCCCGCAGCTCGTCCTCGCGGCTGACATTGCAGGCAAAGGCCCGCGCCTCGCCGCCCGCCCGCCGGATGGCGGCCGCCACCGCCTCGCAGGCGTCCAGCTTGCGGCTCGCCACCGCCACCCTGGCGCCATGGGCCGCCAGGGCGCGGGCCATCGCCTCGCCGATGCCGCGGCTGGCGCCGGTGACCAGGGCGACCTGTCCCGTCAGGTCGAACAGCCTGCCGTACTCCACCATCGCCCGCGCCTTGCGCTGCCCTCCGCATCTTGCCCCAACCGCCGCCGCGCGCAAGCCGGGCCTGCTAGCGGCGCGCGTCCTGGACCAGGCGGGCGAGATCGGCGCCTTCCAGGGCGCCCGGATAGAGGGTGCCATCGACGATGAAGGCGGGCGTGCCGGCGATGCCCAGCGCCCGCGCCAACTCGTGGGTGCGGGCGAGATAGGCGTCGATCTCCGGATCCGCCATGTCGGCCTTCAGCCGCCGGATGTCGAGGCCGACCCCGGCGGCCACCGCCAGGATCTCGTCCTCGCCGAAGCCGGTGCGGGTGGTCATCAGCGCCTCGTGGAAGGCTTCGTAGAGGCCCTGGGCGCGGGCGGCCAGCGCCGCCCTGGCCGCCAGCACCGATTCCTCGCCCAGGATGGGAAACTCCTTGTAGATCACCTTCACGCCTTCGCCTTGGTCGCGCACGGCGAAAAGGCCGGGCGCGCTGCGCCGGCAATGGCCGCAGCGGTAATCGAAGAACTCCACGATCACGATCTCGCCTTCCGGATCGCCGCCGATGGGGGTGGCGGGATCGTGGAACAGCTCGTCCGCCCGCTCGGCGATCGCCTGTCGCGCCTGGGCGGCCTGCAGCTCCGCCTGGCGGCGCTCATAGGCGCGCAGCGCCTCCACCACCACCTCGGGATGGGCCAGCAGATACTCCACCAGGATGGCCTCGATCTCCGCCCGCGTCGGCCCGCCATGCTCTTCGGCGGCGGCGGGGAGGGCGAGGCACAGCAGCAGGGCGGCGAGCGTTCGGCGCATGGCGTGGCTCCGGCGGGCGGCGGAGGGGATGGCAGCCCGGCGGGGCGGCGTCAAGGGCGGGCTGCCGGGCGAGGGGGCCGTCATCGGCGGAACTCCAGCAGCTCCGCCAGTTCGTCGACCACGGCCGGCGTCCCCAGCAGCACGTCGTGGCCGCGCCCGCGCCCGGTGGCGCGGACCAGCACCTTGCCGCCCGCTTCCTCGACGATGGCCCCGGTGGCTGCGAAGTCCCACAGCGCCAGGTCGGGATCGAAGACGGCGTCCAGCGCCCCCCTGGCGACCGCCATATGGGCGAAGGCGTCGCCGTAGATTCGCAGGTCGTCCACCGCCGCCGCCAGGCGGGGCAGGAGATGCTCCACGCCGCTGCGGCGATACTGCAAGGGCGTGCCGGTGGAGATCGCCGCCGCGGCCAGGCCGGCACGCCCGGAGACCCGCAGCCTGCGCCCGTCCGCGAAGGCGCCGCCGCCCCGCCAGGCCCAGAAGGTCTCGTCCAGGGCGGGCAGATGCGCGGCGCCGGCCAGGACGGTCCCGCCCCGGCGCTCTTCCAGCGCCACCAGCGTGCCATAGGTGGGCAGCCCGCGCGCGAAGGCCAGGGTGCCGTCGATGGGATCGATGATCCAGCGCCAGGGCGCGCCGCCTCCCTCTTCGCCCTCCTCCTCGCCGACGATGGCGGCGCCGGGCGGGAAGGCGCCCTGGCGCAGGCAGCGGCGGATCAGGCGCTCGGCTTCGAGGTCGATGGCGGTGACGGCGCTGCCGTCCGCCTTGGCCGCGACCGCGAAGCCCCGCGCCCGCGCCGCCCGCCGGATGACGGCCGCCGGCGCCCGCGCGGCGCGGCGCGCCTGCATGGCGGCGCGCTCCAGCTCCGCCGGCGCCCTCACGGCTCGGCTGCCTTCGGCACGGTGCGGACCGTCGAGAAACCGGGCGAGAGCGGCATGGCGGGGCAGGGGGCAAGCTCCGGCAACGAAGGCCACGAAACCGCCGCCGGCGCAACCCCCCGGCACTGCCGCCAGCGTCCCGTCCCCTGGGAGCGCCGGCGTCCCGCCGGCAGCGGGCCGCAAGGCCCGTCAACGCACCGTCCCCCGCCGTCAGGCACCACCCCCTGTTTCCCGCTCCCACTGACCACTGGCCACTGGTCAAAGCGCCGGCGTCCCACCGGCAGCGGGCCGAAGGCCCGCCAACGCCCCACTCCCCGCCGCCAGGCACCATCCCCGCCCCCCTTGCGGCCCCGGCCGTTGTGCCTTCAGATGAAGCCCCCGCCGGGAGGTGCCCATGGCCGAAACGAGGCTCACCTGCTGCCTGACCTTCGATTTCGACGCCATGTCGGTGTGGATCGGCTCGTACCGCTCGCAGGATCCGGCCTGCATCTCGCGTGGCGAGTTCGGCGCCGTCGCCGTCCCGCGCATCCTGGAGCTGCTGGCCCGCCACCGCATCGCGGCCACCTTCTGCGTCCCCGGCCACACCGCGCTCGCCTTCCCCGACCAGCTGCGCGCCATCCGCGACGGCGGCCACGAGATCGCCCATCACGGCTGGGTGCACGAAAACCCCGCCGATTTCGACGAGGCCGGCGAGCGCGCCAACCTGGACCGCGGCTTCGAGGCCCTGGCCAGGGTCTGCGGCGTCCGCCCCGTCGGCTACCGCTCGCCTTCCTGGGCCTTCAGCGGCGCCACCGCCGCCATCCTGGCCGAATACGGCTTCCTCTACGATTCCAGCCTCATGGGCGACGATTTCACGCCCTATTACCTGCGCCGCGACGACCGGGCGCCGCCGGACGCGCCCTATCGCTTCGGCCCCCATACCGGCGTCGTGGAACTGCCAGTGGCCTGGCTGCTGGACGACTTCCCCCATTTCGAGCCGGGCAGGGCCGGCGGCGGCCTGAAGCCGGCCTCGGCGGTGGAGGAGATCTGGCGCCAGGAGTTCGCCTTCGCCCATGCCAGCGTGCCGGGCGGCCTCTACAACCTCACCATGCACCCCCAGGTCATCGGGCGCGGCCATCGCCTGGCGATGCTGGAGCGGCTGATCGAATTCTTCGCCGGCCACCCCGGCGTCGCCTTCGACACCCTGGCGGCCTATGCCGGGCGCTGGGCGCGGGCCAACCCGCTGGCGGCCTGGCGCCGGGGCAGCTCGCCCCACGCCCGCGGCCCCCGGACCGCCTCCGGGCAGTGACGGCGTCCGAGACCTTCGATTACGTCGTCGCCGGCGGCGGCACCGCCGGCTGCGTGCTGGCGGCCCGGCTCAGCGAAGACGCAAGCTGCCGCGTGCTGCTGCTGGAGGCGGGCGGCAGCGGCACCACCTTCTTCCACCGCATGCCGGCCGCCAACGGCTTCCTGTTCGGGCGCCCGCGCTTCGACTGGAACTTCGCCAGCCTGCCCCAGGCCGGGCTTCGCGGGCGCCGGCTCCCCTATCCGCGCGGCCGGGGGCTGGGCGGCAGCTCGGCCATGAACGGCATGATCTACATCCGCGGCAACGCCGCCGATTACGACCTCTGGCGCCGGAGCGGGCTGGAGGGCTGGGGCTTCGCCGACCTGCTGCCCTATTTCCGCCGCGCCGAAGGCTCGTGGCGCGGCGACGGCCCCTGGCACGGCGGCGACGGCCCGCTGAAGACCGTCCGCGCCCGCCAGTGCGGGGCCATGGAGCGCGCCTTCCTGGCCGCCTGCCACGCCCGCGGCCTGGCCGCCAGCGACGACTTCAACGGCCCCAGCCAGCAGGGCGCCGGCCTGGTCGATGTCACCGTCCACCGCGGGCGCCGCCAGAGCACGGCCCAGAGCTACCTTGCCGCCGCCCTGCCCCGGCCCAACCTGACGGTGCGCCGGGGCGCCCGTGTCCTGGGCCTGGTGATGGCCGGGCGGCGGGCGCGGGCGCTGCGCTACCGGCGGGGCGGCGTCGAGGCCCTGGCCGCCGCCCGCGGCGAGATCGTGCTGGCCCTGGGCGCCTTCGGCTCGCCGCAGCTGCTGATGCTGTCGGGCATCGGCCCCGCCGCCCATCTGCGAAGCCACGGCATCGCCACCGTCGCCCACCTGCCCGGCGTCGGCCGCAATCTCCAGGACCACCCGGACGTCTTCATCCAGCACCGCTGCCTGCGCCCGCGGCTCAGCCTGGCGCGCTACCAGCGCCCGGGGCCGGCGCTGGCGCTGCTGGCCGCCTGGCTGCTGACCGGCCGAGGGCCGGGCGCGGCGCCCTTCTGGGGCGCGGTGGCCTTCGCGCCCCGCCGCGCCGGCAGCGCGCGGCCCGACTTCCAGCTCTTCCTGACGCCCATGGTGCTGCTGCCCGGCGACGGGACGGCCTGGAACCCGCTCCGCCTGCCGTTCGTGCGCGGCCGCCAGGCGCTGGCGGGCTTCCAGATCGACGTCAACCTGCTGCGCCCGCAAAGCCGCGGGTGGCTGGCCCTGGCTTCGCCCGACCCCGCCGCCGCCCCGGCCATCGACCCCGCCTTTCTGGCGGCCGAGGACGACCGCCGCGCCATGGTGGAGGCGGTGATTATGGCCCGCGAGCTCGCCGCCGACGCGGCCTTCGACGGCCTGCGCGGGCCGGAACTGGCCCCGGGGCCGCAGGTGGAGGGCGAAGAGGCGCTGCTGGACTACGTGCGGGCGACCGCCACCACCGGCCACCACCCGGTCGGCACCTGCCGCATGGGTGGGGACGGCGACCCCATGGCGGTGACGGGGGCGGATCTGAAGGTGAGGGGCATCGAAGGGCTGCGGGTGGCGGACGCCTCGGTCATGCCCGACATCGTCACCGGCAACACGGCGGCCATCGTCGTCGCCATCGCCGAAAAGGCGGCCGACCTGCTGCGCGGCCGCCCGCCGCCGCCCCCCGCCGACCTCGCCACCCTCCGCCGATGACCACCACTGCCAACTGGAAGCGCCCCGCGCCCGCCAGACACCCCCGCCTGCCACACGCCCCCCAGGCACCGCCGCCAGCGTCACGCCCCCCGGCGGGCCGTTCGGCCCGCCCACGCACCGTTTCCCCGAGCACCGGCGTCCCGCCGGCAAACGGGCCGAAGGCCCGTCAACGCACCACACCCCGCCGCCAGGCACCGCTCGCCGCCCCCCGCCACCCTTGGTCACCCGCGCCCCATGCGCTAAGGTGGCGAACGAGACCGGCGGAAACCGTCATGCCGAAGATCAGCCCCCTCGTCACCCTGTTCCTCGCCATCGCAGCGATGAACGTCGGCCTGTTCGGCTGGCAGCGGGCCGGCATGGCCGCCCTGGAAACCCGTATCGAAACGCGGTTCGCCAGCGTCGAGAACCGCCTCGTCCGCATCGAGGCCGGGCAGGCGGAGTTGCGCGAGCGCATGGCGCGCATCGAAGGCACGGTTGCCGGCGCCCTGGCCCGCCCCGACCGCCTCGCCCCGGCGCCTGCCGACGAAACCGCCGCCAACTGAAGGGCGCCCCCAGTACCGACCGAGCGTTATGACCCCCGGCGGGCCGTCAGGCCCGCCCACGCACCGCTCCCCGAGCGCCGGCGTCCCGCCGGCAAACGGGCCGCAAGGCCCGTCAACGCACCGCCCCCGGCGACTGACCACTGGCCACCGACCACCGCCACCGACCAACTCGCCCCGCCGTCAGGCGGCTTCCAGCTCCTCCCGGCGCTCCTCCACGATGCGCTCGGCTTCGCGGCCGGTGAGCTCCTGCAAGCGCTCGAAGGCGGTGGTGAAGGAGGCGACGCCCTGGGTGAGCGAGCGCAGCTCGCCGATCAGATCCCGGATCTCGCCCTGCGGCATGTGGGCGGTGACGCTGTCCCAGCCCTTCCAGCCCTCCCGCGCCTCGAAGCCCAGCAGCTGCCCGCGCCGGCCGGTGACCAGCTGCTGCACGCGGGAGGTGGCGCCGGCGGGGGTCTCGATCGTCACCTTGACGATCGGTTCCAGCAGCACCGGCGCGCACTCCGGCATCCCCTCCGTCATGGCGACGCGGGCGGCGAGCTTGAAGGCCATCTCGTTGGAATCGACGTCGTGATACTTGCCGTCGAACACCTCCACGGCGACGTCCACCACCGGAAAGCCCAGCGGCCCCCGTTCCAGATACTCCTTCACGCCGGCTTCCACGGCCGGGATGTATTGGCGCGGGATATGGCCGCCGGTGACCGAGTTGGCGAACTCGAAGCCCGTCCCGCGCGGCAGCGGGCGAATGTTGATCTGCACGTCGCCGAACATGCCGCTGCCGCCGGTCTGCCGCTTGAAACGCCCGTGCCGGGTGGTCGGCTTGCGGATGGCCTCGCGGTAAGGCACGCGCGGGCGGGAGGAGGCGACCTCGACGCCATAGCGCTGGCCGAGCTTGGCGAAGGCGATCTGAAGGTGCATGTCGCCCTGGCCCCACAGCACCAGCTGCCGGAGGTCGGCGTCCTGCTCCGGCTCGATGGAAGGGTCTTCCTCGTGGATGCGCTGCAGGGCCGTCGCCATCTTGACCTCGTCGTTGCGGCGGGCGGCGTGGATGGCGAGGCCGTGGAGGCGCGGCAGCGGCGCGGCGCGGGGATAGCGGGCATCGTCGCCGGGAGGGGCGCCGCCGGCCAGCAGGGTATCGCCGGTGCGGGCCTTGTCGAGCCTCGCCAGGGCCACGACGTCGCCGGCCGCCGCGGCGACGAGCTTCTCCTGGCCGCCGCCCATCATGCGATAGATGCCGCCGATGCGCTCGCCGTTGACGCTCTCGCCGTCCTTGAGGGTGCCGCGCCAGACGCGCACCAGCGAGAGCTTGCCGCCGTGCTGGGTGTTGAAGGTCTTCAGCACCTGGGCGGCCGGCGCGCCTTCCAGGCCGTGGCGGTCGGCGCGGGTCTGCGGCGGCGGCGTCCAGGCCACGATCTCCTGCAGCAGGCGGCGCACCCCGTTCTCCCGCTCGGCGGCGCCGATCAGCACCGGCGCCACGTCGCCGCCGGCGAAGGCCCGGCGCAGGCTGGCCCGCGCCTCCTCCACCGCCGGCGTCTCGTCCTCCAGCAGCTTCATCATCAGGTCGTCGTCGAAATCGGCCAGCGCCTCCAGCATGACGGTGCGCGCTTCCCGCTCGCGCTCGCGGACGCCGTCGGGCATGGCCATGGCCTGCGACGCCGCGCCGGGCCGGTAGGCATGGGCCTCCTGCGTCAGCAGATCGACATAGCCCACCACCTCCTCGCCTTCGCGCACCGGCACCTGGGCCATCAGCAGCGGCGCAGCCGAGACCTCCTGCATGGCGGGCACCAGATCGCGCATCGTCACCGCCGTCCGGTCCATCTTGTTGACGAAGACGATGTGCGGGATGCGGTGCTCTTCCAGGAAGCGGAAGATGGGGGCCAGCGTCACCGTCCGCTCCAGCGCCGGCTCATAGACCACCACGGCGGCGTCCGCGCCCATCAGGGCGCCCCGCGCCTCGGCCTGCAATTCGATGGAGCCGGGGCAGTCCAGGATGTTCAGCCGCACGCCTTCGAAGGTCGCATGCGCCGCGCTCACCTCCGTGCTCATGGCCCGTTCGCGCGCCTCCGGCGCATGGTCGCCCACCGTGTTGCCTTCCTTGACCGAACCCTTGCGGTCGATGGCCCCGGCGGCGAACAGCATGCTTTCCAGAAGCGTCGTCTTGCCGCCCAGCGACGGCCCCACCAGGGCGATGTTGCGGATCCCGGCGCCGCCGGACACGCTCTCGGACATGGCCACCCCCCTCTTGCCGGGGCGACGGTAGTGCGATGCACTGTGGCGGCGCAAGAGAACCCGCTTCCCGCCATGAACGCTGCCGCCGTCGTCGAGGCGCCTTCGCCCAATCACGGCCCCCGGCCGCCGGGGCCGGTGGACATGCTGATCCTGCACTACACGGGCATGAGGTCCGGCGCCGCCGCCCTCGCCAGGCTGCGCGATCCGGCGGCGGCCGTCAGCGCCCACTATCTGGTGGACGAGGACGGCGCCGTCGCCCGCCTGGTGCCCGAAGAGCGCCGCGCTTGGCATGCCGGACGCTCCTCCTGGCGCGGGCGCGAGGACATCAACGGCGCCTCCATCGGCATCGAGATCGTCAATCCCGGCCACGACCTGGGCTATCGCCCCTTTCCCGCCCCCCAGATGGCGGCCCTGGCGGCGCTCTGCCGCGCCATCCTGGACCGCCACCCCATCCCGCCCCGCCACGTGCTGGCCCATGCCGACGTGGCACCGCGGCGCAAACGCGACCCCGGCGAGCTGTTCGACTGGCGGGCGCTGGCCCGCCACGGCATCGGCCTGTGGCCGGCGGCGGCGTCGGCGCCGGGGGCGCCCGCCTGCGGCTGCGGCGACGGCGGGCGAACGGTGGCCGCTCTGCAGGCCGCCCTGGCGGCGTTCGGCTATGCCGTCGCCGTGGACGGGCGCTTCGGCGTCGGGACGGCCGCCGTCGTCAGGGCCTTCCAGCGCCATTTCCGGCCCTGGCGGGTGGACGGGCGCGCCGACGGCGAAACCGGCGCCCTGCTGGCCGCCCTGCTGGCGCAATGCGATGAGCAGCTCCCGGGCGCCATCCGCCATTTCCCGCTCTCACTGACCACTAGCCACTAGCCAAAGCGCCGGCGTCCCGCCCCCTGGGAGCGCCGGCGTCCCGCCGGCAACGGGCCGCAGGCCCGTCAACGCACCGATCTCCACCGCCAGGCACCGCCACATCTTCGACCGGCGCCGCCCGCCGGGGCATGAACCTTCTCGCAGGCGAGGGCAACGGAATCCTCCGCGCCCTTCGCGCCCGGAACGCCGACACGCAGCGCCGCAGTGGGCCTGCCACCCGCGGGCGTTGACCCGGCGGGCGGCAAGGGCTAACGATGGCGACGGGATCAGGCGGACGGATGGCCGCCCGCCGGCGGCGGGAGGAAAGTCCGGGCTCCACGGGAATACGGTGCCGGGTAATCCCCGGCGGGGGCGACCCCAGGGAAAGTGCCACAGAGAGCAGACCGCCCCGCCGGCGAGGCGGGGCAAGGGTGAAAGGGTGCGGTAAGAGCGCACCGCGCCGCCAGCGATGGCGGCGGCAGGGCAAACCCCACCGGGAGCAAGATCGAATAGGGGCGGAAGGCGCATTCTCGGCCGACACGCCCGGGTTGATCGCGCGAGGCGTCCGGCAACGGGCGTCCCAGACGAATGGCCATCGGCCGGGCCTTCGGGACCGGTTACAGAACCCGGCTTACAGGCCGCCTGCTCCCGATTCGCACGTTTTGGACCGGCCGCCATCGCCATGGGCGCGCCCGAGTCTTCCACAGAAAAGAACAAAGCAAGATCAAGAAAAACTTACCGCATGTCATGGGCTTTACTTGATCTCACCACCAGATATTGTGGCGCGCGACCCTGAAGACGGAACGAAACCGCAGCGCGGGCAGTCATGCGACCGCCCGCAGGGCCTTTTTACCGTCGAGTGGTTTGACCTCCCATGTTTTCCCATGTAAACCCACCCTGTCCCAAATCCGGGACCAGGCCCGAGGGCGGCGGCCGGATCGTCGCGCCGGCGCAGACGGGCCAGAGGGAGCGGGGCTGTGCGGGTCTTCATCGGGACGCACGTCAACCGGATCGACCGCAAGGGGCGGGTCTCCGTGCCGGCGCAGTTCCGTGCCGAACTCGGCATCGAGACCGCCAGCGCCTATGCCATGCAGTCGCTCAGGGGCCACCGGGCGCTCGATGTCTATCTGCCGGAGGCGGTCCAGCGGCTCGCCCGCGGCAGCGATCCGTTCGGCGACGAGGACGAGGATTTCCCCGGCGCCATCTTCAGCGCCGGGCGCTATGTGAGCTTCGACGCCGAGGGCCGCATCGTTCTGCCCGACGATCTGCGCGCCTTCGCCGGCATCGCGGACCGGGTCTGCTTCCTGGGCCGCGGCTCGTTCTTCCAGATGTGGGAGCCCGACGCCGGCCTCGCCTATCAGCAGCAATCCTTCCGCCGCGCCGTGGAAAACGGCGGGGCGCTGCGCCGCCGGCTGGCCGGGCGCGAAGGGGAGGCGGCGGCATGAACGGCGAAGGCCACCGCCCGGTGCTGCTGCAGGGGGCGCTGGCCTGCCTCGCGCCCCGCGATGGCGCCGTGCTGGTCGATGCCACCTTCGGCGGCGGTGGCATCAGCGCCGCCCTGCTGGCAGCGGCCGACTGCCGTGTCCTGGCCATCGACCGCGACCCGGAGGCCATCGCGCGCGGACGCCCCCTGGCGCGGCGCTGGCGCGGGCGGCTCGAGCTCTGCCAGGGCCGCTTCTCGCGCCTCGAAGCCACCGTCGCCGCCCGCCTCGGCGGGCCGGTGGACGGGGTGGTGTTCGACCTCGGAATCTCCTCCTTCCAGCTCGACCAGGCGCGGCGCGGCTTTTCCTTCCGCCACGACGGCCCCCTCGACATGCGCATGGAGGGCGAGGGGATCGGCGCGGCCGAGGCCGTGAACAACCTCGGCGAAGCGCAGCTCGCCGCCATCGTCGCCCGCTTCGGCGAGGAACGCCGCGCCCGCGCCGTGGCCCGCGCCATCGTCGCCACCCGCCGCCGGGCACCCATCGCCACCACCTTGCAGCTCGCCCGCATCGTGCGCGGCGCCGTCGGGCGCCGCAAGGACGGCATCGACCCCGCGACGCGCACCTTCCAGGCGCTGCGCATCTGGGTCAACGACGAGCTGGGCGAGCTCGAACGGGGCCTCGCCGCCGCCGAGGCGGTGCTCCGCGAGGGCGGCCGGCTCGCCACCATCGCCTTCCATTCGCTCGAAGACCGCATCATAAAACGCTTCCTGTTGGAACGTGGCGGCAGGCTTCCCGCCCCCAACCGCCACCTCCCCTCCCCACTGCCGGAACGCCGGGCCACCTTTCGCCTGCTGCGCCCGCGCCCGCTGCGGCCGGGCGGTGCCGAGGTCGCCGCCAATCGCCGCGCCCGCTCCGCCCGCCTGCGCGCCGCCGCGCGCACCGCCGCCCCGCCATGGAGGCAGGCAGCATGACGACGCGCGCCATGGCGGCCTGGGCGCTGCTGCTGCTGCTGGCGGCAACCGCCGCTTTCTGGCTGAAATACGAGCAGCGCGGCCAGGAAGAAGAACTGGCGCGGATCGGGCGTGAGACCGCCGAGAGCTTCGAACAGGCCCGCATCCTGCGCGCCGAGTGGGATTATCTGCGCCGCCCCGAACGCCTGACCGAACTGGCGCGGCGTCATCTCGATCTGGCGCCGGTGGCGCCCGCCCAGATGGCGCAGCTGGCGGATCTGCCGCCACGCCTGGCCGCCGCGCTGCCGGAAGAGACGACGGCGGCCATGCTGAAGGTGGGTGGGCCGTGAACGGTCGCGCCAGACGCGGCCCGGCCGCCACCCCGCCTCACCCGGCCGCCGCCACGAGGTTGTGCCGGGCGCGCATGATCGTCGTGGCGCTGGTTTTCGTGGCGGCCTTCGCCGCCATCGCGACGCGCCTGACGACGGTGATGACCTCGCCGCCCGCAACCGGTGCGGCGCTCGCCGGCGTGCCGGCGCCGGCGCCCCGGGCCGACATCGAGGACCGCAACGGCGCCCTGCTCGCCACCGATCTGCCCATGGCGTCGCTCTATGGAGAGCCGCGCCGGGTGCTGGACGCCGCCGAGACTGCCGCTTCGCTGGCCCGCATTCTGCCGGAGCTCGACCGCCGGCGGCTGCAGGAGGCGCTGACGGGCGAGCGCGGCTTCGTCTGGATCAAGCGCGGGCTGACTCCCGCCCGCCAGGCCGCGATTCACGCCCTGGGCCTGCCGGGCATCGCCTTCAGAAACGAGCAGCGGCGCGTCTATCCCCAGGGCGCGCTTGCCGCCCATGTCGTCGGCTTCACCGACATCGACCGGCGCGGCCTGACGGGGGTGGAACGGGCGCTCGAGGACGAGCTGCGGACGCGGGCGGCTGCTGGCGACGACGCGCTGGCGCTTTCCCTCGACGTCCGCTTCCAGCAGGCGGTGCGCGAGGAGCTGGCAGCCACCATCGAGACCTTCCACGCCATCGGCGGCACCGGGATCGTGCTGGACGTCGAGACCGGCGAGGTCCTGGCGATGGTGTCGCTGCCCGATTTCAACCCCAATCGTCCCATGGACTCCGCCCCCGAAAGCCGTTTCAACCGCGCCACGCTGGGAGTCTACGAGCTGGGGTCGATCTTCAAGCTCTTCACCGCCGCCATGGCGCTCGAGACCGGCGTCGTCGACTTGGCCGGCGGTTACGACGCCTCGCAGCCGCTCCGGGTCGCCCGCTTCACCATCCGCGACTACAAGCCGCGCAACCGCTGGCTGTCGCTGCCCGAAATCCTGGTCTATTCGTCCAACATAGGCGCCGCCCTGATGGCCCTGGATGTGGGCGGCGCGGCGCAGCGAGAGTTCCTTGACCGCCTCGGCCTGCTGCGCCCGGTGGAGATCGAGCTCCCCGAGGTCGGGCGGCCCATCTATCCCGCCGTCTGGCGCGACATCAACACCATGACCATCGGTTTCGGCCACGGGCTGGCGGTGACGCCCGTCCAGGCAGCGGTGGCGCTGGCGGCCCTGGTCAATGGCGGCACGCTCCACAGCCCGACGCTGCTGAAGCGGCCTTCGTCCGAAGCGCCGCCGGGCCGGCGCGTGATCTCCCGCCAGACCTCCGACACCGTTCGCCTGCTCAGCCATCTGGTGGTCCGCTACGGCAGCGGCCGCAAGGCGCAGGTGGAGGGCTATCTGATCGGCGGCAAGACCGGGACGGCCGAAAAGCTCGACCCGGCCGGCGGCTATGCCGAGGACCGGCTGTTGTCGTCCTTCGCCGCCGCCTTTCCCATCGACGCTCCGCGCTACCTGGTCCTGGTTTCCATCGACGAGCCGCAGGGCATCGAGGAGAGCTATGGCTACGCCACCGGCGGCTGGACGGCGGCGCCCGCCGTGGGGCGGATCATCGCGCGCATCGGGCCGCTGGCGGGAATCGCGCCGCACCGGGGCGCTTTCCCGGGTCTGCCGCCGGCGGAAGGCGGCGCCAGCGAGCAATTGGAGGCAACCCTTGCGGCTTTCCGCGCTCCTTGAAGGCGCCGAAGCGC
Organism: Alphaproteobacteria bacterium; assembly: GCA_965200215.1. Taxonomy (GTDB): domain Bacteria; phylum Pseudomonadota; class Alphaproteobacteria; order SP197; family SP197; genus SP197. The sequence continues at coordinate 986,319 of OZ241369.1, read as the reverse complement.
GCGTCGTCGCCGGCCCGCCGGAGGCCGAGATCCGCGGGCTTTGCGCCGATTCGCGGTCGTGCCGGAGCGGCTTCCTGTTTGCGGCCTTCCCCGGCCTTCTGGCCGACGGACGCCGCTTCGCCGGCGCGGCGGTGAGGAACGGCGCCGTCGCCGTGCTGGCCGGCGAGGACGGCATCGACCGCCGGTCCCTGGGCGCCGCCACGCTGCTGGCGGCGGCGAGGCCGCGCCGCAGCTTCGCCTTGTTCTGCGCCCGCTTCCACCGGCAGCGGCCGCCCGTCGCCGTCGCCGTCACCGGCACCAACGGCAAGAGCTCGACGGTCGAGTTCTGCCGCCAGTTCTGGCAGGCGCGGGGCGTCGCCGGCGCCAGCATCGGCACCCTGGGCGCGGCCGGCCCGGAGGGGACGGCGCCGTTGGCCCACACCACCCCCGATCCCCTGGCGCTGCACCGGCAGCTGGAGACGCTGGCCCGCGCCGGCGCCCGGCGGGTGGCGATCGAGGCATCGAGCCACGGCCTCCATCAGCATCGCCTGGACGGCATGTCCCTGCGCGCCGCCGGCTTTACCAACCTGACGCAGGACCATGCCGATTATCACCGCGACCGCGAAGCCTATCTCGCGGCCAAGGCGCGCCTTTTCGACCTGGTGGAGGCCGGCGGCAGCGCTGTTCTCAACGCCGATGCCGAGGTCTTCGACACCCTGGCCGAACGCTGCCGCGCGCGGAGGCTGCGCATCGTCTCCTATGGACGGTCGAGCGGCGATCTGCGCCTGCTGGCCCGGCAGCGGGTGGCGGACGGGCAAAAGCTGCGGGTCGCCTGCGGCGGGCGCAGCGTCACCGTCGATCTGCCTCTGGCCGGCCGCTTCCAGGCCATGAACGCGCTTTGCGCCGCCGCCATGGTCGCCGCCGCCGAGGATTGCGAGGCGGCCGACATCCTGGCGCTGACCGGCGCCCTTCGCGGCGTTCCGGGTCGGCTCGAAGCCGTGCCGGGGCATCCGGCCGGTGCGCGGGTGTTCGTCGATTACGCCCATACGCCCGACGCGCTGGCGAACGTGCTGGGCGCGCTGAGGGACGACATGGCGCGCGGCACCCGGTGCCGGCACGGCGAGGTGGGAGGCAGGCTGGTGGTGGTCTTCGGCTGCGGCGGCGAGCGCGACCGCAGCAAGCGGGCGCCGATGGGCAGCATCGCCGCCCGCCTGGCCGACGACGTGATCGTCACCGACGACAACCCGCGCGGCGAGGACGCGGCTGCCATCCGCCGCCAGATCCTGGCCGCGGCGCCGGCGGCCCGCGAGATCGGCGACCGCCGCCTGGCCATCCGCCAGGCGGTCGCCTCGCTGGCCGAAGGCGACGTGCTGGTGGTTGCCGGCAAAGGCCACGAGACCGGCCAGACCGTCGGCGCCGCCACCCTGCCTTTCGACGACGCTCGCGAGGTGGCCAGGGCGATCGCTTCCCTGGAGGCCGGACGATGACCGCGGAACGGCTGTGGACGGATGAAACGGCCGCCGAGGCGACCGGCGGGCAGGCTTCAGCCCCCTTCGAGGCCGACGGCGTCGCCTTCGACAGCCGCCAGGTCGGCGAGCGCGATCTGTTCGTGGCGCTGGAAGGCCGCCGGACCGACGGCCACGGCCATGTCGGCCACGCCTTCGAACAGGGCGCGGCCGCCGCCATGGTCTGCCGCCAGCCCGAAGGCGTGCCGGAACGGGCGCCGCTGCTGCTGGTGCTCGACACCTCGAACGGCCTGGACGACCTGGCACGGGCGGCGCGGGCGCGCAGCCGCGCCCGCATCGCCGCCGTCACCGGCAGCGTCGGCAAGACCGGGACGAAGGAAGCGCTCCGCCATGTCCTGTCGCGCCAGGGCGGCGCCCATGCCAGCGAAAAGAGCTTCAACAACCATGTCGGCACACCTTTGAGCCTCGCCCGCATGCCGCCTTCGGCCCGCTTCGGCATCTTCGAGATCGGGACCGGCGCGCCGGGCGAGATCGGGCCGCTGGCGGCGCTGGTGAGGCCGCATGTGGCCGTGGTGACGACGGTGGAGGCGGTCCATCTCGGCAATTTCGCCGACGAGGAGGCCATCGCCCGCGAGAAGGCGAGCCTGTTCGACGGCCTCGAAGAGGACGGCACCGCGCTGGTGAACGGCGACAACCGCCATGCGCCGCTGCTGACGCGGCTCGCCCTCCGGTCCGGTCGGCGGGTGGAGCGCTTCGGCAGCGGCGGCGACTGCGCCCATCGGCTGCTGGCATGGACGCCGCAGGACGACGGCAGCCGGGTGGAAGCGGAGATCGCCGGGCGCCGGGTTCGCTACCGCCTGGCGCTCGCCGGGCGCCATCTGGCGCTGGGCAGCGTCGCCGTGCTGGCCGCCGTCCACCGCCTGGGCGGCGACGTAGCGGCCGCCGCCCATGACCTGGCGTCGCTGCGGCCGCTGGCCGGCCGCGGGCGCCGCCACCGCATCGCCACGGCGGACGGCCACGCCACCGTCATCGACGAGAGCTACAACGCCAGCCCGGCGGCGGTGCGCGCGGCGCTCGCCGTGCTCGCCGCCGCGGCGCCGGAAGGCGGCGGGCGGCGCATCGCGGTGCTGGGCGACATGCTGGAACTGGGCGCCGGCGAGGAGGCGGCCCATGCCGGCCTGGCGGCGGACGTCGTCGCCGGCGGCGTGGACCTGTTGTTCGCGGTTGGCCCGCTGATGCACCGGCTCTACGACGCCGTGCCGCCGGCGCGGCGCGGCGGTGCGGCCTGCGATGCCCGCGCCATGGCGGCGCTGCTGGGCGATGTGGTGCGCCCCGGCGATGTGGTGCTGGTGAAGGGCTCGCGGCGGGTCGGGTTGGAGGCGGCGGTCGAGGCGCTGGTGGATTCCGCCGCCCCTTCGCGCCGGGCCGGGCGGGGCTAGGGCGATGCTCTACCACCTGCTTCCCGCCTTCCAGGACGACTTCGGCGCCCTGCGCCTGTTTTCCTTCATCACCTTCCGCACCGGCGGCGCCATCCTGACGGCGCTGCTGATCTGCCTGCTGTTCGGCGGGCGCACGGTCGCCTGGCTGAAATCCATCCAGGGGAACGGCCAGCCGATCCGCGACGACGGGCCGCAATCCCACATCGTCGCCAAGGCGGGAACGCCGACCATGGGCGGCGTGCTGATCCTGGTGGCGGTGACGGCGACGACCCTGCTGTGGTCGGATCTCGGCAACGGCTTCGTCTGGGCGGTGCTGCTCGTCACCCTGGGCTTCGGCGCTCTGGGCTTCGCCGACGACCGCCTCAAGCTCGCGAGGCGGACCTCGCGAGGGCTTCCCGGCCATCTGCGCCTGCTGGTCGAGACGGTGCTGGCGCTGGCCGCCGTCCTGTGGATCGCCCGGCTTTCCGGGCCGGAGCTGGGAACCTCCCTGGCGCTGCCCTTCTTCAAGGACCTGCTGCTCGATCTGGGCTGGTTTTTCCCGGTCTTCGCCATCTTCGTCGTCGTCGGCGCCTCCAATGCCGTCAACATGACCGACGGCCTGGACGGGCTGGCGATCGGCCCGGTCATCGTCTGCGCCATGACCTTCGGCATCGTCGCCTATCTGAGCGGCCATGCCCTCTATTCCGTCTATCTGCAGCTACCGGCCGTCGCCGGCGCCGGCGAGCTGGCGGTGTTCTGCGGCGCTCTGGTCGGCGCCGGCCTGGGCTTCCTCTGGTTCAACGCGCCGCCCGCCATGGTGTTCATGGGCGATACCGGCAGCCTGTCGGTGGGCGCGGCGCTGGGCGCCATCGCCGTGGTGACCAAGCACGAGCTGGTGCTGGCCCTGGTCGGCGGCCTGTTCGTGCTGGAGACGGTCTCGGTGATCGTCCAGGTCGCCTCCTTCAAGCTCACCGGCAGACGCGTCTTCCGCATGGCGCCGATCCACCACCATTTCGAAAAGAAGGGCTGGGCCGAGCCGACGATCGTGATCCGCTTCTGGATCGTCGCCATTGTGCTGGCGCTGGCCGGCCTCGCCACGCTGAAGCTGAGATAGGCCGATGATCGACCTTTCGCGCCACGCCGGCACCTCCATGGCCGTCTTCGGCCTGGGCCGTTCCGGCATTTCCGCTTCGCTGGCGCTGGCGGCCGGCGGTGCCGCGGTCCACGCCTGGGACGACGATCCGGCCCGCCGCCGCCACGCCGCCTCGCTGGGCGTGTCGCTGGCCGATCTCTACCGCATCGAATGGGACGACTTCGTAGCCCTGGTGCTCAGCCCCGGCGTTCCGCTCTCCCATCCCGCGCCCCATCCCCTGGTCGCCCGCGCGCTCACCTCCGGGATCGAGATCCTCGGGGATATGGAGCTGTTCGCGCGCTCGCGCCCGCCCGGCCGGGTGGTGGGGGTGACCGGCACCAACGGCAAATCCACCACCGCCGCGCTGATCGCCCATCTGATCAGGGCCTCCGGCCTGCGCGTGCGGCTGGGCGGCAATATCGGCACGCCGGTGCTGGATCTGGCGCCGCTGCCCGCCGAAGGCGTCTATGTGCTGGAACTCTCCTCCTTCCAGCTCGATCTCGTGCGCACGCTGGTCAGCGATGTGGCCGTGCTGCTCAACATCGCGCCCGACCATCTGGAACGCCATGGCGGTTTCGCCAACTACATCGCCTCGAAGACGCGCATCTTCTCGCGCCGCGCCTCGTCGCAGGTCGCCGTTCTGGGCATCGACGACGATGTCTGCCGGCGCATTCACGCCGAACTGGCGGGCCGGCGCGGGCGCCGCATTCTGCCGGTGGCCACTGGCAGGCGCGTCGAAGGCGGCGTCTATGTCACGGAAAGCGGCATGCTGACCGACGAGACCGGTCCCGCGCCCCTGGAGGTCGTGGACGTCGCCCGTCTGCGCGCGCTGCTGGGCGTCCACAACCGGCAGAACGCCGCCGCCGCCTATGGGGCCATCCGCGCCCTGGGCCTGCCCGGCGAGGATCTGGCCCGGGCCTTCAAGCGCTTCCCCGGCCTGGCGCATCGCCAGGAAGCCGTGGCCAAAATCGGCAAGGTGGCGTTCGTGAACGACAGCAAGGCCACCAACGCCGCCGCCGCCGCCCGCGCCCTGGCCTGCTTCGACGACATCTACTGGATCGCCGGCGGGCGCGCCAAGGCGGGCGGCATCGCCACGCTGGCCCCCTTCTTTCCGCGCATGGCCCACGCCTTCCTGATCGGCGAGGCGTCGGGCGCCTTCGCCCAGACGCTGGAGGGCCGCGTGCCATGCACCCAGTGCGGCGATCTGGAGACGGCCTTCGCCGCCGCCGCGGAAAGGGCGCTCACCGAGCGGCGGCCGCAGCCGGTGGTGCTGCTTTCGCCGGCCTGCGCTTCCCTCGACCAGTTCGGAAATTTCGAGGAGCGCGGCGACCGTTTCCGGGAGCTGGTCCAGGCCGAAAAGAAACGGCGGACAGCCGAACGCGCCACGGCGAGCGTGAAGAAAACCGCAGCCGCCACGAAGAAGGAAACGAGCGCGAAGAAGGCCACGCAAGGCAGGGCGACCGCGAAGAAGGCGGCCGGCGGCAAGGCGGGGGAGGCCGGGCGATGACCGCCTTCGCGCGCACCGATCGCAGCCTGCTGGGCCGCTGGTGGTGGACGGTGGACCGCTGGAGCCTGGCGGCGCTCGTCCTGCTGCTGCTGGCGGGCGTGGTGCTCGTCATGGCGGCGAGCCCGCCGGTGGCCGAGCACATCGGCGTGCCCGGCTTTCACTTCGTCACCCGGCATTTCCTTTTCCTGCTGCCGGCGCTCGGCACCATGCTCGCCCTGTCGCTGCTGGAGCCGGTGGGCGTGCGCCGCGCCGCCCTGGCGCTGCTGGCGCTCTCCATCCTGCTGCTGCTGGCGACGCCGCTGATGGGCCCGGAGATCAAAGGGGCCAGGCGCTGGATCTCGCTGGGCAGCTTCTCGCTGCAGGCCTCGGAGTTCGTGAAGCCGGCGCTGGCCGTCGTCGCCGCCTGGCTGTTCGCCGAAGCAAGGCGGCGGCCGGGTTTTCCGGGCTACTGGCTTTCGGCCGCCCTGGCGGCGGGCGTCCTGGCGCTGCTCGTCTGGCAGCCGGACTTCGGCATGGCGGCGACGGTGGCGGCGATCTGGGGCGGACAGCTGTTCCTGGCCGGCCTGCCGCTGCCGCTGGTGGGCGCGGCGGCGGCGGCCGCCATCGCCGGGCTGGGCGCCGGCTATGCCCTGATGCCCCATGTGCGGGATCGGATCGATCGCTTTCTGGATCCGGAATCCGGAGACAGCTATCAGGTGGATACGGCCATGCGCGCCTTCGAGTCCGGCGGGCTGCTGGGGCGCGGTCCGGGCGAGGGGGCGGTGAAGAACCACCTGCCCGACGCCCATTCCGACTTCATCTTCGCGGTGGCCGGCGAGGAGTTCGGGCTCATCGCCTGCCTGCTGCTGGTGGCCGCCTTCGCCTTCGTGGCGCTTCGGGGAATGGCGCGCGCCGGGCGCGCCGGCGATCTCTTCGCGATGCTGGCAGTGGCGGGCCTGGCGATCCAGTTCGCCATGCAGGCGGCGGTCAATATGGGCGTCTCGCTCCAGCTTCTGCCGGCCACCGGCATGACCCTGCCGCTGGTCTCCTATGGCGGTTCGGCGCTGCTGGGGATGGCGGTGGCCATGGGCATGATGCTGGCGCTGACGCGGCGGCGCCCCGGGCACGGCCGCCCGCTGGCCGGCCACGGCGCCGGCCTCGCCGGGCTGGTCCCGTGACGGCGCCCATCGCCATCGCCGCCGGCGGCACCGGGGGCCACATGTTCCCGGCGCTGGCGACCTGCCGCGAGCTGCTGCTGCGCGGCCGCCAGGTGGCGTTGATGACCGACCGGCGCGGTCGCGCCCTGGTCCCGTCCATGGCGGGGCTGGAGGGGCTGGCCATCCATCGCCTGACCGCCGCGCCGCTGGCCGGCCGCAACCTCGCCGCCCGCGCCGCCGCCGCCGCCCGCCTGGTGCAGGGGGCCTTCGAAGCCAGGGGGCTTCTCAAACGCCTGGACCCGGCGGTGGCGGTGGGCTTCGGCGGCTATCCCACGGCCGCGCCGCTGCTGGCCGCCCAGCAGCTGGGCATCGCCACCGCGGTGCACGAACAGAATGCGCTGCTGGGCCGGGCCAACCGTCTGCTGGCCTGGCGGGCCCGCCTGGTCGCCACCTCCTTCGCCGCCACGGCCGGCGCTCCGGCCGCCAGGGCGTTTTTCACCGGCAATCCGGTGCGCGAGGCCATCGCGGCCGTCGGTGCCGGCGGCTATGCGCCATGCGGGCGGGAAGCCTGCTTCCATCTGCTGGTCTTCGGCGGCAGCCAGGGGGCGCGCGTGCTGGGCGAGACGGTGCCGCAGGCGCTCCGCGCCCTGCCGCAGGCGTTGCGGCGTCGCCTCGAGGTGGTGCAGCAATGCCGTCCGGAGGACGTCGGCCGCGTGCGGGCCGCCTTCGCGGCGCTGGGCGTCGCCGCCACCGTGACCGCCTTCTTCGACGATATGGAGCACCGCCTCGCCCGCGCCCATCTGGCGGTGGCGCGCGCCGGCGCCTCGACCGTGGCGGAGCTCGCCGCCGCCCGCCGCCCGGCCATCCTGGTGCCCTATCCCCATGCCGCCGACGACCATCAGAGCGCCAATGCCCGCGCCTTTCGCGAAGCCGGTGCGGGCTGGCTGTTGCCGCAGCCGTCGCTTTCCGCCGCCGGCCTCGCCCGGCGCCTGGAGATGCTGATCGCCTCGCCGGCCACCCTGGAGGCGGCCGCGGCCGCCGCCGGGCGCATGGCGCGCCCCGATGCCGTCCGCAGGCTGGCGGATGCCATCGAATCTCTGGCGGCGCTCGCCGTGCGCGGCGCCAGGCGCTCCGCCCCGCGGCGGCAGTGGCCATCGAACGGCGCCCGTCCGGCGGCGCCGCGCGATCCCCGGAAACCCCACATGCGGGAGGAAGCGGCATGAGACGGCCACCGCCCGGCAGCATCCATTTCGTCGGCATCGGCGGCATCGGCATGAGCGGCATCGCCGAGGTGCTGCGCAACCAGGGCTACCGGGTCCATGGAAGTGATCTCGCCGAGGGCCCGAACGTCCAGCGCCTGCGTGCCCTGGGCATCGCGGTCGCCATCGGCCACGACACGGCCCATGTCGGGGACGCCGCCGCCGTCGTCGTCTCGTCGGCCGTCGCGTCCGGCAACCCGGAGATCGCCGAGGCCCGCCGCCGCCGCATCCCGGTCGTGAAACGGGCCGAAATGCTGGGCGAGCTGATGCGCCCGAAAAGCGCCATCGCCGTCAGCGGCACCCACGGCAAGACCACCACCGCCTCGCTGGCGGGCTGGCTGCTGGAATGCGCCGGCTTCGACCCCACGGTCATCAATGGCGGCATCGTCAACGCCTATGGCACCACCGCGCGGCTGGGCGCCGGCGAGTGGATGGTGGTCGAGGCCGACGAGTCGGACGGCAGTTTCCTGCGCCTGCCGGCGACGGCGGCCGTCGTCACCAACATCGATCCCGAACACCTGGAGAATTACGACTCCTTCGACGCCATGCGGAAGGCCTACCACGCCTTCGTCGGCAACATCCCCTTCTATGGTTTCGCCGCCCTGTGCGTCGATCACCCGGAGGTGCGCGCCCTGGCGGAGCGGGTGACGGACCGGCGCATCGTCACCTACGGCCTGGGGGAGGGGGCCGACGTCCGCGGCACCGGCCTCAGGCTGTGCAAGGGCGGCTACCGCTTCGACGCGGTGCTCGGCGGGGGCGCTGCGGGCGAAAGCCGCACCGTGCGCGGCCTGCGGCTGCCGATGTGGGGGCGCCACAACGTCGCCAACGCGCTTTCCTGCGTCGCCATCGCCCGCGAACTCGCCATAGCGGACGAGGTGCTGGCCCGGGCGCTCGCCAGCTTCGCGGGCGTCAGGCGCCGCTTCACCCGCACCGGCGAGGCCGGCGGCGTCAGCGTGATCGACGACTACGCCCACCACCCGGTGGAGATCGCGGCCGTGCTGAAGGCGTCGCGCGAGGCCTTCTCCGGGCGCATCGTCGCCGTCGTCCAGCCCCACCGCTACACCCGCCTGGCGGCGCTGTTCGAGGACTTCTGCCGCTGCTTCGGCGACGCCGACGCGGTGATCGTCGCCGACGTCTACGCGGCCGGCGAGGCGCCCATCGCTGGCATCCATCGCGACGCCCTGGTGGCGGGCCTCGTGCGGTGCGGGCAGCGCCATGCCGAAGCCCTGGAAGATCCCGGCCGGCTGGCGGAGCGGGTGGCGCGCCTCACCGGCCCCGGCGACGCGGTGATCTGCCTGGGCGCCGGTTCCGTCACCCGCTGGGCCAACGCGCTGCCGGTGGAACTGGCGGCGCTGCAGGGCGGCAGCGTGTCGGCGGAGGCATCGTGACGGCCGCCCTCGCCAGCGGCATGTCCTGCGCTCTGCCGCCGGTGCGCGGCAGCTACCGCTTCGACGTCGACCTGTCGAAGACCACCCGCTTCGGCGCCGGCGGCCGCGCCGAGGCACTGTTCCGGCCGGCCGACGAGGACGACCTGGCGGCCTTCATGGCCGCCCGCCCGCCATCCCTGCCCGTGACGGTGCTGGGAGCGGGTTCGAACGTGCTGATCCGCGACGGCGGCCTGCCGGGCGTCACCGTCCGCCTGGGCCGCGCCTTCGCCACCGTCGCCGTCGCCGGCGGGGAGATCGTGGCCGGCGCCGCGGCGCTGGATGTCCACGTCGCCCGCGTGGCGGCGGCGGCCGGCCTCGCGGGCCTCGAATTCCTGGCCGGCGTTCCGGGCGCGATCGGCGGCGCGTTGCGCATGAACGCCGGCGCCTATGGGCGCGAGATGGCCGACGTTCTCGTCTCGGCGCGCGCCATCGACCCCGACGGCCGCCTCCGCGAACTGGCGCCCGCCGAGCTGGGCTATGGCTATCGCCGTTGTGGCCTGCCGCCGGGCTGGGCCTTCGTCTCCTGCCGCCTTCGCGGCAGCGAAGGCGAGGCGGCCGCCATCGCCGCCGCCATGGCCTGCGTCCAGGCCAGGCGCGAGCGGGCGCAGCCCGTCAGGGCGCGCACCGGCGGTTCCACCTTCAAGAACCCGCCGGGGGCGAAGGCCTGGCGGCTGATCGAGCGCGCCGGCTGCCGCGGGCTGCGGCGCGGGGCGGCGATGGTTTCCGAACGCCACTGCAACTTTCTGGTTAACACCGGCCGCGCCACGGCGGGCGAGCTGGAGGCGCTGGGCGAGGAGGTGCGCCGGCGCGTCTTCGAGCGGGAAGGCGTGCGGCTGCAATGGGAGATCCACCGTCTGGGCCGCCGTCCGGGCGAGGGGGGGCGGCGATGAGCGCCGGCCACATCGCCGTCCTCATGGGCGGCTGGAACGCGGAACGCGAGGTCTCGCTCGTCTCCGGGCGCGACTGCGCGACGGCGCTGGAAGGGCAGGGCTACCGCGTCACCCGCATCGATGTCGGGCGCGACATCGCCCGCGTGCTGGATGCCCTGCCGCAGCGGCCCGATGCGGTCTTCAACGCCCTCCACGGGCGTTTCGGCGAAGACGGCTGCATCCAGGGCCTGCTGGAGATCATGGCGCTGCCCTATACCCATTCGCCGCCGCTGGCCTCGGCGCTGGCCATGAACAAGGCGGCCGCCAAGCGCCTCTATGCCGCCGCCGGCATCCCCTGCCCGCCGGGGCGGCTGGCGTGCCGCGAGGAGGCCGGGAAGGCGCCGCCGCTGCCGCGCCCCTTCGTGGTCAAGCCCAATGGCGAAGGCTCCAGCGTCGGCGTGCGCATCGTCGCGGCCGGCGACAACGACGACCGCCTGGCCGAAGACGATTTCCGCTATGGCGACCAGGTGCTGGTGGAGGCTTTCGTGCCCGGGCGCGAGCTGACGGTCGCCGTGATGGGCGAGCGGCCGCTGGGCGTGACCGAGATCCGCACCGATGGCGGTTTCTACGACTACCGCAACAAGTACACCGAGGGTCACTCGCACCATCTGCTGCCGGCTCCGGTGCCGCCCGCCGTCGCCGAGGAAGCACAGGCTCTGGCGCTGGCCGCCCACCGCGCTCTGGGCTGCCGCGGCGTCACCCGGGCCGATTTCCGCTACGACGACGGCGAAGGCGGCCTCTTCATGCTGGAGGTCAACACCCAGCCCGGCATGACGCCGCTGTCGCTGGTGCCCGAACAGGCCGCCCATGCCGGCATCTCCTTCCAGGAACTGGTGGCCTGGATGGTGGAGGAATCGCGATGCGGCGGCTGAAGGGACGCAGGGCCCACGACGGCCGGCTGCTGGCGCTGCTGCGCCGGGCGTGGCGCCATCCGCGGGTGCTGCTGGCCGCCGCCCTCGCGGCGGCTGCCGCCGCGGTGGCGATGAGCGGGGCCGGCGAGCGCGTGCGCGCCTCTCTGGCCGAGAGCTTCGCGGTGGCCGGCGTCGAAGCCGGCTTGGCGGTGGAGCGGGTGCTGGTCGCCGGCCGGCAGCGCACCGGCAGCGAGGCGCTGGTCGCCGCCGTGGGGGCCGGGCTGGGCACGCCCATCCTGGCCTTCGATCTCGAAGCGGCGCGCCAGCGCGTCCTGGCTCTGCCCTGGGTGCGGGAAGCCAGTGTTTCCCGCCATCTTCCCGGCACGCTGGTGGTGACGATCGAGGAGCGCCGCCCGCTGGCGCTGTGGCAGCACGAGGGCCGCATCCGGGTGGTGGACGGCCGGGGGCGCCCGATCGTCGAAGCCCGCCCGCAGCAGTTCGCCGGCCTGCTGCTGGTGGTAGGCCGCGGCGCGGCGGCCGAGGCGGGGCGGTTGACCGAAATGCTGGCGATAGCCCCCGATCTCGCGCGGCGCGTCGTGGCCGCCGTGTGGGTAGGCGAGCGGCGCTGGAACCTGCGGCTCGACGACGGCATCGACGTCCAGCTCCCCGAAGAGGGCGCCGAGGGCGCCTGGCTGGCGCTCGCCCGCATGGACCGCGAACAGGGGCTGCTGGCCCGCGACGTGCTGGCCATCGACCTGCGCCTGGCGGACCGCCTGGCCGTGCGCACCACGCCGCAGGCCCGCGCCCGCATGGGAGGCGAGGAGACATGACCGCCCTGCGCTCCGGAACGCTGGCGGCCGTCGATGTCGGCAGCACCGGCATCGCCTGCCTCGTCGCCCGCGCCGACGGCGAAGGCGCCCTGGCGGTCACCGGCGCCGGCTATCAGGCCGCGCGCGGCATCGAGGCCGGCGCCGTCGTCGACATGGAGGCGGCCGAGAGGCCGCTGGCCACCGCCATCGCCGCCGCCGAGGAGATGGCGGGCGAGACCCTGCGCAGCATCTGGGTCGCCACCGGCGGCGGCCAGCCCTTCTCGCGCCAGGCAATGGTGGAGGTGGAGGTCGCCGGCAGCGAGGTAGCGGGCGCCGATCTGCGCCAGGCCATGAAGGCCGCCCGGCGCGAGATCGCCGCCAGCGAGCGGGCGCTGCTGCACGCCGTCGCCCGCGGCTGGCGCCTCGACGGCCATTGCGGCATCCGCGATCCGCGCGGCATGGTCGCCGGGCGCCTGGGGGCGGACCTGCACCTGATCGCCGCCGCGCCGGTCGCGCTCGCCAATCTCGAAACCTGCATCGGCCGCTGCCACCTGGACGTCGCCGGCCGCGCCTTCGCTCCCTACATGGCGGGCCTTGCCGCGCTGTCGGAAGACGAGATGTCCCTGGGCGCCGCCGTGGTCGATATGGGCGGCGGCACCACCGGCATCGCCGTCTTCTTCGGCGGCGATTGCGTGCATGCGGACCTGGTGCCGGTCGGCGGCCGCCACGTCACCAACGACATCGCCCGCATGCTTTCGACCTCGACCGAGGCGGCCGAGCGGCTGAAGACGCTCCACGGCAGCGCCGTGGAGGGCGTGGGCGACGAGGCCATCGGCATCCCGGCCCCGGGCGAAGGCGAGCCGCCGATGGAGGTTTCGCGCTCGACGCTGACCGACATCGTGCGCTCGCGCGTCGAAGAGACGCTGGAACTGGCGAAAAGCAGGCTGGCGGGCCTGGACCGCTTCGCCGGCCGCAGCCTGGTGCTGGTCGGCGGCGCCTGCCAGCTCGGCGGCATGGCGGCGGCGGCCACGCGCATCTTCGGCATGCCGGCGCGCATCGGCCGGCCTCGCGGTATCGCCGGTCTGCCGGAGGCGATGGCGGGGCCGGCTTTCGCGGCCGCGGCCGGCCTGCTGCGCCATGCCGCGGCGGGCGACGACGCGCTCGCCGCCGATATCGTCGCCGGCGGTCTGCTGGGCCGTTTCGGCCGGCTGGGCCACTGGCTCAGGGAGAATTTGTGATGTCCGCCCGCACAACCCGGCGGGCGGATGTCCTGTGCCGGCGGCGCGGCCGCCGGATCGAGGGTGCCACACCAACGCTGGAGGCGTATCCATGACCATCCAACTCGGACTGCCGGAAGACAGCCGGATCGACAAGGGCCTGAAGCCGCGCATCACCGTCATCGGCGTCGGCGGGGCCGGCGGCAACGCCGTCAACAACATGATCGCCATGGGACTGCAGGGCGTCGATTTCGCCGTCGCCAACACCGATGCCCAGGCGCTCGCCCAGTCGCAGGCGGAAAGGCGCATCCAGCTGGGCGCCTCGATCACCGAGGGCCTGGGTGCCGGCTCGCGCCCCGATATCGGCAAGGCGGCGGCGGAAGAGGCCCTGGAGCAGCTCGTCGAGCAGCTGGCCGGTTCGCACATGGTGTTCATCACCGCCGGCATGGGCGGCGGCACCGGCACCGGCGCCACCCCGGTGGTGGCGCGCGCCGCCCGCGAACAGGGCATGCTGACGGTCGGCGTAGTCACCAAGCCCTTCCACTTCGAGGGCAAGCAGCGCATGCGCCTGGCCGACGAGGGCATGGACGAGCTCCAGCACTATGTCGATACGCTGATCGTCATCCCCAATCAGAACCTGTTCCGCGTCGCCAACGACAAGACCACCTTCGCCGACGCCTTCAAGATGGCCGACGACGTGCTCCATGCCGGCGTGCGCGGCGTCACCGATCTGATGGTGCAGCCGGGCCTCATCAACCTGGATTTCGCCGATGTGCGCATGGTGATGAGCGAAATGGGCAAGGCCATGATGGGCACCGGCCAGGCCGAAGGCGAGCGCCGGGCGCTGGATGCCGCCGAGGCCGCCATCGCCAACCCGCTGCTGGACGAGGTGTCGATGACCGGCGCGCGCGGCGTGCTGATCAACGTCACCGGCAGCAGCGACATGACCCTGCTGGAGGTGGATCAGGCCGCCAACCGCATCCGTGACGAGGTCGACCCCGATGCCAACATCATCTTCGGTGCGGCCTTCGACGAGGGCCTGGGCGGCTGCATGCGCGTGTCGCTGGTCGCCACCGGCATCGAGGCCGAAACGGCGGCGGCCGTGCATCCGTCCGGGCGCCCGCCGCTGACGGCGATCGAGGGCGGGCAGTCGGTGCGCGCGCCCGGCCCGGAAATGCCGGCCGCGGGCCGGGCCGGGCAGCCGCCGCTGGCCTCGGGGACCGTGGCCCGCGGCGAAGGCCAGCAGCCCGCTGGCGGCCATGAGCGGCAGCGGGAAGCCCAGGCTGTCCTCCCCCAGGCGCCGGGGGAGCCGGCCCCGCAGCCGTCGCGGGCCTATCCCTTCCTGGGCCGCTCGCAACCGGCCGAGCGCGGCGACGTCTTCATCGCGCCGGCCCCGGCGGTGGCGGCCCAGCAGCACGCCCCCGTGCTGCGCAACGAAGGAGTCCAGCCCGCCCCGGCGCCGCGCCGCGAAAGCCAGGAAGGGGCGCCTCGCCAGGCAACCGCCGCGGCGGCGAAGCCCTCCCTGTTCGAGCGTGTGACGGGCGGGCGCGGCCACAGCAGGGAGGTCCCGCGCCGGGAACCGGCGCTGGAAACGGCCCCCCGGCAGCCCGCCTCCGCGCCGTGCAGCAATGAAGGGCCACAGCCCGCCCCGGCGGCACCGCGCGACGAAGAACCCCAACCCGCCCCCGTGCTGCGCCAGGAGGAGCAGCAGCCCGCCCCGGCCCCGCGCCACGAGCCCCAGGCTTGCGAGCAGGAAAAGGCCCCGCTGGCGAAGGTGGCCGCGCGGGTGGCGCCTGCTCCTGTCGCAACCCCCGTCCTCGCTGCGCAGGGCGCGGCGGCAGCGGCCATCGCCGACGATGTGCTCGACATCCCCGCCTTTCTGCGCCGCCACAGGAACTGACGCCCGGCGAGGAGCGTCGGCGCCCCATCGCCGGGGCGCCGGCGGTCCCGCCGGCCCACCTTTCCGCGCCATCCCGGCAAGCGGTGCCAAACCCCTGCGAAACAAAGGTTTTTCCTGACATATCCCGTAACGAAACGTGACTTGAGCGGCCCGCCGGCGGCTTGCTAAAGCCACCCTCGGGATTGCCCCGCCGCCAGCCTGGAACCGGAGCAAGAGTGAACCAGACCACCCTCGCCAGGCCGGTTTCCTGTCGCGGCATCGGCCTGCATGGCGGCGAAAGCGTGGCTATGACCATGAAGCCCGCCGCGGCCGGGGCCGGCATCGTCTTCGAGCGCAGCGACCTTCGCAACGGCGCCAGAAGTTTCCCGGCCCGCTTCGACATGGTGGCCAGCAGCGCGCTCTGCACCGTGCTGCGCAACGCCAGCGGCGCCACGCTCTCGACGGTGGAACACGTCATGGCGGCGCTGTCGGGCTGCGGCATCGACAACGCGCTGATCGAGGTCGAAGGCTCCGAAGTGCCGATCATGGACGGCAGCGCCGAGGTCTTCGCCGCCCTGATCGATCGCGCCGGCATCGCCCGCCTGGCCGCGCCGCGCCGCTATCTGCGGGTGCTGCGGGAGGTGGCGGTGGCCGAAGGCGGCGCCAGCGCCCGCCTCCTGCCCTGCCAGGCGCGCCGCTTCCGCTGCGAGATCGCCTATGACGACCCGCGCATCGGCAGCCAGAGCGCGCGGGTGGACCTGGCGGACGGCGCCTTCCGCGCCGGCGTGTCGCGGGCGCGCACCTTCGGGCTGATGGCGGAGGTGGCGGGCCTGCGGGCGCGCGGCCTGGCCCTGGGCGGCTCGCTGGAGAACGCCGTGGTGGTCGATGGCGGCGAGATTCTGAACGAAGGCGGGCTGCGCTATGCCAACGAGTTCGCGCGCCACAAGGTGCTGGACGCCATCGGCGATCTGGCGCTGGCGGGCGCGCCGGTGCTGGGCGCCTTCGAAGGCTACCGCTCCGGCCACGCCCTGAACCACCGCCTGCTGCGGGCGCTGTTCGAGGACCCCGGCGCCTGGCGATACGAAGGGGAATAGCCCGGTGAAGCACGCCTATCCGTGGGTGCCGTGGTTCCGGGAACTGGCGGAAAAGATCTCGGAAGGGGGCGAATCCTATCTTGCCGACCGGGCGCGGCGCGTCGATTGGGGGGAGAAAAAACACGCTTTGTTGGAGTATGCTGGGGAAAATGACAAGAACATAGATCCATTCTCCTTCTTTTATTCTCTTGCACAGAAGAACGGCACCAAGCTCCATGATCGGATATATGGAAGCGTCCATAAGGTTTTCCAATTATCCTCCGAGATTCCCTCCACGGAGAACGAGAAGGCTTGCCCACTTCCGACTCCTTTTCCTCCTATGACTTGCTTCTTCGCTGCCTATACAGGTGACTTCTGTCCCGAAGTTCTTTGGAGACTGTTTCGACAAGCCGTCGATACTAAAGCAGGCGAAACGAAGATTGATCCCCGAGACTTCGCGGAAGCCCTGGATATCAAGAATGTTGCTGTTCGCAAGCTGACGCAGACCCTATTTTTGATGAATCCATACTACTTTCTTCCTGTAGATGGAGCTACAGGGGTATGGTCCAAATGTATGTTGGATACCCCGATTGAGCAAATCGAGAAAAGAATTAGGAATGCAGGGTATAATGAATACATATCTATTATCTCTAAGATCAAGCCCAGCTTCCCAGAGTGTCACCCATATGAGATTTATTTCTTGATCTACAGAGGCTCGAAGATGGCTCGATTAGTGCCAACAGTAAAGAATTCCAGGTAAGCACGAATGCCTACGATAACGGGACAGATCATTGGGAGTCTGACGGCAATGCCTGCCTACCACCTCTTCCTGATCCGGCACGAGACCACATGAACCCCAATGAGGACTAATGACATGCAGAATTCTTGCTGGTTCGTTGGCGCCGATTGGGAGAGAGAAGATCAGACACAGCGGTTCCTTGATGAAGGAATATGGGAACATGGACATGAGGAAAAATATCTCGAACAGGTTCGTTCGATGCAACCCGGAGAGAAGATTGCGATAAAGACATGGTTCACACAAAAGCACGATCTTAGTTTTGACAATCGTGGTGAGTTTGTACTCGTCATGAGGATTAAGGCGATAGGGACGATTTTAGAAAATATAGGCGATGGAAAACGTGTGCGCGTCGATTGGACAGAGTCGGACCTTTCGCGTGAATGGTATTTCTATGTTAACCGTCTCACCGTTTGGCACGTGAAAGCAGGAGTAGGAAATTGGAAGGCAGACGAACTTCTCGAATTCACTTTCAACAAAAAAGAGCAAGACATAGGTATGTTTCTTAGAGATCCTTATTGGGGTGACAAGTATGGATATCCAAAGAATCAAGATGTAATTGAAAAAGCTACCACCACCTATTCTTTGAACACCATCCTCTACGGCCCGCCGGGGACGGGGAGGACCTATGCCACCGCCCGGCGCTGTGCCGCAATCTGCGGCGGATCGGCGCCGGAAGACGAAGAAGACGTACGGGATCGTTATCGCGAGCTCCTCGAAGAAAGGCGCGTCGAATTCGTCACCTTCCACCAATCTTATGGCTATGAGGAGTTCGTCGAGGGCTTGCGCCCAGTGCCGAATAAGAGTGGCGTCGGCTTCGAACTGGTCCACAAGGACGGCGTGTTGAAGCGCATTGCCAAACGCGCCCGCGATGCGCCATTCGATCCTTTCGTCCTGGTTATCGACGAGATCAACCGCGCCAATGTCTCGAAGGTGCTGGGGGAACTGGTGACGCTGCTGGAAGACGACAAGCGGCAAGGCGCGGCCAACGAGGTGGCGGTGAGGCTGCCCCATTCCCGCGAATCCTTCACGTTGCCGGCCAATCTCCACATCCTGGGCACCATGAACACCGCCGACCGTTCCATCGCCCTGCTCGACACCGCCCTGCGCCGCCGCTTCGACTTCGAGGAGATGCCGCCCGATCCGGATCTTCTTGGGACAGTGGACGGCATCGACCTTGCCGCCGTGCTCCGCGCCATCAACGGGCGCCTGGAATGGCTCCTCGACCGCGACCGGCTGGTGGGCCACGCCTGGTTCATGGGCGCGAAGACCAGGGACGACGTCGACCGCATCATGCGAAGCAAGGTCATCCCGCTGATCGCCGAATACTTCTACGACGATTGGGGCAAGGTCCGCGCCGTCCTCGGCGGCACCAACGACTTCGTGGAGAGGCAGAATCTCGATCCACCGCCCGGCCTCGACGATACCGGCGAGCAACGCTATGCCGACGAGCAACGCTATCGCTGGACGAAGCGCAAGGAGTTCGGCGCCGATGCTTACCGCCACTTCACTGATGGCCCGAAGCAGTCAGCCCAGACCAGTGAGGAATGAGCGCCGCTTCAGGTCCTTCACCTGCAAGGAATGGGAGGAACTGCGATTCGACAGGGACGGTCTGACGGAGCCCGAAGCCCGCCGGCTGCACATCCTCGCCGAACGCGCCGCCCAACGACTGAAAACCACTGTTCTCACCCGCACCGCCGAGGGCCTGAAGGCCGGGCAGGTGGTGGGCGTTCTCGCCGCTCCCGGTTGCAGCCTGGAAATCCTGCCCAAGATCGATGGCGAGGACGGCGCCGTGCGCGCCGCGCTCATCCACATGCTCGCCGTGGCGGAAGATCTCCGCATCGCCGACGGCGAGCTCGCGGCCCTGGACACGCAGCGCCACGATCTGCTGGAACTCCTCATCGGCCTGTTCGCCAACCGCCTGCTGGCGGCCGTCCGGCGCGGCCTGCCCCGCCGCTACGTCGCCCATGAGGAGGATCTGCGGCTGCTGCGCGGGCGCCTCGACGTCAAACGCCAGACCACCCATCTCGCCGTTCGCCCCGACCGCCTCGCCTGCCGCTTCGACGAGCTCTCCGAAAACACGCCCCTGAACCGCGTCTTCAAGGCGGCGGTGACAAGGCTGGCGGGCCTGGCGCGCCGGCCCGCCAACCTCCGGCTGCTGGCCGAGCTCTCCTCCCGCTTCGAGGCCGTGGCCGTCTCGCCCGACCCGTTGCGCGAGCCGGTGCGGCTGGATCGCACCAACGACGACTTCCACACCCTCCACCGCCTGGCGCGCCTGTTCCTGCGAAGAGACTGGCAGAGCACGGCGGGCGGGCGCGCCGAAGGTTTCGCCCTGCTCTTCCCCATGAACGAGCTCTTCGAGGAATTCATCGGCCGCAGCCTGCGGCGCGCGCTGAACGCGCCTGTCCTCCTGCAATCCCGTCGCCATTCCGCGCTTGCCGATGAGGGCGGGAACGACCTGTTCCAATTGCGCCCCGACGCGGTGATCGACGCGCCGGATGGCGCCATCGTCCTCGATACCAAGTGGAAACGCCTTGATGGCGCCGACGACAAACGGGGCGTGGCGCCCGCCGACGTCTACCAGCTGCTCACCTACGCCACGGCCTGGAAAGCGAAGCGCCTGATCCTGCTCTATCCCTGGCACCGGGGATTGCGGCCACAGGGCATCGAACGCCGCTGGCGGGTGGCCGCAAACGGCTGCCCGTTCGACGTCGCCACCGTCGACGTCGGGCGCCCCCGCGAGGTCGTCGAAACCCTGCGCGCCATCGTCGCCCCGGTGTAAAATGGGCAGGCACCGTTGGCCACCGCCCCCGCCAGCCACACGCCCCCTGGGAGTGCCGGCGTCCCGCCGGCAACGGGCCGCCAGGCCCGTCAACGCCCCACACCCCACCGCCAGGCACCACACCCCACCACCCGCTCCCACTAATCACTATCCACTATCCACTAGCCACCGGCCACCGCCCCACCCCCGTGCCCCGCGGCGGGGCCGGTGCTATCCTGGCGGCGATTCGACGGGCGCTCCCCGCCGGCGGGGCGTCGCCATCCGTGGAAAGGGGCGAAGGCGCGATGGAGTGTGGATTGCGAAGGCTGGCAGCGGTGCTGGCGGTCGTCGGGCTGGCCGCCTGCGCCGCCGACCCCGACCCCTATGTGGAGCGCCCGGTGGAGGCCATCTACGGCCAGGCCGTCGGCCTGCTGCGGATCGGCGACTTCGAGGCCGCCGCCCGCGAGTTCGACGAGGTGGAACGCCAGCATCCCTATTCGTCCTGGGTGGTGCGCGCCCAGCTCATGGCCGCCTATGCCCACTACGCCAACGGCGATTACGAACAGGCCATCGCCGCCGCCGATCGCTTCATCCAGCTGCACCCCAGCCACGGCGACGTGGCCTATGCCTATTACCTTGCCGCCCAGTCCTACTATGAGCGCATCTCCGACGTGCAGCGCGACCAAAGCATGACCGAACAGGCCGGCGACGCCTTCCGCGAGCTGCTGCGGCTGTTTCCGCAATCGCAGTACGGCCGCGACGCGGTGCTGAAGCTGGAGCTGACCGAAGACCACCTGGCCGGCAAGGAAATGGCCATCGGCCGCTGGTATCAGCGCCGCCATCAATATGTCGCGGCGCTCAACCGCTTCCGCGCCGTCGTCGATGCCTACCAGACCACCTCGCACGTGCCGGAGGCTCTGCTGCGGCAGGTGGAGGTCTATCTGGCGCTGGGCCTGGCCGCCGATGCCCGCCGCGCGGCGGCGGTGCTGGGCCACAACTTCCCGGGCAGCGCCTGGTATCGGGATGCCCATGCGCTGCTCGCCGCGCCCGCCGCCGGGGGGTAGCCGGACGCCGCCTGCCGCCATGCTGGCCTCCCTCTCCATCCGCAACCTCGCCGTCATCGAAAGGGTGGACCTCGCCTTCGGCCCTGGCCTCACCGTGCTCACCGGCGAAACCGGCGCCGGCAAGTCGATCCTGCTCGATGCCCTGGGCTTGGCGCTGGGCAGGCGTTCCGATGCCTCGCTGGTGCGGCCCGGCTGCGAAAGCGCCAGCGTCGCCGCCGTCTTCCGGCTTCCCCCGCAAAGCCCGGCCCTGGCCCTGCTGCGCCAGCGGGGCATCGAGGCCGGGGAGGAGCTGGTGCTGCGCCGCCAGCTGCGGGCCGATGGGCGCAGCAAGGCGTTCGCAGACGACATGCCCGTGGCCGCCGCCCTGCTGGCCGAGCTGGGCGAAAGCCTGGTGGAGGCGGTGGGCCAGCACGATCGGGGCGGCCTGCTGAAGGCGGAAACCCAGCGCGATCTGCTGGATCGTTTCGGCGCCTGCGAAGCCCTGCGCCGGCAGCTGGCCTCGCGTCACGCCGCCTGGCGCCGCTGCCGCCAGAGCCTGGAACGGGCGGCCGCCGGCGAGGCGGAGCGGGAGGAACGCCGCCAGGCCCTGACGCAGGACCTCGCCACCCTGCAGCGCCTGGCGCCGCGCGCCGGCGAGGACGAGGAACTGGCCGCCCTGCGCCGGCGCCTGGGCGTGGCCGGGAAAATCGCCGAGGCGCTGGCGGCCGCGTCGCAGGCGCTGGAAGAGGCCGCGGTGGAGGAGGGCCTGCGCCGCGCCGCCGGCGCCCTCAACCGCGCCCGCGCCCCGGCCGCCGGCGCCCTGGACGAAGCGGCCGCCGCCCTTGATCGCGCCCTGCTGGAGGTGACGGAGGCCGCCGACGCCATCCTGCGCGCCGGGCGCGATCTGGATGCCGACCGCGGCCGCCTGGACGAGGTGGAGGAGCGACTGTTCGCCCTGCGCGCCGCCGCGAGGCGCCACGGCGTCGCCGCCGACCGGCTCCCGGCCCTGGCCGAGGCCATGGCCGGGGAACTGGCGGCCCTGGAGGGCGGCGAGGAGGAGTTGCAGCGCCTGCACAAGGCAGAGGCCGAGGCCGGGGCCGCCTTCGACGAGACCTGCCAGGCACTCTCGGCCCGGCGCGCCACCGCCGCCCGCCGCCTGAACCGGGCGGTGGCGCGGGAGCTGGCGCCCCTGCGCATGGCCGGGGCCGTCTTCGAAGCCGGCCTGGAAAGCCTGGCGCCGCAGGAACGCAACGCCTGGGGGGCGGAGCGGGTGTCCTTCCGGGTGGTCACCGTTCCCGGCGCGCCGCCGGGGCCGTTGAGCCGCATCGCTTCCGGCGGCGAGCTGTCGCGCTTCATGCTGGCGCTGAAGGTGGCGGCCCATCTCCACGGCAGCGGCCGCCCCGCCGCAAAATCGCCTGTCGCCGCGCCGGTGCCGGCCCCAATGCCCACCGTGGTGTTCGACGAAATCGACGCCGGCGTGGGCGGGGCGGTCGCCGATGCGGTGGGGGAAAGGCTGCAACGCCTGGGCCAGGGCGCGCAGGTGCTGGCCGTCACCCATGCGCCGCAGGTCGCGGCCCGGGCCGATCGCCATGTTCTGCTGGTCCGGCGCAGCGATGGCGCCACGGTCGCGGCCGGCGCCCGCGAGCTGGACGACCGGGACCGGCGCGAGGAACTGGCGCGCATGCTGGCCGGGGCCGACATCACCGATGCCGCCCGCGCCGCCGCCATGAGCCTGCTGGGCTCTTCCAGCCCGTGAGCGGCCCTTCCGCGAGCGAGGTTTCCGCGCCCGGCCCTTTGCGCCGGCGCGCCGTGGCGGCCCTGACCGAGGGCGAAGCGGCGGCCGAGCTGGAGGCGCTGGCGGCCGAGATCGCCGCCCACGACGCCCTCTATCACGGCGCCGACGCGCCGCGGATCGACGATGCCGCCTACGATGCCCTGCTGCGCCGCAACCGCGCCATCGAGGCGCGCTTTCCAGACCTGCTGCGCCCCGACAGCCCCTCGCGCCGGGTGGGCGCCAGCCCGGCGGCGGGTTTCGCCACCGTCCGCCACGCCGTGCCCATGCTCTCCCTCGCCAACGCCTTCGACGAAGGCGAGGTGGCGGAGTTCATCGCCCGCATCCGCCGCTTCCTGGGGCTGGGCGAGGGCGAGCGGGTGGCGCTGGCGGTGGAGCCGAAGATCGACGGCGTCGCCGTCTCTCTGCGCTACGAAGGCGGGCGCCTGCGCCGGGCGGCGACCCGCGGCGACGGCCAGACCGGCGAGGACATCACCGCCAACGCGGCCGTGCTGGCATCCGTGCCCAGAACGCTGGCCGGCGACGACCTGCCCGAGGTGGTCGAGCTGCGCGGCGAGGTCTATCTCGCCCGCGACGATTTCCTGGCCCTGAACGCCGCCCGCGAGGCGGAAGGCGAGCCGCGCTTCGCCAATCCGCGCAACGCCGCCGCCGGCTCCCTGCGCCAGCTGGATCCCGCCGTCACCGCCCAGCGCCCGCTGCGCCTCTTCCTCTACGCCTGGGGCGAGGCCTCCGCCCTGCCGGCCGCCACCCATGGCGGCATGCTGGAAGCCTTCCGCCGCTGGGGAGGGCCGGTCAACCCCGAGACCGCCATCGTCGCCGACCTCGAAGGCCTGCTGGCCCGCTATCGCGCCCTGGGCGAGCTGCGCGCCCGGCTGCCCTACGACATCGACGGCGTCGTCTACAAGGTGGACCGGCTGGATTGGCAGGAGCGGCTGGGCTTCGTCAGCCGCGCGCCGCGCTGGGCCATCGCCCACAAATTCCCGGCCGAAAAGGCGCAGACGCTGCTGCGGGCGATCCGCATCCGCGTCGGCCGCACCGGCAGCCTCACGCCGGTGGCGGAGCTGGCGCCGGTCACGGTGGGCGGCGTCGTGGTCCAGAACGCCACCCTCCACAACGAGGACGAGATCGCGCGCAAGGACGTCCGCATCGGCGATACCGTGGTGGTGCAGCGGGCCGGCGACGTCATCCCCCAGGTCCTGGGGCCGGTGCCGTCGCAGCGCCCGCCGCATGCCGCCGCCTACGTCTTCCCCGAAACCTGCCCCGCCTGCGGCAGCCGCGCCGTGCGCGAGACCAACCCCAAGACGGGACGCGCCGACGTGGCGCGCCGTTGCAGCGGCGGCCTGGTCTGCCCCGCCCAGGCGGTGGAGCGCCT
Source organism: Alphaproteobacteria bacterium (assembly GCA_965200215.1). GTDB lineage: Bacteria > Pseudomonadota > Alphaproteobacteria > SP197 > SP197 > SP197. Next base: position 962,473 of record OZ241369.1, on the reverse strand, counting down.
GCGCCATTTCGTCGCCCGCTCCGCCTTCGACATCGAGGGGCTGGGCGAGAGGCAGATCGCCTTTTTCTGGGAACGGAAGCTGCTCCGCAACCCGGTCGACATCTTCACGCTCGAAGAGCGGCTGGGCGACGATCTGGCGGCGCTGGAAGGCTGGGGGGCGCTGTCTGCCAAGAACCTCTACCGGGCCATCCGGGAACGGCGCCGCATCGCCCTCGATCGCTTCGTCCTCGCGCTGGGCATCCGCCATGTCGGCGAAACCACCGCCCGCCTGCTGGCCCGCCACTATGGCGGCTTCGCGCCCCTGCGCCAGGCCATGGCCGCCCTGGCGGCCGGCGACGAGGAGGCGCGGTCGGGGCTGCTGGCGATCGACGGCATCGGCGAGACGGTGGCCGCCACTCTGGCCGATTTCTTCCGCGAACCCCACAATCTGGAGATCGTGGCCGGCCTCGCCCGCCACCTCGCCTTCGAGGCCGTGGAGGAGACGGCGGCCGCCGGCGCCTTCGCCGGCAAAACGCTGGTCTTCACCGGCACTCTGGAGGCCATGACCCGCCAGGAGGCCAAGGCGCGGGCCGAAGCGCTGGGCGCCAGGGTGGCGGGCCAGGTGTCCGCGAAGACCGACGTCGTCGTCGCCGGCACGGCCGCCGGCTCGAAGCTGAAAAAGGCCCAGGCTCTGGGCATCGCGGTGATGGACGAAGCCGAATGGCTCGCCCATGCGGCGCCGCCCCGCTAGCTGGTGCCTCGGTTTGCAAATGGGCAGGCGCCGTTTGCCGCCACCCCAGGCACCGCCGGTGCCACCGTCCCCTGGGAGCGCCGGCGTCCCGCCGGCAAACGGGCCGCCAGGCCCGCCGGCGCACCGCCACCCGCACCCCAGGCACCGCCGCCATCCGCCGGGGCGTGAACCTTCTCGCAGGCGAAGGCAGCGCAATCCTTCGCGCTCTTCGCGGACAGGACGCCGGCAGGCAGCGCCGCAGCGGGCAGCCTCGAAATTGCAAACCTATCCCCGCTAACCCCCGTCGCCCTGTAGCGGCCCCCGCGCCGCGAAGCGGCGCCTTCAGCGATCTCCCGCTGGCGGCGCTCGCCCATGCGGCGCCGCCCCGCTAGCGCCCGTTGTCCGGCGCCCTGTAACGGCCGCAGCGTTTCAGCACCGCCGTCACGGTCTCGCGGTCCAGCGCCGGCGCCACATGGCCGTCGGCTCCGGCCATCTCCTCGCTCACCGCCAGCACGTTCACGATCGCCTCGTCGCTGGCCTGCACCACCGCCTCGAAGAACGGGTCGAGCCGCTGGTCGGGCACCATCTCCAGGGCCGTGAAGGGCGCCTCCGCTTCCAGTGCCCGCGAGCCGGCGGTGGTGAAGGCCATGAAGATGTCGCCGGAACCGTGGCCGGAAATCGAACCCGTGCGCGCGATGCCCAGCGAGACGCGCCGCGCCAGCCGCTTCAGCTGATGGGAGACGAGCGGCGCGTCGGTGGCGACGATGGCAATGATGGAACCGGTATCGGCGTCGTAGGGGTCCGGCCCCGGCAGATGCTCCGCCATGGGAATGCCGGCGATCGTCAGCTGCTGGCGGCGCCCGAAATTGGCCTGCACGAACACCCCCACCGCGAAGCGCCGCCCGCCGTATTCCAGCGTGCGCGAGGCGGTGCCGGAACCGCCCTTGTGGCCGTAGAGCATCATGCCGGTGCCGCCGCCGACGCTGCCCTCCTCCAGCGCCCCGCCCCGCGCGCCCTCGATGGCCGCGAAGACGTGCTCGCGCTTGACGTGGAAGCCGTTGATGTCGTTCAGCCAGCCGTCCCAGGTCTCGCCGGCCACCGGCAGCCCCCAGCTGGGGCCTTCGGGAGCGAAGCTGTCGGCATGGCGGGTGAGCCACTCGACGACGGCGTCGCGGGCCACGCCGCAGGAATGGGTGTTGGTGAGCACGATGGGGCCGTCGCTCTTGCCCGCTTCCTCGATCCACCAGCTGCCGGTGAGCTCGCCATTGCCGTTGAGAACCGCCTGTCCGGCCCAGACGGTGGCGCCGGGCCGCGCCAGCCCGCAGGGCAGGATGGCGGTCACGCCGGTCCTCACCGGCCCCCGCCCCACCTTCACCGGCCCCGCCTCGCCGGCGATCAGGGTGGTGTAGCCCACCTCCACGCCCGGCACGTCGGTGATGGCGTTGAAGCGCCCGGGACGCCCGTCGAAGGGGATGCCCAGCGCGCGGGCCCGCGGCTTGCCGGCGGGGGTGGCGAGCGGGGTCACGATCTCCCCCGCCGCCGCGCCCGGTCCCGATTCCCGGCGCCTCCCGCTTGCGTGGCCGGCGCCATGGAAGAGTCGCCGCCCGCTCGCGTGGCCGGCGCCATGGAAGAGTCGCCGCCCGCTCGCGTGGCCGGCGCCATGGAGGAGCCGCCTCCCGCTTGCGTGGCAGGCGCCATGGAAGAGCCGCCTCCCGCTTGCGTGGCAGGCGCCGTCGAAGAACCGCCTCCCGCCTGCGCGAAGGCGGCGGCCGCTTCGCCGGCGGCGGCCAGCAGCCGGCGCTGCGCCTGCGGGCCGCTGGCGGGCAGGCGCTCGAAGGCGGCGCCGGGCCGCCGTCGCAGGTCGCAGAACAGCGCCGGCCCCTGCTCGTGGAAATGCAGAAAAGCCACCCGCCCGGCGTAGAAGATGCCGCGCCTGCTCTCGGCGATGCCGTCCAGCGCCCGCAGACGGGCCAGCAGCGGCTCCAGCCGCTCCAGGGCCTGTGCGCCGGCGTGCCTCATCCGCCGCTGCCTCCGCCGGCCAGCGGCCGCGTCGCCCGCCGCAGCCAGGCGGCGGTCTCCTCGTCCAGCAGCGGCGTCAGGGTGCGGCGGACGTCGGCGTGATAGGCGTCGAGCCAGCCGATTTCGCCCGCCTCCAGCGCCGCCGCGTCCACCAGGCGCAGGTCGATGGGCGCCCTGGTCAGCACCCGCAGGCGCAGCATCGGCCGCCTGGCGCCGCCCGCTTGCGTGGCCGGCGCCATGAAAGAGTCGCCGCCCGCTTGCGTGGCCGGCGCCATGAAAGAGTCGCCGCCCGCTTGCGTGGCCGGCGCCATGGAAGAGTCGCCGCCGCCGGCGGCGCCATCCGCGCAATCGCCTCCCGCGGCGCCATCGCCGCCCGCTTCCTCCACCGCCACCAGGTTCTCGATGCGGATGCCCCAGGCGCCGGCGCGGTAATAGCCGGGCTCGTTGGAAACGATCATGCCCGCCTCCAGCGGCGTCCATCCCGTCCTGGCGATGCGCTGCGGGCCTTCGTGCACCGCCAGATGGCTGCCGACGCCGTGGCCGGTGCCGTGGTCGAAATCGGCGCCGATGGCCCACAGCGGCGCCCGCGCCAGGGCGTCGAGCTGGGCGCCGCTGGTGCCGGGCGGGAAACGGACCCGCGCCAGGGCGATATGGCCCTTCAGCACGGCCGTGAAATGGCGCCGCTGGTCCGCGTCCGGCGTGCCGATGGCGATCGTGCGCGTCACGTCCGTGGTCCCGTCGGCATACTGGCCGCCGGAATCGACCAGGTAGAGCGAGCCCGGCCGCAGGCGCCGCTTGCCGGCCGCACTGGCGCTGTAATGGACGTGGGCGCCGCTGGGGCCGAAGGCGGAGATGGTCTCGAAGGACGGCCCCCGATAGCCGTCCACCGCCCGGCGGCAGCGTTCCAGCCGGGCGGCGGCCGAGAGCTCGTCGATCTCCTCGCCTTCCGCCACCTTGCGGTCGAGCCAGGCGAGGAAGGTGCAGAGCGCGGCGCCGTCGCGGATATGGGCGGCGACGGCGCCGGCGATCTCGACGGCGTTTTTGCGCGCCCTGGGCAGCGCGCAGGGGTCGCTGCCCGCCACCGCCTGGCCGCCGGCGGCGTCGATGCGGTCGGCGAACCAGCAGGCGGCGGTGCCGGCGTCGAGCCGCAGCTTCGCCCCCCCTTCGGCGGCGGCGTCGATGGCTGCCGCCAGCGCCTGCGGCGGATGCAGCGTCACGCAGTCCGGCAGCCAGGCTCTCGCCTCCCGCGTCGCCTTGCGCCGGTCGATGAACAGCGAGACGCCGCCGCCCGCTTCGACCAGCGCATAGGCGAGCGCCACCGGCGTCGCCGGCAGATCGCCGCCGCGCAGGTTGAGCAGCCAGGCGATGGAGGCCGGGTCGCTCAGCAGCGCCGCCGCTTCCCCCGCCGCGCCGAGCGCCGCCGCCACCTCGGCGATCTTGTCGTCCGCCGCCCGCCCGCAGAACTCCAGCGGCTGCGGGCGCAGCGCCTGGAGCGGCGGCGGCGGCCGGTCGGTCCACACCGCATCGACGGGGTTGCTCTCGCAGGCGACCAGCGTGCCGCCGGCCTTGTCGGCGCCCCGGGCCAGCGCCCGGCGCCCGGCGACGGTGTGGAGCCAGGGGTCGTAGCCCAGGCGCCCGCCCGCCAGCCGGGCGCCGATCCAGGCTTCGGGCGGCGAATCGAGCAGGTGGTGGCGCTCGAAATCCTCGCCGCGCACCTGCTCCTCGACCTGGAGCGTATAGCGCCCGTCCACGAACATCGCCGCCCCGGTCCGCAGCACCACGGCGAGGCCGGCCGAGCCGTTGAAGCCGGTAAGCCAGCGCAGCCGCTCGGCCGCCGCCGCCACCTCCTCGCCCTGATGCTCGTCGCTGCGGGGGACGACGAAGCCGTCGAGGCCGCGCGCCGCCAGCTCGGCCCGCAGCGCCCGCAGCCGCCAGGCCGGGGCCGGCGCCGGCGGGGCGCCTTCGCCGCCGGCCAGCGCCGCCTTCAGCGCCGCCAGCGCCGCCCGCAGCGCCGCCGGCGGCCTGGGCGTCACCATCGCCATCCAGCCTTCGTCGTCGAAGCTCGGCGGGGCGGCCAGCGCGCCGGCGGCGATCTCCTTCGCCTCGGCGACCGTGACGGCGCTGCCGGCGGCGGCCAGCAGACGGGCGAGGCGGGCATCGCCGCCATGAACGCGGACATCGGGCACTGCATGGGCCATCGCAACCGGCACCCCACCATAACCACCCCACCGCCACCCCGGCAAGCCACCCCGCCGCCACCGCCCCCGGCGGGCCACCCGGCCCGCCCATACACCATCCCCCCGAACGCCTGCGCCCCGCCCCAGGCACCGACCGAGCATCCCGCCCCCTGGAAGCGCCGGCGTCCCGCCAGCAAACGGGCCACAGGCCCGTCAACGCACCACCCCCTGCCGCCAGGCACCACCGCCCGCCATCCGGCGCCCCCTGGGAGCGCCGGCGTCCCGCCGGCAAACGGGCCGCAAGGCCCGTCAACGCACCACCCTCCGCCGCCAGGCACCGCCACATCCTCGACCGCCGCCGCCCGCCGGGGCGTGGACCGTCTCGCAGGCGAAGGCGGCGCAATCCTTCGCGCTACTCGCGGACAGGGTGCCGACAGCCACCATCGCATCGCCCCGCCCCGCGCGCCATCGCCCGTTCCGCGGCCACGACGGGGATGGTTTTCCAAAATAGATGTGGCAACGCTCCCCTGGCATGGTTACGCTGGCTCACATATCGCCGGCGTGTGCGGAGGATTCCCATGCCACCAGGCTCCCTAGGCGGCCGCGATTCCGCCCGCATCGCCGCTGCCGCGCGGTGGGAGGATCATGGGCGCGCAGCTCTGCCAGTTGCATGAGTTTTGACGCTCTCGCCATTCACGAGCGCAACCTGAGCTGGCGCCGTAACGCCCATCGCATTCCTTCGTGGGTTCGGCCGGAGCGCGTTGGGCTGGACCAATTCTTCACACGAGAGGAGATAGCGCGAGACTGTTTCGATTCCTTGCTGCAGTGGATGGCCCAGGATGGTGCCCGCGAATCGGGCTATCGATTCATTGAGCCGGCAGCCGGTATGGGAGCCTTTTACGACCTGCTGCCGCCCGATCGTCGCACGGGCATCGACATCGTGCCCTTCCGGGAAGATTACGAGCAACAGGACTTCCTGGGATGGAAACCGCCGTTCGACGGCTTGCGCAATGCGGTGATCGGCAATCCCCCCTTTGGTTATCGCGCATGGCTGGCGTTGGCTTTCGTCAATCACGCCGCTACGTTTGCAGATTATGTGGGGCTTGTTCTTCCCATGGCTTTTCAGAGCGATGGCAAAGGGAGCCCGAAGCATCGGGTGGAGGGATTGCGCCTGATGCACATGTCGTTTCTACCGTCGGATTCTTTTGTGGATGGTGAGGGAAAACCTCTGAAAATCAATGCCTTGTGGCAAATATGGCAGCGCGGCGTGAACAATCTTCCCAACTCCGGGCGCACGTGCAAAAAGTGGCTGGATCTGTTCACTGTCGACATGCGGCAAGAGCGCCGCTGTGGGCACGACCGCTTCCACGAGGCCGATTATTTTCTGCAAAGGACATTCTACAATCAACCGCCATCGCTGGTCAGGAGCTTCGATGAGGTCCGCTATGTCTGCGGCTATGGCCTTGTCATAAAGAAGGATAAGGACAAAGTGGTGGAAGCGCTGAATCGAGTCGATTGGAGGAAATATAGCAATCTGGCCGCTCATAATTGTCGACACATCAGCATGTATCATATTCGCCAGGCCCTCACGGATGCGGGTTTCGTCGATGATCGATGCTCATAAATTACTGAAGGATGTGATCGAGAGCCACGACGATGCCAGGAAGTGGATCGGTAGCCCATTTGAGCACATCAAGCGAATATCGAATTCCAAGGTGGGAGCGGTAGGGCAAAGTTTTGTTGAAAAATTATGTGAGGTGATTGGTTTCGACCATGAACCTTTCCGCAATCAGAAAGGAAAAAGGACCACCACAGGAGATTGGGACATCGAAATAGAAGGTGTTTCTTTTGAAGTAAAAACGGCAACTGAAGATACCGTCGGCAGCTTCCAATTCAATCATATCCGCCATCACCGCCAATACGATGCCGTCCTGTGCATAGGAATTGCCCCCGATGACATATTCTTTGGTGCTTGGTCAAAGGCCGACATTGCCACTGGCAAAGCGGGTCGTCTGGTCAGCATGGATAAAGGCTCTTCTGCAACTTTCAAGCTGACGAAAGGGAGAGACGATCTGAAGCCGATTGGGGAATTTGAAGACTCCATGCTCGATCTTGCTGCGGAGTTGGGGTGATGAACCTGCATGGCGGCGCTGCCGGCGGCAGCCGGCAGGCGATGGCGACCGTCCTGGCCCAGATCACCGATCTCCACATCCAGGCCGATCCGGCGGCGCGCATATGCGGGCGCGACACGCTGGCGACGGCCGCCGCCGTGGTGGAGGCGGTGCGCGCCGAACGCCCGGCCCTGGTGCTGGCCACCGGCGATCTGGCCGACGACGGCAGCGCCGCCGCCTATCGCCGCCTGCAACCGCTGCTGCGGCGCCTGCCCTGCCCGGTGGCGGCGCTGCCGGGCAACCACGATCTGCCGGCGGCGATGGCGGCCCATCTCGCCTGCCAGAGCGTCTCGCTGGCCCCGGCTCACCGCCTCGGCGCCTGGACGGTGCTGATGCTGGACAGCACCGTGGCCGGCGCGTCCCACGGCCATCTCGGCCGCCGCCGCCTCGCCGCCCTCGACCGCCGCCTGGCGCAGGCGGCGCCGCGCCCCACCCTGGTGGCGATGCACCATCAGCCGGCGCCCATCGGCAGCCCGCTCGACGGCATCGGCCTCGACGACAGCGAGGCGCTGTGGCGGGTGCTGGACCGCCACCGCCATGTTCGCGCCCTGCTCTGGGGCCACATCCACCACGTCCATGAGCAGCGCCGCAACGGCGTGGCGCTGCTGGGCACGCCCTCGACCGCCGTGCAGTTCCGGCGCGGTGCCGATTTCTCCTACAGCGACCAGCCGCCGGCCTGGCGCCGCCTGCTGCTGGGCGAAGACGGGCGCATCGAAACCGCCGTCATGTGGGTGGAGACGCCGGCCGCCCGCCCGCCGCCATGCCCGCCGCCATGAAGGTCATCAACTTCTTCGGCGGGCCGGGCATGGGCAAATCGACCGCCTCGGCCGGCCTCTTCTACCTGATGAAGAGGCGCAACCTGAACTGCGAATATGTGACCGAATACGCCAAGGAGCTGGTGTGGGAGGAAAGGTTCAACATCCTGGAAGGCGACCAGCTCTATATCCTGGCCCGCCAGCACCGCCACATCGACAGGCTGCGGGGCAAGGTGGACTACGTCGTCACCGATTCGCCGCTGCTGCTCTCGGCCATCTATGCCGACCACAACCGCCACCGCAGCGGGCTGTTCGCCACCGGCGAAGGCCTTGCCCTGTTCCGCTCCCTGGTCCTGGAACTGACCGCCAAATTCGACAACCGCAACTTCTTCCTGTTGACGGAAAGGTTCCGTTACCGCAAGGAGGGCCGCATACAGGACGAGAGGCAATCGATGGCCCTGGACGAAACCATCTTCGACTTCCTGGTTTCCCGCAGGATCGCCTTCAGCCTGGTAGACGGCAACCGGGAAGAAGACCTGGAGAAGATCCTGTGGCAGGTCCACAGCAGCACGCCCTCATGCTGCACATGAAGAACCGGCATGTCCTCATGCTGCACATGAACAATCGCCACGCCCTCGCGCTGCGCCTGAACGATCGGCGCCTGCCACGCCAGCGGGAGGCGCTCCGGCCGGCGCTCTCCGCGCCGCCGCGCCGGGCGGCGCCGTGACGGCGGAACCCGGCAAGGCTGCCGGCCTGGCGAAACGGCTGCTGCCCATCGCCGCCCTGGCGACGCTCACCGCGGCCTTCTTCGCCGTCGGCGGCCAGGAATACGCCAGCTTCGATACCCTGCGCCGCCATTACGGCTGGCTGCAGGACTTCGTCGCCGACAACCGCGCCGCCGCCATGCTGGCCTTCGCCGCCGCCTATACGGTGGCGGTGGCGGCCTCGCTTCCCGCCGCCTCGCTGCTGTCGCTCATGGGCGGCTTCCTGTTCGGCTGGCTCCTGGGCACGCTGCTGACGGTGGCCGGCGCCACCGCCGGCGCCACCCTGCTGTTCCTGGCGGCCCGCAGCTCCTTCGGCGAGGCGCTGCGCCGCCGGGCCAGGCCCTATGTCGGGCGCATGGAGGAAGGCTTCCACCGCAACGCCTTCAGCTATCTGCTGTTCCTGCGCCTGATGCCGGTCTTCCCCTTCTTCGTCGTCAATCTGGTGCCGGCCTTTCTGGGCGTCACCACCCGCCTGTTCGTCGTCACCACCTTCGTCGGCATCGTCCCCGGCAGCGCCGTCTACAACGTCATCGGCAGCGGCCTGGGCGGCATCCTGGCCAGCGGCGAGGCGTTCTCGCTGCAAAACGCGGTCAACCGGGAGATCCTGCTGGGCCTGGCGGGCCTCGCCGTGGTGGCGCTGGCGCCGGTCGTCTGGCGCCGCCTCCGGGGCGGCGCGCCCTGAAGCGCCCGCCCCGCGCGCCGTAGCAAGCCGCACCGATAGGGAGGAAACATGGCCGCGGAAAGCTTCGATCTGTGCGTCATAGGCGCCGGTTCCGGCGGCCTTTCCACCGCCTATGCCGCCAGCCATATGGGCGCCCGGGTGGCCCTGATCGAAGGCCACAAGATGGGCGGCGACTGCCTCAATTACGGCTGCGTGCCGTCCAAGGCGCTGCTGGCGGCCGGCCATGCCGCCCATGCCATGCGCCATGCCGGCCCCTTCGGCGTGGCGGCGGCGGAACCGGCCATCGATTTCGCGGCCGTCAACCGCCATGTCCGGGAGGTCATCGCCACCATCGCGCCCAACGATTCCGTGGAGCGCTATCGCGGCTTCGGGGTCGAGGTCATCGCCGCCACCGCCCGCTTCACCGGGCGCGGCACCCTGGAGGCCGGCGGCCGCCTCATCCGCGCCCGCCGCTTCGTGGTGGCGACCGGCAGCCGCGCCGCCGTCCCCCCCATCCCCGGCCTCGAAGGCGTGCCCTTCTTCACCAACGAAACGCTGTTCGACAACGCCGAACGGCCGTCCCGCCTGCTGGTCCTGGGCGGCGGCCCCATCGGCTGCGAGATGGCCCAGGCCCATCGCCGCCTGGGCTGCCGCGTCGCCGTCCTCGACCGCTCCGCCATCCTGCCCAAGGACGATCCCGAACTGGTGGCCCCGGTGCGCGAAAGCCTGCTGGCCGACGGCGTGGAGCTGATCGAGCACGCCGCCATCCAGGGCGTCGCCGGCGAGGCGGGCCGCATCGAAATCGCCTTCGAGAAGGAGGGCAGCGCCTCCCGCATCCAGGGCACCCATCTGCTGGTGGCGGCCGGGCGCCGGCCCAACATCGAAGGCCTGGGGCTGAAGGCGGCCGCCGTCGCCCACGACCGGCGCGGCATCGCGGTCGATTCCCGCCTGCGCAGCTCGAACCGCCGCATCTTCGCCATCGGCGATTGCGCCGGCGGCTTCCAGTTCACCCACCTCGCCAACCACCATGCCGGCATCGTCATCCGCAACGCCCTGCTGGGCCTGCCGGCCAGGGTCAGCCTGAAGGCGCTGCCCTGGGTCACATACACCGATCCCGAACTGGCCCATGTCGGCATGAGCGAGGCGGCGGCCCGCGAAGCCCATGGCCAGGTGAGGGTGCTGCGTTTCCCCTGCCGCGAGAACGACCGCGCCATCGCCGAGCGCCGCACCGCCGGCCTGGTGAAGGCGATCGCCAGCCGCCGCGGCCGCATCCTCGGCGCCACCATCGCCGCCGCCCATGCCGGCGAGCTGATCGCCCCCTGGGTGCTGGCCATCTCGTCGGGGCTGGGCATCGCCGCCATGGCCGGCCACATCGCGCCCTATCCCACCATGGCCGAGATCAACAAGCGCGCCGCCGGCAGCTTCTACACCCCCCGCGTCTTCGGCCCCGCCATGAAACGCGCCGTCCGCCTGCTAACCCGCCTACCCTGACCCCAGGCCAGTGGCCGGTGGCCAGTGGCCAGTGGTTCGGTGGTCAGTGGCTAGTGGTAGTGGTCAGTGAGAGCGGGCGGCTGGATGCGCCACCCGGCACCCCCCGGGAGCGCCACCACCCACCGTCAGGCACCACCGTCAGCGTCACGCCCCCCAGGAGCGCCACCACCCCACCGCCCACCGCCAGGCACCCCCGCCAGCGTCACGCCCCCTGGGAGCGCCGCCGTCCCGCCGGCAAACGGGCCGAAGGCCCGTCAACGCACCGCCACCCACCGCCAGGCACCCCCGCCAGCGTCCCGCCCCCCGGAAGCGCCGCCACCCCACCGGCAAACGGCCCAAGGCCAGTGGCTAGTGGTCGGTGGCCAGTGAGAGCGGGCAGCTGGATGCGGCGTTCGGCACCCCCTGGGAGCGCCGGCGTCCCGCCGGCAAACGGGCCGCAAGGCCCGCCAACGCACCGCCTCCACCGCCAGGCACCCCCGCCAGCGTCCCGCTCTCACCGGCCACCGGCCACCGGCTACTGGCCACTAACCCCCCCCCCCATCCAGCCTCAAACAAACGAATTTCAAATAAGCCGACTCCGGCAGATGGGGGTGAATAGGATGGTCCGGCCCGGCTCCCGCCTCGCGGATGATCGCCCCCTCGCGCCCGGCGTCGTCCAGGCCCCGCCGCAGCTGCTCCACGAAACCGGCCCGGTCCACGTGATGCGAGCAGCTGGCCAGCGCCAGCAGGCCGCCCGGCGCCACCAGGCGGGCGGCCAGCCGCGCCAGCTTGCGATAGGCGCGGCTGCCGGCGCCCAGCTGCTTGCGGGAGCGGACGAAGGCCGGCGGGTCGCAGATCACGATGTCGAAGCGCTCGCCGCGGTCGCGCCGCCGCACCAGGTCGGCGAAGGCGTCGCCGGCCGCCATCGTCACCCGCCCACCGAAGCCGCCCGCCGCCGCCGCTTCGCCGGCCAGCGCCAGCGCCGCTTCGGAACGGTCCACCATGGTCACGCGCCCGGCGCCGCCGGCGGCGCAGGCCAGCCCGAAGCCGCCGCCATAGCAATAGACGTCCAGCACGCTGGCGCCGCCGGCCAGCCTCGCCATGAAGGCGCGGTTCTCGCGCTGGTCGAAGAACCAGCCGGTCTTCTGCCCCGCAAGCGGGTCGGCGCGATAGCGAAGGCCGTTCTCCAGCACCCAGGTGGCGCCCTCCGGCCTGGCGCCGACGATGCGGTCGTCCTCGCCCAGGCCCTCCAGGCGCCGCGCCGTGCCGCCGCCGCGCAGCACCACCGTCTCCACCCCCGTCTCCTCCATCAGGGCAGCGGCGATCTCGTCGGCCAGCCGCTCCATGCCGGCGGTGGCGATGCGGGCGGCGGCGAGGCCGCCATAGCGGTCGATGACCACGCCGGGCAGGCCGTCGGCCTCGGCATGGGCCAGCCGGTAATGGGGATGCTCGAACAGCCGCCGCCGCAGGTCCTCGGCGCGGGCGATGCGCCGCCGCAGCCAGGCGCGGTCGATCCGCGCTTCGGGCGAGGGGTCGAGGCGGCGGGCGGCGATCAGCGAATGGGGGTTGAAGATCGCCACCCCCAGGGGCGTGCCGTCATGGGTGGCCAGCCTCACCGGCGTGCCCGGCGCCAGCGCCTTCGCCGCGCCGTCCATCTCCACCTCGTTCGAAAACGCCCAGGGGTGGCCCCGTTCCATGCGCCGCTGAGCCCCGCGCTTCAGGAAGACGGTACCAACGCCTCCCGCTCGCGTGGCAGGCGTCATCGAAGAGTCGACTCCCGCTTGCGTGGCAGTCGCCATGAAAGAATCGCTCCCGCCCATATCCTCCCCACTCCCCCAGGGTAGTGCCCCGGTTCAAAAATGGGCAAGCGCCGTCTGCCACCCCCCAGGCACCGCCCAGCCACCCGGCACCCCCCTGGGAGCGCCGGCGTCCCGCCGGCAAACGGGCCGCAAGGCCCGCCAACGCACCGCCCCCACCGCCAGGCACCCCCCATCCCCCGCTCTCACCAATCCACTAGCCACCGGCCACCGGCCACTACCCCCTCCCCCCGCTGGCGCCGCCGCCGCCGGCGGCGCTATGGTTCGCCGCCGCGGCGAAGGCGCCGCGAGCGGGAGGGCGGATGACGACGGCCAAACCGGGCCAGCGCAACCTCATCAGCGACGTCGAAGGCATCCTGGTCGGCCATGCCGAGGATCGGCCCGCCCGCACCGGCGCCACGGCCGTGCTGGCGCCGGGGCGCTGCGTGGCGGGCGTCGATGTGCGCGGCGGCGCCCCCGGCACGCGCGAGACCGAGGCGCTGGACGCGGCCTGCCTGGTGGAGGCGGTGGATGCCGTCGTCCTCTCCGGCGGCTCCGCCTTTGGCCTGGACGCGGCCGGCGGCGTCATGGCGTGGCTGGCGGCCCAAGGGCGCGGCCTGGAGGTGGCGGGCGCCAGGGTTCCCATCGTGCCGGCGGCGATCCTGTTCGACCTCGCCAATGGCGGCGACAAGGATTGGGGCGCCTGCCCCCCCTATCGCCGTCTGGGCTGGCGGGCGGCCGCCGCCGCCGCCGCCGATTTCGCGTTGGGCAATGCCGGTGCCGGGCTGGGCGCCACCGCCGGCCGCCTCAAGGGCGGGCTGGGCAGCGCCTCGGCGGTGACCGGCGACGGCCTCCAGCTGGGGGCGCTGGTGGCCGTCAACGCCGCCGGCTCCACCGTCGTTCCCGGCACCCGCGCCCTGTGGGCGGCGCCCTTCGAGCAGCAGGGCGAGATGGGTTCGCCGCCCCGCGCCCTGCCGGCGGGCGATCTGGCGCTGGCGGCCGCCATCGAAGGCTTCCCCGGCGCCAGCACCACCATCGCCGTCGTCGCCACCAACGCCCGCCTGTCGCCGGCCCAGGCCCGCCGGGTGGCGATCATGGCCCATGACGGCCTGGCGCGGGCCATCCGCCCCCTGCACACGCCCTTCGACGGCGATACCGTCTTCTGCCTGGCGTCGGGCGCCCGCCCCGGCGCCGTCGCCGCCGCCACCCTGGCGACCGCCGGCGCCCTGGCGGCCGATTGCCTCACCCGCGCCGTGGGCCGCGCCATGGTGGCGGCGCGAACCCTGGGCGAGGCGGTCTGCTATCGCGACTGGCTCGCGGGCTGAAGCCGCCGCCTCCCGCTTGCGCCCGCCCGCCGCCTCGTCTAGCATCCCCACCCAGCCGGCCCGCGCTGCCGGCAGCCGCGCACCCCTAGCTCAATTGGATAGAGCACCTGACTACGGATCAGGAGGTTGGGGGTTCGAATCCTCCGGGGTGCGCCAACCCTCCAAAAAAGCCCCCCACCGCCAGGCACCGCCGGTGCCACACGCCCCCTGGAAGCGCCGCCACCCCACCGGCAACGGGCCGAAGGCCCGTGACCAGTGGTCAGTGACAAGTGGCTAGTGGTCGGTGAGAGCGGGTGGCCGGGTGTGGTGCCCGGCACCCCCCGGGAGCGCCGACGCCCCACCGCCCGCCGCCAGGCACCCCCGCCAGCGTCCCGCCCCCCGGCGGGCCGTCAGGCCCGCCCATACACCATCCCCGAGCGCCGGCGTCCCGCCGGCAACGGGCCGCAGGCCCGCCAACGCACCACCCCCACCGCCAGGCACCACCGCCACCACCCGCTCCCACTAACCACCGACCACTAGCCACTAACCACCGCCCCACCGCGCCGCCACTTGCGCCACCGCCCCGTGCCCCCTACCTTCCGGCCACGGCACCCTGCCCATCGCTCCGAAGACCCCCACCATGACCGACTTCGAGATCGCCAGCCTCGCCTTCCAGGAGATGTCCGCCTGGGCCGCCATCGCCACCGCCGTGGTGGCCGTGATCGTGGGGCCGACGCAATGCCTTCTCATCTGGAAGGGCCTGCGCCTGATGGAGCGCAGCAACGGGGAGCGCGCCGTCGCCCTGGAGCAGCAGCGCGAAGCCGATGAACGGCGCCATGCCGAAGCCATGGCCGCCCACGACGAAACCATGGCCGCTCACGCCAAAGCCATGGAGGAGAGCGCCCGGCGCCACGCCGAAGCCATGGCCGCCCATGCCGAGGCCATGGCCGCCCGTGCCGAAGCCGCGGAGGAGGGCGCCCGGCGCCACGCCGAGGCCATGGCCGCCCTGGCCGTCCAGAGCCGCGCCCTGGAAACCCTGATCGAACGCACCGCCCCCGCCGCCGTCAGGTGAAGCACCCGCAGCGGGTGCCGACCCCACTTGCGCCACCGCCCCGTGCGCCCCCAGGCACCGCCGGTGCCACCCGCACCCCCTGGGAGCGCCGCCATCCCGCCGGCAAACGGGCCGAAGGCCCGCCGACGCACCGCCCCCGCCGCCAGGCACCACCACCACCCGCTCCCACTAACCACTAACCACTAGCCACTGGCTACTGGCCACCGGCCACTAGCCACCCCCCAACGCCCCACCACTTGCGCCACCGCCCCGTGCCCCCTACCCTCCAGCCACCGCCCCCTGCCCATCGCTCCGAAACACCCCGCCATGACCGACTTCGAGATCGCCAGCCTCGCCTTCCAGGAGATGTCCGCCTGGGCCGCCATCGCCACCGCCGTGGTGGCCGTGATCGTGGGGCCGACGCAATGCCTTCTCATCTGGAAGGGCCTGCGCCTGATGGAGCGCAGCAACGGGGAGCGCGCCGCCGCCCTGGAACAGCAGCGCGAAGCCGATGAACGGCGCCACGCCGAAGCCATGGCCGCCCATGCCGAAGCCATGGCGGAGAGCGACCGGCGCCACGCCGAAGCCATGGCCGCCCACGCCGAGGCCATGGAGGAGGGCGCCCGGCGCCACGCCGAGGCCATGGCCGCCCTGGCCGTCCAGAGCCGCGCCCTGGAAACCCTGATCGAACGCACCGCCCCCGCCGCCGTCAGGTAAAGCACCCGCAGCGGACGCCAGCCCCGCTTGCACCAACGCACCACCGCCCGCCGCCAGGCACCCCCGCCAGCGTCCCGCTCCCCCCTGGGAGCGCCGGCGTCCCGCCGGCAAACGGGCCGCAAGGCCCGCCGACGCACCACCCCCCACCGCCAGGCACCACCCCCACCACCCGCTCCCACTAACCACTAGCCACCGACCACTGGCCACCGGCCACTAGCCCCCCACCCCCCGCTTTGACACCGCCACCCCCCGGCACCACAATGCAACCACGCACGGGGGGTGGCCGGGTGCAGAGGGCCGCATGAGCAGTGCACTTTAATCTTTTCCGTGCCGCGCATGGCGCAGCGGGCGCCGGGGCATGAGCACCGCCCCAGCCAGGCTCGCCCGCGCCGCCGCCGGGCTGTCGCTGGCGGCGGTGGCGCTCGCGCTCGCCCACACCGCTGCGGCGCATAACGGCGCCCCGGACTGGCACCAGCGCCTCTACAACCCGCACATGCTGGACCAGCCGCGCATCGTCTCCCGCCCGGCCTCGGGCGATACCTACTATCCGGGCGAGACGATCACCGTCTACGTCCCCTGGGGGCGCACCCAGACCCGCACCAGCATCTCGGTCAACTCGGTGGGCACGGTCCAGCTCGTGCTCACGGTGGGCGGCGCGCAACGCACGCTCACCGGCATCTGGGAGGACCGCAGCGCCCGCTACGGCCCCGCCTTCACCATCCGCCGCCTCTATTTCGACTACGTGGTGCGCGCCGGCGACCGCGACACCGACGGCGTCAGCCTCGCCGAGAACGCGCTGAGCTCCCCCGGCAGCGCCGAGAGCGGCATCAGGGGCACGGCCGGCACCAGCTTCCGGCAGTTCGAGCTGGAAAAGCTGCTGCACGGCTTCGGCGCCCAGTCCGGCCACAAGGTGGATACGCGCCCGCCCAGCTTCGCCGGCGTGTCGAGCCCCAGCCTGCTCCTCTACGCCTGCGGGCCGTTCGACGACTGCGGCTCGGTGCGCCACCGCCTGCCGAAGCTCGCCAACGCCGCCCAGGCGCACAACGTCACCTATTCGGTGACGACGGCGTTGCCCGCCGGGCTTTCGCTCGACTCGTCCACGGCCGAGATCGTCGGCTCCCACAACGGGTCGCTGGCGCGGCGCAACTACACGCTGCGGGCGACCGACGGGTTCAGCCGCACCGCCGACCTGGCCTTCAGCCTGGAGGTGCGGGACGGCGCCGGCGTCGAAGCCATCGCCGTCACCTCGAACCCCGGCTCCGACAGGACCTACGGCAAGGACGGGCATTTCGGGACCAACGACGCCATCACCGTCAGGGTCGACTTCAACCGCAATCTCGGCTTCTTCCTCCGGGAGAACGTCTGTCTGAGCATCCGCATCGGCGCCAACACGCGCCGCGTGTGCAACCCGAGCGGGGGCCGCGGACAGGACAAGCTCCATTTCAGCTATGCGTTGGTGGAGAGCGACTGGGACGGCGACGGCATCGGCTTCCCGGCCAACCCGCTGGGCGCCGGCAAGGACGGCAATCTGCGTTTCCAGACGGTCGGCATCGGCGGCGGCGACAACCGCATCGACCGCAGCTTCGGGGCGGTGCTGGACGACCCCAACCACAAGGTGCGCGGGCGCCAGACCACGCCCAGCTTCGGCGCCACCGCCAGCCCGGCCTTCAGCTGGGTGAAGGACAACGCCGTCTCCCAGGCGCTGCCGGCGGCCACCGGCGGCGACGGCGGCCTGACCTACAGCATAAAGGAGCGCCTGCCGGACGGCCTCGCCTTCACCGCCGCCACCCGCGCGCTGGCCGGCACGCCCACCGCCGTGCAGGGCGTCACCAATTACACGCTGGTCGCGACCGACGGCGACGGCGACAAGGCGGAGCTGCGCTTCTCCATCGCCATCGAGGAGATCGCCGTCTCCATCTCCTCGCCCGGCGTGGCGGAAGGGGCGGCCGGCGAAACGGCGGCGCTGCCCTTCGCGGTGGCCCTGAACCGGGCGCCGGGCCGGCAGGTGACGGTGGACTGGGCGGCGGCCGCCAACCCCGGCACCGCCGCCGCCGGCGCCGACTACACGGCCTTCTCCGGGGGCACGCTGACCTTCTCCGCCGCCGAGACCGGCAAGACCGTCGAGGTGACGGTGACCGGCGACGCCCTGGACGAACCCGACGAAACCGTCCGCATCGCCCTCTCCAACCCCTCCGGCGCGGTGCTCGCCACCGCCGACACCGGGGTGGGCACGATAACGGACGACGACCCGACGCCCACCCTCACCCTGGCGCTGTCGGACCCGGACCCGGCGCGCCCGGACACCATCCGCGAGAGCGGGGCCGGCAACGCCACCACGGTGACGGCGAGCCTCGGCGGCGGCGCCTCCGGCGAGGCCATCACCGTCACCGTGTCGGCGGCTTCCACCTACGCGGCCCTGGCCCCCGGCGGCGGCTTCACGCTCAGCGCGGCCAACACCCTGACCATCGCCGCCGGGCAGGCGGCCAGCGCCGGCACCGTCACCATCGCCGCCGTCGACGACGCCATCGACTCGCCGGACAAGACGGCGGCGGTGCGCGGGGCCCTGGCCGGCGGCCACGGGCTGGTGGCGGCCCCGCCCGACCTGACGCTCACCATCGCCGACGAGGATTCGCGGCCCGCCGCGGCGCTCTCGCTGGCCCCGGCGTCGATCTCGGAGTCCGGCGGCGTGGCGACCGTCACCGCCAGCCTCAGCCACCCCTCGGCCAACCCGGTGACCGTCACGGTCTCGGCGACCGCTTCCACCGGCGCGGTGGCCGCCGACTTCACCCTCAGCGCGCCCGCCACGCTGACCGTCGCCGCCGGGCGCACCGCCGGCGCCGGCCTGGTGACGGTGACCGCCGTGGGCAACGGCACCGATTCGCCGGACAAGCAGGTGACCGTCGAGGGCGCCGCCTCGGGCACGCCCGGGGCGGCCGACCCGCCGGACGCCACCCTGACCCTGCGCGACGACGACGGCACGCCCACCGTCTCCCTGGTGCTGTCGTCGTCGTCGATCTCGGAGTCGGGCGGCGTGGCGACCGTCACCGCCGCCCTGGGCAGCCCCTCCAGCGAGGCGGTGACGGTCACCGTCCAGGCCGCCGCCGTGGCGGCGTCGGGCGCGGTGGCCGCCGACTTCGCCCTCAGCGGCACCACGCTCACCGTCGCCGCCAACGCCACCGCCAGCACCGGCACCGTCACCGTCACCGCCCGCGACAACGACGTAGATTCCCCGTCGAAGCGGGTGACGCTCTCCGCCACGGCGGCCGGCGGCAACGGCGTCGCGGCCCCGGCGGCCGTCACCCTGGCCCTGGCCGACGACGAGCCCCTGCCGACGGCAACGCTGGCCCTTTCGCCCGCGTCGGTCGCCGAGGCGGGCGGGCTGGCCACCGTCACCGCCACCCTCTCGGGCCCGTCCAGCGCCGCGCTGACCCTCACGGTGTCGGCGGCGGCGGGGGCGAACGCGGCCGAAGGCGACTTCACCCTCAGCGCCGCCACCACCCTCACCATCGCCGCCGGGCGAACGGCCAGCGCCGGCAGGGTCACGGTCGCCGCCGTCGCCGACACCACCGATTCCCCCGACAAGCTGGTGGCGGTCGCCGCCGCCGCGGCCGGCGGCAACGGCATCGCGGACCCGGCCGCCGCCACGCTGACCGTCGCCGACGACGACGCCTTGCCGACCCTGACCCTGACGCTTTCGCCCTCGACCATCGACGAGAGCGGCGCCGGCAGCACGGCCACGGTGACGGCGGCGCTCTCCCACCCGTCCAGCGAGGCCACCACCGTCACCGTCTCGGCCGCCGCCGTCCCCCCGGCCGCTTCCGGCGGCTTCAGCCTCAGCGCCGCCGCCACCCTGACCATCGCCGCCGGCACCACCGTCAGCGCCGGCGTTGTCACCGTCGCCGCCGTGGACGACCGCGCCGATGCGCCGGCGAAGCGGGTGACGGTCTCCGGCGCCGCCACCGGCGGGCGCGGGGCGGCGAACCCGCCCGCCGTGACGCTCACCATCGCCGACGACGACGACGCGCCGGCGGTCACGCTGTCCCTGTCGCCTTCGTCGATCTCGGAGTCGGGCGGCACGGCGGAGGTGAGCGCGAAGCTGGACCGCACCTCCAGCGCCGCCACCACCGTCTCGGTGACGGCCGCCGCCGGCTTCTACGGCATCGTCACCCGCCGGTTTTCCTTGAACAACATTCCCATCACGGCCCTGGATCGCTACATCGTCATCGCGGCCGGGCAGACCACCGGCACCGACACCGCCGGGATCGTCGCGGTGGACGACGACGTCCACCAGGGTAGCGCCGGCCGCACCGTGACCGTGACCGCCACCATGATCAACGACCAGGGCACCTCCGCCGTCACCGGCGCGGCCCTGACCCTTACCGACGACGAGGCCCTGCCGGCCCTGACCCTGGAACTGTCGCCGGCCACGGTCCCGGAGGCCGGCGGCGTCTCGACGGTGACGGCGGAGTTGTCGGGCAAGTCGAGCCAGCCGGTGACGGTCACCGTGGCGGCCGCCGCCGGCCCCGGCGCGGCGGAAGGCGACTTCACCCTCAGCCAGGCGGCGACGCTGACCGTCGCCGCCGGGGCGACGGTCAGCGCCGGCACCGTCACCGTCACCGCCAACCCGGACACCACCGACTCCCCCGACAAATCGGTGACGATCTCCGGCACGGCCGACGGCGGCAACGGCGTCGCCGACCCCGCCGCCGCGACGCTCGCCATCGCCGACGACGACGCCCTGCCGACCGTCACCCTGGCCCTGTCCCCGCCGTCGATCTCGGAGGATGGCGGCGTCGCGACCGTCACCGCCGCCCTTTCCCACCCCTCCAGCGCGGCGGTGACGCTCACCGTGGCGGCTTCGGCGGTGGCCCCGGCCGTCGCCGGCGACTTCACGCTCAGCGCGGCGAAGGCGCTCACCATCGCCGCCGGCGCCACCGTCAGCAGCGGCCGGGTGACGGTGACGGCAGCCGACAACGACGTGGACTCCCCGAACAAGCGGCTGCGGATTTCGGCGGCCGCCGCCGGCGGGCGCGGGGTGGCGGACCCGGCCGCCGCCGCCCTGACCCTCGCCGACGACGAAGCTACGCCGATCGTCACCCTGGTGCTGTCGCCGTCCTCGATCTCGGAGGGCGGCGGCATTTCGACGGTGACGGCGGAGCTCTCGGCCAAGTCCAGCGAGGCGGTGACGATCACCGTGTCGGCCGCCCCGGCGGCGGGCGCGGTCCTGACCGACTTCAGCCTCAGCGGCGCCCGCGCCCTGACCGTCGCCGCCGGCGCCACCGTCAGCACCGGCACGGTCACCGTCACCGGGGTCAACGACGCCGTGCGCCAGACCGCCGCCAAGCGGGTGACGATCTCCGGCGCGGCGGCCGGCGGCAACGGCGTCCCGGCGCCGGCGGACGTGACCCTGGAGATCGCCGACAACGACTCGACGCCGAGCCCGGAGACCTGGACCGGCGCGACGAGTTACGGCGGCGCGGTCCACACCGACTCGCTGCTCGGCAAGACGGAGCCGCAACCGCTGTCGCTCTCCTCCCACCTGGACTGGGGTCCGTACGGGTTGACGGCCTGGGCGTGCACCGACAGGAAGGTGCGCCGGTCGACGCTGCGGGCCGGCACGACCGAAGACCAGCCGGACGCCAGCGTCTGCACGCAGCTCTCCACCTACCGCTCGCCGCCGCCCGGCACGATCCGCCTGACCCAGGAGATGATCGACGACGACGGCGTGGTCATCGTCCTCTTCGCGATCGTAGGCACTCCGCAAGACCGGCGCGGGACGTACGTCTTCGCCAAATGGGTCCCCATCGTGCCGCTGCCGAAGGCGACCCTGTCCCTGTCGTCGCCGTCGATCTGGGAGAGCAGCGGCGCCGCGACGGTGACGGCGACCCTGGACAAGGCGGCGGTCTCGGCGTCCACCCTCACCGTGTCGGTGTCGCCTTCGCCGCCCGCGACCGCCGGCGACTTCGCGCTCTCCGCCCCGGCGACGCTGACCTTCGCGCAGGGCGCCACCGCCGGCGCCGGCCTGGTGACGATCAGGGGGGTGAACAACCCCGTCGATGCGCCGGACAAGCGCGTGACGGTGCGGGCGGCGGCCAGCGAGGACCTGCGGGCGCCCCCCGCCGCGACCCTGACCCTGCGCGACGACGACGACCCGCCCACCGCCTCCCTGGCCGCCTCGCCGCCCGCGATTTCGGAGGCCGGCGGCCTGGCGACGGTGACGGCGACCCTCTCGCACCCGTCGTCCGCGCCGACCACCGTCACGGTGTCGGCTTCCGCCGGGGCCCATGCCGCGGCGGCGGACTTCAGGCAGGCCGGGGCGGTGCTGGTGGTCGCGGCCGGCGAGCGGGCCAGCGCCGGCCTGGTGACGGTCGCGGCCGTGGACAACGGCGTCGATTCGCCGTCCAAGCGGGTGGCGCTCTCCGGCTCGGCGTCGAACCGCCGCGGCGTGGGGGCGGTGAGCGAGGGGACGCTGACCATCGAGGACGACGAGGCGGCGCCGACCCTTTCGCTGGCCCTCATGCCGGCCTCGATCTCGGAGGCGGGCGGCGTGGCGACGGTCACGGCCGCCCTTTCCGGCCGCTCCAGCGAGGCGGTCACGGTCACGATATCGGCCGCCGCCGGGGCGAACGCGGCCGAAGGCGACTTCACGCTCGGCCCGGCGGCGACGCTGACCATCGCGGCCGGCGCCACCGTCAGCGCCGGCACCGTCACAATCACCGCCGTGGACAACGCCGTGGACTCGGCGGACAAGCGCGTGACGATCTCGGGCGCGGCGGCGGGCGGCCTGGGCGTGGCCGGCCCGCCCGCCCTGGCCCTGGCCATCCGCGACGACGAAGGCGCGGCGGCGGTCTCGCTGATCCTGTCCTCGTCGTCGATCTCGGAGGCGGGCGGTGTGGCGACCCTGAGCGCGGCGCTCAACCGGGCGGCCGGCGCCGATGTGACGATGGTCTTCACCGCCACGCCGGGCGCCGCCCAGGCGGGCTACGTGGGCAGCGCCAACAGCCTGACCGTCGCCGCCGGGCAGACCGCCAGTTCCGGCGCCATCGTGATTACCGCCCGCGACGACGCGGTGGACCAGCCCGACAAGCGGATCACCATCGCCGCCCGCGTGACGAGCGGCCAGGCGTCCTCGCCGCCCAACGTGGTCCTGACCCTGGTGGACGACGACCCGACGCCTTCCGTGTCGCTGCTGCTGTCCTCGCCGTCGATCTCGGAAGCCGGCGGCGTGGCGACGGTGACGGCGCGGCTTTCCGGCCCCTCCAGCGAGGCGGTGACGGTCGCGGTGTCGGCGGCGCCGGGGCTGGCGCGGGACTTCGCCCTCAGCGCCGCCCGCACCCTGACCGTCGCGGCCGGCGCCACCACCAGCACCGGCACCGTCACCGTCGCCGCCTTCGACAACGCGGTGCTGGCCCCGCCCAAGCGGGTGACCGTTTCGGGCGCCGTGTCGGGCGGCAACGGCGCCGCCGCCCCTCGCCCGCTGGCCCTGACCCTGACCGACGACGACGCCCGCCCGGCGCTGTCGCTGGTCCTGTCCTCGTCGTCGATCTCGGAGTCGGGCGGCGTGGCGACGGTGACGGCGGCGCTGTCCTTCCCCGCCCGCGAGGCGGTGACCGTCACGGTGTCGGCGGCGGCGCTGCCTCCGGCGTCGGCGGGAGATTTCACCCTGGCCGGAACGGCGCTGACCGTCGCCGCCGGACGGACGGCCAGCGCCGGCACCGTGACCGTCGCGGCCGTGAACGACGCCGACGACGAGCCGGACAAGCGGGTGCGCATCCGGGGCGTGGCCGCCGGCGGCGGCGTGGCGAACCCGCCGCCCGCCGTGCTGACCGTCCGCGACGACGACCGTGCCGCCCCGGCCCTGTCGCTGGTGCTGTCGCCGGCCTCGATCTCCGAGTCGGGCGGCGTGGCGACGGTGACGGCGGCGCTCTCGGCCGCCCTCGACCCGCCGGCGGCGGTGACCGTCACCGTGTCGGCGGCCCCCGCCGCCGGGGCGGTGGCCCGGGACTTCAGCCTGAGCGGGGCGAAGACGCTGACCTTCGCGCAGGGCGCCACCGCCAGCGCCGGCCTGGTGACCGTCACGGCGGTCGCCGACGCCACCGATACCCCCGACAAGCGGGTGACGATCTCCGGCGCCGCCGCCGGCGCCGTGGCGGACCCCCCGGACGCGGCCCTGACCCTGCGCGACGGCGACCCGGCGCCGGGGGTGACGCTGACCGCCTCGCCGGCCTCGATCTCCGAGTCGGGCGGCGTGACGACGGTGACGGCGGCCCTCTCGCGCCCGTCCAGCGCCGTGACCACCGTCACGGTGGTGCCGTTGTCGGGCGCCTACGCGGTGGTTCCGGCCACCGCCCTGATCGTCATCCAGGCCGGGCGCACGGAGAACCCCGCCGACACGGCGACCGTCGTCGCCCTGGACGATTCCTGGGACGAGCCGGACCGGCAGCTGACCGTGATCGCCACCGTGGCCAACGACCAGGGCGCGGGCGGCGTGGCCGGGGCGGCGCTGACCATCGCCGACGACGAGCCGGCCCCGACCGTGACCCTGACCGCTTCGCCTTCGTCGATCTCGGAGGCGGGCGGCGTGGCGACGATAGCCGCCACCTTGAGCGGGCGGTCGAGCGAGGCGGTGACGGTCACGGTGACGCCGGTCGCCGGGGCCTACCGGGTGGGTTCGGACGCCGTCATCGTCATCGCCGCCGGGGCCACCGCGGCCGCCTCCGACACCGCCACGGTGACGGCGGTGAACGACGACGCCTATGAGGGCGCCGCCGGCCGCCGCGTGACGGTGGAAGGCGCGGCGGCCAGCGCCATCGGCGCCAACCCGGTGACCGGGGCGGCGCTGACCGTCGCCGAGGACGAGGCGGCCCCGGCTGTGACGCTGGCGGTGGCGCCTTCGTCGATCTCGGAGGCGGGCGGCACGGCGACGGTCACCGCCACCCTGAGCAGGCCGTCGAGCGAGGCGGTGACGGTCACCGTGACGCCGGTCGCCGGGGCCTACCGGGTGGGTTCGGACGCCGTCATCGTCATCGCCGCCGGCGACACCACTTCCGCCTCCGACACCGCCACGGTGGCGGCGGTGGACGACGACCTCCACCAGGGCAGCGCCGGGCGCAGCGTGACGGTCACCGGCGCGGCGGCGAGCGGCGCCGGCGCGGGCAGCGTGACCGGGGCGGCGCTGACGCTGGCCGACGACGGCGAAACCCTGCCGGCGGCGTCGCTGACGGTGACGCCTTCCTCGATCTCGGAGGCGGGCGGCGTGGCGACCGTCACCGCGGCGCTCTCCGGCGCGTCCAGCCAGCCGCTGACGGTGACGGTGACGGCGGCGCCAGGCAGCAGAGCGGTGGCGGCGGACTTCAGCCTCGGCGCGGCGGCGACGCTGACCATCGCCGCCGGGGCGACGGCCAGCACCGGCGCCGTGACGGTCCGGGCGGCGGCGGCGGGCGACGACGCCGTCCACGAGCCGGACCGCACCGTGACGGTCTCCGGCGCGGCGGCCGGCGGCAACGGCGTGGCCAACCCGCCGCCCGCCGCGCTGACCATCGCCGACGACGAGGCCCTGCCGACCGTCATGCTGGCGCTGTCGCCTCCCTCGATTTCGGAGTCGGGCGGCGTGGCGACGGTGACGGCGGCGCTCTCCGGCGCGTCCAGCCAGCCGGTGACGGTGGCGGTCGAGACGGCGCCGGGGGCCCATGCGCGGGCGGTGGACTTCAGCCTGAGCCTGCAGCGGACCCTGACCGTCCCGGCCGGTTCGACGGCCAGCACCGGCCGGGTGACCATCGTGGCGGCGGCCAACGCCGTGGATTCTCCGGACAAGCGGGTGACGGTCACGGGCGAGGCGACCGGCGGCAACGGCGTGGCCAACCCGGCGCCCGCCGCGCTGACCGTCACCGACGACGACGGGACCCCGATGCTGACCCTCCGCCCGCTCGACCCCGCATGGGAAGGGCATACCGGCGCGGCGCGAACCTCCGGCGGCTTCCGCTACGCCAATGCCGGGCAGTTGAATTTCATCGTCCAGGTCGTCCCCGGGAGCGAGCTGCCGATCACGGTGCGGCTGGCGGACACGACCTCCACCTTCTCCGTCACCTCCTCGTCCGGCCGGGCGACTCCGGGGGTGGACTATGTCGCCTTCGCCGGCCGCACGCTGACCATCCCGCCGCGCGCCGCCAGCTTCCGCTTCCACACCACCGTCCTCGACGACGCGGTGGACGATGGAAAGGCCTTCGAGGCGGTGATCGCCGAGCTCCGCGACCCGGTCGCCGCCGCCATCCCCAGCGCCTCCGCCGGCCGGGCGGCGATCTACATCCGCGAGGACGACGCGGCGGGGCTGACGGTGACCGGCACCGCCGGTTCGACCCGCACCACCGAGGCCGGAGGGACGGACACTTTCACGGTGGCGCTGGCCAGCAAGCCGACCGCGGCGGTGACGGTGACGCTGTCGATCCCGGCGGCCGCGCAAGACGAGGGCGAGCTGTCGTCCGATGGCGGCGGCGCCTGGGGCAGCGCGGCGACCCTGACCTTCGCGCCTTCCGCCTGGAGCGCGGCGCAGACGGTGACGGTGCGCGGCAGGAACGACACCGCCGCCGACGGCCACCAGACCTACGCCATCGCCCTGAACCCGTCGAGCGGCGACGCCGTCTATGGCGGGCTGACCGCCGCCACCCTGTCCGTCACCAACACCGACGACGACGCGGCGGCGGGGCTGGTGGTGGTCGAGACCGGCGGTTCGACCCGCACCACCGAGGCCGGGGGGACGGACACCTTCACGGTGGCGCTGGCCCGCAAGCCGGCGGCGGACGTGACCGTGGTGCTGTCGATCCCGGCCGGCGCGCAGGACGAGGGCGAGCTGGCCGACCCGGAAAAACCCTTCCTCGGCTTCGGGGCCAGCACGCGGACCCTGACCTTCAAGGCCGACGACAACACGTGGAGCACGGCGCAGACGGTGGCGGTGACCGGCAAGGACGACAGCGTGCTCGACGGCCACCAGACCTACGCCATCGCGCTGAACCCGGACAGCACCGACCCCGCCTATCGGACGCTGGGGAACGCCTCGCTGTCGGTGACCAACCTCGACGACGACGCGAGGGCGTCGGTGACGCTGACGCTCACGCCTTCGACCCTGGCCGAGGGCGCCATCGCGACGGTGACGGCGAGCCTGTCGCAGGCGACCGGCCAGCGCGTGACGGTGACGGTGTCGGCGGCGGGGGCGAGCGCCTCGTCCGGCGACTTCACGCTGAGCGCGGCCAAAACCCTGACCATCAGGCACGATAGCACGGAGAGCGCGGGCACGGTCACCATCGCGGCCGCCGACGATGCCGCCGACGAGCACGACGAGACCGTGACGATCTCCGCGACCGCGTCGACCGCGGCGAGCCCCGACCCCTCCAAGGTGACAGCCGTGTCGTTGCCGCTGCCGGTGGCGTTGACGATCACCGACACCGACGCGGCGCCGGCGGTGACGCTGGCGCTGGCGCCTTCGACCATCGCCGAGGGCGGCTCCGGGGCCACCACCGCCTCGGCGGTGTCGGCGACGCTGTCGCACCCCTCCGCCGAGCCGACCACGGTGACGGTGCATGTGCCGGCGGGCGGGGCGGCGCGAATCGCTTCCGGCGCGGCCATCGTCATCCCCGCCGGGCGGACGTCCGCCCCCTCCGGCACCGTGACCGTCGCGGCGGTGGACAACCGCCGCGACGAGGCCGACCGCCGGGCGGCGGTGTCGGCGACGGCCGCCAACGGCCTCGGCGTCGGCGCCGTGACCGGGGCGACGCTGGCGATCGTGGACGACGACAACCCGCCGCTGCTCTACCTCGACCGGCCGAGCGCGACCGAGGGGGCGGCGGGCGCGACCGCCACCATGACCTTCACGGCCCGGCTGAACGCGCCCAGCGGCAAGCGGGCGACGGTCGCCTGGGCCGACGCCGGGACCGGCACGGCCACCGCCGGCGCCGACTACGCGACCCTCGCCGGCGGCACCCTGACCTTCGCGGCCGGCGAGACCGTCAAGACCGTCGCCGTGACGGTGAACGGCGACGACGGCAACGAGCCCGACGAGACCGTGGTCCTCGCCTTGAGCGCCCCGGTCAACGCGGCGCTGAGCGCGGCCGGCGGCGCCGGCACCATCCTGGACGACGACCCGCGGCCGACGCTCTCCATCGCCGCCGCGCGGGTGGCGGAAGGGACCGGCGGCTCCGCGACCCTCTCCTTCCCGGTGACGCTGGACGTGGCCAGCGGCACCACGGTGACGGTGGACTACCAGGACGCGGCCACCGGCACGGCGGCATCGGGGACCGACTACGCGGCCATCGCCGCCGGCACGCTGACCTTCCTGGCCGGCCGGACCGCCGCCGCCATCGACGTGGCGGTGGCCGGCGACGCCGCCGACGAGCCCGACGAGACGGTGGTGGTGAGGCTGAGCGATCCGGCCCATGCGGCGCTGGCCGTCGCGGCGGGGCAAACGGCGGACACCGCCACCGGCACCATCGCCGACGACGACGACCCGCCGGCCCTGTCGATCTCCTCGCCCCGCGTGGCGGAAGGGACCGGCGGCTCCGCGGCCCTTTCCTTCGCGGTCACTCTGGACGCGGCCAGCGGCCGCCGGGTGACCGTGGACTACGCCGAGGGCGCCGGCGGCACCGCCACCGCCGGGACCGACTACACGGCCCCGGCGGCCGGCACGCTGACCTTCGCGCCCGGCGAGACCGCCGCCACCGTCGCCGTGGCGGTGACCGGCGACGGCGCCGACGAGCCCGACGAGACGGTGGTCCTCGCCTTGAGCGGCCCGGCCAACGCGACCCTGTCGGCGGCCACCGGCACCGGCACCATCGCCGACGACGACCCGCCGCCGACCGTCTCCATCGATTCGCCCCGCGCCGGCGAGGGCGCGGCGCTCACCTTCACGGTCGCCCTCGACGCGGCCAGCGGCCGCCGGGTGACCGTGAACTACGCCGAGGCGGCCGGCGGCACGGCGACGGCCGGCGCCGACTACACGGCGCTCACCGCCGGCACCCTGACCTTCGCGGCCGGGACGACCAGCCGCACCGTCGCCGTGGCGGCCTGGACCGACACCCGCAGCGAGGCGGGCGAGACGGTGATCGTGAAACTGAGCGGCCCGGTCAACGCCACCCTGGGCGCGGCGACCGGGACGGGAACCATCTCGGACGAATCCGCGCCGTCCTTCGCGCTTTCGTCGCTCTCGCGGCATTTCGGGCGCAACCGGGCGATCCCGGCCTTCACGCTGCCGGCGGCGACCGGCGGCAACGGCGCCCTGACCTACGCCATGGCGTCGCTGCCGACCGGGCTGATCTACACGGCGCCGGGCGCGGCGGACGCCCATGGCGGCACCATCACCGGCACGCCGAGCGTGAACCGCGGCGCGACCGTCTACCGGCTGACGGCGACCGATGGCGACGGCGACGCGGCGACGCTGAACATCTCCATCACGGTGAGCGACGCGCCCGGGATTGAGAGCATGAGGATCCATGGCCACCAGGGGCAGTCGCTCAGCAACGTCACCACCGGCCAGCGCATCGAGTTCACGCTCGTCTTCGACCAGGTCGTCCGCGCCACGGAGACCGGCATCCACATGAAGCTCCTGATCGGCGACCGGGAACGCGAGGCGACGAGGCAATTCGGCAAGAGCGGCGACAGCGCCGAGGTGATCATGGAATACCAGGTGCGGGCCGACGACTGGGACGGCGACGGCATCTCGCTTCCGCGCCATCCCTTCCGCTTCTCCCCCATCGAAGGCTTTGGCCTCAATCCGCCCGACGGCTCCATCCGGCTCCGCAGCAACCTCAACGTGCATGCCATCTACGACATCGACGCGCGCACCCGGATTTCGTTCACCAACCGGGGCGACCTGCGGGTCAACGACCGCTCGCCGTCCTTCGGGTCGGCCACGGTCGCGGACAAGTCCTTCGTGGACGGCGCCCCGGTGTGGGCCGACGACCCCGCCCTGCCCGCCGCGACCTTCCCGGCGCCGGGGGTGGGGGAGAAGGCGACCGACGTCAACTCGCCGCTGCGATACACCATAGCGCCGGCCCTGCCCGAGGGGCTGGCGCTCGACGGGGCCGCCCGCGCCATCGTCGGGACGCCGACCGAGGTCTCGGCCACGAAGTCCTATACGCTGACCGCCACCGACATCGACGGCGACCGGACGACGCTGCGCTTCCGCCTGGGGGTGGAGGAGGATACCCAGCCGGCCTTCGCCGCCGGCGCCACCGCCGCCTGGACCTGGGCGGAGGACCGGGCGGTCTCGCAGGTCCTGCCGGCCGCCTCGGGCGGCAACCAGACGCTGACCTATACGCTGACCGGGCCGGGCGCGTCTTCGACCCTGAGCCTGCCCCAGGGGCTGGCCTGGAACGCGGCCACGCGCACCGTCTCCGGCACGCCGACGGCGCCCGCTTCCGCCTCCGCCTATGCGCTGACGGCGACCGACCGCGACGGCGATGCCGAGACGCTGGCCGTCGCCCTCGCGGTCGAGCCGCGCGCGCCGGACCGGGTGACGGGCGTGAGCGCGGCGCCGGCCCTGGAGGCCCTGAAGGTGAGCTGGACGGCGGCGGCGAAGGCGGACGGCTACAAGGTGCAGTGGAAGTCCGGGGGAGAGAGCTACGCCCCCGCCACCCGCCAGGCGGCGGTGAGCGGCGGCGCCACCACCGCCTACACCGTCACCGGCCTGCGGGCGGGCAGGGAATACACGCTGCGCGTGATCGCCACCCGAACGGGCGCGCCGGACGGCGCCGCCTCGCTGGAAGCGACCGCCACCCCCACCGACGTGTTCCTGGCGCTGTCGCGGAGCACCATCGAGGAAGACGCCGGCGCGGCGGCCGCCGCCCGCGCCGCCGTGGTGACGGCGCATCTGGCCGCCGCCCTGGGAACGCCGACCACCGTCACGGTGTCGGCGGTGCCGGGAACCAACGCGGCGGCCGACGACTTCACGCTGTCGGGAACGACGCTGACCATCCCGGCGGGCAGCGCCGCCAGCAGCGGCGCGGTGACCGTCACGGCCGTGGACGACGAGATCGACTCCATCGTCGACGCCTCCGTCGCCGGCAAGAGGGTGAGGGTGTCGGGCACATCCAGCGGGGCGGCCGATCCCACCGCCCTGACCCTGACCATCGCCGAGGACGACGCCGCCGGCCTGGTGCTCGACCCGCCGCTGCCCGGCAGCGGCCCGTGGCTCGGCGTGGACGAGGGCGACGAAGCGGCCTTCACCGTGAAGCTCGCCAGCCGCCCGACCGGCGCGGTGACCGTGACGGTGGCCAGCGCCGACGACGGCGAAGGGAAGCTGTCGTCGGGGGCGGGGGCGCCGGCGGCCCAGACGGCGCTGACCTTCACCGCCGGCGACTGGAACACTGCCCAGACGGTGACGCTCACCGGCGTGGCGGACGCCGTCGACGACGGCGACGTCGAGTACCGGCTGACTCTGAATCCGGGCGCCGCCGCCACCGACGCCTACCACGGGCTGGCGACGGTGGAGGCGAAGGCGCGCACCGTGGACCTGGACGGGGCGGGCCTCTCGATCTCGAAGACGGCACTGACCGTCGGCGAGAGCTGGCCCGCCAGCGATGTGCGGACGCATTTCACCGTGGCCCTGAGGAGCAGGCCGACGGCCGACGTGACGGTGACCGTCACCAGCGCCAGCCTGAGCGACGCGCTGGTCTGCGTGTCCGGCGGGGGGTGCGCGCCGTCGAGGACGCTGACCTTCACCCCCGGCAACTGGAGCACGGCGCGGTTGCTGTCCGCGCGGGGGAATCGCGACCATCTGGACGAGGACGACGAGCGGGTCGCGTTCACGCTCGACCCGGCGAGCGCCGGCGACAGCGCCTATGACGGCCTGGCGAGCGCCACCCTGCCGGTGACCGTCGAGGACGACGACGACCCGCCGGCGCTCTCGGTCTCCGCGCCGCGCGTGACGGAGGGCGACAGCGGCGAGGCGGCGTTCTCCTGGACGGTAACGCTGAGCCCGATACAACAACACTGCTTCGAGTTCGGCTCCGACGGCCTGTGCGATCGATACGGGAATCGGGTCGGCGTGAGCGGGCGGGACGTGACGCTGGACTACGCCGACGCCGGCACCGGCACCGCCACGCCGGGGGCGGACTACGCGGCCATCGCCGCCGGCACGCTGACCATCGCCGCCGGGACCACCGCCGGCGGGACCATCGGGGCGAAGGCCAGGGGAGATACCACCGACGAGGCCGACGAGACCGTGGTCCTGTCGCTCGCCGGCCCCGGCAACGCGGTGCTGGCCGTCGTGGCCGGGCAGACCGCGGACACGGCCACGGCCACCATCGCCGACGACGACGCCCCGCCTGTGCTCTCGATTTCGTCGCCGGGCGTGGCGGAAGGGGACCTGGGCGAGAGCGCGACCCTCTCCTTCGCGGTCACGCTGGACGCCGCCAGCGGCACCACGGTGACGGTGGACTACGCCGAGGGCGCCGGCGCCACGGCGGCGGCGGGGACCGACTACACGGCGCTGGCCGCCGGCACCCTGACCTTCGCGGCCGGCGAGACCGCCGCGGCCATCGACGTGACGGTGGCCGGCGACGCCTCCGACGAGGCCGACGAGACGGTGGTCGTGACCCTGAGCAACCCGGCCAACGCGACCCTGGCCATCGTGGCGGGGCAGACCGCGGACACCGGCACCGGCACCATCGCCGACGACGACGGCCCGCCCACCGTCTCGATTTCGTCGCCGAGCGTGGCGGAAGGCGACAGCGGCTCCGCGACCCTCTCCTTCGCGGTGGCCCTGGACACCGCCAGCGGCAAGCAGGTGACCGTGGACTACGCCGAGGGCGCCGGCGGCACGGCGGAGGCGGCGACCGACTACACGGCGCTGGCCGCCGGCACCCTGACCTTCGCGGCCGGCGAGACCACCGCGGCCATCGACGTGCAGGTGGCTGGCGACACGCTGAACGAGGCGAACGAGACGGTGGTCGTGACCCTGAGCGGCCCGGCCAACGCGGCCCTGGCCGTCGTGGCGGGACAGACGGCGGCGACCGGCACCGGCACCATCGCCGACGACGACGCGGCGACGGCGACGCTGGTACTGTCGGAGCCGGACTCCTCGAATCCGGACACCATCGACGAGAGCGGCGCGGGCAGCGTCTCCACGGTGACGGCGGCGCTCTCGAACCCGTCGGACCGGGCGGTGACGATCGCCGTGTCCGCCGCCGCCGGGGCCGGCGCGGACGCCGCCGACTTCACGCTGAGCGCGGCCCGCACCCTGACCTTCGCGGCCGGCGCCACCGCCAGCGCCGGTACCGTGACCGTCACCGCCGTGGACGACGCCACCGATTCGCCGGACAAGTCCGTGACGGTGAAAGGCGCGGCGTCGGGCGGCCACAGGATGGCCGATCCGGCCGACGCGACCCTGACCATCTCCGACGACGAAGCCGCGCCCCAGGTCGCGCTGGCCCTCGCGCCTTCGACCATCGACGAGACCGGGGCGAACAGCACCGCCACGGTGACGGCGGCGCTCTCGCACCCGTCCAGCGCGCCGACGACGGTGACGGTGGCCGCGGCCCCGCAATTCGGGAGCAACACGGACGCCGCCGATTTCGCGCTGAGCGCGGCCACCACCCTGACCATCGCCGCCGGGCGGACGGCGAGCGGCGGCCTGGTGACCATCGCCGCCGCCGCCGACGCCGACGACGCCGACGAGCGGGTGTCGGTCACGGCTACCGCCGCCAACGGCCACGGCCTGAACTCCTCGATCGCCCCCGCGACGCTGGCCATCCGCGACGACGACGCCGCCGCGCCGCTGGCGACCCTGGTGCTCACGCCGGCGTCGATCGCGGAGACGGGCGGGACGGCGACGGTCACAGCGAAGCTGAGCGCCGCCGCCTCCGCCGCGGTGACCATCACGATATCGGCCACCGCCGTCGCGCCGGCCCAGGCGGGCGATTTCACGCTCAGAGGCGATACGGCGTTGACCCTTGCGGCCGGCGACACGGCCAGTTCCGGCCTGGTGACCATCGCCGCCAACGGCGACTCCCTGGATTCCCCCGACAAGTCGGTGACCGTCTCGGGCGCGGCTTCCGGTGGCGGCGTGGCCGACCCGCCCGACGCGACTCTGACCATCGCCGACGACGACCCGACGCCGACCGTGACGCTGGCGCTGTCGCCGCCGTCGGTCTCCGAGTCGGGCGGGGTGGCGACGGTGACGGCGACGCTTTCGTCCAGGTCGAGCGCGGCGACCACCGTCACGGTGACGGGGGTCATGGGCGCCTATACGGCCGGTCCCGACGCCGCCATCGTCATCCCCGCCGGAACGACGGCGAACGCCGCCGACACGGCGACGGTCGCGGCGGTGGACAACGACGTCTACGAGGGCGGCGCCGGCCGCCGCGTGACGGTGACGGCGGCGGCGGCCAACGACTCCGGGATAGGCGCCGTCACCGGCGCGCCGCTGGCCCTCGACGACGACGAGGCGGTGCCGGCGGTGACGCTGGCGCTGTCGGAACCGGATGCGTCGTCGCCGGACAGGATTTCGGAGGCCGGCGGCGTCTCGACGGTGACGGCGGCCCTTTCGCGCCCGGCGGGCGAGGCGGTGACGGTGACGGTGGCGGCGGCGCCGGTGGTCGCGAGCGGCGCGGTCGCCGGCGACTTCACGCTGGTCGGGACGACCCTCACCGTCGCGGCGGGGCGGACGGTGAGCGCCGGCGTCGTGACGGTGACGGCGGCCGGCAACCGCGCCGACGCGCCGGACAAGCGGGTGGCGGTGTCGGGCACCGCCGCCTCCGGCCTCGCGGCCATCGCGCATCCGTCGGCGGTGACGCTGACCCTCGCCGACGACGAGGCGGCGCCGGCGGTGGCCCTGGCCCTTTCGGCGAACCCGATCTCCGAGAACGGCGGCGTGGCGGCGGTGACGGCGACCCTCTCCCATCCGTCGAGCGCGGCGACCACCGTCACGGTGTCGGCGGCGCCGGTGGCCGCGAGCGGCGCGACCGCCGGCGACTTCACGCTGTCCAGCGCGAAGACCCTCACCGTCGCGGCGGGGCGGACGACCAGCGCCGGCACGGTGACGGTGACGGCGGTCGACGACGACACCGACGCGCCGGACAGGGAAGTGTCGCTGTCGGGTGTGGCGGCCAACTCCCAGGGCATCGCCGCCCCGTCCGCCGTGACGCTGGAGATCGCGGACGACGACCCGGCCCCGGCCGTGGCGTTGGCTCTGAATCCGGCCTCGATTTCGGAGGCGGGGGGCGTGGCGACGGTGACGGCGGCGCTCTCGCGCCCGTCGTCCGAGCCTTCGACGGTGACGGTTCAGGCGGTGCCGGGCTTCTACGCGGTGGCCGCCGACGCCGTCATCGTCATCGCCGCCGGCGCCACCACGACCGCCACCGACACGGCGCTGGTGACGGCGACCGACGACGACGTCCACGAAGGGGGCGGCGTCCGTTCGACGACGGTGACGGCCGTGCTGACCAACGCCCACGGCGCGGGCGCGGTCACGGGCGCGTCGCTCACCCTGACCGACGACGATTCCCTGCCGGCGGCGAGTCTCACCCTCACGCCTTCCTCGATTTCGGAGGCGGGCGGGGTGGCGACGGTGACGGCGGCCCTCTCGCATCCGTCGAGCGAGGCGGTGACGGTGACGGTGGCGGCCGCCGCCGTGGCGTCGTCGGGCGCCCAGGCTGGCGACTTCGCGCTGAGCGCGGCGGACACGCTCACCATCGCGGCGGGGGAGACGGAGAGCGCCGGCGCCGTGACCGTGACCGCCAACGACAACGCCCGGGACGAGCCGGACGGCAAGGTGTCGGTGGCGGTGGCGGTGTCGGCGACGGCCGCCGGCGGCCACGGGGTGGCGCGCCCGTCCACCGCGACCCTGGCCATCGTCGACGACGACGGCGCGCCGCAGGTGACTCTGCTGGCGTCGCGCGCGTCGATTGCCGAGGGCGGCGAGGCGGCCGTGGTGACGGCGACCCTCAACCCGGCGGCCGGCGCGGCGGTGACGGTGACGGTGACGGTGACGGCGCTGCCGCCGGCGGTGGCGGCGGACGACCTCACCCTGGGCACGGCGAACACCCTGACCATCGCGGCCGGGGCGACCACGAGCACCGGCGCGGTGACCGTCGCGGCCACCGACGACGCCCTGGACGAGGCGGACGAGCGAGTGCGGGTGACGGCGAGCGCGTCGGGCGGCGGCGCGCTGGACCCGCCCGCCCTGACCCTGACCATCGCCGACGACGACCCGCCGCCGACCGTCTCCATCGCCGCCGCCAGCGTGGCGGAGGGGGCGGCGGGGACGACGGCGACGCTCTCGCTGCCGGTGACGCTGGACGCGGTGAGCGGCAGGCAGGTGACGGTCGAATACGCGGAGGATGCGGGCGGCACCGCCACCCGGGGCGCCGACTACGCGGCGCTTGCGCCGGGCACCCTGACCATCGCCGCCGGCGCGACCGTCGCCGCCGTCGCGGTGACGGTGATCGGCGACGGCGCCGACGAGCCGGACGAGACGGTGGCGGTGGCCCTGAGCGCGCCGGCCAACGCGGCCCTGTCGAACGCCGCGGCCACCGCCACGGGGACGATCACGGACGACGACCCGACGGCAACCGTGACGCTGGCGCTGTCGCCTTCCTCGATTTCGGAGGCCGGCGGCGTGGCGACGGTGACGGCGGCCCTCTCGCGCCCGTCGAGCGAGGCGGTGACGGTCACGGTGTCAGCCGCGGCGCTGTCCCCGGCGGTCGCGGCGGACTTCGCCCTGAGCGCGGCGACCACCCTCACCGTCGCGGCGGGGGCGACGGTGAGCGCCGGCCTCGTGACCGTGACCGCCAACGACAACGACACGGTCGCGCCCGACCGGCGCGTGCGGGTTTCGGGAACCGCCGCCGGCGGTCGCGGGGCGGCGGACCCGGCCCACGTGACGCTGACCGTCGAGAACGACGATCGGGCGCCGGTGGTGACGCTGCTCGTGAGGGATGCGGCGGCTTCGGAGCGCGGCGGCTGGTCGTGGGTCACCGCGAAGCTGTCGCGCCCGGCGGGCGAGGCGGCGACGGTGACGGTGACGGCGACCCCGGTCGCCCCGGCGACGGCGGCGGACTTCTACCAGTCGGGGAACACGCTGACCATCGCGGCCGGGGCGACCACCAGCACGGGGACGGTGGTCGTCGTCAGGCACGACAACGACGTGCACGCGCCGAACAGGCAGGTGGCGGTCTCGGGGCAGGTGTCGGGCGGCTCCGGCGCGGCCAACCCGCGCGACGCGACGCTGACCATCGAGGAGGACGACCCGCTGCCGGTGGTGACGCTGCTGCTTTCGGAGCCGGATGCGTCGAAACCGGACGCCATTTCGGAGGCCGGCGGCATCTCGACGGTGACGGCGCGCCTGTCGGGCAAATCGAGCCAGGCGGTGACGGTCACGGTGTCGGCGGCGGCGGCGGACGGCGCGGTGGCGAGCGACTTCGCGCTCAGCGCGGCGAAGACCCTGACCGTCGCGGCCGGCGCCACCACCAGCACCGGCACCGTGACGATTACGGCGGCCGACGATGCGAACGACGCGGCGCCGATCCACGAGCCGGACCGGTCGGTGACCGTTTCGGGCGCCGTGGCCGGCGGCAACGGGGTGGCGGCCCCGGCCTCCGCTACGCTGACCGTCGCCGACGACGACGTGCCGCGGGCTACGCTGGCGCTGTCCTCGGCCTCGATCTCGGAGGCGGGCGGCGTGGCGACGGTGACGGCGGCGCTTTCCGGCCCCTCGCGCGCGGCGCTGACCGTCGCGGTCCGCGCGGTGGCGGCGGCCAACGCGGCGGCAGGCGACTTCGCGCTGTCCAGCCCGGCGACCCTCACCTTCGCGGCGGGGGAGACGGTGAGCGCCGGCCTGGTGACGGTGGCGGCCAACCCCGACAGGACGGATTCGCCGGACAAGCGGGTGACGGTCTCGGGCGCGGTCACGTACGACTACGGGTCGGTGGCCGCCCCGGCGGGCCTGCCGCTCACCATCGCCGACGACGACGCCCTGCCGGCGGCCACCCTGGCGCTCGAGCCTGCGTCGGTTTCGGAGGCGGGCGGCGTGGCGACGGTGACGGCGGCGCTCTCGCACCCGTCCAGCGAAGCGGTGACGGTGACGGTGACGACGGCGCCGTCGGGCGATTATGCGCAGTCGGGAACCACCTTGACCGTCGCCGCGGGGGCGACGGCCAGCGCCGGCTTGGTGACGGTGACGGCGAGAGACAACGACCTGGACGCGCCCGACGGGAGCGTGACGGTGTCGGCGGCGGCCGCCGGCGGACGCGGGGTCGCGGCCCCTTCCGCCGCGACGCTGACCATCGCCGACGACGAAGCGACGCCGACCCTGGTCCTGGCGCTGACCCCCTCGTCGATTTCCGAGAGCGCCGGCGTGGCGACGGTGACCGCCCGCCTGAGCGGCAAGTCCGGCGAGGCGGTGACGGTGACGGTGGCGGCCGCCCCGGTGGCGTCCTCCGGCGCCGTCGCCGGCGACTTCACGCTGAGCGCGGCGGCGACCCTCACCGTCGCGGCCGGGCAAACGACCAGCACCGGCGCCGTGACCGTCGTCGCCGTCGGCAACACGGCCGATACGGCCAACAAGTCGGTCACCGTCTCGGGCGCGGCCGCCGGCGGCCACGGCGTGGCGGCCCCGGCCGCCGCGACGCTCGTCATCACCGACGACGACGGCAACTCGATCACGGTGCTGTCGTTGTCGTCCTCGTCGATCGCGGAGACCGGCGGCGTGGCGACGGTGACGGCCCTGCTGACTCCCGCCTTGCCCACGCCCGTGGTCGTGACGGTGGAGGCGGTGCCGGGGACGAACGCGGACGCGGCGGACTTCACGCTGAGCGCGGCGAAGACCCTGACCGTCGCCGCCAACGCCACGGCCAGCACCGGCACCGTGACCGTCGCCGCGGCCGGCGACGCCCTGGACGAGCCGGACCAGCAGGTGACGGTGCGGGCGGCCAGCGTGCGCATCTCCAACACCCTCGTCCCCGACAATGACTTGCCGGCCCCGGTGACTCTGACCGTCGTGGACGACGACAACCCGCCGGCGGTCTCGATCTCCTCGCCGACCGTGGCCGAGAGGGGCGCGGGCCAGAGCGCGACCCTGTCCTTCGCGGTCACGCTGGACGCGGCCAGCGGCAAGCGGGTGACGGTGGCCTATGCGGAAGCGGCCGGCGGCACCGCGACGGCGGGCAGCGACTACACGGCGCTCACTGCCGGCACCCTGACCTTCGCGCCCGGCGACACCGGGCGGACCGTCGCCGTCACCGTGACCGGCGACGATGTGCACGAGCCCGCCGAGACCGTGAAGGTGGCGCTCGCCACCCCCGTCGACGCGACCCTGGGCACGGCCACCGGGACGGGAACCATCGCCGCCGACGAGGCCCTGCCGACGCTGGCCCTGGCGCTGTCGTCCTCCCCGATCGCCGAGAACGGGGGCGTGGCGACGGTGACGGCGACCCTGTCCGGCGCCTCCAGCCAGGCGGTGACGCTTACCGTGTCGGCCGCCGCTGTGGCGTCGTCCGGCGCCGTCGCCGGCGACTTCACGCTGTCGAGCGCCAGGACGCTGACCGTCGCGGCGGGGCGGACGACCAGCGCCGGCACGGTGACGGTGACGGCCAACGACGGCGACACCTATGCGCCGGGCAGGCGCGTGACGGTTTCGGCGGCGGCGGCCGGCGGCAACGGCGTCGCCGACCCGCCCGCCGCGACCCTGACCCTCGCCGAGGACGACCCCGCGCCGACGGTCTCGCTGCTGCTGTCGCCTTCGTCGGTTTCGGAAAGCGGCGGCTTGGCGACGGTGACCGCCCGCCTGAGCCGCGCGTCTTCCACGGCGACCACCGTGACGGTCGGCGTCGCGGCGGGGACCAACGCGGCCGCCGGCGACTTCACGCTGAGCGCGGCCACCACCCTGACCGTCGCCGCCGGGGCGACGGCCAGCACCGGCGCCGTGACAATCGCCGCCGTGGACGACCGGATCGATTCGCGGGTCGATCGGACGCTGAACGGCAAGAAGGTGGCGGTGTCGGGCGCCTTCGGCGGGGCGTCGCCCGCCCGCGCGGAACTGGTCATCGTCGAGGACGACACCGCCGCCCTGGTGCTGGCCCCGGCGCCGCCCAACGACCCGGACGACCCAGGCCGGCCGTGGTTCGTCGTCGACGAGGGAACGACCGCGACCTTCACCGTCGCCTTGAACAGCGAGCCGACGGCGGCCGTGACGGTGACGGTCGCCAGCAGCGACGACGGCGAGGGCAAGGTCTCGTCGGGCGCCGGCGCGCCTTCCGGCTCCACGGCCCTGACCTTCACCACCGGCAACTGGGCGACCGCCCAGACGGTGACGCTGACCGGCGTGACCGACCACAGGGTGGACGCCATCGCCGACTGGCGGCTGACGCTGAACCCGGCCGCCGCCGCCACCGACGCCTACCACGGGCTGGCGACCACCGCCGTGCCGATCAAGACCGCCAACACCGACAGCGTCGGCCTCGCGCTGTCGGCGAGCGCGGTGACGGTCACCGAGGGCGGGGCGAACGCCACCTTCACCGTGGCGCTGGCCAGCGCGCCGTCCGCGGCCGTGACGGTGACGGCGACCGCCGCCGCCGACGTCCAGCTGGCGGCGGCCTCCGGCGCCTTCGCGGCCTCGCAGACCCTGATCTTCGCCACCGGCGGCTGGAACACGGCGCAGACCCTGACCGTGCAGGCGGTGGACGACGATCTGGACGAGGCCGCCGGCGAATCGGCGGCGATCGTGCTCGACCCGGCCAGCGGCGACGCCGGCTATGACGGCCTCGCCGACGCGACGGTGACGGCGACCGTCGCCGACGACGACCCGGCGCCGACCGCGACGCTGGCGCTGTCGTCCTCGACCATCGACGAGGGCAGCGCGACGACGGTGACGGCGACCCTTTCCGGCAAGTCGGACCGGGCGGTGACGCTGACCGTGCAGGCGGCAGCGGCCGCCGGCGCGCTGCCGGCGGACTTCGCGCTGAGCGCGGCCACCACATTGACCGTCGCCGCCGGGGCCACCACCAGCGCCGGCGTGGTGACCGTCACGGCGGCGGACGACGCCGTGCACGCGCCGGGCCGCGACCGCCGGGTGACGGTGCGGGCGTCGGTCTCGGGCGGGCGCGGAGCGGTGGCGGCGCCGCCGGCCCTGTCGCTGACCATCGACGACGACGAGTCGCTGCCCGTGGCCACCCTGCTCCTGTCGCCGAACCCGATCTCCGAGAACGGCGGCATCGCGGGGGTGGGGGCGCGGCTCTCCGGCGCCTCCAGCCAGGCGGTGACGCTGACCGTCTCCGCGGCGCCGGGGAGGAACACGGTGGCGGCGGACTTCACGCTGAGCGCGGCCAGGACCCTGACCGTCGCCGCCGGGGCCACGGTCAGCACCGGCACGGTGACCGTCTCGGCCACCGACGACGCGGTCGGGGGAGCGGGCAAGCAGGTGACGGTTTCGGCCACCTCCGCCGGCGGCAACGGCGTGGCCGACCCGGCCGGCGTGATCCTCGCCGTCACCGACGACGACGGTGCGCCGGGGGTGGTGCTGGCGCTCACGCCTTCGACCCTCGACGAGGGCGGCACCTCGACGGTGACGGCGACGTTGAGCCGGGTGTCGCGCGCGGCGGTGACCGTCGCCGTCCGGGCGGCGCCGGGGGCGAACACGGCGGCCGACGATTTCACGCTGAGCGCGGCCAGGACCCTGACCGTCGCCGCCGGGGACACGACCGCCGCCGGCACGGTGACGGTGGCGACGGTGGACGACTCCGTGGATACCCCGGACAAGCGGGTGACGATCTCCGCCCTGGCGACCAGCGACCGGGCCATCGCCCAGCCGGTGAACGTGACGCTGACCGTCAACGACGACGAGGCGGCCCCGCAGGTGACGCTGGCCCTGTCGCTCTCCTCGATCTCCGAGAACGGAGGCGTGGCGACGGTGACGGCGACCCTGGACCACGCTTCGAGCGAGGCGACGACCGTCGCGGTTTCCGCCGCGCCGCTGGCCTCGACCGGCGCGGTGGCGGACGACTTCGCGCTCTCCAGCCCGGCGGCGCTCACCGTCGCGGCCGGGACCACCACCGGCGCCGGCCTGGTGACGGTGACCGCCAACGACAACCGCGTGGACGCCCCGGACAAGCGGCTGACGGTCTCCGCGACGGCGGCCAATTCCCAGGGGGTCGCGAACCCGTCCGCCGTCGCCCTGACGCTCGCCGACGACGACACGGCCGGGATCGCGGTGTTGCCGGCGACCTCGACCGCCTCGCGGCTGCGGACCACGGAGCAGGGCGGCACGGCGACCTTCACGGTGGCGCTGTCGAGCGAACCCACCGGCGGCGTGGAGATCGCCGTGGCCAGCTCGAACACCGGCGAAGGGCGGGCGGAGCCGTCGTCCCTGACCTTCACGACGGGGAACTGGAACACGGCCCAGACGGTGACCGTGACCGGCATCGACGACGCGCTCCCCGACGGCGACCGGCACTACCAGGTCACGCTGACCATCGACCGGACCAGCACCGCCGACGCCAATTACGACGCGCTCTCGGCCGTCACCGTCCATGCCAGCAACATCGACGACGAGTTCGGCCTCGATGTGGGCGCGGTGGCGGGCCAGGCGACGGAGGCGGGCGGCACGTCCACCTTCACGGTGGCGCTGCTGAAGCGGCCTTCGGCGGCGGTGACGGTGGCGGTGGCCAGCCGGGACGCCGGCGAGGGCACGGTGTTGCCGTCGTCGCTGACCTTCACGATGCAGAACTGGGAGGCGGCCCAGACGGTGACCGTGACCGGCGCCCAGGACACCATCGACGACGGCGACGCGGCCTGGCAGGTGCGCCTCGATCCGTCGAGCGGCGATGCCAACTATGACGGCCTCGACCCCGTGGACGTGGACGTGACCACCACCGACGACGACGGGCCGCCGGCGGTGACGCTGACGCTGAACCCGGCCAGCATCGCCGAGAGCGGCGCCGGCAGCACGGCCACGGTGACGGCCACGCTCTCGCATCCGTCGGGAGCGGCGACGACGCTGACGGTGACGGCGGTCTCCGGGGCCTTCACGGTGGGCGCGGGCGCGAACGCCACCATCGTCATCGCGGCCGGGGAGATGACCGGCACGGACAGGGCGCTGGTGACGGCGGTGGACAACATGACGGACGCGCCGGACCGGACGGAGACGGTCACGGCGACGGTCGCCAACGACCGGGCGGCGGCCGATTCGACGACCATGGCGGTGACGGGCGCGGCGCTGACCATTACCGACGACGACGCCGCGCCGGGGGTGACGCTGGCGGTGGACCCGGCCTCGATCTCGGAGAACGGCGGCGAGTCCACGGTGAGCGCGACCTTGTCGAACCCGTCGTCCGAACCTTCGACGGTGACGGTGACGGCGGTCTCCGGTGCCTACACGGTGGGGACGGACGCCACCATCGTCATCGCGGCGGGCGCCACCACGGCGGCCTCGGATACGGCGCTGGTGACGGCGGTGGACGACGACGTCCACCAGGGGAGCGCGGGGCGCAGCGCGATGGTGACGGCGGCGCTGGCCAACGGCCAGGGCGCGGGTTCGGTGACGGGCGCGGCGCTGACGCTCGCCGACGACGAGACGCTGCCGACGGTGGCGCTGATGCTGGACCCGGCGTCGATCTCGGAGACGGGCGGCATCTCGACG
The DNA here is from genome assembly GCA_965200215.1 of Alphaproteobacteria bacterium. Taxonomy (GTDB): domain Bacteria; phylum Pseudomonadota; class Alphaproteobacteria; order SP197; family SP197; genus SP197. The sequence continues at coordinate 919,260 of OZ241369.1, read as the reverse complement.
GTGAAGGCGGCGCTGTCGGGACCGTCGAGCGAGGCGGTGACGGTGACGGTGGCGGCCGCCGCCGGGACCGGCGCGGTGGCGGCGGACTTCGACCTGAGCACGGCCACCACCCTGACCATCGCCGCCGGTTCGACCACCAGCGCCGGGACGGTGACGGTGACGGCCAACGGCAACGCGGTGGATTCGCCGGACAAGTCGGTGACGGTTTCGGGAACCGCGGCCGGCGGCAACGGGGTGGCGAACCCGCCGGCCGTGACGCTGACTCTGACCGACGACGATGCGACGACGACGGCGACGCTGGTGCTCACCCCGGCCTCGATCCTGGAGAACGGCGAGGTGAGCACGGTGACGGCGACGCTGTCGCATCCGACCACCGAGGCGGCGACGCTGACGGTGGCGACGGCATCGTCGAGCGACTACACGCAGACGGGAACGACCCTGACCGTCGCCGCCGGTTCGACCGTCAGCGCCGGCCTGGTGACGGTGACGGCGGTGGACAACGCCGTGGCCACGGGGAGCAGGCAGGTGACGGTATCGGCGACGGCGGCCGGCGGTCGCGGGGTATCGAATCCATCGAGCGCGACGCTGACCATCCGCGACGACGAATATGGGCTGGCCGTGGGCGCGGTGACGGGCCAGGCGACGGAGGCGGGCGGGCAGGCCACCTTCACGGTGGCGTTGAATACGCCGCCCTCGGCGGCGGTGACGGTGGCGGTCGCGAGCCAGGATACCGGCGAGGGCACGGCGTTGCCTTCGTCGCTGACCTTCGAGACCACCGACTGGAGCACGGACCAGACGGTGACCGTGACCGGCGTTCAGGACGACGTCGACGACGGCACGGTGACCTGGCAGGTGCGCCTCGACCCGTCGAGCGGCGACGGCGACTATGACGGCCTCGCCCATGTGGACGTGGACGTGACCACCACCGACGACGACGGCCCGCCGGCGGTGACGATGGCGCTGAACCCGGCGAGCATCGCCGAGAGCGGCGCCGGCAGCACGGCCACGGTGACGGCCACGCTCTCCCATCCTTCGTCGGCGGCGACGACGCTGACCGTGGCGGCGGTCTCCGGGTCGTTCACGGTGGGGACGGACGCGACCATCGTCATCCCGGCGGAGGCGATGGCGGCGCCCACGGACACGGTGCTGGTGACGGCGGTGGACAACACGACCGACGAGCCGAACCGGACGGCGACGGTGACGGCGACGGTGAACAACGCCCGGGCGGCGGCGGACTCGACGACCATGACGGTGACGGCGGCGACGCTGACGCTGGAGGACGACGACGCCGCGCCGACCGCGGCCTTGTCGCTGAACCCCGCCTCGATCCTGGAGAACGGCGGCATCGCGACGGTGACGGCGACCTTGTCGAACCCGTCGAGCCAGCCCTCGACGGTGACGGTTCAGGCGGTTGCCGGGGCCTACACGGTGGGCACGGACGCGACCATCACCATCGCCGCCGGTTCCACCACAGCAGCTTCGGACACGGTGTTGGTCACGGCGGCCGACGACGCCATTCACCAGGGTTCCGCGGGGCGCAGCGTGACGGTGACGGCGGCGCTGGCCAACGGCCAGGGGGCGGGTTCGGTGACGGGCGCGGCGCTGACCTTGACCGACGACGAGACGCTGCCGACGGTGGCGCTGATGCTGGACCCGGCCTCGATCTCGGAGACGGGCGGCATCTCGACGGTGAAGGCGGAGTTGTCGGGTCCGTCGAGCCAGCCGGTGACGGTGACGGTGGCGGCCGCTGCCGGGACCGGCGCGGAGGCGGCGGACTTCGACCTGAGCGCGGCCACCACCCTGACCATCGCCGCCGGAACGACGACCAGCGCCGGGACGGTGACGGTGACGGCCAACGGCAACGCCGTGGATTCGCCGGACAAGTCGGTGACGGTTTCGGGAACCGCGGCCGGCGGCAACGGGGTGGCGAACCCGCCGGCCGTGACGCTGACGCTGACCGACGACGATGCCACGGCGACGGCGACGCTGGTGCTGACCCCGGCCTCGATCCTGGAGAACGGCGAGGTGAGCACGGTGACGGCGACGCTGTCGCATCCGACCACCGAGGCGGCGACGCTGACGGTGGCTGCGGCGGCGGGGACGAACGCGGCGTCGGGTGACTTCACGCTGAGTTCGACCACCACGCTGACCGTCGCGGCGGGCGCCACCACCAGCACCGGCCTGGTGACGGTGACGGCGGAGGACGACACCCCGCCCATGGCGCAGGGGAACAAGCAGGTGACGGTGTCGGCGACCGCGGCGGGCGGTCGCGGGGTGGCAGCGCCTTCCGACGCGACGCTCACCATCCGCGACGACGAATATGGGCTGGCCGTGGGCGCGGTGAGCGGCCAGGCGACGGAGGCGGGCGGGCAGGCCACCTTCACGGTGGCGTTGAATACGCGGCCCACGGCGGCGGTGACGGTGGCGGTGACGAGCCGGGATGCCGGCGAGGGGCGGGCTGCGCCGTCGTCTCTGACCTTCACGACGCAGAACTGGGCGACGGCCCAGACGGTGACGGTGACCGGCGCGAACGACAGCATCGACGACGGGACGGTGACCTGGCAGGTGCGCCTGGACCCGTCGAGCGGCGACAGCGACTACAACGCCGTCGACAGCGTGGACCAGGACGTGACCACCACCGACGACGACGGGGCGCCGACGGTGACGATGGCGCTGTCGCCGTCTTCGGTGGCGGAGATGGGCGGGGTGGCGACGGTGACGGCGCGGCTTTCGCATGGATCGGGGGCGGCGACGACGCTGACGGTGGGTGCGGTCTCCGGGTCGTTCACGGTGGTGGGGACGGACGCGACCATCGTCATCCCGGCGGGCGACACGACGGCGCCCACGGACACGGTGCTGGTGACGGCGGTGGACAACACGACCGACGAGCCGAACCGGACGGCGACGGTGACGGCGACGGTGACCAACGCCCGGGCGGCGGCCGACAGCCGGACCATGACGGTGACGGGCGCGACGCTGACGCTGGAGGACGACGACGCCGCGCCGACCGCGGCCTTGTCGCTGAACCCAGCCTCGATCCTGGAGAACGGCGGCATCGCGACGGTGACGGCGACCTTGTCGAACCCATCGAGCCAGCCCTCGACGGTGACGGTTCAGGCGGTTGCCGGGGCCTACACGGTGGGCACGGACGCGACCATCACCATCGCCGCCGGTTCCACCACAGCAGCTTCGGACACGGTGTTGGTCACGGCGGCCGACGACGCCATTCACCAGGGCAGCGCGGGGCGCAGCGTGACGGTGACGGCGGCGCTGGCCAACGGCCAGGGGGCGGGTTCGGTGACGGGCGCGGCGCTGACCTTGACCGACGACGAGACGCTGCCGACGGTGGCGCTGATGCTGGACCCGGCCTCGATCTCGGAGACGGGCGGCATCTCGACGGTGAAGGCGGAGTTGTCGGGACCGTCGAGCGCGGCGGTGACGGTGACGGTGGCGGCCGCCGCGGGGACCGGCGCGGTCGCGGACGACTTCACCCTGTCGAGCGCGAAGACGCTGACCATCGCGGCGGGCGCGACGACCAGCGCCGGCACGGTGACGGTGACGGCCAACGGCAACGCCGTGGATTCGCCGGACAAGTCGGTGACGGTTTCGGGAACCGCGTCGGGCGGCAACGGGGTGGCGAACCCGCCCAACGTGACCCTGACGCTGGAGGACGACGAGACGCTGCCGACGGTTGCGCTGGCGCTCTCCTCCACGTCGATTTCGGAGACGGGCGGGGTTTCGACGGTGACGGCCACGCTTTCGGGCCCGTCGAGCGAAGCGGTGACGGTGACGGTGGCCGCCGCCGCGGGGGCCGGGGCGGTCGCGGCGGACTTCACCTTGAGCGCGGCGGCGACCCTGACCTTCGCGGCCAATGCGACCACCAGCACGGGCCTGGTGACGGTGACGGCGAACGGCAACGCCGTGGATTCGCCGAACAAGTCGGTGACGGTTTCGGGAACGGCGGCGGGCGGCAACGGGGTGGCGAACCCGCCCAACGTGATCCTGACGCTGGAAGACGACGACGCCTTGCCGACGGTGGCGCTGGCGCTCTCCTCCACGTCGATTACGGAGACGGGCGGGATTTCGACGGTGACGGCGACGCTCTCGGGCCCGTCGAGCGCAGCGGTGACGGTGACGGTGGCGGCCGCCGCGGGGGCCGGCGCGGTCGCGGCGGACTTCACCTTGAGCGCGGCGACGACCCTGACCTTCGCGGCCAATGCGACCACCAGCACGGGCCTGGTGACGGTGACGGCCAACGGCAACGACGTGGATTCGCCGAACAAGTCGGTGACGGTTTCGGGCGCCGCGGCGGGCGGCAACAGCGTGGCGAACCCGCCCAACGTGACGCTGACGCTGACGGACGACGACGCCTTGCCGACGGTGGCGCTGGCGCTCTCCTCCACGTCGATTACGGAGACGGGCGGCATCTCCACGGTGACGGCGACGCTCTCGGGCCCGTCGAGCGCTGCGGTGACGGTGACGGTGGCGGCCGCCGCGGGGGCCGGCGCGGTCGCGGCGGACTTCACCTTGAGCACGGCGACGACGCTGACCTTCGCGGCCAATGCGACCACCAGCACGGGCCTGGTGACGGTGACGGCCAACGGCAACGACGTGGATTCGCCGAACAAGTCGGTGACGGTCTCGGGCGCCGCGGCGGGCGGCAACGGGGTCTCGAATCCATCCAACGTGACGCTGACGCTGACCGACGACGAGACGCTGCCGACGGTTTCGCTGGCGCTCACGCCGTCGTCGATTGCGGAGACGAACGGGGTGGCGACGGTGACGGCGCGGTTGTCGGGTGCGTCGAGCGCAGCGGTGACGGTGACGGTGGCCGCGGCCGCGGGGACCGGCGCGGTCTCGGCGGACTTCACCCTGTCGAGCGCGGCGACGCTGACCATCGCGGCCGGTTCGACGGAGAGCGCGGGCCTGGTGACGGTGACGGCGAACGGCAACGACGTGGATGCGCCGGACAAGTCGGTGACGGTCTCGGGAACCGCGGCCGGCGGCAACGGGGTGGCGAACCCGCCCAACGCGACCCTGACGCTGGCGGACGACGACGCCTTGCCGACGCTGGCGCTGGTGCTCACGCCGGCGACCGTCGGCGAGAACGGCGGCGTCTCCACGGTGACGGCGACGCTCTCGGGCAAGTCGAGCGCGGCGGTGACGCTTACCGTGTCGGCCGCCGCGGTGGCGTCGACCGGCGCGGTTGCGGGGGACTTCGCCCTGTCGAGCGCGACCAAGCTCACCATCGCGGCCGGGGCCACCGTCAGCGCGGGCGCGGTGACGGTGACGGCGAACGACAACGCCGCCGACGAGCCGGACATCGAGGTGCGCGTGTCGGCGACGGCGGCGGGCGGCAACGGGGCGGCGGCGCCGCCGGCGGTGACGCTGACCATCCGCGACGACGAGGGGCCGCCGACGGTGACGCTGGCGTTGACGCCTTCGACCATCGACGAGAGCGGGACGGGCAGCACGGCGGCGGTGACGGCGACGCTGAACCGGGTGTCGAGCGCGGCGACGACGATCACGGTATCGGTCGCGCCGGTGGCCTCGACCGGCGCGGCGGCGGGCGACTACACGCTGTCGAGCGCGGCGACGCTGACCATCGCGGCCGGCGCGACGACCAGCAGCGGCACGGTGACCGTGGCGGCGGTGGACAACGACACCGATGCGCCGAACCGGCAGGCGACGGTTTCGGGGGCGGCGGTCAACGACCAGAGCGTGCAGCAGCCGATCGCCCGGACGCTGACCATCACCGACGACGACGACGCCCCGGACGCGACGCTGGCGCTGTCGGCCTCGTCGATCTCGGAGTCGGGCGGCATGGCGACGGTGACGGCGACGCTGAGCCGGCGTTCGGGGCAGGCGACGACGGTGACGGTGCAGGCGGTGGCGGGGGCGTATTCGGTGGGTTCGGGGGCGGCGGCGCGGATCGTGATCGCGGCCGGGGCTACGTCGAGCGCGGGCGGGGCGGCGCTCACCGCGGTGGACAACGACGTGGACGCGGCGGACCGGCAGGTGACGGTGACGGCGGTGCTGACCAACGGCCACGGCATCGGCACGGTGGCCGGTGGCGGGGTTGCGCTGACGCTGACCGACGACGACACGGCGGGGATCGCGGTGTCTCCGGCGACGTCGACCGGCTCGCGGCTGGAGACGACGGAATCGGCCGGGACGGCCACGTTCACGGTGAAGCTGGCGACGGAGCCGACGGGGGACGTGGAGATCGGCGTGGCGAGTTCGAACACGGCCGAGGGCACGGTGGGGCCGTCGACGCTCGCCTTCACGGCCACCAACTGGAACGAGGCGCAGACGGTGACCCTGACCGGGGTGGACGATGCCGCCGCCGACGGCAACCGGGACTACACGGTCACGCTGACCATCGACCAGACGAACACGGCGGACGCCAACTACGACGCGCTCTCGGCGGTCACCGTGTATGCGAGGAACCGCGACAACGAGTTCGGGCTGAACGTGGGCGCGGTGAGCGGGCAGGCGGCGGAGGACGGCGGACAATCGACCTTCACGGTGGCGCTGCGGACGCAGCCGACGGCGGCGGTGACGGTGTCGGTGACCAGCCGGGATACCAGCGAGGGCACGGTATCGCCGCCGACGCTGATATTCACGACGGGGGGCTGGAACACGGCCCAGACGGTGACGGTGACCGGCGCGAACGACGGCATCGACGACGGGACGGTGACCTGGCAGGTGCGCCTCGACCCGGCGAGCGGCGATGGCAACTACGACACGTCGTCGGTCGAGGAGGACGTGTCCGTCACCACCACCGACGACGACGGCCCGCCGGCGGTGACGCTGGCGCTGAACCCGGCGAGCATCGCCGAGAGCGGCACTGGCAGCACGGCCACGGTGACGGCCAGGCTCTCCCATCCGTCGAGCGCGGCGACGACGGTGACGGTGACGGCGGTCTCCGGCCTCTACGCGGCGGGCGCGGACGCGGTGATCGTCATCGCGGCCGGCTCGATGACGGCGGCCTCGGACAGGGCGACCGTGGTGGCGGTGGACAACGACACCGACCAGCCGGACCGGACGGGCACGGTGACGGCGGCGATCACCAACGCCCGGGCGGCGGCCGATTCGACGACCATGGCGGTGACGGGGGCGGCGCTGACGGTGACCGACGACGACGCCGCGCCGATGGCGACGCTGGCTCTGTCTCCCGCCTCGATCTCGGAGAACGGCGGCGAGTCCACGGTGACAGCGACCTTGTCGCGCCCGTCGAGCCAGCCCTCGACGGTGACGGTGACGGCGGTCTCCGGTGCCTACACGGTGGCCTCGGACGCCACCATCGTCATCGCCGCCGGCGCCACCACGGCGGCCTCCGACACGGCGACGGTGACGGCGGTGGACGACGCCATTCACCAAGGCAGCGCTGGCCGCAGTGCGACGGTGACGGCGGCGCTGACCAACGGCCAGGGGGCGGGTTCCGTGACCGGCGCGGCGCTGACCTTGACCGACGACGAGACGCTGCCGACGGTGGCGCTGATGCTGGACCCGGCCTCGATCTCGGAGGAGGGCGGGGTGTCGGCGGTGACGGCGGCCTTGTCGGGTCCGTCGAGCGCGGCGGTGACGCTGACGGTCTCTGCGGCGGCGGGGACGCGGGCGGTGGCGGCGGACTTCACGCAGTCGGGGACGACCCTGACCATCGCGGCGGGGGCCACGACCAGCGTCGGCACGGTGACGGTGACGGCCAACGGCAACGCCGTGGCTTCCGGGAACAAGCAGGTGACGGTGTCGGCGACTTCGGCCGGCGGCAACGGGGTGGCGAACCCGTCCGACGCGGCGCTGACCCTGGCCGACGACGACACGCCGCAGACGGCGCTGGTGCTGTCTTCCAACTCGATTGCGGAGAACGGCGGCGTGGCGACGGTGACGGCGACGCTGGACCGGCAGTCGTCGGTGGCGGTGACGGTGACGGTGGCGGCGGCGCCGGTGTCTCCGGCGGTCGCGGGCGACTTCACGCTGAGCACGGCCAACACGCTGACCTTCGCGGCCAACGCCACCGCCAGCGCCGGCCTGGTGACGGTGACGGCGGTGAACAACGCCGTGGACGCGCCCGACAGGCGCGTGACCGTCTCGGGAACGGCCTCCGACAGCCTCGCCCTGGCCAACGACCCGTCCTCGCGGACGCTGACGCTGACCGACGACGACGCGGCGCCGGGGGTGACGCTGGCTCTGTCTCCCGCCTCGATCTCGGAGAACGGCGGCGAGTCCACGGTGAGCGCGACCTTGTCGAACCCGTCGTCCGAGCCCTCGACGGTGACGGTGACGGCGGTGACGGGTTCCTACACGGTGGGTTCGGACGCCACCATCGTCATCGCCGCCGGCGCCACCACTTCCGCCTCCGACACGGCGACGGTGACGGCGGTGGACGACGACGTTCACCAGGGCAGCGCGGGGCGCGGCGTGACGGTGACGGCGGCGCTGGCCAACGGCCAGGGCGCGGGCGCGGTGACGGGGGCGGCGCTGACGCTCGCCGACGACGAGACGCTGCCGACGCTGGCGCTGGCGCTGTCTCCCGCCTCGATCTCGGAGAACGGCGGCGTGAGCACGGTGAGGGCGGCGCTGTCGGGACCGTCGAGCCAGCCGGTGACGGTGACGGTGGCTGCGGCGGCGGTGGCCTCGACCGGCGCGGTGGCGGCGGACTTCACGCTGAGCACGGCGACGACCCTGACCGTCGCGGCGGGGGCGACGACCAGCACCGGGGCGGTGACGGTGCGGGGCAACGACAACGACGTGGACGCGGCAGACAAGCAGGTGACGGTCTCCGGGACCTCGGTCGGCGGCAACGGCGTTGTGAACCCGCCGGCCGCGACGCTGACGCTGACCAACGACGACGACGCGACGGCGACGCTGGTGCTCACCCCGGCCTCGATCCTGGAGAACGCGGAGGTGAGCACGGTGACGGCGGTGCTGTCGCACCCGACCACCGAGGCGGCGACGCTGACGGTCTCGGCGGCGGCGGGCGAGAACGCGCTGTCGGGCGACTTCACGCTGAGCGCGACGACGACGCTGACCATCGCGGCGGGCGGCACCACCAGCGCCGGCCTGGTGACGGTGACGTCGGTGAACAACCTCGATGCGGATGGGCGCAAGCAGGTGACGGTGTCGGCGACGGCGGCCGGCGGTCGCGGAGTGGCGAACCCGGCCGACGCGACGCTCGTCATCCGCGACGACGAGTTCGGGCTGATCGTCCGCGACAGCCAGCTCGGGCTGGACCTGTCCTCGGCGCCCGGCCTGACGGTGACGGAGGGCGGCGGGCAGGTCGCCTTCACGCTGGCGCTGCTGACGCAGCCCTCGCAGGCGGTGACGGTGTCGGTGACCAGCCTGGACGCGAGCGAGGGGCGGGTTGCGCCTTCGTCGCTGGTGTTCACGACGGGGAACTGGGAGACGGCCCAGACGGTGACCGTGACCGGCGTCGATGACGATGTGGACGACGGCGACCAGGACTGGCAGGTGCGCCTGGACCCGTCGAGCGGCGACGGCAGCTATGGCGGCCTCGCCAGCGAAGACGTGGACGTAACGACGACCGACGACGACGCCGCGCCGGCGGTGACGCTGGCGCTGGCGCCTTCGTCGATCTCGGAGGATGGCGGTGTGGCGACGGTGACGGCGGTGCTGTCGCGCCCGTCCGGCGAGGCGACGACGGTGACGGTGACCGCCTCGCCGGTCGCCCCTGCGGTGGCGGGGGACTTCACGCTGAGCGCGCCGGCGACGCTGACCATCGCGGCGGGGGAGACCACCAGCGCCGGCGTGGTGACGGTGACGGCGGCGGACAACGACGTGGACGCGCCCGACAAGACGGTGACGGTCTCCGGGACGGCGGTGAACGCCCAGGCCACGATGGACGGCGAGGTCGTGGACGTGACGGACGAGACGCTGACCATCGCGGACGACGACGAGGCGGGCCTGGTGCTCGCGCCGTCGCCGCTGGCGGTGGACGTGGCCGGCAGCGGTGCCGCCTACACGCTGCGCCTGGCGACCGAGCCCACCGGGCCGGTGACGGTGGCGGTGACCAGCGACAACCCCGATGTGCGCTTCGCCCCCGATGATCTGACCTTTGCGGTGTCGGACTGGAACGCGCCGCAGACGGTGACGGCGACGGCCTCCGGGGACGATGACGACTATGCGGATACGGCGTCGCTGACCCACAGGGCGTCCGGTGGCGGCTATGACGGGGTATCCGGGAGGCTGGCCGTCGCGGTGGCGGAGGCCGGGGATGTGCGCATTCTGGCGGAGCCGTCGGCGGCTGCGCGTGAGGGGGCCTACAGCGTCGGCGGCACCGTGGTGCGGGTCGCCCTGGCGCCGCTGGTGGGCGATGCGGTGCCTTCGGCGTCCGGCTCCGGCTTTGCTCTGGGCGGCGGCGATGTCCGCGAGGCGGTGGACGTGCGTCCGGCGGCGGGTTCGGTTCCGTCGTCGGGCCTGACGATCTGCCTGCCCGTGAGCGACGGCCTGCTGACGGCGGCGGCCGGTCGCGAGCCGCTGCTGCTGCACCATGACGGCGGCGCCTGGGGTGCGGTTGCGGGTTCTTCCTACGAAGCGGCGCGGATGCGGGTCTGCGCGGCGGGGGTGACGTCGTTCTCGCCCTTCGCGGCGGGCTATGAGGACACGCTGCCGTCCTTCGCGGGGGACTTCCCGGAGGCGTTTTCCTGGACGGTGGACGAGGAGATCGCCCCGCCGCCGCTGCCGAAGGCTGAAGGCGGCGACGGGATCATAGACTACACGCTGACCCCGGCGCTGCCGGATGGCGTCGAGCGCAACGGCGTCCGGCTTTCGGGGGTGCCGAAGGCGGAGATGGCGCTCACGCGCTACACCTGGACGGCGACCGACGTCGACGGGCAGGTCGCGACGCTGGAGTTCACCATCGAGGTGGTTCCGGCGCTGGCTGCGGCCCGCGAGCGTCTGGCGGCGGTGAACCGCTCGGTTCTGCCGGAGTTGTCGCGTGCCATGTGGGGCAGCGCGCTGGACGCCATCGGCGCGCGGCTGGAAGGCGGCCCCGGCGGCGGTTCCTCCGGCGGCGGCGCGATGGAGCAGGGTCTTGCGGCTGCGGCGGACTTTCTGCGCTCGAAGGGCGAGGCCCTGGAGGACGGCGAGGGTTCGTGGCGCGAGCTGGTGGGCGGCGAGAGCTTCGCGCTGGCCCTGGGCGGCGAGGGCGAGGACGGTTCCGGCGGCGGCGGCTCGGCGGTGGTGATGTGGGGCGGCGGCGACTGGCGGGACCTGTCGCGCGAGGACGGCCTGCTGTCGTGGTCCGGGAAGCTGTTTTCCGCCCATGTGGGGGCGGATGTGGCCCTGGGCGGCGGCGTCATGGGCGGCGTGGCGGTCTCGCGCTTCGAGAGTTCCATCGACTACACGGACCGCGGCGACGAGGGCGCCATCGAGGGCGACCACGAGCATCGGATGGTGGCGGTGCATCCCTATCTGGGCTGGTCGGGTGGCGGCGGCGAGCGTCTGTGGGCGGCGCTGGGCTACGGTCGCGGCGAGGTCCGGATCGCCGACACGGGCATCTTCGACCGCTATGGCTGGCAGGAGAGCGACGGGCGGCTGCTGGCGGGGGCGCTGGGCGGGGCGGTGCCGGTCTATGGCGACGGGCATTCTGCCGTGGAGATGCGTGCCTCTGCGGAGGCGACGCGCTATGTGCTGGCCGACAACGGCGAGGCGATTGCCGGGGTGAGCGTCTCGACGCGCCGTCTGCGCCTGGCGGCGGCGGGCAGCCGCGCCTACGAGCTCGAGGGCGCCGGCCGCCTGGAGCCGTCGCTGGAGGCGGGTCTGCGCTGGGACGGCGGCGACGGGGCCACCGGCATGGGCGTGGAGCTGGGCGGCGGGCTGGCCTGGTCGGATGTTGCGGCGGGGCTGTCGGCGTCGGTATCGGGTCGCAGCCTGGTGGCGCATGGCAGCGATGTGGAGGAATGGGGCGCGTCCGGCAGCCTGCACATGGACGCGGGCGGCGACGGGCGTGGCCTGTCGCTGTCGCTGTCGCCGGCCTGGGGCGCTTCCGGCAGCGGCCTGGCGCGTCTGTGGGAGGAAGGCATGGCGTCGCGCGACGGCGTTGGCGGCGAGGGCGGCGGTCGCCTGGAGGGCGAGCTGGGCTACGGCCTTGCGGCCTGGGGCGAGGCCGGCACGCTGACGCCCTATGGCGGCCTGGCCCTGGGCGGCGACGAGCGCCGCTACAGCCTGGGCCAGCGCCTGGTGCTGGGCACCGCCCTCGACCTGGAGATCGAAGCCAGCCGCCACCGCCGCACCAGACAAGGCCACTCCCTGGCCCTAGAACTCCACATGAACTGGTAGAGGCGCCCCCGCCGGCGGCACCGCCGGTGCCCGGCAGCGGGACGCCAGCGCTTTGGCTAGTGGCTGGTGGCCAGTAGCCGGTGGCCAGTGGTCGGTGGCCAGTGGTCGGTGGTTAGTGGTCGATGGTTAGTGGCTGGTGGCCAGTAGCCGGTGGCCAGTGGTCGGTGGCCAGTGGTCGGTGGTTAGTGGTCGATGGTTAGTGGCCGGTGGCTAGTGGTTAGCGGTTGGTGGTCAGTAGTCGGTGAGAGCGGGTAGCGGTGGCGCAAGCCACCCGCGCCCCCCTGGGAGCGCCGGCGTCCCGCCGGCAACGGGCCGAAGGCCCGCCAACGCCCCACTCCCACCGCCAGGCACCGTCACCAGCCATCCGGCGCCCCCCTGGGAGCGCCGGCGTCCCGCCGGCAGCGGGCCGCAAGGCCCGTCAACGCACCGACCCCCACCGCCAGGCACCACACTCACCACCCGCTCTCACTGGCCACCAGCCACCAGCCACTGGCCAAAGCGCCGGCGTCCCGCCGGCAGCGGGCCGCAAGGCCCGCCGACGCACCACCCCCACCGTCAGGCACCACACCCCACCACCCGCTCTCACTGACCACTAGCCACTAGCCACTAACCACTAGCCACTGGCCACCGCCACCGCTTGACCGCTCCCCGCGATCCGCCCATATAGCCGCATGGGGCGGCGGGGCGGAGAGAAGCGGGCGAGAAAGGCACGCCGGCAGGCCCGGAAGGCGCCCGCCCCCGCTCCCGCAGCGCCCGCCCCCGGCGGGCCGCCGCCGCGCCACGAAGCCCTGGCAGCCGCCGCCCTCACCCTGCTGCTGGCGGCCGCCTACCTCCCCGCCTTCCAGGCCGGCTTCGTCTGGGACGACCGCATCTTCACGGAAGCCCGCGCGGTGCGGGAGTGGTCCGGGCTGTGGCGCATCTGGTTCCAGCCGCGGGAGATCGTCAACGAGGCCCATTACTGGCCTCTGGTCTATTCGACCTTCTGGCTGGAGCACAAACTGTGGGGCTTCGCCCCGTTCGGCTACCACGCCGTCAACGTCCTGCTGCACGCCGTCAACACCCTGCTCCTCTGGCGCCTGGCCCGGCGCCTGCGCCTGCCCGGCGCCTGGCTGCTGGCGGCGCTGTTCGCCGTCCACCCCCTGCATGTCGAGTCCGTCGCCTGGGCGATCGAGCGCAAGGACCTGCTCTCCGCCCTGTTCTACCTCGCCGCCTTCCTGGCCTGGCTGCGCCATGCCGAGGCGCCGGGCGGCGGGCGCAAGCACTATCTTCTGGTCCTGGGGCTGTTCGTGGCCGGGCTGCTCTGCAAGTCCATCGTCGTCACCCTGCCGCTGGCGCTGGCGCTGTGCCATTGGTGGCAGCGAGGGCGCCTGCGCGCCGGCGACCTCGCCCGCCTGGCGCCCTTCGCCGCCGTCGGGGCCGCCATCGTCCTCGCCGATACCGCCTATGCCTCCAGCCGCGAGCCTCTGGCGTTGGGCTGGACGCTTGCCGAGCGGGTGCTGATCGCGTCGCAGGCGCTGTGGTTCTATGCCGGCAAGCTGCTGTGGCCGTCGGGGCTGATCGTCATCTACCCGCACTGGCCCGTGGATGTCGCCGACCCGCTGGCCTGGGGCTATCCCGTCGCGCTGCTGGCGCTGCTGGCGGTGCTGTGGCTGTTGCGCCGGCGCCTCGGTCGCGGCCCCCTGGCCGGGGTGCTGTTCTTCGCCGTCACGCTGTCGCCGGTTCTGGGCTTCGTGGATTACGGCTACATGCAGTTTTCCTTCGTGGCCGACCGCTACCAGTATCTTGCCGGCATCGGCCTGCTGGCGGTTGCGTCCGGGACTGCGGCGGTGGCGGCGGGCGCCCTGGCTCCGCCCTGGCGCCGTGGCGCGATGGCGGCGGGCGGCGTCGCCATCGCCGTCCTGGCGGTCCTGACCTTCCGCCAGGCGGAACTCTACCGCGACGGCGTGACCTTCTTCTCCCATATCGTCGCCCACAACCCGACGGCCCGCCAGGCCCACCGCAATCTCGGCGAAGCCCTGGTCAAGGCGGAGCGCCCGCAGGAGGCGCTGGAAGCCTTCCTCATCGCTGCCGAACTGGCCCCGGAAGATGCCCGCGACCGCTCCAATGTCGGGGCGGGGCTGGTCATGCTGGACCGCCACGACGAAGCCAGGGAGCATCTGCGCCACGCCCTGGCCCTCGACCCGCGTTCGACCTACGCCCTGCAGAACCTGGCCGCCCTGGAGACGATGCAGGAACGCTACCCGCAATCGCTGAGCCTCTATCGCCGCCTCGCCGAAATCGTCCCCCACAGCCCGGACGCCCATCACGGCATGGGCACCGCGCTCTACTATCTGAACAGGCTCGAAGAATCGCTGGCGGCCCTGGAGCGCGCCCTCGCCCTGGACCCGGCCCGCCAGGACATAGGGAAAAACCGCGATCAGGTGCGAGGACTGCTGGCGCGGAGCGAACCGTAAGCCGCCGCCCCCAGGCACCGCCCCCACTGCGTCCCCTCACGGCCGAACGGCGCATGAACCGATACCTGCCGCCGGGGTGCTCTCCGGCTGTTCCAGGGCTGCCCGGGGCTGTTTCGGCAGGGGCCGAAGCCGCCGCCGCCGGGCACCGCCGGTGCCACCCGCGCCCCCTGGGAGCGCCGGCGTCCCGCCGGCAACGGGCCGCAAGGCCCGCAGACGCGCCGCCCCCACCGCCAGGCACCGCCACATCCTCGACCGCCGCCCGCCGGAGCGTGGACCTTCTCGCAGGCGAAGGCAGTGGAATCCTTCGCGCTCTTCGCGGACAGGCTGCCGGCCCGCCGCACCGCAGCGAGCAGCCTCGAAATTTCAAATCGAGACACTACCCGCCATCGCCTGGAAACCCGCGCGGCCGGAGATGTAGATTGCGCATCCTGGCCTGGGAGGGGCAGGCATGAGCCTGGAACTGGCCGCCACCATCGTGATGGGCGTGGTGGTGGCTATCCTTATGATCCTGGATTGAAGCGGCGCGTTCCAACATAGCGAAGTGGCGGGCGCATACCCGGGAATATTCGGAGGGTTCTCGCGACGGAAGCCGGAGACGGCGGCGGCGTAGGGATGCCAAATCCCGGTGGCTTTATCGCCTGGGAATGCGCGCGCCGGAGGTGTAGATTGCGGGTCCTGGTTTGGGAGGAGCGTGCATGACCCCGGAACTGATCGGCATTGTCGCGGTGGGCGTGACGCTGGCCGGCCTGGTGCTGGTCTCGATCCGCGAGCACCGCGCCGAGATGAAGGACCTGCGCGGCGAGATGAAGGATCTGCGTGGCGAGATCAAGGACCTGCGCGGCGAGATGAAGGCCGAGATGAAGGAGCTGCGGGAGGATACGAGCCAACAGTTCGAGGCCGTGCACACCGAGATGAAGGCCGTGCGCGGCGAGATGGCGAGGCTGCGGGAGCGTATGGCCCGGATCGAAGGGATGTTCGAGGGTTTCCTGCGTCGGGAGTCGCGGCAGGCGCGGGAGTCGAGCCGGGAGTCGGAGACGGCGGCGGCGTAGGGGGCCAGCGGCCGGTAGTCAGTGGTTAGTGGGCGCGGGCAATGGCCGCGGTGCCCGGCGGCAGGCTTTCGCGCTATGCCTCTCGCGCTTGCGGCGGGTGCCGTTTGCCGCCACCCCCAGGCACCGCCGGTGCCACCCGCGCCCCCCTGGGAGCGCCGGCGTCCCGCCGGCAAACGGGCCGCCAGGCCCGCCAACGCACCACCAGCCCGCCGTCAGGCACCACCCTCACCCCCCGCTGCCCGCCGGCGGCGTGACGCTCGGTCGGTGCCCGGCGGCGCCCTTCAGTTGGCGGCTTCGGCTTCTTCGGTGGGCGCCTGGGCCAGGCGGTCGGGACGGGCCAGGGCGCCGGCAACCGTGCCTTCGATCCGCGCCATGCGCTCGCGCAACTCCGCCTGCCCGGCCTCGATGCGGACGAGGCGGTTCTCGACGCCGGCGAACCGTGTTTCGATACGGGTTTCCAGGGCGGTGAAGCGCGCCTCGATGGCGGTGAAACGCTCCTCGATGGCGGCGAAGCGCTCCTCGATGCGGGTTTCCAGGGCGGCGAAGCGCTCCTCGATGCGGGTTTCCAGGGCGGTCATGTCGGCCCGCTGCCAGCCGAACAGGCCGATGTTCATGGCCGCGATGGCGAGGAACAGGCCGATGAAGGGGTTGATCTTTGGCATGACGGTTTCCGCCGGTCTCGTTCGTTAACCTTAGCGCATGGGGCGCGGGTGGCCAAGCGTGGCGGGTGCCCGGCGGTGGTGCCTGGGGAGCGTGGGGGGTTGTTTTTGCGTTGAGGCGCTGTTGTCGCGACTTGCGCTATGCCCTTGACATCCCCGCAAAGCGCCCCATAAAGGGCCTGCTGGCGTATCTCGTTGCACCGCTGAGGGATGCCATGGGCCTGCCATTCGCCCCGCCGAGGCTGTTTCCACCTCCCGCGCGGATTGCGTCCGCCGGAGCCCCCCCCCCCCCGCCGTGCGCGCATGGCGTGAGGCGGTGATGGGCGCGCTCGGCAGCCGCTGGCCGGTGAGGGCGGGCCATGGCGCCGGCCCCCGGCGGCGGGCCTGCGGCGCGTTGGCGGGCCTGGCGCTCGCCTTGCTGGCCGTGGGCGTGGCGCCGCAGGCGGAGGCGTAGATTGCGGGTCCTGGTTTGGGAGGAGCGTGCATGACCCCGGAACTGATCGGCATTGTCACGGTGGGCGTGGCGCTGGCTGGCTTGATGCTGGTCTCGAACCGCGAGAATGCACGCGCCCTTCGCGCCGAGATGAAGGATATGCGGGAGGACACGCGCAAGCAGTTCGAGTCCATGCGGGCCGAGATGAAGGATATGCGCGGGGAGATGGCGAAGTTGCGGGAGCGTATGGCCCGGATCGAGGGGATGTTCGAGGGTTTCCTGCGGCGGGATTCGCGGCAGGCGCGTGAGTCGAGCCGGGAGTCGGAGCCGGCGGCGGCGTAGGGGGGGCCAGTTGCCGGTGGCCAGTGGCCGGTGAGAGCGGGTGCCCGGCGGCAGGCTTTCGCGCTATGCCTCTCGCGCTTGCGGCGGGTGCCGTTTGCCGCCACCCCCAGGCACCGCCGGTGCCACCCGCGCCCCCAGGCACCGCCGGTGCCACCCGCGCCCCCTGGGAGCGCCGGCGTCCCGCTGGCAAACGGGCCGCAAGGCCCGCCAACGCACCACCAGCCTGCCGTCAGGCACCACCCTCACCCCCCGCTGCCCGCCGGCGGCGGAACGCTCGGTCGGTGCCCGGCGGCGCCTTTCAGTTGGCGGCTTCGGCTTCGTCGGTGGGCGCCTGGGCCAGGCGGTCGGGACGGGCCAGGGCGCCGGCAACCGTGCCTTCGATCCGCGCCATGCGCTCGCGCAACTCCGCCTGCCCCGCCTCGATGCGGACGAGGCGTTCCTCGACGCCGGCAAACCGCGTTTCGATACGGGTTTCCAGGGCGGTGAAGCGCGCCTCGATGCGGGTTTCCAGGGCGGTCATGTCGGCCCGCTGCCAGCCGAACAAGACGACGTTCATGGCCGCGATGGCGAGGAACAGGCCGACGAAGGGGTTGATCTTCGGCATGACGGTTTCCGCCGGTCTCGTTCGTTAACCTTAGCGCATGGGGCACGGGTGGCCAAGCGTGGCGGGTGCCCGGCGGTGGTGCCTGGGGAGCGTGGGGGTTGTTTTTGCGTTGAGGCGCTGTTGTCGCGACTTGCGCTATGCCCTTGACATCCCCGCAAAGCGCCCCATAAAGGGCTTGCTGGCGTATCTCGTTGCACCGCTGAGGGATGCCATGGGCCTGCCATTCGCCCCACCGAGGCTGTTTCCACCCCCCGCGCGGATTGCGTCCGCCGGAGCCCCCCCCCCCCCGCCGCGCGCGCATGGGGTGAGGCGGTGATGGGCGCGTTCGGCAGCCGCTGGCCGGTGAGGGCGGGCCATGGCGCCGGCCCCCGGCGGCGGGCGTTGGGCGCGTTGGCGGGCCTCGTTTGTCAGAGGCGTAGATTGCGGGTCCTGGTTTGGGAGGAGCGTGCATGACCCCGGAACTGATCGGCATTGTCGCGGTGGGCGTGGCGCTGGCTGGCTTGATGCTGGTCTCGAACCGCGAGAATGCTCGCGCCCTTCGCGCCGAGATGAAGGATATGCGGGAGGACACGCGCAAGCAGTTCGAGTCCATGCGGGCCGAGATGAAGGATATGCGCGGGGAGATGGCGAAGTTGCGGGAGCGTATGGCTCGTATCGAAGGGATGTTCGAGGGTTTCCTGCGTCGGGAGGCGCGTGAGTCTCGCCGGGAGTCGGAGCCGGCGGCGGCGTAGGGGGCCGGTGGCCAGTCGCCGGTGGCTAGTGGTCAGTGAGAGCGGGTGCCGTTTGTCGCCACCGCCAGGCACCGCCCAAGCGTCACCCCCCTGGGAGCGCCGGCGTCCCGCCGGCAACGGGCCGCAAGGCCCGCCAACGCACTCCCCCCGCCGTCAGGCACTACCCCCACCGCCCGCTCTCACCGGCCACCGGCCACCGGCCACCGGCCACCGGCCACGCCACCCCCCACCCTTGACATCGCCGCAAAGCGTCCCATAAAGGGCTTGCTGGCGTATCTCGTTGCACCGCTGAGGGATGCCATGGGCCTGCCATTCGCTCCGCCGAGGCTGTTTCCACCTCCCGCGCGGATTGCGTCCGCCGGAGCCCCCCCCCCCCCCCGCCCGCCGCGCGCGCATGGGGTGAGGCGGTGATGGGCGCGTTCGCCAGCCGCTGGCCGGTGAGGGCGGGCCATGGCGCCGGCCCCCGGCGGCGGGCGTTCGGTGACCAGTGGTCAGTGGCTAGTGGTCAGTGAGAGCGGTGCCCGGCGGCGGGCGTTGGGCGCATTAGCGGGCCTCGTTTGCCGGTGAGGCGGGGTGCCGATTCCGGCGGCTCTATCGCCTGGGAATGCGCGCGCCGGGGGTGTAGATTGCGGGTCCTGGTTTGGGAGGAGCGTGCATGACCCCGGAACTGATCGGCATTGTCGCGGTGGGCGTGGCGCTGGCTGGCTTGATGCTGGTCTCGAACCGCGAGAATGCACGCGCCCTTCGCGCCGAGATGAAGGATATGCGGGAGGACACGCGCAAGCAGTTCGAGTCCATGCGGGCCGAGATGAAGGAGCTGCGCGGCGAGATGAAGGCCGAGATGAAGGAGCTGCGGGAGGATACGAGCCAACAGTTCGAGGCCGTGCACACCGAGATGAAGGCCGTGCGCGGCGAGATGGCGAGGCTGCGGGAGCGTATGGCCCGGATCGAAGGGATGTTCGAGGGTTTCCTGCGTCGGGAGTCGCGGCAGGCGCGGGAGTCGAGCCGGGAGTCGGAGACGGCGGCGGCGTAGGGGGCCAGCGGCCGGTAGTCAGTGGTTAGTGGGCGCGGGCAATGGCCGCGGTGCCCGGCGGCAGACTTTCACGCTATGCCTCTCGCGCTTGCGGCGGGTGCCGTTTGCCACCACCCCCAGGCACCGCCGGTGCCACCCGCGCCCCCCTGGGAGCGCCGGCGTCCCGCCGGCAACGGGCCGCCAGGCCCGCCGACGCACCACACGTCCGCTGCCAGGCACCACCCCCACCCCCCGCTCTCACCGGCCACCGGCCACTGGCCACGACACCCCCACCCTTGACATCGCCGCAAAGCGCCCCATAAAGGGCCTGCTGGCGTATCTCGTTGCACCGCTGAGGGATGCCATGGGCCTGCCATTCGCCCCGTCGAGGCTGTTTCCACCTCCCGCGCGGATTGCGTCCGCCGGCCCCCCCCCCCCCCGCCGCGCGCGCATGGGGTGAGGCGGTGATGGGCGCGCCCGCCAGCCGCTGGCCGGTGAGGGCGGGCCATGGCGCCGGCCCCCGGCGGCGGGCGTTCGGTGACCAGTGGTCAGTGGCTAGTGGTCAGTTGAGAGCGGGGAATGGCGGCGGGCGTTGGGCGCATTAGCGGGCCTCGTTTGCCGGTGGGGCGGAATGCCGGTTCCGGTGGCTTTATCGCCTGGAAAACTGCGCGCCGGAGGTGTAGATTGCGGGTCCTGGTTTGGGAGGAGCGTGCATGACCCCGGAACTGATCGGCATTGTCGCGGTGGGCGTGGCGCTGGCTGGCTTGATGCTGGTCTCGAACCGCGAGAATGCACGCGCCCTTCGCGCCGAGATGAAGGATATGCGGGAAGACACGCGCAAGCAGTTCGAGTCCACGCGCGCCGAGATGAAGGATATGCGCGCCGAGATTCGGGAGGACATGGACAAGCGCTTCGAAGCCGTGCACGCCGAGATCAAGGAGTTGCGGGAAGATACGAACCAGCAGTTCGAAGCCGTGCGCGGCGAGATTGGCTCCCTGCGCGGGGAGATGGCGAAGCTGCGGGAGCGTATGGCTCGGATCGAGGGGATGTTCGAGGGTTTCCTGCGGCGGGATTCGCGGCAGGCGCGTGAGTCGCGCCGGGAGTCGGAGACGGCGGCGGCGTAGGGGGCCAGCGGCCGGTAGTCAGTGGTTAGTGGGCGCGGGCAATGGCCGCGGTGCCCGGCGGCAGACTTTCACGCTATGCCTCTCGCGCTTGCGGCGGGGGCCTGACCCTGGCGCCACCGCCCCCTGGGAGCGCCGGCGTCCCGCCGGCAACGGGCCGCAAGGCCCGCCAACGCACTCCCCCCGCCGTCAGGCACTACCCCCACCGCCCGCTCTCACCGGCCACCGGCCACCGGCCACCGGCCACGACACCCCCACCCTTGACATCGCCGCAAAGCGCCCCATAAAGGGCCTGCTGGCGTATCTCGTTGCACCGCTGAGGGATGCCATGTGCCTGCCATTCGCTCCGCCGAGGCTGTTTCCACCTCCCGCGCGGATTGCGTCCGCCGGAGCCCCCCCCCCCCCCCGCCGTGCGCGCATGGGGTGAGGCGGTGATGGGCGCGCCCGCCAGCCGCTGGCCGGTGAGGGCGGGCCATGGCGCCGGCCCCCGCCGGCGGGCGTTCGGTGACCAGTGGTCAGTGGCTAGTGGTCAGTGAGAGCGGTGCCCGGCGGCGGGCGTTGGGCGCATTAGCGGGCCTCGTTTGCCGGTGAGGCGGGATGCCGATTCCGGCGGCTCTATCGCCTGGGAATGCGCGCGCCGGGGGTGTAGATTGCGGGTCCTGGTTTGGGAGGAGCGTGCATGACCCCGGAACTGATCGGCATTGTCGCGGTGGGCGTGGCGCTGGCTGGCTTGATGCTGGTCTCGAACCGCGAACACCGCGGCGAGATGAAGGAGCTGCGCGCCGAGATGAGAGATATGCGCGGCGAGATGAAGGCCGAGATGAAGGAGTTGCGGGAGGATACGAACCAGCAGTTCGAAGCCGTGCGCGGCGAGATGGCGAAGTTGCGGGAGCGTATGGCTCGGATCGAAGGGATGTTCGAGGGTTTCCTGCGTCGGGATTCGCGGCAGGCGCGTGAGTCGCGCCGGGAGTCGGAGACGGCGGCGGCGTAGGGGGGCCGATGGCCAGTTGCCGGTGGCTAGTGGTCAGTGAGAGCGGGCCATGGCGCCGGCCCCCGGCGACGGGCCTGCAGCGCGTTGGCGGGCCTCGTTTGCCAGAGGCGTAGATTGCGGGTCCTGGTTTGGGAGGAGCGTGCATGATCCCGGAACTGATCGGCATTGCCACGGTGGGCGTGGCGCTGGCCGGCCTGGCGCTGGTCTTGAACCGCGAGCGCCGCGCCGAGATGAAGGCCATGCGCGGCGAGATGAAGGCCATGCGCGGCGAGATTCGGGAGGACATGGGCAAGCGCTTCGAGGCCGTGCATGCCGAGATCAAGGATGTGCGCGGCGAGATCAAGGAGCTGCGCGGCGAGATGAAGGCCGAGATGAAGGAGTTGCGGGAGGGCACGAGCCAGCAGTTCGAAGCCGTGCATGCCGAGATCAAGGAGCTGCGGGAGGATACGAGCCAGCAGTTCGAGGCCGTGCACGGCGAGATGAAGGCCGTGCGCGGCGAGATGGCGAAGCTGCGGGAGCGTATGGCCCGGATCGAGGGAATGTTCGATGGGTTCCTGCGGCGGGATTCGCGGCAGGCGCGGGAGTCTCGCCGTGAGTCGGAGACGGCGGCGGCGTAGGGGGGCCGGTGGCCAGTTGCCGGTGGCTAGTGGCTAGTGGTCAGTGAGAGCGGGGAATGGCGGCGGGCGTTGGGCGCATTAACGGGCCTCGTTTGCCGGTGGGGCGGAATGCCGGTTCCGGTGGCTTTATCGCCTGGAAAACTGCGCGCCGGAGGTGTAGATTGCGGGTCCTGGTTTGGGAGGAGCATGCATGACCCCGGAGCTGATCGGCATTGTCGCGGTGGGCGTGGCGCTGGCTGGCTTGATGCTGGTCTCGAACCGCGAGAATGCACGCGCCCTTCGCGCCGAGATGAAGGATATGCGGGAAGACACGCGCAAGCAGTTCGAGTCCACGCGCGCCGAGATGAAGGATATGCGCGCCGAGATTCGGGAGGACATGGACAAGCGCTTCGAAGCCGTGCACGCCGAGATCAAGGAGTTGCGGGAAGATACGAACCAGCAGTTCGAAGCCGTGCGCGGCGAGATTGGCTCCCTGCGCGGGGAGATGGCGAAGCTGCGGGAGCGTATGGCTCGTATCGAAGGGATGTTCGATGGGTTCCTGCGGCGGGATTCGCGGCAGGCGCGTGAGTCGCGCCGGGAGTCGGAGACGGCGGCGGCGTAGGGGGCCAGTTGCCGGTGGCTAGTGGCCGGTGAGAGGCGGGTGCCGTTTGCCCGCCACCCCCAGGCACCGCCGGTGCCACTCGCGCCCCCCTGGGAGCGCCGGCGTCCCGCCGGCAAACGGGCCGCAGGCCCGTCAACGCACTCCCCCACCGCCAGGCACTACCCCCACCGCCCGCTCTCACCGACCACTGGCCACCGGCCACCGGCCACGCCACCCCCACCCTTGACATCCCCGCAAAGCGCCCCATAAAGGGCCTGCTGGCGTATCTCGTTGCACCGCTGAGGGATGCCATGGGCCTGCCATTCGCCCCGCCGAGGCTGTTTCCACCTCCCGCGCGGATTGCGTCCGCCGGCCCCCCCCCCCCCCCCGCCGCGCGCGCATGGGGTGAGGCGGTGATGGGCGCGTTCGCCAGCCGCTGGCCGGTGAGGGCGGGCCATGGCGCCGGCCCCCGCCGGCGGGCCTGCGGCGCGTTGGCGGGCCTGGCGCTCGCCTTGCTGGGCGTGGCGGGGCGGGCGGAGGCGCAGGTGGTGACGCCGGATCCGACCTACTGGTGTGCCACCGACAACTCTGCCTGGTGCAACATCGATGTGATCACGCCGCGTCTTCAGGGCACGGCGACCTCGCAGCCGTTCCGCATGCAAAGGCATGGCGCCGATCTGACGGGTTTCTTCGCTCAAAACTGGACGAGCGCCGGGGTCGATGCCTGTGAATGGACGAGCGTGGAGCCCGCGGGCACCGGCACGTGTCATACCATCAAGGAAAGAACAGCTGCAGGCACAATCGGCTACTTGGACCTGAATATCACTCCGACCGCGACCATGATCGCCAATGGCGGGGTCGTCTTCCGATTTACCTGGCAGGGCACTTCCGGCGACAAGATGCGCGAGTGGATTCCGCTCTACGCGCTCAAGGAGCCGGTTCTGATTCTGTCGGCGAACTCGGTCTCCGAGCACGGCGGCGCGGCGCGGGTGACGGCGGTGATGTCGAGCGGGGCGACCGAAGCGGTGACGGTGACGGTTTCGTCGGCGGCCGGGGCCGCCACGGCGGCGGCCGACTTCACGCAGGAGGGAACGAAGCTGACCATCCCCGCCGGCAACACCACCGGCAGCATGGGCATGGTGTTGGTGGCGGCCAACGACGATATGGTTCACGCGCCGAACAAGCAGGTGACGATCTCGGCCAGCGCGGCCAGCGGCGACAGCGCGGTGGCCCAGCCGTCGAGGACGGTGACGCTGAAGCTGACCGAGGACGAGCCGAAGCCGACCGCGGCGCTGGTGCTGGACCCGGCGGCGATCGCGGAGATGGGCGGCGTGAGCACGGTGAAGGCGACCCTGTCGGGGCCGTCGAGCGAGGCGGTGACGCTGACGGTTTCGACGGCGCCGGTGTTCCCGGCGACGGCGGCGGACTTCACGCAGGCGGGGACCACGCTGACCGTCGCGGCCGGGGCGACGGCCAGCACCGGCGCGGTGACGGTGACGGCCAACGACAACGCGGGCATGGGCAACGGGCCGGTGACGGTGTCGGCGACGGCGGCCGGCGGCAACGGGGTGGAGGCCCCGGCCGACGCGACGCTGACGCTGATCGACGACGAGACGGCGCAGGCGACGCTGGCGCTGTCTTCCAGCTCGATTTCGGAGAACGGCGGCGTGGCGACGGTGACGGCGACGCTGGACCGGAACTCGGCGAGTGCGATCACGCTGACGGTGACGGTGGCGGCGGTGGCGCCGACGGTGGCGGCCGACTTCACGCAGGCGGGGACGATGCTGACCTTCGCGGTCAACACCACCGCCAGCGCGGGGCTGGTGACGGTGACGGCCAACGACAACATGGCTCATGGGCCGGACAAGAGCGTGACGGTCCGGGCCGCGGACGCCAACCCCTTCGCCTTCACCCCCTTCCCCTCCCCGCCCGACGCGACGCTGACGCTGACCGACGACGAGACGCTGCCGACGCTGGCCCTGGCCCTGGACCCGGCGACGGTGGCGGAGAACGGCGGCCTTTCGACGGTGACGGCGACCCTGTCGGGCGAGTCGAGCGAGGCGCTGACGGTGGTGGTGACGGTGGCCGCCGGGGCCGGCGCGGCGGCGGGCGAGTTCACGCTGGGCACGGCGAGGAGGCTGACCATCGCCGCCGGGGAGACCACCAGCACCGGCCTGGTGAGGGTGACGTCGCTGGACGACGACGTCCACCAGGCGAGCGCGGGGAGCGAGGTGA
This sequence comes from Alphaproteobacteria bacterium, assembly GCA_965200215.1. Taxonomy (GTDB): domain Bacteria; phylum Pseudomonadota; class Alphaproteobacteria; order SP197; family SP197; genus SP197. Next base: position 894,130 of record OZ241369.1, on the reverse strand, counting down.
CGGTTGCGGGGACGGTGACCGGCGGCAACGGCGTGGCGAACCCGGCGGGCCTGACGCTGACGCGCACCGACGACGACATGCTGCCGACGGTGGGGCTGGTCCTGTCGGAGCCGGACCCGATGTCGGCGGACGCGATCTCGGAGAACGGCGGCGTCAGCACGGTGACGGCGACCCTGACCCACCCGACGACCGTGGCGGTGACGGTGACGGTGACGGCGGAGGCGATAGCGACGACGGGAGCGGTGGCGGGCGACTTCAGCCTGTCGGGCACGACGCTGACCTTCGCGGCGCGGGCGACGGCCAGCACCGGCCTGGTGACGGTGACGGGCGTCGACAACGACGTGGACGCGGCCGACAAGCGGGTGAGGGTGATCGGGGCGACGCAACCGAGCACCCGGGCGAGAAACCCGGACGACGCGATGCTGACGCTGACCAACGACGACGACGCGACCGCGACGCTGGTGCTGAACCCGGCGGCGATTACGGAGGCGGGCGGCATAAGCACGGTGACGGCGCGGCTTTCGAACCCGGCCACCGAGGCGGCGACCCTGACGGTGACGACGACCGCGGTGTCGCCGGCGGTTTCGGGCGACTTCACGCGGGCGGGCAGCACGCTGACCGTCGCGGCGAACGCGACGACCAGCACCGGCCTGGTGACGGTGACGGCGGTGGACAACACCGTGGCCACGGGGAACAAACGGGTCAACGTGGCGGCCTCGGCGTCGGGCGGGCGCGGGCTGGCGGCCCCGGCGGTGGCGGTGCTGACCATCCGCGACGACGAGTTCGGCCTGAACGTGGGCTCGGTGAGCGGCCAGGCGACGGAGCCGGGCGGGCAATCGACCTTCACGGTGGCGCTGCTGACGAATCCCCAGGGGGCGGTGATGGTGGCGGTCGCCAGCCAGGATCCGAGCGAGGGAACGGCGGCGCCTTCGTCGCTGACCTTCACGGCGGGGGACTGGCAGACGGCCCAGACGGTGACGGTGACCGGCGTTCAGGACGACATCGACGACGGCACGGTGACCTGGGCCGTGCGCCTGGATACGTCGAGCGGCGACAATGCCGACTATGACGGCCTCGACGACGTGGACGTGGACGTGACCACCACCGACGACGACGACCCGCCGGGTGTGACGTTGTCGCTGGACCCGTCTTCGGTTTCGGAGAACGGCGGCGTGGCGACGGTGACGGCGCGGCTTTCGCGCGCGTCGGGGGCGGCGACGACGTTGGCGGTGACGGCGGTCTCCGGGGCCTTCACGGTGGGCGCGGGCGCGGCGGGGGTGGTGGTGATCGCGGCCGGTGACACGACCACCACGGACACGGCGTTGGTGACGGCGGTGGACAACACGACGGACGCGCCGGACCGGACGGCGACGGTGACGGCGGCGGTGACCAACGACCGGGCGGCGGCGGATTCGACGACCATGGCGGTGACGGGTGCGACGCTGACGCTGACCGACGACGACGCGGCGCCGGGGGTGACGCTGGCGCTGGACCCGGCGTCGATCTCGGAGAACGGCGGCGAGTCCACGGTGAGCGCGACCTTGTCGAACCCGTCGTCGGAGCCCTCGACGGTGACGGTGACGGCGGTTTCCGGTGCCTACACGGCGGGGACGGACGCGACCATCGTCATCGCGGCCGGCGCCACCACGGCGGCCTCGGATACGGCGACGGTGACGGCGGTCGATGACGACCTCCACCAGGGGAGCGCGGGGCGTTCGGTGACGGTGACGGCGACGCTGACCAACGGCCAGGGTGCGGGGGCGGTGACGGGTGCGACGCTGACGCTGAGCGACGACGAGACGCTGCCTGTGGCGAGTCTGGCGCTGGACCCGGCGTCGATCTCGGAGAACGGCGGTGTATCGACGGTGACGGCGGCATTGTCGGGCAAGTCGAGCGAGGCGGTGACGGTGACGGTTGGGGCGGCGGCGGGGACGGGCGCGACGGCGGCGGACTTCAACCTGAGCACGGCGGCGACGCTGACCATCGCGTCGGGTTCGACGACCAGCGCCGGGGTGGTGACGGTGACGGCGGTGGACGATACGGGGACCACGGGCAGCATACAGGTGACGGTTTCGGGGACGGCGGCCGGCGGCAACAGCGTGGCGAACCCGGCCAGCCGGACGCTGACCATTACCGACGACGACACGCCGCAGCCGACGCTGGCGCTGGACCCGGCGTCGGTGGCGGAGAACGGCGGTGTGGCGACGGTGACGGCGACGCTGGACCGGACCTCGAGCGTGGCGGTGACGGTGACGGTTGCGGCGGCGGCGGGGACCGGCGCGGTGGCGGGCGACTTCAGCCTGAGCACGGCGAGGACGCTGACCTTCGCGGCCAACGCGACCACCAGCGCGGGGCTGGTGACGGTGACGGCGGTGAACAACACCACGGACGCGCCGGACAAGTCGGTGACGGTCTCGGGAACGGCTTCCGACAGCCTCAACCTGACCAACGACCCGCCCGACGTGACGCTGGCGATCGCCGACGACGACGCGGGGCCGGGGGTGACGCTGGCGTTGGACCCGGCGTCGATCGCGGAGCCCAACGGCGTCTCGACGGTGACGGCGACGCTGTCGCATCCGTCGTCGGAGCCTTCGACGGTGACGGTGACGGCGGTCTCCGGCGCCTATACGGCGGGGACGGACGCGACCATCGTCATCGCGGCCGGCGCCACCACGGCGGCCTCGGATACGGCGCTGATCAGGGTGGTGGACGACGACCTCCACCACGGCAACGCGGGGCGTTCGGCGACGGTGACGGGGACGCTGACCAACGGCCAGGGGGCGGGTTCGGTGACGGGGGCGTCGCTGACGATTACCGACGACGAGACGCTGCCGGAGGCGTCGCTGGTGTTCTCCTCCAGTTCGATTTCGGAGAACGGCGGCATCGCCACGATAACGGCTTCGCTGTCGGGGCTTTCGGGCAAGTCGAGCGAGGCGACGACGGTGACGGTGACGGTGACGGCGGTGGCGACGTCGGGCGCGGTGGCGGGCGACTTCACGCAGTCGGGGACGACGCTGACCGTCGCGGCGGGGGCGACGACCAGCACGGGGCTGGTGACGGTGACGGCGGTGGACAACAACCTGGACATCGGGACCGCGCAAAAGCAGTTGCGGGTTTCGGGGACGGTGGCGGGCGGCAACGGCATACAGAACCCGACACTCAGTTTGCTGCTCATCGACGACGACGACGCCACCGAGGCGACGCTGGTGCTGGACCCGTCGACGATTCTGGAGAACGGCGGCGTCTCGACGGTGACGGCGCGGCTGTCGCATCCGACCACCGAGGCGGCGACGCTGACGGTGGCGGCGGCGGCGGGGTCCGGCGCGGTGGCGGCGGACTTCTCCCTGAGTTCGACCACGACGCTGACCATCGCGGCCAACGCCACCACCAGCACCGGCGTGGTGACGGTGACGGCCAACGACAACAATATGGCTTCGGGGAACAAGCAGGTGACGGTGTCGGCGACGGCGGCGGGGGGCCGCGGGGTATCGAACCCGTCGGACGCGACGCTCACCATCCGCGACGACGAGTTCGGCCTGTCGGAGAGCGCGGTGAGCGGCCAGGCGACGGAGGGTGGCGGGCAGGCCACCTTCACGGTGCGGCTGAACACGCAGCCTTCGGCGGCGGTGACGGTGTCGGTGACGAGCCGGGATGCGAGCGAGGGGACGGTGTCGCCGCCGACGCTGACCTTCGCGCCGGGGGCCTGGAACACGCCGCAGACGGTGACGGTGACGGGGGTTCAGGACACCATCGACGACGGGACGGTGACCTGGCAGGTGCGCCTGGACCCGTCGAGCAGCGACCCCAACTACAACGGCGACAGCGTGGAGGTGGACCAGGACGTGACCACCACCGACGACGACGGGGCGCCGGGGGTGACGATGGCGCTGTCGCCGTCTTCGGTGGCGGAGATGGGCGGCGTGGCGACGGTGACGGCGCGGCTTTCGCATGGGTCGGGGGCGGCGACGACGCTGACGGTGGGCGCGGCCTCCGGGTCGTTCACGGTGGGGACGGACGCCACCATCGTCATCCCGGCGGAGGCGACGGCGGCGCCCACGGACACGGTGCTGGTGACGGCGGTGGACAACACGACCGACGAGCCGAACCGGACGGCGACGGTGACGGCGACGGTGACCAACGCCCGGGCGGCGGCCGACAGCCGGACCATGACGGTGACGGGCGCGACGCTGACGCTGGAGGACGACGAGGCGGCGCCGGGGGCGACGCTTTCGGTGATGCCGGCGTCGGTTTCCGAGAACGGCGGCGTCGCGACGGTGACGGCGACGCTGTCGGGCCTGTCGTCGGAGCCCTCGACGGTGACGGTTCAGGCGGTTGCCGGTGCCTACGCGGCGGGGACGGACGCGACCATCGTCATCGCGGCGGGCGCCACCACGGCGGCCTCGGATACGGCGCTGGTGACGGCGGTGGACGACGACGTCTATCAGGGCAGCGCGGGTCGCAGCGTGACGGTGACGGCGGCGCTGACCAACGGCCAGGGGGCGGGGGCGGTGACGGGGGCGTCGCTGACGCTCGCCGACGACGACGCGCTGCCGACGGCGGCGCTGGCGCTGGGGCCGGCCTCGATCTCGGAGAACGGCGGCGTGAGCACGGTGAGGGCGACGCTGTCGCATCCGACGACGGTGGCGACGACGCTGACGGTGGCGGCGGTGGCCTCGACGGGGGCGGTGGCGGGCGACTTCACGCTGAGCACGGCGGCGACCCTGACCATCGCGGCGGGGGCGACCACCAGCACCGGGGCGGTGACGGTGCGGGGCAACGACAACGCCGTGGACGCGGCGAACAAGAGCGTGACGGTCTCGGCGACGGCGACCGGCGGCAACGGGGTTGCGGCGCCTTCCGCCGTGACGCTGACGCTGACCGACGACGAGGCGACGGCGACGGCGACGCTGGCGCTGGCCCCGGCGGCGATCCTGGAGAACGGGGAGGTGAGCACGGTGACGGCGGTGCTGTCGCACCCGACGACGGTGGCGACGACGCTGACGGTGTCGGCGGCGCCGGTCTCCCCGGCGGTGGCGGGGGACTTCACGCTGAGTTCGACCAACACGCTGACCATCGCGGCGGGGGCGACGACCAGCGCCGGCGTGGTGACGATCACCTCGGTGGACAACACCGCTGCGGAGGGGCGCAAGCGGGTGACGGTGTCGGCGACGGCGGCGGGGGGCCGGGGGGTGGCGGCGCCTTCCAACGCGACGCTTACCATCCGCGACGACGAGTTCGGTCTGTCCGAGAGCGCGGTGAGCGGCCAGGCGACGGAGGCGGGGGGGCAGGCCACCTTCACGGTGGCGTTGCAGACGCAGCCTTCGGCGGCGGTGACGGTGGCGGTGACCAGCCTGGATACGAGCGAGGGGACGGTCGCGCCTTCGTCGCTGGTGTTCACGACGGGGAACTGGGAGACGGCGCAGACGGTGACGGTGACGGGGGTGAAGGACAACCTCCACGATGGCCCCCAGCCTTGGCGGGTGCGCCTGGCCCCGTCGAGCGGCGATGCCGACTACGACAGCCTCGACCCCGTGGACGTGAACGGGACCACGACCGACGACGAGCCGCCGGAGGTGACGCTGGCGCTGGCGCCTTCCTCGATCTCGGAGGATGGCGGTGTGGCGACGGTGACGGCGGTGAAGGAGCACCCGTCGGTTGCGGAGACGGTGGTGACGGTGACGGCGGCGCCGGTCGCCCCTGCGGTGGCGGGGGACTTCACGCTGAGCGCGGCGGCGACGCTGACCATCGCGGCGGGGGAGACCACCAGCACCGGCCTGGTGACGGTGACGGCGGTGAACAACGCCGTGGACGCGGATAACAAGACGGTGACGGTCTCCGGGACGGCGGTGAACGCCCAGGCCACGATGAACAACGAGATCGTGGACGTGGACGACGACGACGCGAAGCTGACCATCGTGGACGACGACGAGAAGGGGTTGCTGTTCCTCGCCGCCGGCACGACCGCCAGCGTGGTGGAGGTGGCGTCGGGGTCGCGAGCTGCGAGCTACACGGTGGCGCTGAACTCGCAGCCCACGGGGCCGGTGACGGTGACGGTCGCGGCGGCGGGCGATGTGCGGGCCGCGCCTTCGTCGCTGACCTTCACGATGGCGGATTGGAACCGGGCGCAGGCGGTGACGGTGACGGTGGGGTCGTCGGTGGGGGCGGACGGCTACGCGGCGGCGCTGTCGGTGATGCACCGGGCATCGGGCGGCGATTACGGAGGGGTATCCGCGAGCCTGGATGTCGCGGCGTCGGTGGCGGGGGCGACCCGGATCGCGGTGGCCGCCGATGCGGGCACGACGAGCTACCGCGTCGAGGACCGGCTGGTGAAGGTGACGGTGGCCCCCGGGTTGACGGTGGCCTCCGGGGTGACGACGAGGATCGAGGTCGATCTGAGGGGTGTGGGGCCGGGTCCGGAGCTGGCGCTGACGTTCTCGCCGTGGCCTGAGGACCGGGCGGCGGAGGCGGCGGGAAGCGAACACAGCCTGGGGCCGGCAGCGGCGCGGGTGGTGATGAATATCGCGGTTTCTCCCGTGCCGCCGGGTGGCCTGCGGCTGTGCCTGCCGGTGACCCCAGATGTGCGCGAGGCGGCAAAGGGCCGGACGCTGCTCCTGTTGCGTCGCGGGGAACGGGTGGAGGGATCGAGAGACGAGGGCGCGCAGGTGTGCGCGGACAGGGTGATGTCGTTCTCGCCGTTTGCGGTGGGCTACGCGGACACGGCGCCGTCCTTCGCGGTGGACTTCCCGGAGGCGCTTTCCTGGACGGTGGGCGAGGAGATCGCCCCGGAGACGCTGCCGGCGGCGACGGGCGACGCGCCGTTCATATACGCGCTGTCGCCGGCGCTTCCGGACGGTGTCATGTGCGAGGGCTTCGAGTGCGACGAGGGTGGTGATCGGTTGTCGGGGGCGCCGACGGCGGAGATGGCGGTCACGCGCTACACCTGGACGGCGACCGACGTCGATGGCCAGCCTGTGACGCTGGAGTTCACCATCGAGGTGGTCCCGGCGCTGGCTGCGGCTCGCGAGCGTCTGGCGGCGGTGAACCGCTCGGTTCTGCCGGAGTTGTCGCGTGCCATGTGGGGCAGCGCGCTGGACGCCATCGGCGCGCGGCTGGAAGGCGGCCCCGGCGGCGGTTCCTCCGGCGGCGGCGCGATGGAGCAGGGTCTTGCGGCGGCGGCGGACTTTCTGCGCTCGAAGGGCGAGGCCCTGGAGGATGGCGAGGGTTCGTGGCGCGAGCTGGTGGGCGGCGAGAGCTTCGCGCTGGCCCTGGGCGGCGAGGGCGAGGACGGTTCCGGCGGCGGCGGCTCGGCGGTGGTGATGTGGGGCGGCGGCGACTGGCGCGACCTGTCGCGCGAGGACGGCCTGCTGTCGTGGTCCGGGAAGCTGTTTTCCGCCCATGTGGGGGCGGATGTGGCCCTGGGCGGCGGCGTCATGGGCGGCGTGGCGGTCTCGCGCTTCGAGAGCGCCATCGACTACACGGACCGCAGCGACGAGGACGCGGGGGCCATCGAGGGCGACCACGAGCATCGGATGGTGGCGGTGCATCCCTATCTGGGCTGGTCGGGTGGCGGCGGCGAGCGTCTGTGGGCGGCGCTGGGCTACGGCCATGGCGAGGTCCGGATCGCCGACACGGGCATCTTCGACCGCTATGAGTGGCAGGAGAGCGACGGGCGGCTGGTTGCGGGCGCGTTGGGCGGGGCGGTGCCGGTCTATGGCGACGGGGATTCTGCCGTGGAGATGCGTGCCTCTGCGGAGGCGACCCGCTATGTGCTGGCCGACAACGGCGAGGCGATTGCCGGGGTGAGCGTCTCGACGCGGCGGTTGCGGCTGGCGACGGTGGGCAGCTGGAACTGGGCGTTGCGGGGCGGTCGTCTGCTGGAGCCGTCGCTGGAGGCGGGGCTGCGCTGGGACGACGGCGACGGGGCCACCGGCGTGGGCGTGGAACTGGGCGGCGGGCTGGCCTGGTCGGACGCCGCGGCGGGGCTGTCGGCGTCGTTCTCGGGTCGCAGCCTGGTGGCGCATGGCAGCGATGTGGAGGAATGGGGCGCGTCCGGCAGCCTGCACATGGACGCGGGCGGCGACGGGCGCGGCCTGTCGCTGTCGCTGTCGCCGGCCTGGGGCGCTTCCGGCAGCGGTCTTGCGCGTCTGTGGGAGGAAGGCATGGCGTCGCGCGACGGCGTTGGCGGCGAGGGCGGCGGTCGCCTGGAGGGCGAGCTGGGCTACGGCCTGGCGGCCTGGGGCGAGGCCGGCACGCTGACGCCCTATGGCGGCCTGGCGTTGGGCAGCGGCGAGCGCCGCTACAGCCTGGGCCAGCGCCTGGCGCTGGGCACCGCCCTCGGCCTGAAGATCGAAGCCACCCGCAGCGAACACCACACTGTGGGCCACGGACTGGGCCTGGAACTGCGTATGAGCTGGTAAGCCAGTGGCCAGTGGTTAGTGGTTAGTGAGAGCAGGGGAATGGCGGTGGTGCCCGGCGGCGGAACGCCGGCGCTTTGGCCAGTGGTTAGTGGTCGGTGAAAGCGGGTGGCAGTGGCGCAAGCCACCCACCCTCAGGCACCACCCAAGCGCCCCACCCCCCGGCACCGACCGAGCGTCACGCCCCCTGGGAGCGCCGGCGTCCCGCCGGCAACGGGCCGCAAGGCCCGTCAACGCACCACCCCCACCGTCAGGCACCACGCCCCACCACCCGCTCTCACCGACCACTGGCCACTGGCCACTAGCCAAGCCGCCGCCGCCCGCCGGAGCGTGGGCCTTCTCGCAGGCGAAGGCGGCGGAATCCCGCACCATTCGCGGGCAGGACGCCGACACGCCGCGCCGCAGCGAGCAGCCTCGAAATTGCAAATCGAGACATTACCCGTTATCGCCTGGGAATCCGCGCGCCGGAGGTATAGATTGCGGGTCCTGGTTTGGGAGGAGCGTGCATGACCCCGGAACTGATCGGCATTGTCGCGGTGGGCGTGGCGCTGGCTGGCTTGGTGTTGGTCTCGAGCCGCGAGAACGCTCGCGCCCTTCGCGCCGAGATGAAGGAGCTGCGCGGCGAGATGAAGGATATGCGCGCCGAGATTCGGGAGGACATGGACAAACGCTTCGAGGCCGTGCACGCCGAGATGAGGGATATGCACGCCGAGATCAAGGAGCTGCGGGAGGATACGAACCAGCAGTTCGAAGCCGTGCGCGGCGAGATTGGCTCCCTGCGCGGCGAGATTGGCTCCGTGCGCGGCGAGATGGCGAAGCTGCGGGAGCGTATGGCTCGGATCGAAGGGATGTTCGAGGGTTTCCTGCGTCGGGAGGCGCGGGAGTCGGAGCCGGCGGCGGCGTAGGGGTTCGGGGCGCGCCGGTGGCCAGTGGCCAGTCGCCGGTGACCAGTGGCCGGCGCGCACGGGTGCCCGGCCGCAGTGCCCGGCGGCAGGCTTTCGCGCTACGCCTCTCGCGCCTGCGGCGGGGACTCGACACCGCGCCTGACCCTGACGCCGCGCTTGGGTAGTGCCTCGGTTTGAAAGTGGACAGGTGCCGTTTGCCGCCACCCCCAGGCACCGTCGCCCGCGTCACGCCCCCTGGGAGCGCCGGCGTCCCGCCGGCAACGGGCCGCAAGGCCCGCCAATGCACCACCCCCACCACCCGCACCCGGCCGCGGCCGCCCGGCCACCGACCACCGGCGCCCCCTGGGAGCGCCGGCGTCCCGCCGGCAAACGGGCCGAAGGCCCGTCAACGCACCACCCCCACCGCCAGGCACCACACCCACCACCCGCACCCAGCCACCGACCACCGACCACTAGCCACCGGCCACCGCCCCCGCTTGACCGCCCCCCGCGATCCGCCCATATAGCCGCATGGGGCGGCGGGGCGGAGAGAAGCGGGCGAGAAAGGCACGCCGGCAGGCCCGACCGGCGCCTGCCCCCGCTCCCGCAGCGCCCGCCCCCGGCGGGCCGCCGCCGCGCCACGACGCCCTGGCCGCCGCCGCCCTCACCCTGCTGCTGACGGCCGCCTACCTCCCCGCCTTCCAGGCCGGCTTCGTCTGGGACGACGAGGTGTTCACGGACGCGGCGGCGGTGCGGGAGTGGTCCGGGCTGTGGCGCATCTGGTTCTCGTTCTCCCCCCGCGCCATCCCCAACGAGGGGCATTACTGGCCTCTGGTCTATTCGACCTTCTGGCTGGAGCACAAACTGTGGGGCTTCGCACCGTTCGGCTACCACGCCGTCAACATCCTGCTGCACGCCGCCAACACCCTGCTCCTCTGGCGCCTGGCCCGGCGCCTGCGCCTGCCCGGCGCCTGGCTGCTGGCGGCGCTGTTCGCCGTCCACCCCCTGCATGTCGAGTCCGTCGCCTGGGTGATCGAGCGCAAGGACCTGCTCTCCGCCCTGTTCTACCTCGCCGCCTTCCTGGCTTGGCTGCGCTGTGCCGAGGCGCCGGACGGCGGGCGCAAGCACTATCTTCTGGCTCTGGGGCTGTTCGTGGCCGGGCTGCTCTGCAAGTCCATCGTCGTCACCCTGCCGCTGGCGCTGGCGCTGTGCCATTGGTGGCAGCATGGGCGCCTGCGCGCCGGCGACCTCGCCCGCCTGGCGCCCTTCGCCGCCGTCGGGGCCGCCATCGCCCTCGCCGACATGGCGTTCTACGCCGACCGCGAGCCTCTGGCGCTGGGCTGGACGCTTGCCGAGCGGGCGCTGATCGCGTCGCAGGCGCTGTGGTTCTATGCCGGCAAGCTGCTGTGGCCTGCGGGGCTGATCGTCATCTACCCGCACTGGCCCGTGGACGCCTCCGACCCGCTGGCCTGGGGCTATCCCGTCGCGCTGCTGGCGCTGCTGGCGGTGCTGTGGCTGCTGCGGGGCCGCCTCGGTCGCGGCCCTCTGGCCGGGGTGCTGTTCTTCGCCGTCACGCTGTCGCCGGTTCTCGGTTTCGTGGATTACGGCTACATGCAGTTTTCCTTCGTGGCCGACCGTTACCAGTATCTTGCCGGCATCGGCCTGCTGGCGGTTGCGTCCGGGGCTGCGGCGGTGGCGGTGGGCGCCCTGGCTCTGCCCTGGCGGCGTGGCGCGGCGGCGGCGGGCGCGGTCGCCATCGCCGTCCTGGCGGTCCTGACCTTCCGCCAGGCGGAACTCTACCGCGATGAGGAGACCTTCTTCTCCCACATCGTCGCCCACAACCCGGCGGCTCGCGGCGCCCAGGGCAATCTCGGCAAGGCGCTGCTCGACACCGGGCGCCCGCAGGAGGCGCTGGAAGCCTTTCGCGCCGCCCTCGAACGGGCCCCGGACGACACCGACGTTCTCGCCAATGCCGGCGTGGCGCTCATACGCACCGGCCGCCCCGGCCAGGCGGAAGTGTTGCTGCGCCGCGCCCTGGCCCTCGACCCGCAACATCGCATCGTCCTCCAGAATCTGGCGGAATCCCTCAGAAAGCAGGGGAGTTTCGAGGAGGCCCTGGCCTATTATCGCGCCGCCATCGAGGTGGATGCCGGCAACGCCCTCGCCTATGCCGGCATGGGCGATGCCCTGTTGCGCCTCGAACGCCACCAGGAGGCGTTGCGGAACTTCGAGCGCGCGCTGGCCCTGGATCCGGGGCTGGACCAGGTGCGCTCCCTGCGCCGGTCGGCGCTGGCCCATCTCGGGCGGGAGGACGACCGTTGAGACCGCCGCCGACCTGCCCTCGAACCGGGAGGCGATGACCGCCATGGGTCGCAGAAAGCGAAGGGCCAGGCCGGCGCCGCCGCCGCCCCCACGCCGGCGGTGGTCGTTGCCGGTGGCGCTTCCGGCGCTTCCCGAACTGCACCCGTTGCGGCCGCGCGCCGACCTCGCGGGCATGGCGCTGTTGTTCGCGGGCACCCTCGCCCTTTACGTCCTCTCCACGCCGCGCACGGTCATGCTGGAAGACGACGGCCTGTTCGTCACCGCCGCCGCCTTCGCCGGCGTCGCGCACCCGCCCGGCTATCCGCTGTACATCCTGCTGGGCTGGCTCGCCTCGCTGCTGCCCTTCGGCAGCGCCGCCTGGCAGGTCCACGCGCTCAGCGGCCTGATGGGCGCGCTCACCTGCGTCTGCATCGCCTGGGTCGTCCTGCGCCGCACCGGCAACCGGGGCGCCGCCTTCGTGGCGGGGGCGGCGCTGGCGGTCTCGGAGCACTTCTGGTCCCAGGCCATCATCGCCGACGTCTACACCACCAACACGGCGGCGGTGTTCCTGACCCTGGCCCTGGTCCAGGAAGCGGCCGAGAGGCGAAGCGCCGGGCTGTGGCTGGGCGCGGCGGCGGTCTATGGGCTGGGCCTCGCCAACCACTACCCGCTGCTGATTCTGGCGAGTCCGCTGTTCCTCGCCTGGCTGGCGGCCGCCAGGAAGGACGTCTGGGGCAGGCTCCACTATCTGGTCCCGGCCGTCCTGCTGCCGGCGGCGGCCCTCTATGGCTGGATGGTCTGGCGTTCCCACCAGCCTCTGCCCGTCAATTTCCTGGGCCCCATCGAATCCTGGGACGCCTTCCTCTCCTTCGTCGACCGCAGCATCTATTCGCATATCGACGCCAACATCAACGCCGGCCTCGCCGACAAGCTCCTCTATGCCCGGCATTTCGCCATGCAGGCGCTGCTGCAGTTCGGCGTCGTAGGCGGCCTCGCCGCGCTGTGGGGCGCGTTTTCGTGCCTGCGTTCCGGCTGGCGCCCGGGGCTTTTGTGCGAGGCGCTCGCCTTCGTCGCCAGCAGCTTTCTGCTGGTCGCCATGCTGGGCTTCAACTACGAACCCCTCAGAATCTACACCTTTCGCCCCTATCCGCTGGTCGCCTACGGCATTTTCGCCCTCTGGCTGGGCTACGGCATCCACGCCCTGACGAACCGCCTGCCCCGCCGCCTTCCCCTGCCGGCGGTCTATGGCGCCTGCGCGCTGGTGCTGCTGGCGCTGGGCATCTGGAATGGACGGGTCAACTACCGCCCGCACGACCGCTTCGCGGTGGAACAGGCGCAGGCGATGCTCGATATCGCCGCCGAGGACGGCGCCTTCGTGCTCTATGCCGACCCGTTCGTCGGGCCGATCGCCTATCTCCAGCTGCTGGAAGGGCACCGTCCGGGCCTGCGGCTGCTCGAATATCACGGCCTGGTCTTCGCCGACCGGGTCGTGGAACCCCTGTCCACCGCCCGCCAGAAGACCGAAGGCTGGACCGAGTTTCTCCGGCGGACGGACGAGCCGGTGTATTCCCTCTGGTATGGCCCGGCCTTTTCAGGGGCGGGGCTGGCGCATCTCGGCTTCTTCGTCCAGGTCCACAAGGGGGTCGGGCCGGGGCGCATCCAGCTCCAGGCCAACGATGCGGCCAGGGATTACTTCAGAACCCTGGCCGCGATGCCGGCCCCGGCCGATCTGCCGGGCGCCGTCCATCGCAACGAAATGCTGAGGGCCTACGGCGAATATCTGGGCCTCGCCCAGGTCGAGGAGGGGTCCGCGCTCCACGACTACGTCGCCAGCGTGCTGCCGCTGGCGGAAAGCAACTACTGGTCGTTGATGGGCATGTCGAAGGCGCTTGTGAGCCAGGCCGGCGACCGCACCCTGCGGCTGGCGGAAACCTATCTGCGCAAGGCCATGCAGCTCGCGGGGGACGACCGCGGCAAGGAGCACCGGGCGACGGAGCTGTTCGTCGCGGGGCGGATCGAATGGCGCAAGGGCAACATCGACGAGGCGAGGAGCCTGTTCGGCGAATCCTTGTCGATCGACCGCGGCGAAGATAATTTCTCCCGCCAGGCGCTCGCGGAGATGGACTCCTCCGACCGCTGACGGGCAGGCGCCTTCCCGCGAGAGGGCGGCGGAGCGGGGCGAGGAACAGGCGATGGCGGCATCGAGGACGGGTCGCAAGGGGCGCCGCGCGTCGGCGCGCGGGACGCGCCGCCGCCCCGCCCGGCGCCCGGCCGCGCCCCGCCGCCTCGCCACCGCGCTGGCGGCCGCGCCCGGCGTTCTGCTCCACCCGTGCCGTCCCGAAGAGCCGCCGTGGAAGCATCTGTGGCCGCTGCTGGCCCTGGCCTTCGCGCTGCGCGCGGCCGTCGCCCTTTCGGGCGACTTCGCCATGCACCCCGACGAGATCATGCAGTATCTGGAACAGGCCCATCGCCTGGTCTTCGGCAACGGCATCGTCTTCTGGGAGCAGTTCTACGGCGCCCGTTCGTGGCTGGTGCCCGGCCTGATCGGCGGCATCCTGGCGCTGTTCGACGCCGTGGGCCTGGGGCAGCCGGCCTGGTATGTCGGCGGCGTCAAGCTGGCGTTCTGCGCCCTCTCGCTGGCGGTGCCGGCCGGGATGTATTTCTTCGCGCGCCGGCATTTCGGCGAGGCCTCGGCGCGGGCCGCGCTGCTGGCCGGCGCCTTTTGGTACGAGCTGGCCGGCTTCGCCCACAAGCCGATGACCGAGTTCGTGGCCACCGCCCTGCTGCTGGCGCTGCTGGCGCTGTGCCTGCGCCCGTCGCCGCGGCGGGCGGGCGTCGTCTGGGCGGTGGCTTCGCTGGCGGTGCTGGTGGCGGCGGTGCGGATGCAATACGCCCCGCTGGCGCTGGCGCTGCTGGGCCTGTTCTTCCTGCGCGCCGGCCCGGCGCCGGCCGGCGGCGGCGACGAACCGTGGTGGCGCGGCGCCCGCGCGCGGCTGGCGCTGGCCGCCGCGCTGTGCCTCGTTGCGGTGGGCGCCTTCGACGCGGCCACCTGGAACGGCGCGCCGTTCCATTCCTATCTCGCCAATCTGCGCTTCAACCTGGCGCTCGAGGAGGTGCGCTCCGGCTCGAGTCCGGCCTGGCAATATCTGTGGTGGTCGCTGCTGGCCAGCGCGGGGCTGACCGCGCTCTGCCTGGCGGCGTCGCTGCGCGATCTGCGCCGCTACGGATTGCTGCTGGCGCTGATCGCCCTGGTCCTGGCCGTCCATTCCGCGGAGGCGCACAAGGAATACCGCTTCGTCTTCGCGGCGGTGCCGCTGTGGCTGCTGATCGGCGCCGATGTGGCGGTGCGGCTGGCCGCCCGCGCCGGCGGGCGCCGCGCGCTGGTTCTCGGGGCGGCCGCTGCCGCCTTCGCGGCCGTGTCCCTGTCCGGGCTTCTGAACGCCCTGCCCCGCCAGGACGAGATGTACCGGCTGATCTTCGCGCCCGAGGAAACCCCGGTCCGCTTCGTCCGCGACCGCGATCCCCTCTTCGCCGCCTATCGCTGGCTGGCCGCAGCGCCCGGCGTCCGCGCCGTCTGGCATGTCGACCGCCACTATCACAGCCTGCCCGGCTACTACTATCTGCACCGCCGGATACCGCTCTACGACGCCGTGACCGGGGCGGCCCTGGTCGGCGGCGATGGGCAGGCGTTGCCGATGTCGGTCAGCCATATCGTGGCCGGCGGGGCCCTCTCCGCCCCCGGCTACGAACTGGAAAAGGCCTTCGGCGACATCCGCATCCTCCGCCGGCGGGACGCCGCCGCCGCGGTCCGGCAGTGGCAGGCCTTCTCCCCCACCGTGATCCCCGCCGCCATCGAGGGGGTCATGGCCCGGCTCTATCCCGGCGCTCCCTCTCCGCCGCCCGATTTCGGCATCCGCTTCGCCGCCCCGCCGTGACGGTCGCGCGCCTCGCGGAACGTCCAGCGGGAGTTGACGAGATAGTTCAGCGCCGCCGCCGGCAGGATGCTGCAGGCTTGCAGCAGCACCGGCGAGGCCTGCGGGAAGGGGATCGACAGGCCGACGAAGGTGGCGTAGCTCAGCGCCAGCGCCGCCAGCGCGGCGGCATTGAACATGAGGCCGCGCACGCGCTTGCGGCCGGCCATGACCCGGTCGGCGAACGTCCAGCGGTCGTTCATCAGGAAGTTCGAGACGATCGACAGCTCGATGGCGATCGGCGAGGCCAGGAACTTGTCCAGCCCCAGCTCGATGAGGAGCTGGAACGACCCCAGATTGACCAGGGCGCCGACCAGTCCGGTGAGGCCGTAGCGGATGAGGACGCGGCGGCGGGCCAATTGCAACCGCCACAGATGGTAGAAGAACTCCAGCATCCCGGCGGCGCCGAGCTTGGTGCGCCCGCGGTCGCGCTCGCGAAAATGGATCGGTTCTTCGACCACCCGCGCGCCGCAATGGAGCAGGCGGTGCAGAAGCAGCAGCTGGAAGGCATGGCCGCGCGCCTGGATCCCCTCCGGCCCGGCGGCCCTGAGCGCCTCGGCCCGGATCGCCTTGAAGCCGGAAGTGCAGTCGCGCACCCCCCGAATGCCGGCGAGCCGGCGGGCGAGGCGGTTGCCCCACAGCGACAGCAGGCGCCGCCCCGCCGGCCAGCGCGGATCGAGCGTGCCGCCGGGGGCATAGCGGCTGCCGAGCGCCACATCCGCGCCGCCGGCCAGCCGGGCCAGAAGGCGCGCCGCATCGGCCGGATCGTGGGAGAAATCGGCGTCGATCTGCACCACCGCGCCGGCGCCGATGACATCCAGGGCGTGAGCCATCCCCCGCGCATAGGCCCGCCCCAGCCCGCGCCGCGGGCCTTCGAGCACGTGGACGCGGCCGTCGCGGGCGGCGAACTGCCGCGCCAGGCGGGCGGTGCCGTCCGGGCTGCGGTCGTCGACCACCAGGAACACCGTCCCGGCATCCCGGTAGAGGCCGGTCAGGCGGCGCAGCAACGGCTCGATGTTGGGCGCTTCGTTGTAGGTGGGGATGACGAAGCACACCCCGGGAATGTCCTGGTCCAATGCAGCCTCGCGGCAAACGGCCTCGCGGCGCCCGGCCGCGCGCGGCCCGCCCCCATGTCCCGAAGCCGCCCCGTGCATCGGAATCGCGCCGCACCGCCCGCGACAGGGGACCCTCATCCTATCCAGGAAGTCCCAACCTTCCAAGCGCCACCAAGGTCCACAAATAGCCAGCCCCCATCCCCCACCCCCAGCCACACCCCCCAGGCACCGCCGGTGCCACCGCCCCCCGGCGGGCCGTCCGGCCCGCCCACGCACCGCCCAAGCGTCACGCCATCAGGCACCGCCCAAGCGTCACGCCCCCTGGGAGCGCCGGCGTCCCGCCGGCAAACGGGCCGCAGGCCCGTCAACGCACTCCCCCACCGTCAGGCACTCATCCCCCATTCCCCGCCCTCACCGACCACTAGCCACTGGCCACCGGCCACTGGCCAAAGCGCCGGCGTCCCGCCGGCAACGGGCCGAAGGCCCGTCACCACCCCACTTCCCGCCGCCAGGCACCATCCCCCATTCCCCGCTCTCACCGACCACTAGCCACTGGCCACCGGCCACCAGCCCCCCCGAATTTGCGCCCCGAACGGAATCCGGCTAACCTGCCGCAGGCCGGTCGAGGGAGACGGATATGAGCCTCGGGGAAGCTTTCAGCACGCTTTCGGGCAGCATCCATATCGACGGCGCCCTGCGCCGTGGCGCTTCGGGCGAGGGCTGCGAGGCCATCGATCCGGCGACCGAGGAGGTCAACGGCACCCTCGCCTTCGCCCAGGCGGCGGAGGTGGACGAGGCGGTGGCCGCCGCCGGGCGCGCCCAGAAGCAGTGGCGGCGCATGAACGGCCTCAAGCGCGCCGAGGAGCTCCACGAGGTCGCCCGCCGCTTCCGCGCCGCCGCCCCCCGGCTCGCCGAGGCGCTGACCCGCGAAATGGGCAAGCCCTACAAGGAATCGGCCGACGAGGTGGAGTGGACCGCCGCCGCCTTCGACTACTATGCGGAAATCGCCCGCCACGAGGCGGGCCGCGTGGTCGGCCCGGTGGTCGATGGCGACTTCCACGTCGTCACCAAGCATCCGCTGGGCGTGGTCGGCATCGTCCTGCCCTTCAACTTTCCCTATGTGCTGTTCGGCTGGGAGGCGGGCGCGGCGCTGGGCGCCGGCAACGCCGTCATCCTCAAGCCTTCCGAACTCACCAGCCTCTCCTCGCTGATGATGATGTCCTGCTTCGACCACCTGCCCAGGGGGCTGGTGCAATGCCTGACCGGGGCCGTCGAGACGGGCAGGGCGCTGGTGGGCCACGAAGGCGTGGACGGCGTCGCCTTCACCGGTTCCATCGCCGCCGGCCAGGCGGTGGCCCGGGCCTGCGCCGCCAGCTTCAAGCGCTGCCTGATCGAGGCCAGCGGCAACGACCCCTTCCTCGTCATGCCGTCCGCCGACATGGCGATGGCGACCAGGGGAGCGGTGTTCGGCGCCTATCTTAATTGTGGCCAGGTCTGCGCGGCGGCCGAACGCTTCTATGTCCACCAGGACGTCCACGACGATTTCGTCGCCGAGGCCGTGCGCCTCGCCGGCCAGCTGCGCATCGGCAACGGCCTGGGCAAGGTGGACATGGGGCCGATGGCGGCAAGGCGCGAGCGCGACCGCTACGAGGCCATGCTCGCCCGCGCCGTCGACGAGGGCGCCAGGGTGGTGGCCGGCGGCGGCCGGCCCGAAGGCTTCAACCGCGGCTATTTCTGCGACGCCACCGTGCTGGCCGACTGCACGCCCGGCATGGAGATCATGAACAACGAGAGCTTCGGCCCGGTCATGCCCATCTGCCGCGTGGCCAGCTTCGACGAGGCGCTGCGTCACGCCAACGATTCGCGCTATGGCCTGGGTTCCTTCGTCTTCACCAACGATCTCGCCGAGACCATGCGCGCCATCGACGAGATCGAGGCGGGGATGACCTGGATCAACGCCACCGCGCTGCTGGACAACGACGCCGGTCCCTTCGGCGGGCGCAAGATGTCGGGCACCGGCCGCCAGCTGGGCAGCGAGGGCATCGACCAGTTCCGCCACACCAAGCTGTCGATGATCGACCACGAGAACAAGCCGGCCGATTTCTGGTGGTTCCCCTACCGGGACGCCGAAGCCTGGCCGGGCTGAGCGGCGGCCGGGGGGCGTTGGCGGAAGGGCCGCCGTGCCGCTGCCTTGCCTGCGCGGCCTTTCGCTGTGGCTCGCCGCCATGGCGGTGGCGATGAGCGCCGGGGCCGCCGCGGCGGCCACGAAGCGCGTCCCGGCCGAGTGGGAGCCGCAGGAGGCCATCTGGCTGCAATGGCCGGGGCCTTACGAGAAGGCCCATGAGACGGCGTTCGCGAAGATGGCGGCGACCATCGCCGGCTACGAAACGCTCCACATCCTCTATGGCTCGCCCGCCATGGCGGCCTCCGCCCGCGCCGCCATCGAAGGGGTGGGAGGCGACCCCGCCCATCCCGGCATCGTCTGGCACGCCATCGCCAGCGACAGCGCCTGGATGCGCGACAACGGCCCCGTCTATGTCGTCGAGGACGGGCGCGTGAGGGTGCAGGACTGGCGCTTCGACGCCTGGGGCGGCGCTTTCGGGGCGGACATCCCCTATGGCCTCGACGACCGGGTGCCGTCCGAGGTCGCCAGGGTGGCGGGCCTGCCGGCGGACCAGATCGACATCGTGCACGAGCGCGGCAACCTGGAGTTCAACGGCGCCGGCGCCCTGATCCTGAACTGGAGCGTCATCGGCGATCCCCGGCGCAACCCCGGCTACACCAGGGAGCGCGCCGAGGCGGACCTGAAACGCCATTTCGGCCTGAAGCAGGTGGTTTTCATCGAAGGCGTGCCGGAGGGCGACCGCACCAACGGCCATATCGACGGCATCGCGCGCTTCATCGACCCGCAGACGGTGGTGGTCGCCCAATGCGCGGGCCGGGCGCAGTGCAGGGGCGGTGCCGACGCCGCCGTCTTCGACGCCGCGGCCGCCACCATCGCGGCCGCCGGCTTCACCGTCATCCGCGACCCCGTCGAGGCCACGGTGCGCTATCGCGGCCGCAGCTTCGACACCAATTATATGAACTGGCTGGTGGGCAACGGCTTCGTCATCGCCGTCGGCTTCGGCCATCCCGAGGCGGACGCCGCCGCCAGGGCGCGCATCGAGGGCTATTTCCCCGGCCGCGACGTCCACATGATCGAGATGCTGAGCTCCTGGGCGGCGGGCGGTGGCGTCCACTGCCACACCAACGACCAGCCGGCCCTCCGATAATGCGCCCGGCGCCTCGCCGCCGGCGGGGTGCGCGGCCGGGGGCCGTCAGGCCCGCTGCCGGTTGCCGCTGTCCCGGGGGCCCCGGGGCCTCGTCCCCGCCAGGGTCACGCGGTGCATCGCCCGGTGGTGGAGGCCGTAATCGTACGCCGGATAATGCATGGCGTGGCGGTTGTCCCAGAAGGCGACGTCGCCCTTCCGCCAGCGCCAGCGGAGCTGGAAGGAGGGCTGCTCGCAATGCTCGATCAGGAGGTCGAGCAGGCGCCGGCTTTCGATCTCGGAAAGGCCGATCAGGCGCTGCGTGAAGGGGCGGTTGACGAAGAGGGCCTTCTTACCGGTCTCCTCGTGGACGCGGACCACGGGATGGACGGCGCCCGGCTCCTCGGCGCGCAGCCTGGCGATTCGCGCTGCCGCCTCGGCGGGAGCGATGTTCCTCAGATAGGGGGCGAAATAGGGCAGCCCGTCGTGGAAGGCTTCGAGGCCCTCGACCGCCGCCTTCAGCGGTGGCGAAAGCGCCTCCCAGGCCGCCGTCATGCTGGCGAAGAGCGTGTCGCCGCCCACCGGCGGCAGTTCGACCGCCAGCATCATCGAGGCCATGGGCGGGCAGGCGGCGAAGGTGACGTCGGAGTGCCAGAAGGCGCCGTTGGGGCCGTCGCCCTCGCCATCCCTGGTTTCCACCAGCAGCACGCGGTCGTCGTCCGGGTGGCGGCGCAGCCCGTCATGCAGCGCCTCCACCTCGCCGAAGCGGGCGGCGGCGCGGGCGAGGTCGCCAGGCGCGAGCTCCTGGCCGGGAAAGAAGACGACCTTATGCTCCAGCCATGCCGCCCGCACGGCCGCCACCTCGCCATCGTCGAGGGCCCTCAGATCCAGCCCGGCGATTTCCGCACCGATATGGCCGCCCAAGATCCGCACACCAAAACGCTTCTTCATGGAACCTCATCCATATCCCGGAAGCCGCCGGTATCCTCACCCACCATGCCGCTCGCATCCTGCGCCGCCTCGACGGTATAGCTGGTGTTATTCGCGAAACCGAGCGCGCACCAGTTCGTAGCCGCTGCAGATGCCGCCGGGACAGCCCATGGCCTCCGACGCGCCGGGGAAGGCCGCACCACCGGTATCACTGCCCGCCACGCCGTCGCCACCCAGACCCCAACACCTGGTATCCAGCTGTGCCAGCTGGGAGCTTTCGATCAAGCCGTCGTCGTCGCTGTCGTAATCGCTGGTCTGCGCGTCGGCGGGCACCGGGACCAGCAGTATCGCGGCGGCGGCCGCAACGGTTGCCTCTCTTTTCATGTCCGGTTCCAGAAAATGGGCTCGGTGAGCGCGAAATAAGAGAGCATAAGAAACACACCGGAGAGGAGAAGGGCGGCGATTCTGTGAGTGGGGACGAGCTGAGAGTGGCCGGGTTGCAGCGGCAGCCGGGCTTGTCATAGCCTTGTCGGCACACCGAATCGGCGCTTCATGCCGACATTGCGGTGGTAGGGAGGTTCTATGGCCGCTGTGCTGGAGAAGGTCGATGCGGGGACCGATGCCAGGGAGCTGGCCCGATTGCTGCAGCGTGACGGTGCCGTGATCGTCACCGCCGCGTTGAGCGATCGCCAGCTCGCCGCGATCAACGCCGAGGTCGACGAGGCTATCGCGGCAACCATGCCTGGCCTGCGCCATCCCACTTCGGATTTTTTCGTCGAGTTCTATGGCAGCCGCACCATCCGGCTGGATGGTTTACCGGCCAGATCGAAAACCTTTCTGGAGCTCATGGACGACTCGCTCATGACCGCGGTGGCGGATGAACTGCTGCTGCCCCATTGCGAGGACTATCTGCTGAACACCGCCCAGCTGATCCAGATCGGACCCGGGGAAACCGAACAGTTTCTGCACCGCGACGAGGATGCATGGTCTTACTTCAAGCCGCCCAAGCCGCTGCTCGAGGTGGAGGCGATGTTCGCGCTGACCGATTTCACGGTCGAGAACGGCTGCACGCGGGTGGTTCCCGGCAGCCATCTGTGGGAGCCGGAGCGCGAGGCGCAGCCGCACGAGATCCAGCGGGCCGAAATGAAGGCGGGTTCGGCGCTGCTCTATCTTGGGACGACAATCCATGGTGGCGGCGCCAACATCACCGCCGACCATTGGCGGCGCGGCATGTTTTTCGGTTTCGTCGTCGGCTGGCTGCGGACCGAGGAGAACTGCTTTCTCACCGTGCCCATGGGAGCGGTGAAGGAGATGCCGGTGCGGGTGCAGGAGCTCCTGGGCTACAAGGCCCATGAGGGAATCGGTGTCGTCGACGTCGGCAGTCCGATGGTGCTGCTGAAATGAGGTCGGTGCCGGATGCAGGGATCGAACCTGCGACCTGCCGCTTACAAGGCGGCTGCTCTACCGGCTGAGCTAATCCGGCATGGTGGCCTGGGTATCACAAAGCATCGTCCAGGAACATCGCCACGTCAGCCGCCGAGACGGCGCCGGGCTTCGTAGAGCGCGACGGCGGCGGCGCTGGAAGCATTGAGGCTGAGACCGGTGTGTGCGGCGGGAATGGCGACCAGGACATCGCAGGCCTCGCGGGTGAGGCGGCGCAGGCCGCTTCCCTCTGCGCCGACGACGAGCGCCAGCGGCTCGGATTCGGGCAATCGTGCCACAGGCAGCGGGGCAGCGACGTCGAGGCCTGTGACCCAGTAGCCACGCGCTTTCAGCTGGTCGAGGGCACGTGCCAGATTGATGATGCGAACCAGATGCACCCACTCCAGCGCTCCGGAAGCGGCTTTCGCGAGGGCCCCGGTGGCGGCCGGCGAATGGCGATCCTGCACGATGACCGCCGCAGCACCGAAAGCGGCCGCTGATCTGAGTATTCCGCCCACATTGCGCGGGTCCGCCACCCGGTCGAGCACCACCACCGGGTCACTGCCGAAGGGGATATCGTCGAGTGTCAGTTCGGGAAGGGGGGTAACCTGGGCAGCCAAGCCTTGATGAACAGCACTCGGCACCAGCAGTCGCTCGATCTCCGCACGTTCCACGATCTCGGCAACCGTGCCGTCGCCGCGCCGGGCCAGCGGCTGTGACAGGGAGCGGGTCGCGCTCCGCGTTGCCAGCAGGCGCAGGATGCGGCGGGCGGGATTGCCGAGGGCGGCCTCGACGGGGTGGCGGCCGTAGAGCCACAGCGCAGCCTGTGCGGGATCCTGGCGGGAAAGAGCCTGGGGGCGCGATTTTTTGCTCTGGGGGTGCTTGCGCATCGTTACGGCCAGCTATATAGGAGGAAGCTGTGGGAGGAAACCTCGGGCGCTGCTGTGGCAGGTGCGGCCGCAAGGGGTTTTGTGCATTTCCCTATTGACAACGGTTGGGGCTCCCTGTATCACACACGCCCTTTCGGCGAGGCGTGTCGCATTCAGAGTCCGGAGGGATGCCTGAGCGGTTAAAAGGGGCGGGCTGTAAACCCGTTGGCGATGCCTACGGTGGTTCGAATCCACCTCCCTCCACCGCCTCCGCGCATGGCGCCGCCGTGCGGCGGGCGGGGCGGCCCGGAGACAGGCGGGTGTAGCTCAGTGGCAGAGCCCCAGCCTTCCAAGCTGGTTACGCGGGTTCGATTCCCGCCACCCGCTCCGGGATGCGGCATAACGAGAAGGATCAGGGCGACCACTGCCCTCGATATCGGGTTAGTTTTATTGGCTGTGGGGGTTTGAGATGGCGAAGGATCGTTATGAGCGTGTGAAGCCGCATGTGAACATAGGTACGATTGGCCATGTGGATCATGGCAAGACGACGTTGACGGCGTCGATTACGCGGATACTTGCGTCGGCGGGTGGTGCGACGTTTACGGATTATGCTGAGATTGACAAGGCTCCGGAGGAGAAGGAGCGTGGTATTACGATTAACACGGCGCATGTTGAGTATGAGACGGAGGGTCGTCATTATGCGCATGTTGATTGTCCTGGTCATGCGGATTATGTGAAGAATATGATTACGGGTGCGGCTCAGATGGATGGTGCGATACTGGTTGTGAGTGCGGCGGATGGTCCGATGCCGCAGACGCGGGAGCATATTTTGTTGGCGCGTCAGGTTGGTGTTCCGGCGATTGTTGTGTATTTGAACAAGGTGGATCAGGTTGATGATGATGAGCTTTTGGAGCTTGTTGAGTTGGAAGTTCGGGAGTTGTTATCGTTGTATGATTTTCCTGGTGATGATATACCTGTGGTGAAGGGTTCGGCGTTGGCGGCTTTGGAGGATCGTGATAGTGAGGTTGGTTCGTCGACGATTTTGGAGTTGATGCGAGAAGTTGATGCGTATATACCGACGCCGGAGCGTTCTGTGGATCGCCCGTTTTTGATGCCGATAGAGGATGTGTTTTCGATTTCGGGCCGTGGGACGGTTGTGACGGGTAGGATAGAGCGAGGTGTTGTGAGGGTTGGCGATGAGATTGAGGTTGTAGGGATACGTGAGACGTCGAAGACGGTGTGTACTGGTGTAGAGATGTTTCGCAAGCTCCTGGATAGTGGTGAGGCGGGGGACAACATTGGTGCACTTTTGCGAGGTGTGAAGCGGGACGAGGTTGAGCGTGGTCAGGTTCTGGCGAAGCCTGGGACGATTACACCGCATACGAAGTTCAAGGCGGAGACTTATGTTTTGACGAAGGAGGAGGGCGGGCGGCACACACCGTTTTTCACGAACTATCGTCCTCAGTTTTATTTTCGGACGACGGATGTGACGGGGCATGTGATGTTACCGGAGGGTGTTGAGATGGTGATGCCTGGCGACAACATCACGATGGACGTTGAGTTGATCTCCCCGATTGCTATGGATGAGGGGCTGCGCTTTGCAATCCGTGAGGGCGGTAAAACCGTCGGCGCCGGCATCGTCGCACAAATCATCAAATAGCATAAAGAATACAGGAGTGTAGCTCAATTGGTAGAGCACCGGTCTCCAAAACCGGGGGTTGCAGGTTCGAGTCCTGCCACTCCTGCCAGTTGAGGTGCAAGAGAGCATGGTGTTTTGTTGTTCGGTTAGCGATGGAGCTTGAAATCGGCCATGGCGAGGATTTCACCCGCTGAGTATGTTCGGCAGGTCCGATTGGAAGCGATCCGGAAGGTAACATGGCCAACCCCAAAGGAGGCCGGGGTCACTACGGTTACGGTGTTTATCATGATCGTTCTTGTGGCATTGTTTTTCTTTGTAATTGATCAAGTTTTTTCTGAAGCCGTTCAGTTAATTCTGGATTTGGCTAGGTAAATAAAATGGAACAACAACGCTGGTATATAATTCATTGTTATTCTGGTTTCGAAAGGAAGGTCGCTCAATCGATTCAGGAGCAGGCAGAGGATCAGAGCATAGCCGATATGTTTGGGAATGTTTTGGTCCCGTCTGAAGAAGTGATCGAAACGCGCGGCGGCAAAAAGGTGTCGTTGGAACGAAGGTTTTTCCCTGGCTATGTTTTGATCAAGATGGAGATGACGGATCGGACATGGCATCTCGTTCGTAACACGCCGAAAGTTACAGGATTTCTAGGGGCTGGAAATAAACCGATGCCTGTTCCTGATCACGAAGCCGAGCGTGTAATGAATCAAGTTCAGGAAGGCGTCGAACGACCAAGACCAGCGATTACCTTTGAAATTGGTGAGACAATTCGTGTGGCGGATGGACCATTCTCGTCATTTAATGGTACTGTCCAGGAAATTGACGATGAACGTGCGAGACTCAAAGTGGCGGTGTCTATTTTTGGTCGACCGACTCCAGTAGAATTGGAGTATTCGCAAGTTGAAAAGACATAGCGGGTGTTGCGAGGAAATTTATACTTGTGGTATGCGCGGTTTGTTTAGTAAGTAGGACGTTGGCAGATGGCGAAGAAGATTGCAGGATATATCAAGTTGACAGTGCCTGCAGGTACTGCTAACCCGTCGCCACCGATTGGCCCGGCATTGGGTCAGCGTGGGCTCAACATTATGGAGTTCTGTAAAGCATTTAACGCTGCAACCCAAAATTTCGATCAGGGCACGCCAATCCCCACCATAATTACTGCCTATGTAGATCGTAGCTTTGCTTTCAAGACAAAGACACCTCCAGCGGCTTGGCTTATCCTGAAGGCAGTCCAGATCGACAAAGGCTGCCCAACTCCAGGCCGAGAGACTAAAGGGACAATCAACGTGAATCAATTGCGTGAAATTGCGAAAGCAAAAATGCCGGATTTGAATGCGAATGACATCAATGCAGCTATCAGAATTGTTGCTGGAACGGCGCGCTCGATGGGCGTTGAGTTGGTGGAGTAGATAGTGGTGAGAAGAACTGGGGGCAAGCGCCTTGTGAATTGTTACAGGGGCATCGAACGAGAAAAACGATACAGTCTTAGAGAGGCGGTCATTGTTGTGCAACGGGTAGCTTCTGTGAAATTTGATGAAACGGTCGAGCTTTCACTTAATCTCAACGTTGATCCTCGTCATGCTGATCAGATGGTGCGTGGCGTTGTGAGTTTACCTCATGGGATTGGACGATCAGTACGGGTTGCGGTTTTTGCCAAAGACTCTCAGGCTGATGAGGCGCGTGTAGCGGGTGCCGATGTTGTCGGTGCTGAGGATTTGGCAGATAAGGTCCGCCAAGGTGAAATTGATTTTGACCGCTGTATTGCCACGCCTGATTTGATGTCAATTGTAGGCCGGTTAGGCAAGATCCTGGGACCACGTGGTATGATGCCCAGCCCGAAACTTGGGACCGTGACGCTCAAGGTCGCCGATGCTGTAGCGGCGGTTAAAGCAGGCCAAGTGGAATATCGTGCCGAAAGGGCAGGGATTATTCATGCTGGTGTTGGCAAAGTGAGTTTCAGTGAGGAGCAGATCATAGAGAATGTCTGCGCGTTGGTTGATGCTGTGCTCAAGGCCAAACCGCCTGCTGTGAAGGGGACTTACATGAAGAGTGCAGCGCTGAGCTCTACGATGGGGCCAAGTGTGCGTGTAGATACCCAAAGCTTCGCGACCGCTTGAGGTTTATGAGAATATGACATCCTTTCCTAGTTTGACCCAATATCATATGAAGTTTGGTGGAGATGATTGATGGAACGGTATAGAAAAGAGAAGATTGTTTCCGGCTTGCATACTATGTTTGGGGGAGCAAGTGTGGTTCTTGTTATGCATAACAATGGCCTCACTGCCGCTGAAGCAACTGACTTGAAGCGTCTCATGCGCAATGCGGGGGCTGGTTTCCAAGTGACCAAGAATCGTTTGGCACTGCGTGCATTAGAAGGGACGCCTTATGAGGCTCTTCGTGGCCTTTTCGGTGGCCCAACCGCTGTCACTGTATCGAATGGTGATCCTGTTATTGCCACCAAAATAATCGTTGATTATGCCAGAATGCATGACAAGCTTGTGGTGATTGGTGGCGCCATAGGCGAGACGTTGTTGGATATTGGAGGCGTCGAGCGGTTGGCGTCGTTACCGTCGCTCGATGAATTACGTGCTTCTCTGGTTGGCCTGCTTCAAATTCCACCTATCGGAGTTGCAAGTATTCTGAAGTCACCTGCGACCCAACTTGCACGTGTTTTTGCTGTCTATGGTAAAGTGGAAGTCTGATTTGGTTTCGATGCGTCGAGATATCCGGAAACTTTGGAGTAACGAAGATGCCTGATCTGGAGAAACTAGTTGACGATCTCTCTTCTCTGACCGTTATCGAGGCTGCAGAGCTCTCGAGAAAACTGGAGGAGAAGTGGGGAGTCAGTGCTGCCGCGCCCGTCGCAGTTTCTGTTGCGTCGGACACATCCGCCGATAACAGTGATACAGGGGAGGAGAAGACGGAATTCGATTTGATTCTTTCGGCCTTCGGCTCCAACAAAATTACTGTCATCAAGGAAGTTCGGGCCATAACCGGATTGGGGCTGAAAGAGGCGAAGGATCTCGTCGAAGGGGCACCCAAGCCAGTTAAAGAGGGAATCGGCAAGGATGAAGCTGAAGAGCTTAAGAAGAAACTTGAGGGAGCGGGTGCGTCTGTGGAGATCAAATAGTGAGAAGCCGCAGTGTTGGTTTTGTTAGTATGTGGCGTGCCTATGTAGAAGAATTCTGCGCGATGGGGATAGCATCGTTGCTCTATTATCCAGGAAGGTTTATAGGATATACTGTTAAGGGTACTGTAACGGCGAAATGTCGTTCATTGGTTTACGCGACTAGCATAGGGATGGGAGTGGTGATATGGCTCCAGGTATGAATGGGCGGTTCTTCCGCCGTCGCCGCAGTTTTGCTCGAACCTCTTCAGTTGCTGAGGTGCCTAATCTCATTGATGTCCAACGGACGTCCTATAATTATTTTCTTCAGCATGGTGTTGCAAGGCAGCAGCGTCGTAGTAGAGGTCTACAGGGCGTTTTCGAATCTGTATTTCCAATTCACGATTTCTCGGATCGTGCTGAATTACACTTCGAACATTATCAGCTTGAGGAACCGAAGCATGACGTGAATGAGTGCTTGAAACGAGGCATGACTTATGCAGCACCTCTAAAGGTGACACTTCAGCTTTGGATTTTTGATGTCGATGAGGAAATCAAAAAACGTGATATTCGTGATATCAAGGAGCAAGAAGTCTATATGGGCGACATACCGCTCATGACCGATAAAGGAACTTTTGTTATAAACGGGACGGAACGTGTGATTGTTTCCCAGATGCACCGTTCTCCGGGCGTTTTTTTCGATCATGACAAAGGAAAGACTCACTCTTCTGGCAAGTACTTGTTTGCTGCTCGTATCATCCCGTATCGTGGTTCGTGGCTCGATTTTGAGTTTGATGCCAAAGATATTGTCCACGTTCGCATCGATCGACGCCGTAAGCTTCCAGCCACAACCATACTTTTTGCTTTGGGTTTTTCGACTGAGGATATCCTTGGCACATTTTACGATAGCGTTACATACACTAAAATAGGCGATGCTTGGGGTGTGCCGTTTAATGCGGACCGTGTTCTTGGAAGCAAATTGGCTACTGACTTGATTAATGCCGACAATGGCAAGGTAGTAGCCAAGGCCGGTACAAGGCTCACACGCCTACAACTCAAGAAATTGAATAGGGTTGGCCTCAAGGAACAACTGGTTGAAGAGGAAACTTTGCTTGGCTCATACCTTGCCGATGATGTTGTTGAGACTTCGACGGGCCTTGTGCTCGCAGAAGCTGGCGATGAGATTGATGAGGATTATTTGGCTAAGTTTCTTGAGGCAGGCATTGTGAAGTTGACAATACTTGATATCGACTATGTCAATATAGGCCCCTATATCCGTAATACTTTGCAGATAGATAGGAGTTCGAGTCGTGATGAAGCACTATTCGAGATATATCGTGTGATGCGCCCTGGCGAGCCGCTGCCGGCGGTCGAGAAGGCGGAAAGCATGTTTAGGGAGCTGTTTTTCGATTCAGAGCGCTACGATCTCTCTGCCGTGGGGCGTGTAAAGATGAACGCTCGATTGGGAGTCGAGCATGATGAATCCCTTCGTGTCTTGACCAAAGAAGATATATTGGAATGTTTGAAGATGCTCGTTGAGTTGAAAGACGGTAAGGGTGAAATAGATGATATCGATCATTTGGGAAACCGACGTGTGCGCTCGGTTGGGGAATTACTCGAGAACCAGTACCGCATGGGCCTATTACGCATGGAGAGAGCTATCCGTGAGCGTATGAGCTTGGTTGAGCTTGATAGTGTCATGCCACATGACTTAATTAATGCTAAACCAGTGACAGCTGCTGTAAGGGAATTTTTTGGCTCTTCGCAGCTCTCACAATTTATGGATCAGACCAACCCACTTTCCGAAGTGACTCACAAGCGTCGACTTTCCGCGCTCGGCCCTGGTGGTCTAACGCGTGAGCGAGCCGGTTTTGAAGTGCGTGATGTGCATCCAACTCATTACGGAAGAATCTGCCCGGTCGAGACGCCGGAGGGCCCTAATATAGGCTTGATAAGCAGCCTTGCGACTTTTGCGCGCGTCAATCAGCATGGTTTTATCGAGAGCCCTTACCGAAAGGTGGAGGGGGGGCGGGTAACGAATGAAGTATTTTATCTGACTGCCATGCAGGAGGGTCAGCATATTATTGCTCAAGCGAATGCTGAGCTTGATAATAGGGGCCGCTTCAAAGAAAATTTGGTACCGTGCCGCCAGAACGGCGAGCTTGTTATCATGCCGCGTGAATCTATTGATATGATTGACGTTTCTCCAAAGCAACTTGTTTCAGTTGCTGCCGCACTGATTCCGTTTCTCGAGAATGACGATGCAAATCGTGCACTTATGGGATCGAACATGCAGCGCCAGGCTGTTCCATTGATGCGCGCCGAAGCACCACTTGTGGGTACGGGTATGGAAGAGATAGTAGCTCGTGATTCGGGTGCTGCGATTACTGCCCGCCGCAGCGGGGTAATTGATCAAGTCGATGCAGAGCGAATTGTCGTTCGTGCCAACGACGGTGATACTGAGGACTCGCTAGGTGTCGACATATATACTCTGGCAAAATTTCAACGCTCTAATCAGAGCACCTGCATCAATCAGCGGCCGTTAGTGGCAGTCGGTCAACGCGTGGAAATAGGCGACGTTCTGGCCGATGGTTCTTCTACCGAGCGTGGGGAGCTTGCCCTTGGAAGGAATATTTTGTGTGCGTTCATGCCGTGGGATGGATATAATTTTGAGGATTCGATACTGATTTCTGAGCGAATTGCGAAAGATGATGTGTTCACTTCGATTCATATTGAAGAATTCGAGATGATGGCTCGTGATACAAAAATGGGGCAAGAAGAGATAACACGCGATATACCGAATGCAGGTGAGGAAGCTTTGAAGAATCTCGACGAAGCCGGAATTGTCTATATTGGCGCTGAAGTTGAGGCGGGTGATATATTGGTTGGCAAAATTACACCGAAAGGTGAGAGCCTTATGACACCGGAGGAGAAACTTCTTCGGGCTATTTTTGGCGAAAAGGCTTCAGATGTTCGTGATACGGCGCTGCGTGTTCCACCTGGTGTTCAAGGAACAGTTGTTGAAGTAAGGGTATTTTCACGCCGTGGCATTGATAAGGGAGAGCGAGCGCGAGCAATTGAAGGCGAAGAAACTGCTCGTTTGATTAAGGATCGGGACGACAAACTTGCAATTATTGAACGTAATACCTACTCAATTTTGCGTGGACTGATTGAAGGCAAGAAAATTATACAAGGCCCAAAGGGAATGAAATTAGGTTTGATAGTCGATGGCGAGTCTCTCGGGAGTTTTCCTCGGGGGCAATGGTGGCAAATTGTTATCGATGATGATGAGACGATGGCGGCTATTGAGGCACTGAAAGCTCGCTTCGATGCCTCTCTTTCGAAGATTGAGCATGATTTCGAGAATCGAATTGAAAAACTTCAATTAGGTGATGATTTGCCGGCCGGTGTCCTAAAAACGGTTAAAGTGTTTGTTGCCGTAAAGCGTAAGCTTCAAGCTGGCGATAAAGTGGCAGGACGTCACGGTAATAAAGGGGTAATATCACGAATAGTTCCGATCGAAGATATGCCCTATTTGCCGGATGGAACACCGGTTGATATTGTTCTCAATCCACTGGGCCTGCCTAGTCGTATGAATGTAGGTCAAATTCTCGAAACTCATTTGGGATGGGCTTCCTTTTCCATCGGAAAGCGTCTCGGACATATGTTGGATAGTATTCAAAACAACATACCAATTGACAGCGGTAAGCCTGCAACGGTATCAGGATTACGTAAACTGCTGACCCGAACTTATGGGGAGCGAGGAAGAAGCGGTACTATAGGTGGTATGAGCGATACTGAGTTGCTCGAAATTGCGAGTGAACTGCGTGATGGTATTCCGGTTGCAACGCCTGTTTTCGATGGTGCCCACGAGAGAGATATTGTTGCTTTACTTGAACTTGCTGCCCTATCACGTAGCGGCCAGGAGATTCTTATGGATGGACGTACTGGCGAAACTTTCAGTCGCCCGATCACGGTTGGCTATCTTTACGTTTTAAAGCTCCATCATTTAGTAGATGATAAAATTCATGCGCGCTCTGTTGGCCCTTATAGCTTGATCACTCAGCAGCCATTGGGAGGCAAAGCTCAATTTGGGGGGCAGCGTTTTGGTGAGATGGAAGTCTGGGCTCTGCAAGCGTATGGGGCAGCGTATACCTTGCAAGAGATGTTGACAGTTAAATCTGATGATGTAGCAGGGCGTGCTCGTGTGTATGAATCCATTGTCAAGGGAGACCATTATTTCGAAGCGGGTATTCCAGAGAGCTTCAATGTTCTTGTGAAGGAGATACAGGCACTTGGTCTCAATGTTGAGCAAAGACAGATAAATTAGATTTCATTTGTAGTACAGAATGTAGATTCGTAATGTAGGGTAGTGGATGAAGTGAGATCTATCGATCTTTGGAGGAGAATAGACATGAATGAGTTGATGCGTATTTTTGGTGGCCAGATCACTGGCCCCCAGAGTTTTGATCACATCCGAATCTCTATCGCAAGCCCTGCAGAGATCCGTTCATGGTCTTGGGGTGAGGTCAAAAAGCCAGAAACGATTAATTATCGCACCTTCAAACCGGAGCGGGATGGGTTATTTTGTGCTCGTATTTTTGGACCGGAAAAGGACTATGAGTGTTTATGCGGGAAATACAAGCGTATGAAATTCCAGGGCGTTGTATGTGAGAAATGCGGGGTAGAGGTTGTGAAGTCTTCTGTACGACGTGAGCGTATGGGGCATATAGAACTAGCTGCTCCCGTGGCACATATATGGTTTCTCAAGTCCTTACCATCGCGCATAGGTTTGTTGCTTGATATAGCGCTGAAGGATTTGGAGCGGGTTTTATACTTCGAACAATACATAATCATAGATCCGGGTTTGACCCCCCTGGAGGATAGGCAAATACTGACTGAAGAGCAATATCTTGAGGCTCGTAATGAGTATGGTGCTGATGCTTTCACGGCAAGTATTGGGGCGGAGGCTGTTCGTGAATTGCTTTCGAAGATGGATCTAAAGAGCGAGCGAGATTTTTTGCGTGAAGAATTAGCGGAAACTAATTCAGAAACTAAGCGCAAGAAGATTGTAAAGCGCCTGAAACTTGTTGAAATCTTCATCGAATCTGGAAATCGACCGGAGTGGATGGTACTGGAAGTTATTCCGGTTATTCCTCCTCATCTTCGCCCACTTGTTCCGCTTGACGGTGGTCGTTTTGCAACGTCGGATCTTAATGATCTCTACCGGCGTGTGATCAATCGTAATAATCGTTTGAAGAGACTTATTGAATTGCGAGCGCCCGATATTATCGTGCGCAATGAAAAGCGCATGCTTCAGGAATCGGTGGATGCTTTGTTTGACAACGGCCGGCGCGGACGTGTTATTACAAGTGCTAATAAGCGCCCGTTACGGTCGCTTTCCGATATGTTGAAGGGTAAGCAAGGGCGGTTTCGTCAGAACCTTTTAGGTAAGCGTGTCGATTATTCGGGGCGCTCTGTTATTGTCGTTGGCCCAGAACTCAAATTACATCAATGCGGATTGCCAAAGAAGATGGCATTGGAATTGTTCAAGCCATTTATATATTCGAAATTGGAAATGTATGGGAAAACCCCAACCGTCAAGGCAGCTAAGCGTTTAGTTGAGAAAGAGCGGCCGGAAGTATGGGATATTTTGGATGAGGTGATTCGTGAGCACCCAGTGCTGCTGAATCGTGCACCGACGCTCCATCGGCTGGGTATTCAAGCATTTGAGCCTGTGTTGGTCGAGGGTAAAGCTGTACAGCTTCACCCTCTGGTGTGTGCGGCCTATAATGCTGACTTCGATGGTGATCAGATGGCGGTTCATGTACCGCTTTCGGTCGAGGCTCAGCTTGAGGCTCGTGTCTTAATGATGTCGACTAATAATATTTTGTCACCTGCTGATGGTAAACCAATCATCGTGCCGTCCCAAGATATTGTTTTAGGACTTTACGATCTTTCCCTAGCTATCCAGGGGGAGCCAGGGGAGGATATGCTGTTTCGGGGGATTGATGAAGTTGAACATGCTTTGCACGCGGGCATTGTTTCAATGCAGAGCATGATCCGTTGTCGTTACCGTCACGTGGGTAATGTGGGGGAAGATGGATATTCGATTGTCGATACAACACCGGGCCGTATGTTGTTGTCACAAATTCTCCCACGCCATCCACAGCTCTCATTCGACCTAATCAATCGGGTTCTTACCAAGCGCGAGATTTCTGATGTGATTGATGCTCTATACCGTTATTGTGGTCAGAAGGAGACTATTCTTTTTTGTGATCGCGCTATGGCTCTTGGTTTTCGCCATGCATGTAGTGCGGGTATTTCTTTTGGTAAGGACGATATGGTTGTTCCTAGCGCTAAAGAGGAACTTATTCGCGCGACACAGAGTCGTGTACGAGAATATGAGCAGCAATAT
Organism: Alphaproteobacteria bacterium; assembly: GCA_965200215.1. Taxonomy (GTDB): domain Bacteria; phylum Pseudomonadota; class Alphaproteobacteria; order SP197; family SP197; genus SP197. Next base: position 859,876 of record OZ241369.1, on the reverse strand, counting down.
ATGGATGGAGTAATCACACAAGGCGAGAAGTATAACAAAGTTGTTGATGCATGGTCGCACTGCACAGATAGAGTTGCTGACGCTTTGATGGTCGATTTGTCGAGTGTCGAAGGAATTGACAAGAATACAGGGCGACGCAGGCGTCTTAATTCGATCTATATGATGGCTTATTCTGGTGCGCGTAGCTCTGCGGCGCAGATAAAGCAACTTGCCGGCATGCGCGGTCTGATGGCAAAGCCTTCGGGAGAAATTATCGAAACGCCAATTATTTCCAATTTCAGAGAGGGTTTGTCTGTTTTGGAGTACTTTAATTCTACTCATGGTGCCCGGAAAGGTCTTGCGGATACAGCCCTGAAGACTGCAAATTCAGGTTATCTTACGCGTCGGCTTGTTGATGTTGCGCAGGATTGCGTTATCGTTGAGGAGGATTGTGGTACCGGTGAAGGAATTATAGTTGGTGCTGTGATGCAAGGTTCAGAGGAAATAGTGTCTTTAGCCGAACGAATCTTGGGCCGCTTTAACCTTGAGAATATTGTCGACTCTGTCTCTGGCCAGACAGTCATTGAGGCAGGGACAATGCTCGAGGAGCGGCATATGGATATAGTTAAAAATTCAGGAGTAGATCGAGTCCGTATCCGTTCAGTCTTGACGTGTGAAAGTAAGCTTGGTGTTTGCGCTTCTTGTTATGGTCGCGATTTGGCGCGTGGAACTCCTGTCAATGTAGGAGAGGCTGTGGGTGTCATTGCCGCTCAGTCCATTGGCGAGCCAGGGACACAGCTTACCATGCGCACTTTCCACATAGGTGGCACTGCTCAACGTGGTGCAGAATCGTCGTCGATTGATACTCCGACCGGAGGTGTTGTGAAATTGGTGAATCCTCAGCTTGTCACTGATGGTGATGGTAATACAATTGTTCTGGCACGGAACTGTGAAGTACTGATTGTTGACGCGTCTGGCAAAGAGCGCTCGCGTTATCGCTTACCTTATGGTGCGCGCCTTTTTGTTGGGGAAAATCAAGAAGTTAGGCGTGGGGATACTTTGGTTCGGTGGGATCCTTACAATCTCCCGATCATTGCTGATAGAGCTGGTAGGATTACATACTGTGATTTGATCGAAGGTATTTCATTGCGTGAAATAATTGACGAGACTAGTGGTATTTCAAACCAAGTTGTCATTGATTGGCGCCAGCAGCAACACCGAACTGATCTTCGCCCTCGCCTAGTAATTTCTGACGATAATTCCGATACTGAGAACGGCGATTTGATTTCAACGTTTGAATTGTCGGTGGATGCGGTATTGTCTGTAGAAAACGGCCAGAAGGTCAACCTCGGCGACGTTGTCGCTCGTATTCCAAGGGATTCAATCACTAACACAGATATTACGGGTGGTCTTCCGCGTGTGGCCGAGCTTTTTGAAGCACGCAAACCAAAAGAATATCAAGTCATTGCAGAAATCGACGGTGTGGTGGAGTTTGGTAGAGATTATAAAAACAAGCGACGCATAATTGTAAGATCAATTGATGAGGATAATAGTCAACGCGAGTACCTTCTTCCCAAAGGAAAACATATTGCGGTTAATGATGGTGATCATGTGCGTCGAGGGGATCCGCTTATAGATGGCAGCCCGGTTCCTCATGATATTCTGCGCGTGATGGGAGTCGAGGCTTTGGCGAACTATCTTATCAACGAAATACAAGGTGTGTATCGCTTGCAGGGAGTCCGTATCAACGATAAACATATCGAGGTCATCTGTCGTCAAATGTTACAAAAAGTGGAGGTAGAAGAGCCTGGCGATACCACGTTTTTGATTGGTGAACAAGTTGATCGGCGCGAGTTCGATCGAATCAATATGCGTGCTAGAGAGGACGGTGATGTACCTGCTACGGCTGTTCCAATTTTGCAAGGCATCACCAAAGCTAGTCTGCAGACGCAATCTTTTATATCTGCAGCGTCGTTTCAGGAGACGACACGTGTGCTGACCGAGGCTTCGGTTGCCGGTAGGGTGGACGTTCTCGCTGGCCTGAAGGAGAATGTTATTGTTGGCCGTCTTATTCCGGCTGGTACGGGACGAGTTGTACAGAGCTTGCGCGAGGTCGAGAATCTTCGAAAGTCTTCGCTGACAACTACCTCTGAGGCGAGGCAATTTCTGATTGAAGAATCGTCGACGGCAGACCAGGAAGATGTGGGCAGAACCGCATAGTTGACTGATTGGAGGTAGTTGTGTATAATTGATGTGATGATTCTATTGTTTGATTGGGCATAGACTAAAATTTTGTCTCTGAAATTGGGCATTTTGTGAAAGGTTTCTGTGTTGAGCATCGAGTGTCGCATGGTGCCGAGTGGGGTTTTATGCCGACAATTAATCAACTGATCCGCAGACCGAGAGAACTGCGCCGGAAACGCAACAAGGTTCCTGCTTTGGAGTCTTGCCCCCAGAAGCGTGGTGTCTGCACGCGTGTCTATACAACGACTCCGAAGAAGCCGAATTCGGCCCTTCGCAAAGTTGCAAGGGTGCGCTTGACTAACGGTTTTGAGGTGACTGGTTACATTCCTGGGGAAGGCCACAATCTTCAGGAACATTCTGTGGTTATGATTCGGGGTGGTCGTGTGAAAGATCTTCCTGGTGTGCGCTACCATATTGTCCGTGGAACATTAGACGCTCAAGGTGTTTCCAGTCGTCGTCAAAGTCGCTCCAAATATGGTACTAAACGGCCGAAATGAGGAGCTCTCGTAATGTCACGGCGCCGTGCTGCTGAGAAACGTGATGTTCTTCCGGATGCTTTGCATGGTGACAGAGTGCTGGCGAAATTCATCAATAGCCTTATGCGTGATGGAAAGAAGGCTGTAGCTGAGGGCATTGTATATAGTGCTTTGGACCGCATACGTGATAAGGTAGGACAAGAGCCAGTTGGGCTTTTTCATCAGGCCGTGGCTAATGTGAAGCCTATGGTTGAGGTGCGTTCTCGTCGCGTAGGTGGTGCCACCTATCAAGTGCCCGTGGAAGTTCGATCAGATCGTCAGCAGGTATTGGCAATACGCTGGTTAATCGGTGCTGCACGTGCACGTTCAGAAACGACTATGATGAGTCGTCTTTCTGGAGAACTTTTGGACGCCGCATTCCAACGTGGTGCAGCTGTGAAGAAGCGCGAGGATACGCACCGGATGGCTGACGCGAACAAGGCATTTTCCCATTACCGTTGGTGAGGCTATCGTGCCGGTAATCCGGGGTCCTCAGATGGCCTCAAGGATGTGAGCAAGATATGAAAAGAACACACTCCATTGAGCGTTACAGAAATATCGGCATAATGGCTCACATTGATGCCGGTAAGACAACGACGACTGAACGAATACTCTACTACACTGGCCGTTCCCACAAGGTCGGAGAAGTCCACGAGGGCACTGCCACAATGGATTGGATGGAACAGGAGCAGGAGCGCGGTATCACCATCACATCAGCGGCGACAACCGCTATTTGGCGTGGCCATCGAGTTAACATCATTGACACACCAGGTCATGTCGATTTTACCGTTGAAGTTGAACGTAGCTTGCGCGTTCTCGATGGAGCTGTCGCGGTGTTCGACGCTGTATCGGGTGTTGAGCCACAGTCTGAGACCGTGTGGCGTCAAGCCGATAAGTATAAAGTCCCTCGTGTATGTTTTATCAACAAAATGGATCGTGTTGGTTCGGATTTTTTCCACTGCATAGATATGATCGAAAAGCGTTTTGCTGCTCATCCTCTAGTAATGCAGATACCTATCGGCACTGAAGCGGACTTTAGAGGTGTTGTTGATTTGGTGAAAATGAAAGCTATCGTATGGTGCGATAATGGTTTAGATGCGCAGTACGAGGAGATTCCTATTCCAAATTATCTACGGGATCAGGTGACCAAATATCGCATAAAGTTGCTCGAGACCGCAGCTGAATTTGACGACGATGTAATGGAGGCATATTTGGAAGGTTGTGTTCTGGATGCGACTACACTGCAATCTTGTATTCGTAAAGGTACCCTTTTGCGTGCATTTGTCCCTGTTTTTCTGGGAAGCGCTTTTAAGAATAAGGGCATTCAGCTTTTATTGGATGCTATTGTTGAATATCTTCCCTCGCCTGTCGACGTGCCCCCGGTTTGTGGTGTGAATATCGAGTCAGGCAAAGAAGAATTTCGTGATAGTCATGATGATGAGCTATTTTCTGCATTGGCTTTCAAAATTATGGCCGACAAATATGTTGGGACTTTAACCTTTGTCAGAATTTATTCAGGCATTCTCAAATTAGGCGCTTCGTTGGTGAATACAACTAAAAACTCACGACAGCGTGTCGGTCGCATGCTTCTTATGCATGCTAACAAGCGGGAGGATATACAGATAGCTTACGCTGGTGACATTGTTGCTTTGTGTGGTCTTAAGGCAATTAGTACAGGCGATACATTATCTCATTCTGCTAAACCAATCATTCTAGAGCGTATGGAATTTCCCGAACCTGTCATCGAAGTGGCGGTTGAGCCGAAAACAAAAATTGATCATGATAAGATGTCGGTTGCTTTGGGGAAATTGGCAGGGGAAGACCCGTCCTTCCGTGTTATGGTCGATAACGAATCTGGCCAGACTATCATAAAAGGTATGGGTGAACTTCATTTGGAAATTATTGTCGACCGCATGAGGCGGGAATTTAGTGTTGATGCTAGCATTGGTTCTCCGCAAGTTGCTTACAGAGAAACAATTACTAAGTCTTATGATGTCGATTATATACATAAGAAACAGACCGGAGGAGCGGGTCAGTTTGCCCGTGTCCGAATAGTTTTTGAGCCGACGCGGGCCGGTGAGGGTTTTGTCTTTGAGAACGCAGTGAAAGGCGGCAATGTTCCTCGAGAATATATCTCGACAATAAAAGATGCTATCAAGGATGCTAGTAAGTCTGGCGTAATTGCAGGCTTTCCTGTCATCGATTTTAAGGCAAAATTATGTGACGGCGCTTATCACGATGTTGACTCGAGTGCTATTGCGTTTGATATTGCAGCTCGTGCTGCATTCCGTGAAGGTATCGCTCACGCGGAACCACATCTTCTTGAACCGATAATGCGAATCGAGATTGTGACGCCGGATGAGTATATGGGTGACATAATTGGTGATTTGAGTAGCAGGCGCGCCCGGATTCAGAGCATGGAACTACGCGGTAATGCACATGTAATTCGTGCCAAAGGCCCACTAGCAACAATGTTTGGGTATGTCAACGATCTTCGTTCTATGAGTCAGGGGCGTGCGACTTATAGTATGCATTTCGATTGCAATGAGCCTGTCCCTCGTTTGTTGTCAGATGAAGTCAAGGTAAGTGTCGGTTAATTGCGTCGCGGATAGCTCGGGTTAGTTTTATTGGCTGTGGGGGTTTGAGATGGCGAAGGATCGTTATGAGCGTGTGAAGCCGCATGTGAACATAGGTACGATTGGCCATGTGGATCATGGCAAGACGACGTTGACGGCGTCGATTACGCGGATACTTGCGTCGGCGGGTGGTGCGACGTTTACGGATTATGCTGAGATTGACAAGGCTCCGGAGGAGAAGGAGCGTGGTATTACGATTAACACGGCGCATGTTGAGTATGAGACGGAGGGTCGTCATTATGCGCATGTTGATTGTCCTGGTCATGCGGATTATGTGAAGAATATGATTACGGGTGCGGCTCAGATGGATGGTGCGATACTGGTTGTGAGTGCGGCGGATGGTCCGATGCCGCAGACGCGGGAGCATATTTTGTTGGCGCGTCAGGTTGGTGTTCCGGCGATTGTTGTGTATTTGAACAAGGTGGATCAGGTTGATGATGATGAGCTTTTGGAGCTTGTTGAGTTGGAAGTTCGGGAGTTGTTATCGTTGTATGATTTTCCTGGTGATGATATACCTGTGGTGAAGGGTTCGGCGTTGGCGGCTTTGGAGGATCGTGATAGTGAGGTTGGTTCGTCGACGATTTTGGAGTTGATGCGAGAAGTTGATGCGTATATACCGACGCCGGAGCGTTCTGTGGATCGCCCGTTTTTGATGCCGATAGAGGATGTGTTTTCGATTTCGGGCCGTGGGACGGTTGTGACGGGTAGGATAGAGCGAGGTGTTGTGAGGGTTGGCGATGAGATTGAGGTTGTAGGGATACGTGAGACGTCGAAGACGGTGTGTACTGGTGTAGAGATGTTTCGCAAGCTCCTGGATAGTGGTGAGGCGGGGGACAACATTGGTGCACTTTTGCGAGGTGTGAAGCGGGACGAGGTTGAGCGTGGTCAGGTTCTGGCGAAGCCTGGGACGATTACACCGCATACGAAGTTCAAGGCGGAGACTTATGTTTTGACGAAGGAGGAGGGCGGGCGGCACACACCGTTTTTCACGAACTATCGTCCTCAGTTTTATTTTCGGACGACGGATGTGACGGGGCATGTGATGTTACCGGAGGGTGTTGAGATGGTGATGCCTGGCGACAACATCACGATGGACGTTGAGTTGATCTCCCCGATTGCTATGGATGAGGGGCTGCGCTTTGCAATCCGTGAGGGCGGTAAAACCGTCGGCGCCGGCATCGTCGCACAAATCATCAAATAGCATAAAGAATGAATGATGCTGAACGAATATTGAGAAGAGGACAGGAACGCGAAGGCCCATGACAAGTCAGAATATACGCATCAGGCTCAAAGCTTTTGATCATCGGCTGTTGGATCAGTCGACGAGCGAGATCGTTAGTACTGCCAAGCGAACCGGTGCTCAGGTCAGAGGGCCGGTTCCTTTGCCAACACATGTCGAGAAATTCACCGTTCTTCGAGGCCCTCATATTGATAAGGAGTCACGTGAGCAGTTCCAAATTTGCACTCACAAACGCCTCATCGATATTGTCAATCCGACGCCTCAGACGGTCGATGCACTCATGAAGCTTGATTTGGCCTCAGGGGTCGACGTTGAAATCAAACGTTGAGGAATTACGATGATGCGTTCTGGCATGATTGCATGGAAAGTTGGTATGAGTCGCATGTTCACCGATAGCGGCGACCATATTCCTGTGACCGTCCTTCAGGATCGTGGCAATCGAGTCATAGCTCAGCGCACTATAGAGAACGACGGCTATACCGCTCTTCAGATAGGAACATGGCCGGCCAGAATGAGGAAAGCGACACGAGCAACTCGAGGGCACTTTTCCAAAGCAAACACTGAACCTATGAGGAAAGTCGTTGAGTTTCGTATCGATGAGGGCGCCTCCCTTCAGGTGGGCTCTATGCTGTTTGTTGGGCATTTCACAGTAGGCCGGAAAGTCGATGTCATGGGGTTATCGAAGGGGCGAGGCTTCGCAGGATCTATGAAACGACACAACTTTGGTGGTATGCGGGCGAGTCATGGCGTTTCAGTGTCACATCGTGCTCATGGCTCAACTGGTAACAGCCAGGATCCCGGGCGTGTTTGGAAAGGGAAGAAAATGGCTGGTCACATGGGCAGCATTTGTGTGACGGTGCAGAATCTTGAGGTTGTAGCAACTGATTTGAATAATGGTCTGATTACAATTCGTGGCAGTGTTCCAGGTGCGAGAGGGGCATGGGTATTGGTTTCAGATGCAGTCAAAGCCGATACCGACGCGATGAGCAGAGGGAAATGAAAGCTGAGGTTATCACACTTGATAATGCCAAGGCTGGTTCGATGGAGTTATCCGATAAGATATTCGGATTGCCATTGAGACCGGATATTCTTGCACGTGTCGTTTGTTGGCAGCTTGCCAAACGTCGTGCAGGAACCCATACAGTTAAATCGGTCAGCGATGTGCATGCCAGTACCGCCAAACTAGGGCGACAGAAGGGTAGCGGGCGTGCTCGTCATGGAAGTCGTAAGGCTAATTTGTTTCGTGGTGGAGCAGTTGTTCACGGGCCTGTTCAACGTGCTCATACTTTCAAGCTTCCCAAACGTATCCGCGCGTTGGGCCTAAAGATAGCATTTTCGACCAAGAAAGCGGAGGGTAAGTTACTTGTATTTGAGGGTTGCAAATTGAAGGATGAGAAAACAAATACTCTATCTGCGAAACTTTCCGTTATGGGTATTGCCGATGCACTTATCCTCGAGGGAAGCACAATTGATTGTAATTTTTTTCGTGCTGCCTCAAATATTTCCAATATTGATATTCTGCCGAGCGTTGGGGCGAACGTTTATGATATATTGCGGCATGATCTACTGATTCTTACCAAGGACGCGGTTGAGGTTTTTGAGGAATTATTCAAATGACTTTGTTGAGGGATTATGATATCATATGCGGCCCAATCGTTACTGAGAAATCGACAGCTTCTTCGATCCATTCTCAAATAACTCTTTTGGTTGATCGTCAGACGAACAAATATGAAATTAGGAAAGCAGTTGAGAGGTTATTTGATGTTGAAGTGTTGTCGGTTAATGTTATGAATTACAGAGGGAAGCACAAACGTTTCCGTGGCCGCCCTGGCCACAGAAGGGCAACGAAAAAGGCAATCGTGACGCTTCGTGAAGGCTATGTGATCGACGTTACAGCAGGGGTTTGATCATATGACACTTAAATATCGTAAACCAGCCACTCCAGGCCAGCGAGGCTTAGTGCAGATTGTTCGCTTACAATTGCATAGAGGGGAACCCACAAAAGGGTTGGTAGAAGGCTTGAAAAAGAAGGGAGGACGCAATAGTCGCGGAAGGATCACGGTACGTCGTCGTGGAGGTGGGCATAAACGGCGTTATCGTGTAATTGACTTCGGACGTAGAAAATTTGGCGTATCCGCATCGGTCGAGCGTTTGGAACATGATCCTAATAGATCTTCTCATATCGCTTTATTGGAATACGAAGATGGTATTCGAGCGTATATCCTGGCGCCTCAGAAATTGCAGGTCGGCGATAGGGTAATATCTGGGGAAAAGGTTGACATTCATCCGGGCAATGCGATGCCTCTGAAGGGTATTCCAATTGGGACTATTGTTCATAATATAGAAATGAAGCCAGGGGCAGGCGGAAAGGTCGCTCGTTCCGCTGGTAGCTATGCTCAGTTGATTGGGAAAGATCAGGGTTATGTACGGCTTCGTTTGAGCTCCGGAGAAATGCGTTTGGTTCGTAGTGAGTGTATGGCCACCATTGGCGCCGTGTCCAACGCCGATCATCAAAACCAGAAATTGGGTAAAGCAGGGCGTAAGCGCTGGTTTGGTAAACGCCCCTCAGTCCGTGGTGTTGTGATGAATCCTGTCGATCATCCTCATGGGGGGGGAGAGGGTCGCACTAGTGGCGGTCGTCACCCGGTAACACCGTGGGGGAAGCCAACTAAAGGTGCGCGAACACGAAGAAAGAAGATGAGTGATATGCTGATTATTGCTCGACGTCATCGAAAGAGACGTTAGGAGGGGTTATGTCTCGTTCTGTCTGGAAAGGTCCGTTTGTAGATGGTTATCTTCTCAAAAAAGCGGAGAAAGCACGGGAATCTAGCCGTAAACAGGTCATTGATATTTGGTCCAGACGCTCTACTGTTATGCCACAGTTCGTTGGCCTCACTTTTGGTGTTCATAACGGCCATAGACATTTACCTGTTTTAGTTACCGAAAATATGGTAGGCCATAAATTTGGGGAATTTTCTCCGACAAGAAATTTCCGTGGCCACGCGGCAGACAAGAAAGCTAGAAGGAATTAAGTTTCATGGTTGACCGAGGCTTGGAGCGTGCTATAATTAACAACGAGGCTTATGTTGTAGCGCGGTCGTTGCGGACGACTGTACGTAAGTTGAGTCTTGTCGTTTGTCGGATTCGTGGTAAACCGGTGTCGAAGGCGCTGGCTGAGCTCTCACTATCGAAGTACTGTATAGCGAAGAAAGTTAGAAAAGCACTGCAATCAGCTATTGCTAATGCGGAGAACAATCACGGTCTTGATGTTGATCGACTCATCGTGTCACGTGTATCAGTTGGCCCTGGCCTTAAGATTCGTCGTTTTAGAGCAGCGGGCCGTGGACGCATTCATTCCTATTGCAAGAGATTTAGTAATATGGAGATTGCTGTTCGCGAGTCTGTGGGGAGCGAGGACTGATGGGGCATAAAGTCAATCCGATTGGATTACGGCTTGGCATTAACCGTGTTTGGGATTCACGTTGGTATGCCGATGGCGATGATTACGCGCGCCTTCTACACGAAGATATAATGCTTCGTAGCCGTGTTCGGGAACAATTACCGCAAGCCGGTGTGAGTAGAATTGTTGTTGAGCGTCAAGTTGATAAGGTACGTGTCTCAATTCACACGGCTCGTCCTGGTGTAGTAATCGGTAAGAAAGGCGACGGCATCAAGGCTCTTAAGAGGAGTCTCCAGAGTGTTACGCGGTTCGATGCAGTGATTAATATCATGGAGATACGGAAACCTGAAATTGATGCTTATCTGGTTGCCGAGAATGTTGCGCAGCAACTCGAGCGTCGTATCTCGTTTCGCCGTGCTATGAAGCGTGCTGTTCAATCGGCTATGCGCCTGGGTGCCGAGGGTATTCGCATTAATGTTGGAGGGCGTCTTGGCGGAGCGGAAATCGCACGGCTCGAATGGTACAGAGAAGGGCGTGTCCCGCTTCATACATTACGTGCCGATATTGATTTCGGCCACGTGACTGCAAAAACAGCTTACGGAACTCTTGGCGTTAAGGCCTGGGTTTTCAAAGGTGAACTTTTTGGCCATGACCCCCGTGCCCATGAAAGACGCGAAGTCGAAACCCAAAGTGCTCAGGCACGGACCTGACCGAGGGATTGGAAATGCTAAGCCCCAAACGCACCAAGTTCCGCAAGGCACACAAAGGCCGTATTCATGGAAATACCACAGGTCAAACTGGGTTAAATTTTGGTTCTTATGGCATGAAGGCCCAGTCTGCGGGACGTATCACCGCTCGCCAGATTGAGGCGGCACGCCGTGCCATAACACGCTATATGAAGCGTGTTGGTCGCGTATGGGTGACGGTTTTTCCAGATGTCCCAGTGTCGACCAAACCAGCCGAGGTTCGCATGGGTAAAGGCAAGGGCTCTCCCGAGTATTGGATGTATCGAGTGAAACCGGGACGCGTGATGTTTGAGCTGGATGGTGTCGATGAAGGAATTGCGCGTGAGGCAATTCGCTTGGGTGCGTCGAAGTTGTCGATCCCGGTGAAATTCATCCAGCGTATTCACCGATAGGGATGAAGGTGATATGAGGCCTGTCGATATTCGTGCCATGAGTCTTGATCAGATGAAGGATGAGCTTATTAGGCTGAAGAAGGAGCAATTCAACTTGCGTTTTCAGCAGGCAAACGCTCAATTAGAGAATACTGCGCGTATGCGGCAGGTCCGTCGCGATATTGCGCGTATAAGGACGGTATGGGTTCAAATAGCCCGCACAAATGAACTCTAAGGAAAGAGCTATGTCACGCCACGTCATGCAAGGAGTGGTTACCAGAAAGTCTGGGAATAAGAGTGTTGTTGTCAACGTCAAGCGTTTGATGAAGCATCCACTCTACAAGAAAACGATTCGCCGTTCTAAGCTCTATCACGCTCATGATGAAAATAACGCGGCTCAACTGGGTGATGTGGTAAACATACAGGAATGCCGCCCGGTATCCAGAATCAAACGTTGGATTATTGTCGATAAACAAGTATGACGCTGGTGTGAGAGATTGACAGATGATTCATCAGGAAACCAATCTTAATGTAGCTGATAATTCGGGCGCCAAGCGGGTTCGATGCATTAAAGTGTTGAGAGGATCTAGGCGCAAGACAGCAAGTGTGGGCGATGTTGTCGTGGTTTCTGTGAAGGAGGCGCAACCAGGCCAGCGTGTGAAGAAAGGCGATGTCGCTCGCGCTGTAATTGTGAGAACTTCTAAGGAGATTCGTCGGTCTGATGGTAGTGCGTTGCGTTTCGATCACAATGCTGCTGTAATTATAAATCGACAGAACGAGCCGATAGGAACGCGGATTTTTGGCCCGGTTACACGAGAGCTACGTAAACAAAATTTTATGAAAATTATTTCATTGGCTCCAGAGGTGCTCTGAAGAATGGCACAGAAAATCAGAAAAGGTGATCGTGTTATGATTTTGGTGGGCCGCGACCGTGGCCGTGAAGGCGATATTCTGAAAGTTTTCCCTAAGCAGAACAAAGCCATTGTGAACGGTGTCAATATCGTGCGCCGTCATCGGAAGCCGACACAGCAAGCACCAGGTAATATTGAAGATAAAGAGCTCGCCGTAGACTTGTCAAATCTGGCAGTGCTGGATCCTGGAAGCGGGAAGTCTACACGTGTGGGTTTCCGGAGACTTAGTAATGGGCGCAAAGTTCGTGTTGCACGCTTTTCGGGCGAGATCATTGATATTTGAGTGGAATGATTAGCGATGGCGGCAACGAGAATTAAAGAGTATTATGTGGCGACAGTGCGACCGACGCTGATGGCGAGGTTTGGTTATACCAATGTACATGCTGTGCCCGAGTTGGAGAAGGTGGTATTGAACATGGGAGTTGGTGAGGCTACCATCGATTCGGGGCAGGTGGAGCATGCTGCCGATGAATTGACTCGGATCGCGGGCCAGAAGGCGATGCTGACTCGGGCTAAAAGGTCGATCGCGAATTTTAAGTTACGCGAGGGTATGGTTGTAGGCGCTAAGGTTACTTTGCGCAGGACGCGCATGTATGAATTCTTTGATCGCTTACTGAATATCGCATTGCCGCGTGTCCGTGATTTTCGTGGTGTCAGTTCCGGCGGTTTTGACGGATGCGGTAATTATGCCATGGGTCTCAAAGAGCAGATAGTGTTTCCAGAAATTGACTATGATCGAGTGGGCCAGATTCGAGGGCTCGACATCGTAATTTGCACAACGGCGAAGACGGATGAGGAAGCTCGTGTACTTCTCGGTGAGTTGCAGATGCCATTCACTAAGAACTAGCTAATCTGGTTTGGAAGGAGATGGTATGGCCAAGAAGAGCGCTATTGAGAAGAATAAGCGACGCAAGTGTCTTGTGTGCAAGTACGCTAATAAACGTCAAGCTCTCCTTGATGCGGCGAATAACCGTGAATTACCGATAGAGAAACGTTTTCAGGCGCGCATACGACTTGCTAAGTTACCGCGCAATTCGGCGAAAGTTCGCGTGCGCAATCGCTGTGGTATCACTGGGCGTCCTCGTGGCTATCACCGGAAATTTAATATGTCACGTATTTCATTGCGGGAGCTAGCCTCCGAAGGTTTGATTCCAGGTGCAGTCAAGTCAAGTTGGTGAGGGAAGACACTATGTCAATGACGAATCCTCTAGGTGATATGCTAACTCGCATCAGAAACGGACATATGCGTCGCAGGTCGCAGGTCAACTGCCCGGCATCGAGACTCAGGGAGAATGTTCTCTCTGTTCTTAAACGTGAAGGCTACATCCGCAATTATCGTCGGCGCGGCGCTGCGTCTCCAAGGCCTGAGCTAGTGATCGAACTCAAATATTATGAAGGAGAACCGGTTATCCGTGAGATCGGCCTTATGTCGAAACCTGGCTGCCGTGTTTATTCCAGTGCACGCAATATGCCGCGTGTTCGTGGCGGCCTTGGTGTTATCATTATCTCGACAGCTAAGGGAATCATGACAGACCACGAAGCCCGCGCGGCCAATGTTGGTGGAGAAGTATTATGCAGGGTATTTTGACGATTATTACGAAGCCATAAGGGGATCAAGCTATGTCGCGCGTGGGTAAATATCCTGTGGTTATCCCTCCTGGAGTCGAAATTTCGGCCATTGCTAGCCGCATCGAGATCAAAGGCCGAAATGGCACGCTGCACCATCACATTCTACCCGGCGTTGGGGTAACACTGAAGGACGACGAGGTTCTGGTAACTCCGAATTCCGACTCCAGCCAAGCGCGCGCACTGTGGGGCACCACGCGCGCCAATATCCAATCGATGGTCATTGGTGTGAGCGAAGGTTTCAAGCGTGTGCTGGAAATACAAGGTGTTGGTTACCGTGCCCAGATGCAGAACGAAACCCTGAAGCTGCAATTGGGCTACAGCCACGAAGTCAAGTTTCCGGTTCCTCATGACATTACCATCGAATGTCCCAGCCAGACTGAAATCGTAGTATCAGGTATTGACAAACAACGTGTCGGTCAGATCGCTGCGGAGATCCGCAGCTGGCGCCCACCGGAGCCCTACAAGGGAAAAGGCATCCGCTATAAGGGCGAACATGTGTTGCGCAAGGAAGGCAAAAAGAAATAGAGATAGGTCTATGACAACGACTGCGAAGGATATGCACGTGCGGCGGCGGCGCCGTATCCGGCGCCGGTTGCGGCTGCACGCGGGCGGCAGACCGCGCTTGTCAGTGTTCCGCTCGGACAGGCACATTTATGCTCAGGTGATCGATGATACCGCAGGCCACACGCTAGCGGCCGCTTCCAGCCTGGATACGACGCTACGTGAGGCTCTGAGGACTGGTGCCACCGTCGAAGCCGCTGCCAAGGTTGGCAAGGTGGTTGCCGAACGGGCGGTAGCAGCTGGTATCGCCGATGTGGTGTTCGACCGCGGAGGCCGTCGCTATCATGGCCGGATAAAGGCCCTGGCCGATGCCGCCCGCGAGGGTGGGTTAAAGTTCTGATACCGACGGGAAGAGGAACGGAACCGATGACAATGACGGGGCGTGAACGAGGTCGTGGTGACCGCTCCCGCCGAGGAGCACGCCGTGGCGAGAGCGAGGGGGAAGCGAGCGAGTTTCTCGAGAAGCTCGTCAGCATCAACCGTGTCGCCAAGGTGGTGAAGGGTGGCCGCCGCTTCGGTTTCGCTGCGCTGGTCGTCGTCGGCGACCAGAAAGGCCGTGTCGGTCACGGTGCGGGTAAGGCTCGCGAGGTGCCGGAGGCGATCCGTAAGGCAACCGAACAGGCTAAGCGCAACATGGTTCGCGTGCCGCTGCGCGAGGGCCGCACCCTGCATCACGACGCTAACGGCCGTTACGGAGCAGGCCATGTCGTCCTGCGCGCGGCACCTCCGGGCACCGGTGTCATCGCTGGTGGCCCCATGCGCGCCGTATTCGAAGCCCTGGGTGCTCAGGATGTGGTGTGTAAATCAACTGGCAGTGCCAATCCGCACAACATGGTAAAGGCGACCTTCAATGCCTTGGGGCAGACCGTCTCGCCCCGCGCTGTCGCTGCCAAACGCAACAAGAAGGTGGCTGAGGTCCTGGGCCGCGGCGTCGAGTATTCGGCAGAGGGATGATGGCCATGGCGGGCAAGGACAGCAAAGTCAGCCGTCTGCGCGTCACGCAGACCGGCAGCCCCATCGGCCGCCCCGCGATCCAGCGCAGGACGCTGATCGGCCTGGGCCTCAACAGGATGCACCGCAGCCGCGAGCTCGAAGATACGCCGGCGGTACGCGGCATGGTCGCCAAGGTGCGCCATCTGGTGTGTCTGGAAGAGGTCTGAACGGCGCGGAAGAAGAAGCCATGAAGCTCAACGAAATTCGCGACAAGGCGGGCGCCACCCACGCCCGCAAGCGCCGCGGTCGTGGTATCGGTTCCGGCCTGGGTAAGACGGGAGGGCGTGGCCACAAGGGCCAGACCTCGCGTGCCGGTGTGGCGGTTGCCGCGTTCGAGGGTGGCCAGATGCCCATCTATCGCCGGTTACCCATGCGCGGTTTCAAGAACCCCAACCGGCGCCATTACGTCGTTGTCAATGTCGGGCTTTTGCAGCAGGCAATCGATGCCGGCAGGCTCGACCCCGCCGCTCCAATCGATGCCGAGGTGTTGAAGACCGCCGGGATCATCCGGCGCGTGCGCGACGGTGTGCGGTTGCTGGGTGGTGGCGAGCTCGGCACCGCGGTCACGATCTCTGTGGTCGGGGCAAGTGCTTCGGCCGTAACCGTCGTCGAGAAGGCCGGTGGCTCGATCACCGTTGCCGGCAAGGCCACGGCGGACGGCAGCGGCTAGGCGGCCGGGCACGCGCCATGGCATCCCAGGCCGAACGGCTCGCAAGCCAGTTCAATCTTGGAGCGTTCGGCAAGGCGACCGAGCTCAAAAAGCGCCTGTGGTTCACCTTGGGCGCGCTCGTCGTCTACCGGTTGGGCACCTATATCCCGATCCCTGGCATCGATCCGTCGATCCTCGCCGACATCTTCGAACAACAGGCCGGCGGCATTCTGGGGGTTTTCAACCTGTTTGCCGGCGGCGCGCTGGAGCGCATGACGATCTTCGCCCTGAACGTCATGCCCTATATTTCAGCCTCGATCATCATGCAGTTGATGACGGCCGTCTCGCCAAAGCTCGATCAGCTCAAGAAGGAAGGCGAGTCGGGCCGCAAAAAGATGAATCAGTACACGCGCTATCTTACGGTGCTGCTGTGCGTGGTGCAGGGCTACGGCATCGCCGTCGGTCTGGAATCCATGGCGGCAGGCGGCCTTTCCGCCGTTATAGAACCCGGCATGGCCTTCCGTTTTACGGCGGTGGTAACCCTCCTGGGAGGCACCATGTTCCTGCTGTGGCTGGGGGAGCAGATCACCCAGCGCGGTGTCGGTAACGGTGTTTCGCTCATCATTTTCGCGGGCATTGTGGCAAGTTTCCCAGGCGCCTTCGCCCAATTGCTGGAGCTGGGCCGGGTGGGCACGCTTTCGGCCTTCGCCATCATGGCGATTCTCATCGGCGGCGCGTTGCTGATTTACTGGATCGTGTGGATGGAACGCGCCCAGCGCCGTATCGTCGTGCAGTATCCCAAGCGCCAGGTGGGCAACCGCATGTTCGGCGGTGAAAGTTCCCACCTGCCTTTGAAGCTGAACACGGCTGGCGTCATCCCGCCAATTTTCGCGAGCTCCATCCTGCTCATGCCAGCCACCTTCGCCAGCTTCTCGGCGGCAGGCGGGCCGGAATGGCTGCAGGACGTATCGTTCTATCTGGGCCGGGGCCAGCTGGTCTATCTGTCGATCTTCGGTGCTGCCATCGTCTTCTTCTGCTTCTTTTACACGGCGGTGGTCTTCAATCCCGCCGACACGGCGGACAATCTGCGTCGCAATGGCGGCTTCATTCCCGGTATCCGCCCTGGCAAGAACACGGCCGACTATCTCGATTACGTGCTGACGCGGTTGACGACGGTGGGGGCGGCCTATCTTGCCGTCGTCTGCCTGATCCCCGAGGTTCTGATCGGCGAACTGGCGATCCCGTTCTATCTCGGTGGCACTTCGCTTCTGATCTGTGTCACGGTGACGATGGACACGGTAGCGCAGATCCAATCGCACCTTCTGGCTCATCAATACGAGGGACTGATCAGAAAGGCCAGGCTGAAGGGAAGGAATCGATGAAGCTGATCCTGCTGGGCCCGCCGGGAGCCGGCAAGGGCACTCAGGCGAAGCGCTTGGCGAAGGCCTTAAGCATCCCTCAACTCTCCACCGGTGACATGCTGCGCGCTGCGGTGGTGGCCGGCAGCGCACTGGGCCAAGCGGCCAGGGCGGTGATGGAGCGGGGCGGGCTGGTTTCCGACGACCTCATCGTCTCCATGATCGCCGAGCGTATCGATGAACCCGATTGTGCCGCCGGCTTCATCCTCGATGGCTTCCCCCGCTCCCTGGCCCAGGCGGAGGCGCTGGATGCCATGCTGGAAAAGCGCGGCTTCGCCCTCGATGGCGTGATCGAAATGAAGGTGGACGATGAGGCGCTGGTGGAACGGCTCGCCGGGCGCTACGCCTGCGCAAGCTGCGGGGCAGGCTACCATGATCGTTTCCAGCGCCCCCGGGTGGCGGGCGTGTGCGACGCTTGCGGCGGCAGCGAATTCAAGCGTCGCGCCGACGACAACGAGGAAACGCTGCGCTCCCGCCTCGCGGTCTATCATGAACAGACAGCGCCGCTGCTCCCCTATTACCGCGCCAGGGGCGTGCTCCATCGGGTGGATGGCATGGCCGCCATCGACGAGGTGACGGCCGCCATCGATTGCGCCCTCGGCAGGTAGGGGCGCCCCGCTCAGCGGCGCGCCATCTTCGCCAGGTCGCGGTCCATGCGGTCGCGCAGCGCAATGCCGGCGAAGACGCCGGAGGTGCGCGACATCTGCACGAAATCGCGCTGCCTCTCGTTGGGCACCGCCGCTCGCCGCGTCATGCGATAGAGCGCGAACCCCCCCAGCGCCAGCATGGCGACGGCGGGAAACCAGAAAAAGCCCTGGGCGCCGACGATCTGCATGAGGCCACCGGCAGCCGCCGGGCCGATCGTGCCGCCCAGGCCGTTGGCGAGCAACAGGCCGCTGGAGGCCGCCACCATCTGGCGCGGTTGCAGATGGTCGTTGGTATGCGCTACTGCCAACGAATAAAGCGGCATGGCAAGGCCGCCGACCAGGGCGACGATGGCGATCTGCACCAGCGGCGAAGAGGCGGCGAAAAGCGCCGCAAAGGCCGCGGTGCCGCCGCCCAGAAGGGCGGTTGCGGTCAGCACCAGGCGGCGGTCGAAGCG
The DNA here is from genome assembly GCA_965200215.1 of Alphaproteobacteria bacterium. Classification (GTDB taxonomy): domain Bacteria; phylum Pseudomonadota; class Alphaproteobacteria; order SP197; family SP197; genus SP197. The sequence goes on along the minus strand of OZ241369.1, from coordinate 841,482 downwards.
GTCGGAAAGCCTGCCCACCGGCCAGACCAGCACGGTGCCGCCCACGATTGCCGCCGCCGTGAAGCTGGAAATGGTTTCGATGTCCATGCCGGTCTCTTCGCCATAGAGCGTCGCCAGCCAGATCAGCGAGCCGGAGGTGGCGCCGTTGACCAGGCAGCCGGCGACGCCCAGCGGCGAAATCTTCGCCAGTTCGCCCAGGCCCAGGCGGTGCTGCTCCCCGAAGGGCGGCGCCGAATAGCCGGTGAGCGCCACCGGCACCAGCGCCAGCGAAACCAGCACCGAAGCCAGGATGAAAAGGCCATAGCCGGTCACAGGCGCCAGATTGAGCAGCAGCGGCCCCACCGCCATGGCGCCGGTCATGGCGATCATATAGATGGACAGCAGCTGGCCGCGGGTGGCGTTGGTGGCGCGGTCGTTGAGCCAGCTTTCGGCGGCGATGAAAAGGCCGATGTAGCAGAAGCCGGTGAGCGCCCGCAGCATGCTCCAGGCTGCCGGATCGACGACCACGGCGTGCAGCAGCGCCGTTGTGGAGGCGACCGAGGCCAGGGCGCCGAAGACGCGGATATGGCCGACGCGGCGGATCAGCCATGGCGCGGCGATGGAACCGGCCACGAAGCCGGCGAAATAGGCCGACATGACGATGCCGGTCACGGCGACGGAAAAGCCTTCCGCCGCCGCCCGCACGCCCAGCAGCGAGCCTTGCAGGCCGTTGCCCGCCATCAGCAGCGCGATACCGGCCAGCAATGCCCACACGGAAAGGATGGCGGCGATCATGGCAGGCTCCGGCCACGGGCGAGCGCCTTTGCAGGATAACCGCGCCCGGCGCCAGCGCAATTCGCTTGACCCGCCATGCCGCCGCTGCAAGGCTGCGGCGAGGTGCCGGCATGAACGGCAGGTTGGCTACGCTCGGTGAGCGGCGGGGCGGTTTCGGTTGACGCTCGTTCGTGCTTTCGCAGTTTTAGGGTTTTACATATTTGAGTTATCAAAGCCTTCAGCTATGGTGAATTGACCGGGATAACAAGACCATGACAATCTTTAGACAAAGTGAGATTGACGCTTTCAAAGAACGTGTGAGCGATAATAAAGTTCATTGCTTCATACGAAATAGGAAGGTGCATCTTAAGCCCGAAGAGAGAATTCGTCAACTGTGGCTGGTTCACCTTGAGCGAACCTACCATTATCCCTTTGAACGAATGCGCGTTGAGTATCCAGTCACGTTGGGGACGACAACAAAATATGCAGATATAGCGATTATAGATGAGGACGACCCCGAACGTCCGCTGGCAATAGTGGAAGTAAAGAAAGAGAGGAGGCGCGACGGAAAAGAGCAACTAAGATCATATTGCAATGCTACTGGAGCACCGATAGCAATATGGAGTAATGGTCAAACAGTTGATGTGTGGCGTCGTCAAGATCCTAATCACTTTCTACAGATACCCAGAATTCCAAATGCTTCTCAGACAATCGACGAGATTATAGATGAGCCGTGGTATATTTCGACTCTTATTGATAAGGAGAAAAAGCGAGAAGATGAAAGCAGATCTCTTCGAGATCTTATTGTCGATATGGAGAATGAGGTTCTTGCTAATTCTGGCGTTGACGTTTTCGAGGAAGTATTCAAGCTGATCTTTGTAAAGCTGTATGATGAAATTTATGCCTACGAACATAATTCGGAGCTACGATTTAGGAATGCCAATACAACATCTCAAGTAATGAAGGCAATTTCCGGTCTATTCGAAGATGCCAAGAAACGATGGCCTGGCGTGTTTCCCAGTGATTCGCGTGTGGCTTTAGAGTCAGAGCATTTGCAAATCTGCGTGGGCACTCTGGAAAGTTGGAAGTTGTTCAATTCAAACCTAGATATTATTGATGATGCTTTTGAATACTTGGTCTCTAAATCGGCAAAGGGAGAGAAGGGCCAGTTCTTCACTCCACGATGGGTCACGGAAATGTGTGTCCGGATGCTGGATCCGAAAGAGAATGAAGCAGTGATAGATCCGGCTTGCGGTTCTGCCGGATTTCTCATCCATACAACCTTTCACGTATGGCGAAGTATTATAGACGATTTGGGACTTGAGGAGAGTAACCTGTTCACGGCAGAGGAGAAGCCGAAGCGATGCAGAAGCTTTGTCAATGGTAAGGTCTTTGGTATTGATTTTGATGAGAAGGTCGTTCGTGTATCCAGGTGTATAAATTTGATCGCTGGTGACGGAGAATCAAACATACTCCATTTGAACTCGCTCGATTGGAAGGGATGGAAAGATAAGTCGAGAGATGTTCAGTGGTCAGACCTTTACGGAACTGGCTGGACTGGATTGCAACGGCTCAGAGCATCAAAGCATGAAGAGGATTATAGATATTTCCGATTTGATGTGTGTATGGCCAATCCCCCATTCGCGGGAGAGATAACACAAGCTAGGATACTAGCGAAGTACGATATAGCCCACAAAGCCAATCGGCGCATCCAAAGTAAGATGTTCAGGGACATACTGTTTGTAGAAAGAAATATAGATTTGCTCAGACCTGGAGGACGTATCGCTATAGTTTTACCCGAAGGGCGTTTCAATAATAGCTCCGATGCCTATGTGAGAGATTACATAATGCAAAGGTGCCGAGTGTTAGCAGTTGTCTCTCTCCATCAAAATACATTCAAACCCCATACAGGGATAAAGACATGCGTGCTGTTTGCTCAGAAATGGAATGATGATCCCAAAGCTGGTGAATTGTGTCAGAAAGTCCAAAACTACAACATTTTCTTCGCCATCCAGGAAGTAGAATCGGTCGACAATAGGGGAGCCAAAATCTACGTAGAAGAGAATGGAAGCCTAAATCGCGATGCTCATGGTCATCTTATGGTTCGCCATGACCTGTATAACCACGACGGTCTCACTGAGGATGGTATTGCGGAGAGCTTCCGTGTGTGGGCGGCGAAAGAAGGGCTTTCGTTCGCTCGACAATCTTTGACTGTCCACGGTGGAGAAATGTGGGAAAATACATGGGTATCGACATACCATGAAGCAACAAGAAATACAAGACTCGATCCGTTATTTTTTTCACCAGAGTTCACAGAAGCAGAGAAGAGATTTAGGCGGTATGCGGCCCGTATTCGCTCTATAAAGGATTTCGCCGTTGTGAATAACCGAGGAGTTCAGCCTGCCTGGGATGACAGCGGGGAAGTGCTAGTGGTGGTAAGTGCCAATATTCTTGAAGGCCATATAGACTATGAGAATCTCAAGCGAACAACCTTAGAGGAATGGAAGAGTTAAGAGAAGGCTAGAGTAATAGATGGAGACATTCTTTTGTACACGACTGGCGCAAACATCGGCAGGGCTGCTGTGTATCGTGGTGGAGCCAAGGTTCTCGCAAGCAATCATGTAAATATCCTCAGAATACGTGAAGAAGATCCGGAGTATGTTGCATTCGTTCTGAATTCAAGCGTCGGAAGAAGGCAAACAAGAAGATATTGTTCTGGCAGTGGGCAGGCGGAGATATATCCAAAGGATATAGCCAAATTCCTCATTCCATTCTTGCATCACCGCGAACAGCAGGCAATAGTCTCAAAACTGCGCAATGCTGACGAAGCCAGGAAACACAGCGCGAGTCTTGTTCGGGAGGCTTTGCGCACTCTTACAAATTTCTTGGGTTAACTAGGAGACCATAGAAAGGACCTCGAGAGTGCTCTGATCTCCTCAACGCAAAAAATACCGACGATTGAGCGCCACCTCCTTCGCCGGCCGGCTCGTCGCCAGCTCGCCATCGACGAACACCTCGAAGCTCTGCGCATCGACGCGGATCGCCGGCAGGGCGTTGTTCCGCACCATATCGGCCTTGCCCAGCCGGCGGGTGCCGGAGATGGGCAGCATCGGCTTGGCGATCGACCAGCGCCCCGCCATGTCGTTTTCGATGGCGGCCGGGTGCACGAACAGCGCCGAAAGCGTGTCGGGGGCGCTGCCGGTCGCGGGCCAGCTTTCGCGGTAGATCACCGGTTCGGCGATCGAAAGCGAGGCGGAAGCGTCGCCCAGCGGGCTCCACACCTGGGCGCCGGCCTTCAGCACCTGGCTGGCCTTGACGCCGAAGAAGGCCGGCTGCCACAGCACGATATCGGCCATCTTGCCCACCTCCAGGCTGCCGACATGGCGGGCGATGCCGAAGGCGATGGCGGGGTTGATCGTCACCTTGGCCAGATAGCGCAGGATGCGGGCGTTGTCGGCGCCCGCGAAGGGCTCGTCCGCCAGTGGCCCGCCTTCCTCCTTCATCTTCGAGGCCAGCCGCCACATGCCGGCGATGGTGTCCATGGTGCGGCCCATGCCCTCGGCGTCGGAACCGGCCATGGAGATCGCGCCCAGGTCGTGCAGCACGTCCTCGGCCGCCATGGTCTGCGGGCGCAGGCGGCTTTCGGCGAAGGCCACATCCTCCGGGATATCGCCCCGCAGGGTGTGGCAGATCATCATCATGTCGAGATGTTCGTCGAAGGCGTTGGCGGTGAAGGGGTTGGTGGGCGTGGTGGAGGAAGGCAGGCAGTGCGGCTCGCCGTTGCAGCGCAGGATGTCGGGGGCGTGGCCGCCGCCCGCCCCTTCGGTGTGATACATGTGGATGCAGCGCCCGGCGATAGCGGCCATGGTGTCCTCGTAAAAGCCCGATTCGTTCATGCTGTCGGTGTGGAGCTGGACCTGAAAGTCCAGCTCGTCGGCCACCGCCAGGCAGCTGTCGATGACGGCCGGGGTGGCGCCCAGATCCTCGTGGATCTTGACGCCGATCACGCCCGAGCCGATCTGCTCGACGATGGCCTCGGCCCTCTGGGCGCCGCCGCGCGCGAACAGGCCGAAATTCATGGGAAAGCGCTCCAGCGCCTTCAGCATCTTGGCGTTGGCCCATTCGCCGCCGCTGTCGATGGACCAGCAGCCGGGCCAGCCGCCGCCGATCATGGTGGTAAGCCCGGCCGAAAGCGCGTGCCACACCTCCCGGGGCTGCGCGTAATGGGCGTGGACGTCGATGCCGCCGGGGGTGGCGATCAGCCCCTGGCCGCTGAAATGCTTGGTGCCGGGGCCGATCGTCATGCCGGGCGAAACGCCGGCCATCGCCGCCGGATTGCCGGCCTTGCCGATGGCATGGATGCGCCCTTCCCGGATGCCGATATCGGCCTTGAAGATGCCCTGCACCGGGCACATGACGACCGCGTTGGCGATCACCGCCTCCAGTGCGCCTTCGGCCAGCAGCGCCCGCCCGTCGATGCCCGCTCCGTCGCGCAGCGTCTTGCCCAGCCCGGTGATGGCCTCCTCGCCGTGGCGGATGCAGTCGCGCTCCACCAGCGCCAGCAGGCCGGTATCGCCCAGCCGCACCCGGTCGCCCGCCGTGGGGCCGAACATCTGCGCATAGCGCCGGCGGCTCATGGTGGCCACGGCTTATGCCCCCTCGAAGCCGCGCTGGCGGGCGCGGGCCAGCGCCGCCGCCTTCACCTCCGGGTCGTGGATGGAGCCTTCGGTGAGGCGGTTGAAGCCGGTGATCTCGCCGCTGCCGGCGATGGCGACCAGCGCCACCTCGCGGCTGGCGCCGGGATCGAAGCGGCAGCTGGCGCCCGCCGGCAGATCGAGCCGGAAGCCGAATGCCGCCCGGCGGTCGAAGCGAAGGGCGGCGTTGACCTCGAAGAAATGGAAGTGGCTGGCCACATGCACCGGGCGGTCGCCGGTGTTCAGCACCGTCACGGTGGTCTTCTCGCCCCCGGCGTTGAGCGCGATCTCGCCTTCGCCCACCAGGATTTCGCCGGGCGCCCCGCCGCCGGCCTCCCGCCCGGGGCGGATCGGCTGCCAGACGACGATCGTCTTCATGCCGTCGTCGAACTGGCCGTCCACGCACACCATCTCCACCATCTCGGGCACGCCCGCCAGCACGTCGTCGGCGGTGAGCAGGGCGGAGCCCAGCGCCACCGCCTCGGCCAGGGTGCAGCCGTCGCGGGCGGCCTCCAGCAGCTCGTCCGCGATCAGGGCCAGCGCCTCCGGATGGTTGAGCTTCAGCCCCCGCGCCCAGCGCTTGCGGGCCAGTTCGGCGGCGGTGTAGATCGTAAGCCGTTCCATCTCGGCCGGTGTCAGCATCATGGCAGAGCATCCTTTCGCCTCTCGCCGCCACTCTAATGCGCCCATGCCGGCGGCCAAACCGGCGGCGCCTTGCGGGCGGCGGTGAGCTTCCCCGTGCGGCCGCTGCCGGGCGCCTCCTTCGGCGGCCTGGTGGAGGCGGGCGATGCCTTTGCGGCAGCGGCCGAAGAGAGGCCGGAGAGCCTGCCGGCGGCCTTGAACGGCCATGGCGGCCTGCTGGTGGTGAAGGGCATGGGGGCGATCTCGCGCGATGTCCGCCTGCTGCTGCGCCTGTCGCGCCCCTTCGGGCCGGAGGTGGAGGACTATGCTGCCACCGGCATCCGGCCCCAGCTGCTGCACCCCGATACGTCGCAGGTGATTCGCATCTCCAACCTGCCGCCGATGAACTTCCCCGTGCCCGCCAGGCCGCCGCTTCTGGCCGATGGCGGCCTGCCCACCGCCTTTCCCCACCGGCGCGGCTGGCATACCGACCAGAGCTACCGCCGCCCACCGCCCGACATCTCGCTTTTCTATGCCCACCGCCCGGCGCCCAAAGGCCAGGGGCAGACGCTCTATGCCGACGGCAGCGGCGCCTGGGAAGCGCTGCCGGCGCGGTTGAAGCGGGCGGCGGAGGGGCTGCGGGGCCTGCATGTCGCGCCCTTCACGGGCCATGGCGAGGACGATGTGCGCGCCGGCAGGCCGCGCCAACCGCTCGCCGAAAAGGACGGGCCGCAGCCGCAGCTGGTGGTGCGCACCCATCCGGTGACCGGCAACCGGGCGCTTTACCTGTGCGAAAGCGAGCAGATGGACTGGGTGCGGGGGCCGTTTCTGGGCATGGAAGCGGGGCCGGACGGTGCCGGTGCCAGATTGCTCTACGAGCTCATGGGCCATCTGACCAGCCCGCCATTCACCTATGTCCACGACTGGGACCAGGGCGACCTCGTCGTCTACGACAACCGCTGCACCCTCCACGCCGCCACCTGGTTCGACGCCGAACGCCATGGGCGGGTGATGTGGCGGACCACCGTGTGGGGCAATCCCGGCAGCGAATACGAAGGCGAGCGGCGCAGCTGGGAGGCGGGCTGACCTGGCTGGCTCTGGCGGCGGGTGTGGTGGGCGCGGCTGGGATCGAACCAGCGGCCCCTGCCGTGTGAAGACAGTGCTCTTCCGCTGAGCTACGCGCCCGCCACCCGGGAAGCGCACATAGGGCGCCCCGGCGCGGGCTGTCAAGGCGAAGGCCCCGGGCGCGCTATTCCAGCCGCGTCACCGTCGCCAGCACCCGGCCCCTGGCGCGCACCAGGTCGAAGCCGTTGGGCGAGGGGACCAGCGTGAAGCACTCGTCCACCAGGTGCAGCACGCCGGCAAGGCACAGCGCACCTTCTCCATCCAGTCGGTAGCTGCCGGCCTCCTCGCCGTCCAGCTCGCCGGGGCCGGCCCCGCGCCGCACCGCCACCCCGTTGCCATCGGCCGCGAAACGGGCGCTGTAGAACGGATCGCCGTCATGGAGCCGGAGCTCGCCCGAAAGCGTGCGGCCGGGAACCACCATGGCCAGCGTCGCCGCCGAAAGCGCCTCTACGCCCTCGGGCGCCGTCGTCGGGGGCGGCATCAGGCGGTAGCGGTTGACGATCTCGTCGCGGTGGTTGGCCTCGTAATAGCGCTCGCCGTCGCGATAGACGTCGTAGCAGACGGTGTCCTGGCCCAGCGTGTAGCAGATGCGCTCCTCCACCTCCTCCCAGCCGCCCGACCAGGTGGCGCCCATATCGTCCTGCCCCTTGAAGCCGCCCTTCTCGGAGTGGGTCTCGTCATACCAGCGGAAGCTTCCTTCCTTCTCCATGTAGCGCAGGCCGAAGCGGGCGGTGGCGCTGTGGACGGCGATCAGGTCGTCGCCGGTAAGCAGCACCGCCGAGGCGGGCAGGGGTTCGAGGTTGCTGTCGCCGAAGAGCTCCAGCCACACCGGGCGCCATATCAGCATGGCGATGGTGCCGCCGATGACCAGCGCCGGCAGCAGCAGCGCGGCGAAGACATGCCATTTGCCCTGACGGGCGGCGCGCAACGACAGGTAGAGGCACGCCACCGAAGCTCCGCCGAAGGTGGCGAGCACGACAATTCCGATCCACATGACCCGCCCCCTTCGCTTCCCCTCACGCTTCGGCCGGGCCGGTGCCTCCCGGCCCGCCTCGCCCGAACCCTAGGAAAGCGCGGCGGGCGGGAAAAGGCAAAGCCTTTGTCGCGAGGCGGATGCCCCCGCCGCTTGACGCCCGCGCCGGGGCGGGTATCCACTGGCCGGTGCCTGCGCCGGAGGACGGCCGTGCCCACCATCGACGTGCGTCCCCTGAACCCCACCATCGGCGCCGAGATCCACGGCGTCGATCTCGCCCGGGGCATCGACGACGCCACCTGCCGGGCCATTCGCCAGGCCATGCTGGACCATCTGGTGATCGTCTTTCCCGGCCAGGAGATCGGACCGGCCGAGCAGCTGGCCTTCGCGCGGCGCTTCGGCGAGGTGGAACCGCCCCACCCGGTCTTCGGGCGGGTGCCGGAGGTGCCGGAGGTGACCGTGATCGAACAGGATGGCGGAGCCGGCGACCTCTACAACGACGTCTGGCACACGGACGTCACCTTCCGCGCCCGGCCCGCCATGGCCTCGATCCTCCATGCCCGGGTGGTGCCCGCCGGCGGCGATACCCTGTGGTCGAGCCTCTATGCGCCCTATGAGGCGCTTTCGCCCGCCATCCGCGGCATGATCGGAGAGCTTTCCGCCGTTCACGACTACTATATGGCCTTCGGCGAGACGGTGCTCGCCGGGCGCGGCGGTATCCGCAAGCTGGCCGAAGACGTCCTGGCCCTGCCGCCGGTGGAGCACCCGGTGGTGCGCACCCATCCGGAAACCGGCAGAAAGGCGCTGTTCGTCAACCGCGTCTTCACCAGGTCGATCAAGGGGCTCAGCTCCATCGAGAGCGACCACCTGCTGCGCCTGCTGTGCGAGTTCGCCGAACACCCCAACTACCAGCTGCGCCACCGCTGGCGGCAGGGCGACCTGGCGATGTGGGACAACCGCTGCACCATGCACCTGGCGACGTCGAATTTCAGCGGCCACCGCCGGATGCACCGCGTCACCCTGCTGGGCGACCGGCCGCGCCGTTAGAAGTGGCGCCTCCCTGCCGTCGCGGGGCGCCCGCCCTCCGGCCGCGGGCGGCGGCGTGCGGGCCGCGTGCGCCGCCGGCCTCACAGCTCCGGCAGCAGGTCGATGAGTTCGGCCATGGCGCCGATGGTGGCCGCGGCGCCCATCTCTTCCACCGGGCCGGGGGCATAGCCGTAGCGCACCAGCACGCAGGGCATGGCGAGGCCCGCCGCCGCCCGCAGGTCCGCCTCGCTGTCGCCCACCATCGCCGCCTCGCCGGGCGCGCAGCCCAGCTGCTCCAGCACGGCGGCGATATGGGCCGGGTCGGGCTTCATGGCCCCGCGGTCGCCCCCCACCACGGCGCCGACCCAGGCGCCCAGGCCCAGGGTCGCGACCGCCGCGTCGCTCGCCTCCTGGCGCTTGTTGGTGCAGATGCCGGCCAGGGTGCCCTCGCCGTGGAGGCGGCGCAGGGTTTCCCGGACGCCGGGATAGAGGCTGGAAAGGCGGCTGCTTCTGGGTAGGTAGTGGGCGCGGAAGCGCTCGTGCAGCCACGCCGCCCCCTGTTGCGGCATGCCGCCCCGCTGCGCCGCCGCCCGTTCCAGCAGGCCCATCCAGCCGGCGCGCACCATCTCGCGCACGGCGCCCTCGGTGAAGCCGGGGCGGCCCAGCTCCGCCATCGTCATGTTGAGGGCGTCGGCGATGTCCGGGGCGCTGTCGATCAGCGTGCCGTCGAGGTCGAAGACGACGGCGCGGAAGCGGTGGCGACGGTGGGGCAAGGCGGCGTCCCGGCAAGCTGGCGCCAAGGCTATGCGGCGGCGGCGGCGGCGGCAACCGCGCCTGAAGTCCCCTGAAACCCTTTGCAAGACTGTTTGAGTTGGAACCGGTGCCGGCGCCGTGGCAGCATCCCGCGCCTTCCGGAACCCGCCTGCCGCTGCCCGAGAGGTCGCCATGGCCGACGATTTCGCCCTTTCCGGGATAGCTGCGGTGGTGCTGGCCGCCGGCCGCGGCACCCGCATGAACTCCGACCTGCCCAAGGTCATGCAGAAGGTGGCCGGCCGGCCCATGGTGCTGCACGTGCTGGACGCCGTCCGCCGCCTGGGGGCCGAGCGCGAGGTGGTGGTGACGGCCCCGGCGATGGAGGAGATAGCGGCCGCCGTCGCCCCCGCCGCGGTGGCGGTCCAGGACATCCCGCGCGGCACGGCCGATGCCGTGAAGGCGGCCACCGCCGCGCTCGCCGGCTTCGGCGCCGGGGCCGGTGCGGCCGATGTCCTGGTGGTCTTCGGCGATGCGGCGGCCATCGAGGCCGAAACGCTGAGGGACCTCGTCGCCGCCCGCCGCCGGGCCCGGGCCGCGCTGGCCGTGATGGGCGTTCATGTCGAAGGGCCGAACCGCTATGGCAGGCTGGTGAAGGCGAGGGACGGCAGCCTGGAGCGGATCGTGGAATTCCACGACGCCAGCGACGGCGAGAAAGCCCTCACCCTCTGCAATTCCGGCATCATGACCTTCGCTGCCGACCGCCTCGCCGGCTTCCTCGCCGCCATCGGCAACGACAACGCCAGGGGCGAGTTCTATATCGGCGACGCCGTCGCCCTGGCGCGCCGCCAGGGCCTCGCGGCGGCCGTCCTGGAGACCTTCGACCCCGACGACGCCGTCGGCGCCGACGACCGCGCCGGCCTGGCCCGCTGCGAGGCCGTCTGGCAGCGGCGCCTGCGGCGGCGCGCCCTGGCGGCGGGCTGCACCATGCCGGCACCGGAAACGGTGTATCTCTCCTGGGATACCGCAATCGGGCGCGATGCCACCATCGAACCCTATGCGGTGATCGGCCCCGGCGTCGCCATCGGCGCCGGCGCCACCGTGGCCAGCTTCAGCCACCTGGAAGGCTGTGTGGTCGGCGACGGCGCCCGCATCGGCCCCCATGCCCGCCTGCGCCCCGGGGCGGCCATCGGCGCCGGCGCCAGGGTGGGCAATTTCGTCGAGGTCAAGAATGCGCGCCTGGGCGACGGCGCCAGGGCCAGCCATCTGAGCTATATCGGCGATGCCAGCGTCGGCGCCGGCGCCAACATCGGCGCCGGCACCGTCACCTGCAACTGGGACGGTTTCCTGAAGCATCGCACGGAGATCGGCGATGGGGCCTTCGTCGGCTCCAACACGGCGCTGGTGGCGCCGGTGGAGATCGGCGCCGGGGCCATCGTCGGCGCCGGCAGCACCGTCACCCGCGATGTGGAGGCCGACGCCCTGGCCGTGGAGAGGGCGGAGCAGGTCTGCCACCGCGGCCGCGGCCGCGCCCTGCGCCAGCGCAAGGCGGCGCGGCGCGAACGCCGCCAGACGGAACGGCAGGGCTGACGCCATGTGCGGCATCGTCGGCGTCGTCGGGCGGGCGGGGGCGGCTTCCGTGCTCATCGACGGCCTGCGGCGGCTGGAATACCGGGGCTACGACTCGGCCGGCATCGCCACTCTGGCGGCCGGTGCCATCGACTGCCGCCGCGCTGCCGGCAAGCTCGCCCGCCTGGAAGAGAAGCTCGCCGCCGCCCCGCTCGCAGGCTGCACGGGCATCGGCCACACCCGCTGGGCCACCCATGGCGCGCCCAGCGAGGCCAACGCCCATCCCCATGTCGCCGGACGGGTGGCCGTGGTGCACAACGGCATCGTCGAGAACTTCCGCGCCCTGCGCGGCCAGCTGGAGGGGGACGGCGCCCGCTTCGCCAGCGAGACCGACACCGAGGTCGCCGCCCATCTGCTGGACCGGCTGCTGGCGCGGGGCCTCCCGGTCGAGGAGGCCATGGCGGAGCTGATGGAGCGGCTGCAGGGCATGTTCGCCCTGGCCTTCCTGATCGCCGGCGGCGCGGGCGAGGCGATCGTCGGCGCCAGGCGCGGCGCGCCGCTGGCGCTGGGCTGGGGGGAAGGCGCCATGTTCCTGGCTTCCGACGCCATCGCGCTGGCCTCCTACACGACCAGGGTGAGCTATCTGCTGGAAGACGACGTCGTCGTCCTGCGCCCCGAAGGCGCCCGCATCTTCGACGCCTGCGGGCGGCAGGTGGAACGCCCGGCGGTGGACACGCAGCTCAGCGGCGCCCTGGTGGGCAAGGGCGGCCACCGCCATTTCATGGAAAAGGAGATCCACGAACAGCCCACCGCCGTGGGCGAGACGCTCGCCCGTTATCTCGATCCGGTGCAAGGCGATGTGCGCCTGCCGATGGGCCTGGAGGCGCGCCTCGGCGGTGCGGAACGGGTCGCCCTGGTGGCCTGCGGCACCGCCTTCTATGCCGCGCTGATCGGCAGATACTGGCTGGAACGCCTGGCCCGGCTGCCGGCCTGGGCCGATATCGCCTCCGAGTTCCGCTACTGCGACGCGCCGCTGGCGGATGGCGGGACGGCGTTCTTCGTCTCGCAATCGGGGGAGACCGCCGACACGCTGGAGGCGCTGCGCCACGCCCGCCGGCAGGGTCAGACCGTCGTCGCCGTCACCAACACCGAGACCAGCACCATGGCCCGCGAGGCCGATATCGTGCTGCCCACCCATGCCGGCCCCGAGATCTGCGTCGCCGGCACCAAAACCTTCACCTGCCAGCTGGCGGTGCTGGCGGCCGTCGCCGTCGCCGCCGGCAGGGCGCGGGGCCGGCTGGCGGGCGAGGCCTTTGCCGCCCTGGCCGCCGCCCTGGCGCAGCTGCCGTCGGCGCTGGCGCGGGCGCTGCATGTGGAAGAGGAGGTCCGGGCGGTGGCCCACGAGATCGCCGATGCCCGCGACGTGCTCTATCTGGGCCGCGGCACCGCCCATGTCATCGCCCTGGAAGGCGCCCTGAAGCTCAAGGAAATCAGCTATATCCACGCCGAAGGCTACGCCTCGGGCGAGATGAAGCACGGCCCCATCGCGCTGATCGACGAGCATGTGCCGGTGGTCGTGGTAGCGCCTGGCGACGAGCTCTTCGAGAAGACCATGTCGAATGCCCGCGAGGCGGCGGCACGGGGCGGGCGCATCGTGCTCGTCACCGACCGGCGGGGCGCCGCCCGGGCGGGCGACCTGGCGTGGCGGACGGTCGCGATGCCGGAGGTGGTGCCGCTGCTGGCGCCCATCGTCTATGCGCTGCCGGTGCAGATGCTGGCCTATCACGCCGCCCTGCGGAAGGGCACCGACATCGACCAGCCGCGCAACCTGGCCAAGAGCGTGACCGTCGAATAGCCGCTTCCCCGCCGCTGGCACAGCAGGACAGACGCAAATGAAAACACGCATCACCGAGCTCCTGGGCATCCGCCATCCCATCGTCCAGGGCGGCATGCATCATGTCGGTTTCGCGGAAATGGCGGCGGCGGTGTCGAATGCCGGCGGGCTGGGCATCGTCACCGGCCTCACGCAGAAGACCCCGGCCCGGCTGGCCGACGAGATCGCCCGCTGCCGGGCGATGACCGACAAGCCCTTCGGCGTCAATCTCACCCTCCTGCCGGCCGTGGAGGAACCCGATTATCCGGGTTTCGTGCGCGCCATCGTCGAAGGCGGCGTCGGCATCGTCGAGACGGCCGGCAACAACCCGCAACGGGTTCTGCCGCCGCTCAAGGAGGCGGGGGTCAGGGTCGTCCACAAATGCACCTCCGTGCGCCACGCGCTCAAGGCGCAGACGCTGGGCTGCGACGCGGTGTCGGTGGACGGCTTCGAATGCGGCGGCCATCCGGGCGAGGACGACATCCCCAACATGATCCTGCTGCCCGCCGCCGCCGACCGGCTGGAAATCCCCTTCGTCGCCTCGGGCGGCATGGCCGACGGGCGCTCGCTGGTCGCCGCCCTGGCGCTGGGCGCCGACGGCATCAGCATGGGCACGCGCTTCCTCGCCACCCGCGAGGCGCCCGTCCACGACAACGTCAAGCGCGCCCTGCTGGCCGCCAGCGAGCGCGACACCCGGCTGATCATGCGCCCCTTGCGCAACACCGAGCGCGTGCTCGACAACGCAGCGGTGGAGCGCATCCTGGAGACCGAGCGCCGGCTGGGCGAAGCCGTCACCTTCGACGACATCCGCGCCGAGGTGGCCGACCTCTATCCCCGCATCATGGGCGAGGGCGAAATGGACGCGGGCGCTTGGTCCTGCGGCATGGTGGCGGGCCTGGTTCGCGACATCCCGACCGTCGCCGAACTCATCGAGCGCATCGTGGCCGAGGCCGAGGCCATCGTGCGGCGCCGCCTGGAAGCCGCCTTCGCCGCCGCCTGAGGTTGCGGGCGGGGGAAAGAAACGGGGCGGCCGCGCGGCCGCCCCGTCGGCACCGCTGCGATGGCGCCCTCACATGCCGGCCTTGACCTCTTCGAACATGGCCTGGAGTTCCGGCTCGTTGCGGATGGTGGCCTGGAAAATGCCAGAGGCGATGAAGCCCTCGATGTCGTCGGGCGGCAGGCCGCGCTGCTGGAGCTCCTCGGACGAGAAGGCCTCGAAGGCTTTGGCATTGGCATGGCCCATGCCCTGGGTCTCGATCCACCATTCGCCGGTGCCCGGCGCCAGGAAGGCGTCGATCAGGTCGTAGGAACGGTCCAGCTTGGCCGGATCGGCAAACGACATCAGCGTGATGCCGCAGGTCCAGGTCATCGGCCCCTCCTTGGGGTTCATGAAGGCGACCGGATGGCCTTCCCCCAGCAGCCTGGTGGGCGTGCCGTTCCACGAGGCTGCCGCCACCAGCTCGCCCGAGGCCAGCGCCTGCTCCCAGGTGGTCTGGTCGTTGGTGTAGAAGCGCAGCAGGGGCCGCTGCTCCTGCATCAGCTTGCGGGTGACCGCGACCTCCTCGGGGGTCATGTCGAAGGGGTCGGCGGCGCCGGAATAGATCGCCGCCACCATCACCCCGTCGATCAGGCTGTTGATCATGGAAAGCCGCCCGGCATATTTCGGATCCCACAGGATGCCCCAGCTGTGGTTGGCCGGGTCGACGTATTCCGGGGCCAGGTCGGTGCGGAAGGTGACCGAGGTGAGGCCCCACCAGCCGCACACCATCAGCCGCTTGCCGTCGAGTACCATGTCCGGCGCGTTTTTCAGGACCGGGTAGATGTTGGGCCAGTTGGAGAGGCGCGAGGTGTCGATCTCCTGGAGAAAGCCGAAATCGTTCCACTTCTGCACCTTGTAGGAGCAGGGCATGGCCACGTCGGGCTGGAAGCCGGCCCGCATCTTGGCCTCGGCCTCCTCTTCGTCGCCCCACAGCGAGAAGTTGGGCGAATCGCCGTATTTCTCGATGTAGCTGCCATGCGTCCCCGGGTCCTCGTAGCCGCCCCAGGTGAAGCACATCGGGTCGTCGTCGCCGATGGCGCGGGCCTTCCTCGGGCCGGTCAGCGGCAGCGCCGCCAGGCCCAGGCCGGCGGAGGCCAAGCCGGCCTTGAAGTCACGCCGCGTGAGGCGGCCTCGCTTGAGGTCGTCGACGAAGCGCTCGACGTCGCGTCTGGATTCCATGGTTCGTCCTCCTCGATGAAGCTGCCGGCTGCGCCCGGGGCAAGCATGCCCCGTCGCCGTCCGCCATCATACAAGAGGAGGCGCGGGCGACAACCGCCCCCTTGATTCGACCGCACCGGTCGTCGATCCTGCCGGCCGGGCGCGGCAGCGGGCGGGAGAGCAGAGGTGGCGGCGACGCTCGTCCTGATCCACGGCCTGCTGGACGACCGGCGGATGTGGGAGCGCCAGCGCCGCCATCTGGCCGCCTGCGCGCCGCTGGCCACCCCCGATATCCTGGCCTGGGAGACGGTGGGCGCGGCGGCCGAGCGGGTGCTCGCCTCGACCGACGGGCTGCTGGCGGTGGCCGGCTTCTCCATGGGCGGCTATGTCGTTTTCGAGATGCTGCGCCGCGCCCCCGAACGCCTGGCGCGCATCGCCCTGATCGACACCCAGGCCGGCGCCGACACGCCGGAGAAGACCGCCGAACGACGGCGCGCCATCGCCAGGGCCGAGGCCGGCGGCTACGAGGACGTGGTCGATGCCGCCCTTCCCGGGGTCGTCCATCCCGACCGGGTGGCGGACCGGTCGCTGATGGCCGAATTGCGGGCGATGGCGCTGGGGATCGGGGCCGAGGCGTATGTGCGCCAGCAGAAGATCATCATGAGCCGGCCCGACAGCCGGCCCCTTCTGGCCGCCATCGACTGCCCGGTGCTGGTGATGTGCGGGCGGCAGGACCGGCTGACGCCGCCGGCGCTTTCCGGGGAGATGGCGGCGGCCATTCCCGGCGCGCGCCTTGTGCTGCTGGACGAATGCGGCCATTACGCGCCCATGGAGCGGCCCTTCGCCACCACGGCGCTGCTGCAGCAATGGCTGCGCTATCCATGAGCGCGCCGGCGGCAGGAGCGCCCCTTGCCCCGGACGAGCGGCTTTTGCAGGTCGTCTCCCGGGCCGAGCGCGACGCCGTGATGGCGCCGATCGAGGAAGCCATGACTCTGCCCGCCGCCGCCTATGGCGGCGAGGCCTGGTATCGGCTGGAGGTCGAGCGCGTGTTCGCGCGCAACTGGACGGCCGTGGCCTTCGCCTGCGAACTCCCCGGCAACGGCGACGTGCGCCCCTTCGACCTCTTCGACATGCCGCTGCTGGCCGTGCGCGGTGCCGATGGGCGGGCGCGGGTCTTCCACAACATCGTGCCCTATGACGGCTGCCTCGCCGTGGTGAGCGCCCGCCAGGGCCTGGAGCAGATCGCCACGCCCTATCACGGCCTGCGCTACGACCTTCGCGGCAGGCTGCTGGCCGCGCCGTACTGGGACGCCACGCCCGACTGCGGCCGCGAAGGCCTGGGCGGACGCGAAGGCGACCTGGTGGAGATCGCCAGCGAGGAGCGGCTGGGCGTGCTGTTCGTCAACCTGGACGGCACGGCCGGCGACATCGACTCCCGGCTCGCCCCCTGGCGGCGCCTGGTGGGCCGCGACTTCGCCATCGACCGCCTCGTGCCCGCCCGCGACGGCGAGGGAAGGCCGCTGATCGAACGGCGCCGGGTGGCCGCCAACTGGAAGACCTATCAGGAGAACGCCTCGATCAACCTGCTGCACGAGGCCTTCGTTCACGAGACCTACCGCCGTTCGCCCGAAGTGCCGCGCGTCGGCGAGGACGGCCGGGCGCGCTTCGACCTCGCCATGGAAGGCGCCCTGCTGGCCTTCGCCCACAGCCGCCGCGATTCCGGGGAGACCTACGACCCCGTCCGCCTGCCCATGGCGGGCCACGACATCGCCGTGAGGCCGGAGCGGGGCTACTTCACCACCCTCTATCCCAACGTCAACGTGCCGCTGCTGGACGCCTTCGCGAAGGTCAACATCGCCCTTCCCGCCGGCCCCGGCGTCACCGAGCTGCAGCATCTGCGCTTCTACGCGCCCGAAGCGCTGGCGGATGCTGCCTTCCAGGAGGAGGAACGGCGTGTCCAGGGGGTCTTCGACCTTTTCCACCACGAGGACCGGCTGGTGATCGAGGCGGTGCAGTCCGCCCGCCGCTCGCCCGTCTGGCGCCAGCACTACTATGCGCCGTTCTGGGATGCCCTTCATCACCGCTTCAACCAGCTCGTCATGGCGGATATGGAACACCCAGCTGCGCCGCGGGACGGTGCCTTCGCGGGTGGCAACCTCCCGCCGGCGGAGATCGCCCGCCCGCCTTGCGGCCGCCCCGCTGCGAACCGGATCGTCTCGGAGGAGAAACCATGAACCTTTCCGACAACGCCCTCTTCCGCCAGCAGTGCCATATCGACGGCGCCTGGTGCGATGCCGACGACGGCGATGCCATGGCCGTCGCGGATCCGGCGACCGGCGAGGTGCTGGGCAGCGTGCCGCGCATGGGGGCGGGCGAGACGCGCCGCGCCATCGCCGCCGCCGCCAGCGCCCTGCCGGCCTGGCGCGCGCTCACCGCCCGGCAGCGGGCGGTCATCCTGCGCCGTTGGCACGACCTGATGCTCGAGCACCGGGAGGATCTCGCCCTCGTCATGACGCGCGAGCAGGGCAAGCCGCTGGCCGAGTCCAGGGGCGAGATCGCATATGCCGCCAGCTTCATCGAATGGTTCGCCGAAGAGGGCAAGCGCATCTATGGCGAGACGGTGCCGCCGCACCTGGCCGACCGGCGCATCCTGGTGCTGAAGGAACCCGTCGGCGTGGTGGGGGCCATCACGCCCTGGAACTTTCCCAGCGCCATGATCACCCGCAAGGCCGGCCCGGCGCTGGCCGCGGGCTGCACCTTCGTGTGCAAGCCGGCTTCCGAAACGCCCTATTCGGCCCTGGCGCTGTGCGAGCTGGCGGAGCGCGCCGGCCTGCCCCGGGGCGTGCTGAACGTGGTGACGGGCAGGTCGGCCGAGATCGGCGCCGAACTCACCGCCAATCCGACGGTGCGCAAGATCACCTTCACCGGCTCCACGGAGATCGGCAAGAAGCTGATGGCGCAGGCGGCGGCGACGGTGAAGAAGGTCACCATGGAGTTGGGCGGCAACGCCCCCTTCCTGGTCTTCGACGACGCCGATCTCGACGCGGCCGTCGAAGGCGCGATGGCCTCCAAGTTCCGCAACATGGGGCAGACCTGCGTGTGCGCCAACCGCATCTATGTGCAAGCCGGCATCTACGACGCCTTCGCCGGCAGGCTCGCTGCCGAGGTGGCGAAGATGAAGATCGGCAACGGGCTGGACGAGGGCGTGATGCAGGGGCCGCTCATCAACGCGGCGGCCGTGGCGAAGGTGGAGGAGCACATCGCCGACGCGGCTTCCAAGGGCGCGCGCGTGATGGTCGGCGGTGGCCGCCATTCCCTGGGCGGCAGCTATTTCGAACCCACCGTCATGACCGACGTGAACCCGCAGATGCTGGTCGCCCGCGACGAGACCTTCGGCCCGCTGGCCCCGCTGTTTCGTTTCGAAGGCGAGGAGGAGGCGATCGCGCTCGCCAACGACACCGAGTTCGGCCTGGCGAGCTATTTCTACAGCCGCGACATCGGCCGTATCTGGCGCGTCGGCGAGGCCCTGGAATACGGCATCGTCGGCGTCAACACCGGCATCATCTCCACCGAGGTGGCGCCCTTCGGCGGCGTCAAGGAATCGGGCATCGGGCGCGAAGGCAGCCATATGGGCATCGACGAATATGTCGAGGCCAAATATGTCTGCATCGCCGGGGTGGACCGGTAGGGAGGCCGGGGGCGGACGAGCGTGTCCCGCTGCGACTACGACCTCTTCGTCATCGGCGGCGGTTCCGGCGGCGTGCGCGCGGCCCGCATGGCGGCTGCCTATGGCGCCCGCGTCGCCATCGCCGAAGAACGCCATTGGGGCGGCACCTGCGTCAATGTCGGCTGCGTGCCGAAGAAGCTGTTCGCCTGTGCCGCCCATATGAGCGAGGAGTTTCGCGACGCCCGTCGCTTCGGCTGGCGGCTGGGCGAGGCCGGTTTCGACTGGGCTACTCTGCGCGACAACAAGACGGCCGAGATCCGGCGTCTCAACGGCATCTATCGCACGCTTCTGGGCGAAGCGGGCTGCACGTTGCTGGAAGGCCGCGCCAGGATCGCCGGCCCCCACGAGGTGGAGTTCGGCGGCCGCCGCTTCCGGGCCGCCAACATCCTGGTCGCCGTCGGCGGCTGGCCCCATGTGCCGGCGATTCCCGGCCGAGAGCACACCATCACCTCCAACGAGTGTTTCTTCCTGGAGCGCCTGCCCCGGCGCATCGTCATCGTCGGAGGCGGCTATATCGCCGTGGAGTTCGCGGGCATCTTCCACGGCCTGGGTGTGGAGGTGACGCTGTGCTACCGCGGTTCCTGCTTCCTGCGCGGCTTCGACGACGACGTCCGCCGCCATCTGGCCGGCGAGATGGCCAGGAAGGGGATCGACCTGCGCTTCGACTGCCACGTCGATGCGGTGGAAAAGCACGGCCGGGGCCTCGCCGTTCGGCTGCAGGACGGCGGCAGGATCGAGGCCGGCATGGTTATGTATGCCACCGGCCGCCGGCCCGCGACCCGCAACCTGGGCCTGGAGGAGGCGGGCGTGGCGGTGAACGATGACGGCACCGTCCCCGTGGACCAGCACTTCCGCACCAATGTGCCCTCGATCCTGGCGCTGGGCGATGTGCTGGGGCGCGTCGAACTCACCCCCGTCGCCATCGCCGAGGCCATGGCGCTCGCCGCCACCCTGTTCGGCGGCCGGCCTACGGCGATGGACTACGCCAACGTGCCCCATACGGTGTTCGGCCAGCCGCCGGTCGGCAGCGTCGGCCTCACCGAAGCCGGGGCGCGGGCGGCCCATGGCGACGGCGTCGACATCTACATGAGCGTCTTCCGCCCCCTCAAGCACACCCTGTCGCTGAACGAGGAGCGCACGCTGATGAAGCTCGTCGTGGCGCGCGGCAGCGACCGCGTGGTCGGCGTCCACATGGTGGGGCCGGAAGCGGGCGAGACCGTCCAGGGCTTCGCCGTGGCGCTCAAGGCGGGCGCCACCAAGGCGGTGTTCGATGCCACCGTCGGCGTCCACCCCACCAGCGCCGAGGAATTCGTCACCATGAGAACGCCGGTGCGCCGCACCCCGGACGAAGCGGCGCCCTAGCCCTGGCGGTTTCGCTGGAAAATCGCTGCCGGCGGCCGTATAGAGCACGGCCCCCAGCGGGCCGGCGAACGAAGGCGAGGTGCGAGAGATGACCGCGGCGTGGACTCCGTCCAGCTGGCGCGCCTTTCCGGCATGCCAGCTGCCCTCCTATCCCGATGCCGCCCACCTGGCGGCAGTCGAAGGCGAGCTGCGCGGTTTCCCGCCGCTGGTCTTCGCCGGCGAGGCGCGCAGCCTGAAGCAGGCGCTGGCCGGCGTGGCAGCGGGCGATGCCTTTCTGCTGCAAGGCGGCGATTGCGCCGAGAGCTTCGCCGAGTTTCACCCCGACACCATCCGCGATACCTTCAAGGTGCTGCTGCAGATGGCGGTGGTGCTGACCTTCGGCGCCTCGCTGCCGGTGGTGAAGGTGGGGCGCATGGCGGGCCAGTTCGCCAAGCCGCGCTCGGCACCCACCGAAAGCCAGAACGGCGTCGAGCTGCCGAGCTATCGCGGCGATATCGTCAACGGCATCGAGTTCGACGAGCTGGCGCGGCGGGCGGAGCCGCAGCGCATCCTGCGCGCCTACCACCAGGCGGCGGCGACGCTGAACCTGCTGCGCGCCTTCGCTCAGGGCGGTTTCGCCGACCTGCACCGGGTTCACGCCTGGAACAACGATTTCGTCGCCGATAGCCCCCTGGGCCACCGCTACGCCGAGATGGCCGAGCGCATCCAGGAGGCGCTCTCCTTCATGGAGGCCTGCGGCATCACCTCCGCCAGCGTCCCGCAGATGCGCGAGACCGGGTTCTACACTTCCCACGAGGCGTTGCTGCTGCCGTACGAGGAGGCCATGACCCGCGTCGATTCCACCACCGGCAGATGGTACGACACCTCCGCCCACATGCTCTGGATCGGCGACCGCACCCGCCAGGTGGGCCATGCCCATGTCGAGTTTCTGCGCGGCGTCGACAACCCGCTGGGCCTCAAATGCGGGCCGTCGCTCCAGCCCGACGAGCTCATCCGTCTGATCGACGTCCTCAACCCGGCCAACGAACCCGGCCGCCTGACGCTGATCGCGCGCATGGGCGCCGAGCGGGTGGAGGAACGCCTGCCGCCGCTGGTGCGCGCCGTGGCGGCCGAGGGCCGCTGCGTGGTGTGGTCCTGCGATCCCATGCACGGCAACACCATCAAGGCGCCCAACGGCTACAAGACCAGGCCTTTCGACCGCATCCTGAAGGAGGTGAGCGGCTTTTTCGCCGTTCACCAGGCGCTCGGCAGCCATGCCGGCGGCGTCCATTTCGAGATGACCGGGCGCGACGTGACCGAATGCCTGGGCGGCGCGCAGGCGATCGGTGCCGACGACCTCTCCAGCCGCTACCACACCCATTGCGACCCGCGGCTCAATGCCAGCCAGGCCCTGGAGCTCGCCTTCCTGGTCGCCGAGCGGCTTCGCGAGGAGCGTAGCGGAGAGGCCCGCGCCGTGGCGGCCCAGTAGGACGCCACCGCCATGGCCGGCAGGCCCGCCAGCGGCGGCGGCACATGGCCCGACGAGGCGGCCATAGGGTGCTGGACGGACGTCTACTTCAACCGCACCCGGGCGACGGTCGAGGTCTTCGGCGATTGCCGCGTGACCTATGCGGTCTTCATGCGCCGCCCGGTGATCTCGGCGCCGCGCCTGATGGTCGAATGGCTGCGGGTGGTGGCCCGCGCCCGCTCCAGCGCCATCGCCATCGACCTGCGCTTCCAGGAGGGCAGCTGGGTCGGTGCCGGCGAGCCCATCGCCTATATCTCGGGGCCGTTCTCCGTCCTGGTCGATCTCGAAACCCTGTTGTTGCAGAAGCTGGGGCCGGCCTGCGTGGCGGCCCACAACGCCTATGCCATGTGCGCCGCCCTGCCACGGGCCGCCTTCGTCGCCATGGACGCGCGCCACTGCGCCGGCACCGAGATGGCCGAGATGATGGCCTATGCCGCTTCGGTCGGCTCCGAACGGGCCCGGCGCGAGGCCGGTGCCAGGGGCTTCACGGGCAACGCCACCGACGCCACGGCCCATTATTTCGGCAACCGGGGAGGGTTTGGCACCATGCCGCACGCGTTCATCGGCTATGCCGACAGCACGGTGCGGGCGGCCGAGATGTTCCGCGAGGCCAATCCGGGCGTGCCGCTTACCGTGCTGGTGGACTATTTCGGGCGCGAGATCAGCGATGCGCTGGCGGTCTGCCGCCGCTTTCCCGACCTGGCGCAGGCGGGCGAGCTTTCGGTCAGGCTGGATACCGGCGGCGGGCGCTTCGTCGAAGGCCTCGACCCGCCGGGAAGCTATGCCGTGCTGGAGCGCAACCGCCCCGAGGCCATCCGCGGCTATCGCTCGGAGAGGGAGCTGCGCTATCTGATCGGCACCGGCGTTTCCGCCGCCGCCATCTGGCATATGCGCGAAAGGCTCGACGCGGAGGGCTTCCGCAAGGTGCGGATCGTCGCCTCCTCGGGTTTCGATCCGGCCAAATGCAGGGTGATGGCGGATGCCAGGGCGCCCATCGACGTGGTCGGCACCGGCAGCTATCTGCCCGAGCACTGGTCGGAAACCTACGCCACCGCCGATATCGTCGCCTATGACGGCCGGGCGCGGGTGAAGGTCGGCAGGGAGTTTCTGCTGGCGGGCCACGGCCGCCCGGATTGACCGCCACCGCCATGCCCGAATGCCTGAAGCGCTACGTCCGCTGCGTGGAAGCGGCGAGCCGCCGGGTGGGGCGGCTGGCCATGTATCTGATCTTCGCGCTGATGGCGATCCTGCTCTATTCCAGCTTCTCCAAGGCGTTCCTGCTGCCGGCGCAATGGACACTGGAGATGGCCCAGTTCACCATGGTCGCCTACTATGTCCTGGGCGGCCCCTATTCGATGCGGCAGGGCGAGCATGTGCGCATGGACCTGCTCTATGCCAGCTGGTCGCCGCGCGCCAGGGCCGCCATCGACTGCTTCACCGTCCTCTTCCTGATCTTCTATCTGGGGGTGCTGCTCTATGGCGGCATCTCCAGCACCGCCTACGCCCTGGAGTATGGCGAGCGCAGCTATTCGGCCTGGGCGCCCTATATGGCGCCGATCAAGCTCGTCATGTGCCTGGGCGTGGTGCTGATGATC
Organism: Alphaproteobacteria bacterium; assembly: GCA_965200215.1. Taxonomy (GTDB): domain Bacteria; phylum Pseudomonadota; class Alphaproteobacteria; order SP197; family SP197; genus SP197. The sequence goes on along the minus strand of OZ241369.1, from coordinate 817,710 downwards.
CTCCAGGCTCTGGCCGCGATGCTGCGCGATATCGCCGCCTGGCGAGGGATCGACCTCTAGATGGGCTACGAACTCATCGCCGGGCTGATGTTCGCCAGCATGATGACGATGCTGTTGACCGGCCAGCGCGTGTTCGGCGCCATCGGCTTCGTCGCCGTGGCTGCCGCCCTGCTGCTCTACGGCACCGGCGGCGGCGAGATCGCCTTCAGCGCCGCCATGAAGCTGATGAAGTGGTATCCGCTCATCACCCTGCCGCTGTTCATCTATATGGGCTTCATCCTCTCGGAATCGCGGCTGGCCGACGATCTCTACACCATGTTCCACGTCTGGATGGGGCCGCTGAAAGGGGGGCTGGCGGTCGGCACCATCCTGCTGATGGTGGTGATCTCGGCGATGAACGGGCTTTCGGTCGCCGGCATGGCCATCGGCGCCACCATCGCGCTGCCGGAACTGCTGCGGCGCGGCTACGACAAAATCATGGTGACCGGCGTCATCCAGGCGGGTTCGTCGCTGGGCATCCTGGTGCCGCCCAGCGTGGTGCTGGTGCTCTACGGCATGATCGCCCGCCAGCCGGTGGGCCAGCTGTGGCTGGCCGGTGCCGTGCCGGGCCTGATGATGGCGGCGCTGTTCGTGGTCTATATCGCGGTCCGCTGCCAGTTGCAGCCGCATCTGGGGCCGGTGCTGCCCCGGGCCGAGCGCCGGGTGAGCCTGGCGGCGAAGCTCCGCCTGCTGCGGGCCGGCATCCTGCCCTTCCTGATCTTCGCGTCGATGACGGGCCTCTTTCTGCTGGGCGTAACCAGCCTGGTGGAAAGCTCGGCGGTGGGCGCCGCCACGGCGACTCTGGCCGCCTGGCTGCGCGGGCGGCTCACCCGCCGGGTGATGGAGGCCACGCTGCGCAAGACGCTGGGCGTGAGCTGCATGTTCATGTGGATCATCATGGCGGCGCTGTGCTTCGGCGCCGTGTTCGACGGGCTGGGGGCCAAGCGGGCGCTGGAAGGCTTTTTCCTGGACCGGCTGGGGCTGGGGCCCTGGCAGGTGCTGATCCTGATGCAGCTTTCCTTCGTCCTGATGGGCACCTTCCTCGACGACACCGCCATGCTGGTGATCGTCGCGCCGCTCTATGTGCCCCTGGTGAAGGCGCTGGGCTTCGATCTCGTCTGGTATGGGGTGCTCTACACCATCACCTGCCAGATCGCCTATATGACGCCGCCCTTCGGCTACAACCTGTTCCTGATGCGGGCCATGGCACCGCCCGAGGTGAGCCTGCTCGACATCTACCGCTCCATCGCGCCCTTCGTGGCGGTGATGCTGCTCGCCCTGGCGCTGGTGATGGCCTTTCCCGGCCTTGCCATGTGGCTGCCGGGCGTGCTCTATGGCGGCTGAGGTTGCGCTCGGCGAAGGAGATGCAGATGATGAAATCCACGAAATCCAGGCGCTCCTTCCTGAAGGGCGGGGCGGCGGCCGGGGCCGGGGCGGCGCTGCTGGCGGCACCGGCGGTGCATGGGCAGGCGCCGATTCGCTGGCGATTGCAGACCTATGCCGGCCCGGCGCTGGCCGAACACGTCATCCGCCCGGCGGTCGATGCCTTCAACAGGGCCGCCAACGGCGAGATGGAGATCGAGCTGTTCTTCGCCGACCAGCTGGTGCCCACGGGCGAACTCTTCCGCGCCATGCAGAACGGCACCATCGACGCCGTGCAGTCCGACGACGATTCCATCGCCGCGCCCACCGACGTTTCCGTCTTCGGCGGCTATTTCCCGCTCGCCCTGCGCTACAGCCTCGATGTGCCGGTGCTGTTCAGCCAGTACGGGCTGGGGGAGATCTGGGACGAGGCCTATGCCGAGGTCGGCGGCGTCAAATGGCTCTCGGCCGGGGCGTGGGACCCGTGCCATTTCGCCACCAAGGAGCCGATCTGGAGCCTCGACGACCTGAAGGGCAAGCGCGTCTTCACCTTCCCCACCGCCGGGCGCTTTCTGCAGAGATTCGGCGTCGTGCCGGTCACCCTGCCCTGGGAGGACATCGAGGTCGCGGTGCAGACCGGCGAGCTCGACGGCATCGCCTGGTCGGGCATCACCGAGGACTACACGGTCGGCTGGGCCGACGTGACCGACTACTTCCTCACCAACAACATCTCCGGGGCCTGGATCGGCCATTTCTTCGCCAATGAGGAGCGCTGGAACGAGCTGCCCGACCATCTCAAGACGCTGTGGCGGTTGGCGATGGATTCCTCCCACTATTACCGCCAGCACTGGTATTGGGGCGGCGAGGCCCATCTGCGCACCCAGGGCACCAAGATGAAGCTCACCACCATAGCGGACGACGAATGGGCGACGGTGGAGGCCGAGGCGGTCGCATTCTGGGACGAGATCGCGGCCACCAGCCCGCGCGCCGCCCGCGTGGTGGAGATCTTCCGGCGCTACAACCGGGTGATGACCGAGGCCGGCAAGCCCTATCGCTACTGAGCGGCGCTCCGGCGCGATGCTCCTGCCTCAGGCCGGAGGCAGGGCCGCGATTTCTTCGGCCATGGCGATGGTTTCGAGCTGGTAGCCCCAGTCGCTGGCGTCTTCGTTCTCCAGCACGCTGAAAAAGACGACCACGGTCTCGCTTGCCGGGGCCACCAGCATGAACTGCCCGCCCCAGCCGCCATGACCGAGCCAGTGGCCATCGCTGCGCATCTGGTTGCCATAGGAAATGTGCTGGGCCGGCGGGGGATAGCGCGGGCCGGTCTGCGCCAGGGTGGCGGCGATGAAGTCGGCGCTGCCCACCCGCTGCCCGTCGATGCCCAACCCGCCGCGTGCGAACAGCAGGCCGTAGCGGGCCAGGTCGCGGGCGTTCATCGAGATGCCGCCGTTGAGGTTGGGCACGCCCGCCCGGTCGCAGGACATGTAGAGCGCGCCCTCCAGCCCCGCCGCCTCGACGATGTCGATGAAGAGGTCGCGCAGGGGCCGCCCGCCGGCGCGCTCGACCACCCAGCCCATGACGTCGGTGTTGGCGGATTTGTAGTGCGGCTCGCCGCTGCGGTTGACGACGTCGTCGCTGGCGATGGTGCACAGGAAGGCGCGCCCGGTCGTCTCCGCCTCGCCGGCGGCGGGCAGGCGCCAGCCCATGGCGGCCCCGTGGAGCAGCGCCGTCGTCATGGGGTCGGAATAGTCCTCCGAGTAGTCGTTGACGACGTTCATGTCCATTACGTCCTGGAGCGTCGCCTCGGCGTAGCCGCTGCCGATCTCCGGCAGCCAGTCGCGGACCCTGGCGGAAAGATCGAGCCGGCCTTCTTCGACCAGGCGCCCCACCGCCAGGTTCATGGCGGTCTTGGAGATCGACATGACGCTGTGGGGGCGCCCGGGGCCGAAATCCGGCGCATAGGCCTCGAAGACCAGCACCTCGCCCCGCAGCACCGCCATGGCGGAGAAGAAGCGGCTGCCGGCCAGGCGCCGCACCTCGGGAAGGTCGCCGATGCACCGGTCGATGCGCCGCTCCAGCGCCAGCACGCGGGGGCTCCTGAGATGGAAGCCGTAGCGGACGATGCGGTGCAGGTCGTGGAAACCCCGGCGCCGCTGCCAGGCCGTGTTCCAGGCCTCGCGCCCGTCCGCACCCACCGTCAGATCGGGGTTGGGCCGTGCCCTCTGTTCTGTCGTCATCGTCTGCCTCCGTCGTCGTTCGCCACCGCCTTCGGCACCACCTCGTATCCCGGCGCTTCGGGTTCGTCGTCCACGATCGCGGGCGGGAAGCCCGGCGCCAGGATGTCGATGCCGCAGGCCTCTTCCAGGCGGCGCACGATGTTGGGCGAGTGCTCGCCGGCCCCGTAGCGGGCCTCGCCGTCCCTGAAGATCGAGACCAGCAGCGGCGAGAGCTCCAGCGGCGCGCCCAGGCTCCGGGCCAGGGCCTGGAAGAGGCCGATGTCCTTGGATACCAGCCCCATGGTGAAGCCGATGTCGCGGCTGCCGTTCAGGATCACCTGGCCTTCGGTTTCGTGGACGAAGGAGTTGCCCGAGGAGATGCGGATCGCCTCGAAGGCGGTGGCGAGGTCCATGCCGGCCAGCCTGACGGTCGCCAGCGCCTCGGCGAGGCTCGCCAGATGGGCGGTCGCCAGATAGTTGGTGACGACCTTGAGGATCGAGGCGGAACCGAGCGGGCCGCAGTGCAGGATGCGCCGGCCCATGGCCGTCAGCACCGGCAGCAGGCGTTCGAAGACCGGCCGTTCGCAACCGGCGAAGATGGCGATGTTGCCGCTGGCGGCGCGATGGCAGCCGCCGGAGACCGGGCAGTCGGCCGCCCCCGCGCCCCTGGCTGCGGCCAGCGCGCCCAGGCGGCGCATCTCGGCCGCATCAGTGGTGCTCATCTCCGCCCACAGCTTGCCGGGGCCGAGCCCGGCGAGCAGGCCGTCCCCGGCCTCCAGCACGGCGGCGCTGGCGGCGGGCGAGGGCAGGCAGGTGACGACCAGGTCGCAGGCTTCGGCCATGGCGGCGGGCGAGGCGCCCCAGCCGGCGCCCTGCGCCAGGAGGGGGCGGGCGGCGGCCCGGTCGAGATCGCGCACCGTCAGCGCAAAGCCGTTGCGCAGCAGGCTGGCGGCGAGCTTGCCGCCGACCTGGCCCAGGCCGATGAAACCGATCCTCATGCGGGCGACTCCGGGGCAGGCGGCGGCCATCATGCGGGATGGCGGGGCCGCTGGCCAGCCGGGCGGAAGGCCTGGAACGCCACTGCCGCCAGCACGATGGCCCCGCCCGCTATGGTGAGCGCGGTCGGCACCTCGGCGAAGGCGATCAGCACCCAGATGGGCGAGAGCACCGATTCGATCATCGACAGCACGGTGAGTTCGGCGGCCGGCAGATGGCGCGCGCAGAGCGTGAAGAGGCCGTTGCACAGCGCGCTCACGAAGATGCCCTGCAGCGCGCACAGCGCCAGGTCGTGCCAGCCGATGGCGAAGGTCTCGGTCATGAGCGCCGCCGTGGCGGCCGCCACGACGCCGGCCAGCGCCACGGTGGGCACCATGTCGACGCGCTGGCCGAAACGGACGGCGACGACATAGAAGGAAGCCAGGAAGGCGCAGGCCAGCGCCAGCAGGTTGCCGCCCCAGTTGCCGAAGGCGAAACCCTCCCACACCATCGTCGCCACGCCGGCCATGGCCAGGGTGGTGGCGATCTGAGTGCGGCGCGACATCGCCTCGCCCATGACGACCCAGGCCAGCACGCCGACGAAGAAGGGCGCGGCGGCGATCAGGAAGCTGATATTGGCGATGGTGGTGCGTTCGATCGCCATGATGAAGGCGACGGAGGCCAGCCCCAGCCCCAGCGCCCCGACGATGCCGGGCCAGCCGACATCGCGGAAGGCGCGCAGGGTGGCGACGCGATAGCGCGACGCCACGAAGGCGGTGACCGCGAAGGTGAGGCACAGGCTGCGGTAGAAGATGGTCTCCGGCGCTGCGGCGTGCTCGATATGGCGGAAGATCAGGCCGCTGGTGCTCCAGCCCGCGGCCAGCACCAGGGCCAGGACCACCCAGGGCAGGCGGCTTTGCGAGCGAAACCAGCGCAGCACCACGACGGACACTCCACCAGCACGGGGCCGCTCCGCCACTGCCGGATCGTCCGCCCCTGCCGCCCTTCCGGGCCGGCACCGCCATCTTGAACGCCGAACGCCCGCCGCCGTCAATGGCCTGTCTGGGGGCCTGTCCCGGGGGCTTGTGCCGGCTTGCGGCATGGGAGAGGCGAAGGCCTGCGAGACCGTCGAAAGGCCGGCGGCGCCTCTGGCCGGCAGGCATGGACGGCGCCGTGGGGGCCGGCTGGCCGCGCGGGGGCGCTTGCCATCCGCCCTTGCCACCCCTCCGCATCCGTGCCTATAGTGGGTCCATGGCAGACGTTCTCTCCTTCGATTCCTTCGTGCGCAGGCGCAAGGAGGCCGCCCTCGAAGAGGCCAGGGCCCAGGAGGCCTTCCGCCTGGCCATCGCCGAGGGCGTCGCCACCAAGGCCGACCTCGCCGAGCTCGAGGCCAAGCTCGACGCCGAGATCGCCCGCATCCGGGCCGAGTTCAAGGCCGACATCGCGCAGCTGAAGGCGAGGATCGCCGCCGTCGAACGCTACGCGCTCCTCACGGGGATCGCCCTGAACGCGCTGGTCGCCGTCTTCCTCAAGCTGGGCTGATCCCCGCCCGGGCGAAGGCCCGCCCGGTCAGCCTTTCGAAGGCCTCGATGTAGCGCGCCTTGGTGCGGGCGACGATGGCGGCGGGAAGCGCCGGCCCCGGCGGCTGCCGGTTCCAGTCCGGCAGCGAATCGAGCCAGTCTCGCACCGGCTGCTTGTCGAAGCCGGCCGGCGGGCGGCCGGGGCGCCAGTCTTCGGCCGGCCAGTAGCGGGCGCTGTCGCCGGTCAGGCATTCGTCGGCCAGGACCAGCGCGCCGTCCACCAGGCCCATCTCAAATTTGGTGTCGGCCAGGATGAGGCCGCGGCTTTCGGCATGGGCTGCCGCCGCCGCGTAGAGGCGAAGCGCCGCCTCGCGGGCCCGGCGGGCGCGATCCCCGCCCACCAGCGCCGCCATGCGGGCGAAGTCGATGGCCTCGTCGTGGCCGCCTTCCCGCGCCTTGGTGGAAGGCGTGAAGAGCGGCCGCCGCAGGCGCTCGCCCAGGGCGAGCCCCGCCGGCAGCGCGATGCCGGAAACCGCGCCCGTCGCCCGGTAGTCGCGCCAGGCGCTGCCGGCGAGATAGCCGCGCACCACCATTTCCACCGGCAGCATCCGCGCCTCGCGCACCACCATGGCCCGCCCCCGCAGCCAGGCGCGCTCGTCGTCGTCGAGGGGCAGGCCGTCGAGGCTCTGGCCCAGCAGGTGGTTGGGCATGATGGGGGCGAGGCGTTCGAACCAGAACCCCGACAGCGCGGTCAGCAGGCGGCCCTTGTCGGGGATCGGCGTCGGCAGCACCACGTCGAAGGCGCTGATGCGGTCGCTGGCGACCATCAGCAGGCGTTCGCCGTCCAGGCGGTATAGGTCGCGCACCTTGCCGCGCCGGACCGCCGCCAGATGCCGGAGCCTGCGATCGCCCATGCCTGCCGCGCCGGGTTGGAAGGCGCCTTATCGGCGGCCGCCGCCGCGCCCGTCAAGGGCGCCCCGCGGGCGCGGAGGATCAGGCGCGGGCCACCCTGTTGCCGGGATGGCGCGCGATGCGGCCTTCGATCTCCATCTCCATCAGCAGGGTCTGGACTTCGGCGGGCGCTATGCGGCAGCGGCGGACCAGCTCGTCGATCTCGACCGGATCGCTGCCCAGCGCGGTGGCGAGCCTGTGGCGGGCATCGCCCTGGCCGTCCTCGCCCGGGCCGCCTTCCTCCCCGCCGCCCGCGCCGCCTCCATCGTCGCCGCGGTCCGCGTCCGCCCGTTGCGGTGCCGCGCTGTCGGAGGCCGCGCCGGTGGCGGGCGGCGGGTGCGCGCCGGCCGATTTCAGGGCGGCCAGGATGTCGTCGGCGCTCTCCACCAGCCCCGCGCCGTGGCGGATCAGCCGGTTGGGCCCGCGCGAGCGCTCGTCGCGCGGCGAGCCGGGGACCGCGAAGACCTGGCGCCCGTTCTCGGCCGCCAGGCGGGCGGTGATGAGCGCGCCCGAACGTTCGGTCGCCTCCACCACCACGACGCCCAGCGTCAGCCCCGCCAGGATGCGGTTGCGGCGGGGGAAGTGGCCGGCATGGGGCACCGTGCCCAGAGGCTGGTCGCTCACGACCAGGCCGCGGCGCATGATTTCGCCGTGGAGGCGGTGATTCTCCGGCGGATAGGCGTAATCTGCGCCGCCCGCCATCACGGCGACGGTGCCGCCTTCCAGCGCCCCCCGGTGGGCGGCGGCGTCGATGCCGCGCGCCAGGCCGGAGACGACGACATAGCCTGCCGCCGCCAGATCGCGGGCCAGCGTTTCCGTGAGGCGCTGGCCGCCGGCCGAGGCGTTGCGGGTGCCGACCACCGCCACCGCCGGGCGATTCAGGAGTTCGGGCCGCCCCAGCAGGGTCAGCGCGGCGGGCGGGTCGGCGATCTCGCTCAGCAGCGACGGCCAGCAGCGATCGCCGTGGACGATGGCGCGCCCGCCCAGGTCGGCGAGCTCCGCCAGTTCGCGCTGGATCGCATCGGTGGCGGGGATGCGCAGGCCCTCGTAGCGCCTGCCCCGCACCGCCAGGATGGGCAGCGCCTGCAACGCCGCCTCCGGCGTGCCGAAGCGGCACAGCAGGGCGCGATAGCCGCGCGGTCCGAGATGCTTCGTCCGCGCCAGGCGCAGGCAGGCGAGAAGGCGCTCGTCGCTCACCGGCCGTGGCGGCGGCCACCGCCGCCAGGCCGGCTGCGGCGGCAAAGCCCTGCCGCAACGATGCTGCCATCGGCCATGCGCCCCTCCGCCGACGATGCCGCCGCCATCCTGTCACGGCGAGCCGGCCATGGCGAGGGGCGTCGCGAGCGGGGCCGCCTGCCGCCCGGTTGTTTCGCCGCTCTGCGGGCGCTACCAACGCCGCATGCTGATCCGGCGCCATGGCGACGACATGCCGGCGGCGCTGCGGGGGGCTGTGGTGGCGCTCGGCAATTTCGACGGCGTCCATCGCGGCCATCGCAGCGTCATCGAGCGCGCCCGCGCCCTGGCGGCCGATCTGGGCGCCCCGGCGGGCGCCGTCACCTTCGAACCCCATCCGCGCTCCTTCTTCCAGCCCGGCACGGCGCCCTTCCGGCTGACGCCGTTCCGCAGCAAGGCGCGGCTCTTCGCCGCCATGGGCATGGACGTCATGGTCAATCTCGCTTTCGGCCCGGCCATGGCGGGCAGGCTGGCCCAGGATTTCGTCGTCTCCTGGCTGGTCGAAGGCCTTGCCGTGCGCCACGTCGTCACCGGCCCCGGCTTCGCGTTCGGGCGGGGGCGGCGCGGCAACGCCTCCGTCCTGGCCCGCATGGCCGAGATGGAGGGCTTCGGCTACACGCAGGTGCCGGCCTTCGCCCATCTCGGGCGCAAGGTCTCCTCCACCGAAATCCGCGTCCTGCTGCGGCGCGGCCAGGTGGACCGGGCGGCCGGGCTGCTGGGCCGTCTCTGGGAGTTCGAAGGCCGTGTCCGCAGGGGCTTCGGGCGCGGGCGGGCGCTGGGCTTCCCCACCGCCAACCACGCCCTCGACGGCATGCTGCATCCCGGCCACGGCATCTATGCCGTGCGGGCGGGCATCGTGGCCGGCGGGGCGACGACCTGGCACGACGCCGCCGCCTATATCGGCACCCGCCCCACCTTCGGCGGCGAGCGGGTCGTGCTGGAAACCCACCTGCTCGACTTCGCCGGCGACCTCTACGGCCGGCGCCTGCGCGTCGCCTTCGTGGCGCGGGTGAGGAAGGACATGGCCTTCCAGGGCACCGGCGCCCTCGCGCGCCGCATGGGGGAGGATTGCGAGCGCGCCCGCTCCCTGCTCTCGGGTCTGGTCGCCCGCTCGCCGGCCCGCTGCGGCGCGCTGCCGGACGAGGCCCGCGCCTGAATCCCGCCCCCGATCGGGCGAGGACGCCCCGTTCCCGGCTGCGTGGATCGCCGCGCCCGTCGCGAGCGGGGAAGCCGTCTCGACTCCGGGCGGGGTCGGTGATAGGCAGGCGCGCCGTGGCGCGGAGGATGCCGGGGCGGTGCCTGTGACGGCCCCGGCCCTTCGCGCGAGGGCCGCATGGCGCCTCGAAGCGCCGCCTCACGGATGCCCCGCCATGGACTACAGATCGACCCTGCTGCTGCCGCAGACCGACTTCCCCATGCGCGCCCGCCTGTCGGAGCGCGAGCCGGCCATCCTCGCCCGCTGGGAGGCCATCGACCTGTTCGGCCTGCTGCGTGCCGATGCGCGCGGGCGCCCGCCCTTCGTCCTCCACGACGGCCCGCCCTACGCCAACGGCCACCTGCATATCGGCCACGCCCTCAACAAGATCCTCAAGGACGTCATCAACCGCTCGCAGCAGATGTTGGGCAGGGATGCCAATTATGTCCCCGGCTGGGACTGTCACGGCCTGCCCATCGAATGGAAGATCGAGGAGCGCTACCGGGCCGCCGGCAGGCGGAAGGACGACGTCGACGTAGTCGAGTTCCGCCGCGAATGCCGCGAGTTCGCCGAACGCTGGATCGGCGTCCAGAGGGAGGAGTTCAAGCGGCTGGGCGTGGTCGGCAATTGGGGCGATCCCTATACCACCATGAGCTTCGCCGCCGAGGCGCAGATCGTTCGCGAGCTCGGCAAATTCGTGATGTCGGGCGAGCTGTATCGCGGCTCCAAGCCGGTCATGTGGTCCTGCGTCGAGCGCACGGCCCTGGCCGAGGCGGAGATCGAATATCACGACCGCAGCTCGCCCACCGTCGATGTCGCCTTTCCGGTGGCGGCGGCGCCGCTGGCCGAGCTCGCCGGCGCCGCCGTCGTCATCTGGACGACCACGCCCTGGACCATCCCCGGCAATCGCGCCATCGCCTGTGGCGAAGGCTTCGACTACCGGCTGATCGAGGTGACGGAGGCGGGCGAGGGCGCGGCGGTGGCGCCGGGGGCGAAGCTGCTCCTGGCCGCCCCGCTGCTGGCCGCCACGGCGGTGCGCTGCGCCATCGCCGGCTGGCGCGAGCGCGCCCGCTTCGAGGGCCGGGCGCTGGCCGGCACCCTGTGCGGCCATCCGCTGCGCGGGCGGGGCTACGATTTCGATGTGCCGCTGCTGGCCGGCGGCCACGTCACCCTCGATCAGGGCACCGGCTTCGTCCACATCGCCCCCGGCCACGGCGCCGACGACTGGGCGTTGGGCACCGCCCACGGCATCGAGGTGCCGCAGACGGTGGGCGAGGACGGCGCCTATCTGGACCATGTGCCGATCTTCGCCGGCGCCCGCGTGCTGACCGATGCGGGCGCCGAGGGCGACGCCAACGGGCGCGTCGTCGAAGCGCTGGCCGCGAGCGGGCGCCTGCTGGCCAGGGGGCGGCTGACCCACAGCTATCCCCATTCCTGGCGTTCCAAGGCGCCGCTCATCTTCCGCAACACCCGCCAGTGGTTCGTGTCGATGGAGGCCCGCGGGCTGCGCCGCAAGGCGCTGGCCGCCATCGACGCCACCCGCTGGCTGCCGCCTTCCGGCCAGGCCCGCATCCGCGCCATGATCGAGGCGCGGCCGGACTGGGTGCTCTCGCGCCAGCGGGCCTGGGGCGTGCCGCTGGCCGTCTTCGTCCACAGGGAGAGCGGCGAGCCGCTGCGCGATCAGGGCGTGATCGACCGGATCGCGGTGGCGGTGGAAGAGGAGGGCGCCGACGTCTGGTTCCGGTCCGACCCGCAGCGCTTTCTGGGCCCGGACTTCGATGCCGCCGATTTCGAGCAGGTCTTCGATATCCTCGATGTGTGGTTCGATTCCGGTGCCACCCACAGCTTCGTTCTGGAGGCGCGCGACGATCTGGTCTGGCCCGCCTCGCTCTATCTCGAAGGCTCGGACCAGCACCGGGGCTGGTTCCATTCCTCGCTGCTGGAAGCGGCGGCGACTCGCGGAAGGGCGCCCTACGAGGCGGTGCTGACCCACGGCTTCGTCGTCGACGGCCAGGGGCGCAAGATGTCGAAATCGCTGGGCAACGTCGTGGCCCCGCAGCAGGTGATCGACCGCTATGGCGCCGATGTTCTGAGGATCTGGGCGGTCAGCGCCGATTACGGCGAAGACCCGCGCATCGGCGAGGAGATCCTGGGCTACCAGCGGGACAACTATCGCCGCCTGCGCAACACCCTGCGCTTCCTGCTCGGCAACCTGGCGGGTTTCGACGAGGCCGAGCGGCTGGAGTGCGAGCGCATGCCGGAGCTGGAGCGCTGGGTCCTGCACCGCCTCTGCGAACTCGACCGCACCGTCCGGCGCGCCTGCGACGATTTCGGCTTCCACATCCTGTTCTCCGCCCTGCACAATTTCTGCGCCGCCGACCTGTCGGCCTTCTATTTCGACATCCGCAAGGACGCGCTCTATTGCGACGCCGCCTCCTCGCTGCGCCGCCGCGCCTGCCGCAGCGTGCTCGACAGCCTGTTTTCCTGCCTCACGGCGTGGCTGGCGCCCATCCTGTGCTTCACCGCCGAGGAGGCCTGGCTGCAACGCTTTCCCGGCGAGCGGGAGAGCGTCCACCGCCGCCCGTTCCCGCAGCTGCCGCCGCGATGGTGCGACGAAGCGCTGGCCGCCAGATGGCAGGCCATCCGCCGCCTGCGCCGCGTCGTCACCGGCGCCATGGAGGTGGAACGGCGCGAGAAGCGGCTGGGCGCCAGTCTGCAGGCGCATCCGACGGTCCATGCGACGGCGGCCGACCTGCGGGCGCTGGCGGACCAGGACCTGGCGGAGATCGCCATCGCCTCCGCCGTCACGCTGGTGGAAGGCGAAGGGCCGCCGGGCGCGTTCCGCCTCGACGACGTGGCCGGAGTGGCGGTGGAGGTGGGGCGCGCCAGCGGCGCCCGCTGCGCCCGCTGCTGGAAGGTGCTGGACGAGGTGGGCGAGGAAGCGGAGGCCCTGTGCCGGCGCTGCGCCGCCGTCGTCGCCGCTGTGCCGGAGGCGGGCCGCCGATGACCCGGCGTCCGGCCTGGCCGCTCGGCCTTTCCGCCGCCGCCGTCGTGCTGCTGGCGGACCGGGTATCGAAGGCCCTGCTGGTGGACCTGCTGCTGGAGCGCGGCTTCCAGCCGCTGGAGCTCGCGCCCTTCCTGCGCCTGGTCATGGTGAGGAATGCCGGCGTCAGCTTCGGCCTTCTGAACGACGGGCAGGAACTCACGCGCTGGCTGCTGGTCGCCTTCGCGGCCGTGGCCGCGCTGGCGCTGTTCTTCTGGATGGCGCGGCGCGGCACCGGGCGGCTGCAGGGCCTGGCGCTGGGCCTGGTGGCGGGCGGCGCGCTCGGCAATGCGATCGACCGCGTGCTGCACGGCACGGTCGCCGACTTCTTCGACTTTCACGTCGGCGGCTGGAGCTGGCCGGCCTTCAACCTGGCGGACAGCGCCATCGTGGTGGGGATCGCCGTGCTGCTGGTGGATAGCTTGCTGGCGCCGGGCGGCAGACGTAAGCTGGCGCCATGAGACGCTCGCCGGCAGCGACGAGGGCGGCGGCGCTGGCCCTGGCGCTGGCTGCGTCCGGCCTTGCGGCCTGCGACGGCCTGCGCGAGACCTTCGGCCTCCTTCGCACCTCTCCCGACGAGTTCAACGTGGTGGCGCGGGCGCCTCTGGAGATCCCCGCCGACCTCGACCGGCTGCCGCAGCCGCGCCCGGGCCTGGTGCGGCCTCAGGAGCCGCAGCCTTCCGCCCGCGCCCGCGCCGCGCTTTTCGGCGGGGAGTCGCCGCAGAGCGACGCCAGCCGCGGCGAGCGGCTGCTGGCCGCTGCCGCCATCGCTGCCGCCCTGGCCGGCGGCGGCGATCCCCCCGCCTGCGGGGGGGAGCCATCCGCGGCGGCACCGCTCTGCGGCGCGGAGGCGCTGGATCCCGGCATTCGCCGGGCGATCGACAGCGAGCGCCGGCGCATCCTCGACGACACGACCTGGCTGGAGGACATCAATCCGTTCCGCCGTCGCGGCGATCCGACCGAACTCGCCATCGACGTCGCCAGGGAGCGGGCGCGCCTGCGCGACAACGCCGCCCTCGGCCTGGCGCCCCATGTCGGCGACCTGGAGGACAGCATCGTCGTTCAGGAGGAGAAAGCCCTGCTGGAGGACCTCTTCTAGGCCATGGCGCGATGGCTGCGAATCGTTCTGCCGGCCCTGGCGGTTCCGCTGGCGGCCTGCGGCGGCGACGGCCTGCCCGGGCGCGGCTATCTGCCACCGAGCGCGGTCACGGCGACGGGCGGCGTGCCGCTCACCGTGCCGCCGGGCTACGGCCTCGCGCCCGGGGACGAGGCCGGGGAAAGCGCGCCCGCGCCGCCGGGCGCCACGCCGGGCGAACGGGCCCTGCTCTCCCGCGCCGGGGCGGCCGATCCCGCCATCCGCGCGCTGTTGAACCGCGAGAATGCGCTGCTGGCGGGCGACGACCCCCTGGTCGAGGAGCTGCTGTTCGGCGACCTGCCGCCGGACGACGGCGAAGCGGTGGCCATCGAGACGCTGGACGACGAAGCCGGCTGGCTGGGCGATGCCTGGGAGAGCCTCGGCCACTGACCGGCGGGGCGTCCCGCTGTTCGGCGTCCTGGCGGCGCTCCTCGTCCTGGCGCCGCCGGCCGCTGCCGCCGGCCCGTTCGTGGCCGAGGGCTTCACGCTGGCCAACGGCATGCAGGCGGTGGCGATTCCCGACCGGCGCGCGCCCATCGTCACCCACATGGTCTGGTACAAGGCGGGTTCGGCCGATGAGCGGCCCGGCTTCACGGGCACCGCTCATCTGCTCGAACACCTCATGTTCAAAGGCACGGAACGGACGCCGGCCGGGCGCTTCCAGGCCGTCGTCGCCCGCCATGGCGGCTCCGACAACGCCTTCACCGGCTACGACTACACGGCCTATCACCAGACCGTGCCGCGCGAAGCCCTCGAACAGGTGATGCGGCTGGAGGCCGAGCGCATGACCGGCCTCGCCTTCGACGATGCCGACCTGGAGGCGGAACGCCAGGTGGTGCTGGAGGAGCGCCGCCAGCGCATCGACGCCGACCCCGCCGCCATCCTGGGCGAGCGGCTCAACGCCCTGCAGTTCCGGCACCATCCCTATGGCTGGCCGGTGATCGGGCATGAGCGCGACATCGAGGCGCTGACGCGCGAGGCGATCGAGGCCTTCTATCGCCGCCACTACGCGCCCGGCAACGCCGTGCTGGTGGTGGCAGGCGACATCGACGCCGGCGAGCTGCGCCCCCTGGCGGAGGCCATCTACGGAGCCATCCCCGCCGTGGCCCCGGCCCCGCGCGGCCGCCCGGCGGAGCCCCCGCAGACCGCGCCCCGGCGTCTGGTCCACGAGGATCCGCGCGCCGCCCGCGCCGGCCTGCGACTGCTCTACCGGGCGCCCGGCTACGTCTCCGGCGACAGGGACATGGCCCATGCCCTGGACGTGCTGGCCGAGATCCTCTCCGGCGGGGCCAGCGGCAGACTCCATCGCCGCCTGGTGGTGGAAGCCCGTGCCGCCGTCGGCGCCGGCGCCTGGTACGGTGGCGAGGTGCGCGGTCCGGGCCGTTTCGGCTTCTGGGCGGAGCCGGTGCCGGGGCGCACGGTCGCAGAGCTCGAGGCGCTGCTGCGCGCCGAGATCGCCGATCTTCTGGCCCACGGCGTCTCGAGCGATGAGGTGGCGCGGGCCAAGGCGCGCATGGCGGCGAATCTGGTCTATGCCCGCGACAGGGCGGCTGCGATCGCCCGCTGGTATGGCGCCTGGCTCGCCCTGGGCCTCGCCATGGACGAGATCGACGCCTGGCCGCGGCGCATCGCCGCCGTCACGGCCGCCGACATCCACGCCGCCGCCCGCGCCGTGCTGGTGCCGCAGGGCGAGACGGTGGGCATTCTGCTGCCACAGGCCTCCGACGATGGCTCCTGACCGGCGGCGCCCTTTTGCCCTGCCGGCGCTCGCCGTCCTGCTGGCGGCCGTCGTGGCGGCGGCAGGCCCCGCCCAGGGCGCCGCCATTCAGGTGCTGACCACGCCTTCGGGCATCCGCCTGTGGCTGAGGGAGGAGCCGGCGATCCCCATCGTGGCGCTGGAGGTCGCCTTTCGCGGCGGTTCGGCCCTCGACCCTGCGGGCAGGGAGGGCCTCGCCGCCATGGCGGCCGCCTTGCTGGACGAAGGGGCCGGCGGCCTCGACAGCCGGGCTTTCCGGGAACGGCTGGATGCGTCCTCCGTCCGCATGAGCTTCCGGGCCGGGCGCGATGCCTTCTACGCTTCGTTGACGACGCTGGCGGATCGCCTGGACGAGGCGGGCGAGCTCTTCCGCCTGGCGCTGTCGGCACCGCGCTTCGATCCCGGCCCCGTGGAGCGCATCCGCACGCGCATCCTGGCCGATCTCGCCCACGACCGCGAAGATCCCCACGCCCGCGCCTGGCGGGCCTGGGCGGCGGCCGCCTTTCCGGACCATCCCTATGGCCGCCCGCCGGACGGCACGCCCGCTTCCGTCGCCGCCATCGCGGCCTCCGATCTGGCGGCCTTCGCCGCCGCCCATCTCGCCCGCGACCGGGTGCGGGTGGCGATCGCCGGCGCCATCGATGCGGCCGCGGCCGTGGCCCTGGTGGAACGGGTGCTGGCGGGGCTTCCCGAACGCGGCCCGCCCCCCGCCATCGCCGGAACCGTGCCCGTCACCGGCCGCGTCGAGATCGTGGAGATGGCGACGCCGCAGAGCGTCATCGTCTTCGGCCTGCCGGCCCCCGGGCGCGACGACCCGGATTTCTACGCCGCCCAGGTGCTCGACCGGGCGCTGGGCGGCGGCTCCGAAAGCCGGCTCTTCCGCGAGGTTCGCAGCGCCCGCGGGCTGGCCTATGCCGTCTCGTCGGGCCTCTACAGTCGGCAGGCGGCCAGCCTGTGGCTGGGCCAGGCGACGACCCGCAACGCCCGCGCGGGCGAGACGCTGGAGGTCGTGCGCGCCGTGCTGGCGGAGGTCGCCGCCCATGGCCTCGCCCCGGAGGAGCTGGCGGATGCCAGGGCCTGGCTGAAGGGGGCGCTGGCGCTGCGCCTCGACAGCAACCGGTCGATCGCCAGGGCGCTGCTGGCGATCCAGCTGGACGGCCTGGGCGCGGATTATCTCGACCGGCGCCCCGGCCTCATCGAACGGGTGACGGCCGCCGACATCCGCCGCGTCGCGCGGCGCCTGCTCGTGCCCGCCGACCCGCTGGTGGTGGTCGTCGGCCGCCCCGAAGGCATCGCCGCCGGCGAATGAACGGGTGCGCCCGCCGTGCCGGACCGGCGCCACCCCGCCGCCGCATCCGCCGCATCCGTCTCCATGCCGGCGGGGCAGGCGGCGTTGAGGGCGGCGGCGGGCGGGGCTAGACTGGCGCGTCGTTTCGATGGCGGCCCCCTGTGCGAAGGGGCTCGCCGTGCGCGGGGGATGGCGGGATGCTCGTGGCGGGGCTTCTCGAACGCTTCGTCGAGGACGGGTGGCTGCGGCTGATCGATGCCCGCGGGCGGCGCCACGATTTCGGCCAGGCCGGCGCCGAACCCTCCGTGACCGTCCGCCTCCACGATCCCGCGCTGCACTGGAAGCTGGCGCTGATGCCGCGCCTGGCGGTGGGCGAAGCCTATATGGACGGCAGCCTGACCGTGGAAGACGGCACCATCGAAGACTTTTTCGAGGTCATCGGCCGCAATCTGAGCCATCTGGCCCGCGACGACGCCGTGGGCCGGGCGGCGGCGTGGTGGCGCCGCCACGTCGCCAGGCCGCTGCAGCAGCACAATCCGGTGGGCCGGGCGCGGCGCAACGCGGCCCATCACTACGACCTTTCCGACGACCTGTTCGATCTCTTCCTCGACCGGGATCGGCAGTATTCCTGCGCCTATTTCGCCACCCCCAACAGCTCGCTGGAGCGGGCGCAGGCGGACAAGAAGCGCCACATCGCCTCCAAATTGCTGCTGGAACCCGGCATGAAGGTGCTCGATATCGGCTCGGGCTGGGGCGGTCTGGCGCTGTCCCTTGCCGAGCTGGCCGATGTCGAGGTCCTGGGCGTCACCCTGTCGAAGGAACAGCACAGGGTGGCCGGCGAGCGGGCGCGCCAGCGGGGCCTGGCCGGCCGCGTGCGCTTCCAGCTGCGGGACTATCGTGCCCTCGACGAGCGCTTCGACCGCATCGTCTCGGTCGGCATGTTCGAACATGTCGGCCAGCGCCACTACCTCGAGTTTTTCCGCAAGGTCCGCGGCCTGCTCACCGATGCCGGCGTCATGCTGCTGCATTCCATCGGGCGCTTCTCGGAGCCGGGCAACACCAATCCCTGGCTCAGAAAATACATCTTTCCCGGCGGCTACACGCCGGCGCTTTCCGAGGTCTTCGCCGCGCTGGAGCGCGCCCGCCTGATCTCGACCGACGTCGAAATCCTCAAGACCCACTACGCCGAAACCCTGAAGCTGTGGCACCGCCGCTTCCACGACAACCGCGAGAAGGTGCGCGCCCTCTACGACGAGCGTTTCTGCAGGATGTGGGAGTTCTACCTGCTGGGCTGCGAGGCGGCCTTCCGCCACGACGATCAGATGGTCTTCCAGCTGCAGCTGGCCAGAAGCCGCAGCGCCACCCCGGAGACCCGCGACTACATGGTCGATTGGGAACGCGCCCGCGCATGACGGGGCCCTCGGTGGCCGGCGATCCCCTCGCCTTCCCGCAAAGCGGCGGTCTGGAGGCCTCCCGCACGGCGCTGTTCGTGATCGACATGCAGCGCGATTTCTGCGCCGCCGGCGGCTACATGCAGCGGCTGGGATGCGACCTGCAACGCCTGCGCGCGCCCATCGAGCCGCTGTGCCGCGTGCTGGCGGCCGCCCGCGCGGCCGGCCTGAGGGCGATCCACACCCGCGAGGGCTATGCCCGCGACCTCTCGGACCTGCAGCCCTGGAAAAAGGCCGGCAAAGCCAATGCGGCCATCGGCAGCGAGGGGCCGCTGGGCCGCGCCCTGGTGCGCGGCGAGCCGGGCTGGGATTTCATCGACGAGCTGCGGCCGGCACCGGGCGAGGCCGTCTTCGACAAGGCGAGCTACGGCGTCTTCGCCACCACGAGCGTCGCCCGCGACCTCGCCGCATGGGGCATCGACTGCGCCCTGCTCGCCGGCGTCACCAGCGATTGCTGCGTGACCTCCTGCCTGCGCGAGGCCCTCGACCGGGGCATCGACTGCATGGTGATCGAGGACTGCACGGCCGCCGCCAGTCCCGGCCGCCACCGGTCGGCGCTGAGCCTCGTGCGCCAGGGCGGCGGCGTCTTCGGCACCCTGGGCAGGAGCGCCGACGTCGTCGCCGCCCTGGAGTCGCTCGATCCCCGCAATCCATAGGGCGGATCGCTTTTTTTCGATGTCGCCCGCGCGCGCCAGCGGCTAGAGGAGGCGGCGCGCCCCGGGACGAAAAGCAGCCATGGCCCAGCCCGACATCGCCGTCTTCCCCAGCGACACCGGCCCCGACCAGCGCCAGCTGCCCTATGACGAGGACGCCGAGCAGGCGCTGCTGGGCGCCATCCTCATCGACAACGAGGTGCTCCACCGCGTCGGCGATCTGCTGGCGGAGGACCGCTTCCACATCCCGGTCCACGGGCGCATCTTCGCGGCGGCGCAGCGCCTGGTGGACAAGGCGCAGGTCGCCAACCCGGTGACGCTGAAGGCCTATTTCGAGGGCGACGAGGCGCTCTCCGAGGTCGGCGGCGGCGGCTATCTGGCGCGACTGGCCACCCGTGCGGCGACCGTGATCGACGCCGTCGGCTATGCCCGCCTGATCCGCGAGCACCATCTGCGCCGCCAGCTGATCGCCATCGGCGAAGACGTGGTGAACGACGCCTTCCGCCATGAGCTCGATCGCGACGCCACCGCCCAGATCGAGGCCGCCGAGAAGGCGCTGTTCGACCTCGCCGAGGGCGGCGAGAGCGGCTTTCGCGACCTCGCCAGCGTCGCCGCCCAGGCCTTGCAGACCATGGAGGCGGCCTGGAAGAGGGAGGGCGGCATCGCCGGCCTGTCCACCGGGCTGGCCGATCTCGATGAGCGCCTGGGCGGGCTGGTGCGCGGCGATCTGGTGGTGCTGGCGGCCAGGCCGGGCATGGGCAAGACGGCGCTGGCCACCAACATCGCCTTTACCGCCGCCCAGCGCTACCGCGCCGGCGTGGACGAGGCGGGCCGGGCCAGCGTCGAGGACGGCGCCGTGGTCGGCTTCTTTTCGCTGGAGATGGCGGGCGAGCAGCTGGTGGCGCGGCTGCTGGCGGAACGCTCGGGCATCCCCGCGCACAGGCTGCGCAGCGGTTCTGTCGACGCCCGCGACTTCGAGGCCGTGGTCGCCGCCAGCACCGAAATCGCCTCCCTGCCGCTCTATATCGACGACACGCCCGCCCTTTCCATCGCCGGCCTGCGCAGCCGCGCCCGCAGGCTGAAGCGCACCCAGGGCCTGTCGCTGCTGGTGGTGGACTACCTGCAGCTGGTGCGCCCCACCGCCCCGCACCGGGAGGGCAACCGCGTCCAGGAGGTCTCCGAGGTCACCCAGGGGCTGAAGGCGCTGGCCAAGGAGCTCGATCTGCCGGTGCTGGCGGTCTCGCAGCTTTCGCGGGCCGTGGAGTCCCGCGAGGACAAACGGCCCCTGCTCTCCGACCTGCGCGAATCCGGGTCCATCGAGCAGGACGCCGATATCGTCATGTTCCTCTACCGCGAGGAATACTACCTGGCCCGCCAGGAACCCCAACCCAAACCCGGCGAAGACGAATACGGCGACGCCTTCCGCCAGCGCATCGAAAACTGGCAGCAGCGCATGGAAAAGAAGAAGGGCATCACCGAGGTGATCGTCGCCAAGCACCGCCACGGCCCCGTGGGGGAGGCGGACATCTACTTCGACGCCGCCACCACCCGATACAGCGACCTGGAGACGAGGCATTCCCCCGACGACGTGCCCTTCTGAGCGCGCCTTCACGAGGCTCGTCGTCGATCTGGATGCGGTGGTGGCGAACTGGCGCCTGTTGAGGGCGCGCGCCGCGCCGGCCGAATGCGCCGCCGTCGTGAAGGCCGACGCCTATGGGCTGGGGGCCGCCAAGGTGGCGCCGGCGCTGTGGCGGGCCGGCTGCCGGACCTTCTTCACCGCCAACCCGGAGGGCGCGCTGGCTCTGCGCCGGCACCTGCCGCAGGCCGCCATCTGTGTCCTCAACGGCCTGCTGGGGGAGGCCCGCGCCTATGTCCGCGCCGGCCTCGTCCCGGTGCTGAACGATCTGGGCCAGATCGAGCGCTGGGCTGCCACCGCCCGCCGCCTGGGGCGCCGGCTCGCCGCCGTTCTCCAGGTCGATACCGGCATGAACCGGCTGGGCCTGCCGCCGGCGGAGCTGGACCGGCTGGCCGGCAGGCCCGAGCTGCTGGCGGCGATGGAGCTGCGCTTCGCGATGAGCCATCTCGCCTGCGCCGACCAGCCCCGCCACCCCATGAACGAAGCGCAGCTGCGGCGCTTCCGGGCGATCCGCCGCCGCTTCCCCGGCACGAAGGCCTCGCTCGCCAACTCCTCGGGCATCTTCCTGGGGCGGGACTACCGCTTCGATCTGGTGCGCCCGGGCTATGCCCTCTATGGCGGCAACCCGACGCCGGGGCAGCCCAACCCCATGGCGCCGGCGGTGCGGCTTTCGGCCCGCATCCTGCAGCTGCGCGAGGTCGCCGCCGGCGAGGCCGTGGGCTATGGCGCCAGCCACGAGGTTGCGGCCGCAACCCGCATCGCTACCGTCCCCGTGGGCTATGCCGATGGCTATCTGCGATGCCTGGGCGGGCGGGCCAGGGCCTTTCTGGACGGCATCGAGGTGCCGGTGGTGGGGCGGGTGTCGATGGACCTGGCGACGCTGGACATCGGCGCCGCCGGCGGGGAAAAGGCCCGGGTCGGGGCCTGGGTCGATCTGATATGGGGGGCCGGGATGCTGGACGAACTGGCGGCGGCGGCCGGCACCATCGGCTATGAGCTGCTGACGGCGCTGGGGCGGCGCTATCGGCGCGTCTATCTGGGCGGAGGGGCGGCGTGAGGCCCGTCGGGGCCATCGGCCGCACATCCCTCGCCTTCCTGGCGGCGGCCGGGCGCATCGCGCTGTTCGCCGCCGGCGGCATCGTCCACGGCCTTCTGCCGCCCTGGTATCCGCGCCTCGTCTTCCGCCAGACGCTGGCCATCGGCTATTACTCGCTGCCGGTGGTCGGGCTGACGGCGGTCTTCACCGGCATGGTGCTGGCGCTGCAGAGCTATACTGGCTTTTCCCGCTTCGAGGCCGAAGGCGCCGTCGCCGGCATCGTCGCGCTCTCCATGACCCGCGAGCTGGGGCCGGTGCTCGCCGGCCTCATGGTCGCCGGGCGCGTCGGTGCCGCCATCGCCGCCGAAATCGGCACCATGCGCGTGACCGAACAGATCGACGCGCTGGTCACGCTCTCCACCGACCCGTTCAAATATCTGGTGGCCCCGCGCCTGCTGGCGGCGACGCTGACCCTGCCCCTGCTGGTGCTGGTCGCCGACGTCATCGGCATCATGGGGGGCTATGTCATCTCGATCCACAAGCTGGGCTTCAACCCCGCCGCCTATCTCTCCAGCACCTTCGACATCCTGGAGACCGCCGACGTCGTCTCCGGCCTGGTGAAGGCCGCCGTCTTCGGCTTCCTGATCGCGCTCACCGGCTGCTATCACGGCTATCACTCCCGGCGCGGTGCGGAGGGGGTGGGCCAGGCGACCACCTATGCCGTCGTCTCGGGCTCGATCCTGATCCTCACCTTCAACTACATCGTCACCGAGCTCTTCTTCGCGCGATGAGCGGGCAGCTCCCCAAGATCCGCGTGCGGGGCCTGAAGAAGAGCTTCGGGGCCAAAACGGTGCTCTCGGGCGTCGATTTCGACGTGGCGGCCGGCGAGTCGCTGGTCATCATCGGCGGGTCGGGCACCGGCAAGTCGGTGGCGCTGAAATGCGTCCTGGGCCTGATCCGCCCCGATGGCGGCGAGGTCGCCATCGACGGGCGGGACACGGTGGGCCTCGCCGGCGGCGAGCGCGCCCGGCTGATGGCGAAATTCGGCGTGCTGTTCCAGGGCGGCGCCCTGTTCGACAGCCTCGCCGTCTGGGAAAACGTGGCCTTCCGCCTGCTGCGGCAGCTCCCGCGCCGCCGGGCGCGCGAGCGGGCGCTGGAGGCGCTGGCCATGGTGGGGCTGGGCGGCGACGTGGCCGGCCTCCACCCGGCCGAGCTTTCCGGCGGCATGATGAAGCGCGTGGCGCTGGCCAGGGCGGTGGCGGCGCGCCCGGAAATCGTCTTCTTCGACGAGCCCACCACCGGCCTGGATCCCATCATGGCCGACGTCATCAACGACCTCATCGTCTCCGTCAGCCGCAGCCTGGGGGCGGCCACCGTGTCGATCACCCACGACATGGCGAGTGCGCGCAAGATCGCCCATCGCATCGCCATGCTCCATGGCGGGCGGCTGATCTGGGACGGTCCGGCCGGCGACATCGACGACAGCGGCAACGCCCATGTCGAGCAGTTCGTCCACGGCCGCGCCGAAGGCCCCATCGTCATGGACGTGCTGCGGCCGTGAGCGGGCGCGGCTGATGGCGGCCGAGGGCGCGCGCTTCGCCTGCCAGGCCTGCGGTGCCCGCCACCGCAAATGGGTCGGCCGCTGCGAGGCCTGCGGCGAATGGAACAGCGTCGTCGAGGAAGCGGCATCGCCGCCGCCCGGCGGCCTGAAAGGCGGCAAGGGGCGGCGCCTGGCGTTCGAGACGCTGGCCGGCGGCGGGCCGCCGCCGCCCCGGCTGGCCAGCGGCATCGCCGAGCTCGACCGCGTCTTCGGCGGCGGCCTGGTGCCCGGTTCGGCGCTGCTGCTGGCCGGCGATCCGGGCATCGGCAAATCGACCATCGCCCTGCAGGCGGCGGCGGCCATGGCGCGGGCCGGCATCCGCTGCGTCTATCTCTCCGGCGAGGAGGCGCTCGATCAGGTGCGCCTGCGCGCGCGGCGCCTCGGCCTGGCGGAGGCGCCGCTGGCCCTGGCCGCCGCCGCCAGCGTGCGCGACGCGCTCGCCAGCCTCGACGAGCAGCGGGCCGATCTGGTGGTCGTCGATTCGATCCAGACCATGTATCTCGACAACCTCGATTCGGCGCCCGGAACGGTGGGCCAGGTGCGGGGCGCCGGCCAGGAGCTGATCCGCCATGCCAAGCGGTCGGGCACCGTCTGCCTGCTGATCGGCCACGTCACCAAGGAAGGCCAGATCGCCGGGCCGAAGGTGCTGGAGCACATGGTCGATGCGGTGCTCTATTTCGAGGGCGAGCGCGGTCACCGCTTCCGCATCCTGCGGGCCGTGAAGAACCGCTTCGGCCCCACCGACGAGATCGGCGTTTTCGAGATGACCGGGCACGGCCTGGCCGAGGTGCCCAACCCGTCGGCGCTGTTCCTCGACCGGCGCGGCGAGGATATCGCCGGCACGGCCATCTTCGCCGGCATCGAGGGCAGCCGGCCCATGCTGGTGGAGATCCAGGCGCTGGTCGCCCCCTCGGCGCTGGCCACGCCGCGCCGCGCCGTGGTCGGCTGCGATGCGGCCCGCCTGGCGATGCTGCTGGCGGTGCTCGATACGCGCTGCGGCCTTGCCATGGCGGGCCGCGACGTCTATCTCAATGTCGCCGGCGGCTTTTCCATCCGCGAGCCGGCGGCGGACCTGGCGGTGGCCGCCGCCCTGCTGTCGTCGCTGACGGCGAAGCCGCTGCCCGCCGACGGCATCGTCTTCGGGGAAGTGGGGCTGGCGGGCGAGGTGAGGGCGGCGCCCCGGCCCGAGGCGCGGCTGGGCGAGGCGGCGAAGCTGGGCTTCGCGCGCGCCATCGTGCCGGCCGCCGGCGGGCGGGCTGCCGCGCCGCCCCGGGCGGACATGAAGATCGCCGCCATCGCTAGGCTGGGCGCCCTGCGGGACCTGATCTGCGGCAAGGACGCAGCCGGATGAACGACCTGCCGCTGGCCATCGCCGATCTCGCCGCCCTCGCCATCGTCTTCCTGTCCGGGATGCTGGCCTATGTTCGCGGGGCGCTGAGGGAGTTCTTCTTCCTGGCGACCTGGGGCGGGGCCATCGCCGCCATGGTCTATCTCTACGATCTCACCCTGCCGCTGGCGGTGGCGTGGATCGGGGGCGATCCGCTGCTCGCCGCCCTGGCCAATGGGGCGGGCCTGTTCGTGATCGCGCTGACGGCGATGAGCCTGCTTTCGTCGGCCGTCGTCGCCAGGCGCGGCGATGCCGGCCTCAACGTGCTGGATCGCTCGCTGGGCTTCGTCTTCGGCCTGGTGAGGGGCGCGCTGATGGTCTGCCTAGTCTATCTGCTCTACACGCTGCTGGCGCCGATCGCCGAGCACCCCCGCTGGCTGCGCGAGGCGAAGCTGACGCCGCTGGCGGCGGAAGGGGCGGAGATCATGCTGGCGCTGCTGCCGGAAGAGTGGGGCCTGAAGGGCGAGCGCGTCGCCAGGCAGCTGAAGGAGAGCTCGGCGGCCATCGAGCCCCTGGTCGGCTATGGCGACCTGGTCGCCCCCCTCCCGGCGGCCCCCGAGGCCGGCGGTGAAGGCGGCGAGCACGGCTATGGCAGCGAGCAGCGGCACGCCCTCGAAGAGATGATCGAGGCGGAGGAGTGACGGATGGCCCGCTTCCGCCCCGCCGCCCGGACGACCGGCGCTCCCCCCGGGGCGCCGCAGCCAGCCGACGGCGACCGGCTGCGCGAGGAATGCGGGGTCTTCGGCATCTATGGCAGCCCCGCCGCCGCCGCCCACACCGCGCTCGGCCTGCATGCCTTGCAGCATCGGGGCCAGGAGGCGGCGGGCCTGGTCGCCTTCGATGGCGCCCGCTTCCACGTCCATCGCGATCTGGGGCTGGTCTCCGACGTGTTCGCCGACCAGGCGACCATGGCCAGGCTGGAAGGCCACGCCGCCATCGGCCACAACCGCTATGCCACCGCCGGGGCCGGCACGCTGCTGCGCAACGTCCAGCCCATCTTCGTCGAAACCGATATGGGCGGCCTCGCGCTGGCCCATAACGGCAACCTCACCAACGCCCTGGGGATGCGCGAGCGGCTGGTGAGCCAGGGGGCCATCTTCCAGTCCACCTCGGATACCGAGGTCATCGTTCATCTGGCGGCCCGTTCCGCCAGGGGCAGCATGGCGGAGAGGCTGGTGGACGCCCTCGAGCAGGTGGTCGGTGCCTGGTCGCTGGTGGCGCTGGTCGAGGACGCGCTGATCGGCGTGCGCGACCCGCTGGGCGTGCGCCCTCTGGTGCTGGGGCGGCTGGATGGCGATGGCGGCGCCGCGCCGGCGCGGAACGGTCCCGGCCCGGAGGCTGCGCCGGCCGGCGGCGCCTTCGTCCTCGCCTCGGAGAGCTGCGCCCTCGACATCATGGGCGCGCGCTTCCTGCGCGACATCGCCCCCGGCGAGATGGTCCGCATCGATGGCCGGGGGCTGCATTCCTCCTTCCCCTTCGCCGCCCGCCGCCATCGTTTCTGCATCTTCGAATACGTCTATTTCTCGCGCCCCGACAGCCTGGTGGAGGGGCGCGACGCCTACCAGACCAGGAAGGGCATGGGCGCCGAACTGGCCCGCGAAAGCGGCGTCGCGGCCGATGTGGTGGTGCCGGTGCCCGATTCCGGCGTGCCGGCGGCGCTGGGCTATGCGGAGGCGGCGGACCTGCCCTTCGCGCTCGGCATCGTCCGCAACCACTATGTGGGGCGCACCTTCATCCAGCCCACCGAGACCGTCCGCCATCTCGGCGTCAAGCTCAAGCACAACGCCAATCGCAGCGCGCTGGCGGGCAAGCGGGTGGTGCTGGTGGACGATTCCATCGTGCGCGGCACCACCTCCACCAAAATCGTCGCCATGGTGAGAGATGCCGGCGCCGTGGAGGTCCATATGCGCCTGGCCAGCCCGCCCACCACCCATTCCTGCTTCTACGGCGTCGATACCCCTTCGCGCGAAGAGCTGCTGGCCGCCCGCCTCGATCTCGAAGGCATGACCGCCTTCATCGGCGTCGACAGCCTGGCCTTCCTTTCCGTCGATGGCCTCTACCGGGCGGCCGGGGCGCCCGAGGGGCGCGACGCCGACCGCCCCCGCTATTGCGACGCCTGCCTCACCGGCGACTATCCGCTGCCGCTGGTCGATCGCGACGGTGGCTTCGACCGCCGCCAGCTGTCGCTGCTGGAAGGGCTGGACTAGGCGCGATGGCCGGCGCGGCTGGCGGCGGCCGCATGGCGGGGCGCGTCGCCCTGGTGACCGGCGCCTCGCGCGGCATCGGCGCGGCAGTCGCCCGCGCCTATGGGGCGGAAGGCGCCAGGCTGGTGCTGGTGGCGCGTTCGGTCGCCGGCCTCGAGCAGGCCGACGACGCCCAGCGCCGCGCCGGCGGCGCCCCGGCGCTGCTGGTGCCGCTGGACCTCGCCGACGGCGAGGGCATCGACCGTATGGCGCCCGCCCTCGAAGAGCGCTTCGGCCGCCTCGACGTGCTGGTCGGCAACGCCGCCCTGCTGGGCGCGCTTTCGCCCGCCGGCCATCTGGCCCCGGCGCTCTGGCAGCGGGTGCTCGACGTCAACCTCACCGCCAACTGGCGGCTGATCCGCGCCCTGGAGCCGCTGCTGCGCCGTTCCGAAGCGGGCCGCGCCATCTTCGTTTCCTCCGGCGCGGCGCCGGCGGCCCCGCCCTACTGGTCGGCCTATGCGGCCAGCAAGGCGGCCCTGGAGGCGCTGTTGCGCTGCTGGGCGGGCGAGATCGCCCGCAGCCCCGTCAGGGCCAATCTGCTGGATCCCGGCGTCGTCCGCACCGCCATGCGCCAGGCCGCCTTTCCCGGCGAGGACCCGCAGCGCCTGCCGCCCCCCGAAACGGTGGCGGAAGCCTTCGTGCGGCTGGCCCTGCCTTCCTGGCAGGGCCACGGCGAAAGGGTGATGGCCGAAAGCCTGGTTGCATCGGGAGGCTGCGGGAAATAGGCGCGGGGCGGGACGGGCTTGACCGGGTGGGTGCCTCGTGCTGGCATGGCTCGCCGGACTCGCCCTGGGAGAAGGACCATGGAAGCCGCCGGGAAAAACGCCACGGTGAATGGCAAGAAGCAGGGATATTGGCTGGAAAGCGATGCCGATGGAGCGGTCGCGGAAGGCCGGTATGTGGGCGGAAAGAGGCATGGCAAGTGGTTCGAATGCGATGCCGACGGGGTAGTCGCAGAGGGCCGCTATGCGAACGGAAAGAAGCATGGCCCTTGGCGCGTGAGTCGCGACGGCAAGATCATTGCGGCGGGTTCCTATGAAGGCGGAAAGAAGCATGGGAGGTGGTGGGAATACGATTTGGATGGCAAGGTAATTGTAACAGGCCCATATAGAGACGGAAAGAAGCACGGCACGTGGGCGGAATATGATTCTTGTGACAGGATAATTGGAATAGGACCATATACAGTCGAGATTGGCGACAGATACGCAAGGAGAATAGGCCCACATATACGCCTGTATTTCTCCGACGATGGTAGCTCTGCAGGCTCATATGCAGAAGATTTGTATGAAGAAGGAAAGAAACACGGGAAGCGGTGCGAATACAATGGTTATGGTCAGCTAATTGCAGAAGGCCCGTATAAGGACGGAAAGAAACATGGGAATTGGTGTGAATACAATGGCAGGATAAAAATTGCGGCAGGCCCATATGAAAACGGAAAGAAGCATGGTATGTGGCGCGAATACTCGTCTGGTCATTTCGGCGGTGAGAGGATGGTTGCGGCAGGCCCATATGAAAGCGGGAAGAAGCACGGTAAGTGGCTGGAAGCAGATAACCGTTCCATTGTTAACGATTTCATGCTTTGCGAAGGCCTGTATGTGGACGGGAAGAAGCACGGTAAGTGGGATAGATGGCAGAGCAGGGGTGAAGACCTGCCTGAAATTGAAATGCATGCGAAGGAAATTACATAAAAGCCAAGAGACCTCGACAATGCATGGGGCTGTCGAAGCTGCTACGAAGCCTCTACTGCGCAAGCTGGAACGCCACGCCGCCGAAGGCCCGCAGGCAGCCCCTCAATCGCACCAGGAGCGGCGCCTGCTTTTGCCGTCATAGGGCCTGCCATGACCGTGCCGGATCAGAAGCCGGCTTAGCGACTGGGCGTCCACGACCACCTCGGCGACCACGCGCGCATATTTGCCCCAGCGCAGGTCGCGAAAGACGACGCTTTCGGCGGCCCGAAGCCGGCTGGCCGTGAACTGGGCGGCGGCTTCGGCGGCCCGCTTTTCCTTCTCGCAGGAAGCGTTGCGGCCCCGCTCCGGCGTATCGACGCCCTGGAAGCGAATCTTCACGCGGGCGAGTTCGGGCGGCAGATCCCCGGCGGCATCGACCTCGACGGTATCGCCATCGAGAACCCGGACGACCGGCCAGGCATAATCGGCCGCCTGGCAGCCGCAGGCCAGCAGCAGGCCGGCGGCGAGCGGCAGCGATCTCACGGCGCGCGGCCTCCCGCATGGCTTGCGGCGATCCGCCCGCCCGCATCCCGCCCCGCGCCTCGCGTCATGCGTTTCGCATCCCGGGGCCGCCGCCTCACGCCTTGGCATAGGGATTCCTGCCGGCCTTGAAGCGCAGCCGCAGCGGCACGCCCGGCAGATCGAAGGCGCGCCGCAGGCGCCGTGCCAGATAGCGGCGATAGGAATCGGGAAGGCCGGCGACGCGGCTGCCGAACAGCGTGAAGGTGGGCGGACGGGCGGCGGTCTGCACGCCATAGCGCAGCTTGACGCGCCCGCCGCGCGCGAAAGGCGGCGGGTGGGCGCCGACGGCCTCCTCCAGCCAGCGGTTGAGCGCCGGCGTGGCGATGCGCTTCTGCCAGCGCTCGAAGCTGGCGGCCACGGCCGGCATCAGGCGATGGACGCCGCGCCCGGCCAGCGCCGAAAGCGTCACCAGCGGCACGCCGTCCAGCTGCGGCAGCGCCTGGGCCAGGTCCAGCTCCAGCGCCCGGCGCGCCTCGCTGCGCTCTTCCACCAGGTCCCATTTGTTGACGGCGACGACGACGGCGCGGCCCTCGCGCTCCACCAGGTCGGCGATGGCCAAGTCCTGGCGGTCGAAGGAGCGGAACCGGTCCAGCGTCGTGGCGTCGATGGTGACGACGACGACATGGGCCAGCTTGAGCGCGCCGATGCCGTCGGCCACCGCCATCTTTTCCAGCCGCTCCACCACCCGCGCGCGCCGCCGGATGCCGGCCGTGTCGATCAGCTCGATCGCCCTGCCGTGGAAGCGCCAGCGGAAGGCGACGGCGTCGCGGGTCAGGCCCGGTTCCGGCCCGGTGATCGTGCGCTGCTCGCCCGCCAGGCGGTTGACCAGGGTCGATTTGCCGGCATTGGGCCGCCCGACGATGGCCAGCCGCAGCGCCTCCTGGCCGCCGCGCCGCTTGCCGGGCGCGGCCTTTGCCGCCAGCGGGGCGAGGGCGGCATACAGCTCGCCCATGCCGTCGCCATGCTCGGCCGAGACCGGCACCGGCGCGCCGAAGCCCAGCTGAAAGGCGTCCCAGAAGCCGGCATCGGCGGCCCGCGCCTCGGCCTTGTTGGCGACCAGCACCACCGGCCGGCCCTGGCGCCGCAGGCGGCGCGCGAAATGCCGGTCGGCGGGCGTGACCCCAGCGCGGGCGTCGATCATGAAGAGCAGCGCATCGGCCTCGGCCAGCGCGCGATCGGTCTGCCAGGCCATGCGCCCGGCCAGCGAATCCGGCGCGCCCTCTTCCAGGCCGGCGGTATCGAAGACGCGGAAGGAAAGCGGCCCCAGGCGCCCTTCGCCCTCGCGGCGGTCGCGGGTGACGCCGGGGCGGCTGTCCACCAGCGCCAGGCGCTTGCCGGCCAGGCGGTTGAAGAGGGTCGACTTGCCGACATTGGGCCGCCCGACGATGGCCAGCGTCAGCACGGCATCCGCCCCGGCCCGTCAGCGAAGGGCGACGATCCGCCCCGAATCCTCGACCAGGAAGACGGTGCCGCCGGCCGCGATGGGCGCCAGGGGAAGGCCGCTTCCCAGCCGCATGGTCTGCAGGACGTCGCCGTTGTGCGGCGACAGGGCCAGCGCCCTGCCGTCGCTCGCCGCCACCAGCAGCCGCCCGCCGGCGAGGATGGGGCCGGACCACAGCGTCTCGTCCTCGCCGTCCTCGGCGGCCGGCAGCTGCCGCACCCAGCGGATGCGGCCGTCTGCGCGCAGCAGGCAGACGATGCGCCCCGAGGCGGTGACGACATAGAGATGATCGCCGGCCGGCCAGGGCGTCTGGGCGCTGGCGATGGGCCGCTCCCACACCCGCGCGCCGCTGTCGAGATCGATCGCCACCAGCCGCCCGCTGTAGCTGGAGGCGAACACCAGGCCGCGATCCGCCACCGCGCCGCCCTGGATGTCGTTGAGCGAGGCCAGCGTCGCCAGCCGTTCCGTGAAGGCGAGGTTGTCGGACCACGACACGCGCCCGTTCTCGGCCCGCAGCGCATACAGCTCGCCCGAGGCATAGGCGGCCAGGGCCAGCGAACCCGCCACCGCCGGGCCGCCGCCGCCCAGCAGGGCGATGGTCTCTTCCAGGCCGCGATGGCGCCACAGGACGTCGCCGTTTTCGGCGTCCAGGGCCAGCGCCTCGTTGGCGGAGGTGACGAGATAGAGGCGCCCGTCGCTGACCGCCGGCGGCGTGCGCAGCGGCGGGCCGATGCCCGCGCGCCACAGGACGTCGCCGTTTTCGGCGTCCAGGGCCAGCGCCTCGCCATAGCCGGTGGTGACGAACAGGCGCCCGCCGTCGAAGGCCAGGCCGCCGCCCCAGCCGCCGTCGTCGCCAGCGGCTGCCACATCGAAGCGCCACAGGCGCCGCCCGCTCTCGGGATCGAGGGCGGTGACGCCGCTTTCGGCATCCATCGCGAACAGGCGCCCGCCGCCCGCGACCGGAGCCGCGACCAGCTTGCGATCGGCCCCCTGGCCGGTGCCGATGTCGCTCGACCACAGCTCCTGCAGCGGCCCCGGTGCCGCCGCGTGCTGCGGCGCCTTGTCGGCGCGCCCGCCATGCTGCGGCCAGTCCGCCGTCTCGGGCGGCGGCAGGACGATCGGCGCGCCCTCCAGGGCGGCGTCACCGACCAGCTCCCTCTCCAGGGCCAGGGCGGGCAGGCGCTCGCCTTCCAGAGGCGGCGGCGGCGGCTCGCCCAGCCAGCCGGAACCGCAGCCCGCCAGGGCCAGCGCCGCCGGGATGGCCAGGGCGCGGGCGATGGCCTTCACGATCCCGCCCCGCCGGCGATGCGGGCCAGTTCGGCGGCGCGCCCGGCCAGGGCGGGAGGCGCCGCCGGGTCGGCGGCCAGCGCCTGGAAGATGGCGGCGGCGGCCGCGCTTTCGCCCGTCCTCAGTGCCAGCAGGCCCTGGAGTTCCAGCGCCGAATGGCGCCATTCGCCGTTCGCCAGGGGGGCGAGGCGGGCCGCCACATCGCCCGGCTCGCCCTCGTCCAGCAGCAGCAGGACGGCATAGAGGGCGGCCAGCTGGCGATAGCGTTCCTGCACATCGGGCGCGGCCGCCAGCCGGTCGTAGAGGGCCAGCGCCTCGTCGCGGCGCCCGTCGGCGGCCAGCATCCGCGCCTGGCGCAGGCCGGCCAGGAAGGGATAGCCGCCGCCGCCGTCCTCGACCAGGGCCGCCAGCAGCGCCGCCGCCCGCGCCTCGTCGCCGGCCTCCTCGGCCCTGGAAGCCTGCCACAGGGCGTGGCCGTCGGCGGTCAGCCCCGCTTCGCGGTATTCGCGAAAGCCGGCGTGGCCGGCCACGACGCACACCACCAGCACGACGATGGCCACCGCATAGCGGCCATAGCTTCGCCACAGCCGGAGCCACTGCTCCCGCTGCATGTCCTCGCGCACTTCGCGCAACAGGATATCGCCGCTGTCTGCCACGCCCGCCCCCTTGCCGATCGCAGCCTAACGTAGCGATGGCCAAAGCCGGCGGCAACGCATCGGCCCGGCCCGATCCGGGGGCGGCGGCGGGCGCGACGCGGGGCTTCGGCGAAGGCTGTGCTTTTGCAGCCCCGCAGGCGAAGGGTGACGCCCCGGCGCCGGAGGCTCTATCCTGGGGCCATGAAAGGGATGGATGAAGCGCCCCCGCCGGCGACGCCCGCCCGCCCGCGGAGCTATCGCGAGTTCTGGCCGTTCTATGTGCGCGAGCATGCGCTGCCGGCCACGCGCTGGCTGCATTTCGCGGGCACGGCCGGGGCCATCCTGCTGGCGGCGGCGGTGGCGGCCGGGGCCAGCCCCTGGCTGCTGGCGGCGCTGCCGGTCTGCGGCTACGGCTTCGCCTGGGCCGCCCATGCCTTCGTGGAGCGCAACCGCCCCGCCACCTTCAGCCATCCGCTGTGGAGCCTGGCGGCGGATTTCCACATGTTCGCACTGATGCTCGCCGGGCGCATGGAGGCGGAGGCGGCGCGCTGCGCCGGAGGGCCGACGCTTGGCGAGGCCATGGCCGGGCGGCGCGGCAGCGGGCCGCCGTGAGGGCGTGACGGCCGGCGGCGCCGGGCGCCCGACGGCGGGCATCGCCTCGATGGTCGCCGCCATGTGCCTGCTGGCCTCCATGGACGCCACCGCCAAATGGCTGGTGGCCGATTATGCCATCGCCCAGATCCTGCTGCTGCGCTTCTGCGTCTTCCTGCTGCTGGCCCTGGTTCTGGCCGCCAGGGAAGGCTTCGCCGCCAGCCTGCGCTCGCGCCGGCCCGGCCTGCAGCTCGTCCGTTGCCTGGTGATGCTGGCGGAGATCTACGTCTTCGTGTGGGCCTTCAGCCTGTTGCCGCTGGCCGATGTTCACGGCATCGCCGCCCTTTCGCCGCTGCTGGCCATGGCGCTGGCGGTGCCGCTGCTGGGCGAGCGCGTCGGCTGGCAGCGCTGGATGGCGGTGGCGGTGGGCTTCGCCGGCGTGGCGATGATCGCGCGCCCGGGCGCCGGCGTCATGGGGCCGGCGGCGGCGGTGCCGCTTTGCGCGGCCCTGCTGTGGGCGCTGCTGCAGGTGCTGATCCGCAAGGTGGGGCTGGTGGACAGCGTCGCCACCACCTCGCTCTATTCGGCCGCCGTCGCCGTGGCGGTGACGGCCGCGGCGGCGCCCTTCGTGTGGCGGCCGCCGGATGCCGAGGGCTGGGGCCTGATGCTGCTGGCCGGCGCGCTGGGAAGCCTGGGCCATCTGCTGCTGTTCCGCGCCCTGCAGCTGGCGCCGGCATCGGCGTTGCAGCCCTTCGGCTATGCCCTGGTGGCGTGGGCGGCCGTCATGGGCTTTGCCGTCTTCGGCGAGTTTCCCGACGGCTGGACGCTGGCCGGCATCGCCGTCGTGGTGGCGAGCGGCCTGTTCGCCTTCAACCGCGAGCGCGCCGCGTCCCGGTCAGCGCGTTGACCAGCACCGCGCCCACCACCACGGCACCGCCCGCGAAGCCCGCCGCGGTGGGCGCCTCGCCCAGCAGCAGCCACACCCACACCGGCCCCAGGATGGTTTCCGTCAGCGCCAGCACCATGAGCTCGGCCGCCGGCACATAGCGGGCGCCGGCGGCATAGAGCACCAGGGCCAGCGACACCTGGAAGGTGCCCATATAGAGGCACAGCAGCAGGTCGTGGCGGAGGATGGCGAAACTCTCCACCTGGAAGGCGGAGATGAGGGCGATGGCGACCGAGGCCATCATGACGCCCGGCACCATGTCGCCGTCCCGCCCGCTCCGCAGCGCCACGGCGAAGGCGGCGAAGGTGACGGCCGCCCCCAGCGCCAGCAGATTGCCGAACAGGCGCCCTTCGCCCAGGCCCTCCCACATCATGATGCCGACGCCCGCCATGGCGGCCGTCATCGCCAGCCAGGTGGCGCGGCGCACCGGTTCCCTCAGCGCCAGCCAGGCGATCAGCGCCGTGAAGAAGGGCTGGGCGCTGATGATGAAGAAGACGCTGGCGGCCCGCGTGTGAAAGAAGGAGGAGATGTAGAAGAGGTTGCTGACCGCCAGGGCGAGGCCGGTCGCCGCCATCGCCACCCGCCCGCTGGCGAAGGCATGGCGCAGGCGTCCGCGATGCTTGACCGCCAGGATGCCGAACAGCACCGCGATGGCAGCCAGCGAGCGGTAGAACTGCACCTGCCACAGATCGGCCCTCTCCATGGCGCCGATCAGCACGCCCGACTGGCTGATGAAGAAGCCGCCCAGCACCACCAGCAGAACGCCCTTCAGATAGTGGGGATGGCGCGGGCCGGGCTGCCGGCTGGCGAGCCGCTTCACTCCCATTCGATGGTGCCGGGCGGCTTCGAGGTGACGTCGTAGACGACGCGGTTGATGCCTTCGACCTCGCCGACGATGCGCCCGGCGACCTGTTCCAGGAAGGCGTGCTGGAAGGGCCAGGCGGCGGCCGTCATGCCGTCGCTGGAGGCGACGGCGCGCAGGGCGCAGACGTGCTCGTAGCTGCGTCCGTCGCCCATGACGCCCACGCTCAGCACCGGCAGCAGAACGGCGAAGGCCTGCCAGATGGCGTCGTAGAGGCCGGCGGCGCGCAGCTCTTCGATATAGATGGCGTCGGCCTTCTGCAGCATGGCCACCTTCGCCGCCGTCACCGCGCCGGGAATGCGCACCGCCAGGCCGGGGCCGGGGAAGGGGTGGCGCCCCACCATCGCTTCGGGCAGGCCCAGGGCGCGGCCCAGGGCGCGCACCTCGTCCTTGAAGAGCTCGCGCAGCGGCTCCACCAGCGCCATCTTCATGCGCTCGGGCAGGCCGCCGACATTGTGGTGCGACTTGATGGTCGCCGTCGGGCCGCCGTGGAAGGAGACCGATTCGATGACGTCGGGATAGAGCGTGCCCTGGCCCAGAAAGCCGGCGCCGCCCAGCTTCGCCGCCTCGGCCTCGAAGATGTCGATGAAGGTGGCGCCGACGATCTTGCGCTTGGCCTCCGGGTCGGTGACGCCCGCCAGTTTGTCCAGGAACAGCGCCCCGGCATCGACGGCCGCCAGCGGCAGGTCGAAGACGGCGTCGGCGCCCTGGAAAAGCGCCGCCACCTCGCGGCCTTCGCCCAGCCGCATGAGGCCGTTGTCGACGAAGACGCAGGCCAGGCGCCGCCCGATGGCCTCGTGGATCAGCAGCGCCGCGACCGCGCTGTCGATGCCGCCGGAAAGGCCCATCAGCACGCGGCCTTCGTCGCCCACCTGGCGGCGGATGGCGGCGACCTGGCGCTCGCGGAAGGCGGCCATGGTCCAGTCGCCGGCCAGCCCCGCCACCTTGTGGGCGAAATTGGCGATCAGGCGCCCGCCGTCGGGGGTGTGCGTCACTTCGGGGTGGAACTGGAGGCCGTAGATGCGGCGGCGGTCGTCGGCGATGGCGGCGAAAGGCGATCCCGGCGACGTGGCGACGACGCGAAAGCCGGGCGGCATCGCCGTCACCCGGTCGCCATGGGACATCCAGACCGGGTGACGCTCGCCCACGGTCCAGACGCCCTCGAACAGCAGGCAGTCGTCGGCGATGTCCAGGAAGGCGCGCCCGAACTCCCGCCCGGCCGCGGCCTCCACGCTCCCCCCCAGCTGCGCGCACAGCGTCTGCTGGCCGTAGCAGATGGCCAGGATGGGCACGCCGGCCGCCAGCACGGCCGCCGGTGCCGCCGGCGCTTCGCCGCCCGCCGCCGAGGCCGGGCCGCCCGACAGCACGATGGCGGCGGGCGCGAAGGCGCGGATGCGCGCGTCGGAGGCGGTGCAGGGCAGGATTTCGCAATAGACGCCGGCCTCGCGCACGCGCCTGGCGATCAGCTGCGTCACCTGGGAACCGAAATCGAGCACCAGCACCCGTTCGGCGGGCGGCGTCGTCATGGCACCGGCCCGGCCGGCAGGCGCTTAGCGTTCGACATGATAGTTGGGCGCATCGCGCATGGCCGGCACGTCGTGGACATGGCTTTCGCGCAGGCCGGCATTGGTGAGGCGCACGAAACCGCAACCGCCTTTCATGTCCGCGACGCTCGCCTTGCCGGTATAGCCCATGGAGGAGCGCAACCCCCCCACCAGCTGGTGGAGGATGTGGTGGACCGGCCCCTTGTAGGCGACCCGGCCCTCGATCCCCTCCGGCACCATCTTCACCACGTCGGCGATGTCTTCCTGGAAATAGCGATCGGCGGAACCGCGCGCCATGGCGGCCAGCGAGCCCATGCCGCGATAATGCTTGTAGGAGCGCCCGCCGACCAGGAACACCTCGCCCGGGCTCTCGTCGGTGCCGGCCAGCAGCGAGCCGATCATGGCGCAATCGGCCCCGCCGGCGATGGCCTTGGCGAGATCGCCCGAGAAGCGGATGCCGCCATCGGCCACCACCGGGATGCCCTGCTTCGCCGCCTCCTCGGCCGCGTCCATGATGGCCGTCAGTTGCGGCACGCCGACGCCGGCGACGACGCGGGTGGTGCAGATCGACCCCGGCCCGATGCCCACCTTCACGGCGTCGGCACCGGCGTCGATCAACATGCGCGCGCCCTCATGGGTGGCCACGTTGCCGGCCAGCACCTGCGTGTAGTTCGACCGCTTCTTGATGCGGGAGACGGCTTCGACCACGCCCCGGGAGTGGCCATGGGCGGTGTCGACCACCACCACATCGGCGCCGGCGTCGATCGCCGCCAGGGCCCGGGCGAGGCCGTCTTCGCCCACCCCGGTGGCGGCGCCGCAGCGCAGCCGGCCCTGTTCGTCCTTGCAGGCGTCGGGGTGGGCTTCGGCCTTCTCGATGTCCTTGACGGTGATCAGCCCGATGCAGCGGCCCTCGTCGTCCACCACCAGCACCTTTTCGATGCGGTGGCGGTGCAGCAGCCGCTTGGCCTCCTGGCGGGTGACGCTTTCCCTGGCCGTCACCAGGTTTTCGCTGGTCATCAGCTCCCGCACCGGCTGGCGGCGGTCGCTGGCGAAGCGGACGTCGCGATGGGTGAGGATGCCGGCCAGGCGCCCGCCCGCCCGTTCCACCACCGGCACGCCGGAGATGTCGTTGGCGGCCATCAGGTCCAGCGCCGCCTGCAGCGGCTCCTCCGGGGCGATGGTGAGCGGGTTGACGACCATGCCGGATTCGAACTTCTTCACGCGGCGCACCTCGCCCGCCTGTTCCTCGATGCCCATGTTCTTGTGGATCACGCCCAGGCCGCCGTTCTGGGCCATGGCGATGGCCATGGGCGCCTCGGTCACCGTGTCCATGGCGGCCGAAAGCAGCGGGATGCGCAGGGCGATGGAGGCGGTGAGCCGGGTGGCGGTGGCGGCGGCGGCGGGGAGAACCTGCGAATAGGCCGGGATCAGGGAGACATCGTCGAAGGTGAGCGCTTCCCGGATCGCCATCTGCCGCCTCGCCCCGCGATGTGGCGGCGACCACTAGCACGAAGGCCGGGGGCGGGGAAGGGCCGGCCGCCTCGCCACGGGCGCGAAGGCCGCTGGACGGGCGGCCGCTTTCGGGCGAGAGTGCCGCAGAGGAAGGCGCGGCCGGTGCGCCGGCGGCTCCGATGCGGGGGATATCGTGAATATAGATAACGACCGCTATGTAATAGGCCAAACCTCTCCTTGGCATAATCTCTTGATGGCCTCGAGCATCATTGAAGCTCTT
The DNA here is from genome assembly GCA_965200215.1 of Alphaproteobacteria bacterium. Classification (GTDB taxonomy): domain Bacteria; phylum Pseudomonadota; class Alphaproteobacteria; order SP197; family SP197; genus SP197. Next base: position 779,704 of record OZ241369.1, on the reverse strand, counting down.
TTCCTCAGGAATGCCTCATAATCGCGGGCAATTTTGGCTGATCGATCCTTTGCGTCGGGGATAATGTCATATCCACCGACTGCTAGCTCGTCGTATGGTACCAGATGCGAATGTAGCCGTCGTTGCACTTCGTCTTCACCCAACGAGGATTTAGTAGTTCGCTCTTTAAGATAATGAATTGGCTCCTTTGCCGCAATATCTCGATTCGTATTCCATGTGACAAGCGCACAATTTAAGGCGCAATCCGGATATAGTTCTTCATCATCCTTCAAAAGGCTTCTCGGGAATAAGTGATGATACTCCCGTTGGGATAGGTGTTGCCTTGTCACTATTTGGTCATCTGCAAAATCTCTGGCTCCTCCTTTGAGGGATAATGCTAAAATGCCTCGCGCCAGCGTGTCTTTTCGATAGGGCCAGCCAGTTTGCATAAGTTCATCAACAGATGGAAGAGGATGTTCTTCTTCATTGAAAATCGGTGCAGTTCTTTCCGCTGTTCTTGATTCGACTGCATTGGAAAGTTCACGTAAGTCCTGAAGTGCCCTACTGGTGGCCGTGCGGTCATATCGACGGGTCAAGAAAGCTCTCCACACATACGAGCGGACGAGGCTTCTAGCCCGTCCACGTGCGTCGAGTTTTGACGGAAAACAAGCGTGAAGTGCAACCAAAACCGGCAAGACCACAGTCGTAGGAAGTCGTCTTTCGTCAAAGATTCCTTCTTCCTCTAAGACTTGAATGGCCCACCTTATCCCGGCTACAAGTTGCGGTCATTCATCGGCGGGCTTCTGTAAATCTAAGCGATGAAAGCTCGCCTGAGTGGCTGGGCGATCTTCTCGCATTGCAGCAGATCTCATAATCAGATCTCATAATCAGATTCTGTGGAATTTCGTAAGCCTCTACGTCTGGAACTTGTGTAATGAGGTTTTGTACCAACTGGTGAAGCGATTGACTTGTTTTGCTTTCAAGCTGAGCGACGATGATATCGAATGCCGTCAATTTCACCGATGAGGTGTTCATTTTGATAAACACATCGAGAGCAATGTCTTGAGGAGTATCTGAAGGCAATGCAAGATACGGCATATTGAAAGCAAGAACTTTGTCTCTTAACCTGCTTATTTGGTCCTCTATTTCGCGACTTTTTGATGGTCATTTTCTGCTACTTCATCACACCAATTATGTGTTTCTTCTCGTATTTCCCCAGGCTTTAGAAGGCGTAATGGAAGATATTCCCTTTCATGGACGCGTTCTGGAATATCGACCCAAAGAGGATATAGCTTCTCATCGCGCTTCCAACGGGCGATACCTTCGACTCTCGGGAGCCGGCGGTTGTCGTGCTCTTCATCGTTTTCAAAATATACCAGATATGTCCGATCTTCATAACGGTCGTGAAAGCCTTTCCAAAGTGCAGTGAGCCTCTGTTGACCATCGAGAAGATGTTCGGTACATCTTACTCCGATATCCTTGACTCCCGAAACAGGGCGACTTTCAAACTGTTCCTTATCGCCTACATTTAGAATCAAAACAGCACCAACAGGAAGACCGCGAAGAACTGCTTCTAGCAAATGCGCTATTTCGTTATGCCCCCAAGCTTCAAATCTTTGGAATCGAGGAAGCTTCAGCTGGCCAGATTCAACATGCTGGAACCACTCCGGAATAGTTCTATTCTGTGCTTTCATACGACGTCACTTCCCTTTAACACTGATCAAGATGGCGGGGGGAGGAACTTTGCCACCACTTACCTCATGTCTCACCGGTGACACTTGCGTATCATACTGGCGAGGTACGTCAACCCGATTTGGAGAGTGGGTGTCCTCACATCGCCGGCCGCCGCTGTGCCCAGGGCAGCAGCCTTTCGATGGCGGCGCCGATCCTCAGCACGGTGGCATCGTCGAAGCGGTGGCCGACGATCTGCAGCGAGGTGGGAAGGCCGCTGCTGTGCATTCCCGAAGGCACCGAAAGCGCCGGGCATTGGGCGACGTTGTTGAAGACCAGCGTCATGTCGCTGGACAGCATCTTGCCGTCGGCGGCGGTGCCGAACAGGGCGGCGTCGGAGCTTTCGGCCGGCGGTGCCGGCACCGGCGTGGTGGGGCAGATGAGGGCGTCGTAGCGCTCGAACACGTCGCACAGCTTGAACCATTGCCGGCTGCGCACGAACTCCAGGCGCTTGAAGGCGATGGCGTCCACCCGCCTGGCCGCTTCGAACATGGCGACGATGGCGGGGTCCAGATCGTCGCGGCGGCCGTCGAGATGCTGCTCGAAAAAGGCGGCCAGATAGACCTTCCAATAGGTCAGCCAAGCGTGGACGCAATCCTCCGTCCAGCCCAGATCGACCTCTTCCACCACCGCGCCCGCTTCGCGCAGGGCGGCGGCGCAGGCCTCGACGCAGGCCTCCACCTCGCGATCGACATGGTAGATGCCGAGGTCCGTGTCGATGGCGATCTTCAGCCCCGCCACCTGCGACGGCAGCGGGCGCGGCAGGTCGATGGGCAGCGGGTTCGACATGATGTCGCGCTCGAACGGCCCCTGGCAGACGTCGAGGAACAGGGCGGCGTCGTCCAGCGTGCGGGCCAGGGGGCCGAAATGGCTGATGGTGTCGAAAACGGTGGGCAGCACCGTCATGGGAATGCGGCCCAGGCTGGGCTTCAGCCCGACGATGCCGCAGAAGGAGGCGGGGATGCGCACCGACCCGCCCATGTCGGAACCCTCGGCCAGCGGCACGCAGCCCGCCGCCACCGCCGCGCCGGAACCGCCCGAAGAGCCGCCGGGCGTGCGCTCCGGATTCCAGGGATTGCGCGTGACCCCCCAGAGCGGGCTGTGGGTGAAGCCGTCATGGGCGAATTCGGGCGTCGTCGTCTTGCCGACCATGATGGCCCCGGCCGCCAGCAGGTCCTTGACGATCTGCGCGTCCTCGTCCGGCACGTTGTCGCGATAGACCTTGCTGCCCAGGGTCGTCGTCTTGCCGGCGGTGGGCGTGAAGTCCTTGATGGCGATCGGCACGCCGTGGAGCGGTCCCAGCGGGGCGCCGGACATCGCCGCCGCCTCGGCCTGCCTGGCCCTGGCCGTCGCCTCTTCGGGATAGACGAAGCAGAAGCAGTTGAGCGCGCCGTTGACCTCCTCGATGCGCGCCAGGCTGTTGGCCACCGCCTCCACCGGCGACAACTCGCGCCGTGCGATGCGGCGCGCCAGCTCGCCGGCGGAGGTGAAACACAGGTCGAGATCGGCCATGGCGGCAGCCTCCCTTGCGCCGCCGCGATCCGACAACGGCCGCGCGCGGCGGTCAAGGCGCGGGGCGGGCCGTGACAGAGGCCGCCCGCCCGGTCTAAAGGCGGCGGCCAGCCGCCCGGAAGGACGATGCCCCAGGGCCCGCTCGATCGCTATCTCGCCCTCTGCGCCGCCGGCGCCCTGGCCCGCGACCCCGTGCAGGAACGGGCGGCGGTCCGGCTGCAGGCGCTGGCGGCCGCGCTCGCCCGTCCGTGGCCGGAGCGGCGCGGCCTGCTGGGCCGGCTGCTGGGGGCGGGTGGCGGCGAGCCGCCGCGCGGCGTCTGGCTCCATGGCGGTGTCGGGCGCGGCAAGTCGATGCTGATGGACCTGCTGTTCGAAACGGCGCCGCTGGCCGCCAGGCGCCGTGTCCACTTCCACGCCTTCATGCAGGAGGTGCACGCCGCCGTGGCGGCCTTCAACCGTAGCGGGCGGGCGGGCGATCCTCTGCAGGCGGCGGCCGAAGCGGCGGCCGGGGGCGCCCTGTTGCTGTGCTTCGACGAGTTCGAGGTGACGGACATCGCCGACGCCATGATCCTGGGGCGCCTGTTCGAACGGTTCTTCCGGCGCGGGATGGTCGTGGTGGCGACCTCGAACCACCCGCCCCGCGGCCTCTATGAAGGCGGCATCAACCGCCAGCTCTTCGAACCCTTCATCGCCATGCTGGAAGAGCGGCTGGATGTGGTGGCCGTGGACGCCCGCCAGGATTACCGCCTCGCCTTCCTCGCCGCCACCGAAGCCTATCATGTGCCGGCCGACGAGCGCGCCCGGCGGGCGCTGGATGCGGCGTTCGCCCACCTGGCGGGTGGCCAGGCGCCGGCGCCCGCGCGCCTGGAAGTGGGCGCCCGCGTGCTGGAGGTGCCGTGCCAGGCCCGCCATGCCGCGCGCTTCGCCTTCGACGATCTGTGCGCCAAGCCGCTGGGCGGGGCCGATTATCTGGCGCTGGCCAGGGCGTATCGCACGCTCTTCATCGACGACATTCCCGCCATGGACCGGCGGCGGCGCAACGAAGCCAGGCGCTTCATCACCCTGATCGACATCCTCTACGACAACCGGGTGGCGCTGTTGTGTTCGGCCGCCGCCCCGCCCGAAGCCCTCTGTCCGGCGGGCGATGGCGCCTTCCGCCGCACCGCTTCGCGGCTGCTGGAGATGCGTTCGGCCCGCTATCTGGAAAGGTGCCGCGCCGCGCCGTGAACGGGCGCTTTTGTGTCGGGGGCCACGCTTCGCGCGCCGGTGCTCACGGCCCTCCGCCGCCCGCCGGGGCGCGGGGGCCGGCTTCCGGCCCGGTGGTCCAGGCGTCGGCGGCGAAGGCGCGCCCGTAGAATTCCTTCTGGCGCCTGGCGCCGGTGACGGTGTTGTGCATCAGCATGGCGACGGTGACGGGGCCGACCCCGCCCGGCACCGGCGTGATCCAGCCGGCCACTTCGCGGCAGCTCTCGAAATCGCAATCGCCCACGGTGCGGGCCGTGCCATCCTCTGCCTCGATGCGGTTGATGCCGATGTCGATCACGGCCGCGCCGGGCTTGATCATGTTGCCGGTGACCAGCCCCGGCTGCCCGACGGCGACGAACACGGCATCGGCCTGGCGGCAGTGCACGGCCAGGTTGCGCGTTCGCTGGTGGCAGACGGTGACGGTCGCCCCCTCGGCCATGAGCAGGAAGGCGATGGGCTTGCCGACGATCTCGGAATGGCCGACCACCGCCACTTCCAGGCCGCCCAGGGCAAGGCCGGTGCTCTTCAGCATGCGCACCGAGGCCATGGCGGTGCAGGGGCCCAGATCGAGCTCGTTATAGACGATGTTGCCGATGGAGGCGGGATGCAGGCCTTCCACGTCCTTCAGCGGGTGCACCGCGCTCTGCAGGCGCTTGACGTTGATCTGCGGCGGCACCGGCCTCTGGATGACGATGCCGGTCACCCGCGGATCGGCGTTCATGGCCCGGATCGCGGCCAGCATCTCCGGTTCGGTGATGTCGGCGGCATAGTTGCGCTCGTCGAAGGCGATGCCCAGGCGCGCGGCGGTGCGCTTCTGGTTCCTCATGTAGATCTGAACCGCCGCCGCATCGCCGATGGTGACCGAGACCAGGCGTGGCGCCCAGCCGCCCTCCTTCAGCGCCTCCACGCCGGCCTGCGAGCGGGCGTGGATCTCGTCGGCGATGCGGCGCCCGTCGAGCTCCTTGTGCTTCAATTTGCGCTTCAACGCTTCGTCGCCGCCCACGTTCCCCTCGCGCTATTCGCCCGCGGCCAGGGGGGCCGGGGCATCGGAGAGCGAGCGCAGATAGGCGATCAGCGCCGCCAGCTCGCCCTCGTCGGAGATGCCGCGAAAGCCCATGCGGGTGCCCGGCACCTCGCCGCGGGGGTCGGCCAGATAGCGCCACAGGCGCTCATAGCTCCAGCTTCCTTCCAGGGCCGCCATGGCGCTGGAATAGCGATAGCCCTGGGCGGCGGCGATGTCGTTTGCGACCATATCCCAGAGGTTGGGGCCGACCCGGTGGGCGGCGTCCCGCTCCAGGGTGTGGCAGCTCTTGCATTTGCGGGCCGCCCGCTCGCCGTCGGCAGGCGAGGCGGCGGCGATGGCGGCCCGGATGCCGGCGGCCGCATCCTCCACGGGCTCGGCGGCGGCAGCTGCGGCCATCTCCGCTCCGGCCTCTTCGTCGGCCGTTGCGGCATCCTCTGCGGGGGCCTCTTCGCCTTCCTCACCGTCGATTTGGGGCAGCGCTTCGGCTTCCGGCAGGGTCAGCGGGCTGTCGCTCCGGGTGTTGAGCCAGGCGATGAGGTCGGCGCGACCCTGGGCGTCGGCGAGGCCGCGGAAGGTCATTTTGGTGCCGGCGGCATAGCTCGCAGGCGCGGCCAGGAAGGCGTCGAGGGCCTCGAAGGTCCAGCTGCCGCCCAGGCCGGCCAGGGCGGCGGAATAGGCGAAATCGCCGTCGCGGGCCTTGCCGTCGCCGACGATCCCCCACAGATGGGGGCCGGTGCGGTTGGTTCCGCCCGCCTCGGCTATGTGACAGCTGCGGCATTTGCGGAACTGGCCTTCGCCGGCGGCGAGATCGGCCATCGCCAGCCGGTTGGCCAGCGGCAGCGCTTCGATCGGGGCGGCCGCCTGCGTGGCGGCCTGCCCGGCCTCCGGGGCCGGCGCTGCCGCGTGCCCGGGAAGGCGCGGCGCGTAGAGCAGATCGGCGAACTTGCCGATACCGACGGCCAGCAGCAGGGCAACCAGCAGGCCGGCGGCGAGCTTGTTGAACTCCAGGGCATCCATGCGCGCTCGACCCCGAGGGAGGATATGTGCGCCACCGCTGCGGGCCGCAGGGAAGGGGCGGCGGAGACTAGCCGCCCCCGCCCGGCGCGTTCAAGCCCGTGTCCCGATTCGCGAACCGGGGGCGTGGCCGCCGCCGCCCGCGCATGTCCGCGCCGGAGTGGTTCAGCCGCCTGTCCGCTCGTCCAGCCCCGCTGCTGCCGTTGCCATGGGGTCGGGGAGCTCGTGGATCGTGACCTCTGGGCAGACCTCTCTGGCGATGCGGCACAGGTGGCGATGATGGCCCAGATAGATCACTTGCCCCGACCGGGCCATGTCGGTCAGCACACGGAAGGTCTCTTCGGCGCGAAAGTCATCGAAGGTCTCCAGGATGTCGTCGGCGAAGAACGGCACTGGACCGTGCTGGCCGACGAATTCGCGGTAGCCGGCTACGCGCAGGGCGAGGTAGAGCTGGAAGCGTGCGCCTTTCGACATCTCATGTGCGAGCTTCGCACCGCCATCGGTGGGGATGCCGATCAGGACCTCGCCTTTGTCGGTGGGCTGGGAAGCGAGCCTCTCATAGGCGCCGCGGCTGATGGTGCCAAAGGCCTGTGAGGCGTTTTCCATCATCGAGCTGCGATGTCGGTCGCGATAGGCCCGCAGCGCCTCTTCGGCCGCCGCTATGCCCAGCCGTATCCGCAGATAAGCGAGTGCGCGCTCCTTGAGATCCAGAAGGACCGTGCGGCGCTGCTGTTCGAGTCGTGCCGCCCTGTCGTCGCCGCCCACCGCCGCGATGTCGCCTTCGGCCTTTCGGAAAGTGTAGTGACGCTCTTGCTTGCGGTTTTCGGCGTCGCCGATCCGTGTGTCGAGCCCGGTAATCTGCTCTTCGATTCCTGCCCGGTCGGCGCCTTCCAGCAGAGCTTCGGCCTCTTCCAGAGATCCGGTCTTCATGGTGGTCATCAATTGGTTTTCCTTGTCGGCCAGAGCGCTGCGAAGCTTCGTCCGCTGCTCCACCTGTTGCAGTTTTTCTTTCACCGCAAGAAGAGTATCGATGCCGAAAGCCTTGAACATATCGCTCTCCACCGCGCGCAATTCGGCCATCTCGTTTTCAGTCCGGGCAATCTCTTCGCGGTCACGTTCGAGCTTCTCTAGCAGGTCTTTGCGCCGCTCTCGGGCGGCAATCGCCGCCGCCCGGCGGGATTTCAGGCTTTCGCCTTGTGCGGTGACTTGCGTGGGATCGAAGCTGTCGCTCAGCTGTTCGAGCAGCGATTTTACCTCGGTGGCGAATCTGTTTTGATCGCGCTCCATCGCCGCGATGCGGGCAGCCATGTTCTCATGCTTTTCGTGCGCCCCTTCCAATTCCTTCAGACTCTCGAGGATGTGCCGCATTTCGGGCGCGGGGGGTTCCGGTTCGATTTCCTTCAGCCAGCAGCGGGAAAGCGCAACGGTCCATTCCCTGTGCCATTTCTTGTCGTCGTTGCCTGCTTGCTTCGCTTCGTCGCGGCGGTTCTGCAAAGTCGATCGCGCCCGGTCGAGGCTGCCGCGTGCGGCGGCGACTTCTGCCCGTCTTTCTACCGCTCGGTCGCTGGCCATCTGTGCCATCTTCGTCAGGTCTTCGATGGCAATCGCTGCATCCGCCTCGACTCCGGCGGCGGTCAACGCGGCGGCGAGGCGGTCACGGTGCCGGTTTTCGTCTTTCCGTGCACGGCCGATCTCAGCATCTTCTCGCTCCATGGCTGCCAGAGTCTCGAGGATTTCGCCACGGCGGCGGATCCAGCCGGCGAGGCTGGAACGAGCGATGTCGGACGGCAATTCGCTTGCACCGGTCTTGATCATGTCCTGGACGGAGGTGGCGATCTCGTCGAGCAGCCGCTGCCGCCGCTGTCGTGCGATAGCGAGCTTTTCCGCGTTGCGTTCGATCTCTGCATCCCGGGATCGCAACTCCTTGCCGGCCTGCCTGATGTCGGCGAGTGCTGCCGCCTGGGCGAGGCGGCCGTCCATCGCGACGTCGTATGCGTTCATACGCGCTTCGAAGGCGTCGGCGGACCCGGCGTCCAGCGTCGAGCGATGGTGCTGCCATGCCTCGTTCCGCGATTTCCGCAGTCTCGCTGCCTCTTCGTCGTCGGTGACGCCGCTTTCCGTCTTCGTCCTCTGTGCCCTCTCATCCTGCCTCTTCCGTTCGCCCTGAAGCCGGGTCCTGTCGTCTTCGAGCCGCTCGACCTCATGGATGGCCTCGTCGAGGCCCCTCTTCCATTCGTCCATGTCGTCCGCTTCCGGCACGCGGATTGCCGCCAGGTTCTCCGGATCTCCGTTCCAGAACGGCAATTGTGCCATCTGCCGATTAAGCTCGGCTTTGCAGAGTCTCCGTTGTTCTGTATGACGGTTGTGCCGCGAGCGCCAGTCATCGTTCTGTGCCTCTCCAAGTACGGTTCTCAAGTGCTCAAATGCCGAGTCGTCACCGAGTTCTGCGTCGACTTTGTCCAAGGCGCACTGTGCTCTTTCGGCCTCGACCTCGGCCTTTTCCAGCTCTTTCCTGGCGGCTTTCACGCGTTCTTCGATGCCGGACCATCGCTCGATGAGGTCCCCAAGTGCACCTGTGACAGCGGCAGGAACGGCGAGGGTAGAAGGATTCTTATCGGGAGCCTGTTCCAGGCGACGGAGGATGGCCACGATCTCTCCCCGGTATCCGTCGAGCTCGCTGCGGCGTTTAGGAAGGTCCTTCCCGGCTTGGACATGGCCCCCGCGCAAGTCTTCGAGGTTGGCGATACGATCTTCGAGCGCCAGGATGGCATCGTCCACAACCAGTGCTTCGCGCTCCTCCTTCCATTCGTGCCTGCGATTCTCAAGGCCCGCGATCTTTGCCGCCAGGCGAGGTTCCCGGTCGATCATCTCGTCGATCCGCTCGAACCACGCCCGAGGCGGTTCGGGCAAGGAATCGAGGTCGGCGAGCTCATTGTGTAAGCGCCGCATATTTGCGCGCTGCTCCAGGCCGCGAAGACGACGCTCCGCCTTTCTGTGCTCTGTCTTCAGCTGGGCGTGCTCTTTCGCTGCTTTGTCATAAACTTCCTCCGCTAGGCCGCGTTCCTTCACCAAGTCTGCATAGGCGATGGCCGCCATGTCGTGTCTTTTCTTTTCTTCCTCGATGCTTCTGATCTCTGCTTTTAGCTCATGCAGCTCCGTGTTTCTGGCTCTGCCTCTGTGAAACTTTCCGGCAGTGTCGAGTAGTCTTTTTAACGTGCTGCTTAACTCGGAGAGGCCCGCGCCGGTGGCGAAGAGAAGGTTGCCCAGTTCTCCTTCGCTGCGGAGAATCTCCTCGCCGCCTTTTTCCAATGTGTCGTCGTCGAGCGAGAACATCGCCCTGTAGGCTTCGCGATTCATGCCACCCAGGGCATTGATGAGCAAGCCTTCCGGGGCCTGCCGGCCGTTGTCGTTGAGCAGGCTCCCTGCCTTTTTCCTGATGCGGGCGAAGCGGTGCCCCTTGCCGCCGATCTCGATATCGGCTTCGACCCGCATGGCTTCGTAGCCGTGCTTGAATCCGTAACGGCTGCGTTGTTCGAAGGCGAACAGCAGGTCGAGAAACCCCGCCAGAGCCGTCGATTTTCCGGCCTCGTTCGGGCCGTAGATCACATGCAGGTCGGGCTTGCCGGTTGTAGGCTCACCGAAATCGATTTCATGGCCGCTGAAGAGGCCGTATCGCGATAGGATCAGGCGGCGCAGGCGCATCAATCCTCTCCTTCCCTACCTGCGCTTCGATGGAGATGCGCCAGCACCGCTTCGCACCCCTCGGCGATCAGTGCGTCGAGCATCCGGATGCGTTCCTCTTCGCTGCTTCCCAGAATGTCGCGTGCCTTCGGAGGCAGGGCTTTGCTCAACTCCTCCATGATGTCTCTCGCCTTTGCCCGGAAGGACTCGTTCGAGCGCGGATCCAGCCCGCGCATCGTCTGGGCGAGCTCGCTCACCGGCCCGACGTCCGTGTCGGGCATTCCTGGCTCCTCGGTGGCGAGTTCGACCTTCTCGATCCAGGTCTTGTCTGTCTGGCTGGCGCGGTCGCGGGCTTCGGCCTCCACCGTTTCCGGGTCGCGTCGCAGCTGCCAGTTCAGGGGTGTCTGGCCACGGAGTCCCAGGCGGATGACCGTATGGTCCGCAGCGACGCCGTTTTGCGCCGCTTCGATTTTTGCGCCTATGCGCTCGACCATTTCGCGGTGCCTCTCGACACCGGTGAGATCGACCGTCACACGCTCGAATTGGGCGACACAGACGGAGTGTTCGCGGCAGGATACCGAGCGGTCGTCTCCTACCCGGACCATGGTCACCGATCTGGGGCCGTCCTCGCCGATATGGCGCCCCTGGGGAATGCCAGGCATGACGATGAAAGGATTCTCGCTGTGCACCTCGCGCTTGTGGATATGCCCCAGGCACCAGTAGTCGAAGTCGGTTGCCACAAGATCTGCCATGTTGCAGGGCGCATAAGGGTCATGATTCGGCGAGCCACCGAGGCTGGTGTGAAGCAGGCCGATGTTGAAGGCCCCGGCGACGGCAGGCCTGAATTTGGGGACGAGGCTTTCGGGCGCCTGGGGCTTGGCGAAGCTGACGCCGTGGACGGCGACGGGGATTCCGCCACGAGGCCGTTCGAGTTCCACCGCTTCGCCCCGCCCGCCGAAGACCTTGACGCTCTCCGGCAGCGTCAGTTCCCTGGTGATCCTCGATTGAGCGTCGTGATTGCCGCGCACGATGAAGGTGCGGATTCCTGCCTTGTCCAGCCGCCGCAGCTGTGCGGTCAGGAATAGTGCCGTCTTGATCGACGTCTGGCCACCGTCATAGAGATCGCCGGCAATCATCAAGGCATCGACTCTTTCGTCGAGGCACAGGTCGATCGTTCGCTCGAAGGCTTGGCGGGTGGCGTCGCCGATCAGATCGGCGATGTCCGGGTCGCGCAGCGCCAGCGAGCGTAGTGGCGAGTCGAGGTGAATGTCGGCGGTGTGGACGAAGTGGAACGGCATGAACAGCAGGCCGGGGCACGGGTGCTCCTGCGATCGGGTTTACGGTCGTTGCGGCCATGCCGCCACGCGGGCACATGCAGACCTTTGTTGCGCGATCCCACCATAGGCACGCTGCCCGCCATCGCACAAGCGGCGCTTCACGTCCGCCGGAAGGGGGAATATGCGTCGTCTATGGCCTCGAGCTGCTCTGCGACGAGCCGGTCCTCCTCTTCCAGGAAGCGGGCGACGGCCGCCGCCAGCCCTTCGTGGCGCAGCCAGTGGGCCGAATAGGTGGCGACCGGCAGATAGCCCCGTTGCAGCTTGTGGCCGCCCTGGGCGCCGGCCTCCACCCGCGCCAGCCCCGCTTCGATGGCGTGTTCGATGGCCTGGTAATAGCAACATTCGAAATGCAGCATCGGGATATCCTCGGCGGCACCCCAATAACGCCCGTAGAGCGCATCGGCGCCGATCACGTTCAGCGCCCCGGCAATCCAGCGCCCGCCGCGCCGCGCCATGATCAGCAGCACCGCCTCGCCCATGCGCCGGCCCAGCAGCGTGAAGAAGGCGCGGGAGAGATAGGGCATACCCCATTTGCGCTGCCCGGTGTCGCGGTAGAAGGCGTAGAAGGCATCCCACGCCTCTTCGTCGAGCCCGGGGCCGGTCAGCCTGAGGATTTCGATGCCGCCTTCGGTGGCGATGCGCCGTTCGCGGCGGATCGCCTTGCGCTTGCGCTGGCGCAGGGCGGCCAGGAAGGCGTCGAAATCGCCATAGCCCTCGTTCGTCCACTGAAACTGGATGCCGCGCCGCTGCAGATAGCCGGCCTCGCCCAATGCCTGCCATTGCGGGCGGGGCAGAAAGTTGACATGCGCCGAAGAAGCGCCGGCCTCTTTCGCCACCAGGCGGATGGCGTTGGCCAGAATCCGGCGGGCGCCCTCGCCGTCGCATCCGGGCGCGGTCAGCAGGCGCGGGCCGGTGGCAGGCGTGAAGGGGACGGCGATCAGCAGCTTGGGATAGTAGCGCCCGCCGACCCGTTGCAGCGCCTGTGCCCAGCCCTGGTCGAAGACATATTCGCCCCAGGAGTGGCTTTTGAGATAGGCCGGCGCGCAGGCGCGCAAGGTGCCGTTCTCGTCTTCGACGAGGATGTGGGCCGGCTGCCAGCCGGTGGCCGGGGTGGCCGAGCCGCTGTCTTCCAGGCAGGCCAGGAAGGAATGGCGCAGGAAGGGGTCGGCGGTGCCGGCGCAGGCGTCCCAGGTTTCGGCCGGGCAATCGTGAATGCTGGCGATCGTGTGCGCCGTCAGCACATCCGGCGCGCCTTCGCCCATGGCGCCGCCCGGGCTCAGTCGCCCGCCGGGGCGTCGGCGGCAGCGTCGCGCGGGTCGGTCACAACGTGGATCAGGCCGGGGCCGTCCCGGGCCAGGGCTTCGTCGAAGGCGGGTGCGAACGCCTCCGTGCTTTCCACCCGCCAGGCGGGTGCGCCGCAGGCCCTGGCCAGGGCTGTGAAATCCGGGCCGGGGATGCGGAAGGCATCGCTCTGGCCATCGGCAAGCCTGCCGCCGGCGCGCGCGGCCGCCGCCGCGGCGATGGTTCCATACTGGCCGTTGTCGCAGACCACGACGGCGATCTTCAGGCGGTGCTGCACGGCGGTGGCGAGCTCCTGCATGCTCATCTGGAAGCCGCCGTCGCCGGCGAAGGCCACCACCCGCGCGCCCGGCCTGGCCAGCGCGGCGCCGATGGCGGCGGGCAGGGCATAGCCCATGGCGCCGGCCATCGGCCCGGCCTGGCTGTCGGGCAGGCGATAGCGGAAATGACGGTGCAGCCAGCCGGCGAAATTGCCGGCATCGTTGGCGACCACATGGTCGATGGTGGCCAGCCGGCGGTCGGCATGGCGGACGATCCCAGCCATCGAGACCCGGCCCACCGTCTCACGCTCCTCGGTTCGGTAGCGCTCGAAACCGGCCTTCAGCGCCGCCTGCCACGCCGCCCGTTCCGCCTCCGGCGTGGCCACGGCGCCGGCCAGCGTCCGTAAGGTCGGGCCGACGGCAGCGGCGATCCCCAGATCGGGGGCGAGCCGGGCGATGACCTCGGGCGAGGGGTGGATCGCCAGCACTTTCCTGCCGCCTTCCGCCGCCAGCGCGAAATCCTCGCCGGTGACGGCGTCGAGGCGGCTGCCGGCCAGAATCGCCAGGTCGGCCTCGGCCCAGGCCCGCCTCAGATAGGGCGGACGCTGGCGACCGAAGACGCCGGCATAGGCCGGATGGTCGTTGTTCAGGACGTCCTGGCAGCGGAAGGCCGCCACCACGGCCGCCCCGGCCGCCTCGGCGAAGGCGCCCAGCCGCATGGTCGCCGCTTCGGCCTTGACCAGTTCACCGGCGACGATCAGCACGCGGCGGGCACCGTCGATCGCGGCGACGGCCTCGGCCAGCCGCGAGGGGGCGGCCTCGCACACCGGGGGCGGTGCCGGGGGCGGGATGGCGGCCGCTTCCCCCGCCTCCGCCTCCGTTACGTCCTCCGGAAGGGCGACCACCACCGGCCCCGGCCGTCCGGCGCGTGCCAGCGCCAGCGCCTCGGCCGCTATGCGGGGGGTGTCGGCGGGGCCCGGCGGCTCCAGCACCGCCTTGGCCATGGAGCCGAAGACGGCGCGGCAGTCGATTTCCTGAAAGGCCTCGCGGCCCCGTTCGGCGCGCGGCACCTGGCCGACGAAAAGCACCAGCGGAATCGAGTCCTGGGCGGCCGTATGCACGCCGATGGCGGCGTTGGCGGCGCCGGGGCCGCGGCTGACGAAGGCGATGCCCGGCCGGCGCGCAATCTTGGCGTAGCCGTTGGCGGCGAAGGCGGCGCCCGATTCGTGGCGGTTGGTGATGAGCCGCATCTCGCCCGCCCGGCGGGCCAGCGCATCGAGGACCGCGAGAAAGCTCTCGCCGGGGACGCAGAAGGCCGTCCGCACCCCGTGGCAGAGGAGGGTGCGGACCAGGGCCTCGCCGCCATTCATGATGCCGGGTCGATCTCCGCTATGGCCTCGACCTCCGTCGCCGCGCCGAAGGGCAGCGAGGAGCAGCCGACGGCCGCGCGCGCATGGCGGCCGCGTTCGCCGAAAACCTCGACCATGAGATCGCTGGCGCCGTTGATCGCCTGCGGATGGTCGTGGAAGTCGCCGGTGGCATTGACGAAACCGCCCAGGCGCAGGATGCGTCGTACCCGGTCCAGGTCGCCGCCGCAGGCCGCCTTCAGCTGGGCGATGACGTTGAGGCCGCACAGCCTTGCCGCCCGGTAGCCGTCTTCGGTGGCAAGCTCGCGGCCCAATTGGCCGCGCAAGGCGATCCCACCGTCCGCCATCGGCAGCTGGCCGGCGACGAACACCAGGGAAGCGCAGCTGGCGAAGGGGACATAGTTCGCCGCCGGAGCCGCCGCCTGGGGCAGTTCGATGCCCAGTTCGGCGAGGCGCGCCTCGATCCTGCCGGCCATGATCCCTCCGTCGTCAGGGGTGCCGGACATACGCAGTTCCCCGCCGGCCGTCAACGCTCCCCCGGGATGTTGTGCGGCTCCGGAGCGTCGGGCGGGCTTTCCAGGAGGCTGCGGACGGTGGCGAAGACCGCATGGAACATCGCCTCCGTCAGGCGGCCGGTGTTGGTGTTGAGGCGCGAGCAGTGATAGCTGTCCACCAGCATGAGGCCGTTCTTCAGCCGGTGGAGGGCGCCATGGGCGAAGGCCGCGCTCGCCGGGCGCAGGGCCAGTGCCTGCAAAACGGCCCGATGTGCGACGGTGCCCAGGGCCAGGATCGCCCGCAGGCGGGGGAGGGCGGCGACCTCGTCGGCCAGGAACGGGTTGCAGCGGCGGATCTCCACCCCCGTCGGCCGGTTCTGCGGCGGCACGCAGCGCACCGCGTTGGCGATGCGGCAATCGAGCAGTTCGAGACCGTCATCGGCCCGCGCCCGGTAACGGCCCCGCGCGAAGCCCGCCCACAGCAGGGCGGGGAACAGCAAGGCGCCGGCCCCGTCGCCGGTGAAGGGGCGCCCGGTGCGGTTCGCCCCCCTCAGCCCCGGCGCCAGACCCACCACCAGCAGGCGCGCGCTCGCCGGGCCGAAACTGGGCACCGGCGCGTTGAACCAGCCGGGCTCCCTGTTCCGCCAGGCTTGCCGGAAGGCGACCAGCCGCGGGCAGAGCGTGCAGTCGCGCCCCGGCGCGGCGGCCGTCACCGCTGGGTCACGACCGCATCGCCGGCATCGCCCTCGCCATCCGCCTCCTCGCCGGTGCTCCCGTCGTCCTGCTGTCCGAAGCGGATTGGCCTTTCCTCATAGACCCGGGCGATGTCGTCGATCAGGTCGCCCAGCTCGACGAAGTTGTCGGCCTGGCGGCGCAACTCGTCGGCGACCATCGGCGGTTGCGAGCGCATGGTGGAAACCACCGTCACTCGCACGCCCCGGCGCTGTACCGCTTCGACCATGGAGCGGAAATCGCCATCGCCCGAGAACAGGACCACATGGTCGAGATGCTTGCTCATCTCCAGCACGTCGACCGCCAGTTCGATATCCATGTTGGCCTTCACCTTGCGCGTGCCCATGGAGTCGATGAACTCCTTGGCTGGCTTGGTGACCATGGTGAAACCGTTGTAGTCGAGCCAGTCGACCAGGGGACGGATGGGCGTGTATTCCTGGTCTTCCCGCAGCGCCGTGTAGTACATCGCGCGGATCAGGCGACCTTTCTCCGAGAAGAGACCTTTGAGACTCTTGTAGTCGATATCGAAACCGAGGGACTTGGAAGAAGAGTAAAGATTGGGACCGTCAATGAAGAGAGCGATACGCTCCTCCTTGTAGAAATCGAGCATGATGGAATGTTTCCTCCTTGAATGCTGGAACGAAGCCCGGGGCGGGGCGCCGTCGGTGCCCGGATCGCGTTCCGGGCCGCCGCCTTCTTAGGAGCATGGGGGCATGACGGCAAGCCCTTCCGGCCCGGGCGGCGTCTATATCGCCCTGGGAGCCAATCTGCCCTCCCCCGTGGGAAAGCCCCGCGAGACGCTGGAAGAGGCGCTGCGCCGCCTGCCGGGGGCGGGCGACATCCGCGTCCTGGCCCGTTCGCCGTGGTATGCCAGCGCGCCCGTTCCCCCCTCCGGCCAGCCCTGGTTCGTCAACGGCGTGGTGGAATTGGAAACCGCGCTGGCTCCCGTCCGCCTGCTGGCCAGGCTGCATGGGCTGGAGGCGGAGCTGGGCCGTCGGCGGCAGCGATTGGGGGAGGCGCGGGCGGTCGATCTCGATCTGCTGGACCACCGCGGCCTGTTGCGCGCCGCGCCGCCGTTGCTGCCGCATCCGCGCATGGACCGGCGTCCCTTCGTGCTGCTGCCGCTGCGCGATATCGCGCCCGGCTGGCGGCACCCGGCGACCGGACGCGCCATCGAGGATCTGATCGCGGCCTTGCCGCCATGGGGCGGCGACGTCCTGCGGCTGCGGGAATCGCCTGCGAATGAGGCGAGGGGCTTGCATTTGCGCTCCGATTGAGGCAATCGGGGCGCGATCCGGCAAGCATGTTGGAACCGTGGGGAGCCCAAATGGCCCGGCTTACCGTCGAAGACTGTATCAGGCGCGTCGCCAACCGCTTTGAGCTGGTGTTGCTTTCGGCCCAGCGCGCCAGGGAGTTGGACCATGGCGCCGAGGCCACCGTCGATCGTGACAACGACAAGGATCCGGTGATCGCGCTGCGCGAGATCGCCGACGGCACCGTCGATCTCGACATCGTCCGCCGCAAGCTGATCCATGGCGGCGAGCCGCCCGACGACGATGCCGGCGGCGAAGGCGAGATCGCCGACGAGGTCGGGTTGGCGGGCGGCGATGCCATCGCCGCAGCCGCAGCGGCGCTGGCATCGAGCGACGACGAGCACAACGAGGCGGCGTTCGGCGACGGCACGGATAGCGCCCCGCTCCCCTGACCTCGCACCATGCTGCGCCAGTTCGAGCTCGTCGAACGGGTCAAGAGCTACGACGCCTGCGTCGATGAAGAGGCGCTGAACCGCGCCTATGTCTTCGCCATGATGGCGCATGGCGCCCAGCGGCGCGCCTCGGGCGACCCCTATTTCTCCCATCCCGTGGAGGTCGCCGGCATCCTCGCCGACATGCGGCTCGACGGCTCTTCGATCGTCACCGGCCTGCTTCACGACACGGTGGAGGACACCGACACCACGCTGGACGACATCGCCAGCCAGTTCGGCTCCCAGATCGCGCAGCTGGTGGACGGCGTCACCAAATTGTCGCGGCTCGAGCTGCAATCGGAGAACACGCGCCAGGCCGAGAATTTCCGCAAGCTGCTGCTGGCCATGTCGGCCGATATCCGCGTTCTGCTGGTGAAGCTGGCGGATCGTCTGCACAACATGCGCACGCTGGACTTCGTGGGGAAGGCGGAAAAGCGGCTGCGCATCGCCCATGAGACGATGGAGATCTACGTTCCGCTCGCCGAGCGCATCGGCATGCAGTCGCTGAAGGACGAACTGGAGGACTTGGCTTTCCGCGAGATCAGCCCGGCCGCCAGGGATTCGGTGATGGAGCGGCTGCGCTATCTGCGCGACAAGGGAGAGGGCGCCATGCCCCGCGTCATCGATCGCCTGCGCAGGACTCTCGCCGAGGCCGGCATGGAGGCCGAGGTGCTGGGCCGCGAGAAGCGCCCCTGTTCCATCTGGCGCAAGATGCAGCGCAAGAACGTCACCTTCGAGCAACTCTCCGATATCGTGGCCTTTCGCGTCATCCCCGAAACCGTCGCCGGCTGCTATCGGGCGCTGGGCATCATTCACGGCGCCTGGCCCATGGTGCCCGGCCGCTTCAAGGATTACATCTCCACGCCCAAGCCCAACGGTTACCGTTCGCTCCACACCACGGTTTACGGCCCCGAACACCAGCGCCTGGAGATCCAGATCCGCACGCGCGAGATGCACGATATCGCCGATTACGGCGTCGCCGCCCATTGGAACTACCGCCTGGGCGGCGCGCCGGCCTCGCAGAGCGACGGGCGCCAGTATCGCTGGGTGCGCGAACTGCTGGAGATCCTCGAACACGCTTCCGGCCCGGAGGAGTTTCTGGAACACACCAAGCTGGAGATGTTCCAGGACCAGGTGTTCTGCTTCACGCCCAAGGGCGACGTCATCGCTCTGCCGCGCGGGGCGACGGCGGTCGATTTCGCCTATGCGGTCCACACCGATATCGGCGATCGCTGCGTGGGCACGAAGATCGACGGCAAGATCAACCAGCTGCGCACCGTGCTCCAGAACGGCGACCAGGTGGAGATCATCACCGCCGGGACCGCCGCCCCCAGCCCGACCTGGGCGCAATTCGTCGCCACCGGCAAGGCGCGCTCGCGCATCCGGCGCTTCGTGCGCATGCGCGAGCGCGACGAACATGTCAGGCTGGGCAAGGCCATGCTGGAACGCGGCTTTGTCCAGGCGCGCCGCAACATGACCGAAGCGGCGCTGAAGCGCGCCGCCAGGGCGCTGGGCCGGAAGGGCGGCGAAGACCTGCAAGCGGCGGTCGGTCGCGGCGAGATCGCCGCCCTGCAGGCGGTGGGCGCGGCTTTCCCCGCGGCCGTCGGCGCCAGGGCGGCCTCCCGCCGGGCCGATGCCGACGGCCAGTCGCCGGCGGGCGTCGCCATTCCGATCCGCGGGCTGATCCCCGGCATGGCAGTCCATTTCGCCGAGTGTTGCCACCCGCTCCCCGGCGACCGCATCGTCGGCATCGTGACCTCCGGCGAGGGCCTGACCGTCCACACCATCGACTGCGATACCCTGCAGCAGTTCGAAGAGACGCCGGAACGCTGGCTGGATGTGGCGTGGTCCGTCGATGGCGAGGCGGAGGGGCCGTATGTCGGGCGCATCGACGTGGTGGTGGCCAACGAGCCCGGCACCCTGGGCGCCATCACCACCCTGATCGGTGCCAACGAGGGCAACATTTCCAACCTGAAGTTCACCAGGCGCGCGGCCGACTTTTTCGAGATGAGCATCGACGTGGAGGTGAGGGACGTGCGGCACCTCACCGCCATCATCGCCGCCCTGCGCGCCAGCCCCAGTGTCACCGCCATCGAGCGCGGCAGGATGTGACGGAGTGCCGGTATCGGGGCGCCCTATGAGAGCCGCGGTCGATGGGCTATATGCTGGCCCGCCGGCGGGCGCCTGGACCCGCATGAGCGGGAGGCGCACGGCATGATCCTGGGCCTGGGTCTCGACAGCCTCGACATCCGGCGGATCGAACGGACGCTGGAGCGTTTCGGCAACCGTTTCACCCGCCGCATTTTCACCGAGGAAGAACGCCACAGGGCCGAGCGCCGGGCGCAGCGGGCGGCGACCTATGCCAAGCGTTTCGCCGCCAAGGAGGCTTGTTCCAAGGCGCTCGGCACAGGCTTCCGCCGCGGCGTCTTCTGGCGCGACCTCGAAGTCGTCAACCTGCCCTCGGGCAAGCCCACCATGCGGCTTGCGGGCGGCGCGGCGGTCAGGCTGGCCGAGCTCGTGCCCGACGGCATGGCGGCCAGAATCGACCTTTCGATGACCGACGACCCGCCGCTCGCCCAGGCCATCGTCGTCATCTCGGCCGTCGCCGCGCCCGCCCAGGGCCGCACGCCGTGAACGAGCCGGGCCAGCGGCGCGGGCGGCGGCCGCCGCTGTGGCTGGCGGTGGCCATGGCTCCCTTCACGCTGCTGGGGATCGTGCTGCGGCCCCTGGAGCTGCTGCTGCAGCTTCTGTTTGCGCCGCTGGAGATGCTGTTGCCGAAGTCGTGGCGTGGCGAGGAAGGCGTCCTCGGCACCGTGAAGACGGTGATCTACGCGGTCGTCATCGCGCTGGCGATCCGCACCGTCGCCTATGAGCCGTTCAGCATCCCCTCGGGTTCGATGAAGCCCACCCTGCTGGTGGGCGATTACCTCTTCGTCTCCAAATTCTCCTATGGCTACAGCGATTATTCTCTGGGCTTCGGTTCCGATCTGGACCTGTTCGAGGGGCGCATTTTCGCCGGTGAACCCCGCCGCGGCGATGTCGCCGTCTTCCGCAAGCCGACCGATACCTCCATGGACTTCATCAAGCGCATCGTCGCCCTGCCGGGGGATGCGGTGCAGGTGATCGACGGCGTGCTGCACGTCAACGACCGGCCGGTAGGGCTGCGGGAGGCGGCGCCGTTCACCGATCGCGGCTGCGGGCGTTCCGAAACCGTCGCGCAGGGGATCGAAACCCTGCCCGGCGGCGTGAGCCACGCGGTGCTGAACGCCACCGACGGCCACCGCCTGGACAACACCGCCAGAACCGTGGTGCCGGCCGGCCACTACTTCATGATGGGCGACAATCGCGACCGTTCCAACGACAGCCGGACGGCGAGCGTCGGCCCGGTGCCGGCAGCGAACCTGATCGGGCGCGCCGAGTTCCTGTTTTTCTCCGCCGACGGTTGCGGCTCGCTCTTCGCGCCCTGGACCTGGCCTTCCTCGATCCGCTGGAGCAGGCTGTTCCAGGCGGTGGAGTGAGGCGGCGCCGCTTCGCCCGTCTGCAGCGGCGCCGGGCTCACGCCAGGTCGGCGAGCTGCTCTTCGATCAGCGTCATCATGCGCTGCCGGCCGAAAGGCCCGTAGTGGCCCGGATAGACGCGCGCGACGGGAAGATCGCGCAGGCGGCGGAGGCTGGCGGCATAGGCCGCGGGATCGGAAGGCGGCCAGGCGGGCCCGTGCTCGCCGTCGTAGAGCATGTCGCTGGTGAAGAGGCTCCCCGTCGCCTCCTCCCACAGAACGACGCCGCCCGGCTCGCGACCGGGGGCGTGCAGCACCTCCAGCCGCCTTTCGCCGAGATCGAAGATGTCGCCGTCGTCGACCAGCCGTGTCGGGGCCGCCTCCTCCATGGCATAGCTGCGGAGCTCGAACTCTGCCCAGGGAAGGGCGTGGAGGGTGTCGTCGTTCAGGTAGTCCGCCACGGATGCCGCTTCCGCCTTCGGGTTCTCGAGGCAGGGGGCGTCGAGCGGATGGCAGGCCCGGTCCTCGAAACCGGCCCAACCGCCGGCATGATCGTAGTAGAAGTTGAGCGCGACCGCGGTCACGGGCATGGCCGCTATGGCCGCAACCAGGGGAACGGGAGAGACGATACCGCAGCCGGTATCGACGGCCAGCGCCCGCTCGCGTCCACGCAGCAGCCAGAAATCGCCGGCCGCGTAGGGGTCGATATGGTGTTCGCGAAAACGCAGGATGCCGTGCTCGCAGGCTTCGACGGAAAACCAGGTTTCGGCGACCGGCCTGGCGTCGCGGGTTGCACCGCTCGCTGCCATGGCGCCCTCCCGGCCGCCGCTTCCCGGGCCCGCGTTCCGCCGGCGCCCGTTCGCCGTCACGCCGCCTTTGCCCTGTCGGCGCTGTGGCCCAGCCAGCTGTCGACGAAGCGTTCCGTCCAGACCTGAATCGCGGCCTCGTGGAGGGGCGCCTGGCGCAGCTGTTCCTGCGCGGGCTGGGCGCCGGGGCGTTCCATGCAGACGTCCGTCTCGATGGCCTTGCGCGTCAGCGTGGCGAGCTTCATGTCGGGGTGGAACTGGGTGCCATAGGCCCTCTCGCCGATGCGGAAGGCCTGGACGGGGAAGCGTTCGCCGCGCGCCAGCAGCACGGCGCTCTCCGGCAGCGCGACCACGCCTTCGTAATGGGCCTCGTAGAAATGGCCCCTGGCCTCGAACAGGCCACGCCCTTCCTCCGTCGCCTCGACGGGGTAGAAGCCCAGCTCGCAGAAGCCGTCCGGCCGTGCCAGCACCTTGCCGCCATAGGCCGCCGCCAGCAGCTGGCAGCCCATGCAGATGCCCAGCGTGGGCATGCCGCCGTCGACGGCGGCGCGGATATAGGCGATCTCGTCCGCAACCCAGGCCAGTTCGTCGGGCCGGTCGGCATGGCCTTCGGCGCTGCCGCCCACGATCAGCGCCTCGTAGCCGGCGGTCTCCGGCAGCGGGTCGCCGGCGGCTGGGCACAGGAACTCCACCCGGCGGCCGCTTGCGCGCACCGCGTCGGCGACCCGGCAATCCTTCCAGGCCGGATTGTGGACGATGTAGAGAACCGTCGGTGTCATGGCTGCCGTCCTCCAGCTTGCGGCGGGGAAGCCCCACGCGCCCATCCTACACCGCCCCGGCGGCGAAAACAGCATCCGCGCCCGCCGCCTCCCCTTGCCGGCGGCCTGCTTGCGGGTTTCGGGGGCGGAGGGCTAGGATGAACGGCGGGGCGCGGCGAGGGGGCCAGGGGCGGTGACGGACGATCGCGAAGCGGCGCTGGCAGCCCTCTACGACGACGTCCACAAGGCCCATCTGTTTCCGTTCTGGGCAACGACGGGCGAGGTCCGCCACGACGAGATCCGGCAGCTGATGGCGAGTCCGAAGGCGCTGCCCTTCGTGTGGCGCTACGAAGAGGCGATCCTGCCACTGCTGCGCCGTTCGGCCGCGCTCGTCTCCATGTCCGATTCGGAGCGCCGTTCCCTCATCCTGGTCAATCCCGGCCTGGCGCCGCGCCGCGCCACCGTCACCACCATGTACACCGCCTACCGCCTCAACGATCCCCGCGAAGTCATGCCGCCGCACCGCCATTCCCCCAACGCCATCCGCTTCGGCCTCACCGGTTCGGCCAACTTCACCGGCGTCGAGGGCGAGGACATCGTCTTCGGGCCCGGCGACATGGTGCTCACGCCCCAGGACAGCTGGCACAACCACGGCAACAAGGGCGAGGAGGCGGCCGTCAACCTTTCGGTCCTCGATCTGCCCCTGGTCGAGACCCTGAATGCCATCTATTTCGAGCACGACTACGAGGAGCGCAAGGACGGCTCCCGCATCCGGCCGCGCGAGCAGAGCGCCCGCTTCGACGCCGACTATTCCCGCCGCATCTACGGGCGCGGCGGCCTCAAGCCGCATTTCGTCTCCCACCGGCGCGGCAGCGGGCGGGCCTCGCCCATGTATGCCTATCGCTGGGCGCCCATGCGGGAGTTTCTGGAAGAGAACGCCGACGCCGAGGGCTGCCCCCATGAGGGCCTCAAGATCGAGTACATCGACCCGCTGAACGGCGGCCCCGTCTTCCCGACCATGACCTTCTTCGCCCAGATGCTGCGCCCCGGCGAACGCACCCTGCCGCTGAGGCAGACCGCCAGCCAGCTGATAGCGCCCTTCGAGGGCGGCCCCGGTCATTCGCTGATCGATGGCTGCCGCCACGACTGGTCGCGGTTCGACACCCTGGCCGTCCCCGGCGGCTGCTGGCTGGAACATGTCAACGATACGGCGGTGCCCATCGTTCTCTTCGTCGCCAGCGACGAGCCCGCCCTGAAGCGGCTGGGCTTCTTCAGGCGCTGGGGTCGCGACCGGCAGGGCGACATCCTGCGCCTGGCGGCCTGAGCGGCGGCCATGGCGAAGGCGTGCCGCGTCCGCCGCATCGGCCATATCGACTGCCCCGGCGGCGGCCAGGTGTGGGTCGATGGCACAATCCTCTATGTCGGCCACATGCGCGCCCCCAGCGGCACCTCGCTCTGGGACGTGGCCGACCCGGCGCGGCCGAAGCCGCTCGCCAGCCTGGACCTGCCCGAAGGCTGGCATTCCCACAAGGTGCGCGCCAGGGACGGCATCATGGTGGTCAACCACGAATGGCTGGGCGGCGATCCCGCCTTCGGCGGCGGCCTGGCGATCTACGACGTAAGCGATCCCGCCAGCCCGCGGCCGCTCGCCAAATGGACCACCGCCGGCAAGGGCGTCCACCGCTACGATTTCGACGGCCGCTACGCCTATATCTCGCCCACCGTCGAGGGCTATGTCGGCAACATCGTCATGATCCTCGACCTCGCCCGCCCCGAGGCGCCCGAAGAGGTGGGGCGGTGGTGGCTGCCCGGCCAGTGGCAGGCCGGCGGCGAGGACTATCCCTGGGACGACTATGTCCCGCCGCGTTGCCACCATCCTCTGCGGATGGGCGACCGCCTCCATGTCAGCTACTGGCACCACGGTTTCGTCATTCTCGATATCGCCGACATGGCCCGCCCCACCGCCATCGCCGCGCGCAACACCACCAGCTGCTTCCCCCACCCCACCCACACCTGCCTGCGCCTGCCCGGGCCACTCAAAGGCCGCCAGATCATGATCGTCGCCGACGAGGACGTAGCGAAGCTCTACCCTTCGGCGCCCGCCTTCGCCTGGGTCTACGACGTCACCGACGAGCGCAACCCCACCTCCATCGCCACTTTCCGGGTCGATACCGACGGCCGCCCGCAACCGCCCATGACGGGCTGCCATCAGCCCAGCGAGCGGCTCGCCAGCGGCAGCGTCGTCCCCTTCGCTTGGTTCGCGCGCGGGCTGCGCCTGGTGGATTTCGCCGACCCCTTCCTGCCGCGGGAGGTGGGCTTCTACGAGGCGGACCCGCCGCCCGGCTGCCAGCGCGCATCCTCGAACGACGTCACCGTCGACCGGCGCGGCCTCCTTTTCCTGGTGGACCGGCAGCGCGGCGTCGACATCCTGGAAACCGATGCCTGGTGAGCGCTCCATGGCCTATCGCATCCTCCCCGCTCCCGCTTCGCGCCGCTCCCCGCCGCCATGACCGTCGCCGCCGTCATCGGCCTGGGCACCATGGGGGCCGGCATCGCCGCCGTCATGGCCCGCGCCGGCTTCCGGGTGCGGGCCTTCGACATCGACGATGCGGCGGTGGCACGCTCGCGGGCCGCCCTGCCGGCGATCGCCGCCGTGCTGGACGAACTGGCGGGCATCTCCGGCGACGAGGCGGGGCCACCGCCCTTGCCGGGGAAGGACGGCCCACCGAACCGGCAGGCGCCCATGCCCGGCGAGGCGGCGAACATCGCCTTCTGCGAGACCCTGGCGGCAGCCGTCGCCGGGGCCGATCTGGTGCTGGAGAACGTGCCCGAAGAACTGGCGCTCAAGCGCGGGGTGCTGGCCGAGATCGCCGCCGCTGCGCCGCCCGCATGCGTGATCGCCTCCGATACTTCGGGCCTGCCCATCACCGCGCTCCAGGACGGCGTCCCGGCACCGGAACGGGTGGTGGGCATGCACTGGTCGAACCCGCCGCATATCGTTCCCGTGGTGGAGGTGATCGCCGGCCGCCACACCAGCGCCGCCACCGTCGAATGGATGGCGGGCACGGTGCGCCGCCTGGGCCTCATCCCCGTCAGGGTCGAACGCGATGTCGCCGGCTTCGTCGAAAACCGCATTCTCTACGCCATCATGCGCGAGGCCCTGGACCTGGTGGAAAGCGGTGTCGTCGCCCCCCGCGATCTCGATGTCTGCGTTTCCTGGGGCATCGGCTACAAGCTCGCCGTGGTGGGGCCGATGGCGCTGCTCGACATGGCGGGCCTCGACGTCTATCGCGCCGTGGCGGGCTATCTCAACGCCGATCTCTGCGCGCGCGGAGACGTCAGCCCCTATGCGGCCGAGCGCGCGGAGAAGGGCGCGCTGGGCCTGAAGGCGGGCAGGGGCATCTTCGAATACGCGCCCGGCGAGGCGGAAAGCCTGCGCGCCGAAAGGGCGCGGCGCTTCGTTGCCGTGCGCCGGGCGCTGCACCTATAGTGGCCGGCGGGGAAGGCGCCATGTCGATCCGCAAGACCGTGCTGGTCAGGGAAGCCGTTTTCGCCGAGGCCGGCCGCCCTGCCTGCCGTCCGGTGACCCGCGTCGCCGCCCTGGCGGTGCTGGACAACCCCTTCGCGGGGCAGAGCGTGGACGATCTGGCGGCCCTGTTCGATCTCGGAATGGACCTGGGCGAGGAGCTCGCGCCCGTCGCCGTCGGGCTGCTGGAGGCCGCTCCCGTGGCCTATGGCAAGGCGGCCGTGGTGGGCACCGGCGGCGATCTCGAACACGCGGCCGCGCTGCTCCATCCCAAGCTGGGCAAGCCCATGCGTGCGGCCTGCGGCGGCGGCAAGGCGTTGATTCCCTCCACCGCCAAGGTGGCGGCGGCCGGGACCGCCATCGACGTGCCGCTGGCCCACAAGGACGAGGTCTGGTCCTTCGACGAGCTCGATACCATGACGGTCATGGTCGGCGATGCTCCCAGGCCGGGCGAGATCCTCGCCGTCATGGCCTTTGCCGATGGCGGGCGACCGGACCCCCGGATCGGCAGGGGCCGGGCGGCGGTGTGAATCAGGGCGCTGCCGGGAGCGGCGGGGAAGCCATCCCGGCGGGGAAAGGCCGGGAGCGGGAACACAGCGGGGAGGACATCATCGTGAGACGATTCGAGGGCAGGGTGGCGATCGTCACCGGCGCGGCCAGCGGCATCGGCGCGGCCGCGGCCGCGCGGCTGGCGCAGGAGGGGGCCACCACGGCCTTCGCCGATATCGACGGCGAGGGCGCCGAGGCCAAAGCGGCGGCGGCCGGCGGCGGTGCCTTCGCCGTCGGCTGCGACATCGGCGATGCCGGCTCCGTGGCGG
Organism: Alphaproteobacteria bacterium; assembly: GCA_965200215.1. Lineage (GTDB taxonomy): Bacteria > Pseudomonadota > Alphaproteobacteria > SP197 > SP197 > SP197. Next base: position 752,881 of record OZ241369.1, on the reverse strand, counting down.
CGCTGCACGAACGGGTGCTGGAACGCTGCGGCCGCATCGACGTGCTGATCAACGCCGCCGCCATCGTGCCCTTCGTGCCCTGGGCCGATCTCACCTTCGAGGAATGGCGGCGCGTGCTGCGCGTCAATCTCGACGGCCTCTATCTGATGTGCCGGGCCTCGTCGGAGGCCATGCGGCGCGGGGGCTATGGGCGCATCGTGTCGGTGTCGTCGAACTCCATCTTCGCCGGCACCCCCAACATGGCCCATTACGTGGCCTCGAAGGGAGGCGTGCTGACCTTCTCGCGCGCCCTGGCGACCGAGCTGGGCGCGGACAGGATCACCGTCAATTGCGTCTGCCCCGGGCTCACCGACACCGAAGGCGTGCAGCGCACCGACCACGCCAAGGCCTTCGATTTCGTGGAGATGCTGCAGGCGATCAAGGGCCGCGGCACGCCGCCCGACATCGTGCCGGCGATCGCCTTCCTGGCCTCCGAGGAAGCGCACTGGATCACCGGCCAGGCGCTGGCCGTCGATGCCGGCATGGTCCGCTGGTAGGCGGCCGCTCTCACGGCGCGCAGGCCAGCGCCTCGCCGGTGCCGGCGCAGCGAAAGCGGCGGGAGTTGCCGGCGCGCAGCGCCAGGAGCGGCAGGTCGGTCGCCGTCCAGCGCGAGTCGGTGCCGCACAGCACGTTTTCGACCAGCATCGCCCGCCCGCCGCTGGAGCCATAGGCGAGGCTGCCGTCATCGCCGCGCTGCAGGGCGAGCTCCAGCCTGCCGCCGGCCGGGATGGCGGGGAGCGCGAGGGTGACGAAATGGGCCAGCACCGCCACGCAGCGCAGCCTGTCGCCGCTGGCATTCTCGATGGCGAGCCGCACTTCGCGCCCGTCGCCGCCCGCCGCCCCCGGTGCGCGGTCGCAAGCGGCGGCGCCACAGGCTATCGTGGCCGCCAGCAGAAGGCGGCAGGCGCGGGTCATGCGCCGCCACCCGGCCCCGCGATGCCCGCCGCGGTGGCCCCGCCGCCGGGCCGCCGCGCCCCGCCGAAGGAGGATGTGACGTGAAGGAGACCAGGCCGCCCGTGCTGACGCTTTCCGCCGGCCCGGTGCAGAGCTATCCCGACGTGCTGCAGGCCATGGCCCAGCCCCAGGGATACGACTTCGACCCCAGCTTCCAGGCCTTCTACGAACGAACGGCGCGCCGCTGCGCCGAGGCCATGCGCTGGCCGCAGCCGGCGCTGATCCTTCAGGCCGAACCGGCGGTCGCCATCGAGGCCGCCGCCGCCTCGCTGATCTCGAAGCGGGACGTGGTGCTGAACCTGGCCTCCGGCGTCTATGGCAAGGGCTTCGGCTACTGGTCGGCGCGCCATCACAAGGAGATGGTGGAGATCGAGGTGCCCTTCGACGAGGCGATCACGCCCGACGCCGTGGCGCAGGCCTTCGCCCGCCGCCCGGATATCTCCATCGTCTCCGTGGTCCATCACGACACGCCCTCCGGCACGCTGAACCCGGTGGCCGAGATCGGCGCCATCGCCAGGCGGCACGGGGCGCTGGTCATCGTCGATGCCGTCTCCTCCTTCGCGGGCATGGACATCCACCCGGGCGACTGCTGCGCCGACATCTTCATCTCCGGCCCCGGCAAATGCCTGGGCGGCGCGCCGGGGGTGACCTTCGTGGCGGTCTCCGAAGCCGCCTGGCGCCATATGGAGTCCAACCCCGATGCGCCGACGGCCTCCATCCTGAGCTATCTCGACTGGAGGCGGGCCTGGAGCAGCGACGAGCCCTTCCCCTTCACGCCGTCCACGGCCGAGATCGGCGGCCTGGCCCAGGCCATAGACCGCTATCTCGACGAAGGCCCCGAGACGGTCTGGCAGCGCCACGCGCTGACGGCCGCCGCCTGCCGGGCCGGCGTCAGGGCGGCGGGCCTCGCCCTGTGGCCGGCCCGCGAGGAGATCGCCGCGCCCACCGTCACCGCCGTCCGCGTCCCCGAAGGGCTGGCCGATACCGCCATCGTAGCGGCGGCCAGGGAGGCCTTCGGCGTGGTGTTCTCGCTGGGGCGCGGCGCCACCCTGGGCAAGCTGCTGCGGATCGGACATATGGGGCCGACGGCCGAGCCGATCCATGCCGTGGTGGCCACGGCCGCGCTGGCCGGGGCGCTGCGGCGGCTGGGTTTCGCCGCCGATGCCGCCGCCGGCGTCGAGGCGGCGCTGGCCGCGATCGAGGCGGGCGGTCAGGAATAGAAGCCGTCCGGCGCCTTCACATAGTCGCCGAAGCTCTCCGGATCGTGGGAGAAGAAGAGCTCGGCGTCGTGCTCCTCTGCCAGCTGCTGCAGGCGCCGCATCGACGCCAGGCTGGCCGTGGGGTCGAGGTGGAAGCTGGAGATGCACATCAGCTCCATGTTCTTCCTGCTGTAGCAGGCATCGGCGGTAAACAGCATCGGCCGGCGCCCGGAAAGCTCCACCATCATGCTGTAATGGCCGGCGGTGTGGCCCGGCGTTTCGAACAGCCACAGCCCCTTGGCGATCTCCTGGTCGCCGGTGACGGTCTCGAAGCGGGGCGTGTAGATGTCGAGCGCGGGGTCGCCGCTGCCGCCGACGGAGCTTCCCTCTTCCCGGCCGCCGCCCCCGGCGAGGGCGGGCGCGAAGCTCATGTCGGAATAGCCCAGGCGCTCGAAGGGCTGGTGGTGGGAGCAGGCTTCCAGCTCCGCCGCGTGGCAGACGGTGCAGGCTTCGGTGAGGTGCCTGTTGCCGCCGCAATGGTCGAAATGATAGTGGGAGTTGATGACACAATCGATCTCGCCGGGTGTCCTGCCGATCAGGGCCAGCGCGCCGGGGATGGTCTGTTCGGGCGTCTGCAGCGGCTTCTCGAAGGGCAGCACCTTCATGACGTGGTCGTAGTCGTAGCCGCTGTCGAAGAGATAGAGGCCGTCCCTGTGCTCCACCAGAACGGCGTAGCAGGGAAAGCGCAGCTCGCCGCCCGGCCCCCGGTTCCAGAAGGCGTGGAAGCCGTCGATCACCAGGGTGCCGCCATCCAGCAGATGGACCTTGGTATCGCTCATCGCTCGTTCTCCTCCCCGGGCAGCCTCGCCGCCCATAGTGCCACGCCCTGCCGCCCTGGCAAGGGCGCCAGGGATGGCGCCGGCTTGCGCCCGCCGCCGCCCTGGGAGATAAGCGGCGCGGCAGCCGCTGCCGGGAACCGGCTCCCGCCCGCGCGGTTTGCGCCATGAAGGCCCCGTTCCGCTGCCATGGGAGGCAGCGATGTCCCGCATCCTGGTGCTCGAATTCTGGCCGCTCTGCCATCTGGGCGAGATCGCGCGCAGCTTCGATGCCCATGGCGCCCTGGTGGACTATCGCCGTCTGGAGAAGGGCGACCCTCTGCCGGCGGCCCCGGGCGGCTGGGACGGCCTGGTCATGATGGGCGGCGCGCAGAACGCCGAGGACGACGGCGGCTGGCCCTTCCTCGCCCGCGCCGCCGCGCTGGCAAGGGCTTTCCACGACGACGCCCGCCCGGTTCTGGGCGTCTGCCTGGGGGGTCAGCTTCTGGCCCGCGCGCTGGGGGCCAGGGTGCGCCGGCAGGGCTTCACCGAGCTGGGCTTCGCCCGCCTGGAGCCGACCGGGGCGGCGCATCGCGATCCCCTGCTGGCCGGCATCGGCCCCGTCCATGTGGTCGAATATCACGAGGACAGCTTCGACATCCCGCCCGCCGCCGTCCGCCTGCTGACCGGGGCCGCCTGCGCCAACCAGGCCTTTCGCCTGGGCGCCAGCTATGGCTTCCAGTGCCATTTCGAGTGCTCGGCGGCCCTGTGGCGCCAGTGGCTGGCCGCCATGGACGGCGAGTCGCGAAGCGCCGACGCCGGCCGGGAGGCCGATTTCGCCCGCCACGAAGCCGGCCAGCTGGCCTTCTGCGCCACCGTGTCGGCGCGCTGGCTGTCCCTGGTGGAGGCCGGCAGGCGCCGCCGGGAGACCGCCGGCGCTCTTGCAGGCGACCTTTACCGGGGGCGGCCGTCGGCGGGGGAGACGAACTCGAACAGGCTGTCGGCGAGCGGCACGCCATAGGCGGTCTCCACCAGGACGACGCGGGTGAGGTAGCCCTGGGCGTCGCGCACCAGCCACTGGCGAAGGGCGAGCGGGTCTTCGCTGAAAACCAGCATCAGCCGCCCGGCGCCGGGCTCGTCGGCGGGGGCCAGCGTCACCGTCAGATGGCCGGCCTCGCGGGCGACCTCGATCACCCGGGCGGCTTCCTCCAGCCTCACCTCGGGGCGCAGCAGGACGCTGGCCGGCGAGGCGTCGACCGGGCCTTCGTTGAGCTGGCCGACCTCGCCGTCCCAGAACATGTAGCGGTCGCCGCGGGCGATCAGCAGGGTATCGGAATCGTCGTAGGCGATGCGAGCGAAATGGGGCCGCTTGATCTGGAATGTCCCGCTCGCCGCGCTGCCGTCGGCATTGCCCTGCACGAAGCGCGCATCCAGGGTGACGATGGCGTTGAGATAAGCCTCGACCGCCGCCAGCGCCCGCTCGCGCTCGCTGCCTTCCAGGGCCGCGCCGCCGGTCCCGGGGGCCAGCGCCGCCAGGGCGCAGGCGATGACGAGCAGGAGTCGGAGGGTCATGGCGTGCTCACGCTGCGGGCGCCGCCATCCTAGGGCGCGCCGCCGCGGCGAAACAGGGGCGGCACCGGGCGATGGGGTGATGGGGCGATGGGCGCGCCGCCTTCCCCGCCGCCCGCCCGCCCGCTAGGCTCGCGGCGGCGAGGGGAGGGGCTTCATGCGCGTGGGCATCGAGGTGGGCGGCACCTTCACCGATCTGGTGGCGGTGGACGAGGCCGGCCGCCTGCTGCTGGCCAAGGTGCCTTCGGTGCCCGCCGCCCCGGACGAAGGCGCCTTTGCCGCCCTGGCGGCGGCCGGCCTCGCGGTCGCCGCCATCGAGGATCTGGCCCACGGCTCCACCGTCGCCACCAACGCCGTGCTGGAGAGGAAGGGCGCCAGGGTCGCCTTCGTCACCACCGCCGGCTTTCGCGACATCCTCGCCATGGGGCGCCACAACCGCGCCCGCGTCTACGATCTCGCCTATCGCAAACCGCGCCCGCCGGTCCGACGCCGCGCCTGTTTCGAGGTGGCGGAACGGGTGCTGGCCGACGGCAGCGTCCTGAAGGCGCTCGATGTCCGGGCGGTCGAGGGCGCGCTCTGCCCGGCGCTGATCGAGGGCGGCTTCGAGGCGGCCGCCGTCTGCCTGCTCAACGCCTATGCCAACCCGGTCCACGAGGAGGCGCTGGCGGCGATCCTCGCCCGCCGCTGTCCGGGCGTGGAAATCGCCCTTTCCTCCGCCGTCGCGCGCGAGTTCCGCGAATACGAGCGCGCCTCCACCACCGTGCTTTCGGCCTATGTGCAGCCGATCGTCAATCGCTATCTCGAGCGCTTCGAGGCGCGGCTCGAGGCCGGCGGCTTCGCCGGGCGCTTTTCGGTCATGCAGTCCAATGGCGGGCGCCTGCCGGCCAGGGGCATGAGGAAGAACGCCGTCACCGCCCTGCTCTCGGGCCCTGCCGCCGGCGTCATCGGCGCGGCCGGCCAGGCGGCGCGTTCCGGCTTCCACGACCTCATCACCTTCGACATGGGCGGCACCTCCACCGATGTCTGCCTGGTGAGCGGCGGGCGGCCGGACCTGGCCGCCGAAATGACCCTGGACGGCCTGCCGGTGCGCATGCCGGCGATCGACATCGTTACGGTGGGCGCCGGCGGCGGCTCCATCGTGTGGATCGACGATGGCGGCATGCTGCGGACCGGGCCGCACAGCGCCGGTGCCGACCCCGGCCCGGCCTGCTATGGCCGCGGCGGCACGCTCGCGACCGTCACCGACGCCCATGCCATCCGCCGCACCCTGAGGCCCGACGCCCTGCTGGGCGGCCATATGGGGATCGATGCCGAAGCGTCGCGGCGCGCCTTCGCGCCGCTGGCGAGGCGCCTCGCCATGTCGCCGGAGGCGGCGGCCGATGCCGCCATCCGCGTCGCCGACGCCAGCATCGTGCGCGCCATGCAGATCGTCTCCACCGAGCGCGGCCGGGACCCGCGCGACTTCGCGCTCGCCGCCTTCGGCGGGGCCGGTCCGCTGCATGCTGCCCGCGTCGCCGGCGATCTGGGCGTCGCCACCGTCGTCGTGCCGCCCCATGCCGGCGTCGTTTCGGCCTGGGGCCTGCTGGCGGCCGACGATCTGCTGTTCGATACCGTCACCCGCCGCATGCGCGTCGACGATGCCGCCCCGGCCGGCGTGCGCGCGGCCTTTGCCGAGATGAAGGCGCGCCTTTTGGCCCGTTTCGCCGCCCTGGGGCTGGCGGAGGCGCCCAGGCTGGGCTTCCACGCCGATATGCGCTTCGTCGGCCAGGCCTTCGAGGTGGCCGTCGAACTGGACCCGCAGGCGCTGGCCGGCCTCGATGCCGAAGCGCTTTCCCGCCGCTTCGTCGCCGAGCACCGGCGCGTGTTCATGCATGGCGGCAGCGGAGACAACCCCATCGAGATCGTCGCCTTCCGCCTGAGCGCGGCCGTCGCGCCCGCTACCGTGCCGCCACTGGCCGAGCAAAGCAGCCCGCAGGCGCTGGCGCCCTGGACCTTTTTCGAGGCGGGCGCCTGGCACGAGGGCGTCGGCGGCCCGCGCGCCGCCCTGGCCACCGGCAGCGGCCTCGACGGTCCCGCCCTGCTGGAAGACGCCACCTCCACCGTCGCCATCCCGGCGGGCTGGCGGGCGACCTGCGACGAGGGGCGCAATCTGGTGCTGCGGCGCCGTTCGTAAGCCTCGCCGAAAGCCTCGTCACGGGCGCCGGGCGGCGAGGAAGCGCCCGATATGGGCCGCCACCTCCGCGCCGGCTTCCTTCAGCAGCGAATGCCGGAGGCCTTCCAGGATCGCCAGCTCGCTCCCGGGCAGGGCGGCATGGATGAGGCGGTTGAGGCGCGGGCTGCAACCGGCGTCCTCGGAACCCGTCAGCACCAGGCAGGGCGCGGCGATCTGGGGAAGCCAGGGCAGCATCTCGGTGGCCGCGTAGATGCGGAAGACGGCCAGGAAGACCTCGGCCGGCGTCGCCAGCACCTCCTCGAGCCGCTCCTCCACGATCTCGGGGTGGCGGGCGCGGAAGGCGTCGGTGAACCAGCGTTCCGCCAGCACGCCGAGGCCGGCCTCGATGCCGTCTTGCTCCATGGCCGCGATCACGCCCTTCACCCTGGCGCCGTCTTCGGCGCTGCGCCCGGCGGCCGTGGAGACGAGGCAGAGGGCCGCGACCCGCTCCGGGAAGGTGCGCGCATAGGCCGGCGCGATCATGCCGCCCAGCGAATGGCCGGCGATGTGCAGCCTGTCGATGCCGAGTCGCCCGCGCAGCGCCTCCACATCCTCCACCAGCTCGTCGAGGGAATAGGGCACCGGCGGCACGGGCGAGCGGCCGTGGCCGCGCAGGTCGTAGCGGATGCAGGTGAAGTCGCCCTTCAGCGCCCGCACGACGCCGTCCCAATGCGCCCGGCGCCCGCCGATGCCGTGGACCATCAGCAGCGGCGGCCCCGAACCCTCGACGGAGAAGGCGCAGGCGACGGCGGCCATGGTCAGGGCCGGCGCCTGGCCCTGCCGCGCCCCAGGGCGCGGTGGGGGCGCCTCGCCCGCAGCCCGCGCAACGCCGCCAGCAACGGCGCCAGCCGCCAGGCGCGCCGATGGAGTCTCCTGGCCATCGCTCCCCCCTCGCGTGGCAGCGCGCCGATCCTGGCACGGCGGCGCGGTGCTGTCATGGGCCGCGCCCCCTTCCGCGCGGCCGGCCGCCGGGCCACAATGGCCGCTGCCGCAGCGAGGGGAGGTCGCCGGCCATGCCGCTCGATCCCGTCGATTCCGCCGTCATCGGCCAGAGCCTGATCGCCGCCGCTCGCGAGATGGGGGCGAAGCTCATCCGCAGCGCCTATTCCACCATCGTGCGCGAGGCCCAGGACGCCTCGGCCGCCCTGCTCGATCGCGACGGCAATGTGGTCGCCCAGGCCGAACTCATCCCCATGCAGCTGGGGCCGATGAAGATGACCTTCACGCCCTGCGCCGCCACCTGCCCGGTGGAGCGCTTGCAGCCGGGCGACTTCTACATCACCAACGACCCCTTCAACGGCGGCCAGCACCTGCCCGACGTCTTCATCTTCTCGCCGATCTTCGTGGACGGCGAGGCGATCGGCTTCGGCGCCTCGGTGGCCCATCATCTCGACCTGGGCGGCGGCGCGCCGGGCCTCAACGCCGAAGCCAGCGACATCTACCAGGAGGGCCTGCGCATCCCGCCCTCCCGCTACAACCTGGAGCGGGACTGGAACGGCGGCCCCTTCGAGCGCCTGGTGGCGGCCAATATCCGGGTGCCCCAGCTCACCATAGGCGACTTCAACGCCCAGTTCGCCGCCAACGCCATCGGCGCGCTGCGGGTGCGGGAGCTGGCGGCGAAGTTCGGCACCGCCACCGTCAGGGCCGCCATGGCGGAGCTGATGGACTATTCGGAACGGCGGGTGCGCCAGGCGATCGCGGCCATCCCGGACGGCCGCTACGAGGGCGAGGACGCGGTGGACGACGACGGCATCGGCGTCGAACCGCTGGCGGTGAAGGCGCAGCTGGCCATTCGCGGCTCCGATGTCGAGATCGGCTTCGAGGGCAGCGCCGGCCAGGTGGCGCGCAACCTGAACTGCCCGTTCTCTTCCACCGTGTCGGCGGCGCTGGCCTGCGTGAAGTCGGTGCTGACCGGCGCCGACATCCCGTTCAACGAGGGCGTGAAGCGGCCCTTCGCGATCTCGGCGCCTTATGGCTCGCTGCTGAACCCGAAGCCGCCGGCGCCGGTGCGCGCGCGCATGGAACCCGCCTATCGGGTGTTCAACGCCGTGATGAAGGCGCTGGCGCAGGCGGCCCCGGAGAAGGCCATCGCCGGCGGCTTCGACACCACGGCGGTGTTCGCGCTCTCCCATCTCGGGGCGGACGGTTATCGCGTCTATGTCGAGGTCTTCGGCGGCGGCTACGGCGCTTCGGCGGCGGCCGACGGCTGCGACGGCGTCGATGGCCCGCTGTCGAATTGCTCCAATACGCCGGTGGAAGCGCTCGACATGGAATACGACTATTTCCGCGTCGTCGATTACCGCCTGTTGCCGGATTCGGCGGGTGCGGGGCGCTTGCGCGGCGGGCTGGGCTTCGCCCGCGCCTATGAGATCCTCCGCGACGACGTGACTTTCGCCATCTATGCCGACCGTTTCCGCATCGCGCCGGAAGGCCTGTTCGGCGGCGGCCCCGGCGCCCTGGCGCGCTGCGAGCTCCACCGCGACGGGCGGGTGCTGCCGGTGGCCTCCAAGGCGGGCATGAGCCTGAGGAAGGGTGACCTTCTGGCCGTCTTCACCGGCGGTGGCGGCGGTTACGGCGATCCCGCCGCCCGTTGCCGCGCCGCCATCGAGGAGGATGTGGCCGACGGGCTGGTCGGCCCCCGGCAGGCGGCGGAATAGGGCGGTCAGGCGAGGCTTCGCGCCACCGCCTCGGCGGCCTCCACGCCCGAGAGATGGGCGCCGCCGACGGTCGCCCACAGGTCGCGATGGCAGGCCTCGCCGGCGAAGAAGACGCGCTCGCCGAGCGTCTCCCGCAGCCTGGCGCGCATGGGCCAGGCGCCCGGCCTGGCCGAAGCGTAGGACCCCAGCGTCAGCGGGTTGCGCCCCCAGGAGGTGGTCCGGCCCTTCACGAAGGCGGCCTCGATGCCGCTTCCCAGCAGGCCTTTCAGCGTCGAAAGCGCGTAGTCGATGCGCGCCGCCTCGCTCCAGCCCTCCAGCTCCGCCGCCCAGCTGCCGCCGACATCGCAATAGGCGAGGCCGTGGCCGCCGGCGTCGGTCAGCACGCCGAAGCCGGCACCGTCCTCGCCGATGCGGAACAGCAGATAGCCGTCCGGCCCCATGGCGAAGACGTCGTGCGAAAACAGCAGGGCGATGTGGTTGTAAAGGCCCATGGAGACGGCGTGGAAGGCCTCCTGCCTGGCCGCCGGCAGGGCCGGGGAGAACGCGATGGCACCGCTCGCCAGCACGCCGGTGGAGACGGTGACGACGACCGCGTCGGCGCGAAGCGTGCCCGTCGTCGTCTCCACCTTCACGCCGGGGCCGCCCCAGTCGATGGCGGTGGCGGCCGTTTCCAGGGCGATCGGCAGGCCGGCGCCGTACTGCGCCACCAGGGTGCCGAAGCCGGCGCGGCAGAACCAGTCCTCGCCGTCGGCCGAGTTCCACCAGTCGCTGGTGGAGAAGGCGTCGAGGTCTTTGCCCATGCCCCAGGGGCCGATGACGAAGGCGGCCGTCTCCTTCCAGGGGCCCGTTACGGCCGCGGCCGCCTCGGCCGCCGAGATGTCGCGCCCGCTTTCGGCCGCCGCGCCGATGGCGTTGTAGATCGCCTGCTCGGCCTGCCACAGCGCCGCCTGCTCGCCGGCCTCGAGCTCGCGGCCTTCTGCGAAGACGCGAAAGTCGTCGCGGGCCGGGTAGATGTCGAAGCCGTTGTCGCGCCCATAGGCGTTGTAGGGGTTGCGGCTGCCGTTGTGGAGCCAGTGGGCGCCCACATCCCAGGGCACGCCGAAGGTGGCGCCGTCGGTGACGGCGCGCCCGCCGATATGTCCCGCAGCCTCGATGGCGACGGTCTCGATCCCCCGTTCCAGCAGGGCGCGGGTGGCGGCGATTCCAGCCGCGCCGGCCCCGATCACGACCGCCTGCGGGTTGGTGGGAAGGGCCGGGCGCACCAGGACCGGGGTGAGCGCCAGCGCGCCCATGCCGGCCAGGAAGGAGCGGCGGCCGGATGCGGATGGCGGAACCATGCCGTGCCTCCTCGTTTTGCCGGGGACCCTAGAGGCCGCGCCGTGCCCTGTCGATTCCCCCGGGGCGCGCCTATCTCTGGGTGAGCTTGAACTCGATGCGGCGATTGCGGCGCCGCGCGATCTCGTCTTCGCCCTCGTCCAGCGGCTGAAACTCGCCGAAGCCGGCCGCCGCCAGCCTCCAGGGCGCCACCCCGCGCGAGATCAGATAGCGCACCACCGAGGTGGCGCGCCCCGTGGAGAGCTCCCAATTGGTGGCGTAGAGTGGCGTCGAGATGGGGATGGCGTCGGTGTGGCCGTCGACTCGCAGGATCCAGTCGACATCGGCCGGGATCTCCACCTCCAGCTCCATGACGAGGATGGCGATCTTATCGAGCTCCGCCTTGCCCAGGGGCGAGATGGCGGCGCTGCCGCTGTCGAACAGCAGTTCCGATTGCAACACGAAGCGGTCGCCCACCACCTTGATGTCGCGCCTTCCGCCCAGCAGGTCGACCAGCCTTTCGAAGAACAGCGAGCGGTAGCGCGAGAGCTCCTGCACCTTGGCGGCCAGCGCCGCATTGAGCCTGGCGCCCAGATTGGCGATCTCGACCCGGTCGGCCTCGGCCTGCGCCTCCGCCGCCTCCAGCAGCTCGCCCAGCGCCGCCAGCTGGGCGCGCAGCTGGCTCAACTGCCGGTTGAGCAGGGCGATCTGATTCAGGCGGCGCTCGGAGACGGCCTCGGCCGCTGCCCGTTCCTCGGCGGTGGCCGTCACCAGCACCGCCAGTTCGTCGAGGCGGATGTCGCGCGCTTCGATTTCGCGCTGGGCGAGAAGGGTGCGTTCGCTCTCGTCGGCGAGCCTGGCCTCCAGCGCCATGCTGCGATCCCGCGCGGCGCCGAGGCGGGCGAGCAGGAAGTCGATGCGGGCGCGGCCGGCCTCCAGATCGGCCGCGCTCCGGGCCTCGCTCTGCCGCAGCGCCGCGACCGCCAGCGCCAGCCGCTCCATCTCGTCCAGCCGTCGCGCGGCCTCGCTCTCCAGCGCGTCGGTCTCCGCCTGCGCGGCGGCCAGCTCGTCTTCCAGGCCGCGCTTCAGGGCGGCGGCCTCTTCGAGCAGCAGCGCCATGCGCGCGACCTCGCCTTCGAGCTCCTCGCGCAACGCGCCCAGGGCGTCGATGTCGCGTTGCAGGCTGGCGATCTCGGCGAGCTTGAGGGCGAGCTCCTCCCTGGAGACGGAGACCTCCCGCAGCGCCCGTTCGAGATCCGCTTCGAGCAGGCCGATCTGCGCCCGGGCCTCGTCCAGCGCGCCTTCGCTGTCGTCGGCGCGGCGCTCGGCCGCCGCCAGGCTGGCGAGCAGGCCGTTGCGCTCGACGGTGAGCAGCGCCAGCGCCTGTTCCGCCTCGTCGCGGGCGCCGATGGCCCGTTGCAGCTCGGCGCTGAGCTGGGCGAGCTCGCGGCGCGCCGCCTCTCCTTCGGCGCGTTCCAGCGCCAGCATGTCGGCGAGTTCGGCGATCCGGTCCTCCAGCACCGCCAGCGCCCGGTCGCGCCCGGTGAGCGCGATGCCCTGGAAGAATTGCGCCAGCATGAAGACCACCAGCGCGAAGATGAGCACCACCAGCAGGGTGGAGAGCGCATCGACGAAGCCGGCCCAGATGTCGGCGCTGGCCCCCGGGCGGCGGCTGCGGCTCGCCATGGCCTAGCGCTCGGGGTCCGCCTGCCGGGCTGCGGCGATGGTGCGGGCCAGCAGCTTGATTTCGGTGCGAACCTCCTCCGCCAGCCGGGTCCGGCCTTCCCGTGTTTCCTCCAGCAGCAGACGCGCCGCCTCGTCCAGGCTGCGCAGATGGCCGCGGCTTGCCTCGTCCAGGCCGGCGCCGACGGCGGTGGCCAGCCGTTCGAGCGCGGATGTCAGCTCCGTCTGGCCCTCGGCCAGCCGGGTCAGCAGCGTGCGCTCGCCCTGGATGCGGTCGGCGAGGCTGTCGGTCAGCGTCGCCAGCCGCTGTTCGGCGCTGTGGCGGCTGTCCTCGTTGCGCGCCAGGATGCGTTGCAGCCTCTCCAGGCTGTCGGCCGTCTGTTCGAGCAGGGCGGTGACATAGGCCGGCACCGGCTGCTCGCTCTCCATCGCCAGGGCGCTGCCGGATTGCAGCCGCGTGATCGACGACAACCACTCCTCGAGCTCGTTGTAGAAACGGTTCTGTGCCTGGCTCGACTGCAGGTCCAGGAAGCCCAGCACCAGCGAGCCGGCCAGCCCGAACAGCGACGAACTGAACGCCGTCCCCATGCCCGAAAGCGGAGCCGCAAGCCCGTCCTTCAGGGTGTCGAAGAGTGAGACCACATCCTGGCCGGCCGCTACGTCGAGGTCTTGCAGGGTGCCGCTGACGGCGCCGATGGTCTCGATCAGCCCCCAGAAGGTGCCGAGCAGACCCAGGAAGATCAGCAGGCCGATGAGATAGCGGGAGATGTCGCGCGCTTCGTCGAGGCGCGCGCCGATGCTGTCGAGCAGGGAGCGCATGGACAGCGGCGACAGCCGCAGATGGCCCTGCCGGTGGCGCTCGCCCAGCATCGCCGCCATGGGCGCCAGCAGACGCGGCGGCGGCTGCACCGAGGAACCGGGCGCGGCGCTGCGGAAGCGCTTGATCCACGAAACCTCGCGGTAGAGCCGCTGCACCTGGCGGAAGGCGAACAGGATACCCAGCACGAGGACGCCCAGGATGAGGCCGTTCAGGGCCGGGTTGGCCCGGAAGGCGGCGGCCAGGGTGCCGATCAGCACGGCGGCGACCAGGCCGACGGCGACCAGGAACAGGACCATGCGGATGAGATAGGGATGGGGTCGGGTCATGCCGGCTCCGGCTGCGGGACAGGCTGGCGGCCTTACCGTCCAAAGAGGACAACATCAAGGCAGGAGCGCCGCCGGCAGCTCACCGCCCCGCCAGGACCTTGTGCAGCTGGCTGTGGAGATGGGGGTTGCCGGCCAGCAGCGAGCCGCCGCCGGCCGCCGCCGGGGCGCCTTCGAGGTCGCTGGCATAGCCGCCGGCCTCGCGGATCAGCACGATACCGGCCGCCATCTGCCCCGGCGTCAGGCCCTCGCCCCAGAAGCCGTCGCAGCGCCCGGCGGCGACATAGGCGAGATCGAGCGCGGGCGCACCCATGCGCCGCAGGCCCAGAGCCCGGGCAAGCACGCGCCGCACCCGTTGCGGCGCCTCCTCGTCCCCGCCGCCTTCGGCGCCGCCATGGGCGATCAGGGCATCGTCGAGGTGGTAGCGGCCGGACACCCGCAGCCGCTGGCGGTTGACATAGGCGCCGCGGCCCTTTTCGGCCCAGAACAGTTCGTCGCGCACGGGGTCGAAGACGACGCCGGCGACCGGCTCGCCGTCGCGCTCCACGGCGATGGCGACGGCGATCTGCGGCAGGGCGTGGACGAAATTCGCCGCGCCGTCGAGCGGTTCCACGATCCAGCGCGGCCCGCCGTCGCTGTCGCCGTCCGGCGGGGCGAATGCCGGGCGCGCCCTGGCGAGCTCGCCGGCCAGCACCTGGCGCGCCCGGCGCAGGGCGGCGGCGGCGAACTCCCCGCTGCTCTTGCGCGAGGTCTGGAGATGGCCGATTTCACCGAAGTCGCGCGACAGCGCCCGGGCCGTTCTGCCGGCGGCGGCAGCCATGACGGCGACGAGGGGCGAGCGGTGGGGCAAGGCCCGCTCAGTCTTTCGCCCGCTCGCGGTAGGTCGCGTCTTCGGTGTTGACGACCACGCGGGTGCCGGCCTCGACATGGGGCGGCACCGCGATGCGCAGGCCGTTGTCGAGCACCGCCGGCTTGTAGGAGGCGGCCGCCGTCTGCCCCTGCACCGTCGCCTCCGTCTCGGTGACCGTCGCTACCACCGTCTCCGGCAGCACCACGGCGAGCGCCTCGTCCTCGTAGCTCTGCACCGTGACCGTCATGCCTTCGGAGAGGAAGACCGCCTTGTCGCCGACGAGGGCGCGGGCGATGACGATCTGCTCGAAGGTCTCGCTGTCCATGAAGGTAAAGCCGGCCTCGTCGGCAAACAGGAACTGGTGGGGCCGGTCGTAGAGGCGGATGCGCTCGATCGCCTCCGACGAACGGAAGCGCTCGTTGATCTTGGCGCCGTCGCGCAGGTCGCGGCATTCGACCTGCAGATAGGCGCCGCCCTTGCCGGGCTGGGTGTGCTGGATCTTGAGCGCGACCAGAAGCCGGCCCTTGTGCTCGATCGTCATGCCGGGGCGGATGGCGTTGCCGTCGATCTTCACCGCCGCCTGTCCTTGTGTTCCTGCCCCCGGTAGATGCCGACGATGGCATCCAGCATGGCCAGCGCGTCGTCCCAGGGGCGCTGGAAGGCGTTGCGCCCGACGATGGAACCCGAACCGCCGCCGGCCGCGATCTCGCGGATCTCCGCCAGCACGTCGTCGAGCCCCTTGGCGGCTCCTCCGGAGAAAACGACCAAGCGCCGGCCGGCGAAGGCCGAGCGGACCACATGGGCGACGCGGGCCCTCAACGTCGCCGTCTCGATGCCGGCATAGGCCTTCTGCGCCTCCTCCTGCCAGACGGTTGCGGAAGGCGGCTTCACCTTGACGATGTCGGCGCCGATCTGGCAGGCCAGATGGGCGGCATAGGCGATCACGTCCAGGGCCGTTTCGCCCTCGCGCGTGAGCCTGCCGCCGCGTGGATAGGACCACACCACCGTGGCCAGCCCGCAGGCTTTGGCTTCGGCCGCCATCTCGCGCACCTCTTCCACCATCTCGAACTGGCTCTCCGAGCCGGGATAGACGGTGAAGCCGATGGCCGCGCAGCCGAGCCGCAGGGCGTCGCCGACCGAGGCGGTCACCGCCTGGTCCTTGGAGGTGGCGAGGCTGTTGGCGTTGTTGGCCTTCAGGATCAGCGGCAGCGCCCCGGCGAAGCTGTCGGCGCCCGCTTCCAGAAAGCCCAGCGGCGCCGCATAGGCGCTGAGCCCCGCCTCGATCGCCAGGCGGAAATGGTAGTGGGGATCGTAGGCCGGCGGATTGGCGGCGAAGCTTCTGGCCGGGCCGTGCTCCCAGCCCTGGTCGACCGGGAGGATGAGCAGGCGGCCGCTGCCCCCCAGGCGCCCGGCCATCAGGATGCGCGCCAGATTCGCCTTCACGCCGGGCGGAGCGGCCTCGTAGCCGGAGAGGATGCGCTTGACGCGCCGCGTGATCTTCATGGCTGCCTCCATAACGCGTCCGCGAGGCGGCGGTCAATCGCCGGCGCCCCGCGATGGCGCGCGCCGGGGCTAGCGCCCGCTGCCGATGCGGGGTTCCTCGCCGCGCAGCAGGCGCCGGATATTGCCCCGGTGGCGGGCGGCCACCAGCAGCGCCGCCAGGGCGGCGGCTTGAACATAGGCGGGGTCGCGGGCGGCGAACCACAGGGCGACCGGTAGGGCCGCCGCCGCCGCCAGGGACGCCAGCGAAGAGATGCGGGTGGTGGCGGCAACGGCCAGCCAGACGGCGGCCGCCATCGCCCCGGCGGGCCAGGAGAGGGCGAAGACGGTGCCCAGCGCGGTGGCGAAGCCCTTGCCGCCGCGAAAACCCAGCCAGGGAGGGAAGACGTGGCCGGCGACGGCACAGACGGCGGCGATGGCGGCGAAATCCGGCCCGCCCGCCTGCGCCGCCAGCCAGACGGCGGCCGCGCCCTTGCCGCTGTCGAGGACCAGCGTCGCCGCCGCCAGCGCCTTGCTGCCGGTGCGCAGCGCGTTGGTGACACCGATATTGCCGGAGCCGATGCGGCGCAGATCGCCGAAACCCGCCAGGCGCGCCAGGATCAGCCCGAAGGGAAGCGAACCCAGCAGGAAGGCGGCCAGGCCACAGGCCGCATAAGGCCAGAGGAAAGGCAGTGCCTCGGGCGAGAGGATGCGATCGTCAAACAGGCGCGCCTCCACGGAAGATCGCCTGCCGCCATCCTGTCACGGCGGCACCGGCGCGGGGAAGAATCGCCCCGGTTTGCGGCACGGGGGAAGGCGGGAGTGGCGAGGTAGCGTATCTATCCATTTGCCTTCGCCCCCGCCGGTTTCATACACGAAGTTCCGGGCGTGCGTTCTCCGGCCACTCAGGCATCGGCCCTCACCTTCATCAATACGTGAATCGCGAAGGCGCGACGATGCTTGAGCGGCGTTTTGGAGAAACGACTGATCGCTGTTTGCGCTTGCTGGATGTCCGCATGTACTTCGGATTTGCTGAATGGAAAGTGCGGGTCGTAATCTGCAAGGTGACGCCTGCGTTGCAGCGAGACAAAGGTGTCGGCGAAGTCCCGTATCCCGGTTGGAAACGTCTGCATGACTTGACTCTCGCAACGTTTCTTCGCTTGGCCGTGCTCCAGAGCGCGGTACACCTGACGCCATGCCGTCTGGCTCCGACCGGAGCCGCCGCGACCCGCCATGGTGTCGGCACAGGCCCTCGCCAGAGAGTGGAACAAAGCGTAGTACGCGGTACTGGTGGCACGACAGAGGTCTGCCCGCCGCGGTCTGCGGGCGTTGAAATTTGCCAAGTCGGTGGCGATCTGTAGAAGATGGCCGGGTTGCAAGGCACTAAACCGGAGTTGACAGATCCGATCGGGCGACGAAGGAAAGGACGGGAAAAGTTTCTACATCCATTTTCTCGAATCTGGAGCGCAGACGGCCCGTCAGCCCCATCGTCGTCTCACTGCCGAGCGTTCCCGGCTTGCCGTCGTATACCAGTCGGACCCAGAGAAACTCGTCTCCGTCACCATCGACTTCGGGGCCCAACGACAGGACGTCCAATGCAACGTCTGGAGTCCACTCGCGAAGGACATCCTCAATCGCGCTTCGTGCCCGCTTCAGAGTCTGCTCTTTCATGGCTTTATCCACAAACCCGTGGCGCCGTTTTCCATGGAGAAAGGGCTGGCCCGCTTTTCGACAGTGCCGTCGGGGCGAACCGGGAGCACCTCTGCAACTACATGCCCCTCGACCATATCCGTTTCCGCTGATCGGTCCCTGTCAGGGCCGTGCCAGCTTACGGAGGATTATCGTCGCGTCAAACAGTCACGAATCCGCCTCTGTGTCGGGCAAGTGCAGATATCGTGTTTTGCGAACGGTGCCGCTCGTCTGCCGGAGGTGGTGTCGGCCTCTTGTACCGGCAAGGGGAAGGGCAGGGCGGCCTATGGCGTCAGGCGATAGACGGTGCGGCCGCTGACCACGGTGCGCAGGGCGCGGCCGTGCACGGGGCGGCCGTCGAAGGGCGCGTTCTTCGATTTGGACTGGAAGGCCCGGTTGTCGACGCGCCAGGGCAGATCGGGATCGATGACGACGAGATCGGCCGGCCAGCCCTTCTCCAGCCTGCCCGCTTTCAGCTTCAGCAGTCCGGCCGGGCGGCAGGTCACCGTCGCCAGGGCTTGGCAGAGGCCGAGATGGCCGTTGTGCACCGTCTCCAGCAGCAGCGGCAGCAGGGTTTCCAGGCCGACGATGCCGAAGGCCGCCTGCGCGAAGGGCTGGCGCTTGCTGTCCTGGTCGTGGGGGGCATGGTCGGAGGCCACCGCGTCCAGAGTGCCGTCGGCCAGCGCGCCTATGACCGCCTGACGGTCCGCCTCCGAGCGCAGCGGCGGTCGCACCTTGGCGAAGGTGCGGTAATCGCCCACCGCATGCTCGTTGAGCGCGAAATAGTGCGGTGCCGTATCGGCGGTGATGGCGATGCCCCGCTCCCTGGCCCGGCGCAGCAGGGCGAGACTCTCGGCGGTGGTGAGATGGGCGAGATGCAGGCGCCCGCCGGTCATCGCGGCCAGCCTGATGTCGCGGGCCACCACGATGGCTTCGCTTTCGGGCGGTATGCCGGGCAGGCCCAGGCGGGTGGAGACCTCGCCGCCGTTCATGACCCCGTCGCCGGAAAGGTCCAGGTCCTCGGCGTGGTGAACGATGAGGGCGCTGAAGGTGGAGCCATAGGCCAGGGCCCGCCACAGTACATTGGCGTTGGCCACGCTGTGGAGGCCGTCGGAGAAGGCGACGGCGCCGGCCTCCGCCAGCAGGCCCATCTCGGTGAGCTGCCGGCCCTGGCGGGCGCGGGTGAGCGCGGCGACGGGGCGGACCTTCACCAGCGAGGTCTCGCGCGCGCGCCGTTCGATGAAGTGGACCAGCGACACATCGTCGATGGGCGGCTCGGTGTTGGGCATGCAGGCAACGGTGGCGATGCCGCCGGCGGCCGCCGAGCGGCTGGCGGTGTGGATCGTCTCCTGGTGCTCGAAGCCCGGTTCGCGCAGGTGGGCGCGCATATCTATGAGGCCCGGTGCCAGCACGTGGCCGCCGACCTCGACCCGCTCGATGTCGTCCGCCAGCCCGTCGGCGACGATGTGCGGCCCGAGATCGACGATGCTCTCGCCTTCGGTCACGAGTCCCCCCGGCCGGTCGAGGCCGCTGGCGGGATCCAGCAGGCGGGCGCCCAGATAGGCGACGCGGCCGGCCTTGCGCTTCTTGACGGCGAGATCGGCGAGCCAGGCGCCGGGCGCCGTCACCGGTCGCGCCCCGTGGCGGTGCGGGCGGCATGCGGGCGCTCTTCGTCTGCGGAAGATCGCCATCCGTGGGAAGCGCCGCTTTGCGGTGCGGACGGGGGGTTGCCATCCGCGAGGCTGTCGCCGGCGGCGGCCCGCGCCAGCAGCTCCAGGCAGGCCTGACGCACCGCCACGCCGATCTCCACCTGGTCGAGGATGACGCTGCGGTTGATGTCGTCGGCGACGGCGCTGTCGATCTCCACGCCCCGGTTCATGGGGCCGGGATGCATGATCAGCGCGTCGGGCCGGGCCATGGCGAGCTTGTCGTAGTCGAGGCCGTAGAAGTGGAAGTATTCGCGCTCCGAGGGCACGAAGCTGCCCTGCATGCGCTCGGTCTGCAGGCGCAGCATCATCACGATGTCGGCATCGCGCAGGCCCTCGCGCATGTCGTGGTGGACCTCCACCCCGTAGCGTTCGGCCTGCGGCGGCAGCAGGGTGGGCGGGGCCACGAGGCGCACCCGCGCGCCCATGGTGTTGAAAAGCAGGATGTTGGAGCGCGCCACGCGGCTGTGCGCGATGTCGCCGCAGATGGCTACCGTGAGGCCGCCCAGCCGGCCCAGGCGGCGGCGGACGGTCAGCGCGTCCAGCAGCGCCTGGGTGGGGTGTTCGTGGCTGCCGTCGCCGGCGTTGACGACGGCGGCATCGACGGCGTCGGCGAGCAGCTTGACGGCGCCGCTGGCGGGGTGGCGCACCACCAGGATGTCGGCGTGCATGGCGTTGAGCGTGGCGGCGGTGTCGACCAGGGTCTCGCCCTTCTTGATGGCGCTGGTGCCGGGGGCCATGTTGATGACGTCGGCCCCCAGCCGCTTGCCGGCGAGCTCGAAGGAGGTGCGGGTGCGCGTCGAGCTCTCGAAGAACATGTTGATCTGGGTGCGGCCTCGCAGCGTGTCCCGCTTCTTCTCGGCGCGGCGGTTGAGGGCCACATAGCCGTCGGCCAGGTCGAGCAGGCGCTCGATGTCGGCGGGCGCCAGACCTTCGATGCCGAGCAGGTGGCGGCGGGGAAAGGCGCCGCTGGGGGGAACGGCCATCATGCTGAAACGGGACGTATAGGCCGGCAGCGGCGGCAATGGAAGACGCGCAGGCCTTGCACCGCCACCACCTTGCCGTCGGTGGGCGCTGGAAAGCCGGAGGTCATCTCAGGGCGGCCAGGGCGTCGCGCAGGATGACGCTGGCGGCTATGGCATCGATGCCGGCGGTGCGCCCGGCACGGCGGTGCCCGCCTCGCTCGGCGAGAATTTCGCCGGCCTCGAAGGTGCTCAAACGCTCGTCCCAGAGCAGCAGCGGCAGGCCGAGCGCGCGCATCAGCTCGCCGCCCAGCCGCCGCGCCCGGCGAGCGGCGGGGCCCTCGCCACCGTCCATGGCGAGGGGATAGCCCAGCACGATGCCAGCCGCCCGCCGCGTCCGGGCCAGCACCCGCAGCCGCTCCATGTCCCGTGCCCGGCCCTGGCGGTGGAGGGTCAGCAGCGGTGTGGCGATCAGGCGCCCGTCGTCGCTGCCGGCCACGCCGATGCGGCGGCTGCCGGGATCGAGGCCCAGAAGACCGCCCGCCGGGCACAGGGCCAGGAAGGCCGCCGCCGCCCGCACGGGCTTGCCGGGGTCGGGGGCAGGTGCTAGCTTTGCCCGTTCCACGGTCACGATTTTCCGATGCGGCGGGGGAACTTGCCACATGCCGCTCGACAAGGCCAGCGTCGCCCATATCGCGCGGCTGGCGCGTATTGCCACGACCGATGAGGAACGGGAGCGCCTGGCCCGGGAGCTGTCCGCCATCCTGGAGTGGATGGAACAGCTGAACGAGGTCGCCACCGATGGCGTCGAACCCATGACCGGCGCCGTGGAAATGCCGGCGAAATCGCGCCCCGACGACGTAACGGGTGGCGGCGTGGGCGAACGGCTGCTGGCCGAAGCGCCCCGCGTCGCCGAAGGCTTCTTCGTCGTGCCCAAGGTGGTGGAATGAGCGCACCTGTCGACCTCTCGCTGGCCGCCGCTCGCGACCTGCTGGCCAGGGGCGAACTGTCGTCCAGGGAGCTGGTCGAAGCCCATATCGAGGCCATGGAGAGGCACCGTGACCTCAACGCCTTTATCACCGAAACGCCGGACAGGGCGCTGGCCATGGCCGAGGCTTCCGATCGGCGGCGGCGGGCGGGGGAGGCGGGCCGAATGGAAGGCATCCCGGTCGCGGTCAAGGATCTGTTCTGCACGGACGGCGTCCGGACCACGGCCGCTTCGCGCATCCTGGAAGGTTTTCGCCCGTTCTACGAGTCGACGGTGACGGCCAGGCTGTTTGGCGAAGGCGCGGCCATGCTGGGCAAGACCAATCTGGACGAGTTCGCCATGGGGTCGTCGAATCTCGCCAGCGCCTGGGGGCCGGCCGTCAATCCCTGGCGGGCGCGGGGCGACGGCCGGGCGCGGGTGCCGGGCGGCTCCTCGGGCGGCTCGGCCGTGGCGGTCGCTGCCCGCATGGCGCCTTGCGCCATCGGCACCGACACCGGCGGTTCCATCCGCCAGCCGGCCGCCTTCACCGGCCTGGTGGGGCTGAAGCCCACCTATGGGCGTTGCTCGCGCTGGGGGATCGTGGCCTTCGCGTCATCCCTGGACCAGGCCGGCCCCATGACCCGCAGCGTGCGCGACGCCGCCATCCTGCTGGGCGCCATGGCTGGCCATGACGAGAAGGACTCCACCTCTGCCGATCTGCCGGTGCCGGATTTCGAGGCCGCCCTGGAGAAGGGTGCGGCGGGGCTTGCGGTCGGCATCCCCGACCAATACCGGGTCGATGGCATGCCGGCGGAGATCGAGGCGTTGTGGCAGCGGGGCATGGACTGGCTGCGGGAGCAGGGCGCGCGCCTGGTGGAGATCGATCTTCCCCACACCCGATATGCCTTGCCGGCCTATTACATCGTCGCTCCGGCCGAGGCGTCGTCGAACCTGGCCCGTTACGATGGCGTGCGCTACGGCCTGCGGGTTGAGGCCGACGACCTCACGAGCATGTACGAGCGCACGCGGGCGGCAGGCTTTGGCCCCGAGGTCAAGCGGCGGGTGCTGATCGGCACCTATGTGCTGTCGGCGGGCTATTACGACGCCTATTACCTGAAGGCCCAGAAGGTGCGCACGCTGATCGCCGCCGACTTTCGCCATGCCTTCGAGAAGGTGGACGCCATCCTGACGCCGACCGCGCCTTCGGCCGCCTTTGCCGCCGACGCGCCGCCGGCCGACCCGGTGACCATGTATCTCAACGACGTCTTCACCGTGCCGGCGAGCCTGGCGGGATTGCCGGCCTGCCAGGTGCCGGCGGGGCTCGATGGCGAGGGCCTGCCGCTGGGGTTGCAGCTGATCGGAAGGCCGTTCGACGAGGCGACGGTGTTGCAGGCCGCCCGCGCCCTGGAAGAGGCCGCCGCCTTCGACGCCCGCCCGGAGGGCTGTTGAACATGGCGGGCGAAGGGGGCCGCGCCGCGGCGGCCACGGGCGCCTGGGAGACGGTCGTCGGACTGGAGACTCATGCCCGTATCGTCTCCAGGGCCAAGCTGTTCTCGGGTGCCTCGGCGACCTATGGGGCGGCGCCCAACGCCCATGTCTCGCCGGTCGATGCCGCCATGCCGGGGATGCTGCCGGTGGTCAACATGGCCTGTATCGAGCAGGCGGTAAGGACAGGGCTGGCCCTGGACGGCAAGATCGCCGCCCGCTCGCTGTTCGATCGCAAGAACTACTTCTATCCCGATCTGCCGGCCGGCTACCAGATCTCGCAATATGGCCGGCCGCTGGTCCGCGGTGGGCGGGTGGAGATCGAGCTCGCCGGCGGAGGAACGAAAACCGTCGCCATCGAGCGGCTGCATGTGGAACAGGACGCGGGCAAGAGCCTGCACGACCGGGACGAGCGCCATTCCTGGGTCGACCTCAACCGGGCGGGCACCGGCCTGATGGAGATCGTCTCCCGGCCCGAGATGTCCTCGCCGGAGGAAGCGGCCGCCTATGTGCGCAAGCTGCGAACCGTTCTGCGCTATGCCGGCACCTGCGACGGCAACATGCAGGAAGGTTCGCTGCGGGTGGACGCCAATGTATCGGTGCGGCGCCCCGGTGGGCCGCTGGGCACCCGCTGCGAGATCAAGAACCTCAACTCCATGCGTTTCCTGCAGCGGGCCATCGCCTTCGAGGCCGCCCGCCAGGTGGCGGTGCTGGAGGCGGGCGGCAGCGTTCGCCAGGAGACGCGGCTCTTCGACGCTGTGCGGGGCGAGACCCGCTCCATGCGCAGCAAGGAGGAAGCCCACGACTATCGCTATTTTCCCGATCCGGACCTGCTGCCGCTCGTCCTGGACGAGGGTTGGATCGCCGCCATCGCCGCCTCCATGCCGGAGCTCCCCGATGCCAGAAAGGAGCGCCTGATGGCCGATTACGGCCTTTCTGCCTACGATGCCGGCGTGCTGGTGGCCGAGAAGGAGAGCGCCGATTTCTACGAAGTGGCGGCACGGGGGCGTAACGGCAAGCTCGCCGCCAACTGGGTGATTTCGGAACTGTTCGGGCGCCTCAACAAGGCTGGCAAGGGCGTGGAGGAAAGCCCGGTGACCGCCGCTGCCCTGGGAGGGCTGATCGACCTGATCGCCGACGGCACCGTCTCCGGGCGCATCGCCAAGGACGTGTTTGCCGAGATGTTCGAGACCGGCAGGCCGGCGGCGGCCATCGTCGAGGAAAAGGGGCTGAAGCAGGTGACCGATGCCGCCGCCATCGAGGCGGCGATCGACGAGGCACTGGCGCAGCACGCCGACAAGGTGGCGGAATACCGGGGCGGCAAGGCGAAGCTCTTCGGCTTCTTCGTCGGCCAGGCGATGCGCGCCTCGGGCGGCAAGGCCAATCCCAGGGTGCTGAACGAGTTGCTGCGCCGCAAGCTGGACAGCTGAGGGCGCGTTGACGCTTTCGCTGCCTGCCCTTAGAAGCGGCGGTGGAGAGGTGGCCGAGCGGTCGAAGGCGCTCCCCTGCTAAGGGAGTATGGGTCAAAAGCCCATCGAGGGTTCGAATCCCTTCCTCTCCGCCATACTGTTTTGTCAAGCGATTGATATGGCTTCGGTTTTCATGGAAACCACCGTCGCCGCCATCAGGTCGTCGCGGCAAAGGATGCGCACGTCGTCATCCCGGGTGGCGATGCCGGTGACGCCCTGGCCGATATGGCATTGCATATAGGCAATGCAGCTGCCGACAACGATGGCAGTTGTGCCCAAAGCGGCGGCGTCGGTGTGGGGGTGTGAGCAAGGAGGGGCTGCGGCAGACGAATTGGCCGGCCCGATTCCTGCGTCTCTGCCCGAAAATGGTTGGTAGAATCCACGATTTCCGCTGCTGCATGTAGCGCCGGTCGTTTCCGGCCTAAGACCTTCCGACACGAACATGGCCATCCAGGCCCAGCTCGCCCAGAATCTGCTTGAGTTCGCCCGCCATCGCTTCGGCGGAGGCGGAACCGACGTTCACCGAGAGCTCGATGCCGACGCGCAGATCGTCCCCGGAACGGAGTTTGGGCAACACTTTCGTCCCCAGCCGATTCCATGTCTCCGGCGGGACGGTTCCCGTCAGGCGCAGCGTTGTCCTGCGTTGGTTGGTAGTGGTCGCCGGTTTGGGCCCGGGCTCCGGCCCCGTGCCCGCCGGCCCGACCTTCGATCCCGGCCCAGGCGGCGGCGGTTGTGGCGGTCGTTCGGTCTCCACCGGCCTTGCGCGGAGTTCTTCCGCCTTCGCCCTGGTCAACAGGAACACGCTGGCCTCGAACGCCACCTCTTCCGGCTCGACGGGTTCTGCGAACCACAGCCGTTCGTAGCCGCCGTCATCGCGGCTGCCGGATGCCAGTCCGAAGGCGCTGCTTTGCACGAACTCGACGATTCTCCGGCGTAACACGGCGTCGGGATCGACGAGCCGCGTCAGCGAGCCGTCAAGAAAGCTCTGGCGCAGCCCCGTGAGCGGCCAGGCACCGTCATCCTTCAGCGCCGGCGGCCAGTGCCGGTCGATATAGCCCGCGCCCACCGAGTCGTTGAGCAGCGCCTCGGCTTTCAGCGCGCCGACGATGCGCCCGCAGAGCGTCTCGCTCGCGCTGGCATGGCCGGCCCCGAGATCGACGATCCTGAGGCCGTTTTCGGCCTTGGCACCGGCGAGCGCCACGAAACGATAGCTCGCCCACACTTCATTCCTGGCCGCCTCTTCCGCCTCCCGCACCCTGTTCTGAACCTCGATGCGATCGGCGCGGTCGAACTCGGTGCCCAGGACTCCTTCCGCAACCTCGCGCGATACACGCTGCCAGGCCAGCCACAGCTCGACCCTGTCGCGGAGTGCGCCTCCCGGCTTCCTCGCGCACCAGACCAGCGCTCCAGGATAAAGCCGCGGCGTAGTGCCCCGGTTCCGGGTCCAGTCGCCGATGCGCGCGGCCGCCTGGCCGTCCTCCTTCCATGTCGTTTCCGGACCGACGACGACGAGCGTGAGCCGGGGGGAATCCGGAATGGCGGCACCGTCCTCGGGGAAGAGGATGACCGGGAGGGTGGCGCCACTTTTGAAGGCGCCGCCCACGATCCTGGCGATCGCCGGCTTCACCTCCGTCTCTTCGTCCAGCGAAGCCCGCCGGTCGCTCACGACCTTCTTCAAGGTTGCCTGGTGGTGAATGCGATAGCCGTCGGTGCCGATCTTGCGGACGAAGAATCCGCGCTTCTCCAGGCCCGCCGCGGCGCCGTCGATGGTGGCGGTGTCCACCTTCGGCTCGCCGAGGGCGAAGCGCAGCTCGGGCAGATGGGCCACCTTGTCCACCTGTCCGCCGGAGGACTCGAAGAGGATGGCCGTGCCCACGCGGCGATGCAGGTCGCGGAAGGGGGCCTTGGCGTCCGCATCCAGCGCCCGCGCATGGGCGGTCGGCCCCGTCAGGTCGGCCTCGATGGAGGCGTCGAGCCGGGCCTCGCCCAGCTGGCCCAGGACCACGGCGCGGAACGCGGGCGCGTCGAGCGGTGCCGAACCGAGCGTGATCAGGGGCTCCCGGCGCGCCTTTTCGAACTGCTCCCGCGCCGCCCAGGAGGCCCACTGCGCCAGCAGCGCCAATGCGCCACGCGTCTGCTGGAACTGCGGCAGGGCGCGCCACTTGCGTTGAAAGACGGACAGCGTCGCCGGGTGGAAGGGATAACAGGCTTCGAAGCGGTCACGCAGGAATTCCCGCGCCTTGCGCTCCGTCCGCGTCGAATCCACGGCCAGCCATTCGGGAGGCAGGCGGGCGGTGCGCTCGAAGCACCAGTCGGCATAGGTGCGGGCGACCTTGCGGCGCGTGTGCCTGTCGCCCAGGTCTTCGAACAGCCGCCGCCGCACGACCTCGCCGATCTCTGCCTCGTCGTTGGCGATCAGGTCGCGTGCGACACGGCGGACGATCTTGGTGATTCGCTCCTGCCACTGGCGGTCCCCATCGGTCATCTCGACCTGGCTGCGCGGCAGGCTGATGACCGCCACCGCCCGGGTCGTGCCGGCGGTGGCGACGGTCAGGTTCTGGATGAAGGCGTAGAGGCTGTCGGCCATGGCGCGATGGCGGTTGACGAAGTTCAGCACCTCGTCGAACAGCAGCAGCACCGGCGCCCCGGCGGCGGCGAAAACCCGGCCCAGTGCCTCCGTGCCCGGCGGCGTGGTGAGCGCGGCTGTTCCCAGCGCGGCGACTCCTTGCTCGCCGGCGAGCTGGCGGGCGAGATCGATCCACGGCGTCTCCCGCCCTTCCGTCGGGTCCCAGGCGTTGCCGACGAAGACGCCGACACGGGCGGCCGGCACGGCCGCGGCGTCCGCAGCGGCCAGCAACTCCGCCACGCCGGGCGAGCGGGCAGCGTCCGCCCCGCCCCGCGCCAGGTGGTAGAGCGCGGTCAGCGCATGCGTCTTGCCGCCGCCGAACTGGGTGATCAGCGTCAGCACAGGCGATGTGTTTTCCGTCCGCCCGGCAAGGCGCCGCAGCACCATGCCGACATGTTCCTTCAGGGCGCGGGTGAAGCAGGTGCGGGCGAAGAACTGCGCCGGGTCGCGATAGTCTTCCGGCGCCGTCCCGGCGACGACCTGTTCGAGGGCGATGGCGAACTCGTCCGGGCTGAACGACCGGCCCTCGCGCACCTCCCTGCGCAGCGTCGCGACCTTATACCAGGGTTCCATGAGTTCTCTCCGGGGCTGGCGAGCCTAGGATAACGGCAAAGGCGCGCCGCCGCGCGGCGATGGAAGCCCGGCCTCCGTCATGCCGTTTCCCCCGCACGGGGCGCGGCTCCTGCCAGGCGGCGCAGGCCGTCGCGGAAGGCCCGGAAGCTCGGCGACCGGTTGCGGTCCGGGTCCACCACCACGACGACCGCCGTCGAATCGTCGAGGCTCCTACCATATCCCTGCAATATCTGCGGCAACCGGTCCAGAAGCAGCCGTTTCGCCGGGTCGCTCTCGCGGTGCAGATCCTTCGGTATGTGCCCGATTCCCCGATAGGAGTGCAGCTTCCAGGAGTGTTTCTCCCCGTTCGCGCCCAGGATTTTCTCCAACAAAACATCGACCGCGATGCCTCCCGACCGGTCCTCGACCAGGAGCTTGAAATGCATCGCGCTGCCGCTCAATCCAGGTAATCGCTGTACCAAAGGCCGCCCAGCGGCAGCCCTTCGTCCACCATCGCCCTGACGGTCTCGTTTTCGCTGGCGCGGCGGATGGTGGAAAAGCCGTCCTCGCCTTTTTCCAGGATCCAGACCTCTTCGGGCCGGAGCGCGTCGACGAAATAGGGCTGGTGGGTAGTGGCGAAGATCTGCGGCGCGTTCTTTCTCCCGGTTGCATGGCTACGGAATTCCCCGGCCATGACTTCCAGCAGCTTGTGATAGAGCCCGTTCTCCGGTTCCTCGACGCAGATGAAGGGCGGCGGCGACGGGTCTTCCAGCATGAGCAGATAGGCGAACGCCTTCAGCGTGCCGTCGGACATCTGCTGGGCGTAGAAGGGGTCCTCGAAGCCCCTGTCGTTGAAGCGCAGCAGCAGGCGCCCGTCGGGGCTGGGCTCGGTGTCGATCCGGTCGATGCCGGGGATTCTTTTGGCGATCTTCTTCAGGATGCCGGCGAACCTGTCCCGATGCTCGCGCCCCATGAACTGCACGACGTTGCCGAGATTATCGCCGTGGACGTTCAGGTGTTTCTGGGGGCCGGCCCGCGGCAGGCCGCGGGCGGCGTCGGGGGTGAAATAGCTCAGATACCAGCCCTCGATGAACTGGAGGAAGGCCGCGATCCGGGGATGCTGCTTCAGGGCGCCGAGGGTGGCGATGCCGAGGCGGCGTTTGTCCTGGAGCTCGACGATTTCTGTTTCTACATTTTTCTCTTCGTTCGACATATTCACGAATTGCTTTATCAGCCTCGTCAAGTCGGATCCGGACTCCTTGCCCGCGTCGACTGGCTGCCCTGCGCGTCTCCCTTCCAGGCCACGCCTTCGCCTTCGTTCAGCATCAGGAAACATAAGGGTAGGTGTCTTGTTCGCCCCTTACGCTGCTGACTAAGACTCTCCAACCAGACGTAGGGGCGGCCCGCATCGTCCTTGTCGATCGCAAGTCTGTAGGTCATGGGCTGGGTCTGTCGATCTTGCCGGTAACGAATCGTGAATGCGATCGGTCTTTCGCTCCCCTGGGAGCGGATGCGGTCGAACCCACCCCGCGCGCCGCAGGCATCCTCGACGCCCAGCTTCAGGCAATTCGCCAGGAAGTCGAAGGCGTCGAACAGGGCACTCTTGCCGACGCCGTTCCTGCCGATGACGGCCGTCATCGGAGTCAGGGGTGCGGCCCTTGGCGTCTTCCACCACGTGCCGAGTATGATGTCCCTGAGCACTCGGTAGTTCGTGATCTCGATTCCTTCGATCTTCGCCATAGTAACGGCCTCCCTTATCGCGGTGCCGCCGGCATGGTTCCGGGCGATCCCAGGCCTTCGAGGCGCGTCAACCATGCGTCGAACCGCGGGCATTCCGCGCGGATCTTCTTCAGCCCGGTTTTCCGCGCGACCTCGGGGCCGTGAAGCGCCTTGCGGTACCCTCGCACTATGCGTTCGATCCGCTTACTCGGCGCCCCCGCCGGATCGTCGTTTATGTTTTCTGGAGAATCGAATTCTCGGCGGATCTCCATGAGTTTCTCGATACTCGGGCCAGCTGCACGGCCGGTCGTGCCGAACGCCGTCGGATCGGAAAACAACAGGCCCTCGAACTCGTGTTTCTGGACGTAGGGAAACACTCGCCCTGGGTTGGAAACGCGCGTCGCCATCTCTTGAGCGAGGATGCCTTCGAGTTCCTCCACCGTCCAGTTCCCCTTGCCGCGAAAGCCGTAGAAATCCACCAGGGATGTCACCGCGTCGTGGCTATAGCTCAACCGGGCCATCTCCGACACGAGTCGAGAGGTATCGACTCCTCCTCCGCCGACTTTCCGGCCGCGGGCCCGGCCGAACAGGACAGCGGACGGTAAGACCCCCACCGAATGCAGGCGTTCGGCGAGAACCCCTTGGACGAAGGACTCCTCGGTTTGACCTTCCACCGAGATGGCAAGGCGGATCACGGGCGGCCTCCGAGCAGGTTTTTCTGCCACAGCTCGCCCGTCGTATAATCCTCCAGCCATTCCCGATACTCGTTCTCGTCACACCGTCGCACCGTCGTCCGCCCGTCGCGCAATTCCAGAACGAGGATTTCGTCGAGGTCGAACGCGTCCACCAGCAATGGCGATTGCGTCGCGACGATGACCTGCCGTTCCTCCGCCAGAACTCCGATCATATCGCCGACCAGAGCAGCGGCGGCCGGGTGCAATCCCAACTCCGGTTCGTCCAGCAACAGCACGTTGGGAAGCATCTCCGGCGGCAGATTCAGCAGCGTCACCAGGGCGAAGAAACGGAGCGAACCATCGGACGTCAGGTGTGCGCCGATGGTCTTGTCCAGTCCTCTTGGCTTCCATCGAAGCAGAACCTTTCCGTAGCTTTCCTCGAGCAGGAACCTGTCGAAATTCGGTAGAATGCGCCGGATGCGATCGCAAATCCGGTCGAATCTCTCCACGTCTTCCCGTTCGAGGCGAAGCAGGACCGCCGCCAGATTTCCGCCATGGGATTTCAGATAATAGTTATCTTCCGCATCCCACTTCTTTTTCATGCGCGAATCGTCCGACGTGTCGTGGAACTGATAGACGGCGCAACGTCGCAACAGATGGACAACCGAGCGCGCAGTCTTTGGATTGAAGCCGGTGGGTTCCGTCGACTGAGCAACCTCGACGACCTTCGCTTCCGTTCCGCTGCCATCGAGGTATTGCCAGGGAGCCGTCGTACCAAGGCCCTCCCGGCTGAATCGGATCGCTTCTTCCGTAAAAATGAAGCGATCGGGATGAGCATAAGCGAGCACGAATCGATAATCGTTTCGTCCCTCTTCGGTTCGCATGATCAGCTCCGCTTCCATTCGCGGGCTGGTTCTGCTGCCGCCGAACAGTTGATCGTCGGCGCCACCTTGTCGTTGCACGAAGTCTTCAAGTCGGCGGGATCCGATCATCCAGCTCATCATGTTGAAGAAGTGGATGACGTTGGATTTTCCGGAACCGTTGGCGCCGATCAGAACGGTCGCTCCGGGCTGGGGTTCGATGAAAACATCGGCGAGAGATCGAAATCCCGCGATGCGAACCGATTCGATCCTATGCGGCATCGACATCCTCCTTCGACGGACACGCTTTCGCGGCGGTTCCCGATTGTCGCCCCTTCGCCACGGCAACGGTCTCCCTTATCGCGGTGCCGCCAGCAGCATGGCGTCCAGCAGGCGTTTTTCGGTGCCGCCGCGAGGATAGAGGGCGGAAAGGGCGTTGGCGAGGCGCAGAAATTCGGGGCCGCGCTCCTGCTCGGCCATGATGGAGGCGCGCAGGGCGTTGGTGTGGCCGCCGGCCTGCAGCAGCATGGCGGCGTGCACGCGGTCGAGCACGGTGGCGGCCTGCCCTTCGGGTTCGTCGTCGCTATCGACGGCGATGCGCCCGCCGCGCCGGCGCGGGGGAGGCTTGGGCGCGGACTCGAACTGCGCGAACAGCGAGCCTTGCAGGTCGCGCGCCGGGGCGGCCTCGATCCAGCCGGCGGCGGCGCCCGCCCCGGCGGCGCCGAACAGGTCGCGCGCCCGTTCCAGCACCGGCAGCAGGCGAACGACGCCCTTGGACTGGTCGACGATGCGCCCGGTCCAGCGCTCCAGGTCGATGCCCATGGGCTGGGCGAAGCGGCGCACCACGTCGAAGGGCAGGGCGAGGCCCCGCGCGCTGGCGGCGGCCGCTTCTTCGTCTTCCTCGTCTTCGCTTTGCCCACCGTTGGCGGCGGAATCGGTGCTCTGCCGGGTCCAGAGGAACAGTGCCGTCAGGCGCGCGTCTTCCTCCAGGGCGCCGGCCGCATCGCCGGCTTGGGCCGCCCCCAGCACCTGTTCGAGGGCCGCGCGGCCGACGACCTCCCACACCTTTTCCAGATAATCGCCGAGGCCGACTTCGTCGCCCTCGGCGGTCTCCACGGCGCGGTAGCGGCTGTAGATTTCGAGGGCGGGGCCGATGCAGGCGAAGACCAGATCGGCCCCGCGCACGCCTTCGTCCTGCAAGCGCGTCATCCAGGCGCCGACGCGGGCGGGGAGTTCGCGCAGCACGTCCGCCCAGTCGCCCACCGGCGCGTCGGCGGGGCGGGGGCGGCAGACGAGGTGGACGCTGGTGGCCAGGGCGGCGGACTCCTGCGAGCGCAAGCGCCCAGGCCGCTCCGTGGCGATCGGCCAGGAACCGGTGATGGTCCAGCCGCCGCCGACCAGGCCGGCCAGCAGCGCCTCCCAGCCCTCGGTGGTCTTGTGGGCGAAGACGACGGCGCCGATGCCGTCCGCGCGCAGCACGCGGCGGCCCTCGGCGAAGGCGTCGCCCATGGCTTCCTCGAAGAACGCGCGGTCTTTCGGGCGAGCCTCGCATTGCTTGGTTTCATCCTGCACGATCTCGCGGGTCTTGGGCGAGAGCGGGTTGCCGGGATCGAAGGGGTCGCGCAACAGCGGATGGCCGGGCAATGCGCGCTTCAACCAGACGAGGAAGAAATCGGAGAGTCCGAGTAGGGGATGGCGTCGTAATAGGGTGGATCGGTGAACCACACGTCGGTGGTTTCGTCCGGTAAGGGATGATGGCTGGCATCTGCCACTTGGACTTGCCCCAAAGGTTCAGTGTACAACGCTGCCGCCACGACGGATTGGACCGCTCCCTCGAAAGACCCTGTTGAATTACCCGCCGGAACCGTCTCGCAAAAATCCCAAACAATAGGTAAGGCATTTCGTCCAAAAGTCGCGGCGGAAGTTTCTCTTGGTACAGCCCATCGAGAAATAGCGGAATTGAAGTCCGCAATTTTGGATAATGCGGGACAAGCGCATTCTGTGCTTGCATTTCGGTTCAAATCTTCCTTCAATTTTCGTCCGAACGTAACCAACGCCACCTTCTGCCGCGCCGTGAACAAGTCGCCCCAGCGCAGCATCCCGTAGCGCTGCACGCGAAAACCCAGCGTGCCGATGGGCGGCAGCGGCTCGTCCGGCACCGGGCACAAGCCTTGCCGGCCGCCGCGCTCCCATGCTTCGAGGATGCCCGTCAGCCGCTGCTGCGCCCGGCGCACCACCGCATAATCGGCGTCGGTGGGCAGCCGGTAATGGCGGCCCGTCTCGCCGGGTTTCAGCGTCACCACGGCGGTAAGGCGGGCGCCGCCTGTGCGCCGGCCGGCCCGGTCGAACACCGCGTCGGCGCCGCCGCGTTGTTCCGCAAGCTGCGCCCGCACCCGTTGCGGGGCCAGCACCGCGCCGCAGACGGAACAGGTGGCCTTCGCCCGCGCCACCGTGCCCGCCTGCACCTGCGCTTCCGTTTCCGGCTCGAAAATTTCGAAGGCGACCTGCGGCGGCCCGCCTGGCGGCCGCTCGACGCGGGTTCGCAGCGCCCGCTTGCGATTCGGCTTGCGGGCCAGCCAGAGGGAGCGCATGAGCGGCATTTCGGCCCCGCAGCCGGGCGCCTCGCAACGGACGCAGCGCGCCCACAGCCAGGCGATGGGCATCGCGCCATCCGGGTCCTTCGGGTAGAGATCGGCCAGTTCCCGCGCCGCCGCCGCCCGAATTCCGGCCCCGGCCTCGCGCAGCCGATCGGCCAGTTGCGGCCCGTGGCGCGGGATGTCTTCCAGCATGACCTTCAGGATCAGGCAGGCGACCGGGTTGAGGTCGCTGGCGAAGGCCTCGCAACCCAGGCGCAGGGCCTCCAGCGGGATCGAGCCGCCGCCGGCGAAAGGGTCCACCACCAGCGGCGCTTCTTCGCCATGGGCCGCCCGCACCAGGGCGCGGGCGACGCGCAGATAGTCGGAATGGGCGGCCTGGTCCCAATTGGCGAAATCGGCGATGAAACGCAGCAGCGCGGTCCGCAGCTGCGCATCGCCCGCGCCCGGATCGCAGTTCGGGATGGGCTGCAACAGCGCCCGCGCCGCCCGTTTGAAGGCCGGCGGGCAATCTGCATCGCACGGGTCCGGCCACAGCAGGGCGAGCAGCAGCGCCCGCGACGAGGCCAGCGGCCGCCGCGCCCACCACAGATGCAGAGTGGAGGGATGGCCGTGGCGAATCGACTTCTCCCGCGCCGCATGACGCGACACGGCCGCGATGGGAAAATCCACCTCCGCCAGGCGCTTGCATTGGCGCGGGATCATGCCGGTTTCGGCCCTTTCCACAGGCGGACGGTGAAGCGTTGTTCTTCCTCGATCCGTTCGGGCGCGGTGCCGTTATGCGCGCGCATCCCCGGAAAGAGCTTGTTGCGCACCCCCATGCCCCGCGCATCGACATAGCCGTAATCGCGCAGGCGGCGGAGTTCGAGCGCGTCGAGGCCGGCGCCCGGCGCGGGCTTGAGGCCATGGCACCGGCGGCCCGGCGCCCGATATATCCTTTCGAGCTCTTCGCGGCTCGCTTCCCGCGATGTGCCGCCCACGCGGATATGGGATGCCCGGCGATTGCGGCGGACGCGCGCGTAAGGCTTGCCCGGGCCGAGCGTGACGCGGACGGCGAGATCGTGGTTCCGCACGTCGCCGCGCCTGAGCTTCACGGCCGAGTCCTCGCCGTTGCGGGGCAGGTCGAGCGACTCGGCCCTGTTCATCGCGCTTGTTCGGGATCGTGGTGCCGGGCGACGAGTCGGCGCAGACCGTCGATCGCGCGCCGCAGGCTCTCCGCGCTCCCAGCGGCGATGTCGGAGCGCCATTCGGTTGCGGCGCATTCGATGAGCCGCGCTGAACAGGCCGGGCCTGCGGGGCGGCCGCTCCTCTTGCCGGGAACCATGTCTTTGCGAACGCCTCGCCGACGGGAACGGCGCGCCAGGGCGACCATGGCGCCTTTCGGGTCGCCGAGGCTCTCGGGGGCGCTGGATGTCCGGCGCCGCTGCACGCCCAGATAGCCGGCGAGCGTTTCGGGGCCGGCCATCAGCCAAGCCTCGACGGCGCGCACAGCGATTCGGAAACAGAGGTGCTGTGCGAGTTTGGGAAGCCACGGGCTTCCCCGAAGCTGCTGCTGGGAGATGCCAGATCCCGGGGAAAGCGGAAAACGGCGAGAAGATTGGGTTTGCCGGCGGCGTTGGCGCCGGCAAGGAACATGCGGTTTTGGGTATCGATGTCGAGAGCTTGGAAATTCTTCCGGTTCTTCAGCCGCAGGGGCTGGAACTTCAGCTCATTGGCCATCGCGTTTCTCTGGAGGGTTGCCGCTTTCGTATCCGGAGCCATCGTCGCGCAACGTCATCGGCCTGGTCACCGCGTTCACTTCCAGCCAGTAGTGCTGCACCTTGCGCACTTCGCGCCAAGGGAAGCGGGCGGGGTCCTCGACCGGTTCCTGGAGCTTCGGGGCGCCCGCGCAATCGGTCACGATGTAGAGCCAGTAGCAGTCGCGACGGTCCTCGGCCACGCGGCGCTCGTTCGGGGTGAGCAGGATGCTGCCGGTCGCGGCGGCGAGGCCCTTGACCTCGATCAGGCGCAGCTCGCCCGAGTCCAGATCGAGGCTGGTCAGGTCGTAGCCGAGGTTCTTCTCGTGAACATCGTAGGCTTTCCGGCCCTGCGCAGCCTCGTGTTCCATGGCGACGCGCATGGCGGTTGCCTCGGTATCGGGGTTCGGGCGCAGCCGCCGGATCTCCGGGGAGGCCCGCTCCGGATGGGGTAGAATCAGGGCGCTGGCCAGCCGTTCGACGCCTTGCAGCGTGACCGCCCGCTGTCGCGCGATTTCTTCGCGGCGGCCCTCGCGCCGCGCCAACATTTCGCCGTGACGCACATCCGCCTGGGCCAGGCGGCCTTCGGCCCCGGCGACGCCGTTCTTTTTGTCCTCGTTCGCCCTGCCGATCTCCACGTCGATGCGTTGCAGCACTTCCTCCAAGGAACGCTCGACGTGCCGGGCGATGCGGTCGACCTCCGCCAGCCGCTCCGCCCGGGCCTCTTCCAGAAACGGGGCCAGGGCGTGTTCGTTGAGCCATGATTCCGCATCCGGCAGGGAGGCCGCGGAAGGCAGATCATCGGGCGTTGGGGCGGGGCTGAGGTTGCCGAGAACGTCCGGTTCGCGAAGGCGAGGCGGGCCATCCTCGCGCGATTCCACCGTGAACAGCCGTTCGCGGAGGATGTGTCCGAGCCCGTCCACGACCCTTGCCCGGTAGACGTCGAGCCGCGCCGACAGCTCGTGTTGCAGCGAATGAAAGCAGGCGCCTCTGGCGAATGCGTCCTGGCTGCGCTCGATGCTGTGCCGACGCAGGGCCTCGAACAGCGGGTGACCGGGTGTGACCCATTCGAGGTTGTGTTCCTCCGCCGTGTCGCGGTCTGTCGACAGGCGGGGGTAGCGGTTTGCGAGTTCAGGGAGCTTCCAATCGGGCCCGCGTTCGTATTTGCGCAAGAATATGGGTGTTCGTCCCGGCTCGAACGCATGGGGCAGGGCGCCCAGCGGCTTTAGCGCCAGGCCGGCGCTCCCGGCGCATTCCCCGATGAACCGGGCGATGGTCTCGGGCACGAGGCGCCGTTCTTGCGCCCGTGCCCGGCGTTCGACGAGCATCTCCAGGTTGAGTTTCCGGGAGGCGAGGCCTTCCAGAGCTGTCTGGCAGATGGCCCGGAAACGGCTCTCTTCCACGTCCTTTAGCAGCCGATCCTCGAGATCGGCGGCGCCCAGCCTGCCGGCATAGTAATCGCGCAACACGCGTTCTATCTGGGCGGCCGGCAGAACCTCGCCGACGATGTTGAACACAGCGTCGTCGTCGAGCGCGTTGCGGATCTCCTGGAGCTTGTCCAGCAGGCGCTGGAGCACGCGGCCTTCGATGG
The DNA here is from genome assembly GCA_965200215.1 of Alphaproteobacteria bacterium. GTDB lineage: Bacteria > Pseudomonadota > Alphaproteobacteria > SP197 > SP197 > SP197. Next base: position 716,337 of record OZ241369.1, on the reverse strand, counting down.
TGTTGGTGGCTACGAAATTGAAGATCAAGCAGTCGTGGCGCTGACCGTAGCGATGGATGCGGCCCATGCGCTGCTCGAGCCGGTTCGGATTCCAGGGAATGTCGTAGTTGAACAGGATGTGGCAGCACTGGAGGTTAATACCCTCGCCGGCGGCTTCGGTGGCGATCAGCACCTGGATCGCGCCCTCGCGGAACTGTTGTTCGGTGTGAAGCCGGGTGCCCGGCTCGTCGCGTCCGCCCGGTCTCATACCGCCGTGAATGCAGCCTGTGCGGAAGCCCCAGGCCTTCAGCCGTTCCATCAGGTAGTCGAGCGTGTCCTTGAACTCGGTGAACAACAAAAGCCGCTGATCGGGGCGGTCGAAGAATCCCTCGTCCCGCATGATGGCCTTGAGCCGGGCGAGTTTCGCTTCGCTGCCCAATTCCTCGACCGCCTTCGCTTCCCCGGCCAGCTGCTGGAGCTCGCCGATTTCCTCGCGAACCTGCCCGGCGTTGCCGGCCAGAGTGATCGCTTCCAGAACCCTCTCCAGGCGCCCGCGCTCGGCGTCCTCGAGTTCATCGAGTTCTTCTGGGTCGGGAAGTGCGGGTGGCGCCTTGCGCACCAGTTCCTGGGCGCGCCCGAGGCCGTCTTCCAGACGCTTTGCGCGATTTTCGAGCGACCGGCGCATGGCGCGGGTGCTGGAAGCCAAACGGCGCTGGTAGAGCGACATCAGGAAGCCGACTGCATGTGCTCTGGGATCGTCGCCTTGCGCGGCGGCGAGGGCGCTCTGGCGTTTCACGAAGCGCGTGACCTTGTTGTAGAGGTCGAATTCCGGGCCGTCGATGGAAAAACCGGCGGTGTGTGGGATACGCTCGGTGAAGACCGGCTTCGCGGCCCAACTTCCGTCCGACCGGCGCTCGGGGAAATAGACCATCGCCTCCTTGGTGCGGCGCAGATAGAAGGGCGCCTGTCGTCGCTCCATGGCTTCGTGGATGGACGTCACGTCGGCATAGGCATCACGGTCGAGAAGTTGCAGGAACAACGTGAAGTTGCGCGGGTTCCCCTTGTGCGGGGTGGCGGTTAGCAGGAGGATGTGGTCGGCGCTGTCGCGCAGGATTTCGCCGAGCGCGTAACGCGCCGTCTTGCTGGCCGGCGGCGACCAGGACATGCGGTGTGCCTCGTCGACGATCACCAGATCCCAGTGTACCTGGCGCAGGCCGGGCAGGATGTCGTCGCGCTTGGCGAGGTCGAGCGAAGCGATGACTTGTTTCTGTTCCAGCCACTGGTTGACGCCGAACTGTTCGCGGATATCGCCGCCTTTGAGCACCAGAAACGTCTCGTCGAACTTCTCCTTGAGCTCGCGTTGCCACTGGAAGGCCAGATTCGCCGGACAGACGACGAACACGCGTTCGATCAGACCGCGGAGCTTGAGCTCTCGGATCAGAAGGCCGGCCATGATCGTCTTGCCTGCGCCCGCATCGTCGGCGAGCAGGAAACGCACGCTGGGCAGTTTGAGGAAATGCTCGTAGACCGCCTCGAGCTGATGCGGCAGCGGGTCCACGCGCGAGAGCGAAAGCCCGAAACAGGGGTCGAACTCCCAGGCGATTCCAAGCGCCCTGGCCTGGAGTCCGAGGCGCAGGAGCTGACTGTCGCCATCATAGGAGAGGGTGGTATCTGCGGCAGTCAATTTCACCAGGTCGCCTGTCGTCAGGGTGACGCGACGAAAGCTCTCGGAGCGTGTGCCCACCAAGCCTGCAACCCAAGTACAGGGCCGCCCGCACGTACGGTCTCCACTCGCATCGGTTCGTCGAACAGTGAACCCGTCAGTACCTGTCCTTCGGCCAGAGGCACTTCAACGCTCAACGGGCTTCTCCTTCAACCACGCTTCGATGTAGCGCACAGCGAACGGCGAAAATGATACATGATGGTCGTTTTGGCGAAGGTAAACCTCGACGCGGCACCGGGCGAACACGCCCTCACATGCTTTGGATCGACTACATGTGCGATTTTCATTTGATTCCCAAAATGTCTTGGCAGGATGGTTTCCAAAGCATTGATTTGACGGCACTTATTTGGCCGAAATGGTTGCGGGGGCAGGATTCGAACCTGCGACCTTCAGGTTATGAGCCTGACGAGCTACCGGGCTGCTCCACCCCGCAGTGAATCTGAGATTACGCGTTCAGGTATACATCACTGAGAGCAGATTTTTTGCGGTGTGTTTCGAAAGCCTGGCAGCGACCTACTCTCCCACGCCTTGAGACGTAGTACCATCGGCGCTGGGGGATTTAACGGCCGAGTTCGGAATGGGATCGGGTGGAAGCCCCCCGCTAAAGCCACCAGACTATCGAAGCGCACCATTCGCCCGATTGCAAAGCTCGCAAGCGATAATATATCGAATGGTATGGTGGTCCAGCGCGGACTCAGAAACCTGTATGAGAGTCCTTGCAGACTGCAAGGTTCACTGAAAATCAAGCCGATCGAGCGATTAGGACCAATTAGCTGCACGCGTTGCCGCGCTTCCACATTTGGCCTATCAACGTGGTGGTCTTCCACGGCTCTCAAGGGAAACCTAGTTTTGAGGGAGGCTTCCCGCTTAGATGCCTTCAGCGGTTATCCCGTCCGCACATAGCTACCCGGCGGTGCCGCAGGCGCGACAACCGGTACACCAGAGGTGCGTCCATCCCGGTCCTCTCGTACTAGGGACAGCTCCTCTCAAGTTTCCTACACCCATGGCAGATAGGGACCGAACTGTCTCACGACGTTCTAAACCCATCTCACGTACCACTTTAATCGGCGAACAGCCGAACCCTTGGGACCTGCTTCAGCCCCAGGATGTGATGAGACGACATCGAGGTGCCAAACACCGCCGTCGATGTGGACTCTTGGGCGGTATCAGCCTGTTATCCCCGGCGTACCTTTTATCCGTTAAGTGATGGCCCTTCCACGCGGAACCACCAGATCACTATGACCGACTTTCGTCTCTGCTCGGCCTGTCGGCCTCGCAGTCAGGCGGGCTTATGCCATTGCACTCATAAGCTGATTTCCGACCAGCCTGAGCCCACCTTCGCGCGCCTCCGTTACTCTTTGGGAGGCGACCGCCCCAGTCAAACTACCCACCATGCAGGGTCCCGGCCCTGGATTCACAAGGCTCGGTTAGATACCAACGGACATCAGGGTGGTATTTCAAGGTTGCCTCCACACCAGCTGGCGCCGGTGCTTCAATGGCTCCCACCTATCCTACACAAACGACCGCTAATACCAGTGCAAAGCTGCAGTAAAGGTGCACGGGGTCTTTCCGTCTAACCACGGGTACTCCGCATCTTCACGGAGAATTCAATTTCGCTGAGTCGATGTTGGAGACAGTGGGGAAGTCGTTACGCCATTCGTGCAGGACGGAACTTACCCGTCAAGGAATTTCGCTACCTTAGGACCGTTATAGTTACGGCCGCCGTTTACCGGGGCTTCAATTCAAGGCTTGCACCTCTCCTCTTAACCTTCCGGCACCGGGCAGGCGTCAGACCCTATACGTCGTCTTGCGACTTAGCAGAGCCCTGTGTTTTTAGTAAACAGTCGCTACCCCCTGCTCTGTGCCCCCTGTCCCTGGTTGCCCAAGGACAGGGCCTCCTTCTTCCGAAGTTACGGAGGCAATTTGCCGAGTTCCTTCAACATCGTTCTCTCAAGCGCCTCGGTATACTCTACCATCCCACCTGTGTCGGTTTCGGGTACGGTCCATGATGCCAGAGCTATTTCCTGGAACATCTTCACTGCCGAAACAATCCGATAAGCTTCGACAATTTACGATGTTCGTCACTACTGGCGGGCTCAGGAATATTAACCTGATTCCCATCGACTACGCCTTTCGGCCTCGCCTTAGGGGCCGGCTCACCCTGCGTGGATTAACCTTGCGCAGGAACCCTTGGGATTTCGGCGAGAGTGTTTCTCACACTCTTTGTCGCTACTCATGTCAGCATTCTCACTTCCGATACCTCCAGCGGTCCTCGCGGATCCGCCTTCGCAGGCTTACGGAACGCTCCGCTACCACGTGCCAGGCACGTCCGCAGCTTCGGCGCATGGCTTAAGCCCCGTTACATCTTCGCCGCAAGACAGCTTGTTTAGACCAGTGAGCTGTTACGCTTTCTTTAAAGGATGGCTGCTTCTAAGCCAACCTCCTGGTTGTCTTGGCCGTCTCACATGCTTTCCCACTTAGCCATGACTTAGGGGCCTTAGCTGGCGGTCTGGGCTGTTTCCCTTTCGACCACGGATCTTAGCACCCATAGTCTGTCTGCCGTGCTCTACTCCTCGGTATTCGGAGTTTGGTTAGGTTTGGTAAGGATCGCTCCCCCCTAGCCCATCCAGTGCTCTACCCCCGAGGGCAATACACGACGTGCTACCTAAATAGCTTTCGCGGAGAACCAGCTATCTCCGGGTTTGATTGGCCTTTCACCCCTAGCCACAGGTCATCCCTGCCTTTTTCAACAGACGTGGGTTCGGTCCTTCAGTGCGTGTTACCGCACCTTCAACCTGCCCATGGCTAGATCACCCGGTTTCGGGTCTGATACCCGCAACTATTCGCCCTGTTCAGACTCGCTTTCGCTACGCCTACACCTAACGGCTTAAGCTTGCTGCGGATACCAAGTCACTGACCCATTATGCAAAAGGTACGCCGTCAGGGCACCACGCAGCCGTAGCCGCGTGTTCCCCTCCGACTGCTTGTAGGCATCCGGTTTCAGGTTCTGTTTCACTCCCCTCATCGGGGTGCTTTTCACCTTTCCCTCACGGTACTCGTTCACTATCGGTCACCAGAGAGTACTTAGGCTTGGAGGGTGGTCCCCCCATGTTCAGACAGGATTTCACGTGTCCCGCCCTACTCGAGGACCATTGAAAGACTTTACCCGTACGAGGCTATCACCCACTATGGCCCGACTTTCCAGACGGTTCCGGTTTTCTTTCAATGGTCACTGGCCTGGTCCGCGTTCGCTCGTCACTACTAACGGAGTCTCGGTTGATGTCCTTTCCTCCGGCTACTGAGATATTTCAGTTCACCGGGTTCGCTTCTCCAACCTATGGATTCAGTTGAAGATGGCCTCAAGGGCCGGGTTTCCCCATTCGGAGATTTCCGGATCAAAGTTTGCTCTCAACTCCCCGGAACTTATCGCAGAGTGCCACGTCCTTCATCGCCTTCTGGTGCCAAGGCATCCACCGAATGCCCTTCTTGCGCTTGATCTTCAGCGAACTCTCATGCGCGGGCTGAGCCCACGCTGGAGCACCATACCGCATCGCGAATGGCCTTCGGGCTGAAAGCCCCGTGGCGCATTCGCGCGCGTTATCGTTATCCCATACGATGTCAAAGAGATCCATTTCGTTTTGCCGCCAGCCTATGGTGTTGCTCTCGAGCATAGTGGTGGAGGTGAACGGATTCGAACCGATGACCTCCTGCTTGCAAAGCAGGCGCTCTCCCGGCTGAGCTACACCCCCAACCGTATCGTGGCGGAGCTGGTGGGCCTGGGTAGATTTGAACTACCGACCTCACGCTTATCAGGCGTGCGCTCTAACCGAGCTGAGCTACAGGCCCCGGCTTGGTCCTACCCAGGCATTTCGGGCATGCTTGTCGAAATTTGGAAGAGATACGAAGGCGGCGGCCCGTCGCGATTGAAGGATGTACGTTTTATGGCAAGATCACACAAGCCATAGAAACGTATGGATCCTTTGAAAGGAGGTGATCCAGCCGCAGGTTCCCCTACGGCTACCTTGTTACGACTTCACCCCAGTCGCTGACCTTACCGTGGTCGGCTGCCTCCTTGCGGTTAGCTCACCGGCTTCGGGTAAAACCAACTCCCATGGTGTGACGGGCGGTGTGTACAAGGCCCGGGAACGTATTCACCGCGTCATGCTGATACGCGATTACTAGCGATTCCGACTTCATGCCCTCGAGTTGCAGAGGACAATCCGAACTGAGACGACTGTTGAGGATTGGCTCCGAGTTGCCCCATTGCATCCCATTGTAGTCGCCATTGTAGCACGTGTGTAGCCCAGCTCGTAAGGGCCATAAGGACTTGACGTCATCCCCGCCTTCCTCCGGCTTGTCACCGGCAGTTCCTCCAGAGTGCCCGGCCGTACCGCTGGCAACTGAAGGTGAGGGTTGCGCTCGTTGCGGGACTTAACCCAACATCTCACGACACGAGCTGACGACAGCCATGCAGCACCTGTGCACTGTCCAGCCGAACTGAAGAAGCCGATCTCTCGGCTTCGCGACAGGCATGTCAAGAGCTGGTAAGGTTCTTCGCGTTGCGTCGAATTAAACCACATGCTCCACCGCTTGTGCGGGCCCCCGTCAATTCCTTTGAGTTTTAACCTTGCGGCCGTACTTCCCAGGCGGGGTGCTTAATGCGTTAACTGCGACACTGAGGAGCAAGCTCCCCAACGTCTAGCACCCATCGTTTACAGCGGTGGACTACCAGGGTATCTAATCCTGTTTGCTCCCCACGCTTTCGCACCTCAGCGTCAGAACTTGGCCAGCGAGCCGCCTTCGCAACCGGTGTTCTTCCGAATATCTACGAATTTCACCTCTACACTCGGAATTCCGCCCGCCTCTCCAAGCCTCTAGTCGGGAAGTTTTGAGAGCCGTTCCGGAGTTGAGCCCCGGGCTTTCACTCCCAACTTTCTCAACCGCCTACGCGCGCTTTACGCCCAGTGATTCCGAACAACGCTAGCCCCCCCCGTATTACCGCGGCTGCTGGCACGGAGTTGGCCGGGGCTTCTTCTGCAGGTACCGTCATCATCTTCCCTGCTGAAAGGGCTTTACGACCCTAAGGCCTTCATCACCCACGCGGCGTCGCTGCATCAGGGTTTCCCCCATTGTGCAAAATTCCCCACTGCTGCCTCCCGTAGGAGTCTGGACCGTGTCTCAGTTCCAGTGTGACTGATCGCCCTCTCAGACCAGTTACGGATCGTAGCCTTGGTAGGCCGTTACCCTACCAACAAGCTAATCCGACGCGGGCCCCTCCGGGTGCGGCCGAAGCCTTTCCCCCATAGGGCGTATGCGGTATTAGCTACGGTTTCCCATAGTTATCCCCCACACCTGGGCAGGTTCCCACGCGTTACTCACCCGTTCGCCACTAAGGACGTCCCCCGAAGGAGACGCCTTCGTTCGACTTGCATGTGTTAGGCACGCCGCCAGCGTTCGTTCTGAGCCAGGATCAAACTCTCAAGTTTGATGTCGGAGCTTACGCCCCATCCGGCTCGGACATGTGCGTATTCGTTCACGCTCAAAGGATCTCGGGATCCAATGATTGACTTGTTCGGGTCTTTCGACCCTGCAAGATGCGCGAGCACACTCACATGTGCGAGCGGTCACGCCACGCACCGCCGCCCACGCATCTCTTCCATCTCTTTACCTGTCAAACATCGAACCGCACAAGACGGCCACCGCCAGCGGCCCCCTCACGGCAAGAGGGCACCATATAGGCGAGGTGGCGGAGGATGTCAAACGCCTTTGTCGATTTTTTTCGCCCGCCCCGGGCAGAACCTAGGCCCAGGGCAGGAGATCGTCCGGGGAGGGCGGCAGGGTCATATAGGCTTCGGCCATTTCGCAGAGCTCGGCGGCGAAGCCCGGCCCATGCTCGCGTGCCAGCACGGTATCGGCGTGGCTGCCGAACCAGGCGAGGATCGCCAGATGGCGCATGGCCAGCAGGCTGGGGATCGCCAGCCTGTCCTCCCTGTCGAGGGAGCGGTATGGCAGATACCCCTCCAGCCAGGCGTCGATCAGCCCCCGGCTCTGGGGTCCGTTGTCGATGAGCGTCATAGCGGTGGCGAGGTCGTAGAGAAACCAGGAGTCGCCGCAATCGTCGAAGTCGATCACCCGGGCGTCGTTCCCAACCAGCAGCAAATTGGCCAGACGCAGGTCGCAATGGGCCAGCCCGAAGCGTTCCGGACTGCGCCCATAGCGTCGAAGCCGCGCCGTGGCGGTCTCCTGCAATCTCTCGATCTGGACGGCCTGGTGGGCGTCCTCGAGGGGGCCGTCGCGCCAGTTGCCCCAATATGCCCCGGGACCCACGACATGTTCGACATCCCATACCAGTCGCTCGAATCCGGGCGGGCGCCGCCAGCCGATGGCGTGGAGATGCAGTCTGGCGCTCACCTCGCCCAGGCGGCGGAAGGGCTCCATCAAGCTGTCGCCATCCTCCGGCTCCACACCGTCGATGAAGTCGAAGAGCACCATGTGACGCGGGCGGGCGAGGCCGGCGACGATTCCTTCCTGAACTTCCTCGCCGTCGAGGCCTGCGATCGGACGCGGCACGATCAGGCCCGTTTCCTCGTGCAGGGCGTGCAGCCAGGCGAGCTCCGAGCGGATGCCTTCGAGTCTGTGATAGCCCTCGCGATGGACGCGCAGCATGGCTCTGGCACCGTCCGGCATGTCGAGTCGCCAGGTCGCGTTCTCCGAGAGGTTGGCGAGGCCGATACGGGTTTGCGGGGAAAGGCCCCACAGCGGCAGGGAGTGGCGGACCAGGCTTTCCAGGCCGGCAAGCGTCGCACCAGAGGCTGCGGCATTGGTCATGGACTTGCCTGCGCCAAATCGGCGGCGGTGCGGGCGGCCGGACTCGAACCGGCACGGGACCAAGCCCAAGCGATTTTAAGTCGCTTGCGTCTACCCATTTCGCCACGCCCGCTCATGGCATGCCGCCTTTCGCGCCACGATCCGCATTCTACCCCAACGCGCCGCCCGGCAGGATCGTCGCTGCATCGTCCATGCGACCCGGCCTCTCCGCAAGCCTGCGGCAGCTACTATGGAACTCCTCGCGATCCACTGAGCATTGCCGGACATGGCGGCGCGCGCCGACGATCTCACCGTCCCGGTCGGTCACGACCGGGCGGCCGCAGGTGCGATAGCGTTCCCGTGGGCTGCATTCGGCCACGAAACGGAAGGGAAGGCGGCAGAGCAGGTCGAATGCCTGTCTCTTGCCCACAACCCGATGGCGGCCGGCAGATCGTCGCACAGCACCGATTCGCCGCGCGGTCTTCGGCGAGAGGTGGAAGTTGGTGCCTGGCAGCGCATGGCGCCAGCCTTCGTCGATATGTGGGGCGAATCCGGCGGCACCGTCGGCGACGATATGAGCATGGTGGCTCGTTTGGGCGGGCGGGTAGCGGTGGATGTCTGCGGCGGTGCCGAAATCGGTGGCGCGCAGCGCTCCCAGCCGCCCGGTCTCGCCGTCTTCGGCAGGTGCGTCTTTCGGCCGGGTGAAGTCCTGATCGTGCAGTGTGGCGAAAGGTGCGAACAACGCCTCCTCGTCGGCCAGCACCTGTTGCCAATCCAGCCATGGGAAGGCATCGGCAGCCGTCCACGGCACCGGCTGCACCTTGTGCGCCAAACGCTGCTCGCGATCGTAGGGGTTGCGGCACGGTCGGGTGGAATCGGGGCAGGTGCGGGCATCGTCGCCAGCCCGGGTTACGGCGATATGCCGGTCGGGCAGAATCTTGAGCCGGCGGGCCTACGGCGCAGACATGTTCCTCGTGGCGCCCGCTCCCGGTCGGTTGCCGTCGCCAGCACGCTACACTCCCCACGCGCTTGGTGTTTCGTGCCGTCGCCTGCGGGGGGCTTACCATGGCGAAGACATTGCTGATCGTCGGCCATGTGCCTTCGCCCAACACGCAGCGGCTGCGCGATGCCGCCGAGCGGGGCGCCCGAGGCATAGGGGCCGATGGTGTCTGCGTGCGTGCGCTCTCGCCCTTCGACACCGGGGCCGATGATGTGCGGGCTGCGGCGGCCGTCGTCCTGGGAACGACGGAGAACCTGGGCTACATGTCGGGCGCGCTCAAGGACTTCTTCGATCGCTGCTACTATCCTTGCCTGGAAGAGACGCGGGGGATGCCCTATGCGCTCTATATCCGGGCCGGCCTCGATGGCACCGGCACCAGACGCGGTGTCGAAAGCATCGCCGCCGGGCTGGGCTGGCGGGCCGTCAACGAGCCTCTGTTGCTGAAGGGCGTCTGGCAGGAGAATTTTGCCGCGGCGTGCGAGGAGCTCGGCCAGCTGATGGCCGCCGGCCTCGAAGCCGGGGTCTTCTGATCTGCTGCCGCATCCGGGGGAAGGCCATGGCAGACGACCTTCGCCGTCACCTCGTTCGCAATCCGGAACTGGATGTGGGCCGGGACAATCTGGCGGCGTGGAACCGGGCGGAGCGGCGGCGGGAGGGTTTCCGCGGCCTCCACCTCCTTCATCGCCATGGCCTCGTGTTGCGTTCTTCCCGCGTCCTGGTGCTGCGGCGGCGGATCGACCGGCGGCTGGGCGATATGGCCGCGCTCCGTCGGCTGACCGAAGGGGCCGCATTCTGTGCTATGGCGGTGGTGCGCGGCTGCGACCTGCTGTTCGAAGCCTACGCGCATGACATGGACCCGGACATGCCTCATGCGCTGCAATCCATCACTAAGACCAATCTCAATCTCGTCTTCGGAAGGCTCGTCGCATCCGGCAGCGTCGATCTGGAAAGCCGGGTCGAGACTTATGTGCCCGAGGTCTCCAGCGGCTATCGCGGCGCCACGGTGCAGCAACTGCTGGATATGGCGGTCGCCAACAATTTCGACGAGAACTACGAGGCACCGTGGAACCCGCCGCCCGCGCCGTGCGAGCGGCTGGGCTACGGTCAGGAGGAGATCGCCATGAACTGGCGCCTGCCGCCGCCCGGCCATGCGCCCTATGGCGTGCGCGAACTCGCCTGCCGCCTGGTGGCCGACGGCATGGCCAACCCGGAGAACGCCACCCTCTACAAATCCGTCAACAGCGACCTCGCTGGCTGGATTGCGGAACGGGCGAGCGGCCACGACCTGAAAGCCTTTCTGGTGGACCACGTAGAGGCGGCGGGTATCGAGGCCGCCTTCCACATCTCGCTGGATAAGGATTTTGTGCCGGTGCTGAGCGGCGGTGGTGCCATGACCGCGCGCGATCTGGCTCGTTTCGGTCTCGTTTTCGCGCGCAGGGGCATCGGCGTGGACGGCAAAGCAGTGGGCGATCCCGCCTTCATCGAGGCCACCCGCAGCGGGCGTGGCACATGGCTGCACGGGCCGCGCGAAGACTGGCGCTACAGCAACCACAGTTTCACCAACGGGCGCTGGATCGGCCATGGCGGCTATGGCGGCCAGTTTCTCATGGCCGATCCGGACAAGGAGGCCGCCATCGCCTTTTTCAGCGTGCTGGAAAGCCACCAGGGCGAAGACGACAGCTATCTGCCGGAGGTGGCCGCCATGTGCCAGGAGGTGCTGGAGCGTCTGTAGCCGGCACCGATGGCAGGCCTCAGCCTTCGCTGTTCTCTTCTACCGGGTTGCCGCCGGCCGCCTCGGCGGCGGCGAAGACGTCGGCGAAAGCGCGGTCGAGCAGGGCAGTGTCGGTGGCCCGCAGCACAAGGCTGGTGCCGAAGACGCCGTCGCTGCTCCAGGGATAGCTTCCCATTTCCACCTCGGGGAAGGTCTTTTGCAGGGTGGCCAGCGCGGCCGCCACGGCGCCTTCGCTGCATTGGGCCCGCAGCGAGCGGGTGAGCAGCGGCGTGCCGCGGCGAAGGCGGTTGCGGGCACCCTTGAACATGGCCCGCGCGATCGCCGGCACACCCGCCAGCACGAAGACGTTGCAGATCCGGAAGCCCGGCGCCAGGCTGATCTCGTTGTCGATGGGTTCGGCGCCTGCGGGAATGCGCGCCATGCGCATCCTGGCCTCGTTGGCCTTCATGCCGTGCTTCTCGAAATGCTCCTGGAGGAGCCGGTAGATCTCCGGGTGGTAGTCGATCCCGACCCCGAAGGCGGTCGCCACACTGTCGGCGGTGATGTCGTCGTGGGTGGGGCCGATGCCGCCGGTGGTGAAGACATAGTCGTAGCGACGGCGCAGCGCATTTACGGCATCGACGATGTCGGCTTCGACGTCGGCCACCATGCGCACCTCCATCAGCCGGACGCCGATCTCGTTCAGGCTCCGGCCCAGGAAGGCGACATTGGCGTCCTGGGTGCGGCCCGAGAGGATCTCGTTGCCGATGACGAGGACGGCGGCGCTGACGATCCCGGACATCGCATCTCCGCGAAGGGTCGCCGGAGTGTTGTCCCATGCGCCGGGCGGTGCAACCGGCGCCCGGTCTCGCCGGCCGCATGTCTGCCTACTCCCTTAATTGTATAGTGCCGCCCGCCGACGACGGGATGCGCCATGACGCCAGCGGCAGAAGCGACGGGGTCCGGGGGGGACCCGCACAGCTATCGGCTGCTGCTGCGCTGCGCGCTGTTGAACGCCTTCGCCCTTGCCCTTGCCGTCGCCGCCTGGGCGGAGGGTCTGGTCGGGCGCGCTTTCGAAGCGGATCAGACGCGCTTCGTCGCCGTGATCGTGCTCGTCTTTGCCGCCGGCCTCGCGCTTGCACTCGGGCGCGTCTTCTGGACCAGCCGGCAGATCAACCTGGCGCGCCGCTTCGAACCGGCCGCCCCCTCCAGAGCGGCGGCCTATGTCGCCCGCGCCGCCGGCAAGGATGCTCAGAGCCGCCAGATCCTCGCCCAGGCACTGCGGCTGGAACTGTCGCAGGACATCACGCTCGTCCGCCATCTGGGCTCCAGCCTGGTGTTTCTGGGCCTGATCGGCACGGTAATCGGCTTCATCGTCGCGCTCTCGGGCGTCGATCCCGGCATGGCTGGCGAAACCGAGAATGTCGGCCCCATGGTCTCGGCCCTGATTTCCGGCATGTCGACGGCCCTCGTCACCACCCTGGTGGGCAGCGTGCTCAATATCTGGCTGATGGCCAACCATCAGCTGCTTGCCACCGGCACGGTGCGGCTCATCAACGCCATCGTCGAGCTGGGAGAGCGGCGTGCAGGCGCTTGACCCGCTGGACGATGCCGCTGCGGCGACGGTTTTCCGCGACGTCATCCTGCTGGCGCTTCTGGGCTTCGTCGCCCTGGTGATCCTGCTCCTGCCCCACGTCAACCCGCCGGAGAAGAAGAATGCCGACCTGATGACGCCCGGCAACGTGATCGTGGAGATCAAGTGGCCCGAACGTATCGACGCCGATGTCGATCTGTGGGTGAAGGCCCCTGGCGATGGCGCCGTCGGCTGGTCGCAGCGCGGCGGCACCATCTTCGACCTGTTGCGCGACGATCTGGGCTACATGAACGATCTCACCGCCGCCAACCACGAGATGGCCTACAGTCGCGGCGTGCCGGCAGGCGATTACGTCGTCAACGTCCACATGTATCGCAACGAGGTGGAAATCTGGCCCGTGCCGGTGCACGTCATCGTCTCCGTCAAGCTCAGCGTCGAAAAGCCGGCCCGTCAGATCCTGCTGCGCAAAGTGGAACTGCTGCGCGTCGATCAGGAATTGACGGTGCTGCGCTTCCAGCTCAACGAGTCCGGTGGACTGCTGCCGCATACGGTGAACGACCTCTTCACCTCGTTGCTCGACGGCCAGAGGCTCTAACGCCTTGTCCGCCGTCCTTTCCAGCGCCTTCGCACCGGCCTCGCTGATCTTCGCGCTCTGTTTCGCGCTGGTCGCCGTCGTCTGCTGGGCGGCGGCGACGGCGCCGGGCCGAGTCTGGCGCAAGGCCGTCGCTCTGGCCGCGCTCTTCGCGCTCATCCCGGCCGGCTATGGCGCGACCCAGGCGCTCATGGGCCTGCCGCTGCCGGCACGCGTCGCCTTTTTCGACGATTTCAGCGAGTACCGGCGCGTCGTCGGCTACGACATCCATGAAGACCGGGCGATCTTCCTGTGGCTGGATATGAGGGACGGGCGGCCGCCGCGCGTCTTCGGCTTCCCCTACGACCTTCAGACCGTCGCCAGGCTGCAGAAAGCCGAAGAACGCGCCACCTCGCTGGCGAGCCCGCTGCTGGCCAGGCTCGAAGAGGGCGGCAACGTGCTGGCGCGCCGTCTGGCCTTCACCAGCGATGTCGAGTTCCGGCGCGATTTGCCGGCCAAGCCCACGGCCGACGACGAGAGCCCGCTCGCCCCCGCCGGCGACGGGCAGGCGGCGCAATAGGCCGTGCGCTTCGAACGCCCGCTCCTGCCCGCCGTTCTTTTGCGGCGCTACAAGCGTTTCCTGTCGGACCACCGCCTGGAGAACGGCGAGGTGGTGACCGCCCACTGCGCCAATCCGGGCAGCATGACCGGCATTGCCGAAGCGGGCATGGCAACCTGGCTGAAGCCTGCCTCGAAGCCGGGGCGCAAGCTGGGCTGGGACTGGGAGCTGGTCGTCGCCGACGACACCCTGGTCGGCTGCCACACCGGGCGGCCCAACGCGCTGATCGAAGAGGCGATCCGGGCCGGCACGATCGTCGAACTCGCCGGCTATGGCGGCCTGCGCCGCGAGGTGGCCTGCGGTGCCGGCTCGCGCATCGACATGCTGCTTGCCGGCAACGGCCGCCCCGACTGCTATGTCGAGGTCAAGAACTGCCACATGCGTCGGCGAGGACGCCTCGCCGAGTTTCCCGATGCCGTCACCGATCGCGGCGCCAGGCATATGGGCGAGCTGGCGGCGCTGGCCGGGGCGGGTTTCAGGGCGGCCGTCGTCTATTGCATCCAGCGCGCCGATTGCGAGGCCTTCCGGGTCGCGGCCGATATCGATCCCGCCTACGATGCTGCCCTGCGCGCTGCGCTTGCGCGCGGCGTTGAGGCTCTGGCCTATTCGTGTAGATTGAGCCTGGAAGGGATCGTCGTCGAACGCCGCCTGCCCATCGTCCTCGATTGACGCGAACCGGGCCCCCGAATCATGCAGCAGCGCTCCACGGCACCGCGCATCGCCATCCACGGTCCCGAGGCCTGGCCGAAGATGCGCGCGGCCGGCCGCCTCGCCGCCGCCACTCTCGACATGATCGAGCCCCATGTGGCCCCGGGCGTGACCACCGAGGCGCTGGACCGGCTCTGCCACGACTTCATCGTCGCCCACGGCGCCCGCCCGGCGCCTCTCCACTACCGCGGCTTCCCGAAATCGATCTGCACCTCGGTCAACCATGTCATCTGCCACGGCATCCCCAGCGCCGGGAAGGCGCTGCGCGAGGGCGACGTGCTCAACATCGACGTCACCGTCATCCTCGATGGCTGGCATGGCGATACCAGCCGCATGTTCCATGTCGGCAAGGTGGGGCGGAAGGCTTCGCGCCTGGTTCGGATCGCCCGCGAGTGCATGTGGCTGGGCATCGAGGCCGTGAAGCCCGGCGCACGTCTGGGCGACATCGGCCACGCCATCCAGCGCCACGCCGAACGGCAGCGCTGTTCCGTCGTGCGCGATTTCTGCGGCCACGGTATCGGCCAGGTGTTCCACGCGCCGCCCAGCGTGCTGCATTTCGGGCGCCCCGGCACCGGGGTGGAATTGCGCCCCGGCATGTTCTTCACCGTCGAGCCGATGATCAATCTGGGCCGCCCCGAGGCGCTGATCCTGGAGGATGGCTGGACGGCGGTGACCCGCGACAAGAGCCTTTCGGCCCAGTGGGAGCACACGCTCGCCGTCACCGAAACCGGTTTCGAGGTCTTCACGCTCTCGCCCTCCGGCGACGCCTGAGACGGCGGCCATGGCCG
The DNA here is from genome assembly GCA_965200215.1 of Alphaproteobacteria bacterium. Taxonomy (GTDB): domain Bacteria; phylum Pseudomonadota; class Alphaproteobacteria; order SP197; family SP197; genus SP197. The sequence continues at coordinate 700,837 of OZ241369.1, read as the reverse complement.
AAGCGAAGAAGCCGGATTACGTCAACCACCGCAGGCGGTTGCGGCAGCGCTTCCTGGACGGCGGCGGCGACGCGCTGCCCGATTACGAGCTGCTGGAGCTGTTGCTCACCATGGCGGCCCCGCGCGGCGACGTAAAGCCGCTGGCCAAGGCGCTGGTCGCCCGTTTCGGCGGCTTCGCGGGGGCGGTGAACGCCACCGTGGACGATCTGCGCAGCGTCAAGGGCATGGGCGAGGTGGCGCCGGTGGCCATCAAGGTGGTGCGGGCGGCCGCCGATCGCCTGCTGCGCGCCGAGATCACCGGCAAGCCCGTGCTCTCCAGCTTCGACGCCGTGCTCGACTATTGCCGGCTGGCCATGGCGTTCGAAAAGCTGGAACAGTTCCGCATCCTTTTCCTCGACCGCAAGAATCGCCTGGTGACGGACGAGATCCAGCAGCGGGGCACCGTCGATCAGGCGCCCGTCTATCCCCGCGAGGTGGCGCGCCGGGCCATCGAGCTCAACGCCACGGCCGTCATCCTGGTCCACAACCACCCCTCCGGCGATCCCACGCCCAGCCAGGCCGACATCGCCATGACCAGGGAGGTAGCCCGCGCGCTGAAGGCCGTCGGCGTCGCCGCCCACGACCACATCGTTGTCGCCCGCGAGGGCCATGCCAGCATGAGGGCGATGGGGTTGATGTGATGCGCGGGGGAGGTTTGCCGCTTTCCAGGCACCGCGAGCCCTGCTAGAAGGGCAGGCGTGAAGATGGCGGGATGGTTCCCCGCCGAAGGGGGGAGGGATGAGACTCCTGTCGGTGTTGACACTGGCCGCGTTGGCCGCCGTCGCGGGCCCTGCCGCCGCCGGCAGCGGCGAGGGTGCTTATCTCGCTTTCGGCATCGGCCGGGCGCTGACCGAGGATGCCCGCATCCAGGGCGAAAGGGATGGCACGGGTGCGATCGCCAGGCCGCTGGACGCCATGGCCCATGTCGACGACGGCTGGACCTTCACCGGCGCTCTGGGCTGGGCGCTGGCCGACGGCCTGCGCGCCGAGGGCGAGATCGGCTATCGCGCCAACGACATCGGCTCCATGCATGTGCTGGAACCCGGCAGTCTCGTGGCCCTTCTGCCCGCCGGTGCTCCTCCCGCCGCCGCCGCCCTTCTGAAGGGCAGGCAGATCATCGACGGCAAGATCACGTCGCTGACCCTGATGGCCAATCTCTATTACGACCTGGAGATGGGCGGTGCCGTGACGCCCTATATCGGCGGCGGCATCGGGCTGGCCCGCCTCGCCGTCGAGGCCAGGAGTGCCGACGGCCGGCTTCTGGTCGATGACGACGATATGGTGCCGGCCTGGAAGCTGGGCGGCGGCCTCGGCTACCGCCTCGCCGAGGCGGGTGGCTGGCCCGTCACCATCAGCCTGGATTACCGTTATTGGGCCACCGGCGATCCCACCTTTACCGGCTCGCTGACCGGGACCGACTTCGACACCGAACAAGGCGGCCATCTCATCGGCATCGGCCTGCGCTTCGACCTCTGAGCCGGCCTCGGCGCCCCGACAGGCGAAAACCCGCCGCGCCATAGGCCGCGACCGGCGGCGCCCCGCCTGCCGGGGGACGCTTGTGCCCGGCCGGCCTGGCGTTGCGTCTCATTGCGGCCATGTGGCCCGCCCGAGCCTTGACGGATGGCGCTCGATCCACCATGGAAGCGCCCGTTCATCCACCTGCCGCCGCGACCGCAATGGCCTTCGATCTGGAAGCCGTCGTCGCCCACGGGCTGTGCACCGGCTGCGGCCTGTGCGAAAGCCTGGCCGGCGTCGATCTGGTGGAGATGGTCCTCACCTCCTTCGGCCAGATGCGGCCGCGGGTGAAGAGGGCGCCGGATGGGACCGCCACGGCGGCGATCGCCGCCGTCTGTCCGGGGGTGGAGCTGGTCGGCCCGCCGGCGGAACAGGTCGCCGATCGAGGCGTCATGCACGACATCTGGGGCCCCGTGCGCAGCATCGCGCGCGGCTGGTCCACGGATGACGGCCTCCGCTTCCGCTCGGCGGCCGGCGGCGCCATGACGGCGCTGGGCTGCTGGCTGATCGAAAGCGGCAGGGTGGATGCCGTGGTCCATGTGCGCGCTTCGGCGTCCTCGCCCATGGATACGGAGGCGCTGGTAAGCCGCAGCGCCCGGGAGGTGCGCTCGGGCGCCCAATCGCGCTACGGCCCCGCCGCGCCGTTGCGCCACGTCGAGGCGCTGCTAGCCGAGGGCCTGCGCTTCGCCGTGCTGGCCAAGCCCTGCGACATCGCCGCCATCCGCAATCTGGGCCGCATCGACGAGCGGGTGGCGCGCCAGATTCCCTGCCTGATCACCATCTTCTGCGGCGGCGTGCCTTCCCGCCACACGGCCGCGAAGATCGCCTGCTACCACGGCGTGGCGCCGGACGAGGTCACGCTCCTGCGCTGGCGCGGCCATGGCTGGCCGGGGGCCACGCGCATCGAGGCCGCCGATGGCCGCGCCTTCGAAATGTCCTACGACGAGGTGTGGTATGGCGGCGGCGTTCCCTGGAGCTACGACATCCAGTTCCGCTGCAAGATCTGCCCCGACGCCATCGGCGAGCTGGCGGATATCGCCTGTCCCGACGCCTGGGTCATGGTGGACGGCAAGCCGGTCCACGACGAAGCCCCCGGTGCCAATCTCTTCATCGCCCGCACGAAGGCGGGCGAGGCGCTGGTGGCCGAGGCCGAGGCGGCCGGGGCCATCGCGCTGGAACCCTTCGCCCTCGAGGAGCTCGATCTCCAGCACGCCGACCACATCCCTCGCAAGCTGGAATATCCCGCCCGCCTCGGCGCCGTGCTGCGGCAGGGCGGCGGTCCCGCGCCCCGCTTTCGCGGCTTTCGCGAGGCGCGCATGGCCGCTCTGGCGGGGGAGGAGAGGAGCAGGCGCGCCGCCCAAGGCACCCGCCGCCGGCTCGCCCGCGGCGCCCATCGCGAGCCGCTGGCGTGATGGACGCCGCCGGCGCCCGGTGACAGACTCCGGGCGAGCGGGGAGGGGGCAGCGTGGCACGCATCGCCGTCGGCGGCTTCCAGCACGAGACCAACACCTTCGCATCGGCCGGCGCCAGCTTCGCCGATTTCGAGATGCACGACGCCTGGCCCGGCCTGGTGCGCGGCGAGGCGCTGTTTTCCGCCGTGGCGGGGCTGAATCTGCCGCTGGCGGGCTTCATCCGGGCGGCGCGGGCGGATGGCCACCGGCCGGTGCCGCTGCTGTGGTGCTCGGCCGAGCCTTCGTCCTATGTCGCCCGCGACGCCTTCGAGCGGATCGCCGCCATGATGACGGAGGATCTGGCCCGGCTGGGGCCGTTCGACGCCGTCTTCCTGGACCTCCACGGCGCCATGGTGGCCGAGCACTGCGAGGACGGCGAGGGCGAGCTGCTGGCGCGGGTGCGCCGCGTCGTGGGCGAGGCCGTGCCGGTGGTCAACAGCCTGGACCTCCACGCCAACATCAGTGCGCGCATGATGGCGCTGTCGTCGGCGATGACCGTCTATCGCACCTATCCCCATATCGACATGGAGACCACCGGCGCCCGCTGCTATCGGCTGCTGGCCCGCCTCCTGGCCGGCGAGGCGTTGCACAAGGGCTTCGCCCGCGCGCCCTTCCTGGTGCCCCTGCCGGCGCAGTGGACCGACGCTGCCCCCAATCGCGGCTTCTACGATCTGGTGATGGCGCAGGAGCTGGACGGGCTGGCCAGCAGCGATCTGGCGCTGGGCTTCCCGCCGGCCGACACGCCGGAATGCGGGCCGGCCTGCGTCGCCTATGACGGCGATCCGGAACGCGCGCAGCGCGCCGCCGACGAGATCATGGCGGCCTTCACCGCTGCCGAAGGCGCCTTCGAGAATGCGCTGCTCTCCCCCGACGAGGCGGTGCGCCGGGCGATGTCGCGGCCCGACGGCCCCGTGGTGCTGGCCGACGCCCAGGACAACCCCGGCGCCGGCGGCACTTCCGACACCACGGGCCTGCTGGAGGCGCTGGTTCGCAACGGCGCCCGGCGCGCCGCCCTGGGCCTTCTGTGCGACGCCGAGGCGGCGCGCGAGGCCCATGCCCGGGGCGAGGGCGCGTGTTTGCGGCTGCCGCTGGGCGGCAAGGCGGACGGCCGCCCCTTCGACGCCCGCTTCCGGGTGGAGCGGCTGGGCGACGGCGTCTTCGACTGCACCGGCGAGATGTATCGCGGCACGCGCACCGAGCTGGGGCCGATGGCGCTGCTGGCGGTCGCCGAGGGCGATTGCGACGTGAAGGTGGCGGTCTCCAGCCGCCGCTTCCAGAACCTGGATCTGGCCTGCTTTCGCCATGTCGGCGTCGAACCCACCCGCCAGCACATCCTGGCGGTCAAGAGCACGGTGCATTTCCGCGCCGATTACGACCCCATCGCCGCCGCTACCCTGGTCGTCGAAGCGCCGGGCGAGAATCCCTGCCGGCTGGAGGGCCTGGAGTATCGCCGCCTGCGCGAAGGCGTCCGCCTGGGGCCGCTGGGCGGCGAACACCGTCGCCACGGGAGGAAATCGTGAGCAGGACCGTCATCGTCACCGGGGCCAGCCGCGGCATCGGCGCCGCCATCGCCAGGCGGGCCGGCGCCATGGGCTGGCGCGTGTGCGTCAACTACAACGCCTCTGCCGCCAGGGCCGAGGAGGTGGCAGCGGCCGTCGCCGGGGCGGGCGGCGAAGCCATGACTTTCAAGGCCAGCCAGGGAATCGAGGGCGAGATCGCGGCCCTCTACCGGGCGGTCGATGATCGTTGGGGCGCGCCCGATGCGGTGGTCAACAACGCCGGCATCGACTGCGAGGCGGATTTCGCCGAAAGCCGCTGGGCGGACTATCTCAAGGTCTTCGAGGTCAACATCCTGGGCCTGATGGCCAGCTGCCGCGAGGCGGTGCGCCGCATGTCGAAGGCGCGCGGCGGGCGGGGAGGGGCCATCGTCAATATCGGCTCGGTCTCGGCGCGCACCGGCGGCCTGCCCCGCGACGTGATCTATACCGCCAGCAAGGGCGCGGTCGATTCCCTGACCCTGGGCCTGGCCAAGGAGGTCGGCCCGCAGGGCGTGCGCGTCAATTGCGTGCGCCCCGGCCTCACGGAGACCGACATCTTCTCGGGCAACGCCTTTGGCCTGGGGGAAGTGAAGGAGATGGCGCGCCGCCAGGTGCCGCTGCAACGCATGGGCCAGCCCGAAGAGGTCGCCGCCATGGCGGTCTTCCTGGCCTCCGACGACGCCTCCTACTGCACCGGCATGTGCTACGATGTCAGCGGCGGACGCTGAAGAGGGCGAAGCCGGCACCTCCCGCCCGGGCGCCGCCCCCGCGCGGTGCCGCATCGACCACCCGCTGTCGCCGCTGCTGACGCCGCGCTCGGTGGCGGTGGTCGGCGCCTCGCCGCGCCAGGGCAACACCGGGCTGGGCGTCCTGCGGGCGTTGCAGGAGTTGCGCTTCGACGGGCCGCTCTATCCGGTCAACCCGCGCTACGCCGAGGTCGCCGGCCTGGCCTGCTATCCGTCCATGGCCGAGCTGCCGGCCCCGGTCGATCTGGCGGTGCTGGCGGTCGCCGACGCCAGAATCGAGGGCGAGCTTCGCCGCGCCATCGAGGCCGGGGCCGGTGCGGCGTCGATCTTCGGCAGCTGCCTGCTGCCCGGCGATGGCCCGCCCGCCCTGGCGGCCCGGCTGGCGGCCATGCTGCGCGAGGCCGGCATGGCGGCCAACGGCGCCAACTGCATGGGTTTCTGCAATTTCGAGGCCGGGGTCCACGTCACCTCGCACCCTTTCGCCTGGCAGCTTCCGGGGCGGGTGGCGGTGCTGGCCCAGTCCGGTTCGGTGTTCGGTGCCCTGACGGCGAGCCGGTTGGGGGTGAGCCTCGCCGTCTCGATGGGGAGCGAGCTTGCCACCGGCGTCGCCGACTATATGGACTATGCGCTGGAGCTGGGCAGCGCGCGGGTGCTGGCGCTGTTCCTGGAGACGGTGCGCGACGGCGAGGCCTTCCGGGCGGCGCTGGACAAGGCGGCCGAACGCGATGTGCCGGTGGTGGCGCTGAAGGCCGGGCGTTCGGAGATGGCGGCGGCAATGGCCATCGGCCATTCCGGCGCCCTGGTGGGCGACGACCGCGCCATCGACGCCGTCTTCCGCCGCCACGGCGTGCTGCGCGCCGCGACGCTGGACGAGCTGGTCGCTTCCTCGCTGCTGATGGAACGGGCGCGCGACATCGGGCCGGGCGGCCTGGCGGCGATTCACGATTCCGGCGGCGAGCGCGAGATGGTGGCCGATATCGCCGCCGATCTGGGCCTCGCCTATGCCCGCATCGGCGGGGCAACCGCCGCCAGGCTGAGCGAGCGCCTCGATGATGGCCTGGCGCCGGAAAATCCCTGCGACGCCTATGGCAGCGGGCGCGATTTCGAAGGCGTCATGCGCGATTGCTTCGCGGCGCTGATGGCGGATCCCGAAACGGCGCTGGGCCTCTTTTTCCTGGATGTGCAGCAGCACAACCCCTACAGCGCCGCCCAGGCCCGCGCCTGCGCGGCGGCCGCCGCCACGACGCAGAAACCGGTGGCGCTGGCGACCAATCTCGCCGGCCTCGACCACCGCGAACTGGCCGCCGACTTCACCCACCGGCTCGCCATTCCGGTGCTGGACGGCACCGTGCCGGCCCTGAAGGCCGCGGCCCATGTCCTGTGGCGGCGCGACTGGAAGGCCCGCCCGCGCCCCTCGCCGCCCGCCATCCGTACCGCCAGGCAGGCGCGCTGGCGGGCCCGTCTGGCCCGGCCCTTCGACGAGGCCGAGGGTTTCGCCCTGCTGGCCGAGTACGGCATCGCCACGGTTCCCCACGCGGTGGTGGCGAGCGAAACCCAGGCGGTGGCCGCCGCCCGCCGCCTGGGTCTGCCGGCGGTGCTGAAGACGGCCGTGCCGGGCCAGCGCCACAAGTCCGAAGCCGGCGGCGTGCATCTGCGGCTCGCCGACGAGGAAGCGGTGGCCGCGGCCTGGCGCGACCTTGCGCGGCGCCTGGGGCCGCGCGCGCTGGTGGCGCCGATGATGGGCGAAGGCGTGGAAGCGGCGGCGGGCATCGTCTGCGATCCCCAGTTCGGGCCGCTGGTGCTGGTCGGCGCCGGCGGCGTGCTGGTGGAGCTTCTGGACGATGCGGCGGCGCTGCCGGCCCCGGCCCCGGCCTGGGAGATCGAAGACGCGCTGACCGGCCTGAAGCTGCGGCGCCTGCTGGCGGGCGTGCGCGGGCGCCGCCCCGCCGCCATCGGCCGGCTGGTGGAAACGGTGGCGCGGCTGTCGCTGCTGGCGTTCGAGCTGGGCGACAGCCTGGCCGAGCTCGACGTGAACCCGGTGCTGGTGACGGAAGACGAGGCGGTCGCCCTGGACGTGCTGGTGGTGGGAAAGGCGGCCTGATGCCGCCTCGCATAAGGCGCAACGGCGAGCCGCTATCGCCGCAACAGTTCGCCGCCGAAACGCAGGACGAAGGCGGCCAGATCGGCGCCGATCAGCAGGGAGACCGGCTTGCCGCTTTCCTCCTGCAATTGGTCCAGCCGCTCTCTTAGCTCCACACCAGCGCTTTCGGCAGTGGAAACGATCAAGCCCATGGTTGCGTCATGGTGATGCTGGAAGGCTCTTTCTATGTCTTCAACGGCGCCTGTGTCGATATGCTCTCCCGCGAACGATTTGACTTGAACGACGAGGATGTCTCGCCTCACAAGCCCGGGTATGAAACTATCCTCGAATTCCACCAGCAAATCGGCTCCGTGATCGGATCGACCGCTTTGCCGATGCACCGCCTTGACACCGGGAACTCTGCCAAGCACCTCCTGCATGAGGTTTTCTAGTTTCTTGTTCGGGTGCGTTCGGGAGATTTGTTCGGATACTTTCTCCAGGAAGGGGCGAGTCGCCTTCGATAATTCTTGAAGGTCGTCCTTTCGTGTCTTTTGCCTGGACTCGAGGCTCTGACCGCGTGCGATCAATAGTTGCTTAAACTCTTCTTCGGCATACACATGCCACCATCGTCTTCGCAATTTGAGGCGAGTACTCAGGTAGTTCGGGACGTCAGCATCGTTTCTGTTGAATGAAACGATCGATTCGGGATCGACCTTAAGTCGGTGATTGAAGTTGTCACCCTCATAGCGAAATTCATATCCATCCGTTACTCTGGCCAGCGTGCAGCGCCCCCATTCGGGAACGTTTATGTGCACAACGTAGTCGCCACGCTTTATTTCCAGAAGAAATTCATGATAGCATTCCGCTTCTTCCGCTGTCAGATGGTCCCAACCATGCTGTTGAACCCTTTGTTTGAGTTCGCGCATGTCTGCCGTTTCAACGGAGCTCCACCCGAATCGGCTTTCTCCCTTTTTCAGGGAGTCGAATATCTGCTGGACGCGATCCTTCCCGTCCGGCCCGTCCGGGTTTTTGATGGCGTAGATGGTCATTTCATGCCTCCATATCTGCCTGGTTTCCGGCGCCCCGTTGGCCGAAGGTCAGTCGCCACCCGCAGGCCGCATGGGCGGGGGGCCGGTTCGTTCGATCAGCGTCGTGAGGGCCTTCATGGTTTCCTCGTGACGCCTGACGTCGGCTTGGTGGCGCCTTTCGTTCTCTCTGCGGGCCTCTTCGAAGGATTGGGCACGGCTTCTGTTGCTGCTGGCCATGACGTAGATGCCCCAGCCGATCAGAGCGGCGTGGAGGACGATGCCGAAGCCGGTCACCGCGATCGCTACCCAGGCGATGAAGGCGGGGACGCCGGGGAGAGCCATGCCGGCAAGCTCGACGGTGTTCATCGTTCGACCTCCGCATATGCTTCCATCGCCCCTGAGGGAAGCCCCGATTCACACGCTCCGGGCATCTGGCGTGAGCGGAAAGCGCGGCAGCGCAACCCTTCCTTCCAGGAGCCCGACGCTATGGGCGTCCCGGCGATTCGTCAAGGGTATTTCCCCACCCCGTGGGGGCGGAGAGAGCCCGCCGCCGCTTCGGCAGCGTGGCGCCGGCATGGCCGGCATATGGGCGGGCGCGTCAAACTTCGCCGCCGTCCTCCTCCAGATGCAGGACGGCGGAGTTCATGCAGTAGCGCAGGCCGGTGGGCGGCGGGCCGTCGGGGAAGACATGGCCCAGATGGGCGTCGCAGCGCGCGCACACCACCTCGGTGCGGGGCATGAAGAAGAGGCTGCGATCCTCCCTGGTTTCCACGGCCGCGGCCGCGATCGGTTCGCGAAAGCTGGGCCAGCCGGTGCCGGAATCGAACTTGGCGGCCGACGAGAACAGCGGCGCCTCGCAACAGATGCAGCGATAGGTGCCGGCGGCCTTGCTGGCGTGGTAGGCGCCGGTGAAGGCGCGTTCCGTCCCCTTGCGCCGCGCGATGCGGTATTGCTCCGGCGTCAGGCGCCGGCGCCACTGGTCGTCGGGCAGCACGAGCTTCTCCGTCATCGGGCACCTCCCCCGGGATAGCCAGGCGAAGCTTACGGCGGCGGCGGCGAAGGTGTAAGGGGCGCGGCGCACCCCTGCTCTCGGAGGGAGCAGCCGTGAACACCGCCATCGCCATCCATCTCGCCTGTTCCCTGGTGGCGCTGCCGCTGGGCGCCTGGATGCTGGCGGCGCCCAAGGGCACGCCGCGCCACAGGCTGTGGGGCAGGCTGTGGGTGGCGCTGATCGTCGGCGTCTGCCTGTCGTCGTTCTGGATTCGCGACGAAGACGGCTACGGCGTCATCCATCTCCTGACCCTGTGGACGCTGATCAGCGTCGCCATGGCCGTGGCCTGCATCCGGCGGCGCCGGGTGGCGGCCCATCGCGGCTGGATGATCGGCACCATGGCGGGGCTGGTCACGGCCGGCATCCTGACGCTGGGGCCGCAACGGCTGCTGGGCGGCCTGCTGTTCGGCTGGTAGCCCCGCTGGCCGCGCGGGGCGGCAGGCGGTTACATTGGCGCCTTCCCGACCGCAGACGAGGCCCCCATGGCACGCGACCCCCGCTTCGACATTCTCTTCGAACCCGTGCGCATCGGGCCGGTCACCGCCCGCAACCGCTTCTACCAAGTGCCGCATTGCACCGGCATGGGCTCCAACTGGCCGCTCGCCCATGCCTGGCTGCGCGGCCAGCGCGCCGAGGGCGGCTGGGCCGTGGTGTGCACCGAGGAGACGATGATCCACCCCAGCTCCGATTCCTATCCCGCCGCCTCCATGCGGTTGTGGGACGACGGCGACATTCCGGTTTTCGCCGCCGCCGCCGACAAGGTGCACGAGCATGGCGCCCTGTTCGGGGTGGAGCTGGTCCATGGCGGCCTGTCGCGCCCCAATCTGGTCTCGCGCATGGCGCCGCTGGCGCCCAGCCACATGGCCAACAAATATGAGGCCGCGCCCCAGGCCCGGGCCATGGACCTCCACGACATCGCCGAGCTGCGCCGCTGGCACCGCCAGGCGGCACTGCGGGCGAAGCGGGCAGGGGCCGACATCGTCTATGTCTATTGCGCCCACGACATCGCGCTGCCCATGCACTTTCTGCTGCCGCGCTACAACCGGCGCAGCGACGCCTATGGCGGCAGCCTGGAAAACCGCACCCGCCTGCTGCGCGAGCTGCTGGAGGAAACCAGGGAGGCGGTGGGCGACAGCTGCGCCGTGGCGCTGCGCTTCGCGGTGGACGAGCGGGCCGGCGCCGGCGGCCTGCAATGGCAGCGGGAAGGGCGCGAGGTGGTGGAGATGCTGGCCGAGCTGCCCGACCTGTGGGACGTCAACGTCTCGCCCTGGGAGAACGATTCCAAAAGCAGCCGCTTCGCCGAAGAAGGCTTCCAGGAGGACGCCATTGCCTTCGTGAAATCGCTGACCACCAAGCCGGTGGTGGGGGTGGGGCGCTACACCAGCCCCGATGCCATGCTGCGGGCGGTGACGTCCGGCATCGTGGATTTCATCGGCGCGGCGCGCCCGGCGATCGCCGACCCCTTCCTGCCGAAGAAGATCGAGGAAGGGCGCATCGACGACATCCGCGAATGCATCGGCTGCAACATGTGCATCACGGGAGATTTCTTCGCCGTGCCCATGCGCTGCACCCAGAACCCGGTGGTGGGCGAGGAATGGCGGCGCGGCTGGCACAGCGAGAAGGTGCCGCCGGCGAAGGGCGAGCGGGTGCTGGTGATCGGCGCCGGGCCGGCCGGCCTGGAGGCGGCCCGCACCCTGGGCCGGCGGGGCTGCGAGGTGACGCTGGCCGAGGGCGGCCGGGAGCTCGGCGGGCGCGTCGCCATGGAATGCCGGCTGCCGGGGCTGGCCGCCTGGGGCCGCGTGCGCGACTGGCGGCTGGGCCAGCTGCGGCGCATGGCCAATGTGGACATCTTCCCGGAGAGCGTCATGGACGCCGAAAGCGTCGCCGCCTTCGGTGCCCACCATGTGGCGCTCGCCACCGGCTCTCGCTGGCGGCGCGACGGCGTGGGCCACGCCAACCGCCATGCCATCGCCGGTGCCGACGGCAGCGGGGGCATCGATGTGTTCACGCCTGAAGACGCGGCGGCCGGGCGCGTGCGGCAGGGGCCGGTGCTGGTCTTCGACGACGACCACCACTATCTGGCGGGCGTGCTGGCCGAGAAACTGGCCCGCGACGGCTTCGAGACCGTGCTGGCGACGCCGGCCGCCCAGGTCTCGGAATTCACCGCCAATACGCTGGAGCAGGAGTTCATCCAGACCCGCCTGATCGAGCTGGGCGTCGCCATCCGCCAGCAGGTCCACCTGGCGGCGATCGGCGACGGCGGCTGCCGGCTGGCCTGCATCTATGGCGGGCGGGGAAGCGAGGTCGCCGCCGCCGCCGTGGTGCTGGTGACCTCGCGCCTGCCCGACGACGGCCTCTGGCAGGCGCTGGCCGCCCGCCCGCAGCTCGTGAAGAAGGCCGGCATCCGCACGCTGACGCGGATCGGCGATTGCTACGCACCCGCCACCATCGCCGCCGCCGTCCATGACGGCCACCGCTACGGCCGCAGCTTCGACAGCGATGCGGAAGGCGACGTCCCCTTCCGCCGCGAGCGCATATCGGCGGTTGTCTGACGGCGCCCGGGGCGCGAGGGGACGCCGGCAACGCCCCCTCTCACCCGGCGCGGCTTACGCCGACGGGTCGTCGAACCACCAGCGCTCCATCAGGCGCCCGCCGTCGAGACCCCAGTTGCCGGCGACGTCCGGCCCGTGGCGCAGGGCCGTGGAAGCCGCATCGACGTGGTTGGCATACATGGCGACCAGGACGCCGCCCTCCGTCGCCAGAATCTGCTGCATCTCGCGATACATCTCGCGGCGCAGGCCTTCGTCGAGCTCGGCGCGGGCCTGGATCAGCAGTTCGTTGAAGCGGTCGTGCTTCCAGAAGGTGTCGTTCCAGGGCGCATCGGCCGCATAGGCGGTGGAGAACATCCAGTCCTCGGTCGGCCGCCCCCCCCAGTAACAGGTGGAGAAGGGCTTGTTCATCCACACATTGTTCCAGTAGCCGTCCGACGCCTCGCGGATGACGTTGATGTCGATGCCGGCCGCCGCCGCATGTTCCCTGTAGAGGACGGCGGCATCGACGGCGCCGACGAAGGCGGCATCGGCGGTCGACAGATCCACCGCCAGGCTGTCGAGGCCCGCCTGCTTCAGATACCAGCGGGCCTTGTCCGGGTCGTAGCTGGCCGCTTCGATGTCGTCGGCATAGTAGCGGTTGGCCGGCGTGATCGGCGTATCCTGGCCCGGAACGCCGTGGCCGCGCAGGATCTTGTCTACCACCTCCTCGCGGTTCATGGCGTATTTCAGGGCCATGCGCACGTTGTTGTCGTCGAAGGGCGCCATGTCGGTGCGCATCGGCAGCGTGTAGTGCAGCGTGCCGGTGGCTTCCACCAGATCGACATCGGGGTGGCGTTCCAGCAGGTCGGCGGTCTTGAGGTCGACGCGGTCGATGACGTCCACCTGGCCCGATATGATGGCGTTCTGGCGCGCGCCCGAATCGGCGATGGTCGTCATCTGCACGGCGTCGAACCAACCCGCGTTGGTCTTCCAGTAGTTGGGGTTGCGCTCCAGAGTCGCGGCGACGCCCGGCTCGTATTCCACCACCATGTAGCTGCCGGCACCGATGCCCGATTTGGGATCGGCGATGTTGCCTTCGCCGTCGCCGGGCTGGATGCCGAGATGGTAGTCGCTCACGATATAGGGGTAGTCGCCGTTGCCGGCGTTGAGCTCGACCACCACCTTGTCGCCTTCGGCGCGGATATCCACCACCTGCTCGAACAGGCTGGAGACGGCCGAGATCGAATCCTCGCCGCGGTGGTAGTTGAGGCTTGCCACCACGTCGTCGGGGGTCATGGTCTTGCCGTTGTGGAACACGACGCCCTTGCGGATCTTGAAGGTCCAGGTCATGGCGTCGGGGGTGGCCTCCCATTCCTCGGCCAGTTCCGGTGCCAGCTGGTTCTTCTCGTCGACGGCGGTGAGATAGTTGAACAGCCCGCCCATGCCCATCGAACTGGCGAAGGCGTTTTCGAAGGTCGCCGGATCGAGGGTATCGGTGGTGGAGCCGTGGCCCATGCCGATGCGCAGCGTGCCGCCGCGCTTGGGCATATGCGAATCGGCCCCAGCAGCGTTGCCGCCCAGCACCGCCGGCCCCATCGCCGCCGCCGCACCGGCGGCAGCGGCACCGCCCAGCACCGTGCGGCGCGTGGCGTTCAGCTTGTGGAGTTTGTCGGTCACGTCGGTGTCTCCCATGTTGCGATCCGAATCGTCATCGGCCCGAATCGTTGCCGGCCACCGCTGCCTTGCGGGAGCGACAGCCGGGTTACTGTGCACCGGTATGCGGCCCGGGGGCAATGCCCGCCGCGCCACAACGGTGAGGCTGGCGGCGCCGATCGCCGGCCGTGGCGATGCGGGGAGGGGAAGGCATGAGCGAAGACGCGGGCGGCCCCCGGCTGCCTCTGGAGGGCGGCTGCCAGTGCGGCAGCCTCCGCTACCTGGTGACGGCACCGCCGCTCACCCTCTATTGCTGCCATTGCAGCGAATGCCAGGCCCAGTCGGCCTCGGCCTTCGGCATGTCGCTGCTGGTGGCCCGCGCCGCCCTGGAGACGGATTGGGGCGCCTGTCGCAGCTGGTCGCGCCCCACCGCCAGCGGCGGCCGCCTCGCCTGCCGCTTCTGCCCCGCCTGCGGCAGCCGCCTGTTCCATATCGGCAGCGCCAGCCCGGAGATCGTATCGGTGAAGGCGGGCTCGCTGGACCGGCGCGATCTGCCGCCGCCCGTGGGCCATATCTGGACGGCCAGCGCCCAGCCCTGGTTCCGCATCCCGAAGGGGGCGCTCGTCGCCCGCCGCGAGCCGGCCGACATGGCGCCGTTCCTGAGGCGGTGGCGGGAGCGCTGGACGGCGTGGCGCGACGATTGACGCCGGGGCGCCGGGGCGCCACAAGGGCGCAAAGGACGGGGCGTAGCGCAGTCCGGTAGCGCACCTGCTTTGGGAGCAGGAGGCCGCTGGTTCGAATCCAGCCGCCCCGACCAGCCATGCCGGCGGCCCTGGCGGCGACCGGGGCCGCCGTCCTCTGCGGGAGGATATTCGTCATAGTCTCGACTCGCGCCACCCGAACGGTTCCCGTCTTCACGGCCCTGTTCTCGCTCGCCCTTTGTGGCGGCGCCTGTGGCGACGAGCCGCCGGGCGCCCTCTCCCCTGCCGGCGAGACATCGCCGGCGGTGGAGGATGGCGAAGCGGTCCACGAGATGGCCGGAAGCCGCTGCCACACCGGCCCCAGGCGCCTTCGCACGCAGGAGTGTAAGGGGGCCGCGCGGGCAGGCCGCCTGCCGAGGCAAGGGCGGCCACCTGTGCCCCGATGAATTTCTCTTGAATTTCCGCCCTCTTCGGCGGGCGGCTAAGCCGGTTGCACCGCCTGCGTCCGGCGCCGGGCGCGCCAGGCGGCGACGTTCTCGCGCAGCATGAGGGCGCTGGGGGTGACGATCAGCGTCAGCATGGTGGCGAAGGCGAGCCCGAAGACGATGGCGCTGGAAAGCTGCACCCACCACTGGGTCGAGGGCGCGCCCACCTGCACGCTGCGGGCGAAGAAATCGATGTTGACCTGCAGCACCATCGGCGTCAGTCCCAGGATGGTGGTGACGGTCGTCAGCAGCACCGGGCGCAGGCGCTGGGCGCCGGTGCGCAGGACGGCTTCCCTGGGGGAAGCGACGGTCTTCTTCAGCCGGTCGAAGGTGTCGATCAGGACGATGTTGTTGTTGACCACGATGCCGGCCAGGGCGATGACGCCGATCCCCGACATCACGATGCCGAAGGGCCGCCCGGTGACCAGAAGGCCGATCATGACGCCGATGGTCGACATCACCACCGCCGACAGGATCAGAAAGGCCGAATAGAAGCTGTTGAACTGAGTCACCAGGATGATGGCCATCAGGAACAGGGCCACGGCGAAGGCCTGCATCAGGAAGCGGGCGGCCTCGTCCTGGTCCTCCCGCTCGCCGCGGAACTCCACTTCGATCCTGGGGTCGAGGGCGGCTTCGCCGATGCCGGCCGCCAGCTGGGCGACCATGGCGTCGGCCAGCACGCCTTCCTCGACATCGGCCTTGACGGTCATCGCCCGCTTGCCGTCCACCCGCTGGATGGTGCCGGTCTGGGGCACCGCCCGGCGGGTGACGAAGTTCGACAGCGGCACCTCGCCCTGGGCGGTGGTGATCCGCAGCCGGTCGAGCTGGTCGAGGGTTCTGGCGGTGCCGGAAAAGCGGGCGCGCACGTCGATCTCTTCCCTGGAATCGTCGGGCCGCAGGGTGGAGAGCAGAAGGCCGTTGGTGACGAGCTGCACCATGCCGCCGATGGAGGCCACGTCGGTGCCGAATTTGGCCGCCTGGGCGCGGTCTACGTCGATGTCCCATTCGATGCCGGGCAGGGGACGGTCGTCCTCGACGTCGCGCAGGCCGTCCATGGCATCCATGCGTGCGCGGATGGCGGCCACCGCCGGCCCGATCAGCGCCGGCTCGCCGGACGAGACCTGGATCTGGATCGGCTTCTCGGACGCCGGCCCATCCCGCTGGCCGCTGAGCTCGACGACGATGCCGGCGAGATCGGCGGTTCGTTTCAGCACCTCGGCGAAGATCTCTTCGGCCGGCGGGCGCCGGTTCCACGGCACCAGTTCCACGTTGATGCGCCCGATCACATCTTCGCTGCCCTCGCGCCGCGCGGTGTCGCCCGCCACCGTGGCATAGACCGTCTCGAAGGCGTCCATGTCGAGAATGCGCTCTTCCACCTCGCGCACCAGCCGGTCCTTCTCCCAGATCGAGAGATTGCCGCGGGCGTGAATCTGGATCGCCGCCCGTTCGGGTTCGATGTCGGGGAAGAACTCCACGCCCTTGCCGAAGCTGGCATAGGCCATCTGCACCGCCACCAGCACGGCGACGGCGGTCGCCAGCACCTTGGCGGGGTGGTTCAGCGCGCGGTCCAGCAGCGCCAGATAGGCGCCGGTGAAACCGCCGATGCCCGTCAGCGGCCCGCTGGCGTCGGCCGCCAGCCGGCGGGCACGCTCGGCATCGCCGCCGGCGGCCTTGCCGAACAGCGAGCCCAGGGTCGGCACGAAGACCAGCGCCATGGCCAGCGAGGCCGAAAGGGTGGCGATCAGGGTGATGGGCAGGAACTTCATGAACTCGCCCACGATCCCCGGCCAGAACAGGAGCGGCAGGAAGGCCGCCAGGGTGGTCATGGTGGACGCCGTGATCGGCCAGGCCATGCGCGAGGCGGCCGCCAGATAGGCCTCGCGGCGATGCTGGCCCTCGGCCATCTTGCGTTCGGCGTATTCGGTAACGACGATGGCACCGTCCACCAGCATCCCCACCGCCAGGATGAGGCTGAACAGGACGACGATGTTCATGGTCATCCCGGCCGACGACAGCACCAGGATGCCGGTCAGGAAGGAGCCGGGGATGGCGACGCCGACCAGGGCGGCCGAACGCCAGCCCAGCGCCCAGACGATGACGATCATCACCAGCAGCACGGCCGAGAGCACGTTGTTCTGCAGGTCGCTCAACATGCGGCGGATGTCGTTCGACTGATCCTGCGTGAAGGCGATCTCCACGCCCGCCGGCCAGGCGGCGGCGGCCCCGGCGACGATGTGGCGGACCTTTTCGATGGTCCCGATGATGTTCTCGCCGGTGCGTTTGGAAACCTCGATCGCCAGCGCCGGTTCGCCGGAGACGCGGGCGAAGGTCGCCGGGTCCTTGAAGGTGCGGCGCACCTGGGCGATGTCGCCCACAGCCGTCACCGCATCGCCCTCCACCTTCACCGGCAGTGCCAGCAGCTCGCCCGCGCCCTCCAGCAGCCCCGGCACCTTGACGCCGAACCTGCCCAGGCCGGTATCCAGGACGCCCGCCGCCACCAGGCGGTTGGAACGGCCCACGAAGTCGATCAGCTCCCTCGCGTCCAGCCGGTAGCTTTCCACCAGGGCGGGATCGACCACGATCTCCACCAGCTCGTCGCGCCCGCCCTGGATGGTGGCTTCCAGCACCTCCGGCAGGCTCTCGATGTCGTCCTGGAGGCCGCGCGCCAGGGCCAGCAGCGTCCGTTCCGGCACGTCGCCGGCCAGCGTCACCACCACCACCGGGAAGAGCGACAGGTTGATCTCGTGGACCGAAGGCTCGTCGGTATCGGCGGGCAGTTCCGGCCGGGCGAGATCGACCTTGCTGCGCACGTCGTCCAGCGCGGCGTCGGGATCGAAGCCGGCATCGAATTCCAGCGTGACGTTGGCGCCTCCCTCATAGGCGGTGGAGGAGAGCTGCCTGACGCCGTCGATCCCCCTGAGCTCCTGTTCCATGGGGCGGATGAGGAGCCGTTCGGCATCGCCGGGCGAGATGCCCTCATGCGACATCGACACATAGATGATGGGGATGTTGATGTCGGGATCCGACTCCTTGGGGATGCCGACATAAGCGGCGGCGCCGGCGACCAGGACCAGCAGCAGCAGCATCGACACCGTGCGCGGGCGGCGATAGGCGGCGGCGATCAGGGCAATCACGGCGCGCCCGCCGGAAGGGAGGCGGCCATCGCCTCCACGGGTTGGCCGGCGACCACGAATTCGTGGCCCACGACGATCAGCACCGCCTCCTGCGGCAGGCCCGCCAGCCACAGCCCTTCGGCGCTGTTGGCGACGACGGTGGCCGGAACGAAGCGCACGCGGTCGTCCTCGCCCACCAGCTTGACGCCCAGGGTGCCGTCGTCGGCCAGCGACAGGACGCTGGGGGAGACGAGATGAGCGGCGACGGTCTCCAGCGGCAGCGTGACCTCGGCGGTCATGCCGGCGGGGATGGCATGGCCCTGGTTGGGGAGTTCGATCTCGATGGGAAAGGTGCGGGTCGTGGGTTCGGCGACGCGGCCGACGAAACGGATGCGGCCTTGCAGGCGCTCGCCGGTGACGAGCCGCACCTCGCCCGGCCCGCCGACGGCCAGCCGGCCCACCTGGCGCTCGCTCACCGCCGCCGCGACGACGATGGGGTCCAGGTCGAAGAGGCGGCCGATGGTGGCGCTGTCGCCGCCGGCGCTCACCGCATCGCCGATCTCCACGTCGATGGCCTCCAGCACGCCGGCGAAGGGGGCGGTGATGCGGGTGCGCGCGATGTCGAGGCGGATCGCCGCCAGCTGGGCGCGGGCGTCTTGCAGGTCGGCATGGGCTTCGGCGTTGGCGGTCTCCGCGCGCCAGCCGCTCTGGGCGAGCGTCTGCGAGGCGTCGAAGGCGATGCGGAAACGCTCTACCATCGCTTCGGCCCGCGCCAGGCGCTGCGGCCTGTCGTCGGCGGCGATGCGCGCGATCAGCTGGCCTTCGGCCACCGCCTCGCCCTCGGCCGCCGCGATCTCCTCGATGCGCCCGGAGGTTTCCACCTGCAGCGTCGCGGCGCGGGCGGCCTCGGTGCGGCCGGTGACGCTCATGGTCACCACGTAAGGCCGGGCGGTGCTGACCGTCACGCGCACCCGCGCCGGCGGCGGTGCCTTCTCGCCGCTGCGGACGGCCTCCGTGCCGGTGCCGCTGGCCGGCGCCTCGTCGCCCAGCCTGCCGGACCCCACCCACAACGCCGCCCCGATCGCCAGAACGATGGCCAGGATGTGGGAGAATCTCATGGCGAAAGGCGTCCGTCGCTCACCGGGCGCGCCCAGTCTGGCACAGGCCCCGTCCCGCGGGCCAGCGCCGGCCCTCGCCCGGCGGCGGGCAGAGCCTTCAGACGGCGTTCCAGACCCGCCGGCGATAGACCGGGCTGCCGACCACCATCACCCGCTCCAGATCGAGGTCGCGGAGCTGGCGGGCGGACAGCATGTCGAGTTCGTGACGGGCCAGCGCCTGCCGGCGCAGCCGTTTCAGATGGGCGACGATTCTGGACATGGGGAGCACCTTCGCTGGTGCCGGCGGCAGGGCCGCGGGCGGAGCGGGCAGGGTTTGCGGGCGCCGCCCCTGCGGCAAGCGGTGCCTCTGCATCGCTGTCATGCGGCCCGCGCATGGAGGCTGCGGCGGTGCCGCATGTTGCGCCGCCGGCCGCTTCAGCTGGCCTCCTGCGCCTCGCGCGCCGCCCTGCGCGCGGCCGCCTTCTCCACGCGGCGCTTCAGGCGCAGCGCGCCCGGCGGCAGCTTCCGCTTCCGCGCGGTGGCCAGAAAGCCGTCCAGGCCGCCGCGCTTCTCCACCGTGCGCAGCGCCCGGGCGCAGATGCGCAGCCGCACCGGCGCCCCCAGCGCTTCCGAGAACAGGCTCACGCGGATCAGGTTGGGGCGGAACACGCGCCTGGTCTTATTCTCCGCATGGCTGCGGTTGTTGCCGGTCATCACCGCCTTGCCCGTCAGCTCGCAACTGCGCGACATGCTCGAACCCTCCGCAACCGGCGGGCGGCCTTACCACCGCCTCCCCGCGAGGTCAACGCCGCCGGGGGTAGTGTTTCGGTTTGAAAATGGGCGGGTGCCGTTTGTCGCCCCCAGGCGGCCCGCCCCTGGGAGCGCCGGCGGTCCCGCCGGCAAACGGGCCGCAAGGCCCGTCGACGCACCGGCCCCGCCACCCAGCGCGGCGGCGGGCGGCCTCGAGATTCCATACCGAGACGCTACCGGGGCGTCAGGCGCCGCGCCCGCGGGCGGAGAGCAGGGTGTCGCGCGCCTCGTTGAGCTGGCGGGCGAACCAGGGCGAGCCGCCCTTGTCGGGGTGGTTCTTCGCCATCAGCGCCCGGTGGGCGGCCCGGATCGCCTCGGCGTCGGCGTCGATGGCCACGCCCAGGATCTCGGCCGCTTCGGCGGGGCTCATGCCGCCGCCGCGCCGCCCGCCGCCGCCCCAGCCCGCGCTGCCGCCGGCCGCCCCGCCCCGGCGCCGTCTCCAGGGAAAGAGCAGCGGCAGCAGCAACAGGCCCGGCAACAGCGCTGGTTGGAAGAGGCCATAGGCGAGCAGCGCCAGCACGGCGGCCAGCAGCAGCACGGCCAGGATGCGCTTCGTCCAGCGCAGGACGGCCGATGCCCTGGCTTCGATGCCGATCCAGGCCAGCGCCCAGATCAGCAGCAGCAGCCCGGCACCGGCAAGCAGATAGGTCATGGCGTCGCGGGTGGGGCCGCTGGCAGCCGCTAGCGGCGGCTGCGCATCAGCCTCTCCTTCTGGCGCCGCCAGTCCCGCTCGCGCAGCTGGGCGCGCTTGTCGTAGGCGCGGCGGCCCTTGCCCAGCCCCAGTTCCAGCTTGGCGACGCCGCGGCGGTTGAAGTAGAGGCTGAGCGGCACCAGCGTGTAGCCGGCCCGCGCCACCTGCCCCGTCAGGCGCTGGATCTGGCGGCGGTGCAACAGCAGCTTGCGGGTGCGCAGCGGCTCGTGGCCCGCGCGCGCGGCCGGGCCGTAGGGCGGGATGTGGCAGCCTTCGAGCCACAGCTCGCCGGCGCGTTCGCGGGCGAAGGCATCGTCGATGTTGACGCGCCCGGCCCGCAGCGCCTTCACCTCCGCGCCCGTCAGCACGATCCCGGCCTCGAAACGATCCTCGATGGCGTAGTCGCGCCGCGCCTTGCGGTTGCGCGCGACATGGCCGCTCGTCGCCCGCCCGGCCATCGCCGGGTCAGGCGATCAGGCCGGCGCCGCTCATCGCCCGGCGCACCCGCTCGCGCGTCGTCTCGCCCGGCGGCACCAGCGGCAGGCGCGGCCTGCCGTCGCCCCAGCCCAGCAGGCTGGCGGCGTATTTCACTGGCCCGGGGCTGGTTTCGGCGAACAGCGCCTCGTGGAGCGGCATCAGCCGGTCCTGGATGGCGCGGGCGGCCTCGAAATCGCCCGCCTGCCAGGCCTCGTGCATCCTGGCGCAGAGCGCGGGCGCGACGTTGGCGGTGACCGAAATGCAGCCATGGCCGCCCATGCCGAGCAGGCCCAGCACCGCCGCGTCCTCGCCCGAAAGCTGGATGAAGTCGGCACCGCAGTAGAAGCGCTGCCTGGAGACCCGGTCGGCGGCGGCGGTCGACTCCTTGCATCCCGCCACATGGGGCAGGCGGGCGATGCGCGCCATGGTCTCGGGCAGGATATCGACGCCGGTGCGCCCAGGGATGTTGTAGACGATGAGGGGGATGTCGACGGCCGCCGAGACCGCCTCGAAATGGCGGAAAAGCCCCTCCTGGGTGGGCTTGTTGTAGTAGCCGGTGACGATCAGCGCCGCGTCGGCGCCCGCCTCCCGGGCGTGGCGCGTGAGCGTGATGCATTCGCTGGTGGAGTTCGAGCCGGTGCCGGCGATCACCGGCACGCGGCCCGCCGCCGCCTCGACGCAGAGCCTCACGACGCGCATGTCCTCTTCGTGGGAAAGGGTCGGTGATTCGCCGGTGGTGCCCATGGCGAGGAGGCCATGGCTGCCCTGGGCGATCTGCCAGTCGACGAAGCCGCGATAGCCCTCCTCGTCGATCTCGCCGTCGCGCATGAGGGTGATGAGCGCGACGAAGGATCCCTTCAGCCTCGCAGTCGTCATGGCGCGGATTCCCAGACGTTCGGGGGCGGAAGGCGCAGCATAGTCGCCGCCTCCGGCCGCCGCAAGCGGAGCGCCCGGCGGGTCGGGCCACGGCTTGCAAATGGGCGGGCGCCGTTTGCCGCCACCCCCAGGCACCATCGCCAGCCACCCGCTCCCTGGGAGCGCCGGCGTCCCGCCGGCAACGGGCCGCAAGGCCCGTCGACGCACCGCCCCCCGCCGCCAGGCACCGCCACATCCTCGACCGGCGACGCCCGCCGGGGCCTTCTCGCAGGCGAAGGCAGCGGCATCCTTCGCGCTCTTCGCATCCGGGATGCCGCCGCGCCGCGGCGGGTGGCCTCGCAATGGCAAACCGGGGCACCACCGCCCGGCGGCCAGGCCAGAGGCGGAGGAGCGGCCGGCCCCCGCGCGATGGCGACAGTCCACCTGCCCCAGGCGGCGAAGCCGGGCGCTTTGCGCTCGCCGGGCGCGGGCTGTAGGCTGAGCGCCTCGCGGCTGGCGGGGGGAGGGGCCGTGGCCTTCTGGATCGGCGATATCCGCATCGATCGCATCGAGGAGTCCTGCTCCCTCGGCAACCTGCCCCATGTCGACTTCCCCGATGCCACGCCGGAGGCGATCGCGCCCTTCATGGAATGGCTCCAGCCCCACGCCGTCTGCCCGGCGTCCGGGCGCGTCGTCATGCCGGTTCAGACCTATCTCGTGCGCACCGCGCACCACACCGTCCTGCTCGACACCTGCGTCGGCAATCACAAGAACCACCCCGGGGTGCCCGAATGGCACCGGCGCAGCGAATACCGGTTGCTGGACGACATCGCGGCCGCCGGCGTAGCCCCGGAACAGGTCGATATCGTGCTGTGCAGCCATCTCCATCTCGACCATGCGGGCTGGAACACCAGGCTCGAGGACGGGCGCTGGGTGCCGACCTTTCCCAACGCCCGCTACCTGTTCTGCCGCGAGGAGCTCGACTTCGCCGAGGAGGAGGCGCGGCGCGGCGACAGCGTCTATGGCGAGAGCGTGCTGCCGGTGCTGGAGGCGGAGCTGGGCGAGATCGTGGCCATGGATTTCGCGCTCGACGACCATCTCCGCCTGGAACCCACGCCCGGCCACACGCCGGGCCATGTCGCCACCCATCTGGCTTCGGGGGGCGAGCGCGCCGTCATGTGCGGCGACCTGATCCACGCCCCCTTCCAGCTGCCCCGCCCGCACTGGAGCCCCGTCTACGACTGGCAGCCCGGGATGGCGGCGGCGACGCGCCGCCGTTTCCTGGAGGCGGTGGCCGACGAGGACATCCTGGTGCTGACCCAGCACTTCCCCGCCCCCTCCGCAGGCCATGTCTTCCGCCGCGGCCAGGGCTTCGGCATGCGCTATCTGGGCTGCGACATGGTGCACGGATGACCATCCTGAAGATCGCCAGAATGGGCCATCCGGTGCTGCGCTGCCGGGCGGCGGAGGTGCCCGATGCCACCGCGCCGCGCATCCGCAAGCTGGTCGCCGACATGATCAAGACCATGCAGGACGCCGGCGGCCTCGGCCTCGCCGCCCCCCAGGTGCACGTGCCGCTGCGGGTGGCGGTCTTCGTCGTCCCGCCGCAGGAGGGCCGCCCCGAGCGCGTCGCCGCCATCGTCAATCCGGTGCTGGAGCTTCTGACCGACGAGCGCGTCGAAGGCTGGGAAGGCTGCCTTTCGGTGCCGGGCCTGCGGGGCCTGGTGCCGCGCGCGCCGCTGGTGCGCTACCGC
This sequence comes from Alphaproteobacteria bacterium, assembly GCA_965200215.1. Classification (GTDB taxonomy): domain Bacteria; phylum Pseudomonadota; class Alphaproteobacteria; order SP197; family SP197; genus SP197. Next base: position 677,222 of record OZ241369.1, on the reverse strand, counting down.
GGCACCACGCCGTGGGGGCGCAGCGTCGAATGCGTGGCCGAAGGTCTCCACGCCGTGGTCGTCCAGCACGAATTCGACCATCTCGACGGCATCCTCTACCCGCAGCGCATGACCGACCTGTCGCGCCTGATCTTCGAATCGGAGGCGCGCTGGCATCCGCCCCCCGGCGGCGGGGCGGGATGAGCGCCACGCCGCGCCGCGCGCAGGCCCGCCGCCACCTGCTGCGGGCGACGCTGGTCCACGTCCCCTTCGATGGCTGGACGCGGACGGCCATGGGCCGGGCCGCCGCCGATCTGGACATGGCGGCGGGCGAGGCGCGGCGCCTCTTTCCCGGCGGCCCCGGCGAGCTGCTGGCCTTCTTCGTCGCCGAGGCCGACCGCGCCATGGTGGCCGCGCTGGCCGGGCGCGACCTGGCCGCCATGCGGGTGCGGGAACGCATCGCCACGGCCGTGCGCCTGCGCCTGGAACAGCACGCGCCCCACCGCGAGGCCCTGCGGCGGGCACTGGCCCTGCAGGCCCTGCCCGCCGCGCCGGGCGGGGCGGGGTCGCTCTGGCGCACGGTCGACGCCATGTGGCGCGCGGCCGGCGACAGGTCCACCGATTTCAGCTACTACAGCAGGCGGGCGCTGCTGGCGGGCGTCTATCTCGCGACCCTGCTCTACTGGCTCGAAGACCGTTCCGAGGGTTTCGAGGCCAGCTGGGCCTTCCTCGACCGGCGCATCGACGGCGTCATGGGCATCGCGGCGCTGCGGGGGCGGCTGGCGCGCAGGCTGCCCGACCCCTCGCGCCTGCTGCGCTGCGCCCTCAGGCGGCGGACTTCGGGAAAAGCCGCGTGACGTGGCCCATCTTGCGGCCCTCCCGGGCCCGCTCTTTGCCGTAGAGGTGGAGGCAGGCGCCGGCCTCGCCCGCCAGCGCCCGCCAGCGGCCGGCGTCGCCGCCCAGCAGGTTGGTCATGACGGCGTCGCTGTGGCGCGCGGGATCGCCCAGCGGCAGGCCGGCGACGGCGCGCACCAGCTGCTCGAACTGGCTGCAATGGCAGGCGTCGATGGTCCAGTGGCCCGAATTGTGCGGCCTGGCCGCCAATTCGTTCACCAGCAGCCGGCCGTCGCGGGTGACGAACATCTCCACCGCCAGCAGCCCCACCAGATCGAGCGCCTCGGCCAGCCGGGCGGCGATCTCCCGGGCCTGGCGGGCCAGCGGGGCGGCGATGCGCGCCGGCGCCCGGGTCTCGGCCAGGATGTGGCGGCGGTGCAGGTTCTCCACCGCGTCGAAGCTCGCCATCCGCCCGTCGCCGCCGCGCGCCACGATGGCCGAGACCTCGCGCTCGAAGTCGACGAAGCCCTCCAACACGGCCTCGCCGCCGCCGCTCACGGCGGCCCAGGCGGCTTCGACGTCGTCGCCGGGGCCGATCGTCGCCTGGCCCTTGCCGTCATAGCCCATGCGGGCGGTCTTCAGCACCGCGCGCCGCCCGACCGCGGCCAGCGCCCGGGGCAGCTCGGCGGCCCGGGCGACCGGCCGCCAGGGCGCGGTGGCGATGCCCAGCCGGTTGACCAGCGCCTTCTCGCGCCCCCGGTGCTGGGTTGCTTCCAGGCAGCGCCAATGGGGCCGCACCGGCACCCGCCTGCCCATGCGGGCGAAGGCCGCCACCGGCAGATTCTCGAACTCGTAGGTGACGACGTCGATGGCGGCGGCGAAGCTCTCCAGCGCCTCGCCGTCGTCATAGGCGGCCACCGTCGCCGCGGCGGCGACCTGGGCCGCCGGGCTGCCGGGCTGCGGGCAGTAGATGTGGCAGCGATAGCCCAGCCTGGCGGCGGCCAGCGCCGTCATGCGCCCCAGCTGGCCGCCGCCGACGATGCCTATGGTGGCGCCCGGCGGCAGTGCCTGCCCATGTGCCACGGCCTCAGCCGCTGCCGGGCGTCTCGGCGACGGCGGCGGTCTGGCGGGCGCGCCAGCCGTCGAGCGCCTGGGCCACGCCGGCGTCGTTCTGGGCGACGATGGCGGCCGCCAGCAGCGCCGCGTTGACGGCGCCGGCGCGGCCGATGGCGAGCGTCCCTACCGGCACGCCCGCCGGCATCTGGACCATCGAAAGCAGGCTGTCCAGGCCGCCCAGCGCCCGGCTTTCGACCGGCACGCCCAGCACCGGCAGCGGCGTTTTGGCGGCCATCATGCCCGGCAGATGGGCGGCGCCGCCGGCCCCGGCGACGATGGCCTTCAGCCCCCGCCCGCGCGCCGCCTCGGCATAGGCGAACAGCCGGTCGGGCGTGCGGTGGGCCGACACGATGCGCAGCTCGCGGCCCACCCCCAGCGCGTCCAGCGTCTCGGCCGCATGGCGCATGGTCGCCCAGTCGGAGCGGCTGCCCATGACGACTCCGACGACGATTGCGGACACCTCTTCCTCCGGCCGGCAAGGGCGCCATCCTGCCGGCAGGCCCCGTTCGGCACAAGTGGCGTTCCGGTGGGCGTTCCGGTCCGCGCCGGCCCCGGAGCGTGGGCGCGCGGATGTCGGTCGCGGCGCCCATGCGTCATATTCGGACGCATCCCGAGGCCCTGCGCGCGCGGATTCCTGGCCGGCCATGCCCCCGGTCGAGCGCCGGTCCGGCGGCGGTGCCGCCCGCCGCCCTGCGGCCCTTCGCCCCTGCCGCAGGGCCGCTTGCATCGCCGGAAAGCGCCCCTATAGGATCGCTTCGAGGTGCCCATGCTGACCTTCGCCGAAGAGCTCGTCCTGCTGCTGCATGGCGAGGACGGCAGCCTTCTCCCCATCCACAAGGACGCGCTCGATTGCGCCCTGGCGGGCGCCGTGCTGATGGATCTGGCGTTCGCCCACCGCATCGACACCGACCCGCACACGCTGGTGGTCAACGATCCTGCGCCGACCGGCCACGCCGTGCTCGACCGCGTCCTGGCGAAGATCGCCGCCCGCGCCGGGGCGGTGGATACCAGGGCGTGGATCGGCGCATTGTCCATCGACGAGGCGGCCGCCATCCGCGAGCAGGCGCTGGACGGCCTCGCGCGGCGCGGCGTCCTGGAGCGCGGGGGCGGCATGTGGCCCTTTCGCCCCCGCCGCCACCCCGTCCCGGCGGCCGCCCGGGAGACCGTGCTGCGCATCCGCGAGGCGCTCCATGGCGACGACATCCCCGATCCCCGGGACGTGGCCCTGATCTCGCTTCTGGATGCCTGCGACATCCTCCCCGACCTCTTCCCGGCGCGCCAGGTCGAGCGCCGCCGGCGGCGGATCGGGCAGCTGCGCAGGATGGACCCGATCGGGCGCGAGGTGGCCAGCGCCGTCGCCGACGCCGAGCGCATGGTCGCCATCGCGCTCCGCTCCCGGCTGGCGCGCGTGCGGAGGTGGCTGCTGCTGCTCGCCGCCGCCGGCGGCCTGGCGGCGGCGGCGACGCTCCTGGTCCCGCGCATCCCGGTCCCGGACCGCTTCGGCCCCACCGTCCTCGAGCGCCTCTGGTTCGACGACGTCTGGAAGCAGTGGAGCGGCTACACGCTCCTCGCGTGCAGCGTCGCGGGGCTGGCGGCCGCCCTGTTGCTGAAGCTGCGCCCGGTGGCCCGCTGGAGCGGCTACAACGGCTGGCGCCTCGCCCATGCCGGGCTGGGCCTCTGCTGCCCGCTGCTGCTGTTCGCCCACACCGGTTTTCGGCTGGGCAGCGATTTCAACGCCATGCTCATGGGCGCCTATGTCGCCATGCTGATCTGCGGCGCGCTGGCCGGGGCTTCGGCCTATGGGGCGTCCTGGCTCCGGAAGACGGGCATGAGCGCCAGGATGCGCGTCGTTCCGATCCGGCTGCACATCGCCGTGCTCTGCCCCCTGCCGGCCCTCGTGATCGTCCATGTCCTCACCGTCTATCTGTATTGAGGGGACCCGTTCGTGTCCCGGAAGACCGTTTTCTGGGTTCTCTTGGCCGCCGGAACCCCGATCGCCGTAGCCGTCGTCGCGATCTGGATGTTCGTGGGCGGCGACCGCAGGATGCTCACCATCGGCGCCATCACCGACGCCCACCATCAGTTCGAGATGGCCTGCGAGACCTGCCATGTCGCGCCGGCCTTCTCCAGCCCGGCGACGGCCGCCAAGGCGATGAACGAGGCCTGCCGCGACTGCCACGAAGACGAGCTGCGGGCCGCCGGCGACAGCCATGACCGCAAGCTGTTCCGCAGCCCCAGAATGGCGGTCTATCGCGACCGGCTCGACGTGCGCCTGTGCACGACCTGCCACACCGAGCACCGCCCCGAAATCACGCGCCCGGGGGCGGTCACCATCGCCATGGATTTCTGCATGGCCTGCCACGGCGAGGGCGATCAGGACGTGCGCGAGGCCCGGCCGAGCCACGCCGACCTGAGCTTCGCGAGCTGCGCCTCGGCCGGCTGCCACAACTTTCACGACAACAGCGCGCTCTACGCCGATTTCCTGGTCGAGCACGCCGGCCAGCCCTGGCTGGCCCCGGCCCCGGTGCACGAGCTTTCGGCACGGAACCGCGCCCGCGCGGCGCCCGAAGGGCCGGCGCTGGCGCCTGGCGACGCCGTGGCCCCGGCCGCCGCCCTCGCCGACGCGGCGGCCCTCGAACACTGGGCTGCCTCCGGCCACGCGGCGGCGGGGGTGAACTGCGCCGCCTGCCACGCGCCCGGCGCGGCGGCGGGCGCTTCGCGCGCCGAGGTCGAAGCCCTGTGGATCGAGGCGCCCGAGCGCGGCGTCTGCGTGGGTTGCCACCAATGGCAGGCGGAAGGTTTCGCGCGGGGCCGGCACGGGATGCGCTGGCACCCGGAGATCGCGGCGCCGCGCGACCCCGCCCGCCGGCTGGAGGCCATCGGCCTCGCCGGCCTGTTGCCGGAGGCCGTGGCGGCCTGGCTGGCGGACCCGCCGCTGCCCGCGCATATGACCGCCGCCGAGGCCCGCCTGCCGATGCGCGCCACTGCCGGGTCGCTCGATTGCGGAACCTGCCATCTGCCCCATGCGGTCGACACCGGGCGGGCCGCCGTCGAAGCCTGCCTGTCCTGCCACGACGATCCCCACAGCCGCGCTTATGTCGGCAGCGCCCACCACGCCCTGTGGCTGGCGGAACGGGCCGGCGCCGCCCCGCCGGGGACCGGCGTGAGCTGCGCGACCTGCCACATGGCGAAGGTCGAGCGCCATGGGGAGATCGCGACCGACCACAACCAGAACGACATTCTGCGCCCGAACGAAAAGATGATCCGGCCCGTCTGCCTCGATTGCCACGGCCTCGGCTTCGCCCTCGACGCGCTCGCGGACGGCGCCCTGATCGCCCGCAACTTCGAGGGCCGGCCCGCCCTTCGCGTCGAAAGCATCGAATGGGCGCTGCGCCACGCCGCCGAGGCCGGCCGTTGACCGCCCGCCCCGCCGCCGTCTATGAAGCCGCCGTCCATGGAGTGGCAGCGAAGCGGAGAATCGCCATGAAACGAGGAGCCTTCGCCTCCATCGCGCTGGTCGCCGCCGCGCTCGCGACGGCGGTCTCGGCGGCCGCCGACAACCTCTCCTACCGCCAGGTGGCCGACATGCTGTACCTGGTCATGTCCTCGGACCGGGCCGTCTATACGCGCATGGTGGTCCAGAGGCTGACCAGGGACGAAAGGGTCCTCGTCGCCTCGGAGCATTTCGAGGACGATGTGGCGTTGCCGCTGCCGGCCCAGATGTTCCGCTTCGGCGCGGAGATGGTGGCGGACGAAAGCGAAGACTTCTTCTATTCGCTGCTTTCGCTCTATCCGATCAACAAGAAGAACGGGCCCGGCACCGACATGGAAAGAGAGGGCCTGCAATACGTCGCCGACCATCCGGGGGAGAATTTCTACGGCGAGGAGGAGCTCGGCGGCCAGCGCTACTTCACCGCCGTCTATCCCGACCGCGCCGTCGCCGAAGCCTGCGTCAGCTGCCACAACGGCCACGAGGACTCCCCGCGCACCGACGCCAAGGTGGGCGACGTGATGGGCGGCGTGGTCATCCGCATCCCGATGGAGTGACGGCGCCGCCGGGCGCGGCCGGCATGGGTGGAGCGGGGGCCTTGGGCGCGTTCTGGACCTTCAGCCTGGAGTTCTATCGCCGCGAAGGGGTCGAGCGCGCGCTCCTCCATCTCCAGCGATCGGCGGGGGCCGACATCAACCTGCTGCTCCTGGCCCTGTGGAGGGCGCAGCTGGGCATCGGCGCCCTCGACGGGGCGCGGGCGGGCGCGCTGGCCTCGCGCCTGGAGGCCTGGCGCCGGCGGGTGACCGAAAGGCTGCGGGCGGCCAGGGAAGCCCTGCGCGGCGGCATCGCCCCGGCCGGCGAGGCGGAGAGCCTGCGCCAGGCGATCCTGGCCCTCGAGATCGAATCGGAACGCATCGCCCAGGCCGTGCTGGAAGACGCCACGCCCGAGGCGGCGGGGCGCAAGGCCGGCATCGCCCACCCGGCCGCGGCGGCCGCCGGGCTGGTGGCCGCCCTGGGCGCGGCGCGGGAGGCGCCGGTGGGCGACGACGACCGCCAGGCCCTGGCCACCCTGCTGGCGGCCGCCTGTCCGCAGGCCTCCGCCGCCGCCCTGCGCCGCGCCCTGGCCGCCTTTCGCTAGTCCGGCGCGGCGGCCGCTCCGCCGCCCCGCCGCAGGCCCTGCCAGCGCCTGACGAGCGCGTTCTCCATGCCGAAGAGGTCGAGCCAGCGGCCGACCGTGTGGTCCACCATCTCGTCGAGCGAGCGCGGCAGGGCATAGAAGGCCGGCACCGGCGGGGCGACGATGGCGCCCAGCTCGGCCACCGCCGCCATGGAGCGGATATGGCCGCCATGGAGGGGCGTCTCGCGCAGGGCCAGCACCAGGCGGCGGCGTTCCTTCAGGGCGACGTCGGCGGCCCGCGTCAGCAGGTTGGAGGTGGTGCCGGTGGCGATCTCGGAGAGCGTCTTCACCGAACAGGGGGCGACGATCATGCCCATGGCGGGGAAGGAGCCGCTGGCCGGCGCCGCCCCCAGATCGCCGATGGCATAGCTGCGATCGGCCAGCGCCCGCGCCGCCGCCGCCTTCATGCCGGTCTCGAAGGCCAGCGTCGCTTCGGCCGTGCGCGTCATCACCAGATGGCTTTCCACCGGCAGTTCGCGCAGGGCCTCGAGCAGGCGCACGCCCAGGATGGCGCCCGAGGCGCCGCTGATCCCCACGATCAGGCGTGCCGGAGTCGCCATCGTCCCCGAGCCTCCCTATAGTGTCCGCCACGGGGCCTCGCGCGGGCGTCCGATCGGCATCGGACCGGGCGGGGCGCGGCGCAGGCGACATTAGGCCGGAGACAGCGATGAACCAAACCGCCGATTTGGCAGAGCTCGAGGCGCGCCACGCCGCACTCGAACGCGACATCGCCGACGAAGCGAATCGCCCTTTGCCCGATCAGGCCCGCTTGACGGGGCTGAAGCGCGAGAAGCTCAGGATCAAGGAGGAGATCGCCAGGCTTTCCGGCGACCTCGCGCCCGCCTGATCCCGGCGGGCCGCCCCGGCCCGCTCATCGCGCCAGCCTCGCGGCCACGGCCGTGCTGCTGTGGCCTTCCTCGATCGCGGCCAGGACCACCTTGCCGCCGTGGCTCTGGACCTCCCTGGCGCCGACCACCTGGTCGAGGGCGTAGTCGGCGCCCTTGATCAGCAGGTCGGGGCGCAGGCTTTCGATCAGGGCGAGCGGCGTTTCTTCGTCGAACACCACCACCGCGTCCACATCCGCCATCGAGGCCAGCACCTGGGCGCGCGAGCGCTCGTTCTGCAGCGGCCGCCCTTCGCCCTTGACGAGGCGGACGGAACGGTCGCTGTTGAGGGCCACCAGCAGCCGGTCGCAGCGGCTCTTCGCCTGGCGCAGCAGGCTGACATGGCCCGGGTGGACGAGATCGAAGCAGCCATTGGTGAAGCCCACCTGCCGGCCCTGGGCGCGCCAGCGCCGCACCAGCTCGCCGGCGGCGGCGGCCGGGACGATCTTGTTCTCCCAGCTGGCGAAGGTCTGGCTGGCATGGGCGCGCCGGAGGTCGTCGATCGTGGCCACGGCCGTCCCGGCCCTGCCGACCACGATGCCGCCCGCCAGATTGGCGATGCGCGCGGCCGTGGCCGGCGAAAGACCCCGCCCCAGCGCCGCGGCGAAGGCCGCCACCGCCGTGTCGCCGGCCCCCGAGACGTCGAAGACCTCCCGCGCCAGGGCGGCGAAATGCTCCACGCTGCCGTCCGCGCCCACCAGCGACATGCCGTCGGCGCTGCGGGTGACCAGCAGATGGTCGGCGCCGGCATCGGCCAGGACGCGCCTGGCGGCGCAGACCAGCTCGTCGTCGGTCTCCGCCATGGTGCGGGCGGCCAGGGCCAGCTCGCCGCGGTTGGGCGTCAGCACGGTGGCGCCGCGGTAGCGGGAGAAATCGCGGCTTTTGGGGTCCACCACCACCGGCACCCCGGCCGCTTGCGCCGCGCCCGTGACCGCTTCCAGGACTCCCGGCGTCAGCACGCCCTTGGCGTAGTCGGAGAGCACCAGGACGTCGGCGCCGTCGATGCCGGCGGCGACGATGTCGGCGATGCGCGCTTCGGTCGCCGCCTCCACCGCCCGCTCGGTCTCGCGGTCGGCGCGCAGCAGCTGCTGGCCGCCGGTGACATAGCGCATCTTGGTGGTGGACCGCCGCCCCCGCTCCACCAGCAGATAGGGTTCCACGGACCGCTCTTCGGCGACCATGGCGATCAGGTCGCGTCCGGTCCGGTCGTCGCCTACGACGGCGACGAAGCTCGCCTCGGCGCCCAGCTCGACCAGGTTCCGGACCACGTGGCCGGCCCCGCCCAGCATCGATTCCTCGGCGCCGACGCGCAGCACCGGCACCGGCGCCTCCGGCGAGATGCGCTCCACCTCGCCATAGACGAAGCGGTCCAGCATCAGGTCGCCCACCACCATGGCGCGGGCGCCGGGCAGCGTCTCGATGGCGGCGGCGAGGTCGGGGGCGTCGGTCACGGCGGCGATGGCGGGCGGGGTTCGCCGTGGGTCATGCACCGCAGGGGCCGGGCCGTCAACCGCCGGCGCCGGTTTGACGCCGGGCGCGGGGCAGGGCAGAGATGGCGCACCGCCCGCGAGGCCGGCCCGGAACGCCGGCGGGCACTCTTCGCGCAGGCGCCGCAGGGGAGGGGCGATGTCGCAGCGATACCAACGAGCCTGCCGCCGCGCATGGGAGGACCCCGCCGGCTATTGGGGCGAGATCGCCGAAGGGATCGGCTGGACGCGGCGCTGGCAACGGGTGCTCGACGACGATGCGGCGCCTTTCTATCGCTGGTTCGCGGGCGGCGAGACCAATACCTGCTGGAATGCGCTGGACCGCCATGTGGACGCCGGCCGCGGCCGCCAGCGCGCCCTGATCTGGGACAGCCCCATCACCGGTGCCGGGCGCGTGCTGACCTATGACGAGCTGAAACGCGAGGTGGCGACCTTCGCCGGCGTGCTGCGCCGGCACGGCGTGGACAAGGGCGACCGGGTGCTGATCTACATGCCGGCGGTGCCGGAGGCGGTGGTCGCCATGCTGGCCTGCGCCCGCATCGGCGCCATCCATTCGGTGGTGTTCGGCGGCTTCGCCGCGGCCGAGGTGGCCAAGCGGCTGGACGACGCCGGGCCGAAGCTGGTGCTGACGGCCAGCTGTGGCATCGAGCCGGGGCGCACCGTTCCCTATCTGCCCATTCTGGAGGCCGCCTTCCGCATCGCCTCGCACGCGCCTTCGGCGGTGGTGGTGCTGGCCCGCGACCAGTGCGCGGCGGCGCTGAAGCCGGGCCGCGACCTGGACTGGCACGAGGAAGCCGCCGCCGCCCGCCCGGTCGACTGGGTGCCGGTGGCCGCCACCGACCCGCTCTATATCCTCTACACCTCCGGCACCACCGGCCGGCCCAAGGGGGTGGTGCGCGACAATGGCGGCCATGCGGTGGCGCTCCACTGGTCGATGAAGGCCGTCTACGGCATGGAGCCCGGCGATTGCTGGTGGGCGGCCAGCGACATCGGCTGGGTGGTGGGCCACAGCTATATCGTCTATGCGCCGCTGCTCCACGGCAACACGACGGTTCTGTTCGAGGGCAAGCCGGTGGGAACGCCGGATGCCGGCGTCTTCTGGCGCGTGATCGCCGAGCACGGCGTGAAGGCGCTCTTCACCGCCCCCACCGCCTTCCGCGCCATCAAGAAGGAGGACGCGGAGGGCAGGCTGCTCGCCCGCTACGACCTGACCGGCTTCGAAACCCTGTTCCTGGCCGGCGAGCGCGCCGATCCCGACACCGTGCGCTGGGCCGAACGCCTGCTCGACCGCCCGGTGATCGATCACTGGTGGCAGACCGAAACCGGCTGGGCCATGGCGGCCAACTGCATCGGCCTGGAGCGGCTGCCGGTCAAGCCGGGGTCGCCCACCAAGCCCGTTCCCGGCTATCGCATCGACATCCTGGGCGACGACGGCCGGGTGCTGCCGGCAGGCGAGACCGGCGCCGTATGCGTGCGCCTGCCGCTGCCGCCCAGCGGCCTCAAGACCCTGTGGAACGACGATGCCGGCTATGTCGCGAGCTATCTGGAAGACTTCCCCGGCTACTACAAGACCGGCGATGCCGGCATGTATGACGAGGACGGCTACATCTACATCATGAGCCGCACCGACGACCTCATCAACACCGCCGGCCATCGCCTTTCGACCGGCGCCATGGAGGAGGTGCTGTCGAAACACCCGGACGTGGCCGAATGTGCCGTGATCGGGGTGGCGGACGCGCTCAAGGGCCAGGTGCCGGTGGGGCTGGCGGTGCTGAAGGCGGGCGTGGCGCGGGAGGAGGGCGAGATCGTCGCCGAGATCGTCGCCATGGTGCGGGCGGAGATCGGCGCCGTCGCCAGCTTCCGCCAGGCGGCGGTGGTGGAACGCCTGCCCAAGACCCGTTCGGGCAAGATCCTCAGAAAGACCATGCGCCAGATCGCCGATGGCGAAGAGGTGCCGGTGCCGGCGACCATCGACGACCCGGCCATCCTGGACGAGATCGCCCGGGCGCTGAAGCCGCTGGGCTACGCCGGCCGATAGCGCCGCCGGCCGGCTTCGGAGCGGCGACTCTTTGTCTGGCGCCGGCTAGCTTCGGGGCGGCGCTTAGTCGAAGCTGCGGATCAGCGCTAGGCGCAGGACGGCGAGGTGGTTGTCGACCCGGTAGGAAACGGGCCGGCGGGGCGTGCCGTTGCCGCAGCAGCGGTTGTCGCCGGAACGGTTGGAGATGTGGGTGCTCGACCCGAAATCCACATAGATGCCTTCCAGCCGCAGCGCCCAGGCATCGGCGAGGGGGGCTTCGACGCCCAGCGCCAGCGTCCAGCCGATCCTGGTGTCGCCGTCGCGGAAGGAATCGTCGCCGTCCACATGCCACGGCGTGGGCTGGCCGCTGGCGTCGAGGCTGCGGTCGAGGTCGGTGACGGCGTTGACGATTCGCCCAGCCGCCAGGCCGCCGCTCGCGAACAGCGTCGCCGGGCCCAGCGCCTGTTCGATGCCGGCGCGCGCCGTGGCCATCCAGCGCATCTCCGTGGCCGCCGTTTCGTCCCTCGCCCGGGGATCGAGGCCGTCGCTGGCGGCCGACAGCTTGCCGAAGGTGGCGTCGACCTCGACCCTGAGCGCCAGGCCGGCGACGGCGAAGCGCTGGCCGATCAGCGCCCCGCCGAGGAAGGCGGAATCGCCGTAGTTCAGGGACGAGCCGGGGCGGCCCCAGTTGGAGAAGCCGTCCCTGTCGACGATGTGGCTGGCCGCCCGCCCGCCGCCGGCGAAGACGCCCGCATAGGCACCGCCGTTCCAGCCATCCCCCGCCGGTGCGCTCTCCACGAGCGCCATGAGGATCGCCAGCGCCGCCAGCGCGCGGCAGCGGGTGAAGGGGAATCGTTCCATCATCGCTTTTCCTCCCCGGCGCCCGCGCCGTTCCTCATCGTCTGCACTGCCCGGGTTCGCTCGCTTCGCGTCGCGGCTCTCCGCTCTGCCCCGGGTCGGGGCGGCGACTCTTTGGTCTGGCGCCGGCCAGCTTCGGGGCGGCGCCTGTCATCCGGCGGCCTCGACGATCTCGCGGATCTTGCGGCTGACGGCGTCCGGCCGATGGCCGAACAGCGAGCAATGGCCCATGCCCTTCAGCAGGTGGAAATGGCCGTCGGCGGCAGCTTCGGCCACCAGCCTGCCGCGGGCGGGCGGCGTCTGCATGTCCTGTTCGAAGGCGATGACGTGGAGCGGCCGCCTGGCATGGGGCAGCCGGTCCATGCAGGAATAGTCCAGGCAGGCCTGCCACTGGGCCGCCAGCATGTCGCCGTCGCGCTCGCCATAGGCGGCGGCCACGATGGGCTTCACCTTCTCCCACAGGGCATCGTCGCCCAGCACCTCGGAGGGATACATGAGAAGCGCATAATGGGCGAGCGCGAAGTCCGGCGGCAGCTTGCCGCCCGCTTCGCGGAAGCGGATCTCTGCTGCCTCCCATTCGTGGAGGAAACCGCTCTTGGAGCCCGACGTCCCCATGGCGATGCCCAGGCGGACGATATCGGGGTGGGAAAGCACCATCTCCTGGACGATCAGCGCCCCCATGGAGAGGCCGACCACCGTCACCGGCGGGCGGCAGGCGGCACGGATCAGGGCGGCCAGATCGCCGGCATAATCGGCGATGGACCAGGGCGGTGGCTTGTGGGCGAAGGTCTTCCCCGCGCCGCGCGGGTCGAAGCTGGTGCAGCGGTAGTCGGGAAAGGCGGCGAACTGCTCCGCCCATTCCTCGCCGGTCTGGTCGCCGCCCGGGCACCAGACGATGTCCGGGCCCTCGCCCTGCTGGACGTAGTGGAGCGAGACCTGGGATGTCTCGAATGTCGCATGGCGCATGGCCTGGCCCCCCGGAGGTGGTGGGTGAGTCTAATCTCGCCGCCCAGGGTTTCGAAAGGCCTTCGTGCCGGGCGCGGGGCCGGCGCCCCGTCGCATCCTCGTCACAATTGCACGGCGATCTGCACCGATCCGAAGCGGTCGCCGCCCCTTTGCCCGGCGAATTCCCGGCTTCGCCACACCAGGCTCATCGTCACCATGACCGGCCTGGGAAGATGGCCGAAAACGAGGCCAAGCCCGGTGCCGGCCTCCCACAGCAGGGGCTTGCGGTCGACGGAGAGGCTGTCGGCGAAGCTGTTGCCGTCGAGCAGGAGGTTGCGGGCGACGGCCCGGCCCTGCAGATCGGCGAACAGGAACCAGTCGAAGCGCCCGTCGCGCGCATCGAAGCGCGTCGAGATGCCTGCAAGGCCGGGTTGCAGCCGCTGCGGAAGGTCGCGTTCGAACAGCGTCGAACCCAGCCGTATCGCGGCGCCGGCGCCCGCCTCGGTGACGACGTTGCCCATGGTCAGGCCGAAACGCGAGACGAGATCCAGCGCCCAGCCTGGCCCCCGGCGCGGCGTCAGGGCCGTGAAGTAGCTGCGTCGGTAGCGGAGCGAGAGGGCAGGTTCGTTCCTCAGCTGGTTGCGCCAGCCCTGCGGCCGGCCGTCGCCGCTGATGGCGTGGATCAGCCGCTGGGACCGTTCTCCCGCCGCCAGCGGGCCGACCACGCCCAGGGCGACGGCGAGCCTTTCCTCGATTCCGGGGGCATGGGCGGTGGCCGCCATCTCGCCGTAGAGCCAGCCGGCGAAGGGCCGGTCGTCGGCGATGGCCCGGGGCGAGGCGAAGGCTTCCGGCGTGTAGATGTGCTGGCCCAGGGCGATGTCGTATTCCGCGGCGGCATCTCCGAGCGGCGCCAGCGCGCCCAGCCAGTCCAGCCATGGCGAGCGGTACCCTCTGGGGAAGCCGTAAGAGAGATAGGCGCCGTTGGTGTAGTGCCTGTCCTGGCGCGCCGGTGCGTAGTTGTCGTTCTCCAGGATGAGGGTCAGGAACGCCGGTTCCTCCTGCGCGATCTCGTCGGCACCGGCGCTGGCGGCGGCGAGGAGCCAGGCAAGGCCGGCCAGGCGGCGGGCAAACGGCATCTCCGCTTCTCCGGGAAGCTGTGCAGGAACGGGCGCCCCGGTGCCGAAACCGCTATCGCTGCGGCGCGCAAGAGCGTAAGGGTAGCGGTTCGCGAGGCTGGAGTCCGCCGCGATGGCACAGGCCGCGATACCCAACCGGCGCCGCGGGCGCCGCGCCCGCCTCGCCCAGGGAAGCGCCGGGCCGCCGCCGGTGGCAGCGGGCATGAAGGGCGGCCGCTATCGCCCGCTCTCCGACGGGGATGTGGCCCGCATCCACGAAGCGGTCATGGCGCTGATGGCCGAGGTCGGCTTCGCTGGCGCCATCCCGCCCATGGTGGCCAGGGTGGAGGCGCGGGGCGGGCGCCTCGACGGCAACGGCCGCCTGTGCTTTCCGCGCGCGCTGGTGGAAGAAACGCTGGAGCGCTGCCGCAAGTCCTTCATCGCCTGCGGCCGGGCGCGCGAGCACGACCTGGAGATCGCCGACGGGCGCGTCCATTTCGGCTCCGGCGGCGCGTCGCCCAATGTCGTGGATCTTGACAGCGGCCGCTACCGCGCCGCCACGCTGGCCGATCTCTACGATGCGGCCCGCCTCGTCGATACCCTGCCCAACATCCATTTCTTCGACCGCTCACTGGTCGCCCGCGACATCGACGAGGTGCTGGCCTTCGACCTCAACACCGCCTATGCCGCGCTCTCCGGCACCGCCAAACATATCGGCACCAGCATCACCCTGGCCGATCATGTGGAGCCGGTGGTGGCGCTCTTCGACACCGTCGCCGGCGGCGAGGGGGCCTATCGCCGGCGGCCCTTCGCCATGCTGCTCTCCTGCCATGTGGTGCCGCCCATGCGCTTCGCCGAAGAGGCGCTGTGGGTGCTGGAGAAGGCGGTGCCGCTCGGCATGCCGGTGATGCTGGTCTCGGCCGGCCAGGCGGGGGCGACAGCGCCGGCGAAGCTGGCGGGCGCAGTGGCGCAGGCCTTGGCCGAGGCGCTGGCGGGCTTGGTCTATTGCCATCTCATCGACCCGCAGGCGGCGGTGATCGCGGGGCCCAAGCCCATCGTGTCGGACCTGCGCACCGGCGCCATGTGCGGCGGCAGCGGCGAGCAGGCGGTGGCGGCGGCAGCGGCCGCCCAGATGATGCGCCATTACGGCATGCCCTGCAGCGTCATGGCCGGGATCACCGATGCCAAGGTGCCGGACGCCCAGGCCGGCTATGAAAAGGCCTACACGGTCACCCTGGCGGCGCAGGCCGGCTGCACCATGGTCACCCAGAGCTGCGGCATGCAGGCCAGCCTGCTGGGCGCCGCCCTGGAAGGCTATGTCATCGACAACGACATGCTGGGCGCCATCATGAGGACGGTGCGCGGCATCGAGGTGACGGACGAGAGCCTGTCGGTGGACACGGTGCGCGAGGTGGTGCTGGGCGAAGGGCATTATCTGGGCCACGCCCAGACGCTGGCCAACATGACCAGCGACTATCTCTATCCCGCTCTCGCCTGCCGCCTTTCGCCCGCCGACTGGGAAGAGCGGGGCGCGCGGGACATTCGCGCCCGCGCCAGGGAGGAGGCGAAGCGCATCCTGGCCACCCATTTTCCCCGCCACATCGACCGGGCGCTGGATGCCCGCATCCGCGAACGCTTTCCCATCCGCCTGCCGCGCGCGGCGATGGCGCCATGACGGCCTTTCCCCTTCTTTTCTCCGAACTGCCGCTGGGACGGACGCTGCTGAAAAACCGCATCGTCTCCACCGGCCACCACACCCACCACGCTGACGGCGCTCCCAACGACCGCCTCATCGCCTATCACGAGGCCCGGGCCAGGGGCGGGGCGGGGCTGATCGTCGCCGAGGTCGCCGCCGTCCACGACAGCGCCCGCTTTTCCGCCAACCTGCTGCAGGCCACGACGGCCGATTGCATCCCCGGCTATCGCCGCCTGGCCGCCGCCGTCCATCGCCACGGCGCCGCGCTCTTCGGCCAGCTCTTCCACCCCGGGCGCGAGGTCCAGGCCGGCGAAGACGGCCTGCTGGCGGTGGCCCATGCGCCGTCGCCGGTGCCCAGCGAGCGCTTCCACGTTCTGCCCCGCGCCATGTCCGAGGCGATGGTCGAGGAGGTGGTGGAGGCCTTCGGGCGCGCCGCCGGCCTGCTGGTCGAGGCGGGGCTGGACGGGGTGGAACTGGTGGCAAGCCACGGCTATCTGCCCGCCCAGTTCCTCAATCCGCGACTCAATCTGCGCACGGATCGCTGGGGCGGTTGTTTCGAGAACCGCCTGCGCTTCGCCTCGCAGGCGCTGGCGGCGATGCGCCGCGCCATCGGCCCCGCCGTGCTGGGCATGCGCATCTCCGGCGACGAGCTGGACCCGGCCCAGGGCCTCGACGGCGACGAGGTGGCCCGCATCTGCGCCGCGCTGGCGCCGAAGCTGGACTATGTCAGCGTCGTCGCCGGCATGTCGTCCTCTCTGGGCGCCTCCATCCATATCACGCCACCCATGGGGGTGGCGGCGGGCTATATCGCGCCCTTCGCCAGGCGCGTCAGGGAGGCGTCCGGGTTGCCGACCATTGCCACCGGGCGCATCGGCCAGCCGCAACTGGCGGAAGCGATGCTGGCGGCCGGCGATGCCGATCTGTGCGGCATGACGCGGGCGATGATCTGCGATCCGGAGATGCCGGCCAAGGCTCATGCGGGGCGTGCGGACGACATCCGCGCCTGCATCGCCTGCAACCAGGCCTGCATCGGCCATGCCCACAAGGCGGTGCCGATCTCCTGTATCCAGTATCCCGAAAGCGGGCGCGAAAGGCGCTTCGGAACCCTGCGGCCGGCTGCCTCCCGCAAGCGGGCGATGGTGGTCGGCGGCGGCCCGGCCGGGCTGAAGGCCGCCGCCGTCGCCGCCGCGCGCGGCCACGAGGTGGATCTCCACGAGGCGGCGCCCGCTTTCGGCGGCCAGGCGCTGCTGGCCTGCCGCCTGCCGGGCCGCGAGGAGTTCGGCGGCATCGTCCACAATCTGGAGCGCGAAGCCCGCCGGGCGGGCGCCAGGCTGCGCGCGGCCTCGCCCGTCGATGCCGCCGCCGTCGCCGCCGCCGCCCCCGACGCTGTGGTCCTGGCGACCGGCGCCGTGCCCTATGTGCCCGCCTTCGAAGGCGACAGTGAAGCCCATACGGTCGATGCCTGGCGGGCGCTCGAAGGTGCCGAGGTCGGCAAGACAGTGGTCATCGCCGACTGGCGTTGCGACTGGATCGGCCTGGGCCTGGCCGAGATGCTCGCCGTCTCGGGCCACCATGTGCGGCTGATGGTCAACGGCCAGATGGCCGGCGAGAGCCTGCAGCTCTATGTCCGCAACCACTATCTCGCCCGTCTGCGCCGCCTGGGCGTGGAGATCGTCACCCATGCCCGCCTGTTCGGCGCCGACGCCGGCAGCGCTTATTTCCAGGATACGCTGACCGGTGAGGCCATCGTCGCCGACGACATGGATACGCTGGTGCTGGCGCTGGGCCATGTGGCGCGCGACGACCTCGGCTGCGCGCTGGAAGCGGCGGGTCTGCCCGTCACCCGCATCGGCGACTGTCTGGCGCCGCGCACGGCCGAGGAAGCGGTGCTGGAAGGCCTCGCCGCCGCCTGGGCGATGTAAGGGCGGCGGCCGTGGCGGAGGGGGGGGGCGAAAAGGCGCCGGTCGGTGCCGGAGAAGCGGTGGTGGACCTGCTGCGCCGGGCCGGCGTCGGCACCGTGTTCGGGCTGCTGGGCGGCTCCATGCTGGAACTCTACGATGCGCTGCGCGGCTCCGGCATCGCCTATGTCGGCGCCCGCGACGAGCGTGCCGCCGGCCACATGGCCGATGGCTATGCGCGTATCGCCGGTGTCCCCGGCGTGGTGCTGGCGGCCCAGGCCGGTCCTGGCGTAGCCAATCTGGTGACCGCCATTGCCGAGGCCCGCCTCGCCTATTCGCCCCTTCTCGCCATCGCCGGCGCCATCTCGCGCCGGCAATCGGGGCGCGACGGCTTCCAGGAGATCGACCAGCAGGCGCTGTTTGCGCCGATCGCCAAGCGGTCCATGACCGTGCCGGCGCCCGAACGGCTGCCGGAGCTGCTGGCCGAGGCGCTGCGGGTGGCCATGAGCGGGCGGCGCGGCCCGGTGGTCCTGCACGTCCCCCGCGACATCTTCGCTGCCCGCGTGCCGGCGGGGGCCGCGATCCTCCACCGTCCGCTGGCGGCCGGCGCGCCGGATGCGGAACAGCTGGCGGCCATGGTCGCGCTGCTGCGCGCGGCCCGGCGCCCGGTGATCGTCGCCGGCGGCGGCTTCAAGAGCCGGCCCGGCAGCGAGGAGCTGACGGCGCTGGCGGAGGCGCTGGCGCTGCCGGTGGTCTCTTCCACCGGCCATCACGATGTGATGGCGACCGGCCATCCGCTGCATGCCGGCCAGGGCGGGCCGCGCGGCAACCGGGTCGCCTCCGCGCTGACCCGCGACGCCGACCTCATCCTGGCTCTGGGCACCAGGCTGGGCTTCAATTCCACTTTCCACAGCCACGATTACGTCGCTGCCGGCGCCAGGATCGTCCAGGTCGATATCGAGGCGGACGCGCTGGGCCGTTACTTCCCGGTTGCGCTGGGCGTGATCGCCGATGCGCGCGGCACCGCCACCGCCCTGCGCGAAGCCTGCCGGACGGCGCGGCTCGACGGTGCCGGCTGGCGGCCCTGGCTGGAGGCCTATCGCGAGGCGCGCAGCGCGCTGGACGAGGAGCGGGCGGCCGAGGCGCGCCGGGAGGGCGAGCCGCTGGCGCCGGTGCGCGTCCTGGGCGAGATCAGGGAAGCGCTGCCGGCGGACGCCATCGTGACGCTGGATACCGGCGCGGTGTGCCTTCAGGCCGCCGACCGCCTGCGCTTTTCTGCCTGCCCGGCGCTGCTCGCGCCGCTCGATTTCGGCCTGGTCGGCTTCGGCTACGCGGCGGCGCTGGGCGCCCGGGCGGCGGCACCCGGGCGCCCGGTGGTGGCGATCATGGGCGATGGCGGCTTCGGCATGACCATGATCGAGCTGGCGAGCGCCGTCCAGCACGGCCTGGCGGTGGTCGCCGTGGTGCTCGACAACGGCGCCTGGGGCGCCGAGAAGGCCTATCAGCGCGACTTCTTCGGCGGGCGCTATCTGGGCGCCGACCTGGCGAATCCACCCTTCGCCGAAGTGGCGCGGCTGTTCGGTGCCGGCGGCTACCGCGCCACCGCCCCCGGCGAGACCGGCGAGGCGCTGCGCCAGGCGCTGGGCGAGGGCAAACCCGCCGTCGTCCATGTCGACGTCGATCCCGACGCCATCTTCAGCCTGCGCCGAGACCTGTTCCGCAAGGCCGGCGACGAGCGCTGAGCGCCGCCGGCGTCAGACCCCCGCGCCTTCCTCCTGCTGTGCGCCTTCGCCTTCCTGGCGGGCGGCGAGCGTGGCCCGCGCCTTGGCGAGGTTCGCCTCGCGCGTTCTGGCGGTGGCGTCCGCCCGGGCGACTTCGGCCTCGAGCTCCTTCGCCGAACACAGGCCGAGCTTCACCGGATCCCTGGGGGTGATGTTCGCCTGGTCGCGATGTTCGCCGTCGCGGATGCGGCCGATGGTCTGGCGTGTGGTGCCGATCAGGCGCATGATCTGGGCATCGGCCAGCTGCGGGAAACGTTTGAGCAGATAGGCGATGGCGTCGGGCTTGCCCTGGCGCTTCGAAACGGGCGTATAGCGCGCCTTGTCCGGCTTGGGCTTGGGCAGGTCGTGGCGTTCGAGCAGCTGCAGCGACGCCTCCGGATCGCTCTGGCAGCGGGCGATCTCGTCGGCCGTCAACTGGCCCGAGGCGACCGGATCCTGCCCCACGATGTGGGCGGCGACCTCGCCGTCGGCGATGCTCTGGATCTCGAGTTCGTGCATGTCGCAGAAATCGCCGATCTGCTTGAAGGTGAGCGTCGTGTTGTCGATCAGCCACACGGCGGTCGCCTGCGGCATCAGCAGCTGTGCCATGATCTCTCCCTGAAGTGCCCTGCCGCGCAGCGGCAGCCAGCTATGCTACCTAGTGAAAAGGCCGCACGCTGGCAACCGGGCGAGGGAGGCCGCCATGGCGAACGACGATGCGGAGCCGCGCCACCGTCATCCGGAGAAGAAGAATCTGGATGTCATGTCGGTGGAAGCCTTGCGCGACTACGTCCTGGAACTGAAAGCCGAGATCGACCGCGTGGAAGCTGCGATTGCAGCCAGGGAGGCGGCCAGACGCTCGGCCGCTTCTTTCTTCAAGGCTTGATCCGCAGCCCTTTCGCAGGCTCGCGCGGCCCCATATGGTGTTGCCGCGGCCTGCGGAACGCGATATGTGGGAACGGGCAGGCGGAGGCAGGGATGGCCGGCCATTCCAAGTGGAAGAACATCATGTATCGCAAGGGGGCGCAGGATGCGAGGCGCTCCCGCCAGTTCACCAAGGTGGGTCGCGAGATCGCCGTGGCCGCCAGGTCCGGCGTGCCCGACCCCGAGCGCAACCCGCGCCTGCGGGCCGCCATTCAGGCTGCCCGCGCCGCCAACATGGGCAAGGACGCCATAGAGCGGGCCATCCGCCGCGCGGCAGGCGGCGAAGAGGGCGCCGAGTACCAGGAGATGCGCTATGAAGGCTACGGCCCCGGCGGCGTCGCCATCATCGTGGAAGCGCTGACCGACAACCGCAACCGCACGGCTTCGGAGATGCGCGCCGCCTTCGCCAGGTTCGGCGGCAAGCTGGGCGAGACCGGCAGCGTCTCCTTCATGTTCGAACGCCTGGGACAGGCGGTGTTCGACTCCGCCGCCGGCCATGCCGACGCCGTTTTCGAAGCGGCGCTGGAAGCGGGCGCCAGCGACGTCGCCTCCGACGACGACGGCCACACCGTCACCTGCGCGCCGGGCGATTTCGGGCCGGTGAGCGAGGCGCTTGCCGCCGCCTTCGGCCCGCCGCGCGAAGCGGGCCTGGTGTGGAAGCCGGCGAGCACCGTCCCGGTGGGCGAAAGGGAGGCAACGGCGTTGCTGAAGCTGGTCGAAACCCTGGAAGGGAACGACGACGTGCAGTCGGTCGCCGCCAATTTCGACATCGCCGACCATGTCATGGAACGCCTGGTCGCGTGAGGTGGCGATGCGGGTTCTGGGCCTGGATCCGGGTCTTCGCCACACCGGCTGGGGGGTGATCGATGTCGACGGCAACGCGCTCGCCCATGTCGCCAACGGCGTTATCTCGCCGCCGCCCGGCGAAGTGACGGCGGCGCGTCTCGCCGCCATCTTCGCAGCTGTGCGGGAGATCCTGGATGCCTATCGCCCGGGCGCGGCGGCGGTCGAAGAGACCTTCCTCAACCGCAACCCCGCCAGCACGCTCAAGCTCGGCCTGGCGCGCGGTGCCGCCCTGGTGGCGACCGCTTCGGCCGGACTGCCGGTCAGCGAATATGCGGCGCGCCTGGTCAAGAAGGCCATCGTCGGCACCGGCAGGGCCGACAAGCGGCAAGTGGCGGCGATGATCGCCGTTCTGCTGCCGGGGGCCGGCACCGCCAGCGCCGATGCCGCCGACGCTCTGGCGGTGGCGGTCTGCCACGCCCATCACGCGCTGACCACGGGTCCCCGCCGCCGGCTGGCGGCGGTCCGCGTCGCATCACGGCTCGATGCGCCGCGTTGCAGCGCCCCCAATGCCCCGCAGGTGGGGGGGAGCTGACGTGATCGGGCTGCTGAACGGCACCGTCGCCGCTGCCGGCGAAGACTGGGCGATTCTGGACGTGGCCGGGGTGGGCTATCAGCTCTCCTGTTCGGCGCGCACGCTGCGCGGCATGGGCAGCGTCGGCGTCGGGGCGCGCCTTTACGTCGAGACCTTCCTGCGCGACGACCGCATCCAGCTCTACGGTTTCGCCGACCGGGCCGAGCGCGACTGCTTCCGCCTGCTGATGATGGTGCAGGGGATCGGCGGCCGCGCTGCCCTGGCGATCCTCTCGGCGCTCGCCCCCGATGCGCTCGCCCAGGCGGTGGCGGCCCAGGACAGGGCGGCGATCGCGCGCGCCAACGGCGTCGGCCCCCGCCTCGCCCAGCGCGTGGTGGCGGAGCTGAAGGACCGGCTGGGCGAGATCGCTCCCGCCGCCGTCGCGCCGCGCGTGGACGATGGCGGCGCGGCTGCCGATGCGGTGGCCGCCCTGGTCAATCTCGGCTACGGCCGCACGGAGGCCTTCGGCGCCGTAGCGTCGGCCGGGCGCCAGGCCGGAGCCGGGGCAGACCTTGCCGTGCTGATTCGCGGCGCGTTGAAGGAGCTGGCGCAGTGACGGGCGAGCGCCTGGTCGACGGCGCCGCCGCTGCCGACGACGGCCTGGGCGCGCTGCGGCCGCGCACGCTGGACGAGTTCATCGGCCAGCGCCGGGTCTGCGGCAATCTGGCGGATTTCGTGAAGGCGGCGCGAAGGCGGGGCGAGGCCATGGACCACGTGCTGCTGCACGGCCCGCCGGGCCTGGGCAAGACGACGCTGGCCCGGATCGTGGCCCACGAACTGGGGGTTGGGCTGCGCACCACGTCCGGGCCCGTGGTGGCGCGGGCCGGCGACCTGGCGGCGCTCGTCACCGCCCTGGAAGAGCGTGACGTGCTGTTCATCGACGAGATCCACCGCCTCAATCCTGCCGTAGAGGAAGTGCTCTATCCGGCCATGGAGGACTTCAAGCTGGATCTCATCATCGGCGAGGGGCCGGCCGCGCGGTCGGTGCGCATCGATCTGCCGCATTTCACGCTGGTCGGTGCCACCACCCGTTCCGGCTTGCTGACCCGGCCGCTGGAGGAGCGCTTCGGCATCCCGCTCAGACTGGATTTCTACAGCGCGCAGGAGCTCGCCATCGTGGTGACCCGCGCCGCGCAGATCATGGACGCGCCGCTGTCGTCGCAAGGGGCGATGGAGATCGCGCGGCGCGCGCGGGGCACGCCGCGGGTCGCCATCCGCCTGCTGCGCCGGGTGCGCGACATCGCCCAGGTGGAGGGCGCGGAGGCCATCGACGCCGCCGTCGCCGACGCTGCCCTCGCCCGTCTCGACGTGGACGGGCGCGGACTCGACGCCATGGATCGGCGCTATCTCGCCTGTATCGCGGAGCATCACGGCGGCGGGCCGGTGGGCGTGGAAACGGTGGCGGCCGCGCTCTCCGAACACCGCGATGCCATCGAGGACATCGTCGAACCCTTCCTCATCCAGCAGGGCTTCCTCCGGCGCACCGCCCGCGGGCGCACCATCACCCGCGCCAGCTGGGAGCATCTGGGGCTGGCCGTGCCGGCAGGCTTTGTAGACGACGCCGCGCGGGCGGTGTCGGGGCGCGAAGGCGGGGCGGACCTTTTCATGGCGGCCGCCGCCCCTGGGGGAAGCGGGCCGTTCGCGAGCGGTGGCGATGCATGAGAACGCCCACCGGCTCGCGCTGCGGGTCTATCACGAGGACACTGACGCCGGCGGCATCGTCTATCATGCCTCCTATCTGCGCTTCGCCGAGCGCGGGCGCACCGAGTTCCTGCGTGCGGGCGGCTTCGACCGCGCCGCGCTCGCTCGCCATGGTGCGGCGGGCTTCGTGGTCCGCCATATGGAGATCGACTTCAGGGCGGCGGCTCGTCTCGACGACGCGCTGGTCGTCGCCACCGCACTGGCTGGCGTCGGCGGTGCCAGCCTTCGCATGACGCAGGCCGTGCTGCGCGGCGGTAACGCCCTCGTGCGGATGGCCGCACATCTCGCCCTGGTGGCGCCTGACGGGCGGCCCCTGCGCCTGCCCGAGGCGCTGCGTCGCGTCCTGCTGCCGCTGGTCCAGGCGTCGCCGGATGCCGCCGGCCGGGTGGCGGCCGGGACCGGACGACCATTCATGGCGGCTGCCGCGCGGCGCCGCCGCTCCCTGGCGTAAGGAGGGGAAGCCGTGGAAATCGCCGCACTCGCAGGCACGGCACCGGAGGCCGGCATGTCGGTCTGGAGCCTGTTCTGGC
Organism: Alphaproteobacteria bacterium; assembly: GCA_965200215.1. GTDB lineage: Bacteria > Pseudomonadota > Alphaproteobacteria > SP197 > SP197 > SP197. The sequence goes on along the minus strand of OZ241369.1, from coordinate 653,394 downwards.
GCGCCGACCTCATCGTCAAGCTGGTGATGCTGGTGCTGCTCGTCTCCTCCCTCTGGTGCTGGGCGATCATCTTCGACAAGGCGCTGCGCCTGCGCCGCCTGCGCCGCCTGGCAGAGGCATTCGAGGAGCGGTTCTGGTCGGGTGGCGCGCTGGATGATCTCTATCAGAGCATCGGCCATGCCCCCAGCCACCCGATGGCCGCCGTCTTCGCCGCCGCCATGGAGGAGCTGCGGCGCGCCATGCAGCATCGGGAGATGATCCGCGACGACCGCCTGCGCGCCGGCCTGCAGCAACGCATCAACCAGGCCATGCATGTCAGCATGGGCCACGCCATGGACCGGCTGGAACGCCATATGGGTTTCCTCGCCACGGTCGGCTCCACCGCCCCCTTCGTGGGTCTGTTCGGCACGGTATGGGGCATCATGAACGCCTTCACGGCGATCGCGCTCTCCAAGGACACCTCGCTCACCGTGGTGGCACCGGGCATCGCCGAAGCGCTGTTCGCAACGGCGCTGGGCCTGCTGGCCGCCATCCCGGCGGTGGTGGCCTACAACAAGCTTTCCAGCGATCTCGATCGCTATGGCAGCAGGTTGGAGAGCTTCGCGGCGGAGTTCCATTCGCTGCTGTCGCGCCAGCTCGACGAGAAGGGCGGCTGATGGCGGTCCAATTCACGGTCCAGACTGGCACCCGCAGCGCGCGGGCCCGCCGCCGCCGCCCGCCCATGAGCGAAATCAACGTCACGCCGCTGGTCGACGTCATGCTGGTGCTGCTGATCGTCTTCATGATCGCCGCGCCGCTGCTCACCGCCGGCGTCGAGGTGGACCTGCCCGAAGCCGAGGTCGGCGAGCTGGCCGGCAGCGACGAGCCGATCGAGGTCACGATCCGGGCCGATGGCGGCATCTACCTGATGGAGACCCCGGTCGCGCTGGCCGCCCTCGGCCCCCGTCTCGCCGCAATTGCGCAGAACAATCCGGAGGTGAGGGTGTTCGTGCGGGGTGACCGGACGGTCGCTTATGGCGAGGTGATGGCGGTGATGGGCGCGCTCAACGAGGCCGGCTTCTATCGTCTGGCCCTGGAGGCCGAGCGCCCGGCCGGGGGCCTGTGAACGATGTTCGCCACGGTTTGCTTGCCGGCGGCTCTCCGCCGCGCTCCGGGTCGCGGGTGACGCCGGGTGCCGTGATGCGCGTGCCCTTTCTGGCCTCCATCGTCATGCATGCCGGCCTCGTGGCGCTGGCGATCTTCGGCCTGCCGCAATTGTGGCGGGCGGTGCCCGAAAAGCTGCCCTCGGTGACAGTGGAGCTGGTGGCGCTCGCCGACGAGGTGGCCCTCCCCGAACCGGTGCCGGAAGTGCCGCCGGAGGAATCCGCGCCCGCCGCCGAGTCGCTCGAGCCCGTGCCGCCGGCCCCGCTGCCGGAGGTGGAGGCGCCCGCACCGCCACAGCCGGAGCCGCCCGTGCCGCTGCCGGAGGTGGCGGCACCCGCACCGCCGCCGCAACCGGCTCCCCAGCCCGAGGCGAAGCCCGCCAGCGCACCGCAGGAGGTGGCGGCACCGCCCCTGCCGGCCGCCAAACCGGAGGCACCGCCGGCCCCGGCCCCGGAGACGCAGTTCACCGAGGTCGCGGAGAGCCTGCTGCTGGACCGGGCCGTCGAGGAAACGCCGCCGGGGCCCAGCTTCGCCGATGTCGAGGCGGCCCTCGCCACCGCTGTCGGGGAGGGGCCGTCGGCCGAGGAGACCGCCACTCTGGCCGCCCTGGTCGGGCGGCAGATCGCCGAGGAGTGGCGCGTGCCTGCCGGTGCGTCCGGTGCCGAAGAGCTGATCGTGACCATCGAGGTGGCGCTGACACCCGACGGCCGCGTCGTCAGGGCCGATGTGATCGAGGTCGCTGGCGCCGCCAGTGGCGATCTCGAGCGGGCGGCGCGTGGTGCCGTGCTACGAGCGATGAACCATTTCCGTTACCGCCCGTTTCGAGACCTGCCGCCCGATCGCTATGATGTCTGGCGCCACATGATCGTCCGTTTCGACCCGAGCAGGATGCTGAGGAGCTGACCGCCATGAGACCCTTCCATTCGCTCCTTTGCCTCGCCGTCGTCGCGGCGGCCCTCCCGCTCATGGCGCAACGGGCGCCGGCGCAGCTCCAGGTCGATGTCGTCGAAGGCCATGCCAGGCCGATGCCCATCGCCGTCGTGAGCTTCTTCTCTGCCGGCGGCGATGCCGGGATCGGCTCCGCCATCGCCGAGGTGGTCGCCGCCGATCTCGAGCGCTCGGGGCTGTTCGCGCCCATCGACCCGGCCGCCTTCATCCAGTCGGCCGCCGACATCGGCGAGGATGGCCGCCCGCGCTTCGGCGACTGGCGCACCGTCAACGCGCTCGCCCTGGTGAGCGGCTGGGTCTCGCGCGAGAGCGACGGGCGGCTGAAGGTCAGCTTCCGCCTGTGGGACACCTTCGGTGAGGAACAGCTCGACGGCTATGTCTATCGCGGCAGCGAGGGCATCTGGCGGCGCATCGCCCACAAGATCGCCGATGCCGTCTATGAGCGCATCACTGGCGAGGGCGGCTATTTCGACACCAGGATCGTCTATGTCTCGGAGACCGGCCCCGAGACCGAGCGCATCAAACGCCTCGCCATCATGGACCAGGACGGCGCCAACCACCGCTATCTGACCAGCGGCGACAGCCTCGTGCTGACGCCGCGCTTCTCTCCCACCAGCCAGGAAATCACCTTCATGGCGTATTTCAACAAGACGCCGCGGGTGTTTCTCTTCGACATCGACAGCGGCGCCAGGGAGGTGCTGGGAGACTTCCCCGGCATGAGCTTCGCGCCGCGCTTCTCGCCGGACGGACGCAAGGTCGTCATGTCGCTGGCCATCGACGGCAACACCGACATCTACGTCATGGACCTGCCGACGCGCTGGATCGGGCAGCTCACCGGCGATCCGGCCATCGACACCTCGCCCTCCTTCTCCCCCGACGGCAATTTCATAACCTTCACCTCCGATCGCGGCGGCAGCACGCAGGTCTATGTCATGCGCGCCGATGGCACGGACGTGCGGCGCATCTCCTTCGGCGATGGCCGCTACACCACGCCGGTGTGGTCGCCGCGCGGCGACATCATCGCCTTCACCAAGCAGCATCGCGGCGTCTTCTCCATCGGCGTCATGAAAACCGACGGCTCGGGCGAGCGCCTGATCACCGAGGGCTTCCTGGTCGAAGGCCCCACCTGGTCCCCCAACGGCCGCGTGCTGATGTTCACGCGCGAAACGCCCACCGGGGCGGGCAAGCTCGTGCAACTCTATTCCATCGATCTCACGGGCTATAACGAAAGGCGGGTCCCGACCCCGCTCGATGGCTCCGATCCGGCTTGGTCGCCCTTGATTCCCTGATCGATTCTGTGGATTGATTCTCCGCGCCGGCGCGGTTATGGTGCGCATCGGTTCCGTATGGCCGGCACCGGCGCTGTGCCGACCCGGTCGCTCACAAGGGGAAAACCGTTTCGGCTCATGTACCGCGACGCCCTGGGCGCGCCAGCCATCCACAGATGAAGAGGGGACGCATCCATGCGCTTTACATTGCTCAGCTTGTTCGCCGCCGGCCTGCTGCTGGCCGCATGCGAATCGACGCCCGATTCGTCGGAAGGGGACACCGGCGACGGTATGGCCGCCGATGAGGAGATGGTCGATAGCGGGGAGATGGCGAGCGACGAAATGATCGACGCCGCACCGATCGACCCGCGCTCGGCTCAGTACGTCACCGAGGTGCTGGGCGACCGCGTGTATTTCGACCTCGACAGCTCGGCCATCAACGCCTCCGCCCATACCACGGTCAAGCGCTGGGCCGAATGGATGACGGGCTATGGCGATGTCGTCGTCACCATCGAGGGCCATTGCGACGAGCGCGGCACCCGCGAATACAACCTGGCCCTGGGCGATCGCCGCGCCAACGCCGTCAAGAATTACCTGGTCGCCCTGGGTGTCGACGCCAGTCGTATCGCCACCATCAGCTACGGCAAGGAGCGCCCGGCGGTGGAAGGGCAGAACGAGGCCGCCTGGTCGCAGAACCGGCGCGGCGTGCTCGTTCTGGAATAGCCCTCGCCCGGCGGGGATCGCCAGGCAGATCGAGGGGCAGGCGCGGCCTGTTCCTTGTCCGCCGCCTTTCTGCCACCTTCGCGGCCCAGCCTGCCGATATGACGGGCCGCCATGGGCGGCGAGCGGGGTGCGATGAGAAAATCGTGGATGCTGCTGGCAGCGGTTGGCGTCTTGCTGATGGCCGCGGCACCGGCGTCGGCTCAGAGCGATCTGCAGGCCCTCGCCAGGGAGGTGGAGCGCCTGCGCGCCGACCTGGTCGACCTGCAACGCTTCCTCTATGCGGGCGAGGGCGAACTGCCGGTCCCCGCGCCGTCCACCGCGGCGGGGCCGGACATCGCCCCGTTGCAACAGGGCTTGCAGCGGCTTGAAGAGGGTATCCGCCAGCTCACCGGCCGCATCGAGGAGACCGAGCACCGGCAGCGCCAGCTGCTGGCGCGCATGGACGGTCTGATCGGCGACCTCGACGCCCGTTTCGCCGCCCTCGAAGGAGGCACCGTGGCGCCGGCCCCGGATGCCACCGCGGACACGGCCACCGCCGCCACGGATGCCACTGCTGCCGCCCCGGAAGGCGAGAGCATCGCTGCGGCGACGGTCCTGCCGCCGGGATCGGCGATGGAGCGCTACAATTTCGCTTTTTCGCTGCTGCGCAAGGCCGATTACGAAGCGGCCGAGGCCGCCTTCGTCGAATTCATCGCCCTCTATCCCGACAACGAGCTGACGGGCAACGCCTATTACTGGCTGGGTTCGGTCCATTTCGTGCGCGACCGTTTCCGCGATGCCGCTGTGGCCTTTCTGAAAGGCTATAGCGGCACGCCCACCGGCCCGAAGGCGGCCGACAACCTCTTCAAGCTGGGCGCCGCCTTGTCGCGCGACGGCAAGCTTAAGGAAGCCTGCGCGGTCTTCGAAAAGCTGGCCGGGGAGTTTCCCGGCGCCCCGCGCGCCCTGCTCGACGAAGCCGCTGTCGAGGCCGCCGCCGCCCGCTGCGGCTGACGCCACCGCATGACGGCCGCCCGGCCGGCAGGGCACCCGCTTCGGGCGGACGAGTTCGCCCGGCTGATGGCGGCGCTGGCTCCCTTCGAGACCCACCCCCGGCTGGCCATCGGCGTCTCCGGCGGGGCCGACAGTAGTGCCCTTGCTCTGCTGGCCGGCGAATGGGCGCGGGCCAGGGGCGGCGAGGCCGTCGCCCTCGTCGTCGATCACCGCCTGCGCCCGCAATCGACGGCGGAAGCGCGACTCGCCGCCCGCCGCTGCCGCCATTGGGGACTGACGGCGCAGGTTCTGGCCTGGGAGGGCGCGAAGCCCGCCACCGCCATCGAGGAGACCGCGCGGGCGGCACGCCATGCGCTTCTGGAACGGGCCTGCCTGCGCCTGGGCGCGCTCCACCTGTTGCTCGCCCATCACCGCGACGATCAGGCCGAAACCGTCGCCATGCGCCGCCAGCGCGGCAGCGGCAGCACCGGCCTTGCCGGCATGTCCGCCTGTATCGAGAGGGCCGGATACCGGTTGTTGCGCCCGCTGCTGGCGATCCCGCAGGCACGCCTCGTGGCGACTCTGGAGGCGCGCGGGGCGGGCTGGATCGACGATCCCATGAACCGCGACCCGCGCTTCGCCCGCGCCCGCCTGCGCCGGGACGGCACCCCGGCGGCGCAGGCGGGCGCCGCCGGCACCGCCCGCCTGCAGCGGGAGAGCGCGCTGGCGATCGCGCTGGCGCGGCTGGCGACGCTGGATCGTTTCGGCGTCGCCTGCCTCGACCGGGCGCGCTGGCGGCGGCTGGAGGACGACATGGCGCTGGCGGTGCTGGCGCGACTCGCCCAGGCGGTCGGCGGCGGCGTCTGGCCGCCGCGCGGTCCCCGCCTCGCCGCGCTGGCCCACCGCCTGCGCGGCCCGGAGACCGTCGCCTGCACGTTGGGCCGCTGCCTGTGGCGAGGCGGCGAGAGCGTCGTCGTCCTGCGCGAGAGGCGCCATCTGCCCGTCGTCGAGGTCGAGGTGGCGAAGGGCTGCCGGGAGCTGCTGTGGGACGGGCGCTTTTGCGTCGCGCTGCCGCCGGGGCGCTGGCGCGTGCTGGCGCTCTCGGCGCTGGGGGGGGCCGGCGCCGCGTTTGCGCCCGGCCCGCCGGCATTTCTCTCTCCGGCGCTTGCCCGCCTGGCGCGCGACACGCTGCCGGTGGTGTGCGGGGTTGAAGGCAGTGTGGCGGTGCCCCATCTGGGCTATGCGCGCAACGACGCGGCGGCCAGCGGCTGCCGCGCCCGTTTCGCGCCGCGCCAGCCCCTGGCCGGCCCCCTCTTCATGCCTGCCGGCGGGGCTGGCGCGGCGGCGGCCGGGCCGCCATAATAACCACGGGCCGGGGAGGCGAGGCTGCCTTGAGCAATTTCGGACGCAATCTCGCGGTCTGGGTCGTCATCGGCCTCCTGCTGATCGCGCTCTTCAACTTCTTCCAGCCCTCCGGCGGCGGCGAAAGGGAACTCGCCTATTCCTCCTTCCTGGACAAGGTCACGGCCGGCCAGGTGGCCGATGTCACCATCCAGGGCAGCCGCATCACCGGCCATGAGCGCGGCGGCCAGGACTTCACCACCTATGCGCCGGACGATCCCAATCTGGTGCCCTTGCTGGAGGAGCACCAGGTGACGATCTACGCCGCCCCCAGCGAGGACGACATGCCTTCCTTCCTGGGCGTGCTGCTCTCCTGGTTCCCCATGCTGCTGCTGATTGGCGTGTGGATCTTCTTCATGCGGCAGATGCAGTCCGGCGGCGGGCGGGCGATGGGTTTCGGGCGCTCCAAAGCCAGGCTGCTGAACGAGAAGCAGGGCCGCGTGACCTTCGAAGACGTAGCCGGCATCGACGAGGCCAAGGACGAGCTCGAGGAAATCGTCGAATATCTGAAGAGCCCGCAGAAGTTCCAGCGCCTGGGCGGGCGCATCCCCAAGGGCGTGCTGCTGGTCGGCCCTCCCGGCACCGGCAAGACCCTGCTGGCCCGCGCCATCGCCGGCGAGGCCAATGTGCCGTTCTACACCATCTCCGGCTCCGATTTCGTGGAGATGTTCGTCGGCGTCGGCGCCAGTCGCGTGCGCGACATGTTCGATCAGGCGAAGAAGAACGCGCCCTGCATCATCTTCATCGACGAGATCGATGCCGTTGGCCGCCATCGCGGCGCCGGGCTGGGCGGCGGCAACGACGAGCGCGAGCAGACGCTGAACCAGCTGCTGGTGGAGATGGACGGCTTCGAGGCCAATGAGGGCATCATCCTGATCGCCGCCACCAACCGCCCCGACGTGCTGGATCCGGCGCTGTTGCGGCCCGGCCGCTTCGATCGCCAGGTGGTGGTGCCCAACCCCGACATCCTGGGCCGCGAGAAGATCCTGAAGGTCCACACCCGCAAGGTGCCGGTGGGCGCCGACGTGACGCTGAAGACCATCGCGCGCGGCACCCCCGGCTTCTCCGGGGCCGACCTTGCCAATCTGGTCAACGAGGCCGCCCTGCTGGCCGCCCGGCGCGGCAAGCGCGTCGTCACCATGAAGGAGATGGAGGACGCCAAGGACAAGGTGATGATGGGGGCCGAGCGCCGTTCCATGGTGATGACCGAGGACGAAAAGCGGCTGACCGCCTATCATGAAGGCGGCCACGCCCTGGTGATGCTCCATGCGCCGGGTCACGAACCCCTGCACAAGGTCACCATCATCCCGCGCGGGCGGGCGCTGGGGCTCACCATGTACCTGCCGGAGCGCGACCGGCTGAGCGTGTCCGAACGCGAGCTCAAGGCCAAGATCGCCAGCCTGTTCGGCGGCCGCGTCGCCGAGGAGATGGTCTTCGGCAAGGAAAACGTCACCACCGGGGCCAGCAACGACATCAAGGTGGCGACCGAACTGGCCCGGCGCATGGTGACCCAGTTCGGCTTCTCCGAGAAACTGGGGCCGCTGCTCTATGGCGACAACGAGGAGGAGGTCTTCCTCGGCCATTCGGTGACGCAGCGCAAGAACGTCTCCGATGCCACGGCCGCCGCCATCGATTCCGAGATCCGCCGCGTGATCGACGAGGGCGAGGCCACCGCCCGCGCCATTCTCGCCGAACGCGCGGGCGAGCTCGAACTCCTGGCCCAGGCGCTGCTGGAGCACGAGACGCTGACCGCCGACGAGGTGCGCCGCGCCATCCGCGGCGAGACCATCGTTCGCGAAGAGGCGCCGGAGCGGCCGATGCCGCCGCGCCAGGGCGCCTCGGTGCCGTCCACCGAAGGCAAGGGTCCCGCGCACGGAGCCGCGCCCGAACCGCAGCCGGGACATTGACCTCGCGCCTCGCGGTGCGCCGGCTGGCCGGACTCCCTCGCGATCTCGCCGCCGCCGCGCGCCTCTATGCCAAGTCGCTGCCCGCCGCCGCCGGCGCGCGGCAGGTGGAGGTGCTGATCCGCGGCGACGACCATGTGCTGCGAATCGCCGCCCCGGCCGAAGCCGCCCGCGCCTGGGCCGCCCGCCTGCCGGAGCGCCACGCGCGCCGCTTCGCCTGCCAGATGGCGCGCTTTTCGCGCCCGCCGGCCCCGTTCGCCGGCCTCGATATGGCGGCCTGCCACGCGATGGGAATCGTCAACGCCACCCCCGACAGCTTCTCCGACGGCGGCGAGGCGCTGGATGCCACAGCCGGCGAAGAGCGAGGCAGGGCGATGGTGGCGGCCGGTGCCGCCCTGCTCGATATCGGCGGCGAATCGACGCGGCCCGGCGCCCGCCCGGTCGCCCTCGGCGAGGAACTGCGGCGCGTGCTGCCCATCGTCGAACGGCTGGCGGGCTGTGGCGTGCCGCTCTCCATCGACAGCCGCAAGGCGGCGGTGATGGCGGCGGCGCTCGATGCCGGGGCTGCCGTGGTGAACGACGTCAGCGCGCTCGCCCAGGACCCGGCGGCGCTGGCGCTGGTGGCGGAGCGCGGCTGCCCCGTGGTGCTGATGCACGCCCTGGCGGAGCCCGCCACCATGCAGGCGGCGCCGGCCTATGGCCATGCCGCCCTCGACATCTTCGACGCTCTGGAAGCGCGGGTGGAAGCCTGCCGGGCCGCCGGCATCGCGCGCGGGCGGATCGCGATCGACCCCGGCATCGGCTTCGGCAAAACGGCGGCCCACAATCTCGTTCTGCTCGCCGATCTGGCGCTCTTCCGCAGCCTGGGCTGCCCGGTGCTGCTGGGGGCGTCGCGCAAGAGCTTCATCGCGGCCGTCGCCGGCGAGGCGCCGCCGCAGCGGCGGCTGGGCGGCAGCGTGGCGGCGGCGCTGGCCGGGGCGGCGGCGGGAGCCTCCATCCTGCGCGTGCACGATGTCGCCAGCACGGTGCAGGCGCTCGCCGTCTGGCGCGCCGTCGCGGAGGCGGCATGAGGCGGCGCTATTTCGGCACCGACGGCATACGCGGGCGCGCCAATGCGGAGCCGATGACGGCCGCCGTCGCCCTGCGGGTCGGCATGGCGGCGGGGCGGCATTTCGGGCGCGGCGGCCATGGCCGGCGGGCGGCGATCGGCAAGGATACCCGCCTTTCCTGCTACATGCTGGAACACGCGCTGGCCGCCGGCTTCGTCTCCGTGGGTATGGAGGTGCTGCTGCTGGGGCCGATCCCGACGCCGGGGGTGGCGATGCTCGCCCGTTCCACGCGCTCGGCGCTGGGGGTGATGATCTCGGCCTCCCACAACCCCAGCGAGGACAACGGCATCAAGCTGTTCGGCCCCGATGGCCGCAAGCTCTCCGACGAGGCCGAGGCGGCCATCGAGGCGGCTATGGAGGCCGCGCCCGCCCTGGCCGCCGCCGGCGCGCTCGGCCGCGTGCGCCGCCTGCAAGGCGCCGTGGGGCGCTATGCCGAGTTCTGCAAGAACGCCTCGCCCCGCCGCCTGCGCCTGGAGGGGCTGAAGATCGTGGTCGATGCCGCCCATGGCGCCGCCTATCGGGTGGCGCCCGAAACCCTGTGGGAGCTGGGGGCGGAGGTGGTGCCCCTGGGGGTCGAGCCCGACGGCTTCAACATCAACCGCGGCTGCGGCTCCACGGCACCGGCGGCCATGCAGCGGGCGGTGGTGGAGGCCGGCGCCGATCTCGGCATCGCGCTGGACGGCGACGGCGACCGGCTGGCGGTGGCCGACGAGACCGGGGCGCCGGTGGCGGGCGACCAGATCCTGGCGCTGATCGCCGCCCGGCTGCTGGAACAAGGCCAGCTGAAGGGCGGCGGCGTGGTGGGCACGGCGATGTCGAATCTGGGCCTGGAGCGCTTCCTGGCGGCCAGGGGCCTGCGGCTGGAGCGGGCGCGGGTGGGCGACCGCTATGTGGTGGAGCGCATGCGCGAAGGCGGCTTCAACCTGGGCGGCGAGCCTTCGGGCCATATCGTGCTGGCCGATCACGCCACCACCGGCGATGGCCTGATCGCCGCCTTGCAGGTGCTGGCGGTGCTGGTGGAACGGGGGCGGCCGATGAGCGCGCTGGCCCGCCAGTTTCAGCCGCTGCCGCAGGTGCTGCGCAATCTGCGCCTCGAAGGCGAAAACCCGCTGGAGGCGCCGCCGGTCAAGGCGGCCATCGCTGCCGCCGGCGCGAGACTCGGCAACCAGGGCCGCCTGGTGGTCCGCCCCTCCGGCACCGAGCCGCTGCTCCGCATCATGGCCGAGCACGAAGACGCAGCCGTGGCGGAAGAAGCGGTGGCGATGCTGGCAGAGGCGATCGGGCGCGCGGGGGATTGACGGCCGCGGCGGAGCGGCGCGCCGGGCCGCTGGCATCGGCCTTGCCTCCGCGCCGGTGGCCCGCGGAAGCGGCTTTGTGCGTTGGCCCGGCCGTGCTAGCGTTTGCCGGTGCCGGTCGTGGGGAGGAGTGGGCATGAGGCTGCGCGGTTGCCTTTCCCGTGCCGGTCGCCGCCGTGGCGCCGGTGGCTGCATGGGCGCGCTGGCGGCGGCGGTGCTGGCCGCCGCGCTCTCCGCCTGCGGCGGCGGAGGTGGAGGGAGCACGATGGCCGCCCCCGGGGGGATGCCGCCCGACCCGGGGGGGATGCCGGATCCTTCGCCGCCCCCGGCACCCCCGCCACCCGTCTCGGGGCAGCAGCCGCCGCTCCTCGCCTCGGGGCCGCCGCTCGTGCTCGCCTTCGCGAACCATTCCGAATACTTCCAGTGGGGGGGGACCGAAGAAAATCCCTTCGGCCGTCACAGCCTGCACAAGGTGGGGGCGGCCTGGGCCTATGGCCGCATCCAGGAAAGGGAAGGGCGCTTCGTGGCGCCGGGCACGGGCGTCGACATCGCCGAAAGGGAAGGGCGCTTCGTGGCGCCGGGCACGGGCGTCGACATCGCCGTCATCGACACCGACATCGACCTGGGCCACTGGGAGTTCGACGGCGCCCTGCTGAGCCGCGTCCCGCTGACCTGCTGCGAGACGGGGGGCCTCGACGCCCTCTTCCACGGCACGGCGGTCACCAGCATCATCGCCGCGCAGCGCGACAACGCGCGCCGCCCCGCCGGCCGTCCTCCGCCCGATCTCGCCAGGTTCGACTTTCACGGCGGTGCCTGGGGGGCCCGCGTGAAGGTGTTCCCGCTTTTTCTGGGCGGCGTCGGCCCCGATGAATACACGCCCATCACGCTCGAAGAGCTGCGCACGGAAGGCCTGACCGACGCCCGTGCCCTGGAACAGGTTCTGTCCGACCCGGACGGCATCGACATCGTGAACATGAGCTTCGGCTATGCGGGGCTGAGCGAAAACTACCAGGAAGCCGGCCTGCGCGGCGCCCTGGCCGACTTCATCCGGGTGGCGGCCCAGGGCGACCGGGCGCCGGGCGAACGAACCCTGCTGGTGCGCGCGGCCGCCAACGACAACACCGCCCTATGTGCGCCGGGTTCGATCAACTGCACCAGAACATGCGAGCGCCGCGACAATCAGGGCGAGGTCGTCGAAACCTACCCCTGCCTCGATGCCACATCGCCCACCGTCGTCGCCGGCCTGCCGGCCCATATCGAGGAGCTGCGCGGCCATTGGGTGGCGGTGGTGGCGACGGTGAGCGACGACGACGACACCATCGCCGATTTTTCCAACCGCTGCGGCATCGCCGCCGCATGGTGCATCGCCGCCCCCGGCAACTGGGTGCGGGTCGCCTATTCCATCAACACATACGACGAAGAGGGCCAACTCGCCCTCGACGAAGACGGCCAGCCCGTCATCGAACGGGACTATGCCCAGGAAATGGGCACCTCCTTTTCGGCGCCACTGGTTACGTCCGGCCTGGCGGTCCTGAAGCACTATTTCCGCGACCAGCTGGGCCATCACGAACTGCTGCGCCGTCTGCTGGAGACCGCCGATGTGACGCCCGATCCGGTGCCCCCCGGCGGGCGATGCCCCGCCCATCTCGATCTCGACGGCGACCCTTCGGACTGCGAGCTTTCGTCCACCCACGGGCGCGGGGTCATGGACCTGGACGCGGCGACGCGCCCGCAGGGCGAGATGTCGGTGGCGCTGGGCGAGCGCGTGGACGGTGCCCGGGTGGCGGCCTCGGCGAGCGCCCTGCGGGGCGGCGCGGCCTTCGGCGACGCCTTCGCCATGGCCCTGCGGGGGCGCGAGATGGCGGTCTTCGACCAGCTGGGGGCGCCGTTCTGGGTGGATGCGGGCGGCTTCGCCAGCGCTGCGGCCCGCCCTGGCCTGGAGGAGCGGCTGGATCGTCTTCTGGCCCCGTCGGGCGAGGACTACGCCTGGCGGGATGGTGTCGCCCGCGTCTGGCCGGGCGGCGGTGCGGTGGAGATGCCGTTCGCCTCCACCCGCCTGCGGGTGGAGCTCGGGCGCGGCGCGGGCGGCTCGTGGCCCGAGGCCGGGCATATGTCGCTGGTGCCGCTTTCGTCCGGCGGCGTTGCGGTGAGCGGCGGCGAGCGCTGGCAGGCGTCGGCCTTTTTTGCCTCGCGCCGTCTGGGAGGCGAGGAGTTCGAGGCGTTGCGCTCGGCCGGCGCGTCTCTGGCCTGGCGCCCGCCGGAGGGGCCGCTGGGGGCGCGTCTGGGCCTGATCCGGGAGTTCGAGGGCGCGCTGGCCACGCGTGCGCATGGCGGCTTCGGTTCCCTGTCGTCGGACACGGCCTTTGTGGGCGCCGATGTTCGGGCCGGTCTGGAGGGCTGGCGCCTTTCTGCGGCGGCCGAGCTTGGGATGGTGGATGTGCGCGCGGGTGGTGGTCTGGTGCGGGGCGCGTCGCGGCTTGCCACCTCGGCCTTTAGCGTTTCCGGGGAGCGTTTGCTGACCGATGGCGGCCTGCTGCGGCTGTCGCTGTCGCGCCCGTTGCGTGCGGAGAAGGGCCGTCTTGCGCTCTCCATTCCCGGCGGTCGCGACCGGCGGGGCGTGGTGCTGCGCGATGCGGTCCCGGTTCCGGTGCGTCCTTCGGGGCAGCAGCTGGACCTTTCGGCGTCCTGGCGGCGGCAGGCTGGCGGCGGCGAGTTGCGTCTGGGTTCGGTGCTTTCGCTTCAGCCCGGTCATGTGGCGGGTCGCAGCCCGGAACTCTCGCTGCTGGCCGCCTGGCGCCTGGCATTCTGAAACGCCGCGAAACCGCAAGAACCGGGAGGAGTGGGCATGACGCTGCGCGGTGGCCCCTGCTGCGCCCGTGGCGCAGGTGGCCGTCTGAGCGCGCTGGCAGCGATGCTGGCCGCCGCCATCGCGCTCGCCGCCTGCGGCGGCGGTGGGGGTGGCGCGCCGGCGCAGCCCGTACCGCCGCCGCCGCCACCCGAGCCGGGGGAGATACCGGCACCCGCGCCACCCCCGGCACCCGTCTCGGAGCCGCAGCCCGACCCGCCGCCGCCTCCCGCAACACCGTCCCCCTCCCCGGCCGTACTGGCCGCCTTCGACAACCATCCCGAATACTTCCAGGAGTCCTTCGAAGGAAATCCGGCCCATTACAGCCTGCGCAGCGTGCGGGCGGCCTGGGCTTATGGCCGCATCCAGGAGAGGGAAGAGCGCTTCGTGGCGCCGGGCACGGGCGTCACCATCGGTGTCATCGACACCGGCCTCGACCTGGACCACTGGGAGTTCGCAGGCGCCCAGGTGAGCAGCACCGATCCGGATTGTTGCGAGGGAGATCGCGGTAGCAGCCACGGCACGGCGGTGGCCAGCGTTATCGCTGCGCAACGCGGCAATGCCGTTCCCTCTCCTGTTTCCCCTCGATACAACTTTCACGGTGCCGCCTGGGGGGCCGGCGTGAAGCTGTTCCCGATTCCCCTGGGGAGCGGCAGCGAGCGCCCATACGACCCCATCACCATCGACCAGCTGCGCGGGCAAGATAGGGAGGACGCCGATCTTCTGCGCGCGGTGCTGTCCGACCCGGATGACATCGACATCGTGAACATGAGCTTCGGCTATCAGGGGCTGATCGAGAACTACGCGGAGGCCGATCTGCGCGGCGCCCTGGCCGAGTTCATCCGGGTAGCGGCCCAGCGCGGCAAGGAGGCGGGCGACAGGACCCTTCTGGTGCGCTCGGCCAGCAACCACAACGGCGATACGTGCACGGCCGGAACGGACAACTGCGTCATGGACCGCATCGTCGCCAGCTCGCCCTCCGTCATCGCCGGCCTCCCGGTCCATATCGAGGAGCTGCGCGGCCATTGGGTGGCGGTGGTGGCGACGAAGGAGAACGGCGAGCTGGCCGATTTTTCCAACCGCTGCGGCATCGCCGCCAGATGGTGCATCGCCGCCCCCGGCCAAGCCATACTGGTCGCCACATACGTGAAAGAAGGAACGATGATAAGGGAAGGGACGACTCTAACGCGTGTAAGGCGAGGTTATGGCTATTACCGCGGCACGTCTTTTTCGGCGCCACTGGTTTCGGCGGGCTTGGCGGTCCTGAAACACTATTTCCGCGACCAGCTGGGCCATCACGAGCTGCTGGATCGTCTGCTGAAGACCGCCGATGTGACGCCCGATCCGGTGCCCCCCGGCCGGCAATGCCCCGCCCATCTCGACCTCGACGGCGACCTTTCGGACTGCGAGCTTTCGTCCACCCACGGGCGCGGGACCATGAACCTGGACGCGGCGACCCGCCCGCAGGGCGAGGTGTCGGTGGCGCTGGGCGGGCGCGTGGACGGCGCCCGGGCGCCGGCCTCGGCGAGCGCCCTGCGGGGCGGGGCGGCCTTCGGCGATGCCTTCGCCATGGCGCTGCGGGGCCGCGAGATGGCGGTCTTCGACCAGCTGGGGGCGCCGTTCTGGGTGGATGCGGGCGGCTTTGCCAGCGCTGCGGCGCGTCCCGGCCTGGAGGAGCGGCTGGCGCGCCTTCTGGCTCCGGCGGGCGAGGACTACGCCTGGCGGGACGGCACGGCCCGCGTCTGGCCGGGCGGCGGTGCGGTGGAGATGCCGTTCGCCTCCACCCGCCTGCGGGTGGAGCTCGGGCGCGGCGCGGGCGGCTCGTGGCCTGAAGCCGGGCATATGTCGCTGGTGCCGCTGTCGTCCGGTGGCGTTGCGGTGAGCGGTGGCGAGCGCTGGCGGGCGTCGGCCTTTTTTGCCTCGCGCCGTCTGGGCGGCGAGGAGTTCGAGGCGGTGCGCTCGGCCGGCGCGTCTCTGGCCTGGCGCCCACCGGAGGGGCCGCTGGGGGCGCGTCTGGGCCTGATCCGGGAGTTCGAGGGCGCGCTGGCCACGCGCGCGCATGGCGGCTTCGGTTCCCTGTCGTCGGACACGGCCTTCGTGGGCGCCGATGTTCGGGCCGGTCTCGAAGGTTGGCGCCTTTCTGCGGCGGCCGAGCTTGGGATGGTGGATGTGCGCGCGGGCGGTGGTCTGGTGCGGGGCGCGTCGCGGCTTGCCACCTCGGCCTTCCATGTTTCCGGGGAGCGTTCGCTGACCGATGGCGGCCTGCTGCGGCTGTCGCTGTCGCGCCCGTTGCGGGCAGAGAAGGGCAGTCTTGCGCTCTCCATTCCCGCCGGTCGCGACCGGCGGGGCGTGGTGCTGCGCGATGCGGTTCCGGTTCCGGTGCGTCCTTCGGGGCAGCAGCTGGACCTTTCGGCGTCCTGGCGGCGGCAGGCTGGCGGCGGCGAGTTGCGTCTGGGTTCGGTGCTTTCGCTTCGGCCTGGCCATGTGGCGGGTCGCAGCCCGGAACTCTCGCTGCTGGCCGCCTGGCGCCTGGCATTCTGAAACGCCGCGCCCGCCGCGAAGCCCCCGCCATGCTTGCCCCGCCACGCCGGACGGCCTAGCCTGCCGGCACCGGCAAGCGTGCCGCTTCGGGAGATTGCCGCCATGCCTGTCGCCGCCTTCGACACCTATACGGCCGCCAAGACGCTGCGCGCGGCCGGCTTCGACGAAAGCCAGGCCGAAGCGGCCGTCACCGTCATCCGCGACGCGGTGGCGGAAAGCACGGTCACCAAGGCGGACCTGCAAGCCGGCTTGGCGGAGCTGCGGGCCGACATGGCGGACTTGCGGACCGATATGGCGGACCTGCGGGCCGACATGAAGGAGAACTATGCGACCAAAGCCGGCCTGGCGGACCTGCGGGATGACCTGAAGGCGGACATGGCGGCGACCTATGTCACCAAGGTGGACTTCGCCGCCGGCCTGGCGGAGCTGCGGGACGACCTGAAGGCGGACATGGCGGCGACCTATGTCACCAAGGCGGACTTCGCCGCCGGCCTAGCCACCCTTCGGGCCGAAATGCGCGGCGACCTGCTGCGCGCCGTTCTGGCCCTCGGCGCCATGATGATCGTTGGCTTCGGCGCCATGCTGGCTCTGCTGACGACACTGCTTCCCTAGGCCCGCGCCTTGCGGGGCCGCCCCCGCCCGGCGTCGCCGTCCCCGCCGCGATCGCTTCCGGGGCGGCGAAAGGCGTGCGCCCGGCGCTGCGTTCCGCCTCAGCCCCTCTCGAAGCCGCGATAGCCGTCGGCGGCCGCCCGGTCGCAAAGGCGGCGATAGCTGCCCAGCCCGCCGATATAGGGCAGGAAAACGCGCGGCTTGCCGGGAATGTTGGCGCCGACATACCAGGAATCCGCCAGCGGATAGAGGGTTTCGTCGCCCAGCCGGTTGTTGTGCGCCACCCAGTCGTCCTCGGCGCCGCTGCCGGCCTCGATCCAGTTGTGGCCGCTGGCCTCCAGATGGGCGATGCAGTCGGCGATCCAGTCCACATGCTGTTCGATGGCCATCATCATGTTGGTGAGCACGGAGGGACTCTGCGGCCCCGTCACCGCGAACAGGTTGGGGAAGCCGGCCATGGCGAGGCCCAGATAGGTGCGCGGCCCGTGCCGCCACCTCTCGGCCAGCGGGATGCCGCCGCGGCCGCGGATGTCGATGTCGAGCAGTGGCCCGGTCATGGCGTCGAAACCGGTGGCGAAGACCAGGGCGTCGAAGGCGAAGCGGGTGCCGTCGGCCAGCATCAACCCCTCGGGCAGGATGCGGGCGATGGGCCGGGCGCGGACATCGACCAACGCCACATGGGGGCGGTTGTAGGTTTCGTAATAGCCGCTATCGACGCAAAGCCGCTTGGTGCCGAAGGGATGGCTGGCGGGGCACAGCAGGTTGGCCGTGGCGGCATCCGCTACCTTGGCGCGGATCTTGCCGTGCACGAAATCGACCACCATGCGGTTGACCCGCGCGTCGGTGTTGACGTCGCTGAAGGCGGACTGGACGGCGAAGCCGCCCTCGGCCCAGCGCCGCTCCAGGATATGGCGGCGCCGCTCGGGGGAGACGGCGAGGCCCGATTCGAAGCCCTCCTCGACGTTGAAGCCGCTGAACGAGAAGCGCGCCTTCTCGCGAAAGGCGCCGTAATCGGCCTTGATGCGGCGCGCCTCTTCGGCGGGGAGCGCCCGATTCCAGGCGGGGACCGAAAAGTTGGGCGTGCGCTGGAAGACGGTGAGGCGCCGCGCCTGGCGCGAGATCGGGGGGATCGACTGGATCGCCGAGGAGCCGGTGCCGATGATGCCCACGTCCAGGCCGGTGAAATCGACCCCCTCATGGGGCCACAGCCCGGTGTGATAGCAGGGCCGTTGCAGGCTCTCCAGGCCCTCGAAAGCGGGGCGGCGCGGCAGCGAGAGGCAGCCCGTCGCCATGATGCAATAGCGGGCGGCGAAGGTTTCGCCCGCCTCGCTTCGCAGCCGCCACAGGCCGGCATGGCCGTCGTAGCGGGCGGCGGCGATCCTGGTGGCGAAACGGATGTCGCGGCGAAGGTCGAAACGCCGGGCGACGTGGCGAGCATAGTCCAGGATCTCGGGCTGGGCGGCGTAGCGTTCCCGCCATCGCCATTGCTGCTGCAACGGCTCCGAGAAGGAATAGGAGTAGTCCATGCTCTCGACGTCGCAGCGGGCGCCCGGGTAGCGGTTCCAGTACCAGGTGCCGCCGACGTCGCCGGCCGCATCCAGGACCACGGCGCGCAGCCCCAGGCGCCGCGCGCGGTGGAGCATGTACAGGCCGGAAAAGCCCGCCCCGACGATGGCCACGTCGAAGGCGCCCGGCGCTTCTGCCGAACCGTTGCCAGAAGCGGGCATGGCGTGATCCCCGAAGCCGGCGGCGACCATAGCGAAGGGCGCGGCCGGACGGAACCGCCCGCCGCTCCACAGGGGGCGGCGGCTGGAAGCGGCGCTGGCCCCGGCCGCTCTGGTCGATACCACGGCGCCGATGGGCGATCTGCGCCGGCGGACGCTCGATAGATTGCGGGATCAGCAATCGAGTTTGCGACAAACGGGAAGGAACGGCGAATGCCTGACTTGCCAAAAATCAAGAAGATCTTGACGCATGGAAATCCCACCACATATGCATCATTTCGCGAGGAAGAACGCGATGAAGAGCTTGTATCGAAAGCGAAGGCGGAGACGATTGTATCCACATCATGCCATTCACCTGCGGTTTCCTCGCCGAACAGGCCGCTGGAACCTGAACGAAACTGGTAGTCGATCTGTCTGCCATGAATGGTGGGGGAGGGGAGGGACCAGTCGAACCAATTGGCTTGATTGATCAGTTTGAAGCGGTCATAACCCATCGCCCGCATGATACCGAGATGCCAAGCGGAAGTCGCCTCGATACTCAAATATTTCGGCCTGGAAGGACTGTTCATCAGGCCAAGAAGAACATTGATATCCGCACCTTCTATATCGATTTTTCAATAAAAGAGATTCTCACCATAAGAATCAAAGAAGTCCGATGTCTGGATTCCCGGCACTTCTATACAGCGTGATTCTTTTTTGTCTCAATCGGCGATATGTTTGTAGATGGAGGTCCAATCGGATTTCCGGTCGTTTATGTACAGTTTCACTGTTGGTTTGCTGGCGCCGATGGCGCCGTGGATCAGGGTGAGCCGCCCTTGCTCGATTTCGTCGGCGAAACGCTGCCGGTTGGTTTGTACTAGCTCGGGGTTAGCCTCAACGGCCACAACATTGTAGCCTTTCTTCAAATAGAAGTCCGTATCCTGACCGTCGTGCATACCGATGTCGGCAATCGTGTTGCCCATGCGATCTCCTCTCTTCTTCGTTGGTTACGTGCCGGTCTCATGCGGGTTCGCTAGGGTAAGGCGGAACAATCGTCGAATGCAACCCTGCCGATCGAGGATGCCTAAACCCGCCGGAGTGCCTGCCTGCCGGTCGAACCCGGTTTACCTGCTACTCTGGGACGTGCCGGTGCGCTCGCCAAGCACCGGGATGCCAGCCGCGGCCGCTTCACCCGCCGGCGTTGTGTTCCAGCTTTCCGTCCGGCAATCTGGCGCATGTTGGCGGAATCAAACTGTGGGTTTCTGTGTTGGAACCGAAATTCCCACGATGGCAAAATCATGCGCGTATTCAAACACTTGTGCGAATCTGGCCAGAAACGCGGGCTTCCCGGCGCTGCCCTGCTCGCCGCCCGGAGGCCGCCATGACGCCCGCTTATGCCGCCTTTTGCCGCGACGAGCACAGCCGCCGTCTGGCGCGCGCCAGGGAGGCGATGCGGCGGGCCGGGCTGGACGCCTGCATCTGCGTGGCACCGGAAAGCCTGTTCTATCTGACGGGCTACGATTCCTGGGTCGCCGCCAACGGCCCCCAGGCTCTGGTGCTGGCCGCCGACGAGGTGCCCCCGGTGCTGACGGTGCGCGACGTCGATCTGCCGCTGGCGCGCGAGAGCGCCTGGATCGACGACCTCCGCGGCTATCGCCTCCATCGCGACGATCCGGCGGCGCGGATCGCCGAGGCGCTGTCCGAGCAGGCCCCGAAGGCGGGCCGGGTGGGGATTGAGGCCGCTGTCGCCGCGCTGCCCTGGGGCTGGGGGCGGCGGCTGGAAGCGGCGCTGGCCCCGGCCGCTCTGGTCGATGCCACGGCGCCGATGGGCGCTCTGCGCTGGCGGAAATCGCCGGCCGAGATCGCCTGCCTGCGGCGCGCGGGCGCCTTCGCCGAGGCGGGGCTGGCCGCCATGCGCCGCGCGTTGCGGCCGGGGATGACGGAGATCGCGCTGGCGGCCGAGATCGAAGCGGCGCTGCGCCGGGCCGGCTCCGATTACTGGGCGATCCCGGTCGAGCTGTCGTCGGGGCCGCGCAGCGAAGGCGGCCATGCCACCCCTCTGGAGCGCGTCATCGAGGCCGGCGACATCGTGCATGCCGAGTTCGCCGGCGTTCAGCGCCGCTATCACGCCGTCGCCATCGCCACCCTGGCGGCCGGCGAGCCCTCGCGCGAGGACCGCGAGCTCCACGCGCTGGCCTGCCATGCGCTGCGCTGCGGCATCGCCGCCATCCGTCCGGGCGCGCCGGTGGCCGAGGTCGAGGAGGCATCGCTGGAACCGCTGCGCTGCGCGGGGTTGGCGGAGGCGGCCACCATGCGCTTCGGCTATGGCATCGGCATCGCCTATCCGCCGGTGTGGCTGGAGACGCTGCAGATCGCGCGCGGCAGCGATCAGCGCTTGCAGCCCGGCATGGCCTTCGTGCTGCATGCCTGGATCGCGCCGCCGGGCGAGGGCAGGGGCGTGCTGGCGGGCGGCAGCTGGCTGTTGGCCGAAGACGGCCTCGACATGCTGGCCGGGGCCGGCGCCGCGCCGCTTTCGGTCTGAGGGCGGCGCGGCCCCTGGCGGCGTGCCGCGTCTTGCGCGGTTACGGCGCCTTGATGGCCCCGAAGGCACCGACGATGTTGGACCGCTCGAACACGCCGGCCGCCTCGACCTGTTCCGGGCCGTAGAAGCTGCCCTGGATGAGGTTTCCCGTCGAACCGGTGCCGAAGGTTCCACCGCTTTGCACCGGCACATCGTCGAAGCGGACGGTTTCGACCGAATGGGCGGCGAGGAGGTTCAGATTTTTGATGTTGGTGAACGCCGCATCGAGCATTCCGTTCCCTGCGCCCAGATCGTAGGTCAAGGTCGCATCCCCTTGCAGCACGTGGCCGGCCAGGTCCCCATGCGCCGGGGTTCCGACCATGACCCCGCGCCAGCTAGCGGAGATGCCCGTCGGCAGGCTCCCCGTCAGGTCGCCACCGGCGATGCCGTATCGCGCCCGGTAGTCGTAGTCCGTGCCCTGGAAAGTGGCGATGTCCGCTTTCTCATAGAGCGCGAAAACGGCGTGTTGCATCCAGGCGCCATAGTCCTCGATCTGGTCCTTGGCGCCTTCGTGCAAGGTGATCCCGTTCTTGGTCAGGCCGACCTCTTCCCCCGTCGAAGAGGTGAATGTGACGTCGCTCAGGCGGGCTGTTTCGGATATCCCCGTGCGCGGCTCGCGAAAGTCGCATGTCGTTCCCTCGCAACTGGAGTGGATCGTGAGGGGAAAATGCCGCGGGTGGACGATGTTTCCATACAGGTTGGAGACGGTGAGCGAATCGGCGCGCTCCAGGATGCCAATCCCCCGTCGATCCTGCGCGGCGCCGCTCTCGGCCGGCGGCGACGATTCCGTCAGGGTCCGTATCCGTTCCGCATCCATCAGGCGAGCGAAGGCCGGGCCTCTGATGGCCCCGAAGGCGCCGACGATGCTGGATCGCTCGAACACGCCGGCCGCCTCGATCTGCTCCGGGCCGTAGAAGCCGCCCTGGATGAGGTTCCCCGTCGAACCGGCGCCGAAGGTTCCGTCGCCTCGCACCGGCACATCGTCGAAGCGGATGGTTTCCACCGAATGGGCGGCGAAGCGGACCAGATCCTTGATGTTGGTGAAGGCCGCATCGAGCATGGCGTCGCCCGCGCTCAAGCCATAGGTCAAGGTCGCATCCCCTTGCAGCACATGGCCGGCCAGGTCCCCCTGCGCCGGGGTTCCGACCATGACCCCGCGCCAGGTGGCGGAGATGCCCGTCGGCAGGCTCCCCGTCAGATCGCCACCGGCGATGCCGTATCGCGCCCGGAAGCCGTAGTCCGTGCCTTCGGAGGAGATGGTTCCCGCTTGCTGGTAGACCGCGAAAGCGGTGTGTCGCATCCAGGCGCCGTAAGCCTGATGGGCATCCGTGAAGCCTTCGCGCAAGGTGATCCCGTTCCTGGTCAGGCTGATTCCCTGATTCGACGAAGAATCGAATTCGAGGTCGCTCAGGCGGGTCGTCACGGATGCCCCCGAGCGCGGCTCGCGAAAGACGCATGTCGTTCCCCCGCAGCTGGAGCGGATCGTGAGGGTGGGAAGCTGCGGGTGTGCCGTGTCTGCGTAGAGGCTGGAGACGACGAGCGAATCGGCGCGCCCCAGAATGCCGGCCGCCCGTTCATCCTGTGCGGCGCCGCTCTCGGCCGGCGGCAGCGATCCCGTCAGAGCCTGTATCCGTTCCGCATCCACCAGGGGAGGGAAGGCCGGGCTGTCGCCGTTTCCGCCGCAGGCGGCGAGCGTCAGCATGGCGGCCGCCAGCGCGGCCGGGGCGAGAATGTCGATCTTCATGCCTGCCTCCCCGTGGTTGCCTCGGCGTCGGCGGCTGCCGGGCCGCTGCGACCGCCGCGCGGGCATCCACTCGGCCTCGCCCGTTCGGGGGGCGACCCGACGGAGCGGGACCCGGAACGGTGATTGCGGGAGGGACCCTGGATGGGCCGGGCGCGGATGTCAACGGGCCGTGCCCGCCCCCCTGGCGGCGCGCTTTCCCCTGGTGTAAGGAAGCGCCCGACAGAGGTGCGCCGGGGCGCATCCAGCAGGGAGGATATGCGATGTCGAGGATCGGGATGACGAGGCGCGAGCTGGCGCGGGCCATGGCGGCCGTCGGCGTCGGGGTGGTTTCCTTTCCGCTGGCGCGCCGCCGGGCGGCCGCGGCCGGCGAGATCATGGGCCACACCTGGGCGGGCTACGATCTGCCGGAGCTGATGGGCGGCTATATCGAGAAATACGGCGGCCCGCCGGAGTTCAGCTATATCGCTTCGGACGACGAGTCCTTCGAGAAGATCCGCGCCGGTTTCCAGCCGGACTTCATCCATCCCGGCAACTACATGATCCGGCGCTATTTCGACGCCGGGCTGATCCAGCCGGTCGACGTCTCCCGCCTCGAGAACTGGGGCAGCATCGCGCCCGGCATCGCCGATATCGACGGGGCGGTTATCGCCGGCGAGCGCTATTTCGTGCCGGCCGAATTCGGCAATTCGTCGCTGCTCTATCGCACCGACATGATCGAGCCGGACCACATCTCCGATCCCAGCTGGTCGCTGCTGTACGACGACCGCTATGCCGGCAAGCTCGCCTGGTACGATACCTCGGCCGCCACCGTCGCCGTGGCGGCGCTGGTCAAGGGTTTCGACAACATCTGGACGCTCTCGGAAGAACAGCTGGCCGAGGTGCAGCCGCTGATGTCGAAACAGCGCGATCTGACCCGCTTTTACTGGACCGACGTAACCCAGATGGAACAGGCCATCGCCGCCGGCGAGGTGGCCGCCGCCTATTCCTGGAACCAGTCCTTCGTCACCTTGCAGGGGGAAGGGGTGCCGGTGGGCTACATGGTGCCCAAGGAAGGCATTCTGGCCTGGGGTTCGGGCTTCATCATCCACAAGGAAGCGACGGATCTGGAGGCGATCTACACCTATATCGACGCCTGGATCTCGCCGGAATCGGGCGCCTGGCTGATCGACAATTACGGCTATGGCAGCGCCAATCTGGCGGCCTACGAACTGCTGCCCCAGGAGAGGCTCGACCAGCTGGGCTTCAGCGACCCAGAGAGCCTGATCGCCAACACCATCTTCCTCCCGGCCATGGACCCGGACTACGAGGCCGCATACGAAAACCTCTACCAGGAGATCCGCGCCGGCCTGTAGGGCGGGCGCCGGGATGGACGTCTCCGGCGGGCGGCGCAAGAATCGGGTGGTGCCGCCCGCCGCTTGCGCGCCAGCCTCGCCGCCGGCCCACGCAACGGAGGCGAGCATGGACGGCAACGACGATTACGAGCGCATCGCCGAGGCGATCCGCTTCCTGGACGACCATTTCCGCGACCAGCCCGACCTGAACGAACTGGCCCGCCGGGCGGGGTTGAGCCCCTGGCATTTCCAGCGCCTGTTTCGCCGCTGGGCCGGCATCAGCCCCAAGCGTTTTCTCCAGTTCCTCACCGTCGATTACGCCCGCGGCCTGCTGCAACGCTCGCTGCCGGTGCTGGATGCGGCCTTCGAGGCCGGCCTGTCGGGGCCGTCGCGCCTCCACGACCTGACGGTGGCGACCGAAGCGGTCACCCCGGGCGAGCTGCGCCGGCGCGGCGAGGGCCTGGTGCTGCGCCACGGCGTCGCCGATTCGCCCTTCGGCCGCTGCGGGCTGGCGATGAGCGAGCGCGGCTTGTGCCTGCTCACCTTCGCGCCCGCCGGGGCGACGGACGACGGCTGGAACCTGGAACGGATGGCCGGGCGCTGGCCCCGCGCCCGCCCGCTGGCCGACCCGCAGGGCGCCCGGCGCATGGCGCGGCGCATCTTCGCCCCCCGCCCCGGCGGCGGCGCCGTGCCGCTCCATCTCAGGGGCACGAACTTCCAGCTGAAGGTGTGGGAGGCGCTGCTGCGCGTCCCGCCCGGTGCCGTCCTCTCCTATCTGGACCTGGCGCGCCGGACCGGCGACGAGCGCGCCGTGCGCGCCACCGCCTCGGCCGTCGCCCGCAACCCGGTTTCCTTCGTCGTCCCCTGCCACCGGGTCATCCTCAAGACCGGGCCGTTCCACCACTATGCCTGGGGGGTGGAGCGCAAGCGGGCCATGCTGGGCTGGGAGCAGGCACGCTTCGGCACCGCGCAGCCGGCGGCGGCCTGATGGCCGCCATGCGCCTGCCCCTCTACCAGGTCGATGCCTTCGCACCGGCCGCCTTCGCCGGCAACGCCGCCGCCGTCATGCCGTTGGAGGAATGGCTGCCGGACCGGTTGCTGCAGGCGCTGGCGGCCGAGAACAACCTTTCGGAGACGGCGTTCTTCCGGCCGGGCGAGGGCGAGGCCTTCGAACTGCGCTGGTTCACGCCCACCGTGGAGGTCGATCTCTGCGGCCATGCCACCCTGGCCGCCGGCTTCGTGCTGATGACCGAGATCGACCCCGCCCTCGACGAGGTGGCGTTCGAAAGCCGCTCCGGACGGCTGGGCGTGCGCCGCAAGGGCGGGGACCTCTTCGCCCTCGATTTCCCGCGCCAGGCGCTGCGGCCGGTGGCGGTACCGGAGGCGCTGGCGGCCGCCATCGGCCCGGCCCCGCGCGAGGCCTTCGAGGGCCCCAACCACCTGTTCGTCTATGAGCGCGAGGCGGAGATCGCCGGCCTCGCCCCCGACATGGCCGCCCTGGCGGCGCTGCTGGCGGGCAGCGGGCGGGGCGTGATCTGCACGGCGCCCTGCGCCCATGACGGCGGCGACGTCGTCTCGCGCTATTTCGCGCCCGCCAGCGGCATCCCGGAAGACCCGGCCACCGGCTCGGCCCATTGCATGATCGCGCCCTACTGGGCCGGGCGCCTGGGCAAGGCGCATATCCGCGCCCTGCAGCTGTCGGCGCGCGGCGGTGCGCTCTTCTGCGAGGTGAAGGGCGAGCGCGTCGAGATCGCCGGACGGGCGGTGAAATATCTCGAAGGCATCGTCACGCTGCCCGGCTGAGGCGCGATGGCGGCAGCGATGGCAGAGGCGGCGATGCAGGCGGCCCGCCCGGCGCGGCGCCCGCTCCGGCCCTTCTTTTCCTCCGGCCCCTGCGCCAAGCGGCCCGGCTGGTCGCCGCAGCGGTTGCAGCGGGCCTGGCTGGGCCGTTCCCACCGCGCCGCCGGCGGCAGGGAGCGGCTGGCGCGCGTCATCGAGGCCAGCCGCGAAGTGCTGCGCGTGCCGGCGGGCCATCGCATCGCCGTCGTGCCCGGCTCCTGCACCGGGGCCATGGAACTCGCCCTGTGGTCGCTGCTGGGGCGGCGCGGCGTCGACGTGCTGGCCTGGGAGAGCTTCGGGCGCCGGTGGGCGGCGGACGTCGCCCGCCTGGCGCCGGGCTGCGTGCGGCTGCTGGAGGCCGATTACGGCGATCTCCCCGACCTCGGCGCCGTGGACTGGTCGCGCGACGTGGTCTTCCCCTGGAACGGCACCACCTCCGGCGTGCGCGTGCCCGACGGCACCTGGATCGCCGCCGACCGCCAGGGCCTCGCCATCTGCGATGCCTCCAGCGCCGCCTTCGCCATGGACCTGCCCTGGCCGCGGCTCGATGCGGTCGCCTGGTCGTGGCAGAAGGCGCTGGGCGGGGAGGGCGGCCACGGCATGCTGGCGCTCTCCGAGCGCGCCGTCGCAAGGTTGCTGGCGGCCCCGCCGCCGCGCCCGCTGCCCGGGCTCTTCCGGCTGGTGGAGGATGGCAGGCTGCTGGAAGGCGTCTTTCGCGGCGAAACCGTCAACACCCCTTCCATGCTGTGCGTCGAAGACGCGCTGGACGGGCTGGCCTGGGCGCGGCGGATCGGCGGCCTCGATGCGCTGATCGCCCGCAGCGACGCCAATGCCGCCTGCCTGCGCGCCTGGGTCGCCGCCCGCCCGTGGATCGCCGACCTCGCCCGCCGGCCGGCCTGGGCCTCCACCACCTCGGTGTGCCTGAAGCCGGTGGCGACGCCGGCGGATCCCGGGCACATGGCGGCGCTGCTGGCCGAGGAGGGCGCAGCCTTCGACATCGCCTCCTATCGCAAGGCGCCGCCGGGGCTGCGCATCTGGTGCGGTCCCACGGTGGAGACGGCCGACATCGAGGCGCTGCTGCCCTGGCTCGACTGGGCGCACGATGCGGCCTGTCGGGAGGCGGCGTGAGCGCGCGGGTCCTGATCGCCGAGCCCATGAACCCGGCGGCCGCGGCGCTGCTGGGCGAGCGCGGCATCGAGGCCGCCCACCGCCCCGGCCTGGCGCGGGCGGCGCTGCTCGAGGCCCTGGCCGACGCCGACGCCCTGCTGATTCGCTCGGCGACCAGGGTCGATGACCGGCTGCTGGCGGCCGCCCCCCGGCTGAGGCTGGTCGGACGGGCCGGCATCGGCACCGACAATGTGGACGTCGCCGCCGCCACGGCCCGCGGCGTGGTGGTCATGAACACGCCCTTCGGCAACGCCGTCACCACGGCCGAGCACAGCATCGCCATGATGATGGCCCTGGCGCGCCGCATTCCCGGCGCCGACCGTTCCATGAAGGCGGGGGCATGGGAGAAATCCCGCTTCGTCGGCGTGGAGCTGGCGGGCAAGATTCTGGGCCTGGTCGGCTGCGGCAGCGTCGGTTCCATCGTCGCCGCCCGCGCCCAGGGCCTCGCCATGCGCGTGGTGGTCGCCGATCCCTTCCTGTCGCAGGAACGGGCGCGCGAGCTGGGGGTGGAGCGGCTCGAACTGGGCGAGCTGCTGCGCCGGGCCGACATCGTTTCCATCCACGCGCCGCTGAACGAATCCACGCGCGGGCTGATCGGCGCCCGCGAGCTGGCGGCGGCCCGCGACGGGCTGCGCCTGGTCAACTGCGCGCGCGGCGGCATCGTGGACGAGCAGGCGCTCTACGAGGCGCTGATCTCCGGCAAGCTGGCGGGGGCGGCCCTCGACGTCTTCGCCGACGAACCGCCGCGCCGAAGCCCGCTGCCGGGCCTCGACAACGTGGTGGCGACGCCCCATCTGGGCGCCTCCACGGCCGAGGCGCAGGAGAAGGTGGCGCTTCAGATCGCCGCCCAGGCGGCCGATTTCCTGCTCGGGGGCGCGGTCGCCAACGCCGTCAACATGCCCTCGATCCCGCCCGGCCAGATGCCGCTGCTGCGGCCCTATCTGGCGCTCGCCGAACGGCTGGGCAGCTTCGCCGGCCAGCTGACCCGCAGCGGGCTGCGCGCCGTGCAGATCGAATACGAAGGCCATGTCGCCGGCCTCGACACCCGCCCGCTGACGGCCGTCGCCCTGGCGGGGCTGTTGGCGCCCATGGTGGAGAGCGCCAATGCCGTCAACGCGCCGCTGGTGGCCCGCCAGCGCGACATCGCCGTCAGCGAGACCCGCCACGACCGGCGCGGCGACTATCCCACCCTGCTGCGGCTCAGCGTCACCACCGACCGCTGGACGCGCGAGGTGTCGGGCACGCTGTTCGCCGACGACAGCGCCCGCATCGTCTCCGTGAAGGGCATCCACATCGATGCCGCGCCCAGCGCCCACATGCTCTATGTCGCCAACCGCGACGTGCCGGGCATCATCGGTTTCCTGGGCAACACCCTGGGCGCGGCGGGCGTCAACATCGCCACCTTCGCGCTCGGGCGCGGCGAGGCCGGCGGCGACGCCATCGCGCTGATCAGCGTCGATCAGCCGGTGCCCGACCATGTGCTGGCGGCGATCCGCGCCCATGGCGACATTTCGCAGGCCGCCCTGCTGCACTTCTAGGTGCCCGGCGCGGGGAGGAGGGCGCCGTGGCGAGCGTGCATGTGCTGGGGGCGACCGGGATGGTGGGCCGCGTGCTGGTCCCCCGCCTGGCCGCGGTGGGCTGGCGGGTCACGGCCATCGGCCGCAACGCGGCCGCCCTGGCGGCGCTGCCGGCCGCCGGGACCCGCCTGGCAGACCTGGCGGATGCGGAAGCGACCGCCCATGCCCTGGCCGATGCCAGGCGCGTGGACAGCTGCGCCTATGTCCGCCACGCCCCCACCGTCCTCGCCTGCCTTCCCGGCGCCGTCGAGCGGGTGGGTGGTGCTGGGTTCCACCCGCATGTGGACGCGCTTTGCCGACCGGCTGGCCACCGAGACGCGGGCCGCGGCGGCCGCCTTCGAAGCGGCGCCTTACCCCGGCTTCATGCTCCACCCGACGTTGATCTACGGCCCGCAGGCGGTGAACAGCATCGGGCGGCTGGCGGCCTGGATCGCGGCCTGCCCGCTGCTGCCGTTGCCGGGCGGCGGCAGGGCGCTGATCCAGCCCATCCACGTCGACGACGTTTGCCGCGCGATCGAAGCCGCCCTCGAAAGGCCGTTGCAGGGCCGCCGGCAGCTGGTGGTGGCAGGCCCTGCGGCCGTCTCCTATGCCGCCTTCGCCGCTGCCGTGGCCGCCGCCAGCGGGCGCCGCGTTCGCATCCTGCCGGCACCGTTGCCGCTGCTGGCGGCGGCGGCCTTCGTCTCGCGGCTCCTGCCCGGCCTTCCTTCCGTCGAGGCGGGGATCGTCAGGCGATTCGGCGAAGACAAGGCCTTCGACATCGCCGACATGCGCGCCTGTTTCGGCTTCGAACCCATGGCGCTGGAGGACGGGCTGGCCAGGAGCCTGCCTGTGCAGACCTCCCGCGCTCTGTATAGTCCGCCCGGCGGCGGACGCTAGGGGATGGCATGGCCAATGTGGCGGTCATCGGCTCCCAATGGGGGGACGAGGGCAAGGGCAAGATCGTCGATTGGCTCTCGGAGCGGGCCGATGTGGTGGTCCGCTTCCAGGGCGGCCACAATGCCGGCCACACGCTTGCGATCGACCATCGCGTCTTCCGGCTGTCGCTGCTGCCTTCGGGCGTGGTGCGCCCCGGCAAGCTGGCGGTGCTGGGCAATGGCGTCGTCATCGACCCCTGGGCGCTGTTCGACGAGATCGAGCGGCTGCGCGGCCAGGGCGTGGAGGTAACGCCCGCCAATCTGGCCATCGCCGAGAACGCGGCGCTGATCCTGCCCCTCCACGGCGAGCTGGACCGCGCCCGCGAGCGGGCCCAGGGCGCGGGCGCGATCGGCACCACCGGGCGCGGCATCGGCCCGGCCTATGAGGACAAGGCGGCGCGGCGCGGCCTGCGCGTCTGCGACCTGGCGGATGCCGGCACCACGGCGGCGAAGATCGAGGCGCTGGCCGCCCATCACGACCTGCTGCGGGCCGGCATGGGCCTGGCGCCGGTGGACCGGGCGGCGCTGAAGGAGAGGCTGGCCGCCGTCGCCGGACGCCTGCTGGCCTTCGCGCAGCCGGTGTGGCGGCGCCTGGAGGAGCTGCGCCGCCAGGGCCGGCGCATCCTGTTCGAAGGCGCCCAGGGCCATTTCCTCGACGTCGACCACGGCACCTATCCCTTCGTCACCTCGTCGGGCACCGTCGCCGCCGCCGCCGCCGCCGGGGCGGGGCTGGGGCCGGGCGCGCTGCACTATGTGCTGGGCATCACCAAGGCCTACACGACGCGGGTGGGCGCCGGCCCCTTTCCCAGCGAGCAGGCCAACGAGACCGGGCGCCTGCTGGGCGAGCGCGGGCGCGAATTCGGCACCGTCACCGGGCGGGCGCGCCGCTGCGGCTGGTTCGATGCCGTCATGGTCCGCCAAGCGGTGAAGGTGGGCGGCATCGACGGCATCGCGCTCACCAAGCTCGACGTGCTGGACGGCATGGCGGCCCTGAAGATCTGCACCGGCTACCGCTATCGCGGCGAGGCGCTGGACCACCTGCCGGCCGCGCCCCACATCCAGGCGGGGGTGGAGCCGCGCTACGAGACGCTGGAGGGCTGGCAGGCCAGCACCCGCGGCGCCCGTTCGTGGGCCGAGCTGCCGGCGAGGTGCATCAAATACGTCCGCCGCCTGGAGGAGCTGATCGAGGCGCCGGTGGCGCTGCTCTCCACAAGCCCGC
Organism: Alphaproteobacteria bacterium; assembly: GCA_965200215.1. Classification (GTDB taxonomy): domain Bacteria; phylum Pseudomonadota; class Alphaproteobacteria; order SP197; family SP197; genus SP197. The sequence goes on along the minus strand of OZ241369.1, from coordinate 622,564 downwards.
AGCGCCAGGATACCATCCTGGTGAAGGATCCCTTCGCCGATTGACGGAAAACGCCCATGCGCCGATCGCCGCTCGCTATTCTGGCCATCCTGGCCGCCCTGTCGCTGGCACCGGCGGCCTTCGCCCAGTTCGCCGACGAGGCCCGGCCGCTGTTCCCGGCCCCGGCGCCCGTCTCCGGCGTCGTCGTCTGGCAGTTCGCCACCGGCGGCGGCGACGGGGAGGAGGGGCTGGCGGGCGAGGCGCTCTCCGCCGAGGAGATCTGCTGTTCGCCCGGCGAGGACGAAGGCGGGCAGCTGCCCTTCTGCCTGGCCGCCCAACCACAATGCCAATGAGGGGGCCGGCGAGGGGCCGTCACGGCCCGGCGGCGACCTGCCCTTCAGCAGCGGCAGCGGCGGCGCTGCGCACCGCCTTCTGCAGCTTCTCGAAGGCGCGCGCCTCGATCTGGCGCACCCGCTCGCGGCTGATGCCGTATTGCTGCGACAGCTCCTCCAGGGTCTTGGGATTTTCCGACAGGCGCCGTTCGGCGACGATGTGGCGCTCGCGCCGGTTGAGGCCGGCCATCGCCGCCGACAGCAGGGCGCGGCGCGATTCCAGCTCCTGCTTCTCGCCCAGCAGCGTTTCCTGGTCGTCGCTCTCGTCGGCCAGCCGGTCCTGCCAGGTGTCGTCGCCCTCGGCCTGCAGCGGCGCGTTGAGCGAATGGTCCGAACTGGCCAGCCGCCGGTTCATGGAGATGACCTCGTTCTCCGGTACGTCGAGGCGCCGGGCGATCTCGGTGACCGTCTCGGGCGCCAGGTCGCCATCTTCCATCGCTTGAAGTTGTCCCTTCAAGCGCCTAAGATTGAAGAATAATTTCTTCTGGGCCGCCGTCGTCCCCATCTTCACCAGCGACCAGGAATGCAGGACGTATTCCTGGATGGCGGCGCGGATCCACCACATGGCATAGGTCGCCAGGCGGAAGCCCCGGTCGGGGTCGAAACGCTTGACCGCCTGCATCAGCCCGACATTGCCCTCGGAGATGAGCTCGGCCAGCGGCAGGCCATAGCCGCGATAGCCCATGGCGATCCTGGCGACCAGGCGCAGATGGCTGGTCACCAGCTCGTGGGCGGCGTCGACGTCGCCGTCCTCGCGCCAGCGTTTGGCGAGGCGGAACTCCTGTTCCGGCTCCAGCATGGGAAACTTCCTGATCTCGCGCAGATAGCGGGCAAGGCCGCTCTCGGGCGTCAGGGCGGGAAGGCTCGCCTGGGACATGTGATCCCCACTCTCGGCCGCGCGATGCGGCCCGTTGCGGCCCCCCGGCTGCGGGCGGGCCCGCCCGCAACCCCGCCCCTCAGAGATAGGCTGTATCGAGCGCCGAGGCAAGGGCGGCCATGTCGGCGGGCATCGGGCTTTCGAATTGCAGCCACCGCTTTGTGGCAGGATGATGGAAGGCCAGCCGGTCGGCATGCAGGGCCTGGCGCCCCATGGCGGCCAGCGCCCGGCGGGCGGGCTCCGCCAGCCTGCGCCCGCCCGGGCGCCCATAGAGGGGATCGCCCAGCACCGCGTGGCCGATATGGGCGAGATGAACGCGGATCTGGTGGGTGCGCCCGCTCGCCAGCTGGCAGCGCAACAGCGAAACGGCGCCCGCCCAGCTACGCTCGACCCGGTAATAGGTGAGTGCCGGCTTGCCGCCCCGGTCCAGCACCGCCATCTTGCGGCGCTGGCGGCGGCTGCGGCCGATGGCGCCTTCGATGCTGCCGGCGCCGCGCCGCGGCAGGCCCCAGGCCAGCGCCCGATAGCCGCGTTCCACCTGGCGGGCGGCGATGGCGGCGGCCAGGTGGATATGGGTGCGGTCGTCCTTGGCCACCGCCATCAGCCCGCCGGTGTCCTTGTCGAGGCGGTGGACGATGCCGGGCCGCCGCTCGCCGCCGATGCCGGAAAGCCCGGCGCCGCAATGGGCGATCAGCGCGTTGACCAGCGTGCCGTCCGGATTGCCGGCGGCGGGGTGGACCACAAGGCCCGGCGGCTTGTTCACCACCAGCAGATGACGGTCCTCGTGGACGATCTCGAGCGCCATGGCCTGGGGCAGCGGCCTGGCCGGGCGCGGTGGCGGCAGCGCCAGGGCGAGCTTCGCCGCCGCTTTGACCCGCCGGGCCGCCTGCCTTACCGTGCGCCCGTCGGCGGTCAGGCGCCCGTCTGCGATCGAAGCCTGGATGGCGCTGCGTGAAAGCTGTGGATGGGCGGCGGCGAGCACCCGGTCGAGGCGCTGGCCGGCCTCCCCGGCGGTCACGACGTGCTCCAGAATGCGCGTTTCGCTCACCTGCCGCCCGTTGCCTCCCGGCGCGAGGAACAGCATGGACCGCCCGCCCGCCACGATCAAAACCGTCGCCATCGCCCTGGGCCTCGCCATCGTGGCGCTCACCGTCGTGCTGGTCTTCGCCATCGTCGATCGGCTGGGCGGGGACGCCCCCCTGCGCGGCGTCGAGGCGGCCATCGCTCTGCCGGCGGGCGCCCGGGTGGAGGCGCTGGCGGGCGGCGAGGGGCTGTCGCTGCTGCTGCGGCACGAATCGGGCGCGCAGACGGTGGTGACCGTCGATCCCGTCACCGGCGAGGTGCTGGGCCGGCTCGAACTGCTGGCCCGCGGCGAATAGCGGCGATGGCCGCGCCACGCGCTCATTTCGGCAGCGACAACGCCTCGGGCGTCGCCCCGGAGATCATGGCGGCCCTGGCCGAGGCCAACCGCGGCGGTGCCGCCGCCTATGGCGGCGACGACCTCACGCGGGACCTCGACCGGCGCTTCTCGGAGCTGTTCGAGACCGAGGTCCAGGTGCTGCCCGTGGGCACGGGGTCGGTCGCCAACGCGCTGGCGCTCTCCTTCCTGGCCCCGCCCTGGGGCGCGGTCTATTGCCACGCGGCCGCCCATATCGTCGTGGACGAGGCCAACGGCCCCGAATTCTTCGGCCACGGGCTGAAGCTCGCCTGCCTGCCGGCCCGGCACGGCAGGCTCGATGCCGCCACGCTGCGGGCGCATGTGGCGCCCGGCGACCGCGACGACGTCCACCGCCCCATGCCGGCGGCGCTCTCCATCGCGCAGGCCAGCGAGTGGGGCACGCTCTACGGCATCGACCATCTCCGCGCCCTGGGCGAGGCCTGCCGGGCGCTGGGGCTGGCCTTCCACATGGACGGCGCCCGCTTCGCCAACGCCGTGGCGGCCCTGGGCTGCGCGCCGGCCGAGATCGCCTGGAAGGCCGGCGTCGACCTGCTGTCCTTCGGGGCCACCAAGAACGGGGCGATGGCGGCCGAGGCGCTGGTGGCGTTCGGCGACAGCCGCCGCCGTTTCGCCGATCTGCGGCGGCTGGCCAAGCGCGCCGGCCAGCTCTACAGCAAGGCGCGCTTCATCGCCGCCCAGCTGCACGCCTCGCTGGAGGACGACCGCTGGCTGGCCTGGGCGGCGCACGCCAACGCCCAGGCGGCGCGCCTGGCGGCAGGGCTGGCGACGGTCGACGGGGTGGAACTGCTGCATCCGGTGGAGGCCAACGAGATCTTCCTGGCCATGCCGCAGGCCGTGTTCGCGGCCCTGGAGGCCACCGGCTTCGGCTTCTATCCGCCGGCGGCGGCCGCCGACGGGCGCTGCACGCTGCGGCTGGTGACCGCCTTCGACACCCGCCCCGGCGACGTCGAGCGGCTGATCGCCGCCGCGCGGGCCCGCGCTCAGGCGTCGGCGCCCACCGCCTCGGCCAGCGTCCGGTAGCCGTCGCGGGCCAGCAGCGCCGCCAGGCCGTCGAGGATCGCCGCCACCAGGGCGGGGCCGTGGAAGGCCAGCGCCGTGTAGAGCTGCAACAGCGATGCCCCGGCGCGGATCTTGGCGTAGGCGGCCTGGGCCGAATCGATGCCGCCGGTGCCCACCATCGCCAGCCGCCGGCCCTCGGCCCGCCAGAGGGCGCGCAGCAGCGCCGTCGAGGCGGCGAAGAGCGGCGGCCCGGACAGGCCACCGGCTTCGTGCCTGTGGCGCCCGCGCAGCGTCGCCGGCCGCCGCAAGGTGGTGTTGGAGACGATCAGGCCGTCGAAGCCTTCCCCGGCGGCCAGCCGCGCCGCCTCCAGGGCGTCCGGGCGCGCCAGGTCCGGCGACAGCTTCAGCAGCAGCGCCGGGCGGTGCGGTCCGGCCAGCGCCTCGCGCTCGCGCGCCAGGCGGGCCAGCAGCGGCCCCAGGCGCGCCGGCGCCTGCAGATCGGCGAGCCCCGGCGTGTTGGGCGACGAGACGTTGACGGCCACATAGTCGGCCAGCGGCGCCAGGCATCGCAGGCAGGCGCCATAGTCCGCCGCCGCCTCGGCCGTGTCGCGGTTGGGGCCGATGTTGACGCCCAGCGGCCCGCCCGCGCCGCGAAGGCGGGCCAGCCGCGCCGCCACCGCCGCCATGCCGTCGTTGTTGAAGCCCATGCGGTTGATCGCCGCCCGCTCGGCGGGCAGCCGGAACAGGCGCGGGCGCGGGTTGCCGGCCTGCGGGCGCGGCGTCACCGTGCCCACCTCGACGAAGCCGAAGCCCGCCCGCAGCAGCGGCCCCGCCGCCCGCGCGTTCTTGTCGAAGCCGGCGGCGACCCCCAGCGGATTGGCGAAGCGGCGCCCGAAGACGGCGCTCTCCAGCACCGGCTGCGGCGCCCGCCGGCGCGGCGCCAGCCCCAGGCGCAGGGCGGCGAGCGTCAGCCCGTGGGCCCGTTCCGGGTCGATGCGGGCCAGCAGCGGCGCCGCGATGGAATAGAGCCTCGCCATCGTGCCTCGGCGGTTGCGGCATCCTTCGCGGCGGGGCGCCCCGCCGCCATGGCCGCCCGGCTGCCTCCCGTGCTAAGCATGACGCGCCCCGGCGGGCAAGGGGGAACCATGGACAAGCTCACCTGGCACGACGGCGACATCCATGAGGGCAACCCGCCGGTCATGGGGCCGTTCGACCGCTCCTTCTGGTTCGCCACCATGGTCTTCGACGGCGCCCGCGCCTTCGACGGCGTCCTGCCCGACATCGAGGGCCATTGCCGCCGCTGCCTCGAATCGGCGCAGGCGATGGGCATGAAGCCGAAGGAGACGGCCGACGACCTGATCGGACTGGCGGCCGACATGGCGCGCCGCTTCCCGCGCGACAAGGCGCTCTATATCCGCCCCACCTTCTGGAGCGGCGAGGCCGAATCGCTGTGGGACGTGCCGGAGAAGGTCGAGTTCCTGATGGCGGTGCAGGTGGCGCCGCTGGGGGAGGCGGCGGGCTTCTCCGCCTGCCTCTCCGGGCACCGCCGCCCGGCCCCCGACATGGCGCCGACGCTGGCCAAGGCCTCCTGCCTCTATCCGACCACGGCCGAGGCGGTGCGGGCGGCGCGGCACCGGGGCTTCGACAACGGCGTCATGCTCGACCATGAGGGCCATGTGGCCGAGTTTGCGACCGCCAATCTGTTCTTCGCCCAAGGCAGCCAGGTGGTGACGCCCGCCATCAACGGCACCTTCCTGAACGGCATCACCCGCCGGCGCACCGTGGCGCTTCTGAAGGAGGCGGGCTTCGACGTGGTGGAACGGCCGGTGCGCTACCGGGAGCTGGCCGGTGCCGACGAGATCTTCTCCACCGGCAATTACAGCAAGCTGCTGCCGCTCACCCGCCTCGACGACCGCCGGCTGCAACCGGGCCCGATCTATCGGCGGGCGCGCGAACTCTATTTCGAATTCGCCCGCGATCGGGGCTTCCGCCTCTAGTCAGCCGTCTTCGAGGGCCGCGAAGGCGCGGTGCAGGCAGGCGCCGTCGCGGGCCAGCAGGCGGGCGAAGAGGCCAGCCCCGCCGGGCAGGGCGGAGACGCCGCCCAGGATGCCCCGGCAGGCTTCCAGGCCGGCGCGCAGGCGGGCCGCCAGGGCTTCGTCGCAGCCGCTGCCCGCCCAGCCCAGGGCGGCGTGGACCGGGAAGCCCGCCGCCGCGCCCTGGTCGTCGAGGGCTTCGCCGGCGATGTCGAGGCGGTCGATGGCCAGCGTGCCGCCGTCGCCGTCGGCCAGCACGGTTTCGGCCCGCAGCCTGGCGAAGCGCCGCCCGCTGCCGGCCCGGTCGTGGGCGAGGAAAGCGTCGCGCCAGGCGACGCGGGCGCCTTCGTGCAGCACGATCTCCAGGCGCCAGGCGACGCGGGCGCCGGCGAACAGGATGGTCGGCTGCGGCAGCCAGGCCAGCCGCGCGCCCGGCAGCGCCTCCAGCCGCAGCGTCTGCACCGCCCCCTGCGCCGTCATGGCGTGGGCGACGGTCGCCCCCTGGGTGTGGATCGAGGCGCAGGCGCCGGCCCCGGCGACGATCTCGGCCGCGATGTCGTCGCCCTGGAGCAGGCCGGCGCCCAGGGATTGCAGGATGGTGGCGGCGCCGCCGTCCGGGCGGCGGAAGGGCCGCGTCAGGTGGAAGGGGAAGGTGGCGTAGCGCTGCGCCAGGAAGGTTTCGCCCGAAGGCGCGCGGGCGAAGGCGAGCGCCAGCTGCGGGCGCCGTTCTTCCGCCCCGCCGGCCCGGGCGGGCGGGGCGCTGTTCATTGTTCGTCGAAGAGCACGTTGGCCGCGATATGGTCGACCACCCGGTCGATGGCCGTGCCGCGGCGGCAGTCGGTCACCACCACCGGGCGCCCCTCCCGCAGGGCGCGGGCTTCGGCGGTCATGCGCTCCAGGTCGACGCCCACATGGGGGGCGAGATCGGCCTTGTTGACGACCAGCAGGTCCGATTGCAGCACGCCGGGGCCGCGTTTGCGCGGGATGTCGTCGCCGCCGGCCACGTCGATCACGAACAGCCAGTAGTCGACCAGTTCCAGGGAGAAGGTGGAGGCCAGGTTGTCGCCGCCCGATTCCAGCAGCACCAGATCGAGCGGGGCGAGCCGGGCTTCGAGCTCTTCGGCCGCCGCCAGGTTCGGCGTCGGGTCTTCGCGGATCGCCGTATGGGGGCAGGCGCCCACCTCCACCGCCGCCACCCGTTGCGGCTCGATGAGGCCGCTGCTGCGCAGGCGCTCGGCGTCCTCCCTGGTCACCAGGTCGTTGGCGATGACGGCAAGGCGGGTGCCGCGGGCCACGAAGAGCGGGATGAGCCGCTCCAGCAGCGCCGTTTTGCCGGAGCCGACCGGCCCGCCGATGCCGACCCGCGCCGCTCCCGTTCCGCCGCCCATGGCCGCCCCCCGCCTGCGGGCGGCGATTCTAGCCGCCGGCGCCAGGCGCGCAAGCCGGCAGGCCGCCTTGCAATCGTCCCGGCCAGCGGCCACATTGACCCCGTATCCTGGCGAGGCTTCATGGGCGATGGCCGTCCCGCAGACAGGCCGCCGGCAGCGCTGGCTCCACGCCGTGCCGGTGGCGGCTTTCGCCGCCGTCGCCCTGGCTCTGGGCCTCGCCCTGGAGCGCGATCCCACCGCCATGCCCTCCGCCCTGGTCGGCCGCGCCGCCCCCGCCGTCGCCCTGCCTCCCGTCGCGGGCTATGAGCCGGGCTTCACCGAGGCGGATTTCCAGGGGCGGGTGACGCTGCTCAACGTGTTCGCCTCCTGGTGCGTCGCCTGCCGCCTGGAACATCCGTTGCTGATGGAGCTGGCGGCGGGCGACGAGGTGCAGGTCTTCGGCCTCGCCTACAAGGACGATCCCCGCGATGCCGCCGCCTGGCTGGACCGCTTCGGCAACCCCTATGCCGCCACGGCGGCGGATATCCATGGGCGGGCCGGCATCGACTGGGGGGTCTATGGCGTGCCCGAGACCTTCGTGATCGGCCCCGACGGGCGCGTCGCCCACAGGCATGTGGGGCCGCTGACGGCGGCCGAGTGGCAGCGAACGGTCGCGCCCAAGCTGGCGGCATGGACGCCGTGAGGGCGGCCGTGGCGGCGCTGGCCGTCCTCCTCGCCCTCGGGACCGGCGCGGCCAGGGCGGAAGGCGGCCTCGCCAATCTGGTCTGGCTCGAGGCGCCCCAGGCGCTGCCGGACAGCGTGTTCCTGGTCGAGGACGGGCAGGCGCAGACCTTCGCCGCCTTTCAGGGGCGGGCGGTGGTGCTGAACTTCTGGGCCAGCTGGTGCCCGCCCTGCATCGCCGAGATGCCGTCGCTGGACCGGCTGGCTGCCGGCCATGGCGGCCAGGATCTGGCGGTGGTCGCCATGGCGTTGGACAGTGCCGGCGAGGACGACATCCGGGCCTTTTACCGGCGCATCGGCGTCCGCCATCTGGGCATCTATCGCGATCCCGATCTGGGGCTGGCCGCCGCGCTGGGCATCTTCGGCCTGCCGACGACGCTGCTGATCGACCACAACGGCATGGCGGTCGCGCGGCTGACCGGCGACGCGGCGTGGGACGGCGCCGAAGCAGAGGCCGTCGTTCTGCCGCTGGCGGCGGCGGCGCGCCGGGCGCGGCTGGCGGCGGCCGAGTGAGGCGATGGAGATCGGCGGCATCGGCCTGGCGGCGGCCTTCGCCGCCGGCGTCGTCTCCTTCCTGTCGCCCTGCGTGCTGCCGCTGGTGCCCGCCTATCTCTCCTATGTGGCGGGCTGGTCGCTGCGGGGCGAGGGCAGCCGGAGCGGCCGGAGCAGGGCGGCGGCGCTGGCGGCGAGCCTGGTCTTCGTGCTCGGCTTTACGACCGTTTTCGTGGCGATGGGCGCCGGCGCCACGGCGGCGGCGGGGCTGCTGCTGGCGCATCGCGGCGCGCTGGAGATCGCCGCCGGCATCGTCGTCGCCGTCTTCGGCCTCGCCCTGATGCTGCCGCTGTCGCCGTTGCAGCGCGAGCTGCGCTTTCATCCCGCCTTGCCGGGCGGGCGCGTGGGCGCGGCCTATGTGCTGGGCGCGGCCTTCGCTTTCGGCTGGACGCCGTGCATCGGCCCTATTCTGGGCGCCATCCTGGCGCTGGCGGCGACCGGCGAGAGCGTGCGCGGCGGCGCGGTGCTGCTGGCGGCCTATGCGCTGGGGCTGGGCGTGCCGTTCCTGCTGGCCGCCGCCGGCACCGACGCCCTTGCCGCCCGCCTGCGCGGGCTGGGCCGCCTGGGGCGCCGCCTGCAGATCGCCGCTGGCGCCGTGATGGTGGCGATGGGGGCCGCCATGGCGACGGGCCGGCTTTCCGGCTTCGCCTTCTGGCTGCTGGAGGCCTTCCCGTTTCTGAGCCGGGCGGCGCTGTGACGGGGCTTCGATGGCGAGCGCGGAATACGAAGCCTATTACACGACGATCCGGGCCATACCGGCGGGCCGCGTGATGACCTATGGCGACGTCGCCAGGGCGGCCGGGCGGGCGCGCCAGGCGCGCCGCGTCGGCTACGCGCTTTCCGCCTGCCGCGACCCGTCGGTGCCGTGGTGGCGGGTGGTCAACGCCGAAGGGCGGATCAGCCGCGGCGGCGCCAGGCTGCCGGAGGACGCCGACCTGCAGCGCGACCTGCTGCAGTCCGAAGGCGTGCCCATCGACCTGGAAGGGCGCATCGACCTGGCCGCCTGCCGCCATTGCGCCTGACGCGGCGGCAAAAAAGAAGGGGGCGCTGCGGCCCCCTTCCGGCATGTGCCATGCCCTGTCGTTATGCCGAGTCCGACTGGACCGCCAGGGTCTCGCCGAAGATGTAGCTCGTGGGGTGCATGCTGAAGCCCAGCACGCGGGTGTCGGCGACGTTGTAGATCGCCCGCCACAGGGGCTGAACGATCGGGCCGTCCTCCTGCATGATGCCCTGGAGCTCGGCCATCACGGCGCGCCTTGCGTCCACATCCAGGATGCCTTCGGCCATGGTGAGCTTGGCGTCGAACTCCGCATTGGCGTAGCGGGACTCGTTCCACGGCACGCCGGTGCGATAGGCCAGCCCCAGGACCATGAAGCCCAGCGGGCGGTGCGTCCAGGAGGTGAAGCCGAACGGGACCTTGTCCCACACCTCCCAGAACTGGTCCGACGGCAGCAGGTTGATGGCCACGTCGATGCCGGCGTCCTTCCACTGTTCCACCATCGCCTGGACGGCCAGCAGCTCCCAGGCCGGGTCCTTCTTGCAGGCGATCTCCAGCTCGAGGCCGTCGCCATAGCCGGCCTCGGCCAGCAGGGCCTTGGCGGCTTCGACGTCGCGGGCCATGAACGGCAGTTCCGCATAGTCGGGATGGATCGGCGCCACATGGTGGTGCTCGGCCGCGGCGCCCACCCCGCGATGCGCCGCCTCCAGCACCGACGGCGTGTCGATCGCCAGGCGCAGGGCCTTGCGCACGCGCGGGTCGTCGAAGGGCTTGGCGTCGACCTGGCCGCGCACCACCGCCGTCTGGGCGGTGTTGGCGGTGTTGACCTGCACATGCGGCATGGCGCTGTAGGCGTCGAGCTGCACGATGTCGCCCTGGTCCACCGCGTGCACCTGCTTCGAGGCCATGGCGCCGATGGCGGCCGAGGGGTCGTCGCCCAGATCGAGGAACTCGATGCGATCGAGATAGGGGCCTTCGCCGTGCCAGGTCGCATTCTGGGCGTTCACCAGCACGGATTTCTCGCCCACCACATGCTCGACCAGCTTGTAGGCCCCGGTGCCGTTGGAGCCGACGCCGAAGACGCCGTCCTCGGCCGGATCGACGATCAGCAGCGGATAGTGGAAGAGGTGTTCCGGAATGGCGATGTTGGCGGAACGGGTGTTCAGCCGCAGGGTCAGATCGTCCACGACCTCGATGGCGTTGGCGTCCCACAGGCCGGAACCGTCGTCGTTCATCATGTAGCCCTTCATCAGGCCCAGCACCGACGAACCGGTTTCGGGATCGAGGCAGTGGCCGATGTTCCAGGCGGCGTCCTCGGCGGTGAAGGCGCGGCCGTCGTGCCACATGACGCCCGGGCGGACCTTGAGCGTCCAGGTCAGCAGGTCGTCGCTGGCTTCCCATCCTTCGAGCAGATCGGGGCGGGTGACGTTGTCGGTGCCGGTGCGGGTGAGATAGCCGCAGACCTGGCGGGCGATGTTGGAGTCGATCACCCAGGAGAAGGTGTGCGGGCTGTTGACGACATAGACGCGCATGGCGATGCGCATCGTGCCGCCCATCGGCTTGTCCTGAGCGGCGGCCTTTCTGGGCGTGAAATCCTCGCCGGTGATGGCGGCGGCCACGCCATAGGCGGTGGCGGCCGAGACGCCGAGCAGGGCCGAGCTGCGGACGAATTCGCGGCGGTCGAGCCGGCCCTCCGCCAACTGCTCCTGCAGGCTGGTGAAATAGGGGTGATGTGCCATGACGCGATGCCCTCCCGTTCGGCGTTGCGCACGCTCCGATTATGGGGCCGCCCGGCAGGACCGCAACGGCACCTGCGCCATCTTTTTTCGCGCGGGCCGCGATGTCAACCGCCCTCGCGGCTCGCGCGAGGAGGAGCGCCGGCGGGCGGCGTGTCGGCGTCCTGGACGCGAAGCTGGAGATTGTTCATGCGCAGCACGAGGGCGTGCTGATTCTTCATGTGCAGCACGAGGGCGTGCTGCTGCGGGGCGGGCGCGGTTGAAGTGCGCGGCGGGGTGGCGGTGCCTGACGGTGGGGAGTGGTGCGTTGACGGGCCTTGCGGCCCGTTTGCCGGCGCTCCCAGGGGGCGTGTGGCTGACGATGGTGCCTTGGCGGTGGGGGGTGGCGGCAAACGGCGCCCGCCCATCTTCAAACCGAGGCACTACCCGCGGCCCGAGCGAGGAGGAGCGCCGGCGGGCGGCGTTGCGGGGCGGGGCGGGCCGTGGCATCGTCGCGCCATGGCCAGCGACGATTTCCACCGCCCGGTCGATGCGGCCCTGGTGCCGCGCTTTGCCGATATCCCCACCTTCATGCGCCTGCCGGCGGTGCGCGACCCCGCCGGCCTCGATATCGCGCTGATCGGCGTGCCCTGGGACGGCGGCACCACCAACCGCGCCGGCGCCCGCCACGGCCCGCGCGAGATGCGCAACCAGTCGAGCCTGATGCGCAGGGTCCACCATGCGAGCCGCCTGGCGCCCTACGACCTGGCGCGGGTGGCGGATCTCGGCGACTGTCCGGTGAACCCCATCGATCTCATGGACACGCTGGACCGCGTCCAGGCCTTCTATCGACGGGTGCACGCCGCCGGCGCGCTGCCGCTTTCGGCCGGCGGCGACCATCTGATCACCCTGCCGATCCTGCGCGCCATCGCCGCCGACAGGCCCGTCGGCATGGTGCATTTCGACGCCCACAGCGATACCAACGACCGCTATTTCGGCGACAACCGCTACACCCACGGCACGCCCTTCCGCCGCGCCGTGGAGGAAGGGCTGCTGGATGCCGGGCGCGTGGTGCAGATCGGCATTCGCGGCTCCCTCTACCGCAGCGACGACCTGGACTTCGCAGAGCGGAGCGGCATGACCATCGTGACCGTCGAGGACTTCATGCGCATGGGCGTGGAGGCGACGGTTGCCGAGGCCCGGCGCGTGGTGGGCGAGGGGCCGGTCTATGTCAGCTTCGATGTCGACGGCCTCGATCCGGTCTTCGCGCCGGGCACCGGCACGCCGGAGATCGGCGGCCTGACGACGCGCGAGGCGCAGCGGATGGTGCGCGGCCTCCAGGGGCTCGATCTGGTCGGCGCCGACGTGGTGGAGGTGGCGCCGCCCTTCGACCCCAGCGGTCTGACGGCGCTCACCGGGGCCACCTTCCTGTTCGAACTCCTGTGCATCCTGGCCGATGCCGTGGCCGGGCGGCGGGGCGCGGCCGGGGCGGGGCGGCCTGGCGATGGATGAGGTTTTCGCCGCCCGTTCCCGGCTGGCGCCCGAACGCCTCGCGCAGCTGACGCGCAAGTCGGATGCGAGGGGCGCCCTGCAGCTCGCCAGCCATCTGCTGGCTCTGGCCGCCAGCGGGCTGGGCCTGTGGCTGACCTGGGGCAGCTGGTGGGGCGTGCCTTTGTTCGTCGTCCATGGCGTGCTGCTGAACTGGCTCTACGCCGCCCAGCACGAGGCCAGCCACGGCACCGTCTTCCGTTGCCGGCGGGCGAACGAATGGTTGGGGCGTGCCACCGGTTTCCTGCTGCTCTATCCGCGCGACTGGGATCGCTGGCAGCATTTCTGCCACCACCGCCACACCCAGGATGCGGAGAAGGATGCCGAGCTCACCTTCCGCAGCTGCTACGATGGCCCCGGGGCCGGGCTGCTTTCCCTCCTCGGCCCGCTCTACTGGCTGGACCTGGCGATCGTCATGGTTCGCCACGCCGTCTGCGGCCGGCGCATCGCGGGCGCGGAAGACTATCTGACGGCCGCCCAGGAGCGGGTGGTGGTGGCGGAAGCGCGCTGGCATCTGGCGCTCTACGGCCTGATCGCCGCCGCCTCGGTGCTGCTGGAGAGCTGGGCGGCGGTCGTCCTGTGGTGGGCGCCCATGCTGGCGACCGCCTGGAGCCACCAGGTCCAGAACCACATCGAGCATGGCGGCCTGCCCTTCGTGGCCGACAGCTGGCACAACACCCGCACCGTTCGCGCCGGTGCCCTGCTGCGCTGGCTCTCCTGGCAGATGGTCTATCACAGCGCTCATCACAGCTATCCCGCCGTGCCCTTCCACCGCCTGCGCGCGCTCCACGACGCCATCGCCGCCCAACGGGGGGAGGGGCCGCCCAGCTGCGGCTATCTGGACTATCTTGCGGGCCTCGCCCTGCCGCGCGGGGCCGGAAAGGAGCAGCCTTCATGAAATCCCGCATCCAATTCCCATTCCTCGCCGCCGCGCTCTGCGCCGCCCTCGCCGTTTTCGCCTCGCGCGGTGCGGCGGCCGATGCCGAGAATACGCTCTATATGGAGCTGGAGAGCGGGCGGGTGACGATCGCCATGCGTCCGGATCTGGCGCCTGCCCACGTCGCGCGCATCAAGGAGCTGGTGCGGCAGGGCTTCTACGACGGCGTTCCCTTCCACCGCGTCATCGAGGGCTTCATGGCCCAGACCGGCGACCCCACCGGCACCGGGCGCGGCGGCTCGGGCCGCACGCTGGCCGCCGAGTTCACGCAGACGCCCCATATGCGCGGCACGGTGTCGATGGCGCGGGCCGCCTCGCCCGACAGCGCCGACAGCCAGTTTTTCATCTGCTATGCCAGGGCCTCGCATCTCGACGGCCTCTATACGGTGTGGGGCGAGGTGGTCGAAGGCATGGAGCTGATCGACGGCCTCGCCAGGGGCGATCCCGCCGACAACGGCATGGTGGCCGTCCCCGACCGCATCGTGAGCCTTCGCGTCGCCGCCGACGCGGCCCGCTAGCCCCTTTCCGTCCGCGCCCGCTTTCCGCTAGCATGGCCGGGAGGGGAGCATCCCTCGCAACGAGATCGGGGAGGTCGATCATGCCCAACGACAAACTTGCCTTGACGCGCCGGCGCTTCATGGAAGCCTCGGCCGCCGGCGCGGCGGTCGCGGCCGGCGCGCACGCCGGGGGGGGGGCGGCCCGCGCCGACGGCCACGCCCTGCGCGTCCGGAACTATTCCGACATCCAGGTCCTGGATCCGGGCTACATCCTGTCGGCGCCGGAGTCCGACGTGAATTCCTGCCTGCAGCTGGCCCTCGTCACGCCGAAGGCCGGCGACCAATGGGGTTGGGAGCCGGAGGCGGCCGCCGAGATCGAGCAGGTGGACGACACGCATGTCAACTTCACGCTGAGGAACGACATCGGCTGGAGCAACGGTTTCGGCGAGGTCACCGCCGCCGACGTGAAATTCTCCTACGAGCGGATCGCCGATCCGGCGATGGAATCGCCCTATGCCGAGGACTGGGGCGCGCTCGAGACCGTGGAGGTCGCCGACGACCGCAGCGGCACCATCGTGCTGAAGGAACCCTACGCACCGCTGTGGACGACGACCATGGCGGCAGGGCGCGGCATGATCGTCTGCAAGGCGGCGGTGGAAGCCCTCGAAGGCAAGCGCTACGAAGCGACGCCGCCGGCCGTGTGCGGCCCTTACGAGATCGCCGAATGGCTGCCTTCGCAGAAGCTCACCCTGCGGGCCCGCCAGGGCTATACCGGCCCCCACGCCAACCCGGCCTTCGAGGCGATCGAGATCTATCCCATCGTCGATGAACAGGCGGCCGAAGTGGGCTTCCTGGCCGGCGATCTCGACATCACCACCGTTCCGGTCACCTCGGTGCCCGAACTGGAGGCCAACCCGCCGGAAGATGCCGTGCTGACCGTGCACCCGTCGCTGAAATACGTCTGGATGGGCATCAACAAGGACAACGAGCTGTTCCAGGACGTCCGCCTGCGTCAGGCCGTGCAATATGCGATCGATGTGCGCCAGATCCTGGAGGCGGCCTATTTCGGCCTTGCCGAACCCTCCACCGGCATCATCCCGCCCGGCCTCACCGGCCATCGCGACGCCAATATCGTTCCCATCGAGGGCGATCCGGCCCGCGCGCGCCAGCTGCTGAAGGAGGCGGGCATGGAAGACGGTTTTTCCTGCCGCCTCGATACCCTCAACAAGTCCACCTATCTCGCCGCCTGTCAGGTGATCCAGGCCAATCTGGCCGAGGTCGGCATCGAGGCGGAGATCAACGTCCACGATCCGGGCGTGTGGTGGACCATGGGCGACGAATCTTCCGGCGACGCCTGGAAGGACCTGCAGCTGATGTATTCGCGCTTCTCGTCGCAGCCCGATCCCGGCTGGTACACCATGTGGTTCACGCCGCAACAGGTGGGCATCTGGAACTGGGAGCGTTTCAACAATCCGGAATTCGCGGAGCTCCACGCCAGGGCCCTGGTCACCATGGACCCGGCGGTCCGCGACGGCATGTATCGGCGCATGCAGGATCTGATGGAGGAATCGGGTTGCTACCGCTTCATCACCCACGAGTTCACGCCGACCATCTATCGCGCCGGCATCCGCCCCGCCTTCACGCCCGACGGGCGCATGCTGTGGAAGCAATTCACCCTCGCCTGATGCGGCGGCCGGTCGCAGCCGGGAGCAGCGGCGGATAGAAAAGGGCCGGAGCGGCGACGCTCCGGCCCTTGTTGCGTCCGGCGGACGGGCCGTCAGACGTCGAACAGCAGTTCGTCCCAGCGCTCGTCGAGCCAGTCGCCCTTCGCGACATAGAGATCGTAGTTGGGGACGATCGGCTCGATGGTGCTCGAGGCGCGGTTGAACGCTTCGTCGGTGAGATCCGGCAGCATGTCGCGCGGCAGCACCGGCGCCGTCCACAGATTGTCGGTGATGGTGGTCTGCGCCTCGGGCGAAAGCGACCAGTCGATGAACTCCTTGCAGGCATCGGCCTTCTGCGTGCCTTTCACCATGCACCAGGAGCCGAAATCGACGATGCCGCCCTCTTTGGGGAAGGTGGAGCGCATCGGGAAGCCCTCGGAGATCATGATCCAGGTCACGTCGTGGTAATACTGACCGCCGGTGAGTTCGCCCGATTGCAACATGGCCTGGAACTGGCCCTCGTCGCGATACCACAGGCGCACATTGTCCTTGAGCTCGGCAGCCTTCTGCATGCACTCCATGAGGCCGTCCTCGCTCTCCATCATCGAGCGGTCGTTGTCGAAGAAGGTCTTGACCACGACGTCGACCAGATAGCTGGAAGAGAGCTGCTTGCCCCAGCCGAACTCGCCCTTGAATTTGGGGTCCCAGGCATCGGCCCAGGTGGTGGGCGCTTCCGGCCAGACATCGCTGTTGGTGACGAAGGTCGCATACCAGGACAGGGCCGGGGCGCCCAGCGGCATGCCGGCCTCGTTTCTGAGGATCAGATATTCCGGCACGTTGGCGAGGTTGGGCACGTCGCCGGCCGCCAGCGGGATGAAAA
This sequence comes from Alphaproteobacteria bacterium, assembly GCA_965200215.1. GTDB lineage: Bacteria > Pseudomonadota > Alphaproteobacteria > SP197 > SP197 > SP197. Next base: position 605,927 of record OZ241369.1, on the reverse strand, counting down.
GATGGGGCGCCCGGCGCATGGAGCCCTGGGCACCCATGGTGACGTCCACCGCCGGGGTTCCGGTCTCGATGCTGGTTTCCAGCTGCACGAACCATTCGAAGCCGCCCGGCTGCGAAACCGTCTCGATCTCGATGCCGGAGACCTTCGTGAACTCCGGATAGGCGTATTGGGAAAGCGAGTCCTCGAAGAAGCCGCCATAGGACGAAACCCTGATCGGCTCGGCCGCCCAGGCCCGGCGCAGGACCGAGGGCGCTGCCAGCGCGCCCGTGGCGGCAAAGGCTCCCTTCAGCGCGCGGCGCCTGGTGGTGGTGAAGGTGCGGGTCATGTCGGTGTCTCCCTGTCTCCCGGTTGGGAAGGCAAGCCTAGCCCGTTGCCGGCCACGGTCAACCGCAACCGGCGGCATGGTGCGGCGGCAGGCTTGCGGTGTAGGCTTCACGGCGAAGGCGGGGAGGGGGATGGAGCATGGCGATGGCGGCCATCCGCGAGCGGCTGGCGCAGGGCTTGCCGGTGCTGCTCGATGGCGGCACCGGGACGGAGCTGGAACGGCGCGGCGCGGAGATGAGCCACGGTGCCTGGTGTGCGCTGGCCACCGAAACTGCGCCCGACCTGCTGCGCGCCATCCACGAGGACTATATTCGCGCCGGTGCCGACATCGTTGTCGCCAACAGCTTCTCCAACGCCCGCCACATGCTGGAAAGGGCGGGGGCCGGCGACAGGGCGGCCCCGCTCACCCGCCGCGCCGTCGAGATCGCCTGCGAAGCCCGCGACCGTGCGGCACGGGGGCGCCCGGTCGCCGTGGCCGCCTCGCTCTCCCATCAGATGCCGATGGTGCCGGGTGCGGCACGCGACGATCCCGCGCTGAGGCCGTCGCCGGAGCGGGTGCGGGCCAATCTCCACGAGGTCGCCTCTGCCGCGGCCGCGGCCGGTGCCGACCTGCTGCTGCTGGAGATGATGTCGCGCCCGCTGCATATCGCTCCGGCCATCGCGGCTGCCGAGGAGAGCGGTCTGCCCTATTGGTGCGGCCTGAGCGCCCGGCTGGAAGGCGGCGAGGTCGTGAGCTTCGCGTGGGAGAGCCTGCCCTTCGAGGAAAGCGTCGCCGCCGTGCTGGCCGGGAGGCCCGAGGCGGTGGGCATCATGCACACCCATGTCGATGCCGTGGGACCGGCGCTCGAGATCCTGAAGCGGTTCTGGAAAGGGCCGCTGATGGCCTATCCCGACTCCGGCTTCTTCGAAATGCCGCGCTGGCGCTTCGAGGACGTCATCGCCCCCGACGACCTCGCCCGGCGGGCCCGCAGCTGGCGCGAGCGGGGCGTGCAGGTTTTCGGTGGCTGTTGCGGCCTGGGGCCGGAGCATATCCGGGCGCTGGCGGCATGGCGGCGAGCGGGGTGAGGGGCGGTGTCCTCTCGCTGCGCAAGCACCCGCCATCGGGCGCCGGTCCGGGGCAGCGCGGCGGCCGGCAGCGATTGCCTTGTTGCGGGGGCATGTTGCAATGTAGCGGCAACAGCCATGCCATCGGAAGGAGACAGGCCATGAACCGCAATCTGAAATGCGCCGCCGCGGCCGTGCTCGGTGCCTGGGTGCTGGCGGGAAGCGCCGCCGCCCAGGACGAGATCGGCGTCGGCGTCGTTCTGGGCTTCACCGGCCCCATCGAATCGCTCACGCCGGACATGGCGGCAGCGGCCGAACTGGCGCTGCGCGAGGCTTCGCAATCGGGCCTGCTGCTGGGCGGCCGCCAGCTGGCGCCGGTGCGCGGCGACTCGACCTGCATCGATTCGGCGGCCGCCACCGCCGCCGCCGAGCGGCTGGTCGCCTCCGACGGGGTGGCGGCCATCGTGGGTGCCGATTGTTCCGGCGTCACCATGGCGGTCGCCAACAACGTCGCCGTCCCCAACGGCGTGACGATCATCTCGCCGTCGGCCACCTCGCCGGCGCTTTCCACCATCGACGACAACGGCTTCTTCTTCCGCACCTCGCCTTCGGACGTCCGCCAGGGCGAGATCCTGGCCGAGCTGCTGATGGATCGCGAGATCGTCGACATAGCCGTCACGTACACCAACAACGACTACGGCAAGGGGCTGGCCGACAGCTTCCAGCAGGCCTTCGAGGCCAGGGGCGGGCGCGTCGCGGCGTCGGTGCCGCACGAGGACGGCAAGGCCGATTATGCGGCCGAGGTGGCGACCCTTTCGGCCTCCGGGGCTGGCCATCTCGCCGTCTTCGGCTATGTCGACCAGGGCGGCAAGGGCATCATTCAGACCGCCGTCGACACCGGCGCCTTCGCCAACTTCGTGCTGGCCGACGGCATGATCGGCGAGACGCTGATCGAGGCCATCGGTCCCGATCTGGAAGGCAGCGTCGGCACTCTGCCCGGTTCCGATTCGCCGCAGGCCATGGACTTCGTCGCCCTGGCCCAGGAGAACGGCCTCAAGGGCGATTGCCCGTTCTGTGCCGAGTCCTACGATGCGGCCGCGCTGATCGCGCTCGCCATCCAGGCGGCCGGTTCGGCCGACCGCCAGGCGATTCGCGACAACGTCATGGCCGTCGCCAACGGTCCGGGCGAGGAGATCGGCCCCGGCGAGCTCGCTCGCGGCCTGGAGATCCTCGCCGCCGGTGGCGAGGTCGACTATGTCGGTGCCACCGGCGTCAACCTCAACGAGGTGGGCGAGACCTACGGCAGCTACAAGGAGCTCGAGGTCCAGGACGGCGCCTTCGTCACCGTCCGCATCCGCTGACGGGGAGGGCGGCTCGCCCGCCCTCTTCCCCGCCGCCATGATCCGCGTCGTCGGCCTCTCCAAGCGCTTCGGCGGACTCGCTGCCGTCGATGACGTGACGCTGGAGATCCCCCGCGGCCGGATCACCGGATTGATCGGCCCCAACGGGGCGGGCAAGACCACCCTCTTCAACGTCATCGCCGGCCTGCTGGCGCCCAGCGGCGGGCGGGTGTTTCTGGACGGCCGCGACATCACCGGCATGAAGCCCCACGATCTGTTCCATATGGGGCTTTTGCGCACCTTCCAGATCGCCCGGGAATTCACCCATCTCAGCGTGCGCGAGAATCTGATGGCGGTGCCCGGCGGCCAGTCGGGCGAAAACCTGCTCTGCGCCTGGTTCCGGCCGGGGCGGGTGCGCGCCGAAGAGGAGGCGATCGCCGCCCGCGCCGAGGAGGTGATCGCCTTTCTCGACCTGGCGGCGGTGGCGGACTCCCCGGCCGGCCACCTTTCGGGCGGCCAGAAGAAGCTGCTGGAGCTGGGCCGCACCATGATGGTCGATGCCAAGATCGTCTTCCTCGACGAGGTGGGCGCGGGCGTCAACCGCACGCTGCTGGCCGCCATCGGCGACGCCATCGAGCGCCTCAACCGGGAGCGTGGCTATACCTTCTGCATGATCGAACACGAGATGGATTTCATCGCCCGGCTGTGCGACCCGGTGGTGGTGATGGCCGAGGGCAGGCTGTTCGCCCAGGGGACGGCGGCGGAGGTGATGCGCGACGAGCGTGTCGTCGCGGCCTATCTGGGGCGCGGGCAGGCCGGCGCCTCCGCCGCCGGGCCGTGACCGTCCTTGCCGGCGAGGATATGGTCGGCGGCTATGGCGGCGCCGACATCCTGCGCGGCTGCACCGTCGCCGCCGAAGCGGGGCGGATCGCCGTCATCGCCGGCCCCAACGGCGCCGGCAAGTCGACGGCGATGAAGGCGCTCTTCGGCATGGTCCGCCTGCGGCGGGGAAGGGTGGTGCTGGACGGCGAGGAGATCACCGCGCTGGCACCGCCGGCCCGCGTCCGCCGGGGCATGGCCTTCGTGCCGCAGACTGGCAACGTCTTCGCCGGCATGACGGTCGAGGAGAATCTGGAGATGGGCGCCTGGCTGCGCCGCGACGGCGGCACGGGCGCGGCCATGGAACGGGTCTTCGCCCTCTTCCCGGTGCTGCGGGACAAGCGCGGCCAGGCGGCGGGCGAGCTCTCCGGCGGCCAGCGCCAGCAGCTCGCGGTCGCCCGCGCCCTGATGACCGAGCCGGGCGTGCTGATGCTGGACGAACCCACCGCCGGCGTCGCGCCCATCGTCATGGACGAGCTCTTCGATCACATCGCCGCCATCGCCAGAAGCGGCGTCGCCGTCATGATGGCCGAACAGAACGCCGCCCGCGCGCTGGCGCTCGCCGACAGGGGCTACATCCTGGTGACCGGGGAGAACCGCCACACGGACAGCGGTGCGGCGCTGCTCGCCGATGCCGGCGTCCGCCGCGCCTTCCTGGGGGGCTGAAGAGGATGGAGCATGTGGGCAATGCCTTCGTCCTGCTGCTCAACTTCATGGTCGTGCCGGGTCTGGCCTATGGCTCACAGCTGGCATTGGGCGCGCTGGGCCTGACGCTCGTCTTCGGCATTCTGCGCTTTGCCAATTTCGCGCATGGCGATCTGATGGCCTTCGGCACCATGGCCGCCATCTTCGCCACCTGGTGGCTGCAGGAGGCGGGCTGGACCGTCTGGCCGCTGCCCACGGCCCTCGCCGCGTTGCCGGCGGGGATCGCGGCCGCCATCGCCGTCAGCCTGCTGGCGGACCGTCTGGTCTATCGCTTCTATCGCCGCCGCAAGAGCCCGCCGGTGGTGCTGGCCATCGCCTCCATCGGCGTCATGTTCCTCATGAACGGCATCGTGCGCGTGGCGATCGGCCCCCAGGACCGCAGCTTCGCCGACGGGGCCAGATTCCTGTGGAAGGTGCAGGACTTCAAACGGGCGACCGGCCTTTCGGAGGGTGTGGCGCTGAAGCTCTCGCAGGCGATCACCGTCGCCGTCGCCGTCGCCGCCATGATCGCGCTCTTCCATTTCCTGAAGAACTCGCGCACCGGCAAGGCCATGCGCGCCTATGCCGACAACGAAGATCTGGCGCTGCTCTCGGGCGTCGATCCCGAACGCGTGGTGGCCTGGGCCTGGGCCATCGCGGCGGCGCTGGCGACCGTGGCGGGAACCCTCTACGGACTCGACAAGAGCTTCCGGCCGTTCACCTATTTCCAGCTGCTGCTGCCGATCTTCGCGGCCGCCATCGTGGGCGGCATCGGCCATCCGCTGGGCGCCGTGGTGGGCGGCTATGTGGTGGCTTTCTCGGAGATCGCCGTCACCTTCGCCTGGCGCAAGGTGCTGCTCTATCTGCTGCCCGAGGGCGCCGCGCCGCAGGGCCTCGTGCAGCTGCTCTCCACCGAATACAAATTCGCCGTCAGCTTCATGATCCTGGTGGTGGTTCTGCTGGTGAGGCCCAGCGGCATTTTCGGCGCGAGATCGCCGTGAGGGGTCGACTCCCGCGAAGCATGGCAGCTGCCATGAGCGGACCGGCCCCCCGCGCGTGGCATGGCAGTCGCCATGAACGGGCGACTCCCGCTTGCGTGGCAGTCGCCATGAAGAGTCGACTCCCGCTTGCGTGGCAGTCGCTATGAACGGGCGACTCCCGCCGGCGTGGCAGTCGCTATGAAGAATCGACTCCCGCCAGGCGTGGCCGGCGCCGGCAGGCTGCACGGGCCGGCCTGTTTCGCCGTCATGGCGCTGCTGCTGGCGGCCGTCGGCGTCTTCCAGTCCTGGTCGCTGGCGCTTTCCATCGTCAATCTCTGCCTGATCTCGGCCATCATGGCGCTGGGCCTCAACATGCAGTGGGGTTATGCCGGGCTCTTCAATGCCGGAATCATGGCCTCCGCGGCCCTGGGCGGGGCCACGGCCGTGCTGGTCTCGGTGCCGCCGGTGCGGGAGGCCTGGGCTGTCGGCGGCGCCGGTCTGGCCCTGGCGGCGGGTGTGCTGTGCCTTGCCGGCGGTGCCGTCCTGGCGCTGCGCCGGCGGCTGCGGGCGGGCGGGGCGCGGCTGGTGGCCACGGCGCTGCTGCTGGCGGTGGGCTATGGCGCGGCGCGAGCGTTCTTCGATCCCGCCGTGGCGGCCATCGAAGCCATCGAGCCCGCCAGGACCGGCTTCCTGGGCGGCCTCGACCTGCCGATCGTCCTCTCCTGGCCGCTGGGCGGCGTCGTCGCGGCCGCTGCGGCGTGGCTGGTGGCCAGGCTGGCCCTGGGCCTGCGCGCCGATTATCTGGCCATCGCCACCCTGGGGATCGCGGAGATCGTGCTGGCGATCCTCAAGAACGAGGACTGGCTTACCCGCGGCGTCAAGAACGTCTCCGGCCTCGATCGCCCGGTGCCCTACGAGGTCGATCTGCAGGCCGCCGCCGGCTTCCAGGCCTGGGCGGACCTACTCGGCATGGGCGTGCCCGAGGCGTCCACCATCGCCGTCAGGCTCTGCTATGCGGGCCTGTTGCTGGTCGTCCTGGCGGTTCTCCTGGCCCTTGCGCAGCGGGCGCTGCATTCGCCCTGGGGCCGCATGATGCGTGCCATCCGCGACAACGAGGTCGCCGCCGAGGCCATGGGCAAGGACGTGACCCGCCGCCAGCTGGAGATCTTCGTCATCGGCAGCGCCGTCGGCGGCATCGCCGGGGCCATGCTGGCGACGCTCGACGGCCAGTTCACGCCCGGCAGCTACCAGCCGCTGCGCTTCACCTTCCTGATCTGGGTGATGGTGATCGTCGGCGGTTCCGGCAACAATTGGGGCGCGGTGCTGGGCGGTTTCTTCGTCTGGTTCGTCTGGACCGAGGCGGAACCGGCAGGCCTGTGGGCGATGGACCTGCTGGCTTCCACGCTGGGCGATTCCGGCTCCGATCCTCTGCGCACCCATCTCGTGGCGAGCGCGCCCTATATGCGCGTCTGCCTGATGGGCCTGATCCTGCTGGTGGTGCTGCGTTTCGCGCCTCGCGGGCTGATCCCGGAGACGGCGCGTCGCGCCGCGCCAGGCGGCCCGCCCGCTCAGGCTTCGGGCCTGCGCCCCAGGCCCATGCTGCGCGCGAACTGCGCCCGCGCCCGGGAATAGCCGGGCGCCACCATGGGATAGTCGGGCGCCAGACCCCAGCGGGCGCGGTATTCGGCAGGCGTCATGTCGTAGCGCGCCCGCAGGTAGCGCTTGAGCATCTTGAGCTTCCTGCCGTCTTCGAGGCACACGATGTGATCGTCCGTCACCGATTGTTCGATCGGCACGGCGGGCGGGGGTCTTTCGGCCTCGCCCGCCCCGCCGACCCCGGCCAGCCCGGCCAGGGCGCCGTGAACCCGCTCGATGAGGGCGGGCAGCGACTGGGGATCGGTGGCGTTGTGGCCCACATAGGCCGAGACGATCTCGGTCGTCATCTCCAAAAGCTCGGCCTGCGTCAGGGCCTCGAAGGCTTGTTCGTCGTCCATCGTCTCCGCCGCCGGCGGCAAGGCGCACCCTATAGCAATGCGGTTGCGGAGCGGCAAGCGACGCTCTGGCCTGGCTGGTCGCGGGCCGGCGGTCGTGCTAGTCACGCATGCGGGGCAGATGGGGGGTCGCCTTGAGGATCGCGCTTGCCTCCGACCATGCAGGCTACGGCCTCAAAGCCGCGCTGGTCGCTGCCTTACGCACGTGGGGCCACGAGGCCATCGATCTGGGAGTTCATGGCGAGGAGGCCGTGGACTATCCGGACTTCGCCCACCTTCTGGCGCGCTGCCTGGGCGAGGGTGGGGCCGAGCGCGGCGTGCTGGTCTGCGGCAGCGGCATCGGCATGGCCATGGCGGCGAACCGCCATCCCCACATCCGCGCCGCCGCCTGCCACGACCTCGACCAGGCGCGACTGGCCAGGCGCCACAACGACGCCAATGTGCTGGCGCTGGGCGGGCGGCTGATCGGGGCCGCCGCCGCCAGAAATTACCTGCGGGCTTTCGTCGAGACTCCCTTCGAGGGCGGCAGGCATCGGCGCCGCATCGACAAATTGTCGCCACCTGCGGGAATGCGCTAGAAGGCGGAAAGCCCAGCGGAGAGACGCGCCATGGCCCCTGCCGCAGGACCGTGCCCGGCCGACGACTTCTTCTCCCGCCGCCTGGCGGAGAACGACCCCGACATCCTCGCCGCCGTGGCCGGCGAGCTGCGGCGCCAGCAGGACCAGATCGAGCTCATCGCCTCCGAAAACATCGTCTCCGCCGCCGTGCTGGAGGCTCAGGGCACGGTGCTCACCAACAAATATGCCGAGGGCTATCCCGGGCGCCGCTACTATGGCGGCTGCGAGCATATGGACGTGGTGGAGACCATCGCCATCGAACGCGCCCGCAGGCTCTTCGATTGCGCCTTCGCCAACGTGCAGCCCCATTCCGGCGCCCAGGCCAATGGCGCCGTCTTCCTGGCGCTGCTGAAACCAGGCGATCGCATCCTCGGCATGTCGCTCGCCCATGGCGGCCACCTGACCCATGGCGCCGGCCCCAACATCTCCGGCAAGTGGTTCGATGCCATCGGCTACGGCGTCCGCCGGGGCGACGCCCGCATCGATTACGACGAGCTGGAGAGGCTGGCGGTCGAGAAGGAGCCGAAGCTGATCGTCGCCGGCGGTTCGGCCTATCCGCGCATCATCGACTTCGCGCGCATGAGGCGGATCGCCGACCGGGTGGGCGCCTGGCTGATGGTCGACATGGCCCATTTCGCGGGCCTGGTGGCGGCCGGCGTCCACCCCAGCCCGCTGCCCTTCGCCCATGTCTGCACCACCACCACCCACAAGACCCTGCGCGGCCCGCGCGGCGGCATGATCCTCGGCAACGACGAGGCCCTGGGCAGGAAGATCGACTCGGCCGTCTTTCCGGGCCTTCAGGGAGGGCCGCTGATGCACGTCATCGCCGCCAAGGCGGTGGCGCTGGGCGAGGCGCTGAAGCCCGGGTTCCGCGCCTATGCGCAGGCGGTGGTGGCCAATGCCGCCGCGCTGGCCGACGCGCTCGTCGAAGGCGGCCTGGCGATCTCGTCGGGCGGCACCGATACCCATCTCATGCTGGTGGACCTGCGTCCCAAGGGCCTTACCGGCAACGTGGCCGAAAAGAGCCTCGACCGCGCCCGCATCACCTGCAACAAGAACGCCATCCCCTTCGACCCCGAAAAGCCCTTCGTGACCTCGGGCATCCGCCTGGGCACGCCGGCCGGGACCACGCGCGGCTTCGGCGAGGCCGAGTTCCGCCTGGTCGGCGCGCTCATCGTCGAGGTGCTGGACGGGCTCGCCGCCCATGGCGAGAACAACGGCCGCGCCGAGCGGGCGGTGGCCGCCAGGGTGCTGGAACTGACCCGGCGCTTCCCGGTCTATGAGGGAATCGAGCCCGGCGGCGGGGCGGGGACTTGAGGATGCACTGCCCCTTCTGCGGCCACGAGGAAACGCAGGTCAAGGATTCGCGCCCGACGCCCGACGGCACGACCATTCGCCGCCGCCGGCAGTGCCTCCATTGCAGCGGGCGCTTCACCACCGTGGAGCGCATCCAGCTGCGCGAGCTGGAGGTGGTGAAGAAGACCGGCCGCCGCGCCCCCTTCGACCGCGACAAGCTGGCCCGTTCGATCGAGATCGCCATCCGCAAGCGCCCGGTGGACCCGGAACGGGTGGAACGCCTCATCTCCGGCATCCAGCGCCGCCTGGAGAGCATGGGCGAGGCCGAGATTCCCTCCAGCGTCATCGGCGAGATGGTGATGGACGGCCTCGCCAATCTCGATCAGGTGGCCTATGTCCGCTTCGCCTCGGTCTATCGCAACTTCCGCGAAGCGCGCGATTTCGAGCAGTTCATCGAAAAGCTCGACGGCGAGCCTTCCCTTGACGGACGCCACCACCGCGGCTGACGGCCGCCATATGGCGGCCGCGCTGGCGCTTTCGGCCCGGCATCTGGGCCGCACCTGGCCCAACCCGTCGGTGGGCTGCGTCCTGGTGCGGGAGGGCCGCGTCGTGGGCCGTGCCGTCACCGCCGTCGGCGGCCGCCCCCATGCCGAGGCGCTGGCTCTGGAAAGGGCAGGGGCCGCCGCTGCCGGTGCCGTCGCCTATGTCACGCTGGAACCCTGCGCCCATGACGGCGAAACGCCGTCCTGCGCCGAAGCGCTGGCGGCAGCCGGGGTGGCGCGCGTGGTGGCGCCCTTCGCCGATCCCGACCCCCGCATCGCCGCCACCGGCTTCCGGCGCCTGCGCGAGGCCGGGGTGGAGGTGGCCGTGGGCTGCATGGCAAAGGAGGCCGAAAGGCTCCACGCCGGCTTCCTGTCGCGCCTCGCCCGCGGGCGACCCCTGGTCACGCTGAAGGTCGCCGCCAGCCTGGATGGGCGCGTCGCCACGGCGAAGGGCGCAAGCCGCTGGATCACCGGCGAGGCCTCCCGCCGCCTGGGCCACGCCCTGCGCGCCGGCCACGATGCCGTCATGGTGGGCAGCGGCACGGTGCTGGCCGACGATCCGGCGCTGACCTGCCGCTTGGAGGGGCTCGCCGCCGCCTCGCCCGTGCGGGTGGTGGCCGACGGACGCCTGCGCCTGCCCGAGGATGCGAAGCTGGTGCGCACTGCCGCCGAGGTCGAAAGCTGGGTGCTGACCGGCCGCGATGCCCCCGGGGAGCGGCGCTGCCGGCTGCGGTCGCGGGGCGTGACGGTGCTGGAGGTCGCCGGCGGCCGCTGTGGTAGCCGGCTTTGCCCCGAAGCCATGCTGCGGGTCCTGGGAGAGCGGGGCATCACGCGCCTGCTGGTGGAGGGCGGGCCTGCCCTGGCGACGGCGTTGCTGCGCGCCTCGCTGGTGGACCGGATGGCGTGGTTCACGGCGCCGCTGGCCATGGGCGGCGACGGACTCGCCGCCCTCGGCGCCCTCGGCGTCGATTCGCTGGACGCGCTCGCCTCCTGGCGGGTGGTGGAGCGGCTGGCCTGCGGCGAGGACGGCGTCGCCATGCTGGAAGCGGCCTGAGGCGGTGTTCACGGGCATCGTCACCGATGTCGGGCGGGTCGCCGCCCTGGAACGGCGCGGGCGGGAGCGGCGCTTCGAGATCGAAACCTCCTGGCCGCTCGATGGCGTCGCCATCGGCGCCTCCGTCGCCTGCGCCGGCGTCTGCCTGACGGTGGCGGCGAAGAGCGGGCGGCGCTTCGCCGTCGATGGCTCGGCCGAGACTCTCTCGCGTTCCACCCTGGGCCTCTGGCGCGAGGGCACGCCGGTGAACCTGGAACGGGCGCTGGCCCTGGGCGGCGAGCTGGGCGGCCATCTCGTCTCCGGCCATGTCGATGCGGTGGGTGAGATATCCTCCCGCACGCCCGCGGGCGACTGCCTGCGTTTCGAGATCGCGGCGCCCGCCGCCCTGGCCCCCTTCGTCGCCGAGAAGGGATCGGTGGCGGCCGACGGCGTGGCACTGACGGTCAACGGCGTCTTCGACGACGAGGGCTGCTGCCGCTTCGCCGTCGACATCGTTCCCCACACGCTGCGGGCGACGACCCTGGGCGATCTGCGGCCGGGCGCGGCGGTGAACCTGGAGATCGACATGCTGGCGCGTTATCTGCACCGTATGCTGCACGCGCGCCGCGGTGGCCTCGGGGGGCGCCCCGGGGCGCAGTGAAGGGAGGACGCCGGGATGGCGAGCGCACCCCACATCCTGATCCTGGAAGCCCGCTATTATGCCGCCATCGCCGACGATCTGGCGAAAGGCGCCATCGCCGAGCTGGAACGGGCCGGCACCACCTGGGAGCGGGTGGCGCTTTCGGGCGCCTTCGAGTTGCCGGGGGGCATGCGCATGGCCATCGCCACCGGCCGCTACGACGGCTATCTGGCGCTGGGCTGCGTGATCCGCGGCGAGACCTCCCATTACGACCACATCTGCAACGAGGTGGCGCGCGGCATCAACGAGCTGGCCATCCGGCACATGGCGCCGGTGGGCTTCGGCGTGCTCACCGTCGAGACCATGGAACAGGCCAGGCGGCGCGCCGACCCGGCGGGCCGCAACAAGGGCAGGGAGGCTGCCGTCGCCTGCCTCAAGATGGTCGAACTGGCGGCGACCCTGCGCGTCACCGGATGAGCGGCCCCGGCCGGCGCTGCGCCCGGGCCTCGCGCCTGGCGGCGGTTCAGGCGCTCTACCAGATCGACCGCGATCCGGCGTGTCGCGAGGCCGTCCTGGCGGCGGTGCTGGAGACCGGCGCGCTGCTCGACGAGGAAGGCAGGGCGGCCGCCATCGACCGGGCGCTGACGGCGCGCGTCGTCGAGGGTGCGGCCGGTGCCGCCGCCGGCGAGATCGACGCCGCCATCGGCAGCGCCCTGGCGGCGCCCTGGCGGGTGGAGCGCCTGGAATCGCTGATGCGCGCCGTGCTGCGCGCCGGCATCTTCGAGCTCCTGGACCGCCCAGGCGCACCGGCGCCGGTGGTGATCGACGATTATGTCGGCATCGCCCATGCCTTCTGGGAACGCGGCGAGCCCGGCATGGTGAACGCCGTGCTCGACCGCATGGCCCGCCATCTGCGCCCCGGCGAACTGGCGCCGAAGGCACCGGCCGGTGGATGAGTTCGCGCTGATCGAGCGCCTGCTCGCCCCGCTGGCCCGGCATCCGGGCGCCCGCCGGCTGGCCGACGACGGCGCCGTGCTGGCGCCGGCGGCGGGCATGGAGCTGGCCGTCACCAAGGACATGATGGCCGCCGGCGTCCATTTCCTGCCCGACGACCCGGCCGACCTGGTGGCCCGCAAGCTGTTGCGCTGCAACCTCTCCGACCTGGCGGCCATGGGCGCCAGGCCCGTCGGCTATCTGCTGGGGCTGGCCTCCGACGGCGCCCGCGAAGCGGCTTGGCTGGAGGGCTTCGCCGCCGGCCTCGGCGAGGATCAGCGGCGCTATCGGCTGAGCCTGCTGGGCGGCGACACCGTCGCCGTCGGCGACGGGACGCTGACGCTTTCGCTTACGGCCCTGGGCGAGGTGCCGGCGGGCCGTTCGCTCGCGCGCGGCGGCGCGCGGGTGGGCGATCTGGTGGCGGTCAGCGGCAGCCTGGGCGATGCCGCCCTGGGCCTGATGGCGCGCCGCGGCGCCCTGGCGGCGCTGGCCGGGGAAGACCGGCAAAGCCTCGCCGAACGCTATCTGCTGCCGCAGCCGCGCCTGGCGCTGGGCCAGGCCCTGCTGTCATGCGCCCATGCCGCGCTGGACGTCTCCGACGGGCTCGTCGCCGATGCCGGCCGGCTCGCGCATCGCTCCGGGGTGGCGCTGGCCCTGCGCCCGGCCGACGTCCCGCTCTCCGCCCCGGCCCGCCGCGCGCTGGCGCAGGCGCCGGAGCTGCTGGCGACGGTGCTGACGGGCGGCGACGACTACGAGCTGCTCTTCGCCTTTGCGCCCCGATCCCTGGCCGCCGTGATGGCGGCCGCCCGGCGCAGCGCCACGCCGGTGACGGTGATCGGCGCCTGCCGCGAGGGCGCGGGCGTGGCGCTGGAAGGCCCCGGCAGCGAGGCGCTGGCCGGGGCGGACGGCGGCTGGCGCCACCGGCTTTAGCGGCGGGCGCGCACGGCGCCGGCGATTGCAATTGGCGGGCGCCTTTGGCATGGTCCCGGCGGCCTCACCGCAGGGCGGCGCCCGCTGTGGGTTCGCCGTCCAGATTCCGGGGGAGTATCGCTAGAGATGGAAGCGCTGTATTTCGCCATCGCCTGTGGCGCGGTGGCCTTGATCTATGGCCTGGCGGCCATCCGCCGGGTGATGGCGGCCGAGGCCGGCAACGAGCGCATGCAGAACATCGCCGGCGCCATCCAGGAAGGCGCCCGCGCCTATCTGAACCGCCAGTATATGACCGTCGGCCCGGTGGGGGCGGTCATCTTCCTGCTCCTGCTCGCCGTTCTGGGGACCAGCCAGGCCGTGGGCTTCGCCATCGGCGCGCTGTTTTCCGGCGCGGCGGGCTATATCGGCATGCTGGTGTCGGTGCGCGCCAATGTGCGCACGGCCGAGGCGGCGCGCACCGGTCTGGAGAAAGCGCTCGATGTGGCGGTCAGCGCCGGTGCCGTCACCGGCATTCTGGTGGTGGGCCTGGGCCTGCTGGGCGTGGCCGTCTACTATGTGGTTCTGCTGGAGCTGGGCATCGCCCAGCGCGAGATCGTCGAAGCGCTGGTGGCGCTGGGCTTCGGCGGCTCGCTGATCTCGATCTTCGCGCGGCTGGGCGGCGGCATCTTCACCAAGGGCGCCGATGTGGGCGCCGATCTGGTGGGCAAGGTGGAGGCCGGCATCCCCGAGGACGACCCCCGCAACCCGGCCGTCATCGCCGACAATGTGGGCGACAATGTCGGCGATTGCGCCGGCATGGCGGCCGACCTGTTCGAGACCTACGCCGTCACCTTCGTGGCGACCATGCTGCTGGCCTCCATCTTCTTCGACGGCGAGGCCGAGGCGCGGGCGATGGCTTTGCCGCTGGTGCTGGGCGGCGTCTGCATTCTGGGCACCGTGATCGGCACCTTCTTCATGAAGCTGGGCGCGGGCCGCAGCATCATGCGGGCGCTCTACAAGGGTTTCATCGCCACCGCCGCCATCTCGGCGCTGCTGTTTCTGCCGGTGACGGAATGGCTGTTGGGGCTGAACACCCGCTTCGCCGTCGGCGGCGCCTCGTTCAGCGGCTGGGACCTGTTCTTCTGCGGCGTCCTGGGCCTGGCGATCACCGGCCTCCTGATCGTCATCACCGAATACTACACCTCCACCGAGCACCGCCCCGTGCGGGTCATCGCCCAGGCCTCCACCACCGGGCACGCCACCAACATCATCCAGGGCCTGGCGCTCTCGATGGAGGCGACGGCGTTGCCGGTGATGGTGATCGCGGCCGGCATCGTCGCCGGCTATCTGCTGGCGGGGCTGTTCGGCATCGCCGTCGCCGTCACCGCCATGCTCGCCCTGGCGGGGGTGGTGGTGACGCTCGACGCCTACGGCCCGGTGACCGACAACGCCGGCGGCATCGCCGAGATGTCGGAGCTGCCCGAGGACGTGCGCAAGACCACCGATGCGCTGGACGCGGTCGGCAACACCACCAAGGCGGTCACCAAGGGCTATGCCATCGGCTCGGCGGGGCTGGCGGCGCTGGTGCTGTTCGCCGCCTATGTGGAGGACCTGGCGCATTACTTCCCGGACCTGGAGGTCTCCTTCCGCCTCGCCGACCCGTTCGTGGTGATCGGCCTGTTCGTGGGCGGGCTGCTGCCCTATCTCTTCGGCTCGCTCGCCATGCAGGCGGTGGGCCGCGCGGCCGGTGCGGTGGTGGAGGAGGTGCGCCGCCAGTTCCGCGAGATCGCCGGCATCATGGAAGGCACGGGCAAGCCGGATTACGGCCGCGCCGTCGACCTGCTGACCAGGGCCGCCATCGCCGAGATGATCGTTCCCTCGCTGCTGCCGGTGCTGGCCCCGGTGGCGCTCTATCTCGCGGTCTGGGCGATCGCCGGCCAGGTGGCGGCCTTCGCGTCGCTGGGCGCCATGCTGCTGGGCACCATCGTCACCGGGCTGTTCGTCGCCCTGTCGATGACCTCCGGCGGCGGGGCCTGGGACAACGCCAAGAAGTTCATCGAAGACGGCCACCACGGCGGCAAGGGCTCGCCAGCCCACCACGCGGCGGTGACCGGCGATACGGTCGGCGATCCCTACAAGGACACGGCCGGCCCGGCGGTCAACCCGATGATCAAGATCGTCAACATCGTCGCCCTGCTGCTGCTCGCCGCCCTGGGCGGCTGGGCGTGACGGCGGCCCGTGCCGGGCGGGCAGGGCAGCGCCATTTTACGGCTATACGGCAACAGGTTGCGTGGGTTTCTTCGTCTGAAGAATGAAGCCGAATTCACGGGCCGGGTGCGGCTCCGCCCTGGCCGCCCACCCGGCCGAGATTGCCGAACAGCTGTTCCAGCAGCCCCAGCTGCCTGCCATATGTCGGCGTGGTCCGGGCGACGGGTTCGATCGCGACGGCATCGTCCAGGCCGAAGCCGGCCACCGCGCGCACGGTGCCGGCGTCGTCGAAGGCGATGGCGGTGACGGTCTGCCCGACCACCTCCGGGCGATGGAAGGCGAACTCCTCGCGCGCGACGCCGATATAGAACCAGGTTTCGCCCCCGAACTGCGCCGTCGCCGAGGGCGTGCCCAGCATGTCCGCGACCGCCCGGCGGTCGTGAACGCCGGCCTCGACCCTGGCCAGCGCCCCGGGTTCGGCGACATAGCCGTGGTTCGAGATGCGCGGCCCACAGCCGGCCGCCGCCGCCAGCACCGCCGCCGCGGCCAACATCCGCCCGGCCTTCCCATATCGAACCGTCATTGACCGCACCGCCTTGCAGGACCTATTGCGGGGAACGATGCCGGCCAGGCCGCCGGCCTGTCAAATAGGTCGAGATGCGCTCAGCCGTCCGGATGCGCTTTGGATTGCTCTCGCGGTCCCGCTTCGGCGAGCCGGTCCACCGGCTCCACGACGCCGTGGTGGCGCAGGCGCGCCAGCCGGCGCTCTACCGGGCCCACGGCGTGCCCGACACGCTGGACGGACGCTTCGAGATGGTCGTGCTGCACGCTCTGCTCGTCATGCGCCGCCTGCGGCGAATCGGTGCCGCCGGCGAGCGGTCCTCGCAGCTGCTGTTCGACCTGATGTTCGCCGATTTCGACCGCGCGCTCCGGGAGCTGGGGGTGGGCGATCTCGGCGTGGGGCGGCGTATCCGGCATATGGGGCGGGCGTTCTACGGCCGCGCGGCCGCCCTCGACCGTGCGCTCGACGGCGGCGCGCCGCTGGCGCCGTTCGTCCGCCGCAACGTCTATGGCACCGTCGCCGCCGAAGACGGGCGCATCAAGGCGCTCGGTGCCTATATCGCCCGCCAGGAGGCGCATCTTGCCGGCCTCGCCGATGCGCCGCTGCTCGCCGGTGCCGTCGCCTTTCTGGCCGTCCCCGCCGTGCCGGCGCCCCGCGCCCGGGGAGGGGCGGCGTGAAGCCGGCGCTGGAATTCTCGCGCCCGGTTCCCCTCGCCGGGCTGGAGGAAGGCGGCGAGATGCGGCTCGTCCTGGTGGCCGACGCGGCGGAGCGCGCCGCCCTGGCGCGGCGGTTCGGCTGTGCCGGCATCGCCAGCCTGCGCGCCGATGTCCGCCTCGCCCGCCACGGGCGGCGGGTGACGGCCACTGTCGCCCTGGCCGCCAGGGCGCGGCAGATCTGCGTCGTTTCGCTGGCCCCCTTCGAGGCGACGGTCGAGGAGCGCTTCGAGACGGTGTTCGATCCCGACCTGCGGCCGGGGGAGCGCGGCATCGAGGACGACGAGGCCGAGGCGCTGGTGGGCGACAGCGTCGAGCTGGGCGAGCCGGTCGCGCAGCGTTTCGCGCTGGCCCTGGATCCCTATCCCAGGAAGCCCGGCGCCGTTCTCGATCCCCGCTATGCCGGCGACGATCGGGGCAGCCATCCCTTCGCCGTGCTGGGGCGCCTGAAGGACGACGGCTGAAGCCGCTTGCCGGCTCCGGCAAAGGCTGCTATAGCCCGTCCGCCATCCGTGAGGGCGCAGGCCATGGCGGTCCCCAGGAAGAAGGTCTCCCGTTCCCGGCGCAACCACCGCCGCTCGCATCGCCGGGCGGTTGCGCCGACCTTCGGTGAGTGCCCCAATTGCGGCGAGATCAAGCGGCCCCATCACATCTGTTCGGCGTGCGGCTATTACCGCGACCGGGAGGTCACGGAACCCAAGGGCAGCATCTGATCGCGCCCCGGCCGCTGCGAACGGCGACCATGGCCTCTGCACATGTCATCGCGCTCGACGCCATGGGGGGGGACCGCGCCCCCGCCATGGTGGTGGCCGGGGCCAACGTCGCCCGCGTCCGCCACCCCGGCTCGCGCTTCCGCCTGTTCGGCAGGCCGGAGAAGCTGGAGAAGCTGCTGCGGCGCTTTCCCAAGCTGGCGGCGGTGACGGAGATCGTCCCCAGCCAGACGGTGATCGCGGCCGACATGAAACCCTCCCAGGCCCTGCGCCGGGGCCGCGACTCCAGCATGGGGATGGCGATCGGGGACGTGCAGGCCGGCAAGGCCTCGGGCGTGGTATCGGCGGGCAACACCGGGGCGCTGATGGCCATGGCCAAGCTGGCGCTGCGCACGTTGCCCGGCATCCATCGCCCGGCCATCGCCTCGCTGTTTCCCACCCGGCGGGGCGAATCGGTGATGCTGGACCTGGGCGCCAATCTCGACTGCGGGGCGGAGAACCTGCTCCAGTTCGCCATCATGGGCGCGGCCTTCGCCCGCAGCGTCCAGGGGCTGCGCCGCCCCACGGTGGGGCTGCTCAACGTCGGCAGCGAGGAGAGCAAGGGCCACGAGGAGGTGCGCCGGGCCGCCGAGGTGCTGCGCACGGCCGAGCTGCCGCTGGAGTTCTACGGCTTCGTGGAGGGCAACGATATCGCCGAGGGCACGGTGGATGTGGTGGTAGCCGACGGTTTCAGCGGCAATATCGCCCTGAAGACCGCCGAGGGCACCGCCAGCATGTATAGCGGCTTTCTGCGCGCCACCTTCCGCCGCTCGCTGTTTTCGAAGCTGGGCTACTGGCTCGCCAGGCCGGCGCTGATCGCCCTGAGAAACAGGTTCGATCCCCGCCGCTACAACGGCGGCATGTTCCTGGGGCTGAACGGCGTGGCGGTCAAAAGCCATGGCGGCACCGACGCCACCGGTTACGCCAGCGCCATCGGCTTCGCGCTGGATATGCTGAGCCAGGGCTTCAACGAGAAGGTGGTGAAGGATGTCGAGCTGCTGGCCGGCATGCCCGCCGGGGCCGCGGCAAGGTGACGGCGACGAGGGCGGAGATCGCGGGTTGCGGCGCCTATCTGCCCGAACGCTGCATCGCCAATGCGGAACTGGCAGAACGCCTCGACACCAGCGACGAGTGGATTGCCGCCAGGACCGGCATCCGCCAGCGCCATGTGGCGGCCGAGGGCGAGCTCACCTCCGATCTCGCCACCTGCGCCGCCCGCCGGGCGCTCGAGGCCGCCGGCGCCTCCCCTGACGATATCGACCTGGTCGTGGTCGCCACCGCCACGCCGGACCTCACCTTTCCCGCCACCGCCACCCGCGTGCAGGCCAATCTGGGCATCCGGCAGGGCTGCGCCTTCGACATCCAGGCCGTGTGCACCGGCTTCATCTACGCGCTGGCGGTGGCCGACAACTTCCTGCGCCTGGGCCAGTCGCGCGGGGCGCTGGTGATCGGCGCCGAGACCTTCTCGCGCATCCTGGACTGGAACGACCGTGCCACCTGCGTGCTGTTCGGCGACGGCGCCGGCGCGGTGGTGCTGCGCCCGCTGGCCGGCACCGGCTCGCCGGCCGATCGCGGCATCCTCTCCACCCATCTCCATGCCGACGGCCGCCATGAGCGGATGCTCTATGTCGATGGCGGGCCGTCCAGCACGCGGGCGGCGGGGCTGCTGCGCATGGAAGGGCGCGAGGTGTTCAGACATGCCGTCGTCAACCTTGCCCGGGTCGTGGACGAGGCGCTGGCAGCCAACGGCCTGGAGGGCGGTTGCGTCGACTGGCTGGTGCCGCACCAGGCCAACCGGCGCATCATCGACGCGACCGCGCGCAAATTGGGGATCGCCGACCGCCAGGTGGTGGTGACCATCGACCGCCATGCCAACACCTCGGCCGCTTCGATTCCCCTGGCGCTGGCGGAGGCGGCGGGCGACGGGCGCATCCGGCCGGGCCAGCTGGTGCTGCTGGAAGCCATGGGCGGCGGCTTCACCTGGGGCGCGGCCATGGTGCGCTGGTAGCGTGGCGGCCCGCGCCCATGGGCGGTGCCAGCTTCTGCGTGCAAGCGCTTGATATTGACGGACTTTCCGCCCACGGTTAATGTCGCGTCTCAAGAGCCTGCGGGAGGTGGGCCGGCCATGGTGGCAAGAACCGTCACGCGGGCGCATCTGGCGGCAGCGGTCTATCGCGAGATCGGGCTTTCGCAAAGCGAGTCGGCCCGGCTCGTCGAAGCGCTGCTGGCGGAGGTCATCGACGGGCTGGCGCGCGGCGAAGCGGTCAAGATTTCCTCTTTCGGCAGCTTCTGCGTGCGCGACAAGGCGCCCCGGACGGGCCGCAACCTGAAGACGGGCGAAGCGGTCGCCATCGCGGCCCGCCGGGTGCTGGTCTTCCGCGCCTCCCACGTCCTCAAGGACCGCATGAACCGGGCGGCGGGGGCGTGATGGCCGGCGACGGCAGGAGCGGCCGCCAGGGCGCCAAATCCGGTGCCGCCTTCCGCACCATCAGCGAGGTGGCCGAGGAGCTGGACGTCGCCCAGCACGTGCTGCGTTTCTGGGAAACCCGCTTTCACCACCTGCGGCCCCTCAAGCGCGGCGGCGGCAGGCGCTATTACCGCCCGGAGGACATCCGGCTGCTGCGCCGGATCAAACAGCTGCTCTATACCGACGGCTACACCATCAAGGGCGTGCAGCGCCTGATCCGCCAGGACGGCCTGGCCGCCTTGCAGGCGGAACGGGCGCCGCAGGAGCGGGCGGAGGCGGCGCAGGAAGAGGCGGCCGGCGCCCCGCCCGTCGCCGACAGGCCGACCCTGGAGCGGGTCATCGAGGCGCTGGAGTCCTGCCGCCGCTTGCTGGCGACCGGCGCTTGAGCTATGTCGTCGCCGGCGGTGGCGGAGCGTGGCGCAGCCAGGTAGCGCAACGGTCTGGGGGACCGTAGGTCGCAGGTTCAAATCCTGCCGCTCCGACCATTCCGCCCGCGCTCTCCGCCCGCAGGAGAAGGATGACGCAGCCCGACCCGGCCCTGGAGACGATGGACCGCCTGGTCGCCCTGGCGGGCAGGCGCATCGTCGATGCCGGCTGCGGCAACGGCGACCTGGCGCGGGCGATGGCCGCGCGCGGTGCCAGCGTGATCGCGCTGGAACCGGAAGCGGAGCAGGCCCGCCGCAACCGTAGGGAACTCGCCGGCGACGGCATCGCCTTCCATCGCGCCGGCGCCGAGGCCATGCCGTGCGCGGATGCCAGCGTGGACGGCGTGGTTTTCTCCAAATCGCTGCATCACGTGCCGCTGGCGTCGATGACGCAGGCGCTGCGGGAAGCGATCCGGGTGCTGAAGCCCGAGGCCGGCTTCCTCTACGTGCTGGAGCCGGAGGTCGGCGGGGCGCACACCGAGCTGATGCGCCCCTTCCACGACGAATCGCGCCAGCGCGAAGCGGCGCGGGAGCTGCTGGCAAGCTTCGCCCGCCCCCGTTTCCGCGAGGCCCGCAGGGCCGCCTTCGTCGCCCGCGGCCGCTACCGGGACTTCGAGAGCTTCGTGGAGCAGGTCTGCGGCTACGGCTATAACGATTACGGGCGCGGTGCCGTCGACACCCCCCGCGTGCGCGCCCTGTTCGAAGCGGGCCGCGACGGCGAGGGGGGCTACAGCTTCGAGCAGCCGATGCGGGTCGATCTCTTCCTGGGGCCGCTGCGATCCGGGCGATGAACGTGGCCGGCGACGGGTTCGCCCATGCCCTTCTGACCGCCGCCGAGATGCGCGAGGCGGAACGCCGCACCATCGCCGCCGGCCGGCCGGGCGCCGTGCTGATGGAGAGGGCCGGGGCGGCCGTCGCCGAGGCGATCGCCCGGCGCTGGCCGGCCGGGCGCGCGCTGGCGATGTGCGGTCCCGGCAACAACGGTGGCGATGGCCTGGTGGCGGCGCGCCTGCTGGCGGAACGGGGCTGGGACGTCACCGTGGGCCTGCTCGGCGGGCGGGAGGGCCTGAAGGGCGATGCCGCCGCCATGGCGGCGGCGTGGCGAGGGCCGGTGGAGCCGTTGACGCGCGGGCGTATCGAGGCGGCGGAGCTGGTCGTCGATGCGCTCTTCGGCACCGGCCTCTCGCGCGATCTCGACGGCGAGGTCGCCGCCCTGCTGGAAGCCGTCTCCTGCCCGGCGGTGGCGGTCGATATGCCGAGCGGCGTGGACGGCGACACGGGGGCCGTGCGCGGCGGTGCCTGCCGGGCCGCGCTCACCGTGACCTTCTGCCGCGCCAGGCCCGGCCATCTGCTGATGCCGGGCCGCGCCCTGTGCGGCGAACTGGTCGTCGCCGATATCGGCATCGCCGATGCCACCATCGCCGCCATCGGTCCGCGCCAGGCGCGGAACGCGCCCGCATTGTGGTGCGAGCGCTGGCCCTGGCCGCGGGCCGACGACCACAAGCACCGGCGCGGTCATCTCGCGGTCGCCGGCGGCGGCGTGGCGTCCTCCGGCGCGGCCAGGCTGGCGGCCCGGGCCGGGCTGCGGATCGGCGCCGGCCTGGCGACCTGCGCCGTGCCGCCTTCGGCCCTCGCGGTCTATGCCGCCCACCAGACGGCGGTCATGAACGCGGCGGTGGCCTCGCCGGCGGCCTTCGAGACCCTGTTGAAGGAACGGCGGATCGCGGCCGCCGTGCTGGGGCCGGGGCAGGGCGTGACGGGCGGCACCCGCGAGACGGTCCGCCGGGCGCTGGCCACAGGCGTGCCGCTGGTGCTGGACGCCGATGCGCTGACCGTCTTTGGCGACGACCCCGGCGCCCTGTTCGCCCGCCTGCACCCGGACTGCGTGCTGACGCCGCATGAGGGCGAGTTCGCCAGGCTGTTCGCGCGCGGCGCCGACCGGCTTGGCGATGTGCGCCGGGCTGCCCGCCGGGCCGGCTGCACGGTCCTGCTCAAGGGCCCCGATACGACCATCGCCCGCCCGGACGGCATGGCCCTGATCGACGCCGGCGGCAGTCCCTTCCTGGCGACCGCCGGTTCCGGCGACGTGCTGGCGGGCCTGATCGCCGGGCTGCTGGCGCAGGGCGCAGGCGCCTTCGACGCCGCCGCCATGGCGGCCTGGCTGCACGGCGAGATCGGCCGCCGCCTGGGCCCTGGCCTGATCGCCGAGGATCTGCCCGAAGCGGTGCCGGCGGCGCTGCGGCGCCTGCTGCGCGGCGAACGCCGGCGGGCGGTCGAGGGGCGCCGGGGAAGGGGTGGCGGCAAACGGAGGAGGGGATAGCGGTGAACGGGCGCGATGAGGGCCTGTGGGACCGGACGCTGCAACGCCTCGCCTCCGCCTGGCAGGAGATCGCCGAGGCGCTGCCCCTTGCGGGGGGTGGTTCCGACGACCGCCTTCGCCAGGCGGTGCGCGCATGCATCGAGGCGCGCGGTGGCGAGTCCCTGGCGCGGGCGCGGGCGGCCCGGATCGGCCGTGCCTATCTGGCGCTCGACGGTGAGGGCAGGCGGCGTTTCCTCGCCATGCTGGCCGGCGATTTCGACATCGACGCGGCCGCCGTCGAAAGCGAAGCGCGTGCGCTGCTGGCGGCCGGCGACGCGGATGCCAGGCGGTCGCGGGTGGCTTCCCTGCGCGAGGCGACGGAAGCGCCGCGCATGCGCCTCTTTACCCGCTTCAACGGCCTGCCCGAGGGCCTCAAATTCCTGGTGGACATGCGCGCCGATGCGCTCGCCGGCCGGCGGCAGGAACCTTCGCTGCGGCTCGTCGCCGAGGACCTGCGGCGGCTGCTGGCGGCCTGGTTCGACGTCGGCTTTCTGGAACTCAGACGCCTGACCTGGGACATGCCGGCCTCGCTGCTGGAAAAGCTGATCGCCTATGAGGCGGTCCACCGCATCGCCAGCTGGGACGACCTCAAGCACCGGCTGGAGAGCGACCGTAGGCTGTTCGCCTTCTTCCATCCCCACATGCCGGACGAGCCGCTGATCTTCGTCGAGGTCGCCCTGGTCGAAGCCATGGCCGACAACGTCCAGCGCCTGCTCGATCCGGAGGCACCGGCGGTGGCGGCCCAGCGGGCCGAGGTCGCGGTCTTCTATTCGATCTCCAACACCCAGCCCGGCCTGGCGGGCGTGAGCCTGGGCGATTTTCTGATCAAGCGGGTGGTCGACCGGCTGCGGCGCGAACTGCCCCAGCTCAGAACCTTCGCCACCCTTTCGCCCATGCCGGGTTTCGTGCGCTGGCTGAGGGGCCACCTGGCGGCGGCGCCCGCGCTGGAGCACGCGCCCGCAGGCGTGGCGCCGGCGGCCGCGCCCGCTGCCCTGGGCGAGGCCCTCGCCGCCGCCACGGCCGGGGCCCTGAAGCCCTGGCAGCGCCAGCTGACCGCCCTGGCCGCCCGCTATCTTCTGGAGGAGAAGCGCGGCGGCCGCCCCCTGGACGCCGTGGCCCGCTTCCATCTCGCCAACGGCGCCAGGGTGGAAAGGCTGAACTGGATGGGCGACCTTTCGCCCAAGGGCCTCGCCGAAGCGGCGGGCCTGATGGTCAACTATCTCTATCGGCTGGACGAGATCGCAGCCAATCACGAAGCGTTCGTGACACGGGGCAAGATCGCGTCGTCCGGCGAAGTGCGGTCGCTGCTGCGGCGGTAAGGCGGCGGCGG
This sequence comes from Alphaproteobacteria bacterium, assembly GCA_965200215.1. Taxonomy (GTDB): domain Bacteria; phylum Pseudomonadota; class Alphaproteobacteria; order SP197; family SP197; genus SP197. The sequence goes on along the minus strand of OZ241369.1, from coordinate 581,842 downwards.
TTGCGGGGCCGCCCGTTCGCGACTATATCGCCTTCCCGGACTTTGGCCCGCCTGCGGGCCGGACGGGGGCGGGCGTGGTGGAACTGGTAGACACGCCAGATTTAGGTTCTGGTGACGCAAGTCTTGGGGGTTCAAGTCCCTCCGCCCGCACCACGCTTTCGCCGCGCCGGCCGCTGCCGGCCCGCGAGATCCCGAACGATGGAGCCGCAGCGATTCCATGCAGGTGACCCAGACCGTTTCCGAGGGACTGAAGCGCGAATACAAGGTGGTGATCGCGGCCGCCGACATGACGAGCCGCATCGAGGCCAGGCTGGACGAGCTGCGGCGGACGATCCGGCTCAAGGGCTTCCGCCCGGGCAAGGTGCCGGTCGATCTGCTGCGGCGGCAGTTCGGCAAGAACATCGTCGGCGAGGTCGTCCAGCAGACCCTGCGCGACAGCTCCAGCGATGCCGTCGCCCAGCAGGGCGTGCGCCCGGCGACCCAGCCCAGCATCGAGGACATGTCGTTCGACGAGGGCAAGGACCTCGAATACGTGCTGGCCGTCGAGGTGATGCCGGAGATCGAAACCGGCGACTTTTCCAGCTATGAGCTGGAGAACCTGGTCATCGAGGTGGGCGACGACGACGTCGACCGGGGCCTCCAGCGCCTGCGCGAGCACAACAGAACCTTCACCGGGGCCGATGCCGGCCACGAGGCCGGGGAGGGCGATGCCGTCGTCATCGACTTCGCCGGCAGGGTGGACGGCGCGGACTTCGCCGGCGGCAGCGGCGAGGGCCGCACGGTGGAGATCGGCGCGGGCCGGCTGCTGCCCGACCTCGAGCAGAGCCTGAAGGGCAGGAAGGCCGGCGAGAGCTTCAGCGTCGATGTGTCCTTCCCGGACGACTACGGCACCGCCCATCTGGCCGGCAAGACGGCCGTCTTCGAGGTGAAGGTCAAGGAGATCCGCCTGGTCGAGATGCCGGTGCTGGACGATGCTTTCGCCGAGCGCCAGAGGGTCGAGAGCCTTGAGGCCCTGCGGGCCGGCATGGGCGAGCGGCTGGGCGTGGAATATGGCCAGCTCGCCCGCGGCAGGCTGAAACGGGGCCTGCTCGATAAGCTCGCCGACGCCTACGGCTTCGAGGTGCCGTCCGGCCTGATCGACCGCGAGTTCGATGCGATCTGGGCCCAACTGGAGCATGGGCGCAAGCAGCGCCGCGAGGCTGATGGCGACGAAGCCCCGAACGATGGTGAAGACGATGAGGCGAAGCGCGAATACCGCGCCATCGCCGAGCGCCGCGTGCGCCTGGCCCTGCTGCTGGGCGAGGTGGCGCGTGCGCGCAACATCGAGATCTCTTCCGAAGAGGTGCAGGATGCGATGGCGCAGCGGATTCGCCAATTCCCCGGCCAGGAGGCCAGGGTGGCCCGTTATTACCGGGAAAACCCGCACGCCATCCGGGAGCTGACGGCACCGTTGCTGGAAGACCGCGTCGTCGACGACATTCTCACCCAGGTGAAGCTGGTCGAACGCAAGGTGACGCTGGAGGAGTTCTTCGCCATCGAGAAGGCGGAGGAAGGCGGCGGCCCTGCCGCCGCACCGGCGGGCGACGAGGCCGCACCGCCGGACGACAACGGCGCCTGACCCGGCAGCGGAGCGGCATCATGCGCGATCCGATCGAAATCTACGGCAACACGCTGGTGCCCATGGTCGTCGAGCAGACGGCGCGTGGCGAGCGGGCCTACGACATCTATTCGCGGCTGCTGAAGGAGCGGATCGTCTTCCTGACCGGCGGCGTGAACGACCAGGTCGCCAGCCTGCTGTGCGCACAGCTGCTGTTCCTGGAAGCGGAGAATCCGGCCAAGGACATCGCGCTCTACATCAACTCGCCGGGCGGCACGGTGACCGCTGGCCTGGCGATGTATGACACCATGCAGTATGTCCGCCCCCAGATTCAGACGCTGTGCATCGGCCAGGCCGCCTCGATGGGCGCGCTGCTGCTGTGTGCCGGGACGAAAGGCCAGCGCTATGCCCTGCCGCAGTCGCGCATCATGATCCACCAGCCTTCCGGCGGCGCGCACGGCCAGGCCACCGACATCGAGATTCACGCTCGCGAGATCCTCTTCATGCGCCGGCGTCTCAACGAGATCTTCGCCACCCATACGGGCCAGGAGTTGGGCGTGATCGAGGAGAATATGGAACGCGACACCTTCATGACGCCGGACCGGGCCAGGGAGTTCGGCCTGATCGACGAGGTCGTCGCATCGCGCGGCGCGCCCGATGGCGACCGGCAGAAGCGCTAGCCGGCCAGGGCGTGCCCGGTGTCCCGTGGCGGTGGTTGTGCCGGGCGGGATGCTCTGCCTAACATGATGGAGTCTGCGAGGGAATCTGCCCGATGAGCAAAAGCGGCGACGCCAAGAACACCCTCTACTGTTCGTTCTGCGGCAAGAGCCAGCACGAGGTTCGCAAGCTGATCGCCGGACCGACGGTGTTCATCTGCGACGAGTGCGTCGAGCTGTGCATGGACATCATCCGCGAGGAGAGCAAGAACGCGGTCGTGAAGTCGCGCGACGGGGTGCCGACGCCGCGCGAGATCAACAAGGTTCTGATGGACTATGTGGTCGGGCAGGACCGGGCCAAGCGCATCCTGTCGGTGGCCGTGCACAACCACTACAAGCGCCTCAACAATGGCGGGCGCGGCGACCAGGTGGAGCTTGCGAAATCCAACATCCTGCTGATCGGCCCGACCGGCTGCGGCAAGACGCTTCTGGCCCAGACTCTGGCCCGTATCCTGGACGTGCCCTTCACCATGGCCGATGCGACGACGCTGACCGAGGCCGGCTATGTCGGCGAGGACGTCGAAAACATCATTCTGAAGCTGGTCCAGGCGTCCGACTACAATGTCGAGCGTGCGCAGCGCGGCATCGTCTTCATCGACGAGGTCGACAAGATCGCCCGCAAATCCGACAACCCGTCGATCACCCGCGACGTGTCGGGCGAAGGCGTGCAGCAGGCGCTGCTGAAGATCATGGAGGGAACGGTGGCATCGGTGCCGCCGCAGGGCGGACGTAAGCACCCGCAGCAGGAATTCCTCCAGGTCGATACCACCAACATCCTGTTCATCTGCGGCGGCGCCTTCTCCGGCCTCGAAAAGATCATCTCGGAGCGGGGCAAGCCCACCTCCATCGGCTTTCGCGCCGATATCCGTTCGCCGGACGACAGGCGCATGGGCGAGATCCTGCGCGAGGTGGAGCCCGAGGATCTGCTGAAATTCGGCCTCATTCCGGAGTTTGTCGGGCGCCTGCCCGTGACCGCCACCCTCGATGACCTCGACGAGGACGCGCTGGTCGAAATCCTCGGCCAGCCTAAGAACGCGCTGGTCAAGCAGTATCAGAGGCTCTTCGAGATGGAGTCGATCGAGCTCTCCTTCACGGAGGACGCGCTGCGGGCGGTGGCCCGCAAGGCGATCGCCCGCAAAACGGGGGCGCGCGGGCTGCGTTCGATCCTGGAGACCATCTTGCTCGATACCATGTTCGAATTGCCCAGCCTGGAGGGAGTCGAAGAGGTGGTCGTCAACCGCGAGGTCGTCGAGCACGGCAGCCAGCCGCTGATGATCTATGCGGAACGCGAGAGCGGGATCGCGCCGGCCTCCTGAGCGGCGGGATCGGCGCCGCACGGCCGGCTTGCCACCGCTTCTTCGAGGAATGGCACTTGATGTTTGCGCCCCCGGACGCCACCTTTAGCCGGTCGCAAGGAGCTTCGGCGGCGCCCCGTCGCCGGCCGGCCCCCAGGAAACGGAGGCGAAAGCCGTGACTTCTGCCCGTGGCGCCCTGTATTCGATCCTGCCTTTGCGCGACATCGTCGTCTTCCCGCATATGGTCGTGCCGCTGTTCGTCGGGCGCGAGAAGTCCGTCAAGGCGCTCGAAGACGTGATGAAGGACGACAAGCAGATTCTGCTGGTCGCCCAGAAGGACGGTTCGCAGGACGATCCCGGGCCCGACGATATCTATGGCGTCGGCACGGTTTCGACCGTGTTGCAGCTTCTGAAACTTCCCGACGCCACCGTGAAGGTGCTGGTCGAGGGCGGTCAGCGCGCGCGCATCGCCGGGCACCTGCCGAACGAGACCTTCTTCCAGGCCCATGCCGAGATGCTCGAAGACCGGTCCGAAGACGAGGGCGAACTCCAGGCCCTGGCTCGCGCCGTGAGCGGCCATTTCGAGGAATATGTGAAGCTCAACAAGAAGATCCCGCCCGAGGTCATGGTGTCGCTAAGCCAGATCGAGAACTATGGCAAGCTGGTCGATACCGTCGCCTCGCACCTCGCCGTCAAGGTGGCCGACAAGCAGGCGCTGCTGGAGATGGACTCCGTCATGGAGCGGCTCGAACGGGTCTATGGCCTGATCGAAGGCGAAATCGGCGTCATGCAGGTCGAGAAGCGAATTCGCGGCCGCGTCAAGCGCCAGATGGAAAAGACCCAGCGCGAATACTACCTGAACGAGCAGATGAAGGCCATCCAGAAGGAACTGGGCAGCGACGGCGAGAGCGGCCGCGACGAGGCGGGCGAATACGAACGGCGTATCGAGAAAACGAAGCTCTCGAAGGAAGCCCGCGAGAAGGCGGTGGCCGAGGCCAGGAAGCTGCGCACCATGAGCCCGATGTCGGCGGAGGCGACGGTGGTGCGCAACTATCTCGACTGGATGCTGGGCATCCCCTGGAAGAAGCGCACCCGCCTCAAGCGTGACGTCAAGCACGCCCGGGAGATCCTCGATGCCGACCATTTCGGCCTGGAGAAGGTCAAGGAGCGCATCGTCGAATTCCTGGCCGTGCAGGCGCGCAACCGCAAGCTGCGAGGCCCGATTCTGTGCCTGGTCGGCCCCCCCGGCGTCGGCAAGACCTCGCTCGGCAAGTCGGTAGCCGAGGCGACGGGGCGCAACTTCGTGCGCATGTCGCTGGGCGGTGTGCGCGATGAAGCCGAGATCCGCGGCCACCGCCGCACCTATATCGGCTCCATGCCCGGCAAGATCGTCCAGGGCATGAAGAAGGCCAAATCCTCGAATCCGCTCTTCCTGCTCGACGAGATCGACAAGCTGGGGGCGGACTGGCGTGGCGACCCCAGCTCCGCTCTGCTCGAGGTGCTCGATCCGGAGCAGAACGTGACCTTCAACGACCATTACCTCGAAGTCGACTACGACCTTTCGGGCGTGATGTTCGTGACCACGGCGAACACAACTCACATCCCCCGCCCGTTGCTCGACCGTATGGAGGTGATCCGCCTCTCCGGCTACACGGAGGACGAGAAGGTTCGCATCGCCACGGACCATCTGATTCCCAAGCAAACCGAGGCCCACGGCCTCAAGGCGGGGGAATGGTCGATCTCGGCGGGAGGGCTGCGCGACCTCGTGCGCTACTACACGCGCGAGGCGGGCGTGCGCAATCTCGAACGCGAGATCGCCAAGCTGCAACGCAAGGCGGTCAAACAGATCGTCGCCGGCGAGGTCAAGGGCGTCAGGATCACTTCGCGCAATCTCGGCAGATATGCCGGTGTGCGGAGCTTCCGTTACGGTGAGGCCGAGCGCGACGACATGGTGGGCGTGGCTACCGGCCTGGCCTATACCGACGTCGGCGGCGAGTTGCTGTCGATCGAGGCGGTGGTGCTGCCCGGCAAGGGCAAGATGACCATCACCGGCAAGCTGGGCGACGTCATGCAGGAGTCGATCCGGGCCGCCAGAAGCTGCCTGCGCGCCCGTGCGCCGCAGCTGGGCCTCTATCCCACCGTCTTCGACAAGCGCGACATGCACGTCCACGTCCCCGAAGGCGCCACCCCCAAGGATGGCCCCTCGGCCGGCATCGCGATGTTCACCGCCATGATGTCGGCGCTCACCGGCATTGCGGTGAAATGCTCGGTGGCGATGACCGGCGAGATCACCCTGCGCGGGCGGGTGCTGCCGATCGGTGGCCTCAAGGAGAAGCTCCTGGCAGCCCATCGCGGCGGTATCGAGACGGTGCTGATCCCCGGGGACAACGAAAAGGATCTGGCCGACATCCCTGAAAACGTGAAGCGCGGCCTTACCGTCGTGCCGGTCTCGTCCATCGACGAGGTGATCGCGCTCGCCCTGGCCGGCAAGCCGACACCGGTGGAATGGCCCGACGAGGCGGTCGAAAAGCTCGACCAGGTTCCCGAGAGCGCCGATGCGGATGCCGGGGGCGTGGTGAAGCACTGAGCGGGGGCGTGCGGCCGGGCCACCGTGAGCCTGTCATTGCCGGCGACCCCCTGTCCGCATCCGCCGCCGCAAGCCCCGCGCCATCGTTGACGGCTGCCATCCGCTGCCGCTAGCATCGTCGGCAGGTGGAGGCGCCCGGTCAGGCCTTGCCATCACAGATGGAACATCGGAGGGGGTTTGCTGTGAACAAGAACGATCTCATTTCTGTCGTCGCCGTGTCGTCGGGCCAGAGCAGGACGAACACGGCTCGCGTCGTGGATGCCGTGTTCGCTTCGATCACCGATGCCCTGTCGAAGGGCGAGGATGTGCGCGTCGTCGGCTTCGGCACCTTCTCGGTGGCGCATCGTGCCGCGAGCAAGGGCCGCAACCCGCGCACCAACGAGGTCATCGACGTCCCGGCGTCGAAACAGCCGAAATTCAAGGCGGGCCGGGTGCTGAAGGACGCGGTCAACTGATTCGTGGTTTCGGGAGCCGCCGGCGACCTCCGGTCCGTCGGCGGCTTTCGTTTTCGCAAGCCTTCGGGGGCGGTTAGCTCAGCCGGGAGAGCGACTGGTTTACATCCAGTAGGTCGGCGGTTCGATCCCGTCACCGCCCACCGCCCGCCCGCAAGGCAGCCACCGCAGGGTGTGCCGGGGTTGTTCCGTGCGGCGGCTGGCCCGTTTTGCGAAAGCCGGCTATGGTTCCGGCTTGCGACAGGCGGGTGAGGCATGATGGTGGCGACGATCTTCGAGGCTTGCCGCCCGCGCGCCGATGTGCTCGCGGGAAACCTCTCCGAGGCTGACTTCGCGGCGGACTTGGCCCGGGTTGCCGGCGGCGAGGGCGGTAGTGCCGAATACGTCGATCCATCCCGTTTCTTCGCCAACACCTATCCCACCAGGGGCCTGCGGGATCTGCTTGCCAATGTGTGCCGGCGCCTGGCCGGTGCCGGCGGCGAGGTGGCGGCGATTTTCCGTCTCGATACCTCCTATGGCGGCGGCAAGACCCACGGGCTGATCGCGCTGGTCCATGCCGCCCGTGGCATGGCGGGCGTGACGGATGTCTCCGAGTTCGTCGCGCCCTCCCTGGTGCCGCAAGGTCCGGTCCGCATCGCCGCCTTCGACGGCGAGAACGCCGATCCGGCCAACGGCCGGGCGATGGGCGATGGTGTGCTGGCCTGCACGCCCTGGGGCGAAATTGCCTATGCGCTGGCCGGCAAGGCGGGCTACGAACGGGTTCGCAGGAGCGATGAGGGCGGTGTCGCGCCCGGTGCCGCCACCCTGGGCGAGCTCTTCGGCGGCGCCCCGGTGCTGATTCTGCTGGACGAACTCTCCGTCTATCTGCGCAAGGTGCGCAGGATCGACAGGGGCGCTGGCGAGCAGCTGACCGCCTTCCTGACCGCGCTCTTCAAGGCGGTGGCAAGCGCGCCCAACGCGGCCCTCGTCTATACGCTGGCCATCGGCAAGGACGGTGTGGCGGGCGATGCCTATAGCGACGAGCACCGCTTCATCGCCGACCGCATGGCGGAGGCCGAGAGCGTTTCCGCGCGCAAGGCGACCCTGCTGAACCCGACCGAGGAGGACGAGACCGTCCAGGTGCTGCGTCGCCGCCTGTTCGAGGCCATCGACGAGGCGAAGGCGGCGGCGGTCGTCGAGGCCTATCGCGCCCTGCAGGTGGCCAACCGGGAGGCGCTCGCCGGCGACGCCGTTCGTCCCGAGATCGCCGACACCTTTCGGTCGAGCTACCCGTTCCACCCGGACGTGCTGGAAACCCTGACCGCCAAAACGGCGACGCTCGGTAATTTCCAGCGCGTGCGTGGCATGTTGCGCCTGCTGGCGGCGACCATCGCGCATCTGTGGCAGGAAAGGCCCGCCGATGCGGCCGCGATCCACCTCCACCACATCGACCCGGGCAACGAGCGCATCCGCCAGGAGATCGTGACCCGCCTCGGCCAGCAGGCCTATGTGCCGGCGATCTCCAACGATGTCGCCGGACCGGCCGGCAAGCCGGCGCTGGCCCAGGAGATCGACGCCCGCCATCACGGCGGCATGGCGCCTTATGCTTCCTATGTGGCGCGCGCCGTCTTCATGCACACGCTCGCCTTCAACGATCCGCTCAAGGGCATCGCGCCCGCCCGGCTGCGCTATTCACTCCTCTGCCCCGCCATGGATATCGGCTTCATCGATGAGGCGCGGCGAAAATTCGTCGCCGCTTCCGCCTATCTCGACGATCGGCCCGGGGCGGCGATGCGGTTTCTGGTGGAGGCCAACCTGACCCAGGTCATCCGCCGCGAGGAGCGCAATGTCGATGCCGGCGAGGCCAGGGCGGAGCTCGGCCATCGCATCCGTGAGATCTTCAACGGCAGGACCTTCGAGGCGGTGCCGTTCCCCGGCGGTCCCTTCGACGTCGACGATGCGGTCGGCGATGGTCGCCCGAAGCTGGCCGTCCTCGCCTATGACGGCGTAACCGTCGGCAGCAGCGTCGAAAGCGTCCCCGAACTGGTCGCCCGCATCCATGCCCGCAAGGGCAGCGAGGGTTCCGCCCTCAGGATGCTGCGCAACGACCTGGTGTTCGTGGTCGCCGACGAGGACCGCAAGGAGGAAATGCGCCACAAAGCCCGCCGCCGCCTCGCCTTGCGGGAGTTGAAGAGGCCGGAGCGCCTGGGCGAGCTGGCCGAGCATCAGCAGGCCAAGCTGCGCGAATGGGAGGCCCGCTCGGAACAGGAGCTCGCCCTCGCCATCCAGCAATGCTACCGGCACGTCTTCTATCCGTCCCGCGACCGTGTCGGCGGCGGCGACGTCGATCTGGCCCATTCGGCCATCGACACCCATTCCACGTCGGACCGGCCCGGTATCGGCCAGCAGCAGATTCTGCGGGCGTTGCACGATCTGGGAAAGCTGCGGCTTCCCGAAGACCAGCCGGATTCGCCGGCCTATGTCCGCGATCGCACGCCGCTCAAAAAGGGCAAGATCACCACCCTGGCCCTGCGCGACGAGTTCCGGCGCAACCCGGCGCTTCCCATCCTGGTCGGCAACGATACCTTCGTGCGCGGCATCCGGCGCGGCGTCGAACAGGGCGAATATGTCTATCGCCGCGGCGATCTGCTGTTCGGGCCGGGCGATCCGCCGGTCGTCATCGAAATCGACGAACAGTCGCTCGTCTTCACCATGGCCTATGCCAGGAACACCGAAATCTGGCCGCGTTCGCAGCCGGACGAACCGACGCCGCCCATAGACCCCGACGGAGGCGTATCGGAGGGCGACCAGCAGCCCCCGGTCGTCGGCCCCTGTCCGCCACCACCGCCACCGCCGGGCGCCTTCGAAGCCGAGGGCCTCCTGAAGGAAGCGCTGCTCCGGCTGTGGGAACAGGCCCGCGCCGGCAAGGTCGAAGCCATCGCCTCCCTCGCCATCCGCATGTTCGAGGCCGGCGATGCCTTCCGCCTTCTGGCTGCCGTGGGCGCCGTCGCCGGGGCGGAAAAGGTCGTCCATTTCGACGCCGGCTACGAAACTCGCGACGGCGCCACGTTCTCGCTCGAATTCCAGGGGCCGGTGCCGGATGCGCAGCCGGTGCGGGAGTTCCTCGAACCGCAGCTGCGCGCCGCCGCCGTCCACGACATCCATGCCCGCTTCGAGCTCGCCTTCGCCAAAGGCCTGCCGCTGGCGGGCGATGCGGCGGAAAAGCTCACCGAACGCCTCGCCCGCTTCGCCGGCGGCGCGGCCCATGTCTCCGCCACGGCGACCCCCCGATGACCCGCCTGGAGAGAATCGCCCATATCGAGACGCCGGCCTCGGCGCCCCGCTACGAGCTGCGCGTCGCCCGCCGCCGGCCGGGCGATGGCCAATACGAGGTCTGGCAGCTGCCGTCCGCCGCCACGCCCCAGCTGGCGTCGGCGCTGCGCATCGCCGGCCTTCGCGGGCGCAATCTGGAGCTGGTCGAACACCGGGTGCTGCGGCGCTTGGCGCGCTCCGGCGTCAAGCTGGGCATGGCGAGCGGCGCCAGGCGCGGCTATGCCCTCGATGAGGACCTGGCGCTGACCCTGGGCCTGTTGTTCCGCGCCCTTGCCCCGATGCGCAGCCGCGAAAACATGCGCGCGGTGGCGGAAGGCATCGAGGCCATGGGGCGCGAGGAGGCAGCCTATTGGCTGGGCATGGCGATGCACCGCAAACACCCGCGCCGCGTGCTGACGGCGCTGCGCGTCCTGCTGACCGAGCCGCGCCGGAGCCGCCCGTGAAGCTGGCACAGGTGGAAATCGAGAACTACCGGGCCATCGAGCGGCTCGACCTGCCGCTCCATCCCGTTCTGACCGTGCTCCACGGCGCCAACGGTCACGGCAAAACCAGCGTGTTGAGCGCCATAGCAGTGGGGCTTGGTAGCATTCTCATGCTGTTGCCTTATGTCTCCGGCATCGACTTTCTCAAAACCGACCTGCGCGGATCGCGGCCTCTGCGGGTTGCCTTGTGGACTTGCGACGGGGTCGGGTGGGCCCGCAGGCGTCAACACGGACGACGGGCTACAACCTCCCGGCAGGATTTGAGGAAGGCGATAGATGCCATTCTCACCGCGGACCGGAATGAGCCTGTGCCACAGCAAGGCCTTTTCTCTCTCGAAAAAGAGGGGCCGCTCGACCTTCCCATCGTCGCCTTTTACGATACGGATCGCGCCGTGTTCGACGCCCCGTACCGGCGGCGCAGCTTCAAGACGGAGTTCCCACGCTATGCGGCGCTGGAAGGGGCGCTTTCCCCCCGCACCAATTTCCGGGAGTTCTTCAAATGGTTCTATGCCAAGGAGAACGAGGAGCTGCGGGAACAGAAGGAGCGGCGCGATTTCGAATATCGCTCGAAGGATCTGGAAGCCATTCGCCGGGCGATCGAAGGCATGGTCCCCGGGGTGTCGGACCCGCGTATCAAGCACAGCCCGCTTCGTTTCGCCGTGTCCGTGAAATCGGAGACAGGCGCGCCAAAAGAGCTCGCGCTCGACCAGTTGAGCGGCGGCTATCGCATCGTCCTGGCGCTGGCGGCCGACCTCGCCCGCCGCATGGCGCAGGGAAACCCGCATCTCGAAGACCCGCTCCAATCGGAAGCCATCGTGCTGATCGATGAAGTCGATCTGCATCTGCATCCTTCCTGGCAGCAGCATGTGCTGGCCGATTTGACCAGGACCTTTCCGAACGCGCAATTCATCGTCTCCACCCACAGCCCGCAGGTGCTGACGACGGTGCGCCCGCAACGGATCGTCGAACTGCGCCGCGAAGGTAGAAACATCGTCGCCAGCCATCCCTCCGCTCCCACCTTCGGAGCCGAAGCCGGCGATGTTCTTTTTACCGTGATGGGAGTCGATGAGCGCCCGGACAACGAGTTCGCGAAAAAGCTGGACGAATATATGGGCTATGTCGAAAATGGGGAGGGCGAATGCGAGAAAGCGATACACCTCAGAGAATGCTTGATAAAACTCTCTCCCAATGCTCCGGAGATCCACGAGGCTGATATTGAAATCGAACGCCACAAGCTCATAAAAAAGTTGACCGAATCTCAATGAAGCCGATTCGGCAATTCCAAGGCCCCATACCCGGTCTCATCAACTATCGAAGGCACGCAGGAGGGCAAGCGAGCTGGAATGGGTATCGTAAAAATCAGTCGCGTTATCGGAAACTCATGGACGGCTTGACGACACTCCAGCATGGACTATGCGGTTATTGTGAGAGCAGTCTTCGCGAAGATGATCGCCAAGTTGAACATGTCGTTCCGCAGAGTCACTCACAGCACGGCAAGAGACGCGCGCTGGATCCGACCAATCTGATCGCCTGTTGTGGCGGTGGCAAAGCACAGGGCACGAATGTCCAGAGCGATGTCGAACGATATGGGGAAGAAAGCTGCGGCCAGGCGAAAGGCAATATAAGCGATCCTGATTTCATCGACCCTCGCACGCTTCCCGAATTGCCTTCGCTGATGCGTGTGCGTGCAAACGGGCAAATCGAGGCGGATGTTGCAGCTTGCGCGAAATGCGGGATTGCGGCGGGGAGAGTGGATCGGACCATCGATATATTGGCTCTGAACGCTAACCGATTGCAACGTGCACGGAGAAGGCATAGGCGCCGTCTTGCCACAAATTGGCAGGAATTCACTACAAAATCCGAAATGAGCCAGTGGGTGCAACTACATTTGCTTCCGGATCGCAATGGTAAGCTGCGGCGCTTCTTCACCACCAGCCGCTCCTACTTCGGGCCAGTGGGCGAGCGTGTCCTGGCGCAGAAACCCCGCGCGTGGGTTTGATGCGGTGTCCGATGCCCGGCTGATCGAGCGCTGGCTTCCGATTGCGGCGCTTGGGATCGAGAGCGTGCGGGAGCGGACGCCGATGACGCCGTTTCCGGCGCCCAATCGCCTGCATGTCTGGTGGGCGCGGCGGCCGCTGGTGGCTTCGCGGGCGGCGGTGCTGGCCTCGCTGCTGCCGGCCGATGCCGACCGCGAGAAATTCCTGCATGTGCTCGGCATTCACGGCGACCCGGTGGCGGTGCGGCGGAGAATCGACATTGCACGTCGTCAGGGGAAACGCTTTGAAGGCAAGGCTTACAGTTACCCTAGAGCTTTTGGCTATGTTCCTAACCGGGATGATAAGGCTTCGTTGACGGCCACCTTGAACAAGCCGCTGAGTAGCCTGTCGGTCCTTGATCCGACCGCTGGGGGAGGAAGCATCCCTTTCGAGGCTGTGCGGCTTGGCATCCATGCTATTGCGAACGATCTCAACCCGGTTTCCGCGCTGATTATGCGTGCGACCGTGGAGTGGCCATCGGCATATGGCGACGCCCTTCAATCCGAATTCGAGCATCTTTCGGAACGCTTCATCCTCACGAGGGAAGGGCGCTTGGCGCCATATTTCCCACCGGAGCCTGAATCGAACGCCATATCCACAAACTTTCTCTGGGCACGCACCGTCGCTTGCCCTCATTGCGGCGGGCTGGTGCCGTTGTCGCCCAATTGGCGCCTGGCGCCGGATGGCACGGGGGTGCGGCTGAAGCCTCATCTGGCCGCCGGGCCGGGTTCGCAGGGGCGCGTCTGTTCCTTCGAGATCGTCGCCAGCCTTGGCGAGCAATCGGCGGGCACCGTCGCTCGCGGCGACGCCGTCTGCCCCTTCGGCGATTGCCGGCGGGTGATCGAAGGCGGCGAGATCAAGAAACAGGCGCAGGCCGGGCGCATGGGCGAGCAGCTCTATGCCGTCGTCTATAAGCGGCGGGTGGAAAGGCGGCTGAAATCCGGCAAGCGCGGCAAGGACAGGTGGCTGCGCGGCTATCGCGCACCGCGCCCGCAGGACGACAACGGGGCCCAGATCGAGGCGCGGCTCGCCGAAAAGCTGCCGGAATGGGAAGCCTTCGACATCGTGCCCAGCGAACGTTTTCCCGAGGACGGCAACGACGACCGGCCGATCCAATACGGCATGCCCTTGTGGCGCGATCTGTTCTCGCCGCGCCAGCTTCTCTGCCACGGAACCGGCGTCGAGGTCTTTCGCGAGCTGCTGGAAGACGACCGGGCGCAAGGCAGGTTAAGCGAGCTTCGCAAGGCGGCCTATGGCTATCTGGCACTCGCGCTGGACAAGCTGCGTGATTACAACTCACGAATGTCCGTCTGGCACTCGAAACGCCAAGTGATGGCGAATACCTTTTCGCAACACGATTTCTCTTTCAAATGGTCTTATGCCGAGATGGCGCCGCTGGTTGCGGGGGCGGGCTACGATTGGGCGCTCGGGCAGACCGCCAAATGCATCGGCGAACTGGTCGCGCTGCTGCGCCCGGACGGCGGCGCCAGCGGCCTGTTCCAGGCGGGGGACGCGAAGGCGCTTCCCGTCACCGTCACCTGCAAGCCGGGCGACGCCCTGGACCACATCGCCGATGCCAGCATCGACGCCGTGGCCATGGACCCGCCCTATTACGACAACGTGATGTATGCCGAGCTCTCGGATTTCTTCTATGTCTGGCTGAAGCGCACCGCCGGCCACCTTTTCCCGGACCTGTTCCGCCGCCGCCTGACCGACAAGGAAAACGAAGCGGTGGCCAATCCGGCCCGCTTCCGGGGCTGCAAGGGCGCCCGCGCCCTGGCCGGGCGCGATTACCGCCAGCGCATGGCCCGGATGTTCGCCGAATGCCGGCGGGTCCTGAAGCCCGAAGGCATCATGGTGCTGATGTTCACCCACAAGGCCAGCGGCGCCTGGGACGCGCTGGCCGCCGGGCTGATGGAAGCCGGCTTCGCCATCACCGCCTCCTGGCCGGTCAACACCGAGGCGGAAGGCAGCCTGCACATCAAGGACAAGGCGGCGGCCAGGAGCACCGTTTTCCTGACCTGCCGCCCGCGCGCCGGCGACGGCGAGCACGGCCTCTATTGGGAAGACGTGGAACCCGCCATCGCCCGCGCGGTGCGCCGGCGGGTGGCCGAATTTCAGGGCGCGGGCATCGCCGGGGTCGATCTCTACCTGGCCTGTTTCGGCCCGGCGCTGGAGGAGTTCTCGCGCCACTGGCCGCTGAAGCGCGGGCGCCCGCGCGCCCAACCCCGCCGCCGCCCGAAGGAGCTGTTCGAGGAGCCATGGGATCCCTTCGCCGCGACGCCGGAAGACGCGCTGGCCGCCGCAAGGCGCGAGGTGAAGCGCTGGCGCCTGCAACGCCTGACCCACCGCCAGGCCGGCGCCGACCTGGATGCCGCCACCGCCTTCTTCGTGCTGGCCTGGGATGCCTTCGAGGCGCCGGTCTTCCCCTATGACGAGGCGTTGCAGCTGGCGCGGGCAGTCGGCGTCGATCTCGACCGCCAGGTGGTGGGCCGCCTGGCGGAAAAGAAGGGCAGCGACATCCGCCTGTGGGACAGCGCGCGCCGCGCAGCCAAGGGCGCCCTGGGGCCGGCCGACGGCTCGCGCGCCACCATCGACGCCATCCACCACGCCGCCCACGCCGCCCGCAGCCGCAGCCTGGCCGCCGGGCGCGAATTGCTGGAACGGGACGGCCTAGCGCGCGAGCCGCGCTTTCTGGCGGCCCTGGAAGCGGTGCTGGAGGTGCTGCCGATCTCCAGGGCCTTCACCGGCATCGACCTGCAAGGGGAGGTGGCGGCCTCCGGCGACGACTTCGCGGCGCTGTGGAAGCTGGCCAGGCTGGTCTGCGGCGACGAGATCGACGAACCGGAGCAGCTCGCCCTGTGGCGGGATGACCGGCGGGACTGACCGGCGGGACCGACCCATGCTGGCCGAGCACGCCTGGAAGCTGAAATACACGCCGGAAGACGGCGACCTGGTGAAGCTCTTCTATCTGCCGGCGCTGGAGGACGCCGAGCGTTACGACCGGCTGACCGGCTATTTCGAAGCCGGGGCGCTGGCCCTGGCGGCGCGCGGCATCGAAGGGCTGGTGAGGAACGGCGGCCGCATGAGGCTGGTCGTCGGCTGCACGCTGGCGGAACCCGAGATCGAGGCCATCGGCAGAGGCGAGGCGCTGCGCCCGCTGGTGGAGGAACGCTGCCTGCCCCTGGCGCCGCCGGACGCGGAAGCCGGCCGGGCGCTGGAACTGCTGGCCTGGATGGTGGCGCGCGGCCATCTGGAGGTGAAGGTGGCGGTGCCCTGCGACGCCGAAGGCAAGCCGACCCACTCCAGCGCCATCTTCCACGAGAAGACCGGCATCGTGCAGGACCGGGCCGGCGACCGCATCGCCTGGACCGGCAGCCTGAACGAGACCGCCGCCGGCTGGCAGCGCAATTGGGAAAGCATCAACGTCTATACCGGCTGGGGTCCCGAACCGCAGCGGGTCGCCAGCGAGGAAGAGAGCTTCGCCATGCTGTGGGCCAACCGGGCCGGGCGCGCCATCGTGCTGGACGTGCCCGAGGCGGTGCGCCGCGATCTGATGCGCTTCCTGCCCGCGGACGGCCTGCCGGCGCGGCTGAAGACGACGGGCGCGGCGCCGGGCGACGACGAGACGGGCACCCCGCCCGCACCCGACCCGCCGCCCGTGCCCGCCCCCGACGACCGGCGCACCCTGATATGGAACTTCATCGCCAGGGCCGCCCGTCTGGAAGCGGGCGGGGCGCAGGTGGGCGAAGCCACGGCGGCAGTGGAGCCATGGCCCCATCAGCTGCGCGCCTTCCAGCGCCTCTATGAGAGCTGGCCGCCGCGGCTTCTGATCGCCGACGAAGTGGGGCTCGGCAAGACCGTCCAGGCGGGGATGCTGCTGCGCCAGGCTTGGCTGGCCGGGCGCGCGAAGCGGATTCTGATCCTGGCGCCCAAGGCGGTGCTGGGACAGTGGCAGATCGAGCTGCGCGAGAAGTTCAACCTCAACTGGCCGATCTATGACGGGCGCCGCCTAGTCCACTATCCCTCGCCGGCGTTGCGGGGAAACAACGAACGCGAGGCAAAGCGCTGGCACGAGGAGCCGGCCGTGATCGCCTCCAGCCAGCTGATGCGGCGGCGCGAGCGGGCGGCGGTGCTGCTGGACGAAGCGAAGCCGTGGGACCTGGTGGTGCTGGACGAGGCCCATCACGCGCGCCGCAGCGCGGCGGGTTCCAGCGGGGAGGGCGGGCCGAACGCCCTGCTGCGGCTGATGCGGGCGTTGGGGAAGCGCAGCGCCGGCCTAGTGCTGCTGACGGCGACGCCCATGCAGGTGCATCCCGTCGAATTGTGGGATCTGCTGGACCTTCTGGGCCTGCCGCCCGAATGGGCGGAGGCAGCGTTTCGGGGCTTTTTCGAGGATCTGGGGCAGCCGAACCCGTCGGCAGAGGCGCTGGAGCGCATGGCGCGGCTGTTCCGGGCGGTCGAGCGCGACTGCGGGCGGATGGCGGAGGAGAAGGCGAGGGGCCTCGCCGGGCTGTCGCCGCTGAAGGTCCGCAAGGTGCTGCGCGCCCTTCGCGACGATGCCAGCATTCCGCGCCGGCAGCTGGAGACGCCCGAAAGGCGCGC
Organism: Alphaproteobacteria bacterium; assembly: GCA_965200215.1. Lineage (GTDB taxonomy): Bacteria > Pseudomonadota > Alphaproteobacteria > SP197 > SP197 > SP197. The sequence continues at coordinate 564,760 of OZ241369.1, read as the reverse complement.
GGCCGTGGCCATTGTGCGGGCGCATACGCCGATCCGCCATCTGGTGTCGCGCCACAGCCGCGGCCTGCTGCGCGACTATTTCAAGGCGGGGATGCTGGCGACGCCGGTGGCGGAGCGGGAGGTCGAGGACCGTTTCATCGCCATGACGGTGGCGGAACGGGCGCTCTACGAAGACGTCGAGGACTATATCTCGCAGGTCTATGAGCGGGCGGCGGCCGGCGAGCGCCCGGCGGTAGGCTTCGTGATGACGATCTATCGCCGCCGCCTGGCGAGCAGCTTCCGGGCGCTCGGCGCCACGCTGAAAAGGCGTCTGGCGGCCATTGCAGGCGGCGCCGGGGCGCGGCTGGCGGGGCTGGACGAAGACATGTCCGACGACGAGACGGAAGACGAGATGCTCGATGCCGACGAGGTCGTGGCCATGGAGGAACGGGCGCTTGCCATGGAAGAAGAGGCGAGAATCGAAAGCCTGCTCGCGCGCATCCGGGCGCTGCCGGCCGACAGCAAGCTGGCGCAGCTGGTGGAAACCCTGACCGCCCTGCGCCGGGACGGCTACGGGCAGGCGATGGTGTTCACGCAATACAGCGACAGCATGGAGTTCCTGCGCGACGCGCTGCGGCAGGAAGGCGGCCTGCGGCTGATGTGCTTCTCGGGCCGGGGCGGCGAGATCCCCTCTGCCGACGGCGGCTGGAGCACCGTCGAGAGGAGCGAGGCCGGGCGCCGCTTCCGCGACGACGAGGCCGATCTTCTGTTGTGCACCGATGCCGCCGCCGAAGGCCTAAACTTCCAGTTCTGCGGCGCCCTGATCAACTACGACATGCCGTGGAACCCGATGCGGGTCGAGCAGCGTATCGGGCGCATCGACCGCCTGGGCCAGCACCACGGGACCGTCCGCATCGTCAACCTGCACTATGAGGGGACCGTGGAAACCGACGTCTATCGCGCCCTGCGGAACCGTATCGGCCTGTTCGAGAAGGTGGTGGGGCCGTTGCAACCGATCCTGGCGCGGCTGCCGCGCACCATCGCCGATGCGGTGCTGGCCGGCCATGGCGGCGGGAGCCTGGGGCGCGCGAAGGCGGTGGAGGCCATCGAACGGCAGGCGCAGGAGGCCGAAGCGGATGGCTTCGACATCGACGCCATGCTGGAACGCGGCCTCGCCATGCCGGAACGGGCACCTTCGCCGATGACCATGGACGACCTCGACCGGGTGATCGCCTCGCCCGACCTGATACCGCCCGGCGTGGATGTCCAGCCCCTGGGGCCGCGCGAATACGGTCTCCTGGCCCCGGGCATGGCGGAACACCAGCGGGTGACGACCGACCCGGCCTTTTACGCCGAGCACACCGACAGCCTGGAACTGTGGTCGCCGGGCAACCCGCTGTTTCGCCCGCCGGAGCTCCTGGCCCCGGTGGACGATGACCTGCCCGTCGGCACGCTGAAGGAACTGCTGGAGCGCTGAAGGCACGCCGCAGGTGCCTGCCCCGAAGCCTGCGAAGGGGCTTGTAGCGCCGCGGCCGCACGGCCAAGCTGGCAGTGGCTTGACAGCCGTGCCCGGCTTGCCCTAGGGAAGGGCGCCGTCGGGGGTGTAGCTCAGCTGGTTAGAGTGCTGGCCTGTCACGCCAGAGGTCGCGGGTTCGAGTCCCGTCACTCCCGCCATCCTCCGGCCGTCGCTCCCGGGGGTATCGGGGTGGAGGGTGATGTGCCGGTTCCGGGAAAGGACGCAGGGGCTGAGCCTCGTCCTTCACGGGCCCGGAAAGGAGGCCGGCAGGGACTGTCATGAACGAGCTCCTCCTGGAATATCTGCCTATCCTGGTCTTTCTGGGGCTTGCGGTCGCCATGGCTGGCGTCATGGTCGGCGCGTCCTGGCTGGTGGCGCCGCAGCGCCCGAACCCCGAAAAGCTCTCGGCCTACGAATGCGGGTTCGATGCCTTCGAGGATGCCCGCGGCAGGTTCGACGTTCGCTTCTATCTGGTGGCGATTCTGTTCATCATCTTCGATCTGGAAGTGGCTTTCCTGTTTCCCTGGGCAGTGTCGCTCTCGGAAATCGGGGCCTTCGGTTTCTGGTCCATGGTTGTGTTTCTCGGCGTGCTCACCGTCGGCTTCGTCTATGAGTGGCGGAAGGGAGCCCTCGAATGGGAGTGAAAGCGGTGCCTGCCCCGCCCGATGCGGACCGGGAAGCGTTGCTTCGGCACGTGAACCGGGAGGTCGACGACAAGGGGTTCCTGCTCTCCAGTGTCGACAAGTTGGCGAACTGGGCCCGCACCGGCAGCCTGTGGCCGATGACCTTTGGCCTTGCGTGCTGTGGTGTGGAGATGATTCACGCCTATATGAGCCGCTATGACCTCGACCGTTTCGGCGTCATTCCGCGCGCCAGCCCGCGCCAGTCCGATGTGATGATCGTGGCCGGCACATTGTGCAACAAGATGGCGCCCGCTCTGCGCAAGCTCTACGACCAGATGGCCGAGCCGCGCTGGGTGATCTCCATGGGCTCCTGTGCCAATGGCGGTGGGTATTACCATTATTCCTACTCCGTGGTGCGCGGTTGCGACCGCATTGTGCCGGTGGATATCTACGTTCCCGGCTGCCCGCCCACGGCCGAGGCCCTGGTGTACGGCATTCTTCAATTGCAGAAGAAAATACGCAGAACCGGCGGCATACGGCGCTGACACGATTCGGGAAACGATGTCCGAAGCTCTGAGAGAGATCGGAAGCATGGCACAGGCACGCTTCCCGGATAGCGTCGGCGCGCTGGCCTTCGACCGCGGCCAGGCTACCCTGTGCGTATCCCGCGATGGCCTGCCGGCACTTCTCTCCTGGTTGCGCGACGACGGCGAATGCCTGTTCAAGCAACTCGTGGATATCACGGCCGTCGATTATCCCGAACGGGAAGAGCGGTTCGATCTGATCTATAATCTTCTCAGCCTGCGCCATAATCTGCGCTTGCGCGTGAGGGTTTCCGCCGGTGAGGAGGTGCCTGTCTCCTCCTGCTACGGCGTTTTCCACGCCGCCTTCTGGCTCGAGCGCGAAGTCTGGGACATGTATGGAATCTCCTTTTCGAACCATCCCGATCTGCGCCGCATCCTCACCGATTACGGTTTCGAGGGCCACCCGCAGCGTAAGGATTTTCCGCTGAGCGGTTATGTCGAGATGCGCTATGACGAGAACGAGAAGCGAGTCGTCTATGAACCGGTGAAGCTCACACAGGCCTTCCGGAATTTCGATTACCTCTCGCCCTGGGAGGGCGCTTTCGGCGCTCTGGCTTCGGACGGCGAGGGAGAAGGCGTGCCCCCGGAAGGACGTAATGGCTGAAGCCGGGACCACGACCACCACGATCAATTTCGGCCCTCAGCATCCGGCGGCCCATGGCGTGCTACGGCTGGTGCTGGAGATGGACGGAGAGGTGGTCGAGCGCGCCGACCCTCATATCGGCCTGCTGCATCGCGGCACCGAGAAACTCATCGAATACAAGACCTATCTTCAGGCGGTGCCCTATTTCGACCGCCTGGATTATGTCTCGCCCATGTGCCTGGAGCATGGCTATGCCCTGGCCGTCGAGAAACTGCTGGGAATCGAACCACCACCGCGCGGGCAGTATGTCCGCGTGCTGTTCGCCGAGATTACGCGCATTCTGAACCACCTGCTGAACGTCACCACCTTTGCCATGGATGTTGGCGCCCTTTCGCCTGCGCTGTGGGCTTTCGAGGAGCGCGAAAAGTTGATGGAGTTCTATGAGGGCGCTTCCGGTGCCCGTATGCACGCGGCCTATTTCCGCCCCGGCGGCATCGCTCGCGATCTTCCTGCCGGCATGGAGAAGGCCATCGACGATTATATGGATACGCTGCCCAAGGTCATCGGCGATATCGAGCATCTGCTCAACGAAAACCGTATCTTTAAGCAGCGGACGGTCGATATCGGCATGGTTTCGGCCGATGATGCCATCGACTGGGGTTTCAGCGGCCCGATGCTGCGCTCGGCAGGCGTACCCTGGGATCTGCGCAAGTCGCAGCCCTACGACGTCTATGGGGAGATGGACTTCGATGTTCCGGTAGGGACCACCGGCGATTGTTTCGAACGCTATATGTGCCGGCTGGAGGAAATGCGCCAATCCATCCGTATCGTCAAGCAGTGTATCGCGAACACGCCATCGGGGCCCGTCAAGACGGCGGACCCGAAGATTGCGCCGCCATCGCGCGCCGACATGAAGACCTCCATGGAAGCGATGATCCACCATTTCAAGCTCTATACGGAAGGCTATCGGGTGCCGGCGGGCGAAATCTATGCCGCTGTCGAAGCACCGAAGGGCGAGTTCGGTGTCTTCATCGTCTCCGACGGCAGCAACAAGCCCTATCGCTGCCGCATCCGGGCGCCGGGCTTCCTGCATCTGGCAGCGACCGACTTCCTGTGCAAGGGTCACATGCTGGCCGATACGGCGGCCATTCTGGGCAGCATGGATATCGTGTTCGGGGAGATCGACCGATGAGTCTGGCGCGCGGACGCCCCAGCGCGGCGGACCGGCAACCGGCCAGCTTCGCCTTCTCCGAAGAGAATCGGCAGACAGTGCGGGCCATCGTCGCCCGCTACCCGCAGGGCCGCCAGCAGAGCGCGGTGCTGCCGCTGCTGGATCTGGCCCAGCGTCAGGAAGGCTGGGTCTCTGTGGCCGCCATGGACACGATCGCCGGCCTTCTGGAGATGCCGGCCATTCGGGTCTATGAGGTCGCCACCTTCTACACGATGTTCAACCTGGAACCGGTCGGTGCGTTCCTAGTCCAGGTTTGCACGACGACGCCCTGTATGCTGCGCGGCAGCGACGACATCGTGGCGGCGTGCCGCCAGCGCCTCGGTATCGGTTTCGACGAGACCACCGCCGACGGCAAGTTCACGCTGAAGGAGGTCGAGTGCCTGGGTGCGTGTGTGAACGCCCCCGTGGTGCAGATCAACGACGATTACTACGAAGACCTCGACGTCGGGAAGACGGTGGCAATCCTCGATGCGTTTTCCCGTAGCGAACGGCCGGTACGGGGTCCGCAGGGCGGACGGCATTCTTCGGAGCCCGCATCGGGGGCCGGCACCTTGAGGGGCGGGACCTGATCCATGCTGCGCGACGAAGACCGCATCTTCACCAACCTCTACGGTTTCGAGAGCCCGGATCTGGAAGCAGCGATGAGGCGCGGCGACTGGGACGGCACAGCCGGTCTGATCGCCAGAGGGCCCGACTGGATCGTGGACGAGATCAAGGCGTCCGGGCTGCGTGGTCGGGGCGGGGCTGGGTTTCCGGCCGGTCTGAAATGGTCGTTCATGCCCAGGGAGCGGCCGCAGGGCCAGCCGGCTTATCTGGTCGTCAATGCCGACGAAAGCGAGCCCGGCACCTGCAAGGACCGGGACATCATGCGCCACGATCCGCACAAGCTGGTCGAAGGCTGCCTCCTGGCCGGTTGTGCTATGCGCGCCACCACCGCCTACATCTATATCCGGGGCGAGTTCTACAACGAGGCCGTCGCCTTGCAACGAGCGATCGACGAGGCCCGCGAGGCCGGCCTGATCGGTCGCAACACCTGTGGGAGCGGTTTCGACTTCGACATCCACCTTCATCGCGGCGCCGGTGCCTATATCTGTGGCGAGGAGACGGCATTGCTGGAAAGCCTGGAAGGCAAGAAGGGGCTTCCGCGCCTGAAACCGCCGTTCCCCGCCATGGCGGGCCTCTATGGCTGTCCCACGACGGTGACCAATGTCGAAACGGTCGCTGTCGTGCCCACCATTTTACGCCGCGGCAGCGCCTGGTTCACTGGGCTGGGACGGCCGAACAATACGGGCACCAAGATCTTCTGTATCTCCGGCCACGTCAACGAGCCGTGCAACGTGGAAGAGGAGATGAGCATCCCGCTGCGGGAGTTGATCGAGAGACATGCCGGCGGCGTGCGCGGGGGATGGGACAATTTGCTCGCCGTCATCCCCGGCGGCTCGTCGGTGCCCTGCATCCCCCGCCCGGTCTGCGACGAGGTGGCGATGGATTTCGACAGCCTGCGTGAGATGAAGTCCGGCCTTGGCACGGCCGCCGTGATCGTGATGGACAAGTCCACCGATATTGTGCGCGCCGTATGGCGGCTTTCGAAGTTCTACAAGCACGAGAGTTGCGGCCAGTGCACGCCCTGCCGCGAAGGCACCGGCTGGATGATGCGCGTCCTGGGCCGCATGATCGAGGGCAGGGCGGCACCGCAGGAGATCGACATGCTGGCGGACGTCACCACCCAGGTCGAGGGCCACACCATCTGTGCGCTGGGCGATGCTGCCGCCTGGCCGATCCAGGGGCTGATCCGGCACTTCCGGCCGGAACTGGAGCGGCGGATCGAAGCCTGCCGTGCCTCGTCCGCGGCGGCCTAGAGGCACGACAGGCGTGGGCGGCACGGTCAAACTCACCATCGACGGCAAGAAGCTGGAAGTCGACCAGCGCCTGATGCTGCTGCAGGCCTGTGAGATTGCCGGTGCCGAAGTGCCCCGCTTCTGTTTCCACGACCGGCTGTCGGTCGCCGGCAACTGCCGCATGTGCTTGGTCGAGGTGGAAAAAGCGCCCAAGCCGGTAGCGTCCTGCGCCCAGCCCCTGCTGGATGGTATGGTGGTTCGCACGAAAAGCCCTATCGCGCGCAAGGCGCAGAAGGGTGCGATGGAATTCCTGCTTATCAACCACCCGCTCGATTGTCCGATCTGCGACCAGGGCGGGGAATGCGATCTGCAGGACCAAGCCATGGGCTACGGTAGAGGCTTTGCCCGTTTCGGGGAGCAGAAGCGCTCCGTAGAACCCAAGGATTTCGGCCCTCTCATCAAGACCTTCATGACCCGCTGCATCCATTGCACGAGATGCGTGCGGTTTCTGGACGAGGTGGCGGGCGTGTCTGTCCTCGGTGCGACCGGGCGTGGCGAGGACACCGAGATTACGACCTATGTTGAGCGCGGTATCGCTAGCGAGCTGTCGGGCAACATCATTGATCTGTGCCCGGTCGGTGCCTTGACGTCGAAGCCCTACGCCTTCGCCGCGCGTCCCTGGGAGCTCGGGAAGAGCGAGAGCGTCGATGTCATGGACGCGGTGGGAAGCAATATCCGGATCGATAGTCGCGGTCGCCAAGTGTTGCGAATCCTGCCGCGCCTGCACGAAGGCATCAACGAGGAATGGATCTCCGACAAAGCTCGCTTTGCCTGCGACGGCTTGGCCTGCCGCCGACTCGACCGTCCCTATGTGCGACGGGACGGCAGGTTGCGGGAGGCTTCCTGGGGCGAGGCACTGGAAGCCGTCGCGGCTCGGCTGGCGGGCAGGGACGGGGCCAGGGTCGCAGCCATCGCCGGCGACCAAGTTGATTGCGAAACGATGTTCACGATGAAGTCCCTGATGGAGCGGATCGGCTCTCCGCACATGGACTGCCGGCAGGATGGCATGGCCGTCGATCCTTCCATCCGCGTCTCCTATCTGTTCAACAGCACCATCGCCGGCATCGAGGAGGCTGACGCCTGCGTGCTGATCGGCTGCAATCCGCGCCGCGAGGCAGCCATCGTCAATGCCCGGCTACGCAAACGCTGGCTGAGAGGCGGCTTCAGAGTGGCTTCGATTGGCGAGAGGCTGGACCTTACCTTCCCGGTGGAGCATCTGGGCAGCGGCGCGGATGCTTTGCAGCGTCTGGTTGAAGGTCGCTGCGGTTTCGCCGCTGCCCTCAGGGATGCGCTCCGGCCGCTGGTTGTCGTCGGTGTCGGCGCGCTGACGCGAGCGGATGGCGCCGCCGTCCTGGGTAAGGTGCGGGCACTGGCAGAGGCATGCGGTGCGGTGGCGGAAGGCTGGAACGGTTTCAACACGCTTCACACTGCCGCTTCCCGTGTTGGCGGCCTCGATCTGGGTTTTGTTCCACAAAACGATGGATGCGACACAGCGGCGATCCTCGTCGCGGTGGCCGCGGGTACCATCGATACGGTTTTTTTGTTGGCCGCCGACGAAATCGAAGCCGCTGCCCTGAGCCGCGCCTTCGTCGTTTATATGGGCCACCACGGCGATGTTGGTGCCCGCCTTGCCGACGTAGTTTTTCCCGGTGCGGCCTATACCGAGAAGAATGCTACCTATGTCAACATGGAAGGGCGGGCGCAGCGCGCCAGCCGCGCGGTTTTCCCCCCTGGTGACGCGCGCGAGGACTGGCGTGTGTTGCGAGCGCTCTCGGCCATCATGGGCATGGCGCTGCCCTTCGATACTCTCAAAGACCTGCGCCGGGCCATGATTGCAGCGGTTCCCCATTTGGGCGCTATCGATGAGATCGAGACGGCAGGCTGGGAGGCGTTCGGCGGTGTCGGTGGCCTGTCGAACGAGGCTTTCGCATCGCCGGTGGTGGATTTCTACCGCAGCTGCGCCATCAGCCGTGCCTCGCCGACCATGGCTCGTTGCGCGGAGGCCTTCGGGACCTCCGCAAGCGCTGCGAATGCTGGGAGTTGAGCCGTGTCGTTTCTCGCAAGCTGGGCGTGGTCGTTGGCGGCCATCGTCGCTTCGATCCTGGCGATCTTGGTCCCGGTGCTGCTGTCCGTCGCCTACCTCACCTATGCCGAGCGCAAGGTTATTGCCGCAATGCAACTGCGCAAGGGCCCTAACGTCGTCGGACCGTTCGGGCTGTTGCAGCCCATTGCCGACGGCACCAAGCTGTTTCTCAAGGAGACCATTGTTCCGGCGGGTGCGAACAAGACTATGTTCGTCATGGCGCCAGCGATCACCTTCATCCTGGCCATGATCGGCTGGGCCGTGATCCCCTTCGGTGAGTCTAGCTGGGGCATGTGGGTGTTGTCCGATATTGATGTCGGTATCCTCTATCTCTTCGCGGTGTCGTCTCTGGGTATCTACGGGATCGTCATGGCCGGTTGGGCATCGAATTCCAAATACGCTTTCCTGGGCGCTCTACGCTCTGCCGCGCAGATGGTATCCTACGAAGTGTCGATTGGCTTTGTCTTGGTCACCGTGCTGATCTGCGTTGGCTCTCTCAATCTTGCCGATATTGTTCGTGCTCAACATGGTACGGGTTTCTGGTCTTGGTATATCGTGCCACTGTTTCCCATGTTCGTGATTTTCTTCGTCTCTGCACTGGCCGAGACTAATCGCGCTCCCTTCGATCTTCCCGAAGCCGAATCGGAACTTGTGTCCGGCTACAATGTCGAATACTCGTCGATGACCTTCGCACTTTTCTTCCTGGGAGAGTATGCGAACATGATTCTGCTTTCGGCACTGGGAGTCACGCTTTTTCTCGGAGGGTGGCTGCCGCCTTTCGATGCAGTGCCCTTCACCTGGATTCCAGGGCCGATCTGGTTCGTGGCCAAAGTATTCTTTTTGCTATCTCTGTTTCTCTGGGTCCGTGCCACCTTTCCACGCTATCGTTACGACCAGTTGATGCGGCTGGGATGGAAGATATTTCTTCCTATTTCGCTTGCAGCGGTTGTGGTCGTGGCCGGTATCCTGCAATTGTTTGGCTGGATGCCGAGGTGAGGGGACGCATGCCGCCATGTAGCCCATATTCCAAGAGACATCGGTTGATGAAGTTTTTCATCGGCCTTCTCCGCAGGTTTTTTCTCCCGGACCTTGTATTCGGTATGGCCAGAACTTTGAGCTACGCGGTCAGACACCGTGCCACATTGAATTATCCTTATGAAAAAGGACCCCTTTCGCCGCGGTTTCGCGGTGAGCACGCGCTGCGCCGTTATCCCAACGGTGAAGAGCGCTGCATCGCCTGCAAGCTGTGCGAAGCCATCTGTCCGGCCCAGGCCATCACCATAGAAGCCGAACCACGCGGGGATGGAAGCCGGCGAACAACACGTTACGATATTGACATGATGAAGTGCATCTATTGCGGTCTGTGTGAGGAAGCCTGTCCAGTTGATGCCATTGTAGAAGGCCCTAATTTCGAATTTGCCACTGAAACTCGCTCCGAGTTGATCTATGACAAACAGAAACTTCTCGACAATGGTGATCGTTGGGAGAAAGAAATAGTGGCTCGCTTGGCGGCCGATATGGCTTACAGGTGAGCCAGGGCGACGCATCGTCATGACTCTTCACGCGCTCGCTTTCTACCTTTTTTCTATCGTACTCCTGTTGGCGGCAGTGATGGTCATTTCCGCCCGCAATCCTGTGCATTCGGTTCTTTATCTTATTTTGGCATTCTTCAACGCTGCGGCACTTTTCGTCTTGATTGGCGCTGAATTCTTAGCGATGATCCTTGTTGTCATCTATGTCGGTGCCGTTGCTGTCCTGTTTCTGTTCGTCATTATGATGCTCGATATCAATCTCGCCGAGTTGCGTCAGGGTTTCCTTCATTACATGCCAATAGGGGCATCGATCGGTTTGGTGCTGTTGCTTGAACTGATATTGGTCGCTGGCGGATGGCAATTCGAGTTTGCCGATTCCACTATTGGCGCTCCGGTTCCCGCATTGTTGGACCGAAGCAATACGGCGGCTTTGGGAGATGTTCTCTATACGCGCTATGTTTTTCTATTTCAGAGTGCTGGTATTGTCCTTCTTATTGCTATGATCGGTGCCATCGTTTTGACTCTGCGACATCGCGGCGTCCGCCGCCAACGCACTGTAGATCAGGTTGGGCGGCGGCCCGAAGATATGGTTAACATCCGCAAGGTGCCTTCGGGGGAGGGCATCTGATATGGGCATCAGCAGTATCGGCCTCGTCCACTATCTGCTTGTAGGAGTAGCTCTTTTCACTCTTGGCATCTTGGGAATTTTCCTGAACCGGAAGAACGTTATTGTGATTCTGATGTCGGTTGAGCTTATGTTGCTGGCGGCCAATATCAACCTCGTGGCATTTTCTACTGAACACGGCGATCTGGTGGGCCAAGTTTTTGCCATGCTGGTTCTGACCGTGGCCGCGGCTGAAGCTGCTGTTGGTCTTGCCATCCTTGTTGTCTATTTCCGCAATCGCGGCTCTATCGCGGTTGAGGACATCAGCATGATGAAGGGCTGAGGCATGATACATGCCGTTGCCATCGTCGTATTGCCATTGATCAGTGCTGTCGTGGCTGGCTTTTTCGGTCGCTTTCTGGGCGACAGGACGATATCGATTGTTACTAGCACTCTGCTGGTAGCGTCTGCCATTCTGGCTTGGATTGTTTCGTTTCAGATTGCCGCAAGCGAAGAGTCTTTCACGATCTATCTTTTCACTTGGATCGATTCCGGAGCTTTCGAAGTAGATTGGGCACTCTATTTCGACCGAGCGACGGCCGTTATGCTGGTTGTTGTAACCACGGTCTCTGCCGTCGTCCACATATACTCGATTGGCTACATGGAGCACGATCCGCACAAACCGCGTTTTTTCTCTTATCTCTCGCTTTTCACTTTTGCCATGCTTATGCTGGTGACGGCAGATAATTTTCTTCAAATGTTTTTCGGATGGGAAGGTGTCGGCGTCTGTAGTTATCTCCTGATCGGCTTCTGGTATAAACGCCCTAGTGCCAACGCGGCAGCTATCAAAGCCTTTCTGGTCAACCGTGTCGGTGATTTTGGCTTCGCACTGGGCGTCATGGGAGTATTCCTCACCTTCAATTCTGTCTCCTTTGAGATTGTGTTTGCAACTGTTCCCGATGTCGCTGGTACCTCAGTAAATTTTCTGTCATGGCAGTTCGACACCATAACTTTGCTTTGCTTGCTGCTTTTCGTCGGTGCCATGGGAAAATCAGCACAATTACCACTCCACACATGGCTACCCGATGCCATGGAGGGGCCGACGCCGGTCTCCGCCCTGATTCATGCGGCGACCATGGTGACAGCTGGCGTGTTCATGGTTGTGCGTCTTTCCCCCATGTTCGAATATTCATCGGTGGCGCTTGCCGTAGTGGCGATCATTGGCGCGACAACTGCAATTTTCGCTGCTACAGTTGCTGTCGCACAAAACGACATCAAGCGTGTCATCGCCTATTCGACCTGTAGTCAACTGGGCTATATGCTTTTTGCTTGCGGTATTGGTGCCTATGCGGCCGCACTTTTTCATCTCTTCACTCATGCTTTTTTCAAAGCCCTTTTGTTCTTGGGGTCGGGCGCGGTGATTCACGCCGTGCACGGCCAACAGGATATGCGCTATATGGGCGGTTTGTGGCGCAAATTGCCAATTACTTGTGCTTTTATGTGGATCGGCGGCCTAGCGCTCACTGGCATTCCTGTCTTCGCTGGTTACTGGTCGAAAGACCTCATCATTGAAAGTGCCTTCGTGACCAATGGATTTGTGGGCGGCTATGCCTTTTGGGTTGGCATTGCTACAGCTTTTCTGACGGCACTTTACTCGTGGCGTTTGATTATCATGACTTTCCACGGCAGGCCGCGTATGACTCGCACAACCTTTGAACACGCCCACGAAGCGCCGAAAACGATGTGGATACCCCTGCTGGTGCTGGCTCTGGGTGCGACCATTGGCGGCCTGCCTTTCTTGGGTGGTATTATGGTCCATCATGGAGGAAGCAACTTCTTCGGCGATGCGATCGTTGTCCTGGGTGATAACGTTGTCGATCTAGCCCATAGGCATACGCCACTCTGGGTTAAGGCAGGAATTGTGGGGGTCGTTCTGGCAGGGATTGGGGTGGCCTTCGTCGCCTATATCCACTATCCTGGCTTGCCCGGGCTTCTTGTTAGCCAGATTCGTCCACTCCACAGGTTTTTGCTCGAAAAATGGTATTTCGACTGGCTTTTTGACGGATTGTTGGTGCGGGCTGTCAAGCGCTTGGGCCTGGGCCTATGGAAGATCGGAGACGAAGAGGTGATCAACGGCTTGGGGCCGGGCAGTATTGCTGCTGTAACCCACGATATCGCCCGTCATGCCAAGACCCTGCAATCCGGCTATGTCTATCACTACGCTTTTGTTATGTTGATTGGCTTGGTCGTGGTGGCAAGCTGGCTCTTGTTCGAGATCTGGAGCTGAAGAGGGCAGGATGCAGGACTGGCCTTTACTTTCAATCGCCATTTTCCTGCCTCTGGTGGGTGCGGCTCTGGTTTTGCCAATCCGCACTGATAATGAAGAGCGGGCAGCCGTGAACGCGCGTTGGACGGCATTGTGGACGTCGATCGCTGTGTTGATCGTTGTGGGTGTGATATGGTTCATGTTCGACCCATCCACCGCCCGTTTCCAATTCGTCGAACGGGCACTATGGATACCTGCCTATGGCATTGAATATCATTTAGGGGTTGACGGTATTTCGCTCTTTCTGATCGTTCTATCGGCGTTGCTGACGCCGGTTTGTATTCTGTGTTCCTGGGAAGCGGTTAGGATTCGCACGAAAGAGTATATGGTCGCCTTTCTTGTGATGGAATCCTTGATGATCGGTGTCTTCTGTGCCCTCGACTTTGTTTTGTTTTATCTTTTTTTCGAGGCCATTCTGATACCAATGTTTTTAATTATTGGTGTTTGGGGTGGCCCTCGCCGAATCTACTCGGCCTTCAAGTTTTTCCTCTACACCCTCGTCGGCTCAGTGCTGCTCCTGGTAGCCATGTTGACCATGTATTTCGAGGCTGGGACTACCAGTATACCCGAGCTCATGAGCATCGATTTCCGTGAAAACTTGCAGCGCTGGTTGTGGCTTGCCATGTTCGCTTCCTTTGCGGTCAAGGTGCCAATGTGGCCGGTCCATACTTGGCTTCCTGATGCTCATGTCGAAGCTCCGACTGCCGGTTCCGTTATTCTGGCAGGCGTCCTACTCAAGATGGGTGCCTATGGTTTCGTCCGTTTTTCTTTACCGATGCTTCCAGATGCATCCGAATTTTTTGCACCGCTTGTCTTCGTGCTTTCCATCGTGGCGATTGTTTATACTTCCCTAGTTGCGCTCATGCAAGAGGATATGAAGAAGCTTATTGCTTATTCCTCCGTGGCCCATATGGGTTTCGTGACAATCGGTATTTTCTCGCTGAATCAACAGGGGATCGAGGGTAGCATTTTCCAGATGCTCTCTCACGGTGTGGTCTCGGCCGCGCTTTTTTTGTGCGTCGGCGTTATTTATGACCGTACCCACAGCCGCGAGATCGCGCGCCACAGTGGCTTGGTGAATCGCATGCCCCGCTACGCACTCGTCTTCATGATCTTCGTGCTAGCCGCGGTCGGGTTGCCTGGGACGTCCGGTTTCGTCGGCGAGTTCCTGGTGCTGCTTGGCGCCTTCCAGGCCAATAGTTGGGTGGCGGTGCTCGCCACGACGGGTATCATTCTGGGGGCGGCCTATATGCTTTGGCTCTATCGGCGTGTCGTGTTCGGCGAGTTGCTCAGTGCGGACCTTAAGAGCATCGCAGATTGCAACCGCCGCGAGTTGCTCTATTTTGCCCCGCTCGCCGCCGCCGTGCTGGTCATGGGAGTTTGGCCGGATCCATTCCTCAATGTCATGCACGCCTCCGTCGAACAGCTGGTGACACAGGCCCAGGGCACATTTGCCCAGGGTGCCCGCTAGGAGAAGGGAAAAGGGCGATGCAGGGTTTTGCCGATCTCGGCGTTATTCTTCCCGAGCTCTGGTTGGCGGTTGCTGGCATGGGCCTGCTGATGCTGGGCGTTTTCGTGCGCTGTGATGCGGCCCGCGCGGTTTTCTGGCTCGCTGTACTGGTGCTCGTCGTGACCGGTGTACTGGTGCAGAGGCAGGTGGGGCCAGAAGAGGCCTTTGGCAGCCTCGTCGTCGTTGATGCGTTCGGTATTTTCATGAAGATGCTGGTTGTGGCCGGCACGGTGTTGGTCCTCGTCATGTCACGGGAAGCCATCCGTCGCGAGGGCATGGACCGTTTCGAGTATCCCGTGCTCGTCGTGTTCGCAGTGCTGGGCATGTTCGTCATGATTTCGGCGAACGATCTGCTCTCGCTCTATGTCGGGCTGGAGATGCAGAGCTTGGCACTCTACATCTGCGCTGCTTTTCAGCGCGACGACCTGCGTTCCAGTGAGGCGGGCCTCAAATATTTCGTTCTGGGCGCCGTCGCTTCCGGCATGTTGCTCTATGGCTGTTCCATGGTCTATGGCTTTGCCGGCACGACATCGTTCACGGCTCTGGCCAGCCTGCTGGCCGGCAGTGGCGTTTCGCCCGGCATCGTCACGGGACTGGTCTTCGTTGTCGCCGGCTTGGCGTTCAAAATCTCGGCTGTGCCATTCCACATGTGGACTCCCGATGTCTATGAGGGTGCTCCCACGCCGGTGACGGCCTTTTTCTCCGTGGCTCCCAAGATCGCCGCCATGGCATTGCTGTTGCGGACGATGACCGGTCCTTTCGCCGGCCTTTTCGAGCAGTGGCAGCAGATCGTGGTCCTGCTGGCGGTCGCCTCCATGCTCCTGGGCGCCATAGGTGCCATCGGCCAATCCAACATCAAACGCCTGATGGCATACAGCTCCATCGGCCATGCCGGCTTCGCACTCGTCGGGCTTGCAGCCGGCAATGCGGCGGGCGTGCGCGGTGTCGCTATCTATATGGCGATCTACGTCGCTATGAGCGTGGGCGCGTGGGCCTGCATTCTGACCATGTGCCGGCAGGGCACCAGAACCGAGAGCATCGCCGATCTGGCCGGCTTATCGCAGAACCATCCCCGCCTTGCGCTCTGCTTCGCCGTTTTCATGTTCTCGCTGGCAGGCATCCCGCCGCTCGCCGGCTTTTTCGGCAAGTTCTACGTTTTCATGGCGGCAATCGATGCGGGTCTTTACGTCCTCGCTGTGATCGCGGTGCTAGCCAGCGTCGTCGGTGCCTTCTATTACATACGCGTCGTGAAGGTCATGTATTTCGACGAGCCAGGCGAAGCCTTCGACCGCCCGCCCGGGCGCGAGATATGGTCAGTGATCGCCGTCACTGCTGCTTTTACGCTGTTGTTCTTCGTCTATGCCGGACCGCTTCTCGATGGTGCAGCATCGGCGGCAGCGGCACTGCTGCCGGCGGCTGTCGACACCGTCTGGGATGCGGCGCAGCGATGACGGCGGGCCTTGCTGCCGCGGTCCGGCTGGTCGATCTGGAAACGGTCACCAGCACCAACGACGTGGCATTGACGATGGCACGGGAGGGAGCGGCGCCGTGGACCGTGGTGCGCGCCAAACGCCAGATCCGGGGCAGGGGCCGCCAAGGCAGATCCTTCGTCTCGCCGCCGGGCAATTCCTACACCTCCTTCGTGCTGAGGCCGCGAGGTGCGATGGAGCATGTGCCCCAGATCGCCCTCGTCACCGGTCTTGCCGTGGCCGAAACCATTGACGAACTGGCGCCGCAACTGTCGCGTGCCCTGTGCAAATGGCCCAACGACATCCTCGTCGCCGGCCGCAAGGTCTGCGGCATCCTGGTGGAGACTTCGAGTCTCTCTGGCAGGCTCGAAGCGGTCGTCGTCGGCATCGGTGTCAACCTGGTCTACCATCCGGAGCTGCCGCCGCAGCGCATCGGCGATCTGCACGGCCTGGGCGGACCGCCACTGTGCCGCGATGTCTGGCTTGCCGCTCTCTGCCGCCACCTCCTGTGCCGGATCGAAGGATGGGAGGAAGCCGGTTTTCCGGTGCTGCGCGAAGCATGGCTGGCGCGCGCGGCTGGCCTGGGGGAAAGGGTCGTTGTGAATGCCGGCGTGCCGCTCCACGGGCGCCTGCGGGGCATCGACGACCGGGGTGCTCTGTTGATCGACGACGAGCGCGGCATTGCCCATCGTTGCCATTCGGGTTCGCTTATGCTGAAGGATGCGGCATGACCTCGCCGTTGCTCCTCGCCATCGACCAGGGCAACACGAACACCATCTTCGCGATTTTCGAAGGTGGGGCCCTGGTCGGGCAGTGGCGTATCGCTACCCGCACCGAGCGCACCGCCGACGAATATGCGGTCTGGCTGCATCAGCTGCTGGCGCTCGACGGCGTCGATAGCCACGCGATCGCCGATGCAGTGATTGCCAGCGTCGTCCCGCGTGCCCTGTTCGATCTCAAGACCCTGTGCCGCAAACATTTTGATTGCGAGCCGCTGGTCGTGGGCGAGGACGCACGGCTTGGCATTCCCCTGCGCATCGACGATCCGCGCGAGGCCGGTGCCGACCGCCTGGTCAATGCGGTAGGCGCTTTCGTTCGTTTCGGAGGGCCGCTGATCGTCATCGATTTCGGCACCGCTACCACCTTCGACGTCATCGACGAGGACGGCGGCTTCGCGGGCGGTGTCTTCGCGCCGGGAATCGATCTGGCTCTGGACGCCATGCACCGCATTTCCGCCAAGTTGCCCCATATCGGGGTCGCTCGTCCGGTGCGGGTGATCGGCACCAATACCGTCGCCTGCATGCAATCGGGCGCTTATTGGGGCTATGTCGGCCTGATTGAAGGCGTGGTGCGCCGCATCCGGGCAGAGTACGGCAAGCCGATGCAAACGATCGCGACCGGCGGTCTGGCATCGCTCTTCGACGCCGCCAGCGACGTCATCGACAGTTTCGACCCGGACGTCACCGTGCGTGGCCTGTGCGAGGTCTGGCGGCGTAGCCGCCGGCCAGCGGGCTGCCCATGACCACCCCGCTCCACTTCCTGCCGCTGGGCGGTGCCGGAGAGATTGGCATGAACCTCAACCTCTACGAATATGATGGTCGGTGGCTGATGTGCGACCTGGGCGTCACTTTCGCCGGCAGCGAACTTCCCGGTATCGATCTCATCATGCCCGACCCTGGCTTCATGGCCCGGTGCCGGGAGAGGCTGGCGGGCCTCGTGCTCACCCATGCCCACGAAGACCATATGGGCGCCGTGCCCTATCTGTGGCCGCAGCTGCGTTGCCCGGTCTATGCCACGCCCTTCGCCGCCGCGCTGCTGCGACGCAAGCTGGACGAGGGCGCCGAAGGCATCGGGGAGATGGTGGTTTCCGAGGTGGCCCCAGGTAGCACCATCGACCTCGCCCCCTTCCACGTCGAACTGGTGAGTCTCACGCATTCGATTCCCGAACCCAACGCGCTGGTGGTGCGCACGCCCGCCGGCACGGTCATGCACACCGGCGACTGGAAGCTCGACGCCGATCCCCTGATCTCGGCCCCTGCCGACGAAGAGGCGCTGAAGCGTCTGGGCGACTCGGGCATCCTGGCCATGGTGTGCGATTCCACCAACGTCTTCCGCCCGGGCGTCTCCGGTTCGGAGGCCGATGTCCGCAGGAGCCTCACGGAGCTGGTCGGCAGCCGGCGGCGGCGCGTGGTCGTCACCACCTTCGCCAGCAATCTCGCCCGCCTGCTCACCATCCACGAGGCGGCGACGGCCAATGGCCGCGTCTGCGTGCCCGTCGGCCGCTCCATGCGACGCATGATCGATTGCGCCAGGGAGACGGGGTATCTGCCCGCCAGTGCCCGCTTCGCGAACGACCGCAAGACCGCCGACCTGCCGCCGGACGAGGTGCTCTATATGATGACCGGCTGCCAGGGCGAGGCGAATGCGGCGCTCGCACGCGCGGCTGACGGCAGCCACCCTACCGTCCGGCTGCAAGCAGGCGACAGCGTGATCTTCTCCTCCAAGATCATTCCCGGAAACGAGAAGCCCATCTTCGATCTCGTCAACCGGCTGGTGCGTCTGGATGTCGAGGTGGTCACGGAGAAGGACTGCTTCGTCCACGTCTCCGGCCACCCCAACCGCGACGAGCTGGCGCGCATGTACGAGCTGGTGCGGCCCCACATCGCGGTGCCGGTCCATGGCGAGTTGCGCCACCTGCGCGAGCACGCGGCCCTGGCGCGCCGCCTGGGCGTGCCCGAAGCGCTGGAGATCGAAAACGGCACCCTGATCCGCCTCGCTCCGGGGCGACCTGAAGTGGTGGAGCGTGTCCGCCATGGCCGCCTGGCGTGGAACGGGCGCGAGACGATACCGGTCGATGGCCGGGTGATCGGGGAACGCCGCCGCCTGATGGCGGAGGGGACGGCCTTCGCATCCGTGGTCCTGGACGGATATGGCGAGCTCGCCGCCGACCCTGCCGTCAGCATCTACGGGCTTCTGGAAGAAGACGACGACCTGCTCGACGACCTGATGGACGAGGCTGCTCAGGCCGTCGAGACGCTTCCCGAAGGCCATCGCCACGACGACGGCACCGTTCGTGCGGCGGTGCAGAAGGCACTGCGCCGCACGCTGCGGGCAGCGCTCGGGCGCCGGCCCGTCGTCTGTGTGCAGTTGCTGCGCGTGTGACGAAGGGGCAGGAGGAGGAAAGGGAGAACCGGGCATGATCGGACGTCTCAACCATGTCGCCATCGCCGTGCCGGACCTGGTGGCGGCCGCAGCGCTCTATCGCGACGCGCTGGGCGCGCGGGTCTCGGAGATCGTGGACCAGCCGGACCATGGTGTCAGCACGGTCTTCGTGGAGCTCACCAACACCAAAATCGAGCTCCTGCAACCGCTCGGCTCCGATTCCCCCATCGCCGCCTTCCTCGAACGTCACCCGGCGGGTGGCATGCATCATGTCTGCTACGAGGTGGAGGACATCGCCGCCGCCCGCGACCGCATCGTCGCTTCGGGCGCCCGCCCGCTAGGCGGCGGTCAGCCCAGGATCGGCGCCCACGGCAAGCCGGTGCTGTTCCTGCATCCCAAGGATTTCTGCGGTACCCTGATCGAGCTGGAGGAGGCTTGATGTTCGGCCTGCTGGTCGCTTTCGTCCTGGTGTGGTGGGTGGCCTTTTTCGCCGTTCTGCCATTCGGTGTCCGCCGCCGCGAGCAGGTGGCACCCGGCCAGGATCCCGGCGCACCGGCCGAGGCGATGCTCTGGCGCAAGGTGGCGGTGGCAACGGCCGTCGCCGCTGCCGCCATAAGCGGCGGAGTCCTGGCCGATCGGGCCGGTCTCGTCGATATCCGCGCTGTCGTCTCCGGCGGCGTGGTGGTGGGCGGCGGATGAGTCGCAGCTATTGCGCCCGGGCGCCACTGGAAGCGGTCCACGCCGCCTATCACGAAGCGGAATATGGTTTCCCGGCCGATGACGAGGCGGTGCTGTTCGAACGCCTCGTCCTGGAAATCAACCAGGCGGGCCTTTCCTGGGCGGGGATACTCAGGAAGCGCCAGGGCTTCCGGCGTGCCTATGACGGCTTCGACGTCGAACGAGTAGCGGCCTATGGCGCGGCCGAGCGTGCGCGCCTGCTCGCCGATGCGGCCATCGTGCGCAACCGCAGGAAAGTCGCCGCCGCTATCGAGAATGCGCGCCGCCTGCTCGCCTTGCGCGAGAGCCATGGCGGCTTCCACCTCTGGCTGCAGGCGCATCATCCACTCCCGCACCCGGCGTGGACGAAGCTCTTCCGCGCTACCTTCGTCTTCACCGGGCCGCTGGTGGTGGAGGAGTTCCTGCTCTCCACCGGCTATCTGCCCGGTGCCCATAGCGCCGGTTGTCCAGTTTTCGCGCGGATCGTCGCCGCTCGCCCGCCCTGGCTGCAGGTGGGGCTGGAGCACGACGAGCGGCCCTGACCGCTCGCCTGGAATGCGCACCTGCCTTCGCCTAGATTGCGCCCGTCACAGCACACGGACCGGACCATGCGCCTTTCCGGCTATTTCCTGCCCACCTTGAGGGAGACGCCGGGCGAGGCGCAGATCGCCTCGCACCGGCTGATGCTGCGCGCCGGCATGGTGCGCCAGGCCAGCGCCGGCATCTTCTCCTGGCTGCCGCTGGGCTTTCGGGTGCTGAAGAAGATCGAGGCCATCGTCCACGAGGAGATGCAGGCGGCGGGCGCACAACCCGTGCTGATGCCGACCCTGCAGCTCGCCGACCTGTGGCGCGAAAGCGGCCGCTACGACGCTTACGGGCCGGAGATGCTGCGCATCCGCGACCGCCACGGGCGCGACATGCTCTATGGCCCTACCAACGAGGAGCAGATTACGCAGATCGTGCGCGACGACATCAGGAGCTATCGCGATCTGCCCAGGAACCTCTACCACATCCAGTGGAAGTTTCGCGATGAGATCAGGCCGCGCTTCGGCGTCATGCGCGGGCGCGAGTTCCTGATGAAGGACGGCTATTCCTTCGATCTCGACTTCGCAGGCGCCAGGCGTTCCTACAACGCCATGTTCGTGGCCTATCTGCGCACCTTCGCCCGCATGGGGCTGAAGGCCATCCCGATGCAGGCGGAATCGGGGCCGATCGGTGGCGATCTCTCCCATGAATTCGTCGTTCTGGCCGAGACTGGCGAATCGGCCGTTCATGCCGACCGGCGGCTGCTCGACATGGATCCGCGTGCCATCGCCGTCGACTTCAAGGCAGACCTGGAACCGGTGGTGAGGGCCTGGATGGCGCCCTATGCCGCCACCGACGGCAGACACGATCCCGAAACCTGCCCCGTGGCCGCGGGCGACCTGATCGAGGCGCGGGGCATCGAAGTCGGCCACATCTTCTATTTCGGCACCAGATATTCCGAGCCGCTGGGCTGTGCCGTCACCCTGCCCGGGGGCGAAAGGCGACCCCTCCACGGCGGTTCCTACGGCATCGGCATTTCGCGCCTGGCGGGAGCCATTATCGAAGCCTGCCACGACGAGGCCGGCATCGTCTGGCCCGATGCCGTCGCGCCCTTTGCCGTCGGCCTCATCAACCTGAAGAGTGGCGATGGAACCTGTGACGCGCTGGCAGACGAGATCGAGCGCAAGCTCGCTGCGGCCGGTGTCGAGATCCTCCATGACGACCGTGACGAGCGCGCCGGCGTGAAGTTTGCCGATATGGACCTGATCGGCCTGCCGTGGCAGCTGGCGGTGGGCCCGCGCGGTGCCAGGGCGGGGCGGGTGGAGTTGAAGAGACGGGCCGACGGCAGCGGGCAGGAGCTCGCCCCCGATGACGCCATCGCCCGCATCCTTGGTTCGGGAGCGTGATCTCCGCCTTCGAGCGCACCGTCGCCCTGCGCTATGTGTGTTCCCGGCGCCGGGAAGGCTTCATCTCGGTAACCGCCGGTTTCTCGCTCGCGGGCATCTGCCTGGGCGTGGCGGCCCTGATCGTCGTGATGTCGGTGATGGGCGGCTTCCGCCACGAACTGGTCGCCCGCATTCTGAGCTTCAACGGCCATATCGCCGTCCTTGGCCCCAGCGGCGGCATCGCCGATTACCAGGCCTTCGCCGACGAACTCGAAGGCATTGCAGGCGTCGTGCAGGTCTCGCCGCTGGTCGAAGGCCAGGTGCTGGCGACCTCGCCTCGCGGCCACACCGGCGCCATCGTGCGCGGCATCGACCCGGCCGACCTCGCTCGCCAGCCCCTGCTGGCCGGCAATCTCAGGATCGGTGCTCCGGCCGCCTTCGGTGCCGGCCCCGGCGTGCTGGCCGGCTCGCGGCTGTTGCACCGGTTGGGCCTCGCCCACGGCGACAGCGTGACCTTGCTGTCGCCGCAGGGCGTCGCCACCGCTTTCGGCACCATGCCGCGTTCGGTCGCCTATCCGGTGGTGGGCGTTTTCGAAATCGGCATGTTCGAGTTCGACGCCGGCACGATCTACATGCCGCTCGACCAGGCGCAGGCCTATTTCCGGCGTCCCGGGCGAGTGACGCAGATCGATATCAGGATTGCCGAACCTGAACGGCCGCAGGCGATGCGCGACGCCGTGCTCGCCATCGCGCATCAGCGGGGGGCCGAAGGCGTGCGCGTCGTCGACTGGCAGCAGTCCAACCGCCATCTCTACGGCGCGTTGCAGGCCGAACGCAACGTCATGTTCCTCATCCTCACGCTCATCGTGCTGGTGGCCGCCTTCAACATCGTCTCCAGCCTCATCATGCTGGTGAAAGACAAGAACGGCGATATCGCCATCATGCGCGCCATGGGCGCTTCGCGGGCCGGCGTGATGAAGATCTTCCTCATCACCGGCGCCTTCGTCGGCGTTGCGGGCACGGCAACGGGGCTGCTCCTGGGTGTGCTCTTCTGCCTCCACATCGAGGAGATCCGCCAGTTCGTGCAGACGCTGCTGGGCGCGGAATTGTTCCCGGCCGAGATCTATTTTCTGTCGCGCCTTCCGGCCCGGCTCGAATGGGGCGAGGTGGCGTCGATCGTGGCGATGGCGCTTTCGCTCACCTTCCTCGCCGCCCTCTATCCGGCATGGCGGGCAGGGCGCATCGAACCGGCCGAGGCGTTGCGCTATGAGTGAGCTTCCGCTGCGGCTTCGGGCCGTGGAGCGAAGCTTCGCCCAGGGCGGGGGCCGGCTGGAGGTGTTGAAGGGCGTCGATCTGATGCTCCGGGCAGGCGAGGCGGTGGCACTGGTGGGGCCTTCCGGGGCTGGAAAATCCACCTTGTTGCAGATCGCGGGCCTGCTGGAGGCGCCCGATCGAGGCGAAGTCACGGTCGCCGGCCAGGTCTGTGATGGCCGTAACGACCGCGCGCGCACTTCCCTGCGCCGGCGCCATCTGGGCTTCGTCTTCCAGTCGCACCGTCTGCTGCCGGAGTTCTCGGCGTTCGAGAACGTCGTCTTGCCGCAGCTGATCGCCGGTGCGGCCGGGGGCGGGGCCCGCGCCCGCGCCCGCGAGCTGCTGGCGGCGGCGGGGCTGGCCGACAGGTTGCAGCACCGCCCGGCGCGCCTTTCGGGTGGGGAGCAACAGCGCGTGGCCGTCGCGCGGGCGCTCGCCAACCGTCCATCCGTGCTGCTGGCCGACGAGCCGACCGGCAATCTCGACGCCGCCACCGCCGAGGGCGTGATGGAACTCCTGGCCGGCGAGGTGCGGGGAAGGGGCCTGGCAGCCTTGATCGCTACCCACAACATGACGCTCGCTCGCCGCATGGACCGTATCCTGCAGCTTCGGGACGGACGCATCGCTGCCGTCTGAGCGGGCCGGCTTATCCACAAAGAGGCGGCCGTGGCGGGCGATACGGCGTCCGTCTTGTGAGATGCTGCGATCCATGCCTGCCGCCACCCCTGCCTTCGTCCATCTGAGGGTGCATTCGCCCTTCTCGCTGCTGGAAGGGGCGGCGACCATCGAACGCCTAGTGTCGCTGTGCGTCGCCGACACCATGCCGGCCATGGCGATCACCGACACCGGCAACATGTTCGGCGTCCTGGAGTTCTCCCAGGCCTCGGCGTCGCAGGGCGTGCAGCCGATCGTGGGCACGCTGATGGCGTTGCGGCGCGAAGGGCATCCGCCGCGTGAGGCCGACGAGGCCGAGCGCGTCGTCCTGCTGGCCCGCAACGAGGCTGGCTATGGCGAGCTGCTCGACCTCGTCAGCGCCTCGCATCTGGAATCGGAGCCGGGTCAGGTGGCGTCCTTGGCGATCGAGGCGCTGGCGGGCCGCAGCGACGGGCTGATCTGCCTCGCCGGCGGCGCGGCGGGGCCGGCGGGGCGGCGCCTTCTGGAAGGTCGTCCGGCCGAGGCCGAGGCCGTGCTGCGGCAGCTGGCCGATATTTTCACGGACAGGCTCTATGTCGAACTGCAACGCCACGGCATGGAGGAAGAAAGGCGCACGGAGGCGGGCCTGCTGCGACTCGCCTATGCCACCGGCCTGCCGCTGGTCGCCACCAACGACGTCATGTTCGCCGACGCCGCCATGCACGAGGCTCACGACGCGCTGCTGTGCATCGCCGGCGGCGGTGCCTCCGTCGGGCAAACCGACCGCCGCCGCGTCTCGCCCCAGCACTATTTCAAGAGTGCGGCGGAGATGGCGGAATTGTTTGCCGACCTGCCCGAGGCGGTCGCCAACACTGTCGTCGTCGCCCGGCGTTGCGCCGCCATGGCCCAGAAGCGCCAACCGATCCTGCCGCCCTATCCGGCGGCGGACGGTGCCGACGAAGAAGAGGTTTTGCGCCGCCAGGCCGGCGAAGGCCTCCAGCGGCGCCTGGAAAGCCACGTCTTCGCGCCGGGGATGGACGAGGGCGCGTGCGAGCGGCTGGCGGAACCCTATCGCGAGCGGCTGAAAAACGAGCTCGACGTCATCGCCGGCATGGGCTTTCCCGGCTATTTCCTGATCGTCGCCGACATCGTGCAGTGGGCCAGGGGCCAGAGCATTCCCGTGGGCCCGGGGCGCGGTTCGGGCGCCGGCTCGCTGGTGGCCTGGGCGCTCACCATCACCGATCTGGATCCGCTCCGCTTCGGCCTGCTGTTCGAACGCTTTCTCAACCCCGACCGCATCTCGATGCCGGACTTCGACATCGACTTCTGTCAGGAACGGCGCGACGAGGTGATCGCCTATGTCCAGCGCCGCTACGGCCACGACCGGGTAGCCCAGATCATCACCTTTGGCACCTTGCAGGCGCGCGCAGTGGTGCGCGATGTCGGGCGCGTCCTGGAGATGCCCTACGGCCGGGTGGACCGGTTGGCCAAGATGGTGCCCGTCAACCCCGCCAATCCGATCTCGCTTCAGCAGGCTCTCGACGGCGAAGAGGCGTTGCGCGCGGCCCGCGCCGAACCCGAGGTGGCGCGGCTGATCGATATCGCGCTGAAGCTCGAGGGCCTCTATCGCCACGCCAGCACCCATGCGGCCGGCGTCGTCATCGGCGACCGTCCGCTCTCCGAGCTCGTCCCGCTCTACCGCGACCAGCGTTCGGACATGCCCGTATCCCAGTTCCACATGAAGGACGTAGAGAAGGCGGGACTGGTGAAGTTCGATTTCCTGGGTCTTAAGACGCTGACCGTGCTGGAGCGCGCCCAGGCGCTGCTGGTCGAGAAAGGGATCGACGTCGCCCTGGACCGGCTGCCGCTCGACGACCGGGCGACCTACGAGATGCTGACGCGAGCCGAAACGGTCGGAGTCTTCCAGCTGGAGGGCCAGGGCATGCGGGCGGCGCTGCGCCAGCTCAAGCCCGACCGCATCGAGGACATCGTCGCGCTGGTCTCGCTCTACCGCCCCGGGCCGATGGACCACATCCCCACCTTCTGCAACCGCAAGCACGGCCTGGAACCGGTGGACTATCTGCATCCGAGGCTGGAGGAGGTGCTGAAGGAGACCTACGGCGTCATCATCTACCAGGAACAGGTGATGCAGATCGCGCAGATCCTGGCCGGCTACAGCCTCAACGAGGCCGACCTGCTGCGCCGGGCCATGGGCAAGAAGATCAAGGAGGAGATGGCCGCCCAGCGCGACCGTTTCGTCAGCGGCGCCGTGGAGCGGGGGGTGGACGAGAGGAAGGCGGTCTTCATCTTCGAACTGGTGGACAAATTCGCTGGCTACGGCTTCAACAAGAGCCATGCCGCCGCCTATGCCATCGTCGCCTATCGCACCGCCTGGCTGAAGGCCAACCACCCGGTGGAGTTTCTGGCGGCTTCGATGACGCTGGATGCGGGCAACACCGACAAGCTCGGCATCTTCAAACAGGAGCTCGATCGCCTGGAGGTGCCGCTGCTGGGGCCCGACGTCAACCGCTCCGGCGTGGGCTTCACCGTCGAGCGGACGCAAGACGGCCCCGCCGCCATGCGCTATGCGCTGGCGGCGGTGAAGAATGTCGGGGCGCAGGCCATGGCCGATCTGGTGGCCGAACGCGAACGGGGCGGCCCCTTTGGCGACCTGCTCGACTTTGCGGCCAGGCAGGGGCAGCGGACGATGAACAAGCGCCAGCTGGAAAACCTCGCCCGTGCCGGCGCCTTCGACTCGCTCGAGGCCAACCGGGCCAGGGTGCTGGCCAATGTCGATCTGCTCCTGCGTTTCCATGCGCTCGGTGCCGAGGAACGCTCCAGCCGCCAGGAGAACCTGTTCGGCGGCGATGGCGACTCGGAAGAGGCCTATCGTCCGACCTTCCAGGAGGCGGAGCCCTGGGTCGCCATGGACGCCTTGAGGGAGGAATACGAGGCCATCGGCTTCCACCTTTCGGCGCATCCGCTGGAACCCTATCGGGAGGCGCTGCGACGGATGGGCTGGGTCACCTTCGCCGAGGCGGAGGCAGCGGCGGCCGAGGGGGCGTCGCTCTTCAAGCTGGCCGGCATCCCCGTCGCCCGCCGCGAGCGGCGCGGTGCCAGCGGCAATCGTTATGCCTTCGCCGCGCTGTCCGATCCCTCCGGCAACCGCGAGGTGGTGCTGTTTTCGGAGGTGCTGGCCGCCTCGCGCGAGCTGCTGGATGCCCGTCGCCCGCTGTTGATCGAGGCCGATGCGCGCACGGACGGGGAAACGGTGAGGTTCTCCGCCCGCCGCGTGTCGTCCCTGGACGACGCCGTCGCCGGCGCCTCCTCCTGCCTGCGGGTGAAGATCACCCCCGTCATCGCCGTCGAAAGGCTGCGCCGGGTGCTCGACATCGCCGAGGAGGGCAGGGGGCGCATCGTGCTGGCGCTGACCGGCGATGAAGGGCGCTGCGTGGAGATCCGGCTTCCCGGCCGCTTCGCTCTCTCGCCCGGCCTCCGTGCCCAGATCGGCGAGCTGCCGGGCGTGATCGCCATCGCCGACGATTCTCCGCCGCCTCGAAGCGCTCGCGCCCGGCCGCTTGAAACCGCCGCCGCCGCGCGCTAGAAGCGCCACGCTCGAATTCGCACGCGGGCGCGGGCAGGGGTCAACGACTCTGCCGTCCGGTGCCGGCTCTGCCGGTTCCGCCCGCGGAGGCCCAACCGGAGAAGGAGACGCCAGCGATGGCGATGCCGCAGTTCACCATGCGCCAGCTGCTGGAAGCCGGCGTCCATTTCGGCCACCAGACTCGCCGCTGGAATCCGAAGATGCAGCCCTACATCTTCGGTGAGCGCAACGATGTTCACATCATCGACCTGCAGCGGACGGTGCCGCTGCTGCACCACGCCCTGCAGCAGATCCGCGACGCGGTGGCGGGCGGCGGGCGCCTGCTGTTCGTGGGCACCAAGCGCCAGGCGCAGGCGCCGGTGGCCGCTGCCGCGCGCCGCTGCGGCCAGTATTTCGTCGATCAGCGCTGGCTGGGCGGCATGCTGACCAACTGGAAGACGGTCTCCAACTCCATCCGCCGTCTGCGTGAACTCGAAGGCAGGCTTTCCGAAGATACGACGGGTCTCACCAAGAAAGAGGTTCTCAGGATGACGCGCGAACGCGACAAGCTGGAGCGCGCGCTGGGCGGCATCAAGGACATGGCGGGCCTGCCCGACATTCTTTTCGTCGTCGACACCAACAAGGAGAGCATCGCCGTCGCCGAAGCCAACAAGCTCGGCATTCCCATCGCCGCCGTCACCGACAGCAACAGCGATCCCGACGGCATCGACTTCCCGATCCCTGGAAACGACGACGCCATACGCGCGGTCACCCTCTATTGCGACCTGGTGGCAGGCGCTGCCCTGGACGGCATCCAGGCGGAGCTGGCCGCCGCCGGCGAAGACCCGGGCGCCCAGGAGGCGGTGGCCGAGCCGGTGCCGGCTGTCGAAGAGGCACCGCCGCCGGAAGATGCCGCGCCCGCGGGTACGATGGCGCAAGAGGCTGCGCCCGCTCCCGAAACCGCTTCATCGGAGGGGGATGGCCATGGCTGAAATCGCGGCGGCCGCGGTCAAGGGGCTGCGCGACAAGACCGGTGCCGGCATCATGGATTGCAAGCGGGCGCTGGCCGAAAGCGGCGGCGATATGGAAGCGGCGACCGACTGGCTGCGCAGCAAGGGGCTGGCGACGGCGGCCAGGAAGGCGGGGCGGGTGGCGGCCGACGGCCTCGTCGGGCTTGCCATCGCGGCCGACGGCCGCAGCGCTGCGGCCATCGAGGTCAACGCCGAGACCGATTTCGTGGCCCGCAACGCGACCTTCCAGGCCTTCGTGCGCCACTGCGCCGCCCTGGCGCTCGAGACCGGCGGCGATCTCGAAGCCCTGGCGGCACGCCCGGGGCCGGAGGGCGACGGCACGATCGCCGACGCGCTCACCGGACTCGTCGCCACGGCGGGCGAGAACGTCCAGCTGCGCCGTGCCGGCCTGCTCTCGGTATCGAAGGGGGCCGTGGCGGGCTATGTCCACGCCGCCGTCTCGCCCAGCCTGGGGCGGATCGCCGTCGTCGTCGCGCTGGAATCGGAAGCCGAAGGCGAAAAGCTCACCGCCCTGGCCAGGCAGCTGGCCATGCATGTGGCGGCGGCAAAGCCGGAGGCGGCCACCATCGCCGATCTCGATCCCCGGCGGGTGGAGCGCGAACGCAGCGTGCTGGCCGAGCAGGCCCGCCAGTCGGGCAAGCCGGAAGGGATCGTCCAGAAGATGGTGGAAGGCCGCCTGCGCAAATTCCATCAGGAGGTCGTGCTCACCGAGCAGGTTTTCGTGGTCGACGGCGAGACCCGCATAGCCGGGCTTCTCGACCAGGCGGGCTGCGACCTGGGCGCACCCGTGAAGGTGGCGGGCTTCGTCCGTTACGGCCTGGGCGAGGGCATCGAGAAGAAAGAGGACGACTTCGCCGCCGCCGTCGCTGCGGCTGCCTCCTGATCCTCTATGGCGAAGCCTAGGCGGGCCGTCGCCGTTTGGCTAGATTGGGCCGGCGGCGACGGGGGCTGGGCGCATGACGGCAGCGCTGTTCTACAGGCGGGTGTTGGTCAAGCTCTCCGGCGAGGCGCTGATGGGGGAGCGGCCCTGTGGCATCGACCCGGCCGGGGTGGACCGCATCGCCGCCGACATCGCCGCCGCCCGTGCCATGGGGGTGGAGCTCTGCCTGGTGATGGGCGGGGGCAACATCTTCCGCGGGCTGGCGGGCACCGCCCAGGGAATGGAACGGGTGGCGGCCGACTCCATGGGCATGCTGGCGACGGTCATCAATGCCCTGGCGTTGGAAAACGCGCTCCGGCGGGCGGGGGTGGAGGCGCGGGTGCTCTCGGCCATCCCCATGCCGACGGTCTGCGAACCCTATGTGCGTCCGCGCGCCCTGGCCCATATGGAAAAGGGCCGCGCGGTGATCTTCGCCGCCGGCACGGGCAGCCCCTTCTTCACCACCGACACGGCCGCCGCGCTGCGTGCCGTCGAGATGGGCTGCGACGCTCTTCTGAAGGCCACTCAGGTGGACGGCGTCTATGCCGCCGACCCTCGCAGCGACCCGGACGCCGTGCGCCACGAGAGGCTGACCTATGCCGAGGTTCTCGCCCGCGATCTGAAGGTGATGGACGCTGCGGCGATTTCCCTGGCACGCGACAACCGGCTGCCGATTCTGGTGTTTTCCCTGCGCGGGAAGGGCGGGCTTGGCGCTGTGCTGACGGGCGAAAGCCGTTACACCCTGATCGACGAGGGAGATGGCCATGGTTGATGCGGGCATGAAGGACCTCAAGCGCCGCATGGAAGGCGCGGTGGGGGTGCTCAGGAAAGAGTTCTCCGGTCTGCGCACGGGGAGGGCCGTGCCCAGCCTGCTCGAACCCGTCCAGGTGGAGGCCTATGGCAGCCAGATGCCGTTGAACCAGCTGGCAAGCATCGCTGTGCCCGAAGCCAGGCTGCTCACCGTCCAGGTCTGGGACAAGGGGCTGGTCGGGGCGGTCGAGAAGGCGATCCGCAGCGCCGAGCTGGGCCTCAACCCGCAGAGCGACGGCCAGCTCCTGCGCGTGCCTATCCCGCAGCTGGACGAGGAACGCCGCACCGAGCTCGCGCGCGTGGCCGGGCGATATGCCGAACAGGCCAGGATCGCCATCCGTAATGTCCGCCGCGACGGCATGGAGGGCCTCAGGCGTCTGGAGAAGGAGGGCGAGATTTCGCAGGACGAACAGCACCGCCGCTCCGGCGAGATCCAGCAGCTCACCGACGCCGAGATCGCCAAGATCGACGGGATGCTGGAGGCGAAACAGGCCGAGATCATGCAGGTGTGAGGGCAGCGTGGCCGCCGTCGAAAGCACGCCGCGCCTTCCGCGCCATATCGCCATCATCATGGACGGCAACGGGCGCTGGGCCCGGCTGCGCGGCCTGCCCCGGGCCGCCGGCCACCGGGCCGGTGCCGAGGCGGTCCGCCGCACGCTGCGGTCCTGCATCGAGCGCGGCATCGGCCATCTGACGATCTTCGCCTTTTCGTCGGAGAACTGGCGCCGGCCCCGCGAGGAGATCGACGACCTGATGGGCCTGCTGCGCTTCTATCTCGACAAGGAGATACCGAATCTGCGGGGGCGGGGCATCCGCCTTCGCTTCATCGGCGATCGTTCGCTGCTGGCACCCGACATTCTCGCCATCATGGAGAAAGCCGAAAGCGCCACCGCCGCCGAGGCCCGCCTGACGGCGACGGTGGCCCTGAACTACGGCGCCCGCGACGAGATCGTCCGCACCGCGCGGGAACTCGCCGCTGCCTGCGGGCGCGGCAAACTCAGGGCCGAAGAGATCGACGAGCGCCTGTTCGCCTCCCGCCTGGATACGGCCGGCCTGCCGGATCCGGACCTGGTGGTGAGGACCAGCGGCGAGCAGCGGTTGAGCAATTTCCTGGCCTGGCAGGCGGCCTATGCGGAATTGCTTTTCGTCCCCGTGTTGTGGCCGGATTTCGGGCGCGCCGATCTGGACGCCGCCATCGACGAGTTCCAGCGCCGCGACAGGCGATACGGTGCCGTTGCGGTGGCTTGAAGGAGCTGGGCGGGCGCTGGGCCTGAGGGTGCTCTCGGGTTTGGTGCTGGCGGCCTTCACCGTCGCCACCGTCGTGCCGGGCGGCTGGTTTTTCGCCGCCTGGGTGCTGCTGCTCTCGCTGGCCGTGCTGCATGAGTGGTTCGCGATGATCCGCTGCGCGGGCAGGTGGGCGGCGGCAGCGGCCGTCATCGGCGCCTGGCTCGCCATCGCCTGGCAGGGCAGCCTTTTCACGGCGGCCTATGTCGTCCTGGTGGGCGCGGTGGGCACCGCCGCCTTCGCGTCGCTGGGGCGCGGCGGCGGCCGGGCGCCGTGGGCGGCGGCCGGAGCCCTCTATGCCGCCATCCCGCTCGTCGCCCTGCTGTGGATGAGGAGCGCGCCGGCGAGCGAATGGGCCTTGCTGTGGCTGTTCTTCGTGGTGTGGGCAACCGACAGCGGCGCCTATGTGGCCGGCCGTCTGCTGGGCGGGGCCAGGCTGGCGCCTTCGATCAGCCCGGCCAAGACCTGGTCGGGAGGCGCGGGCGGCCTGGCTGCCGGCATCGGCGTCGGCGTCTCGTGCGCCGGGCTGATCCCGGCCGAGGCGCTTTCGGCGCTGGCCGTGGCGGCGGTCGTCTCCGTGGCGGCGCAGCTGGGCGATCTGCTGCAATCCTCGATCAAGCGGCGCTTCGGCGTGAAGGAAAGCGGCGCGTTGATCCCCGGCCATGGCGGCGCCATGGACAGGCTCGATTCCCTGATCGCCGCGGCGCCGGTCTTCGCGGCCGCCATTTCGCTGATGGCCGCGGCGGGCGCGGACGGCGGTTGAAGCGATGGCGAAACGGGTCTCGATCCTGGGCGCGACCGGCTCGGTCGGTGCCAGCACCGTCGATCTCGTCCGCCACGCCGGTTGCCGTGTGGAGGCCGTCACCGCCCATCGCAGCGCGACGAAGCTCGCTCGCCTGGCGCGCCAGCTGGGGGCGCGTTACGCAGCCATCGGCGATCCCGCCCGCCACGGCGAACTGAAGGATGCCCTGGCGGGAAGCGGCATCGCCTGCGGTGCCGGCCCCGAAGCGCTGGAGGAGGCGGCCATGCGCCCCGCCGACTGGGTGATGGCGGCCATCGTGGGTGCGGCCGGCCTGGCGCCGACCCTGGCGGCGGTGCGGCGCGGTGCCGTCGTCGCCGTGGCCAACAAGGAGGCGCTGGTCTGCGCCGGCGCCATCCTCATGGACGAGGCGAGGCGAAGCGGAAGCGTCATTCTGCCGGTCGATTCCGAGCACAACGCCATCTTCCAGGCGCTCGATGCGGAGCGTATGGAGACGGTCGAGAAGCTGATCCTGACGGCGTCGGGCGGCCCGTTCCGCCAGGCTTCGCGCGAAGCCATGGCGCGGGCGACGCCGCAGGAGGCCGTGGCCCACCCCAATTGGGACATGGGAGCCAAGATCTCCGTCGATTCGGCGACCATGATGAACAAGGGCCTGGAGCTGATCGAGGCCTGCCATCTGTTCGCCATCGGCGAGGAGCGGATCGAGATCGTCGTCCATCCCGAATCGATCGTCCACGGCCTGGTGGCCTATGCGGACGGCTCGGTGCTGGCGCAGCTGGCCTTTCCCGATATGCGCACGCCCATCGCCCACGCTCTGGCCTGGCCCGGCCGCATGGCCGGCCCCGGGCGCCGCCTGAACCTCACTGAGATTGGCAGCTTGTCTTTCTATCCTCCTGATACGGAAAGATTTCCTGCCCTGGAGATTGCCCGCTGCGCGGCTCGGGAAGGGGGCGGTGTGCCGGTCGTGCTCAACGCCGCCAACGAGGTCGCCGTCGCCGCCTTTCTGGACGGGGCGATCGGCTTCCTCGATATTGTCGCCATCGTGGAGGAGACGCTGGCCGGCTTCGCTGCCCTGGCGCCGGTTCGCAGCCTCGACGATATAGGCGCACTCGACCGGGAAGCGCGGTCGAAGGCGCGGCGATGCCTGGACAGGCGAAAATGCGGCGGACGGTGACGTGATCGATCTCTTCAACGCCATCTGGCCCTTCCTCGTGGTGATCACGGTGATCGTCTTCTTCCACGAGCTCGGGCATTACTGGGTCGCGCGGCGCAACGGCGTCCATGTCGAGGTGTTTTCGATCGGCTTCGGGCAGGAGCTCTTCGGCTGGACCGATCGCGCCGGCACCCGCTGGAAGTTCGCCATTCTGCCGCTGGGCGGCTATGTGAAGATGCTCGGGCAGAACGACACCGGCCCCGATAGCCGCGCCCGGCCCTCCTGGAGCGAGGCGGAGAGGCAAGGCGCGTTCCCGGAAAAGGGCGTGGGGCAGCGTATCGCCATCGTCCTGGCCGGTCCGCTGGCCAATTTCGTGCTGGCGATCGTGCTGTTCGCCGGGGTGTTCGCCTTCGTCGGCCAGAGCCGGACCCTGCCCGAGGCCACGGCCGTCATCGAGGGCAGCGCCGCCGAAAGGGGTGGCCTTCTCGCCGGCGATCGGATCGTGGCCGTCGACGGGACAGCCATCGAGCGCTTCGACGAGCTGCAATTCATCGTCGTCACCAGCCCCGGCGTGCCGTTGCTGCTCGATGTCGAACGCGATGGGCAGCGGCTGGCGCTCACGGTCGTTCCGGATGTGGTGATGGAGGACGACGGCTTCGGCAACCAGCGCAGGATCGGGCGCCTGGGCATCCAGACCGACAAGGTAGCGTTCGAACGGGTGCCCCCGGTCGAGGCCGTCCTGGCCGGCGTCGAGGAAACCTATCTGTGGTGCGTCCGCATCCTGGACTTCCTGGGCAAGATCTTCTCCGGCACGCAGAGCAGCCGCGAGTTGGCAGGCCCCCTGGGCATCGCCCAGATGTCGGGCAGCGTGGCCGAGCACGGCTTGCCGCAGCTGGTGCTGTTCACGGCGATCCTTTCGGTCAATCTGGGCATGATCAACCTGTTCCCGGTGCCGATGCTCGACGGCGGCCATCTCGTGTTCTATGTCATCGAGGCGGTGCGCGGCCGCCCGCTGGGCGAGCGTGCGCAACAGTACGGCTTCGTCGTCGGGCTGGGGCTGGTGGTGGCGCTGTTCCTGTTCGTCACCTTCAACGACCTGGCGCGCATCGGTGTGGTCGACTTCCTGAGCGGGCTGGTATCGTGAACAAGTGCAGCCGCATGTTGGTCGCGACGCGCAGCCTCCTGGCCGCTCTAGTGCTGCTGGCTGCCGCCGCCGCCCATGGGCAGACGATCGTCGAGCGGGTGGAGGTGGTCGGCAATCAGCGCATCGAGCCCGAGACGGTCGTCAGCTACATGACCGTGGCCGTGGGCGATGCCTACGACCTGCGGGAGGTCGACGCCTCCCTCAAGAGCCTCTTCGCCACCGGCCTGTTCGCCGATGTGCGGATCCGCCTGCAAGGCAGCACGCTGGTGGTGGAAGTGGTCGAGAATCCGATCGTCAACCGCATCGCCTTCGAAGGCAACGCCGCGCTCCAGACCGAAGACCTCGAAACCGAAGTGCAGCTGCGGCCGCGCACGGTCTATACGCGCACCAGGGTGCAGAGCGACATAGCCCGCATCCTGGAGCTCTACCGGCGCGACGGGCGCTTCAACGCCAGCGTCGAACCGAAGGTGATCCTGCGCGAGCAGAACCGCGTCGATGTCGTCTTCGAGATCGACGAGGGCGCGGCGACGGCGGTGCGCGAGGTCGCCTTCATCGGCAACCGCGCCTTTTCGGACGGCACCCTGCGCGAAGCCATCGCCACCGTGGAGACGGCCTGGTATCGCTTCTTCACCGCCAACGACAACTACGATCCAGACCGTCTGGCCTTCGACCGCGAGCTGCTGCGGCGCCACTATCTTTCGGAGGGCTTCGCCGACTTCCGGGTGCTTTCCGCCCTCGCCGAGCTCACGCCCGACCGGCGCCAATTCTTCATCACCTTCACGGTCGAGGAGGGGCCGCGCTACAGCCTCGCCAGGGTCTCCGTCGCCAGCGATTTTGCGGGCATCGCGCCCGCAGACGTAGAGGACCTGGTCACCGTCTCGCCGGGCGATGTTTTCGATGCCGACGAGGTCGACGAGGTCGCCCGCGAGATCGCCCTGGAGCTCGGGCGGCGCGGCTTCGCCTTCGTCGACGTGCAACCCGTCGTCGAGCGCGACCGCGCCCAGGCCGCCATCGATCTCGAATACCGGATCGTCAGGGGCGAGCCGCTCTATGTCGAGCGCATCGAGATCATCGGCAATCTGGACACGGCGGACGAGGTCATCCGCCGCGAGTTCAGGCTGGCGGAAGGCGATGCCTTCAACCCCGCCCTGTTGCAGCGGTCGGAGCGGCGCATCCGCGCCCTCGATTTCTTCAACGCCGTGGAGGTCCGGGTTGCGCCCGGCACGGCGCCCGACAGGGTGATCGTGACGGTGGAGGTGGAGGAGAGGCCGACCGGCGAGCTTTCCATCGGCGCCGGCTTTTCGACCTTCGACAACGCGATCTTCAACATCGGGGTGCGCGAGCGCAACCTGCTGGGCAAAGGGCAGCGCCTGTCGCTCGACCTCGCCTTGTCGGGGCGGCGCCAGACCGTCGATCTCAGCTTCGTGGAGCCGTATTTTCTGGACCGGGAACTGGAGGCCGGCATCGACGTCTTCCGCCGCCGCCTGGATCTGCAGGACGAATCGTCGTTCACGCAGGAGGATGTGGGCGGTGCCGTCAGCCTTTCCCACCCGCTGACGGAGCATCTGCGGCAGACCTTCTCCTACACGCTGCAATCGGTCGCCATCGAGGACGTCCGGGCCGGCGCCTCGCGCTACATCCGGGAACAGAGCGGCACCTCCGTCACCTCGGCCGTCGGCGAGAGGCTCGACTACGACCGGCGCGACGACGTCTTCAACCCCACCAGCGGCTATCAGCTGCGCCACAGCGTCGATGTCGCCGGCCTCGGCGGTTCCCAACGCTATATCCGCAACAAGGCGAGTGCCTCCTTCTACTACCCCTTCGCCATCGACTGGGTCGGCAGCGTGATCGCGGAGGCGGGCATGATCGAGGGCCTGGGCGGCAAGGACGTCTCCATCTCCGACCGTTTCTTCCTGGGGGGGAGGAGCCTGCGCGGTTTCGAGCCCGCCGGCATCGGCCCGCGCGACCTTGCGACCGGCGACTCCCTGGGCGGCAAGCGGTTCTGGTCCGCCACCGCCAGCCTGACGGTGCCGCTGGGGCTGCCGCGCGAGCTGGGCCTGCTGGGCCGCGTCTTCAGCGATTGGGGCAGCCTCTTCGAGCTCGACCGCACCGGCCCCGGCGTGGCGGACGAGAGCGCACCGCGCGGCTCGGTCGGCATCGGCCTTTCCTACAACTCGCCCATCGGGCCGCTGCGCCTCGATTTCTCCAGGGCGGTGAGGAAGGAGGCCTTCGACAGGACGGAGGTCTTCCGCTTCAGCTTCGGGACCGCATTCTGATGGCCGGCCTGAAGCGCCTCCCATGCGCCTTGCTGGCGCTCGCCTGCTACCTGGCGATCTCTCCCGCCGGGGCCCAGCAGGCGACGACCATCGCCATCGTCGACGTGCAGCGCCTGCTGTTGGAATCCCTCGCCGGGCGCTCGATCGAGGAGCAGCTGCAACAGTTGCGGTCCAGCTTCGCCGAGGAGGTGGCGCTGCGCGAGGAGGCCCTGCGCGAGAAGGAACGCGCCCTGCTGGAGCGGGCGGCGATCCTGGCGCCCGCGGCGCTGGCCGAGGAGAGGGGCCTGTTCGAAGACGAGGTCCTCGCCCTGCAGCGCGATGTCCGCGACCACAAACAGGCCATGGAGCAGGTCTATGGCGAAGCCGTCGCCCGCATTCGCGAGAGCCTGCTCACCGTCCTCCAGGCGCTGGTGGAGGAGCGGGGAATCGACATCGTCCTGGCGCGCTCCGCCTATCTGGTGGCCAGCCGCCGGCTCGACCTCACCGGCGACGTGCTGGCCGAACTCGATCGCATGCTGCCTTCCGTGCCGCTCGCCCTGCCATCCGGTGGCTGATCGCCGTGGCCGACCCGCGCTTCTTCACCGCCGCCGGGCCGTTCGATCTCGCCGCCATCGCCGCCCGCGTCGGCGGCACCCCGGCGGCCGGCCATGATGGCGGGCGCCTCTTCGCCGGCGTGGCGCCGCTGGAGAGCGCCGGCCCCGATCAGGTCAGCTTCCTCGATAACCGCCGCTATCTCGAAGCCTATGGCGACAGCCGCGCCGGCGCCTGCTTCGTAGCGGCCAGGCATGCGCCGGCGGCGCCGCAAGGCATGGTCGCCATCGTCTGCGAACAGCCCTATCTCGCCTTCGCGCTGGCGGCGCGCATGTTCCACCCGCCCGCCCGTCCGCGCCCCGGCATCTCGGCGGCGGCCGCCATCGCCGAGGGCGCGGTGCTGGGGGAGGGCTGCCGCGTCGAGGCCGGCGCGGTGCTGGAGGCGGGCGTGGAGATCGGCGCGCGCTGCCATATCGGCCCCGGGGCGGTGCTCCATCGGGGCGTGCGTCTGGGCGGCGATTGCCGCATCGGGGCCGCCGCCGTGCTGATGTGCTGCCTGCTGGGCCACCGGGTCGCCATCGGCGCCGGCGCGGTGGTGGGAAGCCAGGGCTTCGGCTTCGCGCTGGGCCCTGAAGGCGCCGTCCGCATCCCCCATACCGGGCGCGTCCTGATCGGCGACGATGTCGAGGTGGGCGCCAACACCACCATCGACCGCGGTACTGCGGGCGACACCGAGATCGGCGCCGGCACCATGATCGACAACCAGGTGCAGGTCGCCCACAACGTCACGATCGGACGCAATTGCGTGCTCGCCGGCCAGGTCGGCCTGGCGGGCAGCGCCCGCATCGGCGATGGGGTCATGCTGGGCGGCAAGTCGGGCGTCGCCAACCATGTCCGGCTCGGCAGCGGCGCCAGGCTGGGGGCGTTCAGCGGCGCTGCCCACGACATCGAGCCCGGCGCCACCCATCTCGGCCAGCCGGCGCTGCCGGCGCGGGATTTCTGGCGCCGGCAGGCCGTCGTCCGGCGCCTGAGCGAGAAGAGCAGGGGAGCATGAGCAGCGAAGCGCGAGCGGGCGGGCGCACGGTCGACGCCGTGGCGATCGAGCGGGTCATGGAGATGATCCCGCATCGCTATCCCTTCCTGATGATCGACCGGGTCATCGACCTCGTTCCCGACCACAAGGCCACGGGCGTCAAGAACGTCTCCATCAACGAGCCGCAGTTCCAGGGCCATTTCCCGCGCCATCCGGTCATGCCGGGGGTGCTGGTCATCGAGGCCATGGCGCAGTCGGCCGCCGTGCTGGTGGTCGAGACCCTGGGCCCGGATTTCGAAGGCAAGCTGGTCTATTTCATGGGGGTGGACCGGGCCCGTTTCCGCAAGCCGGTCACGCCGGGCGACGTGATGCTGGTGCACGTCCACAAGGAGCACCGGCGCGGGCCGGTCTGGAAGTTCCGCGCCCTGGCCCAGGTGGAGGGCCGGACGGTGGCCGAGGCCAACTATTCGGCCATGATCCTGGACGCCTGAGCGGTCCATGGCCGCCATCCACCCCACCGCCATCGTCGATCCCGCCGCCACCGTCGCCGCCGATGCCAGCATCGGCCCCTATTGCGTCGTCGGCCCCGGCGTGCGGCTGGGGGCCGGGGTCAGCCTGAAAGCCCACGTCGTCGTCGAGGGCGATACCGAGCTGGGCGCAGGCTGCCGGGTGTTCCCCTTCGCCGCGCTGGGCCTCGAGCCGCAGGATCTGAAATATCGCGGCGAGCCCTCGAAGCTGGTGATCGGGGCCGGCAACACCATCCGTGAATACGTCACCATGAACCCGGGTACCCGCGGCGGCGGCCTCGTCACCCGGGTGGGCAGCGGCTGTCTGTTCATGGTCGGCGCCCACATCGCCCACGACTGCCGCGTCGGCGACCATGTCGTCATGGCCAACAACGCCACCCTGGCGGGCCATGTCACGGTGGAAGACCACGCCGTCATCGGCGGGCTGGCGGCCGTCCATCAGTTCGTGCGCATCGGGCGCCACGCCATGGTGGGCGGCATGTCGGGGGTGGAGCAGGACGTGATCCCCTTCGGCTCGGTCGCCGGCGACCGGGCCCATCTCATGGGCCTCAATCTGGTGGGGCTGAAGCGCCACGGCTTCGCGCGCGACGACATCCACACCCTGCGCAACGCCTACCGGCTGCTGTTCGCCGACGAAGGCACGCTGGGCGAGCGCATGAGCGATGTCGGCGAGGTCTTCGGCGCCTGCCCGCCGGTGGTGGCCATCCTGGCCTTCATGCGCGACGACACCTCCCGCGGCCTGTGCCGGCCCCGGGACGGCCATGCCGCCTAAGCTGGGGATCGTCGCCGGCGGCGGCGTTCTCCCCGCCTGCCTCGCCCGGTGCGCCGCCCGCCAGGGCCGCGAGGTGTTCGTGCTGGCCCTGGAGAACCACGCCGCCGGCGAGGCCATAGGCGGCTTTCCCCACGCCTGGGTGCGGCTGGGCGCCGCCGGGCGGGCGCTGGCGCTGCTGCGCGAGGCGGGCATCGAGGAGGTCGTGCTGGC
This sequence comes from Alphaproteobacteria bacterium, assembly GCA_965200215.1. Classification (GTDB taxonomy): domain Bacteria; phylum Pseudomonadota; class Alphaproteobacteria; order SP197; family SP197; genus SP197. The sequence continues at coordinate 525,056 of OZ241369.1, read as the reverse complement.
GGGTTCCGTGCGCCGCCCGTCGCTGGCCGAGCTCCGGCCCGATGCCCGCGCCGCCGCCCTGCTGGCCAGGGGCGCGCTCCGGCGCGGCGACGACGGCCTGCTGCGGACCGTGATCGAGGTGCTGGAAGGCGAGGGCTTCCGCGTGCTGGGCGCCCAGGACATCGCCGGCGGCCTGCTCGCGCGAGGCGGCAGCCTGGGCCGCCATCGCCCCGGCGCCGAAGCCAGGGCCGACATCGCGCGCGGGGTCGAGGTGCTGGCGGCGCTGGGGCGCGCCGATATCGGCCAGGCGGTGGCGGTGCAGGCGGGCGTCGTGCTGGCCGTCGAGGCGGCCGAAGGCACCGATGCCCTCATCGCCCGCGCCGCCGGCCTCGGGCGCCGGGGGCCGGGGCCGGTGCTGGTCAAGATGGCCAAGCCGGGCCAGGAGAATCGCGCCGACCTGCCCGCCATCGGCCCCGCCACCCTGCGGGCGCTGGCCGGGGGCGGCTTTGCCGGCGTCGCCGTGGAAGCGGGCGGGTGCCTGCTGCTGGAGCGCGACGAGATCGTCCGCCTCGCCGACCGGGCGGAGCTGTTCGTCGAAGGCTGGCCCCGCCCCGGCGCGGAGCCGTGACGGCGCCGCTGGTGGCGCTGGTCGCCGGCGAGCCTTCCGGCGACCAGCTGGGCGCCGGCCTCATGCGCGCGCTCCGGCGCGAGGTCGGTGGCCATGTGCGCTTCGCCGGCGTCGGCGGCGAAGCGATGGCGGGCGAAGGCCTCGCCTCGCTCTTTCCCATCGACGATCTGGCGGTGATGGGCCTGGTCGAGGTCGTGCCCAGCATCCCCAGGGTGCTGCGGCGCCTCGCCGAGGCCGCCCGCGCCATCCGCGCCATGCGCCCGGCGGTGCTGGTCACCATCGACGCCCAGGCCTTCTCGCGGCGCCTGGCCGCCCGCCTCCAGCCGGCGCCCTTTCCGGTGGTCCACTATGTCGGGCCGACCGTCTGGGCCTGGCGGCCGGGCCGGGCGGCGAAGCTGGCGGCGGTGGTGGACCGGGTGCTGCTGCTCTTCCCGTTCGAGCCGCCCCACTGGCGCCCGGTGGGGCTGGATGCGGTCTATGTCGGCCATCCCGCCGTGGACGCCGCGTTCGATCCGGCGGAGGTGGCCGGATGCCGCGCCCGCCTGCTGGCGGGCGGCGAGGGGCCGCTGCTGGCTCTTCTGCCCGGCAGCCGGGCCGGCGAGGCGCGGCGGCATCTGCCGATCTTCCGCCGGGTGGCCGAGGGCCTGGCGCGGCGGCGGCCGGGCCTGCGCGCCGTCGTCCCCACCCTGCCGGCGCTGGCGCCCAGCCTGCGCCGGCGGGCCGGCGGCTGGCGCCTTCCGGTGGCCGTCGATGACGGCCCCGGCCGCCGCCTCGCCATGGCGGCGGCCGATGCGGCGCTCGCCGTCTCCGGCACCGTCTCGCTCGATCTGGCGGCGGCCGGGACGCCGCACGTGGTCGCCTATCGCGCTCACCCGCTCACCGCCGCCGTCGTCCGCCGCCTGCTGAAGGTGGCCTTCGCCTCGCCGGTCAATCTGGTCGCCGGGCGCGAGGCGGTGCCGGAGTTCTGCCAGGAGCGCTGCCGGGCGCCGCTCCTGGCGGCGGCGCTGGAGGAGCTGCTCGACGACGCCGGCAAGGCCGCGGCGCAGCGCAGCGCCATGGCCGCCGTCGCGGCGGCCCTCAGGCCGGAAGGCGCCTCGCCCTCGACGCTCGCCGCCCGCGCCGTGCTGGAGTTGATCGGGGCTTGCCAGCCGCCGGCGGCGGCGTAGCATCGCCGCGCCCGCAGCGGAGGCCGTCATGGCCCGCCTGAACGCCGAAACCCGCGCCATCGTCGCCCGCCTGCGCCGGGCGGCGGCGCGCCCGCTGGCGCAGGCCTGCGCCATGCCGCCCGCCATCTATGCCTCGCCCGCCTTCTTCGCGCTGGAACAGGAGGCGGTGTTCGCCCGCGCCTGGTATTGCGCCGGGCGGGCGGAGAGCCTGGCGGCGGCCGGCGACTACCTCGCCTGCCGTCTCGGGCGCCAGCCGGTGGCGGTGATGCGCCAGCGGGACGGCAGCCTGAAGGCGTTCTCTAACGTCTGCCGCCACCGCATGATGATGCTGCTGGAAGGTCGGGGTTCGTGCCGGCGGATCGTGTGCCCCTACCACGCCTGGACCTACGATCTCGACGGCCGCCTGCTGGCCGCCCGCCATATGGAGAGGAGCGAGGGCTTCCGGGCTTCGCGCATCGCTCTGCCCGAAATCCGCTGCGAGGTCTGGCAGGGCTGGATCTATCTCACCCTGGATGGCGCCGCCGCCCCACCGGCGGCCCGCCTCGCCGCCCTCGACCGGATCGTCGCCGATTATGGCGCCGCCGACTATGTCGAGGTCGACCGCCAGGAGCATGTGTGGCAGACGAACTGGAAGCTGCTGACCGAGAATTTCATGGAGGGCTACCATCTGCCGGTCGCCCATCGCCGCACCGTCGGCGCCTATTTCCCGGTCGAAGACACCCGCTTCGGCGAGGGCGAGGCGGATGCCGCCTTCACCTTCCAGTGGTTCGCCAAGACGCAGGACGCGCCCATCGGCACCGCCCACCCCGCCAACCGCCGCCTGGAAGGCGCCATGCGGCGGACATCGGTGCTGGGCAGCGTCTATCCCGCCCACATGTTCGTGCTGGCCCCCGATCATCTCTGGTATCTCAGCCTGCAGCCGCTGGCACCGGGCGAGGTCCACATCCGCTATGGGCTGGCCTTCGCGCCGGAGGTCGTGGCCGAGAAGGCGGCCTTCGAGGGGCGGCTGGCCCGGGCCCGGGCCTTTCTGGACCGCACCAACGAGGAAGACCGCGCCGTCGTCGAGGGGCTGTGGCGGGGCGTGCAGGCGCCGCTGGCGGCAGGCGGCCCGTTGAGCTGGCTGGAGAAGGGAAACCTGGACTTCGCCCGCTATCTGCTGGCCTGCGTGGAGGGCTAGCCTCACCAGCTGCCGCGGTTGGGCATGGAGAGCCAGGGTTCGGCGGGCGGCAGCGGCTCGCCCTTTTGCAGCAGTTCCACCGAAATGCCGTCGGGCGAGCGGACGAAGGCCATGCGCCCGTCGCGGGGCGGGCGGGCGATGGCGACGCCGCCGTCGGCGAGCCGCCGGCAGAGCGCGTAGATGTCGTCCACCTCATAGGCCAGATGGCCGAAATTGCGCCCGCCGCCATATTCTTCCGGATCCCAATTCCAGGTCAGTTCCACCTGCGCGTCCGGGTTTTCCGGCGCCCCCAGGAAGATCAGCGTGAAGCGGCCCTGCTGGTTGTCGTAGCGGCGCTGTTCCACCAGGCCCAGCTTGTCGCAGTAGAAATCGAGCGAGGCTTCGATGTCGCTGATCCGCACCATGGTGTGGAGATATTTCACGGCTGGCCTCTGTCTTCCAGGGCCACATAGTCGCGCCGCTGCGGGCCGGAATAGATCTGGCGGGGGCGGCCGATCTTCTGCGATGCGTCGGTGTGCATCTCCGCCCATTGCGCCACCCAGCCCACCGTGCGGGCGACCGCGAATACCGCCGTGAACAGGCGGCGGGGGATGCCCATGCTGTGGAGGATGATGCCCGAATAGAAATCGACGTTGGGATAGAGGTTGCGCTCCACGAAATAGGGGTCGCCGAGGGCGATCTTTTCCAGCTCCATGGCGATCTTCAGATGCGGACGGTCGCGCACGCCGAGCTCGTCCAGGACCTTGTGGCAGGTCTCGCGCATGATCTTGGCGCGCGGATCGTAGTTCTTGTAGACGCGGTGGCCGAAGCCCATGAGGCGGAAGGGATCGTTGCGATCCTTGGCGCGGGCCAGGAATTCGCCGATGCGATCGAAGCTGTCGATCTGCTCGAGCATTTTCAGCACCGCCTCGTTGGCGCCGCCATGGGCCGGCCCCCACAGGGAGGCGATGCCGGCCGCCATGCAGGCGAAGGGGTTGGCCCCCGACGAGCCGGTGAGGCGGACGGTGGAGGTGGAGGCGTTCTGCTCGTGATCGGCGTGCAGGATCAGCATCAGGTCCATGGCACGGGCCAGCACCGGGTTCACGACATAGGCCTCGCAGGGGACGGTGAACATCATGGACAGGAAATTTTCGGCATAGCCCAGCTCGTTGCGGGGATAGACGAAGGGCTGGCCGATCGACCATTTGTAGGCCATGGCGGCGATGGTCGGCATTTTGGCGATCAGGCGGCAGGCGGCGATGTGGCGCTGGCCGCGGTCGTCGACGTCGCTGCTGTCGGGATAGAAGGCCGACAGCGCGCCGACGATGCCCACCATCAGCGCCATGGGGTGGGCGTCGCGGCGGAAACCTCGGAACAGGAAGCTCACCTGTTCGTGCAGCATGGTGTGGTACGTGATGGAGGCAGCGAACTTCTCCTTCTCTGCCCGATTCGGCAATTCGCCGCCTAGCAGCAGGTAGCAGACCTCCATGAAGTCGGACCGCTGCGCCAGCTGCTCGATGGGGATGCCGCGATAGAGCAGCTCGCCCTTCTCGCCGTCGATATAGGTGATCTTGGATTCGCAGCTGGCGGTGGCGGTATAGCCGGGGTCGTAGGTGTAGAGGCCGGCCTGGCCGTGGAGGCTGCGCACGTCGATGGCGCCCGCGCCCGCCGTGCCGGCCAGCAGCGGTAGTTCGGCGAGCTTGCGCCCGCTTTCGGGGCAGGTGAGGTGAACGGTTCCCGCCGCCCGCGGGCCGCTGGGCACCGGGGCGGCTTGCGCGTGCTGCATGGCTCCTTCTCCGGGGCGGTGACCTTTCCATTCTAGCCGCAAACGGCGCCGGTCGGAAGGCGGTGCCCTGGTTCGGGGCATATGAGGTGCCGGGCTGCCAGTGTCTCTGGCTATATGGAGTCCAGCAGGATGCTTCTTAAGGAGGGGATGGCCGCTTTTTCCAGCCGCTCCAGGCTTTCGTTCCGGCCCAGGGCGGCGAGTACGTCGAAGATCGGCGGCGAGACCAGGGCGCCGGTCAGCGCCGCGCGCAGCGGCTGCGCCACCTGGCCCAGCTTGAGGCCGCGCGCGGTGGCGAAAGCGCGCACTGCTTCGTCCAGGGCGGCGGGGTTCCAGCCTTCGACGCCGCGCAGCAGGTCGGCGAGTTCGTCCAGCAGTTCCTTTGCGCCGTCCAGCACCTTTCGCGTCTTCGCGTCGAGGGACGAGCCATCGGGGTGCCGCGCGAGGAAAGCCGCCAGCCGGGCCAGATCCGCAACGGTGCGCGCCCGCGCCTTCATGGCCGGCATGAGCTTTTCCAGCGCCGGCAGCAGGTCCGGCGCCTCCAGCCTTTCGGCCACCAGCTCGGCCAGGCGCCGGTCGCAGGCCCGCTTGAGGTAGTGGAGGTTGAGCGCCTCCAGCCTGGCCAGGTCGAAGCGGGCCGGCGAGCGGCCGATGGCGGAGAGATCGAACCACTCCCTGGCCTCGTCGTCGGAGACGATCTCGTCGTCGCCATGGGCCCAGCCCAGCCGCAGCAGGTAGTTGCGCATGGCTTCGGGCAGGAAGCCCTGGTCGCGATAGGCCAGGGTGCCGACGGCGCCGTGGCGTTTGGAGAGCCTGGCGCCGTCCGCCCCGTGGATCAGCGGCACATGGGCGAAGCGCGGCGGCTCCCACCCCAGGGCGCGAAACAGCTGTAGCTGACGGGCGGCGTTGGTGAGGTGGTCGTTGCCGCGGATGACGTGGGTGACGGCCATGTCGTGGTCGTCCACCACCGCCGCCAGCATGTAGGTGGGCGTGCCGTCGGAGCGCAGCAGCACCATGTCGTCGAGCTGGGCGTTGGCGATCTTCACCTCTCCCTGCACTAGGTCGCCGATGACGGTCTCGCCGCTCTGCGGCGCCTTCAGGCGGATCGCCGGGGCGATGCCCGGCGGCGCCTGGCCGGGGTCGCGGTCGCGCCAGGTGCCGTCGTAGCGCTGCGGGCGGCCTTCGGCGCGGGCCCGTTCGCGCATGGCGGCCAGTTCGGCGGGCGTGCAATAGCAGCGATAGGCGCGCCCGGACGCCAGCAGGCCGGCCGCCGCCTCGGCGTGGCGCCGGGCGCGGGCGTGCTGGAAGAGGGGGTCGCCGTCCCAGTCCAGCCCCAGCCATTGGAGGCTGGCGAAGATGGCATCGACGGCTTCGGCGGTGGAACGCTGGCGGTCGGTATCCTCGAGGCGGAGCAGGAAACGCCCGCCGCAACGGCGCGCATAGAGCCAGTTGAAGAGCGCCGTGCGGGCGCCGCCGATATGCAGGAAGCCGGTGGGCGAGGGCGCGAAACGGGTGACGACGGCCATGAAGGGCTCCCTTCGCCGCGGCGGTTTGCCGGCCAGCCCGGCGCGAAGGGCGAAGCATATCGGGGAGTGGCGTGCCGGGGGAGGGCCTTCGCGGGCCGCCGGCGGCTGCCCCGGAACGGCTTCGCTTCGAGCGCCGGAGGGAAGGCGCGCGTGGTTCCGCCGCCGGCGGGGAGGCGATACCGCCGCCCGAGCGGACGTGCTGCGGTCGATTGTGCACGGGATTCGCCGTCGGGGCCGGCGGAGGCCCGTCCGCAAGCCGGATGGCACCGGCTAAGGTGAGCCATGGGATGGCGGGCCGTGCCGGGCACCCGGATTCTTACGGACGAAGGCGAGCGCTGGCTGCCGTGGGCAGCGGTGGCGGTGGTGTGCGGCGTCGCTCTTTTATTTCCGGCTGCCCGGAGAGCTGCCGTGGATGACAGCGGTGGCGGTGCTGCTGCTGGCTTCGCTGGGGGCTTATATACCTATTTACCCACCGCGCCCGCGGCGGGCATGCTGCCACCATCGCAGGCGCCCGCGGTGCATCGCGGCGTGGCGGGGCATGGCTAGGCCGGGCATGGCCCGGCAGGGCTGGGCGAGGCAGGGCATGGCCCGGCGGGGCAGGGGAGAGGGCGACGGCTTCGGCCGCCGCCCTCTCATTGCCTGGGTAAATAGGTATATAAGCCCCCTTCGCTGCCCTGCCGACTAGCGGCGGCGCGGGTGCTGTGGCTGGCTTGGCGCTGCTGGCAGGGGCGGCAGGCTTCGCGTTCGCCTGCTGGGAGGCGCTGGCGAAGGTGACGGATCCCGTGAAGATGACGGTCGTCGTCGAGGCGGCGGAATCGGGCGGGAAGGGCGCCCTCGCCGACGCGGCCATCTTCGGCCTGGCCGCGTCCCGGCTCTGCCCCCCCCCCCCCGCGCCGGATAGCGGCCCTGCCCGTGGAGGAGCCGCAGGGCGCGATCGCCATCGCCCTGCTGATCGTCACGGCGCTGCGCCGTGACGGTCGAAACGCTGACGGCGGTTGGCGATGCCGGCCTCGCCCATCTGCTGGCCATTTCCGGGCTTCACATGGCGATGGTCGCCGCCATCGCCTTTTTCACGGTGCGGGCGCTGCTGGCGGCCGTGGAGCCGGTGGCGCTGCGCTTCCCGATCAAGACCTGGGCCGCCATGGCGGCGCTGGCCGCCTCATTTTTCTACCTGCTGCTGACCGGTGCCACGGTGTCGGCCCAGCGCGCCTTCGTGATGACGACCATCGTGCTGGTGGCGGTGGCGATCGGGCGCCAGGCGATCTCCATGCGGCTGGTGGCGCTGGCGGCGGTGGTGATCATGGCGGCGGCGCCCCATGCCGTGAACGAGCCCGGCTTCCAGCTCTCTTTCGCCGTCGTGGTGGCGCTGGTGGCCGCCTACGAAGCCCTGCGCGACCGGTGGGCGCAGCGACGGAACGACGAGCCTTTGCCGCGCTTCCTTCTCTATCCGGCCGGCGTCGCCCTCACCGCGACCATCGCCATGGCGGCGACCCTGCTCCCGGCCCTGGCGCGGTTCGGGAGCCTGGCGATCTATGGCGGATTGCTCGCCAACCTGCTGGCGGTGCCGGTGGTGGCATCCTGGGTGATGCCCTGGGGAATGGCGGTGCTGGTGCTGATGCCGCAGGGGCTGCAAGGGTGGGCGCTGGAGCCGATGGCCTGGGGCATCGAGGCGATCCTGCGTATCGCCGAAGCGGCCGATGTCGGCGCCCCGCTCATCGTCCTGGGCACGCCGCCGTGGTTTTCCCTCGCCTATGGCATGGCGCTGATATGGCTGTGCGTCTGGCGCCATCGCTGGCGGCTGCTGGCGCTCGTCCCACTCGCCGGGCTGATGGCGGTGCTGGCGATGCCGCCTTCCGCGCCCGATCCGCTGGTCGCCGGCGATGCCGGCCCGGTGGCGGCGCGGACGGGCGAGGAGGAGGTCGCCTTCTCGAGCTGGCCGCCGGAGTTTTTGGGCCTTCCTCCCGGCAGCGCGGATGGCTGGAGGCGATGAGCAGGCCGGCAGCCCTGGCCTGGTCCGCCGTCGGCGCCGCGCGGGTGGAAACCGTGGCCGAAGGGCGCGGCCGGCGGGGCGGGCTTCAGTAGCGGCGCAGCAGCCCGATCAGGCGGCCCTGGATGCGGACCCGGCCGGGGCCGAAGATGCGGGTTTCGTAGGCGGCGTTGGCGGGTTCCAGGGCGATGGAATGGCCGCGGCGGCGCAACCGCTTCAAGGTGACCTCCCGCTCGTCGATCAGCGCCACCACGACGGTGCCGTTCTCGGCGCTCTCGCCCCGTTCCACGATGACCACGTCGCCTTCGAAAATGCCGGCCTCGGCCATCGAATCGCCCTCGATCTCCAGGGCGAAGCAATCGCGGCTGCCCACCATGGTCGCGGGCACATCGATGCTCTGCCCGGGGTCGCTCAGAGCCTCGATCGGCGTGCCGGCGGCGATCCTGCCGTGGAGCGCCAGGGCGGTGGCGCGGCCGCTCAGCCTGCGCATCCGCCCGCCGGCGGGCCGGGCGCGGCGCTGCTGCGGCCTGGGGACGAAGGCGGCGACGGGGGCCGCGGCCTCCAGCCCGGCGGGCAGCTTGAGCACTTCGAGGGCGCGGGCGCGGTACGGCAGGCGGCGGATGAAGCCGCGTTCCTCCAGCGCCACGATGAGGCGATGGATGCCGGATTTGGACTTCAGCCCGACCGCATTCTTCATCTCCTCGAAGGAGGGCGAGATGCCGTCGCCGGCCAGCCTGTCGTTGATGTAGAGCAGGAGCTCCTGTTGTTTGCGCGTCAACATCGCTGCACCTCCGCAAAGCTGGAACGCTCGTGCGTTCTACCCAGGTTCGCGCTTCGTGTCAAACCCGTTTCCGAAGCGTGCCGTCGCCGCGGTGATCCTCACAGGCGCAGGATCGCCACCCGTTCCCCGGCCGCTGCGGCGGGGGCATGGGGCGGCCGGACGACGAGACCGTCGGCCTCGGCCAGCACCGCCAGCATGGAGCTGTCCTGGCGGGGGAAGGGCGTGGCGACCGGCAGGCCGTCTTCGCCGCCGCGAAGCTTGGCGCGCAGATAGTCCTGCCGTTCGTCGTTGGCGACCAGCGCGCAACCCAGCCGGGCTTCGCCTTCCCGCCCATCCTCCTCGCCACAGCCCAGCAGGCGGGCGATGGCGGGGCGCAGGAAGACCTGGCCGCAGACCAGCGTCGAGACCGGATTGCCGGGAAAACCCATGACCGCCATGCCGTGGAGCGTGCCGAAGGCGAGCGGTTTGCCGGGGCGCATGGCGACCTTCCAGAAATCGAGCGCCAGGCCCTCGCCGGCCAGCACCTTCCTTACCAGGTCGTGCTCGCCCACCGACATGCCGCCGGTGACGACCAGCAGATCGGCACCGCGCGCGCCCTTCAGCACGGCGCGCAGGGAGGCTTCGTCGTCGCGGGCGACCCCCGGCAGCAACGCCTCGCCGCCGGCCTGCTCGACCATGGCGGCCAGTGCCAGCGAATTGGAGCCGGCGATGCGGCCGGTGCCCAGCGGCTCCCCGGGCATGGCGATTTCGTCGCCCGTACCCAGGATGGCGACGCGCGGACGGCGCACCACCTTGAGCCAGGGGAGGTTCATGGCGGCCAGCAGCGCGATCCGGCGCGGCCCCAGCCGCTGCCCGGCGGCGGGGCCGGCATCGCCCTGCGCGAAATCCAGCCCCGGCGGACGCACATGGCGCCCCCGTGCCACCGGGGTGCGCACCGTCACCGAAGCGCCCTCGCGGCTGGTGTTTTCCTGCACGACGACGCTGTCGGCACCGCGGGGCAGGACGCCGCCGGTGAAGATGCGGACGGCCTGGCCGGCTTCCAGCGGCGCATCATGGGCATGGGCCGCACCGGCGGGCGAGACGCCCACCACCGCCAGCCGGGCAGGCGCGGCGGCGACATCGGCCGCCCGCACGGCGTAGCCGTCCATGGCGGAGACGGCCGCGGGCGGCTTGGTGACGCGCGCGCGCGTGTCTTCGGCCAGGACGCGGCCGGCCGCCTGGGCGATGGAGACCTGCTCGGCGGGAAGCCGTTCCAGGGCCGCGAGGATGCGTCGCCGAGCCTCGTCGACCGCGATCACGGCCCGCGCTCGTAACGGCCGGAGCGGCCGCCGGACTTGCTGAGCAGGCGGATGTTCTCCAGCGTCATGGAGCGGTCTACCGCCTTGCACATGTCGTAGACGGTGAGCGCGGCGGCCGTGACCGCCGTCAACGCCTCCATCTCCACGCCGGTGCGGCCCTTCAGCCGGCAGCGGGCGCGGATGGCGACGGCGCTGGCCTCCTCGTCGGCCTCGAGTTCCACCTGCACGGAAGCCAGGGCGAGCGGGTGGCAGAGCGGAACGATGTCGGCGGTGCGCTTGGCGGCCATGATGCCGGCGACGCGGGCCACCGCCATGACGTCGCCCTTGGGCACGCCCCCGGCCAGGATCAGGGCCAGGGTTCCGGGCCGCATGGAGACCCGGCCTTCGGCCACCGCCTCGCGCTCGCTCTCCTGCTTGGCGGAGATATCCACCATGCGGGCGCTGCCGTCTTCGTCCAGATGGGTGAGGCGCCCGCTCATCCCGCCGCCTCCGCCCGGCCCAGGAGGACGCGGGTGGCGCCTTCGACGTTCGCCTGGCGCATCAGATGCTCGCCGACCAGGAAGCGGCGGACACCGCAGCGCGCCATGCGCAGCAGGTCGCCATGGCTCCTGAGGCCGCTCTCGCACACGACATCGCGCCCGGCGGGCACCAGCGGCGCCAGGGCCTCCGTGGTGGACGGGTCGACGGTGAGGGTCTTCAGGTTGCGGTTGTTGATGCCGATCAGGGCGGCGGCGTCGAGGGCCAGGGCGCGGTCGAGTTCGGCGCGGTCGTGGACCTCGGCGAGCACGTCCATGCCGTGATCGGCCGCGCAGGCCGCCAGCTCCGCCGCCAGCCCGTCGCAGACCGTCGCCATGATGACCAGGATGCAGTCGGCGCCGATGGCGCGTGCTTCTGTCACTTGATAAAGATCGAGCGTGAAATCCTTGCGAAGGCAGGGTAAATTGCTCTCGCCTCTGGCCTCGGCAAGGTCGCCGTCGCGGCCCTGGAACCAGGGCCCATCGGTCAGCACCGAGAGGCAGGCGGCACCGCCCCGGCGATAGGCGCGGGCGAGGCGGAAGGGGCTGAAATCGGCCCGGATGAGGCCGGCGCTGGGCGAGGCTTTCTTGATCTCGGCGATCAGTGCCAGCCCTTGCCGGCAGGCCTCGGTCAGGGCGGCGGCAAAGCCCCGGACCGGTGGCGCATGGCGGGCCCGGGCTTCGAGTTCGCCGGGCGCCACGGCGCGCTTGCGGGCGGCGATATGGTCGCGCTTGTCGGCGCAGATGTTGGCCAGGACGTCGCCCATGGCGACTAAGCCGGCCCGCGAGTGAGGCGGACGAGGCCTTCCAGCTTTTCCCGCGCCCGCCCGCTGTCGATGGCCCGGGCCGCCTGTCCGGCACCGGCGGCGAGGCTTTCCGCGCGGCCGGCGACGACGAGCGCGGCCGCTGCGTTCAGGAGCACGGTGTCGCGATAGGCGCCCGGCGCGCCGCCGAGAAGTGCGGCCAGCGCCCGGGCGTTCTCCTGCGGCGTGCCGCCGGCGAGGGCATCGAGGGGTTGCGGCGCCAGGCCGGCATCGGCCGCCCGCACGGTCGTCACGGCGACGCGGCCATCCTCCAGCACGGCGACGGCGTTGTCGGCCGACAGCGTCAACTCGTCGCAACCGTCGCCGCTGTGGACCACCCAGGCGCGTTCCGCGCCGAGTTCGGCGAGCGCATGGGCGAGTGGCTCCACCCAGCGCCGGGCGAAAACGCCCAGCAGGTAGCGCGTTACGCCTGCCGGGTTGCAGAGCGGCCCCAGAAGGTTGAAGACGGTGCGCGCGCCCAGTTCGCGCCGCGTCGCCATCGCGTGGCGCATGGCGGCGTGATGGCGCGGCGCGGCCATGAAGCCGATGCCGAGGCCGTCGATCGCCCGCTGCACCAGGTCGTAGCCGGCCTCCAGATCGACGCCGCAGGCGGCCAGCACGTCCGCCGCGCCCGAGCGGGAGGAGGCGGCCCGGTTGCCGTGCTTGGCCACCGTCACGCCGCAGGCCGCCACGGTCAGAGCCGCCGCCGTGGAGACGTTGAGCGTGCCCTTGCCGTCGCCGCCGGTGCCGACGATGTCCATGGCCCCGGCCGGGGCCGTCATGGCGCGCATCCTGGCCCGCAGGGCACGGGCGCCGGCGGCGATCTCGGCGATGGTCTCGCCACGCGCGGCGAGCGCCATCAGGAAGCCGCCCATCTGGGCGGGGCTGGCCTCACCCGACATGACGATATCGAAGGCGCGGGCCGCTTCCTCCGGCGCCAGCGCCTCGCCGCGCCCGACGCGGACGATGAACGGTATCAGGGCGCGGGGCGCTTCGCTCATGCCGCCACCGCCGGGGCGGTCTGGCGCAGGAAGTTGCGCAGCACGGCGTGGCCATGTTCCGAGGCGATGCTTTCGGGGTGGAACTGGACACCGTGGACGGGAAGCGTGCGGTGGCGCACCCCCATGACCACCCCGTCGGACGCGCGGGCATTGCTCTCCAGGCAGGCGGGGAGCGTGCCGGGCGCGATGGTGAGCGAATGGTAGCGCGTGGCGCGGAAAGGGGAGGGCAGGCCGGCGAAGACGCCGCTGCCGTCGTGGCTGATCGCGTCAAGCTTGCCGTGCATCGGCTGCGGAGCGCGTTCGATGCGCCCGCCGAAGGCCTGGCCGATGGCCTGATGGCCCAGGCAGACGCCGAGCAGCGGCACCGCTCGTTCGGCGCAGCGCATCACCAGTTCGAGGCAGATGCCGGCCCGGTCGGGATCGCAGGGGCCGGGCGAGATGACGACCGCAGAGGGGTTGCGGGCGAGCACCTCGTCTGCGGTGGCGGCGTCGTTGCGCAACACCTCCGCGCGGGCGTCGAGCTCGCCCAGATAGTGGCGCAGATTGTATGTGAAGCTGTCGTAGTTGTCGATCAGCACGAGCATGGCGCAACTCTCGCGGCTGCCAGAAGAACCATAGAGGCGCCCGCGCGGCCGGGCAATGCGGGCGCGCTCAGCGGTTCTCCCTCCCGGCATCGGCGAAACGGCAGGCTTCTTCGGCGGCACGCAGCAGGGCGCGGGCCTTGTTGCAGCATTCCTGGTGCTCGGCCTCGGGGTCGCTGTCGGCGACGATGCCGGCCCCGGCCTGGACGTGGATGACGCCATCCTTGATGACCGCCGTGCGCAGGGCGATGCAGGTGTCCATGCCGCCGTCGGCGGAGAAATAGCCGATGGCCCCGGCATAGACGCCGCGCCTTTCGCTCTCCAGCTCGTCGATGATCTCCATGGCACGCACCTTGGGCGCCCCGCTCACCGTGCCGGCGGGAAAGCCTGCGACCAGGGCGTCGATGGCGTCGAAACCGTCTTCAAGCACGGCTTCGACATTGGAGCTTATGTGCATGACATGGCTGTAATATTCGATCTGAAAACTCTCGGTCACCCTGACGCTGCCGATGCGGGCGACGCGTCCTGCATCGTTGCGCCCCAGGTCCAGCAGCATCAGATGTTCTGCCCGTTCCTTGGGGTCTGCCAGCAGTTCGGCACCGAGGTCGGCGTCCTCGGCCTTGTCGGCCCCGCGCCGGCGGGTGCCGGCCAGCGGCCTGACGGTGACGCGCCCGTCGCGCGCCCGCACCAGGATCTCGGGGCTGGAACCCACCACCGCGAAGCCGCCGAAATTGAGATAGAACAGAAAGGGCGAGGGATTCACCCGCCGCAGGGCGCGGTAGTAGGCGAAGGGTGGCAGCTCGAATGGCATGTCGAAGCGCTGGGAGAGCACCACCTGGAAGGCATCGCCAGCGGCGATGTAGTCCTTCGCCCGGCGCACGATGTCGAGGAAGCGCTCGCGGGAGGTGTTGGAGACGGCCTCGGCAGGGCCGGTGGCTGGCGTCTGGCCACGGCCGTGGGGCAGGGTGCGGTCGAGACCGGTGCCTGCATCCGCCAGCCGCTCGCAGGCCTGGCCGTAAGCCGCCCGAGCGCCGATATCGGTGGTGGGGCGCACCGGCGTGACGATCGTCACTTCATCGGCCACGTTGTCGAAGATCGCCATGACGGTGGGGCGCAGCAGCAGGCCGTCCGGCACGTCGATGGCCCGTTGCCGCTGTGTCGGCAGACGCTCCATCAGGCGCACCATCTCGTAGCCCACATAGCCCACCAGCGCCGCCGCCATCGGCGGTAGTTCGTCCGGCAGATCGATGTGGCATTCGCGCACCAGCCGCTTGAGGGAAGCGACGGCGTCGATCTCCTCGGCGACGAAGGCACCGGCATCGTAGCGGGCGCGGCGGTTGATCTCGGCCCTGCCATCGGTGCAGCGCCAGACCAGGTCCGGCTTCATGCCGATGATCGAATAGCGCCCGCGCACATGGCCGCCCTCGACCGATTCCAGCAGGAAGGCATTGGCTTCGGCGGCGGCGAGCTTCAACATCGCCGAGACCGGTGTTTCCAGGTCGGCGACCGATCTGGTCCACACCACCTGCGGCCGGCCCTGTCGGTAGCGCGCCTCGAATGCCTCTGGGTCGGGCGCGTAGAGCATGACCTCAGAACTGCCCCAACAAACGGCGGTCAATGGCGACCGGTGAGTCGCGGCGCAGTGCCATCGCGTGCTGATGGGCGACATCGGCGACCCAGCCGTCCTGCAGAGACCGCTCCATCGCCGCCAGATCTTCCGGATCGGCCGCCGGGTCGGCAGCGACGACCTCGCTCAGGCGGGCGATGACCTGCCCCCCCCCTTCGGCGGAGGGTGCCACCACGATCTCGCCGGGCAGGGCGGCGAAGATGGCGGCGACGGCATCGGGACCGACGCCGTCGATCCCGGGATCCTCGTTGCGCTGGAAGGGGGTGGACACCGCGAAGCTGGCCCCGGTTCCGCCATAGGCGGCGTCCAGATCGTCCATCGCGCTGGTCGTATCGGCGATGGCCCTGGCGGCTTCGGCAGCGCGTTCGGCGAGGCGCAGCCGTTGCCAGTCGTCGCGGACGATGGACTCCACCTCGGCGAAGCTTCGCTGACGGGCGGCCGCGACCTCCGTCACCTCCATCACCAGCAGTCCACCGTCTTCCGTTTCGATCACCGTGGAGGGAAAATCGACTTCGCCCAGGAAGAGCTCGTCCAGAAAGCCCGGAACTTCCGGAACAATCTGCAGGGAAAGCGGGTCTTCCGCCAGCCCTTCCCTGGAGACGCGTTGCAGCGTTCTGGCGTCGAGTTCCAGGGCGCTGGCCGTCTCCTGCACGCTGGCACCGGTCGCGATCAGGTCATCCATGTCGCCGGCCAGATCGAACATCGCCGCACGGGCCCGGCGTGTCTTGATGTTCTCGGCGATTCGCTCGCGCGCCTCCCCGAAGGTGACGATCTTTTCGGGCTGGCTCTCGGTGATGCGGAACAGGAGCCAGTCGCCCAGGGGCGAGGCAAGCGGTGCCACCGCCTCTCCCTCGTCGGCGGCGAACAGCGGTTCGGCGAGTTCGGCGAAGAGGTCGTCGCGGGCGAACCAGCCGAATTGCAGTTCGTCGGCCTCGATGCCGGCATGCTTCAGAGCGACATTCGCAAAGCTGGCACCGTCTCGGATGGCTTCGAAGGCGGCCTGCGCCTCTTCTTCGGTGGCGAAGGAGATCCGTTCCAGACGCCGCCGCTCGGCCTCGACCCAGCTGTCGGGCGAGGCATCGTAAGCCTCGCGCAGCGTCGCTTCGGCGACCTCCATCCGGCCCGCAAGGTCCTCCGGATAGACGAGGAGATAGTCGGCGGAGCGGTATTCGGGAGCGCCGTAATGGGCAAGATGGGCCTCGAAGAAGTTCTCCAGCTCGCCGGGAGCGGGTGCGGGTGCGGAGGCGAGCGCGTCGTTGGCCACGACTGCGATCTCGGCCGCGCGCCTTTCGAAGCGGTGGCGGAAGATGCGGTCTGCGAGCGCGCCGGGCAGCGGTGGCACGGCACCCAGGCTCGCCATCAGCTGCTCCCGGCGCAGCCCGCTCGCCAGGGCGGCCAGATAGCTTTCCTCCGTGAGGCCGTTGGTCGCCAGGACGCCGGCGAAGATGGCGGCATCGAATGCGCCGGCCTGGTTGGCGAAGAGGTCGTTGTCGGCGATGTCGGCGCGCAGAGTGTCGTCGCCGATCGCGATGGCGAAGCCATCGGCCACAGCGTTCTCCAGCGCGTCCAGGATCAGGCCGTCGAGCGCGGCACGGGCGAGCGCCTGTGCCAGTTCTGATCCCGGCGTCACCTGTGTTCCGGCCTGTTGCAGCGACTGAGTGCGGTTCCGGTAGGCGATCTGCAGATCGCGGATGTCGATCTCGGCCGATCCGGCCTCGGCCACGGTCGTCTCGCCGTGATTGACGACCATGTCGCCCACGCCCCAGCCGACGAAGCTCAGCGCGATCACGACCAGGAAGATTTTGGCGGGCCAGGACGATGCTCCCTGGCGCATTCTGGTCAGCATGGTCCCACCGCCGCAGGCGTGAAGGGCGCGCATCCTAGATGCGGCGCCCCGGCGCAGCAACACGCCCGGCGGGCGGCTTTGCCTCGCCCGTGGGTTGCGTGATAGGCACGCCGCGGTTCGGGAAAATCGCCGATGCGCTCTCTGGTTGCCGGGAACTGGAAGATGAACGGGCTGGTCGCCGACGCCATGGAGCGGACGGAGGCACTGGCCGCCATGGCACGCCGCGGCAGGCCCTGCGACCTGTTGCTGTGCCCGCCGGCGACGTTGATCGCCGGGCTGGGCACTGCCCTTGCCGGCAGCGGCATCGCGCTCGGCGGGCAGGATTGCCATGGCGAGGACAAAGGGGCGTTCACGGGCGACATCGCAGCGGCCATGCTGGCCGATCTCGGTTGCAGCCACGTCATCGTCGGGCATTCCGAACGGCGCCGGGATCACGGGGAGACGGACGCACAGATCGCTGCCAAGGCTGCGGCGGCACATCGCGCCGGCCTCGTGGCCATCGTCTGCGTCGGCGAGAGCGGCGAGGACCGTGCTGCTGGGCGCGCCGGTGCGGTGGTCCAGCGCCAGCTCGAACGCTCGCTCCCCACGGGTGCCACGAGCGTCAACACCGTCGTCGCCTACGAGCCGGTCTGGGCCATCGGCAGCGGCAAGGCGGCCACCGTTGCCGACATCCGGAACATGCATGGCGGCTTGCGTGCGCATCTGCTGGCCGCACACGGCGACGACGGGCGGGCCTTCCGCCTGCTCTATGGCGGTTCGGTGAGCACCGCCAATGCCGACACGATCCTGACCCTGGACGATGTGGGCGGGGCGCTGGTTGGCGGGGCCAGCCTCGATCCCGACGCCTTCTGGCGGATCGCGGAAGGCGGGCGGGCGGACTGACCCCGGGCCTCTGGCACCGGCGCGGGCGCCGTGCTACATGCCCGTCGGCAGGCCCGGACAGACCCCATGCAGACGATTCTCGTGATCGCACATGTCCTGATCGCTCTGGCCATCGTCGGCCTCGTGCTTCTGCAGCGCAGCGAGGGCGGGGGCCTCGGCCTGGGCGGCGGTGGGGCGGGCGGCATGTCGGGCCTGATGTCGGCCAGGGGGACCGCCAGCCTGCTGACGCGGGCCACGGCGATCGCCGCGACATTGTTCTTCGTTACCAGCTTGGCGCTCAGCATTCTGGTTTCGGGCGATGAGCGCGGATCCATCGTCGACGACATGGCGCTGCCGCAGGAGGTCGAAGCGGAGGCCGACCCCAGCGTTCCGGTCGCGGAATGAGCGGGCGGCCGTTCCCGCCGTTCACCCGTCCCGACCAATCCCTCCTGCCGCGAACCCTGCGGCGTCAGGCTCGAGGCTCATGGCACGCTATATCTTCGTGACCGGCGGCGTGGTCTCTTCGCTCGGCAAGGGGCTGACGACGGCGGCGCTCGGTATGTTGTTGCAGGCGCGCGGCTACAAGGTGCGCCTGCGCAAGCTCGACCCCTATCTCAACGTCGATCCGGGCACCATGAGCCCCTATCAACACGGTGAAGTCTATGTCACCGACGATGGCGCCGAGACCGATCTGGACCTGGGGCATTACGAACGTTTCACGGGCGTTCCGGCGCGCAAGGCCGATGCGGTCACCAGCGGCCGGGTCTATTCAGATGTGCTGATGCGCGAGCGGCGCGGCGACTATCTGGGTGGCACCGTGCAGGTGATCCCCCATGTCACCGACGTCATCAAGGGTTATATCCAGGCCGATCAGGCCGATACCGACGATGCCGACTTCGTGCTGTGCGAGGTGGGCGGTACGGTCGGCGATATCGAGGGCCTGCCCTTCTTCGAGGCGATGCGGCAGATGGTGCAGGAGTTGCCGCGCGGCCATGCCTTGCTGATCCACCATACGCTGGTGCCGTTCCTGAGCGCGGCGGGCGAACTGAAAACCAAGCCGACGCAGCATTCGGTGAAGGAATTACGCTCGATCGGCCTGCAGCCCGACATCCTGGTCTGCCGTTCGGAACGGGCGATCCCCGAGGCGGATTGCAGGAAGATCGCCCGCTTCTGCAATGTGCGCGAGTCGGCGGTGATTCCGGCCCTCGACGTCGATACCATCTATCGGGTGCCGATCTCCTATCACCAAGCCGGGCTGGACCGTGAGGTGTTGGCGGCCTGTGGAATGGTGGGCGAGGGTGGCCCCGACTTGGCCTCCTGGCACCGGATCGTCGAAGGCGTATGCAGCCCCGAAGACGAAGTGACGGTTGCCGTGGTCGGCAAGTACACGGACCTCGCCGATGCCTACAAATCGCTCGCGGAAGCGCTCGTCCACGGCGGCATCGCCAACCGGGTGAAGGTGAATCCGAACTGGATCGATTCCGAAATCCTCGAACGACAGGATGTGCTCGCCTATCTTCAGACTGCCCACGGTATTCTGGTGCCGGGCGGTTTTGGAAAACGGGGAACCGAGGGTATGATCGCCGCCGCCGCCTTTGCCCGCCGGCACCGCATTCCCTATTTCGGCATCTGCTTCGGCATGCAGATGGCGGTGATCGAGGCGTCCAGGAATCTGGCCGGGATCGGCGGCGCATCTTCGAGTGAATTCGGTCCCTGCGAAAACCCGGTGATTGGCCTGATGACGGAGTGGACCCAGGGCAATCGGATCGAAGAGCGCCCGGCCGGCGGCGACATGGGCGGCACCATGCGCCTGGGGGCCTACGATTGCGACCTCGTCGCCGGCAGTCGCGTCAGAGCGATCTACGGCCGGGCGCGGGTTGCCGAACGCCACCGCCACCGCTACGAGGTCAACGTCAATTACCGCCCGCTGCTGGAAAGCCACGGTCTGATTTTCGCTGGTCTGTCGCCCGACGGCACTTTGCCGGAGATCGTCGAGCTCGCCGAACATCCCTGGTTCGTCGGCGTCCAGTTCCACCCCGAGTTGAAATCCAAGCCCTTCGCGCCCCACCCGCTGTTCGCGTCGTTCGTCGAGGCGGCCGTCGCACATTCGCGGCTGCTCTAGGACGATGACTGCTCCCCGTCGCATCCGCATCGGCGGCGTTTCCGTCGGCAACGATCTGCCGCTGACGGTGATCGCCGGGCCGTGCGCGATCGAAGGGCGTGACCACGCTTTGCGGACGGCGGAGCGCCTGGTGTCGATATGCGGTAACCTGGGCATGCCGCTGATCTACAAGAGCTCCTATGACAAGGCGAACCGGACCAGCCTGGAAGGTGCGCGCGGAGTAGGCATCGACGCGGGTCTCGCAATCCTCGCCGAAGTGCGGGAGGCATTCGGTTGTCCCGTGCTGACCGACGTCCACGAACGCGGGCAATGCCCGCAGGTGGCCGAAGCGGTCGACGTGGTGCAGGTCCCTGCCTTTCTCTGCCGGCAAACCGATCTTCTGGTCGCCGCTGCGGCGACAGGGCGGGCGGTGAACATCAAAAAGGGGCAGTTTCTGGCTCCCTGGGACATGGCGCATGTCGCCAGGAAGGTGACCGGTTCGGGCAATTGCGACGTCATGGTCACCGAACGCGGCGCCAGCTTCGGCTACAACGCCCTCGTCTCCGATATGCGTGCGCTGCCGGTGCTGGCGGCGGACGGCCTGCCCGTGGTCTTCGATGCCACCCATTCCGTGCAGCAGCCGGGCGGCCTGGGCGGGGCGAGCGGCGGGCAGCGTGCCTTCGTTCCGGCCCTGGCGCGCGCGGCGGTAGCGGTCGGCGTCGCGGCGGTCTTCCTGGAGACTCACGAGGATCCCGACCGGGCGCCCTCCGACGGCCCCACCATGATGCCGCTCGATGCCATGCCGGCGCTTCTCGATCGCCTCGCCGCGCTCGACCGGCTGACGAAGGAACGCGCACCCTGAAGCCGCTGTGGCGGCTGCAATGCGATCTGAAGGGGAAGGGTCCGGCCATGTCCGCCATCGTCGACATTCGCGCCCGCGAGATCCTGGACAGCAGGGGCAACCCTACGGTCGAGGTGGATGTCGCGCTCGAAACCGGCATCGTCGGGCGTGCCGCCGTGCCCTCCGGCGCCTCGACCGGGGGCCACGAAGCGGTCGAACTGCGTGACGGCGATGACGGCCGCTTCCACGGCAAGGGCGTGTTGAAGGCCATCGCCGCGGTCGAGGGCGAGATCTTCGACGCTCTGGGGGGCATGGATGCCGACGATCAGCACGCCATCGACCGGGCGATGATCGATCTCGACGGCACTGCCGGCAAGGCCCGGCTCGGCGCCAATGCGGTGCTGGGCGTGAGTCTGGCGGCGGCACGGGCGGCGGCCGAGGACAACGCGCTCCCGCTCTACCGCTACCTCGGAGGCCTGACGGCGCGCTGCCTGCCGGTTCCTCTGATGAACGTCCTGAACGGCGGCGCTCATGCCGACAACGCGCTGGATGTCCAGGAGTTCATGATCGTGCCATTGGGCGCCGGGAGCTTCGCCGAAGCCCTGCGAGCCGGCGCGGAGGTCTTCCAGACCCTGAAGCGGACCCTCGCTCAACGCGGGCTTTCGACCAATGTCGGTGACGAGGGCGGCTTCGCACCGGATCTTCGTGACACGCGCGAGGCGCTCGACCTTCTCATGCAGGCTATCGAGGCGAGCGGGCACCGGCCCGGCGAGGATATCGCCCTGGCGCTGGACCCGGCAGCGACGGAGTTTTTCGAGGACGGCCGCTATCTCCTGGCCGGCGAGGGCAGGGCGCTCGCTGCCGACGACATGATCGCGCTCTACGATGCGCTCCTGGCCACCTATCCCATCGTTTCGATCGAGGACGGCCTCGCCGAGGACGACTGGGAGGGCTGGACCGCCATGACCGCCACCCTGGGCGGGCGCGTGCAGCTGGTGGGCGACGACCTCTTTGCCACCGACGCCAGACGCCTGGGCGAGGGTCTGGCGCGTGGCGCGGCCAATGCCATCCTGGTGAAGGTCAACCAGGTCGGCACCCTGACGGAGGCCATCGAGACCGTCGATCTCGCCCATCGCAACGGGATGGCGAGTGTCGTTTCCCATCGTTCCGGCGAAACGGAGGATACCACCGTCGCCGACCTGGCCGTGGCGTTGGGGGGAGGACAGATCAAGACCGGCTCGCTGTCGCGCTCCGACCGGACGGCCAAATACAACCGCTTGCTGCGCATCGAGGAGGAGCTGGCGGCGGCGGCCCGCTATCCCGGCCGCACCGCCTTCGGCACAGAGACTGCTTCCACTTCCGGTGACAACACATTGGGATCGAAAGGTTTTTCTTGACAGGCACCGTGACGGTGCGCTTCCCTGCGGCCATGCCCCTCTTTCGGGACATGCTCCGCTCGCCCCGCCGCCTGCTGCCGATGCTGGCCGGAGCCTGTGCCGTCGCCTATTTTGGCTATCACGCGCTTCTGGCAGGCAAGGACGTCGCCTCTCTCGAACGCCGTATCGAGCAGGCCAGGGCCGAGCTCGCGGTGGCGAGAGAGGAGGAGGAGCGTCTGATGCGGCGCGTCGCCCTGCTGCGCCCTCAGGGCCTCGATCTCGACATGCTCGACGAGCAGGCCCGCTTCATGCTCAATCTGGCCCATCGGGACGATGTCGTAATCCTACTCGATCCCGATTCGTCGCCGGCCGGTGTCGGCGATATCCGCTAGCGACAGGCTCTTCGCCGCGCGGAGCGTGCTTTCTGTCTGGCGGCACCGCTCGCGCCCCCGATCCTCCGGGCGTTCTCCCATAGTCCCCGCTTCGCCACCAGGAAGCCCCACCGCCGCCCGCCGGCATCGCTGAAGCGCACCGGCAGAACGTGAGCGGGGCAGGCCGGTTGCCCCATATCCTTGACGAAAAAGCATCCCACAGCTATATGCGATGGCAATGAAGGCACAGCGATGAGGGCACGGCCATGGCGCAATTGACGGTCAGGGATGTAAGCCAGGAGGTGGTCGGAGCGCTCAAGCGCCGCGCCGCTCTGCACGGAAGGTCGGCGGAAGCCGAACACAGGGACATCCTGCGCGCCTCGCTGCTGGGGGCGGCGGAAGACTTCGCCGCCCGGACCGAGGCGTTGCGGCGGCGGCTGCGCTCCTCCGCAGACAGCACCGAAACCATCCGGGCCGACCGGGACGGCCGGGCGTGAGGGGCTATGTGGTCGATGCCAGCGTCGCGGTGAAATGGCTGGCGAGCGAACCGCTTTCCGACGAGGCGGCCGCCCTCCTGAAGGGCGGTGCAACCCTGGTGGCACCGGAGTTGATGTTCGCCGAGGTCGTCAACGCGCTCTGGACGATGAGGCGGCGTGGCGATATCGCCGCCGAAGACCTGGGCGAAGCGGTGGATGCGCTGAAGGCTGCGCCGATCGCGATCCCTTTCTCCATGGCGCAGCTGGCCGCTGCCGCCGCGCAGCTGGCCATCGACATCGGCCACCCGGCCTATGACTGTTTCTATCTCGCCCTGGCGATCCAGACCGGCTATCCGGTGGTGACGGCGGATATGCGCTTCCACGACAAGGTGCGCGCTCACCCCTATCTGTCGGACCGCATCCGCCATGTCGCACGGCTTGCGCCGGCAGCGCAGGGATCGCGATAACCGCCTCCGCGCTTCGGCCCGGCGCGGCCCCGCCGGCTTCAAGGTCATGGACGAGGACATCGGCTTGCATTGTCCCGGAAGGCTCCCTAGTTTGGTGGCTAGCCGGGGCGTGAGGGGAGAGCGGCCCATGGTCCGCACCACCGCCAGAACCGGAAAGCCGGCGCGCAAGGCCGGGCGGGCCGGCAGCAGCGGCGCCCCGGCCGTCGACGATGCCCTGCTGCTCGATTTCTACCGCCGCATGCTGCTCGTCCGCCGCTTCGAGGAGAAGGTGGGCCAGATGTATGGCATGGGCCTGATCGGCGGCTTCTGTCATCTCTATATCGGCCAGGAGGCGGTGGCGGTCGGCATGGATGCGGCGCTGGGGGAAGGCGATGCGGTCATCACCAGCTATCGTTGCCACGGCCATGCCCTGATCCGCGGCATGGCGCCCAGGGCGGTGATGGCCGAGCTGACCGGGCGCGCCGGCGGCTCGTCCGGCGGCAAGGGCGGGTCGATGCACATCTTCGCGCTCGAACAGGGCTTCTATGGCGGCCACGGCATCGTCGGCGCCCAGGTGCCGCTGGGCGCCGGCATCGCCTTCGCCCAGAAGTATCGCCAGAGCGACCGCGTGACGCTCGCCTTCTTCGGCGAAGGCGCCGCCAATCAGGGCCAGGTCTATGAGACCTTCAACATGGCGAGCCTGTGGAAGCTCCCCGTCGTCTTCGTGGTCGAGAACAACCGCTATGCGATGGGCACGGAGGTCGAGCGTGCCGCCGCCGGGACTGAGCTGTGCTATCGCGGCGAGGCCTTCGGCATTCCGGGCTTTCAGGTGGACGGCATGGACGTGGAGAAGGTCCATGCCGGCGCCCGCAAGGCGATGGCCCATGCCCGCTCCGGTGCCGGGCCGATCCTGGTCGAGGCGCAGACCTATCGCTACCGCGGCCATTCCATGTCCGATCCGGCGAAATACCGCAGCCGCGACGAAGTGCAGCGGATGCGCACCGAGCACGACCCCATCGACCGCCTGCGGGCTGCCATCGCCAGGCGCGGCGTGGCCGACGACGAAAGGCTGCGGCAGATCGACCGGGAGGTGAAGGCCGGGGTCGCCGAGGCGGCCGAGTTCGCCCAGACCAACCCGGAACCCGATCTCGCCCAGCTGGCGACCGACGTTTATGCCGAGCTCCCCGGACATGGCTGAAATCACCGTCCGCGAGGCCCTGCGCGACGCCATGGCCGAGGAGATGCGCCGCGACGGCGACGTATTCCTGATCGGCGAGGAGGTCGGCCAGTATCAGGGCGCCTACAAGGTAAGCCAGGGGCTGCTGGAGGAATTCGGCGACCGGCGGGTGATCGACACCCCCATCACCGAACACGGCTTCGCCGGCCTGTCGGTGGGCGCGGCCATGGCCGGCCTGCGGCCCGTCACCGAGTTCATGACCTTCAATTTCGCCATGCAGGCCATCGACCAGATCGTCAATTCCGCCGCCAAAACCCTCTACATGTCGGGCGGCGAGGTGCGCTGCCCCATCGTCTTTCGCGGCCCCAACGGCGCGGCGGCGCGGGTGGCGGCCCAGCATTCGCAGGACTTCACCTCCTGGTATGGCCATATCCCGGGGCTGAAGGTGGTGGCGCCCTATTCGGCCGCAGATGCCAAGGGCCTGCTGAAATCGGCCATCCGCGACCCCAACCCGGTGATCTTCCTGGAAAACGAGCTCCTTTACGGCCACAGTTTCGAGCTGCCCGAAGGCGAGGTGCTGGTGCCCATCGGCGAGGCCAGGGTGGAGAGGAAGGGCAGGGACGTCACCGTCGCCGCCTGCTCGATCATGGTCGCCAGGGCGCTGGAGGCCGCCGGCGCGCTGGCCGGCGAGGGCATCGAGGCGGAGGTGATCAACCTGCGCACCGTGCGCCCCATGGACACCGACACGCTGCTCGCCTCCCTGGCCAGGACCAACCGGCTGGTGGCGGTGGAGGAGGGCTGGGCCTTCGCCGGGCTGGGGGCCGAGATCGCCGCCGTCGCCGTGGAACGGGGCTTCGATCTGCTGGACGCCCCGCCCCGGCGGGTGGCGGCCGTCGACGTGCCGCTGCCCTATGCCGCCAATCTGGAACGCGCCGCCCTGCCGCAGGCCGACCGGATCGCCGCCGCCATTCGCGACGTCTGCTACGCTGCGGGGTAGAGGAGCGCCGATGCCGGTCACGATCGCCATGCCACAGATGTCGCCGACCATGACGGAAGGCACGCTCGCCCGCTGGCTGGTCGCCGAAGGCGATGCCGTGCGGGCAGGCGACATCCTGGCCGAAGTGGAAACCGACAAGGCGACGATGGAAATCGAGGCTGCCGACGACGGCACGCTCGCCCGCATCCTGGCCGCCGAAGGCACCGAAGGCGTGCCGGTCGGCCAGGCGATCGCCATGCTGCTGCGGGAGGGCGAAAGCGCCGATGCCCTTCCCCCCGTCGCTGCTCCGCCGCCCGCGCCCGCCGCCCCGCCATCGTCGACTGCCCCCGGCGACGCTCCACCACCCGCGCCCGCTGCCCCGCCGCCGCCGGCTGCTTCCGGCGACGCCGCGCCACCCCCGTCCGCCGCGCCGGCTCCGGAACCGCCGGCGGCGCCCGCCGCGCGCGCGAGCCGGCGCATCGCCGCCAGCCCGCTGGCCCGCAGCATGGCCCGCCAGGCCGGGCTGGAGCTCGCCACCGTCGCCGGCAGCGGCCCCCATGGGCGCATCGTCAAGCGCGACGTCGAAGCCGCCCTGGCCGCCGGCGCCGCCAGCCCCCCATCGCCGCCCGCCGCCTTCCAGGAGGTCCGCCTCACCGCCATGCGCCGCACCATCGCCCAGCGGCTGCAGGAGTCGAAGCGGACCATCCCCCATTTCTACCTCACGGCCGATTGCCGGCTGGACGATCTGCTGGCGCTGCGGCGGCGGATCGCCGGCGGGCGCGGCGGCCACAAGCCGTCGATCAACGATTTCATCGTCCGCGCTCTGGCCCTGGCGCTGGTCGAGGTGCCGGAGGCCAATGCGCAATGGGCGGGCGATGCCATCCGCCGCTTCTCCTCGGTCGATCTCGCCGTCGCTGTCGCCGTCGAAGGCGGCCTCGTCACCCCCGTGCTGCGCGCCGCCGAGGGCAAGGGGCTGCTGGCGATCTCGCGGGAGATGGCGGCCCTGGTCGCGCGGGCGCGCGCCGGCAAGCTGCTGCCGGAGGACTACCGGGGCGGCGGCTTCACGCTCTCCAATCTGGGCATGTATGGCGTCCGCCAGTTCGATGCCGTCATCAACCCGCCCCAGGCCGGCATCCTGGCGGTGGGCGCCGGCGAGCAGCGCCCGGTGGTGCAGGACGGCGCCCTGGCCGTGGCGACGCTGATGACCTGCACGCTGTCGGCCGACCACCGCGTCATCGACGGCGTCGCGGGCGCCCGCCTGCTCGCGGCCTTCAAGGGCCTTCTCGAAGACCCGCTCGCCCTGCTGCTCTAGCTTCGCGGAGCTCGCAAGGCGCCCCATGGCCGACCGCCGCTTCGATCTCGCCGTTGTGGGCGGCGGCCCGGGGGGCTATGTCGCCGCCATCCGCGCCCGCCAGCTGGGCATGGCGACGGCGCTGGTCGAGCGCGAGCATCTGGGCGGCGTCTGCCTCAACTGGGGCTGCATCCCCACCAAGGCGCTGCTGCGCTCGGCGGAGGTCCTGCACCTGCTGAAGAACGCCGCCGCCTTCGGCTTGCAGGCGGACAACGTCGCCTTCGACGCCGGCGCCACGGTCGCCCGCAGCCGCCGCGTGGCCGAAAGGCTCGCCAGGGGGGTCGAAGGGCTGCTGAAGAAAAACGGTGTCGCCGTCTTCCGGGGCCATGGCCGCCTGGCCGCGCCCGGCCGGCTGGCGGTCGAAGGCGGGGAGGGAACGGCCGAGATCGCCGCTTCCCACATCGTGCTCGCCACCGGCGCCCGGCCCCGCGAGCTGCCGCAGGCGAAGGCGGATGGGCGCGCGCTGTGGACCTACCGGGAAGCCATGGTGCCCGATCGCATCCCGGCCTCGCTGTTGGTGATCGGGGCAGGGGCCATCGGCATCGAGTTCGCCAGCTTCTACCGGGATATGGGGGCCGAGGTCACGGTCGTCGAGGCCGCCCCGCGCATCCTGCCGGCCGAGGATGGCGAAATCGCCGCCCAGGCGCGAACGGCCTTCGAAAACCGGGGCATCGCCTTCCACACCGGCGCCACGGTCCGCCTGCTCTCCGCTTCGAAGAAAGGCGCCCGCTTCGCCCTCAAGGGCGGCGGCGACGATGCGCGGCAACTGGAGGTGGAGCGCGCCATCCTGGCGATCGGCATCCGCGGCAATGTCGAGGACATCGGCCTGGAAGGCACCGCCGTGGCGGTCGAGGGCAGCCATGTGGCGGTGGACCGCTGGCAGCGGACCGGCGAGGCTGGCGTCTATGCCATCGGCGACGTCGCCGGCCCGCCCTGGCTCGCCCACAAGGCCAGCCACGAGGGCGTCCTCTGCGTCGAGCGCATCGCCGGCCTGGAAGAGGCCCGCCCGCTCGCCGCCGGCGCCGTGCCGGCCTGCACCTATTCCCGCCCGCAGATCGCCAGCGTCGGCCTCACCGAGGAGGCGGCGCGGGCGGCCGGCCACAGCCTGCGCATCGGCCGCTTCCCCTTCGCCGGCAACGGTAAGGCCATCGCCATGGGCGAGGAGGCCGGCCTGGTGAAGACCGTCTTCGACGCCGCCAGCGGCGAGCTCCTGGGCGCCCACATGATCGGCGCCGAGGTGACGGAGCTGATCGGCGGCTACGCCGTCGCGCGCGGCCTGGAGACCACTGAGGCGGAGCTGATGGCGACCGTCTTTCCCCATCCCACGCTCTCGGAGGCCATGCACGAAGCGGTGCTTGCCGCCTGGGAGCGCGCCATCCACATATGAAGCCCCACATGTGAAACCCCACGTATGAACCGATGTGAAGAAGGCGCCAACGCGCCGGGGAGCCCGCCATCACCCATCTCACGCTCAACGCCGCCCTGCGCCACCCGGAAAAGGCCGGCAAGGCGCCGTCCACGCCCCTGCGCAAGCCGCCCTGGCTGCGCGTCAGGGCGCCGGATTCGCCCGCCTTCCACGCCATGCGGCGGCTGGTGCGCCGCTCCGGCCTCAACACCGTCTGCCAGGAGGCGGCCTGCCCCAACATCGGCGAATGCTGGGCCGAACGGCACGCCACGGTGATGATCCTGGGCGATGTCTGCACCCGCGGCTGCGCCTTCTGCAACGTCGCCACCGGCCGCCCGCGCCCGGTCGATGCCGGCGAGCCGGCCCGCCTCGCCGCCATGGTGGCCAGGCTGGGGCTTTCCCACGTCGTCGTCACCTCCGTCGATCGCGACGATCTGCCGGATGGCGGCGCCGGCCATTTCGCGGCCTGCATCCGCCAGCTGCGCCGCGCCGCGCCGGCCGCCGCCATCGAGGTGCTCACGCCCGATTTCCTGCACAAGCCGGGGGCGGTGGAATGCCTGGTCGCCGCGCGGCCCGACGTCTTCAACCACAATCTGGAAACCGTGCCGCGGCTCTATCGCCGGGTCCGCCCCGGCGCCCGCTATTTCGCCTCCCTCAACCTGCTCTGGCAGGTGAAGCGGGCCGCCCCCGCCATCTTCACCAAATCGGGGCTGATGGTGGGCCTGGGCGAGGGCAGGGAGGAGGTGCTGCAGGTCATGGACGATCTGCGCGCGGCCGGCGTCGATGCCCTCACCGTCGGCCAGTATCTGCAACCGACCCCGCGCCACCACGAGGTCGCCCGCTTCTGGACGCCCGAAGAGTTCCGGGAGCTGGAGCGGCTCGCCTATGCCAGGGGCTTCGCGGTGGTGGCCGCCAGCCCGCTGACCCGCTCCTCCCACCGCGCCGGCCAGGGCTTCGCGGCCCTGAAGCGCCGCCGGGCGGGCTGAGGCGCTGCCATGCCCAGCCATCGCGAGCGCCGGCAACTGCCCTGGAGCGGCGAGCGCCTGTGCGCCCTGGTGGCGGATGTGGAACGCTATCCCGAGTTCATCCCCTGGTGCGTGGCGGCGCGCGTCCGGCGCCGCGAAGACCAGGTCTTCTGGGCCGATCTGCAGGTGGGCTTCCGGGTTTTCCGGGAAACCTTCACCTCCAGGGTCGCCGTCGTTCCCGCCCGGCGGATCGATGTCGACTGCGTCGCCGGCCCGTTCGAGCGCATGGCCAATCGCTGGCTCTTCCTGCCGCGCGACGACGGCGGCTGCACGGTGGATTTCGCCATCGACTTCGCCTTTCGCTCACCGTTGCTGCAACGGGTGGCGGCGCCGCTGTTCCACCAGGCCAGCCGCCGCATGGTCGCCGCCTTCGAAGCCCGCGCCCGCGCCCTCTACGGCCTGCCGACGGGCGGCCTCCTGGGCGCGGCATAAGCGCCGCCGCCTCCCTCCGCTCCTACCGGCCACTGGTCAAAGCGCCCACAAGCCGAAAAACCCCGCCACCGCAAAGGGATACGCCCTCCCGCTCCGCCCGCCGCCGCGCCTCCGAAATCTTCCCTTGCGCCCGCTCCCGCCTTCGTGATAGTCTGGCGACCATCTTCACGGGGTCCCTTCACGGGGTCCCTTCACGGGGTCCCTTCACGGGGTCCCTTCACGGGGTCCCTTCACGATGAAGCAAGGGAGCCCGCCCCATGTTCCTTTCGACTCGCAAGACCGCCCTGGTGGCCACCGCCGCCCTCGGCCTCCTCGCGCTCGCCGCCTGCGGCGGCGGTGGCGGCGGGAGTAGCTCGTCCAAGGAATTCCCCCTGCACTGGGCCGCCGAGTTCGGAGATGCGGCTGCTGTCGCGGCGCTGCTTGAGGCCGGCGCCGATCCCAACGCGAAGAACAACTATGGCAACACGCCCCTGTACCGGGCCGCCGCCGGGTCCGGAGATGCGGCTGCCATCGTGGCACTGGTCGAAGCCGGCGCCGATCCCAACGCGAAGAACAACTATGGCAACACGCCCCTGCACCGGGCCGCCGGGGACGGAGATGCGGCTGCTGTCGCGGCGCTGCTTGAGGCCGGCGCCGATCCCAACGCGAAGAACAACTATGGCAACACGCCCCTGAGCTGGGCCGTCGGGTCCGGAGATGCGGCTGCCATCGTGGCACTGGTCGAAGCCGGCGCCGATCCCAACGCGAAGAACAACTATGGCAACACGCCCCTGCACCGGGCCGCCGGGGACGGAGATGCGGCTGCTGTCGCGGCGCTGCTTGAGGCCGGCGCCGATCCCAACGCGAAGGACGCAGAGGGCTACACGCTCCTGCACCTGGCCGCCCGGGACGGGGATGCGGCTGCCATCGCGGCGCTGCTCGAAGCCGGCGCCGATCCCAACCAGAGGGAGGTGATCGGCGGCGACACCCCCTTGCACATGGTCCGCTCCGAGGACCGGGCGGCGATGATCGCCTTGATCGAGGGCGGCGCGAATCCGAACCTGGAAAACAACAACGGCGAACTCCCCTTGGCCAGCGCCGAACGCCTGCAACAGGCCCACGAGCAGGAGGAACGCACTGCCGAAGCCAAGGCCGAAAGGGAGAGGCTCAAGGCCGAAGCGGAGCAGAGGAGAGCGGAGGCGGAAGCTGCGCAGAGAAGAGCGGAAGCGGAAGCGGACCGCCGGCGAGCGGAAGCCGAGCGCCAGAGAGCCTTGGATAGGTTCCAGAGAGACATGGACACCCTGTGGTGTCGCGCCAACCCCTCCCAATGCACGACCTATCGGGTGATACCCTGATGACCGTTCGAGAAGATGAGAAGGGACAGGGGGCGGAAGACGCCATCGCCGCCACCCTGCTCCTCTTGATACATGGTTGACGCATGAACCGGAGAGACAGTGCCATAGGGATCGCATGATGGAGGCGGAGCCGCGCTCTCGCATAGTGCCATTGATGAAAGCCTCTGAAACGCCGCAGGAAAATGCCAGAAAGCTGCGGAGATGGCTTCCGGAGAAGAAGTTTCGCGAATCGATCGGTGCCGAAAATTTCATTTCGGTATTGGCCGCGCTGGCAGCCACCGTTATATTCATATACTTGGGCTTTGCTGCGGAAAACATGGAGGATTCCATAGAGGATGCCAAAGACGATACCGTTGCAATCATAGCGAGAATCGGCATCACGCTGTCAGGCATAGCTCTGGGCTTCTGTTTGAGCAATTGCTGGGCAGGATGGAAAAGAGGGGATTCAAGAAGGGCGAAAGCGATAGAGATAGACAACCAAGTCGAGAGGGAAATCAGGAAAACTGCGGAAGATTACCGGGATACGACCACCTCTTTGAGCATGTTGCCCACGAGCGACGATTATGAAAGCTACAAAAGATCCCTGTATTTCCTGATCAAACGTAGGCTCGACGTCCAGAGTTTCGTAAACGAAAAGGCCCTCGACATACGCGAGTTGGGTTACGACCATGAAGCCTTTCTGGCGGAGAAAGAGGAGAGCTTCAAAGAGATGCAGAAATTGACCGACAATCTGGTAAGCTCCATTTCCGAATCGGCCAATTCCGAATCCATGAAGCCGCTCATTGAAGGCCTGAAGATGAGCCCGCTACTCATCTATGATCGTGATCAGATCGAATCGCGCGAAACTCCCCCTCCCAAAGCGATAGAAGACAAGACGCAGAAAAAGGACACCGGGCCGAAAACCCCGTAACATAACGAGCCTTCCTGTTCGCCACCGCCCCTTGGGAACGTCGGCGTCCCGCCGGCAAACGGGCCGCAAGGCCGACGCACCGCCCCCCACCGCCAGGCACCGCCGCCACCTCCCGCTCTCACCGACCACCAGCCACTATCCACTAACCACTATCCACTAACCACTATCCACCACCAGCCCCTTCGGCCAACGCCAGCCCCAGATCGAGGGCGTCGGCGACGGCGGCCAGCCGCACGGCGTCGCGCCCGATGTCGCCGTAAAGGCGCCGCCGGTGCAGGGCGCCGCCCGGCCCGGCGGCCGCGATGTGCACCAGGCCGGCCGCCTTGGCCGGACTGCCGCCGCCCGGCCCGGCGATGCCGGTGACGGCGATGGCGATGCGCCCGGCGCGGCCCTGCAGGGCGCCGGCCGCCATGGCGCGGGCCGCCTCCTCGCTCACCGCGCCGCAGCGGCGGATCAGCGCCGGCTCCACGCCCAGCAGCTCCGCCTTGGCGTCGTCGCTGTAGGCGACGAAGGCGCAGGCGAAGACATCGGAGGCTCCGGCGACGGCGGTCAGCGCGCCGGCGACCAGGCCGCCGGTGCAGGATTCGGCCGTCGCCAGCGCCAGGCGCCGCGCGCGGCAGGCCGCCAGCAGCAGGGCGGCGCGGGCCAGGATGGCCTTATCGAACATCGCCCAGCCCGGCCAGCCCCAGGCCGGCGACGCAGGCGGCCGCCATGGCCCCGGCGGCCAGATCGTCGGCCATCACGCCCAGCGCGCCCGGCAGGCGCCGTTCCAGCATGGCGACCGGCCACGGCTTCCAGATGTCGAACAGGCGGAACAGCAGCAGGGCGGCGCCCCACAGCGGCGGCGAGGTGAGCGCCGGGACCAGCGCCAGCCACTGGCCCGCCGCCTCGTCGATGACGATGGCGGGATGGTCGCGGCAGGCGCCGGGCGGAAACGATCGCAGCAGGCGAGAGACGGCCACCAGCCCGACCGCCGCCAGCAGCGCCGCCGCCGCCAGCAGCGCCCAGGGGCCGGCCAGCCACAGCAGGGCGATGCCGGGCGCCAGCGCCGCCGCCGAGGCCCAGCTGCCCGGCGCCGGGCGCAGCAGGCCGATGCCGCCGCAGGTCGCCACCAGCGCCGCCGGCGAGGTGGCGGCGACCCCTTCCGGAAGGCCGCCGCTCATGGCGGGGCCGGCACATCGACCGTCACCGCCGCCTGCGCCGCGATGCCCTCGCCGCGCCCGGCGAAGCCCAGCCCGTCGGTGGAGGTGACCTTGACGTTGACCCGCCCCGGCGCCACGCCCAGCAGGGCGGCGACTTTCTCGCGCATGGCGCCCTGATGGGCCGCCAGCCGCGGGCGCTGGCAGATCAGCGTGATATCGGCATGGAGCAGCCGCGCCCGTCGGCGGGCCGCGATCCGGCAGGCGGCGGCGACCAGATCGGCCGAGGCGCGCCCGCGCCAGGCGGGATCGCCGGGCGGTGCCAGCTGCCCCAGATCGCCTTCGCCCAGCGCGCCCAGCATGGCGTCCACCAGGGCGTGGAGGCCGACATCGGCGTCGCTGTGGCCCGCCAGGCCGGCATCGTGGGCGATCCGCACGCCGCAGATCGTGACGCCATCGCCCGGCCCGAAGGCGTGGGCGTCGAAGCCGGTGCCGGCGCGGACCTCGCGCTCTAGCAGCCGCTCGGCGGCCCGGCGCAGGTCGCCGGCGGTGGTGATCTTCACGTTGTCCTCGTCGCCTTCCACGATCCGGACGGCGATGCCGGCCGCCTCGGCCACGGCGGCATCGTCGCCCAAGGCGCGGCCGGCATGGCGTTCGTGGGCGGCGAGGATGGCGGCGAAATCGAAGGCCTGGGGAGTCTGGGCGCGCACGAGGCCGCGCCGCTCCAGCGTGGCGCTCGCCCTGCCATCATGGCAGCGCTTCAGCGTATCGGCTACCGGCAGGGCGGGAATGGCGGCCAGGGCGCCGGCATCGAGGGCCTGGCGCAGGCGGCGGACGAGGGCAGGGGCGACGAAAGGGCGGGCGGCATCGTGAATCATGACGCGCTGTGGCGGCGAGGAGGCCAGGGCGCGCAGGCCGTTCAGCACCGATTGCTGGCGGCTGGCCCCGCCCGCCGCCGGCGGCGGCAGGCCGCGCCCGGCCAGCACGGCGGCGCATAGCGGGCGCTGCTCGCGGGCGCAGACCACCTGCACGGGCTTCAGGCCACCGGCGGCGGCTAGGTTGTCCAGAGTCCACGCCAGCAGCGGGCGCCCCGCCAGCGGGCGGTATTGCTTCGGCACGCCGCCACCGGCGCGCAGGCCCCGCCCGCCGGCGACGACCACGACGGCGATCTCGTCCCCGCCACCCATGGCGAGAGCTTACGACAGGGCCGCGAAAGCGTCGATGGCGCGCTTGCCGTCGGCGGGGGAAGGCTCGAATCGGTGTGAGGAAGATCATTCAACCCATTGGCAGGGAAGGGTTTTCCTGCTTCTTTTTCTTGTGAACGCTGTGAACAGTTTTGCCGCGCCCGGCAGGGCGGCGCGTTGACGGGCCTTGCGGCCTGTTTGCCGGCGGGGGCTAGTGGCCAGTAGCCGGTGGCTAGTGGTCGGTGAGAGCGGGTGGTGGGGGGTGGTGCCTGGCGGTGGGCAGTGGTGCGTTGATGGACCTTCGGCCCGTTTACCGGCGGGACGCCGGCGCTCCCAGGGGGCGGGGAACGAGTTGCTGTGGGATCGAGGGCGATCGACGGAGGGAAGAGGTTATGCCTCTTGTGGCCTTTCACGACGCTTGGATCGCGCGGGGTTCCGGCAATGGCTGCTTGGCCTTGGCGCTCATTGGCTTGCCCTCCATTCGGCCATCGTGCGTCCGCCCTTGCTGCGGTTGCAGCCGGAGCAGAGCAGTTGAAGATTGTCGGCATGGTCCGTCCCGCCGCGAGACCGGGGCAGGATATGGTCCACGTCCATGACGCGGAACGGAAAGTGCGTCTCACATCCCGCGCAAACGCCCTCTTGCTGGCCATAGAGCCGGTGCCGGTACGTCCGGTAATTCGGCAGTTCACCGAGGTCTGTCCGCATTGGCGGGGCGTCCAGCGCCGTCGCGCCGCCCCATGGTATCGCCCCCCGGTCGGATGCGATCCGCTCGTTGACGAGCTTGATAGCAAGCGGCGACAGGTCGATTCCGGCCCATCGGCGGCTGAGGCGATCCGCCACGACAAGCGCCGTCGCGCAACCGCAAAACGGGTCCAGGACAAGATCGCCGGGGTTGCTGCTGGCCCGGACGATGCGCTTAAGCAGCGCCAAGGGCTTCTGCGTCGGATAGCCGGTGCGCTCCTTAGAATGACTGGATGGCACTCGAACGTCATCATCGACCCAAACATCATCAAGCGGTATCCCCTTGCCCTCGTCCAGGTATCGTTTGAACCTTGGGACCCGGCCCGGCGCGCTTTGAACGATCCGCCCTTCCGAATACGCTTTCAACATACGCTCTTTCGTCCACCGCCAGACTCGGGTTATGCCCATAAACTCATACGTAAGATTAGGCCTATCTCTATTCGGGTTAGTCAGATTGTCAAGCTGATAGCGCCGCCCCGTTTTCGGTTCTACCAAACCATATTGCTGAATTGCCTTATCCGTGTAAGGCAAGAATTGCGGGTTCCATATTTCTTTGCCCTGGCAGTATCGGAGAATAACATCATGCGTCGACGGAAGCGCCCTCGTTGTCAACCCCTTCGTAGTTGTTCTTCGCCAAATAATCTCATTCCTGAATTGCTGGCGCCCGAAAATCCCGTCCATCAGCAGCTTGAGATAGTGGGAAGCGGTCGGGTCGCAATGCAGATAGATGCTTCCGGTTGGCTTGAGAACGCGCCGCATTTCGAGCAGCCGGACAGCCATCATGATGCAATAGGCCATCATGCCCCTGCCATGCGCCTGCCGGGCCGCCTCGATGACCGCATAGGCGGCCGGGTTGCGGTCCGCCAGTTCGCCATGTTCGTGAACATCGACGTCGTCCAGCGTCCAGGCGTCCTTGAACGCAGCCCCCGCCGCTTTGCTCCCAATCGGCGCTTCATAGGTCCGGTTGCTATTGAACGGCGGGTCCAGATAGATGAGGTCGACACATTCCGAGTTCATGCCCCGGAGAATGTTGAGATTGTCGCCCGTCCAAACCGTGCCGGAGGCGAAATTCGGGGCGCTCATCCCCGTGTTCCGCTTGTTTTCATCGAGCAATCCCTTTGCGTTTCGCAAGTGGAAGCGGTGGGCGGCCTTGTTGTCAAGTTGGCTCTAGTGGACAGTGGCTAGTGGCTAGTGGTCGGTGAGAGCGCGTGCCTGGCGGTGGAGGCGGTGCGTCGGCGGGCCTTTGGCCCGTTGCCGGCGGGACGCCGGCGCTCCCAGGGGGCGTGACGCTGGCGGTGGTGCCTGGGGCGCGTGGCATCGGCCGTTTCGGCGCGGCGGGCGCCTTCGCACTTTGCCCGGGGCCGGAAAGGGCACAGGATAGGGCCATGACCATCGGTCTCCATCTGGCCGCCGTCGCGGCTCTGCTTCCCGCCTGCCTGGCCGCCTGGCGCGGCGGCAGGGGCTGGGCGTGGGCGCTTTGCTTCGCGCTGGCGGCGCTGGTGGCGGCGGCCTTCGCAGCGGCGCAGCTGCGGCCGGCCTGGAACCCCGCCTTCGGCGCCGCCCTGTGGCTGGCGGTCGCCAGCGTCCTGGCGGCCTTTCTGGCGCTCAGCTGCGTGGCCGCGGGGCTGTGGCGGCTGGGGCCGCTGCTGGCGCCCTATCTGGCGCTGCTGGCCGCCTGCGCCGCCGCCTGGAGCCAGGCGCCGGGACCGGGCGCGGCGGCGCCTGGCGCCTGGTTCGCGGCCCATGTCGCGCTGGCGCTGGCGGCCTATGCGCTGGTGACGCTGGCGGCGGTGGCGGGCGTGGCGGCGCTGTTCCAGGAACGGGCGCTGCGGCGGCGCCAGGGCGCCAGGCTGGCGCGGCTGTTGCCCTCGCTGGCCGATTCGGAGCGCATGGAATACCGCCTGCTGGCGGCGGGCTGGGCCCTGCTGGCCGCCAACATCGCCACCGGCATGGCGGCCCGCCACGCCGACGGGGCGGCGCTGCTGGCCTTCGACCACAAGACCGTGCTGACCCTGGCGGCCTTCGCGACCATCGCCGCCCTGCTGGCGGCGCGGCGGCTGCGGGGCACGCGCGGGCGCCAGGCGGCGCGCCTGGCCCTGGCCGCCTGGCTGCTGATGACGCTGGCCTGGCCGGGCGTGAAGTTCGTCACCGACGTCCTGATCGGCGCATGACGGAAGCCGTCAAGCCGGCCGGGCCGTGGCTGCGCCGCCGGGGGGCCGGCCGCAAGCTGGCGCTGCTGCTCACCCTGGCCGCCGCCGCCTCCGGCGTCGCCACCTATGGGGCGCTGACCCGTTCCGGCCCCTACGGCCCCGACACCGAGACCGTGATCGTCCTGCTGTACGTCGACCTGGCGCTGCTGCTGGGGCTGGGCGCGGTGGTGGCGCGCCATCTGCTGGCGCTGTGGACCTCGCGCCGGCGGCGCCTGGCCGCCTCGCGCCTGCAGACGCGCCTGGTGGCGGCCTTCAGCCTGGCGGCCATTCTGCCCGCCATCCTGGTCGGCACCTCCTCGGCGCTGTTCTTCACGCTGGGCGTGGAGGCGTGGTTCAGCGAGCGGGTGCGGGTCGCGCTGGCGCGCTCGGCCGATGTGGCGGTGGCCTATGTCAACGAGCACGCCTCCAACATGCGCGCCCATGTGCTGGCCATGGCCGGCGACCTGGACCGGGCCGGGCCGGCGCTTTATGCCGACGAGGCCAGCCTGAACCGCACCCTGGAGACGCAGGCGGCGCTGCGCGAGTTTTCCGAGGCGCTGGTGTTTCGCGGCGACGGGCGGGTGCTGGGGCAGACGCAGCTCAGCTTCTCGCTGGCGCTGTCGCTGGAATTGCTGCCGCCGGCCGTGCTTTCGCAGGCGCGGCCCGACCGGGTGCAGATGCTCACCGCCCGGGGGGGCGACCGGGTGCGGGCGCTGGTGCGCCTGCAGAGCGTCGCCGACGGCTATCTGATCGTGGGGCGGCTGGTGGACCCGGTGGCGATCGGCCACAGCCAGCGGGTGGCGGGGGCGGTGGAGGAGTTCCAGGCCCTGGAAGGGCGGCGGGGCGACCTGCAGATCGCCTTCGCGCTGGTCTATGCGGTGGCGGCGCTGCTGCTGCTGTTCGCCGCCGTGTGGTTCGCGTTG
Organism: Alphaproteobacteria bacterium; assembly: GCA_965200215.1. Taxonomy (GTDB): domain Bacteria; phylum Pseudomonadota; class Alphaproteobacteria; order SP197; family SP197; genus SP197. The sequence continues at coordinate 487,121 of OZ241369.1, read as the reverse complement.
CAGTTCGCGCAGCGGCTGGTGGCGCCGGTGGCGGCGCTGGCGGCGGCCACCGAGCGGGTGCGCGGCGGCGACCTTTCGGCCCGCGTCGACGACGGCGACGACCGCGACGAGCTGACGGCGCTCTCCCGCGCCTTCAACCGCATGACCGGCCAGCTGGACCGGCAGCGCCGGGAGCTGGTGGAGGCCAACCGCCAGCTGGACAGCCGGAGGCGCTTCACGGAATCGGTGCTCTCGGGGGTCAGCGCAGGCGTCGTGGGGCTGAACGAGGACGGCACCGTGGAGCTCCCCAACCGCCGCGCCCTGGCGCTGCTGGGCCTCGCGCGGCCCGCCCTGGTGGGGCGCCGGCTGGACGCCGTGGTGCCCGAGCTGGGCGCACTGCTGGCGCGGGCCAGGACCGCGCGGCGCGCCTCCGGCAATGTGGAACTGGTGCGGGAGGGCCATGTCACCAGCCTGATGGTCCGCATCGCCTCCGAGCGGGGGGAGGCGGGCGGCTATGTGGTCACCTTCGACGACGTCACGCCGCTGATCGCGGCCCAGCGCAAGGCGGCCTGGAGCGACGTGGCGCGCCGCCTATCCCACGAGATCAAGAACCCGCTCACGCCCATCCAGCTTTCCGCCGAGCGCCTCAAGCGCCGCTATCTGCCCGGCATCGCCGATGCGCCGGAGGTGTTCGAGGCCTGCACCGACACCATCGTGCGCCAGGTGGACGACCTGCGCCACATCGTCGATGCCTTCTCCGATTTCGCCCGCCTGCCCGAACCCGAACTGGCGCGCGAGGACGCCGTGGCGCTGGTGGAAGCGGCCCTGGCGTTGCAGGAGATGGCCCAGGGCGCCATCGTGTTCGAGCGCCGCTATCCCGACCGCCACCCGCCATTGCTCTGCGACCGGCGCCAGATCGCCCAGGTGCTGAACAACCTGGTGCAGAACGCCGTCGATGCCATCGCCGCCGGCGGCGGCGAGGAGGGCCGCGTCGTGGCGACGGTTGCCGGCGAGGGCGCATCCTGTATCATCCGCATCCTGGACAACGGCTGCGGGTTGCCCGAGGTGCCGAACGAGACCCTGTTCGAACCCTATGTGACCCACAGGCGCAAAGGGACGGGGCTCGGCCTGGCGATCGCCCGGCGCATCGTCGACGACCACGGCGGGCGGCTGGCGCTGGCCCCCGGCGAGGGGGGCGGGGCCTGCGCCACGCTCCGCCTGCCGCTGGATCGCGGCGCTTCCGACGCGGAGGCGCGCCGTGCGCTGTGACGAGGTCCTCATCGTCGACGACGAGGCCGATATCCGGGCGCAGGTGGCCGGCATTCTGGAAGACGAGCGCTTCGCCGTCCGCATGGCCGCCGGTGCCAGGGAGGCGGAAGCGGCCGTGCGCCAGCGCACGCCCTCCCTGGTGCTGCTGGACATCTGGCTGAAGGAAGGCGAGCGCGACGGCATGGCGCTGCTGAGGCGCTTCGTGGCCGAGCGCCCGGGGATGCCGGTGGTGATGATCAGCGGCCACGGCACCATTCAGACGGCGGTCGATGCCATCCGGATCGGCGCCTACGACTTCATCGAGAAGCCGTTCGAGGCCGATCGCCTGCTGCTGGTGGCCAGGCGGGCGGTGAAGGCGGCGCTGCTGCAGCGCGAAAACCAGGAACTGAAGGCGAAGGCGCCCATCGAGGACGTGCTGATCGGCCGCTCCGCCGCCATGATGCAGCTGCTGGCGGCGGTGCAGAAGGTGGCGGCGACGGAAAGCCGCGTGTTGGTCACCGGCCCGGCCGGGGTGGGCAAGGAGGTGGTGGCCCGCCATCTGCACCGGCTTTCGCAGCGCACCGCCGGCCCTTTCGTGGTCATCAACGCCGCCACCATGGCGCCCGAGCGCATCGAGCTGGAGCTGTTCGGCGCCGAGCGGGGGGAGCGGACGCCGGCCGCCGTCGGCCTGTTCGAACGCGCCCATGGCGGCACGCTGCTGCTCGACAACGTCGCCGACATGCCTCGGGGAACCCAGAGCCGCATCCTCCGCGCCTTGCAGGAGCAGACCTTTCTGCGCGTCGGCGGGACGACGCCGGTGGAGGTGGACGTGCGCGTCGTCGCCACCGCCAACCGCCCGCTGGAAGCCGAGATCGCCCTGGGCACCTTCCGCGAGGACCTCTTCTATCGCCTCAACGTGGTGCCGCTGCGGGTGCCGCCGCTGGCCGAGCGGCGCGACGACATCGCCCTGCTGTGCCGCCACTTCGTCCGCCGCGCCGCCGGCCAGCAGGGCCTGGCGGCCCGCCGGCTGGCCGCCGACGCCATGGCGGCGCTCGAGGCCGCCGACTGGCCCGGCAACGTCCGCCAGCTGCGCAACGTGATCGACTGGCTGCTGATCATGTCGCCGGGCGAGAACGACGCGCCGGTCACCGCCGCCATGCTGCCGCCGGAGGTGGTCGGCAAGGGGCCGATGGCGCCGGCCGACGGCGTCGAAACCATGGCCATGCCGCTGCGGGAGGCGCGCGAGGCCTTCGAGCGCCGCTATCTGGTCTCGCAGCTGCGGCGCTTCGGCGGCAACATTTCGCGCACCGCCGCCTTCGTCGGCATGGAACGCTCGGCCCTGCACCGCAAGCTCAAGGGGCTGGGGGTGGGCGAGCGGGCGCCCGCGCGCCCGCGCGGGGCCTGAGGGGGCAGCGTGCGGGTCGTCGTCTGTGGAGCGGGGCAGGTCGGCTTCAACATCGCGCGCCAGCTGGCGAGCGAAGCCAACGACGTGACGGTGATCGACGCCGATGGGGAGCGGGTGCGCCGCGTCACGGAGTCGATCGACGTCAAGGGCCTGACGGGCTTCGCCGCCCTGCCGCCGGTGCTGGCCGAGGCGGGCGCGGAGGACGCCGACATGCTGATCGCCGTCACCCATGCCGACGAGGTCAACATGATCGCCTGCCAGGTGGCGCACTCCATCTTCAAGGTGCCGACCAAGATCGCCAGGGTGCGCCACCAAGCCTATCTGGAGCCGGCCTGGCGCAACCTGTTCAGCCGCGACCATCTGCCCATCGACGTCATCATCTCGCCGGAGGTGGAGGTGGCGCGGGCCATCGTCCGCCGCCTGGACGTGCCGGGCGCCCTCGACGTCATCCCCATGGCCGATGACCGGGTGCGCGCCGTCGCCGTGCGCTGCCTGCCCGATTGCCCGGTGCTCGACACGCCGCTGCGCGAGCTCACCGAGCTGTTTCCGCAATTGAAGATCGTCGTGGTCGGCATCGTCCGCGACGACGGGCTCATCGTGCCGACGCCGAAGACGGAGATGCGCGTGGGCGACGAGGTCTATTTCGTCGCCGACAGCGGCCATGTGGGGCGCGCCATGGCGGCGTTCGGCCATGAGGAGGCGGAGGCCAGGCGGGTCATCGTCGTCGGCGGCGGCAATGTCGGCCTTTTCGTCGCCCGCGAGCTGGAGGAGCACCACCCGGCCGTGCGCTGCAAGCTGATCGAGCTCGATGAAGGCCGGGCCCAGGCTGCCGCCAGCCGGCTGGGGCGCTCCACCGTGCTGCTGGGCGACGCGCTGGACCGCGAGCTGCTGAAGGAGGCCAATGTCGGGCAGACGGAAACGGTGGTCGCCGTCACCAACGACGACGAAGTGAACATCCTCTCCTCGCTGCTCGCCAAGCGGCTGGGCTGCGGCTGGGCGATCACCCTGGTGAACTCCAACAGCTACGGGCCGCTGGTGGGGCAGCTGGGGGTCGATGCCGTGGTCGACCCGCGCGGCTCGACGGTCTCCACCATCCTCCAGCACGTCCGGCGCGGGCGCATTCGCGGCGTTCACAGCGTTCGCGAGGGCGCGGGCGAATTCATCGAGGCCGAGGCGCTGGAGACTTCCGCCGTCACCGGCAAGAACATCGGCGCCATCCATCTGCCCAAGGGCATCCTGATCGGCTCGGTGATCCGCGGCGGCGAGATCATCGTGCCGCGCGGCGACACCCGCATCCTGGCCCATGACCGGGTGGTGCTGTTCGCCAACGCCAACCTGATCCGCAAGGTGGAGGAGCTGTTCTCCGTCGGCCTCGAATTCTTCTGAAGGCCGGGGGCGAGAGCGAGGAGGGAGGCCCATGTCGCGGGTGGCTTATGTCTGCGGGCGCTATCTGCCGCACGCCCGCGCCCGGGTGCATATCGACGACCGGGCGCATAATTTCGCCGATGGCGTCTATGAGGTGATCCTGGTGGCGGGCGGGCGCCTGATCGACGAGCGGGAGCATATGGAGCGGCTGGCGCGCTCGCTGGCCGCCCTCGACATGGCGATGCCGATGAGCGCGCGGGCGCTGGGCCACATCATGCGCCAGGTGGTACGGAAGAACCGGGTCGCGGACGGCATGGTCTATCTCCAGATCAGCCGCGGGCGGGCGCCACGCAACCACGTCTACGACAACGACGCCCTGAAACAGGCCCTGCTGTGCACCGCCAGAACGGCCCCCGTGCCCGATAACGCCGGCGAGGGCGTGAAGGTCGTAACCCGCCCCGACCAGCGCTGGGGGCGGCCCGACATCAAGAGCGTCTCGCTGCTTCCCAACGTCATGGCGAAGACGGCGGCGATGCGGGAAGGAGCCTACGAGGCCTGGCTGGTCGATGGCCGGGGCTTCGTCACCGAATGCAGCGCCTCCAACGCCTGGATCGTCGATGGCCGGGGGAGGGCGGTCACCCGGCCGCTGGGCACGGACATCCTGGCCGGCATCACCCGCCGGCGGCTGCTGGCCCTGGCCCGCGAGGAGGGGATCGAGGTGGTGGAGCGCCCGTTCACCGTCGCCGAGGCGAAGGGCGCCCGCGAGGCCTTTCTCACCAGCACCACGTCCCTGGTCAAACCGGTGGTGCAGATCGACGACGCCGTCATCGGCAACGGCCATCCGGGCGCCGTCACCCGCGCCCTGTTCGCCGCCTATCTCGCCTTCGTGCGGGAGGCCCCGCGCAACGCCTTGTGCCGCCGGGGCACGAGCGGCTAGGCTGCGCGCGCCCGGGGCAGGCTGGGGCGACGAAATCCGGAGGAGGCGCCATGTCGCAGGATCGCCCGCACAATCTGCAGGAGACCTTCCTCAACCACGTGCGCAAGGGCAGGGTGCCGGTCACCGTCTTCCTGGTGAACGGGGTCAAGCTTCAGGGCGTCGTGACCTGGTTCGACGCCTTCTGCATCCTGCTGCGCCGCGACGGCCATTCGCAGCTGATCTACAAGCACGCCGTCTCGACGGTGATGCCGGGCGCGCCGCTGAAGCTGTTCGAGCACGAGGACGCCGGGGAGGCGACCCACGCCTGAGCCCCGCGAGATCGGGGCGGCGCTGCCGCGCACCCTGGTGTTGTGCCCCATCCTGCGCGGCGGGCAGGGAAGGGGGCGCGAGCCGGCCCGCATTCTCGCCGAAGCGCTGGCGCTGGCCCGCGCCATCGACCTCGAGATCGTCGCCGGCGAGATCCTGGCCCTGCGCCGGGCGCGCGCGGCCACCCTGCTGGGCGCCGGGCAGGTGGAGGAGCTTCGGGGTTTCATCGCCGAACGCCGCGCCGCCCTGGTGTTCGTCGATGCCGCGCTCACGCCCGTGCAGCAGCGCAATCTGGAAAAGGCCTGGAACGCCAAGGTGATCGATCGCACCGGCCTCATCCTCGACATTTTCGGCGCCCGCGCGGCCAGCCGCGAAGGCGTTCTGCAGGTGGAGATGGCGGCGCTGAGCTATCGCCGTAGCCGCCTGGTGCGGAGCTGGAGCCATCTGGAACGCCAGCGCGGCGGGCTGGGCGCCGTCGGCGGCCCCGGCGAATCGCAGCTGGAGATCGACCGGCGGCTGATCGACACCAGGCTCGCCAGGCTGCGCCGCGAAGCGGACGCCGTGGCCCGCATGAGGCGGCAGCATCGCAGCGCCAGGCGCCGGGTGTCCTATCCCGTCGTCGCCCTGGTGGGCTACACCAATGCCGGCAAATCGACGCTTTTCAACCGCCTTTCCGGTGCCGGCGTGCGTGCCGGCGCCCGGGTTTTCGAGACGCTGGATGCCACCATGCGCGGCATCGACCTGCCCTCCGGCCAGCGTGTCATCGCCTCCGACACGGTGGGCTTCGTCTCCGGCCTGCCGACCGTGCTGGTCGCCGCCTTCCGCGCCACTCTGGAAGAGGTGGTGGAGGCCGACCTGCTGCTGCATGTCCGCGACGCCAGCGATCCCGACCGTGAAGCGCAGGCGGCCGATGTGCTCTCCGTGCTGGAGGAGCTGGGCATCGACGAGGTTCGCCGCAGCGAGCGCATGATCGAGGTGATGAACAAGATCGATCTGCTGGACGAAGGCGAACGCCGGCGCCTCACCGCCGCCATCGGCAGGCGGGGCGATAGCGTCGCCGTCTCGGCCGCCACGGGCGAGGGCATGGCAGGCTTGCTCGACCGGGTGGCCGGGTGCGTCTGGGACGGGCGCCGGGTGCTCGACCTGACGCTGCCGGCGGCCGACGGCAGGGCCATCGGCTTCCTCTACCGCCACGGCGAGGTGCTGGAACGCGAGGACGGCGAAACCGGCATCCGCTTCAAGGTCGCCATGGAGGACAGGAACCTGGCGCGGTTCAGGAAGATGGCGCGGGCGGGTTGAGCTTGGCTTCGTTCCACAGCCGCTCCATCTCCTCCATCGAGGCGCCTTCGGTGCTGCGGCCCCGTGCGGCCAGGCGCGCCTCGATATGGCGGAAACGGGCCTCGAATTTGCGGTTGGTGCGGGCCAGCGCGACTTCCGGGTCGACATCCAGATGGCGGGCGAGATTGACGGCGCTGAACAGCAGGTCGCCCAGCTCGTCTTCCAGGCGTTCGCGGCCGCCGCCGGTGGCGATCTCCCGCTTGAGCTCGTCGAATTCACGCTCGCTGTCGGCGACGACGCCGGCCGTATCCGGCCAGTCGAAACCGGTGGCGGCCGCGCGGCTTTGCAGCTTGACGGCGCGGGTGAGGGGGGCGAGGCCGGCGGCGATGCCGTCCAGCGCCGAGGGCAGGCGGCCTTCGCGCTCGGCGGCGGCGCGGCGCTGCGAAGCCTTCTGCGCTTCCCAGGCTTCGCTCTGGCGTCGGGCGCTGTCGATGCCGGCCTGGCCGGCGAAGACATGCGGGTGGCGGGCCACCATCTTGTCTGCGGCCGTCCGTGCCACGTCGTCGAAGGCGAACAGGCCGGCTTCCGCCGCCATATGGGCGTGGAAGACGACCTGGAACAGCAGGTCGCCCAACTCCTCCTTCAGCCCTGGCCAGTCCTGCCTTTCGATGGCGTCGGCGACCTCGTAGGCCTCCTCGACGGTGAACGGCGCGATGGAGCGGAAGGTCTGCTCGCGGTCCCAGGGGCAGCGGCGGCGCAGCGCCGCCATGACGGCCAGCAGGCGGGCGAGGGCGCCCCGTTCCGGCGCGTCGCCGGCCATGGGCTAGCGCCGCTGGTATTGGCGCTGGCCGAAGGACACCGACCAGCTTTCCGGCGTGAAGCCATCCACCACATCGGCGGAGGCGGCGATGTCGCGGGCCACCGCCGGGCGGCGGGAGAGCGCCTGGAACCAGCGCGCGACGTTGGGAAAGTCGCCCAGCTCCTGTTCCTGGCGGCGGTGCAGGCGCACCCAGGGGAAGATCGCCATATCGGCGATGCTGTAGGCGCCGCCGGCGACCCAGTCCCGGCCCTGCAGCTGGCGGTCGAGCACGCGGTAGAGGCGCCGCGCCTCGTTGCGGTAGCGATCCTGCGCATAGGGCAGGACCACCGCGCCGGCTGGGTTCATGGGCGCATAGGCCAGGAAGTGGTGAGCCTGGCCCAGCATCGGCCCGAAGCCGCCCATCTGCCAGAACAGCCATTGCAGCACCTGCCAGCGCTGCGCCGGCTCGGCGGGCAGGAAGCGCCCGCTCTTTTCCGCCAGGTAGAGCAGGATGGCCCCCGATTCGAAGATGGCGATGGGCGCGCCGCCGGGGCCGTCGCGGTCGACGATGGCCGGCACCTTGTTGTTGGGGCTGATGTCCAGGAACTCGGGGGCGAACTGTTCGCCCTTGCCGATATCGACCATGACCAGCTCGTAGGGCAGCCCGGTCTCCTCGAGCATGATGTGGACCTTCTGGCCGTTGGGGGTGTGGTCGAAGTAGAGATCGATCATGGCAGAATCCTTACGCGCTCCCGTCTCGGGTTCGATCCCGAATCAGAAATTCCGGGTCACGCACAAAGCCGGGCAATGGCGTCGATATCCGTGCGAACGGGTTGTTCCAGTGTGCAGATGTCCTCGGGTTTGCGCAGGAAAGTCATCGTTTCAGTGTAGCGGGCTTTGTGCCTGGGACAAGGCGTCGGGCGAGGCAGGGGCGGTGTCGCGGCCCCGTCGGCGTCGTCGCTAAAGTCGCATAAGATATATTATGGAAACTTATCGATATGAGTTTCCGCTCACAGGCTTACGCGCTCGGCCTTCGTGAACAGGTTGAAGAAGTTCTCGGTGCTCGCGGCGGCGAAGCGCTCCTCGGACACGCCCTTCAGCCCGGCCAGCAGCGCAGCCGTGTGGACGACGAAGGCGGGCTCGTTCCGCTTGCCGCGCCGGGGCACCGGCGCCAGGAAGGGCGCGTCGGTCTCCACCAGCAGCCGTTCCAGCGGCACGGCGGCGACGATGCGGCGCAGCGCCTCGGCATTCCGGAAGGTGGCGATGCCGGCGACGGAGAGGAAGAAGCCGATCGCCAGGCTGCGTTCGGCCAGTTCGCGCGAGGCGCTGAAGCAGTGGATGAGGCCGGCGAAGGCCCCCCTGCCCATCTCCTCTTCCAGGATGGCCATGGTGTCGTCGTCGGCAGCGCGGCTATGGACGATGAGCGGCAGCCCGGTGGCGCGGGCGGCGGCGATATGCTGGCGGAAGCTCGCCTCTTGCAGCGCGCGCGGGCTGTGCTGGTAGTGGAAATCGAGGCCGGTCTCGCCGATGCCGATCACCTCCGGTGCCGCCGCCAGCGCTTCGAGGCGGGCGGCCCCGGCCACGCCTTCGTCGGCGACGTTGTGGGGATGGACGCCCACCGAACAGGAAACGCCTTCGAAACGCCGGGCGATGGCCAGCACGTCCTCGAACCCGGAAAGGCGCGTGGAGATGGTCTGAACGGCGCCGACTCCCGCCGCCCGCGCGCGGGCCATCACCTGCTCCAGGTCATCGGCGAAGGCGGGAAAGTCGAGATGGCAATGGCTGTCGACCAGCATCACGCCCTCCCCTCGCTTTGCTCCCGGTAGCGCGGGAAGACGGGCTCCGGGGGCGGCAGCGGCGTGCCCGGGCGCAGGGCGCAGGCGGGCGTCAGCCGATCGAAGCCGCGCTCGCCCGGCGCCACCGCCAGCTGCTCCAGCAGCCTGGCGGAAGATCGCGGCATCACCGGCTGGGTGAGCAGCGCCAGCACGCGCACGGTCTCGGCCAGGACGTAGAGCACCGTCGCCATGCGCCCGGGGTCGGTTTTTCTCAGCGCCCAGGGCGCTTCGTCGTCCACATAGCGGTTGGCCTCGCCCACCACCTCCCAGATCGCGCGCAGCATCAGATGGAAGGCCTGCGCTTCGATGTGGTAGCGGCTGACGGGCAGCAGGCCGTAGGCAGCCTCCAGCAGCGCGCGGTCGGCTTGCGTCCTGTCGCCGGGGGCGGGCACCCGCGCGCCGCCATGGCGCGCGATCATCGCCAGCACCCGCTGGGCCAGGTTGCCATACTCGTTGGCCAGGTCGTGGTTGCAGCGCCGGACGGCGCCGCGGTGGGAGAAATCGCCGTCATTGCCGAAGGCCACCTCGCGCATCAGCGTATAGCGCACCTGATCGAGACCGTAGCGGGCGACGATCTCCGAAGGGACGATGACGTTGCCCAGCGATTTGGAGATCTTGCGCCCCTCGCTCGTCCACCAGCCATGGGCGAATACCCGGCGCGGCACCTCCAGCCCGGCCGCCATCAGGAAGGCCGGCCAATAGACGGTGTGGAAGCGCAGGATGTCCTTGCCGACCATGTGGAAGGCCGGCCAGAGGTGGGCGAAGCTCCCTTCCCGGTCGGGATAGCCGGCGGCCGTGATGTAGTTGGCGAGCGCGTCGATCCAGACATACATCACATGGCCGGGATCGTCGGGCACCGGCACGCCCCATGAAAAGCCGGTCCGCGAGATGGAAAGGTCGCGCAGGCCAGCGGCGACGAAGCTCCTGACCTCGTTGCGGCGGCTCTCGGGGGCGATGAACTCCGGGCGCTCGTCGTAGAGGGCGAGCAGGCGCTCCTGCCAGGCGGAGAGCCGGAAGAAGTAGCTGGGCTCCTTCACCCGCTCCACCGGCGCGCCGGTGGGCGCCAGCCAGTGCCCGTCGTCGCCGCGGACCAGCTCGTCCTCACCATAGAAGGCCTCGTCGCGCACGGCATACCAGCCCTCGTACTGGCCGGCATAGATCTCGCCTGCCTCCCGCAGCCGGCGCCAGAGCGCCTGCACCGAGCGGATGTGGCGCGGCTCTGTGGTGCGGATGAAGTCATCGTTGGAAAAATTCCACTCTTTCGCCAGGTTGCGGAAGTTTTTTGAGACCTTGTCGCAGAACTCCAGAGGCGCGAGGCCGGCCAGAGCGGCCGCCTTCTCCACCTTCTGGCCGTGTTCGTCGGTGCCGGTGAGGAACGTCACCTCGCGCCCGTCGAGGCGCAGGAAGCGGGCCATCACGTCGCAGGCGAGCGTGGTATAGGCGTGGCCGATATGGGGGTTGTCGTTGACGTAGTAGATCGGCGTCGTGATGTAGAAATGGGCGGGCATGCCGTGGCTCCTCGCAGGGCCGGTGCCGTCAGTTGCGAGCGGCGGCTTCGAGGGCGCCGAAAGCGGCCAGGACGACCTGCTTGCGATCCAGATGGAGGCTGTCGGCCCGCTCCCGGAGGCGGACGGTCTTCTCCCACACCTCCACCCAGCGATCAAGGCTGCCGCCGGCCCCGGCGAGCTTCGTCATCGCCTCCCCCTCGCCCGCCACGATGCCTTCGAAGCCGCCGCCCGCCGCGCTTTGGCGCACCAGCCGCGCCAGCCAGGAGGCCAGAAAGTCCAGCGCGGTGCGGCAGGCGGCGTCGTTGCCGTGGCGGCCCAGGCGGTCGGCCAGATCGTGGAGAGCCACCGGATCAATGGCCGGCGCCGCGCCCACCAGCGCCAGCATCTCGCGATAGAGCGCCAGGCCGCCCAGCTCCGCCAGCGCCATCGCCCGCCCGATGCTGCCTTGGGCCAGCCGCGCCAGGGGCAGGCGCTCTTCGGCCGCCAGTTCGGGAAGGTAGCGTTCCAGCAGCAGTGCCACCCTTTCGGCCGCCAGCGGCCGCAGGAAGAGCTTGCGGCAGCGCGAGGCGAGCGTCGGCGGCAGCCTGGCCGGCGCATGGCTTACCAGCACCGCCAGGGCGCGGGCCGGCGGCTCCTCGACCAGCTTGAGGACGGCATTGGCGGCGCTGCGGTTCATCAGCTCGGCGCCGTCGATGACGGCCATGCGCCAGCCGCCCTCGCCCGCCGAGCGGTGGAAGAACGGGGCCAGGCGGCGGATGTCCTCGATCACGATCTCGCCGCGCCGCCTGCCCTGGCGGTCGCAGCCGGCCTCGACCGTCAGCAGGCCGCCATGGGCACCGCTGGCCACCCGCGCCAGCTGCGGGTGGCCCTCCAGGCAGGCGGCGCCGTCCAGGGGGGTCGCGGCCAGGAGATGGCGCGCCAGGCGGTAGGCCAGAGTGGCTTTGCCGATGCCCTTGGGACCGCCGATCAGCCAAGCACCGGCCAGCCGGCCATCGGCGCTGGCCTGCGCCAGGCGGCGGCAGGCCTCGCCATGGTCGTCCAGCAGCGGATTGGCGCGCGGGGCCGGCGCCCGACTGGAGGGAAAGTCGGCGTGGCGGCGGGGATCCGCCTCGCTCATGGCAGCCGCTCCGCCACCAGAGCCTGGATGCGGCGGGCGACCTCGCCTTCGCTCCCCGAGGCATCGACCACGGCGCAGCGATGGGCCTCCCGCGCCGCCAGATCGAGGAAGGCCCGGCGGAGATGCCGGTGGAAGGCCGCGCCCATGCGCTCGTAGCGGTCGCCGCCCTCCGCGCGGGCGAGGCCGGCGGCGGCCGGCAGATCGAGGATCAGCGTGAGGTCCGGAAGGACGGCCGGCAGGGCGAGGCGGGCGAGGCGCTCGACGAAGGCCAGGCCGGCGCCCTGGACGATGCCCTGATAGGCCGCCGTCGAATCGGCGAAGCGGTCGCTCACCACCCAGTGCCCGCGCGCCAGTGCCGGCGCCACGACGGTGCGGATGTGATCGCGCCTGGCGGCGACGTGCAGCAGCGCTTCGGTGCGGGCATCCCAGCGATCGCCGGCGCCTTCCAGCAGCAGGGCGCGGATGGCCTCGGCGCCGGGCGAGCCGCCGGGTTCGCGCGTGGCGACGACCCGGATCCCGCGCTCGCGCCGCAGCCAATCCGCCAGGCGGGCGAGCTGGGTGGTCTTGCCGGTGCCCTCGCCGCCTTCGAGGGTGATGAAGCGCCCACCGCTCAAGGGTTCATCGTCGCGGGATCGCCCGGGGGCAGGCCGAAGAGGAGATAGAACAGGGCGGTGCCCAGACGGCCCAGGAGCGGCAGTTCGTCCACGGCGACGGCGGCCAGCAGCGGCCGTTCCACCGTCGCCATGCCCGGAGCGTCGACGACCAGGCGGGCGATGGGCGCGCCCGCCGCGATGGGCGCGGGCACGGGCCCCGGATAGACGATCCGGGCCCGCATGTCACGGCGCGCCTCCCGCGAAAGGGTGAGCGCCAGGTCGTCGGCCAGCAGCAGGGGCACGGCGTCCTCCTCGCCCAGCCAGACTTCGGCTTCGCCGACGATCTCGCCGGCATCGAAAAGCCGGTGGACGTCGAATTCGCGGAAGCCCCATCGCAGCAGCCGCTCGGCCTCGTCGGCCCGCGCCCGGGCGCTGTCGACGCCGTTGATCACCAGGATCAGCCGCCGCTCGCCCTGCCGCGCCGAAGCGGCAAGCCCGTAGCCGGCCGCTTCGGTATGGCCGGTTTTCAGCCCGTCGGCCCCGACGTCGGCATGGAGGAGAGGATTTCGGTTGGCCTGGGCGATGCCACCGAAGGTGAAGTTCTTCTCCGCATAGTAGTGGTAGCGGTCGGGGAAGTCCTCGATGGTGCGGCGGACCAGCAGCGCCAGGTCCGCCACCGTGGTGACGTGTTCCGGATCGGGCCAGCCCGAGGCGTTGCGGAAAATAGTGGCGGTCATGCCCAGCTCGCGGGCCCTGGTGGTCATCTGCCGCGCGAAGGCCTCCTCCGAACCCGCCAGGCCCTCCGCCACGACGATGGTGGCGTCGTTGCCCGACTGCACGACGATGCCACGGATCAGATCCTCGACCGCAACCTCGCTGCCGACCTCCACGAACATCTTGGATCCGCCCATGCGCCAGGCTTTCTCGCTGACCGGAAGGGTGTCGTCGAGGGCGAGCGCGCCGGAGTCCAGGCGCTCGAACAGCAGATAGACGGTCATCAGTTTGGTCATCGACGACGGAAAGGTGGGCGCCGTCGCGTTCTTCTCCAGCAGCACGGTGCCGGTGGCGTCGTCGACCAGGATCGCCTCCTTGGCCACGGTGTCCAGCGCCCGCGCGCTCGAGACCGCCAGCACGGCGGCGAACAGCGCGGCAAGGCCCGTGAAAGCGCGTGCGGTCATCGCGTCCCGGCGGCGGCGAAGGCAGTCTGGTCGGCGCGGCACATGCCAGCCTCGGCTAATGGCCGTCGACGACGATGGCCTCGGGATAGCGGCCGGCCACCTCGCGGCGCACCGCCTCGGCCCTCTCGGAACTGGCAAAGGGGCCGAGACGGACTCGGTAGAGCACCCGCCCGCCCGCGACGATGCGCCAGATCTGGACGCTTTCGAAGTCGCTCAGGGCGTTCACGGCCGCGAAGGCGTTGTCGGCCTCGCCATAGGCGCCCACCTGGACGAAGCGCGCGCCGCCCGCCGCACCGCTCTCGGTGAGATCGGCGCTCGCGCTCCCGTCCGGCGCGGGAAGCGGCGCCGCCGGCGGGTCATCGCCCAGAGCGGCATAAGCCGGGGCCGCCTCCCCGTCCACGATCTGCACCCGCACACGGGCCGTGCCCTGGGCCTGAAAGTCCAGCAGCTGCGCGGCGCGGCGCGACACGTCGATGATGCGCCCGGCGACGAAGGGGCCGCGGTCGTTGACGCGCAGGACGAGCGAACGCCCGTTCTCCAGATTGGTGACCTTGACCTGGACCGGCATGGGCAGGGTCTTGTGCGCCGCCGTCAGCGCGTTCATGTCGTAGGTCTCGCCGTTGGCCGTCTTGCGCCCGTGGAAGGGTTCGCCATACCACGACGCGATCCCGGTCTCATCGTAATCGGGGTCTGCGCTGGGGTAATACCAGACGCCGTCGATCTGGTAGGGCTTGCCGACCTTGTAGGACGCCCCGCCGCCATCCGGCGCCTCCGGCACGGTGCCGCAGCCCCAGAGCGCGACGGCAAGCCCCGCCAGGAGGATGGAAAGGCGCCGCGGGTTGCGGGGGAAAGATGGCATCCGGAACATCGGGCAGGTCGCTGGCGGCGAGGCTATCGGCCGGCCACGGCGTCCGCAAGCGCGAACACCGACATGGCGAAATAGTCGGAGCGGTTCCATTTCAGGACGGTGCGGTAGTTGTTGAGCACCAGCCATGCCGGCCCCCCTGCCCCGCCCGGCATGGCCAGCGAAGCCTGCGCGTCCGGGGCGGCCTGCGGCGGGGTGTCGGCCCACGCTATCCCCCGCTCCAGCCAGGCGGCGAGCGGCATGGTATCGTGGTGGCCCGCCAGGCCGGTATCGAAGCCCGGCGGCAGCACGACCGCCCCTCCCCAGGCCTCGCCCCGGCGCCAGCCGGCCCGCGCCAGATAGTTGGCGGCCGATGCGAAGACGTCGCCCTTGTTGGTCCAGATGTCGCGGCGGCCGTCCAGGTCCCAATCGACGGCGTATGCCTGGAAGCTGGACGGCATGAACTGGCTCTGCCCCATGGCGCCGGCCCAGGAACCCATCATGTCGTCGCGGGCGATGTGGCCCTCGTCGAGGATTTCGAGGGCGTGCATCAGCTCGGCCCGAAAGAAGGCGCTGCGCCGGGCATCCCAGGCCAGGGTGGCGACCGCCGCGATCACGTCGAAACCGCCGGTATAGGAACCGAAGCGCGTCTCCAGCCCCCACAGGGCGACGATCGCCTCCGCGTCCAGCCCGTAATGGGCGGCGATGGCCTCCAGCAGCGGCCCGTGCCGGGCGTAGCGCTGGCGCGCCGTCTCGAACAGCCGGGCCGGCAGGCGCTTTTCCATGTATTCCGCGAAGCTGATCGTGCCTTCGGGCTGGTGACGGTCCAGCTCCAGGACGCGCTCCAGCGGCCGCAGGCCGGCCAGGGCGGACTCGAGCGTGGCCTCGCCGATGCCGGCCGCGCGCGCCTCCTCGCGGACGCCCTGGAGGAAAACGCTCCATGGCGGCGCCTCCTGCGCGCGGGCGGCGACGGCGGTGGCCATGGCAAGCGCGATGAGGAGGCTGCGAAGGAGCATAGCGGCGGTTCGGCTTCGTTGCGCCGCTTGTGGCATGGCCCGGCCCGGCGCGCAATCGCCGCGCTTGCGGCCGATGCCGCCGCAAGCGATCATCCGGGCAAAGGCTTGGGAGCCATGGGCGCGTATTCCATCGATCGCCGCCGCGATGCCCTGATCGTCGTCGACGTGCAGAACGATTTCTGTCCCGGCGGGGCGCTTGCCGTCGCCGGCGGCGATGCCGTCGTCCCCGTCGTCAACCGGCTGACGAGCGCCTTCGACCATGTCGTGCTGACCCAGGACTGGCACCCTGCCGGCCACGCCTCCTTCGCCTCCAGCCATGCCGGGCGGCAGCCTTTCGAGCAGGTGGAGATGGCCTATGGCAGCCAGACGCTGTGGCCGGACCATTGCGTTCAGGGCAGCGAAGGCGCGGCCTTCCATCCCGCTCTGGCGACCGATGCGGCACGCCTGGTGCTGCGCAAGGGCTGCGATGCGGCGATCGATTCCTATTCGGCCTTCTTCGAGAACGATCGCACCACCGCCACCGGCCTGACCGGCTGGCTGCGCGCCCTGGGCGCGGCGAGGGTGTTTCTGGTGGGATTGGCCACCGATTTCTGCGTCCATGACAGCGCCATGGACGCGCGCCGCGAAGGCTTCGAGGCCGTGCTGGTGGAAGACGCCTGCCGGGCCATCGACTTGGAAGGCTCGCTGCAACGGGCACTGGCCGGCCTGAGGCAGGCGAACGTGGCCTTCGCCACCAGCGGGGAGATCGTAGCGTAGCCGCCGCTCCGACCGTATTGGCGCGAACCACTCGGTGGAAGGAAGCATGAAGCGACCGATCGAGAACTGCTATTGGGTCGTGCCGGGGAAGCTGCTCGCCGGCGAATATCCCAGGAACCCGGACGATGAGTCGTCGCGCGAGAAGATCGAGGCCCTGAAGGAGGCCGGGGTCGATGTGTTCATCGATCTGACCGAAGAGGTCGAGAAATTCACCACGCTGCGCCCATATGCCCAATGGGTGGCCCCGGCCGAGCACAAGCGGTTTCCCATCCCCGACGCCGACATACCGCCAACCCACGAGCAAACCGTGGCGACGCTGGATGCCATCGACGAGCACATGGAAAAGGGCGAGACCGTTTATGTCCATTGCTGGGGCGGCATCGGGCGCACCGGCGTCATCGTCGGCTGCTGGCTCGCCCGTCACCATGGATCGGGGCACAACGCCCTGGCACGCCTTCGGAAATTGTGGCGGAACAACCCCAAATCGGCCTATCAGCGCACGCCCCAAACCGACCAGCAGAAGCGCTATATCCTGAATTGGCGAGACCCCCAGGCCGGCCCTCCTCGAGAGACGCCCTGAAATCCGGTTTATGCCGGTGTTTCCGTAGAATTCACTGCCGCAGATACCTCATTGCGGCATTGCTTGCGGGGCGCAGCTCTGCGGGGGCGCATATCAAGCTACGGGATCCCTGGGGCGATAGGGCACGGCACGGCGGATGGCGATGCCGGCGGCGAATGCCAGCGCCCCGGCGGCGAACAGCCAGAGGCCGACCCGTTGCCAGGAACGTTCGGTCTGCGTCACCTCCAGGTAGATGTCGTCATAGGTGACCACCGTTCCCTCGCGATAGGGATCGTGTTCCACCAGGCCCCAGACCGGCAGGGCACCGTCCGCGTCCGGCTCGCCATCCCGTTCGACCAGGACATCGACCTGGCGGTAGATGCCCAACCGATCGCGCACCTCGATGTATTGCGGATAGATCGAAAGATATTTGTAGAGCCGGTCGTGGTCGCGGTAACGGAGATAGACGATATCCGTTCCGTCCAGATCCTTCCGCAGGGCGATGCCGACCAGGAAGCCCGTGAAGACCGTGAGATCGTCTTCGCCGGGGAGCTGCGGCAGGTTGGTGGCGTAGATGGTCCCGCCGCCGGCGAGCGCGACCAGGCCCAGGAAGAAGAGCCAGCCGGCGAGACGCCTCATCGTCGCAGCCCTCTCGCCTCACGCGGGCCGGTCGGGCGGCACGAAAAACAGTTCCAGATGGCCCATCCCCGGGGCCAGCGCCGCCCAGCCGCTCCCGAAGGTCAGCATGGCGAGGCCGCAGGTAGGATATTTCCGCCCCAGCCGGTCGAGCGCATCGCCGTCGGCCGTCCCGGCCAGCAGCGCCGCCGTCTGCTGCAGGACGGGATCGTGCCCCACCACCATGGCACGCGGCGTGTCGCCGCCAAGACGCCTGAGCATGGCGACCAGCTCGAAGGCGTCCGCCCGGTAGAGGGCCGCCACGGAGCGCAGCTCGGGCGCGCCCAGCGCGTCGTGGACGATCTCCAGGGTCTGGCAGGCGCGCACCGCCGTCGAGCACAACACCAGGTCGCAGGCGAGCCCGCGGCAGGCGAGCCAGCGGGCGAGCGCTCCCGCCCGCCGGCGCCCCTTGTCCTGAAGCGGCCGGTCGTGGTCCGCCAGGCTGGCATCCGCCCAACTGGACTTGGCATGGCGAAGAAGGTAGAGGGTAGTCATCAAGGCATGGTCCCCGCATGGCGGCTGCCCGCTGTGGGCGGCAGTTCCTTCGCCCGCGCGTCGCCGCTGCGGCCGGGTTCGCCCATGTAGCACAGGCCCACGCCTTCCGGGAGTTGGCATGACCGACGACGAGCGCGCCGAAATCTCCGCCGTGGAGGTGCAGCGGCCGCCGGCAGGCCCCGCCCACCCGGCTCCCGCGCGCCTGCCGCAGGGCCGCTACATCAACCGCGAGTTGAGCTGGCTCGCCTTCAACGCTCGCGTTCTCGAAGAGGCCCGCAACCGGCGCCACCCGTTGCTGGAACGGCTGCGCTTCCTGTCGATCTCCGCCAACAATCTCGACGAGTTCCAGATGGTGCGCGTGGCGGGGCTGAAGGCGCAGGTCGATGCCAATGTCGCCAGCCCCAGCATCGACGACCGCTCGCCACTCCAGCAGCTGCTGGAGATCAAGCGCCATTCGATCGCGCTGATCGCAGACCAGTATGCCATCTGGCGCGAGCTGCGGTCGCTGTTGCGCGACGCGGGCATCGGCGTCGTCGAGGAGGAGGAGATGACGGCGGCCGACCGCGCCTGGCTCGCCCGCTGGTTCGACATGGAAGTGCTGCCGGTGCTGACGCCGGTGGCGATCGACCCCGCCCATCCCTTCCCCTTCATTCCCAATTTCGGCTTCGGGCTGGTGCTGAAGCTGCACGGGCCGGGGCAGGACGAGCCGGTATATGCCATCATCCGCCTGCCCCAGCAGATCGGCCGCTTTGTCCGCCTGGCGGGCGAGAACCACCGCTTTCTGGCGCTGGAACAGGTGGTGCGCATGCATCTCGAGCGCCTGTTCCCCGGCTTCCGCCAGCTGGGCCTGGGCTGCTTCCGGGTGGTGCGCGACAGCGAGATCGAGATCGACGAAGAATCGGAAGACCTGGTGCGCCATTTCGAGACCGCGCTCAAACGGCGGCGGCGCGGCAGCGTCATCGACCTGGTGGTGGACGCCCGCATGCCGGACGAGCTGCGCAAGCTGCTGATGGACAGGCTGCAGGTCGACCCCGACGACGTGACCGAGGTCGATGGCGAGCTGGGCCTGGGCGATCTCGGGCAGCTCATCGTCGGCGACCGTCCCGACCTGCTGTTCGACCCCCACACCGTCCGCCATCCCGAGCGCATCCGCGATTTCGGCGGCAACTGCTTCGATGCCGTCCGCGCCAAGGACATCATCGTCCACCACCCCTATGAAAGCTTCGATGTCGTGGTGCAGTTCCTGCAACAGGCGGCGCAGGATGCGGCCGTGGTGGCGATCAAGCAGACCCTGTATCGCACCAGCGAAGGCTCGCCCATCGTCAAGGCCCTGATCGAGGCCGCCGAGGCCGGCAAATCGGTGACGGCGGTGGTGGAGTTGAAGGCGCGCTTCGACGAAGAGGCCAACATTCGCTGGGCGCGGGACCTGGAGCGCGCCGGCGCCCAGGTCGTCTATGGCTTCGTCGATCTGAAGACCCACGCCAAGATGTCGCTGGTGGTCCGCCGCGAAAGCGGGCGCCTGGTGAGTTACGTCCACTTCGGCACCGGCAACTATCACCCCATCACGGCCAGGATCTACACCGACCTGTCGCTGTTCACGGCCGAACCGGCGCTCACCCGCGACGCCAACCGCATTTTCAACTACCTCACCGGCTATATCCGCCCGCGCAATCTGGAGGAGGTGGCGATGTCGCCGCTCACCATGCGCGAGCGGCTGGCCTCGCTGATCCGGACCGAGGCCGCCCACGCCCGCGCCGGCAAGCCCGCCGCCATCTGGGCCAAGATGAACGCCCTCGTCGATGCCGAGCTGATCGACCTGCTCTACGAAGCCTCGCAGGCGGGAGTGGAGATCGACCTCGTGATCCGCGGCGTCTGCTGCCTGCGGCCCGGCGTGCCGGGGCTTTCGGAGAACATCCGGGTCAAAAGCATCGTCGGCCGCTTCCTGGAGCATTCGCGCATCTTCTGCTTTGCCGATGGCCGTGCCCTGCCCTCGCCGCAGGCGCGGGTGTTCATGTCGTCGGCCGACTGGATGCCGCGCAACATCGACCACCGGGTCGAAACCATGGTGCCGATCGCCAACGCCACCGTGCACCGCCAGCTGCTCGACCAGATCATGATCGCCAATCTGCGCGACGTCGAGCAATCCTGGGAGCTGCGGCGGGATGGTTCCTATGCCCGCCTTGCCGCCGAAGAAGGCGGCTTCTGCGCCCATCGCTTCTTCATGACCCATCCCAGCCTCTCGGGCCGCGGCAGCGCGCTCCAGAAGCAGCTTCTCTAGGGGGCGACGGGCGCCCTGCCGCGGCGGCGATCGCCTCGACAATGGCACCCGCAATCGCGACAATGGCACCCGACGGCAGGGATACGGATCGGGGCGAAGCATCCGGAACGGTGGACCGGAAGGAGGCTTTCGATGGCATGTGAAACGGTGTCGTGGCGCCCTGGCCTCATCGGCGGGCTGGCATTGCTCGCCGCCTTCCTCCTGGCCCCGGACGCGGGGCGGGCGCAAACCCCTGCCTGCACCGACCCTGGAGTCATGCCTGCCGCCAGTGGAACCCACGACTGCACGCCCGCGGAAGCGGCGAGCGGCATCGCCTATTCGGGCGCCAACGGGCTGACGCTCACGGTCGGGACGGGTTCGACCGCCGCGACCACGATCACCCGATCGGCCGCCGGCGGCACGAACACGAACGAAAGCGGCATTGTCATCGTCAACGCTGGCGCCTCGACCGCGACCGACGACGGCAGCATCTCGCTCACGATGGGCGCGACGGGCAGCGTGTCGATCGTGCAACCCACCCCCACCGCCGACTATACGACGCTGCCGGAATCGTCGGGCCACGGCATCTACATCCGCCCGGGCAATCCGGCGCCCGCCTCCAGCCTGACGGTGGACCTCGAGAGCCGGGTGAGCATCGGGACGCAGGCCGCGCCCATGCTGCACGACGGCGTCCACACGCGAATCGCCTCCACCGCCCACACGGGAAGCCACACGGTCACCAGCGCCGCGCGCATTTTCGCGACCGGCGACGGCATCGAACTGGCGCATGACGGCACGGGCAAGGTGACGCTGACCAACAGCGGCGACATCCTCTCCACGGCCGGGAACGGCATCTACGTCCGGACCGCGGCGGGCAACACGGCCGATGTCAGGATCGACCTGACGGGCGGGTCGGTGACGTCCAAAGCCCGGCCCCCGGAGAGAGGCGCCGTCCGGGCCGACCTGAACGGAACCGGGGACGCCATCGCGAACATCTCCCAAGGCGTGGCGCTCGTGTCGCAATATGGCCCGGGACTCCATGTGGCCCTCGGCTCCACCGCGGCGACCGGACGCATTCGCGTCACCCAGGGCGGGACGATCTCGGCGCGCCGGGGTGTCGTCGCCCACATCGCGCGCGAAAGCGCGGTGGGCGAAACGCGCGCGGACCAGCCCGCCATCGACATCGTCTGGACGGGAACCTTCGCGCGGGAGGTAAGGCAAACCGAGCCGAACGACGCAGGCCGCTTCTCCGTGGCCGCTCTCGACCAGGCGGCCGTCGTCACCCATCGGGGGGCGGTGGGCGAGCGCGTCACGCGCTACGGGCAGGCAGCGGCAATCGAGGCGCAGGTGATGAGGCTGGATGCCCTGCTCGCCGCCGTGGCGAAGGGCGACGACCCGAACGCGCTCATGAGCCATGAGGCCCAGCAAGCGCTTCTGGCCGTTCCGGTCTCCGGCGAGGCGGCCCCTGGCGAGGCGGACCGGGCGCGCGCGGCGGTGATCGTGAGGCAATTCCGCACGCTGCTCACCGATACCAACTTCGCGCAGATTCCCGGGGCGTCCGGCATCGATAGCGATGGCGATGGGACCTACAGCGACCCGGAGATCGTAACCTATCTGACGGCGAACAATGCGGAGCGCAGAACCTTCCTGCGCGACCTCCTCCTGGACGGCCTCTCGGAGGGCGAAGAGGCGGTCGTCGCGGCCCTGACGACGGGAGGCGACCTGGAGGCCGCGCTCGATGAACTGCCCAATTACGGCAATGTCTTCACCAGCTATGGCGATAGCTGGAAAGACGAAGTGCGTGCGTTCCTGGACTGGCATAACGTCGGCGACATCCGCCTCGCCGTGAACGCCGGGGCCATCGATTCCCGGGGCGATGGCATCCGCGCCGGCTATGTCATACCGCACGACGACAACGGGAGCATCGACGTGACCGTCGCCGAGGGCGCGCGCGTGACCGGCGGCATGGCGGGCGTCTATGTCGCCAATGCCGGCTGCCCCGTGGACGACGGCTGTGTTCCCGGGGAGGCCGGCATCCGCGACCAGACCGTCACGGTGCATGGCTTGGTGATGGGCGGAACCGACGCCGCGGTGCATCTTTCGGGTGGCGGCTCCCTCAACGTCGGGCGAACGGGGCAATTGCTCGCCGGTTCGTCGGGGCGGGCGATCCTCGTCAACGATCCGGGCCCGGCGGACATCCGCATCGACGGCCTGGTGCGGGGCGGCACGGGCGCGCGGGCGGCGGTGGACCTGACCGGCGGCGGCAGCGTGACGATCGGCGTGACCGGGCGGGTCGAGGCGAACGGCGCCATGAGCGCCATCCGCGGCGACGAGGACACGGGCGTGACTCTTTTCGCCGACCGCGATTCCCGGGAGCGGCAGGACTGGATCTCGAGGCAGAGCGCCGATAGAGCCGCCGAGAGAGTGGATGGCCTCATCGTCGGCGCCGGAACCACGGCCACCACCTTCAAGGAGTTCCAGGACGGAGTCACCACCGGCCACGAGGCGACCGTTCCCTTGGTGGATGGCAGGCCGGATACGTCGGGGCTGCGGGCGGCGGTGTATCCGGATCCGGAAGATCCGGACGGCGAGGACATGGGCGGCACCGACCGGACCCCTCCCCCCGGAACCGAGCAACTCCCCCCGCTGCCCACGCAGGCCTTCGACTGCGGCGATGCGATGGACGGGCGTTGCCGGCTGTACGAGGCGCTGCCCTCGATCCTTCTGGCGATGAACGCGCCACAGACCCGGGACGAGCGCCGGATGGCGGCGCGCGATGCCCCGGAGGTGCCCGGGCACGCCCGGGTGCGCGTCGATATCGCCGACGGCAGGTGGGAGGCCGATTCCTCGACCAGCCCGGATGTGACCTACGACCGGCGGCGATACGGCGTGCGCGCCGGGATCGAGGCCGTGATCGCGGATGGCGCGTGGATGGGCGTTTCGCTTCACGCTCTTCGCGGCGTGGCGACGCTGTCCGGGGGTCCCGAGGCGAAGCTGTCGGGCACCGGGGCGGGCGCCTGGGTCACGGCGCTGGCGGACGGCTTCCAGCTGGACGCGCAGGCGACGGCGACATGGTACGAAGTGGACCTGAGGTCGGCGATTCACCGCTCCCTCCCGCTGGCGGACGGCGTGTCGGGGATAGGCCACACCCTGGGCGTGGAGGTGGGGCGGCCCATGGCGGCGGCCCCGGGCGTTTCGCTCACGCCGCGCGTCGGCCTCGCCTGGTCGCGGGTGTCGCTGGACGACTTCACTGACGAAGTGGGCAGCGGCGCGCATGTGTCGCTGGAGCGGGCGAAGAGCCTGTCGGGCCGCATCGGGGTGACGATGGAGATGCCGCTCGGCGAGTCCGGCAACGGCCGGGCGTTCGCCGCCCTGGACGCGGCGCGCGAGTTTTCGCCCGAGACCAGGACCGTGGTGGAGGGGCAGATGCTGAAGGCGTCGGCCGAGCCGACCTCGGTGCGCTTGCGGCTGGGCGGCTCGCTCGCGCTCACCGGGCAGACGCAGCTCCGGGCCACGGCGGGCTACCAGACGAGCGGCAGCGGCAACCGCGCGCTCGAAGGCGGCCTCGCTCTGACCATCCGGTTCTGACCGCCCGCTGCGCCGTTTTCTCCCTTCGGTGCGCGGGAGCCGGCCTGGGAAAGTGGCGACCGATGCGCGGAGATCCTGGAGGCGGCGGACACCGGGGGCGTTCGGGCCGGAGGCGGCCGCCACGCTCCGGCGCCAGGACATGGCCGAGCGGCTTTTCCCTTACGCTCTCCGGCCGGGAGAGGAGATGGCGCACGGGAAATTCATGCGAAGAACCGAAAGGCCCCGCCGGCGAAAGCGCACCGCCGCCCTCGACATGCCCGCCGAACCCGCGCCGCCCATGGAGCAACCCCGACCGGCGCACCATGACGTGCCGGTCGGGAAGATCGGGGCGATCCCGCGCGCCGCTGGCGAGCTGGCATGGATAAGCGGGATTTCCCGGGGGCCCGCTGCCGGCGGACGGAGCATGAGATGCCCGCCGGAGCGGTAGCTGCGGCGGCAGGCCGGCTCGGCATCGTCGATATCGGCTCGAACTCCATCCGCCTGGTCGTCTATGACCGCCTCGCCCGCACGCCGCTGGCGATCGTCAACCGCAAGGCGTCGATAGGGCTTGGCACCGATGTCGAGCGCCATGGCCGCTTCGGTGCCGCCCTTTTCCAGCGCGCGGTCGAGGCGGTTTCTGCCCTGGCGGCGATGGCGCGCGCCGTCCCGGTCGCCGAGCTCGCGCTGCTGGCGACGGCGGCGGTGCGGAGCGCCGCCAACGGCGCCGATTTCTGCCGCGCTGTCGAGGCGCGCACCGGTGCCGCCGTGACCGTCCTGACGGGAAGCGAGGAAGCGCATCTGGCGGCGGCCGGCGTCGCCTCGGCCTTTCCCGGGGCCGACGGCGTCGTGGGCGATCTGGGCGGCGGCAGCCTGGAACTCGTCGCCCTCGACGGCGGCCGGCCGGTCGAGCGGGCCTCGCTCGACATCGGCCCCCTGCGCCTGGCCGCGCGCTGCGGCGGCAGACCCGCCGCCGCAAGCGGGACGATCGATGCGGCGCTGGCCACCTCCCCGTGGCTGAAGCAATGGCGGCGGCACCCGTTCTACGCCGTCGGCGGCGCCTGGCGGGCGATCGCCAGGCTGCACATGGTCCAGCACGGCCATCCGTTGCGAATCGTCCACGGCTATCGCCTGCCGCGCCGCGAGGCGTCCGACTTCGCCGCCATGCTGGAACGCCTGGGTCCCGAGAGCATCGCGCGCATCCGTGCGCTCTCGCCCCGGCGCGCCGAGATGCTGCCATGGGGAGCGCTGGTTCTGGAGCGCCTCGCCCGGGTCCTGAAGCCTGCGGAGGTGATTTTTTCGGCCCAGGGGCTGCGCGAAGGCTATCATTTCGGCAGGCTCCCCTCCTCGATCAGGGCCCAGCCGCCACTGCTGGCCGCTTGCCGGGCGCTGGCGGACGAGCGGCGGCGGCTGCCCGATGCCTCGGCGGCCCTGGAAGCGTGGCTGGCTCCCGTGACCAGCCGCTTCGCCTGCCGCGACCTCGCCACTGCCGCCTGCATCGTGGCCGATACGGGCTGGAACGAGCACCCGGAACACCGCGCCCTGCAATCGCTTCACCGCGCGCTCTTCATGCCCTGGCCGGTGGCCGACCACCGCCAGCGCGCCTTCCTGGCACTTGCCCTGTTCGTGCGCTACGGCGGGCAGGCGAGCGGTGACGAAGCGGCGCCGTGCCGCCGCCTGCTCGACGAGCGCGGGGCGAGCGAGGCCAAGGCGCTGGGCAAGGCATTGCGGCTCGCCTTCGAGCTCTGTGCCGGCCAGGGGCGCGCGCTGGCCGCCTTCCCCCTGTCGTCGCAGGGCGAAGCGCTGCGGCTTGCCGTCGATCCCGCTTCCGGCGCCTTCGACAAGCTGGAACGCTACGCCGCTTCCCTGGCCCGGGCCCTGGGACGCCCGGTCGACGTCGTCCGCGGGCAGGCGCGGTCGGGCCGGGCAGCCGAGTAACGGCGACGCCCGGCCGTTTGCGGCGTCAGTCCTTCCCGTCCCAGGAGCCGTCGCGGATCATCTCGTCCGCGACCTCCCTGACGGCGCGGCCCATGATCTCGACCATGTCGTCCACCTGCCCTCTGGAGATGACGATCGGCGGCGAAAACACGCACAGATGCCACATGGGCCGCAGGATGAGGCCGTATTGCTGGCATTTCACGTCGATCCTCTTGCCGACGCCGAGGCTGTCGTCGAAGGCCTTGCGGGTGGCCTTGCTCTCGACGCATTCGATGCAACCCATCAGGCCGATGCCGCGCACATCGCCCACCATCGGCAGATCGTCCAGGGAGCGCAGGCGCTCCTGGAAATAGCCGCCGACCTCGCGGGCATGATCCATGATGCGCTCGCGCTCCATGATCTCGATGTTCTTGAGCGCCGCCGCCATGGCCACCGGATGCCCGGAATAGGTGAAGCCCATGGAGAAGGTGGCCGAATCGCCGGAACGGTCGATCACGTCCTGGTGCAGCTTCTCGGAGATGGCGGTCAGCCCCGCCGGCACATAGCCGGAGGTGAAGCCTTTCGCGGCCGTCACGATGTCGGGCACGATGTCGAACACCGGTTCGGAGGCGAAGAAGTGACCCATGCGGCCGAAGCCGGTCACCACCTCGTCGGAAATGTAGAGCACTTCGTTCCTGCGGCAGACCTCCAGACACGCCCGCTGATAGCCCTCGGGCGGCACGATGACGCCGCCCGAAGCCAGCACCGGTTCAGCGATGAAGGCGGCCACGTTCTCAGCCCCCAGCTCCTCGATCTTCGCCTCCAGTTCGGCGATCAGATGGTCCCTGAAGGCCTCGTCCGTCATGCCGTCCGGCTTGCGGTAGGGGTTGGGCGAGGAGAGATGGGAGATCCAGCCGGTCTCACGCTCCATGCGGTTGTCGTTGCCGGGTTTGCCGCACAGCGAATCGGCCAGATAGGTGCTGCCGTGATAGGCGTCGGCGCGGGTAAGGATGTGCTTCTTGCCGCGCTTTCCCATCACGTTCCAGTAGTAATGAGCGAAGCGGATGGCAGCCTCGTTGGCGGTGGAACCGCCGGTGGAATAGAAAAAGCGGTTGAGGTCGCCCGGCGTCAGGGTGGCGAGCTTGGCCGAAAGTTCCGCATGGGGCGGAGTGGCCATCGACCAGGGCGAATAATAGACCATGCTGCGGGTCTGCTCGGCGATCGCCTGGGCCATCTCCTCGTTGCCATAGCCCAGCTGCACGGCCCACATGCCGCCGATGCCGTCGATATAGCGGTTGCCCTCGCCGTCATAGACATAGATGCCCTCCGAATCGGCCAGCAGCGTGTGATCCTGGCGGCCGAACTCGTGCCAGGGATGCATGGCATGGGCCTTGTCCTTGGCCATCAGCCCTTCGACATCGAAGTTGAAGTTGCGTCTCACGGGGGCGCCCTCCTCATGGTTTCGGTATTCGATAGCGCGCCGGCAGCTGCCTTCCGGAAGGACGCCGCCGGCCTCCCACCCCGGCCTCTTGTGAAGGCCCAT
The DNA here is from genome assembly GCA_965200215.1 of Alphaproteobacteria bacterium. Taxonomy (GTDB): domain Bacteria; phylum Pseudomonadota; class Alphaproteobacteria; order SP197; family SP197; genus SP197. The sequence continues at coordinate 459,947 of OZ241369.1, read as the reverse complement.
GGGAGGTGCCAAGGTGGCGAGCCTAGCCGCCCCGCCCGCCTGCGGCAAGCGGCACCCGCAGCCGGGGGAAGCCATGGCGACAGCCGAAGGAAGAAAGCGGCCGCGCGCGGTCGCCACCGTGCAGGTGGACAACACCTTCGCCCGCGTCACCGAATGGCGCTTCGCGCCCGGTGCGGAGACCGGCTGGCACCGCCACGGCTTCGCCTATGTCGTGGTGCCGATGGCCGATGGATGCCTGCTGCTGGAAACGGCCGCCGGCGAAAGCGTAGCGGAACTGACCGCCGGCCTCGCCTACGCCCGCGAGGCAGGGGTGGAGCACAACGTGGTGAACGCCGGCGAGGATGCCTTCGCCTTCGTCGAGGTCGAGTTCAAAGACCGCCCGCCGGGCGGGAGCGGGTGACGCGCAGGATCGCGCATCGGCGATCGCAAATGCGGCGATAATTTTGTGATGAAAAACAACTTCTTATGAGGTTATTCTATTGTTGAACATCAACACGCGTTCCCGCCTGCCCGCTCCATCCCGCCTTGATCCCCACCCCGCGCCCGCCTAGGGTGCCGCCCGCCCGTTGCAACCGGGGCGCCGCCATGACCGTCCACGAAAGCCTGATCTCGCTGGTGGGCAACACGCCGCTCGTGAAGCTGCGCGGTCCTTCGGAGAAAACTGGCTGCACCATCCTGGCCAAATGCGAGCACCTCAATCCCGGCCAGTCGGTGAAGGACCGGGCGGCGTTGTGGATCGTCCGCGATGCCGAGCGACGGGGCGCGCTGCAGAAGGGTGGCGTCGTCGTCGAGGGCACGGCCGGCAACACCGGCATCGGCCTTTGCACCATCGGCAACGCCCTGGGCTATCGCTCGGTGATCGTCATGCCCGAGACCCAGAGCCAGGAAAAGAAGGACATCCTGCGGGCCCTGGGCGCCGAGCTCCATCTCACCCCGGCCAAGCCCTACAAGGATCCGCGCAACTACATCCGCACTTCGGAGCGTCTGGCCGGCGAAATCGCCCGTCGCGAGGCGGGCGGAGCCATCTGGGCCAACCAGTTCGACAACACCGCCAACCGCCAGGCCCATATCGAGGGCACCGGCCCCGAGATCTGGGAGCAGACCGGCGGCGGGATCGACGCCTTCGTCTCGGCCGTCGGCACCGGCGGCACGCTGGCGGGGGTCGGTATGGCGTTGAAGGAACGCAAGCCGGACGTAAAGATCGTGCTCGCCGACCCCTTCGGTTCCTGCATGCACGCCTGGGTGCGGACGGGCGAGCTGAAATCGGAGGGAAGCTCCATCTCCGAGGGCATCGGCCAGGGCCGCATCACCCGCAACATCGAGGGCGCGCCCATCGACATGTCGCTGCGGATAAGCGATGTGGAGATGCTGGAGGCGATCTACGGCCTGCTCACGGGCGAGGGCCTGTGCGTGGGCGGTTCCACCGGCATCAACGTGGCGGGTGCGGTGAAACTCGCCGCCGAGCTGGGCCCCGGCCACACCATCGTCACCGTGCTGGCCGACATCGGCACGCGCTATCAGAGCAAGCTCTTCAACCCGGCCTTCCTGAGGGAACGCAACCTTCCCGCCCCGCCCTGGATGACCTGAGATGGAGGCCATCTTCCGCCACGACGCCTATGCCAGCCGCTGCCAGGCCACCGTCGCCGCCGTGGACGGGCACAGGATTCGCCTCGACCGCACGGTGTTCTACCCCACCGGCGGCGGCCAGCCGGGCGATACCGGCAGCTTGCAGCCTGCCACGGGCGCGGCGATCCCCATCCTCGACGCCGTGAAGGGAGAGGGCCCCGACGACGTCCTCCACATCGCCGCCGGGGACGCGCCCCTGCCGCCACCCGGCACGCCGGTGACGGCCGCCATCGACTGGCGGCGGCGTTTCCGCCACATGCGCATGCACACGGCGCTGCACGTCGTCTGCGCCCTGGTCGATGCCGAGATCACCGGCGCCGCCGTGGGCGAGCACAAGAGCCGCATCGACCTCGACTGGCCCCGGCCGGGCATGACCAAAGACGAGCTGACGGCCAGGATCGCCGAGGTAGTGGCCGCCGACCGTCCGGTGCGGGCGCGCTGGATCGCCGACGAGGAGCTCGACCGGCGGCCCGAGCTGATCCGCTCCATGTCCGTCAAGCCGCCGCGCGGCAGCGGCCGGGTGCGCCTGCTGGAGATCGAGGGCATCGACCTGCAGCCCTGCGGCGGCACCCATGTCTCGCGCACCGGCGAGCTGGGCGCCGTCGCGGTCTCCAAAATCGAGAACAAGGGCCGCCACAACCGGCGCGTCCACCTGGTGCTGCTGGACTGACACCATGCGCGAAGGCTCCCCAGCGACTCCCGCCAGGCGTGGCAGTCGCCATGAAAAATCGACTCCCGCGCCCATGCCACCGCCCGAAGGAGCCGCGCTATGACCTCACCGCCGCTCACACCCTCGCCTGCGCCCGCCCTGGCCGTCCTGCGACTGGCCCGCGCCAGCGCCCACCTCGCTAACGCATGGGAGAGCGCCCTCATCGGTGCATGGGCAGCGCCCGCCGGCACCTATGCCACCGCCGCCGGCGCCCTAGGCGGTGCCGCCGCTGCCCTGAGCGACGCCGCCGTCGACACACAGCCCGCCTGGCACCACCTCGCCAGCGCCACTGACACTCTCGCCCGCGCCAGCGCCGCACTGGACAGTGCCTGGCCCGCCGCCAGCGCCGCCGACAAACTGGCCCGCGCCAGCGCCGACGCCCTCGCCAACGCCGCCGACGCTGTGGACCGCGCCGCCGACGCCGTGGACCAAGCCGCTGCCTACGAAGCTCCCATCTCCCCCACTCCCGCCAGCGTCCGCGCCAACACCTTCTCCGCCGGCGCCCGCTACGCTGCCCGCCTGGCCCGTCACACCGCCGAGGCCCTGCGGGAGTCTCACCCTGGACCACGCATGACCTCACCGCTCGCGCCATCGACTCCCGCGAAGCCTGCCGACCCTCATGAATGAATCGGCTCTCGCGCAGGGCGACGCCCGCCCCGGCCTGGTGTCCACCCGCTGGCTGGCGGAACACCTGCAAGCGCCGGACCTGCGCGTCGTCGATGGCTCCTGGTATCTGCCCGGCGAGGAGCGCGATGCCAGGGCCGAATACGCCGCAAGGCACATCCCCGGTGCCGTCTTCTTCGACATCGACGACGTCTGCGACGAGGCCAGCCCGCTGCCCCACATGCTGCCGTCGCCGGAAAAGTTCTCCAGCCGCGCGCGGCGCCTGGGCCTGGGCGACGGCGTGCGGATCGTGGCCTACGATGGCGGCACCATGATGGCCGCCGCCCGCGTGTGGTGGATGTTTCGCGTCTTCGGCCATGAGGACGTCGCCGTGCTGGACGGCGGCCTGGCGAAGTGGATGGCCGAAGGCCGGCGCACCTCCGACCGGGCGCCCGCCCCGCGCGAGCGTCATTTCACCGCCCGCACCAACACCCTGCTGGTGCGCGATCTCGCCCGCATGCAGGCCAATCTGGCCAGCGGCGGCGAGCAGACGGTCGATGCCAGGAGCCCCGGGCGCTTCGCCGGCAGCGAGCCGGAATGGCGCCCCGGCCTGCGCGGCGGCCACATCCCCGGCAGCGTCAACCTGCCCTATGGCACGCTGCTCGAAGACGACGCCACGCTGAAGGACGACCGCGCCATCCGCGCCGCCTTCCGGGCCGTCGGCGTCGATCCCACGCGCCCGGTCGCCGCCACCTGCGGTTCCGGCATCAGCGCCTGCTTCCTGGCGCTGGCCCTCCATGCCGTGGGCGCGCGCAGGGTCGCGGTCTATGACGGCTCCTGGGCCGAATGGGGCGGGCGCGACGACACGCCGGTCGCGACAGGACCCAGCCCCCCGAAAGCGGCCATCGCCGCAGAAAGCTGATGTCGCTGGTCCACGGCCGCGATCGGCGCCGCGTGCTGGAAACCGTCATCGTCTTCCTGGAGATGGAACGCCCGCCGCCACGGCCGCCGCGCCCGCACCCGTGCCGGGACCTCGCCATCCGCCGCCTGGAGCGGCCCGCGCCGGCCCGCTATCTCGGCCTCTACCGCGCCGTCGGCGATGCCCATGGCTGGACCGACCGCCTCCTGTGGCCGCCGCGGCAGCTGGCGGCGACCATCCACGATGCGGCCGTCGAGATTCACCTGCTCGAGGCCGGCGGCGTCCCGGCCGGCTTCGCGGAGCTCGATTTCCGCCGCCGGCCCGTCGCCGAACTGGCGCTGTTCGGCCTGCTGCCGGCCTTCGTCGGCCAGGGCCTGGGCGGCTATTTCCTGGATTGGGCGCTGGCTTCCCTGTGGCGGGAGGGGATCGCGAAGGTCCTGGTCGACACCAACGACCGCGACCACCCCCGCGCCCTCGCCCTCTATCGCCGGGCCGGCTTCCGCGAGGTCGCCCGCGCCCGTTCCTGGCTGGTGCCGTCCTCCTGCTTCCCGGCGCTGGCGGAGAACGGGCCGCCTTGCCATAGTGCGCCGCTTGCCGGCGAGGAAGACGAGGCATGAAGGACGATACCCGCGTAACCACCGCCGGGCGCGACCCCCACGGCAACCACGGCATCGTCAACCCGCCCGTCTATCACGCCTCCACCGTGCTATTCCCCACCCTGGAGGCGCTGGAGGCCGCCCAGGGCCGCGATCCGCGCCAGGTGGTCTATGGGCGCAACGGCACCCCCACCGTCTTCTCGCTGCTGGATGCCTTCTGCGCGCTGGAAGGCGGCGCTATGGCCGTCGCCTGCGGTTCGGGCAAGGCGGCCATCGTCACCGCGCTGATGGCCTTCCTGAAGGCCGGCGATCACCTGCTCATCACCGATTCCGCCTATCGCCCGGCCCGCGCCTTCGCCTGCGGCACGCTCAGGCGGTTCGGCGTCGAGGCCACCTTCTACGACCCGGCGGCGGGCGCCGGCATCGCGGCCCTGATGCGCCCGCAAACCCGCGTCGTCTATGTCGAAAGCCCCGGTTCCGTCACCTTCGAGGTGCAGGATCTGCCGGCCATCGCCGCTGCCGCCCATCGCGGCGGGGCGGTGGTGGTCGCCGACAACACCTGGGCCGGTGGCTATTTCTGCAAGCCCTTCCTGCTGGGCGCCGATATCGTGCTGCAGGCGGGCACCAAATACGTCGTCGGCCATTCCGATGCCATGTGCGGGCTGGTCGCCGCCCGCGAGGCCCACGCCGAACAGCTGTGGAAGACCTTCCTGGCGCTCGGCAACTGCATCGGCCCCGACGATGCCTATCTCGGCCAGCGCGGCATCCGCACCCTGGCGGTGCGCATGCGCCGCCACCACGAAACGGGGCTGAAGCTCGCCCGCTGGCTGCGCGGCCGCCCGGAGGTGAAGCGGGTGCTGCATCCGGCCCTGGAGGACGACCCCGGCCACGCCCTGTGGCGGCGCGACTTCAGCGGCGCCAGCGGCCTTTTCGGCGTCCTGCTGCACCCGCTGGCAAAGCCGTTGCTGGCGGCCATGCTCGACGGCATGGAGCTGTTCGGCATGGGCTGGTCCTGGGGCGGTTACGAGAGCCTGCTGGTGCCGGTCGATCCCTCCGACGAGCGCACCGCCGTCCCCTGGCGCGAGGATGGCCAGCTGCTGCGCCTCCATGCCGGCCTGGAGGATGCGGGCGACCTGATCGCCGATCTGGAAGCGGGCTTCGCCAGGCTGGCGGGCGGGCGGTGACCTCCCTCGCCGGCCTGCGGGCGACGGCCGCGATGGTGCGGCGCACCGTCGCCCCCACCCCCCTCCACCGCTGGCCGCTGCTGGAGCGGCGCAGCGGCGCCCAGGTCTGGGTCAAGCACGAGAACCACACCGCCATCGGCGCCTTCAAGCTGCGCGGCGGGCTGGCCTATATGGCGGCGCTGAAGGAACGGGCGCCGGAGGTGACGGGCGTCGTCGCCGCCACCCGCGGCAATCACGGCCAGTCCGTCGCCTTCGCCGCCGCGCGGGCCGGGCTGGCCGCCACCGTCGTCGTCCCCCACGGCAATTCGGTCGAAAAGAACGCCGCCATGGCGGCCCTGGGCGCGGCGCTGGTCGAGCACGGGCGCGATTTCCAGGAGGCCCTGGAACACGCCCGCGCCCTGGCCGCCGGCCGCGGCCTCCACATGCTGCCCTCCTTCCACGACGACCTGGTGCGCGGCGTCGCCGGCTATGCCCTGGAACTGTTCGATGAGGGCGGCGATTTCGACGCCGTCTATGTGCCCATCGGCCTGGGCTCCGGCATCTGCGCCGCGCTGCGGGTCCGCGATGCGCTGGGCCGGGCCGCGAAGATCGTCGGCGTGGTGGCCGCCGCCGCGCCCGCCTATGCGCTTTCGCTCGCCCGCGGCGAGGCGGTCGCCACCGCCAGCGCCGACACCGTGGCCGACGGGCTGGCGGTGCGCACGCCCCACCCGCAGGCCCTGGCCGAGATCGCCGCCGGGGCGGAGCGCATCGTCACGGTGGAGGAAGACGAGATCGCCGCCGCCATGGGCCATTACCTCACCGACACCCACAACCTGGCCGAAGGCGCCGGCGCCGCGCCGCTGGCCGCCCTGCTGAAGGAAGGCGAGGCCATGCGGGGCCGCAAGGTGGCGCTGATCCTCAGCGGCGGCAACGTCGACCGCGCCCTCCTCACCCGGCTGCTGGGGTAAAAGGGCGGAGCCATGGACAGCGAACGCCTGCAAGCCTGCGAGAAGCTGCTGTCGCAGGCATATCTGTCCTATGTCCGCCACGAGGAAGGCCGGCGCGAGCCCTTCAACGTCTTCACCGTGCTGCGCAGCGAGAGCGACGAGGTCAGGCTCCACTCCCGCTTTCTGGCCGCCCTGCTGGACCACCGCAAGGCGCCCGGCGAGCCGCGGGAGAATCTGAAGCATTTTCTGAAGGTGAAGGACATTGTGGGTTGCAGCGATTTCGATCTCAACGGTGTCATGGTCGAGCGAGAACGCGACAACATCGACATCCTGGTCTCCAATACCGCCAGGCAGGCGGTGGTGATCGAAAACAAGATCTGGGCCGGCGACCAGCCGGAGCAGTTGAAGAGGTACCATGAGAGTCTGAGGGAGAGAGGTTTCGAGGACAAGAACATACATCTACTATATCTGACGCCTCACGGCCACGATCCTTCGGAGGACAGTCAAGGTGGTCTGGATGTCGCCTGCATCTCCTATGTGGACACGCTTCCCCCCTGGCTGGAGGGCTGCCGGCAACGCGCCTGCGACGAACCGGAGTTGCGCGAGTCGATTGCGCAATATCTGCATCTTGCCCGTAAATTGACGGGCACGAACCTAGGGAGAAAGTACATGAACGAGCTAAGAGACCTTCTGGAGAAGGAGAACAATCTCGTCCTCACCTATGATTTGAGCGTAGCTATGATCGAAACAAAAGCTTTGTTGTTGAAGAAATTGTTCGAAGAAATCGAGGAGACTCTAGAATCCAAGCTAGGGCAAGATGGCGATTCAAAAAAATTGAAACGAAGCGATGAGTACTCCGATATTCGTTCGGAGTACATAGCAAAGCAACTTACAAAGAGCAGGTACACCGGCTTTCAGCTATCTTGGCAGCTGAGCGGAAAATATAAGAAGGCTGCTTTGGCTGTCGGAGGCGATATCACTGGAAAGACAGAAAGGATCCATATCGGGATAATTTGTCCGGCTTGGAAGGAGGAGTGTAAAGCCGAGCATAATGATCTCAAAAACAATCTCAAGTTGGATGGAATTTTTGCGAGCGAAGGATGGCAAAGTATGTCAACGTGGGTTTGGAATCGACAGACAAGCCATGGCTTTAGAACTCGCGAACAACTCGAGAGGCTGTCACAAGACAAGGAGAGAAGGGAGCTTGCCGAGAGTATTGCACAGGAACTATGGAAGGTCTGGGAGAAAGCTCACGAGTAACACAACTGCCCCCGCACACCGCTCTATCAAAGCAGCACCTCGGCCCGTCGGCGGCGCCCTATGGCAACAGCTTGATCGCGGCGACGACCAGGCCGCCGACCGCGAACATCGCCAGCAGCAGGCGATTCACGCCGCGCTCGATCAGGGTTTCCAGGCGAGCGATGTCGGTCTTGGTGGCGACGCCTTCCGTGACGGCATCGCGAATGACGACGACGGCCGCCTCGGCCTGGCCTTCGTCGAAGCCGGCATCCCGCAGCCTCTTGGCGCCAGCATAGCTGTCGAAGGTGGCGACGGTCATGGCGGTAGCTCCCCAAAAGCTGCGAAAGCGGCTGTCCTCCCGGCAGGCTAAGCGACACCAGCCCCCCGCGCAAGGGCCTTGAAGCAACCGCCCGCCGCCTTCTCACAGCAACACCGCCGCACCCAGGGCCAGAAAGACGAAAAAGCCCACCACGTCGGTAACGGTGGTCAGCAGCACGCCGGCCGCCACCGCCGGGTCGATCTTCAACCGCTCCAGCAACAGCGGGATCGCCGCCCCGGAAAGGCCTGCCACCAGCAGATTGGCGACCATCGCCACCGCGATCACCGCGCCCAGGGCCGGGTTTTCGAACCACGCCCAGGCCAGCGCGCCCATGAGAACGGCCAGCAGGGCGCCATTGGCCAGCGCCACGGCGATCTCCTTGGCCACCAGCCGCATGGCGTTGGCCCGCGTCAGATCCTTGGTGGCCAGGGCGGTGACGGCGACGGTCATGGTCTGGGTGCCGGCATTGCCGCCCATGGAGGCGACGATGGGCATCAGCACCGCCAGCGCCACCAGCTCGCGGATGGTGCCTTCGAACACGCCGATCACGACCGAGGCCAGCACCGCCGTCGCCAGATTGACCAGCAGCCACAGGAAGCGCCGGCGGGCGGTCGCCGCCACGCTGTCGTGAAGGTCGGTGCGGGCGACGCCGCCCAGCCGCAGCGCGTCCTCCGCCGACTCCTCGCTCATCACGTCGACCATGTCGTCGAAGGCGATGGCCCCCAGCATGCGGCCCGCGCCGTCCACCACCGGCATTTCCGAAAGCCCGTATTGCCGGAACAGCCAGGCGACCTCTTCCTGGTCGGTATCGGCTGCGACCGTCGCCGGCCTGCCGTCCACCAGCGCCTTCAGCCTCGTCGCGCGGCGGCTTCTCAGGATGGCGCTCAGGGCGATGGCCCCCAGCGGCCGGCCTTCGGGATCGACGACGAAGACGGCATAGAACTCGCCCGGCAGATCGCGGGCGCCGCGCAGATGGTCGATGGTCTGGCCCACGTCCCACGACATCGGCAGTGCCACCACGTCGCGCCGCATCAGCCGCCCGGCGCTGTCGGGCGGAAAATCCAGCCCCTCCCGCACCGCTTGCCGGTCGCCGGCCGGCACCGCCGCCAGCACCTCGTGGCGCAGGCCGCTCTCCAGATCTTCCAGGACGTCGATGGCGTCGTTGGGCGCCAGCGCGCCCACCAGGCGCGAAAACTCCCGCAGGCCGAGATGCTCGCGCAGATCGGCAAGGGCCGCTTCGCCGAGCTCGGCCAGGATGGCGGGGTCGAGTTCCGGTCCCAGCGCGTCGATCACCTGGCGGCGCTGGGCGGGCGCGATCTGCTCCAGCAGATCGGCGACGTCGGCCGCGTGCAACGGCACCGCCAGCGCCTCCAGGCGCGGGGCGTCGTCCCGGTCCAGGGCGTCCAGGATGGCGGCGAGCAGGTCGGGCGTCAGACCGTAGAGGTCCCGCGCCTCGCCGGCATCGCGCTGCGTTTCGCTCATCTCACCCGCTCTTCGCGAGCGGACAGGCGACGCCCACTCGTGCGGCCCGGCAGAAAGGGCCGGCGGGCGATGGTGCGGTCGAGAAGACTCGAACTTCCACGGGCTCTCGCCCACAGCGCCCTCAACGCTGCGCGTCTACCTGTTCCGCCACGACCGCTCGAGGCTGGCAACGGCAGCGGCTATAGCTAAGATCGCGCCGCGCCGCAAGGGCGCAGCGGAGGCGCGAGCCATGACGACCCCGCGATGGCATGTGAGCGCGCGCCCCATCGCCTATCCCCGCGCCGTCGCCTGGATGGAAGCCGCGGCCGCGGCCATCCGCGCCGGCCAAGCGCCGGAGACGGTGTGGCTGCTGGAGCACCCTTCCCTCTACACCGCCGGCACCAGCGCCGACGACGCCGAGCTGTTCGACGCCGGCGGCCTGCCGGTCTATCGCAGCGGGCGCGGCGGGCGCTACACCTATCACGGGCCGGGCCAGCGCATCGCCTATGTGCTGCTGGACCTGGAGCGGCGCGGGCGCGACCTCCACGCCTTCGTCGCCGGCCTGGAAGCCTGGGCGGTGGCGGCCCTGGCCCGCTTCGGCATCGAAGGGTGGCGGCGGCCGGGCCGGGTCGGCGTCTGGGTGGCGGCGGGCGGCGGGCGGGAGGCGAAGATCGCCGCCATCGGCGTGCGCCTGCGCCGCTGGGTGAGCTTCCACGGCATCGCCATCAACCGCTGCCCGCAGCTGGCCCGCTTCGACGGCATCGTGCCCTGCGGCATTCGCGATGCCGGCGTCACCTCGCTGGCCGCCCTGGGAGTCGACGTTCCGGCCCGGGCGCTGGACGACGCCCTGCGCGAGACCTTCGAGGCCGCCATGCCGGCCCTGCGGCGCTAGAGCGTGGGGCGCTGCTCGAAGCCCGCCGCCACCTCCCCGCCATGCGGGAAGGCCTCGATCCTCTCGACGCGGGCGAGCGGCGGCCCCCGGCGCCAGAGCGCCAGCATCGCCTCCACATCGGCGGCGGCGCCGGCGAAGACCGCCTCCACCGAGCCGTCGCGGCGGTTGCGCACCCAGCCGTCGATCCCCAGGTCGCGGGCTTCCTCGGCCGTCCAGGCGCGGAACCAGACGCCCTGCACGCGGCCGGCGACGATCGCCCTCAGCTTGCGCTCATGGGCCATCGCTCTCGAATTCGATCAGCGGCTGGTCCGCCGCCACCGAATCGCCCCTGGCGACATGGACTCTGGCCACCCGGCCGGGGCGTTCGGCGCGGAGCACGTTCTCCATCTTCATGGCATCGACGACGGCCAGCGCCTGGCCGGCCTCCACCGCGTCGCCGGCGGCGGCCAGCACGGCCACCACCATGCCCGGCATGGGCGAGCGCAGCAGCCGGGCGGTTTCGCCCGCCGGGCGCGGCGGCAGGCCGGCCAGCAGCGCCGCCGCGCGGGCCGGCAGCACCTGCAGCGACAGCGTCACGCCGCCGTGGGAAAGGCGCCAGCTGCCGCCGGTGCGCTCGATGGCGACGGCGACCGGGCGGCCGTCCACCCGGCCTTCGAAAAGCGTCAGTCCGGGGCGCCAGTCGCTCTCCACGGCCACGTCGCCGCCGCCCGCCAGCGCCATCGTCAGAACGCGGCCCCGCAGCCGGGCGACGGCCGGCAGCGGCGCCCGGTCGGCGGAACAGAGGGTCCAGCCCTCGCCCACGGGCACCGGCCCGGCCAGGGTGCCGGCGATGCGGCGATCCCGCTCCAGGGTGGCGAGATGGGCGAACAGCGCGGCACCGGCCAGCGCCTGGCGCTCGGGCTCGCCGCAGGGGGCGCCCGTGAAGCCCTGCGGCCACAGCTGGTCCATGAGGCCGGTGGTGAGGGCGCCGTCCACGAAGCGCCGCTCCCTCATCAGCGCCGCCAGGACGTCGATGTTGTGGCCGATGCCGCGGATCTCGAAACGGTCCAGCGCCGCCGCCATGCGGGCGATGGCGTCCTGTCGGTCGCGCCCGTGGACGATCAGCTTGGCCAGCATCGGGTCGTAATGGACGCTGGCTTCCGATCCCTCCTCGACGCCGCTGTCGATCCGCACGCCGTCGCCCGGCGGCGGCGGGCGGAAGCGGACCAGGCGCCCGGCCGAGGGCAGGAAGCCGCGGCGCGGGTCCTCGGCGCAGATGCGGGCCTCGATCGCCCAGCCGTCGATGGCGACGTCGTCCTGGTCGAAGGCGAGCGCCTCGCCCGCCGCTATGCGGATCATCTGCTCGACCAGATCGAGCCGGCAAATGGCTTCCGTCACCGGGTGCTCGACCTGTAATCTGGTATTTATTTCAAGGAAATAGAAGTTTTTGTCGTTGTCGCACACGAACTCCACCGTGCCCGCCGAGCGATAGCCCACCCGCCGCGCCAGGGAGACGGCCCGCTCGCCCATGGCGCGGCGGGTGGCGGCATCGAGCAGCGGGCTGGGCGCCTCCTCGATCACCTTCTGGTGGCGGCGCTGGATGGAGCATTCGCGCTCGTTCAGCCACAGCACCTTGCCGTGATCGTCGGCCAGCAACTGGATTTCGATGTGGCGCGGCTCGGCGATGAACTTCTCCACGAAGATGCGGCCGTCGCCGAAGGCGGCCTGCGCCTCGGAACGCGCCCGCTCGAAGCCCTGGCGCACCTCGTCGTCGCAGCCGGCGCGGCGCATCCCCTTGCCGCCGCCGCCGGCCGCCGCCTTCAGCATCACCGGATAGCCGATCCGGCGCGCGGCCTGCACCGCCGCGGCGGCATCCTCGATGGCGTTCGCGGTGCCGGGGATGACGCCGACGCCGGCGGCCCTGGCGATCCGCCTGGCTTCGATCTTGTCGCCCATGGCGGCGACGGCGGCGGCGGGCGGGCCGATGAAGACCGCGCCTGCCGCCTCCACCGCCTCGACGAAGGCGGCGTTCTCGGCCAGGAAGCCGAAGCCCGGATGCACCGCCTGAGCGCCGGTGTCGCGGACGGCGCGGCAGATGCGGTCGCACCGCAGATAGCTTTCGGCGGCCGGCGGCGGACCCAGCAGCACCGCCTCGTCGGCCATGCGGACATGGGGGGCGCCGGCGTCGGCCTCGGAATGGACGGCCACGGTGGCGATCCCCAGGCGGCGGCAGGTCCTGGCGATGCGGCAGGCGATTTCGCCCCGATTGGCAATGAGAATCTTCTCGAACAAACGCCTTCAACCTGTTGTCAAAGCGGTATGTTGTCGTGCTTCTTCCAGGGATTGCCAAGCCGCTTGCCGCGCAGCATCCGCAACGCCCCGCACAGGCGGCGGCGGGTGTTGCGGGGCGTGATCACCTCGTCCACGAAGCCGCGCTGGGCGGCGGCGAAGGGGTTGGCGAAGCGCTCGCCATATTCCCTGCTGCGCGCCTCGATGCCGGAGGGATCGTCGAGATCGGCGCGGAAGATGATCTCCACCGCGCCTTTCGACCCCATGACGGCGATCTCGGCCGTGGGCCAGGCATAGTTCACGTCGCCGCGCAGATGCTTGGAGGCCATCACATCGTAGGCGCCGCCATAGGCCTTGCGGGTGATGCAGGTGACCTTGGGCACCGTCGCCTCGGCATAGGCGTAGAGCAGCTTCGCGCCGTGCTTGATGATGCCGCCATGCTCCTGGGCGGTGCCGGGCAGAAAGCCGGGCACGTCCACGAAGGTCACGATGGGGATGTTGAAGCAGTCGCAGAAGCGGACGAAGCGGGCGGCCTTCTTCGAGGCGTCGATGTCCAGGCAGCCCGCCAGCACCATGGGCTGGTTGGCGACGATGCCCACCGTGTGCCCTTCCATGCGGGCGAAGCCGATCACGATGTTGGCGGCCAGGGCCGGTTGCAGCTCGAAGAAGGCGCCTTCGTCGGCCACCTTGGCGATCAGCTCCTTCATGTCGTAGGGCTTGTTGGGGTTGGCGGGGATGAGGTTGTCGAGCGACGGTTCAGGGCGGTCGCCCGGATCGCCGGTTTCCAGCGGCGGCGGCTTCTCGCGGTTCGAGGCGGGCAGGAAATCGACGAAGCGGCGTACCTCCAGCAGCGCCTCCACGTCGTGCTCGAAGGCGAGATCGGCGACCCCGGACTTCGTGGTGTGGGCGAGCGCACCGCCCAGTTCCTCGCGGGTGACGGTCTCGTGGGTGACGGTGCGCACCACGTCGGGGCCGGTCACGAACATGTAGGAGGTGCCTTTCACCATGAAGATGAAATCGGTCATGGCCGGCGAATAGACGGCGCCGCCGGCGCAGGGCCCCATGATGACCGAGATCTGCGGCACCACGCCCGAGGCCATGACGTTCCTCTGGAACACCTCGGCATAGCCCGCCAGGGAATCGACGCCTTCCTGGATGCGGGCACCGCCGCTGTCGTTGAGGCCGATCACCGGCGCGCCGACCTCGATGGCCCGGTCCATCACCTTGCAGATCTTGCGGGCGTGGGATTCGGAGAGCGAGCCGCCGAAGACCGTGAAATCCTGGCTGAACACGAACACCAGGCGCCCGTTCACCGTGCCCCAGCCGGTGACGACGCCGTCGCCCGGCACCTTCTGTTCCGCCATGCCGAAATCGGCGCAGCGGTGCTCGACGAACATGTCCCATTCCTCGAAGGAGCCTTCGTCGAGCAGCAGGTCCAGGCGCTCGCGCGCCGTCAGCTTGCCCTTGGCATGCTGGCTGGCGATGCGGCCTTCGCCGCCGCCCAGGCGGGCACGGGCGCGCCTCGCCTCCAGTTCCGCGATGACATCCTGCATGGCCGGCCCTTCTAGCCGCCGCCCGCACGGCCAGCAAGCCGGGCCGGACCGCCGCCGGTCAGGGCGAGAAAGCGCCCGGCGTTCACGATGTCGTCCCGCAATGCCGCCAGCCGGCGGCGGGCCTCGGCATCTTCGCCCCAGATCTCCAGCCCGTAGAGGTCGTCCAGAGCGGCGGCGGCGAAGGCCTCCTCGCCGTCGAGGCGGCCGGCGGCAAGGGCCAGCGCGATCAGCGCCGAGCCGGTGGCGGCCGCCACCGCCTGCGCGGCCGTCAGGGCGAAATCGTCCAGGCCCGCAAAGGCCCGCTCCAGGGCGGCCAGGGCGGCTTCGGGCTGGGCGACCGGCACGATGCCGGTGGTGACGACCAGCGTAGCGCCCCGCTCCGCCGCCCACGCCAGCAGCGGCTGCCAGCGGCTTTGCTGGCGCCGGACGAGCTCGACCGGGCGTTGGGCACGGTAGCAGAGCAGGTCCGCCGCCGCACAGGCGCGCAGGCCGGCGAGAACGGCCGGGCGCCGCGGCCCCACCCGATCGATGGCCGTTGCCGCCAGGCGGGTGAGCGGCATGGAAAGCGGGCACGGCGCGTGTGCCCATTCGCCGGCCACGGCCTCGGCCAGCGGGCGGGCGGGCAGGACGAGCGGCGCGCCGGCCGGCGTCTTCGCGGCCCGTCCGCCCAGCATGACGGCGAAAGCCGCCGCACCCGCCGCCACCACGCCGGCCTCGCCATGCCTCACGGCGGGCCGTCCACGGCAAAGCCGAAGACCTCCCAACTGGCGCGCAGGTCGTCGGGGAGCGGTGCCGTCACTTCCAAAACGCCGCCCGCCGGATGCGGGAGGCGGATATGGCGGGCATGGAGGTGGAGCCGCCCGGCCAGCGGCGCTCCCTGCGGAAAGGCCGCCTTGCCGCCATATTTGCCGTCGCCCAGAATGGGATGGCCGAACGCCGCCAGGTGGACGCGCAGTTGGTGCGAGCGCCCGGTCAGCGGCATGAGTGCCAGCCAGGAGGCCAGGCTGCCGGCGCTGTCCAGCAGACGCCACCCGGTTTCGGCGCGCCGGCCCCCGCCCCGTGCCACCTCGACCCGCTCTCCCCCCGCCCTGCCCCGCTTGGCGAGGGGCAGCGCGATCCGCCCTTCGCAGGCGCGCGGCACGCCGGCGGCCAGCGCCCAGTAGAGCTTGTCGGCATCGCGCTCTCTGAAGCTGCGTTGCAGGGCGCGCGCCGCCGCTGCCGTGCGGGCCAGCAGCAGCACGCCGCTGGTGTCCCGGTCGAGGCGATGGACCAGGCGCGGGCGCTCGCCGCCGAAGCGAAGGCCGTCCAGCATGGCGTCGAGATGGCGCGGCGTGGAGGTGCCGCCCTGCACGGCGAGGCCGGGCGGCTTGTCCAGCGCCAGGACGGCGTCGTCGAGATGGAGAACCCGTTCCGCCAGCGCCGCCAGCTCACCCCGGGATGGGCTCCAGGCAGGCCTTGGCGCCCGCTCCTCATCGCCCGCCTCCGGCAGAGGTGGCAGCCGCAGGGTCTGGCCGCCGCCCAGCCGATCGCCGGCCCGGCAGCGCTTGCCGTCGAGGCGGATCTGGCCGGTTCGCAACAGCCGCGACAGCCCGCCATGGCCGATATGGGGGAAGCGGCGGCGGAACCAGCGGTCGAGCCGCATCCCCTCGTCGGCGGCGGCGACGGCGACATGGCGCACGCCGGTCATGCCAGCGCCAGGCGCATCAGCCTCAACCCGGCGACCAGCGCCAGGATGGAGAGCGCGACCGAGGCCAGAACATAGGCCGCGGCGGCGGCGAGATGGCCGCGTTCGACGAGGGCGACGGTATCGAGGGAAAAGGCCGAAAAGGTCGTGAATGCCCCCAGCAGGCCGGCGATCAGGAAGGCCCTCGCCTCCTGGGGGGGCTGCCAGGCCGCCGTCATGGCCTCGGCCAGGGCGCCCAGAACCAGGGAGCCGGCGATGTTGACCGCCAGCGTGCCATAGGGGAAGGCCGCTCCCACGAAGGCGCCGATGGCAGCCGTCGCCAGATAACGCCCCACGGCTCCCAGCGCGCCGCCCAGGGCGACGAACAGCAGCAGCTTCGCCGTCACGGGGCCTCGCTCTGCCGCCGGCGCCGCAGCTGCGCCCAGGCCTCGAGCCTTCGTGCGACCTCGCGTTCGAAGCCGCGCCCGCTGGGGGCATAGTAGCGAGGGCGCACCATGCCCTCGGGAAAGTAGTTCTGGCCGGAGAAGGCATCGCTGGCGTCGTGGTCGTAGGCGTAGCCGGCGCCATAGCCCATCTCCTTCATCATGCGCGTCGGCGCATTGAGGATGATTTTGGGCGGGGCGAGGCTGCCGCCCTCGCGGGCGCTGGCCATGGCGGTGCCGAAGGCCTTGTAGGAAGCGTTGGATTTCGGGGCCGTGGCGCAATAGATCACGGCCTGGGCGATGGCCAGTTCGCCTTCGGGCGAGCCCAGGAAATCGTAGGCATCCTTGGCCGCCAGCGCCTGCGGCAGCGCCGCCGGGTCGGCCATGCCGATGTCTTCTACCGCCATGCGCACGACCCGCCGGGCGACGTAGAGCGGGTCCTCGCCGGCCGTCAGCATGCGCGCCAGCCAGTAGAGCGCGGCATCGGGGTCCGATCCCCTGACCGATTTGTGGAGGGCGCTGATGAGGTTGTAGTGGCCGTCATCGGCCTTGTCGTAGACCGGCACCCGGCGTTGTACGACGGCGGCGAGCCGGGCGCGATTCAGCGGCGCGTCCGCCGCCATCGCCAGCAGTTCCTCGGCGATGTTGAGGACGAAGCGCCCGTCGCCATCGGCCATCGCGACGAGAGAGATGCGGGCGTCGTCGTCGAGCGCCAGCTTCTTGCCGCAGAACGCTTCGGCACGGCGCAGAAGCTCGCCCAGCGCGTCGTCGTCCAACCGCTTCAGCACCATCACCTGGCAGCGCGAGACCAGCGCCGCGTTGACCTCGAAGGAGGGATTCTCGGTGGTCGCGCCCACCAGGACGACGGTGCCGTCCTCGACGAAGGGCAGCAGGGCGTCCTGCTGAGCCTTGTTGAAGCGGTGGATTTCATCGACGAAGAGCAGCGTGCCCCGACCGTCTTTGCGCCTCGCCCGTGCCCGTTCGAACGCCCGGCGCAAATCGGCGACGCCGGCGAAGACGGCCGAGAGCGGCTCGAAGGCGAGCTGCGTCGTCTCCGCCAGCAAGCGGGCGACGGTGGTTTTGCCCGAACCCGGCGGCCCCCACAGGATCGTCGAAGCGAGTCGGCCCTGGGCCACCATGCGCCCGATCGGCCCGTCCACACCCAGCAGATGATCCTGACCCACCACATCCTGCAGGCGGGTGGGGCGCAACCGATCGGCCAGCGGGCGCGGTGCCTGGGATTCGAAAAGCGTGGTCATGGCCCGCCGGTCTCCCGCGGCGGTCCCCGCAGCGATTCGGCAACCGGTATCCTAGCCGCCCCCGCCGGCGGCGCCAAGGAACGCTGCCGGGGCGGAGAGCGGCTCCCCGAGTAGCTTCAGGCCGCTTCGTCCCTGGGCGCCTCCTCGTCGGCCGCCGGGCGTGAGCCGGAATCCTGGCCCTTGGCGTCCGGGTCGCGGTCGACGAACTCGATGATGGCCATGGCGGCGGCATCGCCATAGCGGAATCCCGCCTTCAGCACGCGGGTGTAGCCGCCGTGACGGTCGGCATAGCGGGGGGCCAGAGTTTCGAACAGCTTGCGGACCATGGCATCGTCGCGCAGCTTGGCGAAGGCTTGGCGGCGGGCATGGAGGCTGCCGCGCTTGCCCAGAGTCACCAGCTTCTCGACATAGGGTGCCAGTTCCTTGGCCTTCGCCAGGGTGGTGCTGATCTGTTCGTGCTTGATGAGCGCCGCTGAAAGGTTCTTCAGCAGGGCCTTGCGGTGCGCCCCGGTCCGCCCCAGCTTGCGCCCCGAATGGCGATGCCGCATGGCTCTCTCCCCTTGCCGTCGCCGTGCTCAGCGAAACGGGTCATCGAGTTTGCGCACCATATCCTCGATGTTTTCCGGTGGCCAGTTCGAGACGGTCATGCCCAGCTGCAAGCCCATCTGGGCCAGCACATCCCTGATTTCATTCAACGATTTGCGGCCGAAATTGGGCGTGCGCATCATCTCGGTCTCGCTCTTCTGCACCAGATCGCCGATATAGACGATGTTGTCGTTCTTCAGACAGTTGGCCGAGCGCACCGAGAGTTCCAGTTCGTCCACCTTGCGCAGCAGATGGCGGTTGAACTCGGGCTCGACGGCATCGGTCGCCTCGCCGCGAATCTCCGGCACCTCGAAATTAACGAAGAGCTGCAGCTGATCCTGGAGGATGCGGGCGGCGAGCGCCACGGCATCCTCCGGCGATACGGCGCCGTTGGTCTCGATCGTCATCGAGAGCTTGTCGTGGTCGGTCACCTGGCCCACTCGACTGTTCTCGACCTTGTAGGAAACCCTCTGCACCGGGCTGTAGAGGGCGTCGATCGGGATGAAACCGATGGGCGCATCCTCAGGCCGGTTCTGGGGGGCGGGCACATAACCCTTGCCGGTGCCGACCGTGAACTCCATATCGAGCTCGGCGCCCGCATCCAGGGTGCAGATTACATGGTCGGGGTCCAGGATATCGATCTCGGAGCCGGCCTCGATCATCGACGCGGTCACTGCACCGGGACCCTTGGCCTTGAGCAGCATTCGCCTGGGGCCGTCGCTGTGCACCCTGAGCGCCAGACCCTTCACGTTCAGCACGATATCGGTCACGTCTTCGAGGACGCCCGGGATCGAGGAGAACTCGTGCAGCACGTTGGCGATGCGGATCGATGTCACGGCACCGCCCTGCAGCGAGGAAAGCAGCACACGCCGCAGGGCATTGCCCAGTGTGAGGCCGAAACCGCGCTCCAACGGTTCGGCAACGACGGTCGCCTCGCGCTGCACATCGGCACCCGGCCGGATCTGCAGCTTGTTCGGTTTGATCAACGCTTGCCAGTTCCTGCTGTTCATATCGCTATCGACCTCGTCTCTTCTTCGAAGGGCCGCGCCGCGGCGGCGGGCAGCGAGCGGGAGCCGCCGGCAAGCGGCCCCTCTACCATCGCTTCGGTTTCAGACACGCCGGCGCTTGCGCGGCCGGCAGCCGTTATGAGCGATTGGCGTTACGTCCTGGATCGCCGTGATCTGGAAGCCGATCGCCGACAGGGTCCGCAGGGCCGATTCGCGGCCCGAACCAGGGCCTTTCACCAGCACTTCGAGCACCTGCATGCCGTGTTCCTGTGCCTTGCGGCCGGCGTTTTCGGCCGCCATCTGGGCCGCATAGGGCGTGGATTTGCGCGAACCCTTGAAGCCCATGGAACCTGCCGATGCCCAGGAAATGGCATTGCCCTGGGCATCGCAGATGGTGATCATGGTGTTGTTGAAGGACGCGTTCACATGGGCGACGCCCGAAGTGATGTTTTTGCGCTCGCGCCGCTTGACGCGGGTTGCCTCACCTGCCATCGCTCGAATGCCCTTACTTCTTCTTGCCGGCGACCGGCCGCGCCTTGCCTTTGCGGGTGCGGGCGTTGTTGTGGGTGGATTGGCCACGCACCGGCAGGCCCTTGCGGTGGCGGATGCCGCGATTGCAGCCCAGGTCCATCAGCCGCTTGATGTTCATCGCCACCTCGCGGCGCAGGTCGCCCTCCACCGTGTGGCCACCGTCGATGATCTCGCGGATCTGCGCCACCTCGGCATCGGTGAGTTCGTTCACCCGCCGCTCGGCCGGGATACGGGCAGTGCGGCAGATCGCGCCAGCCTTGCTGCGCCCGATCCCGTGGATGTAGGTGAGCGCGATTTCGACCCGCTTCGCGGTCGGGATGTTCACACCGGCAATGCGTGCCAAAGCTTTCTGCTCCTCGATCAGGGACAGGCGGCCGACGACGGTGGTCTGCGGGGCCGCTCCAGAGCAACCGGATTATAGGGGCTGCCGGAGCCGAGTCAATCGCCTGCTCGAGCCGGGCAACGTCGCCCGCCGCGCTCTGCCCCCTCCTCCTGCGCCTGCTCGGAATCGTCTTCCAGATGCGCGACGCTGCCGTGGGAGGAGAGCAGGATCGCCAGCGGCCGCGTCGTCTGAAACTGGGCCATCACGATCATGGCGATCACCGTGATCGGGACGCTGAGGAACATCCCGATCACGCCCCAGACGCTGCCCCAGAGCGCCAGCGAGATCAGGATGACGAGCGGGCTGATGGCAAGCGAGCGGCCCATCATCCGAGGCTCCAGCACATTGCCCGTGACCACCTGCGTCACCCCCAGCAGCGCCGTCACGACCAGGAAGGGGAAGAGCGGCTCGGGAAACTGCACCAGGGCCAGCAGGGCCGGAAAGACGATTCCCAGGATCGAGCCGATGGTGGGGATGTAGTTCAGGAGGGCGATCAGCACCGCCCAGAAGGCCGCGAGATCAAGGCCGACGGCAGCCATCACCGCATAGGAGACGGCACCGGTGGCGAGCGAAAGCAGCGTCTTGACGCGGATATAGGTCTGCACGTCGGCGTTGATACGCGCCAGCGTGCGGCGCAGGCGGGCCAGCTTGTGCCGGTCGTGACCGGTCAGCGCCTCCATCTTGGCGGTGAAGCCCTTCTGTTCCAGCAACAGAAAGATGGTATAGACGAGGATGATGCCGACATTGCCGGCCAGCGTGGCGATACCGGCCGCCAGCTCGCCGGCAAGGCTGCCGAGATCGACCTGGCTGCCGATCTCCTCTGCCGTCGGAAGCTCACGAAGACCCAGAAGCGCCGCTGCCTCGCCAAGGCGGGCTTCAAGATTGTCCTGATAGACCGGAGCCGCCGCCACCACCCTTTCGATATTGCCCAGCGTCAGGTCGACGAAGGCAGCCAGCAGCGCGGCGAAGGTTGCCAGGGCCAGGGCCAGGGCCAGTTTGCCCGGCAGGTGCCGACCTCCCAGCCTCAGCCGTCCCCAGCTGCGAGCCAGCGTCCAGATCAGATACCAGAATACCACCGCGACCACGAAGGGCAGGATCAGCGCCCTGCCGACGATCAGCAGATAGAACGAAAACCCCGCGATGGCGGCGTAGAGCGCAAAGCTGGCAAGCTTCATCCGCTCCCTCGCTGCGAAAGCCGTGGCGAGTATCGGGGCCCCACCCGCCAGCGGCAAGGCGGTGGACAATCGAAGCGGCCTCGACAAGGATGGCGGCATCGATCTGGGGGCACGAGATGATTCGCACCTGGGGGCGCCGCGCCGCGCTGGCGGCGGGGCTGATATCGCTGGTGGCGGTGCCGGCGACGGCGAAGGTGGAGGGCGATACAATCTATCTGGGCGCGGCCATCTCGCTCACGGGCAAGTATTCGACCAATGGCCAGCACACCCGCAATGGTTACGATCTTGCCATCACAGCCATCAACGAAGCGGGCGGCGTCCGGGTCGGCGGGCGGGACTACCGCATCGAGATCGTCTATTACGACGACGAATCGACGCCGGCGCGCGGGGCACAGCTCGCCGAACGCCTCATCGGGCAGGATGGCGTCGACTTCATGCTGGGCCCCTACAGTTCCGGCCTCACCAAGGCGATCGCGCCGGTGACGGAGCAATACGGCGTGCCCATGGTGGAGGCCAATGGCGCTTCTTTCCAGCTCTTCACCCAGGGCTACCGCCATCTCTTCGCCGTGCTGTCGACCTCCGAGCAGTATCTCGCCGGTGCCGTAGCGCTGGCCGCCGAGATTGCCGAACGCGAAGGACGCCAGCCCTCCGACCTGACGCTTGCCGGCGCCTTCGAGAACGATCCCTTCAGCCAGGACGTCCGCTCGGGCGTGCTGGCGGATGCCGCCGCCCTGGGCATCCGGGTCGTGATCGACGACCAGTTGCCGTCCGAGATCAACGACATGAGCGCCACGTTGGCCAAGGTGAAAGCGCTCAGCCCCGATATCCTGGTGGTTTCCGGCCACGCCAGGGGCGCAGCGCTCGTCATCCGCCAGGTGGAGGAGATGCGCGTCGATGTGCCGATGCTCGCCATCACCCATTGCGACAGCGCCGACATCGTCGGCAAGTTCGGCACCGCCGCCGAATACACGCTGTGCGCCAGTCAATGGGCGCCATCGCTCGCCTACCGGGACGACGTCTTCGGTTCGGCTGCCGACTTCGCCGCCACTTTCGAAGAGGTCTATGGCTATCCCCCGCCCTACCAGGCGGCCGAATCGGCAGCGGCGGTGCTCGTCTTCGCGGACGCCTTCGAACGAGCGCAAGGCTTCGACAGGGCGGCGGTGCGCGATGCGCTGGCCGCCACCGACATGCAGACCTTCTATGGCAACATCCTGTTCGACGAAACGGGCAAGAACATCGCCAAACCCATGGTGCTGTTCCAGGTGCAGGACGGCGCCTATACCGTGGTGGCGCCCACCGCCTGGGCCGACGCCGAGGTGCGCTGGCCGATCCCGCCCTGGTCCGAGCGCCCGTAACCGCCGCCCCCGTCGCAAGGCCGGGCGGTCGCGCAGCTCCCGCCATGCAAGGCCATGATCGACAACATCCAGCCGTTGATCAGCCCCAGGCGATCTGCAGCGACGGGCCGGCAAGACCATCCTGATGGTCGAACAGAACGCCAGGAAGGGCCTGGAGTTCGCCGGTATCGGCTATGTGCTGGTCTCGGGCCGCCTCGTCCGGGCAGGACCGGGCCACGCTTTGCTCGCCGATCCCGAGGCGAGGCGTCTGTTCCTGGGCGGTTGAGGCTGTGATATGCCCGCGCCCCGGTTGCAGCGCGAGGATCATGAATGCATGGCGACCACGGCGACGACATCAAGTTCCTGATCACCGACACGCCGGCCTTTCCGGAAGACGAAGCACGGCGGATCGCCAAGCACCTGTTCGGCATCGACGGCGCGCTCGCTTATCTGGAGTCGGACCGGGATCAGAATTTCCGCTTGTGGAACGACGATGGCCAGTGGCTGCTGAAATTCTTCCATCCCGAAGAAGATCCGGGCGTCGCCGACTTCCAGGCTGCTGCGCTGACGCACATCGCGACGACGGATCCGAGTCTGCCCGTGCCGAAGGTGATCGCGACAAAACGCGGCCGCCCTGGGCAAGGGTCAAGGCACCGGACGGGCGCAGCAGCATCGTGCGCCTGATGAGCTGGCTTCCGGGCACCGTTCTCGAGGGGATGGAGCACACACCGCGTCTGCGCCGCCATGCCGGAGCTTTCGTCGCGCGTCTGGACCGGGCACTCGCCGGTTTCTTCCACCCCAGCGCCATGCACACCCTGGTCTGGGACACAAGGCAGGCACCGCAGCTGCGACGCCACAGCGGCGATATCGTCGACCGGGCGGCGCGCAAGGCGGTAGAGCGCGCGCTGGACCGCTTCATCGAGGCCGCGCTGCCCCGATGGCCGCATCTCAGAGCCCAGGTCATCCACAACGATGCCAATCGGGGAAACCTGGTGCTCGATCCCGCCAGGCCGGACGAGGTGGCGGGTGTGATCGACTTCGGCGACATGATCCACGGTCCCATCGCGGCCGAAGCGGCGATGGCCGTCGAATCCTTTCTGGTCGGCGGCGATGATCCCCTGACACACATGATCGACGTGCTGCTGGGCTTCGATTCGGTGATGCCTTTGCAGGAAGAGGAAGTCGACGTCCTGTTCGACATGGTCACGGCCCGCCTCGCCGTCATCGCCGTCATCCTCGCGCGCCGGGCCGCCTGCCGCACCGGTTCGCCGGCTCACATGCAGGGCTACGAGGCGGAATCGACCATCGACCAGATGCTCTCTGTCGGGGCCGAAGCTGCTACCGACATGTTCCGCGACGCCTTGCGTTTTCCGGCCAGAGGCGCCATGGGCACGGTGGCGACGCCGGAGACGGACGGCCTGGCGCAGCAGCTCGAACGCCGCCGCCGCTATTTCGGGCGCCATCTGAGCCTGTTCTACGACAAACCCCTGCATCTGGAGCGTGGGCGCGGCGCCATCCTCTACGACGCCAATGGGCGTGCCTTCGTCGATGCCTACAACAACGTCGCCAGCGTCGGCCACTGCCACCCCCATGTGGTGAACGCCGTCTGGCGCCAGACGGCGGTGCTGGGCACCAACACCCGGTACGTCTATCGCGCCCTGGCCGACTATGCCGAAAGGCTGCAAGCCACCATGCCGCGCCACCTCCGCCGCTGCGTCATGATGAACTCCGGCAGCGAGGCCAACGACATCGCCTGGCGCATGGCCACCCTGCTTACCGGCAACAGGGGCGCCATCGTGATGGAGCACGCCTATCACGGCATCACCGACGCCATCGCCGCCCTTTCGCCGGCTGCCGGCGGTCATCGCGACGCACCTCATGTCCGCACGCTGATGGCACCGGATCCCTACCGTGGCCCCTGGCGCAGAGGCGAGGCGGGCCTGGCCGGCAGATATGCCGCCGATGCCGACCGAGCTATCGCCGAACTGGAGAAAGCGGGCTTCGGCACCGCCTGCCTGATGGTCGATACCTCGTTCTGCACCAACGGCATCCCGGAGGCGCCGAAGGGCTATCTGAAGCAGGTGGCGGCGAAGGTGCGCCGTGCCGGCGGGCTGGTGATCGCCGACGAGGTGCAATACGGCTTCGCCCGCCCGGGAAGCCACATGTGGGGATTTCAATATCACGGCATGCGGCCCGATATCGTCACCCTCGGCAAGCCGGTGGGCGACGGCTTTCCGCTGGGAGTGGCGGTGACCACGACGGCGATCCTGGACGCCTTCGCCGGGGCGACCGGCCTCTTCAGCACCTTCGGGGGCAACCCGCCGGCCTGTGCCGCCGGGCTGGCGGTGCTCGACGTGATCGAGCGCGAAGGGCTGATGGAAAATGCTGCGGCGACCGGTGCTTATCTCAAGCGCAGCCTGAAGGAACTCATGGCCCGCCATAGCGCGATCGGCGATGTGCGGGGCCACGGCTTCATCGTCGGCGTGGAACTGGTAAAGGACCGCGCCAGCAGGGAACCGGACCCGGAACGGACGGTGGCGGTTCTGAACCGCATGAGGGAGCTGGGCGTACTGGTGGGCCGCGAGGGGCCCTTCGGCAACGTCTTCAAGATCCGCCCGCCCCTGGTTTTCAGCCGCAGCAATGCCGACACCCTCGTCGCCGCCATGGACCGGGCGCTGGCCAGCATATGAGGCGGCCCGATGTTGCGGCCATAAACGGCTCGCGGGCCATCCTTACGCCGCCAGGATGGCACCTGGGATCTCCGAACGCCGGGAAGAGCTCCCCTACGGGGCCTGAGCATCTTGCCGTCGTCGGGGCCGGGGCCGTAGGCTCCGCCCCCTTTTCGCAATCGATGGAGAACGCCATGTTCAGCCATGTCACGCTGGGAACCAACGATCTCGCCAAGGCCATGGCCTTCTACGATGCGGTGCTGGCGACGCTCGGCCTGCGCCGGCTCCTGACCCGGGCAGAACACGGCTTCGCAGGTTACGGCCTGGAGGGCGCCAGGCTGGGCTTCTTCCTCTGCCGCCCCTTCGATGGCGGAGCGGCGACCTTTGGCAACGGCACCCATATCGCCCTTCTGGCGCCCGACCGGGCTAGCGTGTCCGCCTTCCATGCCGCCGCTCTGGCCGCCGGCGGCAAGGACGAAGGCGCGCCCGGGCCACGCCCCCACTATCACGAGCATTACTGGGGCGCCTATGTGCGCGATCTGGACGGCAACAAGCTGCAGGCCTGTTGCCACCACCCCGGAGGCTAACGCCGCCTCACGCCCCGCTGGCACCCTCGGCGAACCGCAGCGCCTCTTTCACAACGGCGATGCCGGCCCCCGGCCGCGCCGCCGTGCCGCAGACCGCCCCCCGCCAGGCCCGCGCGCCGGGCCGGCCCTGGTAGAGGCCTGCCATGGGCCGCGCCAGACGCCGCAGCGGAGCGCCTTCGGCCAGCCGCCGTTCGATGTGGGGAAGATAGGCCTCGGCCGCCTCGCGGCGTGTCGGTGCCGCGCTCGCGGAAGCGCCGATCGCCCGGTCGGCGGCGGCCAGCACATAGGGCGTGCGCCATGCCGCGCGGCCGATCATCGCTCCATCGACGAAAGCGCGCTGTGCCGCCGCTGCGGCGAGATCGCCGATGCCGCCGTTGACGACGATCTCCAGCTGCGGCCAGCGCCGCTTGACGGCATGGACGAGGTCGCGGCGCAACGGCGGCACCTCCCGGTTCTGCTTCGGCGACAGGCCGTCGAGCCAGGCCTTGCGGGCGTGGATCGCGAAGGAAGAACAGCCAGCTGCGGCTACCGGTGCAACGAAGGCCGGCAACGCTTCCTCTTCGTCCATGCCGTCGATGCCGATGCGGCATTTGACGGTGACCGGCAGCGCCACGGCGGCGCGCATGGCGTGGACGCATTCCGCCACCAGAGCGGGTTCGGCCATCAGGCAGGCGCCGAAACGGCCGTCGCGCACGCGCCGGCTGGGGCAGCCGACATTGAGGTTGATCTCGTCATAGCCCCAGTCTTCGGCGATGCGGGCCGCTTCGGCCAGCCGCTCCGGCCGGGCACCGGCGAGCTGCAGGGCGAGCGGGTGCTCGTCGTCGTCGAAGGCCAGCAGGCGCCGCCGGTCGCCGCGAAGCAGAGCTTCGGCGACGATCATCTCGCTGTACAGCAGGGTGCGCTTCGTCAGGCAGCGCAGGAAGGCGCGCCCGTCGCGGTCGGTCACGCCCATCATCGGCGCCACGGAGAGCCTGCGGTCGATCGCCGTCATCGCGCGCCGGTCAGGCGAAACCGTAGATGCGGCGGGCGTTGTCGCAGACGATCATGCGGCGATCGGCTTCGGCCACGCCCGCGAAGGTGCGGGCGATCGTCTCCCGGCTGTGGGGGAAGGTGCCCTCGTCGTGGGGATAGTCGCTGCCCCACAGCAGCACCTCGGGGCCGGTGAAGTCGAGCAGGCGCAGGGCCACCGGGTCGTCGCTGAAGGTCACCGCGCCCTGGCGGCGGAAGAACTCGCTGGGCTTCATCTCCAGCTTCGGGCGTACCCACATGTGCTTCTTGTCCACCTGCTCGTCCAGCGCATAGAGCAGCCAGGCGAGCCAGCCGGCACCGCATTCCACGACCACGAACCGCAGGCCCGGATGGCGTTGCAGCGCGCCCGAAGCGATCAGCAGGGCAACCGGGTTCTGGCCGCGCGCCATGCTCATCGCCATATGGGCCAGCGCCCCGCCATGGCCCTCCTCCTCGCCCCAGTCTTCCGGATAATGGTCCTGGCTTTCGCTGAAGGCGTGCAGCGCCACCACCAGGCCGTAGTCGGCACAGGCTGCCCACAGGCGGTCGTAGTCGGGCAGGTTGTAGGGGCGATGTTCCACGGTGAGCGGGATCTTGATGCTGCGATAGCCGGCGCGGGCGGCCCGTCCCACCTCGCGCACGGCGCGGTCGAGATCGATCACCGGCACGATGGCGACCGGCACGAACCGGTCCGGGCGGTGGCCGAAAAGCTCGATCGCCCAGTCGTTATAGGCCCTGGCCACGGCGAACTGGTAGCCGGGATCGGCGGAATTGTAGAGGAAGAGCGAGTTGTTGGGGTAGATCACCTCGGCGCCGATGCCGTCCAGCGCCTGGTCGGCAAGGCGGCGTTCGAGGTCGCGCCCGCCGCTGGGATCGTCGCGGAACTCGCGGTTGCGGTCGTCCTCGTCGATGCGCCGGGCCGCCAGGTCGACGCGGCGCGGGCGTTTGCCGTCGACCACGAAATAGGTCTTGCCGTCGCGCTCTTCGATGCGCGGTGCCCGCTCGCGATAGCGGGCGTCCAGGCGTTCGCCATAGAGTTCGGGCGGCTCCTGGACATGGCTGTCGGCGGAGATGACCGGCATGGCATCGTCGTTCACGGCATCGCTCTCCCGGGCTGGCGGGCCCAGGGTGCAACCGGCGCTCCCATGCTGGCAAGCAGGCGGCGCGCTTGACAGGCTCCGTGCCGCCGCCGACCATCCGGCCACCATGAAGGCAAACTGGGAGGCAAAGATGTACAAGAAATCCAGAGCGACTCGCACCGTCGATCGACTGGTCGCGGGCGATATGTCCAGGCGCGATTTCGCGCGCACGCTGGCGGCCAGCGGCCTGGTCCTGGCCGGTGCCGCCGCGCCGCGCCGCGCGGCTGCCAACACGGATCCGGCCAGCCTGTTCGTCTTCGAATGGGCGGGCTACGAGTTGCCCGAGTTCTACCCCGCCTATGTCGAGAAGCACGGCACCGAGCCTTCCTTCTCGGTCTTCGGCGAGGAGGAAGAAGCCTTCCAGAAGCTGCGCGCCGGCTTTCTGACCGACATCTCCCATCCCTGCAGCGGTAGCGTCGGGCGCTGGAAGGACGGCGGCCTGCTGCGCGCCCTCGATACCGCCCGCATCGATGCCTGGGACGATATCTTCCCCTCCACCAAGGACATCCGGGGCGTGACCATCGACGGCGAGTTCTTCCTCGTGCCGTGGGACTGGGGCAACAGCTCGGTCATCTACCGTCCCGACCTGCTCGATCTGGGCCCCGACGATATGTCCTACGACGTGCTGCTGCGGCCCGATCTCCAGAACCGCATCTCCATGTTCGATTCGGTCGATTCGTCTTATGCGGTGGGCGGGCTGCTGACCGGTGCCAAGGACATCTTCGCGATGACCGACGAGGAGATCGAAGCCGCCACCGAGATCGTGCGCAAACTGCACGCCAACACCCGCTTCTACTGGACGTCTCCCACCGAGTTCGAACAGGCGATGGCCAATGGCGAGCTGGTCGCGGCCTGGGCCTGGAACGAATCGATCGTCAGCCTCGAGGAGCAGGGCATCGAAGTCGCCTATATGAACCCCAAGGAAGGCATTATGACCTGGATCTGCGGCTTCACGGTGATGTCCGGCGGCTCTTCCTCGGACGACCTGATCTACGACTACATCAACGCGGCGATGGAACCGCGCGTCGGCAAATTCCTGATCGAGGGATATGGCTACGGCCACTCGAACCAGAACACCTACGATCTGGTGCCGGAGGAAACCCTGGCTTCCCTGGGCATCGTCGATCCCGTCGCCCTGATGGCCCAGGGCAATTTCTACGACGAGATCCCGCCCGACATCCGCGAGAAGATGATCCTGAAGTTCGAAGAGGTGAAGGCCGGTTTCTAGCCGCCACGGCCTGCGCAAGGCGCTTCGAAGCGAGGCCCCCGTCGCCACGGTGCGGGGGCCTTCCTTTCGAAGCGCAACCTCGCGGGACGGGCGAACGGCGGGAGGCGCAACGGATGACGGCGGCGAGCGGCGGCAGACGGCGAACGGCACCTCCGGCGCCCAATGCCCGGCGCCGGGCGCGCCACATCCTCGACAACAGCTATGTCGGGCCAGCGCGCGATCCGGAGGCGCTGGAGATCTGGGGCTACACGGATCGTTTCGGCTATCGGGCGGGAGAGTGGCTCGCGCTGCGGGTCTCGACCACCGCCGCCTTCTGGGACCTGGAAATCGCCCGCGACGGTGTCGCTCGCGAGACGGTGCTGCTGGTCGAAGGCCTGAAAGGCTCCTGGCACGAGACGCCCGAAGACTGCTCGGTGACCGGCTGCGGCTGGCCGGTCGCCCATGCCTTCACGATCCCCGAGCACTGGCTGCCGGGCGGCTACCTCGTCACGCTCACCGGACGGCGGGGCAGCGAGAGGGTCGAAGAACACCATCTCTTCGTCCTGCGCCGCCCGGCGGGGGCACCGCCGGCCCCGGTTCTGCTGTTGTGCGCCACCGGCACCTGGGTCGCCTACAACTGCTGGGGCGGTTCCAACGCCTATGAGGGCCTGACGGGCCCGGAGGGCAACCGTTTCTCGCCGGTGCTCTCCACCCGGCGGCCATGGACGCGCGGCTTCTGCCGGCTGCCCGAAGGGGCGCCGCGCACCCTTCCCGAAACCCCGCCGCAACCGGGCGCCATGGCCCGCTACCCTTATCAGGAATGGGCCTATGCCCACGGCTATTCCAAAAAATACGCCTCGGCCGGCTGGGCGAGCTACGAGCGCCACTTCGCCCGCTGGGCGGAAGCCGCCGGCTACGGGCTGGACATCGCCACCCTGCACGACCTGCACGCCGACCCCGGCTTGCTCGAAGGCTATCGCTGCGCGGTCATGGTCGGCCACGACGAATACTGGAGCGGCGCCATGCGCGATGCCATGGACGCCTGGATCGAGGACGGCGGCCGCGCCGCCCGTTTCGCCGGCAATTTCCTCTGGCAGATCCGCCTCGAAGAACAGGAAAGCCGGCAGGTCTGCTACAAATACACCGCGCGCGAGGCCGATCCGGTCATGGGCACGGCGGCCCAGAACACCCTCACCGGCGCCTGGGAAATGCCCGAGATCGGCAGGCCCGGCGCGCTCACCTTCGGCGTCAACGGCCTCAGGGGCATC
Source organism: Alphaproteobacteria bacterium (assembly GCA_965200215.1). Taxonomy (GTDB): domain Bacteria; phylum Pseudomonadota; class Alphaproteobacteria; order SP197; family SP197; genus SP197. The sequence goes on along the minus strand of OZ241369.1, from coordinate 429,395 downwards.
TATGCCGGGCTGGGCCATTGCGTCGCCCGCGGCGCCGGCGGCTTCACGATCTACCGCCCGCAGCACTGGGCCTTCGCGGGCACCCATCTGGGCTATGGCGACGTGCTGGGAGCATCCTCGCGCATCTTCGGCTACGAGGTGGACGGGCTGGACTACGAGATCCGCGACGGCCTCCCCTTCCCCACCGGCAGAGACGGCGCCGCGCCGCGGATCGCCATCCTCGGCCTGGGGCTGGCCACCGCCGTCGAGGCCGACCACCGCATCTGGGGCCAGACCCTCTATATCGGCGACGACGACGGCGCCTGGAAGGCCGGCGCCATGGCGGAGGAGCCCGAAAGCGCCGGGCGCGGCAGCGGCATGATGATAAGCTGGCGGCGCGGTGCCGGCGAAGTCTTCACGGCGGCGACCTGCGAATGGGTGATGGGCCTGGCGCGCGGCGACCGACAGGTGGAACGGGTGACGAAGAACGTGCTGGATCGCTTCACGGCACAGAGGTGAAGGCGCTTCGCCCTTCGCCTCTGCCTCTTCACGAAGCGTCTCGAAAAACGCGGGCACAGTGCCCATCCAGGAAGCGGCGCTGGAGGCAGCGGCGATGGCGGTGGTGAAGGTTTGGGATGCGCCGCTGCGGCTCTGGCACTGGAGCTTCGCGGTCTGCCTGGTCGCGCTGCTGGCGACCGGGCTTGCCGACGATCTCTCCCTGCTGCCATGGCATATGCGGGCGGGCGCCGTCATGGCCGCCCTGCTGCTCTTCCGCCTGATGTGGGGGCTGTGGGGCGGTGCGCACGCCCGCTGGCCCGGCTACCGCGTCGCGCCCGGCGACATCGCCGCCCATTTTCGCCGCGGCCGGGCCGCCGGTGCCCATACGGCGCCGGGAAAGGCGCTGGCGCTGGCCTTCGTCGCGCTGGCCTCCATCCAGACGGCGGCGGGCCTGCTGGCGAACGACGGCGTCTTCACCCAGGGGCCGCTGGCCCATCTCGTGGACGGCGAAACCTCGGATCTCGCCGCCTGGCTGCATCGCCGGCTCTTCGTCGCCGTGCTGGCGCTGATCGCCATCCATCTCGCCGCCCATGCGGTCTATGGCCTCCGGGGCGACCGGCTGCCGCTGGCCATGATAACGGGCAGAAAATCCGTGGCGGCGGCCCCGCCCCGCGACCCCCGCCCGCAGGCCGGCATCCGCCCGGCGGCCGATCGCTGGTGGCGGGCCCTGGCGACCGCCGCCCTGGCCGCCGCCGCGGTCTGGGCCGGCGGCCTGTGGCCGTAAGCGGCGGCTCAGTCGTCGCGGAAGCCGTCGTGGCAGGCCTTGCAGGACTGGCCCAGGGCGCCGAAGGCGGCTTCCAGCTCGCCCTCGCCGGCCGCCGCCCGGTCGAGGGCCAGGGCGGCGGCGGCGAAGGCCTCCACGCGGGCGGCGAAGGCTTCGGGATCGTCCCATATGGCGTCGCGGGCGTCGCCGCCGTCGGAACCCGGCGGGAACCAGCTGCCGGCGACGGCCGCCAGGGCGGCCAGCGTGCCGGTGTGCAGGCGCAGCTGCTCGCGATAGGGCGCGCCGCGCTTGAGGATATCGACCACCGCCTTCATATGGGCGCCGACGGCGCTCATGCCGTGCTGGCGATAGGCGACGGTGGCGCCGTCGGCGGCCGCACTCGCCGCCACCAGCAGCAGGCCCACAACCGGTGCCGCGATCCGCATCGCCTCGCCCTCCCCTCGTCCGGAAACATGAAAGCCGCCCCGGGGCCGTCTGGCAAGGGGCAGGCCGCCCGCATTTGGGTAGTGTCTCAGTTCGAAAGTGGGCAGGTGCCGTTTGCCACCACCCCCAGGCACCGTCGGTGCCACCGCCCCCGGCGGGCCGTCCGCCCGCCCACACACTGTTTCCCCGAGCGCCGGCGTCCCGCCGGCAAACGGGTCGCAAGGCCCGTCAACGCACCGCCCCCGCCGCCAGGCACCGCCACATCTTCGACCGGCGGCGCCCGCCGGAGCGTGGGCCTTCTCGCAGGCGAAGGCAGCGCAATCCCTCGCGCTCTTCGCATACGAGATGCCGGCACGCAACGCCGCAGCGGGCAGTCTTGCAATTGCAAACCGGGACACTACCCGCATTTGCCGCCGGGTGCCCGCTCGTGCATCCTGCCGCCACCTGCCCCGCCGCCGCCGATGGCCGATCTCGACCTCTGCTACCTCTCCGGTGCCGAAGCGCTCGCCCTCTTCCGCGCCCGCAAGCTCTCCCCCGTCGAACTGCTCGAGGCGCAGATCGCGCGCGTCGGGGCCGTCGAAGCGACGGTCAACGCCTTCGCCTGGACCTTCTTCGACGAGGCGCTGGCGGCCGCCCGCCGGGCCGAAAAGCGCTATGGCGAAGGCAGCGCCCGCCCCCTGGAAGGGCTGACGCTGGCCGTCAAGGAAGACACGGCCGTCGCCGGCCGGCCGCAGAGCGCGGGTTCGCTGATCTTCCGGGACAGGATCGCCGCCGAGACCCACCCGGCGGTGGAGCGGCTGCTGGAGGCGGGCGCCATCTGCCATGCGCTCACCGCCTGCCCCGAATTCGTCTGGCCCTGGACCTGCACCTCGCGCCTGCACGGCGTCACCCGCAATCCCTGGAACCCGGCCATGACCTGCGGCGCCTCTTCGGGCGGGGCGGCGGCCGCCATGGCGGCGGGCACCGCCACGCTCGCCACCGGCAGCGACAGCGCCGGCAGCATCCGCGTGCCGGCCGCGCTGTGCGCCATCGCCGGCTACAAGCCGCCCTATGGGCGCAACCCGGCCAGTCCGGAGGTCGCCATGGATGCCTTCTTCCACGTCGGTCCCATGACGCGCGGCAGCGGCGACGCGGCGCTGATGCAGAACGCCATGTCGGGCCGCCATCCCCGCGACCACGCCACCCTGCCCGAAACCGTGGTTCTGCCACCCACCCCGCCGCCGGTCGCCGGCATGAGGATCGCCTGGTCGATGGACCTGGGCGCCTATACGGTCTGCGAGGCGGTGCGGCGCAACACCGGCCAGGCGTTGGCGGCGCTGCGCGATGCCGGGGCCGCCCTCGAGGAGATCGCCACCCCCTGGGCCGGCGAGGCGGCCAGGGTGGCGGGCTTCTGGGGCGGCCTCGTCTATGCCGATGAATTTACGGAGGCCGTCGCCCGCCACGGCGACCTGGTGTGCGACTACACCAGGGTGTTCGCGCGCCAGAACGAGGCCGTAACGCCCGCCATGTTCCACGATTGCATGAAAACCATCGGCGCCGCCTGGGCCCGCTTCGGGCCGCTGCTGGCGGGCTTCGACGCCTTTCTGTGCCCCACCTTCGGGGCCACCGACATCGCCGCCGACTGGCGCGACTGGGAGCAGCCGATCATCGTCGACGGCGCCCCCTGCGACATCCACGACACCGTGCTGACCTTCCCCTTCAGTCTCTTCAGCCGCTGCCCGGCGCTGTCGGTGCCCTCGGGTTTCGCGCCCAGCGGCGTGGCGACCGGCGTGCAGATCGTCGCCAACCCCTATGACGATGCCGCCTGCTTCCGCGTAGCGCAGGCCCTGGAGGCCGCCCTGCCGCTCTACGGCCCCGGCCGGCCGCGCCCGTCCTGCGCCGGCCCGGCTCGCGATCAGGCCGAGATCATGTAGTATTTGCGCAGCGTCTCGGTGATGTGCCAGGTGCACCTGGTGCCCTTGGGGATGAAAAAGGTGTCGCCGGCCGTGAACGTCTCGGCCGTGCCGTCGGCACGCGTCACGGTGACCGAGCCCGACAGCACATGCATCAGCTCGTTGACGGCATAGGCCTCCACCTCTTCCAGGCAGGGGGCGCATTTCCACACCCCGACCAGCAGCGACTGATCGCCATTCTCGAAGAAGCTGTGGTTGAGCTCGGTCTCGTCGTCGCCGGTGAACGATCCCGGCACAGCGAAGCTGGAAGGCTTCATGCCGGCCACGGGATCGCCGTCGGGGCGCAGCCTGATCACGTCGTTCATCTCTCTCCTCCCTGGTTCCAGTCGCTGGCGGCGCGCCACGCTAGGCGCGATGGCGGCGGCCCGCAAGCGCGGCGCCCGGCAGGTAGCGCTTCGGTTTGAAAATGGGCAAGTACCGTTTGCCGCCACCCCCCCAGGCGTCCCGCCGGCAGACGGGCCGCAAGGTCGACGCACCGCCCCCGGCCACCCCGCGCGCTTCCACCGCGCCCGCCCCGCAGCAGCACGCCCTCGTGCTGCACATGTAAGAATCGGCACGCCCTCGTGCTGCACATGTAAGAATCGGCACGTCCCCGTGCTGCACATGAAGAATCGGCACGCCCTCGTGCCGCGCATGAACGATCTCCCCAGCGTTGCCACCGGCTTCGCGGACAGGACGCCGACACGCAGCGCGGCGGCGTGCGGCCTCGAGATTGCAAACCGGGACGCTACCGGCCAGCGAAGCCGGCGCGGGAGGTTCCCTTTGCCTTTCGCGCCGCCGTCCCATAAACACCCTTCCCATCAACACCGTCTCCACGGCAACTGCCGCGCTTGGCAGCGGCCGGAGCAAAGCTTGCGACGACGAAGGCGCGCCCCTTGCCGGAAGCCGACCAACGACTGGCCCCCCTGCGCCAGGCCATCGACGAGGTCGACGACGCCATCCTCGATCTCGTCTGCCGCCGCGCGGCGCTGGTGGGCGAGGTGGCGGCGGCCAAGCGCGAGGCCGGCGCGCCGGAAGGCTTTCTGCGCCCCGGCCGCGAGGCCCGCATCCTGCGCCGCCTGGCCGGGCGCAACGGCGGCGCCCTGCCGACACCCGCCCTGCTGCGCATCTGGCGCGAGATGCTGTGCGCCCTGCTGCCGTTGCAGGGCGCCTTTTCGGTCGCCGTCGGCGGCGCCTCGCCGGCGCTGTGGGAGACGGCGCGCGATTTCTACGGCTCCCACACCGCCATGCGCCGCCACGCCGACGGCCCGGCCGCGCTGGAGGCCGTCTCCCGCGGCGAGGAACGGCTTGCCGTCGTGGCGGCCGACGACGATGCCGTCATCGCCCGGCTGGCGGCGGCGGGCGGAAAAGCGCCCCGCATCGTCTGGCGCCTGCCCTTCGCCGCCATGCGCGCGGAAGCCGGGGAGCGGCGGGAGGCCTTCGTGCTCTCCGGCCACGGGGGCGAGGCCAGCGGCGAGGACGTCACGGTGCTGGCGCTGACCGCGCAGGCGCCGCCGGCTGCCTGGCGGCTGCTGCGGCAGCGCCGCTGCCGCGGCGGCCTGTGGCTGCTGGAGATCGAGGGCTTCCACGCCGCCCCCCCGCCGCCGACCGGCTTGACGGCGGCGGTGCTGGGCGCCTATCCCGCGCCGCTGGCTGCGGATCCTCCCCCATCATGACGGCGCCCATACCCCGTGCGGGCATTCTCGACATCCACCCCTATGTCCCCGGCAGGGACGGCAGCGACGACGCCAGCGGCCCGCCGGCGATCAAGCTTTCGTCCAACGAATCGGCGCTGGGGCCCAGCCCGCGCGCCGTGGCGGCGGCCAGGCGGGCGGTGGCGGGAGCGGTGCGCTATCCCGACGGCGCCGCCACGGCGCTGAGGGCCGCCATCGCGCGGCGCCACGGCCTCGATGCCGCGCGCATCGTCTGCGGCAACGGCTCCGACGAGCTGCTGGAGACGCTGGCGCGCGCCTATGCCGGGCCGGGCGACGAAGTGCTCCACAGCCGTCATGGCTTCGCCATCTACCCCATCGCCGCCCGCGCGGCCGGCGCCCGGCCGGTGGCGGCCGCAGAGCGCGACTTCCGCGCCGACGTCGATGCCATGCTGGCGGCGGCCGGCGCCCGCACCCGGCTGGTCTTCCTGGCCAATCCCAACAACCCCACCGGCAGTTATCTCCCGGCCGGCGAGCTGCGCCGCCTGCGCGAGGGCCTGCCCGACGGCGTGCTGCTGGTGGTGGATGCCGCCTATGCCGAGTTCGTGGAGAGGGACGACTACGACGACGGCCTGGCCCTGGCGCGCGAGCGCGACGACACCGTCATGACGCGCACCTTTTCCAAGATCTACGCGCTGGCGGGGCTGCGGGTGGGCTGGCTCTACGGTCCCGCGGGCGTCGTCGATGCCGTGAACCGGGTGCGCCCGCCCTTCAACGTCAACGCCCCGGCGCTGGCGGCCGCCCAGGCGGCGCTGGCGGACGACGACCATCTGCGCCGGGCCCGCGAGCACAATGCGCGCGGCCTGGCGCGGCTGGCCGCCGGGCTGCGCGCCCTGGGCCTCACGGTGCACGACAGCGTGACCAATTTCGTGCTGCTGCGCTTTCCCGGCGGCGCCGACCAGGCGCGGGCGGCGCTGGCCTGGCTGGCCGGGCGCCGCATCTTCGTGCGCGGCCTGGACGCCTATGGCATCGCCGACGGGCTGCGCGTCAACATCGGCCTCGACCGGGAGATGGAGGCGCTGGAAGAGGCGCTCGCCGCCTTCATGGAGCGGTCGTGAGCGACGGCCCGCTCTTCGAGGCCATCGCCCTGATCGGCGCCGGGCTGATCGGCTCGTCGCTGGCCCGCGCGGTCCGCCGCCATGGCCTGGCGCGGCGCATCGCCGCCTGCGCGAAGAGCGACGCGACGCTGGCCAGGATGCGCGAGCTGGGGCTGGCCGACCTCGCCACCCGCGATCCGGCCGCCGCCGCCGACGGCGCCGATCTGGTGGCCATCTGCACGCCCATCGGCACCAACGGCGCCATCGCGCGGGCCATCGCTCCGGTGCTGAAGCCAGGCCAGATCGTCACCGATGTCGGCTCGGTCAAGCAGGCGGTGATCGCGGCCGTGGCCCCGGAACTGCCGGCCGGCGTCCATTTCGTGCCCGGCCATCCGCTGGCGGGCACCGAGAACAGCGGCCCCGACGCCGGCTTCGCCACCCTGTTCGAGAACCGCTGGTGCGTGCTGACGCCGCCGGCGGGCACCGATGCCGCCGCCGTCGACCGGGTGGCCGAATTGTGGCGCCGCGTCGGCTCGTCGGTGGACATCCTCGATGCCGCCCATCACGACCGGGTGCTGGCGATCACCTCCCATCTGCCGACGCTGATCGCCTTCAACATCGTCGGCACCGTGGCCGACCTGGAAAACAGCACCAGAAGCGAGGTGGTGAAATACTCGGCCTCCGGCTTCCGCGACTTCACCCGCATCGCCGCCCAGGACCCGATCATGTGGCGCGACATCTATCTTCACAACCGCGAGGCGGTGCTGGACATGCTGCAGCGCTTCAGCGAGGACCTGGCGCGCCTGCAACGCTCCATCCGCTGGGGCGAGGGCGAGGCGCTGGAGGACCTCTTCCGCCGCAGCCGCGACCTGCGCCGCAACGTGATCGAGGCCGGCCAGGCCTGATCGCGGACGCCTTCGGGAGGCAGCAGCGGCGGCACCGGCAGCAGCGGAAAGGGGCCGACCGACAACATGCCGTCCTGGACGGCGACGGCGATCGCCAGCCGGCGGCGGCCGTCCTCGTCCGGGGCGGCCATGGCGTCGAGCACGGCGGCGGCCAGCACCGCCACCCCGGGCCGCAGCCGGCCGGAACGCTCCAGGGCGTCCAGCAGAGCATCGTAGCCGGTCATGGCGGCGCGAAAGGCGCCGATGGGGCGCAATTGGCGGTCGAGCGCCAGCGTGCCGGAGGCTTCGACGGCCAGCGGCGGCCAGGCGACGGCCAGCGAGAGGACATCGACGATGCCGCCGGCCTCGCGCCAGGCATCCAGGCGCCGGGCCAGGCCGCCCTCGCCGCCCAGCGCGCCGCGCCAGCGCAGCGCCGCCTCCAGCCGCGGCAGGCGGGCGGCGAGCGGTGGCGCCAGGACGCCGGCCTCGATCCCTTCGGCGAGAACGCCGGCCTCCCAAAGGGCGCCTCCTTCGGCCGCCGCGTCGAAGGCCAGGCGCTCGAAGGCCAGCGGTCCGGAGGCAGCCGTCACCGTCACCCGCTCCAGCCGCGCGGCCAGCATGCGCAGGCCGCCGTTCGCCAGCACCGCCTCCGCGCTGCCCCGCGCCATGGCGATCTCGAGCTCGTGGCGGCCATGCTCGAAGGCGAGCCGCTGGCGGGGCGGCAGGTCGACCAGAAAGCGCGCCGGCGCCCAGGGCCTGGAGCGCACCGTCAGCCGCGACCCCCGCCAGAGAACCGCCCCCTGCCGCCAGACGAACGCGGGCCGTTCGATCTCGACGGCCAGCCAGAAGGGGAAGCCGGAGACGGCGGCGGACTCATAGCTGCCCTGCCAGGCCCCGTCCGCCGCCGGCCATTGCGCCAGCCGGGCTTCGACGCGGGCGGCGGCGAGGTGCCAATAGACGCTCCAGCCGGCGACCGCCAGAACCGCCGCCGCCAGGGCCGCGGCCAGGGCGCGGCGCGGGGAGCGAAGCCGGGCGAAGCGCATGGCCAAGGCTAAGCCGCCGGCACCGTGCCGGGCAATGCCCCGCGCCCGCGCCGGCTATACTGGCCCCGGCAGCGCGGCGGGCACGGGCCATGGACGAAGAGGCGCGGGAGGAGGCCATCCGCTTCACCGGCCGGGCCGGCGAGTATTACGGCATCTGGCTCGCCAATCTGGTGCTCGGCATCCTCACCCTGGGCGTCTTTTCGGCCTGGGCCAAGGTCCGCCGCAAGCGCTACTTCCTGGGCCACACCTTCGTGCTGGGCGACCGGCTGGACTATCACGCCAGGGGCGGGACGATCCTGAAGGGCCGCCTGGTCGTCGTCGCCGCGCTGCTGGCCTATGGCGCCCTGGGCTATGTGGATCCGCTGGCCCAGAGCGCCGCCCTGGTGGCCCTGGTGGGCGTCTGGCCGTGGCTCCTCAACCGGGCGCTGGCCTTCGACGCCCGCATGACCTCCTGGCGCAACGTCCGCTTCGACTGGCACGGCCGTTACTGGGGGGTCATGGCCATCTACACGCTGTGGCCGCTGGCGGCGGTGCTGACCCTGGGCCTGCTCGCCCCCATCGCCGCCCGCGCCGCCCGCCACTATCTCGCCAACCATTACACCCTGGGGCGCACGCGCTTCGCCGCCGCCACGCCGCAGGCCCCCTGGTGGGCCGCCTTCATGGGCGCGATCCTGATCGCCGCCCTGTTCGGCGTGCCCTTCGTGGCCATCCTGATGGGCATCGCGCTGGCGTTCGGCAGGGTGGCCATGGGGTCGGATACGGGCGGCAGCGAGTTCGAGGCCGCCCTGCGCTGGCTGCAATCGCTGCCCGGTTTCGAGGAGGCGGCCGCCCTGGCCTTCGCTCTGCTGTTCCTGCTGCCGTTGTGGCTGGGCGTGGTCTTTTTCCGGGTCCAGGCGCGCAACATCGTCGTCGAGGCCCTGACCCTGGGCGATGCGGCCCGCTTCCACTCCCGGCTGCGGCCGCTCGGCTATTTCTGGATTCTGGCCTCCAACGCCGCGCTGGCGCTGGCGACGGCGTTGCAGATGTATCCCTGGGCGCAGATTCGCCGCTGGCGCTATCTCGCGCAGCGCAGCGCCGTCACGGCCCCCGACCCGGCGGCCGTCTTCGTCGCCAGCGAGGCGGCGGCCGGCGATGCGCTGGCGGATGCGGCCAGCGACATCGGCGGTATCGAGATCGGCCTGTGAGGGTGGCGGGCCATCTCTACCGCCCCGGATCCTCGGCCCGCGAAGAGGCGGTGCTGGCGCGGCGCGGCGAGCGCTTCCTGGTCGTCGCGGGCGGCGGCGGGGCCGGAGAAGAGGTCGCCATCGCTGCGCTGGACGCGCCGCTGGCGGGCGTGCCGCCGGCGCTCACCCTGGCCGACGGCAGGCGCTTCGTTCCCTGCGAGGCGCTGCCCGCCGGTTTCGCCGCCGGCCTCGCTCCTTCGCGCCGCCTGTGGCGCTGGATCGGCTGGCTGGAGCGCCTGTCGCCGCTGAAGGCGGCGGTGCTGCTCGCCCTGCTGGCGCTGGCGGCCGGCGCCCTGCGGCTGGCGGTGCCGCTGGCCGCCGACGGCGCAGCGGCGCTGGTGCCGGTGAGGCTGGAGCAGGCGATCGGGCGCCAGGCCTTCGCCCGTTTCGAGCAGCTGGCGCTTTCGCCCACCCGCATCGGGCCGGCGCGGCGCGCGAGGATCGCCTTCGCCGCTTCCGAACTCGCGCGGCGCAACGGCATCCGGCCGGTCCCGGCGATTCTGTTCCGGGACTCGACGTGGCTGGGCGCCAACGCCTTCGCCTTTCCCGGCGGCCCGGTGGTGATGACCGACGATCTGCTCGAACTGCTGGACGACGACGAGGCGGTGGCGGTGATCGCCCACGAGCTGGGGCATGTCGAAGGCCGCCACGGCCTGCGCCAGAGCCTGCGCATCGGCGGCCTGCTGCTGCTCGTCTCGGTGGTGATCGCCGACGACGGCTCGCTGCTCGAGGAAATGGCGGCGGCGGCCGCCTCGCTGGTGCATCTGGGCTATTCCCGCGCCTTTGAAAGCGAGGCCGACGCGGCGGCCGCCCGTTACCTGGCAGTCGCCGGGCGCTCGCCGCAGGCGCTGGCCGGGGCGCTGCGCAAGCTGGCGGCCGCCTGCGGCCGGGGCTGCGAGGGCGAAAGCTGGTTCGCCACCCATCCGGCGATGGCGGAGCGCATCGCGACCCTCCCTTCCGGCGGCCCGTGAGCCGGGGCGTAAGGCACGCGGCCGGGAACAGGCCTCCTATCACGCGGCGCGGCGGCGGCGATACCAGGCCGCCAGGGGCAGCGGCAGATAGGCCAGGTGAAAGAGGGCGAGGGCGGCGATCAGGCCGTGCGGATCCCAGGCGTCGATGGCTAGGCCGGAAAGCGCCGGCCCCATCACCGAGCCGGCGCCGAACATGAAGCCGAAGACGGCGGTGGCCGAGGGCAGGTCGGCGCCGCGGAAACGGTCGCCCAGTAGCATCATGCCCAGGCCGTAATGGCCGGCGCGCAGACCGCCGAAGGCCATCAGATAGAGGGGCAGAAACAGCCAGCCCGCCTGCAATGCCCAGGGCAGGCCCGCCACGGCCGCCAGCGAAAGGGCGGTGAACGACGCCAGCAGCAGGGTGCGGTCGATGCGATCGGCGAGCCAGGCGACCAGCAGCGGCACGAAGACACCGCCCCAGCCCGTCCAGCCGATCATGCGCGCAGCCTCGGCCGTCTCCATGCCCTGGCGCAGGCCGTAGACGGCGAGCAGCGCCATCAGGGAACTGCCGATGGTGCCGAAGGCCAGATTGGAGAACATCGGCACCGGTGCCAGCCGCAGATAGCGCGGCAGGGACACCGAAGGGCGGCCTTCCGAATCGATCCGCTCGCCCAGCCGCAAGAGCAGCGGTGCCGCGATGCCCGCCGCCATGGCCACCGCCAGCAGAAACGGCCCCTGCCCGGCCACGCCCGCCCAGCCCAGAACGAAGGGACCGCTGGCATAGCCCGCCGCCACGGCGCTCATGAAGATGCCGATCGTGCGCGCCCGGGCGCGGTCGTCGCTGGCGTGGTTCACCCAGGTTTCGCCGGCGGTCCACATCGCCGACTGGGCGGCGCCGAAGGCGATGCGCGGCGGGAACCAGAACCAGACGTCGACGACCAGCGACATCGCCAGGATGGCGGCCATCGCCGCGCCGGCGGCGGCGGCCATCAGCCGCGCCGGGCCGAAGCGGCGGATGGCGCGCGGCAGAAAGGGCAGCACCAGGAACACGCCGGCCATCTGGCTGGCGCCGCTGAAGCCGATCAGCGCGCCGCTGACCCCGTTTTCCTCCAGTACCACCGAGAACAGCTGGCCGGTATAGCCGTAGAGCATCGCGATCCCCGCCATGGCGGCGATGACGATCGCAAGCCCCCGCCCGCCGGCGGACGGGCCTCTGCCCGCGCCCATCCCGTCGCCGCCAGGGAGCCGCTAGCCGACGGCGATCAGCGCGCGCGGCGTCTGCGAGAGGATGCGGGTGCCGTCCCTGCCATAGACCAGGGTGTCGATCAGGTGGGTGCCGAACAGGCTTTCGAAATTGGTCACCATGTTCTCCTCGAATACGCGGTCGAGATAGCGGTCGTCGCCCAGGTGGAAGTAGAAGTCGCCCACCCAGTCCGGCGGCAGCGACAGCCCCAGCTCGTAGCCCAGGCCCCAGCCTTCGTCCTGCGACCACAGGCCCGCGTCCTGGTAATAGGCGCGCAGCAGGCGGTTGACCTCGGCTACGGTCATGCCCGCCTTCACCTCGCTGGCGATGACCTCGAAGACGCCGGCGGACGCCCGGTAACGCTCCACCAGGCCGGCGGGGGGCCGCGCGCCCACGAAATAGCCGCGCAGGGCGTTGGCGTGGTAGCGGTGATAGACGCCGCACAGATCGGCACAGAGGATCTCGCCGGCCTCGATCTTCTTGCGCGAGGCCATGGCGTGGCCGTTTGACATCGCCACCTCGCCCGCCATGGGCGAGCTGTTGAAGATGGGGATCAGCGCCGGGAATTCGCCGCCCGCCGCCATCATGGCCGCCGTCACCTTGCCGAACAGCTCCAGCTCGGTGATGCCGGGGCGCAGTTCTTCCGCGACGGTGCGATGGCCGATGTCGCAGATGGCCATCGCCTTCTCGATGCAGGCGATCTCCCGGGGCGATTTCACGCGCCGGGCGGCGCGCACCACCGCCGAGACGTCCGCCACCCGGCAGCCATGGGCCAGGAAGGCGCCTTCGAACATGGCGCTGATGGCCCGGTTGGGTAGGTAGGACCAGAACTCCATGCCCACCGTGCCCCGCAACCAGCCCTCCGCCTTCAGCGCTTCCACGATGAAGCGAAGGTTGGGCGCCGCCTCCCGGTCCGGCAGAAAGCGGTTGTCGCTGGAACAGGAGGTGCGCGCCAGCACCGGCGCTTCGGTCGGGTTGTCGAAATGGATGAAGCGCCCGGAAGCCACATGCACCGCCGTGCCGTAGCACTGCGGATAGCGCATCGACGACTGCGCCTTGTACCAGGAAGCGACGAAGCCGTGGAGCCAGGCCACCGCCTCGGGCGAGGTGATCCACAGCAGATCGACCCCTTCCCCGCCGGCCATGGCGACGAGCTTCTCCAGGCGCGCGGCGTATTCCTCCGGCGCGAAGGGCAGCGTCACCGCCTCCATCCGCGCGGCGTCGAAGTGACCGGGCACGAGGCCGATGCCGGTCACGGCCCCGCCTGCCCCGCCGCCGGGCTGCTCACGAAGCCAGCCCCGAAGCGGCGAGGAAATTGTCGAATAGCAGGCGGGAGGCGGCGTTGAACTCCGCCATCCTCGCCCGGCAGCGGGCATCGAAACGCTCCAGCGCGCCGGCGCCCATGATGGCCTCCAGGGCGGTGGCATAGGCCGGCACCCGCGCCCATTCCCTGACCGTGGTCGCCGTCATCTCGACGTGGTATTGCAGCCCCCAGGCGCGCTCGGCGACCCGCTGCGCCTGGATGGCGCAGAGCGGCGACGACGCCAGCGCCCGGCCTCCCTGCGGCAGTTCGGCGACCGCGACCCCGTGCCATTGCAGGACCGGAAAGCCGGGCGCCATGCCCTTCAGCAGCGGATCCCGGCGCCCGGCCGGCGTGAGCTCCACTTCCAGGATGCCCACCTCCGGTGCCGCCATGCGCCGGCAGCGCCCGCCCAGTGCGTCGGCCAGCAGCTGGTGGCCCAGGCAGAAGCCCAGATAAGGCATGGCGCGCTGGCGGACCGCCTCGCGAATGGCCGCCTTCTCCGGGACCAGCCAGGGGTGTTCGTCCTCGTCGAACACGTCCATCGGGCCGCCCATCACCAGCAGCGCGTCGTAGCCGTCCAGCGGCGGGATGGCCTCACCTTCGTCGAGTTCCACGGCATCCCAGGCGATGGCGCGCTCGCGCATCAGGTCGCGGAAGATGCCCGGGTGCTCGATGGCGATGTGCTGAAAGACGAGAAAACGCATGCCCCTGCCCCATGGGAAAATTTTCGGAAAAAATTCCGCCCATGCCCTTGACAGCCGTCGCGGCGGGGAGCATATAGTCGCCCAGCGCCGATTTGAAGGACAGCTTGCGGGCGCTATAGAAATACCAGCTAAAGCGCCGTGCAGGACCGCCCGGCTGCCGCAGCTGAGGCGGTTTTGTGTATGGGCCCGATCCACCCTGACGGATCCGCGGGATTTGACGGGCAGCTTGCGTCCGCGTCACCAAACGCTAAAGCGCCACGGAGCGATCTCCGTGGGCCCAGCGAGGACCGGAGACCGCCATGCGCCCCCACAGAACCCACCATACCGTCGGCAACCGCACCCGGTGCCGCCCACGCTCCGCCACCGTGTCGGCCGGGCCGGCGGTGCGGAGATCGTCGACGCGATATCCCGGCAGCGGCTCCCATAACGGCGGCGGAGCAGCCCTGCCGGGGTAGGCGGAGGGGCGGAATCACACCGATTCCGCCCCTCACGCTCCCCCCATGCCAGAGAGGAGACACCCCATGACCTTCGACAGCGACCGCCCCGAGACCATCGCGCTCCACGCCGGCCATCGCAGCGACAGCGCCACCAATGCCGTCGCGGTGCCGATCTACCAGACCACCAGCTACCAGTTCGCCGACACGGAGCAGGCCTCCAACCTGTTCGCGCTTAAGGAGTTCGGCAACATCTACACCCGCATCATGAACCCCACCTGCGACGTGCTGGAAAAGCGCGTCGCGGCGCTGGAGGGGGGCGCGGCCGCCCTGGCGCTGGCGTCGGGCCAGGCGGCGAGCCTGTTCGCCATCCAGAACATCTGCCATGCCGGCGACAATTTCGTGAGCTCGACGGACCTCTACGGCGGCACCTGGAACCTGTTCGCCAACACCTTCCGCACCCTGGGCATCGAGGTCCGCTACGTCGACCCCGCCGACCCGGAGGGCTTCCGCCGCGCCAGCGACGAGCGCACCCGCTGCTACTACGCGGAGACCCTGCCCAACCCCAAGCTGCACGTCTTTCCCATCCGCGAAGTGGCCGCCATCGGGCGGTCGCTCGGCATTCCGCTCATCATGGACAACACCGCCTGCCCGATTCTGTGCCGGCCCTTCGACCATGGCGCGGCAGCCGTCGTTCATTCCTCCACCAAATATATCGGCGGCCACGGCACCTCCATCGGCGGCCTGCTGGTCGATGGCGGCAATTTCGACTGGGAGGCGGCGGGCGAACGCTTCCCGATGCTCAACCGGCCCGACCCCAGCTATCACGGCGCGGTCTGGACCGAGGCGGTCAAGCCGCTGGGCCCCGTCGCCTACATCGTCAAGGCGCGCGTCACCCTGCTGCGCGACATCGGCGCCTCGATGAGCCCCTTCAACGCCTTCCAGTTCATCCAGGGGCTGGAGACGCTGCCGCTGCGCATCGAACGCCATTGCGCCAATGCGGCCGTCGTCGCCCGGGCCCTGGCGGCCCATCCCAAGGTCGCGAAGACGATCTATCCCGGCTTGCAGGAGGGCGAGGTGCGCCGCCGGGCGGATGCCTGCCTGAAGGGCGGCTATGGCGCCCTGGTGGGCTTCGAACTGAAGGGCGGCGTCGAGGCCGGGCGCCGCTTCATCGACGCGCTGCGGCTGTTCTACCACGTCGCCAATATCGGCGATGCACGCAGCCTGGCCATCCACCCCGCCAGCACCACCCACAGCCAGCTGGCGCCGGAGGACCGGCTTGCGACCGGGGTGAGCGAGGGCTATGTGAGGCTCTCGGTGGGAATCGAGCACATCGACGACATCGTGGCCGATCTGCGGCAGGCGCTCGATGCGGCATGAGGACGCGCCCGGCGGTTGAGCATCATGGCCAGGACCACGCCTTGCGGGAACGGCCCCTTTCCGGGCCGCTACCCGACCACGAGGCTGCGCCGCAACCGGCGCAGCCCCTGGTCGCGGGCGCTGGTGGGCGAGAACCGGCTCGCCGCCGCCGACCTCATCTGGCCGCTGTTCGTGCGCGAGGGCAGCGGCGCCGAAGCGGTGGAGTCCATGCCGGGGGTGGAGCGGCTGGGCATCGACCGGCTGCCGACGGCGGCCAGGGAGGCGCGCGATCTGGGCATCCCGGCCATCGCCCTTTTCCCCTGCACGCCGCAGGCGCTGAAGACCGCCGATGGGCGCGAGGCGGCCAACCCGGAAAACCTGATCTGCCGCGCCATCGCCGCGCTCAGGGCCGCGGTGGCGGGCATCGGCATCATGGTCGACGTGGCCCTCGATCCCTTCACCGATCACGGCCATGACGGCGTGGTGGTGGAAGGCGAGGTCGCCAACGACGCCTCGGTCGAGGCGCTGGTCCGCCAGGCCCTGGTGCAGGCGCAGGCGGGCTGCGACATCGTCGCCCCCAGCGACATGATGGACGGGCGCATCGGCGCCATCCGCCGGGCGCTGGACGAGGCCGGCCTCGCCCACGTCCAGATCATGGCCTATGCCGCCAAATATGCCTCCGGTTTCTACGGGCCGTTCCGCGACGCCCTGGGTTCAGCGTCGAATCTGGGCGGCAGCGACAAGCGCAGCTACCAGATGGACCCCGCCAATGGCGACGAGGCGCTGCGCGAGATCGCCTTCGACCTGGAAGAAGGCGCCGACATGGTGATGGTGAAGCCGGGCATGCCCTATCTCGACATCGTCCGCAGGGCGCGGGACGCCTTCGGCGTGCCCATCTTCGCCTATCAGGTCTCCGGCGAATACGCGATGATCGAAGGCGCCTGCCGCAATGGCTGGCTGGACCCGGACAGGGTCTGGCCGGAAGCGCTGCTGTGTTTCAAGCGCGCCGGCTGCGACGGCATCGTGACCTATGCCGCCCTCGACATCGCGCGGCGCTTGAAGGGCTAGCATTGCGCGGGCGCGGTGGCGCCGCTAGAACGGCGCCCACCGCAGGGGGTGCCGCCATGCCGCAAGGCTCAGGCCCGTTGAGCGGCATCACCGTCATCGACATGACGCGGGTGCTGGCGGGTCCCTATTGCACCATGATCCTGCTGGACCTGGGCGCGCGAATCATCAAGGTGGAACGGCCGGGCGGGGGCGACGAGGCGCGCGGCATCGGACCGTTCCTGGGGCCGGTCTCCGGCTATTTCGCGTCCGTCAACCGGGGCAAGGAGAGCATCGCGCTCGATCTCGCCCGCGAGAACGACCGCAGCGTCCTGCGCGCCCTGCTGGCCGGGGCCGACGTGCTGGTGGAGAACTTCCGCCCCGGCGTCATGGAAAAGCTGGGCTTCGGCTGGCCGGCGCTGCATGCCGAACAGCCGGGGCTGATCTACGCCTCCTGTTCGGGCTTCGGCCAGACCGGCCCCTATCGCCAGCGCCCGGCCTACGACATGGTGGTCCAGGCCATGGGCGGCATCATGAGCCTCACCGGCCATCCCGGCGGCGCGCCCACCCGCGTCGGCAGCTCCATCGGCGACCTGGCGGCCGCCCTCTTCACCGCCATCGGCATTCTGGCGGCGCTCCACCACCGGACACAGACCGGCGAGGGGCAGGCGATCGACGTCGCCATGCTGGACTGCCAGGTGGCGCTGCTGGAGAACGCCATCGCCCGCCATGGCGTCACCGGCGAGGTTCCCGGCCCGCTGGGCGCGCGCCATCCCTCCATCGCTCCCTTCGACGCCTTTCGCACCGCCGACGGCCATGCGGTCATCGCCGCCGCCAATGACGGCCTGTTCCAGCGCCTGTGCGAGGCGCTGGGCAGGCCTGCCATGGCCCGCGATCCCCGCTATGGCAGCAACGTTTCGCGCGTCCGCCACGTCCGCGCGCTGCGCCGCGACCTGGAGGAGGTGCTCACGCGCCGGCCCAGCCGCCACTGGCTCGCCGCGCTGGAACGGGCAGGCGTGCCCTGCGGTGCCATCGCCGACATCGCCCAGGTGGTAGCCGATCCCCAGGTCGAAGCCCGCAACATGGTGGTGACTTGCGACGGCGGCGAGGCCGGAAGGATCCGGCTGGCCGGTAACCCCGTCAAGCTCTCCGCCTTCGACGACCCGCCTATGCGCGGCAGCGTGCCGGAGTTGGACGAGCATCGATCGAAGCTGATGGATGAGTTCAAGATCAAGGTGTAACCCTTGTTCGAAAAAAGAAAAAAGCGCTCTGCTCTTCGCCGCCTTCTGGGCCTGGCTCTGGCTTTTTGCGCCGTGCTCGCGGCAGCGGCCGGGGCGCTCGCCTTCTGGCTCTGGCAGTCGCTGCCCCAGCTCGACGGCAGCGTCGCCGTCGCCGGTGTCGGCTCCCGCGTGGAGATCCTGCGCGATGCCTGGGGCATCCCGCACATCTATGCGGCCACACCCGAAGACGCCTATTTCGGCCTCGGCTTCGTTCACGCCCAGGACCGCATGTTCCAGATGGAGCAACAGCGCCGCCTGGGCCAGGGCCGGCTTTCGGAGGTCACGGGCCCCTTCGCCCTGGAGTTCGACCGCTTCCTGCGCCTGCTCGACCTGGCCGGCGCCGCGCGTTCCGCCGCCGCCGCGCTGCGGCCCGCCACCCGCGCCTCGCTGGATGCCTATGCCGCCGGTGTCAACGCCTGGCTGGCCAGCCACGAGGGGCCGCCGGCACCCGAATGGCCGCTGCTGCTGGCCGCCGACCCGGCGCCCTGGCAGGCCACCGATTCTCTGGCCTGGCTCAAGGTCATGGCGTTGCGGCTCTCCGGCGACTGGCGGGAAGAGGCGCTGTTCGCCGCCCTCACGGCCAGGCTGGGGGCGGACAAGGCGGCGAGCTTCTTCCCCGGCACGCCCGCCGGCACGCCGGCGATCTTCGACGCGGCGGCAGGCGGGCGCGCCGACCGGCTGGCGCTGGCCCTCTACGCCCTGCTGCCGCCTGCGGGCGACGGCTCCAACAACTGGGCGGTGGCGGGCCGCCACACCGCCTCCGGACGGCCGCTGCTCGCCAACGATCCCCATCTCGGCTTCACCCTGCCGGCCGCCTGGTATCTGGCCCATCTGGAAGCGCCGGGGCTGCGGGTCGCCGGCGCCACCCTGCCGGGCCTGCCGCTGGTGATCGTGGGCAGCAATGGCGACATCGCCTGGGGCGTCACCAACGCCATGCCCGACACCCAGGATCTGTTCGTGGAGAAGCGCCATCCCGCCGATTCCAGCCGCTACCTGGTGCCCGGTGGCAGCGAAGCCTTTGCGCGGCGCAGCGAGCGCTTCACCGTCCGCTTCGCCGCCGACGAGGAAGTGCTCATGCTGGCGAGCCGCCACGGCCCCATCCTCGACGGCATCCGCGGCGAGGTCGCCGGCCTGGCGGGCGAAGACGAGGCGGTGGCGCTGGCCTGGACCATGCTGCAGGCGGGCGACCGTTCGCTGGAGGCCGGGCTGGCGCTGCACACGGCGCGGGACTGGGCTGGCTTCGTGGCCTCGGGCAGGAGCTATGCCGGCCCGATGCAAAACGTGGTCTATGCCGACCGGCGCGGCAATATCGGCCTCATGGCCCCGGCGCTGGTGCCGATCCGCCGTTCCGGCGACGGCCGCCTGCCGGCGCCGGGCTGGAGCGGCGAGGCCGACTGGATCGGCCACATCCCCTATGACGACCTGCCGCGCCTGTTCAACCCGGCGAGCGGCATCGTCGTCACCGCCAACAACCGCCCGGTGGGCGACGACTATCCCTATTCGCTCGGCCACCGCTGGCAGCCCGGCTACCGGGCCGGGCGCATCGACGAGCTGCTGCGGGCCGCGGACGGCCACGACCTCGCCTCCTTCACGGCCATCCAGCGCGACACCCGCTCCGGCTTCGCCCGCGCCATGCTGCCTTTCGCGCTCGCCGCCCGGCCGCAAAGCGAGGCCGGACGAAAGCTGCAGGGGCTGCTGACCGACTGGGACGGCAGCATGGATGCCGCCCTCGCCGCACCCACCGCCTTCCATGCCTGGTATCGCGAGTTGACGCGGGCCATCTATGCCGACGATCTGGGCGCGCTGTTCGCCGCCGCCTGGTGGTTCCGCCCCGTCTTCACGCTACGGACGCTGGCGGGCGATCCTCACGGCTGGTGCGGCGGCGGGGACGGCGATTGCGGCGCCCTCGCCGGCCGCGCCTTCGATCTCGCCGCCACCGCCCTGGCCGAGCGCTTCGGCGAACGCCCCTCCGACTGGGCCTGGGGCGAGGTGCACCGGCTCGAGCTTCGCCACAGCCTGTTCGGCCTCGTCCCCCTCCTGGGCGCCCTCACCGGCGTCGATGCGCCGCTGGGCGGCAGCCGCTTCACCGTCGCTACCGCCAGCTATCGCCTCGACGACGAGACGGGCGCCTTCACGGCCCGGCACGGCGCCACGCTGCGGGCCGTGATCGACCTGGCGGAGCCGGTGACCGGCCATTTCGTCGTCCTGCCCGGCCAGTCCGGCAACCCGTTTTCGCCCTATTACGACAACATGGTGCAACGCTGGCTTGTCAACGACCCGGTGGCGATCCCGTTCCAGCGCGAGCGCATCCGGGTGGCGCACCGCCTAGTCCTGCAACCCATGCAAAGCGAAGGAGGGGCGGCGTGAAAACCGTCACCGTGGAGCGCGGCGGCGCGCCGCTCATCGTCTCCATTCCCCATGCCGGCACCTGGCTTCCCGCCGCCATCGCCGACACCATGACCGCGCTGGCCCGCCGCCTGCCCGATACCGACTGGCATGTCGATCGCCTCTACGGTTTCGCCGCCGCCCGCGGGGCGACGATGGTGGCGGCCACCCATGCGCGCTATGTCATCGACCTCAACCGCCCGCCGGACGGCACGCCGCTCTATGCCGGGGCCGACAACACCGGGCTTTGCCCCCTGACCACCTTCGACCACGAACCCGTCTATCTGCCGGGCCAGGAGCCGGATGAGCGCGAGATCGCGCGCCGCATCGCCGCCTTCTGGCGGCCCTATCACGAGGCCCTGGCGGCGGAGCTGCGCCGCCTGCGGGCAAAGCACGATCGCATCCTGCTGTGGGACGCCCATTCCATCCGCTCGCGGGTGCCGCGCTTCTTCGACGGCCGGCTGGCGGACTTCAGCCTCGGCACCGCCGACGGCGGCACGGCCGCCGCGGAACTGGCGGCGCATGTCGCCGCCGCGGCGCGGGGCACGGGCCGCAGCACGGTGCTCGACGGCCGCTTCAAGGGCGGCCACATCGTGCGCAGCTTCGGCCGCCCGAACGAAGGCGTCCACGCCATCCAGCTGGAAACGGCCCAGGCCGGCTATATGGAGGAGAACCCGCCCTTCCGTTTCCTGCCGCCCGAGGCCCGGGGCCTCTCGCAAGCCATCGCCGCCATGGTCGATGCCGGCCTCGACTGGCTCACGACCACTCCGCATCGGCCGCATCCGGCGTGATGCTGCGATAGGCGCCCTGATAGTAGAGCAGCGGCGCGGCCGGGCGGCCCATCGTCATGTTGAAGGCTTCGCCGACGAAGATGACATGGTCGCCGCCGTCATAGTGATGGCGGATGTAGCATTCGAAGGTGGCAAGCGAATCGGCGAACAGCGGGCAGGGCGACACCCCGGAGGTCTGGTAGGAGATGTCCTTCCACTTGTCCAGGGAAGGCCTGGCGAAGCGGTTGGAAAGCGTCTTCTGGCGGTCGCTCAGCACGTTGACCGCGAAAAAGTCGCAGCTTTCGAACTTGTTCAGGCTGTGGGCCTGGCGCGACAGGCTGAAAAGGACCATCGGCGGGTCGAGGGAGACGGCGTTGAAGGAGTTGCAGGTGATCCCCAGGAGCTCCCCCTCGCGCGTGCGGGAGGTGATGATCGTGACGCCGGTCGCGAACATGCCCAGCGCATCGCGCAGCTGCCTTTTGCTGAAGCTCCGCTTGCGGCTCAAGACATCCTCCATGCCACCCGGCAGCGCCCATGATAGCCGACGGCCGCGGCCGTCGCATAGCGCCCGCCCGCCGGCAGCGCCTGCGCGAAGCCGCCGCCACGGGGCCGCCGCCGGCCGCTTCGCTACCGATTCGCCTGCCATGGAGGCCGCGCCGGCCGCCCGGCGCGGCCTCCCGCCGGAGCGCCCGCGATGATGGCGGCCGCGCCCGGCGGGGTGGCGATGTGGGTCGTCTTCGCGGTCATCGTCGCAGCCATCGTCCTCTATGCCTGGGAGTGGCTGGCGCTGGAGTTCACTTCGGCGGTCGTCATCGCGGCGCTGCTGCTCTTCTTCCACTTCTTCCCGGTCCCCGGCGACGGCGGCGCCAACCTGCTCGACGCCGCCCGCCTGCTGGCAGGCTTCGCCGATCCGGCCCTGATCGCCGTGCTGTCGATGCTGGTGATCGGCCAGGGCCTCGTGCAGACCGGCGCGCTGCAGCGCATCGCCCGCGCCATCGGCGCCCTTTCGCGCCGCCGCGGGCGGCTCGCCATCGCCCTGGTGCTGGCGCTCGCCATGGCGCTGAGCGGCATCGCCAACAACACGCCCATCGTCGTGGTCTTCATCCCCGTGCTGCAGGCGCTGTCCGAGCGGGCGCGGCAATCGCCGGGCAAGGTCATGATCCCGCTCTCCTACGCCGCCATCCTGGGCGGCATGACGACGTTGATCGGCTCCAGCACCAATCTGCTGGTCTCCGGTGCGCTGAGCGAGATGGGCGAGGAGCCCTTCTCTATGTTCTCCTTTACGGTCCCCGGCCTCCTGGCCGCCGTCATCGGGCTGGCCTATCTCGTCTTTGTGGCGCCCAGGCTGCTGCCGGTGCGCGACGCCGGCGCCCCGGCCGGCGGCTCCGGGCGGCATTATCTGGCGCAGCTCGCCATCGGCGGCGAATCGCAGCTGGTGGGCCAGGCCGCGCGGGCAGGCATGTTCCCCGCCCTCGCCGACATCACGGTGCAGATGGTCGAGCGCGGGCGCCGAACCCTGCGGGCGCCGTTCGAAGACGTCGTCCTGGCGGCCGGCGACAGCCTGGTGGTGGCCGGCACGCGCAAGACGCTCACGGAACTGCTGGCGCGCAACCGGGGCCTTGCCGGCGGCGCCGAGGCGCCTGCGGAAGCAGCCTCCGCCACCGGAGGCGAAGCGATGCTGGTGGAGATCATGGTCGCACCGGCCAGTCGCCTCATCGGCCACAGCCTGGAGCGGATCGGCTTTCGCCGCCGTTACGGCTGCACCGTGCTGGGATTGCAGCGCCGTTCCCGCATGATCCGCCAGCGGGTGGCCGACATTCGCCTGGAAGCGGGCGATGTGCTGCTGGTGCGGGGGCCGCGCGCCGATCTGCGCGCGCTGAGGGCCGATCCCGATCTGCTGGTGATGGAATGGTCGGCCGCCGAGGTGCCGAATCTCCACCTCGCCCGCCGGGCCCTGGCGGTCGCCGCCGCCACCGTCGCCGCCATCTCCTTCAATCTGGCACCGGTGGCGATCGTCGCCATGCTGGGGGCGGTAGCGATGCTGGCGGCGGGCTGCCTCAATCTGCGCCAGGCGCGCCGCGCCATCGATCACCGGGTGGTCATGCTGGTGGCGGCCGCGCTGGCCATGGGCCACGCCATGCAGGCGACCGGCGGCGCCGCCCTCCTGGCTGCCCTGGCCGCCTCGGCCGGCGGTGGCGATCCGGCCCTGCTGCTTTCGGCCTTCTTCCTGACGGTGGCGCTGGTGACCAACGTGCTCAGCAACAACGCGGCCGCGGTGCTGTTCGCGCCCATCGCCGTCAACCTGGCCCACGGCGTGGGCGCCGACCCCCTGCCCTTCGCCATCGCCGTCGCCATCGCCGCCAATTGCTCCTTCGCGACGCCCATCGGCTATCAGACCAATCTGCTGGTGATGACGCCCGGCCAGTACCGCTTCGGCGACTTCCTGCGCACCGGCCTGCCGCTGGTGTTCCTCATCTGGCTCGCCTTCTCGCTCTTCGCGCCGCTCTATTGGGGCCTCTAGCACCGGCACGGGCGGCCGAAGCCGCGGCCATGGCGAAAGAGGTTCACCCCGGCGGCGCCAACGCCTCCGCGAAGCGGACGATGCGGGCGGCGGCGCGGACCAAGTCATCTTCAGGGGCGGTGAGCGAGAGGCGCACAAAGCCCGCTGCCCCGAAGCCCTCGCCCGCCAGCACGGCGACGCCCGCCTCGTCCAGCAGCCGTTCCGCGAAGGCCTGCGAGGCGAGGCCGCTGGCGCGCACGTCCACCATCATGAAGCAACCGCCCTGCGGCGCCAGCGCACGGATGCCGCGCCGCCCGGCGAGCGCTTCGCAGACCAGGTCGCGCCTCGCCTGATAGCGCGCCCGCATGGCTTCCACCTCCGGAAACGTCCCGGAAAACGCCGCCAGGGCGGCCGCCTGGACGAAGGTCGGCGGGCCGTAATGGAGCGCCAGACCCAGGCGATACATGTGGCGGGTGAAGGCGGGCGGGCCCACCGTCCAGCCGATGCGCCAGCCGGTCATGGCGTGCGACTTCGAAAGGCTGTCGACGACGATGGTGCGCTCCGCCATGCCGGGCAGGGTGCGCGGCGAAAGGTGGCGCCTGCCGTCGAACAGCGTCCGGCCATAGACCTCGTCGCAGACGAGCCACAGCTCGCGCCGGCGGCAGAGGGCGGCCAGGGCTTCCAGCTCCGCCCGGGTGGCGACCGCGCCGCTGGGGTTGTGCGGCGTGTTGACGAGGATGGCGCGGGTGCGGCCCGTCACCGCCGCCGCGATATCGCCGGCATCGAGACGAAAACCGCGTTCGGGACGCAGGGCCACGGCGACCGGCACGGCACCCGATGCCTGGACGACCGAATCGTAGGTGGCATAGGCCGGTTGCGGCACGACCACCTCGTCGCCGGCCTGGGCGATGCACATCAGCGCGCCGTAGAGCGCCCCCTGGGCGCCCAGCGTCACCGAGACGTGCTCCGGCCCCGCCTGGCCGCCGCCGTGGCGGGCGTGGAAGGCGGCGATGGCGGCCTTCAGCTCGGGGCTGCCGTCGATGGCGCCGTAATGGGTATCGCCGGCCCGCAGCCTCTCGACCAGCGCCTCGGCGATGGCGGTCGGGGTGTCGAAATCGGGATCGCCGATGCTGAGCAGGACGACATCCCTGCCCTGGCGGCGCTGGCGCAACGCCCGCTCGTGGACCTCCCAGGCGCGCGCGCCTTCATTGGCGAGGCGCTCGACGAGCGCCGCATAGCGCACCGCCGCCCCTCCGGCGCGAGGGTCGGGATCGCGGCCGTCAGGCGGTCAGCAGCAGCGCCGAATCCTCGGTCCAGGAGAGCCAGACCCGCTCATGCCGGTCGGCATCGACCGTATCGAGCCGGCGCTCGGCGTTCTGGGCGGCGACGGCGATGGGCGTCTCGCAGCCCTCGACCCGGACATAGTAATGGCTGCGGTCGCCCAGATAGGCCGCGGCCTGCATCTTTCCCTCCACGACGTTGCTGGTGGCGGGCAGCGGCTCGAAGGAGAGGTTGAACTTCTCCGGGCGGATGGCGACGGTGACCTGGCCGGAGGCCGGCGCCTCGCTGCCCTGTGCCTGCGAGCGGACCGTCCCGAGGCCGGTGGCCTCCACCACCGTGCTCTCCCCTTCCCTGCCCCGCACGGAGCCTTCGAAGAAGTTGATGGTGCCGATGAAGTCGGCCACCTCCTTCACCCGCGGCTCCTCGTAGAGGTGGGTGGGCGAATCGATCTGCAGCACCTTGCCCAGCGACATGACGGCGATGCGATCGGACATGGTCATCGCCTCCTCCTGGTCGTGGGTGACGAACACGAAGGTGATGCCGACATCGCGCTGCAGGGCGCGCAGCTCCAGCTGCATCTGTTCGCGCAGCTTCTTGTCGAGCGCGCCCAGCGGCTCGTCCAGCAGCAGCACCTTGGGCTGCTTGATGAGCGCCCGCGCCAGGGCGACGCGCTGGCGCTGGCCGCCGGAGAGCTGATGGGCCCCGCGCAGGCCGTAGCCCGGCAGCTTGATGAGCTCCAGCATCTCGTCGACCTTGCGGTCGACATCCGCCTTCGACAGGCCCGCCTTGCGCATGCCGTAGGCGATGTTCTTGTGGACGTTGAGATGGGGAAAGATGGCGTAGTTCTGGAACACCATGTTGACCGGCCGTTGATGCGGCGGCACGCCGGCCTGGGGTTGCCCGTCGATATAGATGTTGCCCAGAGTCGGCTGCTCGAAGCCCGCCAGCATCCGCAGCAACGTGGTCTTGCCGCAGCCCGAAGCGCCCAGCAGCGAGAAGAACTCGCCGGCCCCGATATCGAAGGTGATGTCGTCCACCGCCCTGACGCTGCCGAAATGCTTCGAAGCGTTCCTGATCGAGATGTAGTCCTCGCGCGACATGTGTCCTCGCATCCTATCCGTTGAAGACGCTCCCTAGATCGCCGCGCCCTGTTGTGGCCCCACTCCACGCCGGCGCACGACCTCGGCGAAGGTCACCAGGAAGAACGAGAACACCAGGATACAGGCGCCCAGCGACAGCACCATGGGCAGGCGATTGGGGAAGCGCAGCTGGCTCCAGATATAAACCGGCAGAGTGACTTCGTTGCCGGCCAGGAAGAAGGCCAGCAGGAACTCGTCGAAAGAGATGGTGAAGGTGAGCAGCAGGCTCGCCAGGATGCCGGGCCAGGCGAGCGGCAGAGTCACCCGCAGGAAGGTTTGCAGCGCGTTTTCGCCCAGGTCCAGCGATGCCTCTTCCAGGTGCCTGTCGAAGCCTTCCAGGCGCGACATCAGCACAAGCATGGCGAAAGGCACGCAGATCAGCAGATGCGCCAGGCCGATGGTATAGAGCGATAATTCCATTCCCAACCGGTTGGTCATGGTCAGCAGCGCAATACCCAGGATGATCCCGGGCACCACCAGCGGCAGCATGATGAAGGTCGTGACCGGGGCCTTGCCGGGCATGTGATAGCGGGTCATGGCCTTGGCGGCGAGCAACCCCAGCAGGGTCGCCAGGAAGGAGACCGCGAAGCCGACCTTCAGGCTGTTCTCCAGCGCGCCCAGCAACGCCGGGTTGCTGGCCATGTCCTGATACCACTCCAGGGTGAAGCCCTGCAACGGAAACGCCACATAGATGGAGTCGTTGAACGAGAACAGCGGCAGGAACAGGACAGGGATGTAGAGGAAGGCCAGATACCAGACGGCATAGAGGAACATCGGCGCTTCCGCCGTCCAGTGATAGCCCTCGTGCTTGGACTGGACGAATTGCGGCGTCTCTTCGCCGCGGACGTCGGCGGAGGCCTTGCGGGCGGTGAGGCTTGCGGCGGCGTCGGTCATGAGGTCTTCGCCCTGGCTCGTGTCGTCGCGACGATGAAGGTGACCACCAGGAAGGCGATGACGATCATGGAGATCACCGACAATGCGGCTCCCAGGGGCCAGTTGTTGCCGCGGCCGAACTGCGACTGAATGATGTTGCCGATCATGATGCCGGTGGTGCCCCCGACCAGCCTGGGGGTGACATAATCGCCCACCGTGGGGATGAACACCAGCAGGCCGGCGGCGATGACGCCGGGCAGGGAAAGCGGCCAGGTGACCCGCCAGAAGCGCTCCGTCGGCGTATCGCCCAGATCGGTCGCCGCCTCCAGCAGCGAACGGTCGATCTTCTCCAGCGATACATAGATCGGCAGGATGGCGAAAGCCGCCCAGGCATGGGCCAGAGTCAGCACCACCGCCGTCGGATTGTAGAGCAGAAACTGGAGCGGCTCGTCGATCAAGCCCATGCTGATGAGGCCCGAATTGACGACGCCGTTGAAGCCCAGAATGACCTTCCAGGCGAAAACGCGCAGCAGATAGCTGGTCCAGAACGGCACCGTGATGAGGATCAGCCAGACCAGCTTATTGCTCGTCACCTTGAAGGCGATGAAATAGGCCATGGGATAGGCCAGGATGAGCGTCGCAAAGGTGCAGAACAACGACATCCTGATGGATTTCATCTCCAGGGCGGCATAGATCGGCTTTTCGAAAAAGGCGGCGTAATTGGCCAGCGTGAAGGTCTTGTCGAGGTCCAGGTAATTCTGCGTCCAGAAGCTGTAATTGGTCAGGTTGAACAGCGGCAGGCACATCAGGCAGACCATGACCAGCAGCGTCGGCAGCATCAGCGTGTAACCGCGCAGCCATTCGTGCTTCAGGAACAGCGCCCGGGCGGCGAAGATCGGGCCGGTCCTCTGTTCCCGGGCGGCGAGGCCGTCGGCGATGGCCTGACTGCGATCCGTCATCTCGTCTCCCCCCGTGGCCGGCGGCGGCACCGGCGCGCCGATTCGCCCCCCGCCGGAAACTCTTTCACGCCACGCCCGCACATGCAAGGGGCCTGCCCCCCGGCGGGCCGGCGCCTTCGATCCCGCCGGCTGCCCGCTTCCCAGCGCCGCCGCGCCGTGCTATGGGTCGCCTTCCTGCCGGCCGCGGCGTCGGCCCGACGCGAAGAGGAGAAGGATCATCGTCCAGATCACCGTGCGCGACAACAATGTCGAACAGGCTCTGCGCGCCCTGAAGAAGAAGCTGCAGCGCGAGGGCGTCTACCGCGAAATGAAGCTGCGCCGCCATTTCGAGAAACCTTCCGAGAAGAAGAAGCGCGAACGCGCCGAAGCCGTCCGTCGCGCCCGCAAGCTGGCCCGCAAGCGCGCCCAGCGCGAGGGTGCCGACTGAAGCCGGCGCGCCGGCCGCTCACTCCAGGCTCCTGGCGATCTCCTCCACCATCTTCCTGGCGTCGGCGAACAGCATCATGGTGTCGTCGCGGTAGAAGAGCGGGTTGTCGATGCCGGCATAGCCGGGCGACAGCGAGCGCTTGACGACCAGGGCGGTGGTCGCTTTCCACACCTCCAGCACCGGCATGCCGGCGATGGGGCTTGCCGGATCGGTCTGGGCGAGCGGGTTGCAGACGTCGTTGGCCCCGATCACGAAGGCCACGTCGGCGGTGGCGAAGGCCGAGTTGATCTCGTCGAGCTCGAACACCTCGTCATAGGGCACGTTGGCCTCGGCCAGCAGCACGTTCATATGGCCCGGCATCCGGCCCGCCACGGGGTGGATGGCGTAGGCGACCTCGACGCCCCCGGCCTTCAGCCGGTCCACCATCTCCCGCAGGGCGTGCTGGGCGAGTGCGACCGCCATGCCATAGCCCGGCACCACGATCACCTTGCGGGCATTGGCCATGACGAAGGCGGCGTCCTCGGCGCTGCCCCGCTTGACGCTGCGCTGGACCGTCTCGGCGGCGCCACCGCCGCCGCTGCCGCCGAAACCGCCCAGGATGACGTCGAAAAAGGAGCGATTCATGCCCTTGCACATGATGTAGGAGAGGATCGCCCCGGAACTGCCGACCAGCGCGCCGGTGATGATCAGGAGCTCGTTTTCCAGCGTGAAGCCGATACCGGCGGCGGCCCAGCCGGAATAGCTGTTGAGCATGGAGACCACGACCGGCATGTCGGCCCCGCCGATGGGCACGATCAGCGTGACGCCGATGGCGAAGGCAAGGGCGGCCGCCAGCCAGAAGGCCGCCTCGCTCTGGCCGGCGACGAACCACGCCCCGCAGGCGACGATGGCCAGCCCCATGGCCAGGTTCAGCAGGTGCTGGCCGCGAAAGATCAGCGGCGCGCCGGAAACCAGCCCCTGCAGCTTCGCGAAGGCGACCACGGAGCCCGAAAAGGTGATGGCGCCCACCGCCATGCCCAGGATCATCTCGATGCGGGTGACGACGCCCAGAGACGCTCCC
This sequence comes from Alphaproteobacteria bacterium, assembly GCA_965200215.1. Taxonomy (GTDB): domain Bacteria; phylum Pseudomonadota; class Alphaproteobacteria; order SP197; family SP197; genus SP197. Next base: position 400,170 of record OZ241369.1, on the reverse strand, counting down.
CCGGCCCCGCCGGCGATGCCAAAAACCTGCGGATGGTACAGCGCGGCCGTCGCCACCAGCACGGCCGCCATGCCCACCAGGCTGTGAAAGGCGGCCACCAGCTGCGGCATCGCCGTCATGCGGATGCGAAGCGCGATGGCGGTGCCGACGGCGCCGCCCAGCAGCAGGCCGGCGGCGATCCAGCCATAGGAGACGATGGCGGGGTCGGCGACGGTGACCGCCACCGCCAGCGCCATGCCGACGATGCCGATGGCGTTGCCGCGCCTGGCCTGGGCCGGCGAAGCCAGTCCCTTCAGCGCCAGGATGAAGCAGACCGCCGCGGCCAGATAGGCGATGGCGGCGAGGTCGGGCGTCATCGCCCTCCTCCCTGGCCCCTCTTCCTGAACATCTCGAGCATGCGCCAGGTCACCGTGAAACCGCCGAAGATGTTGACGGCCGCCAGGGTAAGGGCGACGAAGCCCAGCATTTTCGCGGCATCCAGCCCCGGCGGGCCGGCGGCGAGCAGGGCGCCGACCACGACGACGCTGGAGATGGCGTTGGTGACGGCCATCAGCGGCGTATGCAGCGCCGGCGTCACCGACCAGACGACATAATAGCCCACGAAGATCGCCAGCACAAAGATGACGATCCGGAAGACGAAGGGATCGACTGCGGTTTCCATGGTGTCAGTCCTTGGGCATCAGTCCTTGCAAGCGGCGGCCAGGGCCGGGTGCAGCGCCCGCCCCTCGCGCATGGCGCAGGCCCCGGCGATGACCTCGTCGTCGAAATCGAGCCTGAGCGCGCCGTTCTCCCCATCGACGAACGGCCCCACCAGGTTCCACAGGTTGCGGGCATAGAGCGGCGAGGCATCGCCGGCCAGGCGCGAGGCCACATCGGCGAAGGCGACAATGGTGACGCCGCCCGCCTTCACCGCCCGGTCCCGCTCGCTCAGCTGACAATTGCCGCCGCTCTCGATGGCCAGATCGACGATCACGGAGCCGGGCTTCATGTCCGCCACCATCGCCGCGCTCACCAGCAGCGGCGCCCTGCGGCCGGGCAGCTGCGCGGTGGCGATGCAGATATCGGCCTTCTTCAGGGCCTCATGGATGGCCATCGCCTGACGGTCCTTGTAGTCCTCGTCCATCTCCCTGGCATAGCCGCCGGCATCTTCGGCCCCCTCGCCGCCTTCCACCTCGATGAAGCCGGCGCCCAGGCTTCGCACCTGCTCCCCGGCGGCGGGGCGCACGTCGAAGGCTTCCACCACTGCGCCCAGGCGCCTGGCGGTGGCGATGGCCTGCAGGCCGGCGACGCCGGCGCCCAGCACCAGCACCCTGGCCGGCGCCACCGTGCCGGCCGCCGTCATCATCAGCGGCAGGGCGCGCCTGTAGTAGATGCAGGCGTCCAGCACCGCCTTGTAGCCGGCCAGATTGGCCTGCGACGACAGCGCGTCCATCGATTGCGCCCGCCCGATGCGGGGCACCAGCTCCATGGCCAGCACGGTAAGGCGCTTGGCGGCATAGGCGCGGAACTGCCCCGGCTCGCCCAGGGGATCGACCATGCCGACCAGCAGGGCGCCGTCGGGGATCAGCGCCAGCTCGTCGATCTGCCCCTCCCCTTCCACCGCCGGGCGGCGCACCTTGAAAACCGCGCCGGCGCCCGCCAGCGCCGCCGCCGGGTGAAGGGCCAGCGTGGCGCCGGCAGCGGCGAAGGCGCCGTCGGCGATGCCCGAGCCGGCGCCGGCGCCGGCCTCGATGGCGACCTCCACCCCCAGGCCGGCGAACTTCTTCACCATGTCGGGCGAGGCGGCGACTCTGGCTTCGCCAGGGCGCCGCTCCTTGAGAACGGCAAGCTTCATCGGCAATCCACGGGCAGCGGCGCGCGCACAGTGACCGAAGCCGCCCCCTTTGTGAAGGGCGCCGCCCCGGCCGCCGCATCGCCGCCCTCGCCGTCCCGGATGCCGCGACGGGTAGTGTCTCGGTTTGAAAATGGACAGGTGCCGTTTGCCACCACCCCCCAGGTGTCCCGCCCCAGGCACCGACCGAGCGTCCCGCCCCCTGGGAGCGCCGGCGTCCCGCCGGCAAGCGGACCGCAAGGCCCGCCGATGCACCACTCCCACCGCCAGGCACCACTCCCACCACCCGCGCACCCCTGGCCCTTCCTCACAGGCGAAGGCAGCGGAAGCCTTCGCGCTCTTCGCGGACAGGATGCCGACACGCAGCGCCGCAGCGGGCAGCCTCGCAATTGCAAACCGAGACACTGCCCCGCGATGCGCCGGCTTGCCCCGGCACCGCTGCGCGCGCTATGGTCCGCCGCCCGCGGAGGGGTGCCGGAGCGGTCGAACGGGGCGGTCTCGAAAACCGTTGTGCGCCTTGCGCACCGGGGGTTCGAATCCCTCCCCCTCCGCCACGGGCTTCGCCCGCCGGCGCTTGCGCCCGGCCCTGCGGCCGCCTACCCTGCCGGCATGGCAGCTGCCGCCTGGCTCCCCTTGCCGGAATCTTCGCCATGAACGCCGCCACCCTTGATGCCCGCGCGGCCGCCGGTGCGCTTCACCGGGCCGGTTTCGGCACCGGGCCGGCGCTGGCGCTTCGCTAACCGCCAACGGGGCCGCCCATGGGAAGCATCGTCGCCGTCGTCCTGCCGCTGGCGCTGGCCTTCATCATGTTCGCGCTGGGCCTGGGCCTCACCTTCGCCGATTTCGCCCGCGTGGCGAAGCAGCCGCGCGATGTCGTGCTGGGCTTTCTGTGCCAGCTGCTGCTGCTGCCGGCCGTCGCCTTCGCGCTGGTCTCGCTGTGGCCGATGGCCCCGGAACTGGCGCTCGGCGTGATGATCATCGCCGCCGCGCCGGGCGGCGTCACCTCCAACATCCTCACCGCCTTCGGGCGCGGCGATGTGGCGCTCTCGATCACGCTCACCGCCATCGTCAGCCTGGTGAGCGTCGTCACCGTTCCCCTGATCGTCGCCTTCTCCCACGATCATCTGGCACCGGACGGTGCCGCCGCCGGCGAGGTTCCCATCGCCGGCATGGCGTTGCGCCTGTTCGCGCTGGTCACGCTGCCGGTGCTCGTGGGGCTGGCGCTGCGTCATCTGGCGGCGGGCTTCGCCACCCGTTTCGAGCCGCTGGCCAGGCGCATCTCGGGCGCCCTGTTCGTGCTGGTGCTGCTGGGCGCCATCTGGCAGGAGCGCGGGCATATCGTGGAGTATTTCGCCCAGGCCGGCGCCGTCACCCTGGCACTCAACCTGGCGATGATGGCCCTGGCCTGGTCGATCGCCAGAGGATTGGCCTCCGGCCCGCGCCAGCGCATCGCCATCGCGCTGGAATGCGGCCTGCAGAACGGCACCCTGGCGATCGCGGTGGCCACCCTGACCTTCGGCGGCGGGCTGGCCCTGGTGCCGGCCTCCACCTACAGCCTCATCATGTTCGCCACGGCGCTGCTCTATGTCGCCCTGCTGCGGAGAACGGTCGCGGCGTAAATTTCTTTGAAATCTTTCCGTCCATGCGTCCGAATCTGACGCATGGTGCCGTCAGCATGGCCCCCTCGAACCGCGAATCGGGGGAAATCCCATGCTCACGCCATACGAACGCCGCCTGGCCCTGTCCTGCCTCGCCAATGCCACCGCCAGGCTCTCGCCCCACGACTGGACGGCCAGGAAACTGGTGGAATGGGTCGATGACCATCGCTACCCGTTGCAGCTCGGCGACCTCGATCTGCCTTTGCGCAGGGAAGATGTCGCCGCCGAAGCGTGGCGGAACACCTGGCAGCGGCTGCGCGAGGCCCTGGCGGGCAGGCGGCAGGCGCGCCCGCGCGCCGATTGCGCGGCCAGGCGGCTGGCGCGGCTGGCGAAGGTGGCGGGGCTTTCGCGCGCCGATACGGCCATTCTGAACCTGCTGCTGCGCTGCAAGACGGGGCCGCATTTCGATACCCTGGCCGATGCCCTCGTTCCCGCCCGCCGCCATGGCTACGACAATCTCGCCAGCCCCGCCCTGCCTTCCCTTCTGGGCGTCTCGCCCGCCGCCTTTCGCAGCCGTTTCGCGACCGATGCGCCGCTGTTGAAATCGGGCCTGGTGGTCGTCGACCACGACGGCGATTTCCAGTATCTGGACCGCCTCCGGCGCCTGGTTTCGGAACCGGAAAGCGCCGGTTGCGACATCGCGCGCCTGTTGCTGGGCGAAACGCGGGCGGCCGAGCTCGGCTGGGCGGATTTCGACCACATCGCCGAGGGCCGCGATCATCTGGAACGGCTGCTGGGCGGCGCGCTGAAGGCGGGTGCCAAAGGCGTCAACATCCTGGTTCACGGCCCGCCGGGAACCGGCAAAACCGCCTTCTGCGCCACCCTGGCGGCCAGGCTGGGCGCGCCGCTCTACAGCGTCGGCGAGGGCGACGAGGAAGGCGGCGAGCCTTCGCGCCGCCATCGCCTCCAGGATCTGCGCTTCAGCCAGCGCCTGCTGAGGGGCGGCGCCATCCTGCTGTTCGACGAGATGGAAGACCTGCTTTCGGGGCCGGAAGACGGCCTCCTGGCCCTGTTCGGCCGTTCCATGCGCGAGCGCGGGGCCGACGGTTCCAAGCTGTTCATGAACCGCCTGCTGGAGGAGGCGCCGATGCCGGTGTTGTGGACTTCCAACGCCGCCCGGCAGACCTCGCCCGTCATCCTGCGGCGCATGATGTTCGCCCTGGAAATGCGCCCGCCGCCGCAGCGCATCCGCGCCCGCATCTGGTCCGCCCAGCTGGCCCGCCACGGCATCGCGGCGGCAAACGACGACGCCCGGCGCCTGGCCTGGGAGTTCGAAGCCACTCCGGGCGTGGCGGCGGGCGCCACGGCCGCCGCCAGCCTGTGCGGCGGCGATCTCGAATCGGTGCGGCGCGGCGTGGCTTCGCTGGTTCGGGTGCTGCCTTCGGCCGGGCCGCCGCAGCGGCTGCCGGAGCGTTTCGACGCCGCGCTGATCCGCGCCGACCTCGACGCCGAGGCGCTGGTGGAGAAGCTGCGGGCCGCCGCCAGGCTGGATTTCTCGTTCTGCCTGCAAGGCCCGCCCGGCTGCGGCAAAAGCGCCTTTCTGCGCCATCTGGCGGCCAGCCTGGGCCTGGAAGCGGTGCAGAAGCGCGCCTCCGACCTGCTTTCGCCCTGGGTGGGCATGACGGAACGGCGGATCGCCGACGCCTTCGCCGAAGCCCGCGACGCCGGCAGCTTCCTGATCTTCGACGAGGCGGATTCGCTGCTGGCCGACCGGCGCCTCGCGACCAGGAGCTGGGAGATCGGGGAGACCAACGAGATGCTCTCCTGGATGGAAAGCCATCCCCTGCCCTTTGCCTGCACCACCAATTTCGGCGAGCATCTGGACCCGGCCGCCCTGCGCCGCTTCACCTTCAAGGCGAGGCTGGACTATCTGGACGGCGCGCGGGCGGCGGTCGCCTTCCAACTCTATTTCGCCCAGGAAGCGCCGCCTTCCCTGGCGGAGCTGGGCACGCTGACGCCGGGCGATTTCGCCGTGGTGCGGCGCAAGGCGGAGCTGCTGGGCCTGTTGACGGACGGCGAGGCCCTGGCCACCATGCTGCGGGCCGAATGCGAGGCCAAGCCGGGACAGCCGGGCCGGATCGGCTTCCGGTGAGGGGCCGGGTGTGATAGGTGGGGGAAGATGGCAGTGAAGGGTTAGCCTTTACTAGCTGCCAAAGACAATCTTGGAGAGGACGATGACCGACTATCGCGGCGAAAGGTATCATGACCATTTGCTGATACAGCTTGTAAAGGATCTGAATGGATGCAAAAAGCTTGATTTGCTTGAAAAAGTGTTCGACGTACAAATTCCTGATGCGGAACTTGTACGTGCGCAGACTCGCAGACCTTTCGACGTTGAGATTACTTTCCAGAATTTGTCTATTGTCATAGAAAGTAAAGTCGACTCTGATGAGAGTGGAAGATGGGATGGAAAATGGCAGACCGATAGAATTGTGAGAACATCTGAATCGCTAAGCTACCTGAAGCGCGACCTGAAGCCGAGAAAGCAATTCAGATACATCACGTATGGCACCTCTGAATACTACACCAAACCATACGAAGAAGGCCCTCACTCGACCGAATTCAAACATATCGGCTTGAATCGCATGATCGATCTCGTTGCCGATTCAGAACAAGTCCTTGAGCCGTGTGAAGAACGCCGCCAATGGCTTCGTTCGATGAAAATCGAGAAAGAAAAGCGGCGCCAGGCAATCCCATTGCTGCGAAGCTTCTCGAAATTCAGGAAGGAGTATCTTGCGATTGGCGGGGACAATGACTTTCCAAGAAAAGAGCTTTTGTTCTGCGCACCGGAAATTGCGTTCCCTGCCCTGTCTCTATTGAAACAAGCCTAGCATGAATCGGCGTATGTAGAGAGATATGGCAAGCTGTCTCTTTATCCTGTTGGGAGATTCTCTCCTTCGATCCACGATTCGATCTTGAATTTTTGGGAGATGTGGGATTCCAACGAGCACGTCCTGGGCCGAAATTCTCTCGGCATGGGAAAAGCTGACATATACCTTGAGATCAATGAGGATTTCAATCTCAATCTCAAGTGTGGAAACAATGGGATCACTGACGATCAGAAGAAAGAAGCGTGGAAACGCCTTCAGCGTGCCCCATTGCCATCGGGTTGTCGTGGCCAATGCCGCGACTATGAGCAGGCTGTAGTTGTCTTGTATGAGTTCGACTTCGGGTTTCTCGACCATCTGGACGATATGTCGAAAGCGGTATCGAACCTTGGCGAAACGGTATCTGCCATCGTAAAAGCACTCCCCTGATACGGTGCGGGGCCAGTGAATGCGCTACGAGCGCCTCACCGACCTGCTGCGGCTCGCCATCCTGTTGCAGGGGCGGCGGAGCGGGATGACGACCGGCGACATCTGCGACGAGTTCGCCGTCAGCCGCCGGACGGCGGAGCGGATGCGGGATGCGGTCGAAGCCGCCTTCGGGGCGCTGGAGGAGGTGGAGCGCGGCGACGGGCGGCGCCACTGGCGGCTCGAATCCCGCGCCCTGGGGCCGCTGCTGCGCTTCTCTCCCCAGGAGGCGGCGGATGCGGCCTGGGCGGGCGACAGCATGCGGCATTCCAGCATGCATCACCGCGCCGTGACCCTGGGGAAGCTGGCCGACAAGCTCGCCGCCCTGACCCGCATCCGCACGGGCAGCGATGGCGATGACGATGCCGAGATCGAGGCGATGGCGCAGGCCGAAGGGCTGGCGATGCGCCCCGGCCCCAGGGAGAAGCTGGACGAAGAGGTGCTGTATGTGTTGCGCGACGCGATCGCGACCCAGCATCGGGTCGCCATCGATTATCTCTCCCGTTCCACCCGCAAGTTCAGCCGCCAGGAGGTGGCGCCGCTGGGCCTGCTCTACGGCAACCGCGCCTTCCTGGTGGCCCGCAGCGGCTGGGCGCAGCAGCAGCCGCGGCTGTGGCGGCTGAACAACATCGGCGGCGCCAACTACACGGGCGAGAGTTTCGAGCTCGATCCGGAATTCGACCTTCGCGCCTGGGCCGCCCGTTCCTTCGGCACCTTCCAGGAAAAACCGGTCGACGTGGTGCTGCGCTTTCCCCCGGGCCCGGCCATCGACGATGCCGTCGGCTTCCTCTTCCACCCCAGCCAGAGCATCGAGCGCGGGAAGGACGGCACGCTGTGGGTGCGTTTCCGGGCCGGCGGCATCCAGGAGATGTGCTGGCACCTGGCGACCTGGGGCGACGCCGTGGTGGTGGAACAGCCGCCGCGCCTGCGGCGGCGCCTGGCGGCCATGGGCAAGGCGCTGGCGGCCCACCACCGCGGCTGACGAGGCGCGCCGGGAAACCAACCGGGGAAACGGTCAGCAAGGGGAGCGGTAATCGCGCGTATCCAGGCAGGCATCGTAGAGCGCCTGGTCGATCGGATACCAATCGGTGCCGTCGATGCCGCGCCTTGCGGTAGCCGCGGGGCCGGCGGGATAGGCGGAGACGACCTTGATCCACCTGCCGCTGTCGCGCGCGATCTCCTTGACCTCCTCGACCACCTCGGCCAGGTCCTGGTCCTGGCTGAAGATCACCGCGACATCCAGCTGGTTGGTGCGCGCCAGCCTGACGACGTCCAGGCCAAGGCGCAGATCGATGCCCTTTTCCTGCGGAATCCAGGTCGTATCGGTGGTGCCGTCGGCCCTCTCGACGATGTGCCTGCGGTAGCGCAGCGGCCTGCCCGCGACGGCGATGCCCGCATGGCGCATGGCGAGCAGCCGCCTGGTCCAGTAGCCGTGGCGTGGCGCGTCGTGCTCGGCGGCGGGCACGCCGGTGTAGAAGCGGGTGGCCCGATTCTGCCAGCCCCCGTCCGCGCAGACGGCATCGAACAGCTTGACCGGGTGGTAGTTGGGATAATGGTGCCCGAAGGCATCCTTCGCGTGGCGATACAGGTTCTGCCCGTCGAAAAAGGCGACGGCACGCTTGACGGCAGGCTCTGCGGCCATGGCGACCCCTTAACGCATAACCCCCCGGGGGCCTTTCGGGCGAAGCCGAAGCCGGCAGATCCCGGGGGGAGCAAGTGCGGGCAGGCTGCGGGGGGCGGCGGCCCGTGTCAAGGAAAACGATCGCCGGGAGGTGCCCCGGTTTGAAGGCGCGTCGGCCTTGCGGCCCGCTTGCCGGCGGGACGCCGGCGCTCCCAGGGGGCGGGACGCCTGGAGGATAGCGGCTAGCGGGGTTCGTTGACGAGGTCGAGCGGGTAGATGGGGCGGCGGACTCTGGCGAAGTTCAGGATGCCGTAATCGCTGGTGCACACGCCGCTGCCGGCGCAATCGACCACCTGGCCGGCCAGGGCGCCCAGGCCGGCGCGCCAGTGCACGCGGCTCTTCAGCATGAGGTAGCGCCTCTGCATGGGGTCGATGCCCATGGCGTAGAAGGCGTTGATGTCGTAGGGCTCCTGGTGGCGGGAGATGACCACGATCTCCACCTTGCCGGTGTCCAGCACGGCGGCCGGCCCCATATCGGCGGCCACGCCGGCCGCCATCGGCCCCTTGTTGCGGAAGCGCCCGTCGGTCAGCCGCGTGACGCGGCCGGCAACGGTGAGCGGGCGGCCGGCCAGGCCGATCTTCGGCATGTCGGTTTTGCCGCCCAGGGGCAGCGTCGCCTCGGCGCCGATGCCGGCCGCCGCCAGCTGACGCACCGCCTGCGGATCGCAGACGGCGAAGGCGGCCACATCCTCCAGCCCCGCTTCCAGGATGGCGGCCAGCACCGTCATGCTGTCCATGGTGCCGCCGGAAGCGGCGTTGTCGCAGTGATCGAGCAGCACCACCGGGCCGGCCCCGCCCAGGGAGCGCGCGCGGGCCAGGGAGGAGGCCAGCGGTTCGGCGCGATAGACGAAATCCTCGCGGGCGGCCCAGGCGGCGTCCAGCAGTTCGTCGCACAGCGCGCGGGCCTTTGCCGGGTCGCCGTCGGTCGCCACCGCCGCCGACAGGCCGGCCTGGGCGATGTCGGCGTGGGGAAAGCCGGTGAAGACCGTCGCCAGCAGCGCCTCGCCGCCCTCCTCCAGCTCGCGGCAGCGCTGCTGCAACGCCCGGTTGGGGCCGTCCGCCGTGCCCTGCCGCATGACGTGGGGCAGCATGGGCCGGTTGCCCCAGGCCATGACGGGGCGGACCTCGCCCTTCAGGGCGCGGGCCAGCACGCTGCCGGCGCGCTGGCCGGTCTCGCGCATGTCGATATGGGGATAGGTGCGATAGCCGGCCAGCACGGTGCAGTTTTCCACCATGGCGGCGTGCAGGTTGCAGTGCATGTCGAGGGCGACGGCGATGGGGAGAGCCGGCGCGGCGGCGCGGATGCGGCGCAGCAGCTCGCCCTCCCCGTCCTCGAAGCTTTCCGTCACCATGGCCCCGTGCAGGTCGAGCATGGCGGCGTCGCAGCCGGCTTCCACCGCCTCCAGGATGGCCCCGGCCATGGCTTCGAAGGCCTCGTTCGCCACCGGCCCGGAGGGGCAGGCATCGGCGGCGATGGGCGTCGCCGCCTGCCAGCCCTCCCGCTCGCAGATGGCCAGGAAGGCGTCGATGCCGGTGCCGGTGCCGCGGAAGGCGCGCGCCACGCCTTCGCCGCGCGGCAGTTCGCCGCCGCCGCGCGCGAAGCGTTGCAGCGGCGTCGGCACCGGCGAGAAGGTGTTGGTCTCGTGCTGCATCATGGCGACGACGATCTTCACGGCGCCTCCTCGACGGCCGCCGCCAGCGCCGCCAGGGTGGGGAACAGGAAGTCGTGTTGCGGCATATCGGCGACCCTGGCCGTCGCCCCCCAGCCGCCGCCCTGCGACAGGCCCTGGCGGTCGATCCAGGCGTTGGCCAGCCCGGCGCGCCGGGCCGGCACATGGTCGTGGAACAGGCTCTGGGCGGTGTGCAGGACCTCGCCGGCGGCGATGCCGTGGTCGGCCTTCAGGCGGGTCAGCATGTGGTCGAAATTGCGCGGGTCGGGCTTGTAGGAGCCGATCTCCCCGGCGGTATAGACGGCGTCGAAGGCCACCCCCAGCCGGCGGCGGGAGCCCTCGAAGCCCTCCCTGTGGACGTTGGAGAGGACGACCAGGCGGAAGCGCTTCTTCAGCGCCCGCAGCGCATCGGCGCTGTCGGCGAAGGCCGGCCAGGCGGGCACGGAGGCGCCGAAGGCGGCCGCCATCCCCGGCGCGGCACCCAGGCCGAAGCGGGCGGCGATGCCGTCGTGAACGCGGGCCAGGATGTCGGGATAGGCGGCGGTGGGCGCGGCCGTCTGGCAGGCGCTCTCCAGTTCGGCGAAGGCGGCGAGCGCGTCGGCGCGGCGGACATCGGAGCGGCCGCTGGCGGCGATCGCCGGCTGCAGGGCGTCCCAGATGCCGGTCTCCCAGTCGATCAGGGTGCCGTAGCAATCGAAGGAGAGGGTGGTGAAGTCCTCGAGGCGCATGGGCGCTCAGGCCTTGGAGTAGAACTCGACCACCAGGTTGGGCTCCATCTTCACCGGATAGGGCACCTCGACGAAGGAGGGCACGCGGCGATAGGTGCCCTTCATGCGGTCGAAATCGACCTCCATATAGTCCGGCACATCGCGTTCGGTGGAGGCGACCGCCTCCAGCACAAGGGTGAGCTCGCGCGAGCCTTCCTTGATCTCCACCGCGTCTTCCGGCTTGACGCGAAAGCTCGGGATATCGACCTTGCGGCCGTTGACGCGGACATGGCCGTGGTTCACGAACTGGCGGGCCGCGAAGACCGTGGGCACGAATTTCATGCGGTAGATCACGATATCGAGGCGCCGTTCCAGCAGCCCCACCAGGTTTTCGATGGTATCGCCGCGGCGCCGATAGGCTTCCTCGTAGATGCGATGGAACTGCCGTTCGGTCATGTTGCCGTAATAGCCCTTCAGCTTCTGCTTGGCGGCGAGCTGGACGCCGTAGTCGGTGGGCTTGCGGCGGCGGTCCTGCCCATGCTCGCCGGGGGCGTAGAGGCGGTTCGCCAGCAGCCGCTTGGGGCGGCCCCAGAGGTTTTCGCCATAGCGGCGGCAGATCTTGTATTTCGACGAAACGCGGCGGGCCATGCGAACCTGCGCAATGCGGTGGAAAGGGAGCGCCCCGGGGTGCCAGGCGCGGCTTCTAGGCGAGGCGGTGCCGGTTGTCAAACGCCCGCGCCGCAACGGCTTGCGCCGCCGTCCCACCCCGCCTAGCCTCGGGTCATGGCTTCCATGCCCGCCTTCGATTATGTGATCGTGGGCGCGGGTTCGGCCGGATGCGTGCTGGCCAACCGGCTCTCGGTGTCGGGCGGGCGCCGCGTGCTGCTGCTGGAAGCCGGCGGCTGGGATCGCGATCCCCTGATCCACATCCCCCTGGGCTGGGGCAGGATCCTGCAGAAACGCCTGCACGACTGGATGTATTTCTGCGAGCCGGAGGACGCCACCGGCGGGCGGCGGCTGGAATGCGCGCGCGGCAAGGTGGTGGGCGGCTCGTCGTCGGTCAACGCCATGGCCCATGTGCGCGGCCACCGCAGCGGCTACGACGCCTGGGGGCTGGAGGGCTGGTCCTTCGCCCATCTGCTGCCCTATTTCAAGCGCCAGGAGCGCTGGGAGGACGGCGCCGACCACTGGCGCGGCGGCCACGGCCCCCTGGCCGTGCAGCGCTGCCGCTATGCCGATCCCCTGGTGGATGCCTTCGGCGCCGCCGGCCGCGCGGCCGGCCACGGCTGGAGCGACGATTACAACGGCGCCCGCCAGGAAGGCTTCGCCCGCCTGCAGATGACCATCCGCAACGGCAGGCGCTGCAGCGCCGCCGCCTATCTGCGCCCGGCGCTCCACCGCCGCAACCTGACGGTGGCGGTGGGCGCCCGGGCGACGCGGCTGCTGCTGGAAGGAGGGCGGGCCGTGGGCGTCGCCTGGCGCCAGGGCGGGCGGGAGAGAACGGCGCGGGCGGAGCGCGAAGTGCTGCTGGCGGCCGGCGTCGTCAACTCGCCGCAGCTGCTGATGCTCTCGGGCATCGGCCCCGCCGCGGCGCTGGCCGCCCACGGCATCGCCACCGTCGCGCATCTGCCCGGCGTCGGCGCCAACTTCCAGGACCACGCCTGCACCCTGCTGCTCTTCCGGCGCCGGACGCCGGGGCCGTTCCACCGGGCCATGCGCGGCGACCGCATCGCCCTCGCCATGGCGCGGGCCTGGTTGCTGGGCAGCGGTTTCGCCAGCGACGTGCCGGGCGGTATCACCGCCTTCCTGAAGAGCGACGCCTCGCTTGCGGCCCCCGACATCCAGCTGCTGTTCACGGCCGCGCCGCTGGGCGCCCAGCCCTATCTGGAACCCTTCGCCAGGGCCTTCGCCGACGGTTTCGCCTGCCGGGCGGTGCTGCTAAATCCCGAGAGCCGCGGACAGGTGACGCTGGCGGGCGGCGATCCCCTGGCGGCACCGCTCATTCGTTCGGGCCTGCTGACGGCGGAGCGCGACCGCCGCACCATGCGCGCCGGGGTGGAACTGGCGCGCGACGTGGTCTCCCGCCAGGCGCTGGCACCCTTCGTCGAGGCGGAGATCGCCCCCGGCCGGGCGGTGGCGGACGGGGCGGCGCTGGATGCCCATATCCGCTCCGCGGCCATCACCGTCCACCACCCCCTGGGAACCTGCCGCATGGGGGCGGATGCCGAAAGCGTCGTCGATAAGGAATTGAGGGTGCGGGGCGTGGAGGCCCTGCGCGTGGTCGATGCCTCCGTCATGCCGCGGCTGCCGGGCGGCAACATCAACGCCGCCGTGGTGGCCATCGCCGAAAGGGCCTGCGACCTGATCGCGGGCAGAACGCCCTTGGCGCCCGAAGCGCCCGAGCGGCGCGCGGGATTGCCTCGCCCGGCGGCGGCGTCATAATGGCCTGCGGCCTCCGCAGAAACGGGCCGCCACGATCATCGAATGGCGCGCCGGCCCCTGCCGGCGCGAGGGAGACAACCATGAGAAACATCGCAAAGGGATTGCTGGCCGGCCTGGTGACGCTGGGCCTGGCGGGCGCGGCTTCGGCCGCCGAGGTGAGCAGCATCGCCGTTCTGGTCCCCGAACAGGGCACCGATTACGGCTGGAACCAGCAGGGCGTGGACGCCGCCCGCGCCGTGGCCGAGGCCTATGGGCTGGAGTTCATGCCGGCCGAGGGCCTGGGCTATGGCGACGTGCGCCCGACCCTGCGCGAGCTGGCCGAAGACGGCGCCAGCCTGATGATCGCCCATGCCAGCGGCTACAACACGGCGGCACCGGAGATCGCCGCCGAAACCGGCGTGCCGGTGGCCATCGTCGACCGCCCCGACGACATCCGGGCGGGCCTGGTCGCCGACTACACGCTGCACGGCCACGAGGGCGCCTATATGGCCGGCTGGCTGGCGGCGTCGATGAGCCGCACCGGCACCGTCGGCATCGTGGTATCGGGCGAACCGCCGTCGTGGAACTCGCAATCGGCGGGCTTCGCCATGGGCGCGCGGGCGGCCGATGCCGGCATCGACATCCTCTATGCCGTGATCGGCCCGGCCGCCTATGGCGACGCCGCCGGCGGCAGGCGGGTGACGGAATCGGTGATCGCCGCCGGGGCCGACATCGTCTTCGGCCAGGGCAACGGCTCCAGCTTCGGCATGATCCAGGCGGTGGAGACCAGCATGGCGACCGATGGCGGCAAGGCCTGGTTCATCGACGTGATCGGCGACAAATCGTCACTCGACAAGGGTCACCTGCTGAGCTCCGTGCTGTGGAACATGGTGCCGGTCTATTCGGCCATGGTCGAAGACCTGCGCGCCGACACCTTCGGCACCAGGAGCTACCGCATCCAGCTCGCCGACGATTCCGTGAAGCTGCTCCAGACTCCCCATATCCCGGCCGACCTCTGGGACGGCGTCATGGCGCTGCGCGACGACATCGTCGCCGGCAGGGTGGCGGTCGATCTCGTCACCGATGCCCAGGCCGTGCGCGCGCTCATGAGCTCGGTGGAGATCGGCGAGGAATAGGCGTTTGCCGGCGATGGCGGCGGGCAGCCGCTCCGGCCTCGCGGCAACGGCTGGCCACGGCGGGGGCCGCGGCACATGACGGCGGCGGGCGGCGGCGAGGCGCCGCCGGCCGTCGCGCTCCACGGGATCGTCAAACGCTTTCCCGGCGTGCTGGCCAATGACGGCATCTCGCTGGCCTTCCGGGCGGGCGAGGTCCATGCCCTGCTGGGCGAGAACGGCGCCGGCAAATCCACCCTGGTCGCCATCCTGTCGGGGATGCTGCGCCCGGACGCCGGCCGCATCGAGGTCGCCGGGCGGGAGGTGAGAATCGCCGCGCCGGCGGCGGCGCTGCGGCTGGGCATCGGCACCGTCCATCAGCATGCGCTGCTGGTGGAAAGCCTCACCGCCATCGAGAACCTGATGCTGGGCGCCCCGTGGTGGCGGCGCTGCGACCGCAAGGCGGCGCTTTCCCGTTTCGCCGAGCTCGCGCAGCTGCTGTCCGTGGCCGTGGCCCCGGACGTGCCGGTCGGGCGCCTGTCGCCGGGCGAGCGCCAGCAGGTGGAGATCGTGCGCGCCCTGTGGCATGGCGGGCGGGTGCTGATCCTCGACGAACCCACCTCCATGCTCACCCCGAAGGGCGTCGAGGATCTGGCGGCGGTGGTGCGGCGCCTGCGCGGGCGCGGGGTGGCGGTGGTGTTCATCACCCACAAGCTGCAGGAGGCCCGGGAGCTGGCGGACCGCATCTCCGTCCTGCGTCGCGGGCGCCTGGTGGGCGCGCTGGGGCCGGAGGCGCTGCGGGCGGCCTCCGGCGACCAGGCGATCGAGACGGTGGTCGCCATGATGTTCGAGCGTGGCGAGCAAACGCAGGGCATCGGCCAGACCCTGCTGGGCGCGGCCACGCCCCGCCCCGCCGCCCGGCCCGCCCCCGCGCAGCACGGTCCGCGCCACGAAGAGGCGGCGCCCCTGCTTTCCATGCGCGCCGCGCGCACCGCCGGGGAGAGGGGCGAATGCCCGCTGGCCGGTGCCGATCTCGACATCCTGGCGGGCGAAATCCTGGGCATCGCCGGTGTCGACGGCAACGGCCAGAAGCATCTGGCGGAGGCGCTGGCCGGCCAGCGGCTGCTGCTTTCCGGCGCTCTGTCGCTGGCCGGCCGGGCCATCGATGGGCTGGGGGTGGGGGCCAGGCGGCGCCTCGGCATTCGCTACGTCACCGACGAGCGCCTGGGCGAGGGCACGGCGCCCCATCATTCGCTGGCCGTCAACCTGCTGTTGAAGGAGATCGGGCGCCCTCCCTTCTGGCGGGGCGGCGTCACCCTGTGGCAGCGCATCTACCGACATGCGCGGCGCACGCTGCGCGAGGCCGGCATCGCCGCCGCTTCGGAGAGGGTGGCGATCGCCCATCTCTCGGGCGGCAACATCCAGAAGGCGCTGCTCGCCCGCGAATGGACGCCGGACGCCAGGCTGCTGATCCTCAACAAGCCCACCCACGGCCTCGACCTGCAGAGCACCCGCCGGGCCAGGGACTGGATCGCCGCCGCCGGCGCTGCCGGCGCGACCGTGGTCGTCGTCTCCAACGAACTCGACGAACTGCTGGAGCTGTGCCGGCGCATCGCCGTGATGGAGCGCGGCCGTATCGCCGGCGTGGTGGAGAACGGCGAAGGCGCCACCACGGCGATCGGGCGGCTGATGACCGGCGTGGCAGGGGAAGGTCCCGCCGGCGCCGCGGGGGCGCGCTGAGATGGCCGCCGGCGACCCCTCCCCGCAGAGCGGCAGCGACCACCACGAGCAGCCTTCGCGCCGCGCCGGCGCCCTGCGGGCCGCCTTCGCGGTGGCGCTGCCGGTGGTGCTGGCGCTGGCGGCGGGCGCCGTGCTGCTGGCGGCCCTGGGCAAGGATCCGCTGGCCTATTACGGCTATGTCCTCAAGCGCGGCCTGCTCAGCCCCACCGGCTTCGAGGCCTCGCTGACGCGCATGGCGCCGCTGCTGCTGATCGCCGCCGGGCTGATCGTCGCCTTCCGCGCCGGGCTGTGGAATCTGGGCGTGGACGGGCAGTTCCTGCTGGCGGCGGTGGTCGTCGCGGCGGCCGCGCCGGTGCTGACGGCGGCCTGGCCGGCCTTCCTCGCCATCCCGGCCTGCTTCGCCATCGCCGTGGCGGCGGGCGCCCTGTGGTCGCTGGTGCCGGCCTTTCTGAAGGCGCGCCACGGCATCAACGAGATCGTCTCGACGCTGATGACCAGCTTTCTGGGCATCGGGCTGGCCAATGTGCTGGTCAAGCTGCCCTTCAACGATCCCACCACCACCGTCCCGCAGACCGCGACTCTGCCGGTGGAAGAGCGCCTGGCCAGGCTGGGCGACAGCACGGTCCACTGGGGCGTGGTGCTGGCGGTGGCGGCGGTGGCGGCGGTGCACCTCGCGATGACGCGCACGGCCTTCGGCCTCAAGCTCCGGATCGTCGGCGCCAATCCGCGCGCCGCCCGCCATGCCGGCCTGGACACGGGGCGGCTGACCTTCGCCGCCTTCGCACTGAGCGCCGGCCTGGCGGGGCTGGCCGGGGCGGTGGACGTGATGGGCGTGCACGGCACCGTCCGCGCCGACTGGAACCCGGCCTATGGCATCCTCGTCATCCCGCTGGTTTTCCTGGCGCGCTTCCACGGCTTCGCCGCGCTGGCCTTCGTGTTCCTGTTCGCCGTGCTGGCCATCGGCGGCGAGAGTGCGGCCCGCAGGCTGGGCGTGCCCAGCTTTTTCGTGCTGGTGCTGGTGGCGCTGCTGATGCTGTTCTTCGCCGTCACCGAGTTTCTGGGCCACGCCTTCGGCGCCAGGCGCCGGAACTGAACGCCGTGGACGCGCTCTTCACCGAAGCCTTCGTTTCCGCCTTCTTCTTCGGCGCGGTGACGGCCGGCGTGCCGCTGCTGCTGGCCGGGCTGGGCGAGCAGATCTCGGAAAAGGCCGGGGTGCTCAATGTCGGCATGGAAGGCATGATGCTGGTCGGCGCCTATGCCGGCTTCGCCGCCGCCTTCCTGTCGCAATCCTTTCTGCTGGGCTTCCTGGCGGGCGGCCTGGCGGGGCTTGGCGCCGGCCTCGTCATGGCGCTTCTGTGCGTCGTCTGGGGCATGAACCAGATCGTCGTCGGCATCGCCATCACCCTGGGCGCGGAGGGCATCACGGCGCTGCTGCATCACATCCAGTTCGCCCGCAGCTATCCGCGCCTTTCCAGGGTGGAGGTGTGGCCGCTGCCCGGCCTCGCCGACCTGCCCTGGCTGGGGGCGGCCCTGTTCGAGCGCAATCCGCTGGTCTATCTCGCCTTCGCCCTGGTCTTCGTCGTGGCCTGGGTGTTCCGGCGCACGCAGCTGGGCCTCGATCTGCAGGCGGCGGGCGACATGCCGGCGGCGCTGGACGCGGCGGGAGTCAGCGTGACGGCCGTGCGCTTCGCAGCCGTGCTGGCGGCGGGCCTGATGGGCGGCGTCGGCGGCGCCTATCTCGCGACCGTGGGCGGCGGCCTGTTCCTGCCCTTCATGACCGGCGGCGCCGGCTTCATCGCCATCGTGCTCGCCATGCTGGCGCACGGGCGCCCGCTATGGGTGCTGTTGGGAGCGATGCTGTTCGGCGCCAGCCTGGCGCTCACCACCGCGCTGCAGGTCGCCGGCGTCGACATTCCCACCGACGTCATCCAGATGCTGCCTTTCGCCATGGTGATCGCGGTGCTGGTGATCTTCGCGCGCCACAGCCACCTGCCGCCGGCGCTGGGCATCCCCTATCGCCGCGGCGAGAGATGAGGGTGGCAGGATTGACAACAGCAGTCGAAATCCTTACAACGCATGTTCTGCACAGGCGGCCCATATAATGGAAACCCACATTCTCAGTCCTATAAAGCTCTTCCAGAAGCAAGTGCGCTATACCATTCCGACGTTTCAGCGCTCCTATGTCTGGCAGCAAGATGATCAGTGGGCGCCACTGTGGGAGGACGTACGTAACGCAGCGGAAAATTACTTGGAGGAGCTGGAACGTTCGGATAATGCAGTTAAAGCAAAAGAACGAACAAAAACCCATTTTATGGGTGCTGTTGTACTCCAACTGATTCCCACTGCAACAAAAGATATCGAGCAAAGAGAAGTGATTGATGGTCAGCAGAGAGTCACCACTCTTCAGCTTCTGTTGGATGCCATTCAAAAAATTTGCGAAGAAGAATCCCTTAAACTTTGCTGCCAAGCGATTATCAAAACTTGTAGGCAACGACGAAGACTTAATCGGCGATAAGCCACATCATATTTTCAAACTCTGGCCAACCAGAAGTGACAGAGAAGCATTCAAACATGCTATGGACAATAGCCTTGCCGTGAAGGGGTTTGAAGAATCATTGATTGTTCAGGCCCATGAATTCTTTCAGTTGCAAGTAAGAAAGTGAGTTGAAGGCGACACAGAGCGCAGAATGGACGCACTAGAGACTGCCGTAGGTGATGTGCTACAGATGGTAGTGATTGACCTCGACTCACAAGATGACCCGAATGTCATTTTCGAGACACTGAATGCGCGAGGCACTCCTCTCGAGCAATCCGAGCTCATCAGGAATTTTGTTTACTCCGAAGCTCCCGAAGACGACATGTGGGGAAACTTGGACGATAGTTGGTGGGGAGAAGAGGTCAGACAAGGTCGCCTATATAGGCCGCGTTTGGACATGCTGCTCAATTACTGGCTTGCTATGCGAAAGGCCTCCGAAGTATCTTCATCGAAAGTATTCGATGTATTCCGCACTTATGCTATGGAACATCGTCTTAGTGTTGTGATGGCTGATGTTAAAGCAGATCTAGATATCTATCGGAATTTCGAAACTGAGTCAGGCCGCACTCCGGAGGAAAAGGTATTCCACTATCGTATGAATGTTATGCAGGCCGGCGTTATTACACCTGTACTGTTGCTGCTACTGCCAATTGAAGGGCACAAGACACGCATACGAGCCTTGCATGCCTTGGAGAGTTTTTTCGTTCGCAGGATGATCTGTCGCAGAAGCACCCTAGGCATCAACCTTCTGATGCTGGAATTGGCAGGTAAATTATATAACACCGATCTGGGAAGCGCAGATACGACTGTATCGAACTTTCTCAAAAAGCAGGAGGTCTACTCATGGGAGTGGCCCCGCGACCGCGAACTGACTCATTCCTTGGAGACTCTCCCTGTCTACCGTTTACTGCGTAGAGGCCGATTGAGGATGGCGCTCGAAGGAATCGAAGGATTGTTGCGCAGCTCGTCAAAGTCCGAACAACCGGATGTTCCAAAAAAACTGACCATAGAGCACTTAATGCCGCAGGGTTGGGAAAGAAAGTGGCCATTGCCTGGCGACACTGAAGAATCGATAGCTAATCGCAATGATCTCATTCATTCGATTGGCAATCTTACACTGACGAACCATAAGCTCAACAGCTCGATGTCGAACGAGTATTGGGAAAAGAAGCGAAATGAGCTCGAATCTCACAGTACCCTGATGCTCAATAAAGAGCTGATAAACGAATCCCATTGGGACGAAGAATCGATCCGAGCCCGCAGCCGACGGATGGCCGAGCTCATATCGAAGTGCTGGCCCGGCCCCGACTCGCAGATATGGGAGTCCTAGGTTTTCGTAGCTGGGATGCTGTGGCGCAATAGCGTCCGTCGCCGCCTTTGCCTCTCCGCCGCCCCTCGTGCGCTGCCGGGCGCGAAAAGCCTAATCGCCTTCATCCAGCAGGCGCCTGGCGGCGCTGCGGACGGGCAGGCGCCCGGCGGCGACCTCCTCTTCCAGGCGGCGCGCGAGGGCGCTGGTGCGGGGGTCGGCGCGCAGCCGCTCGCTTTGCAGGCGCAGCACTTCGCGCCGCAGCGCCCGGCGGGCCTGTTCGGCGCGCCTGGCCGCCAGAGAACCGGCGGCAGCGGCGAAATAGCGCTCCACCGTCTCCCAAGCGGCGGCGATCCCCTCGCCGGTCAGCGCCGAACAGGCTGCCACTGGCGGCGTCCAGAACGCTTCGCGCGGGCGCATCAGCGCCAGGGCGGCGCGGTGGTCGGCGACGGCGCGGCTGGCGGCGGCGGCCAGCTCGCCATCGGCCTTGTTGACCAGGACCAGGTCGGCGAGCTCCATGACGCCGCGTTTGATGCCCTGAAGATCGTCGCCGCCGGCCGGTGCCAGCAGCAGCAGGACCATGTCGGCGATGGCGGCCACCGCCGTCTCCGACTGGCCGCCGCCGACGGCCTCGACGATCGTCAGGTCGTAGCCCGCCGCCTCCACCAGCAGCACGGCATCGCGGGTGCTGCGGGCCACGCCGCCGGCCTCGCCCAGCGAGGACTGGGGGCGGATGAAGGTCTGCGCCTGGCGCGCCAGCCGTTCCATGCGCGTCTTGTCGCCCAGGATGGCACCGCCGCCGGCCACCGAGGAGGGATCGACCGCCAGCACCGCCACCCGCCGGCCCCGGGCCAGGGCGTGAAGGCCGAAGGCTTCGACGAAGGTGGACTTGCCCACGCCCGGCGCACCGGCGATGCCCAGCCGCCTGGTGCCGGCGGCGGGCGGACCCAGGGACTCCAGCAGCTGCGCGGCCAGCGCTTCGTCGCCGGGCCTCGACGATTCCACCAGGGTGATGGCGCGGGCCAGCGCCCGGCGGCAGCCGGCGCGGATGGCGGCGGCATCGGCCACGGCTCAGGCCGCCTGCCCGCCGGTGCCTTTTTCCGACGCGCGGCGCGAGGGCGCGCCGTTGTCGCAGAGCAGATCCAGCACCTCGCAGGCGGCCTTCGGGATGTCGGTGCCGGGGCCGTAGATCGCCGCCACGCCCGCTTCCTTCAGCGGGCCATGGTCCTGCGGCGGCACCACGCCGCCCACCACCACGCGGATGTCGCCCGCCCCCTCTTCCGCCAGCGCCGCCAGCAGCTGCGGCACCAGCGTGCCGTGGCCGGCCGCCTGGGTCGAGACGCCGACGATGTGGACATCGCTTTCAACCGCCTGGCGGGCCGCCTCCCGCGGCGTCTGGAAGAGCGGCCCCAGATCGACGTCGAAGCCGATATCGGCGAAGGCGGTGGCGATCACCTTCGCGCCCCGGTCGTGGCCGTCCTGGCCCAGCTTGACCACCAGCAGGCGCGGGCGGCGGCCCCGCTCGCGAACGAAGGCGGCGACGCGGGCGCGCACGGCCCGGAACGGCTCGTCGCCGGCGCGGGCGGCGCCATAGATGCCGGAGACCCCGCGCACGCTGGCGCGGTGGCGGGAGAAGACGGCCTCCATGGCATCGGAGATCTCGCCCACCGTGGCGCGCTGCCGCGCCGCCTCGATGGAGAGCGCCAGCAGATTGGCATCGCCGGCGGCCCCGCGCGTCAGGGCGGCGAGCGCGGCCCGGCAGGCGGCCTCGTCGCGCCCGGCGCGCAGCCGCCGCAGTCCGGCGATCTGGGCCTCGCGCACGGCGGCGTTGTCGATCCGGCGCAGCTCCACCTCGCCCGGCGCTTCGCTGCGGTAGCGGTTGACGCCGACCACCGTTTCCTCGCCCCTCTCCAGCCGCGCCTGGCGCCGCGCCGCGCTCTCCTCGATGGCACGCTTCGGCATTCCGGCCTCGATGGCGCGGGTCATGCCGCCCATGGCCTCCACCTCGTCGATCAGCCCGGAGGCTTCGGCGGCCAGCGAGGAGGTGAGCGATTCCAGATAGTAGCTGCCGCCCAGGGGATCGACGACGCGGGCGATGCCGGTCTCTTCGGCCAGGATCAGCTGCGTGTTGCGGGCGACGGCGGCGGCGAAATCGCTGGGGAGCGCCAGGGCCTCGTCGAAGCTGTTGGTGTGCAGGCTCTGGGTGCCGCCCAGCACCGCCGCCAGGGCCTCGAAGGCGGTGCGCGCGACGTTGTTCCACGGCTCCTGCGCGGCCAGCGATACGCCGCTGGTCTGGCAGTGCATGCGCAGCATGGACGATTGCGGCTTCGCCGGGCCGAAGGGCGCCATCAGGCGGGCCCAGAGCAGGCGGGCGGCGCGCAGCTTGGCGATCTCCATGAAGAAGTTCATGCCGACGGCGAAGAAGAAGGAGAGCCGGGGCGCGAAGTCGTCGATGGCGAGGCCGCGCGCCAGCGCCGCACGCACATAATCGAGGCCGTCGGCCAGGGTGAAGGCCAGCTCCTGGACCGCCGTCGCCCCCGCCTCCTGCATGTGGTAGCCGCTGATGGAGACGGAATTGAAGCGCGGCATATGGGCCGCCGTGTGGGCGATGACGTCGGCGACGATCCTCATGCTGGGGCCGGGCGGGTAGATATAGGTGTTGCGGACCATGAACTCCTTCAGGATGTCGTTCTGGATGGTCCCCTGCAGCAGCTGGGCCCCGGTGCCCTGTTCCTCGGCGGCGGCGACGAACATGGCCAGCACCGGCAGCACGGCGCCGTTCATGGTCATCGAGACCGACATCCGCTCGAGCGGGATGCCTTCGAACAGCGCCTTCATGTCTTCGACGCTGTCGATGGCGACGCCGGCCTTGCCGACATCGCCTGCCACCCGCGCATGGTCGCTGTCGTAGCCGCGGTGGGTGGCGAGGTCGAAGGCGACGGAAAGGCCCTTCTGGCCGCCGGCCAGCGCCTGGCGGAAGAAGGCGTTGGACTCCTCGGCGGTGGAAAAGCCGGCATACTGGCGCACGGTCCAGGGCCGGTTGGCATACATGGTGGCCCGCACGCCGCGCAGATAGGGCGCGAAGCCGGGCAGGCCGTCCGCCTCCTGCAAGGCTTCCAGGTCGGCCGCCGTGTAGAGCGGCTTGACGGCGATGCCTTCGGGGGTGTGCCAGACGAGGTCCTCGACCGCCCCGCCCTTCAATTCCTTGCCGGCCAGCGACCGCCAGTTCTCCGGCAGATCCGTCATGCGCCGGCCTTCCACCCCCAAGCTGCCGGACGAGTATTCGCCGCGTGGCGCCGCGCCGTCAATGCAGCCCCGGCGCCCCCGGCAGCGCCGCGCCGTCGAGGCGCGCCACCTTGCGGTCGAAGCTGTAGAGGGGATGCGCCCCCTGCCGCGCGGCAGTGGCGGCAATCATGAGATCGGAGAAACCGGCACCACCCAGCCGGTAGCGCTGCGCCGCGCGGACCACATCGTCGCCCGCCTCCATCTCGATCCCCTCCGTCGCCGCCAGCTCTTCCAGCACCCTTGCGATGCGGGCGCGGGGCAAACCGTAGGTCCGGTGCAGCACCCAGACGAGCTCGACCGTCACCTCGCGGCACACGAAGCCCGGCCGTTGCGCCGTCAGCCCTTCCAGCAGGGCGTGCGCGGCCGCAGCCTGCGCCGCATCGTCGTTCACCAGGTAGCGGACCAGGACGTTGGTATCGAGGGCGATCACTCCTCGCAGGCCCCTTCGGCGACGGCATATTCCATGTCGCCCAGAGTCGCCGGCCGGCCGTCGTAGCGCAGGGCGCCGAACAGCCGCGCCAGGGGCCGCACGGGCAGGATGCGGACCCCGCCCTCCACGATGACGTAGCGCACCCGGTCGCCGGCGGCGACGCCCAGGGCTTCCCGCACGGCTTTGGGCAGGGTCGTCTGGCCCCGCGACGTGATGGTGGATTCGACCATGGCCGTGCCTCCTTGCCTTCCAGCCGATATGCCTTGCATCGGGCGCAAAATCAAGGTGCCCGGACACGCCTTTGGCCAACGGCGAGGTGGGAGCGGGGATGGACGGCGAATCCGCGCCCGCCGCCCCCGCTTCGCCCCCCTGCCCGCCCGTGCTAGCCTTGCCGCCTCACCCACGCGCAGGCCAGACCATGGACGACGACGGTTTCAACTATCCCGACCGGCCCAACGACCTCGCGTCGTTCTGGATGCCGTTCACCGCCAACAGGAGCTTCAAGCGCACGCCGCGCCTGCTCTGCGGGGCCGAAGACATGTATTACCGCACGCCGGACGGTGCCAGCATCCTGGACGGCACCGCCGGCCTGTGGTGCTGCAACGCCGGCCACGGCCGGGAGAAGATCGCCGAAGCCATCGCCGCCCAGGCGCGCCGCATGGACTTTGCGCCCACCTTCCAGCTGGGACACCCCGCCGCCTTCGAGTTCGCCAACCGCCTGGCGGCGCTGATGCCGGGCGATCTCGACCATGTTTTCTTCACCAATTCCGGCTCCGAATCGGCCGACACCGCACTCAAGATCGCCCTGGGCTACCACTATCTCAGGGGCAAGGGTTCCAAGACCCGCCTGGTGGGGCGCGAGCGCGGCTATCACGGCACCAATTTCGGCGGCACTTCGGTCGGCGGCATCGTCAAGAACCGCCAGTTCTACGGCAATCTGCTGGCGGGTGCCGACCACATCCGCCACACCCACGATCTGGAGCGCAACGCCTTCTCGCAGGGCCAGCCGCCATGGGGCGCCCACCTCGCCGACGATCTGGAGCGGCTGGTGGCCCTCCACGGCGCCTCCACCATCGCGGCGGTGATGGTGGAGCCGGTGGCCGGTTCCACCGGCGTGCTGATCCCGCCGCAAGGCTATCTGCAACGGCTGCGCGCCATCTGCGACCGCCACGACATCCTGCTGATCTTCGACGAGGTCATCACCGGTTTCGGACGGCTGGGCGCCAGCTTCGCCTCGGCCTTCTTCGGCGTCGAGCCGGATATCGCCACCACCGCCAAGGGCCTCACCAACGCCACCGTGCCCATGGGCGCCGTGTTCTGCCGCAAGGCGATCTACGACGCCTTCATGGACCATGCGGAAAGCGGCATCGAGCTCTTCCACGGCTATACCTATTCCGGCCATCCCCTGGCGGCGGCGGCCGGCATCGCCACCCTCGACATCTACCGCGAGGAGGGCCTGTTCGAGCGCGCCGCCGCGCTGGCGGATTACTGGCAGCAGGGGCTGTGGTCGCTGAAGGGCGGCCACCACGTCGTCGATCTGCGCAATCTGGGCCTCATGGCCGGCATCGAGCTGGAAACCCGGCCCGGCGCGCCCGGCGCCCGCGCCATGGAGACCTTCCACCGCTGCTTCGATCGGGGCCTGCTGATTCGCGTCACCGGCGACATCGTCGCCCTGTCGCCACCGCTGATCGTGGAGAAGAGCCACATCGACCGCATCTTCGAGACCATCGGCCAGGTGCTGAAGACCGTCGATTAGCGGCGGCCCTCAGCGCCTGGCGGCGAGTTCGTCCAGCTGGCGCTGCAGGGCGTCGATGCGCTCCTTCATCGCTTCCAGGTCGCCACCGCCCTTGTCCGCCGCCGCGCCGCCGCCCTCCGGCTGGAAGGCCTGCAGGGCGCGCTGGAAAAGGGCCATGTTGCTCCTCACCATCTCGTCGAGGGCACCCGTGGCCTGCGGCGTGGAAAAGGGGAACATCCAGGCCGTCATGCCGCGCAGACGCTCCTGATTCCTGGCCAGATGCTCCATGCTCATCTCCAGATAGCGCGGCACGAAGGCCTGCAGGCCGTCGCCATAGAAGCCTATCAGCTGGCGCAGGAAGCCGATCGGCAGCAGATGGACGCCCCGCGCCTCCTCTTCGACGATGATCTGGGTGAGCACCGAGCGGGTGATGTCCTCGCCGGTGCGGGCGTCGCAGACGGTGAACTCCACCCCTTCCTTCACCATCCGCGCCAAGCCGTCCAGGGTGACATAGCTGCTCGTCGCCGTGTTGTAGAGGCGGCGATTGGCGTATTTCTTGATGACGACCGCCTCGCCGTCCTGCCTGTCGTTCGCCATCCTCGCGCCCCCGCTTGCGCGCCCATTATGGCGCCCGCGCGGCGGCGCGAACAGGGCGGCGCGGGGCGCCGGCGCATCTGCTATCGTGGCGGCCATGAACGAGAGCGGAGATCTGGAACGGCTGGCGCAGGATTTCGTGGCGCTGTGGCAGGAGCATGTGACGGAACTGGCCCGCGATCCGGCCTTTGCCCGCTGGGCCGGGATGGTCGCCGCCGCGCCGGGCTGGAGCGGCGATGACGGAGCACCGGCGGTCGGGGCCGCGCCCGCTGGCCCTGCATCTGGCGATATCGGCCGGCGCCTCGACGAGTTCGCTCGCCGCCTTGCCGGCTGCGAGGAACGGCTCGCTGCCCTGGAGCGCCAATGCCAGGGCGGCGGGCGGGCGGCTGCGGCCGGCCCTGGCGGCGGCCGATCCTGAGCGCCTCGCCGCCGCCGTCGCCGGCCAGGCCACGGCCAGGCTGGCCGCCTTCCTCGCCGGCGTCCGCGCCTGGCGCCGACACCCCTGGCGGCGGTCGCAGAGCGCGGCGGCGACCGCCTGGCGCCGGGGTTCGTCGCGGCTGCTGGATTACGGCGGGCCGGGCGCGCCGGTGCTGCTGGTGCCCTCGCTGATCAACCGCGCCCACATCCTGGACCTGCGGCCGGGCGCCAGCCTCTGCGCCTGGCTGAAGGAGCGCGGCTGGCGCCCGCTGCTGCTCGACTGGGGGCCGCCCGGCACGGCGGAAGCCGGCTTCGACCTCGATGCCTACATCCTGGGCCGCCTGCGGCCAGCCCTGGATGCGGCCGCCGCCATGGCCGGTGGCGCCCTGCCCATGATTGGCTATTGCATGGGCGGCCTGCTGGCGCTGGCGGCGGCGCTGCGGCGCCCGGCGCAGGTCTCCCGCCTGGCCCTGCTGGCCGTGCCCTGGGACTTCCACGCCGACGGCCGGAGCACCGGCGCGCTGGCCGGCCTGACGGCACTCGCCGCCCACTGCCCGCAAGGCGCGCCGCCCTTGCCGGCCGACCTGGTCGCCTGGCCCTTCGCCCTGCTGCAGGCCGACCTGGTGCAGGCCAAGTTCCGCCGTTTCGCCGCCCTGGACCCGGCGAGCGCGGAGGCCGAAGCCTTCGTCGCCCTGGAAGACTGGCTGGACGACGGCGTCGCCCTGCCCGTGCCCGTCGCCCGCGACTGTCTGGCCGGCTGGTATGGGCGCAACGACCCCGCCGCCGGGCGCTGGCGGGTGGGCGGGCGCGCCGTGGAACCGGCCCGCCTCGCCTGCCCCGCCTTTCTGGCCCTGCCCAGCCGCGACCGCATCGTGCCGCCGGCCCAGGCGGCGGCGCTGGCCCGCGCCCTGCCGGCGGCGGCGACGATCGAGCCGAAGGCCGGCCATGTCGGCATGGCGGTCGGCAGGCGGGCGCGCCAGGCGCTGTGGCAGCCCCTGGAAAGCTGGCTCGGCGGCGGCTGAAGGGGCCACAAGGCCCCACCGCCCTTTCCCGCTTTCCCGCTCCCACTGGCCACCGGCCACAAGCCAACCTCGCATCCAGGACGCCGCCACGCGGCGCGGCGGCGGGCGGCCTTGAGATTCCAAACCGAGGCGCCGCCCTCTTGCCGGCGAACTGCACAGCGCCCGCCAGGCGCGCTATCATCCCCCGAACGCAGACGGAGAGACCGCCATGCCCGAGATCGTCATCGCCAGCGCCGCGCGCACCCCCGTCGGCTCCTTCAACGGCGCCCTGGCGGGCCTGGACGCCCACGAGCTGGGCGCCGCCGCCATCGCCGGGGCCGTGGAGCGGGCCGCCATCGAGCCCGGCGAGGTGGACGAGGTGGCGATGGGCCAGATCCTGCAGGCGGGCGAAGGCCAGAACCCGGCGCGCCAGGCGGCCATCGCGGCCGGCATCCCGGTGGAAAGCCCGGCCTGGAGCCTCAATCAGCTGTGCGGGTCGGGGCTGCGGGCGGTCGCCGTCGGCTATCAGCAGATCGCCCAGGGCGACGCCCGGGTGGTGGTGGCCGGCGGCCAGGAGAGCATGAGCCGGGCGCCCCACTGCCTGCATCTGCGCTCCGGCATCAAGATGGGGCCGGCCGAGATGGTGGACACCATGATCCGCGACGGCCTGTGGGACGCCTTCAACGGCTACCACATGGGCAACACCGCCGAAAACGTGGCCAGGCGCTGGCAGATCGGGCGCGGCGAGCAGGACGCCTTCGCCGCCGCCAGCCAGAACCGCGCCGAGGCGGCCCAGAAGGCCGGCCGCTTCCGCGACGAGATCGTTCCCGTCACCCTGCGCAGCCGCAAGGGGGAAAAGGTGGTCGAGGACGACGAATACATCCGCTACGGCACCGATCTCGCCTCGCTGGCCAAGCTGCGCCCCGCCTTCGAGAAGGAGGGCACGGTGACGGCCGGCAACGCCTCGGGCATCAACGATGGCGCGGCGGCCGTCGTGCTGATGACCGCCGCCGAGGCCAGCCGCCGGGGCATCCGGCCGCTGGCGCGCATCGTCTCCTGGGCCCATGCCGGCGTCGATCCGGCGATCATGGGTTCCGGCCCCATCCCCGCCAGCCGCAAGGCGCTGGACAAGGCGGGCTGGCAGGTGGGCGATCTCGACCTGGTGGAGGCCAACGAGGCCTTCGCCGCCCAGGCCTGCGCCGTCAACAAGGCGCTGGGCCTCGATGCGGAGAAGGTCAACGTCAATGGCGGCGCCATCGCCATCGGCCACCCCATCGGCGCCTCGGGGGCCCGCGTGCTCGCCACCCTGCTGTTCGAGATGGCGAAGCGCGACGCGAACAAGGGGCTGGCCACGCTGTGCATCGGCGGCGGCATGGGCATCGCCATGTGCGTGGAGCGCTGACGCGCCGCGCGGTGGCTTAGCTCCCTGCGTGGGGAGCGGCATTTTCGCAGCCCTGTGGCCGGCGTCTAAAAGGCGTTGCTACCGAAGCGACATCGGCCGAAGCAGAAGCGGCGCGTGGAAACCACGTCTAGCAAAGCGAATAGAAAGGCTGGTTTCGCCAGCCCCGATGTGCGCATGGAAATTCGCTGAACGAAAGCGAGTGGGGATTATGGCGACATTTCCTTGAAGATATCGTCGATCCCGCTCGCCATATCCTCTGTAATTGCGAATACGGTGCGTCTGAAGCGATGGCTAGTGTGTAATTTCTGGCTTATTTGCCACGCTCTGGGTGCTTTTTCTTCCCACTCCTCTTGGCTCAGCGCCCATTCAAATTTCAAAGGAACATAGAATTCCTCATCAGTGTCTTCATCATGGTCGGCTTCTTGGAAATCTGAAGTTGCTTCCCCCTTAGCAATCACGCCATAACCGGTGTGATACAGATAGACAATGGATCCTTTTGAGATTCTGGTCACTGCGTGCTTGCGGCCACCATAGGCTGAAGCTTTGCCGTTTGTGCCATCGCCTATCATGTCCTTCCAAGCATCGGGGCCATACGTCCTGTTAGTGTTGACTATGTAATAGTTAGTGTTTTCCTCGGTAAATACCTCTCCATATGGACTATAGGTGTCAAATTGTATGTAGGGAGCTTCATCGATATTGTATACGCGATAAGGGGCGCATCTGATACGAACGCCCTTGTTGGACCAGAATTCAATTGCGGAGATAGTATCCGTATCCATGCCATTTGTAATCAAAACCATTACTTGCTCTTTGTTGAAATCACTTTTCTTAAGTTCTGTATCAAGCATGAAGTGCTTTTTATGCTCCTTCTTCAAATTCTCTATACCCTTCCGACGTGCTAACTTCTCTAATTGCTTATATGTATACCTTCCGAAGATCTGACAATACCGCATCACTTGAAGAATGTTTTCCTGATTCGCTTCCCATCTTTTCAGTTCGAAGATGTACAGAGCACCATCTTTGTCAAGAGCAAGGAGATCTGCCTCTTCTTGAAAGGGGCGCTCTTGCCCTATCAGCAAGAGCTGCTCTTCTGAAACAGCTTCGGCTATATGATGTTTGAGGAAATTCTCGATATCCTTCTCTCGCAAGCCAAAGCCGGCAGGGTTTCCGATTTCGACTCTACGGCTCGATTCTATGTTGTCACGATTGAGTTTGTACAGCATCGTTTTCTTCTAGCACCCTGTATGCACCCTGACCAAGACAGCGCCGCCTATCTTCGCCCACCCTACCATACCCAGCCCATCATCGCCGACGGCCTTGCCCGCATGACGGCACAGCCCGAAAGGCTTGTCAAATCCGCAAAGCGGGGCTGGACTCCCGCCCACGGGGCCGCTAAACGCCTTGGCGCGCCTTGCCGGATGGGGGAGTTCACGCCATGGGTCGCGTCGCCGTCGTCACCGGAGGCAGCCGCGGGATCGGCGCCGCCATCTCCACCGCCCTCCAGGCGCAGGGCTGCCGCGTGGCCGCCAACTACGCCCGCAACGACCAGGCCGCCCGCGCCTTCTCCACCGAAACCGGCATCCCGGTCTTCCCCTGGGACGTGGCCAGCCACGCCGCCTGCGCCGAGGGCATCGCCCGCGTCGAAGAGCAGCTGGGGCCGGTGGAGATCCTGGTCAACAACGCCGGCATCAGCCGCGACGGCTTCCTGCACCGCATGACGGAGGAAAGCTGGCGCCAGGTGATCGACACCGACCTTTCCTCCTGCTTCCACATGTGCCGCGCCGTCCTGCCCGCCATGCGCAAGCGCGGCTTCGGCCGCATCGTCAACATCGCCTCGATCAACGGCCAGACCGGCGCCATGGGGCTGGCCAACTACGCGGCCGCCAAGGCCGGCATGGTGGGCTTCACCAGGGCGCTGGCGCTGGAAAACGCGGCCCGCGGCATCACCGCCAACGCCGTCTGCCCCGGCTATGTGAAGACCGACCTGCTCGCCCATCTCGACGAGCGAACGATGGCCAGGATCGTGGCCGGCATCCCGGCCGGGCGGCTGGGCGAGCCGCAGGAGGTCGCCCGCTGCGTCGCCTTCCTGACCGCCGACGACGCCGGCTTCATCACCGGTTCCACCCTGTCGGTCAACGGCGGCGCCCATATGGCGTAAAGCCCCGCGCCCGCCCAGCGCTGGAGGCCGGCCCGCTTTTGGCGCCGCGCTACGCCTCGCCTGCGCGGGAACGCTCGCCGCCGCCGGGCCGCTTCTCCCGCTGCGGGCGGGCCAGGCAGGCGACGATGCCGCGCAGGGTCGCGACCTCGCGCTCGGAAAGGGAGGCGCGCTGGAACATGGCGCGGATGTGGCGCACGGCCGCCCCGCGCGCCTGGGGGCTGCGCAGGAAGCCGCGCCGGTCGAGCTCGCCCAGCAGATGCGAGAAGAAGGCCTCCAGGGCGCCCTTGGCGGCGGGCGGCTCGCGCGGCGGCGGCGGGGCGGGCGCGGCGGCGGCCTGGAAGCGCTCATAGGCCACCAGCAGCACCGCCTGCGCCAGATTGATCGAGGCCCTGCCCGGCTGCGCCGGCACCCGCAGCACGGTATCGGCCAGGGCCACCTCGTCGTTGGCGAGGCCGCTCGCCTCGGGGCCGAACAGCACGCCGCAGGGCGAAGGCGATGCGGCCATGGCACCGCCCGCCGCCCGCGCCGTCTGCTCGGGCTTGGCCATGGCGCGCCGGCGCACGGTCGCCGCCCAGACGCGGCCGAGATCGGCGATGGCGGCGGCGACATCGTCGAACAGCGAAGCGGCCCGCAGCACGTCCAGGCCGTCGGCCGCCATGGCTTCGGCCGCCGGGTTGGGCCAGCCGTCGCGGGGCGCCACCAAGCGCAGATCGGAAAGGCCGAAATTGGCCATGGCCCGGGCCGCCGCCCCGATATTCCAGCCCAGCTGCGGGCGCACCAGAACGATGGCCGGCGCGCTCATCCCGGCGCGCCTTCCTTCAGCAGCTTGTAGACGATGGAATCGGTCAGCGCCTGGAAGGAGGCGTCGATGATGTTGGGCGAGACGCCGACCGTGCTCCAGACGGCACCGTTGTCGTCGGTGCTGGCGATGGTGACGCGGGTGACGGCGCCGGTGCCGGCCTGGGGCGAGAGGATGCGCACCTTGTAGTCCACCAGCCGCCAGCCGCCCAGCCAGTCGACATATTTGCCCAGGTCCTTGGCCAGGGCGCGGTTGAGGGCATCGACGGGGCCGTTGCCCTCGGCGACCGAGAGCAGGCGTTCGCCGTCCACCACCACCTTCACGGTCGCCTCCGAAAAAGTGACCAGGCGGCCCAGCGCGTTGTAGCGGCGCTCCACCTGCACGCGGAAGCTCTCGACGTCGAAATAGCGCGGCACGGCGCCCAGCGCCCGCCTGGCCATGAGCTCGAAGCTGGCCTCGGCGCCGTCATAGGCATAGCCCTCGAACTCGCGCTCCTTCAGCTCCTCCACCAGGCGCTCCAGCCGGGGATGGTCGGGGTCGGCCTCGATGCCGGCTTCGGCGAGGCGGGCCAGCACATTGGCGCGGCCCGACTGGTCGGAGACGACGATGCGGCGGCGGTTGCCCACCGCCTCGGGCGCGATGTGCTCGTAGGTGCGCGAATCCTTCAGGACGGCCGAGACATGCAGTCCGCCCTTGTGGGCGAAGGCGGCGGTGCCGACATAGGGGGCGCTGGCGGAAGGAGCGCGGTTCAGAAGCTCGTCGAGGAAGCGGGAGGCGCGGGTGAGGCCGGCGAGCGCCCGGTCGCAGATGCCGGTCTCGAAGCCGGTCTTCAGCTTCAGCGTCGGCAGCAGCGCGACCAGATCGGCGTTGCCGCAGCGCTCGCCCAGGCCGTTCAGCGTGCCCTGCACCTGGCTGGCGCCGGCCTCCAGCGCCATCAGGCTGTTGGCGACGGCGTTGCCGGTGTCGTCGTGGGCGTGGATGGCGAGCCGGTCGCCGCCCAGCCCGGCGGCCAGGGCGGCGACGATTTCGCCCACCTCGCCGGGCAGGGTGCCGCCGTTGGTGTCGCACAGCACCGCCCAGCGGGCGCCGGCCTCCAGCGCCGCCTCGAGGCAGGCGGTGGCGAAGCCGGCATCGGCCTTGTAGCCATCGAAGAAATGCTCGGCGTCGAACATCGCCTCGCGCCCCTGGGCCACGGCGTGGGCGATGGAATCGGCGATCATGGCGATGTTCTCGTCGCGGGAGATCTCCAGGGCGACATCGACGTGGAAGTCCCAGGCCTTGCCCACCAGGCAGACGGCCGGCGTGGCGGCGGCCATCACCGCCTGCAGGCCGGGATCGTTGGCGGCGCTGCGGCCGGGGCGGCGCGTTCTGCCGAAGGCGACCATGGTGGCGCGCGCCAGCGGTGGCGGTTCGGCGAAGAAGGCGTCGTCGGTGGGGTTGGCGCCGGGCCAGCCGCCCTCGACATAATCGAGGCCCAGCCGGTCGAGGAGGCGCGCGATCCGGGCCTTCTCGGCGGCGGAGAAGTCGACGCCGGCGGTCTGGGCGCCATCGCGCAGGGTGGTATCGAAGAGATGGATGCGCCGCCCCGTCACGCGCGCCTCCAGGTGGTGCCGGCCGGGCCGTCCTCCAGCGCGATGCCGCGGGCGGCGAGATCGGCGCGGATGCGATCGGCGCGGGCGAAGTCGCACGCCTGGCGCGCCGTCCGCCGCTCCGCCACCAGGCGCTCGACCCAGGCCGTGGCGCCGCCGCGCTGGAACCAGGCGCGGGCTTCGCCCTGCAGCAGCCCCATGAGGGCGCCGGCCCCGCGCAGCGCCGCGGCGGCGCCGGCCTCGCCGGCCAGGGCGCGGTCGGCCAGGGCGGCGAGGACGGCCAGCGCCGCCGGCGTGTTGAGGTCATCGTCGAGCGCCGCCAGCGCCTCGGGCGGCGGCTCCACGGCCCCGCCGGGCTCTTCACGGCGCCCCCCCGCAAGCGGGGCGCCTTCCACGGCCTTGTAGAAGCGGTCGAGCGTCGCCTGCGCGCGGCGCAGCAGGTCGAAGGAGAAGTCCAGCGGGCTGCGATAGTGGGTGGTCAACAGCGCCAGGCGCAGCGCCTCGCCCGGCCAGTCGTCCAGCAGCGCCCGCAGGGTGTGGAAGTTGCCCGCCGATTTCGCCATCTTGCGCCCGTCGACGGTGAGAAGGCCGTTGTGCATCCAGAGGCGCGCGAAGCCGGCCTGCGGATGGGCGGCCAGCGTCTGGGCGATCTCGTTTTCGTGGTGGGGGAAGACCAGGTCGCGGCCGCCGCCATGGATGTCGAAATCGAGCCCCAGATGGCAGGCGCTCATGGCCGAACATTCCAGATGCCAGCCCGGGCGCCCGCGC
This sequence comes from Alphaproteobacteria bacterium, assembly GCA_965200215.1. Taxonomy (GTDB): domain Bacteria; phylum Pseudomonadota; class Alphaproteobacteria; order SP197; family SP197; genus SP197. The sequence continues at coordinate 366,037 of OZ241369.1, read as the reverse complement.
CCCCAGGGGCTCTCCCAGCCCGGCAGCGAGGCATCGGAGGGCTTCCAGAGCACGAAATCGGCCGCGTCCTTCTTCCAGGGCGCCACCTCCACGCGGGCGCCGGCGACGATGCGATCGCGGTCGTTGCCCGAAAGGCACCCATAGGCGGGCCAGGAGGGAACGTGGAACAGCACATGGCCGGCGGCCCGGTAGGCGTGGCCGGAAGCGATCAGGCGCTGGACCAGGCGGATCATCTCCGGCAGATGGCAGGTGGCGCGCGGCTCGGCGTCGGGCGGCAGGCAATCCAGCGCGGCCGCATCCTCGTGGAACTGCCGGACGGTGGCGGCCGTCAGCGCCTCGACGGCGATGCCGCGCTCGCGGGCGGCGGCGACGATCTTGTCGTCGATGTCGGTGATGTTGCGCACATAGGTGACGTTGCCGGCGCCGTAGCGGTGGCGCAGCAGGCGGAACAGCACGTCGAAGACGACCAGGGGGCGGGCGTTGCCCAGATGGATGGGGCCATAGACCGTGGGGCCGCAGACATAGATTCCCACCCGGCCCGGACGCAGCGGCACCAGGGGCTCCTTGCGGCGCGTCAGGGTGTTGTAGGCGTGGAAGGTCATGGCCCCCGCGCCGCCCGGGCGGCGGCACTCACGGTCTGGCGCCGGCCCCGCAGGCGGGCGGCGTCCGGCGCCGGGGGCTATAGCGCCCATGCGGCGGCGAGGCAAACCGACTATGGCGGCGCCGGCGCGCCGGAAGCGCTGCCTGCGAGGCGGGCGCGGGCGCGGCGGCCGCCGATCCACGGCAGCAGGCCGGCCATCTCCGGGCCGCTCCCGCGCCCGGTAAGCGCGCGGCGCAGCGGCATGAACAGCGCCCGCCCGCGCCGTCCCGTGGCCTCGCCGACGGCCTGCGTCCAGGCCCGCCAGGTGGAGCGGTCCCAGGGTTCGGAGGGCAGCAGGCCGGCGGCGCTGGCGGCGAAGGCGGCATCTTCGGGCGGCAGCGACGGGCCTGGTTCCGGCGCGGCGGGCGGGGCCAGCGGCTGGCGGCAGATGCGCCACCATTGCAGCGCCTCGTCGGCACGCTCGATGTTGCCGCGCACCAGCGGCCAGAACGCCTCGTCCAGGCCGGGCAACGCCCCGGCCACGGCGGCGAAGGGCGCGGAACGAAGCCAGCGGCGGTGGAGGCGCGCCAGTTCGGCGCCGTCGTAGCGCGGCGGGTTGCGCGAGATGTTCTCGAAGGCGAAGCCCGCCACCGCCTCCGCCAGGTCGTAGAGGGGGACCGTCGCCTCCGAGGTGCCGACCTTCGCCAGCCAGCTGACCAGGGCCAGCGGCGCGATGCCGGCCCGGCGCAGGGCGGCGACATCGGCCGGGCACGGCTCGCCCTGCCGCGCGCCACCCGCAGGGGCGGCGGCGCGGCGCTTGGAGAGGGCGCCGCCATCGGCCGCCACCGTCAGCGGGTGGTGGGCATAGGCCGGCAGCTCGCCGCCCAGGGCGCGGAGCAGCGCGATCTGGACGGCGGTGTTGACGACGTGGTCCTCGCCCCGCACCACATGGGTGATGCCCATGTCGATGTCGTCGGCTACCGAGGCCAGCATGTAGGTCGCCCGCCCGTCTTCGCGCACCAGCACCGGGTCGCTGAGATGGCCGGCGGGGATCTCCACCCGCCCGCGCACCCGATCCTCGAAGGCGACCGCTTCGTCGTCGAGCAGGAAGCGCCAATGGGGGCGGCGGCCCTCCGCCTCCAGCGCCGCCCTTTCGTTGCGGTCGAGCGCCAGGGCGGCGCGGTCGTAGACCGGCGGCAGGCCTTGCGCGCGCCGCCGGCGGCGGCGGGCGGCGAGTTCGGCGGGCGTCTCGTAGCAGGGATAGAGTCTGCCGGCGGCCGCCAGGCGGGCGCGGGCGGCCTGGTGGCAGGCGGTGCGGCGGGACTGGCGTTCCTCCCTCTCCCAGGCCAGGCCCAGCCACGCCAGATCTTCGCGGATGGCGGTGGCGAAGGCCTCGCCGGAGCGCCCGGTGTCGGTATCGTCGAGGCGCAGGACGAAGCTGCCGCCGGTCTGCCGCGCCAGCATCCAGTTGAACAGCGCCGTCCTGGCATTGCCGACATGGAGGCGGCCGGTGGGGCTGGGCGCGAAGCGGGTGACGGCGGGCCGGCGCATCGCTTGCTCACGGCTTCGCTTCGCGGGGGGCACCGTCGCGGCTGCGGAAGCGGTTGGTGATGGGATAGCGGCGATCGCGGCCGAAGGCCCGCGGCCCGATCCTGACCCCCGGCGGCGCCTGGCGGCGCTTGTATTCGGCGGCCAGCAGCAGATCCCAGACGCGGCCGACCAGGGCCTCGTCATGGCCGCGCGCCACCACTTCCTCGAAGGTCTCCTCGCGCTCGATCAGGCCGGCCAGGATGTCGTCCAGCACATCGTAGGGCGGCAGGCTGTCCCGGTCCGCCTGCCCTTCCCTGAGCTCGGCCGTCGGTTCCCGCTCGACGATGCTCTGCGGGATGGCGCGGCCCCGCGGCCCCTTCAGCCCCGGCGGACGGTGGCGGTTTCGCCAGGCGGCCAGTGCCCAGACGTCGGTCTTGTAGATGTCCTTCAACACCGAATAGCCGCCGCACATGTCGCCGTAGAGGGTGGCATAGCCCACCGACATCTCCGATTTGTTGCCGGTGGAGAGCACCAGATGGCCGAATTTGTTGGAAAGCGCCATCAGCGTCAGGCCGCGCGCGCGGGCCTGGATGTTCTCCTCGGTCGCGTCGGGGCGGGTGCCGGCGAACAGGCCGCCCAGCATCGCCTCCCAGGCGGCGACGGCGGGGGCGATGGCGACGTGGTCGAGGCGCAGGCCCAGCAGGCGGCAGCAGGCGGCCGCGTCGTCGAGGCTCCGCCCGGCCGTGTAGCGCGACGGCATCATGACGCAGCGCACCTTGTCCGGCCCCAGCGCGTCGGCGGCCACGGCGGCGGTGAGCGCCGAATCGATGCCGCCCGACATGCCGATCAGCACCCCCGGAAAGCCGTTCTTGGCGACATAGTCGGCCAGCCCCGTGGCCAGCGCCCGGTAGACGGTCTCCAGGCGGCCCTCTTCCGGCGCGATGGCGGCCTCGTCGCACAGCCAGCCGCCGGCGCCCGGCCGCCAGCGGGTCAGCGCCACCTGCTCGCGCCAGGCCGGCAGGCGGGCGCGCAGCCGGCGGGAGGCATCGAGCACGAAGGAGGCGCCGTCGAACACCAGCTCGTCCTGGCTGCCGACCTGGTTGACATAGAGCAGCGGCAGGCCGGTTTCGACGACGCGGGCGACCGCCCGGTTCAAGCGCCTTTCGACGTTGCCCGCATCCCAGGGCGAGCCGTTGGCGACCACCAGGATGCCGGCGCCGTTTTCGGCGTGGCACTCCGCCACTTCGCCGCTCCACATGTCCTCGCAGATCATCGCGCCCAGGCGCAGGTCGCGGAACGGCAGCGGCCCCGGCAGCGGCCCGGCGGCGAAGACGCGCTTTTCGTCGAAGACGCCGTAGTTGGGCAGGTCGTGCTTGAGGCGGACATGGCGGACGGCGCCGCCCTCCAGCAGATGGAGGGCGTTGTAGAGGCGGCCTTCGGAGCGGTGGCTGGCGCCCAGCAGGACGGCGGGGCCGCCGTCGGCCGTCGCCGCCGCCAGCCTGGCCACCTCGGCCGCCACCCGTTCCTGAAAGGCGGGGCGCAGCACCAGGTCTTCCGGCGGGTAGCCGTCGATCGCCAGTTCCGGGGTGACGACCAGATCGGCGCCCTGGCCCGCCGCCTCGCGGCGCGCCGCCAGCACCTTGTCGGCATTGGCCGCGACGGCGCCCACCGTCGGGTTGAGCTGGGCCAGCGCGATGGCGAGGCAATCGGTCATGGGCAGGCGCGGGGCGGCTCGCCGGCGGCGGGGCGGCCACCGGCGCGAAGGGCGGGCACCCCGCCGGAAAGCGTGCCCGCCCCGCCGGAACCGGGCCTAGAAGCCCGCCTTGATCTCCTCGAACAGGGCCACGTATTTCTCGCGCACGTCGGGGGCGATCTCGCCGAAGAAGCGGCTGGAAGCCATCATCGTTTCGGGATCGGAGAGGCCCCTTTCCTGCAGCGCTTCGGCCGAGACCAGTTCGAACGCCCTGGTGTTGGAATGGCCGTAGCCATATTCCTCGATCAGGTATTTCCCGGACTCGGGAGCGATCCAGGCGTCGATGTAATCATAGGCCTTGTCTTCGTCGCCCCGCGCTTCGGCCATCAGCACGAAGCCGCACACCCAGGTCCAGATGCCTTCCTTGGGGTTCATGTAGGTCACGTTCACGCCCTGGTCCTTCAAGGTGCGCACGGCGGAGTTCCAGGCATAGGAAGCGACCAGCTCGCCCGAGGCCAGACCCTGCTCGACCATGCTGGCGTCGGTCCAGTAGAAGCGCAGCACCTCGCGCTGCTTGCGCATCATTTCGATCGCCCGGTCCAGCTCCTCGTCGGTCATGTCGAAGACGTTTTCGGCGCCGATGACCGAACCGACCACCGCCATCACGCCATCGACCGAATCGAAGATGCCCAGGCGCCCGGCGTATTTCTCGTCGAACAGGATCATCCAGGACTCGTTCTTCTCGCCGTCCGCATCGACATATTCCGGCGCCAGATCGGGCCGGAACAGGACGGAAGAATTGCCCCAGTCGGCCGGCACGAACCAGTCCTGGCCGCTTTCGTCCTGGCTGCCGGGCAGGGTCTTCAGGCTGGTGAAGACGTCGCCCCAGTTCGACAGGCGCGCGGTATCGATCGGCTTCAGGATGCCGGCGTCGCGCCAGCGGCGGGTGCTGTAGGTGCAGGGATGGGAGATGTCGGGCGTGAAGCCGGCCCGGATCTTCTGCAACGCCTCCTCCTCCTCGCCGAAGAAGGTGTAGGAAGGCTGCGTCCCGTATTTGTCGGTATAGCTGCCGAAGAACTGGGGCAGCTCGTAGCCGGACCACTCGAAAGCGAGCAGCTGGTCGTCGACCGGCAGCCCCTCCTGCGCCAGCGCGCGGCCCGGGCGCAAGGTCACGGTGGCCATGCCGACGCCCGCCGAGGCCATGACGGCCGCCGCCTGGCGCCGCGTGATGGCACCCCCGGCCAGCCGATCCCGGAACTCCTCTACCTTCATGATTGCGCCCATGAGCTTTCCTCCCATCCTCAGGCCAGGGGAAACGCTAGCCCCGCCTTCCGGCATAGTCAAACCATCTCCGCCGCGCGCGCCGGCGCCCCGGGCGGTGATCGCCCCCGTTCAGCCGTTGGCGTCCAGGAACGCCGCCATGTGAAAGGCCGCCTGGGCCGGGAGATAGGTGGCGTCGCGGCCCACCGGGCAGGCGCGCCGCGCGCGGCAGCCCAGGGCCATGCAGTCCGCACCGGCGGGCGCCTTCAGATGGCCGGTGCAGGCGGGAACGTCGTAGCCGCCGGCGGTGAAGGCGCCCGCCGGGCAGGCGGCGAGGCAGGGCTTGGCGGCACAGCGCTGGCAGGGGCTGCGGCCGCCGTGGCGGGGCGCCATGCCCTCGACCTCGCCGGCGAAGGCCAGCACGCCGCGCCAGGCGTGCCAGAGGCCGTGCCGCTCGTGAATCGACATGCCGATGGGCGACGGGAAGACCGCCTCCGCCCGCGCCGCCCAGCGCTGGAAGGGAAGCCATGGCGGCCCGTCGAAGGGGTAATGGGCGCTGGCGGCGACGTCGGCCGCCACCGCGTCCAGCACGCGCCGGGTCCAGCGGTTCATGGCGTCCGCCTCGTCCCGGCGCCCCACCTCGAAGAAGCGCCACATGGCCGGCCCGGCATTGCCCACCATCAGCGCCACGACGGTGCCGGCGGGCAGGCCCTCGCCGGCGGCCGGGCGGAAGGCGCCCCGCGCGATCAGCCCCTGGTTCGCCAGCGCCCGGGCGATGGCGTCATAGCCGGGGCGGCTCACGGCGGCGGGTCGCGCGGTTCGGTTCCCACCATGGAGGGGCGCTCGCGGAAGGCGGCGAACCAGTCCGCCAGCGCCGGCCGGCCATCGCGCCAGGCCATGGCGCCCATGCGGAAATCGACGTAGCCCAGCAGGCAGCCCGCCGAAATGGCCGCCACATCGAGCGCGCCGGCGAAAGCGGCCGCCTCGCCCTCCAGCGCGTCCAGGCCGCGCGCGATCTTGCCCTGCTGGCGATCGAGCGCCCGCTGCCAGACCATCCCCTCGGGCCGGCGCCTCTCCATCACCCAGGCGACGGCGGCATCCATCATGCCGTTGGCCAGCGCGTGGCGGCGCAGCACCGCCATGCGGGCGCCCGCCGCCTCCGGGAGGAGCCGGGGGCCGCTGCCCAGGCCGTCCAGGTGGCAGGCGATCACCAGGCTGTCGTAGAGCGGCGGCCCGTCGTCCGGCACCAGGGTCGGCACCTTCTCCAGGGGGTTGTCGCGGGCCAGGGTGCCGTCGAAGAGCGTCGCCGGCGGGGCGAGCTCGATCTCGCCCGCCAGGCCGCGCTCATGGGCGCAGACCAGCACCTTGCGCACGAAGGGCGATGTCGGGCTGTAATGGAGCTTCACGGCGCCCCCGGCAGGCAGAGCGAAACGATGTATCAGGACATCGCCGATCTCAACCGCTTTTATCGCAGCCGGCTGGGCCAGGTGGCGCGGCGGCTGCTGGCGGCGCGCATCCGGGCGCTGTGGCCCGATATCGCCGGCCTGCGGCTGGCCGGGCTGGGCCATGTCGCCCCCTATCTGCGCGTCTTCCAGGGCGAGGCAGAGCGGGTGGCAAGCTTCGCGCCCGCCGCCCAGGGAGCGATTCGCCAGCCCGGCGAGGGCGCCGTCTGCCTGGCGGACGAGTTCGCGCTGCCGCTGCCCGACGGCATCCTCGACCGCGTGCTGATGGTGCACGCCCTGGAGCACAGCGAGGCGCGCCCCGCCCTGATGCGCGAGACCTGGCGGGTGCTGGCCGACGGCGGCAGGCTGCTGGTCGTGGTCGCCAACCGGCGCGGATTGTGGGCCAGGGCCGACCACACCCCCTTCGGCCACGGCCATCCGTTCAACGAGGGCCAGATCGATCGCGCCCTCCGCGAAAGCCTGTTCACGCCGCTGGCGCGCGATTACGCGCTCTATGTGCCGCCCAGCCAGAGGGGGCTGTCGCTGTGGTCGGCCCCGGCGTGGGAGCGGATCGGGCGCCGCTGGAGCCTGCCGCCGGCGGGCGTCGTGCTGGTGGAGGCTTCGAAGCGGCTTCATGGCGTGGTCGCCGCCGACGGCCGCCGACGGTCGCTGCCGGCCACGGCCGCGGCTAGCGGCGGCGGCGCGCCTTCGGCCGCACCGGGCGCAGCAGTTCGAAGATGGCCTGATCGGCGAACAGGTTGGCCTGGCCTTCGAAGCCGGGGGTGATCGCCGTCGCCTCACGCTCCCTGGCAATGCCCCAGGCGCGCCCGGTGCGCGCCCCCTCTATGCGCACCAGATCGAGAAAATCGCGCACCGTGCAGGGGCGGATATTGGCGGTCTCGAACCAGGGCTGAGCGATGATGCGGGTGTGCGGCATGCGCCCGCGCAGCACCATCGACAGCCGCGCCCGCCACTGGCCGTAGTTCAGGATCGAGACGATCGCCACATCCGCGATGCGCAGCAGCTGGCGCAGCACTTCGCGCGGGCGGTGCACGGCCTGGAAGGTGTGGCTGAGGATGGCGCAATCGAAGCTGTCGTCGGGATAGTCCACCAGATGGCGGTCGGCGTCGCCCTGCACCACCGGCAGGCCGCGCGCCACGCAGGCATTGACCCCCGCCTGCGAGATTTCCATGCCGCGCCCGTCGCAACCGCGCTCCTTCACCAGATATTCCAGCAGCACGCCATCGCCGCAGCCTACGTCCAGCAGATGCGTTTGCGGCTCGATCATGCTGGCCACGATCGCCAGATCCGGGCGCAGGCCGAAGGCGTTTTCGCCCAGGTTGAAACGATTCTGCTTGCCCAGAAGAAGGCTCACGGTTCATGCGCCCCGTTCGCGGGCGACGCTGGCCAGAAAGCCGCCGACGGTGGCGAACAGGTCTGGCTCGTCCAGAAGAAAGGCGTCGTGGCCGCGATCGCTTTCGATCTCCACGAAGCTGACATTGGCACCGGCCCGGTTCAGCGCCCGCACCACCTCCTTGCTCTCCGAGGTGGGGAAGAGCCAGTCGCTGGTGAAGCTCACCAGCAGAAAGCGGGTTTTCGTGCTCCGCCAGGCGCGCGCCAGATCGCCTTCGAACTCCGCTTCCAGGTCGAAATAGTCCATGGCGCGGGTGATGTAGAGATAGGCGTTGGCGTCGAAACGCTCGACGAAGCTCGCCCCCTGGTGGCGCAGATAGCTTTCCACCTGAAAATCGGCCTCGAAGCCGTAGGATTTCGCATAGCGGTCCTGCAATGCGCGCCCGAATTTGCGCCACAGCGCCGGTTCGGAAAGATAGGTGATATGGGCGGCCATCCGCGCCACCGAAAGCCCCGCCTCCGGGCGCTTGCCGTGGCGATAGTAGAAGCCGTCGCACCAGTCGGGATCGGTCATGATCGCCTGGCGCCCGACCTCGTGGAAGGCGATGTTCTGGGCCGAATGGCGGGCGGCGGCGGCGATCGGGACCGCGCTCGCCACCCGTTCGCCATAGCGCGCCACCCATTCCAGCACCTGCATCCCGCCCATGGAGCCACCCACCACGCACATCACCCGCTCGATGCCCAGCTCGTCCAGCAGCCGCGCCTGCACGTCCACCATGTCGCCGATGGTAATCATGGGAAAGGAGGTGCCGTAGAGCTCGCCGGTAGCGGGGTCGATGGCCGCCGGGCCGGTGCTGCCCATGCAGCCGCCCAGGCAGTTGGGACAGACGACGAAGAAGCGGTCGGTGTCGATGGCCCTGCCGGGGCCGACCATCAGCTCCCACCAGCCGGGCTTGCCGGTGACGGGGTGGGTGCCCAGGGCGTATTGGTCGCCGGTGAGCGCGTGGCAGATCAGGACGGCGTTGCTGCGGGCGGCGTTGAGCGTTCCCCAGGTGCGGTAGGCGACGGTGACCGGCCCCAGGCGGGCGCCCGATTCCAGCACGATGGGCGCGCCGTCCGCCAGCAGCGCGCGCGGGCCGGGCAGGCTTTCCTGGAGGTCGTGGACGGCGCGCGCGGCCTGGTTCATGGCGACGAAGCCCCGCTCGTTGTCGGGGCGCTGCATGGGGTGGGCCGGCGGCGTGCCGTCCTGAGTAGGCGCCGGGCCGGCGCTTGTCAATGCGGGCTCCCTTCCCCCGTTTCCGCCATCACGATCTCGCGGATCCTGGCGTTGACCGTCTCGTGGCGGTGGCCGCACAGCGAAAGATGGGCCAGCCCTTCCAGGAGGTGGAAATGGCCGTTGCCGGCCAGCCGCGCGCATTCCCGGCCCAGATGGGGCGGGGCCTGCATGTCGAGGCCGAAGCCGATCACGTGCATGGGCACCCGGCAGCCGGGCAGGCGGGCGCGGGTGTCGAAATCGCAGCAGGCTTGCCATTGCGCATCCAGCATGGCGCCATCGCGGTGCTCGTAGGCAGCGGCCGTCACGGCGCCGAGCTCGGCCCACAGGGCGTCGTCGTCCAGCACCTGGGGCGGATACATGAAGGCCGCGTAATGGGTGACGGCGAAGTCGCCCGGCAGATCGCCATGGCGGCGCCGATAGCGGATCTCCGCCTCCATCCACTGGCGCGAGAAACCCGAGGCGAAGGCGAAGGTGCCCATGGGGATGGCGAGGCGCAGCAGATGGGGCCAGCCGATGGCCAACTCCTGCACGATCAGCGACCCCATCGACAGGCCGGCGGCGATCACCGGCGGCGCCAGATGGGCCTCGATCAGCTCGGCGCAGTCGCGGGCCATGTCGCGGATCGACCAGGGCGGGCCTTCCAGATGGCGGGTCTCGCCGACGCCGCGCGGGTCCATGGTGGTGTTGCGGAAGTCCGGGAATCCGGCCACCTGCCAGCGCATCTCGCAGCCGCGCTGATCGCCGCCCGGCAGCCAGACGATGTCCGGCCCGCTGCCCGTCCGCTCGAAATAGAGCTCGGCACCCGATGTGCGCAGATACGGCACGGCGCGGCCCTCCCCGGCCCCCTGCTTAGGGCGGTGGCAGCGGCAAGGCAAGCCTCTCGCCGCCGGGCGCCGCGCGCGTTAGATTCGGCGCCCTGTGCCGGAGGAAGGCCCGTGCGGGAGACGAGCATCGACGATATCGAAGCGGCCGCCGCCCGGCTGGCCGGCCGGGCCGTGGCGACGCCGCTGCTTTCGGCGCCGCTGCTGGACCGGGCGCTGGGCGGCAGGCTGCTGGTGAAGCCGGAATGCCTGCAACGCACCGGTTCGTTCAAGTTCCGCGGCGCCTTCAATAAGCTCGCCAGCCTGGACGAGGCCGCCCGCCGGCGGGGCGTCGCCGCCTATTCCTCGGGCAACCATGCCCAGGGCGTCGCCGCCGCCGCCGCCATGGCGGAAACGAAGGCCGTCATCGCCATGCCGGAGGACGCGCCCGCCATCAAGCTGGAGAACACCCGCGCCTGGGGCGCCGAGGTGATCGCGCACCCGCGCGGGGCCGACCGCCAGGCCATCGCCGCCACCGTCGCCGGCGAGCGCGGCCTCGCCCTGGTGCCGCCCTATGACGACCCGGACGTCATCGCCGGCCAGGGGACGGTGGGCCTGGAGATCGCCCGCCAATGCGCCCGGCGCGGGCTGACGCCGGACGCCATCGCCGTCTGTTGCGGCGGCGGCGGGCTGATCGCCGGTATCGCCATCGCCATCGCGGCCCGCCTTCCCGGTTGCGCGCTGCACAGCGTCGAGCCCGAGGGCTGGGACGACACCGCCCGCTCGCTGGCCGCCGGTCGCCGCCTGGAGGCCGCAGGCACGGCGCCCTCGCTGTGCGATGCCCTGCTGGCCAGGCGTCCGGGCCGGCTCACCTTCGCCATCAACCGCCGCCTGGTCTCCTCCGGCCTCGCCGTCACCGAGGGCGAGGTCGTCGCCGCCATGGTCGCCGCCCATCGCCATTTCAAGCTGGTGGTGGAGCCCGGCGGGGCGGTGGCGCTGGCGGCCGTGCTGGCCGGCAGACTGCCGGTGAAGGGGCGCACGGTGGTGGCCGTGCTTTCGGGCGGCAATGTCGATGGCGCCCTCTATGCCCGCCTGCTGGCCGGCGGCGGGGCGCGCCGCCCGTGAGCGTGCTGGTCACCGGCGCGGCCGGCTTCATCGGCTTCCACGTAGCCCAGGCCCTGCTGGCGCGCGGCGAGGCGGTGGTGGGCGTGGACGACCTCTCCGGCGCGCCCGCCGAGGCAGCCTTGAAGCGGGCCAGGCTCGCCCGCCTGGAGGATGTACCCGGCTTCGCCTTCCAGCGCGCCGATATCGCCTGCGGCGAGGCGACGATGGCGCTCGCCCGCCGGCGGCCCGATCGCATCGTCCATCTGGCGGCCCGGGCCGGGGTGCGCCGCTCGCTGGCCTGCCCCCGCGCCTATCTGGCCGCCAATGTCGAAGGCCAGCTCAATCTGCTGGAACTGGCCCGCGCCCTGCCGGCTTTCCGGCATCTGGTCTATGCCAGCTCGTCGTCGGTCTACGGTCCCGCCGACGGGCGGCCTTCCGTCATCTCCGCCGCCGCCGACCGGCCCGCCTCCTTCTATGCCGCCACCAAGCGGGCCGGCGAGCTGATGGCCCATTGCTACGCCCATCTGCACGGCGTGGCGGCCACCGGCCTGCGCTTTTTCACCGTCTACGGTCCCTGGGGGCGGCCCGACATGGCGCCCTCGCTGTTCGCCGCCGCCATCCTCGAAGGCAGGCCGCTGCGCCTCTTCAACCACGGCCGCATGAGGCGCGATTTCACCTATATCGACGACATCGTGGCCGGCGTGCTGGCGGCCCTCGATCGCCCGCCGCCAGCCACGCCGCCCCACGCCCTCTACAATCTCGGGCGCGGGCGAAGCGAGGAGCTCGCGCATTTCGTCGACGTCCTGGAAGCGGCGATCGGAGCCAGGGCCATCCGCCAGGGCGAAGCGATGCAGGCGGGCGACGTGGCCGAGACGCTGGCCGACATCGAGGCCTCGCGCCGCGATCTCGGCTTCGCGCCCGCCACCGCCATCGAAGAGGGCCTGCCCCGCTTCGCCGCCTGGTTCCGGCGTTATGGCGGCTATGGCTAGAAGCCGGATTCTCCAACTTGCGGGCTGATCGTCAAAGCTGCAATCGCAAGCGCGGTTTTGGCAACGGCTTTCATCGTCGTTTCTCTCTTCCCCTTGCGGTTTTCACGCAAGCCCGCCGCGAGCGAGGCTTCGGAGATGAAGCTGCTACTCATAAAACCCTAAAAACCACCCTAAGTCAACAAGATACCAAGTGGCGTTGCTTACATTGAACTTAACTTTTGCCGTATATTGTGCTCGCCACCTTGCGCCAGAAGCGCCTGCGAAATCGGCATATGAACGTATCTCCCATGTGCATTCCTCATAGGGTTTAGCATCAATCAAATCGACGAAAACTTCGGGATTATAAGCTGCAGGAAATTCAGCACTCGATAGAAAAGAAAGCCTATTTTTCAAGAATTCTTGCGCAAACTGGTATGCTAGGGTTCCATCATTGTCGCTTTTGCAAAGCGTCCAGAATAAAGATATGCCTTGTCCTTTCAAAATCGTTTCTGATTTTTCTTCTGTTGGGAAGAAATTATCATAATCTAAGAAGAAATTATCAAAATCCACACTTATATCTACAGTTTCGTCCACAGTTAGGTCTGTAGCCTTACAAGCCTCTACGGCAAGAACAATCAATGCTATACTAAATAAGATATTTAGCAACCCCTTAAAGAAACCGATGATCTTTTTTGCGAGCCACTTTAAGATGCTAACGATTTTTTGGGGGGTTACATACTTGACTAGCCATCACGGCATAGCTATATTGTGGTCATAGGCCGAGGAGAGGCACCATGACCAAGCATCGCGCGCCGGGCAAGTCGGACCGCCAGGGCATCAGCCTGATGGAGCTTGCCGACATGTTCCCGAACGAGGTTGCCGCCCGCCGGTGGTTCGAGGCGCAGCGTTGGCCGGAAGGCCCGCACTGCCCGCATTGCGGCTCTCTGAGCGTAGCGGCGGTGGCCAGCCTCAAGCCCATGCCGTGGCGGTGTCGCGATTGCCGCCAGCATTTCTCCGTGCGCACCGGCACGGTGATGGCGGAATCGAAGCTGCCGCTGCGCAAATGGGCCTATGCCATCTATTTGTGCGCCACCAGCCTGAAGGGCGTGTCCAGCATGAAGCTCCATCGCGATCTGAAGATCACGCAGAAGAGCGCCTGGTTCCTGGCACACCGCATCCGCGAAGCCTTCGAGGCCGAAGGCGGGGTGTTCGCCGGCCCGGTGGAGGTGGACGAGACCTGGATGGGTGGCAAGCGCAAGAACATGCCGAAGGCCAAGCGGGTGAAGCTCGAAGGCCGGGGGCCGGTCGGCAAGGTGGCTGTGGCCGGTGCCAGGGACCGGGCCACCCGCCAGGTGAACGCCAGGGTGGTCGAGTCCACCGATGGTCCCACCCTGCAAGGCTTCGTGCGGTCCACCACCGCTGCCGGCGCCCAGGTCTATACCGACGAGGCCCGCGCCTATCGCGGGCTTGCCGGCTTCCGGCACGAATCGGTCAACCACTCGGTGGGCGAGTATGTGCGCGGCATGGCCCACACGAACGGTGTGGAGTCGTTCTGGGCTATGCTGAAGCGGGGCTATCACGGCACCTTCCACCACTTCAGCGCCAAGCATATGCAGCGCTATGTCAACGAGTTCGCCAGCCGGGCGGGGCTGCGGGAGTGCGACACCATCGACATGATGGCTGCTACCGTGGCCCGCATGATCGGGCGCCGCTTGACCTACGCAGGGCTGACGGGCAACCTGTCGGCATGAGGGAGCGCACCCCGGTCGTCGTTCCGCCCATGGACGCCAGCCCCGAAGAGCTCGCGCAGGCCGTGCTGCGGCATAGACCGAAGGCGTCGCCGCCGGGTAAGCTGAAGAGAGGCAAGCCCGCAAGCCCGCAAGCCCGCAAGCCCGCAAGCCCGCAAGCCCGCAAGCCCGCAAGCCCGCAAGCCCGCAAGCCCGCAAGCCCGCAAGCCCGCAAGCCCGCAAGCCCGCAAGGAAGAGCCGGGGCGTAATCCATCGCGGCGATTGCCTTGAAGTCATGCGGACCCTGCCGGCCGGCTCGGTTCGGCTGGTGGTCACTTCGCCGCCCTACAACATCAAGAACAGTACCGGCAACGGCCTGAAGAACGGCAACGGCGGCAAGTGGCCCCGCGCCGCCCTGCAAGCGGGCTATGCCGAGCACGACGACTGCATGCCGCACGACGCCTATGTGGCATGGCAGCGCGCCTGCCTGACGGAGGCGATGCGCCTGCTCACCGACGATGGCGCTATCTTCTACAACCACAAGTGGCGGGTGCAGAACGGTCTGTTGCAGGACCGGGCCGACATCGTGGCCGGCTTCCCGGTGCGCCAGATCCTGATCTGGCATCGGGCCGGCGGCATCAACTTCAACCCCGGCTACTTCCTGCCCAACTACGAGGTGATCTATCTGATCGCCAAGCCCGCCTTCCGCCTGGCCCCGAAGGCCAACGCCATCGGCTGCGTCTGGCGCATCGACCAGGAAAGCGGCAATCCCCATCCGGCCCCCTTCCCGGTGGAACTGGCCGCCCGCTGCATCGAATCGGTGGGCGCGGGGCCGGTGCTCGATCCCTTCCTCGGTTCCGGCACCACGGCCATCGCCGCCGAACAGGCCGGCCTGCCCTGGATCGGCATCGAGAAATCGCCCGCCTATGCCGACATGGCTGGGGAGCGCATCCGGTGCGTGATCGGGCGCCTGCTGTGACGGTGGTGGCCGATTCCGATCTGCACGGGAGGCTTCGGGCCGTCCTGAAGGGGGGCTGGGTGCGGCTGCCCGACTATCCCGGCTATCGCGGCACCGGCGCACCCGGCAAGGTGCTGGAAGAGTTGTTGGGCCTCGACGGCGGCAACTTCGACACGCCGGATGCCGGGCGCTGGGAGATCAAGTTCCATTCCCGCGCCGCGCTACTCACGCTCTTCCACCTGGAAGCGCAGCCCAAGGGCCACATGCACCACATGGTGCGAGAGTTCGGCTGGCCCGATGAAAAGGGCCGAACCAGCTTCCGCCACACCATCCGCGGCAGTTCGGACCTGGGCTTCCATGTGGTCAACGAGGCCGGCCGCATCACCGTGCGCAACCGTCATGGCGCCGACATCCGCTGGCCCTATTGGACGCATGACAGCCTGATCAATGCCTTCGCCGCCAAGTTCCGGCGCCTGATCGTGGTCAAGGGCACGAAGCGCGGTGAGCGTGTCCGCTACGAGACCGCGCACCTCTACTGGGAACCCCAGATCACCCGCTTCGTCGAAGCCATAGAGCGCGGGATCGTCGCCATCGACTTCGATGCCCGCACCAACAACGGCCGCGGCCTGCGCAACCATGGCACCAAATTCAGAATCGCCATCGAGAACCTGCATCACCTTTACCACCGCCAACGCAGGCTCGGCTAGTCAAGTATGTAATCCCCATTTTTTGAAAGAAACCGATGATTTTTTGTTTCATGTGTAGGCACAGCGTGACGAATTTCCTGCCTACACTTTTTAACGGCTTAAGCATGAATCTTCTCCCCCTTCGCCTTTCATCCGCAGGACGAGCTTGGCGATGCCGGAGCCCTAACACCCTACCCGTGGACGGTCAAGCCCGCGGCTTCGGCGCCTGCCTTGCCGGCCCTGCTGCGCAGCGCCATCGCATGGCGAAGGGAGCTCTCTCGCCGTGGCCGAGCACGCCCAGCCATCAGGCGAAATCGGCCGGCTCGCCGGCCGGCTCCAGATGCAGGGCCTCGCCGCGATAGGGGTGGGCGCGGGCCACTTCCTCGTCGAGCTCCACCCCCAGGCCCGGTTCTTCCGGCAGCAGCACATAGCCCTCCTGCCAGCGCATGGGCTTTTTCAGGATGCGGGCGTGGAAGCCGTCCCAGCGGCGGATGCTCTCCAGGATCAGGAAATTGGGACTGCAGGCGGCCAGCTGGGCGTTGGCGGCGCCTTCGATGGGACCGCAATAGAGATGGGGCGCGATCTGGGCGTAATGGGCCTCGGCCATGCCGGCGATCTTCTTGCCCTCCAGCAGGCCGCCGACGCGGCCCAGCGCCGGCTGCAGGATCGAGGCGGCCCCGGCCCGCAGCACGCGCGCGAATTCATATTTGGTGGCCAGCCGCTCGCCGGTCGCCACCGGCACGGCGGTCGCCCGCGCCACCCTGGCCATCTCCTCGGGCATTTCGGGCGGCACCGGCTCCTCGAACCACAGCGGGTCGTAGGGCTCCAGGCGGCGCGCCAGGCGGATGGCGCCCGATACCGTGAACTGGCCATGGGTGCCGAACAGCAGATCGGCGCTTGTGCCCACCGCCTCGCGCAACGCCTTCGCGAAACGCTCCGAAAGCGCCAGGCGCTCCTGCGAGGGCTGGCGCGGGTCGAAGACGCTGAAGGGGCCGGCCGGGTCGAACTTCACGGCCGTGAAGCCCTCCGCCACATAGGCGGCGGCCCGCTCGGCGGCCAGATCGGGATCGTCATAGACGCGATCGCCCTCGCCCTCCTGCGGATAGAGGTAGGTGTAGCTGCGCAGCCGCTCGTGCACCCGGCCGCCCAGCAGGGCGTGGACCGGTTTGTCGAGCGCCTTGCCGACGATGTCCCAGCACGCCATCTCCAGGCCCGACATGACGGCGACCAGCGAGATCTCCGGGCGCTGGCTGTAGCCGCTGCCATAGAGGCGCCGCCACATGGCCTCGATGTCGAAGGGAGAGCGGCCGACCACGCAGCGGCCGGCGGCGTCCTCCGTCATCGCCGCCACGACGGCGGGCGAGAAGGTGGCGGCATAGACCTCGCCATAGCCGGCGATGTCGTTGTCGGTGACAAGCTTGACGAACAGGAAATAGCGGCCGCCGAAAGCGGGCGGCGGATTGCCGACCACGAAGGTCTCCACATCTGCGATCTTCACGACGCGCCCTCCCCCAGGCCATGGAAACCAAAGCGCGCCCCCGGCGCAAGCCCGGCCGCGGACGCCAGGCCGGCGCCCCGACCGCCCCCCGATTGCGCGGCGGCGGCGATGGCGCCTAGGCTGGCGCCCCGGCGCCCCGCCCGAAGCGCGGCGGCGCCATCCCCCAGTCTCGCCCCGGCAGCCCCGCATGGCCACTCTGCCCCCCACCGTCACCGCCGCCCTCGCCCGTGTGCAGCCGCCCTTCCCGTCGTCGCCCACCCTGCCGCCGGCGGCCTATGGCGACCAAGCCGTGCTGGCGGTGGAGGAGGAACGCCTGTTCCGGCGCGGCTGGGTGGGCGTGGGGCGCAGCGACCGCTGGCGCCGGGCGGGCGACTATGCTGCCCTGGAGATCGGCGGCGCGCCCGTGATCGTGCTGCGCGACGGCGACGGCAACCTGCGCGCCTTCGCCAACAGCTGCCGCCACCGCGGCGCCAGGCTGCTGGAGGGCAGCGGGCGGGTGGCGGCCATCGCCTGCCCCTTCCACGCCTGGACCTATGGCCTGGACGGGACGCTGCGCAGCGCCTCCCGCATGGCCGCCGATTTCACACGGGCCGACTGGGGGCTGGTCGCTTTCCGCGCCGAAGAGCGGGCGGGTTTCGCCTTCGTCTGCCTGGATGCGGCGACGCCGCCGCTCGACGCCTGGCTGGGCGATTTCGAGGCCGTGCACAGCCCCTGGCCGCTGGCCACGCTGGCCACCGCCAGCCGGCGCGAGCTGGAGGTGGCCTGCAACTGGAAGCTGTTTCTGGAGATCTTCAACGAATACTACCATCTGCCCTATGTCCACGGCGCCAGCCTGGGCGGCATCTACGGCGAACCCGACCCGTCCGACGAGGTCTCGGGCGCCTTCGCCACCCAGTTCGGCCCCACCGAAGGCACCGGCGGCCTGACCCGCGACGAGCAGAACCACAGGCTGCCTGCCATGCCTGGCCTCGCGGGGCGCAACCGCCGGGGCACGCGCTACAGCTGGCTGTTCCCCGCCATGGCCTTCGCCGCCGGCTCGGAGGCGCTGTGGGTCTATGAGGCGCGCCCGCTGACGACGGGGCGCTGCCGGGTGGCGCTGTCTGTGTGCTTCCCGCCGCGGACCGTGGCCAGCGAGGGCTTCGAGGCGAAGGCCGCCCGCTATGGCGAGCGCATGGACCGGGCGCTGGAGGAGGACATCGCCATCCTGGAACGCCAGCAGCGGGGGCTTTGCTCGCCCTTCGCCAGGCCCGGCCGCTTCTCGGAGCTGGAGCCTTCGGTCGCCCGCTTCGCCTTCTGGTATGCGGCGAGAATGACGGCGGGCGGCGGCCGCTAGCGCCGCCGGCTTCTGGGCGGGCGCCGGCCGGTGCCGCCGCCGGGGCCGGTGGGGGCGTTCTCGTCCTTGTGGCGGAAGTTGATGCGGGCCTTGCTGAGGTCGTAGGGCGTCATCTCCACCGTCACCCGGTCGCCCGTCAGCACGCGAATGCGCGCCTTTCTCATGCGCCCCGAGGTGTAGGCCATGACCGCATGGCCGTTGTCCAGAGTCACGCGGAAACGGGCGTCGGGCAGAACCTCGGTCACCACGCCCTCCGCCTCGATCAGGTCCTCTTTCGACATGCACCCCCTCGCGCCCGCTCCGCAGCGAGCGCCTATGTGCGGCAAGCGTGCCGGGATTGCAAGCCGGGCTCCCCGCAGCGCGGCAAGCGGAGGCCGGCCAGACCGCCATCGCCGCCGGCAACGGCCAGCGCAGTGCCCTTACACCCTTCTACATCCTCATGCGCCGGCCTTCGGGGTCGAAGAGGGGGCGGCTGACCAGGGTAGCCTTCCTCATCTCGCCCAGGATCTCGATCTCGAAGACCTCGCCTTCCGCCGCCATGGCCGTCGGCACGAAGCCCATCGCCACCGACCTAGCGACATAGTGGGCGAAGCCGCCGGAGGTGACGAAGCCCACCACCGCACCGTCCTTCCAGATCGGCTCGTCGGCGATGGCGTCGGCGTCGGCGGCATCGACGACGAAGGTGGCCAGGCGGCGCCCCGGCCCCTCCTCCCGTTCCCTGGCGGCGGCATCGCGGCCGATGAAATCGCCCTTGGCGAAGGCGACGAAACGGTCGAGGCCGGTTTCCGCCGGCGTGTAGTCGGGCCGGTATTCCCGCAGCCAGGAACCGAAGGACTTCTCCAGGCGCAGGCTCATCATCGCCCTCATGCCGAACGGCCGCAGCCCCAAGCCCTCCCCGGCCTCGGCCAGCGCCCGGTAGAGCGCCGCCTGCTCCCAGGGCGAGACGTAGATTTCGTAGCCCAGATCGCCGGTATAGGTGATGCGCTGCACCAGGGCGCGGGCGAGCCCCACATGCATCCGCCGCACGGCGAGAAAGGGCAGCGCCCGGTTGGAGACGTCGCAGCGGGTGGCGCGGGCCAACAGCTCGCGCGCCTTCGGCCCGGCGATCTGGAAGCCCGGCTGGCCGGCGGAGAGGTTCGCCACCTTCACCCCGCTGGCCGGCAGCAGGTCCAGGAAGCGGCGCATGTGAGCGTCCTGCGCGACATAGCTGCCAGCGATGCGGAAGCTCTCCGGCCCCAGCTTCGCCACCGTGAAGTCGCCCACCAGGCGGCCCCTTTCGTTCAGCATGGGCGTCAGTGAAAGCCGCCCCTCCTGCGGCAGGCGGCCGGCCAGGATGCGGTCGAGCCAGGCGGCGGCGCCCGGCCCTTCCACCAGGAATTTCGAGAAGTTGTGCACCTCGTTGATGCCCACGGCGGTGCGCACCGCAAGGCATTCCTCGCCCACCGGGCCGAAGGCGTTGGAGCGGCGGAAGCTGGGCTCCTCCACGAGCGGGGCGCCTTCAGGCGCGAAATAGTTGACGTGTTCCATGCCGAAGGCGCAGCCGAACACGGCCCGCTGCTCCTTCCAGATGGGCCAGGCCGGCGTGGTGTGGAAGGGGCGCCCGGCCGGCAACTCCTCGTTGGGGAAGGCGATGGCGAAGCGGCGGCGGTAGTTCTCGCGCGTCTTGGCGCGGGTGAAGGCCGGCGTGCACCAGCTGCCGTAGCGAGCCACGTCCATGGCGAAGACGTCGCGCGACGGCTCGCCTTCCACCATCCATTCGGCCAGCGTCAGGCCGACGCCGCCACCCTGGCTGAAGCCGGCCATCACCCCGCAGCAGGCCCAGAAGCCCTTCAGCCCCGGCACGCGGCCCACCAGCGGGTTGCCGTCGCCGGCGAAGGTGAAGGGGCCGTTGATGACCCGCTTGATGCCGGCCGTCGCCAGCACCGGGAAGCGGTGGAAGGCGGCGTCGAGCTGGTCCGATATCCGGTCCAGCCGGTCGGGCAGCAGCTCGTGGCCGAACTCCCAGGGGGTGCCGTCCACCGCCCAGTGCTCGCAGTCCTGCTCGTAGATGCCGATCACCAGGCCGCGCCCCTCCTGGCGCAGATAGCTGCCGCCGCTGGGGTCCATGACATGCGGCAGCTCGCGTCGGCGCTCCACCACCTCGGGGATGTCGTCGGTGACGAGATACTGGTGCTCCAGGGGGTGCAACGGCAGGTAGACGCCCGCCATGGCCCCCACCTCGCGGGCCCACAGGCCGGCGGCGTTGACCACATGCTCGGCGACCAGCGTGCCCTGCTCCGTCACCACCTGCCAGCTGCCATCGTTGCGCTGGCGGAGCTCCAGCACCCGGTTGTGGAGATAGATCTCCGCCCCCGCCAGGCGCGCCGCGCGGGCATAGGCATGGGTGGTGCCCGAGGGATCGAGATGGCCGTCGAGCGGATCCCACAGCGCGCCCAGCAGGCCGTCGGTGGCGACGATGGGGCACAGCTCGCGGATCTGCGCCGGGCCGACGATCTCCGTCTCCAGCCCCATATGGCGGTGCTTGGCCCGCTCCGCCTTCAGAAAATCGAAGCGCTCCGGCGTGTCGGCGACGTTCAGCCCACCGACGTGGTGCAGGCCGCAGGACTGACCGGTGATCTCCTCCAGCTCGCGATAGAGGCGGATGGTGTAGCCCTGCAGCGCCGCCATGTTGGGATCGGCGTTCAGCGTGTGAAAGCCGCCGGCGGCGTGCCAGGTGGAGCCGGAGGTGAGCTCGCGCCGCTCGATCAGCGCCACGTCGTGCCAGCCCAGCCGGGTCAGATGGTAGAGGACGCTGCAACCGACGACGCCGCCGCCGATCACCGCCACCCGCAGATGGGACTTCATCGCCGCCCCCCTAGCCCAGCACCGAGAAGCTGCTGTTTTCGTTGATGGCGCGGTTGCGCGAGAAGAAGGCCATGGAGACTTCGCGGCCGATGTTTTCGAGGCCGACGCCGAGCGGCTCCCGGTCGTGGTCGCGGCCCGCCTCGCAGGCCTCGATCAGCTCCGCCATCATGCGGCCGGCCACCGGCGCGTTCTTGAACTGATTGCCGCTGGT
Source organism: Alphaproteobacteria bacterium (assembly GCA_965200215.1). GTDB lineage: Bacteria > Pseudomonadota > Alphaproteobacteria > SP197 > SP197 > SP197. The sequence goes on along the minus strand of OZ241369.1, from coordinate 344,774 downwards.
GCCGATGGCCAGGTAGAAGCCGCCGAGGTCCGAACGGTCGTAGATCGGCCCCCAGTCCTCGGTGACGTCGTAGAGGTCCACCGCCCCGCGCGCCCGGTTGGGGATGCCCAGGCCGGGAAAGCGCTGCGCCTGGCGCATGACCAGCGTCTCCCACATGCCGGTGAACTCCCTCGCATAATCGTCGGCGTCCACCCATTGCTTGTCGTCGCAGGGCGGGTCCTCGCTGCCGATCAGCAGGTGGTTGCCGAGTTCGGGGCGGCAATAGGCGCCGATCTCGCTGTCGGAGAAGACGCAGCCCTCGCGCTCGAAGTCGCAGCCTTGCGGTGCCGGCACGTGGGCGACCTCGTGGCGCAGCGGCCGGGTGGTGATCCGCATCGTGCCTTCCAGCCCCGCCATGCGGTTGATCTTCGAGGAATGGGGGCCGGCGACATTGACCACGACCGGTGCGAACAGCTCCTCGCCGCCGGCCAGCGCCACCCCCTTCACGCGCCCGCCGGAGCGCAGGACGGCGCTGACGCAGGCGTTGAAACGGAAGACGGCGCCGCGGGCCTCGGCGGCGCGCTGCACGTTGTGGCCGGCGAGCTGCGGGTCGGAGATGTAGCCGCCGCTGGGGAAGAAGACCGCGCCCGCCACCTCGCCTCCCGCCGGCTCGCCGAAGGCGGGATCGTCGAGGCGGCGCGGGGCGCCGAAGGAAGCGGTGGAGAGCATCGGCAGGCGCGCCCTGGTCTCGGCCGCCGTCAGCTCCCGGTAGGGGCAGCCGATCTCGTCCATGACGGCCAGGATGCCCTTCATGAAGCGGTTGTGGCGGCTCTTCATGACGATGCAGCCGCAAGGGTGGTAGCGGGCCATGCCGCGTTCGTCGGCGACGCCGCAGAAGCGCTCCCAATCGGCCCAGACGAAGTGGCTCTCATAGGCGATGGAAGAACCCGCCACCGTGGAGTAGTAGGGCCTGACGATGGCGCAGGAATTGGCGGTGGAGCCGTAGCTCGCCGCCGCCAGGCGGTCGAGGGCCAGGGTGCGGAAGCCCCTGGCGGCCAGCTCGCGCGCCACGCTGGCGCCGATGATCCCCGCTCCGATGACGATGGCGTCCCAGTTCCTTTCCATGGCGCGGCTCCCTGCGGCTCTTCCCGGCGCGCATGTAAGGGCGGATCGCCGCCCTTGTCACGGGCCCGGCGGCCGGCCTGGACAGGCGGCCGCCGGGCATGGTCTATCGTCGCTCCGTCCCGACGGGGAGTGTGGACATGAAACCGCCGTTCCACGGGGGGCGGGAGCTGCTCGCCATTCCCGGCCCCACCGCCGTTCCCGACCGCGTGCTGGCGGCCATGCAGCGGCCCGCCATCGACATCTATGCCGGCGAGCTCCACGACATCACCGCCCGCTGCCTGGAAGGGCTGAAGCGCGCCTTTCGCACCCGCGGCGAGGTCTATATCTACGCAGCCAACGGCCATGGCGGCTGGGAGGCGGCGCTCGCCAACGTGCTGGCGGCGGGCGACCGGGCGCTGGCCCTGGAGAGCGGCCTGTTCGTGCCGGCCTGGAGCGAGATGGCCCGCAGCCTGGGCATCGAGGTCGAGACGCTGGCGGCCGAAGAGCGCCGCGCCATCTGCCCGGCGCGCCTGGCGGAACGGCTCGCCGCCGATCGGCAAGGGGCCATCCGGGCCGTGCTGGTCGCCCAGGTCGACACCGCCTCGGGGATCCAGAACGACATCGCCGCCATCGGCCAAGCCATGGACGAGGCCGGCCACGACGCCCTGCTGATGGTCGATGCCGTCGCCTCGCTGGTCTCCACCCCCTTCGCGATGGACGACTGGCGGGTCGATGTCGCCGTCGCCGGCTCGCAGAAAGGGCTGATGTCCCCGCCCGGACTGGCCTTCGTCGCCGCCGGCGAGCGGGCGCGGCGCCGCCGGCATGCGCTGGCCGCCGTTCCCCGCTACTGGGACTGGGCCTTCCGCGACGGCCCCGAGCACTACATGAAGTATTGCGGCACCGCGCCCGAACACATGCTGTTCGCGCTGAACGAAGCCCTCGACATGCTGTTCGAGGAGGGGCTCGCCGCCGCCATCGCCCGCCACGATCTGCTCGCCCGGGCGACGCGGGCCGCCGTCGGCGGCTGGAGCGAGGGGGGCACGCTGGAGTTCAACGCCCTGGATGCCAAGGAACGCGCCAACGCGGTCACCACGGTGCGCGTGAACGGCATCGATCCCGCGCCGCTGCTCGAATTCTGCCGCCAGCGCCTGGGCGTCGTGCTGGGCATCGGCATCGGGCCGGGGCTTTCCGGCCGGGCCTTCCGCATCGCCCATATGGGCCACGTCAACGCCGCCGCCATGCTGGGAACGCTGGGTTGCGTCGAGACGGCGCTGGCCGCGCTCGCCATCCCCCATGGCGGCGGCCTGGCGGCGGCCACCGCCGGGCTGGCCGGCCTGCTGCGTCCCTTAGCGGCGGGTGAAGAAAGGCGCGAACCGCTGGCGCCATGCGGGCATCCGGCCTAGAGTCGCGCCAGCGCAGGGAGACAGGCCGCATGGAGCTCGCCCGGATGGAGGCCGGGACGCCACCGGAGGCGCTGGCAGCGATTCTTCGCGCCGACGGTTGCGTCGTCGTCGAAAGGCTGGCACCGGAGACGGTCGCCCGCGCCGGCCGCGAACTCGTCCCCCACATGGCGGCCGTGCCCTTCGGGCCGGGCAATTTCCACGGCGCCTGTGCCAAGAACGTCGAAGGGCTGGTCGGCAAATCGGAGGCGGCGCACCGGCTCATCCTCCACGATCTGGTGCTGGCGCTCTGCGATCGCCTGCTGCTGCCCAACTGCGTGCGCTACCAGCTCAACTACACGGGCATCATGCACCTGGAGCCGGGGGCGGCCGCCCAGGAGCTCCACCGCGACGGCGACCTCTATCCCTTCCGCCATCCCTGCCCGCCCACCATCCTGGCGGCCATGTGGGCGGCCAGCGATTTCAGCGCCGACAACGGCGCCACCCTGCTGGCCCCCGGCAGCCATCTGTGGGAGCACGAACGCCGCCCCGCGCCCCATGAGATCGTGGCGGCGGCGATGCCGGCCGGCTCGCTGCTGCTCTATCTGGGCGGCCTCATCCACGGCGGCGGCGCCAACGTCTCCCGCGACGGCCGGCGCACCGGCATCGCCATCCAGTACAGCCTGGGCTGGCTGCGCCAGGAGGAGAACCTGCATCTGGCGGTGCCGCCGGCGCTGGCGAAGACGCTGCCCGACCGGCTGGCGCGGCTGGTCGGCTACGAGTTCGGCGGCCCCTTCTGCGGCTTCGTGAACGGCGACGACCCCCACCGGCTGCTCGAAGAAGCGCCGCTCTCCCAACGCTGCCATTCCACGCCCGAACTCGACGAAGCCGACGCCAGGCTGCCGCGCCTGCGCTGGGGCGACCTCGAGCCGGTGCCCACGCCTGCCCATGGGAGGGCCGCATGAGCGCGCTCGCAACGCATACCCCCGACACGCCGGTCGAGGCGCTGTGCGCCTCGCTGCTGGAGCGCGGCTATGTGATCGTCGAGGAACTGGCGGTGGAGGCGACCGGGCGGGCACTGGACGAGGTGCGCCCCCATATCGAGGCCGCGCCCTTCGGCCACACCCCCTTCCTGGGGTCGCGCACCAAGCGGCTGGGCGGCGTGCTGCGGAAATCGCCGGCCGCCCGCGAGCTGGCGATCCACCCGACGGTGCTGGCGCTGTGCGAGCGGGCGCTGCTGCCCCATGCCGCCGCCTACCAGCTCAACTTCTCGGGCATCATGCATCTGGAGCCGGGCGCCGGGGCGCAGGAACTCCACCGCGACGGCCTGCTCTACCCGGTGCGCCACCCCTGCCCGGCCATGATGCTGCCGACCATGTGGGCGCTGACCGACTTCACGGAAGCCAATGGCGGCACCTGCATCGCGCCGGAAAGCCATCTGTGGGCGCATGAGCGGGCTCCCGGCCCCGGCGAGGCGGTGAGCGCCGCCATGCCGGCGGGATCGGTGCTGATCTACACGTCGGGCGTCTATCACGGCGGCGGCGACAACCGCAGCGCCGGCCCGCGCACCGGCCTGGCGCTGCAATACAGCTGGGCGTGGCTGCGCCAGGAGGAAAACCAGTACCTCGCCAACCCGCCCGAAGTGGCGCAGCACTACCCGGAAAAGCTGCGGCGGCTGATCGGCTACGACTACGGCGGCCCCTATCTGGGCTTCGTGAACGGCGACGACCCCCACCGCATCTTCGAACCGGACTACCAGGGGCCGCCGCAGCGCTCGCGGCCGGAGATCGACGCCGCCTATGCCCGCATCGAACCGCTGCGCCTGGGCGAGATCGAGGCCGGGAGCGGGAACGGGAACGGGGAGAGCGGGGCCGGCCTGGTCGGCGCCCCCCTGGACTCGCATGTCGACCTGCGGAGGGCGGCATCGTGATCCGCCCCGCCGGTCCGGGCGGGCGCGTGCCCGGAGGGACCGGCGGCCCGCCTCCCCGGCCATAGCGGGATCGCAGCCGCGCCTGTGCGCCGGCGCGGCCGGGGCGATGCGGGAAGCGCCAGCACCCGCCTCCCGCATGGACCAGGCCGGGGCGATCGCTTGCCAGGGTGGGCGCTGCGTTCTAAGGCAGCGGCGATGGCCTTCCCCGCCGACGTCCCCGTTCGCCAGAAGGTTGCCGGCAACGCCATGCTGGCGCTCGGCACCTCCGTATGGGCGACCCATTTCCTGGTCACGGACGAGCTGCTGCAAAGCTGGGATCCCTATTTCGTCACGGCCGCCAGGCTGCTGGCCGGCACCCTGTTCCTGACCATCTTCTATCTCGCCGCCACCCGCGGGCGGGCCTTGCGCCACCTGCCGTGGCGCCCTGCGCTGCTGCTCGGCGCGGCCGGCATCGCCTTCTCGACGGTGCTGCTGACGCTGGGCGTCAAGCACGCCGGACCGGTGCCGGCGGCCATCGTCGCCGCCGGGGCGCCCATCGTGGCCGCCTTCGTGGCGCGCATCGGCTTCGGCCTGCCGCTCACCGCCGCCGTCGCCGCCGGGGCGGTGGTGGCGGCCGCCGGCGGCACCCTGGCGGCCCTCGGGCCGGGCGAAGGCGAAGCGGGCGATCTCAGAGGCGGCGAGCTGCTGATCCTGCTCTCCGTCACCGTCTTCGCCTGGTATTCCATCGGCGCTCAGCGCTGGATGAGCGGCCGCCTCTCGCAATTCGGCATCACCGCCGTCACCATCGCCATCGGCGCCGCCGCCATGGCGGTCACCCTGCCCCTGCTGACGCTGGCCGGCATCGCCGAAGCGCGCTTCTCGCTCGATGGGGCCTCGCTGGCCTACATCCTCTATCTCGGCGCCGGTCCGGCCTCGTTTTCGCTCTTCGCCTGGCACTGGGGGGTGAGCCGCATCGGCGTCACCGTGGCCTCGATCTACAGCAATCTGGTGCCGGTGGTGGTGGTCGCCATCCGCGCCATCGAGGGCGAGGCGCCCAGCGAATCCCACCTCGCCGGCGGGGCGTTGATCGTCGCCGGCGTTCTGATCGCGCAGCTGCTGCCGGCGGGGCGGCGGCCGGCGGCGCGCAAAGGCGGGCGGGCGTGACGGCCGCCGCCCTGCCGGCACCGCGCCCGCTCAAGGCGCTGGCCCTGGTGAGCCTGGGCCACGGCCTGAACCACCTGTTCGTCATGGTGGTGCCGCCGCTGGTGGTGGTCTGGACCGGTGTCTTCGCCGTCGATTACGCCGCCATCGGCCTCGTGATGGCGGCCATGGCGGTGGCCTCGGCGGCCGCCGTCCTGCCCATCGGCTTCCTGGTGGACCGGGTGCCGGCCCGCCTGGTGCTGATCGCCGGGCTCGCGACCATCTCGCTGGCGACGATCGGCTTCGGCCTGGCGCAATCCTACTGGCAGCTGGTGGCCTGCGGCGTGCTGGCCGGACTCGGCAACACGGTGTTTCATCCCTGCGGCTATACCATCCTGTCGGCGGCGGTGCCGCAGGCCTGGCTGGGCCGGGCCTTCAGCATCCACACCTTCGCCGGCTATGCCGGCTTCGCCCTGACGCCCGCCATCCTCGGCCTGGCGCTGCTCTACTGGGACTGGCGCGGCGCCCTGCTGCTGCTGGGCTGCGCCGGCCTGGCGGTGGCCGGGCTGATGGCGCTCAACCGCCGCCATCTCGGGGACGGCCGGGCGAACCGGCCCGGCGCCGCCCGCGCCGCCTCCGGGCGCCGTGCCACGAGCACGGGCATCGGCCTGCTGCTCTCGCCGCCGGTGGCGATGTGCTTCCTGTTCTTCCTGCTCACCACCATCGCCTATTGGGGCTTCGACGGTTTCCTGCCCGCCGCCCTGTTCGAGCATCACGGCGTGCCCGAGGCCACCGGCACCTTCGCGCTCAGCGTCTTCTTCGGCTTCACCGCGCTGGGCATCCTGGCGGGCGGCGTGCTGGCCGACCGCACCACCCGCCACGGCCTCACCGCCGCCCTGGGCTTTTCGGTCGCCGCCGCCGCCATCTTCCTGATCGGCGAAATCGAGGGCTCCATCGCCCTCATCCACGCCCTGATCGCCGTCGCCGGCTTCGGCGCCGGCATCGTGACGCCCTCGCGCGACCTGATCGTGCGCAAGGTCACGCCGGCGGGAGAGACGGGCAAGGTCTTCGCCTTCATGACCTTCGGCATGGACGCCGGCTCCGCCCTGGCGCCGCCGGCCTTCGGCCTGCTGATGGACGGCGGCCATGCGCTCTGGCTTTTCCGGGCGACCGCGCTGATGCTGGTGTTGTCGATCCTCACCGTCGCCGCGACGCGGCAGGTCCACACCCGCATGGGGCGAGTGCCATGACCCCCGAAGCCATCGCCGAAGCCGCTGCCCACATGGTCGCCGCCCGCGCCGCCGGCGGCCCCGTCCCCCGCCTGCCTGCCCGGCTGCGCCCGCAGACGCCGGAGGAAGGCTATGCCATCCAGGACGAGGCGATCCGCCGGCGGACGGCGGCGGGGGGCCGGCAGGCGGGCTGGAAGATCGGCTGCACCACGGCGGCGATGCAGCGCATGCTGGGCCTCGACGGCCCCGGCGCCGGCGCCGTCATGGCCGCCGATCTTCTCGCCAGCCCGGCGACGATGGCGGCGGCGGCGCTCTGCAACCCGGTGGCGGAATGCGAAATCGCCGTTCGCATCGCCAGCGCCCCGCCGCCGTGCGAAGGCGGCCACGACCGGGAGAGCGTCGCCGCCCATGTCGGCGCCTGCATGGCCTCCATCGAGCTGGCCGAGCTGCGTCTGCCGGAGCGGGAGCGGATGGCGCCGGGCGAGCTGGTCGCCGACGACTTCTTCCAGAAGGCGGTGGTGCTGGGCCCGGAGATCGCCGACTGGCGCGCCCTCGACCTCGCCCGCCTCGGCGCCGCCACCGTCGTGGCGGGCGTCCGCAAGGGCGAGGGCCGCGGCGGCGACGTCATGGGCCATCCCTTCGCGGCGCTGGCCTGGCTGGCCAACGCGCTGGCGGCGCGCGGCAAAGGGCTGCGGCAAGGCGACGTCGTGCTGACCGGCTCCATCGTCGAGGCCGCGCCCATCGCCGCCGGCGAGACGGCCACCTGCACCGTCGAGGGCCTGGGCCAGGCGGCTCTGGCGCTCGCTTGAAGCCATGATCCCGCGTTACACGCGCCCCCGCATGGCCGCCATCTGGGAAGCGGAAAACCGCTTTCGCATCATGCTGGAGATCGAAACCCTGGCGGCCGAGGCCATGGAGGCCCTGGGCGCCGTGCCGCAGGGGGTCGCCGCCGCGCTGCGCGAGCGCGGCGCCTTCGAGGTCCGGCGCATCGACGAGATCGAGCGCGACACCCGCCACGATGTGATCGCCTTCCTCGCCAACGTCGCCGAGCATGTCGGCGACGAAGCCCGCTTCATGCACCGCGGCATGACCTCTTCGGACGTGCTGGACACCTGCCTCGCCGCGCAGCTCGCCCAGGCTGCCGACCTGCTGATCGAGGATACGGACGCCCTGCTGGCGGCGCTCGCCCGGCGCGCGCGCGAGCACGCCGCCACGCCCTGCGTCGGCCGCAGCCACGGCATCCACGCCGAACCCACCACCTTCGGCCTCAAGCTGGCCGGCCATTACGCCGAGTTCCGGCGCGCCCGGCGGCGCCTGGAGACCGCCCGCGAGGAGATCGCCGTCTGCGCCATCTCCGGCCCCGTCGGCACCTTCGCCACCGTCGATCCGCGGGTAGAGACCCATGTCGCGGCCCGTCTGGGGCTGGCGGTCGAGCCGATCTCCACCCAGGTCGTCCCCCGCGACCGCCACGCCGCCTTTTTCGCGGCGCTGGCCGTGGTGGCGTCCTCGGTGGAGCGGCTGGCGGTGGAGATCCGCCATCTGCAGAGGAGCGAGGTGGGCGAGGTCGAGGAACGCTTCGCGGACGGCCAGAAGGGCAGTTCCGCCATGCCCCACAAGCGCAACCCGGTGCTCTCGGAGAACCTGACCGGCCTCGCCCGCCTGGTGCGCGCGACCGTCGTCCCGGCCCTGGAAAACGTCGCCCTGTGGCACGAAAGGGACATCTCCCATTCCTCGGTGGAGCGCAACATCGCCCCGGACGCCACCATCGGCCTGGATTTCGCGCTGGCGCGGCTGGCCGGTGTCGTCGATGGCCTCGTGGTCCATCCCGAGGTCATGCAGGCCAATCTGGAACGGCTGGGCGGCCTGGTTTTCTCGCAGCGCGTGCTGCTGGCGCTGGTCGAAGCGGGGGCGTCGCGAGAGGAGGCCTATCGCCTCGTCCAGGCCAGCGCCATGGCCGCCTGGCGGGAGGGCGGCAGCTTCGAGGCGCGGCTGAAGGCCGATCCGGAGGCGGTGCGGCTGCTCTCGGAAAGCGGGATCGGGGCGCTCTTCGACTACGCCCTCTACACGGAGCGGGCGGCGGCAGCGATCGAACGGGCGTTCGAGACCTGAACGCCTATTGCGCCGCGATCTGCTGGCGCACCTCTTCTTCCAGCGCCGCCATGCGGGTGCGCAGCTTGTGCTCGTCGATGTCGAGGCCGGCGGCGCGGCAATCGGCCAGCAGCTTTTCGATCACGTCGTCGACACCGGGGCGTTCGAAATCGGCCTCGATCACCTCGCGGGCATAGGCCTGCGCGGCGGCGCCCGATTTGCCCATGCGCTCGGCCAGCCACAGGCCCAGCAGCTTGTTGCGCCGCACGGCGACCTTGAACTCGGTTTCCTTGTCGTGGGCGTATTTGCCTTCCTGGCCCTTCTTGCGTTCTTCGAAAAGCGTCATCTGCCTGCCCCGGTTCGCGGCGGGAACCATACTCCCGACGCGCCAGGCTGCCAAGCCCGTATCCCGGCCCGGGAGACATGAGGCGGTGGGGTTCGGGCCTTGCGCCTCGATGGCGGCGGGCCGCCGGCGCGCCCCAGGGGGCAGGCCGCGCTCGCGGCGGCCGGCCTCCACCACGCCGCCCTTCGCGCGGGATGCAGGCCGCATCTCGTCCAGGCCGCTATCCGAACCAAATCAGCCCGCAAGGCGGCCCCGAAGGGCGGTGTCCGGGCGGCCATGGCGGCCCCTTCACAATCTCTCCCGCATGCGAGGCGGTGTAAGAACCCCCATGCCGACGCAATAGCTCATGGCATGGGCGAGGCTGGCAGCGAGGCCGGCGGCAAGGTCGGCAGCGTGGGCGGCGCTGGCAGCACCGTCGCCGCCGGCCGTGGCCAGATGCCCGCTGGCGGCGCTCAACTCGGCGGCGGCGAGGGCGAAGGCGGCGCAGGCGGTGGCATCGGCGGCGGCGGGGGCCGGATCCTGCAGGTCCGTGACAGCGACAAATTCACCGGCATCGTAGTGGTAGCGTGTAAAATCGCTTTCAGCGCGCCCGAGAGCGGCACGGGCAGCTTCGACGATGCTTCCCTCCATGCCTTGCAAACGCGCGCGGGCGGCCGCCAGGGCGGCGGAGGCGGCTTCCATCCGACTACGCCGCCGCTCGTCATCGTCGCCCACCCAATCGTCGGCCGGGCGGCAACGCTGAGCGGTCGCCAGATGGCCGGCGGCATTCGCCAGGGCGGCAGCGCCGTCCCCGCCGGCAGCGGCCAGTTCGCGCAAGCCCTCGACGGCAGGCGTCAAGCTGCCGTCGGCCTCCCTGTAGCCGTACGTCGCCTCGCGTTCCCGCATCCGGGCCAGGGTGCCGGCAACGCTGGCGATACCGGCGGTGACGCTCCAGTCCGGCCAGGCCGGGGGGTCGGCGACGAGGGTGGTCTTCATGGTCCCGCTCCGGGTTCGGGGTTGCTCCTTTCAGGGTGGGCGCCGCGCCGGGGGCGGCGCCTGCCCGGGGATCGCCCGCGCCGGCCATGAACGGTGCTCCCTGCCCGGCAAACCGGCAAGCCCTTGCGTGGCGGGTCGAAAGATATCATATGTAAATCCTGAGGGCCCGGGGCCAGCACGCGGGGCAGGGCTGTCGCCCGGCTCCGCTTGTGGATGCAAGCCTTGTGGACACAATCGGTTGTGTTTGGGGAAGCTGGCCGAGTAGGGTCGCGTCCGACCGGCGCCGCGCCCCGCACATCCCCCGCAGTAGCGCCGGCGAGCACCCGAGGAATCCGGTCATGGCACGCCGCAGGCGCGTATACGAAGGCAAGGCGAAGGACTTTTACGAAGGCCCGGAGCCGGGCTTTCTGGTCCAGCACTTCAAGGACGTCGCCCATACGCGGCGCCCGCAGAAGAGCGGCGTGATCGACGGCAAGGGCGTCATCAACAACCGCATCAGCGAATATCTCATGACGCGGCTGGGCGAGATCGGCGTGCCGACCCATTTCGTCCGCCGCCTCAACATGAGGGAACAGCTGGTGCACGAGGTGGAGGTGCTGCCGGTGGAGGTGGCGGTCCACAACGTGGCCGCCGGCGAGTTCGCCCAGAAATTCGCGCTGAAGGAGGGGACCCCCCTGCCCCGCTCGATCATCGAGTTCTACCTGCGCTCCGAAGAGCTGGGCGATCCCCATGTCTGCGAGGAGCACATCACCGCTTTCGGCTGGGCGGCGACCCAGGATATCGACGACATGATCCACCTGTCGCTGCGCATCAACGACTTCATGACCGGCCTGTTCATGGGCGCGGGCATCCGCCTGGTGGGCTTTTCCCTGACCTATGGCCGGCTCTATTTCGACGACGATGTCCGCCTGGTGGTGGCCGACGAGATCAGCCCCGACAGCTGCCGCCTGTGGGATATGTCCACCAACGAGCCCATGGACAGGGAACGCTTCGTGCGCGACCTCGACAACGTCGCCGAGTGCTACCGGGAGGTCGCGCGGCGGCTGGGCATCCTGCCCGAAACCAACAATCTCGCCGAGCTGCCGGCCCGCAGCGGCGCCAGCGGCGGCCGGAGGCGCAGCAGGCCGGCATCGTGAAGGCCCGCGTCCACATCACGTTGAAGCCGGGCGTGCTCGATCCCCAGGGCAAGGCCATCGCCCGCGCCCTGGCCGCGCTGGGCTTCGACGGCATCGGCGAGGTACGCCAGGGCAAGGTGATCGATCTGGAACTGGCCGCCGGCGACCGGGCCGAAGCGCGCGCGCGCGTCGATGCCATGTGCCGCCGCCTGCTCGCCAACACCGTGATCGAAAACTACGCCATCGAGCTCGCCTGAGGCATGGCGGGCGGGCGCGCACCCCGCCCGGCGCCGCGCCGGGCGCCGGCAGAGCCGTGAAGGCCGCCATCGTCGTCTTCCCCGGCACCAACCGGGAGGTCGACATGAAGGAGGCGCTGGAGCGGGCGGGCGCCGCGACCGAGCTGGTCTGGCACGGCACCGGCAGCCTGCCCGCCTGCGATCTGCTGGTGCTGCCGGGCGGTTTTTCCTATGGCGACTATCTGCGCTGCGGCGCCATGGCGGCCCGCTCGCCGGCGATGCGGGAAGTGGCCCGGCGGGCGCGGGCCGGCTGGCCGGTGCTGGGCGTGTGCAACGGCTTTCAGATGCTGATCGAAGCCGGCCTTCTGCCCGGTGCCCTGTTGCGCAATGCCGGCCTCGATTTCGTCTGCCGCCATGTGCGGCTGCGCCTGGAAAACCCGCATCCGCCGCTCACCGGCGCCCTTCGCCCCGGCGCCACCCTGCGCGTGCCGGTGGCCCACGGCGAGGGCAATTTCGTGGCCGACGACGCCCTGCTGCGGCGGCTGCAGGACGACGGGCGCATCGCCTTCCGCTACGCAGCCGCCCCCGGCGAGCCGCCCTGGCGCGCCAACCCCAACGGCAGCACCGACGACATCGCCGGCATCGTCAACCGGGCCGGCAATGTGCTGGGCATGATGCCCCATCCCGAAGACGCCAGCGGCCCCCGCCAGGCGAGCCGCGATGCCGCCCCCCTCTTTCGCGCCATGGTGGAGGCGCTGTCGTGACGGCCGCCGCCGGCCCCGAGGCCGCCGCCCGCCACGGCCTGGCGGCCGACGAATACGACCGCCTGCTGGCCGTGCTGGGGCGCCAGCCCAGCCGGACCGAGCTGGCCATCGTCGGCGCCCTGTGGAGCGAGCATTGCTCCTACAAGTCCAGCCGCCGCTGGCTGAAGACGCTGCCCGGCGAGGCCCCCTGGGTGATCTGCGGCCCGGGCGAGAACGCCGGCGTGGTCGATATCGGCGGCGGGCGGGCGGCCGTCTTCAAGATGGAAAGCCACAACCACCCCAGCTTCATCGAACCCCATCAGGGCGCGGCCACCGGCGTGGGCGGCATCATGCGCGACATCTTCACCATGGGCGCCCGGCCCGTCGCCTGCATGAACGCGCTGCGCTTCGGCGCGCCGGACCATCCCCGCACCCGCTATCTGCTGGCCGGCGTCGTCGGCGGCATCGGCGCCTATGGCAACTGCATGGGCGTGCCGACGGTGGGCGGCGAGGCCGGCTTCCATGCCAGCTACAACGGCAACAACCTGGTCAACGCCCTGTGCGTGGGCATCGCCCCGGCCGATCGCATTTTCTACGCCGCTGCCGCCACCGTCGGCGCGCCGGTGGTCTATGTCGGCTCCAGGACCGGGCGCGACGGCATCCACGGCGCCAGCATGGCCTCCGCCGCCTTCGGCGGCGACGTGGAGGCCAGCCGCCCGACGGTGCAGGTGGGCGACCCCTTCGCGGAGAAGCTGCTGCTGGAAGCCTGCCTGGAACTGATGGCGGGCGACGCCATCGTCGCCATCCAGGATATGGGGGCGGCGGGGCTGGCCTGCAGCGCGGTGGAGATGGCGGCCAGGGGCGGCACCGGCATGGCGCTCGATCTGGACGCCGTGCCCTGCCGCGAGGAGGGCATGAGCGCCTGCGAGATCATGCTCTCCGAAAGCCAGGAGCGGATGCTGGCGGTCATCCGCCCCGAAGCCCTGGCGCGGGCGCGGGCCGTGTTCGGGAAGTGGGAGCTGGACTTCGCCATCGTCGGCTTCATCGACGCCAGCGGCCGCCTGAAGGTCGCCAAAGGCGGCGAGGTGAAGGCCGACCTGCCGCTGGCCCCGCTGGCCGACCAGGCGCCGCTCTACGACCGCCCGTGGCGCCTGCCGCCGGCGCCGGCGGCGCTCGAAGCGGCGGCGCTCGCCCCCCCCACCGGCCTGGGCGAGGCGCTGCTGACGCTCGCGGGCTGCCCGGATCTCGCCTCGCGCCGCTGGATCTGGGAGCAGTACGACCATCTGGTGATGGGCCGCACGGTGCAGGGGCCGGGCGGCGACGCAGCCGTGGTCGAGCTCGCCGGCGGCGACGGCCTGGCGCTCACCACCGACTGCACGCCGCGCTACTGCGCCGCCGACCCGGTGGCGGGCGGGCGGCAGGCGGTGGCCGAGGCCTTCCGCAACCTCACCGCTGTCGGGGCCAGGCCGCTGGCCGTCACCGATTGCCTCAATTTCGGCAACCCGGAGCGCCCGCGAACCATGGGGGCCTTCGTCGGCGCCGTGAAGGGCATCGGCGAAGCCTGCCGCGCGCTGGCCATGCCGGTGGTCTCCGGCAACGTCTCCTTCTACAACCAGACCGGCGAGGAGGAGGTGCAGCCGACGCCCGCCATCGGCGCCATCGGCATCGTCCCCGATCTCGACCGCATGGCCCGCATCGGCTTCGCCCGCGCCGGGCAGGCCATCCTGCTGATCGGCGGGACCGGCGGCCATCTGGGCGCCAGCCTCTATCTGCGCGAGGTGCTGGGGCGCGAGGCCGGGCCGCCGCCGCCGGTGGACCTGGCGGCGGAGCGGCGCAACGGCGATTTCGTGCGCGCCCTGATCGGCGAGGGGCTGGCGGCGGTCTGCCACGACATAGGCGATGGCGGCCTGCTGGTGGCGCTGGCCGAGATGGCGCTGGCCGGCGGCATCGGCTGCCATGTCGCCGCGCCCGCCGGCCTGCCGGCCCACGCCTTCTGGTTCGGCGAGGACCAGGGGCGCTATCTGCTGGCGGTGGACGGCGACGGCGCCCGGCTGCTGGAGCGCGCGCGCCGGGCCGGCATCCCCGCCCTGCCGCTGGGGCAAACCGGGGGGGACGCATTGACAGCCGCCGCCGCCGCGTCCATACCGCTGGCTGTCCTTCGCGAGAGGCACGAAGGCTGGCTGCCGGACTATATGGCACCCGGCAGGGAGGAGCGGCGATGGCGATGACGGCGGCCGAGATCGAGGGCCTGATCCGCGAGGCCTTCCCCGACGCCTCGATCGAGATCGAGGATCTGCGCGGCGATGGCGACCATTACGCCGCCACCGTCACCAGCGCCGCCTTCAGCGGCAAAACCCGCGTGCAGCAGCACCAGCTCGTCTACAAGGCGCTCCAGGGCAGGATGGGCGGCGACCTGCACGCCCTGGCGCTCACCACCCGCGCGCCCGCGCAAGACCACTGACCGGAGGCCGGCGACCATGACCCTCGACGCAACCACCAAACAGCGCATCGACGACGAGATCGCGAGCAACGACGTGGTGCTCTTCATGAAGGGCACGCCGGTGTTCCCCATGTGCGGCTTCTCGGCCGCCTCGGTCCAGATCCTCAGCCATCTGGGCGTGCGCTTCAAAGGCATCAACGTGCTGGAAGATCCCGCGATCCGCGACGGCATCAAGGCCTTCAGCGACTGGCCCACCATCCCGCAGCTCTATGTCAAGGGCGAGTTCGTCGGCGGCTGCGACATCATGAAGGAGATGTATGCCGCGGGCGAGCTGGGCGGCTATCTGAGCGAGCGCGGCGTCGCCACCGATCCGGCCTGAGCGTGGATTCCGCCGCCATCGCCGATCCCGGCACCATCCGGGGCTATCACGCCCACGTCAATTTCGGCCCGGAAAGCCGCGCGGCGGCCGTGGCCCTGCGCGAGGAGATCGCGAAGCGCTTCGACGTGGTGCTGGGCCGGGTCTGGGACAAGCCGGTAGGGCCGCACCGGGCGCCCATGTTCCAGGTGGCCTTCGAGCCGCGGGAGTTCGCCCGCCTGGTGCCCTGGCTGATGCTCAACCACCGCGGCCTTTCCATCCTGATCCACCCCGAAAGCGGCGACGTGGTCGCCGACCATCGCGACAACGCCCTCTGGATCGGGGAGAAGCTGGGCGTCGATGTGGAAGGCTTGTCGTGATGGCCTCGGCGGGGCGCGCGGCGGGATGGCAGCGTTGGGGCGGGATCGGCCTCCCATGCGGGACAGGAACGGTGGGGGCCGCCAGGGGGCCATGACAGAGGATCCGGCGGCTCTGTAGCTTTCCCCATCAATCTGAATGCCCTTATACAGGGCGAGTATAGAACACTGACCAGGAGCTTATGATGGATATTCAGCCGCAACTCGTGACGCTTGGCAGTTTGTTCGAGAAAAGACTGTTCCGGATACCGCAATATCAGCGGGCCTACAGTTGGCAGAGCAAACAGAGAAAAGATCTTTTCGATGATATACGGAAGAGCATGCTGGGCGGAGAAAATCGGCAACATTTCATGTCCACCATAGTAGGGCTGCGCAGGGAAAAGCAGACAATACTGATAACCGATTATCAAGCTATCGAAATTGTCGATGGCCAACAAAGAATCACGACACTGATTCTCATTCTCAAATCCATCGCCAAAGCGTTGAACGATAAAGATTCAGAAGAGAAGAAAATGTCTGAAGAGCTTCACAATATTCTGGTTAAAGAAGACAAAGCTTCTCTACTTCTTCTACAAACCAACCATGACTTTAGTGACTATTTTGCGAACTATATTAGGCATGGCAAGCATCCATCGCCAGATAAGGCAGAAACACTGGCGGACCGCGAGCTCCTTAAGGCTATGGATGAATGTGAAAAATTTGTCAGAGAACAGAAAGAAAAGGGTCAGTCTCTGGCGGATCTTGTTCACCATATCACAAATCGGTTGACTTTTGTGCTGTATGAGATTGGTGACGAAAAGCTTGTATATACGGTATTTGAGGTGCTCAATAGCAGGGGGCTTGACGTTTCCTGGTTTGACCGGCTGAAAAGCATGCTGATGGCGGTAATATTTGAAACCAAGACCGACAGCAAAAGCGAGTTAATAGATGAAGTCCACAAGCTGTGGGCTAGCATATATAGAATCGTAGGGTTTCGCATTGGCCTAAGCAGCGAATCTCTCCGATTCGCCGCGACTCTGCGCGCCAAAGCGCGACCGGCTCGCCCCATAAATGAAGAAGGTGCTGTGGGACAGCTTCTGGATCAATCGAAAGACTCTCCAGAGCAGGTTATCGAAACGACACAGTGGATCAAGTCAGTTACTGAGGCAGTAGATCAACTGCATAAGGACTTGCGGCGAAATTCCATTACAAAGATAGCCCATGCACGGCTTGTTGCTGTTGCGATTAATCTTCACCCTGATTTGAAAGACGACGAGAAGAAACAAATACTGCGTCGATGGGAAAACGTAACATTTCGTATCTTCGGCATGTGCAGAAAAGACGCGAGAACTGGTGTAGGGGACTATGTCCGTCTTTCCTGGAGCATCATCCAAAACAAGTTGACGGCGGATGACATTATGTCTCGTCTCTCGGAAATAGGCAAGAGTTATCCGATTGAAGCAGCCATAAGCGGCTATGTTAAAGAGCAAGATTGTTATTACTGGTGGGGAGATGAACTCCGTTACTTTTTGTGTAGATATGAGGAGTTTTTGGCCGAGGAAGCAAGACAGAATTTTAACAACGAGCAATGGAATCGAATTTGGGAAAAGAGGAATGCGGAAGATTCAATCGAGCATATCACTCCCCAAAGCACCGGAGAAGATCATGTTCATTGGCTAGGTAATCTTCTGATGCTCCCACCTCGATTGAACTCTACACTCGGCAAGAAAACACCTGAAGAGAAAGCGGAGGCATACAACAGGACAGGCCTGCTGATTGCCGGGCAAGTGGCTGACCGCATAAAGAAATCGGGCGGTTGGGGAATAGAGGAAGTCCGCGCTCGAGAGGCCGAGCTACTGGAGTGGGCTTCGCGCGAGTGGGCTGACTAGAAGGCGCAGTCGGACAAACCGTCGGGGAAAACGGCAGACTCACCCTCCCTGCCGACGGCGGCGGTCGAGGCGCAGGCGCAGGGCATTGAGCCGGATGAAGCCTTCGGCATCGCGCTGGTCATAGACCGCGTCGTCCTCGAAGGTGACGTGGTCCAGGCTGTAGAGCGAGCGGGGCGAGCGGCGGCCGGTGACGGCGCAGCTGCCCTTGTAGAGCCGCAGGCGGACGCTGCCGCAGACATGCTCCTGGCTGCGGTCGATGGCCGCCTGCAGCATCTCGCGTTCCGGCGCGAACCAGAAGCCGTTGTAGATCAGCTCGGCATAGCGCGGCATCAGCTCGTCCTTGAGATGGGCGGCACCGCGATCGAGCGCGATCTGCTCGATGGCGCGATGGGCGGCGAGCAGCACCGTGCCGCCCGGCGTCTCGTAGACGCCGCGGCTCTTCATGCCGACGAAGCGGTTCTCCACCAGATCGAGCCGGCCGATGCCGTGGGCGCCCGCCAGGGCGTTGAGGCGGGCCAGCAGGCAGGCGGGCGAGAGCGCCTCGCCATCCACCGCCACCGGGTCGCCCCGCTCGAAGGCGATCTCGATCTCGGCCGGCTCGTCGGGCGCCAGGCTGGGATCGACGGTGCGCGAATACACATAGGCCGGCGGCGCCTGCCAGGGATCTTCCAGCACCTTGCCTTCGGCCGAGACGTGCAACAGGTTGGCATCGACCGAAAACGGCGCTTCGCCGCGCTTGTCGCGGGGGATGGGGATCTGGCGGCTTTCGGCCCAGGCGATCAGGGCGCTGCGGGAGGAAAGCTCCCACTCGCGCCAGGGCGCGACGATGCGGATATCGGGATCGAGGCTGGCATAGCCGAGCTCGAAGCGCACCTGGTCGTTGCCTTTGCCGGTGGCGCCGTGGGCGACGGCATCGGCGCCGGTGGCATGGGCGATCTCGATCTGGCGTTTGGCGATCAGCGGGCGGGCGATGGAGGTTCCCAGCAGATAGGCGCCTTCGTAGAGGGCGTTGGCCCGGAACATGGGAAAGACATAGTCGCGCACGAACTCCTCGCGCAGATCCTCGATGTAGATCTCCTTCACGCCCATGGCCCTGGCCTTGGCCCGGGCCGGCTCGAGCTCCTCGCCCTGGCCGAGATCGGCGGTGAACGTCACCACCTCGCAGCGATAGGTCTCCTGCAGCCAGCGCAGGATGACCGAGGTATCGAGGCCGCCGGAATAGGCCAGCACCACCTTCCCGATGCCGCCGCGCACCGCGCCCGCCTCCCCCGCCGGGGCGGTCAATCCGCCTCCTTCATGGCGAAGACGTCGATCTCGATCGCCATGTCGTCATAGGCCAGCGCCGGCAGCGGCACGCCGGTCGATGCCGGGCCGGGATCGCTGAAATAGGAGGAGCGGATGGGCAGGTTGGCGTGGAGCGCCCCGGCGCCGCAATCGCCGCGATAGACGGTCGTCACCTTGCAGACGTCGCCATAGCTGGCGCCCAGCTCGCCCAGGATGGCGCCGATATGGGCCATGGCCGCATGGGTCTGGGCCGAAAGGTCGCCGGGATGGACCGCCCTGCCCTGCTTGTCCAGGGAAACCTGGCCGCCCAGGAAGATCATCTCCCCGCATTGCAGGCCGTGCTTGTAGGGCAAGTGGACATGCCAGTCCCACAGGCTTTCGGGCCAGGCATGGCGGCGCGGCAGGCGGCTGCCATCCTCGCCCAGCATGGCGACCATGGAGATGGCGATCTCCACCCGCCGGTCGGCGTGGCACGGGATGGGGACGCCGGTGGCCGCCGGGCCGGGCTCGCGGAAATGGGCGGCGCAGGCGAGCGCGGCCGCCTCGAAATCGGCGATGCCGGCCCCGCCCGCATACCAGCGGTTGATCTTCACCACATCGTCGAAGCCGGCGCCGAAATGGGCCAGCACCCGGCCCGCCTGGGCGACGACCTGGCGGGTCTGGGCCACGATGTCGCCCTCATGAAGGACGGCGCCGGCAGCATCGACGGGCTGTTGCGCCGAAAGGAAGATCATCCGTCCGGCGCACACGCCGTGGACGAAGGGCGCCGGCAGAGGCTGGCCGAGGGCAGCCGGGGCATGGCGGCGTTGGATACGGGCGCCATCCCTGCGGCGCATGGCATAGCCTTCGATCTCCACCGCCAGCCCCTCATAGGCGAGCCAGGGCACCGGCACCGCCGTGATGGCCGGCTGGCTGCCCGGCGGCAGGCATGCGGCCACCGCGCGAAGGAAGGAGGCCTCGTCCACGCCGCCGTCGTTGACATAGAAGGCGAGCAGGGTGACGAGATCTTCCAGGTCGCAATCGAGGCCTTCCAGCACGCGCGCCACATGGCCCATGACGCGGCGGGTCTGCAAGGCGAGGTCGCCGGCGTTCAGCACGCGCCCGTCCGGCGTCATGTCCACCTGGCCGCCGATCCAGACCATCTCGCCGCAGCGCAGGCCGTGCTTGTGGACCAGCTTCACCGGCCAGTTCCAATGGCCTTCGGGCCAGCAATGGCGCTTCTCCATGGCTTCCTCCCCCAGCGGCGGCGAGCATGGACCGGGCGGGCCAGCGGCGGCAAGGGCGCCGGTCGCCTTCAGGCGGCGGCGCGTTCGCTGCGGCGGTGGCGGACGCTATCGGATTTCAGCTGGCCGCAGGCCGCCAGGATGTCGCGCCCGCGCGGGCGGCGGATGGGCGCCGACAGGCCGCCTTCGTTGACGATGGCGGCGAAGGCACGGATGCGCCGGGCGGGAGAGCAGGCATAGGCCGCGCCGGGCCAGGGATTGAAGGGAATGAGGTTCACCTTGGCCGGGATGCCGGCGAGCAGCGCCACCAGGGCGCGGGCATCGGCGTCGCCGTCGTTGACGCCGTCCAGCATGACGTATTCGAAGGTGATGCGCCGCGCGTTGCCGGCGCCGGGATAGGCGCGGCAGGCGGCCAGCAGTTCGGCGATGGGGTATTTGCGATTGAGGGGCACCAGGCGGTCGCGCACATCGTCGCTGACGGCATGCAGCGAGACGGCGAGATCGACCCGCAACTCCCGGCCGCAGCGGGCCAGCATGGGCACGACACCGGCGGTGGAGAGCGTGATGCGCCGGCGCGAAAGGGCGATGCCTTCGGGATCCATGACGATCTCGAGGGCCGCCTTGACGTTCTCGAAATTGTAGAGCGGCTCGCCCATGCCCATCATAACGATGTTGGAGAGCAGGCGGCGCCCGTCGGTGGGCGTGGGCCATTCGCCCAGGCAGTCGCGGGCCAGCATGAACTGGCCGACGATCTCCCAGGGTTCCAGGTTGCGCACCAGGCGCTGGCTGCCGGTGTGGCAGAAGCTGCAGGTGAGCGTGCAGCCGACCTGGGAGGAGATGCAGAGCGCACCGCGATCGTCTTCGGGGATATGGACGCTTTCGAAAAGGTGGCCATCGCCAGCCCGCAGCAACCATTTCCGCGTGCCGTCGGTGCTGACCTGGTGGCGCAGGATCTCCGGGCGGGCCAGGCAATAGCGTTCGGCGAGACGCCGGCGCAGGGGGCCGGCGAGGGTGGTCATGGCGGCGAAATCGGTGGCGCCGCGGTGATAGAGCCAGTGCCAGAGCTGGCGGGCGCGGAAAGGCTTCTCGCCCAGGGCGGCGAGCTCAGCCGTCAGCTGGGCCCGCGAGAGGCCGATCAGGTTGCGACGGGGGGTGGGGCATGCGGCAGCCATGATGGAAACCTACACGCCATCTTCCTTCTTGCGTGTTCTAATACGTGGATAAGCGACCCCTTTCCAGGTCGGGGAAGACGGATCCTTCTTGATGTCGTCTTCCATGATCTTCAAGATGATTGGTACGAGCGCAGCCATGATGCGACTACCATCCCTGATCTGCTCCTCACCCCACCCTCGCTCGCCTTCCCACCCTCCTGCAAACGTTGCGCCGCCGTGGAATATCTGGTTACGCAATGTATAGAGACGCATAAAGACTTCCCTGAGAGAACTAACTATATCACCCTCTGACCATTTGGTCTGAACTCTGTTATTGCAATCCATGAAATCGCTATACAAGTATTTGCGTCTATACGATCCCCTAACCCAGTTCCAAAATGGCTCATATGTGTGTACGTTATCCAAAAGAGCGCAAACGGGCCCATCCCACATCTTTGAAAGAACACATCGAATGTGTTTCTTTTGATCCCTTTTCACGACAGACTGGAGAAAGCTGGTAAATTTGTCAGTTTCTCTTTGCTTGTCCTCAACAATTCCTCTGTCTACTAAATCATATCCATAAGCGGCATTGAAGGCAATCCACAAGAAAACAAATTGTTCACAATCGAATCTAGCTTTCTCGCCCTCGCTCTTGTTGGCACTCTCTTTCTCGCGAGCAGCTAGCTTGCTTCGTTCATGCCAGCTTCGGGCGCGCCGCATACGATCTTCGTTGTGTTGGCGTTGCGATACCTCTTCAATAGCCCTCAACATGGTTTCTCCCTAATCTGGGCAGGCGGCGCTGATGGCCTCGTAGGCAGCGGTGAAGCCCAGCAGCGAGAAACGGTCGGTGGTGGCGGTGGGGCGCCAGGACTGGCCTTTCACGATCATATCCACACCCGCCTTCATGGCTGCCACCAGGGCGCGTTCGTCTTCGTTGCTGTTGGCCCAGGCGGTCTCGTCCTCGGTGAAAAGGGAGAAGGTGGCATCGCCGATGGTCACCGTCACCGGCGCGCCCTCCAGATAGCGATAGCCCGCCAGGATCGACAGGCGGTCGCGCTCGCGCCCCGGCGAGCGGTGGGTGACCAGCGCCCACACATCGCCCCGCTGCGTGTAATTGCCGCGCGAGTCCTTGGGCTGGCTGGCGACGAAGCAGGTGCGGCCCTTGTCGTCGGCATAGGCGAAGGCCGACCAGTCCTTGTAGGTGGCGAGCGCCTGCGGCTCCTGCGCGGCGGCGGGGGGGGCCAGCGAGAGGAGCAGCAACAGCGGCAGGAAACGGGTGAGATGGGTCATGTCCAGAGCTCCGCAATTCGGGCATCGATCCAGGCGCGGCAACATTAGCCGAAGCCGGGCGGCGGCAACAGGGCGCCCGCAGCGGGCCATCAGGCACGGGCCAGCTGCGGCAGGTCGCGGAAGAGGGCCAGCGCCTCCGGGTTGGCCAGGGCGGCGGTGTTCTTCACCTCGCGCCCGTGGACGGCGTCGCGCACGGCCAGTTCGCTGATCTTGCCGGAACGGGTGCGGGGGATGTCGGCGACGGCGACGATCTTCGCCGGCACATGGCGCGGCGAGGCGCCCTCGCGGACCGCCCGGCGGATGGTGGCCGCCAGCGGCTCGGTGAGGGGCCGGCCCTCCCGCATGACGACGAACAGCACCACCCGCACGTCGCCCTGCCAGTCCTGGGCGATGGCGATCGCCTCCAGCACTTGGTCGAAGCGTTCCACCTGGCGGTAGATCTCGGCCGTGCCGATCCTCACGCCGCCGGGGTTCAGCACCGCGTCGGAACGGCCATGGACGATCATGCCGCCGGCAGGCGTGATGGACGCCCAGTCGCCATGGCGCCAGATGCCGGGAAAGGTGGCGAAATAGGCGGCGCGGTATCGGTCGCCGCCGGCGTCGTTCCAGAAGCCGGTGGGCATGGAGGGAAAGGCGCGGGTGCAGACCAGCTCGCCCGTGCGGCCGGCAGGCAGCGCCTGCCCGTCTTCGCCGAAGACCTCCACCGCCATGCCCAGCCCGCGCGATTGCAGCTCCCCCCTCCTCACCGGCAGCAGCGGGTTGCCCAGCGCGAAGCAGGAAACGATGTCGGTGCCCCCCGAGATGGAGGCCAGCTGCACGTCCTTCCCGATGCAGCGATACACATAGTCGAAGCCCTCCGGGGCCAGCGGCGAGCCGGTGGACATCAGCAGGCGCAGGCGCGAAAGGTCGTGGCTTTCGCCGGGCCGCGCGCCCGCCTTTTCCAGCGCCTGGAGATATTTCGCCGAGGTGCCGAAGGCCGTGATGCGCTCCTCCTGGCAGAAATCCCACAGCGCCAGCGGCGAGGGGTGGAAGGGGTTGCCCTCCCACAGCAGCAGCGTGGCGCCCGAGGCCAGCGCCGAGACCTGCCAGTTCCACATCATCCAGCCGCAGGTGGAGACATAGAGCAGGCGGCAGCCCGGCCGGATGTCGCAATGGAGGCGATGCTCCTTGAGATGCTGCAGGAGCGTCCCGCCATGACCGTGGACGATGCATTTGGGCGCCCCGGTGGTGCCCGAGGAATACATGGCGAAGAGCGGATGATCGAAGGCGAGCTGCGCGAAGCGGATGTCTTCGGCCGGGGCCGCCACCGCCTCCTGCCAGGCGACGGCACCGGGCAGGCCGGCGAGATCGGGCCGCCCGCCGCCATAGGCCACCACCGCCACCGCTTCCAGGCCCGGCAGGCCGGCGGCGATGGCAGCGATGCGGGGGCGGCTGTCGAAGGCCTTGCCGCCATAGCGATAGCCGTCGGCGGCGAACAGCACCTTGGGCGCGATCTGGCCGAAGCGGTCGAGCACGCCGTCGACGCCGAAATCGGGCGAACAGGACGACCACACCGCCCCCAGGCTGGCGGTGGCCAGCATGGCGGCCACGGTTTCGGGCAGATTGGGCATGAAGCCCGCCACCCGGTCGCCGGGGCCGACGCCTCTGGCCCGCAGCCAGGCGGCGAGACGGGCCGTGGTGTCGTAGAGTTCGGCGAAGGTCATGGCGCTGCGCCGCCCGTCCTCGCGCCGGCAGACGATGGCCTCGCAGCCGTCGCGGCGGCGAAGCAGGTTCTCGGCATAGTTGAGCCTAGCGCCAGCAAACCAGCACGCCTCTATCATGGTGGCGCCTTCCTGAAGCACGGTCCCGGCCTCCCTGGAAGCGACGACGCCGCAGAAGCGCCACAGCAGCCGCCAGAAGGCCGCGCGGTCGTCGATGGACCAGCGCCACAGCGCCTCCCAATCGGGCAGGTCGAGGCCGCTTTCCACCTCGGCCAGGCGGCGGAAGCGGGCCATCTGGCTGGCGGCGGCGCGCACGGGCGGAGGCGTCCACAGGATGTCGTTCATGGCCAACCGTGCTGCCGGTGGAGACTGCCGCCCTTCCATAGCACAAGCGGCTGTCCCCAGTGGATGCGGGCGTTCCGGGTCGGCATGGGCGCAGACGAAGAACGAAGGCAGGCCAGCCCCATGCGCCCCGCAGGTAGAGGCGCTAGGATGGCGGCCCATGCTCCTTCTGCGCCAGCGCTTCGGGGCACCGCCGGTCCATGCCGCCCTGCTGGTGGTGGCGGCCTGCATCGGCTTCGCCTCGATGAACGCCATCATCCGCCATCTGGGAACGACGCTGGCCACGGAGCCGTTGATCATCGTCTTCTGCCGCAACCTGTTCGCCGTTCTCGCCATGGCGCCCTGGATCGCCAGGCACGGGCGGGGCGCCTTGCGCACCGAGCGTTTCGGCCTCATCGCCCTGCGCGCCGTCTTCGGCTTCGCCAGCATGGCGGCGTGGTTCACGGCGCTCGCCGTGGTGCCGCTCGCCAACGCGGTGGCGCTCTCCTTCACGGCGCCGCTGTTCGCCGCCGTCGCCGCGTTGCTGCTGCTGCACGAAGCGGCGCGGGGCCGGCGCATCGTGGCCCTGCTGCTGGGCTTTTGCGGCATGCTGGCGATCCTGCGCCCCGGCTGGCAGCCGGTGGGCTGGGGCGAGGCTATCGTGCTGGCCTCGGCCGTCACCATGGCGCTCTCCATCGTCACCATGAAAATGCTGACCCGCAGCGAAACGGCGCCGGCCCTGGTGGCCTGGCAGGCGATCCTGCTGACGCCGCTGTCGCTGCTGCCGGCGCTGTTCGTGTGGCGCTGGCCGGCCGCCGAAGCCTGGCTGTGGCTGGCGGCGCTGGGCGCGGTGGCGACGGCGGCCCATCTGCTCATGACCCGCGCCTTCGCCATGGCGGAGGCGAGCTATCTGCTGCCTTTCACCTATGCCCGCCTGCCCTTCGTGGCGCTGATCGGCTGGCTCGCCTTCTCGGAGGCCACCGACCTCTGGACCTGGGTGGGCGCGGCCGTCATCGCCGCCAGCACCATCTTCGCCGCGCGCGGCGAGGCGCGCACGCAGCGCGGCGGCTGAAGCCCGTCACGCCTTCCAGGCCGGCCTGCCCGCGGCCTTGTCCATGAAGCGCGCCATGGCGATGTCGCGCCGGGAGACGCCGCCGGCATCGTGGCTGGTGAGCGTGACGTCGATCCGGCCATAGACGTTGCGCCATTCCGGGTGGTGATCGACCGTGTCGGCATAGACGGCGACGCGGCTCATGAAGGCGAAGGCGTCCGTGAAACCGTCGAAGCGGAACGATTTGCGAATGGCCGCGCCTTCCGCCGCCGGCTGCCAGCCCTCCAGCCCCGCCAGCGCTTCGTCGAGCGCCCTGCCCGCCAGAATCTCCGCCATCTCCCAGCCCCCCGCGCTGCCGCCAGTGTGGCGGCGCTTTGCCGGCGCGGCAAGCCGCCCTACCCTGTGGCCATGACACGACGTTTCGGCCCGGCGCCCGACGCCGAAGACATCGCCGCCATCGCGGAGGTGGCCCTGGCGAGCGTGCCGGCGGCCCTGCGCCGCCACGTCCAGGGCATCGCCATCCTGGTGGAGGAGTTCCCCGAAGAGGAGGTGCTGGACGAGATGGAGATCGACGATGCCTTCGGCCTGCTGGGCCTCTACCAGGGCATCGCGCTGGACCGGCAGTCGCTGCACGACGTCCCCTCCGACCTCAACCGCATCTACCTCTATCGCCGCCCGCTGCTGGACGCCTGGGCGGCGGGGGAAGACACGCTGGAAGACCTGATCGCCAACACGCTCATCCACGAGATCGGCCACCATTTCGGCCTTTCCGACGACGATATGGAGCGGCTGGAAAGCGGCCCGTAAGTCGCGCTCCCCGATGGAGACCGGGCGTCGCCACGCGGCCGCAGCGCCTCACGAAGGCGGCGGCCCGAAACGGTTTTCGCCCTGGCTGCCGCGTCGGCACAGCATGACGAAAAGGGGAATCCCGCCGATGACCGTCAACGACAACAACATCCACCAGCCCCTGAAATCGATGTCGTGAAGGCGCCGCACGGCGACCGCCAGCCAGGGCAGCAGGGTGGCAAGGGAAAACACCAGCCCGAAGACGCCGAACGATCCCGGGCCGACCGGGCCGCCGAAATCGGTGCCGGCAACGCTGTCCACAATGCCCAGCGCGATGCGCGCAAGCACCAGGAAAAGCACGAAATACCAGTATTCCGCGCGCCGCGCCCGCCCGCTGAAGGTCGCGTAGTTCCGCAGGCAGGTCTCGATGCTCTCGCCCAGCGACATCGCAGGCTCCCCCGTCGAGGCACCGGCCATAGCCCGGCCCCGCGCCCGGATCAAGCGGCACCTTCCAGAGGTAGTGCCACGGTTCGAAAATGGGCAGGTGCCGTTTGCCGCCACCGCCAAGCGCCATCGCCAGCCACACGCCCCTGGGAGCGCCGACGTCCCGCCGGCAAACGGGCCGAAGGCCCGTCGACGCACCGCCCTCCACCGCTAGGCACCGCCGCCATTTCCCGCTCTCACTGGTCACAAGTCGGCTTCGCGGACAGGACGCCGGCAGGCAGCGCCGCAGCGGGCGGCCTCGAAACTCCAACCGGGACCACTACTCTTCCGGAACCTCCCCGTCCGCCAGCGGATAGCGCTCCAGCTCCACATAGCGGGCCCCGCAACGGCCGCGATGGCTTTCGTAGAGCGCGAAGGCCCCGACGCGGAAGGGGGGCGTGGCCAGAAGGCCGTTGGCTTCCAGGAAGCGGCCGATGCGCCAGGCAGGCACCTGGCGGGCCCGGGCCAGGGTGACATGGGGCCGCCAGCGGCGACCATCGGCCTCCAGGCCGGCGCGCCGGGCCAGGGCTTCGACCCTATCGCGCAGCCGCCGCAGGGGCGGCGAAGGCGCCAGGCCGGCATAGAGCACATGCGCGCCCCTGGGGCCGGAAAAGTGGCCGCAGCCGCGAAGCGCGAGCTCGAAGGCGGCGGCCTCGATCCCCGCCAGGCCGGCGGCGATCTCGCCGGCCGCCGCCCCACCCGGAAAGCCCAGATAGCGCAGCGTCACATGCAGGTCGTCGGGCGCCACCCAGCGGGCGCCGGGCACGCCGTTCTGCACCGTCGCCAGGCGCGCGGCCATCGCCGCCGGCACGGGCACGGCGACGAACAGCGGCGCCGTCACGGCACCCGCTCCGCCGCCCTCTCCCGCGCCCGCGCCAGCAGCGCTTCGACCTGGGGCAGGATGCCGGCCACCATGCGCGCCACGCCTTCGGCATTGGGATGGAGGCCATCCGCCTGGTTCAGGGCCGGTTGCAGCGCCACCCCCTCCAGAAAGAAGGGATACAGGATGGCGCCGTGGGCGCGGGCCAGCTCGCCATACATGCCGTCGAAGGCGGCGACATAATCGGCGCCCAGATTGCGCGGCGCGGCCATGCCCGCCAGCAGCACCGGCAGGCCTTCCGCCGCCAGCCGCGACAGAATGGCGTCGAGATTGGCGCGGCTCGCCGCCGGGTCGATGCCGCGCAGGGCGTCGTTGGCGCCCAGCTCCACGATGGCCGCGTCGGCACCGCCGGCCAGCGCCCATTCCAGCCTGGCCAGCCCGCCCGCCGTGGTGTCGCCCGAAACGGCGGCATCCACCGCCACCGCGTCGTGGCCGCGCGCGGCCAGCGCCCGCCCCAGCTGCGCCACGAAACCGTCGGCGGCGGCCAGCCCGTAGCCGGAGGCGAGGCTGTCGCCCAGCACCAGAACGCGCAGTGGCCCGCCCGCCGCGTCCGGGGCCAGCGCCGCCAGCACCACGGCGGCGAAGGCGAAGCGCCGCCAGGGGCTGGCAAAGCGCCGCCGCCGACCCCATCTGCCTTGAGCCATGACCGATGCCATCTGCCGCCTCGACAACATCGAACTCACCCTGGCCAGCGCCGCCGGCCCCGTCAATGTCCTGCGGGGCGTGAGCCTGACGGTGGAACGCGGCCGCCACCTGGCGGTGGTGGGGCCTTCCGGTTCGGGAAAATCGTCGCTGCTGGCGGTGGCGGCGGGGCTGGAGCGGCCCAGCGCCGGGCGAGTCGCCGTCGCCGGCCAGGACCTGGCGGCGCTGGACGAAGACCGGCTGGCCCGCTTCCGGGGACGCCAGATCGGCATCGTCTTCCAGTCCTTCCACCTGGTGCCGACCATGACCGCCCTGGAGAACGTCGCCCTGCCGCTGGAACTCGCCCGCGACCGGGCGGACGGCGCCCCGGGCCGCGCCCTGCACCGCGCCCGCCGGGCGCTGGCCGAGGTGGGCCTGGAGGCGCGCGCCGGCCACCTTCCCGCCGAGCTTTCCGGCGGCGAACAGCAGCGGGTGGCCTGCGCGCGGGCGCTGATCGCCCGCCCGCCGCTGCTGCTGGCCGACGAGCCGACCGGCAATCTGGACGGCGTCACCGGCGAGGCCGTCGCCGATCTGGTGTTCGCGGCGGCCGCGCGCGCCGGGGCCACCGTGGTGCTGGTCACCCACAACCCGGCGCTGGCCGGGCGCTGCGCCCGCACGGTGGCGATGGCGGACGGCAGGCTGCGAAACCCGTGAAAGCCTGGACCCTGGCCAGGCGCGACCTCAGGGGCGGCTGGAAGAACTTCCGGCTGGCGCTGGCCGGCCTGGCCCTGGGCGTGGCCACCATCGCCGGCATCGGCAGCTTCGGGGCCGGCATGACCGACGGCCTGCGCGAGAACGGGCGCGCCATCCTGGGCGGCGACATCGCCCTGCAGACCGCCATGATCGCGCCCGGCGACACCCAGCGCGCCTGGCTGGGGGAGCGCGGCGCGCTCTCGCTCACCGTCGATCTCAACGCCATGGCGACGGCAGGCGATAAGCCGCCGCTGCTGGTGGGCCTGCGGGCGGTGGATGCGCTCTGGCCGCTCTACGGCGAAGCGGTGCTGGCGCCGCCCATGGCCGTGGCCGACGCCCTGGCGACGGCGCCCGACGGCGTGGCCGGGGCGGTGGTGGATGCCGCCTTTCTGGAACGCATGGGCCTGGCACCGGGCGACGGCTTCCGGCTGGGCGAAGGCAGGTTCCGCGTCGCCGCCCGCCTGCTGGACGAGCCGGACCGGGCGAGCGCCCCCTTCCAGCTGGGCCCGCGCGTGATCGTCTCGCAGGAGGCGTTGCGCGCCACCGGGCTGGCGGGGCCGGGCAGCCTGGTGCGCCATCTGGCGCGCCTGCGGCTTCCCGCCGGCGTGGCGGTGGAAACGGTGCTGGACGAGATCGCCGGCGCCTGGCCGGAGGCCGGCTGGCGCGTGCGCAGCCACGCCGATGCCAACCCCGAACTGCGCCGCTTCCTGGAACAGCTGGCCATGTTCATCGCCCTGGTGGGGCTGGCGGCGCTGCTGGTGGGCGGCATCGGCATCGCCGGGGCCGTCACCGTCTGGCTGGAGCGCAAGACGGCCACCATCGCCATCATGAAGTCGCTGGGAGCCTCGGCGGGGCTGATCTTCGCCGTCTATCTGCTACAGCTGGCGGCGATGGCGGCGGCCGGCATCGCCGCCGGCCTGGCGGCCGGGGCGCTGCTGCCGCTGCTGGTCGCCGAGGCGGCGCGGTCGGTGCTGCCGGTGGCGCCTTCCGCCGCCATCCATGCCGGCCCGCTGGCCCTGGCGGCGGCCTTCGGCCTGGCGGTGGCGCTGATGTTCGCCCTGCTGCCGCTGGCCCGCGCCAGGGAGACGCCGCCTGCCGCCCTGCTGCGCCGGCAGCCGCGCGCCGGGCGCGGGGCGCCTTCCGGATGGCGGCGCTTCGCGGGCGGCCTGGGGCCGTCCGGCGGCCGCGATCTCGCCCTGCTGGCGCTGCTGGCGGCGGGCCTGGCGGCGCTGGCCGTCTTCGCTTCCGCCGATCGCTCCCTGGCGGCCTGGTTCGTCGGCGCGGCGGCCGGCGCCCTGCTGCTGTTTCGCCTGGCGGGCCACGGCGTCGAGGCGGCGGCGCGGCTGGCCGGGCGGCTGGCGGCGCGCGGCCCGCTGGCGCTGCGCCTGGCGCTGGCCAATCTGCACCGGCAGGGCGCCGCCACGGTGAGCGTCACGCTCGCCTTCGGCATCGCGCTCACCGTGCTGGCGACGGTCGCCTGCGTGGCCGCCAATCTGCGCCACGAGCTCTCCGAAAGCCTGCCGCGGGGCGCGCCGGCGGTGTTTTTCGTCGACATCCAGCCCCACCAGATCGAGCCCTTCCGCGCCATGGCGGCAGCGGCGCCGGGCATCCAGGGGCTGCGATCGGTCCCCAGCCTGCGCGGGCGCATCGTCGCCATCGACGGCGTGGCGGTGGCCGATGCCGAGATCGACCCGGAGGTGCGCTGGTCGGTGGAGGGCGACCGCGGCGTCACCTATGCGGCGGCGCCGCCGCAGGGGGCGGAGCTGGTCGCCGGCGCATGGTGGCCGCCGGACCATGACGGGCCGCCGCTGCTCTCCTTCGACGCCGAGATCGCCGCCGGCTACGGTCTGGAGGTGGGCGAGACCCTGACCGTCAACGTGCTGGGCCGCGAGATCGTCGCCACCGTCGCCAATCTGCGCCGCATCGACTGGTCCACCATGGGCATCAACTTCACGCTGGTCTATGCGCCGGGCCTGCTGGAAGGCGCGCCGCACACCCATATCGCCACGGTCCATGCCGAGCCGGGCGCGGAGACGGCGCTGCTGGCCGAGGCGGCGCGGCGCTTCCCCAACGTCTCGGCGGTGGGGGTGCGCGACGTGCTGGCGGACGTGCTCGCCATCCTGGGCCGCATCGATGCCGCCATCGGCGCCATCGCCGCCCTGACGCTGGCGGCGGGCGTGGTGGTGATCGCCGAATCGGTGGCCGCCGCCCAGCGCCGCCGCCGCTACGACGCGGCCGTGATGAAGGTGCTGGGGGCGGCGCGGCCGCTGCTGGCCGCCGTCTTCACGCTGGAACACCTGCTGCTGGGGCTGGCGGCGGCCGTGCTGGCGCTGGCGGCCGGCGGCGCTTGCGCCTGGGCGGTGGTCCGTTTCGCGCTCGATATCCCGTGGGTCACGCCCTGGTGGCCGCCGCTGGCCGTCGCCTTTCTGGCGCTGGCGGTCTCGCTGGCGGCCGGCCTGGCGGCCAGCTGGCGCGCGCTGGCCCCGCCGGCCGCGACGGTCCTGCGCACCGAATGACGGCGTTTTGGCCGGTGGCCGGTGGCCGGTGGCTAGTGGTCAGTGGGAGCGGGAAATGGCGGCGGTGCCTGGCGGCGGGCGTGTGGTGCGTCGGCGGGCCTTGCGGCCCGTTGCCGGCGGGACGCCGGCGCTCCCAGGGCGCGGGACGCTCGGTCGGTGCCTGGGGGTGGTGGCAAACGGCGCCTGGCCATTTTCCAACCGGGATACCACCTACAATGAAAACGCTTGCATAAGGCGCTGCACTGCTCTATAGGGTGCGCCTTCGATTCGGCCGCCGCCACGCGAAATGATGGAAGTCACGCTTCAGATCCCCCCCCCCCCCCCCGCAGCCCGGGTAGCCCATCCCGCAGGTTGCGTGCGGCGCCGGCCGTCGCCATCCCCGTGAACGAGATGCGAGATGCCTCGCCGCCTGCCTCCCCGGCAGGCGCCGTTGCCGCGCGTCCGCTTCCGGGGCCACATCCGAGAGAGGACGAACGATGAGACGAGCTCTGCCGCTGTGCCTTGCCCTGGCCGCGACCCTGGCGCTGGCCGCCTGTTCCGGCTCCACCAAATATGTGCGCGTCGGCGACCCTGCCGCCGATGCGCGGGCGGCAGCCGCCGAAGCGGCGCTGGCGGCGGCCAATGCGACGCTGGAGGATCTGCGCGCCTCGCTGGAGCGGGTGGCGCTGACTTCGGGCGACACCCAGGCCCAGCAGCGCGCGGCGGCCGGCGCGGCGGTGGCCGACGCCCAGAAAGACCTGGCGGAGGCCCGCAGGGCCCTGGCGGCGCAGCCGCCGCCGCAAAGCGCCGCCAGGATGGCGGCCGATGCGGCGCTGGCGGCGGTCGGTACCGCTCTGACGCGGACAGCCGAGGCCCTGGCGGACACCGATAGCGCCATGGTGCCCGGTGCCGGGCTGATCGCCTTCGCGAACATGCACACTTCGCTGGACCGGGCGCAGAGCGCGCTGGACGACGCCCAGGACAAGCTGAAGGAGGCGCTGGCGGCCGAACCCGATGCCGCGCTGCGCAGCCTGCTCGCCCAGGCCCAGGGAACGCTCACCACCGCCCAGGTCGCCCTGCTGCCGCTGCTGCGGGAAGACCTGGCCGACATCCGCCGGCGGGCGAGCGACGCCGAGGCCGAACTGGCCCGCCTGACCCTGGCCTTCGGCAAGGATCTGGGGCGCGACGGGCGCGAGGCCTCGAGGTCCGCGCCGGCCGACGACGCCGCCATCGTCCTGACCCCGCGCCGCGCCGGCGTCGAGTGGACGGCCAATGCCGGCTTCGACGCGACGTCCCCGTCCTGGGGCACCCGCATCCGCTACACCGTCACCGATTACGGCAGCGCGGGCACCGCCCGGCTGGCGATCCGGCAGGACGCGGTTCCCTGGACCGCCGCCGCCGGCATGGTGATCCCCGGCGCCTCCGGCGACCCGGCGACCGTCGAGTTCCCCGGCCGCGGCCAGGTCTTCCGTGGGATAGGCTACGGCCATCGGGAGTTCACGCTGCCCCGCCAGGGATCCTACGGCCCGGCCTCCGACGGCACCGCCGCGAACGCCATCCCCCGCATCGGTACCCCCCCAAGAACCGGCCTGCGCGCCAACCTGAGGGGCCACGCCATCTCCTCCTTCCAGTATCGCCAGGATGGCGGGCTGACCATGAAGTTCGGCGCCCTGCCGCCGGACCGGAGGCCCGCGGGCGCGCCCGCGGGGAGCGAGGGCAGCCTCATCTATGGCGACCTGGAGGCGCTCACCGCCACGGGCCGCTACAATTGCGGGCCGTCCGGCGACCAGGCCTGCGACGAGGCCGGCACCCGCGACCTCACCGTCTCCTTCGGCGCCCCCTCCCGCGACCCCACCGGCGACCCGGCCTATCACTGGACCGTCGACGTCCCCGATCCCAGGTTGACCATCGCCGCCGGCGCGACGGCCACGGCGGCCAACCCGGCGACGCCGGCCGACCCGGACGGCATCATAGGCCGCTACCAGGCGCTGCTTTCGAACCATGCCGGCGTGGACGACAAGGGCACGGCGGCGGCGGCGGACGACAGCGAGCGCTATCTCCGCTACGCGGCCTACGGCCTGTTCCAGTTCATCGACTACCAGACCACCGACGACCGCGTCGGCCGCATGCAGACCTTCCATTACGGTTTCGACGCCTTCGGCGCGCACAACCCGCTTCCCGCCGCCACGGCGAACTCCATCGCCGCCACCTTCAAGGGGCGGACCATGGCCTGGCTGGCGACGACCCATGGCAGCGGCGTCGTCGGCGGGCTGGAGCGGATGCGCGGCAACGTCACCCTCCACGCCTGCATCGGCGGCAGCGGCTGCCAGGCGAGCGCCTTCACCGCGCCCACCGGCGCCGCCACGCCCACCGCCGCCAACGGCTTCAACGGCGCCATCCACGACCTGGAGATCGCCCTGCGCGGCGGCGCCTGGGGCAGCGGCGGCACCGCCGCCCATCCAAGCGGCCGCTACGCCTTCCTCGGCGACATCCTGTTGGACGGCACCATCGACAGCGCCGGCGCCTTCTCGGGCAGGGCGGTCCCGGACTCCGCTATTTCCGACAGCCAGCGGAGCGCCTCCGACGGCGGCACCCGCACCGCAGGCCCGGACACCCACGGCTACACGATCCGCGAGCAGGTGGGTGGCAATGCGGGGCAGAGGATGGACCAATACTGGAACCACGGCGGGGTCGAGGGCACCTTCTACGGCCCCGCCGACGCCCTGGAAGCGGCCGGCACCTGGTGGCTGCCCGTCGTGGGCAGCGACATCAGCAAGGGCGTCCTGGGCATGGTCGGCAGCTTCGGCGCCGTCGCCTGCCCCGCCGACGCTTCGGACTGCTGAAGCGCCGGGGCGGCGGCCCCGGGAGCTCCTGGGGCCGCCGCCCTTCGCCGCCGGCGGGTCAGGGCGCGAAGGCGCGGTGGCGCACCCGGTCGCCCTCCGCGAGGCCGAGGCGCTCGACGGTGCCGGCCGGGACTTCCAGCACCGCCGCCGCCGGCGCGCCCGAGGGGATCGGCGTCTCGTCGAAGGGGCGGGCGTCGCGGGCGATGGCGACGACGGCGCCGCCGCGGTCGAGGAACAGCAGGTCGAGGCCGATGGGCGTGTTCTTCATCCAGAAGGAGCGCGGCGCCTCGCGGGCGAACAGGAACAGCATGCCCTGATCGGCGGCCAGCGATTCGCGGAACATCAGCCCCCAGGCGCGCTGCCTGGGCGTGACCGCCAGTTCCACCTGGAAGCGATGGCGGCGCCCGTCCAGGGTTTCGACGGCGATGGTCTCGCGGGCGAAGTCGGGCCGCCCGCCGTCGCCGCCGGCCGGGGAGCAGGCGAGGAAAAGCAGCACAACGAGCGCCGCGCCCCTGGCCGCCGGCGCCTTCACGGCATCGTTTCCACAGGCTCCATGGGCGCTCCCTAACACGGCGGCAAGCGGGCATCACCCCCGGCGCCCGCGCCGCCGGTCAAGGGTGTGGCGGTGCGAAGCGGCGGGGGTCGGTGCGTCGGCCTTGCGGCCCGTTTACCGGCGGGACGCCGGCGCTCGGGGAAACGGTGTGTGGGCGGGCCTGACGGCCCGCCGGGGGCGAGACGCTCGGTCGATGCCTGCGGGCGGCAAACGGCACCTGCCCATGTTCAAACCGAGGCGCTGCCGGCCGGAAACGGGGCTTGCCCGGCGGGACGGGGCGGGCATACTCGGCCGGCTTTGGCAGCCACGGGAGAGGTTCATGGCGACAGTGCGGGCGCTGGCTCTCGCCGCCTTTCTGTTCGCGATCTGGCTGTTGCTGTCGGGCCGCTGGGACGGGCTGGCGCTGGCTTCCGGCGCGGCCGCCAGCCTGCTGGCGGCGGCGCTCGCCCTGCGCATGGACGCGGCCTGGGGGCAGGCGGGCGCGCTCGGCGTCAACGGGCGGCTTTTGCTCTATCTGCCCTGGCTCGCCTGGCAGACGGCGCGCGCCAACCTGGCCGTCGCCGCCACCATCCTGGCGCCGCGCATGACGCTCGACCCGGCCGCCGGCTGGGTGGCGGCCAGCCAGAAGAGCGACATCGGCCTCGCGGCCTTCGCCAACTCCATCACGCTGACGCCTGGCACCGTTTCGCTGGCGGTGGAGCCGGACAGGATCCGCGTCCACGCCCTCTCGCGCCGGGGGCTGGAGGAGCTGCAAAAGGGCGAGATGGACCGCCGCGTGCGGGCGATGGAGGCGTGATGTTCGCGACCGCGACCCTGCTGGTGGTGCTGGCCATGGTGCCGGCGGTGGCGCGCGCGATCCGGGGGCCGACGCTCTACGACCGCATTCTGGCGGTCAACGTCCACGGCACCATGACCGTGCTGCTGATCGCGCTGATCGGCTTTCTCACCGCCCGCCCGGACTTTCTCGACCTGTCGCTGGCCTATGCGCTGCTCAATTTCGTGGGCACGCTGGCGGCGCTGAAATACCTCAAGCACGGTTCCCTGGGGGAGGCGCCGTGAGCGCGCTGATCGACGCCGCCAGCTGGCTTCTGCTGACCGCCGGCGCGCTGGCCATGGCGGTCAGCGGCCTGGGCCTGCTGCGGCTGCCGGACGTCTTCACCCGCCTGCACGCCGCCGGCATCGCCGATACCGGCGGCGCGGCCCTGCTGCTGACCGGCATGGCATTGCAGCTGCCGCCGGGGGCGGCGACCGTGAAGCTGGTCCTGATCGCCGTCGTGCTGTGGCTGACGGCGCCCACGGCGAGCTACGCCATCGGCCATGCGGCGCTGACCGGCGGCCTGGTGCCCGGCGGCGGCGAAGAGGACGAGTGATGGAACGCCTGCTGGTCGTGCTGCTGGTCGCCATCATGGTCGCCCTGGCCCTGGCGCTGGTCCGCCAGCGGAACCTGGTCGCGCTGGCCGTCCTTTCGGGCGCCTACAGCCTGGCGGCGGCGGCGGCGATGGTGGTGCTGGACGCCATCGACGTCGCCTTCACCGAGGCGGCGGTGGGCGCCGGCATTTCGCTGACCCTGATGCTGGCGGCGATCGCGCTGGCGACGCGGCGCGGGCAGACGGATGCGGCCCCCCATGGCGGGCGGCAGGCGGCGGCGCTGGCGGCCGCCCTGACGGCGGGCGGCGCCCTGCTTTACGCCACCTCCGGGATGCCGCCGCTGGGCGATGCCGCCGCCCCCGTCCACGGCCATATCGGCGCCCGCTTCATCGCCGAAGGGCCGGTGGCGACCGGCATCCCCAACATGGTGACCTCCGTGCTGGCCAGCTATCGCGGCTACGACACCCTGGGCGAGGTGACGGTGATCTTCGCCGCCGGCGTGGCCGTGATGGCGCTGCTGCGGCGCGGCAGGGAGGAGGCATGAGCGAGCAGCCGGTTCTGCGGGTGGCGGCGCGGCTGCTGGTGCCGTTCATCCTGCTGTTCGCCCTCTATGTGCAGATGCACGGCGAATACGGGCCGGGCGGCGGCTTTCAGGCGGGCGTGATCTTCGCCGCCGGCCTCATCGTTCACGCCCTGGTCTTCGGGCCGCGCCGGGCGTTGCAGGCCTTTCCGCGCGGCGCCTTCACGGCGATGGTTTCGCTGGGGGTGGCGCTCTATGCCGCGGTCGGCTTCGCGGCGCTGGCGGCCGGCGGCGATTTCCTGGACTACGGCGCCTTCGACAGCCACGACCCGGTGCACGGCCAGCATATCGGCATCGTGGCCATCGAGCTGGGCGTGGGCATCACCGTGGCGGGGGTGATCGCCGCCATCTTCTTCACCTTCGCGGAACGATGACACAGATGGTGGAATTCGTGGGCGGCCACGCCGTGCAGTGGGGCGCGGTGGTGCTGCTGACGACCGGCCTCTACATGGTCGCGACCAGCGGCAACCTGGTGAAGAAGGTGGTCGGCCTCAACGTCTTTCAGACCGCCGTGTTCCTGTTCTACATCGCCATGGGCTATGCTGCCGATGCCACCGCGCCCATCTTCGCCGAGGGCGCTTCCCGCTATTCCAGCCCCCTTCCCCATGTTCTGATCCTGACCGCCATCGTCGTTTCCGTGGCGACGACGGCGCTGGCGCTGACGCTGATCGTGCGCATCCGCGAGACCGCGGATTCGATCGAGGAGGGCGGGATCGGCGGGGAAGCCTGAGCCGGTGGCACCCGCCGAAGGGTTGCAGCATCCATGGATGAGGGTTGGCCTTTCGCCCTTGGCTGCCGGGGCCGGGCCGGTTGTTCCTCGATTGTAGCAAGAGGGGAGCCTTCAGCTTCCGTGTGAGCTTGAAGGCTTAGGGCATCGGCGGCGAGCCTGCCAGCCGGTGCGCAGAAAGCCGTATCAACAATCTCCTTCGTCGAATTCAATGCCGTAAGAATACCTGGTCCAGAGGCACCCTCCTTCGTTGTCGTTGCGAGTAATGTGAAGGCCGTGCTCCTCTCCATTCACATAAGAGCCTTCATGAACTGTTCCGTCTGAAGAGCGATAGACCCAATGGCCCTGCATTTCGCCGTCTACCAGCGTGCCTTCCGCGGTCACGGGGCCTTCAGAAGTTGTAATGCGAGCAACCCAATGGCCTTGACTCTTTCCATCTATCATCGTGCCTTCCATGGTCATAGGGCCTTCAATAATTACTCCTGAGAAAAAACTCTGGCCCTGGAAGATTCCAGCATCAGGGGTGACTATGACCCAATGGCCTTGACTCTTTCCATCTATCATCGTGCCTTCCATAACCATTCCGTTTGAAGAGCGCATAACCCAGCGGCCGTGCTGCTCGTCGTCTATCATCGTACCTTCCATAATCATTCCATCTGAAGAATGAATGATCCAATGACCATGCTTTTTGCCGTCCACCACCATGCCTTCCGCAAACGTCCCGTCGGAAGAATGAATGGACCAATGGCCATGTTTTTTGCCATATACATAGGAACCTTCCATGATTTTCCCGTCATTTTTTTGAATGACCCAGTGGCCGTGCCTCTTGCCACCCATATATGGGCCGTCCGCCGCCACTTCTCCATATTCCAATCCCTGGGCTACCGCCGAACGCTCAAGCGAAAAGACGCCGAAGATCAAAACGGCAAGCACAAGGGCGGTCCTGGCGATAGCTTTCATTGTTCCTTCTCCAATTCGGCCTTCGTTCGCAGAAGACGGATCGGCCGATCACGAACCCTGGCAGCCTGGAGCGTAGCGGTCAAGCGCGCCACGCGCCGCCCAGCCTGCCCGCCGGCGCTTCGATGCGCGCTTGCCGCCAGGGGCTGCCTGGGGCAGGCTCGCGGCGGCGCCTGCGAGCCGAAGCGCCGGCCCGCTCCGCGGGCTGCCCTGTGGGACGCGGCCCGCAGGCGGCCTCTTGCTCGGTGCCCGCCAAGTGGTTGATCGGAAAAGGATTTTCCATGCCATTCGCCCCAGAGACGGCCCCATTTTCCGGCCTTTTCCCGTAAATGCCCGACATCGCCAGCCTTCTCTACCTGGATGCGCTGCCCGCCTTGCAGGTGGCGGTGCCGCTGGCCGCCGCGCCGCTGTGCGCGGTAGCAGGCCGGGCGCGGCTGGCGTGGCCGCTGGCCTGCCTGGCCGCCTGGGCGGCGGCGGCCATCGCGCTGGCCCTGCTGGTCCGCACGCTCGACCAGGGCAGCATCTCCTACGCCATGGGCGGCTGGGCGGCGCCGCTCGGCATCGCCTACGAGATCGACGCCGCCAACGCCCTGCTGCTGGCGCTGGTCTCGCTCATGGCGGCGATTTTGATGCCGGCCGCGCGCGGCGGCTTCGACGGCGGCGCGGCGCCGCACAATGCGGGCCTGATCTTCGCGCTGGCGCTGCTGGCGCTGGCCGGGATGCTGGGCGTGATCGTCACCGGCGACGCCTTCAACCTCTACGTCTTCCTGGAGATCGCCTCGCTGGCCAGCTACGCGCTGGTGGCCTGCGGGCGCGACCGGGCGGCTTCGGCCGCCGCCTTCAACTACCTGGTGCAGGGCACGGTCGGCGCCACCTTCATCCTGGTCGGTATCGGGCTGGTCTATATGGCGACCGGCACCCTCAACATGGCCGATATGGCCGCCCGCCTGGCGGGGCAGTACCACTCGACCCCGGTGCAGGCGGCGCTGGCCTTCATCGTCGTCGGCGCGGGCATCAAGCTCGCGCTGTTCCCGCTCCACGCCTGGCTGCCGGGTGCCTATGGCGCCGCGCCGCCGCTGGTTTCCGCATTTCTGGGCGCGACGGCGACCAAGGTGGGCGTCTATATCCTGATCCGCTTCGTCTTCGGCGTCTTCGGGGCCGATTTTTCCTTCCAGTGGATGCGGATCGGCTGGGTGCTGGTGCCGCTGGGGCTGGCCGGGGCCATCGCCGGCTCGCTGATCGCCATCGGCCAGAGCGATCTGCGGCGCATGCTGGCCTGGTCCAGCATCGCCCAGCTGGGCTATATCGCGGCCGCCATCGGCTGCGGCAACCGCGAGGGCCTGATCGCCGCCATCGTCCATGTCATCAACCATTCCCTGATGAAGGGCGCGCTGTTCCTGGTCGCGGCCGCCGTCATCGCCCGCCTGGGCCGGGCGGGCATCGCCGGGATGGCCGGGCTGGGGCGGTCGATGCCGATCACCATGGCCTGCTTCACGGTGGCCGGCCTGTCGATGATCGGCCTGCCGTTCACGGTCGGCTTCGTCAGCAAGTGGTATCTGGTGCTGGCGGCCATCGAGGCCGGGCTGTGGCCGGCGGTGGTGGCGGTGGTGGCCAGCTCGCTGCTCGCCATCGCCTATGTCTGGCGCGTGGTCGAGAGCGGCTGGTTCGCCGGAGCGGGCGCGGCGCCGGTGCGCGAGGCACCGGCCGTTCTGCTGGTGCCGATGCTGCTGCTGACCGCGCTGTGCGTGGCGTTCGGCGTCGCCACCGACTTCACCGTCGGCATCGCCGCCCGCGCCGCCGACGCCCTGGCCGCCTGGCCATGAGCGGCCCGCCGAAGGCGCGCACGATGGGCGGCGGGCGGAAGGCGCGCGCCGGCGGGGCGCAGCCGGGGGACGGGCGGTGAACGGCTCCGGCGATCCCGGCTGGCTGGCGCTGGCCGCCATCGCGGTGCCGCTGGCCGCCATCGCCGGCGTGCTGGCCGCCGGGCGCTGGCCCAATCTGCGCGAGGCGGTGAGCCTGGCGGCCGGCGTGGTGCTGTTCGCCGCCACCGCCGCCGCGACGGCGGCCCAGCAGGCGGGCGGACGGGTGCGCGCGGTGCTGGCCGAGCCCTTTCCGGGCCTGCAGCTGGTGCTGGAGGCGGAGCCGCTGGGCCTGCTGTTCGCGCTCACCGCCAGCGGCCTGTGGATCATCACCACCGTCTATGCCATCGGCGAGATGCGAAGCCACGGCGCCATCAACCAGACGCGCTTCTATGCCTTTTTCGCCGCCGCCATCGCCGCCGCCATGGGCGTGGCCTTCGCCGGCAACCTGCTCACCCTGTTCGTCTTCTACGAGGCGCTGACGCTCGCCACCTTTCCGCTCGTCACCCATGCCGGCACCCCGGCGGCGCGCCGGGCGGGTCGCACCTATCTGGGCCTGCTGCTCGCTACCTCGATCGGCTTTCTGCTGGTCGCCATCGTCGCCACCTATGCGCTCGCCGGCACGCTCGATTTCGCGCCCGGGGGCATCCTCGCCGGCAAGGCCTCGCCGGCCGCCGCCGGCCTGCTGCTGGCGCTCTATGTCTTCGGCGTCGGCAAGACGGCGCTCATGCCCTTCCACGGCTGGCTGCCGGCGGCCATGGTGGCGCCGACGCCGGTGAGCGCGCTGCTCCACGCCGTCGCCGTGGTCAAGGCGGGCGTCTTCACGGTCCTCAAGGTGACGGCCTTCGTGTTCGGCTACGACCTGATGCGCGAGCTGGCGATGACCGACGCGCTGCGATGGGTGGCGGCCTTCACCGTCGTCGCCTCGTCCGTCGTCGCGCTGACCAGGGACAACCTGAAGGCCAGGCTCGCCTGGTCCACCATCGGGCAGCTTTCCTATATCGTGCTCGCCGCCCTGCTCGCCCAGGAAAGCGGCCTGATCGGCGGCGGCCTGCACATCGTCAGCCACGCCTTCGCCAAGATCACGCTGTTCTTCTGCGCCGGGGCCATCCTGGTCGCCCACCACCGCACGGAGGTCTCGCAGCTCGACGGCATCGGCCGCACCATGCCGCTCACCATGACCGCCTTCACGGTGGCCAGCCTGAGCCTGATCGGCCTGCCCCCCTTCTCCGGCTGGAGCAAATGGCTGATGTTCGAAGCGGCCCTGGATGCCGATCGCGGCATCTTCGTCCTGGTGCTGGCGCTGGCCACCCTGCTCAGCGTCGCCTATCTGCTCCCCATCCCGCTGCGCGCCTTCCTGCGGGCGGCTCCCGGCACTCTGCCGGCGCGCGTCTCGGAGGCACCGGCCACCTGCCTGGCCGCCATCGCCTTCACGGCACTGCTGTGCTTCGCCACCTTCTTCTTCCCCGATCCCGCCTTCGCACTGCTGGCGGGCCTGTTCGCAACGCCTGCAAGCCCCTGAGAGGGAGGGTGCCCGCATGAAGCAGAGAACCGTTTCGGCCATCGTCGCCGCGCTCGCCGCCGCCTGCGCGGTGGCGGCCGCCGCCGACCTCGTCGTCCATCGCCACGTCGACCATCCCTGGGAGGCGCTGCCCGCCTTCCACGCCCTTTACGGCTTCGTCGCCTGCGTCGTGCTGGTGCTGGCGGCCAAGGAGATGCGCAAGGCGGTCCGGCGCCGCGAGGACCACTACGAAACCGCAAACGCAGAGGAGGAGCGGTGAACGCAGCCCCGCCCTTCCTGATCTTTTTCGTCGGGGCGGCGGCCACGCTCGTCGCCGGCCCCCGGCTGCGGGCGGCGATCACGCTGGCGACGCCGCTGGCGGGCCTCGCCAATCTGTGGCTGATGGACCCGGAGGCCCAGCTGGGGATCGAGCTGGCCGGGCGCCAGGTGGCGCTGGTAGCGGCCGACCGCATGTCGATGCTGTTCGGCTGGCTCTTCCACATCATGGCGCTGATCGGCGCCGTCTACATCCTGCACACCCGGGACCGGATGCAGCACGCGGCGGCGCTGGGCTATGCGGGCGCCGGGCTCGGCTCCGTCTTCGCCGGCGACCTGATCGCGCTGTTCCTGTTCTGGGAAGGCCTGGCGCTGGCCTCGGCCTTCTTCATCCTGGCGCGGCGCAACCGCCGGGCGGAGCGGGCCACCCTGCGCTATCTCGCCATCCAGCTGGGTTCCGGCCTGCTGCTGGTGGGCGGCATCCTGGCGCTGGAGGCGGAGGGGCGCGGCCTGGCGCTGGAGGCCATCGCCCTCGAGGGCCTGGCCGGCTGGCTGCTGTTCCTGGCTCTGGGCGTCAAATGCGGCTTCCCGCTGCTGCATAGCTGGATCACCGACGCCTATCCGGAGACCACCGAGACCGGCGCCGTGCTGATGAGCGGCTTCACCACCAAGGTCGGCATCTATGCGCTCGCCCGCCTCTTCCCCGGCACCGAGGAGCTGATCTGGATCGGGGCGGCGATGGCCATGTTCCCGATCTTCTACGCCGTGATCGAGGACGACCTGCGCCGGGTGCTGGCCTACAGCATGATCAACCAGCTGGGCTTCATGGTCT
Source organism: Alphaproteobacteria bacterium (assembly GCA_965200215.1). GTDB lineage: Bacteria > Pseudomonadota > Alphaproteobacteria > SP197 > SP197 > SP197. The sequence continues at coordinate 301,960 of OZ241369.1, read as the reverse complement.
GCGGCATCGGCATCGGCACCGATCTCGCCATCGGCGGCGCGCTGGCGCACGCCTTCAACGACGTCATCTTCAAGGGCCTGCTGTTCATGTCGATGGGCGCGGTGCTGTGGCGCACCGGGCGCATGGCCGGTTCCGAGCTGGGCGGCCTCTACCGCACCATGCCCGCCACCACCGGGCTGTGCATCGTCGGGGCGGCTTCCATCTCCGCCTTCCCGCTGTTCTCGGGCTTCGTCTCCAAATCCATCGTCATGGCGGAGGTGATCGGCCAGGGCTACGAGTGGGTCTGGCTGGCGCTGCTTTTCGCCTCGGCCGGCGTCTTCCACCACGCCGGCATCAAGATCCCGTTCTTCGCCTTCTTCGCGCACGACAGCGGCCTGCGGCCGCGGGAGGCGCCGGCGCCGATGCTGATCGCCATGGCGATGGCGGCCTTTCTGTGCATCTTCAACGGCGTCTATCCCTGGCTGCTCTACGATCTTCTGCCGGTGCCGGTCACCGCCGCCATCTACGAGCCCTATACCTGGAGCCACATCGTGGCCCAGTGCCAGCTGCTGTTCTTCTCGGCCGCCGCCTTCACGGTGCTGAAGCTCGCCGCCCTCTACCCGCCGGAGATGCCGGGCGTGAACCTGGATGCGGACTGGAGCTATCGCTGGCTGCTGCCGCGCGCGGCGCGCAGGGGCCAGGCGCTGCTGGCGCGGCTGGCGGCGCCGTTGCAGGGCGCCGTCGCGTCGGCCGTCGGCGGCGCGGCGCGGTTCGCGCTTCTGCGCCGCGACGATCCGGCCATGGGCACGGCCTCGCTGGCGGCGCTGGCCGTGCTGGCCGCCGTGCTCCTCTTCCATCTGCTGGCGGCGATCTGAGGATGGAGCTTTCCGGCGAACACCGCATCGCGGCCCCGCGCCAGGCGGTCTGGCGGGCGCTCAACGACCCCGAGGTGCTGAAGGCGGCCATCCCCGGCTGCCAGGAAATCGAACGGGAGTCGGAGACCGTCTTCCGCGCCCGCGTCAAGGCGAAGATCGGGCCGGTGGCCGCCTCGTTCCGCGGCAAGGTGACGCTTCACGACCTCGACCCGCCCGCCGCCTACACCATCCGCGGCGAGGGCGAAGGCGGCGTCGCCGGCTTCGCGCGGGGCGGTGCCAGGGTGACGCTGAGCGAGGACGGCGGCGCCACCGTGCTGCGCTACCGGGCGGAGGGCCAGGTGGGCGGCAAGCTGGCCCAGATCGGCCAGCGCCTGGTGGAAGGCAGCGCCCGCAAGATCGCCAACGACTTCTTCACCCGCCTGCAAGGCGCCATCGGCACCGCCGCCGACCCCACACCGCCCGCTCCTTGACCGTCGCCGCCGCCGCCTCGACACTGCGCGGCGCCGGCGCGAGGGGATCGCCATGACCGTCGCCGTGACCATGACCGTGAACGGGCAGCAACGCAGCGGCCATTGCGAGGAGCGGACGCTGCTGGTGGCCTTCCTGCGCGAGACGCTGCGGCTCACAGGCACCCATGTCGGCTGCGACACCAGCCAGTGCGGAGCCTGCGTCGTCCATATCGACGGCCAGTCCGTGAAATCCTGCACCGTGCTGGCGGTGCAGGCGGAAGGCTGCGAGGTCCTCACCGTCGAGGGGCTGGCCGGGCGCGGGCCGCTGCACCCCATGCAGCAGGCCTTCCACGAGAACCACGGCCTGCAATGCGGCTTCTGCACGCCGGGCATGATGATGAGCGCCCTGGACCTGCTGAAGCACGATCCCGACCCCGGCGAGCGCCAGATCCGCGAGCATCTCGAAGGCAATTTCTGCCGCTGCACCGGCTATCACAACATCGTCAGGTCGATCCGGGCAGCGGCCGCCAAGATGGCCGGCGGGAACTGAAGGTGTATGCCTTCCGCTATCGCCGCGCCGCGAGCGTGGGGGAAGCGCGGCGCCTGTTCGAGGACTGCGAGGACGCCCGCTATCTGGCCGGCGGGCACACGCTGCTGCCGGCCATGAAGCTGCGCCTGGCCGCCCCTTCCGACCTGATCGACATCGCCGGCATCGCCGATCTGCGGCGGATCGGCGTCGAGGAGGACAGCGTCGTCGCGGGCGCGCTCGCCCGCCACAACCAGGTCGCGCATTCGCGGGAGGTGCAGGGCGCGATCCCGGCCCTGGCGGAACTGGCGGGCCGGATCGGCGACTTCCAGGTCCGCAACCGGGGGACCATCGGCGGTTCCGTCGCCAATGCCGACCCGGCCGCCGACTATCCGGCGGCGCTGCTGGCCCTGGACGCCACGATCACCACCGACCGCCGACGCATCGCCGCCGGCGACTTCTTCATCGACCTGTTCGAAACCGCCCTGGACGAGGGCGAAATCGTCACCCGCATCGCCTTTCCCCGGCCCCGCCGCGCGGCCTATATGAAGTTCCCCAACCCGGCCTCGCGCTACGCCATCGTCGGCGTCTTCGTCGCCCAGACGGCGCAGGGCGCGCGGGTCGCCGTCACCGGCGCCGGGCCGGCCGTCTTCCGCGTCGGCGAGATGGAAGCGGCGCTGGACGCCGATTTCACGCCCGAAGCCGTCGCCGGCATCGCCATCCCCGAAGAAGGCCTCGCCAGCGACCTCCACGCCACCCCCGACTATCGCGCCCATCTGGTCACCGTGATGGCGAAGCGAGCCGTCGCCAGGGCGCTCGCCCGCACCGCCGTACCCGCCCCATGACATGGCGCCGCCTCGCGACCGCCGCGGCGTTGACCGCCGCCGCGGCGCTCGCCGCCGCCTTCGCCCTGCGCGCCGAGATCGCCGAGCGGCTGCTCCGCCACCAGCTGCAAGGCACGGCCCTGGCCGGCGCCAGCTATCGGGTGGCCGAGGCCGGACTCGCCCGCACCGTCATCGAGGACATCCGCCTGGACGGCGGCAGCGTCGAACGGGCGGTCCTCGCCTACCGGCCGGCGGCGCTGCTGCGCGGGCGCATCGACAGCCTCGCCGTGACCGGGGCGCGGCTCTCCCTGGCGCACATCCCCTGGCGCGCGCCCCCGCCGGCGGCCCTGCCCTTCTCGATCCTGAGGATCGACGATCTGCAAGCCAGCTTCGCCAGCCCCTGGGGGCCGGCCACGCTGCACCTGGAGGCGGCTCTGCGAACGGACGGGCCGGCGCTGACCGGCGGCGGGCGCTGGCGGCTGCAAGGCGAGATAGCCACCGCCGCCGGCGGGCTGGAGCTGAGTCCGGTCGAAACGGCGGCGGGGGAAACGGCGCTGCGGACGGCCTTCGCCGTGGAGGAAGGGGCGCTGAACCACCCCCGGCTACGGGCCGGACCGCTGGCCGGGCGCCTGCTCCTGGACTGGCTGCCGGGCGAAACCGCACCGGCCGTGCTGGACGCCCGGCTGGCGACGCCTGCCGCCAGCTGGGACGGCCGCGCCCTGGGCCCGGCGGTGGCGGAGGCCTCGTGGACGGGGCGCCGCCTCGAAGGCGAGCTGGCCTTCGGCGGCGGCGGGGGGCCTTTCGCGGCGCGGCTCACCCTGGCCGCCCGCCATGACGGGCGCTGGCTGGTCGAGGCCGCCGGCGAAGGCAGAAGCGGCGAGGACGTGGAGATCGCAGGGATCGCCGTCACCGCCCCCGCGGCGCTGACCTTCGCCGCCAGCGGCCCGCTGGCGGCGCTGGCCGAAGGCGAGCTCTCCACCCTGGCGGCGACGGCGCGCCTGACGGCCGCCCGCCTGGCGCGGGGCGAAGCGCTGGCCGCCGACGAGGCCACGCTGGAAGCCGTCATCGGCCAGGCGGGCGGCGATGGGCGGGCCAGCCTCCAGCTGCGGGCCGAATGCGCGCGCCTGGCGGCCGGCGGCGCCGTCTTCGAGGCGGCCGCCATCGACCTGCCGCTGACGCTGGCAGACGAAGGGGCCCGCGCCGCCCCCGGCGCCTTCCTGCGGGCCGGCAGACTGGCGCTGGACGGGCCCGGCCTGACGCTGGACGGGCTGCTGGCCGAGCTGCCGCTCGCCATCGAGCGCGACGGCAAGCGCCTCTATCTGCGGCTGACGGACACCGCCTGGCTCGACGTCGACCGCCTCGCCCATCGCCATCTGCAAACGCTGGAGCCGCTGTCGCTGGCCGTCGTCGAAGAACATCTGCCGCTGCTGGCGGTCGAAAAGCTGGCGGGCGCGTGGAGCTGGGACATGCGCCTGAAGACCGGCGCCCTGCCGGCCGCCTTCGCGTTGCTGGAGGACGGCAGCGCGCGCGCCAGAGTCGCCGGCCTGCTGCCGCAGACCACCTGGCGCCTGGGCAGCCTGGGCCTGAACCACCTGCAAGGCAGCATGAAGGCCAGAGGCGGCGACCTGGCCATCGCGGGGCCGGACCTGCGCATCGGCGATCTGCGCATCCTCGCCTCCTACAACAACGGCCTTTCGCCGTGGCCGCAGGTGGAGGCGACGGTCGGCACGCTGGAAGACCTGCGCCGGCCCGCCCGCTTCGCCCCGGCGAGCGCCGACGCCGCCCTGCGCCCGGCCTGGCCCCGGGGCGAGGACCTCAACATGGAGGCCAATCTGCACATGCGGGCCAGACGCTATCTGGCCAATGCCGAAGCCAGCTGGCGGGCGGCGGACGGGCGGCTGCGCGCCCTGCTGCGCGTGCCGGCAACGATCTTCGAAGCCGGCGGCATCCAGCCCGCCGATCTCTCGCCCCTCTACGGCGCCCTCATCGACGAGGCCGCGGGCGGTTTCGAGCTGCGCGGCGAGCTGCTGCGCCAGGACGGCAGCTGGCGCCAGGCGTGGCGGCTGCTGCTGGACCTTTCCGCCAGGGCCGGCGGCCTCGCCGTGGAGGGGCTGACCGGCGAGATCGCGCTCTCTGCCATCGCGCCGCCGGCGACGCCGCCGGGCCAGCAGCTGCGGGCGCGGCGCCTGACCCTGGGCGGCCTGGCGCTGGCCGACGTGGAGGCGCGGATGGCGCTGCCCGGCGACGGCAGCCTGGAACTGGAGGAAGCCGGGGCCGGCTTCGCGGGCGGGCGCCTGACGCTGGCCGCCGCCGCCCTCGATCCCGGCCGGGCGCGAAACGCCCTGACCCTGGAGGCGGAAGGGATCGAGCTGGCCCGCCTGCTGGAGCGCCTGCCCGTGGCGGGGCTGGAGGGCCGGGGGCGGATCGGCGGCCGCCTGCCGCTGGCGTTCTCGCCCGCCGGCGTGGCGATCGAGGGCGGACGGCTGGCGGCCGAGGCCGGCGGGCGGCTGCGCTACGCCCCCGCCGGGCCGGCCGGGACGCGCCCGGCGCCGCTGGCCGACTTCCGCTTCACCGCCCTCGCCCTCGCCATCCGGCGCCCGCCCGGCGGCCCGGCCACCGTCGCCCTGGAGCTGGCCGGCGCCAACCCGGCCTTCAACGGCGGCGCCCCGATGCGGCTCGACCTGCGGGCCGGCGCCGGCTTCGAGGACGCCATCCGGGAGGCGCTGGCCGCCGGCGCCGTGCCGTCGGGGTGGTGACGCCGCCCGTCCGTGCCATAATCCGGCGGCTGGGAGAGGAAGGCGGCATGGACGACGACGCGCTCGAGATCGCCCAGTCCTGGTCCGAGGCCGGGCACGAGGTGGCGCTGGCGGTCGTGACCGCGACCTGGGGTTCCAGCCCGCGCCCGGCCGGGGCGGTGCTGGCGGTGCGCGGCGACGGCGCCTTTCGCGGCTCGGTTTCCGGCGGCTGCATCGAGGGCGCCGTGATCGCCGAGGCCAGGGCCGCGCTGGGCGACGGCAGGCCGCGCCGCCTGGGCTTCGACGTCAGCGACGAGCGGGCCTGGGAGCTGGGGCTTACCTGCGGCGGGCGGGTCAGCGTCTTCGTCGCGCCCGTGGCATGAAGCCCGCCACCCTGGCCCGCCTCAACGCCGCCCGCCGCTGCCGCCAGCCGGTGCTGCTGGCCACCTGGCTCGACGACGGCGGCGAGCGCCTGATCTTCCCCGGCGAGGAGGTCGAGGAAGCCCTGGCCCGGGCCGTGGCCGGCGCCTTCGCCGGCGACCGTTCCACCACCGTCGAGCATGGCGGACGGTCGCTCTTCCTGCACGTCTTCGCCCCGCCGCCGCGGCTGATCGTGGCCGGGGCCGTCCATATCGCCGAGCCGCTGGCGGCCTTCGCCGCCCGCCTGGGCTGGGAGACCGTCGTCATCGACCCGCGCCGCGCCTTCGCGGACGAAGCGCGTTTTCGGGGGGCGCGGCTGCTCTGCGCCTGGCCCGACGAGGCCCTGGCCGGCATCCGCATCTGCGCGCGCAGCGCGGTGGTCACGCTGGCCCACGACCCCAAGATCGACGATCCGGCCCTCCACGCCGCGCTGGCCTCGCCCGCCTTCCATATCGGCGCCCTGGGAAGCCGGCGGACCCACGCCAGGCGGGCGGCGCGGCTGCGGGAGGCGGGCTTCGGCGACGACGCCATCGCCCGCATCAGGGGGCCGGTGGGCCTGGACATCGGCGCCGCGACGCCGGCCGAGATCGCGCTCGCCATCATGGCCGAAGCGGTGGCGGCGCTGCGCGGCAAACGGCCGTGATCTGCGCCCTGGTGCTGGCCGCCGGGCGCTCGCGCCGCGCCGGCGGCGCCAACAAGCTGCTGGCGCCCATCGCCGGCAAGGCGGCGGTGCGCCACGTCGTCGATGCCCTGGCCGCCAGCCGGGTGGACCGCATCCTGGCGGTGACCGGCCATGACGGCGCGGCGGTGGAACGGGCGCTGGCCGGCAGCGGCGCCGACTTCGTGCGCAACGCCGCCTGGAGCGAGGGCCTCGCCTCGTCGCTGCGCGCCGGCCTCGCCGCGCTTGCCCCCGCCACCGGCGCGGTGCTGGTCTGCCTGGGCGACATGCCGGCCGTCTCGCCGCGGTCGATCGGGCGCATCCTCGCCGCCCGCGCCGGTGCGGGCGGGCGCGCCGTCGTCCCCACCTGTCGGGGCCGGCGCGGCAACCCGGTGCTGTGGGAGCGGCGCTTCTTCCCCGCCATGGCGCGGCTGGCCGGCGACCGGGGGGCGCGCGGCCTGATCGACGCCGAGGCCGGGCTGGCCCTGGAGGTAGAGACCGGCGACGATGGCGTGCTGATGGACATCGACACCCCCGCCGCCCTCGCCCGCGTCCGCGCCGCCATGGCGCCCGCGGAGCGGGGCGGCCCCACCCTCGCCGCCGCTTCGGGAGGCCCGCCATGCCCGTGACGCTTGCCGACATCCGAACGGCCGCCCGCACCATCGCCGGGCAGGCGGTGAGAACGCCCTTCATGCCCTCGCCCGCCCTCTCGGAGATGAGCGGTGCCGAGGTCTGGGTGAAGTTCGAGAACCGGCAGTTCACCGCCTCCTTCAAGGACCGCGGGGCGCTGGTGCGCATGTCGTCGCTGAGCGACGAGGAACGGGCGGGCGGCGTGATCGCCATGTCGGCGGGCAACCACGCCCAGGCCGTGGCCTGGTGCGCGAAACGGCTCGCCATTCCGGCCACCATCGTCATGCCGGAGGACGCGCCGACCGTGAAGCTGCGCAACACCAGGCGCTTCGGCGCCCAGGTGGTGCTTTCGGGCCGCACCATCGACGATGCCGCCGTCACCGCCCGCCGGATCGCCGCCGAACGGGGGCTGGCTTTCGTCCACCCCTATGACGACGAGCGGGTGATGGCCGGCCAGGGCACGGTGGGGCTGGAGATGCTGGAGGAGGCCGGCGATCTCGACGTCGTCATCGCCCCCATCGGCGGCGGCGGCCTCATCGGCGGCATCGCCATCGCCGCCAGGGCCCTGCGCCCGCAGATCGAGGTGGTGGGCGTGGAGGCGGCCATGTTCCCCTCCATGTATCGGTCGCTGCGGGGCCTCGAGGTGCGGGCGGGCGGGCGCACCATCGCCGACGGCATCGCGGTGAAGACGCCGGGCCGGCTCGCCATGGCGGTGATTCGCGAGCTGGTGAGCGACATTCTGCTGGTGGACGAAGAGCAGCTGGAAGGCGCGGTGCAGCTGTTCGTCGAGGTCGAGAAGACGGTGGCCGAAGGCGGCGGGGCGGCGCCGCTGGCGGCGCTGCTGGCCCATGGCGAGCGTTTCGCCGGCAGGAAGGTGGGCCTGGTGCTCTCGGGCGGCAACATCGACAGCCGCATCCTCTCGGGGGTGATCGAGCACGGCCTGGTGCGCGACGGGCGCATGGTGCAGCTGCGCATCGAGATTCAGGACGCGCCCGGCACCCTGGCCAGGATCGCCGGTATCTGCGGCGAGAGCGGCGCCAACATCATCGAGGTCCACCACCAGCGCGCCTTCTCCCGGCTGCCGGTGAAACTCGCCGATCTCGACATCGTGCTGGAGACGCTGGACCGCGACCACATCGCCCGCCTCACCGACAAGTTGGCCGCCGACGGCTTCAAGGTGCGCGTCATGGGCGGAACTCCTTCCCCGGCGGCGCCGGCCGGGGCGCCTTGACGGCGGCGCGGCGATGGCGAAACTCCCGCGCCATGTTCGAATCGGGCATCGGGCGCGGCAAGGTGGTCTGCGTCGTCCACGGCAGCCATTCCAACACCGGGCGCATCGGCCGCACCCTCGCCGGCCAGGGCTTCGAGGCGCTGCGCTGTTGCGTCAAGGAGGGCGACAGCCTGCCCGAAGACCTCGACGGCATCGCGGGGGCCGTGGTGTTCGGCGGCCCGATGAGCGCCAACGACGACCGGAGTCTCGACTTCATCGCCAGGGAGCTGGCCTGGATCGACCGGGTGCTGGAATCCGGCACGCCCTTCCTGGGCGTGTGCCTGGGCGCCCAGATGCTGGCCCGCTGCCTGGGGGCGCAGGTGAGGCCGCACGACGAGGGCTGGCACGAGATCGGCTACACAGAGGTGGCCCCGACCGAGGCGGGGCGCGAGCTGCTGGACGGCGTCCGCTTCTTCTACCAGTGGCACGGCGAGGGCTTCGAGCTGCCGGCGGGCTGCGAGCTGCTGGCCACCGGCGCCAGCGGCCATTTCCCCAACCAGATGTTTCGCGCCGCACCGCAGGTCTACGGCGTGCAGTTCCACCCCGAATGCACGCTCGACATCGTCCGGCTGTGGATGCGGGAGGCCTCGCACAAGCTGGAGGAACGGGGCGCCCAGCAACCGGACGAACAGCTGGCCGGGGCGAAGAAATACGATCGGCTGGTGGACGCCTGGGTGCCGCGCTTCGTCGAACGCTGGCTGGGCGGCGCGCCCGGACGGCGGCAGACCCCACCTTCGGAAGCGGCCGCCTGAGCCCTTGAAAGCCCGGCCTGCGCCGTCCATATAAGAATCGTTCTAAACTATGGACACGAGGACAGCGCCATGGACACCGGCAACCTCAGCGACAACGGCGCCGCCACCGTGGCGGCGAAGCTTTCGACCGTGCTCGCCGACACCTATCTGCTGACGCTCAAGACGCAGGGCTATCACTGGAACGTCACCGGCCCCGGCTTCCACAGCCTGCACGCCATGTTCGGCGAGCAATATGCGGAATTGTTCCAGGCCGCAGACGAGATCGCCGAGCGCATCCGCGCCCTGGGCCACAAGGCGCCGGCCAGCTATGCCGCCTATGCCCGGCTTTCGGGCATCCGGGAAGACGACGGCATCGAGGAGGCCGGCGAGATGGTGCGGATGCTGGCCGGCGACCACGCCCGGCTGGCGCGCTCGGCGCGGGCGGCGATGGAGGCGGCCGCCGAGGCCGGCGACGATGTCAGCGCCGACATGATGACCGGGCGCATGACGGCGCACGACAAGGCCGCCTGGATGCTGAAGGCCTCGCTCGCCTGAACGGGGCGCCGAAGGCCGCGTCAGATGCGGCCTTCGAGCGCCGCTTCCAGCAGCACCAGGCGGTCGTTGCCCCAGAACATGCGCTCGCCCAGGAAAAAGCTGGGCACGCCGAAGGCGCCCCGCGCCGCCGCTTCCTCGACCGTGCGGCGGTGTTGGGCGGCCAGGGAGGCGCTGGCGAGATCGGCCTCGAAGCGCGCCATATCGAGGCCCAGGGCCCGCGCTTCGGCGACGATGTCGCCCTGCTCCAGGGCACTGCGCTCGTCGACGAAGATGGCGCGGAACAGGCGCCGGCTCATGGCGGCCGTCTCGCCCTGGCGGCCGGCCGCCAGGGCGGCCAGGGCCGGCAGCGCCTCGTCGAAGACCAGCCGCCCCACCGGATCGCGGAAGGGAACGCCGATCCAGGCCGCCCAGGCCTCGGCATCCCGGCGCCGCCAGGCCCAGTCGTATTGGCCCGAGGGTGCCTTGTCGGCGAAAGGGTCCCTGCCGTCGCGCGCGATCAGAAGGGCGCTTTGCAGCGGCCGCCAGCGGAAGCGGGCACCGGTGCGCCGCTCGATCCCCGCCAGGCGGCAGGCCGCCAGATAGGAATAGCGGCTGGCGAGTCCGTAGTAGAAATCGACCTCGCTCGGCAAGGCGCCTCAGCTCTGGCCGTGGGCGGCGGCGTCGATCTCGAACAGGTCGCCGCGCTCGCGCAGCACCTCGTCGAGCCAGTCGGTGCGCATCTCCGGCGTCGAGGCGATCAGCTTGCGGGTATAGGCTTCCTTCTGGGGCGGCGTGAAAATCTGCTCGGTCGTGCCCTGTTCGACCACGCTGCCCTGATACATCACCACCGTGCGGTCGGCGATGTTGCGCACGATGCCGAGATCGTGAGTGATGAACATGTAGGCTAGGTTCTTCTCGCTCTGGAGCCGGTCGAGCAGCTTCAGGATGCCGGCGGCGACCACCTGGTCGAGGGCCGAGGTGACCTCGTCGCAGATGATGAGTTCGGGGTCGGCCGCCAGGGCGCGGGCGATGCACACGCGCTGCTTCTGGCCGCCGGAAAGCTGGCCGGGGAAGCGATCGGCGAATTCCGGCCCCAGGTCGATCTCGCGCAGGAGGGCGAACATCCGCTCCTCCCGTTCCTTTCCGGTGATGCCGAAATAGAAGGCGAGCGGGCGGCCGACGATCTCCGAGACGCGCTGGCGCGGGTTCATCGCCACATCCGGCATCTGGTAGATCATCTGCACCTTGCGCAGCTCTTCCTTGGAACGGTCCTTCAGCGCCGGCGAGAAGCGCCTGCCGTCGAATTCGACCTGGCCGCGATGCGGCGGCAGCAGGCCGGTGACGACGCGGGCCAGGGTGGACTTGCCGCTGCCCGACTCGCCCACCACCGCCACCGTTTCGCCGCGCCCGATATCGACCGAGATGTCCTTCAGCACATCGACCCTGCCGTCGTAGCTGGCCGTCACGCCCGCGATCGACAGCACCGGCTTTTCCGGCATGCCGGCGAAGACCTTGGTGTTGATCTCCTCGGTCCGGGCCGAGATCAGCTCCCGGGTGTAGGCCTCTCCGGGGTCGTGGAGGATCTGTTCGGTGGTGCCTTCCTCGATCAGGTCGCCATAGCGCAGCACCATGATGCGGTCGGCGATCTGGGCCACCACGGCGAGATCGTGGGTGATGTAGAGGGCGGCGGTGTTGTTGTTGCGGATGAGGTCGCGCACCGTCGCCAGCACCTCGATCTGGGTGGTGACGTCCAGGGCCGTGGTGGGCTCGTCCAGCACCAGCAGATCGGGGCCGCAGGCCATGGCCATGGCCGACATGACGCGTTGCAGCTGGCCGCCGGAGACCTGGTGCGGATAGCGCCGCCCGATGCGGGAGGGATCCGGCAGGTCGAGCCGGCCGTAGAGCTCCACCGCGCGCTCGGTCGCGGCGGCCAGGTTCATCACGTCGTGGCGCACGGCCGCTTCCGTCACCTGGTCGTTCAGCCGCTTGGCGGGGTTGAAGGCGGCGGCCGCGCTCTGGGCGATGTAGGCGGCGCGCACGCCGCGCATCTGCCGCAGCTGTTCCTCCCCGAGGGCGCGCAGGTCGGCGCCGTCGAAGAAGATGCTGCCGCCGGTGATCTTGCAGCCCGGGCGGGCGAAGCACATCGACGCCAGCCCCAGGGTGGACTTGCCGGCCCCCGATTCGCCGATCAGCCCCAGCACCTCGCCGCGATCGAGCGTTACGTCCAGGTCGTTGACGATGCGGAACGGCTCGCCATCGGCCCGGCGCGCTTCGATGCGCAGGGCCTGCATTTCGAGAAGGCGCGCGCCGCCCACCGCCCTCACCCCTCGAACTCGGCGGCGGCCGAGCGGTTGGAGCGCGCCAGCACGTAATCGACCAGCAGGTTGACGCCGATCGCCAGGATGGCGATGGCACCGGCCGGGTAGAGCGGCGCCGCCAGGCCATAGGTGATGGCGCTGGCGTTCTCCTTCACCATGCCGCCCCAGTCGGCCAGCGGCGGCTGGATGCCGAGGCCCAGGAAGCTGAGGGCGGCGATGAAGAGGAAGGCGAAGACAAAGCGCAGGCCGAATTCGGCCACCAGCGGCATGACCGCGTTGGGCAGGACCTCGCGGCTCATGATCCACCACAGCCCCTCGCCCCTGAGCCGGGCCGCCTCGACATATTCCATCACCACCACGTCCATGGCGATGGCCCGCGAGAGGCGGAAGACGCGCGTGGAATCGAGCACGGCGATGACGGCGATGAGAATGGCGACCTCCGTGCCCAGCACCGAGATGACCACCAGGGCCAGGATCAGCGTCGGGATCGCCATCAGGGCATCGACCAGGCGCGAGAGCAGCATATCGACCACGCCGCCCAGGACCGCCGCCGTGAAGCCGGCGACGATCCCCATCACGAAGGCCAGCAGCGTGGCGATGAAGGCGATGGCGATGGTGGTGCGCGCCCCGTAGAGGATGCGTGTCAGCATGTCGCGGCCGAGATGGTCGCTGCCCAGCCAGTGCTCGGGGCTGGGCGGCACCCACAGGTCGGTCACCAGCTCGGTCTCGCCATAGGGAGCGAGCCAGGGCGCGAAGGCGACGACGAACAGGTTGGCGGCGACGATGGCGAGCCCGACGCGCGCCGTGAGCGGCATTTCGGCGAAGAACTGCCGCACCGCCTGCCCGCGCGTGGGCCTGACATACTGGACGCCTTGCGAGCTCTCCACCGCCCGCCCCCTATTTCGGGTGCCGCAGGCGCGGATTGGCCAGAATCGAGGCGAGGTCCGCAGCCAGGTTGAGGAGGACATAGACGCCGGCGAAGATCAATCCACCGGCCTGCACCACCGGCACATCGCGCTTCGAGACGGAATCCACCAGATACTGACCCATGCCCGGATAGGTGAAGACCACCTCCACGACGACGACGCCGACGATCAGATAGGCGAGGTTCAGCGACACCACGGTGATGACCGGCGAGAGCACGTTGGGAAAGGCGTGCTGGACGACGACGCGCCAGTATTCGACGCCCTTGAGATGGGCCATCTCGATATAGGAGCTGTTCATGACGCCGATCACCGCCGCGCGCGTCATGCGCATCATATGGGCCAGAGTGACCAGGGTGAGCACCGTCGCCGGCAGGATCATCACCGTCAGGCGTTCGCCGAAATCCATGCGGTCGTTGACCAGGGAGAGGCTCGGCAGCCAGCCCAGCTTGACGGCGACGATGAGGATCAGGACATAGCCGATGAAGAACTCGGGCACCGAGATGGTGGTCAGGCTGCCGACCGAGATGGAACGGTCGATGGGCCGGTCCTGCTTGATGGCCGAGATCAGCCCCAGGGCCACCGACAGCGGCACCGCGATCAGCGCCGCCAGGGCCGCCAGCAGCATGGTGTTCTCGAAGCGGAAGCCTATCTGCGGCGCGATCGGCCGCCGGTTGCCCAGCGAGGTGCCCAGATCGCCCTGGACGAAGTTCGCCAGCCAGCTCGCATAGCGCTCATGCGGCGGGCGATCGAGGCCCAGCTGCGCCCGGATCGCCGCCGTGTTCTCCTCCGTCGCCGACTGGCCGAGGATGGCGGTGGCCACGTCGCCCGGCAGGATCTCGGTGCCGGCGAAGATGATGACCGAAACCACCAGGAGGGTGACGACGCCGAGCGCCAGTCGCCGCGCGACCAGGGTCAGCACGCCGTCCGCCCCGCACCGGCCGGCACGGATGTCGCCAGCAACGGCATCTTCCCTCCCCCTGCGGAAACTGCGCCCCGCTCCGGCGGCGTGCCCCGCCGCCGCTGTCCATTAGACACCATGGCACCGCCGCCGCGCAACCGTGCGCCGGAGAGGGGCAGCCCGCGCGGGCCGTCAACCGCCCAGCCAGGCGAATTTGGCCACGAACACCGCCGCCAGCACCAGCACCGCCGGCCCGGCTTCGCGGGCGCGGCCGGAGAGCAGCTTGATGACGGCATAGCTGACGAAGCCGAAGGCCAGGCCGTCGGCGATGGAAAAGGTGAAGGGCATGGTCATGGCCAGCACGACGGCCGGCACATATTCGGTGGCATCCTGCCAGTCGATCTCGGTGATGCCCTGGGCCATCAGGCAGGCGACGAACAGTAGCGCCGGAGCCGTGGCATAGGCCGGGACGGTGTTGGCCAGCGGCGAAAGCACCAGCGCCGCCAGGAACAGCAGGGCGACCACCACGGCGGCGAGGCCGGTGCGCCCGCCGGCATGCACGCCCGAAGCGCTTTCGATATAGCAGGTGACCGACGAGGTGCCGGCCACGGCGCCCACCACCGTCGCCGTCGAATCGGCCACCAGCGCCCGGCCCAGGCGGGGCAGGCGCCCGTTCTCGTCCAGCAGCCCGGCGCGATGGGCGACGCCGATCAGGGTGGCCGAGGTATCGAACAGGTCGGTGAACAGGAAGGTGAAGATGACGCTCACCAGCGCCAGATCCAGCGCGGCGGCGATGTCGAGCTGGAACATCGTCGTCGAGGGGTCGGGCGGCAGCGAGGCGATGCCCTGGAACTCGCCGACGCCCAGCGCGATGCCGACCGCCGTCACCGTCAGGATGCCGATGACGATGGAACCCGGCACCCGCCAGGCATCTAGGGCCACGATGGCGACGAAGCCCAGCACGGCCAGCAGCACGCTCCACTGCGTCGTATCGCCGATGGTGACCAGCGTCGCCGGATGATCGACCACCAGGCCGGCGTTCTTCATGGCGATAATGCCCAGGAAGAGGCCGATGCCGGCGGTGGTCGCCATCTTGAGGGAGCGGGGAATGGCGTTGACCACCCATTCGCGCACCCGCAGCACCGAGATGGCGACGAACAGCACGCCGGAGCAGAACACCGCCCCCAACGCCACCTCCCAGGGATAGCCCATGCCCAGCACCACGCCATAGGTGAAAAAGGCATTCAGCCCCATGCCCGGAGCGACGGCGAAGGGATAGTTGGCCCACAGCCCCATGATCGCCGTGCCGAAGGCGGCGGCGATGCAGGTGGCCACGAAGACGCCGCCGAAATCCATGCCCGCATCCTGGAGGATGAGCGGGTTGACGAAGACGATATAGGCCATGGTGAGGAAGGTGGTGACGCCGGCGACCAGTTCGCGCCGCACCGTCGTGCCGTGTTCTTCCAGCTTGAAAAAGTCGTTCAGCATGTCGGCTTCCCTCCTCGCCGCCCTTTGCCCCGGCGGCGGCGACAGATTGCCACGGCGACGGGCGCAGCGGCCGCCCTTTCACTCCACATCCCTCCGCATCTGTTGATAACTCGCCTGGCGCCCGATAGCTTGCGGCCGGCGGGATGAAGATCGCCTCCTGGCCTTTTCGGCCCGAGCCATGGCGCCCGCTTCGCCGCAAGGGGGCGGTGGCGTGACGGGGAGGTTCCATGATCGTCGACCTCGACATCGCCCCGCTGTTCGCTTCCGACCGGGGCGGCCGGGCGGCCACCGCGCGGTGGCTCGCCGGCGCCTGCGAGCGCTCCGGCTTTCTGCGTGTCCGCGGCCACGGCGTGGCGCCCGAGGTGCCGCAGCGGGCGCTGGCGGCGGCACAGGCCTTCTTCGCCGGCAACGAGGCCACGAAGCGCCGGCTGGCGCGCCGGCCGGGCACCCTGCGCGGCTATGTGCCGGCCATGCCCTTCGCCCGCCAGCGCCACGAAGGCACGCCGCGCCCGATCTACGAAGCCTTCCTGGTGGGCGAGGAGGCGTTGCCCGCAGAGGCCATAGCCGCCATTCCGGAGGTGGATCGGGGGCTGGCCGCGCCCAATCGCTGGCCCACGGCGCCGCCAGATTTCCGCAGCGCCGTTACGGCCTGCTACGACGCCTTCGCAGCGGTGGGCGGCGCCCTGTTACGGGCCTTCGCGCTCGCCATGGGGCGGGAAGAGGATGCGCTGACGCGGCTCTTCGCCTGCCCGCTCAGCAATCTTTCCCTGCTCCACTACCCGGCCCGCCCGGAGGCGGCGGACGCTCCTGCCGACGACGTCTTCCCGCACCGCGATACCAACGCCGTCACCGTGCTGTTGCCCGGCGAGGTCGGCGGCTTGCAGGTCCAGCGCCCCGAAGGCGGCTGGACGGAGGTGGCACAGCGGCCGGGCACGCTCATCGTCAACATCGGCAACATGATGGAAAGCTGGTCGGGGGGCCGCTTCCGTTCCACCATGCACCGCGTCCACCCTCCCCGCGAGCGGGAACGCTTCTCGATCGGCTTCTTCGCCGTGCCGGACTATGCCACCGTTGTCGCCCCCCTTCCCGGCCTGCCGGTATGCGGCGCGCCGGCCGACATGGCACCCCGCCATGCCGGCCGCGACCTCGCCGCCTTCGCCGCCGATTTCGACGCCCAGGTCCGCGCCCCAGGGCCGCCGCGCCGGGCAGCGACGGCAGGCGCCGGACCATCGCCGGCCCGGCGGCCCTGGGGATCGGGCGGGTGATCGCCTCGCGACGGCAGGCCGGGGGTAGGCTGGGACAGGCTCACCCGCCCCCACCGGCCGGGGCGGCCCGGCCTTCACGGCTCCAGAGCGCTCACCCGATAGCGCGCCCCGTCCAGCCAGGCCGGCGCGATCTCCACGCCCCAGCCGGGGGCCTCCGGCACGCGGACGCGCCCCGCCTCGACGGCGAAAGGGTCCCCCAGGAACAGGCCCTGCTGCCAGGGGTAGTAATCGGCGCCCTCGATGGAGAATTCCAGATATCTGCCAGCATTGGGGAGTGCCGCCAGCAGGTGCATGGTGCAGACCGTCACCAGCGACAGGTTGGCGCAATGGGGGGTGACGGGAAGGCCCGCCCGCTGCGCCATCTTCGCCACCCGCAAGGTGCGGGTAAGCCCGCCCAGATACAGGATATCGGGCTGGGCGATGTCGACCGCACCCATGGCGATCATGCGCCGCCAGGTGGAAAGATCGCAGTCCTGCTCGCCGCCCGTCACGTCGATGGCGAGCGCATCGGCCACCCGCTTCGTCTGCTCCAGCTCCCAATAGGGGCAGGGTTCCTCGAAATGGGTGACGCCTTCGTCTTCCAGCATGCGCCCCACCTCGATGGCGCGTGCTGGAGAGAAGCCGGAATTGGCGTCCACCAGCCTGGCGGTGCCATCGCCCAGCGCCCGGCACACGGTGGGCACGATCTCCTCGGTGCGGCCGGGCCATTGGTCCCGGTCGCGCCCGCATTCGGCCCCGATGCGGAACTTGAAGGCATCGAAGCCCTCTTCGTCGCGCAGGACCGCGAGGCGCCGCGCCTCGTCGGCAGGCGCGATGCCGCGCTTCATGGAGCTGGCATAGGCCCGCAGCACCCCGCCCTGGCCGCCGATCAGCTGCGTGACCGGCTTTCCCTCCAGCTTGCCCCGAAGGTCCCACAGGGCGGTGTCGAGGCCGGCCATGGCGCGGCAGAGATAGGAGCCTGGAAATTTGTGCTCGCGCTCGCCGATGAGGTCCGTGAGGGCGGCGAAGTCCAGCGCATCGGCACCGAGCGCATGGGGCGCGACCTGGCGGTGGACGATCTCGGCCGCGATGTCGGCGTGATAGGGGGCGGTCTGGCCCCACCCCTGCTCGCCGCTGTCGGCGGTGACGCGCACGAAGCAGAGCCAGGGATTGGCGAAGGTCTCCAGCCTGGCGATCTTCATCGGCACCCCCTGCCCTGCGGGAGGGCGATTATGAAGGCGGCGGCGGCGAGGGGAAGACGCTTTCCGGCGACACCCGCGCCCGCTGCCGCCGAGGTTGACGCGCCGGGGCAGCGGTGCCAGATAGCGCCCGCCGAAATCTGCGCGCGGCGGCGCAGCCCGGATGCAGCGGGCACTCAGGCCGGCGGGCGCGCCTCGCCGTCCGGCGCCTCCGGAGACCTGGCATGCACATCGTCGTCGTCGAATCGCCCGCCAAGGCCAGGACGATCGAGAAATATCTGGGCAGCGATTTCACGGTGCTCGCCAGCTATGGCCATGTGAGCGACCTGGAGCCGCGCGACGGCTCGGTGCTGCCCGACAAGGACTTCGAGATGGTCTATGCCACCGGCGCGCGGGCGAAAAAGCCGCTCTCCGCCATCGCCGCCGCCCTGCGCGGTGCCGACGACCTACTGCTCGCCACCGACCCGGACCGGGAAGGCGAGGCCATCTCCTGGCACGTGCTGAATTGGCTGCGGGACGAGGGCGCGCTGGGCCGCCGCAAGGCGCGCCGCATCGTCTTTCACGAGATCACCCGCGAGGCGGTGCGCCACGCCATGGCGCGCCCCCGCGATATCGACATGGCGCTGGTGAACGCGCAGCAGGCGCGCCGGGCCCTGGACTATCTGGTGGGCTTCAACCTTTCGCCGGTGCTGTGGCGCAAGCTGCCCGGCAGTCGCTCGGCCGGGCGCGTGCAATCGGTCGCTCTGCGGCTGGTCTGCGCCCGCGAGGCCGAGATCGAGGCCTTTCTCCCCCGCGAGTACTGGACCGTCGAAGCCGATCTCGCCAAGGCCGACGGTGCCGCCTTCACTGCCCGCCTGGCGGCGCTCGACGGCGTCAAGCTCGATAAATTCGCGCTCGCCGACGGCACCAAAGCCGCAGCGGCGGCACAGCGCGTGCGCGAAGGCAGCTTCGCCGTCACCGCCGTCGAGCGCAAACAGGCCAGGCGCAACCCAGCCCCGCCCTTCATCACCTCCACCCTGCAACAGGAAGCGTCGCGCAAGCTGGGCTTCGCCGCCGCCCGCACCATGCGAATCGCGCAGCGGCTCTACGAGGGCGTCGATCTCGGCGGCGAGACGGTGGGCCTCATCACCTATATGCGGACCGACAGCGTCGCGCTCTCCCGCAGCGCACTGGACGGCGCCCGGCGCCTGATCGCCGCCGAATACGGGCAACGCTATCTGCCCGCCAAAGCGCGCCTGTTCCGCTCCTCGGCGCGCAACGCCCAGGAAGCCCACGAGGCCATCCGCCCCACCGCCTTCGACCGCTCGCCGGCTGCCGTCGCCGCCCGTCTGGGCCGTGACGAGGCGGCGCTCTACGGGCTGATCTGGAAGCGGGCGCTGGCCAGCCAGATGGCATCGGCGCTGCTCGACCGGGTGGCCGTCGACATCGCCACGCCCGCCGGCGATGCGGTGTTGCGCGCCACCGGTTCCACGATCGCCTTCGACGGCTTCATGCGCCTCTATCGCGAGGGCCGCGACGAGGGCACCGACGAAGACGGCGAACGGCGCCTGCCGGCGCTGCGCGAAGGCGAGGCGCTGACGCTGGGCGAGGTCAAGGCCTTGCGGCACGTCACCGAGCCGCCGCCACGCTACAGCGAGGCCAGCCTGGTCAAGCGGCTGGAGGAGCTCGGCATCGGGCGGCCTTCCACCTATGCCTCCATCCTCGCCGTGCTGCAGGAGCGCGAATACGTGCTGCTGGAGAAAAAGCGCTTTCACCCCAGCGAGCGCGGGCGGCTGGTCACCGCCTTCCTGGAAGCCTTCTTCCCGGCCTATGTCGAATACGGCTTCACCGCCGGCCTGGAGAACGAACTCGACCGCATCGCCAAAGGTGCGATCGACTGGAAGCAGGTGCTGCGCGACTTCTGGGAGGCCTTCCATATGGCGGTGCGCGAAGCCGAGGGGCTGGAGCGCACCCGCGTGCTGGCGACCCTCGAAGAGGCCCTGGCCGACCGCCTCTTTCCCCGCGACGGCGACGGCGACCCCAGGCTCTGCCCCGCGTGCAGACAGGGCCGCCTGGGGCTGAAGCTGGGCCGCTACGGCGCTTTTCTGGGCTGTTCCGGTTATCCCGAATGCCGCCATGTCCGCCGTCTGGGCGAGAACGGCGGCGAGAGCGAGGAAGGCCCCCGCCAGCTGGGCGACGACCCCGAAACCGGCCTCGCCGTGACCCTGCGCCACGGCCCCTACGGCCCCTACATCCAGAAGGGCGAAGGCAAGGCGAAGCCGCAGCGCGTCTCGCTGCCGAAGGGCACGGCCCCGGAAGAGGTGGACTTGGCGCTGGCGCTGGCTCTGCTCGCCCTGCCGCGCGAGGTGGGCAGCCACCCGGACGACGGCGCCCCCATCCAGGCAGGCATCGGGCGTTACGGCCCCTATCTCAAGCATGGCAGGGCTTTTACCGCCCTGCCGCCGGGCGACGATGTGCTCACCGTCGGACTCAACCGCGCCGTCGCGCTCATCGCCGAAAAGGGCAGCCGTCCGCAGCGGGTGGCGGCGCTGAAGGCGCTGGGCGGCCACCCCGACGACGGAGCGCCGGTGGAGGTCAGGAAGGGCCGCTACGGCCCCTATGTCGCCCATGGGCGCGTCTTTGCCTCGCTGCCCAAGGGCACGGCGCCGGAGCAGGTGACGCTGGCCATGGCGCTGGAACTGCTGGCCCGTAAGAAGAAAGCCGGCCGGGGTGCCGGCAAGGCCGCGAGGAGCACCGGCAAGCCCGCCCGCCGTCGGGCCGCCCGGCGCGGAGGCTGAACGGTAGGCGATGGCGGCGGACGACGGAGCGCTGCCTTCGCGCGAAGAGCTGCTGGCCTTCGTTGCCGAATGCCCCGGCCGTGTCGGCAAGCGCGACATCGCCCGTGCCTTCGGCATCGCCGGCAGCGCTCGCCGCGCCGCGCTGGGCCGCCTGCTGGGCGAACTCAGGCACGAAGGCCTGCTCGCCGCCGGGCGCGGGCGGCGCCTGCAGCCGAAAGGCGCCCTGCCCTCCGAAGCGGCGGTCGAAGTGGTCGCCCTCGACGACGAAGGCAATGCCGTCGCCGAGCCGGTCTGCTGGCGGGGCGAGGGTCCGCCGCCGAGGATCGTGCTGACCTCCGCCGCCGGCAGACGGCCGCTGCCCGCGCCCGGCATCGGCGAGCGCGCCATCGCCCGCCTACGCCCGCTGCCCGGCGGCGGCTGGCAGGGGCGCGTGCGCCGCCTGCTGCCAACGGTGGAACGCCAGGCGGTCGGCGTCTTCCGCAGAACGGCCAGGGGCGAGCGCATCCAACCCGCCGACCGCCGCCAGGCCCATGACTGGCGCGCCGTGGTGCCGCAGGGCCTGACGGCCGACGATGGCGACCTGGTTCTGGTCGAACCGCTCTCGCAGCGCCGCTTCGGGCCGGTGCCGGCGCGCGTCCTCCGCCGCCTGGGCCACCGCTCGGACCCGGGCGCGGCAAGCCTCCTCGCCATCGCCGCCCACGGCATCCCCACCGCCTTCGCCGACGCCGCGCTGGCCGAAGCCAGGGCGGCACAGCCCGTCGCCGGGGCACGAGGGCGCGAAGATTTGCGCCCGCTGCCGCTGGTCACCATCGACGACGACGACGCCCGCGACCACGACGACGCGGTGTTCGCCGAGGCCGGCGACGCCACCGCCTGGCACGCCGTCGTCGCCATCGCCGACGTGGCCCATTACGTGCGCCCGGGGAGCGCGCTCGACCACGCCGCCCGCCAGCGGGGCAATTCGGTCTATTTCCCCGACCGCGTGGTGGCGATGCTGCCGGAACGCCTCTCCAACGATCTCTGCTCGCTGCTGGCCGGGCGCGAGCGGCCCTGCATCGCCGTCCATCTCTGGATCGGCGGCGACGGCACGCTGATCCGCTGGCGCTTTGCGCGCGCCCTCATGCGCTCGGCCGCCAGGCTCAGCTACGACGACGTCCAGGCGCATCGCGACGGCACCCCCGGCGAAGCCACCGCCCACCTGCCCGCCGGTCTCATCGGGGCGCTCTACGGCGCCTATGAGGCGCTGCGGCAGGCGCGCGAGCGGCGCGGAGCCCTCGACATCGAGCGGCCGGAACGGCACGTCACGCTACAGGACGACGGCGGCGTCGAGGTCACGGCCAGGAAGCGCCACGCCAGTCACCGGCTGATCGAGGAGCTGATGATCGCCGCCAATGTCGCCGCCGCCCGCACGCTGGAGGCGAAGCGCATGCCGGTCATGTATCGCCTCCACGACCGGCCCTCGCCGGAAAAGGCCGACGAGCTGCGTGGCTTTCTGGAGAGTCTGGGCCTCTCGCTGCGCCGCAGCCCGGGCCTGCGGCCGGGCGACTTCGCGCAGGTGCTGAAGCGGGCCGGTGCCAGCGAGCACCGGCACGCCATCCACGAAGCGGTGCTGCGCAGCCAGGCGCAGGCCGAATACGGGCCGGAGAGGATCGGCCATTTTGGCCTGGCGCTGGCCGCCTACAGCCACTTCACCTCGCCCATCCGCCGCTATGCCGATCTCGTCGTCCACCGGTCGCTGATCGCGGCCCTGGGGCTGGGCGACGGCGGCCCGGCACCGGGCGCGGATTTCGAGGAACTGGGCGCTCATCTCACCGCCACCGAGCGCCGCGCCATGCGCGCCGAACGCGAGACCGTGGACCGCTACCTCGCCCGCTGCATGGCCGACCGCATCGGCGCCGTCATGGCCGGGCGCGTCTGCGGGCTGGGCCGTTTCGGCCTCATCGTGCGCCTCGATAGCCTCGAAGCCGAAGGCCTGCTGCCGGCAAGGCGCCTGCCGGGCGGCCCCTTCCGCTTCGACGAGCGCCGCCGCAGCCTTCGCGGCCGGGGCGTCGCCTGGCGCCTGGGCGATGCGGTGACCGTCGCCATCGCCGAAGCCAATCCCGTCTCCGGGGCCGTGATCTTCGAGCTGGCCAGCTGCGCCCGCTAGCCCCGCCGCGGCGCTTGCCAAAGCGGCGCCTTTGCCACAACAATGGTCCAGCGCTCGCCGTTTGTGCGGCAGGTGCTGGATGCAATGCGCGCCGGACGGGGTTCGCGCGCGTCGGAACTCACCAGGGGGTGCCAATGGCCAAGATTCTGGAATCGCTGCCGGCCACAATCGTCGCAGGATGCGTGCTGACGGTGGTCGTCGCCATCGTTCTGCTGTCCATCTGACGCGGCCACGAGGAGGAAAGACCCATGGACGATCTCTTTGTCTCGTTCCTATTCCGCTGGCTGCACGTGCTTTCGGGCGTCATGTGGATCGGCCTCTTGTGGTACTTCAACTTCGTGCAGATCCCCAGCATGCCGAAGATCCCCGACGACCAGAAACCGGCCATCGGCAAGGTGATCGCCCCTGCCGCCCTGTTCTGGTTCCGCTGGGGTGCCATGGCGACCATCGTCACCGGCCTCATCCTGGCCGCCCTCAACGGCAATCTCGGCGAGGCCGTCGCGCTCGGCATCACTGATGGCGGTGCCAGCACGGCCATCGGCATCGGCATGTGGCTGGGCGCCATCATGTGGTTCAACGTCTGGTTCGTGATCTGGCCCAACCAGAAGAAGGCCCTGGGCATCGTCGATGCCGACGCCGACGCCAAGAAGGCGGCGGCACGCACCGCCATGCTGTTCTCCAGGACCAACACCATGCTCTCGATCCCCATGCTGTTCTGCATGGTGACGGCCCAGAACCTCTGGTATTGACGAGGTAGCCGTCGCGACGGAGGGGGGCGGCTTGCGCCCCCTTCCTCGTGCCCGGCGGCGATCGGCGCCGCCAGCAAGGAAGGCCGCGACCGGCCGCAGCCTCCCCGGCGGTGCGCCGCCGCCGTGGCGGTCTGCGCGGCCTGGTGCTGCGCTCACTCCTCTTCGCCGGCAGCCCCGCGCACCGGCTTGACGTAGAGCAGCAGCGGCGCGGCGACGAACAGCGAAGAATAGGTACCGACCGCCACGCCCCAGATCATGGTCAGGACGAAAGGCGCGATCACCTCGCCACCGAAGAGATAGAGCGCCAGCAGGGCGAGCAGCGTCGTGACGCTGGTCATGACCGTGCGCGACAGGGTTTCGGAGAGCGAACGGTCGATCAGCGCCGGCATGGCCTCCTGCTTGTATTTGCGCAGGTTCTCGCGGACGCGGTCATAGACCACGACGGTATCGTTCATCGAATAGCCGACGATGGTGAGCAGGGCGGCGACCACCGGCAGATCGAAATCGACCCGCAGCAGGGCGAGCAGACCCAGCGTCAGGCCGACATCGTGGACCAGCGCCAGCACCGCGCCGAGGCCGAACTGCCATTCGAAGCGGAACCAGATATAGACCGCCATCAGCAGCAGCGCGACCAGCACCGCCTGCGCGCCCCTCTCGATCAGCTCGCCGGAAACCTGCGGGCCGACGAACTCGATACGCCGATAGTCGATCTCGGGAAACATGGCGCCCAGGGCGTCCTGCACCCGGTCCACCGCTTCCTGCTGCAGGGCCTCGTCGCCGGCCAGAAGCGGCAGGCGGATGAGGATGTCGTTGGGCGCGCCGAACTCCTGCAAGGCGATGTCGCCCACGCCCAGCGCGTTGAGGTCGGCGCGCATGGCGGCGAGGTCGGGCGGAGCGGGGGTTTCGACCTCGATCAGCGTCCCGCCCCGGAAGTCGATGCCGAAATTGAGGCCAGCGCCGATCAGCAGCGCCAGCGAGGCCGCCAGCAGCAGCGCGGAGGCCGCAGCCGCCGCCCGGTGCGCCCGCATGAAGGGCAGGCGCAGGCCGACGGGAACGAGGCGGAGCCGTTTCATCGCCTCGCCCTCACAACGGCAGGGCCTGCGGGCGGGCGCGGCGCAGCCACAGATAGACCAGCATGCGGGTCAGCATGATGGCCGTGAACATGGAGGTGACGATGCCGATCGCCAGCGTCGCCCCGAAACCGCGCACCGGGCCGGAGCCCAGGAAAAACAGCAGAAAGGCCGCCACCGCCGTGGTGATGTTGGCATCCAGGATGGTGGTCATGGCGCGCCGGAAGCCGGTTTCGACGGCATTGAAGGGCGTGCGCCCGTGGCCCGCCTCCTCGCGGATGCGCTCGAAGATCAGCACATTGGCGTCCACCGCCATGCCGACGGTGAGCACGATGCCGGCGATGCCAGGCAGCGTCAGCGTCGCCTGCAGCAGCGACAGCGCGCCGACGATCAGCACCAGGTTCATGATCAGCGCCGCATTGGCGAAAAGGCCGAAGCGCCCGTAGCAGACGGCCATGAAGATCACCACCGCGACGAAACCTATGGCGGCCGCGATGCGGCCGGCGCGGATGGAATCGGCGCCCAGCGTCGGCCCCACCGTCCGTTCCTCCACCACTGTCAGCGGCACCGGCAGAGCGCCGGCGCGCAGCAGGATGGCGAGCTCTTCGGTTTCGCGCACGCTGAAGGAGCCGGTGATGATGCCGTTGCCCTGGCAGATAGGGCCGTTGATGCGCGGCGCGCTGATGACCCTGCCGTCCAGGACGATGGCCAGCAGGCGGCCGACATTGTCGGTCGTCACATCGCAGAAATGGCCGGCGCCGACGCTGTCGAAGGAAAACGCCACCACCGGACGGCCCTGATCGAAACTGCCGACCGCGTTCTCGAGATTCTCGCCGCTGACCAGGGATTCGGCGCGCACCACATAGGATTCGGGGCCGCCGGGATCGTTCGAGGGCAGCAGCACCGAGCCTATGGGAAGGGCGCCCGCCAGCGCCGCCCGGTAATCGGCCTCGGAATCGACCAGGTGGAAGGTGAGCTTGGCGGTCTGCCCCAGGCGGTCGCGCAGCGTCTGCGTGTTCTCGATCCCCGGCACCTGCACCAGGATGCGGTCGCGCCCCTGGCGGGCGATCGCCGGTTCCAGCACGCCTTCCGGGTCGATGCGGTCGCGCAGCACCTCCAGCGTGCGCTCGACGGCATCGCTCAACCCCGCCGTCAGGCCCTCCGGCGTCATGGCGACGGCGATGCGTCCGTCGTCCTCGACCGCAACGACGACGTCCTCGGCGATCTCCGCCAGCTCTTCGCGGGCGGCGGCGACGTCGGCTGCGTCGCGCAGCACGAAGGAGAGTTCTCCCTCCCCGCTCGCCGTCACGCGCACGCCGATGCGTTGCGAGCGCAGGCGGCGGCGGACGTCCTGTTCCACCGAACCCAGCCGGTCGGCGAGATAGACGCCCTCATCGACCTGCAGCAGCAGATGGGCACCGCCGGAAAGGTCGAGGCCCAGGCTGATGCGCTTGAGCGGCGGCCAGGCGGGCAGGCTGCCGGGCCCCAGCAGATTGGGCGCGGCGAGGAGCGCGCCCAGCCCGCAGACGATGGCGACGGCCCAGATCTTCCAGGCGGGGAATTTCAGCATCGGCCGGCGGGATCAGCCGTCCTTGCGGTCGTCGCCGTCCTCGTCCTTCTCGAGTGGACGCGGCTCGGGCCTGGACGCCATGCTGGCGATCATCGCCTGCTGGCACTTCACCCGCACATTGGGCGCGATTTCCAGGATCAGCACGCCGTCGCCTTCGAGGCGGGCGACGCGGCCCATGATGCCGCCATTGGTGACCACGTGGTCGCCGCGCTTGATGGCGCTCAGCATGGCCTGATGTTCCTTGTTGCGCTTCGACTGCGGACGGATCACCAGGAACCAGAAGACCCCGAACATGGCGACCATCATGATGAGGAAGACGGGGTCGAACCCGCCGCCGGCGCCACCGGCCTCCTGCGCGTAAGCCTCGGCAATCAGCATCGTCGTCTCCGATCACGTGGAGGGGGCGGACTATAGCCGCCGCTTCGCCCGATGCAAGCGCCGCCGCTACCCCGCCGCCGCGATCCGGACTAGGGTCCGCCGCCATGAACGCCGAGCACGAGCCCCTGGCGCGCATCGCCGCGGCGCTGGAGCGCATGGCGCCGCCGCCGGCACCGGACGACGCCCTGGACGCGGCCGACGCCTTCGTCTGGCACGCCGAGGCCGGCACGCTGCAGGCCGTGGCCAAGGTCCGGCACCTGCCGCTCGCCCTGCTGCGGGGGATCGAGCCGGCCAAACGCGCGCTGGTCGGCAATACGGAGCGTTTCGCGGCCGGTCTGCCGGCCAACAACGTCCTGCTGTGGGGGGCGCGCGGCATGGGCAAATCCAGCCTGGTGAAGGCGGTGCACGCCCATGTCAACGCCACCGCCGCGGGCGGCGCCCTGGCGCTGATCGAGATCCACCGTGACGACATCGCCACCCTGCCCCGCCTGCTGACCCGCCTGCGCGGGGCCAGCCGCCGCGCCCTGCTGCTGTGCGACGACCTCTCCTTCGAGGCTGGAGACGCCGCCTTCAAATCTCTCAAGGCGGTGCTGGAAGGCGGCATCGAGGGCCGGCCGGACAACGCGCTCTTCTATGCCACCTCCAACCGGCGCCACCTGATGCCGCGCGACATGATGGAAAACGAACGCTCCACGGCCATCGCGCCGGGCGAAGCGGTGGAAGAGAAGGTCTCGCTCTCCGATCGTTTCGGCCTCTGGCTGGGCATTCACGGCTGCGATCAGCCGACCTATCTGGCCATCGTCGAAGGTTACGCCGACCATTTCGGCCTCGCCGTGGCAAGGCCGGCGCTCCACGCCCAGGCGATCGCATGGCAGGCCGGACGCGGCGCCCGCTCCGGCCGCGTCGCCTGGCAGTTCATCCAGGACCTGGCGGGCCGCCTGGGGCGGAAACTGGACTGATTGGCATCACTCCGCTCACATTGTCGCGGCCGGGCTGCAAGCACAACCCGCAATGCGTGACCAACAGTGGCGCGTTTCCGAGTGACGTGCAGACTTGACAGATCATTATCACTCGTGTATTCTATCTTTGAAAATTCGTCAGCGGCTGTTCAACTTTGATATAGCGTAAATAAATGCTCGAGTGTTTGGTCAGTGGCTAGAGCAATGAAAAACAGAATTTACAAAGTCATCGGCTTCATTGATTGGAATACGGCCGTAATAGTATCGGGTGCTTCCGCTATTGGGAAACGGTATGATCGAATTGCCGAAATTTCTCTCCGTCATACAGAGAAGATTTTATCAGATTATCTGATGTTATCATCGTCTCGGGCGATGTTTCGTGTCCAATTGCGTTTATATGCAGGGTGGTGGGCTGGACGGACTCCCACAGACTATCGTAGAGGAATCGATGGAATATTGACAAAGTATGCTAAGAGGGTAAGGCGCTATAGGGAGAAAAACAGAACGGTGATATTCCAAGCAGGATCGGATGGTCTTCAGTTAGGCGATCGGCTTGCCCACGTTAATGAGCGGCTGACGCAGAAAGAAGGTGTACATTTTCTCGATACAATGAGATCAACAAGTAAAGAACGACGAGAAAAATGGTAGATACTGCATTGATCACTGATTTAATTGGACTCGTCCATCGGAAAGAAGCAGATCGATATGTGATTATCTCTGATGACGATGACATGCTCACGGGTATGATTTATTCAGAATATATAGGGGCGAATATCAAAATGCTTAGCAGGTGCGGGAGAAGCAGTAAGTACATGGCTCACATTAAGGATATGCTACACATATATTAAAGAGTAAACGGGAGTTCTGTTATGATAGAAGCACTGAATCAAGAAATCGAAGATCTCCGTCTGTTTGCTGATCCGTTTGAGGATTTCAACTATAATTTAGAGGATAAAGGAAGATGGGTTGCACGGTTAATCAGGAAAGGAAAAAAAATTAGAGCAGTTCGTGACCAGGATGGAGCAATTACTGTTCGTTCAGATGGCAGATTGTCAAAACGGCATAAAGATTTCAGAGCACTCCTTGTGGACAACATGTTTGCAGATCTCGAGCGACTCGCCACAGCTCAGCGACATCAGGTGCTTGAGAATGTTTATGATAGCACTAATGGAATGCCAAAAAATTTCATCAATAGCCGAGTCACAATCAGGGTGAATAATGAAAATCGTGGATCATTTTCATTTGACGACGTGTCGAAATTCTTGAATAAACAGGATCAAGAAATAAGTCTTCGCGTAATTACTATTGACGGAATTGCCGGCGTAGGAAAGACTCTCCTAATTAAACGGATTGTCGAGCAACGCTCCAGGCCAAACTCATACAAGTCTGGGAATCCATTGCTACTTCATGTTGAAAGTCTCGGAAAAGTGCTTACAGCTTTGAATGACCGCATCGCCGGTACCTTATCCAACCTGCGGGCTAGTTTCGTCGAGGCCGAGCTCAAACCTCTCATACGCCGCGGTCTAATCCAACTAGCAATTGATGGATTTGATGAACTCTCAGATAGCCGGGGCTACAGTCGCGCTTGGGGGGCTCTAAGAGATTTTCTCCGAGATCTCAATGGCAAGGGTACATGCATCCTTGCTGGCCGGGACACAATGTTGAATGAGAAGACTGTCAAGGACGGTCTGGGCTCAGTGATCGGAAACAGTGAAATAATTTTTTTGAGCCTCCATGAGCCTCATCCTAAGGACATAAAGAACTGGCTTATTCACAAGCCGAATTGGCGCAATGACAACGAGGCGCTTGAGCAGATACAGAATCAGGCGCAAAACATTGAATACATCAGAAGGCCATTTTTTATTTCTCTTATATCTGCAATAGGGCCCGAGGAATTCAAAAACAGTGGAGGCGAGCCCATTGTAGATCTTATGAATAAGATGATTTTGCGAGAAAGCAAAAAGTTAGTTTCAAACGATGAAGACATTGACTTTGAAATGGTATCTTCACTATATACTGATGTTTTGTCGGAAGTTGCTCGAATGATGATGGACGATGAAACTGATAGCATAGAAATTGATCTTCTTAAATTGATCGTAGAAGAAGTTTTTACAGGTAATCTCAACAGCGAAACTGTTGAAGCAATTCAGAATCGGGCAGACACACTTGCTATGCTTGAACAGAGAAGTGGAGAAGAAGAGCGTCGAGTGTTTTCTCACGAAACGATCAAATCCTACTTTTTCGCGAAAAGCATAATTCGCTATCTTCCAAACTTCGGCCCCATGAATGCATTATATCGTAATCCGTTAAACGCGGAAGATTTTCGTATATTTAATAGAGTCATACGAAATGAAACACCACAACAGCAATGCGCTCTTAGGAAGAAATTACTTGAAATACTCAGAGAAGAGAGCGAGATGAGCGTTACATCAAACCTTGCCGGTTTAGTCCTGTCCTTCCTTCCACTGGAAAATGGCGACGTTAATGAGATTGCGGGTAAGTCACTTGTGCTTGCTCATAAAAAACTACAAAATGCGTGGATGGGCGAACACATCGGTATTCAACAAGCGCAGCTGTACGATTGCCAGATCGAAAAACTGGATGTGCGGGGTGCAGATTTATCCAGCATTCAATTTTGTAATGTGGAAGTTCAGGAGCTTTTTGTGGATCGATTTGTTAGATTTGGAAATACTATGCCAGACAAAGTGATGTCTTTAACTCAGGATCTGCGACATCACTCTACCGGTCCGACAGAACACAAGAAAACCCTGTTCAACCCCACAGAGATCAGAGAATGGATGTCTTCTCATCAGAATTCTGAGAAACATACAACACTTTCTATGAGCGGCGAGTACTATTTGTTAGAGAAACTCGCTCGGATTTCCATGCGACAATACTGGCTTCGGAGCACTAATCATGAAGCGAAAAAGCTTGTTAAGTCGGAACATTGGGATCCGCTGTGTAAACTACTTAAGGCGCATGATAGATTGAAAGTCAGAGATAACGTTCCCGCGTCAGGCTCCTCTTCTCTGTGGTTCCATCTTGTAGAGGGGCACGAATTCCTGGACGTTGTCGAAGGAAAAGATAGTGTAAGTCCCAGCACACAGAAAATTCTGCAGGCATTGGGATGTGAATAGGGACGACGATACGTGACTGAGCGAACAATTTTGGTTCGCGACAAAAAGGTGATGTGATGTACGCGGCACACAAGCTCCCAGTGCCGGCCTAGGGAGCGCTCAGATAGGGCAGCGGGTCCACCGCTTCGGTGCCCCGGCGCAGTTCGAAATGGGACTGGGGGCGCGAGACGCCGCCGCTGGCCCCGACGCTGGCGATGACGTCGCCCTTCAGCACGGTCTGCCCGCGCGAGACCAGGTTCTCCGCATTGTGGGCATAGGCGCTCACCCAGCCTTCGGCATGGCGCAGCAGCACCAGATTGCCGTAGCCTTCCACCTCGTCGCCGGCATAGGCGACGACGCCGTCTTCCGCTGCCCGCACCGGCGTCCCGGCCGGGGCGGCGATGTTGATGCCGTCGTTGTGGCGCCCGCCGCTCTTCGGCCCGAAAGAGGAGATCGTCCTCCCTTCGACCGGCCAGGCGAAACGCAGTCCTTCTTCGGCCCGGGAAGCCGGCAGCAGCGGCGGGACGATCGCCGTCGTCACCGGCGTGGGCGGGCCGGTATCGCCCGCCCCGGTGCCCGCGTCCTCGGCGGCAGCGGGCCTCTCGCTTCCCGGCACCGTCAGCTTCTGCCCGATCAGCAGGTCGTAGGGTGCGGCGAGGCCGTTGGCTTCGATCAGCTGCCGGGCCGTTACGCCCAGCCGCCGCGCCAGCCCGTAGAGGGTATCGCCGGCCTCCACGGTGAGAACCGCGACCGTCCCCGCCTCCGTTTCGAGGGTCTGCGTCGCCACCGGCTGCGGGGTGCCCTGAGCCTCTTCGGCCAGCAGAATCGCCTCGATATGGGCGATGAGATCGTCGAGATCGTCATGGGCGACGAGGCCGCTCGCTATCGCACCGTCGTCGCCGGGGCCGGTTGCGCCGGGCGATGCGGGTTTGAAGCCGGGCAGAGGCGGGACGGCCTGCCCTACCGCCGGCGGTTCGGGCGGCGTGGGGGGCGCGCTTTCCCCCGGCGAGGTGCCGAAGGTCACCGGCGCCGGGGCCTGGCTGCCGCAGGCCGCCAGCAACGGCAGCAGGGCGGCCAGGGCCCATGGCGCCAGGCGCGGCAGGGGCCGGGCGCAAGCGGGTGCCGGCGGCCATCGCGCCCGTTCAGGACCCGGCAGCGTCTTCCACCAGCGGCACGAAACGCACATCGAGAAAGGCCTCGCTTCGGTAGCCTTCGTCCAGCCGCTCGACGCGGTAGAGCTTCTGGTTCCACACGCCTTCGCCCACCGGCACGACCATGATGCCGCCCGGCAGAAGCTGCCGCAGCAGCGCTTCCGGCATGCGGGCGGCCGCGGCCGTCACCATGATCCTGTCGAAGGGCGCCTGCCGTTGCCAGCCTCTGGAGCCATCGCCGCGCATGGCCGTGATGTTGTGGAGCGCCAGGGCATCGAAGCGGCTCTGCGCCTGGCGCAACAGCTCGCCATGGCGTTCCAGCGTATAGACCCGCGCCGCCAGCCGGGCCAGGATCGCCGTCTGATAGCCCGAGCCGGTGCCCACCTCCAGCACCCGCATATGCCCTTCCAGGGCCAGCCTCTGAGTCATCAGCGCCACGACGATGGGCTGGCTCACGGTCTGCCCGCAGCCGATCGGCAGGGCCGTGTTCTCCCAGGCCTGGTCGGCGAGGGCGGCCGGCACGAAGAGGTCGCGCGGCGTCGCTTCCAGCGCCCGCAGCACGGCCATGTCGTGGACGCCCTGGCGGCGCAGCTCCATCAGCAGCCGCAGGATGTGGGCTTCGCCGCTCACGGAAAGGCGCCGGCGAGCCGTTGCAGGGTGGCGTCGTGGGTCATGTCCAGCGCCAGGGGCGTGACCGCGATGCGGTTGTCCTGCAGCGCCTGGATGTCAGTGCCTTCGTGGCCCTGGCGCACGCGCGCGTCCATGCCCCAGCCGCCGGCCCAGAAGTAGTCGCGCCCGAAGGGGTCGGTGCGCCTTTCGGGGCGAAGGGTGGAGAAATCGTGCCGCCCCTGGCGACAGCAGGCCACCCCCGCCACCTCGCCGGCAGCCACCGGCGGGAAGTTGACGTTGACCAGCACGCCCGCCGGCCAGCCCGTCTCCAGAAGACGGGCGACGACACCGGCGCCGAAATGCCGCGCTGCCTCCCAGCAAAAATCGCCATGCGACGGATATTCCTGGCTCAAGGCGATCGAAGGCACGCCCAGCAGCGTCCCTTCCATGGCGGCCGCCACGGTGCCGGAATAGGTGATGTCGTCGGCCAGGTTGGCGCCGCGGTTGACGCCGGAGAGCAGCAGATCGACGCCGCCTGCAGCCATGACGTGGCGGATGCCCATGATGGCGCAATCGGCCGGCGTGCCGTCGGTGCTGAAGCGGCACCGGCCGCGGCGGCGCAACCGCAGCGGCGTGTGCAGCGAAACGGCGTGGCCCTTGCCGCTCTGCTCGGTTTCCGGGGCCACGACATAGACCTCGTCGGAGAGCTCGCCGGCGATGGCCTCCAGGCAGGCCAGGCCTTCGGCACCGATGCCGTCGTCGTTGGTGAGAAGGATGCGCACCGCCTCAGGCCGCCGCCCGCAAGCGCTCCATGCCGTGCATATAGGGCCGCAGCACCTCCGGCACCCTCACCGAGCCGTCTTCGGCCTGGAAGTTCTCCAGCACCGCGATCAGGGCGCGGCCGACCGCCACGCCCGAGCCGTTCAGCGTGTGCACGAAGCGCGTCTTCCTGCCCGCCCCGGCGCGGCAGCGGGCGCCCATGCGCCGGGCCTGGAAATCGGCGCAATTGGAGCAGCTGGAAATCTCGCGATAGCGCCCCTGGCCCGGCAGCCAGACCTCGAGATCGTAGGTCCGCCTGGCGGCGAAGCCCGTATCGCCGGCGCACAGCGCCACCACCCGATAGGGCAGGCCCAGGCGTTGCAGCACGGTTTCGGCGCAGCGGGTCATGCGCTCGTGCTCGTCTTGCGATCGCTCCGGCGTCACAATCGAGACCAGCTCCACCTTCCAGAACTGGTGCTGGCGGATCATGCCCCTGGTGTCGCGCCCGGCCGCGCCCGCCTCCGAACGGAAACAGGGCGTGAAGGACGTAAATCGCATGGGCAGGTCCTCTTCCGCCACGATGCGCTCGCGGGCCATGTTGGTGAGCGTCATCTCGGCCGTGGGGATGAGATAGCGGCCGTCGGCGGTGACGAACAGGTCGTGGGCGAATTTGGGCAGATTGCCGGTGCCGAAGGCGACCTCCGGGCGCACCAGCAGCGGCCCCGACACCTCCTCGTAGCCGAACTCGCGGCTGTGCACGTCCAGCATGAAGAGCGCCAGCGCCTTCTCCAGGCGCGCCAGATCGCCCCTGAGCAGGACGAAGCGGGCGCCCGCCAGGGCGGCGGCGAGATCGAAATCCATCTGCCCCAGCCCGGCGCCGATGTCGGCGTGGTCGCGGGGTTCGAAGGCGAAGTCCGGCGGGCTGCCCCAGCGCCGCAGTTCCACATTGGCGCTTTCGTCGGCGCCGTCGGGCACGCCGTCGTCCACCAGATTGGGGATGGCGGCCAGCTGCCGTTGCAGCGCGGCCGCCTGCGCCCCCTCTTCCTTTTCCAGAGCCGCGATCTCCTCCCTGATGCCGGCCACCGCCGCCATGGCCTCGGCCGCCTCCTCGCCCCTGGCCCTGGCCTCGCCGATGGCGCGCGAGAGGGCGTTGCGGCGCTGCTGCAGCTCCTGCACGGCGGTCCTGGTCCGCCGCAATGCCCGGTCGTCGGCCAGCAGCCGTTCCGCCTCGCCCGCCAGCCCGCGCCTGGCGCAGGCGGCATCGAAGGCGTCGGGCCTCTCGCGTATCCAGGCGATATCGTGCATCTCTTCCGGCCTCAGCGCGTGGGGTTGAAGTCCGTCTCTTCCATGCCATCGTTTTCGCCGCCGTCGTCCGCTTCCCCTTCGCTTTCCTCGCCCGCTTCGCTAGCGCCTTCGCGGCGGCGCTCAGTGATCCCCGCGCACCAGATCGAGACCTCGTAGAGGGCGACCAGCGGCAGCGCCAGCCCCAGCTGGCTGAAGGGGTCGGGCGGCGTGATGACGGCCGCCAGCACGAAGACGGCGACGATGGCGTATTTGCGCTTGCGCCGCAGCCCTTCGGCGCTCACCGCGCCGCTGCGGGCCAGCAGCGTCATCACCAGCGGCAGCTGGAAACTCACCCCGAAGGCGAAGAGCAGCTTCAGCAACAGCGAGAAATACTCGCTGACCCTCACCTCCATGACGATCGGCAGGCGGCCGAAATCGCCGGTCTGCTGGAAGCCCAGGAAGAACTTCAGCGCGACGGGGAAAAAGGCGTAATAGACCATCGCCGCTCCCAGCGCGAACAGCAGCGGGAAGACCAGCACGAAGGGCAGAACCACCTTCTTTTCCCGCCGGTAGAGGCCGGGGGCCACGAAGGCCCAGATCTGATGGGCCAGAAAGGGCAGCGACAGGCACAGCGACAGGAAAAAGCCGACCTTCACATAGGTCAGAAACGCCTCCTGCGGGCTGGTGAAGATGAAGCGCGGCGGAAACTCGCTCTCCAGGCTGCGATCGAGGGTCGCCCCCTCGGTCACGGTGCCTTCTGCCGCCGGCGGGGCGGCCTCGGGCGCCTCGTCGGAGAACAGCAGCCAGGCATCGTGCAGCATCCGCTCCAGCCAGCCGTCTTCGCCCTGCTGGCCGGTTTCGACCGGCGCCAGCCCGTAGGCGTCGTAGAGCGGCAGGGCCAGGAAATTGAAGACGGCAGGCGCGAAATAGAAGCAGGGCAGGAAGGCCAGCACCACCACGACGGCGCTGCGCACCAGGCGCCGCCGCAACTCGATCAGATGCTCCAGCAGCGGCAGCTTGGTGTTGTCGATGTCGCGAATCACGACGCGGAATCGGCCTTGCTGCCGTCGCTGGCCCCCGTCTTCGCCGTCGTCTCCGGCCTGGCCGCCTCGCCCGTATCCTGCAGATGGTCGCGAAGGCCGCTTCCGGCCTCGGCCAGCTGCTTCTTCAGGCCGCCGCCCGGATCCAGGGCGCCGGTCACGGCCTTCCTCGCCCTGCCCGGCGCCTCCACCGCCTTCTTGACGCCGTCGAGTTCGGCCTCCTTGGCGTAGTCATCGAGCGCGCGCTGGAAATCGCGCGCCATTCGCCTGGCCTTGCCGGTCCACACGCCGACGGCCCGCAGCACCCGGGGCAGATCCTTCGGGCCGACGACAACCAGCAGCAGGGCACCGACGATCGCCAACTCGAACCAGCCGAGATCGAACATGGCGGCGCAGCGTCACGCCCGGTCAGGCGACGGTCTTGTCCCTGGCGCCGTCCTTGCCGGCGTCGGTCTGACTGCCTTCGATGGTCGGCGGCGCCTCCTCGACGGTCCTGGCCTGCGCCTTGTCCTCCTCTTTCATGCCCGACTTGAACTCCTTGATGCCCCTGGCGAGATCGCCGGCGAGCTTGGGAATCCGGTCGCGGCCGAACAGCAGCAGGACGATCACCAGCACGATCAGCCAGTGCCATATGCTGAAGGTACCCATCTGCGAACCTCGTGGCTGTTCAAATCACCAGGGGCCGGCCGCGCCGTTGGCGCCCTCGCCCCCGGCCGCCACATATAGCCGTCTTGACGGCCCCCCGCCAGCGCAAATCGCCCGGGCGCTCAGGGAGGCAGCGGGCAACCCTCGCGGGGGAACACCAGCGCGGCGCCCTCTTCGATGACGACCGCCACTTCGGTGCCGGGCGGCGGCGGCTCCCGCCCGGCGATGCGCGCGCGCAGCTGCTGGCCGCCATCGAGGCCGAGCGTCACCAGGCTGCTGTGGCCCAGGGGATGGCAGGCCAGGACGCGGGCACGGCACTCGCCGCCGGCCTGGCCTTCGACCAGGGACAGACTTTCCGGGCGGACCAGCACGTCCACCGCCTCGCCTTCGCCCAGCCCGCCGGCAGCGACGCAGCCCAGGGGCGAGCGCGCCAGACCCTGGCGGACGAAGCCTCGCAATCGGTTGGTCTCGCCCAGGAAGCGGGCGACGAAGGCCGAGCCGGGATGGCGATAGACTTCCGCCGGGCGCCCGGTCTGCACTAGGCGCCCGGCCTGCAGCACGGCGATGCGGTCGCCCATATACATCGCCTCTTCGGCATCGTGGGTGACGACCAGGGCGGCGGCACCGGCATCGCGCAGGACGGCAAGCGTCCGCTCGCGCACCTCCTCGCGCAGGCGAACGTCGAGGCCGGAAAAGGGCTCGTCCAGCAGCATCACGCGGGGCCCCGGCGCCAGGGCACGCGCCAGCGCCACCCGCTGCTGTTCGCCGCCCGAAAGCCCATGCGGATAGCGGGTGCCGCAGCCGCCAAGCCCCACCCGCACCAGCAGCGCCTCGATCCGCTGCCGCCGCGCGCGCCGGTCGAGGCCCCGCAGGCCGAAGCCGACATTGCCGGCGACCGTCATGTGGGGGAAGAGCGCGAAGTCCTGGAACATCATGCCGACGCCGCGCGCCTCGGGCGGCAGATGGACGCCGCCGCCGGCGACCGGACGCCCACCGATACGGATGGCGCCCTCGGCCAGGGTTTCCAGGCCGGCGGCCAGGCGAAGGGCCGTGGTCTTGCCGCAGCCTGAGGGCCCGACCAGGCACAGAATCTCGCCGTCGCCCAGCTCCAGATCGATGGCGTGGAGCGCCGGTCGGCCGTCATAGGCGTGGCCAACGCCGTGAAAGGAAAGTGCCGTCATCGGTCCCGGCCCGGTGGGGCGGGCAGACTAACTGCAACTCATTCGCAATGGCAAGAGCGCACGGGCGCACCGCGATCCGCCCCCTCGCCCATCGCACGAAAGGTCGAGCAAGGTGGCAGCAGCGGACGCCACAGGGTCATCGCGCGCCCCCGCGCGGCAGCGATCGCCGCGATTCGCGAAAAAGCGGCGAAGGGCAATGTATTTCCCGCTCCTTCCGAAAAATGCACCCGGCGGTGCTTGACATGCCGCCGGCTCGCGCCCAATATCGGAACGGAAACCGCTGCCCGTGCAGCAGTGCGCGAAGGCAGCGCTTGCCCTGGATCGACGATGAGGAGACGAGAGATGAAAGTGCCACCGGTGGAAAGCTTTGCGAAGGTCTGGCGCGAGGATGCCGACTTCCGCGCGCGGGTCGCGGCGGATCCGCAGGCCGCCCTGCGCGAATGGGGCCTCCCCATCCCTGCCGGCATCGCCGAAGTCCGCGTCGTCGAAAACACGGCCGAGACGGTCCATCTGGTCTTCCCGCCCGACCCCGGCGGGGCCCTTTCCGATGCCGAGCTGGGGCAGGTTGCCGGCGGCACCGGCGGCGGCCTGGGCCGCGATCCCTATCGCTGGGTCGACCACAGCAGCTATCACGGCTGGTCGCGCCCCAACGGCTGACGTCACGGCGGGGCGATGCCCGCCCAGCCGCCCCCGCCGTCAGCCCGTTTCACCCTCCCGGTCGGAACCGGCATCGGCAGGAGCGGGCTCGCGCAGACGGCCCACCGGCGGCAGGTCGGGCCTGGCATCCAGCAGGCCGGTGGCCTCGAGCTCGTCGCGGCCAGGAAGGTCGTCGAGGGAATCCAGCCCGAAATGCTCCAGAAACGCCTGGCTGGTGCGCCACAGCAGCGGGCGGCCCGGAGCGCGGCGGCGCCCGGAAGGCCGGATCCAGCCCATCTCCAGCAACAGATCGAGCGGCCCCCGCGACAGCGAGACACCGCGCATCTCTTCGATTTCAGCGCGGGTGACAGGCTGGTGATAGGCGACGATGGCCAGCGTTTCCAGCGCCGCGCGCGACAGGCGGCGCCGGCGGCGAATGCGGAGCTTCAGGCGCGGCCCCAGGTCTTCGGCGGTGCGAAACGACCATCTGCCGGCCACCTTCACCGGCGCCACGCCGCGCCCCCGGTAATCGCCGCAAAGCGCCGCCAGCAGCGCCGCCACATCGCACCCGGGCGGCAGGCGGGCCGCGATCTCCTCTTCCGCCAGAGGCTGCGGCGAGGCGAAGAGCAGCGCCTCGACGATGCGCAGATCGTCCGCAGGCGCCTTCACCGCCCCTTCCTCCGGCGCGAACGCAGCGCCAGCGGTGCAAAGGCGCCGGCCTGGCGAAGCTCGATCTCGCCCTGGCGCGCCAGTTCCAGGCTGGCCGCCAGCGTCGCGCCGACGGCCGAGCGAAAAACGGCGCCGACCTTTACGCCCTCGGGCAGCAGCGCCATCAGATCGCGCCATTGCGGCAGGTCGCCCACCAGCGGGCGCAGCCGCTCCAGCGCCCGCTCCACGGTGAAGAGCGTCACCGGCTCCGGGCGCCAGCTGCGGCCCTCGCGGCGCTTTCTGTGATCGCCATAGGCGCGCAGCAATTCGAAGAGCGAAGCTTCCCAGACGATTTCGTCCTCCACCGGTAGCGCCCGATGGCTGCCGCCGCGGAAGAACTCGCGGCCCAGCTGCGGGCGCGCCATCAGCTGCCGGGAAGCCTCGCGCATCGCTTCCAGCCGCTGCAGGTGGAATTGCAGCGCCTCGGCCATCAGCCCGGGCGCCGGCTCCTCTTCCTCCTCGCCGCCGGGAAGCAGCAGCCGCGACTTGAGATAGGCGAGCCAGGCCGCCATCACCAGATAATCGGCGGCGAGGGCGAGGGGAATGTCGCGCGCGGCGGCCACAAAGGCCAGATACTGATCGGCCAGCTCCAGGATGGAGATGCGGGCGAGGTCGACCTTCTGGCGCCGGGCCAGCGCCAGCAGGGTATCGAGCGGCCCTTCGAAGCCATCCAGGTCGACCACGAAGGCCGCGCTCGCACCGCCAGGGCGCGGCCAGCGGTCCTCGAAGGTATCGGCAATGGCGCTCACGGCAGCCGCCCTAGACGCCCTGGCCCGCCAGCATCAGGACGGCGTCGATGGTGTATTGCACCGGTGGCAGAAGCAGCCAGCGCAGGACGTCCAGATCGAGGCCCAGCGTCCCGCCCACCAGGGGCGGCAGCGCCACCAGCGCCACGACGATCGCCAGGCCGTAGCGTTCCAGACGGGCGAAGGGACGGGCGAAGGCCGGCGGCAGCAGGCCCGCCAGCACCCGCCCGCCATCCAGCGGCGGCAACGGGATCATGTTGAAGACCGCCAGCACGGCATTCAGCACCAGGGCGTTGCGCAGATTGTCGAAAGCCCACATGCGGGCGACCTCGGGCAGCATGGCGAGGGCGTGCATCGCCAGCGCCGCCGCGAAGGCCATGACGAGATTGGCGCCTGGTCCCGCCACCGCCACCCACACCATGTCGCGCCGGGGATGGCGCAGGCGGCGCATGTCGACCGGCACCGGGCGGGCATAGCCGAACAGGAAGGGCGCCCGCGCCAGCAGCAGCAGGCCCGGCAGGATGATGGTGCCGAACGGATCCACATGGCGC
Source organism: Alphaproteobacteria bacterium (assembly GCA_965200215.1). GTDB lineage: Bacteria > Pseudomonadota > Alphaproteobacteria > SP197 > SP197 > SP197. The sequence continues at coordinate 262,181 of OZ241369.1, read as the reverse complement.
AGCGGGTTGAAGGTGACGCGCCCCTGCCGCATGGCGGTGTCGTCGCCCAGCTTCCACGCCACGAAGCCGTGGGCCGCTTCGTGCAGCGTGATCGCGGTCAACGCCGGCAGCAGCCAGACCGAGACCTGGTAGAGGATATCGGGGATCGTCATCGCCGGGCCAGGAGCTGGTCGAGCCTGGCACGGGCCGCCGCCGGATCGAAGCCGGCCGCCGGGGCCCGCCGGGCCGCGGCCGCCGCCACCCGGCGCCCCGCCTCGCCCGCGAGCTCGGGCACGGCGCGGGCGACGGCGATGCGCCGCTCGAGCGCCTGATTGCAGTGCATGACGACGTCGCAGCCCGCCGCCAGGGCCAGCCACGCCCGCCGCTCGTGGCTGCCGGAAAGGGCGTCCATATCGATGGCGTCGCTGACCAGCACGCCGTCGAAACCGAGCTCCCGCCGGATCACGCCGCCGATGACCGACGACGACTGGGTGGCCGGGCGACGGGCGTCCACGGCCGTGAAGACGACATGAGCGCTCATGCCCCAGGCCATGTCGGCGAGCGCCCGGAAGGGAGCGAAATCCTGCGCGCGCAGCACCGCCAGATCGGCATCGACCACGGGCAGGGTGCGGTGGGGATCGGCGGCCACCCGCCCGTGGCCGGGCAGATGCTTGATCATCGGCTGCACGCCGCCTTCGAGCAGGCCCTCGCAGAACGCCCTGCCGCAGGCGGTGACCATGGCGGCATCGCCCGCAAAGGCGCGGTCGCCAATGACGTCGTGCATGCCTTCCAGGCGAAGATCGAGGCAGGGCGCGCAGGCGACGTCGATGGCGGCGGCCGCCATGTCGCGGGCCAGCAGCCTCGCCGCCAGACGGCATGCCTCCGGCCCGGCCTGGCCCAGCCGGGCCGCCGGCACCCCGGACCACCAGTGCGGCTCCCGCAGCCTGGCCACGCGCCCGCCCTCCTGGTCGATGGCGACCGGGGCCCCTTCGCGGCCCAGGGCGGCGCGAACCTCGCCCACCAGATCGGCGAGCTGGCCGGGGCTTTCGACGTTGCGCTCGAACAGGATGACGCCCAGCGGGTCGCATTCGCCCAGAAACCGCCGCTCGTCCTCCGTCAGGCGAGGGCCGGCGAGATCGGTGAAGAGCGCCCGCGCCATCTCAGGGCGTCACCACCAGGCAATCCACCTCGCGCTTTTTCAGTTCGGCACAGAGCAGATCGGCATCGGCCCGGCGGGCGAAGGCGCCGACCTGGAGGCGCCAATAGGTGGCGTTTCCGATGATCGCTTCGACGATGCGCGCTTCGGCGGCGGCCAGCAGACCGGGATGGTTGCGCCGCAGCCTCTGCCAGGCGGCCGTCGCCGCCTCGCCCGAAGAATAGGAGGCGATCTGGACGCGGGCGACAGCCCCCGGCGACGACGGCGCGCTGGCCGCCTCGTCGATGCCGATCGCCGAAGCGATGTCGTCGAGGGAGAGGCCTTCATCCCCGCCCGTGCCCCCCTGCCCGCCGGCGGCCACGGCGCCGCCGGCCACCGCGGCAGGCTTGAAGCCCGGCACCGGCACGGCCAGCGGCAACGCTTCGCCTTCGCCCGGCACCGCCTCTTCCACCAGGGCCTCCACCTGTTCGGGGGTGAAGATCACCTGGGCTTCGGCCCCCTCGTCCACCGGGTTGACGACGGGGGCGGCGACATCGACGACCTCGTCCTCCCCGTCCCCGGCGGGATCGGGGATCGCCTCCCCGCCGCCATCGGCGCTGTCGCCATCGGCGAGATCGAGGGGCAGCGGCTCCTCCGGGCGCGGCAGCAGCACCTCCAGCTGCTCCTCGCCCCCGTCGGAGATCGAGCCTTCCAGGACCAGCATGTCCTGGTTGGGGATCTGCGCTCCCCCCGGATCTTCGGGGCGAACCTTGAAGGGGCCCTCTTCGGCCGCGAAGAAAGGGACGTCCTCCAGCGTCGGCGCGCCCCGCAGCAGGACGAAGCCACCCCAGGCCGCGGCGGCGACAGCGGCGACAGCGACCGCCCACAGCACGGCGCGGCCAAGCGACGAGCCGCCCGCTGCGCCGGCCGCAATCCCGCCTCCGGCCGCTCCCCCCTCCCATGCCGGCCGCGCGGCGCCTTCCGGTACCGGCGGCGGGGGCACGTGGAGAGCGGGGCCGGCGCCTTCGTCCGCCGGTGGCGATCCGCCGCCGAAGAGCTTCGGTTCGCGCCGCATGGTCAGCGCATCTCCTCCCTGGGTTCGACGCCGAAAAGGCCGAGACCGGCGGCGATCGTCTGCTGCACGCCTTGCAGCAGCGCCAGCCTGGCGCGTATCGCGCCGGCATTATTGCCGCCCAGGAAGCGCAGGGAAGGATGGTCGCGCCCCTTGTTCCACAGGGCGTGGAAGGCGCCGGCGAGCTCGTGGAGATAGGCGGCGATGCGGTGCGGCTCGCGGGCCATGGCCGCGCCTTCGACCGTGCGCGGCCAGCGCGCCAGCACCTTGACGAGAGCGATCTCCGCTTCGTGGGCCAGCGCATCCAGCGGGGCGGCGGCAAGGTCGGCGGTGTCCACGCCGGCCTCTTCGGCGTGGCGCATGACCGAACGGATGCGCGCATGGGCATAGTGGACATAGAAGACCGGATTGTCCCTGGACTGCTCGCGAACGCGAACGAGGTCGAAATCGAGAGGTGCGTCGGGCCGGCGCGTCAACATGAGGAAGCGCACCACGTCCTTGCCGACCGCATCGACCACCTCGCGCAGGGTGGCGAAATGCCCGGCCCGCTTCGACATGCGCACCGGAACGCCGTCCTCGCACAGATTCACGAGCTGGGTGAGCAGAATGTCGAACCGGGCCTTGCCGTCCGAAAGTGCCGCCACCGCCGCCTTCAGCCGCCCGACATAGCCGGCGTGGTCGCTGCCGAAGACGTCGATCACGACCTCGAAGCCGCGTTCCAGCTTGCCGTTGTGATAGGCGATGTCGGGCGCGAAATAGGTCCAGCTGCCGTCGGATTTCTTCAGCGGGCGGTCGAGGTCGTCGCCGAAGGCGGTGGAACGGAACAGGGTCTGCGGCAGCGGCTCCCAATCCTCCGGTTTCCTGCCTTTGGGCGGTTCCAGAACGCCGGTATAGACCAATCCCTTGCGTTCCAGCTTGGCTAGGCAGGCCTCGATGCCGCCCGATGCCACCATCGCCCGTTCGGAACTGAAAACGTCCGGTTCGATGCCGAGCAGCGCCAGGTCGTCGCGAATGAGCGCCGTCATGGCCTCCACGGCGAAGCGGCGCACCGGCGCCAGCGCCGGCGGCAAAGGGTCGTCGGGGCTGCCGGCGGCGCCTGCCGCCCGCCTGAGCGCATCGCCATGCTCGCGCGCCAGGGCCTCGCCCGTGGCCGCCAGATAGTCGCCCGGATAGAGGCCCTGGAAGAGGCAAGCGGGCACTTCCTCGCCCAGCGCCTGGAGATAGCGCAGATAGGCCGACCGGGCGAGCTTGTCGATCTGGGAGCCGGCGTCGTTGACATAGTATTCGCGCGTCACCCGGAAACCCACGGCCGCCAGCAGCGAGGCCAGCGCGTCGCCATAGACGGCGCCGCGGGCGTGCCCGATATGGAGTGGGCCGGTGGGATTGGCCGAAACATATTCCACATTGGCCTTTCTGCCGCGGCCGAGATCGGCGAGCCCGGCCATGGCGCCATGGCGCAGCCGCTCGCCCAGCAGGCGGCGCCAGAGGCCGTCGCGCAGGCGGAGGTTGACGAAGCCGGGCCCCGCGACCTCGGCCGCCGCCACATCCGGGTCGGCGGCGAGGCGGGCGGCCAGCCGCCGGGCGAGCTCGGGGGGCGGCATGGCGGCCGGGCGGGCGGCCACCAGGGCGGCATTGGTCGCCAGGTCGCCATGGGCCGGGTCGCGGGGCGGCTCGGCGAGGATGCGCGCCAGCGTGCCGGCCCGCCCGGCGGCGGGCAGCAGATCGGCCACCAGCGCCTGGACGCGGCTCGTGAACTCAGCGTAGGGATTCATCGTCCTGCGCCAGCAGGCGCTGGTGTTCTTCGCGGGCGAAGCGGTCGGTCATGCCGGCGATATAGTCCGCCACCACGCGCATGCGGCCGGCCTCTTCGTGGCCGCCGAGGCGCTGCTGCCATTCCGGCGGCAGCAGCTGCGGGCGGCGGCGATAGGCCGCGAACAGGGCGCGCAGGACGGCGGTTGCCGCCTGCCTTTCCCCGCGCACGCGTTCATGGCCATACATGTTGGCGTGGAGCCATCGCTTCAACGCCGCGTTGGCCTCGGCGACCGGGGCGCTGAAGGCAACCGCCGGCGCGCCGTGCCAGCGCAGATCGTCCGGCGAGGCGGCGCCGCTGGCGGCGATCAGCGCGCGGGAATGGGCCGTAAGATCCGTCACCAGGCGGTCGATCAGGCGCCGCACCGTCTCCTGCACCAGGCGGTCGCGGGCGGCCCGGGGATGGTGGGCGAGCGCTTCGCGGGCCGCCTCCCCGGCCAGCGGCACGCCTGGCAGGTCTTCCAGCGCGAACAGCCCGGCGCGCAGGCCGTCGTCGATGTCGTGGCTGTGATAGGCGATGTCGTCGGCGGCCGCCGCCACCTGCGCCTCGGCGCCGGCGAAGGTGTCGGTCTCCAGGTCGTGGCTGGCGCAGTAGCCGGCGATGGCGGGCGGCACTTCGCCCATGATCGGCCCGTTGTGCTTGACGACGCCCTCCAGGGTCTCCCAGGTGAGGTTGAGGCCGTCGAAATCGGCATAGCGGGCCTCCAGGCGGGTGAGGACGCGCAGGGTCTGCACGTTGTGGTCGAAACCGCCCCAGGCCGCCATGGCCTCGTCGAGCACCTGCTCCCCGGCATGGCCGAAGGGGGTGTGCCCCAGATCGTGGGCCAGCGCCACCGCTTCGGCCAGGTCCTCGTCGAGCCGCAGCGACCTGGCCACGGAACGCGCGATCTGTGCCACTTCCAGGCTGTGGGTAAGCCGCGTGCGGTAATGGTCGTCCTCGCCGGCCACGAAGACCTGCGTCTTGTGCATGAGGCGGCGGAAGGCGCGGCAATGGACGATGCGGTCGCGGTCGCGCTGGAAGACGGAACGGCTGCGGCTTTCCGCTTCCGGAAAACGGCGCCCGCGGCTCTCCGCGGCACGGCAGGCATAGGGCGCGAGGGAGCCGTTCGTCATGGCGGGCAACCTAGTGGCAGCGGCGGGCAGGGGCAACGCGGCGCATCGAGGCCGATCGACGAGGCCAATTGACAGGGGCCGGCAACGGCCGCTATGCAAAACGCGAGCGAGGGCGGACCATGAACGAGCATGCCAGTGCCGAAGGCATCCATGTCGCACCCGATGCCGCCAGGCGAATCGGTCGCATCATGGCCGCCGAACATGGCGATCCCAAGGCAGGGCGGCTGCGGATCGTGGTGACGGGCGGCGGCTGTTCCGGCTTCCAGTATCATTTCAAGATCGACGAGGGCCCCCAGGAGGGCGACATCGAATACCGCGCCGAAGATGCCAGGGTGGTGGTGGACGACCTTTCGCTGCAATTCCTGAGGGGTTCCACGCTGCGCTTCATCCAGAACCTGGAAGGCAGCTATTTCACCCTCGACAACCCCAACGCCACCTCGTCCTGCGGCTGCGGCACCTCCTTCGCCGTCTAGCGGGCGGCCCTGGCTCCCGCCGCGGCCATCGTTTTCGAGCCATGAAGATCGCCAGCTGGAACGTCAACTCCATCCGGGCGCGCCTGCCCAACGTGCTGGACTGGCTGGGCGAGGCGGCGCCCGACGTGGCGCTGCTGCAGGAGATCAAGACCCTCGAGGAGGACTTCCCCTTCGCGGAGCTGGAAGCCCTGGGCTACAACTGCGCGGTCGCCGGCCAGAAGAGCTATCACGGCGTCGCCGTGCTCTCCAGGCGCCCGCTCGAGGTCGAATGCCGGCGGCTGCCGGGCGGCGGGGACGACGACCAGGCCCGCTATCTGGAAGCCTTCACCGGCGGCGTGCGGGTGGCATCGATCTACCTGCCCAACGGCAATCCCGCACCCGGCGACCGCTTCGACTACAAGCTCGCCTGGATGGAACGGCTGGTCGCCCATGCGCGCGGCCTCCTGGGCTACGAAGAAGCGACGGTGCTGGGCGGCGACTACAACGTCTGCCCCACCGACGCCGACGTCTGCGACCCGGAGGGCTGGGCCGACGACGCGCTGTGCCGCCCCGAATCCCGCGCCCGTTTCCGCGAGCTGCTGTGGCTGGGCTACACCGAGGCTTTCCGCACCCTGCACCCCGAGGCCCGGCGCGCCTGGACCTTCTGGGACTATCAGGCCGGCGCCTGGCAGCGCGACCGCGGCCTGCGCATCGACCACCTGCTGCTCTCCCCCCACGCCGCCGACCGGCTGCTGGCCTGCGAGATCGACCGGGCACCGCGCGGGCGCAGGAAGGCGTCCGACCACACGCCCCTGTGGTGCGAATTGGAGGATGCGGCGTGAACACCGCCGCCCCCTGCCCGGCCCGGCCTTCGCCCGGCGAGGCCCGCCTCGGTGGCGGCCGCCACGGCAGGGGCCGCCTGGGCTTCGTCCTGCTCAGCAGCGAGGAGACCGCCGGCGACGACCTCCGCGCCCTGATACCGGCCGATATCGGCGTCTTCTGCACACGCACTCACCTCGCCGATCCCGTCACCGTGCGGAACCTGACGGCGGTGGGGCGAGACCTCGCCCGCGCCGCCTCCCTGCTGCCGCCCGCCCTCGATGCCATCGCCTATGTCTGCACCTCCGGCAGCGCCGTCCTGGGCGAGGAGGCGGTGGTGCGGGCGCTGCAGGCGGGCCAGCCCGGCACGCGGGCCACTTCGCTCTTCGCCTGCGCGGTGGCCGCCATGCGCGCCCTGGCCATCCGCCGCCCGGCCCTCGCCACGCCCTATCTCGACGAGGTCAACCGCGCCGAGGCCGCCGCCCTGGCGGCCGCAGGCTTCCAGGTGCCGGCCATCCGGGGCCTGGGCATCGCAAGCGGGCGCGACATGTGCCTGGTGGAACCGGCCGCCATCGTCGAAATGGCGCTCGCCGCGGACCGGCCGGAGGCCGACGGCATCTTCGTTTCCTGCAGCGCGCTGCGCGGCGTGGAAGCGATCGAGGAGATCGAGCGGCGGGCGGGCAAGCCGGCGGTCGCCAGCAATCAGGCGCTGGTCTGGCGCATGCTGCGGCTGACCGGCATCGAAGACCGCATCGAGGGCTGCGGACGCCTGTTGCGGGAACGTTGAGGAGGACTGCGATGGCGATCTACGAAGGCGGCTGCATGTGCGGCAAGGTGCGCTATCGCATCGCCGCGCCGGCGCGGTTCACCAGCCTGTGCCACTGCCGCAGCTGCCAGCGGGCGACCGGGGCGCCGGTCTCGGCCTTCGTGGGCGTGGCGGCCGGCGGCTATCGGGACATCGCCGGCCAGCGCACCATCTACCGCTCGTCGCCCGGCGTGCGGCGCGGCTTCTGCGCCGCCTGCGGCACCTCGCTCACCTATGAAGGCGAGGCCTGGCCCGGCGAGGTGCACGTCTACACCGCCACCCTGGACGACCCCGCCGCCTTCCCGCCCACCATGCACACCATGACGCAGGACAGCATCCCCTGGTTCCACGGCGGCGGCGATCTGCCCAGGATGGAAGGCTTCAGCGGCACCAGGACGGGGTGAGCGGGGCGAGGCATCGCCAACCGCGAAGCCCATCTATAGCGACCGGGCCCCACCCGAACGATAGAGGGCGTCCAGGACCGTTCCCGAAATATCGGCGGGAATATGTTGCCGGTGCAACAGCTTATAGAGGGGCTGGCACCTGTCCTCGATGCACGCCCGGACGTCTTCCGTGGCAGGCGTCAACAAGCCCAGTCTCTGCATGGTATGCGGACCGTGCGCGCCGATTTTCGGCACAGACGACCAGAGGTTGCGAAATTCCGGATTGCCACCCAGAAGCATCCGGAAAAGCCCGTGGAACCAGAAATAATTCTCGTCTTTCGGGTCGTCGCTTCGTGGGACCGTCAGACCGCCGTAGCGAGCGGCAGCCCGTTGGACCAGCCTTTCGCATGGCCATGCAAGCATGCCGAAAACGGATGAATCCGAAATCCTCCTGCACAGGGAACGCCACCTCGCTCTGGCCAGAAAGCGGCACACCGCATCGTGCCAGATGGCGACGATTCGAGAATCGGGAATGGCGGCCAGGAACCAGCTGGCGACAGGGCGGTCGATCGCCGGCCTTTCATAGGCGAAGAATCCCGCAGGCCGGCACACGGGCTGGAGCCAGTCGTCCAACGGCCGTGCGCACCAGACGGTAGCATCCGCCCATACCCCTCCGCCCCGCTCCAGGAGGCATATTCGGACGACGTCGGAAAACGCCGGCAGAGGCAGATTCAACGCCTTGGCAGCGCGGGGAATGGAAACCTTCTCCCCGATGCTCTCCGCATCCAGGAAGTGCACGTTCCAGGACGGGTTGTGCGCCGGCCAGGTGGCGGCGCATCGTCTGACGAGATCCGGCGCGCGATCCCAACCCTGGTGCCAGTAGCAGAACAGCTCCTTCGGAACGGCGTTCCCTGCCACCGCCACGGCCCCGGCCTAAAGGTCCGCGAAGACGTGGCTTTCGCCGTGGCCGCCGGGGTGGGTGACGGCGCCCAGGCGGGCGGCGCCCACCGTCTGGGCATATTTCCAGATGGTGCCGGAGGTGTAGTCGGTCGGCCGCGGGCGCCAGGCCTGGCGCCGCCTCGTCAGCTCGTCTTCGCCCACCTCCACGTCCAGGCGCCCGCGCCCGGCGTCGATGGCGATCATGTCGCCGTCCCGCAGCAGGCCGACCGGGCCGCCGACGGCGGCTTCGGGGCCGACATGGCCGATGCAGAAGCCGCGCGTCGCCCCGGAGAAGCGCCCGTCGGTGATCAGCGCCACCTTCTCGCCCATGCCCTGGCCATAGAGGGCGCCGGTGGTCGCCAGCATCTCCCTCATGCCGGGCCCACCCCTGGGGCCTTCGTAGCGGATGACGAGCACGTCGCCTTCGTCGAAGCGCTGGGCCAGCACCGCTTCCAGGCAGGCCTCCTCGCTGTCGAAGCAGCGGGCGGGGCCGCGAAAGCCCAGCGTCTTCATGCCGGCCACCTTCACGATGGCCCCTTCCGGTGCCAGATTGCCCTTCAGCCCGACGACGCCGCCGGTGGGCGAGAGCGGATCGCTGGCCGGGCGGATCACGTCCTGGTCCGCGGGGAAGGCGATGCCGGCATGGTTCTCCGCCAGCGTGCGCCCGGTGACGGTGAGCGTATCGCCGTGGAGATAGCCGCCATCCAGCAGGGTTTTGATGAGGACCGGCACGCCGCCCACCCCGTAGAGGTCCTTGGCGACATAGCGCCCGCCGGGCTTGAGGTCGGCGATATAGGGGGTGCGGCGGAAGATCGCGCAGACGTCGTCCAGCGTGAAGGGAATCCCCGCCTCGTGGGCGATGGCCGGCAGATGCAGGCCGGCATTGGTGGAACCGCCGGTGGCGGCGACCACGGTGGCGGCGTTCTCCAGTGCCTTGCGGGTCACGATGTCGCGGGGGCGGAGATTGTCGGCGACCAGCCGCATCGCCGCCCGGCCCGAGGCCTCGGCGAAGCTGTCGCGGCTTTCGAACGGCGCCGGCGTCATCGCCGAATTGGGCAGCGCCAGCCCGATCGCCTCGGAAACCGTCGCCATGGTGTTGGCCGTGAACTGGCCGCCGCAGGAGCCGCCCGAGGGGCAGGCGGCGTGTTCCAGGACATCGAGCTCGTCGTCCGACATCGCCCCGGCGGCATGGGCGCCGACGCCCTCGAAAACATCGACGATGGTGATATCGCGGTTGCGATAGCGCCCGGGCAGAATCGAACCGCCATAGAGGAACACCGAAGGCACGTTCAGCCGCAGCATCGCCATCATCATGCCGGGCAGCGATTTATCGCAGCCGGCAAGCCCCACCAGAGCGTCGTAGCAATGGCCGCGCATGGTGAGCTCCACCGAATCGGCGATCACCTCGCGGCTCACCAGCGACGACTTCATGCCGGCATGGCCCATGGCGATGCCGTCGGTGACGGTGATGGTGGTGAACTCGCGCGGCGTGCCGCCGCCGGCCTTCACTCCCTTCTTGACCGCCTGGGCCTGGCGCATCAGCGTGATGTTGCAGGGCGCCGCCTCGTTCCAGGTGGTGGCGACGCCGACGAAGGGCTGGCCCACCTCCTCGTCGCTCATGCCCATGGCATAGTAGAAGGCGCGGTGCGGCGCGCTCTTCGCCCCCACCGAGACATGGCGGCTGGGCAGCCTGGACTTGTCCCATCGGGTCATGGACGCCTCCCGCGCCGGCGGCTGAACGGGCGCGGAGACTAGGGCCATGCGCGCGGGCTGTCACCCCGGCCGCCGGCGGCGGGCGCCCCCGTCCCGCTGCATCGTCACGGGGGTTTGCCGCCACCCCCAGGCACCGTCGGTGCCACCGCCCCCTGGGAGCGCCGGCGTCCCGCCGGCAAACGGGCCGCAAGGCCGACGCACCGCCCCCACGCCGAAGCGGGACCTTCTCGCAGGCGAAGGTGGCGGAATCCTTCGCGCTCCTCGCGGACAGGATGCCGGCACGCAGCGCCGCAGCGGGCAGCCTCGCAATGGCAAACCGAGACACTACCCGTCACGGCAACAAGCTGTCACGCCGGCCGCCATGCGGCTATGATACCGCGCCCCTGCGGGGCCGGGGCAGGAGAGGCCGCATCCCGAGGAGACACTGCCGGTGGTTTCGCCACAAGCCTGTCCAGCCCTGGTGCTGAACGCGGACTTCCTCCCGCTGAGCTATTTCCCGCTGTCGCTGTGGTCCTGGCAGGACGCGGTCAAGGCGGTATTCATGGGCCGGGTGCTGACGCTCTCCGAATACGAACGGGTGGTGCACTCGCCCAGCTTCGCCATGCGCCTGCCCAGCGTCATCGCCCTGCGCCAGTTCATCCCGCTGAGCCGGCGCCCGGCCTTCACGCGCTTCAACGTCTTCCTGCGCGACCGCTTCTCCTGCCAGTATTGCAACGGCCGCTTCGAGACGCGCGACCTCACCTTCGACCACGTCACCCCCCGCTCGCGCGGCGGGCGCACGACCTGGGCCAATGTGGTAACGGCCTGCAGCCGCTGCAACATGCGCAAGGCCAACCGCACGCCCAGGGAGGCCGGCATGGCACCGTGCCGGAAGCCGGCAGCGCCCTCCACCTGGCAGCTGCGCGAGAACGGACGCGCCTTCCCGCCCAACTTCCTGCACCGGGACTGGCGCGACTATCTCTACTGGGACAGCGAGCTGGAGAGCGACTGAGGGGCATCGAAGCGGGGAATCGCTTCCGGGCGGCCCTTGCCCGCGCGCCGCGCCGGCCGCCATGTCCGCCTTCGCCGCGCATCGCCCGCATCCTGGAGGCCGCCATGCCCGCCTTCGCCTGCCTCCTCGCCGCCCTGGCCGCCGCCTGGCCGGCTCCCGCCCCGGCCGAGGCCGGGGAAGCGCCCTTCATCGTCGTGCAATCGACCACCTCCACCCGCAATTCCGGCCTCTACGACCACATCCTGCCGCTGTTCAGGGAGGCCACGGGGATCGAGGTGCGGGTGGTGGCGGTAGGCACCGGCCAGGCGATCGGCAACGCCTCGCGCGGCGACGGCGACGTGCTGATCGTGCACTCCAGGGAGGCCGAGGAAGCCTTCGTCGCCGCCGGCCTGGGCGTGGAACGCTTCGACCTGATGCACAACGACTTCGTGATCGTCGGCCCGGCGGCGGACCCGGCCGGCATCGCCGGCATGGAGGAAGCGGCGGCCGCGCTGGCCGGGATCGCGGCCGCCGCGGCCCCCTTCGTCTCGCGCGGCGACGATTCCGGCACCCACCGCAAGGAGCTCGCCCTGTGGCAGGCCGCCGCCATGGACCCGCGGGCGGCCAGCGGCAGCTGGTATCTGGAGATCGGCTCCGGCATGGGCGCGACCCTGAACACGGCGGCGGGGCTGGGCGCCTACGCGCTCACCGACCGGGCGACCTGGGTCGCCTTCGGCAACAAGGGCGATCTCGTCCTTCACGTCGAGGGCGACGGCGCACTCTTCAACCAGTATGGCGCCATCCTGGTGAACCCGGAGGCCTTCCCCCACGTGAAGGCCGCCCATGGCCAGGCCTTCATCGACTGGCTGCTGTCGCCGCAGGGCCAGGCGGCCATCGCCTCCTACTGGGTGGACGGCCAGCAGCTGTTCTTCCCCGAAGCCAGGTGAAGGCGCGCGCCTAGAGGGGTTTCAGCGCGTCGGCGATGCGCGGCAGCTTCAGGGCGTCGTAGCGTTCGTCGGCCGCCGGCGGATCGTGGGCGAAGCGGAAGCAGGTGACGCCGTTCCACAGCGGCTGCACGATCTGGCCACCGTAGCCGCGCATGGTGGGAATGCGCACCGTGCGCCCGGCGCGGGTGGTCATCGGCAGCTGCCAGTAGCCGAGGCCGTAGGTGGCCTCGCGCCCCTCGGCCGTGAAGGTGCCGGTGGCGCGCCCTTTGTCGAAGCGGCCGTCCAGGCAGGCGGCCAGCAGCGTCGCCTCCAGCAGGCGCCGCCCGCCGTGAACGCCGCCGCCGCCCAGAAGGCGCCCCAGCCTGGCGACATCGTCGAGGCCCAGATAGAGGCCGAAGGCGGCCAGCGGCGTGCCCCGGCGCCCGTCCGCCTCGAGGGTGCGGTTGATGTCGGCCCCGGCGATGCCGATGGGCGCGAAGACCTCTTCGGCGACCATGGCGAACAGGTCCGCATCCGGCCCCCGATGGCGCTTCCAGAGGGCGTCCATGGCGACGCCGGCCATGAACAGGTCCTGGTCGCGATAGCGCGCCACCTCGCCCGGCCCCCAGGGATAGGAGGGGCAGGCGAAAGCCGTCGCCAGCTTTCCGGCCAGGGAAGGCGCCGCATACCAGTCCTGATAGGCCCGATAGCAGCGCCCCGCTTCCAGCGAGGCGGCGCCGGCTTCCGCTTCGGTCAGGTTGTCTGCGTAGATGTCGGCCGGCAGCGCCCGCTGCCCGGCGGTGCCGATGCCCGACGCCATGTCGAGGCAATGGCGAATCGTGACCCGCTGCCAGCCGCGCTGCGAGGCGGCCGCGGGGACGAGGTCGGCGATGCGGGTATCGGCCACCCCCGGCCCCAGGCGATGGGCGAGGCGCAGCAGGGCGGTGGTGGCGAAGGCCGCCTTGGTCGCCGACCACAGGCCGAAGCGCATGGCGCGCGGATAGGGGAAGGGGCCGTGCCGGGTTGCGACGGCGGTCGCGTAGATGGCGCCGTCGAAGACCAGGCCGCAGACGATCTGCGTGTCGCTGCCGGCGCCTTCGGCGAGCGCGTCGATCGGGCCGTCGCCGACGGCGGCGCGCAGCGCTTCGAGCGGGCGAAGCGGGTGCTCGGCCCGCCGCTCGGCCGCGCGGGCGCGCCTGGCCGCCGCCGCCCCCCGGCGCGGGCCGGGAGCGAAGGAGGCCTCAAAGCGGCCCCAGAGATCGAAGCCGCCGGGGAGGTGATCGGGCCGGGTCTCGGTCGTCACCTGCAGCGCTAGGCCGCTGACGCCGCCGCCATCGAAGAGGAAGGAGGCGACGCCATGATGGCTGTCGTTCTCGCGCTCGTTGGAAAGCTGGAAGGGAAAGGCGGCGCGGTTCCTGGCGCCGTCGCCGGGTTCGGACCAGATGCGCCCGGGCCCCGCCATGACGTCCCAGTAGCTCGCCCGGTCGGGGCGCCGGTGGAGGCCGCGCCACAGGGGCAGCAGCTCGCCCTCGCAGCTGGTGAAGGCCAGGGCCAGGGACGGGAAGCGCCGGGGCGAGCCGCCCAGCGCAAAGTCGCCATCGAGGGCGGGGCAGGCGGTGGCGAGGCGGCCGCCGGCGATCTCGAGCAGGCCCTCGAAGCCGCTGCCGGCGGGGCGGGCCCGCGGCGAGGGCGCAAAGGCGTGGTTGGCCACCGGTGCCGCCATGGCGGCGGCACCGTCGAAGAGCGCCGCCGGGAGGAGCGCACTCACGGCGCAACACCAGGAAGGCAGCGCCGCCGCTGCGGCCCGCTAATCGCCGAACTCGACCATGCGCGGCAGCGCATCGCCCGGCTCGTACCAGCCGCTGCGCGATTCCCAGAAGATATGACGCTCCCTGCCCTCCCGGCCGCCGGGGTCGGCGCCGTCGTCGAGGCTGGCGACGCAGAAGGAGACGGTGTCGGGGTGATCGTCCATGTCCGCGAAGACATGGGCCCCGCAGGTGCTGCAGAAGCGGCGATGGAGGCTCGGCGAGCTGTCGTAGGTGGAGAGCGAATCGGCGCCCTTCAGCAGGCGGAAGCCGCTGCGGGCGATCATGCCATAGGTGGGATAGAGCGCGCCCTGGCATTTGCGGCAGACGGAGCAGTGGCAGTGATAGATGTCGTGGGGCCTCGCGCTGAGCTCGAAACGCACGGCACCGCACAGGCAGCCGCCGGTGAGCGGGGAAGCGGTGGTGGCGGTCATCTCGGTCTCCTCAGTCTCCGGGGCCATCGTGTCTGGGCAGCGCGTCGGCGGGGTCGTACCAGGCTACCTTCGATCCCCAATAGGCGTGGCGTTCCGCCGCCGGATCGTGGCCGGGGCTGACGCCGGCATCGAGGCTGCCCAGGCAGAGGACCACGCGCTCCGGGTCGGAATCGACATCGACCGCGATCTGCCCGCCGCAGGCCTTGCAGAAACGGCGATGGACGCCGGGCGAGCTGCGGTAGTCGCCCAGCCGGTCTTCGCCGCTGAGGCGGAGATCGGCGCGGCGCGCGATGCCGAAGCTGGCGAACAGCGCTCCGTGCAGCCGCCGGCACATGGAGCAGTGGCAGTGTTCCACCCGCTGCACGGGCGCCGAAAGCCGGTAGCGCACGGCGCCGCACTGGCAGCCGCCGGCGATGGTCTCCCCGCTCATCGTCCTCCTCCCCCGCTCGAAGCCTCCACAGGCCCCCGGCACCATTGGCGAGCCTGGGCCGTCATCATAATAGAACCTTCCCCGCGCAATGGAACCACGGGGCGTCGCCCCCAACCGCCGCCGCGGCGCCCGCGCGGCCCCTGGTCGAGGGTCCCGGTCAGGGATCGCCTCCCGCGCCCTTTCCGGCCCGGCCACCGGCGTAGCGCCGCGCCCGCCTCACGGCCAAGCGTTCGCGGTGGACGATGTAGAGGCCGGAGGCCACGATGACGGCCGCTCCCGCCGCCACATCGGCGCTCGGCCACTCGTTCCAGAGCGCCACCCCCAGCACGATGCCCCAGACCAGGCCGGTATATTCGAAGGGCGCCAGCACCGCCGGCGGCGCGATGCGGAAGGCGGCCGTCATGGCGTATTGCGCCAGCCCCGCCATCAGCCCCACCGCCGCCAGCACCAGGCCGTCCTGCCACGACGGCACCGCCCAGGAGAAGGCGGCGCCGACGGCGCTCAGCACGACGAAGGCCGCCGCCGTGTAGATGGCCAGCGAGGCGGTGGTGACGACCCGGCCCAGGCGGCGCGTCATCATCATGGCGGTGGTGAAAAGCAGGATGCTGACCAGCAGCAGCACGGCGCCCTCCAGCGGGATGTGACCGCCGGGGCGGACGATGAACAGCACCGCCGCGAAACCGACCAGCACCGCGCCCCAGCGATGGGGGCCGACCGGCTCCTTCAGCACGAAGGCGGCGGCGGCGGTGATGGAGATCGGCGCCGCCATGGCCACGGCGAGGGCATCGGCCAGCGGCATCAGCGGCAACGCGAAGACGAAGCTGGCGAAGGCGGCGAAGCCCGCCGTGCCGCGCAGCAGGCACAGCAGGTGGAGGCGCGCCGGCATGCGTTGCAGCCCGCCCTGGCGGGCGGCCAGCAGCAGGATCGGCAGAGCCCCGAACAGGCTGCGCCAGAAGAGGATGACGAACACCGGATAGAAGGCCGCATACCACTTCGCAGCGGCATCGTGCAGCGCCCAGATGCCGACCGCGACCACGATCAGGGCGATGCCCTGCATAGGTTTGTCCCGGGGTTTGTCTCGGGGTTTGTTCCGGGGGCCGCCCCGGCGCGCCGGCGGCGTCACGGCCGCCTCCCCTCCGGGCGGCAGCGGCGGCGCCAGGCGCGGGCGGCCGCCAGCAGATCGTGCATCGGCCCCCGCCTCTGGCCCATGGCTTCCAGCGCCTGCACGGTGTTTTCCAGATATTCGATGGCGGGGCCCAGCGGCCCCTCGGCCAGGGCCAGGTGGCGGGCCTGGACGGCGAAGGGGATGCGATGGCCATAGCGGCGATAGCCGCGATCGATGGCGAAGGCGACGGCGGCGACGGTGCCGGTGGCGAGCCGGGCCTCGACCCACACCGGGCGGTAGGCGCCGGCCAGCATCTCGCGCCGCCAGACGAGGCGGGTTTCGGATTCCACCCTGGCGGCAGCGATGCGCAGCGCCAGGCCGCGGCAGGCCCCGCCCGGCTCCAGTCCCAGAACCAGGCCCGGAAAGGCGGCCGTGCCGCGCCCCAGATGGGTCCACAGGTTGAAACGGCGGTGCCAGCCCCGGACCAGCGCCGGCAGAGCCTCCTCCACGTCGCAGGCCGGATTCCACATCAGCGAGCCGAAGGCGAAGACAAAGAGGTCGCGCCCGGGCGGGTGCGCCGCCAGCGTCCGGCGGCGGCTGGCCTCGCGCTCCTCCTCCGGCAGCAGCTCGATCAGCCCGGCCGCCTCGGCCGCCCGCAGATGGGGCGAGAGCGCCCCGCTCGCCAGACTCTCGCGCGAAAGGACGAAGCGTTCCCCCACCGGCAGCGCTAATCCAGGCTCTGCCAGTAAGCGCGGGCGAAGGCGCCGTAGCCGGGAACGAGATGACCGTGGCGCGGGGCGATCAGGCGATGCGCCCTGGCCAGCGCGTGAAACGGCAGCGAAGGGAAGAGATGGTGTTCGGTGTGGAAGGGCATCTGCCAGGCCAGCCAGCGCAGCGGCGCGACGGTGGTCACGGTGCGCGTGTTGCCGAGCATGTCGCTACCGCGGGGAAGCAGCCCGTGCTCGGCCAGCAGATAGAGGCGCAGGGCGGGCGTTCCCAGCGCCAGCGGCAGAAGCCAGAAGGTCACGGGCGCCCAGCTGCCGGCGGCCAGAGCGGCGGCGGCGACGAGAGCGTAGCCGGCGAGATAGCAGCGCGCCTGCCACGCGATCCGTGCCCGCATGGCGGCGGGCACGAAGCGGTCGCCGACGCGGCCGATGCCATGGCGCAGCAGCGTGGCGAAGGCCGGCCACCAGAACGACCTCAGGCCCGAGAGATAGAACAGGAAACCCGCCCTGGTGGCGGGCTTGGCTTCGTCCAGCTCCGGGTCGCCGTCCTGCCCGGTCAGGCGGTGGTGCTGGAAGTGGTAGCAGCGGAACCACAGCGACGGCAGCAGGACGGCGAAACCCAGCAGCCAGGCGAGGCCGTCGTTGAGCCGGCGGCTGGCGAAGGCGGTGCGGTGGACGGTTTCGTGCAACGGGCAGAAGAGGAAGGCGATCGCCACCCCCAGCACGGCCTGCACGGGCAGCGCCAGCCACCAGCTTTCGCCCACCGCCTGGAGCAGCGCCGCCAGGGCAGCGATGGCCGCGCCGTGACCGGCCAGCTGCGCGAGGCCCCTGGCATTCGAACGCTTCGAGAGCGCCCGCAAGCGGGCGAAGGAGCAGAGATCGCGTCTGGCGACGAAGCCTTCCATGGCGCCCAGTGTCGGGCCTCGCCAGGCCGGGATGCAAGACCGCGCACTGGCGGCATGGCGGGGTGGCATGACAGCCCTGCCGCCTTTGCAGTGCTCCCCGGCGGCAAGGCACCCTATATCTCTTGCGACGGTCCCGCGGCGAGATGGCGGGGTGGCCTGCCCGCCGCAGGATCGCGTGAGGAGAAGTCCCATGATCAGGTTCCTTTTCGGCCGCCGCCACGACGGCAACAGCGAGCTTCGCAGCAGGACGGCGCGTCGGCGCGAGCCGCTTTCGCCCTTCGGCGCCTCCTTCAACGCCCTGCGGCCGCTGATCTCCTGACCCGAACCCGCCCGTGCCCGTGCACGCGGCGGGCAGCGGCGATACGGCCCCCCGGCGGGGCTCCCTGGAGAGGGAGCCCCGCTTTCGTTTGTGGGGCGCCTTTCGGCCGGCTTGCCAGCGCCTGGCGGGCGTGCCAGAAACGAAGCCGCCGCCGGCCCCAGCTGCCCAGGGCCACGCCGTGAGCTTCGACGGATTGCCTCATGCCGAGCGTTTCGCTTCGCTGCTCGCCCGCCGCGAAGCGCTGATCGCCGACGGCGCCACCGGCACCAACCTGTTCGAACGCGGCCTCGAGACCGGCGATGCGCCGGAGCTGTGGAATCTCGACCGGCCCGACCCCATCCTGGACCACCACCGGGCGATGATCGACGCCGGTGCCGACATCCTCCTGACCAACAGCTTCGGCGGCAACCGCCTGCGGCTGGCCCTGCACGGGGCCGCCGCGCGGGCGGGCGAGATCAACCGCGCCGCCGCCAGGCTGGCGCGCCGTGCCGCCGACGCCGCCGGACGGCCGGTGCTGGTGGCAGGCTCCATGGGGCCGACCGGCGCCCTGATGGCGCCGCTGGGGCCGCTGACATGGCGCGAAGCGTTCGAGGTTTTCGACCAGCAGGCGGCGGACCTGGCGGCGGGCGGTGCCGACATCGTCTGGATCGAGACCATGTCGTCGAAGGAGGAAGCCGCAGCCGCCATCCAGGGGGCGGCCCGGGGAACGCTGAGGCAGGCGGGAACGGCCGCCCTGCCCCTGGTCTGCACCATGACCTTCGACACCAACGGGCGCACCATGATGGGCGTGACGCCGCAGGAGGCGGCGGCCTTCTTCGCCGCCAACCGCCCGCCGCTGGCCGCCTGCGGCGCCAATTGCGGCAACGGCTTCGGCGAGCTGGTGGCGGCGGTCGCCGCCATGGCCGCCGCCGGCGACGGCCCGATGCTGGTGGCCAAGGCCAATTGCGGCGTGCCTTACTATACCGAAGGCGGCATCCGCTATTCCGGCACGCCGCAGGCGATGCAGACCTATGGGCGCCTGGCCCGCGACGCCGGCGCCCGCATCGTCGGCGGCTGCTGCGGCGCCACGCCCGGCCACATCGCGGCCCTGGCGGCGGCGCTGGCCGACCACCGCCCCCGCGGCCGCCCGAGCCTGGAGGAGATCGAGGCGGCGCTGGGCCTGGCGCGGGCGGCAGCCGCCCGGGGCGAAGGCCGTCCCCGCCATCGACGCCGCCGGGACGGGCGCCGCTGAACGCCCTGCCTGTTGCACCGCAACAGGCTTTCTGGCCACGGTTGCGGCGCGCTCTGCGGAGGGTTATTGTGCGGCGCACACATCGCCCATGCCGTCATGCGGCGAGATGCCGTGAGGCCATCGTGGAGACCGTTTCATGGAGTCAGCCGCCGCCGACCGTTTCACCGACCTGCGCATCGGCCAGCAGGAAAGCTATACGCGCACCGTCACCGACGACGACATCCAGCACTTCGCCGGCGTATCGGGCGACGACAACCCGGTGCATCTCGACGAGGCCTATGCCGCCGCCTCGATGTTCAAGGGGCGCATCGTCCATGGCCTGCTCTCCGCAAGCTATATTTCGACCGTCATCGGCACCCGCCTGCCGGGGCCGGGCGCGATCTATATGGGCCAGTCGCTGCGCTTCAACGCGCCGGTCAGGGTCGGCGACACGGTGACGGCCACGGTCGTCGTCAAGGAGATCGACCGGGCCCGGCGACGCCTGACGCTGGAGACCGTGTGCACCGTCGACGAAGCGGTAGTGATCGAAGGCGAAGCGCTGGTCATGCTGCCCCGCCCGCAGGAGTTCCCCGCCGCCGCCTGAGCGCGCGGGGCTGACGGTGTCCGCGGCGGATTCCGTTCGTGCTGCAACGCCTCTACGACGCCGCCCTGCGCCTCGCAGCGCATCGCCACGCGCTGTGGTGGCTGTTCGCGCTCGCCTTCGTCGAGGCCTCGTTCTTCCCCATCCCCGTGGAAGCGATGCTGTTGCCGATGATGTTCGCCAATCCGCGCCGGGCCTGGCTGCTGGCCGGCGTGGCGACGGCGGGCACGGTGGCGGGCGGCGTGGCCGGCTATGCCATCGGCGCCCTTCTCTACGACGTCGCCGGGCGGCCCATCCTGGCCTTCTATGGCTATGAGGCGGCCTATGGCGAGTTCGCCCGGCTCTATGGCGACTGGGGTGCCTGGATCGTCTTCGCCGGCGGCTTCACGCCCATCCCCTACAAGGTGGTGACCATCGCCTCCGGCGTGGCGGGACTCGATGTCGGCGTCTTCGTGCTGGCTTCGGCCGTCTCGCGCGGCCTGCGCTTCGCCATCCTGGCGGCGCTGCTGGTCTTCTTCGGGCCGCCGGTGCGCGCCTTCGTCGAAAAGCGCCTGGGGCTGGTGGCGGCGCTGTCCTTCGCGGCGCTCATCGCCGGCTTCGCGGCGGTCTCGTGGCTCCTGTAGCGCATGGCGGCAGGGGCGGCATGAAGGCGCTGGCCGGCTTCGCGCGCTTGTCTTCGCCGCGCCCGGCGGGCGGGCTGCTGGCCGCCGCCAGCGCCGCCATGGTCGCCGGCGCCTTCTATTTCCAGCATGTCGAGGGGCTGCAACCCTGCCCGCTGTGCATCGCCCAGCGCTGGGCCCATGGCGCTTCCTTCGCCGCCGGCCTCGCCGCCCTGCTGGCGGGCGGGCGCCGCGCCGCCCCCTGGCTGCTGGCGGCGACGGGCCTCGCCTTCCTCGCCGGTGCCGCCATCGCCGGCTATCATGTCGCCGTCGAACGGCAGTGGCTCGAAAGCGCCTTCTGCGAGACCGCCGGCGGTGCCGCCGACAGCGTCGAGGAGCTGGAGGCGCTGCTGATGGCGACGGAACCGGCGCGCTGCGACCAGGTTCCGTGGTCGCTGGCCGGCCTCTCCATGGCGGGCTGGAACCTCGTGCTTTCGCTGGCGCTGGCCGCCGCCGCCCTGGCCGCAGCCCGCCGCGCGGCAAGGGAGGGAAGATGAGCGAAGGCAGAACCACGGGCGACGGCCTGCTGCCGGGCGACGGCACGGCCCGCCAGATGGTGGCCGCCATGATCCGCGTCGATCACGCCGGGGAATATGGCGCCAGGCGCATCTATGACGGCCAGCTGGCGGTGCTGGAGGGAACGCCGGCGGGCGAGGCGATCCGCGCCATGGCCCGCCAGGAGCAGAAGCATCTGGACCGCTTCGACCGCCTGGTGGCGGAGCGCGGCGTGCGCCCGACGGCGCTGGCGCCCCTGTGGCATGTGGCCGGTTATGCCCTGGGCGTCGCCTCGGCGCTCATGGGCGAGAAGGCCGCCATGGCGGCGACGGCGGCGGTGGAAAGCGTGATCGACGAACACTATGGCGAACAGGCCCGCCGCCTGGGCGACGACGAGGCTGAGCTGCGCGCCACCGTCGAGGAGTTCCGCGCCGACGAGCGGGAACACCACGACACGGCGCTGGCCTTCGGCGCCGCCGAAGCGCCCGCCCATGCCCTGCTCGACGGCGCCGTCCGGGCCGGCACCCGGCTCGCCATCTGGCTTTCGACGCGCCTATAGCCGGCAGGGCGCGCCCTGCCCTTCACGCCGCCCTTGCCGCCGGGGTTGCGGTTCCCTGCCGCCGGGGCGGCATCTCCGCCCCGCCCCCGGCGGCGGGAGCGGGGCGGAGTTTGGCCGGGGAGGCTCAGCCCCTGGTGGGCCGCCACACCGTCCTGGTGGTTCCGGGCGGGTCGTCCGGGAATTGCACCTGCTGCCAATAGCCGCCGGTGCCTCCGGATACGCCTTCGAGATCCTTGTCGGCGAGCGGCTGCTTGTCTTCCGCCTCTTGTTTCTCGGGGCTGGGTTTCGTTTCGCTCATCTCGTTCTCCTCTGGCAGCGCCGCTCGGCTGGCGCCGATGCGGCTCCATCCCGGAGCCTGGGCCCTCCTGCCCCGTCTGTCAATACGGCCTGCCGGGCCGCGCGCGCTTCGGGTGGTGCAATCACCGTCGTCACGAACCCTCTCCGCCGTGCAGCTTCTTGAGAAGCTCTTCTACCCTGTTCGCAAGGGCTTCGTCGCCGGCCTTGCAGGCCCGGGCGAGAGCGGCCTCGAAATCCTGGCGGGCCTCGTCCCTGCGGCCCAGGCCGAGTTTCGCGAGAGCGCGATTTGCGTAGGCCCTGGCAAAATCCGGCTTCAGACGCAGCGCTTCGCTGTGGTCCGCGATAGCCTCCTTGTAGCAACCGAGGGCGTGCTTGGCAATGCCCCGGTGGTTCCAGGTTTCGGCATAATCCCGCTTCAGACGAATCGCTTCATCGTAGTCCGTGATGGCCTTTTTATAGCGACCGAGGCTATTCTCAACATTGCCTCGATTGCTCCAGGCTGCGAACATGCCCGGCTTCAGACGCAGCGCCCGGCCGTAATCCGCGATGGCATCCTCGTAGAAACCGAGAGCGCGCTTGGCATTGCCCCGGTTATAGAATGCCTCGGCATCATCCGGCTTCAGACGCAGCGCCCGGTCGTGGTCCTCAATGGCCTCTTCATGGCGGCCAAGGTCATTCTTGGCAACCCCCCGGTTGTTCCAGGCTGCGGCATAACCCGGCTTCAGACGCAGCGCTTCGTCGTAGTCCTCGATGGCATCCCCGTGGCGACCAAGACGGTCCTTGGCAACCCCCCGGTTGCTCCAGGTTTCGGCATCATCCGGCTTCAGGCGCAGCGCCCGGTCGAAGTCCGCAATGGCCTCCTCGTGGAGACCAAGATCATTCTTGGCAGTGCCCCGGTTATTCCAGGCTTCGAACATGTTCGGCCGCAACCGGATCGCCCGGTCGAAGTCCGCGATGGCATCCTCGTGGAGACCGAGGGCGCTCCTGGCAACGCCCCGGTTGTTCCAGGCATCGATCATGTCCGGTTTCAACTGAAGTGCCTTTCCATAGGCGTCCACGGCTTCTTGAAGACCGCCCTTTCCGTCCTTCTGGCGGAGATAGCCGACGGAGAACCATGCCAGCACCGCGCGCTCGTCGTCGGCTCCCTCCATGAGCTCGGCGATGGCGCGCCATTTGCCGGCCGCCTCCTCGGCACGCCCCTGCCGCTGAAGCAAGACGGCGGCGGCGACCGCCCGGTCCATCGCGGAGGCAGCGGGGTTCGCCTGAACGCCTTGCGCCGCCTCGCCGGCCTTGGCCGGGTCTTCGGCGGCGGTCTCGGCGGTCATTCCCTTCAGCAGCGAGGCGGCCTGGTCGCGCTTTGCCTCGATGTCTTCAACGAGGCTTTGGGCCGTTTCCGCGCTCCGCCTGGCATCGGCCTCGATCTCGCGGAAGCGTCTGAAGCTAACAAAGCCGGCGATGGCGACGACGACGGCGAACAGGGTCAGGAAGATGGCGGTTGCGGCGAACCACCAGTCGAGGCTTCTCGCCCGGTCGTCCAGCACTTCGCGCCGCAGGTCGTTGAAGCGGCGGTCGATGTCCACGGCGGCGGCATCGTCCAGGGCAAGCACCTCCGGGGTGGCGGCGGGTGGCGCCGCTTCGCCAGCGGGCGGCACGGCGGCTGTGGCCCCCTGCACGGCCAGCACCGCCGCGAGGGCGAGGGCGGCGGCTGTGGCGAGCCGCCGGAGCGAGGAGGCAAGCCGGGTCATGCAGCGTTCCCTGTTTGGCGTTTGGTGTTGTGGATTCGGATTTTCCGGAGATGAGTTGGGGGGAGGGTATCGCGCCGAAGCCGTCGGAGATGTATTTCAGGAAGATGAGGCCCAGCACGACATGCTTGTATTCGGCCGCGTCCATGGAACCGCGCAGGGTGTTGGCCGCCCGCCACAGCTCCGCCTCATAGCCGGTGACGACGCCGTTGCCGCCCGCTCGAGGCGCCGCGCCGCCGCCCGCGGCGGCCATCGTTGCCTTCCCCTTCGCCCGTGCCATCCCCGCCCCCGTCGCGCCGCCAGCCGAAAACGCCCCCTCCTCTAACGGATGCGGGAGGCGGAATGAAGCCATGCCGCTTCAGACGACGAGGCGCCCTTCGACGAAGGCGCGGCCCTGTTCCGTCGCCGGGGCCGCGAAGAAGCGCCGCGCGGGCGCGTCTTCCAGCAGACGGCCGCGGTGGAGAAAGGCGACGCGGTCGGCGAGCCTCTTGGCCTGGCCGAGGTCGTGGCTGACCAGCAGCACGCAGGTGCCGCGCCGCCGCGCTTCGTCCACCAGGGTCTCGATCGCCAGCGCCGAGGCGGGGTCGAGATGGGCGGTCGCCTCGTCCAGCAGCAGCGCTTCGGGGGCGCCGGCCAGGGCCCGCAGCAGGGCCAGGCGCTGCTGCTCGCCGCCGGAAAGCGCGGCGGCCGACATGGGCGCCAGATGCTCCAGCCCGCCCATGGCAAGCGCGGCCAAGCCCCGCCGGCGGCGGTCGGGCGCCGGAACGCCCGCCGCCTTCAACGCGAAGCGCATGTTGTCCAGCACCGAGCGCCGCAGCATCACCGGGCGCTGGAAAACCACCCCGATGCGGCTGGCGCGGGCGCGGTCGGGCGGCCGCCCCGCCCAGGCGACGCGGCCTTCGTCGGGAGCCACGAGGCCCGCCAGCATCCGCAGCAGCAGGCTCTTGCCGGCGCCGTTGGCGCCCATGACGACCGTGACGCCGGTCTCGGCGAGGGCGAAGGAGACGTCCTCCAGCAGCGGCCGGCCGCCGCGCACGAAACGCAGCCCCTCGGCTTCGATGGGGAGCGCCAGGCGCGCCGGGCCGTCAGCCATGACCCTGCACCGCCCGGCGCAGCAGCCCCGCCACGCCGTTGATCGCCAGCACCAGGGCCAGCAGCACGATGCCCAGGCCCAGCGCCAGGTCGAGGGCGCCCTTGGAGGTCTCCAGGGCGATGGCGGTGGTCATGACGCGGGTGACGTGGTTGATGTTGCCGCCGACGACGATGACGGCGCCCACCTCCGCCACCGCCCGCCCGAAGCCCGCCAGCAGCACGGTGACCAGGCTCACCCTCGCCTCCCACAGCAGGGTGGCGACGATGGCGCGGCGGCCGAGGCCAAAGGCGCGCAGCTGTTCGTCATAGCGCTCGTTGAGGTCTTCCACCGTCTGGCGCGTCAGGGCGGCGACGATCGGCACCACCAGCACCGCCTGCGCGATCACCATCGCCTGCGGCGTGTAGAGCAGGCCCCATTCCCCCAGCGGCCCGGCCCGCGACAGCAGCAGATAGACGGCGAGGCCGGCCACCACCGGCGGCAGCCCCATCAGCGCGTTGAGCACGGCGACCAGCACGGCGCGGCCGGGAAAGGCGGCCACCGCCACCGCCGCCCCGAACGGCAGGCCGACCAGAGCCGCGGCCACCACCGCCAGCAGGCTCACCCGGAGCGACAGGGCGACGATCTCCACCAGGTCGGCATCGAAGGTGGCGATCAGGCGAAAGGCCTCGCCGAAGGCGCCGGACAGATCCCCCATGGACGCTCCCCGAGCGGGCTGGCTGGGGCGCCAGGATTCGAACCTGGGGTCACGGGACCAAAACCCGTTGCCTTACCGCTTGGCCACGCCCCAGCCGAGCGCCCTATAAACCGGAAAGCCGGCGCCCGCGCAAGGCGCCGCGGCCGCCAGCGGCAGCGCCGCCGCCACCCACCAGCCGGGATGGCGCCTGGCCAGATCGCGGGCGGCGCGGCGCGCCTGCGCCGGGCTGGCCATCAGGCCGAAACAGGTGGCGCCGCTGCCGCTCATGGCCGCCAGCGCCACGCCTTGCTGGCGGGCGAGGGCGCGCAGCACTGCGTCGACATCCGTCTCCAGGGCGCGGGCGGGCGCGGTCAGATCGTTGCCCCGCCAGGCCAGGGCGGCCGCCAGCCGCTCGAGGTCGGGAAGCCGGTGCCGCAGCGGGCGGGGGGGCGAGAACGGCCCCCGGCGGTGCGCGAAGACCCGCGCCGTCGAAAGCGGCCTGCCCGGATGGGCGAGCACCAGCGCGAAAGGCGGCAGCTTCGGCGCCCGGGCGAGGCGCTCGCCGGCGCCGGAGACCAGCACTGGGGCGCCGGCGAGGCAGGCCGCCACATCGGCGCCCAGGGCGCCGGCCGCCGCCGCGACCTCGCCGCCGCGCCGGCCGGCCAACGCCCGCAGCAGCGCCGCCGCATCGGCCGAACCGCCGCCCAGGCCGGCGGCGACGGGGATGTTCTTTTCCAGGCGCACATGGAAGGCGCCTTCCGCCCAGCCGCGCCGCCGCGCCAGCGCCAGTGCCCGCATCGCCAGATTGTCCTGCGGCCGCGTGCCGGCCAGCGCCGCGGCGAAGGGGCCTTCGACCTCCAGCCGGTCGCTGCCGGCGGCGGCAAGCCACAGCCGGTCGGCCAGCGTCACCGGCAGCGCCAGGCTGTCGAGCGCGTGATAGCCATCCCGGCAGCGGCCGGTGACGCGCAGATACAGGTTGACCTTGGCGGGCGCGGCGAAGGGCCCCGCCGGCCGCTCAGCCGCCGCCACCGCCGCCCAGGCCCGAGCGCAGCTTGGCCTGGACGGCGGCCGCCAGTCCGGCATCGGCCTCGCCCTGGCGCAGAACGCGGCGCCACTGGAAACGCGCCTCCTGGTATCTGCCGACCATCCAGTAGGCGTCGCCCAGATGGTCGTTGACGATGGCGTCGTCGGGCACGTATTCCACGGCCCGTTCCAGCTGGGCGACGGCGTCCTCGAAGCGGCCCAGGCGGAAGAAGGCCCAGCCCAGGCTGTCGATGATGAAGCCGTCTTCGGGGCGCTGGGCGACGGCGCGGCGGATCATCGCCAGCGCCTCGTCGAGGCGCTCGCCCCGGTCCACCCAGCTGTAGCCCAGATAGTTGAGCACGAAGGGGTGCCCCGGCCGTATCTCCAGAGCGGCAACGAAGTCGCTCTCGGCCCGCTCCCAGAGGCCGGCCCGCTCCAGCGCGATGCCGCGCATGTAGTGCAGCCACCAGTGCCCGGCCGCCGCCTCGCCCATGCGCTCGAAGGCGCCGTCATAGGCGGCCACCGCCTCCTCCCAGCGCTCGTGTTCGCGCAGCAGATCGGCCATGACGATCAGGGCGCCGAAGCGGCCGGGCCGCTCGCCGGCCATGCGGGTGAGCGACGCCAGCGCGCCCTCGGTATCGCCCAGGGCGTCGAGGGCGAAAGCCATGCGCAGCCCGGCGCTCCAGGCGAGCGGCGAGGAGGCGCCGGCGGGCGAGGCGTTCTCATGGCCGGCGATCCGCTCCCAGACCGCCAGCGCGGCGGCGTTGGCATCCAGAACCGCGAAGACGTCGCCGGCCAGCAGCGCCACCGTGTCGCTCTCCGGTGCCAGCCAGACCGCCAGCCGGGCGAAAGCGAGGGCATGGGCATCGCGCCCGCCTTCGTGGGCCAGCCCGGCGGCGGTGAGCAACGCCTCGGCCGCCCCCTGGCGGGCGCTGCCCGGTGCCGGCGGCGGCGGGGCGCCCTCCTCCAGCCTTGCGAGCGTCTCCTCGTGGCGCAGCGCATCCGGGCGGGAAGCGAGGAAGGAGCGGTAGAGCACGGCCGCCTCTTCGCTCCGGCCCTGCCGTTCGAGCAGGGCGCCATAGGCCGTGACCGTGCGCCAATTGCCGTCCTCCCGGGCGGCGGCGGCGCGCCGCCAGGCGGCCAGCGCCTCCCCCGTGCGCCCGGCGAACTCCTGGACCATGGCGATGTGGTGGGCGCGGAGCGGATCCGGGTCGTCGCCGGCGGCGAGCGGCCCGAAGGCGGCCAGCGCGGCTTCGACGTCGCCCGCCGCCACCTTCGCCCAGCCCTCGAGCAGCGGACCCAGCAGACCGCCGAAGCCGTCCGGCGGCAGGGCGGCGAGCGCTTCGACGGCCGCCTCGGGCGCATCGGCGGCCAGGGCGGCGGCGGCCAGGGTGATCTGCGGCGGCACGCCGCCGCCCGTCACCTCGTCGGCCGCCATGCGCCGCGCGACGGCCAGCGCCTCCTCCATGCGCCCGGCCGCCAGCAGCGCGATATGGGTCTTGCGCATGAGCGCCCTTTCGCCGGGCGCGGCGGCCAGCGCCGCCTGCAGATAATCGGCCGCCGCCGCCATGTCGCTGCGGGCGAGCGCGGCGGCAGCGGCGAGATAGGCCCCCGAAGGCGATGCCCCGGGCGCCGGCGCCGCGCCGCCCCCCGCCAGGCCCCCGATCGCGCCAGGGCCGCAGGCGGCCAGCGCCAGCAGGGCGGCGACGGCGGCGGGACGGGCGAAGCGGGAACGATGGGGCATGGCGGCTACATGTTGGGATAGTTGGGGCCGCCGCCGCCCTCCGGCGCCACCCAGACGATGTTCTGGGTCGGATCCTTGATGTCGCAGGTTTTGCAGTGGACGCAGTTCTGGGCGTTGATCTGGAGCCGCGCCGCTCCCTCGTCCTCGACGATCTCATAGACGCCGGCGGGGCAGTAGCGCTGTTCCGGCGCGTCGTAGAGCTTCAGGTTGACGGCGATGGGCAGCGTTTCGTCCTTCAGCGTCAGGTGGCAGGGCTGGTCGCGCTCGTGGTCGGTCGCCGCCAGGAAGACGGAGCTGTTGCGGTCGAAGGAGAGCACGCCGTCGGGCCTGGGATAGGCGATGGGCGCGCAGGCGGCGGCTGGTTTCAGCGCCTCGTGGTCGGGGCGGTGGCGGAAGGTCCACGGCGCCCGCCCGCGCAGCAGCACGGTGTCGATGGCCGAATAGAGCAGGCCCGCCCACAGGCCGGCCCGGAAGCTGGGGCGGACGTTGCGGACCGCCCGCAGCTCGCCCCACAGCCAGCTCTGCCGCAGCCTTTCGGGATAGGCCGCCAGGGTGGCATCGGCCGGTGCCTCTTCGCCCAGCCACGCGAACGCCGCCTCGGCGGCCGTCATGCCGCTCTTCATCGCCGTATGGCTGCCCTTGATCTTGGGCACGTTGACGAAGCCGGCCGCGCAGCCGATCAGCGCCCCGCCGGGGAAGGCCAGCTTCGGGATCGACTGGAAGCCGCCCTCGTTGATGGCTCGCGCTCCATAGGCGATGCGCTTGCCGCCTTCGAGATGGCGGCGGATAGCGGGATGGGTCTTGAAACGCTGGAACTCCTCGAAGGGCGAGAGATAGGGGTTGCGGTAGTCGAGGCCGACGACGAAGCCCACCGAAACCAGGTTGTCCTCCAGGTGATAGAGGAAGGAGCCGCCATAGCTGTGCCGGTCCAGCGGCCAGCCGGCGGTATGGATCACCGTGCCCGGGCGGTGTTTCTGCGGGTCGATCTCCCACAGCTCCTTGATGCCGATGCCGTAGGTCTGCGGGCAGGCGCCCTCGCGCAGGCCGAAACGCGCCATCAGCTGCCCCGAGAGATGGCCGCGGCAGCCTTCGGCGAACAGCGTCTGGCGGGCATGAAGCTCGATGCCGGGCTGGTGGTGGGCCTTCGCCTCGCCATCCCTGCCGATGCCCATGTCGCCGGTGGCCACGCCCTTGACGCTGCCGTCGTCGTGGAAAAGCACCTCGGCGGCGGCGAAGCCGGGAAAGATCTCCACGCCCAGGGCTTCGGCCTCGCCGGCCAGCCAGCGGCAGACATTGCCGAGGCTTACGATGTAATTGCCGTGGTTCTTCATCTGCGGCGGCGTCGGCAGGCGGATGGCCCGCTTTTCCGTGAGAAACAGGAAGCGGTCGCCGGCGGCGGGCGTGACCAGCGGGGCGCCGCGCTCCTTCCAGTCGGGGATCAGCTCGTCCAGGGCGCGCGGTTCCATGACGGCGCCCGAAAGGATGTGGGCGCCCACCTCCGACCCCTTCTCGACGACGCACACCGTGACCTCCCGGCCGCCGGCGGCGGCCAGCTGGCGCAGGCGGATGGCCGCCGCCAGGCCGGCCGGCCCGGCCCCCACGACCACCACATCGAACTCCATGCTCTCGCGTTCCGCCATCGCCGCCTCTCCCCCGCCCGCTGCCGTCATAGCCGAGGGCGCTTGCGGCGGCAATCGCCGCCGGTGCTATGGTGGCGGAAGCGGAAAGCCCGCCTTGCGGCGGCAGGGCGGCGGAGCGGAGGACGCGGGATGGACCGGGACGCGGCGTTGACGCTGCTGCGCTGGTATGTGGAGACGGGCGCCGACGAGGCCGTCTGCGACCGGCCCGTGTGCCGCTTCGCCGCCCCGCCGGCGCCGGACCCGCAACCGCCGGCGAGGGACACGCCACCGGCCACCGCGCCGCTGCCGACGACGACGGGCGCCCCGCCGCCGGACGCGCCGACCGCGGCCAGCCCCGACGACGCCCGCGCCGTGGCCGCCGCCGCCAGCAGCCACGAGGCGTTGCTGGAGGCCATCCGCGCCTTCGAGGGCTGCGCGCTGAAGCGCACCGCCACCACCACCTGCATCTGCGACGGCAACCCGGCGGCAGCGGTCATGATCGTCGGCGAGGCGCCGGGGCGCGAGGAAGACCGTCAGGGCAAGCCCTTCGTCGGCCCCGCCGGGCGGCTGCTCGACAAGATGCTGGCGGCCATCGGCCTCGACCGCGACCGCGCCTACATCACCAACACCCTCTACTGGCGCCCGCCGGGCAACCGCGCCCCCACTGCCGACGAGCTGGCGCTGTGCCTGCCTTTCCTGGAACGGCAGGTGGAGATCGTCGCCCCGCGCCTGCTGGTCTATACCGGCGGCACCGCCGCCAAGGCGATGCTGGGCCGCAGCGAAGGCATCACCCGCCTGCGCGGGCGCTGGTTCGCGCTGCAAAGGCCGGGGCGGGAGCCGATCCCCGCCATCGCCATGTTCCATCCCGCCTATCTGCTGCGCCGGCCCGAGCGCAAGCGCGATTCCTGGCGCGACCTGCTGGCGGTGCGCGAAAAGATGGAGGAGCTGGGCATCGCCCCGGGCGATGCGGGCGGCTGACGGCGCGCCCCAACCCCGCGCCAGCCCCAATCCCGCACCCGATTGCGAAGGCCCGGCTGGCGGCCTATAAGGCCCGCTCCCGCAAGGCGCAGGACGACGCCATGAAGCGTGCCGCCCGGGGCGGGGCGGTCGCCAGGGCCTGCGCCTTCGCCGTCACGACCCTTCTTCTCCTCCCGGCGTGGCAGGCGGCTTCCGCCCCGCCGCTGCCGGGCTTCAAGCCCCAGCCCGACGCCGCCGCTCTGCCGCTGCCGGGCTTGCGGCCCGCGCTCCCGGAACGCGGCCCCTTCGCCGTCCTGGACGCCCGCGACGCCGCCGCCTACCGGCAGATCTTCGCCGTTCAGCAGCATGCGGACTGGGCGACGGCCGACCGCCTGATCGCCGGCCTCGGCAACCGGCTGCTGATGGGCCATGTGCTGTTCCAGCGCTACATGCACCCCACCGGCTGGCGCTCCAGCTTCGCCGAACTGGCCGACTGGCTGGCCGCCTATGGCGACCATCCGGGCGCCGACCAGCTCTACCGCCTGGCGCGCCGCCGCCGCCCGGCCGGGGCCGCCGCGCCGGCCGGGCCCTGGGCCGGCAGCCTGGGCCGCATCCATGGCGACGCGCCGGCCCGCGCCGACGAGGCCGCCGGGCCGTGGGACCATCTGCCGGCCGCCCAGCGCCGCGCCGCCGAGGCGCTCGCCCTGCGCATCGCGCGCCATATCGGCAAGGGCGAAAACGACGCCGGGCACGCCCTGCTGGACGAGGCGGCGGCGTCCGATCCCCTCGTCCGCGACCGCCTGGCGGCCGAGGTCGCCCGCGGCTATTTCGTGGCCGGCGACGATCGCCTAGCCCGCGCGCTCGCCGAACCGGCGCTGGAGCGTTCCGGCGGCGCCGCGCCGCTGGCGGGCTGGATCGCCGGCCTGGCGGCCTGGCGCCAGGGCGAGCTGGACGCCTCCCGCCGCGCCTTCGAGATCCTCGCCGCTGGCGGCCGCGACCGGGAGCTGGCGGCGGCCGCCGCCTATTGGGCGGCCCGCGCCAATCTGCGGCTGCGACGGCCCGGAAAGGTGCGCCCCTGGCTCGCCGCCGCCGCCAGTGCCAGCCCGTGGGGCTTCTACGGCCTGCTGGCACGCCGCGCGCTGGGCGGCGAGATCGCGCTCAGAAACACCCTGCCGCAGCTCTCGGGGCTGGAACGCCAGCAGCTCGCCGCCCTGGCCGAGGTGCGCCGCGCGGCGGCCCTGGCCCAGGCCGGACAGCAGCACCGCGCCGACCGGGAATTCGACCGCCTCGACGCCTATGACCGGCCGGGGCTGGCCGCCGCCGTCATGCGGCTGGCGGCGGATCTGGGGCTGCCGGCGACCCAGTATCGGCTGGCCCGCCAACTGCTCGCCGGCTTCGGCGAGCGCTTCGACGCCGCCCTCTATCCGCTGCCGCCCTGGCAACCGCAGCGGGGCTTCACGCTCGACCCGGCGCTGCTGTTCGCCGTCATGCGCCGCGAATCGGCCTTCCGCGCCTTCGCCATCAGCAGCGCCGGCGCGCGCGGGCCGATGCAGATCATGCCGGCGACGGCCGCCGCCGTGACCGGCCAGAGCGCCTTTCGCCGCGCCAGGCGGCACCTGCTCTCCGATCCGGAGGTGGCGCTGGAGGTGGGCCAGGACTATCTCGTCCACCTGCTTGCTCTCGATCATGTGAAGGGCAACCTGTTCTTCGCGCTGGCCGCCTACAACGGCGGCCCCACCCGCCTGAAGGCCTGGCAACGGGCCGCCGCGCCCGCGGACGACCCGCTGCTCTTCATCGAATCCATTCCGGCCCGCGAGACCCGCTTCTTCGTCGAGACGGTGATGGCGAGCTACTGGCTCTACCGCCTGCGGCAGGGCTTGGCGACGCCGGTGCTGGAGCGGGTGGCCGCCGGCGGCTGGCCGCTCTATCCCGGCAGCGAGGGGGACGGGCCGGCAGGCCCCGTGCTCGCCTTCGGGGAAGGCGGCGCCCCGTAGCTTCCCACCCCGGGATGTCATGGGCGGTCGTAAGGGCTGGCCGTCCTGAAGCCATGGCGGGGGCCATTGACAGAAGACGAAGGATGACGCCAGTCTCCGGGCAGATTGGACAGAGTTTTCCCTGGCCCGTAGCATGGCAAGGCGTAACCAGAAAGGCTGTAACGCAAGCTATCGCTACCGGCAGCATTTCGCACATTGGAAATGCATGACAACCAAGGCAGGAAAAGGATATGCACAGCCGTAACGAAAAGTTTGAACTAATCCTGGACAAGATAAGCGGATTGCTTATTCTCATTACCGTCCTGGCGCTACCGTTTGAAACCTGGGAAACGGCACCAGCCCTGGTCATTGTTTTAATTGAATGGTGGGAGTTAGGGGTTACATTGGTCTTTTTGGTTGAATACTGCCTGCGTATATGGCTTGCCGAAAAGCGGCTTCGATACATATTCAGCTTCTACGGTATCCTTGATGCAGTCACGATCTTCCCTTACTTCATCGCGCCATGGATGGCGCTTCAAGAGCTTCGAGTCTTCCGGCTACTGCGATTGCTGCGCCTTGTCAAAGGCGCTCGTTATAGCCGCGCGTTAAGGAGCTTCAGCCGTGCTTTGGCGGAAAGACAAGGGGAAGCCGTCGTATTCCTGTCGGCCACGGGAATCACGCTATATGTTGCATCATTGGGTATTTACCACTTCGAGCATGAAGCCCAGCCCGAAGCATTTTCCAACGTCTTCGACGCTTTGTGGTGGGCCGTCGCTACCCTGACGACGGTCGGTTATGGAGACGTCTACCCCATAACGACCGGGGGCAAGATATTCACCGCCTTTATCGCCTTCCTCTCCCTGGGGATCGTCGCCACGCTGGCCGGTCTCGTCGCCTCCGCCCTTACCAAGGTCGCCATGGACGACGATTCGGAGGATTGACTATTCGCACCAGGACTGGCGCTTGCCGCCGTCATAAGGCCGCCCGTGGCCGCGTTCGATCAGCAACTCGCTCAGACTCCTGCCGTCGATATAGGCATTGGCGAGCACCCTGCCTCCCCACTTTCCCCACGCGAGGTCGCGGAAAACGATGCGGGAAGCCCCTTCTACCAGGGCAGTCGTGTAGGCGGTCGCTGCCTGGCCGGCCACGCGTTCTTTCTCGCATTTGGCGCGGCCGGCCTTCTCCGGCGTATCGACGTCGAGGATGCGAATCTTGATGGCGGCCAGCTCGGGCGGAAAGTCGCCGGAAGCGTCGACCGCCAGGGTATCGCCATCGACAACCCGCGTGACGGGCCAGACGTATTCGCCGGCATGGCAATCGAAAGACAGCAGCACGCAAACCGACATCAGCAGTCTCCTGGGCCCCGGCATCGCCACCTCCCGTCCCCTTCCATGGCGGGCATTGCGCAGATTGTGCGGCAGCCGGCAGCGGCGCGACAAGCCTGGCAGCGGGCGCGCATCCCCGGGGCGGTTGCGCGCTCCTCCCTCGCCCGCCAGGCGCTTGACAAGCGGTTGGCGGGTGCATACCGAAGCCCCATCCGGCGAGTTCCCGGCCTGCCCCAGGGGGAAGCCTGTTGCGATGCCCGGCATCGACGAGACGAGACCGTTCCTCGCCGTGCGCATCGCCGTGCTGACGGTCTCCGACACGCGCAGCCTGGCCGACGACCGCTCCGGTGCCGTGCTGGTGGGGCGCATCGAGGCGGCGGGCCATGTCGTTGCCGACCGCAGGATCGTGCCCGACGAGGCGGGCGAGATCGAAGCGGCCCTGGCAGACTGGATCGGCGACGAGGGGGTCGATGCCGTGATCGCCACCGGCGGCACCGGCGTCACCGGCCGCGACGTCACGCCCGAAGCCTTCGAGGCGGTGTGCGAGAAGACCGTCCCCGGCTTCGGCGAACTGTTCCGCCAGCTCAGCTACGACAAGATCGGCACCTCCACCGTGCAGTCGCGCGCCATGGCGGGGGTGGCCGGCGGCACCTGGCTCTTCGCGCTGCCGGGATCGCCCGGCGCCTGCAAGGACGCCTGGGACGGCATTCTTCTCCATCAGCTCGACTATCGCTTCCGGCCCTGCAACTTCGTGGAGCTGATGCCGCGCTTGGTCGAAAGCGGGCGGGCGGCAGCCCGCACATAGCTTCGTGGCGCCGGTGCGCGAGGAGGTCCCGGGCATGGCGATCGCCGCCATCGCCCGCCAGCACCCGCAGCGGCCCGCCATCCTCTCGCCATCGGGCGACCGCAGCTTCGCCGAGCTCGACGCCAACGCCAACCGGCTGGCGCGCCATCTGCGCCGCGCCGGCCTGGGCGAGGGCGACGCCCTGGCACTGCTCTGCGCCAACCGTCCCCAGTTCGCCGAGACGGTCATGGCCGCCATGCGCTGCGGCCTGCGGCTCACGCCCGTCGATTGGCATCTGAAGCCCGACGAGGCGGCCTATATCGTCGGCGATTGCGAAGCGCGGGCGCTGATCGCCGATGCCGACTTCGCCGAGGCGGCCGCCACCTGCCGCCGCCTCGCCGGCGTGCGCCACGGCCTCGCCATCGGCGGCCGGCTGGCGGGCTTCGAGGACTGGGACGCCGCCCTGGCCGCCGAAGCGGGCGGCGACCTCGCCGACCCGGTGGCGGGCGAGCGCATGCTCTACACCTCCGGCACCACCGGGCGCCCGAAAGGCGTGAAATTCCTGACCCGGCGCAAGGTGCCGCTGCTGGCGGCGATGAGCGCGGCGGCCAGGCCGCGCCCGGGCGACCTGCTGCTCAACCCCGGCCCGCTCTACCACGCGGCGCCGCTCAATCTGAACCTGTGGTGGGCGCTGAACAACGGCATGGGCGTGGTGACGATGGAACGCTTCGATGCCGAGGGCTTCCTGGCGCTGATCGAGCGCCACCGCGTCACCCACAGCCATGTCGTGCCGGTCATGTTTCAACGCCTGCTGGACCTGCCGCCCCGGCTGCGCGAACGCTACGACCTGTCGTCGCTGCGCTGGCTGCTCCACGGCTCCGCGCCCTGCCCCGTGGCGGTGAAGGAGCGCGTGATCGCCTGGCTGGGGCCCATCGTCCACGAGTTCTTCGGCGGCACGGAGGGCGCCCTGGTGTTTTCCACGCCCGCCGACTGGGCGAAGCGCAAGGGCAGCGTCGGGCGGGCCGTGGCCGGCGGCGAGGTGGCGATCTTCGACGACGACGGCAACCGCTGCCCGGCGGGCACCGTCGGCACCGTCTATCAGCGCGCCGGCGAATCGGAGCGCTTCGTCTATTTCAAGGCGCCGGAGAAGACGGCGGCCATGCGGCTGCCGGGGCGCCGCGACTGGCACACCATGGGCGATCTGGGCTGGATGGACGGCGACGGCTATCTCTACCTGACCGGGCGCAGCGCCGATGTCGTGGTCTCGGGCGGCGTCAACGTCTATCCGGCCGAGATCGACCGGGTGCTGAACGGCCATGCCGCCGTCGCCGAGGCGGTCTCCATCGGCGTGCCCAGCGACCGTTGGGGCGAAGAGGTCAAGGCGCTGGTGCGGCTGCGCGCCGGGCAGCCGCAAGACGGGCTGGCCGAAGAGCTGCTGGCCCTTTGCCAGGCGCGGCTGGCGGCCTACAAGGTCCCCAAATCCCTCGAATTCGTGGCGGACTTCCCCCGTTCCGGCGCCGGCAAGGTGCTGCGCCGGGCGTTGCGCGAAAGGACGGCGGGCGGCGGGCAGGGCGAACCGTGAGCGGCCTCGACCTGCGGCCCTGCGCCCGTTTCGACGAGTCCGCGCGCCGCGCCCTCTATGGCGGCCGCCTGCTGCGCTTCGACGGCCTGCCCGAGGTCGCGGCCCTGATCGAGGCCATCGCCGCCGCCATCGTCCGGGCCATGGCGCCGCATCCACCGCCGGCGGCCGCTGGCCTGCTGCCGGCCGGCGAGCTGGCCGCCCGCTGCGACGCGCTGGCCCGGCGCGCGCCGCGTGAGGCGGCCTGGAACCGCCTGCTCGATGCCGCCCTGGTGGCGCTCGGCAACGATCCGGCCGCCACCTATCGCGACCGCCTGCGGCTGCGCATCCAGACCGGCGACGGCGCCCGCGATCGCCGCACGCGCATGACGCTGGCCGCCCATCGCGACAGCTGGGGTTCCAATCTGCGGGCGCAGGTGAACTGGTGGGCGCCGGTGTTCGAGGTCGATGCCGGGCGCACGGTGGCCCTGTGGCCGGCGCTTTTCGACCGGGCGGTGGCCAACGACAGCGCCGGCTGGGATCTCGACGCGCTGCTGGAAAGCCGACGGCGCGGCGAGACCGGCTATCCGCCGCTGCCGCTGGCCAAAGCGCCCCGGTGCCTGGGGCCGCCGCTGCCGCTGGTCGTCCCGCCCGGCACCGTGGTCGCCTTTTCCGGTGCCCATCTGCACGCCAGCGTGCCCAACCGCGGCCCCGCGATGCGCTACAGCATCGAGACCCGCACCGTCTGCCGGGACGACCTGGTGGCCGGCCTGGGCGCCCCCGACGTCGACGGCGCCGCCCCGCGCCGCCCGCTGCACTGGTTCCGCCGGCTGGCCGACGGCGCCCCGCTGGTGGCGTGAGGGCGGCCTAGCCCTTGCCCTTCCAGGGGATCAGCCAGCGCTCCAGGGCGCGCATCACGAGCTCGATGGCATAGCCGATCAGGCCGATGATGATGATGCCGATCACCACCGTGTCGGTCTGCAGGAAGTTCTTGGCGATCATGATCATCGAGCCCAGGCCCTGTTCCGCCGCCACCAGCTCGGCGGCGACCACCGTGCCCCAGCACACGCCCATCGCCGTGCGGACGCCGGTGAAGATC
Source organism: Alphaproteobacteria bacterium (assembly GCA_965200215.1). Classification (GTDB taxonomy): domain Bacteria; phylum Pseudomonadota; class Alphaproteobacteria; order SP197; family SP197; genus SP197. The sequence continues at coordinate 224,932 of OZ241369.1, read as the reverse complement.
TCCGGCAGGGTGTTGGGCAGGACGACGTGCCGGAGGACCTGGAAGCGGGAGGCGCCCAGGGAATAGGCGGCGTGCACCTTGGAGATCCTGACGCTGGAGACGCCGGCGCGGGCGGCGATGGTCATGATGAAGAGCGAGGCCAGGAAGAGCAGGAAGATCTTGGCGAACTCGCCGATGCCGAACCACAGGATGATGAGCGGAATCAGCGCCAGCGGCGGAATGGGCCGCATGAATTCGACGATGGGGTCGAACAGGCCGCGCCCGACGGAGGAAAGCCCCATGGCGAAGCCCAGCGGCACGCCGACGAGGGCGCCGCAGATGACGCCCGCCAGCACGCGAAAGACGCTGATGCCGATGTGATCCCACAGCGCGACATTGCGGAAACCCTCGCCGGCGATCTTCACCAGACGCTCCCACGTGCCGTCGATGGTGGGCCAGAAGAAGGGCTCCACCAGCTCGAAGGCCGAAGCGGCGATCCACAGCGCGAACAGCAGGGCGACGCAGAGGATGGAGTAGAAGCGGCCCGAATTGACGGCGGCGGGATCGCCGAACTTGACCGTCTTCTGGCGGGTGAAGGTGTTGTCGGCCAGCCCCAGCCAGACGGCGAGGTCGGGCGGTTTCTTCTTCGTGCTCATGCCGCCCGCTCCCCTCCGGCCTGGCCCATGATCTCTTCCTCCATGCTCCAGATCATGGAGAGGATCTCCTCGCGCGTTTTCACGAACCCGGAGTCCGCCTTCACTTCGCGCGCCGGCGCCTCGAGGGCGGCATCGGCGAAGGGCAGGCGGAACTCCTTCTCGATGCGGCCCGGACGGGGCGCCATGACGATCAGCCGCTCGCCCAGGAACAGCGCCTCTTCGACCGAATGGGTGATGAGCAGGATGGTCTTGCCGGTCTCCTTCCAGAGCTTCAGCACCAGGCCCTGCATCTTTTCGCGGGTGAGCGCGTCCAGCGCGCCCAGGGGTTCGTCCATCAAGATGACGTCGGGGTCGTTGGCGAGGCACCGCGCCAGGGCCACCCGCTGCTGCATGCCGCCGGAGAGCTGATAGACCGGCTTGTCGCCGAAGCCCGCCAGGCCGACCGTATCGAGCAGGTGCTCCACCCTGGCGCCGGTCTCGGCGCGGGGCCGCCCGGCCATATGGGGGCCGAAAGCGACGTTCCTGGCGACCGTCAGCCATTCGAACAGGGCGCCCTGCTGGAACACCATGCCGCGCTCGGCATCCGGGCCCTTCACGGCATGGTCGCCCAGGCGCACCTCACCTTCGGTGGGCGACAGAAAGCCGGCGATGATGTTCAGGAGGGTCGTCTTGCCGCAGCCCGAAGGCCCCAGCACGGTGACGATCTCGCCCTCGGCGATGTCGAGCGAGACGTCGTTCAGCGCATGAACCTGGCCGCCGCCCGAGAGCGTATAGACCATGGAAATGCGGTCGATCGAGATGCCTGGCAAAACAACCCCCGGCAGCTGTGAAAGGGGGCGGGCGGCAGGGCTGCCCTGCCGCCCGTTGCCGGGACTATTGCAGAAAACCCGAATCGACGAAAGCGGAATAGTCGTCGAGCGCGGTTTCCATGTTGCCGGCCTCCACCATGACGTCGGCGACACCCTTGGTCATGGCCTGCACGCCGCCGCCCAGCCAGTTGGCGCCCATCTGCTCGTCGGCGCTGGGGAAGCCGAAATTGGCCATCATGGCGGCCGTGGCATCCATATCCATGCCGGCGGCCCCGGCGATGGTCGCCATGGCGGCATCGGGATCGGCCTTGAAGGCCATGTTGGCCTCTTCGGTCACCGTCATGAAGGTCTTCACCAGGTCGGGATGCTCGGCGGCGAAGCTCTCGGTCACCGTCACCACGTCGAAGGTGTTGATGCCGACCGCTTCCTGCTCGGCGCCGGTCATCAGCGGCGAACCGACGGTCTTCATGCGGTCCAGCGCGCCGCCGAAGGCGCAGCCCATGACGACGTCGCCGCGGATCAGCGCCACGGCCGCATCGGCCGGGTTCATCTGCACCAGCTCCACCTTGGAGGCATCGACGCCCAGATGATCGAGGGTGCGCAGCAGCTTGTAGTGGGTGACGTTGCCGATCGGCGTCGCCACCTTCATGCCTTCCAGCTCGCTGGCGTTGTCCTGGCCGATGCCGGAATCGTCGCGAACGATGCACAGGTCGTTCTCGGCATAGGTCACCGCGATGCCGACCAGCTTGAGCGGCGCGCCGTTGGAGATGCCGACCACGAAGGGCACGAAGCCCTGGCTGTAGGCGATATCGACATCGCCGGAGACCATGGCCTGGGTCATCTCGTTGCCGTTGCCGAAGGCGCGCCATTCGACCTCCATGCCCAGGGCCCCGTCATAGGTCTTCTCCATCTGGGCGACCTGGTTGGCGGTCGGCCATTCCAGGAAATAGGCGACGGTGACGGTATCGCCGTGCCCGGCCAGCGATACGGCGGGGAGCGCGGCGGCACAGACCGCTGCGCCCAGTGCGAGTTTTCTGAAGTTCATCTGGTCCCTCCCTGTGGGCCGGACCGCTCCGGCCATCGCGAAGCCCCGGACAATGCGGGACGCCGCCAGTTAGCACCCGCCGCCGGTGCCGGGTGTGGCACCAGACCCGCCCGAAGTCATGGGCCAGGGGCGGCGCGCGGGCTGTTCAAGGGCGCGGCTTCGGCCAGGGGGCGCGGCCGGTGGACGAGCAGCCTGACCGCCGCCAGCAGCAGCAGATTGCCGACGTTGAAGGTGCCGCCCGCCAGGAAGCTCCAGCGATAGGTGCCCAGCCAGTCGAACATGGAGCCGGCGAGCTGGCCGCCGAACGCCATGCCCAGCGCGCCGAACAGGAAGATCGCGCCCACCCGCCAGCCGATGGCGTGGGCGGGATAGACGTTGCGCAGGACCACCGCATACATCGGCACCAGGCCGCCGAAGCCCAGCCCGAACAGGGTGGCGCCGACATACAGCACCGCCAGCCCGTCGAAGGGCACCATGAGGAAGACGCCCGCCGCCTGGGCGCCCGAGGCCATCGTCATCGCCCGCAGGACGCCGATGCGGTCGGCGAACAGGCCCAGGCCCAGGCGCCCGACCAGGGAGAGCGCCATGATCCAGGACAGCAGGAAGGCGCCCTGGGTGCTGCTGTAGCCGATGTCGCGGGCGTGGGAGGCGAGATGGGCGAGCGGCATCGACATGGAGGTGCAGCAGCAGGCGATGGCGGCGCACAGCAGGACCAGCGGCAGGTTGTCGCCGCCGAAACGCTGGCCGGCGGCGGCCAGGGCCCGCCGGCTGGCCTGCAGCGCCGCCCATCCCGGCGGCCGCCCGCGCAGCAGCAGCACCAGCGGCGGCATGGCGGCGGCGGCGAACAGGCCGTAGATCAGCAGGGCGCCGCGCCAGCCGTGCTCGGCGATCAGCAGGTCGAAGATGGCCGGCCAGATGGCGCCCGCTACCCCCTGGCCCGACGCCACCACCGCCACGGCGAGGCCGCGACGGCGCTCGAACCAGCGGGTGGCGGAGGCGATCAGCGGCGCGAACAGGGCGGCATTGCCCAGAAAGCCGATCACCAGGCCGAAGATCAGGCAGAACTGCCAGGCCTCGTCGACCCGCGCGAGCAGCAGCGAACCGGCCGGGATCGCCAGCGCGCCCAGCAGCGCCACCCGCGCCGCGCCGATGCGATCGGCGATGCGGCCCATCAGGATGCCGCCGATGCCGGTTCCCAGCATCTCCAGCGCATAGGCGGCGGAGGTGGTGCCCCTGGCCCAGCCCATGTCGTCGGAGATGGTCTTGAGGTTCGACCACAGCAGATAGACGACGCCCATGCCGCAGGCGACCAGCAGCAGCGAAGCCAGCGCCACGCGCCAGGCGGCCGGGCTGTCGGCCACGCCTTCGCGGGCGGCGGGCTGGCCCCTCTCGGCGTCGGTCATGAAGCCTCGCTTTCACCGCCACCATAGCCGCGCCAGCGCCGGAAGTCGTCGCCGCTGTCGATGTCGTCCAGCGTCTCCAGCATGGCGACCCGCCAGCCGGCGGGCAGGCCCCGCAGCGTGTCGGCCAGGGCATGGGGCGAGGACCAGCGGATGCCCTCGGCGAACAGGCGTGCCCGGCGCCGGCCGCCCGCCACCCCCGCCAGCCAGAAACCGCCGTCGCCGGCGGGGCCGAACACCGCGTCGTGGCGCCTCAGGGCGCGAAAGGCGCGGGCCAGGTGGCGGCCCGCCAGGGCGGGCACGTCGCTTCCCACCACCACCACGTCGCCGGGCCCCATGGCGTCGATGGCCGCCTGCATGCGGCGGCCGATGTCGCCTCCGCTCTGGGCCAGGGCCGGCAGCCCCCGCAGCCAGCGCCGGCGCCCGCCGGCGGCGGGAGCGACGGCGACCGTCGCTCGCCAGCGGCGCCCGGCGGCGAGGCGGAGCAGCGTGCGGCGCAGGGTGCGGGCATAGAAGGCCAGCGCGGCCTTCTCGCCCAGGTCGGCGGCCAGGCGCGTCTTCACGCTGCCCGCCTGCGGCCGGCGCGCCATCGCCACCGCATGGCGGCGCCGCTTCATCGCCCCGCCTCAACCATAGAGCCGCAGCAGCAGGCGCGGCGGCACGCCCAGGAAATAGCCGGCCAGGCACAGCAGGTTGCGCAACACGCGCGGCCCGTAGCCGCTGCGGCGGTACCGTTCGGCGCAGGTGACGGCGTCGCATTCCAGCATCGCCAGACGGCGGCGGCCGATGCGGCGCACGAACTCCACGTCCTCCATCAGCGGCAGCGCCCGGAAGCCGCCCAGGGCGCGGTAGAAGTCGCGGGCCAGCAGCAGGCCCTGATCGCCATAGGGCAGGCCCAGCCAGCGGCAGCGCCGGGCCGCGAACCACGCCACCCGCCTGGCGGCGGGCGCCTCGTCGTCGAAACGCAGGCGAAAGCAGGCCGCCCGCCGGCGGCTGGCCGCCGCCGCCATGAAGGCCGCCGCGGCGGCATCCCAGCCCGCCTGCAGGCGGGTGTCGGCGTGCAGGAACAGCAGCCAGTCGCCGGTCGCCGCCGCTCCCCCCGCCGCCAGCTGGCACCCGCGCCCGGGCGGCGAGGAGAGCAGCCGCGCCCCGTGGGCCAGCGCCAGCCTGCGGGTGGCGTCCCGCGAGCCGCCATCGACCACCAGCAGCTCGACGACGGCCACCGCCCGCGCCGTTCGCACCGCCTCCAGCGTCGCCGGCAGGCTGCGGGCGGCATCGAGGGTGGGCACGACGACCGACAGGCGCTCCATGGCCGCCATCATAGGCGCCCGGCGCTTGCGCGTCAGGTGATGTTCGCGTATTGTTCGAGAAACGACGAAGACCAACGACGGGAGAGAGCGATGAGCGGCGAAGCGCGTCCGCAGGACAGAACGAGGAGAATGCGCGGCCGGGGCGCCCTGAGCAACCGCTCCGGCCGCTTTGAGGCCCACAGGCGGGAGGCGTTCGACGATGGCTGGGGCAGCAGCGACGAAGACCTGCCCAGGCTGGAGACCACCGTCGCCCGCGACGCCAGCCGCAGCGTCATCGCGCGCAACACCTCGCCCGACATCTCCTTCGACCGCTCGATCAACCCCTATCGCGGCTGCGAGCACGGCTGCATCTACTGTTTCGCGCGCCCCACCCACGCCTGGCTGGGCCTTTCGCCGGGGCAGGACTTCGAGACTAGGCTGTTCGCCAAGCCGGACGCCGACCGCCTGCTGCGCCGCGAGCTGGCCCGGCCCGGCTATCGCCCGCGCGTGATCGCGCTGGGCACCGCCACCGATGCCTATCAGCCGGTCGAGCGCCGCCTCGGCATCACGCGGCGCATCCTGGAGGTGCTGCGGCAATGCCGCCATCCCGTCGGCATCGTCACCAAATCGGCCCTCGTCGCCCGCGATGCCGACATTCTGGGCGAGATGGCCGGCCAGAGGCTGGCGCGCGTCTCGATCTCGATCACCACCCTTCAGGGCGCGCTCGCCCGGCGCATGGAACCGCGCGCCCCCTCCCCCGCCCGCAGGCTGCGGGCGATCGAGGCGCTGACGGCCGCCGGCGTCCCGGTGGGCGTGATGTTCGCGCCGGTGGTGCCGGGCCTCAACGACGGCGAGCTGGAGGCCGTGCTCCAGGCCGCCCGCGACGCCGGGGCGGTGACCGCCGCCTGGACCATGCTGCGCCTGCCGCTGGAGGTGAAGGACCTGTTCTGGGAGTGGCTGGACAGCCATTACGGCGAGCGCGCCGCCCGCGTGCGCTCGCTGCTGCGCGGCTGCCGCAACGGGCTGGACTACGACCCCCAATGGGGCAGGCGCATGAAGGGCGAGGGACCCTTCGCCGAGATGACGGCACGGCGCTTCGCGCTCGCCGTCCGCCGCCTGGGCCTGCCCGGATGGGGCTGGTCGTTCGACTGTTCGCGCTTCGTGAAACCGCCCCGCCAGGAGGGACAGCTGGCGCTGCTGTGACGGGCGTGACAGGCCGCGCCGCCGCCGCCATGCTGGGGCCGGATTCGACCGGCGGGCGGGGCCGTGGCGAACAAGCACCCCCCGGAAGGGCGCGCGGCGGTGGCCGGCTGGGAGCGCCGGCGGTGACCGCGCGCAGCGCGCGCCTGTGCGAGGCGGGCGGCCCCGGCTTCGCGCCCGATCTGGTGCTGGAGCGGGGGCTTCCGGCACCGGTCGCCGGCGTCGACGAGGCCGGGCGCGGGCCGTGGGCGGGGCCGGTGGTCGCGGCTGCCGTCGTCCTTGATGCCGCCGCCATCCCCGCCGGCCTGAACGATTCGAAGAAGCTCGCCAAGCCGCGCCGCGAGGCGCTGTTCGCGCAGCTTCGCGAGAGCGCCGCCTTCGCCGTCGGCCTGGCCAGCGTCGCCGAGATCGACCGCCTGAACGTCCTGGCGGCCACCCTGCTGGCGATGCACCGCGCCATTTGTGCCCTGCCCTCGCTGCCGGCCCACGCCCTGGTGGACGGCAACCGCCTGCCCCGGCTGCCCTGCCCGGCGACGGCGGTGGTGAAGGGCGATGCGCGCTCGCTCTCCATCGCGGCCGCCTCCATCGTCGCCAAGGTGACGCGCGACCGCATCATGGGCGAGCTGGCCCGCGCCCATCCTGGCTTCGGCTGGGAGCGCAATGCCGGCTATGGCACGCGGGAGCACCGCCGGGGGCTGGCGCGCATCGGTGTCACGGCCCATCACCGGCTGTCCTTCCGGCCCGTCGCCCTGGCCGCTCAGCGCCTTCGTCCAGGGCGTGGCGGATGAGCTTGCGGGTCATGGCCGGCAGGGGAAGCGGGGCGCCATCCTCCGGGCGGTGCCAGACGCCTTCGCCGCCGGGCGTGCCGGCCTCCAGCACGGCCAGCCTGAGATCGACCTCGAGATGGGTGAAGACGTGGCGGACGCCGCCCGCCAGCAGCCGCCAGGAACCCCGGCAGGGGGCATGGGCGCGGGCTTCGCCGAGGCCCCAGGGCCGCTCGCGCCACGGCGTGGAGGGAAGCTCCAGCATGCCGCCCAGCAGGCCGTTCTCGGGCCTCTCTCGCAGCAGCACCTTGCCGTCGCCGCGCCGCAGCCAGAAGGCCAGGGCGTGCTTCAGGGGGCGCCGGCGCCGGCCGGCGGGCCGCGGCAGGCGGTCGGCGAGGCCGGCGCCGTGGGCGGCGCAGGCGCGGCGCCACGGGCACAAGCCGCAGGCGGGCCGGAGCGGCGTGCAGAGGCCGGCGCCCAGATCCATCAGCGCCTGCGCGAAGTCGCCCGGCCGGTCGCCGGGCACCAGCGCCTCGACGAAGCGGCGGATCTGCGGGGCGGCAGCGGCGGGCGGCCTGTCGATGGCCATGAGCCTGGCTGCGATCCGCCGCACATTGCCGTCTATGGCCGCCGCCCTGTGACCGAAGGCGATGGCGGCGACGGCGCCCGCCGTATAGGCGCCGATCCCCGGCAGCCCGGCGAGCGCCGCCGGCGTGCGGGGAAAGGCGCCGCCGAACCGCTGCACCACGAGGCGGGCGCATTCGTGGAGACGCCTGGCACGCGCGTAATAGCCGAGGCCGGCCCAGGCGGCCATCACCTCGTCGCGCGGGGCGGCGGCGAGGCTCGCCAGGGTCGGCCAACGCTCCACGAAGGCGAGGAAGTACGGCACGACGGCCGCCACCCTGGTCTGTTGCAGCATCGTTTCAGAGAGCCAGATGCGATACGGATCCGCACGCTCGCCCGGCGCGGCGCGCCAGGGCAGGCGGCGCCGATGGCGGTCGTACCAGGCCAGCAGGTCGGCGGCCTGCGGCGCGGGCGGCGGGGGCTTCGCCATGGCGGCCCAGATTACCCCGAACGGCCAGCGTGATAGGCTGGCCGGCGGGCGGAAAGGCGGGAACGGATGACGGCTGGCGGCAAAAGCGGCGGCAGGCACGGCGACGGGCGCCGCCGCCGCCCCCTGCGCGCCGGGCGGCTTCTGCCGGGGGCGGCCGCGGCCGCCTGCCGCCGCCACGGCTTCGCCCAGGCCCGTCTCGTGACCGACTGGGCGGCGGTGGTGGGGAACGATCTGGCCGCCGTCTGCCAACCCGAGAGGCTCGCTCGCGACGGTGTCTTGAGCCTGCGCGTCGCGCCCGCCTTCGCGCTGCAATTGCAGCATCTGGAACCGCAGCTGCTGGAGCGGATCGCCACCTTCTTCGGCCACCGCGCCGTCCGCCGCCTGAGGCTTCGCCAGGGCCGCATCCATCGCCGCCAGCCAGCCCCCGCGGCCCGGCCGAGGCCGCTGGCCGCAGCGCAGGCCCGGTGGCTGGACGGCAGGCTCGCCGCCATCGGCCATGACGGCCTGCGGCAGGCTCTGATGCGGCTGGGATGTGCCGTCCTGGGCGCCGCCCCGCCCCCGCAGGCGCCGAATCCATCCACAGCGGGGCCTGGCGAACGGCCCGGGGAGCGCGCTTGAGGCGCCCGATTCGCGCGCCCTATACTGGAACGGCGCTGCGGCGCCGCCTCCGCTTTCCAGGAGAGGATCGAACCTTGCTGCATCGACGCCGATTCCTGGCCGCGGCCGCGGCCGCCGCGGCATGGCCCCTCGCCCGGCCGGCGGCCCAGGATGCCGCGCCCCTGCCCGACATGGTGATGGGCGATGCCGACGCCCCCATCGAGATCGTCGAATACGCCTCGATGACCTGCCACCACTGCGCCGCCTTTCACATCGACACCCTGCCGCTGCTGAAGGAACGCTATCTGGATACCGGCCGCGCGCGCCTGGTGTTCCGCGAGTTCCCGCTCGACCGGGCGGCGCTCACCGCCGCCGCCATCGCCCGCTGCGCCGGGAGGGAACGTTTCTTCTCCTTCATCCACGTCCTGTTCGAAACCCAGCAGAGCTGGGCCCAGGCGGCGGACCCGGTGGACGCCATCAAGCGCATCCTGCGCATGGGCGGCCAGCAGCCGGACATGGTCGATGCCTGCCTCGAAGACGGGGCGGCGATCGACGGCATTCTCGCCGTGCGGCTGGCCGGCGACCGCATCTACGGCATCCGCTCCACCCCCACCTTCGTCGTCGACGGCGAGGTCCATGCGGGCAATCTCTCCTTCGAGGAGTTCGACCGCCTGCTGCTCGCCATCGAGGGCGATGCCTGAATGACACCGCCTGCCGTTTCCACCGCAGGCGGCGCGCCGGGAAAGGCAAGGTGCATTTCTCCCGCCTGCTGCTGAGCGGCTTCAAATCCTTCGCCGATCCCACCGAACTGGTCATCGAGCCGGGGCTGACGGGAATCGTCGGCCCCAACGGCTGCGGCAAGTCGAACCTGCTGGAGGCGCTGCTCTGGGCGATGGGCGAAGCCTCGGCCAGGAGAATGCGCGGCGGCGGCATGGACGACGTCATCTTCTCCGGCAGCGAGTCGCGGCCCGGACGCAACGTCGCCGAAGTGTCGCTCTCCCTCGACAACAGCGGGCGCGACGCCCCGGCCGCCTGGAACGACGGCGACCGGCTGGAGGTCGCACGGCGCATCCAGCGCGGCGCCGGCTCCGACTACCGCATCAACGGCATGGAGGCCCGGGCGCGCGACGTGCAGCTGCTGTTCGCCGACCTGGCGACCGGCATCCGCAGTTCGGGCCTGGTGAGCCAGGACCAGATCGCCGCCCTGATCCGCGCCCGGCCCCAGGCCAGGCGCCATCTCCTGGAAGAGGCGGCCGGGACCGCCGGCCTGCAATCGCGCCGCCACGAGGCGCAGTTGCGCCTGCGGGCCGCCGAAACCAATCTGGAGCGGCTGGGCGATAGCGCAGATGGCCTGCACCAACGGCTCGCCGCCCTGCAGCGCCAGGCGCGCCAGGCCAGGCGCTATCGCCGCCTCGGCGAACGCATCCGCGATGCCGAGGGACGCTGGCTGCTGCGCCGCTGGCAGGACGGCCGGGAGGCGCTGGCGGGCGACGAAGAGGCGCTGGCGGCGGTGCAGGCCGCCCTTGACGAAGCCACCCGCCTGGCGGCGGCGGCGGCAGGGCGCCAGGCCGAAGCCACCGCCGCCCTGGCGCCGGCGCGCGACGCCGAGGCCGAAGCCGGCGCCGCCCTCAACGAGCTCAAGCTCGCCGGGGTGGCCCTCGATTCGGAGGAAGGCCGGATCGAGGAGCGCCAGCGCGGCCTCGCTTCGCAGCTGGACCGGATCGGCGCCGACCTGGAGCGCGAAGCGACGCTGGCCGACGATGCCGCCCGCGCACTCGCCGAACTGCGAGACGAAGAGGCGCAATTGGCGGAACTGCGGGCGGGCGAGGAAGCGGCCATCGCCGCGGCGCGCGCCGCCCTGGACGAGGCCGGGGCCAAAGCTGCCGCCCTGGAGGCACAGGCGACCGCCCTGGCCGAAGAGCGCGCCCGACGCAGGGCCGCGCGCCAGGCGCTGGAAGAGCGCGCCGGCGACCTGGCGCGGCGCCTCGCCCGCCTGAAGAAGCAGGCGAGCGACATCGACGCCGAACGCGGGCGCGGCGAGCACGGCGGCAGCGACGACGCGGCCCGCCTGCGGAGCGAGGAGAGCGATGCCGCCCGCGCGCTCGCCGCCACCCGCGACGGCCTCGCCACCGCGCAGCTCTCCGTGCGCGAGCGGCGCCAGCGGGAGGAAGCCTGCCGCGCCCGCTTCCGCGACGCCGATGCCGCCCTGGCCGGGCACGAGGCGGAGCGCGACGCGCTCGCCGCCCTGGCCGGGCCGGGCGAGGCGGGGGGCGAACCCGTCATCGACCTGCTGCGGGTGGCCCCGGGCTGCGAAGCCGCCCTGGGGGCGGCGCTGGGCGAGGATCTGGAAGCCCCCCTGGGCGAGGAGGGCGCCGCCGGCTGGACTCTGCTGCCGCCGCTGGACGACGCCCCCGCCCTCCCCCGGGGCGCCGAACCCCTGGCCCGCCACGTCCAGGGGCCGCCGCAGCTGGCGCGCCGGCTGGCGCAGGCCGGCATCGTCGACGACGCCGACGGCGACAAGCTGGCGCGCCTGCTGAAGCCCGGCCAGCGCCTCGCCAGCCGTTCCGGCCGCCTCTGGCGCTGGGACGGCTTCGTCGTCCGCCGGGCCGGGGGCGGGGCCGCGGCGCGTCTGGCGCAGCGTGCTCGGCGGCAGGCGCTGGCGGGCGAGATCGCGGCCGCGGCGCAGGCGCGCGACGAAGCGGCGCGGGCGCTGGCGGCCGCCGCCGCCGCGCTGGCGAGCGCGATGGAGAGCGAGGATGCCGCCCGCAACGGCACCGATGCCGCGGCGCTGGCCCTGGAGCGCGCCCGCGAGGCGCGCCGGCGCGAGCAAAGCCGCCTCGAGATCGCCGCCGCCAGGGAGCGCGAGCTCGCCGCCGGCGCCCGGCGCATCGGCGCCGAGCGGGCCGAACTCGCCACCGCGCGGGAGGCGGTGGCGCGCGACCTGGCCGCCATGCCGCCAGCGGGCGAAGACGACGGCCTCGACGACCTGCGCGACGCGCTCCAGCGTCAGCGCCGCGACCTGGCCGCCCGCCAGGGCGAGCACGACCGCCTGCGGGGCGAAGCCGCATTCCGCCAGGCGCGGGCGGCGGCGATCCGCCGCGAGCGGCGGTCGTGGCAGGAACGGGCGGAGCGCGCCCGCGCCCGCATCGCCGATCTGGAGCGAAAACGGCTCGCCGACCGCCGCGAGGCCGGGGAGCTGGCGGCGAAGCCCGCCCTCATCGCCGAACGCCGCCGCGCCCTGGCCGAAAAGCTGACCGCGGCCGAGGCGCGCCGCCGCCGGGCCGGCGACCGTCGGGCGGCGGCCGAAAACACCCTGCGCGAGGCCGAAGGCGCTCTGCGCCAAGCCGAAGCACGGCTCGCCGACCGCCGCGAGGAGCGCGCGCATCGCGAGGGTGCCGTCGAACGGGCGCGCCACGTCGCGGCCGAGATCGCCGGGCGCATCGACGAGCGGCTGCAAACGACGCCCGAAGCGCTGGCGGCGGCGCTGGGCGAAGACGAGCGGCTGGCGGCGGCAGACGAGCTAGAACGGCTGTTCCGCCGCCTCCTGGGGGAGCGCGACGGCATGGGGCCGGTCAACCTGCGCGCCGAAGGCGAGGCCGGCGAGATCGAGCGGCAGCTGGCCGCCATGCTCTCCGAACGCGACGACCTCGAAGCCGCCATCGCCCGCCTGCGGGGCGGCATCGCCGAACTCGACCGTGAAGGCCGGCAGCGGCTGAAGGCCGCCTTCGAGGAGATCGATGGCCATTTCCGCCACCTCTTCGAGCGCCTGTTCGGCGGCCACGCCCGGCTGAGGATGACCGCCTCCGACGACCCGCTGGAAGCCGGCCTGGAGATCGAGGCCAGCCCTTCCGGCAAGAGGCTGCAATCGCTGTCCCTGCTGTCGGGGGGCGAACAGGCGCTGACGGCCATCGCCCTCGTCTTCGCGCTTTTCCTCACCAACCCGTCGCCTCTGTGCGTGCTGGACGAGGTCGACGCCCCCCTCGACGACGCCAATGTCGAACGCTTCTGCGGCCTGCTGGACGAGTTCGCCCGCTCCGGCCGCACCCGCTTCCTGATCATCACCCATCACCGGGTGACCATGTCCCGCATGGATCGCCTGTTCGGCGTCACCATGGGCGAGGCCGGCGTCTCGCAGCTGGTCTCAGTCGACCTCGCCCGGGCGGAGCGGCTCCATGCCCGCCAGGAGGCCTCGTGACGGTGGTGCGGCGGGCGGGCGAGGAGTGGGGGCCGGAGAGACGGCGGGGCCGTTGCGCTGTGCGGTGCCGCGATGGCAGGCTGGGCCCATGACCGGGCGCGAGATCGTCAAGACCACCTGTCCCCGCGACTGCTACGATGGCTGCGGCATCGCGGTCGTCAAGCGCGGTGGCCGCATCTCGCGCGTGCTGGGAGACCCCGACCATCCGGTCAGCCGGGGAGCGCTGTGCGGAAAATGCGCCATCGCCTACAATGGCGTCTGGCTCGACCGCGACGCGCGCCTGCTCCATCCCCTGCGCCGCAGCGGCGCCAAGGAAACGGGCCGCTTCGCCCGCTGCACATGGGACGAGGCGATCGCCGAAATCGCCGGGCGGCTGGCCGACATCGCTCGCGAGCACGGGCCGGCCTCGATTCTTCACAGCCACTACACGGGCACATGCTCCACGATCGCCAACGGCTTTCCCGAGCGCTTCTTCTCGCGGCTGGGCGCGACCGAGGCCGTGCCCGACACGATCTGCAACAACGCCGGCCACACCGCCCTCGGCTACGTTTTCGGCAACAGCCAGGCGGGCTTCGATCCCCGCACGGCGAAGGACAGCGCCTGTATCCTGGTATGGGGCGCCAATCCCAGCCACAGCGCCCCCCACGCCCACAAGCACTGGTTGAAGGAGACTCCCGCGAAGGTGGTGGCGATCGATCCCGTGCGCCACGAAACCGCTGCAAAGGCCGACCTGCATCTGCAGCTTTTCCCCGGCAGCGACGCGGCGCTCGCCTTCGGTCTGTGCCACATTCTGCGGCGCGACGGCCTTCTGGACCGTTCCTGGATCGAAAACCACGTGCTGGGCTACGACGAAGTCGAAGCCGCCATCGAGGCCGCCACGCCGCGATGGGCGGCGGAGAAGACCGGCCTGGACGTCCCGTCGATCGAGGAGGCCGCCCGACTGTATGCCGCCGGGCCCGCCCTTCTGTGGCTCGGCCAGGGCCTGCAACGCCAGAGGGGCGGCGGCAACATCTTCCGCGCCTGCGCCATGCTGCCGGCCCTGACCGGAAACATCGGCAAGGCGGGGGCGGGGTTCTATTACCTGAACGACAGCGTCGGCATCGTCGGGCGGCGCGGTGCGGCACCCGGGCGCCGGGACGACGGCCAAGGGCCCTCCATCAGCCAGATGGATGTGCCGGAAGCGCTCAACGATCCGGAGCGGTTTCGCGCCTATGTGGTCTGGAATTGCAACCCGCTCGCTTCCAATCCGGACCAGGCAAGGATGCGTTCCGCCCTGGCGCGCGAGCATCTGTTCACCGTCGTCATCGATTGCTTTCCCACCGATACCGCCGGCTATGCCGACATCGTTCTGCCCGCCGCCAGCTTTCTGGAGTTCGACGACCTTTCGTCGAGCTATTTCCACCTCATCTTCGGCGCCCAGGTGAAATGCGCCGAACCCATGGGCGAAAGCCTTCCCAACCAGGACATCTTTCGCCGCCTGGCCAGGGCCATGGGATTTTGCGAACCCGGCCTGCTGCGCAGCGATCGGGAGCTGATTGACGACGCGCTGGCGGAGATCGGGCTCGGCGTGTCGTGGGAGGAGCTGAAGGATAGGGGATGGGTGCGGGGCAGCAGCGAGCCGCTGATTCTCTGGCGCGAAAGGACCTTTCCCACCCCCTCCGGCAAGGTCGAGATCGCCAGCGCCAGCGCCGAGGCCGACGGCCATCCCCGCCTCCCCCAGCCTTCCGTCGACCCTCGTCCTTCGGGCCAGCGGCTGCGCCTGCTCAGCCCGGCCGGCAAATGGCTGATGAATTCCAGCTACGGCAACGATCCCCGGATTCGGGAATTGCTGGGCGCTCCCCGCGTCGTCGTGCATCCCCGGGATGCCCGGGCGCGCGCCATCGGGGATGGCCAGCGGGTCGTCCTTGCCAACGCGGCAGGCAGCCTCGCCATGGTGGCGCTGATATCCGACATGGTTCCCGCCGGGGTGCTGCTGACGGACAAGAGCCGCTGGCCGGCCAACGACGGCGGCAGCAACGTCAACCTGCTGCACATCCCGAAAAAGACCGATATGGGCGAAAGCACCAGCGTCCACGCGACGGAAGTGACCCTTTCGCCCGCATGACGCTCACGGGCACCACCTTCGCGGAGGACGCCGCGCCATGCGCGCCCGCCGCCGGACAACGGCTTGACGGGCGGGCGGTGGGCACCCTAGGGTGGGCGCGCTCTCCCCCGGGGGCATCGCGCATGACCGAGGAGAACCGTTCGCCGGCAGCGACGCCGTCTCCGAAGGGCGGCGGGCATCGTGAAGAGCCTCCGGACCTTCGAGAACGGCTGGCCGCCGCGCGCGAACGGGAGCAGGCCCGCCACCGCCCCGCCGCCGGCAGGCGCGCCATGGTATCCGGTTACGGCATGGCCGTGCGGCTGGCGATCGAGATGGTGGCCGCCCTGGGCGTGGCGGTGTTCCTGGGTCTGTGGATCGATGGAGAGCTGGGCAGCGCGCCCCTGTTCCTGATCGTGCTGCTGATCATGGGCATGGGCGCCGGGGTCTTGAACGTCTATCGGGTGGTCGGCGGTTTGCAACCGGCAGCGCCCGGTGGCAGCAAGGGCGAGGCGGAGCGTGGCGGCTGAATCCCACGGCGCAGGCGGGCACAGCCCGCTCGAACAGTTCGCGGTGCGGCCGCTGATCGAGCTCGAGGTTGGCGCCCTGGCGCTGCATGTGACCAATTCGGCGGTGTGGATGATGGCGGCCACGGCGCTGGTCGCAGTCTTTACCACCGTCTTCATCGGCAAGCGCGCCATGGTGCCCGGGCGCATGCAGTCCCTGGTCGAGCTCGCCTACGAGTTCGTCGCCAACATGGTTCGCGACAATGTCGGCCGTGAGGGGCGGCCCTTCTTTCCCTTCGTCTTCACGCTCTTCATGTTCGTCCTGGCCTGCAACATGCTGGGCATGCTGCCCTATGGCTTCACGGTGACGAGCCAGATCGTCGTCACCTTCGGCCTGGCGCTGACGGTCTTCATCGGCGTCACCGTCGTCGGCTTCGCGAGGCACGGGCTGCGCTTCTTCCATTTCTTTCTGCCGGCGGGCGTGCCGGGCTTCCTGGCGCCGCTGGTCATCCCCATCGAGGTGCTGAGCTATCTCATCCGCCCGGTCAGCCTGGGGCTGCGCCTGTTCGCCAATCTCACGGCGGGCCATACCATGCTGAAGGTGTTCGCCGGCTTCGTGGCGCCGCTGGGCGCCTTCTATGTCCTGCCCGGGGCCATTCCCATGGCGGCGGTGGTGGGGCTTACCGTGCTGGAATTCGCCATCGCCTTTCTGCAGGCTTACGTGTTCGCCGTCCTGAGCTGCATCTATCTGCACGACGCCATCCACATGCACTGAACGCCGGCGGGCGGCCATCCGCAACCATCTCGCAAACAAGGAAAGGACAAGGACCATGGACGTCGAAGCTGCAAAGCTCATCGGAGCCGGATTGGCCGTGATCGGCCTGGGCGGCGTGGGGGCCGGAATCGGCAACATCTTCGCCTCGATGATCTCGTCGGTCGGGCGCAATCCGGCGGCGGCCGGCCATGTCCAGGGCTTCATGTGGATCGGCTTCGCGCTGGTCGAAGCGGTGGCGCTCTATGCCCTGCTGATCGCCCTGCTGCTGTTGTTCGTGTTCTGAGCGCAACGCCGGCAAGACGCCGCAGCGTCCGGAGGCAGGCCCATGCCCCAGCTGGAATTCTGGCATTTCCTGCCACAGTTCTTCTGGCTCGCCGTCTGTTTCGCCGCCCTCTATCTGGTCATGGCCCGCGTCGCCCTGCCCCGCATCGGCGGCGTGCTGGCCGAGCGCCAGAGGCGGATCGCGACGGATCTGGACGCCGCCGAGAAGGCCCGGACGGAGGCCGAGGAGGCGCTGGCCGCCTATGAGGCCGCGCTCACTGAGGCCCGCGACCGGGCCCGGCAGACCGTGGCGCGGGCCGCCCAGGCCGGCAGCGAGGCGGCCGAGGCGCGCAACCGCGCCCTGGATTCGGAGCTCGCGGACCGCCTCGAAAAGGCCCGCGAGGCCATCGCCGACGCCAGGGACCGGGCCGTGGAACGGCTGGCGCCCATGGCCGCCGAGGCGGCGCGCCTGGCGGCGGCGAAGCTCGCCGGCCTCGATGCCGGCGAAGACGAGTCGCTGCGGGCGGTAGCGGCGGTCAGGGAGGGCTGAACGTGGCCCATCTCTTCGCGGATCCCACCTTCTGGGTGGCCGTGGCCTTCGTCGTCGCCATCGCCATCGTGGCGAGGCCTCTCTCCAGAATGGCGCTGGCGGGCCTCGACGGCCGCCGCCGGCGAATCGCCGACGAGCTGGAGGAGGCGCGGCGCCTGCGCGAGGAAGCCCAGGCGCTGCTGGCCGCGCAGGAACGCCGGCAGCGCGAGGCCTCCCGCGAGGCCGAGGCCATCCTCGCCCAGGCCGGAGAGGAAGCGGACAGGCTGGCGAAGCAGGCCGCCGAAGAGCTGGAACGCCAGGTGGAACGGCGGCGGCGGCAGGCGGAGGAGCGCATCGCCCAGGCCGAGGCCGACGCCATGCGCGAGCTGCGCGCCGCCACGGCCGAACTGGCGCTGAAGGCCGCCCGCAAGCTGCTGGGCGACAAACTGGACGAAGCCCGCCAGGCGCGGCTCGTCGACCAGGCCATCGACAACATCGGCCAGCACCTGCACTGACGCGCCCGCTCGGCGTGGCGATGCCGTAGGTTCCAAGGCTGTAGGGGTTGCCGAAAGGTCGCTCGTCTTCCACGGCCCGCGTGGGTCGTCGTCGGGATTTCTGCATGCCTTGTTTGCCTTTCGGCGCGGGGTATCGGGTTCGGCCGGAAAGCGTCGGCGGATTTGGAGAAGACGGGGATATAGTCATGGTCCGACGAAACGTGGCGCACGCTCGACTTGGGTGAATAGTTTTGCGCCATATCACGGTGTCGATGAAGTTCCTGTGCCCGAACACCTCGTCCATCGTCACCTTGAGATCATGCACCTCGTTGTCGTCGATGGAAACCCAGATGGAGCCGTCTTCGGCCAGCAATTCGCGCAGCAATTGCAGGCGCGGCCACATCATGGCCAGCCAGCGGCTGTGCTCCAGGTTGTCGTCGTAATGGGCGAAGGCGGAACGGGTGTTGTAGGGCGGGTCGATATAGATGCACTTGACGCTGCCGGCATAGAAGGGCAGCAGCGCCTTCAGGGCCTCCAGGTTGTCGCCCTGGATCAACATGTTGCCGGCCTCCGGCTCGCCGGCGCCCTGCCCCGGCACTTCCTCCAGCAGCCGGTAGGGCACGCGGGCGGCGGCGACGACGTCTTCGTCCCTGGTCAGCCAGCGCAGCACGGGCATCGGCTATCCCTCGCCTGCCTTCGAGGCGACACCCATGGCCTTCTCGTATTCGGCGATCCAGCGTTTGGCTTCTTGCTTCGTATAGACGCCGGTGATGGCACCGCAACCTTCCGGCAGTTCGTGGCTCGCCGGTTTGCCGATATGCGGTTCCAGACCCTGGCGCAACACCTCCGCTTTTTCGTCGGGCAGGCCCTCGACGAGGGAAGTCACATCGTCCCGGCTCAATCCGCCCGCGAATATCGCTCCTGACAGATCGCTCTCCCGGTCGACCCTCTCATCAATGCGCCACTCGAACGACAGATCATATCCGCCGGAATGGCTGCTAGCTCCATGCAACTGTGCCCCGGCAAGGAGCGCACCTTGCAGTTGTGTCTTGAAAAGGTCCGCACCTTGAAGTTGTGCCCCACCAAGGCGCGCCCCTTGTAGATGCACCATGAGAAGGCCCGCCCCTTGCAGTTTTGCACTGGAAAGGTCCGCACCTTGCAGATGTGCTTGGGCAAAGTTCGTCACTTGCAGGCTTGCCCCGTAAAGGTGCGCACCTTGCAGACATGCTCTGATAAGCTGTGCTCTATGCAGGCGTGCCCCGATAAGGCCCGCACCTTGCAGATGTGCCTGGATAAGGGACGCGCCTTGCAGGCTTGCCATGTAAAGGTCCGCCCCTTGCAGTCGTGCCTGAAAAAGACGGGCACCGTTCAACCAGCTCCCCTGCAAGTCAATGTGGCAGCCCTTGAAGACCTCGTGTTCCTGCATGAACAGCAGGTTCAACAGGCTCTGGACCTCCGTCGAGGGCGCGGCTGCGTGCCTAGCCCGATATTCCGTCTCGCCCGTCGTGCGGCGGATATGGGCGCAGAGGATGGCCAGCGCCGTCTGGCGCAGGTCTTCGTTGTCCTGCGCCAGATGGAAGAGCTCGTAGGCCCCGCCCATGCGGACCGAGTCCGAAGAATTGCCCAGATGCTCGATGGCGGTCTTCAGCCGCTCCTGCCGCAATCCCTTCTCGGTGCTCTTGACGGTACCTTCCATCGCCACGGCGCGGCGGTTGGCGATGACGGCGCCGATGGCCAGCAGCGCGCCGCCCATGGCGATGCCGATGAGCTCGATGGCCCGGGTTTTCCGGGTCGCGTCTTCAGGACCAAGAAGGTCGAGGCCGAGAAGGTAGAGCGCCCAGTCCGGTTCTTCGCAAACCATAACGGCGACCAGAGCCACGGACAACACGACCAGCGCGGCGACCAGGGCCTTGAGAAGATGCCGTTTTCCCCAGGCCCACAGCCGCGCCGGCGCGGCGGCGTCCCTCACGGCCCGCCGGCGGCCCGCGCCGCGGCCAGCTGTTCGCGGGTGAGCCGGTAGCCGACATAGACGGTGTAGTCCGCCGCCTCGGAAAGCGCCCCATAGCGCAGGC
Source organism: Alphaproteobacteria bacterium (assembly GCA_965200215.1). Lineage (GTDB taxonomy): Bacteria > Pseudomonadota > Alphaproteobacteria > SP197 > SP197 > SP197. The sequence continues at coordinate 205,227 of OZ241369.1, read as the reverse complement.
GCTGGGCGCTGTGCCAGAGATGGCCGACCTCCACCGCCTGGCCGGGAAAGCCGATCTCCAGCTCGAAGCCGCGCTTGGCGAGGACGTCGCCCTGCGGATCGGCGACAGCGACGAAGAGGGGCAGGCGCACGGCAGGCGCCCCCTGGGCGGCCGGGCCGCGCATGACGCGCAGCGCCGTTCGCAGCTCGACATCGACCCGCCCTTCGTCGGGGAAGAACTCGCACGCCCAGTCGAGGGCGTCGATGGAGGCCTGGAAGCGCAGATCCAGCAGATCGCGCCCGGCGCCCGGCGCATAGAGGGCGAGCCGCGAGGCATCTTCCACGATCAGCGCCTGCGGGCAGGTGAGCACGAAGGGGCCGTCGTCGCCGGAACAACCGGCAAGCAGCGCCGGCAGCGCCAGCGCCGCCGCCAGCCGCCGCAGCGCCCGGCGCCGGATCGCAGGTGGCCGGAGCACAGGCGCCCGAATCACAGACGGTTATGGGTGCCGTCGCAGAACGGCCGGCCGCCGCTGTGCTTGCATCCGCACAGCCAGGCGTCGCCGTCCTTCTCGGCCGTGAAGGCCATGGGCATCAGGCCGCTGCCCTTATGGGAACCGTCGCAGAAGGGCTGCCTGGCGCTGCGGCCGCAGCTGCACCAGAAATACTTTTCGCCCCGCTTCAGCGCCACCTTGCAGGGGCTCTTGCGGGCGACGACGACGCTTTCGCTCATGCCTTGTCCTTCCATGGCGCGGCGGGAACGGTTATGGGAAGCGGCGCCACCATAAGGGCGCAGGCAGCGGCGGGCAAGGGACGGGACGATGGAGCACGCGAAGGGCCTGCCGGGGCTGAAGGTGCTGCTGGCCAGCCCCAGGGGCTTTTGCGCCGGCGTCGACCGCGCCGTGCAGATCGTCGAGCGGGCGCTGCAACGCTATGGCGCGCCGGTCTATGTGCGCCACGAGATCGTCCACAACCGCTTCGTGGTCGAAGCCCTGGAAGCCAAGGGGGCGGTGTTCGTCGAGGAACTGGACGACGTGCCCGGCGACGACCGGCCGGTGATCTTTTCGGCCCATGGCGTGCCCAAATCGGTGCCCGCCGAGGCCAAACGGCGCGCCCTGTTGCAGCTGGACGCCACCTGCCCGCTGGTCTCCAAGGTGCACCGCGAGGCGGAGAGGCACCACGCGGCCGGGCGCCAGGTGGTGCTGATCGGCCATGCCGGCCATCCCGAAGTGGTGGGCACCATGGGCCAGCTGCCCGAAGGCGCTGTTTCGCTGGTGCAATCGGCGGAGGAAGCCGAAGCCTTCGCGCCCGCCGACGAAGGGGCGCTGGCCTATATCACCCAGACCACCCTTTCGGTGGACGACACGGCCGCCATCGTCGCCGTGCTGCGCCGCCGCTTCCCGGCCATCCGGGGACCGCACCGCCAGGACATCTGCTATGCCACCACCAACCGTCAGGAGGCGGTGAAGGCGATCGCGCCCCGCTGCGACCTGCTGCTGGTGATCGGCGCCGCCAACTCGTCGAACTCCCTGCGGCTGGTGGAGGTGGCGCGGGCGGCCGGTGCCGGCAGGGCGGCGCTGGTGGCGCGGGCGGGCGAGCTGGAGGCCATGGCGCTGGACGGCGTCGCCACGCTGGGCATCACGGCCGGTGCTTCCGCCCCGGAATCGCTGGTGGAAGAGATGATCGAAGCCCTGGCCAGGCGCCGCGACCTCGCCATCGAGGAGGCGGTGCTGCGGCGCGAGGAGGTGCGCTTCAAACTGCCCCGCGCGCTGGCCGGCTAAGCGCGCCATGGCCGTCTATACGGAGGTTGCCGCCGAGGAGCTGGCTGCCTTTCTGGGCGCCTACGACCTGGGCCGCCTGCTGTCGCTGAAGGGCATCGCCGAGGGCATCGAAAACAGCAACTATTTCGTGATGACGGAGGCGGGGCCGTTCATCCTCACCCTCTACGAAAAGCGGGTCGCCGCCTGCGATCTGCCCTTTTTTCTGGGCCTGATGGAGCATCTGGCGGCGCGCGGCCTGCCCTGCCCGACACCCATCGCCGACCGCCACGGCACCGCCCTGAAGGAGATCAACGGCAGGCCGGCGGCGCTGGTGAGCTTTCTGAAGGGCGTCTCGCCTTCGCGCGTGCGGGTGGAACACTGCGCTTGCGTCGGCCGCGCCCTGGCCGAGATGCACCTGAAAGGAGCGGGTTTCGCCGGACGGCGGCAGAACGACCTTTCGCTGGACGGCTGGCGGCGGCTGGCCGCGCGCTGCGGCAGCGAGGCCGACCGCATCGAGGCGGGCCTGGCCGACGAAATCGCCGGCGAAATCGCGGCCATGGAGGCAGGCTGGCCGCACGGCCTGCCGGCCGGCGTCATCCACGCCGACCTCTTTCGCGATAACGCCTTCTTCGAAGGCGAGGCGCTGACCGGGCTGATCGACTTCTACTTCGCCTGCAACGACCTGTTCGCCTACGATGTGGCGATCTGCCTCAACGCTTGGTGCTTCGAGCGCGCCCGCGCCTTCGACGTCGCCAAGGCGCGGGCGCTGCTGGCCGCCTATCGCCGGGTGCGCCCCTTCGAAGCGGCCGAGATCGAGGCCCTGCCGCTGCTGGCCCGCGGGGCGGCACTGCGTTTTCTGCTGACCCGCCTCTACGACTGGCTGCACCCGGTGGCCGGGGCGCTGGTGCGGCCCAAGGACCCCAGGGAATATCTCGCCCGGCTGCGCTTTCACAGGGGCGTGGCCAGCGCCGACGCCTATGGGCTGACCGATGGCTGAGCGCGCGCCCGGCGCCGGGGCGAGGCCGGACCAAGACCGGGCGGCGGAGGCAGTCGTCGTCTATACCGACGGCGCCTGCGCCGGCAATCCTGGCCCCGGCGGCTGGGGCGCGCTGCTGCTGTGGCGCGGCGAAGAGCGGGAGCTGTGCGGCGGCACGGCGCACACCACCAACAACCGCATGGAGCTGGAGGCGGCCATCCGCGCCCTGCGGGCCTTGAAGCGCGCCACCGCCGTCGTGCTCTACACGGACAGCACCTATCTGCGCCAGGGCATCGCGGCCTGGCTGCCCCGCTGGAAGGCCAATGGCTGGCGCAGCTCGGCCCGCCGGCCGGTCAGGAACGCCGATCTGTGGCGGCGGCTGGACGAAGCGGCAGCGCCCCATCGCATCGACTGGCGCTGGGTGAAGAGCCACGCCGGCAACCCCGGCAACGAACGCGCCGACGCCCTGGCCCGGCAGGGGATGGCGCCCTTTCTCGCCGGCTGAAACCCGGGGGTGCGCCGTTTCAGGCCAGCTGCTCCAGCATGGTTTCGGCGCTGCTGCTGCCCAGGCCCTCCTCGTCGATGTTGACGCGGCGGACGACGCCGTCCTCGACCAGCAGCGAAAAGCGCTTGCCGCGCATGCCGAAGGCGACGCCGGTGAGGTCCAGCTCCAGGCCCAGCGCCCTGGTATAGGCCGCCGCGCCGTCGGCCAGCATCAGCACCTTGTCGCCGACGTTCTGGCTTTCGCCCCAGGCGCCCATCACGAAGGCGTCGTTGACCGCCATGCAGGCGATGGTGTCCACGCCTCTGGCCTTCAACGCCTCGGCGTGGCGCACGAAACCCGGCAGATGGCGGTTGGAACAGGTGGGCGTGAAGGCGCCCGGCACCGAGAACAGCACCACCGTTTTGCCCTTGAAGAGCGTATCGGTGGCAACCGCTTCGGGGCCGTCGCCGGTCATGCGGTGCAAGGTGCCCGCCGGCATGGTGTCGCCGACCTGGATCGTCATGGCTGTTCCCCTCCTGGCTGTGTCGCCGGCCCCGGTATGGCCCGCTTCGCCGCCACACTCAAGCCGCATGGGACGAGGTGGCTTTCCGCGCCGGCGCTACGCCGTTGCGCTCAGGCGCCTCGGGACGAGGCGGTCGCCGGCCATGGAGACACGCTCCTTCAAAGCGTCCATGGAACTGCCCACCGACAGGGCGGGACTGCGCATCGACAGGTCGAGCGCCACAACGAGGATGGCGAACACGCAGGCCAGGGGGCTGGCCGTGATCGATGCAAGGAGGAGCCTCAGCTTCAACCGGACGACCGTTGCGGCGACGTCCGGGTCGTCCGAAATCGTGAGGTTGCTGTGGAATCTCTCGATCGTTCGGCGCGGCAGCAACACCGCCACTGCCAGGATGAGCAAGACGAGCCAGGGTGCGCCTAGCCGATAGACCATATCGGCCAAGCCGGCCAGGGATGTCCGTATCGCCGGTTCCACGCGGGAGTCTCTCGCCCAACGGTCGGCCTCGCAGCCGGCCTGGACGCGGAATTCGTGCGTGGCCCACATCAAGCACCAGCAGACCAGCGCATATACAGTCACCCAGGCAACGATGTAGCCGATCTTGATCCATGCGGATTCAGTCATCGGTCCCGCCCCTGGAAGAGGAGTCCCGCGTTTCGCCGTCCCTCGCGCGCGAGAGGCGTCGCAGGTACTTCTTCCGGAACACCCGCTCGGGCAAGCGGAAGGCCAGCCAGAAAGCGACGCCAGCCGCAATCACGGCCGTCGCGAATCCCCAGCTGTCCTCCTTCGCGAACCCGACGATGGCGAGGCCGACATCGGGCCATGTCGTTTCCCGTAGCGTTTCCCGTAGCATGGCGCCTTCGAGAACGGCCGACGGCATGAGGGTGCTCCTCATAGCAACGAGCGGTCCCGCAAAGGTGGCAGCCGCGATGCTCACAACCGCTCGTCATCCCACATCCAGGATATCGCCCCATATCCAACGACATGCAAGGCGGAAATCCGACCCCATTCGCGGTGCCCGCCGCCGGGGCCCGAACACGCTTCGAAACCGCGCCCTTGCCAGCCACGAGGATTGTCCCGACCATGGCGGCGCGATGCCAAGAACGGGGGGCGACGCCATGGCCGACGACCGCTACCTGGAAGGCCGTTTCCTGATCGCCATGCCGACCATGGGCGACCCCCGCTTCGAGCGGACCGTGATCTACATGTGCGCCCACAGCACCGAGGGCGCCATGGGCCTGGTGGTGAACAAGCCGCTGGACGACCTCAGCTTCGCCGACCTGCTGCAGCAGATGGGAATCGAGGAGCGCGGTACCGGCACCATCCGCCTGCATTTCGGCGGGCCGGTGGAGACCGGGCGCGGCTTCGTCCTCCATTCCGACGACTACATGAACGACGGCAGCCTGCGCATCGCCGGCGGCATCGCGCTCACCGCCACCGTCGATGTGCTGCGCGCCATGGCGTCGGGCGGCGGACCGCAGAGCAGCATCCTCGCCCTGGGCTATGCCGGCTGGGCGCCCGGCCAGCTGGATGCGGAGATTCAGGCCAATGGCTGGCTCACCTGCGAGGGCGACCGCGAATTGCTGTTCGACCGCGACCTCGGCGGCAAATGGCACAAGGCGCTGACGCGGATCGGCATCGACCCGGCGCTGCTCTCCACCGCCGCCGACGGCAGCGGGCGGCCCAACTGACCCTGCGGCCGGGCCAGCCGGGCCTCGCGGCCGGTCAGGCGGCCGGGCCGGGCGGCACGGGGCCGCTGGCCGCCAGGGTGCCGTCGGCGTCGTGGCGCTCGTGGCCCAGCAGCGCCGGGCAGAAGACGGAGAGCAGGTGCAGATCGCTGTGGGCGTGCATGCTGTGGCGGTCGTCCGGGCCGACGCAATAGACCATGCCGGGCTCCATGGCCCATTCCTCGCCCGTCGCCAGGCTGGCGACGACGCCCTCGCCTTCCAGGACATAGTTGGCTTCCCAGTGATGCTTGTACCACAGCCTGTTGCGGTTGCCGGCCGCCAGATGGACGTCGCTCACGGTGAAGCCCAGCCCGTCCGCCTTCAGCAACATGCGGACGCTGCGCGCGCTGTCGCCGGCGACCGTCATCTCCCGCCCGGCGGCGCGCAGCTCCTCCACCCCGCGAACGAACATCGCCCCGGGGCCGGCGGGAACGTCGCCGCCCGGCGGATAGGCGCCGTCGGCATCGTGGTTCTCGTCGCCGGCAAGGGGCGGATTGAAGATGCTGACGACCCGCACCTCGCTCAGCGCCCGCAGGCGGTGGCGGTCGCCGGGGCCGACGCCATAGAGGCCGCCCGGCCCCAGAGTCCAGGAGCGCCCGCCGTCCAGCTCCTCCACGCCCAGAGTGCCGGCGACGACATAATTGGCCTCCCAGTGGTGCTTGTACCAGAGGTCGCTCTCGATGCCCGCGGCGACGCGGACGTCCGACATGGAAAAACCCATGCCGTCGCTGCGCGTCACCAGACGCAGAACCCGCGCCCTGCCATGGGCGACGGTCTTCTCTCCGCCCGCCGCCTTCAAACCCGCCAGCGTTCTCACGAACACGGTCTCCTCCCTTGCCACGGCCGGGACAGGCGATAGCAGAGGCCCGCCGGACCGGCAACGGCTCGACAGGCCGGCAGCGAAGCGGCACTCTGGCAGCCGGCGGTGGCGGTCCATTGCTCCCGGCGGAAGCCATGGCGTTTGCGTTCTCCGAGACCGGTGCTCCACGCCTGCGGGGCGAGATCGAGCGCGCCTGGCGCCCGGACGAGGCCCGCGCGCTGGCGCCGCTGCTGCAACGGGCGGCGCTTTCGCCCGGCCAGCGACGGCGGGTGGAGCGGCTGGCGGCGGGCTTCGTCGCCCGCGTTCGCGCGCAGCGGCGCGAGGTCGGCGGGCTGGACGCCTTCCTGAACATCTTCGACCTCTCCAGCCGCGAGGGCGTGGCGCTGATGTGCCTGGCCGAGGCGCTGCTGCGCGTCCCCGACGCCGCCACCGCCGACCGGCTCATCCGCGACAAGCTTGCGGGCACCGACTGGCGGCGGCAGGCGGCCAGCGAATCCCTGTTCGTCAACGCCTCCGTCTGGGGGCTGATGCTGACCGGGCGCGTCGTCGCCCTCGACCCGGAGCGCGATGCCGGCCTGGTGGCGCGGCTCGCCGCCAGGCTGGGCGAGCCGCTGGTGCGCGAGGCGACGGTCCACGCCGTGAAGATCGTGGGGCGCCAATTCGTGATGGGGGCCACCATCGGCGAAGCGCTGCAACGGGCGCAGGACCCGGAACGGCGCGGCTGGCGCCATTCCTACGACATGCTGGGCGAGGCGGCGCGCACGGCGGGCGATGCGCGGCGCTATCTGGCGGCCTATGAGCGGGCCATCGACGCCGTGGGCGAGGCGGGCGCCGGCCCCCTCCTCGCCGGCCCCGGCGTTTCCGTGAAACTCTCGGCGCTGCATCCGCGCTACGAACCCGCCCAGCACGCCAGGGTGGCGGCGGAGCTGGCGCCACGCCTGATCGCGCTCGCCGCCCGCGCCCGCCGGGCCGGGCTGCAGCTGACCGTCGATGCCGAGGAGGCCGACCGGCTGGAGCTTTCGCTCGACGTCTTCGAGGCCGCCGCCGGCGCGCCCGAACTGGCCGGCTGGGACGGGCTGGGGATCGCCGTCCAGGCCTATCAGAAGCGCGCTATGGCGGTGCTGGCCTGGCTGGAGCGGCTGGCACGGGCCGGCGGGCGAAGGCTGCCGGTGCGGCTGGTGAAGGGCGCCTATTGGGACAGCGAGATCAAGCGCGCCCAGGAACGGGGGCTGGCCGGCTATCCGGTCTTCACGCGCAAAGCGGCGACCGACGTCTCCTATATCGCCTGCGCCCGCTTCATGCTGGACCGCCCGCAAAGCTTCCATCCCCAATTCGCGACCCACAACGCGCTCACGCTGGCCACTCTGCTGGTGCTGGCGGAGGATGCCGGCGCCTGCGTGGAGTTCCAGCGCCTGCACGGCATGGGCGAGGCGCTCTACCGGCCGCTGGTGGAAGGCGGCTCCACCGCCTGCCGCGTCTATGCGCCGGTGGGAGCGCACCGCGACCTGCTGGCCTATCTGGTGCGCCGCCTGCTGGAGAACGGCGCCAACAGTTCCTTCGTGAACCGCATCGCCGACGACGCTCTGCCGGAAACGGCCCTGATCGAGGATGCGGCCGCCACCTTGCGCCGCGCCGGCGTCCCGCATCCGGCGATCCCGCTTCCCGCCGACCTGTTTGCGCCCGAACGGCGCAACTCGAAGGGTTTCGATCTCGGCGAACGGGGGGCGCTGGCGGCGCTGGCCGGCGCCATGGAGAAGGCGGCAGGCGGGCGCTGGCGGGCGGCGCCCACGGCCGGCGGCGGCACCGGCACGCCGCGCCCGATCGCCAACCCGGCCGACCGGCGCCGGATCGCAGGCGAGGTGGTCGAGGCCGACGAGGCGGCGGCACAAGCGGCGCTGGAAGCCTGCCATCGCGCCGCCGCCTGGTCGCAGCGCCCGGCCGGCGAGCGCGCCTCCTGCCTGGAACGGGCCGCCGATCTGCTGGAAGCCCATCGCGCCGAGGCCATGGCCATCGCCGTTCGCGAAGCCGGCAAGACGCTGGCCGATGCCGTCGCCGAGATTCGCGAGGCGGTGGATTTCTGCCGCTACTACGCCAGCCTGGCGCGGCGGGACTTCTCCGCCCCCGAGGAGCTGCCGGGGCCGACCGGCGAGAGCAACCGCCTCTCGCTCCACGGGCGCGGCGTCTTCCTGTGCATCTCGCCCTGGAACTTCCCGCTCGCCATCTTCTGCGGCCAGGTCGCCGCCGCCCTGGCGGCCGGCAATGCCGTCATCGCCAAGCCGGCGGGACAGACGCCGCTGATGGCCGCCTTCGCCGTCTCGCTGCTGCACGAAGCCGGCGTGCCCCGGCAGGCGCTGGCCCTGCTTCCCGGCGGCGGCGGGCTGGGCCGGCGGCTGGTGGGGGATGCGCGCATCGCCGGCGTCGCCTTCACCGGCTCCACGCAGACGGCGCGCGCCATCGCGCGGCGCCTGGCGGCGCGGCGCGGTCCCATCGTGCCGCTGATCGCCGAGACCGGCGGCCAGAACGCCATGATCGTCGATTCCACCGCTCTGCCGGAACAGGTGAGCGACGATGTCATCCGCTCCGCCTTCGCCAGCGCCGGCCAGCGCTGCTCGGCCCTGCGCGTGCTGTGCCTGCAAGACGACATCGCCGGCAAGACCCTCGACATGCTGGAAGGCGCGGCGGCCGAGCTGAAGATGGGCGACCCGGCCTTGCTGGAAACCGACATCGGGCCGGTGATCGACGAGCAGGCCCGCGCCATGCTGGAGGGCCATATCGAGCGGCTGACGCGCGAATGCCGCCTGCTCTGGCGCCTGCCTGCTGACCAGGCCTGCCGGCATGGCAGCTTCGTGGCACCGGCCGCCATCGAGATCGACTCGCTGCAGCGGCTGCAGGGCGAAGCCTTCGGCCCGGTGCTCCACGTCCTGCGCTTTCCCCGGCAGCGGCTGGACGACCTGCTCGACGCCATCGAGGCCAGCGGCTATGGGCTGACGCTGGGCATCCACACCCGCATCGATTCGCTGGCGAAGCGCATCGCGGCCCGCGCGCGGGTCGGCAACATCTATGTCAACCGCAACATGATCGGGGCGGCGGTCGGCAGCCAGCCCTTCGGCGGCGAGGGCCTTTCAGGCACCGGGCCGAAGGCGGGCGGGCCGCGCTATCTGCACCGCTTCGCCACCGAACGCTCGCTCTCCATCGACACCACGGCGGCAGGCGGCAATGCGGCGCTGATGACGCTGGGCGACGGCTGAAGCGGGCGCTCGAGGCGCACCGGGACCCGGCGGCGATGGCGGACCGGCCGCCAAACGATCGCGTGGGATTCCCGCGTGTTCCCGCAGAACGGTCCTCTATTGCGCGGGCGGCCCGGCACAGGCCACCGCGTCGGCGTGTTCGGCAATGCGAGATGCCGGCGGGCGGGATGCCAACTACCTGTTTTTCACGACCCCGAGCCGGGAAATCCCGAATCGGAAAGGCAGCGGCACGATCGGCTTCGCTTCGGGGTGTCGGCTGGCGCCGTCGCATCTCGAACCTTGGCGGGAACGGCATACCCGCTCCGGCGCGATGCGTCTCATACCATGCCAACGCGGAAAGGTGAATGCCGGCTTGCCGGGCATGGCGGGGGCGGCTATGGATCGCCTTCGTGGGACGGACGAACGAGAGCACCGCCTTCGCCGGCGGCGCGCAGGCCCTTTTCTTCGGCACGCGCGAAGAACCGTGCCCCTATCTTCCGGACCGCATGGAGAGCAGGGTGGTCGCCGATCTGAGGCTGGCGGATGCCCGCAGCCTCTACGACGAGCTGGCGCCGGCCGGTTTCCGCCGCAGCCACGGCTTCGCCTACCGGCCCGCCTGCAATGGCTGCCGGGCCTGCGTTCCCGTCCGCATTCCGGTCGCCCGCTTCCGCCCGTCGCGTTCGCAACACCGCAGCTGGCGGCGCAATGGCGACCTGGAAACCCGCACCGTGGCGCCGAAGGCCACGCCCGAACACCAGGCGCTGTTCGCGCGCTATCAGCGGCTGCGCCATCCGGGCGGTGCCATGGCGGCGATGTCGCCCGCCGATTTCCGCGCCATGGTGGAGGAAACGCCGGTGGCCACGCGCCTGGTCGAGGCCCGCGACGGCGGCGCCAGGCTGGTCGCCGCCTCGCTCACCGACCGGCTGGGCGACGGGCTTTCCGCCGTCTACACCTTCTACGAACCGGCGCTGGCCGCCCGCGGCCTGGGCACCTGGCTGATCCTCTGGCACGTGGCCAGGGCGCGGGCCCTGGGCCTTCGCCATGTCTATCTGGGCTACTGGATCGAAGGCGCGCCGAAGATGGACTACAAGGCCCGTTTCCGCCCCCTGCAGGCGCTGGGGCGCGGCGGCTGGCGCGACCTGGAAGAGGTCAGTTCTCCGGCAGCAGATCCGGCAGGAAGGTCACGATCTCCGGGGCCAGCCACATCAGGGCCAGCCCCGCCATCTGGATGATCACGAAGGGAACGACGCCGCGGTAGATCTGCCCGGTGGTGATGCCCGGCGGCGCCACGCCCCGCAGATAGAACAGGGCGAAGCCGAAAGGCGGCGTCAGGAACGAGGTCTGAAGGTTGACCGCGATCATGATCGTCACCCATTTGGGATCCAGCGCGCCGCCATAGATCACCGGGCCGACGATGGGGATGACGATATAGATGATCTCCAGGAAGTCGAGCACGAAGCCCAGCACGAACAGCACCGCCATCACCACCAGAAAGACCACCCATTCCTCGTCGAAGGAACGCAGCAGATCCTGGATATAGGCCTCGCCGCCGAAGGAGATCACCACCAGGTTCAGCATCTGCGAGCCGATGAGAATGGCGAACACCATGGCGGTGACCTTGGCGGTATCGCGCACCACCGAGGTCAGAACGCCACCGCGCAACAGCACCCAGCAGGCATAGACGAGGCCGGCGAAGGCCAGGTGATAGGCCGCCGCGGCCACCGTGAAGGCCACCCAGTTCTCGAAGCCGACGTTCTCGATGGAGGTTCTGAGGTCGAAATTCACGCCCACCAGCAGAAAAACGACGACCGCGAAGGTCGCCATCAGGATGAAGCGTTTGCCCCGCCGGCGGCCGGCCTCCGCCAGCTTGCGGTGGGCGGCCAGCATCAGCGCGCCGGCCGCGCCCAGCGCCGCCGCCGGCGTGGGGTTGGTGATGCCGCCCAGAATCGAACCCAGCACCGCCACGATCAGCACCAGCGGCGGGAAGACCACCCGCAGCAGCTCCACCGCCGCCAGCCGCTCCAGCGCATGGCGCAGCCCATAGAGGATGGCGGCGAAGGGCAGCGCGCAGATCAGCGCCGCCGCGCCGGGGCCGGTCTGCGGGCCGATCCAGAGGGCATCGGCCGCCAGCGCCGCCAGGATGCCGCCGCCGCCGACGAGAAGGGGCAGCGCCGGGGCCGCCGGCGCCACCCCGCGCGCCACCGCCAGCGCCAGGGCCAGGAACAGCATGACCGCCACCATGCCTTCGGCCAGCGGTGCCACGGCGGCCAGCGCCTGGGCCTCCAGGCGCGCGATCTCTTGCGCGGAAGGCGGGGCGCTCTCCAGGGCGGCCAGCGCCGCCTGCGCCTCCACGGACCGGTCCCACGCCTCCCGGCCGTGAAGCTCGATCATCGCCGCCTTGCAGCGTTCGTCGACATGGGTGCGCAGTTCCGGCGCCGGCGGCTGGCCCTGCAGAGCGGCGATGTCCGGCGTCTGCGGCCCCGCCGCGCCGAAGGCGAAGAGCGCGCCCGCCAGGGCCGTGGCCATCCCCGGCATGGCGAGCAGCCAGAACAGCTTCGCCGGCCGGGCAGCGGCCGCCGTCGCCTGCCCCCGCGCAACCGGCACCGGCGGCGCCTTGTCGGGGCGCATGAGCGCATAGACGAAGACATAGCCGGCATACAGCAGGGCCAGCATCAGGCCCGGCACGATCGCCGCCTTGAACAGGGTGCCGACCGACACCACCGCCGCCTCGCCCAGATAGGTGAGCGCGTCGGGACAGCCGGCGTCGACCGCCCGTTTCTCCTGGGCGGTGGCGTAGAGGTCGCCCGCCAGCGTGCCCAGCAGCACGATGACGATCGAAGGCGGGATGATCTGGCCCAGCGTGCCGGAGGCGGAGATGGTGCCGGTGGCCAGTTCCGGCGCATAGCGATGGCGCAGCATGGTGGGCAGCGACAGCAGGCCCATGGTGACGACGGTGGCGCCGACGATGCCGGTCGAGGCCGCCAGGAAGGCGCCCACCACCACCACCGACACCGCCAGCCCGCCGGGCAGGGCGCCGAACACCCGCGCCATGGTGGTCAGCAGATCCTGCGCGATGCGCGAACGCTCCAGGGCGATCCCCATCAGCACGAACATGGCGACCGCCAGCAGGGTCTCGATCGACTGGCCCGCCAGCACCCGCTCGTTCATGCGGTTGACGATGAAGGTCAGCGTGCGGAAGAAGGCGCCCTCGGCGCCGCCCTCGAACAGCGGCGCCATGTAGGTGGGAAGGTCGGGATAGCGGAAGAGCGTGATGGCATGTTCGCTCACCCCGCTTTCCACCAGGGCGCGATAGGCTTCGCTGCGGTCGTCGATGGTCTCGCGCAGCAGCCAGCCGGCCTCCCCCAGAAACGCCAGGATGGCGAAGGCTGCCAGCGCCGCGCCGCCGATGGCGAAAGCCACCGGATAACCGGAGAGAATGCCGGCAAAGAGGCAGGCGAAAACGATCAGAAGGCCGATCTCGACCCCCCCCATCGCTACCTCTCCGGGCCATCCCGGGCGGCGGCCGGTGCCGGCGCCGCCGGGGCGGTGTCCAGGTCCCTGAAACGGCCCTCCGACTCCGGTCCTTCGAGATATTCCAGCAGGCGCCGGTAGAAGAAGCCCAGGCCCTGGAGGAACATCAGCCCCGCAAAGGCCAGCAGCAGCACCTTGAACAGGAAATAGGCGTCGAAGCCGTTGGGCGAAAAGCCGATGGTCTCGACGTTCCAGCGCAGCACCGCCGCCTTGCGCTCCAGCGCCTCCAGGGTATCGGTCGCCGACACCTTGGGCGTGATGAGGTGGCGCCACAGGAAATACCAGCCGAACAGCCACAGCACGCCGGTGAAGGGCAGCACGAAGAGGAGCGAGCCCGCCATATCGACCAGACGCCGGGCGCGGTAGCCCATCGCCGAATAGAACAGATCGACGCGCACATGGCCGCCCTGCACGAAGGTATAGGCGGCACACAGGGTGACGATGGCGGCGTTGTAGAGCTTCAGCTCCTCGCCGAACCAGCTCAAATCCCTGGTGAAGACCATGCCGAACGGCCCCAGGGTGATCTCGGAGACCCGGAAGATGCGTTGCAGGGCGACGATCATCACCTGCTGCAGCACCATCGCCAGCCCCGCCCAGGCGGCCCAGCGCCCGACGGCGTTAGCGATGGCCTCGATGGTGCGCACCACCCGCCACAACAGGCCGTGCCGCAGCAGGCCGGCGACCAGCAGGATCAACGCCAGATCGACGACGACGAACAGCAGTTCGACCGAGGCACCGTAATGCACGATGCGCACGATCCCTTCCGGGCGGGACGGGTCCGGCCAGGACGCGGGCGTCAGCAACAGGCCGCCCAGGTCGGCGATCCCTCCCAGAAGATGGCGCGCCAGCCAGAGGACGGGTTCGAACATGGCTCACCGCCGCAAACGCCTGCGCGGCGCCGCCCAGGGGGGCGCGCCAGGGCGCGCACCCCCCGCGCGCAGATTCAGATTCCCAGCACGCGGTTGCGCTGGGCCATGTAGGCACCTTCCGACAGCGACCCCCAGCCCGCCAGCTTCGCCAGCGCGTCGCGATAGGAAGCGAAGGTTCTGGCGAAGATGGGATCGGCCATGTTCTCCTCATAGACCTGCTGCGCGGCGCGGCCGAAGGCGTCCCAGACCGAGTCGGGGAAGGTCACGGTCTTGACGCCGGCGGCGACCAGGCGCTGCAAGGCGGCGCCGTTGTTGGCGAGGAACTGCGACAGGTTCCAGACATTGGCTTCCGCGGCGGCCGCCTCGACGATCTTCTGCTGCGAGGCCGAAAGGCCGTTGAAAACCTCGCGATTGACCGCCAGCGACAGGCCCGGGCCCGGCTCGTGGAAGCCGGAGGTGTAGTAGATCTTGGTGATCTCGAAAAAGCCGGCCTTCTCGTCGGCCCAGGGGCCGATCCACTCGGTGCCGTCGATGGCGCCCGAGGACAGCGCCTGATAGACCTCGGCGCCCGGCAGGTTCTGCACCGAAGCGCCCAGCAGCCCCAGCGCCTTGCCGCCCAGGCCCGGCATACGGAATTTGAGGCCGTTGAAATCCTCCGGCCCCTGGATCTCCTTGCGGAACCAGCCGCCGGCCTGGGCGCCGGTGTTGCCGGCTTCGAAGGTTTTGAGGTTGAAGAGCTCGGTCAGTTCGTCCTGCAGCTCGCGCCCGCCCATGTGGTAGTACCAGGTATTGAGCTCCTGCGCCGTCATGCCGAAGGGCAGCGAGGTGTAGAAGGCGAAGGACGGGTTCTGCCCGACGAAGTAGTAATCGGCGGCGTGATACATGTCGGCCTGGCCGGAGGAGACGGCGTCGAAGCATTCGAAGGCGCCCACCAGCTCGCCCGCCGCCTTGAGATCGACGTCGAGGATGCCGTCCGACATGGCCACGATGTTGTCGGCGCAGCGCTGCGCCGCATCGTGCACGCCGGCCAGCCCGCGGCCCCAGGAGGTCACCATGGTAAGCCGCATGCGGCCCTGCGAGATGGCGGGGGTCGGGAACGCGGCGGCAGCGGCCGCTCCACCCGCGGCCAGACCGGCACCGGCGAGAAACCTGCGTCTCTTCATGAAAGCATCCTCCCTGCTCGAAAGCCCCGGTGCCGCCAGGCCACGGCACCGCCCTGGCGCCCATGAGAGAGGAAGCGCCGGGCGAATGCAAGGGCGGCTACGGCATGGCGATGCTGCGGCGCAGAGCGGCGTAATCGACGAGGCCGGTGTGGCGGGCGATGCCGTCCTGCCAGCGCTGGTCGAGGAGGCGCAGGAGGTCGTCGTCCAGCCGCTCGTCGCCCGAACGGGCGCTGGCGACCTTGTTCGATTCGCCGTCCGGCGGCAGGCCGGCCGCGCGGTCGCGCCAGCGACGCAGCAGGTTGTCGTCGAAGCGGCCGGCATGGCGTTTCATGAAGTCGAAGCGCGCCTGCCTCGTGGCGACCTCGATCGCGGCGGGCGACGGCTCGAGGCCGATGAAGCGGGCCACCTTCGCCACCACCTGCGGCAGGCGAGCCGCCATATCCTCATAGACCAGGGGCAGAACGTCCTCGCGTTCGCGCTGCCGCCACCAGGAAAGCGTGTTGCGCCAGTAGTCGTCGTTCCCGCCGGCGGCCGCGAACTCCTCGCGCAGGAAGGTGGCGAACGGGATGCTGCCGCGTTCGAACATCCAGCCCGCCAGAAAGCGGTAGAGCGAGACGGCGACGGCGCGGGGATCGCGAAAGATCGCGATATAGCGCCCGCCCTTGGGCACCTCGTGCCAGGCCAGATGGGTCTTGAAGGCGCGCGGCCAGGCGGCCTGTTCGGCCTCGGGGTCGATGCCGAGATCGTGGGTCACCTCGATCCAGGGCACGACCTCGGTGATCTCGGCGAAATCCATCGCCCCGGCCGTGCGCAGCCCGTGGACGATCTGCTGCATCCAGGTGGTGCCGGCCTTGGCATAGGTGGCGATGAAAACGTCGCTGGGGCGGGGGCGGAAGGCCAGGCCGCGCCGCATGGCCTCGCCGGTGAAATAGCGCGCCGAGACCTGCCTGAAGCCGTCGAGGGTGACGGGGCGGCGCAGCGGGGCGTTCATGCCGCTTCCAGATGGGACTCCCAGAGGTCCAGGCAGAGGCTGTCGCCCGGCGCCGCCTGCGCCCCCCACAGCTCCCGGGCGGCGAATCTCGCCGTGTAGCAGTGCTGCGGTTCCTCGCCCCGGTCCCGGGCGTTGCTGTCGGGGAAGACGAAGACGCCGCGATCGGCCACCACCTCGCCCACCCGCCCGCGGACATAGCGCGGCACCCGCGTGTGGTGGGCGGGATGGTCGTTTTTCACCCGCACCCTTTCGCCCGGCCCGAAACGCGCCTCGATGCCGGCGCCGGGGCGCCTGGTGCTGGCCCCGGCCGCGATGGCCGCCTCGACCTCGTCCAGGGTGACGCCGCTGCCGCCCGGCGCCCGCCCGCCGCCTGCCAGCGCCGCCATGCGCGCCTCGATCTCGGCCGCGGTCAGGATGCCGCGCCCGGCCAGGATGGCCTCGACGGCGCGCATCCACAGCTCGTAATAGCTCGCCCGCAGATAGACATCCGGCGCGATGCGCTCGATATGGGCGCGCAGATGGTCGTCGCCGAAGCCGACGCCATCGGCCGCCTGCAAGGCGACGCCGAAGGCGCGGCGCTCCCATTCGGCGTGGAACAGAGGCTCGTTCGCCTCGCGCGCTACGGGGCCGAAACCGTGCATGCCCCCCAGATCGTGGATGCCGTCCAGGCCCGCCTCCTCACACCGCTGCGGTGCCGATCATGCCGTCGCGCGTCACCAGCGCGGCCAGCTCCTCTTCCGTGCGCCCCTCGCTGCCCCGGGGCCGGCGCGGCAGCACCATGTAGCGCATCTCGGCGCTGGAATCCCAGACGCGAACCTCCACCTCGTCGGCCACCGGACAGCCCATCTCGGCCAGCACGGCGCGCGGTTCGCGCACCGCCCGCGCCCGGTAGGGCGGGCTTTTGTACCAGCGCGGCGGCAGGCCCAGCACCGGCCAGGGATAGCAGGAGCACAGCGTGCACACGACCAGGTTGTGGACCTTGCGGGTGTTCTCCACCGCCACCATGTTCTCGCCCTGGACGCCGGAGATGCCCAGCTCGGCGAGGGCGGCGCTGCCGTTTTCCAGCAGCCGGGCCTTGTAGGCGGCATCGCTCCAGGCCCTGGCCACCACCCTGGCGCCGTTGCGGGGGCCGATGCGGGTCTCGTAGAGCTCCACCAGCCGGTCGATGGCGGTGGGATCGACGATCCCCTTCTCGCTCAGCAGCTCCTCGATCGCCCTGACGCGCAGCGCCATGTCCGATTCGGGTCGTTCGTGGGCGTGTGTGGCCATGGGCACCCCCTTCGCCGTCACCTTAGCAAGGCGGCAGCCAGGGCGGCAACGGCATGGGCGGCTCCCCGGCCCTGCCATGCCGGCCGGAGGCGCGACGGGATGCGACGGTCATGCGAAAGGCCAACCGCATTTGCGCGAAGTTCTCGTGCGGCTGTGATCCCACGCGCTGGTGCACATGGTGAGGTCCCGTCACATGCAGGCGCCCACCCGTCAGCGCCAATTGACCGGCACCATGCCCCAGCCCTATAGCGGAAGCGCCACTCCGGAGGTACGCCCTCGACGCGCCCGCGCCCTCTACCGGCCCGGCGCCATCCTGCGGGCGAGGCGGAACAGGCCGAAGCTATTTGGAGACGGGCGCGAGCGAAGGCTTCCAAAAAGGTGCTGAACCACATCCGCTCACGCTATACGGAGCAAAAGATGAAAAAAAGCCCGGAATCCCTTTTCAAGACATTTCAACTTGAAAAGATCAAAGTCAATGCCGCAATAGCGCAGGTTGAGATTTCCTTTGTGGCAGCCGACAAGGACGCGGCATGGGAATTGTATGTAGAAATGCTGACAAGAATCGTCACCCAACCTCTACCATCGAGAGATGGTGATGACAAAACCGCACTGGATAGCGTATATTCTCTTTTTCCCATCACACGCGAAATTCTACGTCGGCGAGGGCGAAAAACCATCAACTTCAGCAAGGTCGCCATACCCATATTGAATCAGGTCGTGCGTCCGTTCACCGCCAAATGGCACAGGGAGAGTCTTTCCGATGCCTTCAAAGATGCACAAAAGCGTGCGAAATTTCGCAAAGAATTATGGGCTTTACAAACGGATTTGCGCAAGTATAATAGGATGCTGGCGGACATCGCTGGGGTAGAAGACCTAACCGACCTCGAGTCGACGGAAGGAGAAGGAAAATGAACGACGTGCCACGACATAAGGTTTTCATCAGCTTCCACCACGAAGATCAGCCCTACAAGGATGATCTTGTGGAGATTCTTGAAGATCATATCGTCGACAAATCGGTCGAAGATGGCGACATAGACGATAACCTTCAAACCAACACAATTCGCCAGAAGATCCGCGACGAATTTATCCGTGACGCTTCCGTCACGATAGTCCTGGTAGGCCCGTGCACATGGCAAAGAAAGCATGTGGACTGGGAGATCGGTTCGAGTCTTCGCCGAACTAGACTGAATCCCAGATGTGGCCTTTTAGGCATCCTTCTTCCCAATCACCGCAATTACGAGAGGACCTGTAATCTTCGTCTGATACCCCCGAGGCTGGCCGACAATTGTAACGGCGACGATCCTTTTGCGCTAGTGCATGATTGGCCACGCACATGGCGGGCCCACAATATCAGAAGGTGGATCCACACCGCCTTCGAAAGAAGGAATGGAACCCCGCCCGACAACAGCCGCCCTCAATTCAAGAGAAACCGAAGCGGTAGTTGTGCGGGCGGCTGGAGCGATTGACAGCTCTCGACAATTCTATATGCGCAGTCCGTTTTGAAACGATCCGCATGAAGGCAATATAGATGCTCCGCTCGGCAACATGAAGACCCGCTCCAGGGTATTCCAGACCCACCGCGACGGCCTGCCGCCGCCCCTCACCCGAAGCGGTTGTTGCTGGCGAAGCCGGGGGGCACCGCACGCCCTGCCTGGCCGCGCTTGCCCAGCCAGTCTTCCATCCGCTCCAGCCGCCGCCGGCGGCTGCCGGCCTGCCAGCCAAGGCCGTCGGCCAGCGCGAAGGTCGTGACGTCCGAAAGCCTGCCTTTCCCGAAGCGTTGCAGGATGACGCCGCGGCCCCTGGCCATCTCCGGCAGTTCCGCCAGCGGAAAGGCCAGCAACCTGCGGTCGCTCGTCACCGTCGCCACATGGTCGCCCCCGGCGACGCAGACGGCGGCCGCCTTCGCGTCCGGCGGCAGGTTCAGCACCTGCTTGCCAGCCCGCGTCTGGGCACAGACGGCGTCTTCCGGCACCAGGAAGCCGCGCCCCTCGCTGGAGGCCACCAGCAGGCGGCGCCCGCCCCGGAAGACGGCCATCCAGACGATATCGGCATCGTTGCCCAGATCGACCATCAGCCGCAGCGGGTCGCCATAGCCGCGCCCGCCGGGCAGCCTCTCGCAGCCCAGCGTATAGAAACGCCCATCGCTGGCGAACAGCAGCAGGCGGTCGGTGGTCCAGGCTTCGAGGCGAAAGCGCTCGCCATCGCCCTCCTTGTAGCGCAGGGCGCCCGCCTGCTCGCCATGGCCGCGCACGGCCCGCACCCAGCCCTTGGCCGACAGCATCACCGTCACCGCCTCGCGGGGAACGGTGGCGGCGACGGGGATCTCGACCGCCGGCGGCGGGCTGCCCACCGCCGTGCGCCGGCGCCCCCCATCCGCACCGGCGCCGAAGCGGGCGCGGATATCCTTGAACTCGCGCTTCAGCGCCGCCTTCTGCTTCGCTTCGCTGGCGAGCAGCGCTGCCAGTCCGGCGCGCTCGTCCGTCAGCGCCTCCTTTTCGCGGGCGATCTCGCGCTCTTCCAGCCGCCGCAGCGCCCGCAGGCGCATGTTGAGGATCGCCTCGGCCTGCACCTCGCTCAGGCCGAAGCGCCGCATCAGCGCCGGCCTGGCCTCGTCCTCCTCGCGGACGATGCGGATGACCTCGTCCAGGTTGAGATAGGCGACCAGATAGCCTTCCAGCACTTCCAGCCGCCGGTCGATCTTCGCCAGGCGGTGGCGCGAACGGCGCAGCAGCACGTCGAGGCGGTGGTCGATGAAGGTCTGCAGCGCCTCTCGCAGATTCATCACCCGCGGCACGCCGGCGGCATCCAGCAGATTCATGTTGAGCGGAACGCGCGTTTCCAGGTCGGTGGCGCGGAACAGCGATTCCATCAGCAGGGCGGCATCGACGCCGCGGCTCTTCGGCACCAGCACCAGGCGGACGTCTTCGGCCGATTCGTCCGTCACGTTCTCCAGCAACGGCAGGCGGCGGCTTTCGATCAGCTGCGCGATCCTCTCCACCAGCTTCGATTTCTGTACCAGATAGGGGATCTCGGTGACGACGATGCGCCAGCCGCCGCGCCCAGTCGCTTCGCTCTGCCAGCGCGCGCGCAGGCGGAAGGAGCCGCGGCCCGAAGCATAGGCTTCGGCGACGGCCTCCGGCGCCTCCACCAGCTCGCCGCCGGTGGGGAAGTCGGGGCCGGCGACAAGGCCCGTCAGCGTCTGGAAGCTGGCGCGCGGCCGCTCCAGCAGATGGATCAGCGCCCGGCACAGCTCGTCGGCATTGTGCGGCGGGATGCTGGTCGCCATGCCGACGGCGATGCCGCTGGCGCCGTTGGCCAGCAGGTTGGGAAAGCGGGCCGGCAGCACCACGGGTTCCGTCTCGGAACCGTCATAGGTGGCGCGGAAATCCACCGCATCGTCGTCGATCCCGTCCAGCAGCGCCATGGCGACATCGGTCAGCCGCGCTTCGGTGTAGCGCATGGCGGCGGCGTTATCGCCATCGACATTGCCGAAATTGCCCTGGCCATCGACCAGGGGATAGCGGGCGGCGAAGCTCTGAGCCAGCCGCACCAGGGCGTCATAGATCGCCTGGTCGCCATGGGGATGGTACTTGCCGATGGTGTCGCCCACCACGCGGGCGGATTTCTTGAAGCCCTGGCGCGGGTCCAGCCGCAGCTGACGCATGGCGTAGAGCAGGCGGCGATGGACCGGTTTCAGCCCGTCCCTTGCGTCCGGCAGGGAGCGCGAGGTGATGGTCGACATCGCATAGGCGAGGTAGCGCTCGGTCAGCGCCTCGGCGAGGGCGACGGCTTCGATGCGGGGAGGATCGAGCAGGTCTGCGGCCATGCGCCGCTTATACCACTATATCTTGCGCGCTGGCGAGCCGGGCGCAGCGCCTCCGGCCATCGTCACGGACCGCCGCCTCGCGCGGCCCGGCGGGCCAGGCGGTCGATAAGGCGCTCTCTGGCGGGCGGCAGGTCGTCGCCGGCGAAAAGGTGGCGCTCCATGAAATGGCCGGCGAGCCGCAGCCCGTCCAGGACGTCGCCCGCCTCCGCCCGCCCGCCGCCGGCCAGGAAGGCCGGCAGCGGCAGCAGCCTTCCGCGCCAGGCCGCAGCGGCGGCCGAGGAGACGGCGCGGCCGCTGCGCGGGGAGACATAGGCGAGGCCCGAACGGGCGCCGGTGAGCGCGCAGGCGCCCAGATCGAGGCCGAAGCCCACCGCCTCCAGCACGCCCAGCTCCCAGCGCACATAGACCGCCGGCCAGTGCTCGTCGCCTCGCGCCAGAGCGTCGATCAACGCCATCAAGCCGTCGAAAAGCGCCGTATAGGGATGGCGTTCGGGCAGCGCCTTTTCGGCGATGGCGGCGGCGCTGGCGAGGCAGGCCAGACGGTCGGCGTCGTCCAGGAAGGAGGCCGGCGCGGCGCCCTCCTGTTCCAGCGTGAAGCTGCCCAGCTGTTCGGCCAGCCGGGCTCGCCAGCGCACGGCGACCAGGTTGCCGGGTTGCAGCACCGGGCGCATCCTGCGCCCGGCGCCGCCGCGCACCAGGCCGGCATGGCGCCCATGGTCGCGCGTCAGCAGGCTGGCGACGGCGCCGCTCTCGCCGTGGCGACGGGCGGCGAGCACGATGGCGCGGTCGTGCCACTCCATGGCGGCCCGGCTCAGCCCGGAAAGTCCAGGCCCATGGCGGCATAGCGCGCCGGGTCGTCCTGCCAGCCGGTGGAAACCTTGACGTGGAGAAAGAGATGGACGCGCCTTTCGAGGATCGCTTCCAGCTCCCTGCGCGCCGCCATGCCCACCTCCTTCACGGTGCGCCCGCCGCTCCCCAGCAGGATCGGGCGGTGGCTTTCCCTGGCGACGTGGACCACCTGGTCGATCCTGACCGCGCCTTCGGCCGGCATCTCGGTCACGAGCTCCGTCTCCACCGAAAGCACATAGGGGAGTTCCCGGTGGACGCGCAGGAAGAGCTTCTCGCGGGTGATCTCGGCCGCCAGGCGCTCCAGCGGCAGATCGCCGGGGCGGTCGCCGGGGAAGAGCCAGGGGCCGGGCGGCAGGCGGGCGCGCAGCCGGTTCACGAGATCGCAGACGCCGTCGCCGGTCCGCGCCGAGACATAGAAGATGTCCTCGGCGATGCCGGTAGCGGCGAGCGCGCCGGCCAGCGGCAGCAGCGACGCCCTGGCGACCTTGTCGATCTTGTTGACGACGGCCAGCGCGCCCTGTCGGCGGCGGCGCAGGCGGTCGGCGATATGCGCCAGGTGGTGGTCCATGCCTCGCGCCGCATCGACCAGGAGCAGGCGCAGATCGGCGCCTTCGGCCCCGGCCCAGGCGGCCTCCACCGCCGCCCGTTGCAGCCGCCGCGAGGGCTGGAAGATGCCGGCGGTGTCGATGAAGACCAGCTGGTCGGCGCCGACGGTGCGGATGCCGGTGACACGGCCGCGCGTGGTCTGCACCTTGTGGGTGACGATGGAAACCTTGGCCCCCACCGCGGCGTTGACCAGGGTCGATTTGCCGGCATTGGGCGGCCCCATGACGGCGACGGTTCCGCAGCGGCGGCCCTCTGCGGCGCTCACGGCGCCCCTGCCCTCTCCAGCAGCCTTCGCGCCGCCTCCTGCTCGGCCGCCCGCCGGGACGGCCCGCTCGCCTCCTGCCGCGCCAGGCCCTCGACGCTGGCCGCCACGGTGATGGTGGGCGCATGGTCCGGCCCGCAGCGCGCCAGCAGGCGGTAGCACGGCAGGGGCAGCCCGCGCGCCAGCGCCCATTCCTGCAAGCGGGTCTTGGCGTCGCGCGGCGGCCGGCGATGGGCGATCATATGCGGGTGCCAGTGTCGCTCGACGAAGGCGAAGGCCGGCCCGCTGCCGCCGTCGAGATAGAGCGCCGCCACCAGCGCCTCCAGCACGTCGGCCAGCACCGCCTCGCTGTCGCGTAGGTTTTCCTCGCCCGCCGCCAGATGGAGATGGCCGCCGATGGCAAGCCCGCGGGCGATGGCGGCCAGGGTCTCCTTGCGCACCAGCTCGGCCTGGCGCTGCGAAAGCTGGCCTTCGCTCTCGGCGGGGAAATGGCGATAGAGCATCGCCGCCACCGCCATGCCCAGCACCCGGTCGCCCAGGAACTCCAGGCGCTCATAGCCGTGGTCGCCGCCGCGCAGGGCACCGCGATGGGTGACGGCGCGCGCCAGCAGGCCGGCATCGCGAAAGGCGTGGCCCAGCACCTCCTCCAGCCCCGGCGGCGGCGCCTTCATGGCCGCGGCGCGGGGCCGGAGGCCGGGCGCCCGGCGCGCCATTCCTCCTTCAGCAGGGCGAACAGCAGGTGGTCGCGCCAGGCGCCGTTGATCTTCAGGTAATCGCGCGCCAGGCCTTCCAGGCGGAAGCCGCGCCCTTCCAGCAGACGGCGGCTGGCCTCGTTGGCGGGCAGGCAGGCCGCTTCCAGGCGATGGAGGGCGAGCGGGCCGAAGGCGTAGGCGGCAGCCGTCTCCACGGCGGCGGCCATATGGCCCCGGCGAGCGTAACGCTCGCCGATCCAGTAGCCCAGCGCAGCAGCCTGGGCGGCGCCGCGCCGGACGTCGAACAGCGTCAGCCCGCCCATGAGTGCGTCGTCGGTGTGGCGAAAGACGAAGAAACCGAAACCGGTGCCGGCCTCGCGGTCGCGAGCCAGCATCCGCAGGCGGCGCCGGAAGGCGGAACGGGTGAGCGCGTCGCGGGGCCAGTCCGGCTCCCAGGGGCGCAGGAAATCGCGGCTGGCACCGCGCAGCCGCGCCCAGGCGGGCCAATCGTCCGGGACCGGGCAGCGCAGCACCACGCCGGCGCCCTCCAGGACCGTTTCGGCGGCCGGTGCCGCACCCAGAAGGCCGAACAGCGGCACCGCCTTCAGTTCAACCGCCGGGCGATGCGGTCGAATTGGCCGATGCCGCCCCTGGGGCCGATGGTGGCCACGGTCGGTTGCGGCATGGCCAGCAGGCGCCGGGCGCAGCGGCGGATCTCCTCCGGGCCGACCGCATCGAGGCGGGCGACGATCTCGCCGGGCGGCAGCGGGCGGCCGTGGACCAGCATCTGGCGGGCCAGGGCCTCGCAGCGCGCCGAGGTGCTCTCGCGCGACATCAGCAGGCCGGCCTTCAGCTGCGTGCGGGCGCGTTCCAGCTCTTCGGGGGCCAGCCCGTCGCCGGTCCGCAGCAGCTCGTCGGCGACCAGTTCCGCCACTTCGGCCGCATCCTCGGGTGCGCAGCCGGCATAGACGCCGAACAGGCCGCCATCGACGAAGGCGGAATGGAAGGCGTAGATGCTGTAGGCCAGCCCGCGTTTCTCGCGCACCTCCTGGAAAAGGCGCGACGACATGCCGCCGCCCAGGGCGCTGGCCAGGAGCTGCACCGGGTCGTAGTCCCGGTCGTCGAAGCCGAAGCCGCTGCAACCGACCACCAGGTGGAGTTGCTCCACATCGTCCTCGCGCTCGGCGCCGCCGCCGCCATAGGCGGCCGGTTCGGCGACGTGGCCGTTGGCGGGGGGCAGGCCGGCGAAACGCTCCTCGGCCAGCCGCACCACGCGGTCGTGGTCGACGGCACCGGCCGCCGTCAGCACCATGGCGTCGGCTGTGTAGTAACGGCGCATGAAGTCCATCAGCGCCTCGCGTTCCAGCGCCCCCACGCCTTCGCCGGTGCCCAGAATCGAACGCCCCATGGGCTGGTCGGGAAAGGCGCGTTCCTGGAACAGGTCGAAGACCAGATCGTCGGGGGTGTCGAAGACCTGGGCGATCTCCTGCATGACCACCCAGCGCTCCTTCTCCAGTTCATCGGGCGCGAAGGCGGCGTTTTGCAGGATGTCGGCCAGGATGTCGATGGCGAGCGGCACGTCGTTCTCGAGCACGCGGGCGTAATAGGCGGTGTGCTCGCGCGAGGTGTAGGCGTTCACATGGCCGCCGACATCCTCGATCTCCTGGGCGATCGCGCGCGCGTCGCGCCGTTTGGTGCCCTTGAAGGCCATATGCTCCAGGAGATGCGAGACGCCGTGGAGCCTGGCCGGCTCGTCGCGGGCGCCGACATCGACCCACACGCCCACGGCGGCCGATTCGGCACCGGCGATGGCATCGGTCGCCACCCTCATGCCGCTCGCCAGCGTCGTCACCTCGACGGTCATGACCCCCCCGGGGGCGGGGTGGCGTCTTGTGCGCCCGTGCCCTCGCCCGCTTCGCTTGCGATGAAAGCCTGCACGGCGGCGAGATCGTTTGGCAAGACGGCGAAACGCTCCTTCGCCTCCATCGCGCGCGCCAGAGCCTCCGGCAAGGGCGGGCGGCGCCCGATGGCCGAAGCGACGGCCTCGGGAAATTTGGCGGGATGCGCCTGGGCGTGGGCGACGACCGGCACCCCGGCTTCGAGGACGCGGGCGGCCGCCGTGCCGCAGGCGGTGTGGGGATCGACGACCATGCCGCATTCGCCCGCCATGCGCGCGATTTCGGCTCGGATGCCGGCGTCGTCGAGGCGGTGGCTCGCCAGCAGCCGCCCGGCGCGCCGGTGCACCTCCGGGGCCACCGTGAAGCCGCCTTGCGCCGCCAGCGCCGCCATCAGACGCGCGGTGGCGGCGCCGTCGCGGTCGTGGAGTTCGAACAGCAGCCGCTCGAAATTGCTGGAGACCTGGATGTCCATGCTGGGCGAGAGCGTCCGCGCGACGGCCGCCGGGCGGTAGCTGCCGCTTTCGAAGAAGCGGTGGAGGATGTCGTTGGCGTTGGTGGCGACGACCAGGCGGTGGATGGGCAGCCCCATGCGCCAGGCCGCATAACCGGCGAAGGCGGCGCCGAAATTGGCGGATGGGACGCAGAAGGCGATCTCGCGGTCCGGGGCGCCCAGGCGCAGGGCGGCGGCGACGTAATAGACGGTCTGGGCCATCACCCGCGCCCAGTTGATGGAGTTGACGGCGGCGAGATCGACCCGGCGGCGAAAGGCGGCGTCGGCGAACATGGCCTTCACCAGCCGCTGGCAGTCGTCGAAGGTGCCTTCGACGGCGATGCAGTGGACGTTGGCGGCCGCTGCCGTCGTCATCTGCCGGCGCTGCACCTCGGATATGCGGCCCTGAGGAAAGAGGATGAAGACCTCCATGGCGGAGCGCCCGCCACAGCCGGCGATGGCGGCCGAGCCGGTATCGCCCGACGTAGCGCCGACGATGACGACGCGGCGGCCCGCCCTGACCAGGGCGCGGTCGAAGAGGCGGCCCAGCAGCTGCAGGGCCACGTCCTTGAAGGCGAAGGTGGGGCCGTGGAAGAGCTCCAGCAGCCAGCGATCGTCGCCGGTCTGCACCAGCGGCACGACGGCACCATGGTCGAAGGAGGCATAGCTCTCCTCGGCCATGGCCCGGAGCTCGTCCTCCTCCATCCAGGGCGCGACGAAGGGCGCCATCGTTCGCGCCGCGATGCCGGCATAGGGAAGGTTTCTCATGGCGCGCAGCCGGTCGGCATCGAAATGCGGCCAGGCCTGCGGCAGATAGAGGCCGCCATCGGCGGCCAGCCCGGCCAGCAGCACCTCCTCGAAGCCCAGGACCGGCGCCCGCCCGCGCGTGCTGAGATAGCGCACGGTTACGCCCGGGCCAGATAACGCTCTTCGAGATGAGCCTCGAAGGCGGTGGCCGAAAGCGGGGCGCCGGTGGCGCGCATGAGCAGCTCCTCGGTATTGAGCGAGGCGCCGTGGCCGTGGACGTTGCGGCGCAGCCACGCCAGCAGAGGAGCGAAATCGCCCCTGGCGAGACCGGCTTCGATGTCGGGAGCCTGCTCGCGGGCGGCGCGGAAGAGCTGGGCGGCGGCCAGCGCGCCCAGCGTGTAGGTGGGGAAGTAACCGAACAGGCCCGCAGCCCAGTGGATGTCCTGGAGACAGCCCCGCCGGTCGTCGGGCGGCAGGGTTCCGATCAGTTCGGCCATGGCCTCGTTCCAGGCCGCCGGCACGTCCGCCGCCTCCATGGCGCCGGCGATCAGCGCCCGCTCCAGGCGGGTGCGCAAGACGATGTGGAGCGGGTAGTGGACCTCGTCGGCATCGACCCTGATCGGGCCCGGCGCCACCCTCGTCGCCAGCCGGTAGAGGCCGTCGCCATCCCAGCCGGGGCCGTTGCCGGCCAGTCGCTCGCGCATGAGGGGGGCGGCGAAAGCGAGGAAGGCCCGGCTGCGACAGGCCTGCATTTCGAGCAGCAGGGACTGGCTCTCATGCACCGTCATGTTGGCGGCCTGGCCCACGGGCTGATGGCGCCATGCCTCCGGCAGGCCCTGCTCGTAGAGGGCGTGGCCGGTCTCGTGCATGACCGCCATGACCGAGACGGTAAAATCGTCCTCGTCGAAGCGGGTGGTGATGCGCACGTCGCCCGGCGCGGCGCAGGTAAATGGATGGGCGCTGACGTCGAGGCGCCCGCGCTCGCCATCGAAGCCGGCCAGCGCCATCAACCGCTCGCCCAGCGCCCGCTGAGCGGTGGCCGGAAACGGCCCCTGCGGCAGGCGGGGAGCGGGGCGGCGGCGCTGGCGCTCCACGATCCGGTCGCGCAGAGGCGGCAGCACGGCGGCCAGCCGCGTGAACAGCGCATCGATGCGCTCGCCGGGGATGGCGTCCTCGAAGGCCAGCAGCAGGGCATCGTAGGGTGCGGTGGCGAAGGCTTCGGCCCTGGCCTGCGCCTTCAACCGCTCCAGACGCACGACCTCGCGGAAAGCGGGGAGGAAGCGAGCGAAATCGGCCGCCGGGCGCGCCTCGGACCAAGCCCCGATGGCGGCCGAGACGGCGCGCGAGGAGGCCTCCACCAGATCGGCATCGAGGGCGGTGGCATGGCGCCAGCGGCGCCGCATCGCGCGCAGATTGGCGGCCTGCCAGAAGCCGGGCGGAGGGTCGCTTTCGGCGCGCTCCAGCAGGGCGGCGAGCGCTGGGTCGACGAGGCGCTCGTGGACCACCCGTTCCAGCGCCGCCAGCTGTTCGCCGCGCGCCGCCGCACCGCCCGGCGGCATATGGGTCTCCCGGTCCCAGTTCAGCATTTCCAGAGCCTGATCCAGCGCCTGGATGTGGGCGAAGCGCCGTTCCAGTTCCCGGTAGGCGTCGCTCATGCGCCGCTCCCTCGCCCCCTGCGCAGGCGCAGGAAGAAGACCACGGCCGCACCCGCCGCCAGGCCATACCATGTCAGCGCATATTCGAGATGGCGGTTGGGGAACGCCGGGCGGGCGGCAATGGCGTCCAGGGCGGCACCGGCGGGATCGCTGCGGACGGCGATCACCAGCGGCAACAGCGCCACACCCGCGGCGGCCGCCATGCGGTCGATCTCGATCCAGTACCAGGCGCCGCTGGCGGGGTCGTTGGCGTTGGCGAACGGGCCCGGCGCCTCGGGAAGCCGCGCCACCCCCTCCATCTCGACCGGCGCCTGCGGCACCGGCGGCAGCGACGCCAGAGCGGCGGCGAAGGAAGCGGCCTGGGTCCAGCCGCGCTCGACCAGGACATGGCTGCCGTCCGCCAGTGCCAGCGGCGTGAGGATGCGGTAGCCCGGCCGGCCGCCGCTGCCGGCACGATAGAGTGCGAAGTTGGCATCGCCGAGCAGGCGCCCGGTCGCGCGCACGGGCCGCCACTCCCGCCCGCCTTCGGGCAGCGCCATGAGACCGGCCGGCGAAAGCGGCGCCTCCTCCAGGCGTCGGGCGGCGTCCGCCATCAGCTCGTTCTTCCAGGAAAGCCGCTGCAGCTGCCAGCTGCCGAGCGCCAGCAGCACCAGGACGACCGCCGCCGCCAGAACGAGGGCGAGAGGACGCGAAGCGCCGCTCTCCCTGCCGCCTCCGACCCGCTTCATGGCGTCAATGCGGGGCGATTTCGCCCGCACCCCACCAGTAGATGCAGCAGAAGAGGAAGAGCCAGACCACGTCCACGAAGTGCCAGTACCAGGCCGCCGCCTCGAAGCCGAAATGCTGTTGCGGCGTGAAATGCCCCTTATGGGCGCGCACCAGGCAGACGCCGAGGAAAACGGTGCCGACGATGACGTGGAAACCATGGAAGCCGGTCGCCATGAAGAAGGTGGAGCCGTAAATGCCGCCGCCGAAGGCGAAGGGCGCCTCGACGTACTCGACGATCTGGAAGGCGGTGAAGGTAATGCCGAGCACCACCGTGACCCACAGGCCGGCGACCAGCTGGTCCCGGTTGCCTTCCTTCAGCGCGTGATGCGCCCAGGTGACGGTGGTGCCGGAGGTCAGCAGCACCAGCGTGTTGATGAAGGGCAGATCCCACGGATCGAAGGTGAGGATGCCGACCGGTGGCCAGATGTCGCCCATCTGCACGGTCGGGAACAGGGCGGCGTTGAAATAGGCCCAGAACCAGGCGACGAAGAACATGACCTCCGAGGCGATGAAGAGCGCCATGCCATAACGCAGGCCGATCTGGACCACGGGCGTGTGCACCTTGTCGACCTCGGCCTCGCGGGTGACGTCGCGCCACCAGAAGAACATGGTGGAAAGCGCCAGCACCGCGCCGGGGAAAAGCATCCACCAGCGTTCCGGGTTGGCGAACATCATGATCGCGCCCCCCGCCAGGACCAGGGCCGAAAAAGCGCCCAGCGCCGGCCAGGGGCTGGGATCGACCAGATGGTAGGGGTGCTTCTGTGCGTGGTCGGCCATGGGCCTCTCCTTGCCGGTCGATCAGTGGACGCTGCTGACGTCCACGCTGTGGTTGCCGGGGTCGCCCGCGCTGCGGTCGTCGGCCTGCGCAGCGGCCTTCTCCCCCTCCCCTTCGATCTCGAAGAAGGTGTAGGAGAGCGTGACGGTGCGCACGTCTTCGGTCAGCGGATCCGCAGCCATCTCGGGCGCCACGAAAAAGGTCACCGGCATGGTCACCTCCTCCCCCGGCTGCAACGCATGCTCGGTGAAGCAGAAACATTCGATCTTGGTGAAGTAGGGGCCGGCCTTCATGGGCACGACGTTGAAGGTGGCCATGCCGGTCACCGTCCGTTCGGTGGGGTTGAACGCCCGGTAATAGGCGGTCGCCTGCACTCCCATGGCGAGCGTCATGCGGTCCCGCGCGGGCGCGAACTGCCAGGGCATCCCCTGTGCGGTGTCGGCGTTGAAGCGCACCGTCACCTTCGCACCAGCGGCGGCTGCGCCCGGCGCCTCGGAGGCAGCGGATGTGGTGCCGCCATAGCCGGTGACCTGGCAGAACAGGCGGTAGAGGTCCGGCGCGGCGGCGGTGAGCCCCGCCATGCCCAGCAGCACGGCGAGGACCACGACCACCGTGGTCCGCTTGCCCCTGGCCCTATGCGACGCGCTCATCGCTCACCCGCCCAGCTTGACGATGGTGACGGCATAGAGCAGCGCCACCAGGCTCGCCAGCGCAAAGCCCATGGCGACATTGCGCCTGCGGCGCGCGCGCCGGCGCTCATCCTCGCCCCGCACATCACGACGCGACGGCACGATCGGCCACCAGCAGGGCGAAGAGCAGGGCCAGATAGAGGATGGAATAGCGGAACGACCAGCGCGCCGCCGCCCGCGAACGGCGGCAGCAGAGGTTGATCGCTCCGCCGGCGAAGAGCGCCGAGAGCAGCCCGGCACCGCAGCCATAGAGTAGGCCGGCCGCCTCCAGGAAACAGGGGGCAAGCGCCAGCGGAACCATGAGCAGGCTGTAGAACAGAATGTGGTGGCGCGTCGTCTCGGCGCCCGCCACCACCGGCAGCATGGGAACGCCGGCGGCCGCGTAGTCCTGAGTCCGGCACAACGCCAGCGACCAGAAATGGGGTGGCGTCCAGAAGAAGACGATTGCGAACAGCGCCAGCGGCAGCAGCGCCAGCTCACCCGTCGCCGCCGCCCAGCCGATCAGCGGCGGAAAGGCGCCGGCCGCGCCGCCGATGACGATGTTCTGCGGTGTCCGCCGCTTGAGCCAGATCGTATAGACGAAGACATAGAAGGCGATAGCCGCCGCCAGCAGCGCCGCCGCCAGCCAGCCTGCGGCAAGGCCCAGCACGGTGACCGAGGCCACCGCCAGGGTGACGCCAAACTCCAGGGCGCTCTGCGGTGCGATCCGCCCGGCTGGCAGCGGGCGGTGGCGCGTGCGCTCCATGACGGCGTCGAGGTCGCGCTCATACCACATGTTGATGCAGCCGGCCGCGCCGGCACCGACGGCGATACACAGCACGGCGACGGCCGCCAGCAAAGGATGCAGATGACCGGGCGCGACGACCAGCCCGACGGCCCCGGTGAAGGTCACCAGCGACATGACGCGCGGCTTCAGCAGGGCCAGAAAGTCGCCCGGCAGGGCGGCGGCCGTGGCGGTAGCGGTCGTCACGTCGAAGGGGCCTCGGCGGGGCGGCCGGTCAGTGGCCGGCGCGAACGGCGCCCATCTGGGGCGGGTCCTCGAAGCTGTGGAAGGGCGGCGGCGAACTCACCGTCCATTCCAGCGTCGTCGCGCCCTCGCCCCAGGGATTGGCGGCGCAGCGCACCCGGCCGAACAGGAAGACGCGCGCCAGCACATAGAAGAACACCAGCACGCCGGCGGCCGTGACATAGGAGCCGATCGAGGACACCAGGTTCCAGCCCGCATAGGCATCGGGATAGTCGGGAATGCGGCGCGGCATGCCGGCCATGCCCAGGAAGTGCTGTGGAAAGAAGGTCAGATTGACGCCGATCAGCGTCAGCCAGAAATGCAGCTTGCCGGCCCATTCCGGATACTGATAGCCGCTGATCTTGCCGATCCAGTAGTAGAAGGCGCCGAACAGCGCGAAGACCGCGCCCAGCGACAGCACATAGTGGAAATGGGCGACCACGAAATAGGTGTCGTGAAGGGCGTGGGTGATGCCGGAATTGGCCAGCAGAACGCCGGTGACGCCGCCCACGGTGAACAGGAAGATGAAGCCCAGGCACCACAACATGGGCGTCTTGAGCTCGATCGACCCGCCCCACATGGTCGCCAGCCAGCTGAAAATCTTGATGCCGGTCGGCACCGCGATCACCATCGTCGCGACGATGAAATAGGCCTTGGTATCGACGTTGAGGCCGACCGTATACATGTGGTGTGCCCACACCACGAAGCCGATAAAGCCGATGGCGACCATGGCATAGGCCATGCCGAGATAGCCGAAAACAGGCTTGCGGGAAAAGGTCGAGATGATGTGGCTGACGATGCCGAAACCCGGCAGGATCAGGATATAGACCTCCGGGTGGCCGAAGAACCAGAACAGGTGCTGATAGAGGATGGGGTCGCCGCCGAGAGCCGGATCGAAAAAGCCGGTGCCGAAATTGCGGTCGGTAAGCAGCATGGTGATGGCCCCGGCCAGCACAGGCAGCGACAGCACCAGCAGAAAGGCCGTCACCAGCACCGCCCAGGAGAAGAGCGGCATGCGGTGGAGCGTCATGCCCGGCGCGCGCATATTGAAGATGGTGGTGATGAAGTTGATCGCCCCAAGGATCGAGGAGGCGCCCGCCAGGTGAATCGCCAGGATCAGGCAATCCACCGCCAGACCGGGGTTGCCATAAGTGGAAAGCGGCGCATAGATCGTCCAGCCGCTGCCGGTGCCGCCATCGACGAACACCGATGCGACCACCAGGATGCCGGCTGGAATCAACAGCCAGAAGCTGATGTTGTTCATGCGCGGGAAGGCCATGTCCGGCGCGCCGATCATCATCGGCACCATCCAGTTGCCGAAGCCGCCGATGAACACCGGCATCAGCATGAAAAAGATCATGATGAGGCCGTGGCTGGTCATCAGCACGTTGTAGAGCTGGTGATCGCCGCCCAGAATGCCGCTGCCGGGATGGGCGAGCTCGATGCGGATCAGCATCGACATGGCGAAACCGACCAGCCCGAAGACGAAGCCATAGACAAGGTACATCGTGCCGATGTCCTTGTGGTTGGTCGAATAGAGATAGCGCAGAAAGCCCGCAGGCCGATGGTCGTGGTGTTCGGCGTGGGCGTGGCGCTCGCTCATCGTCTCATGTCCTTCGTCCTGCATCCCTGCCCGGCCGCACTCGTCGCCGTCAGCGGCGGGAGGCGAGTTCGACCGCCGGCCGGATGTCCAGGGCAGCCTGCCGTTCGGCGACCCAGGCGTCGAATTCGCCCCGTTCCACGGCCACCACCTCGATCGGCATGAAGCCGTGGAGCTGGCCGCACAGCTCCGAACACTGGCCGTAATAGACACCGGGCCGGGTGAGTTCCACCCACAGTTCGTTGAGGCGCCCGGGCACGGCGTCCATCTTCACGCCGGCGGCGGGCAGCGCCCAGGCGTGAATCACGTCTCCGGAGGTAACCTGGACCCGGATTTTGGTATCGACCGGCAGATAGACCTGCCCGTCGGTGGCAAGCAGCCGCGGCTGGCCCGCCTGGAGATCGGCATCGTCCACCATCAGGGCGTCGAAGGCGATGCCGCCATGGTCGGGATATTCGTAGCTCCAATACCACTGGTGGCCGGTCACCTTGAGCGTCATCTCCGTTTCGGGGATGCGCTCCTCGTAATAGAGCAGGCGCAGAGATGGAATGGAGATGGCGACCAGAATCGCGACCGGCACCAGGGTCCACACCATTTCGAGGGCGACGTTGTGGGTGTTGCCCGATGGCTCCGGATTCGCCCTGCGGTTGAACCGCCACAGGATATAGACCATCAGCCCCAGCACGATGACCGAGATGACGATCATCATCGGCAGCAGCCAGAGGTCATAGAAGGACGCCACCCGCTCCATGATGGGCGAGCTCGGGGTCTGGAAACCCCATTGCCAGTCCTCGGCCACGCCGACCGCCTCCCTCTCCTGGGCCAGCGCGGAGGAGGCCCAGGCGAAGAGCGCCACGGCGGCGGCCCATCCCGGGAACGATCTCGTCACCGCCTTCCTCCCTCTCCCGTGCAGGCAACCGTGCCGCGGGCACCGCCACCGAAGGGCCGCACCCGGCGCGGCGGCGGACCTTACACGACGCCGCCGGCCCGTCACAAGCCCGAACTAGGACGGCCCGCCACCGGCCGCCCTTGACGGCCGGCAGGGAGCCGTGACATGCAGCCCCAGGGAGACCTCCCATGCCCCACGCCCCCACCGCCGACGCGCTTTTCTTCGCCCGCACCGACCTCGACCGCCGCCGCGCCACCGCCGCTGTCGGCGAGGCCCTGGCGGGCGCCGACGACGGCGAGCTGTTCCTCGAATACCGCCAGACGGAAGCGCTGGAGTTCGACGACGGCAGGCTCAAGACGGCGAGCTACGACGTCTCCCAGGGCCTCGGCCTGCGGCGGGTGGTCGGCGAGGCCGCCGCCTATGCCCATGCCAGCACGCTGTCGCAGGCGGCGCTCTCCCGCGCCGCGCGCACGGTGGCCGGCCTCGCCGGCGGCACGGCCCGCCTGGCGGAGGCGCCGCCGGCCACCAACCGCCGCCTCTATGGCGAGGACAGCCCGCTGGACGAGATGGCGTTCGACGACAAGGTGCGGCTGCTGCAGCGAATCGACTCCTATCTGCGCGGCCGGGACGAGCGGGTGCGCCAGGTGCGGGCGACGATCTCCGGCAGCTGGCAGGCGGTCTCGATCCTGCGCGCCGACGGCTCCCTGGCGAGCGACATCCGGCCGCTGGTGCGCATCGACATCGCCTGCGCGGTGGAAGTCGCCGGGCGCATGGAATCGGCCCGGCAGGGCCGCGGCGCCCGCGCGCTCTATCGCGATTTCGTCGCCGAAGACTCCTGGCGGCCGCTGGCCGACGAGGTGCTGGCCGAAGCCCTGGCCAATCTCGAGGCGGTGGCGGCACCGGCCGGCGAAATGCCGGTGGTGCTGGGCCCCGGCTGGCCCGGCATCCTGCTGCACGAAGCCGTCGGCCACGGCCTGGAGGGCGACTTCAACCGCAAGAAGACCTCCGCTTTCGCCGGGCTGATGGGCGAGCGGATCGCCGCACCGGGCGTCACCGTGGTGGACGACGGCACCCTCGACGAGCGGCGCGGCTCGCTCACCATCGACGACGAGGGCACGCCGACGGCCACTACCGTGCTGATCGAAGACGGCATCCTGAAGGGCTACATGCACGACCGCATGAACGCGCGGCTGCTGGGCCACGCGCCGACCGGCAACGGCCGCCGCCAGAGCTATGCCCACCGGCCCATGCCGCGCATGACCAACACCTTCATGCTGGCGGGCGAGCGGGAGGCGCACGAGATCGTCGCCTCGGTCGCAAAGGGGCTCTATGCGGCCCAGTTCGGCGGCGGCCAGGTGGACATCACCAACGGCAAATTCTCGTTTTCGGCCACCCAGGCCTATCGGATCGAGAACGGCAGCATCGGCGCCCCGGTCAAGGGCGCCACCCTGATCGGCAACGGCCCCGACATCCTCACCAGGGTGAGCGCGGTCGGCAACGACATGGCCCTCGACGGCGGCGTCGGCAACTGCGGCAAGGACGGGCAGATCGTGCCGGTGGGCGTCGGCCAGCCGACCATCCTGATCGAAGGGCTGACCGTGGGCGGCACCCGGGCTGGCTAGCCGCTTCGCGCATGGCGATCCCACGCCAGCGGGGATCGCCGGACGACGACGTCACGGCGCCTCGAAGGTCTCCGCCAGCCGCTCCAGGCGCTGGGCGATGGCCAGCAGAGAGGCCGCCCGCCGTTCCGCTTCCCCGCCGTTTTCGCCGGCCGCGGCCCGCTCCGCGGCGAGGCCCTCGCGCAGCTCCCACAGCTCGTCGGCCAGGAGCAGGCTCGCCATCGCCAGCAGCCGCGGGTCGTCGGCGCGGCCCGACGGGCCGGCGAGCGTGCGGACCTTGTCGTCGACATGGGAGGCGAGGCCGGCGAGGCGTTCCTCTTCGCCCTCGCCACAGGCGATGTCGTAGCTCCGCCCCCCGATGGCGACCTTGACCTGGGCCATCGGCCTAGCGCTCCAGCACCGCTTTGAGGTCGCCGATGACGCCGTCGAGCCGTCCGCTGGCATCCATCATGCGTCCCTCCAGCTCCTCATGGCGCCGCCGGGCGACGCCCAGGGCATCGCTCAGGCGCCGGTTTTCGACTTCCAGTGCTTCCAGCGCCTCGCCATTGGCCCGGTTCGACAGGCGCCCCAGCGCCCGTTCCAGGCGTTGCAGCGCCCGGTCCAGCGCTTCGATGGCCGCATCTTCGCCGCTCATTGTCCACCTTGGATCAACATCTTATCGCCGCTTGCGAAGATAGCATGGGAAGGCGCCGCGCGCCATGGCCGCGCGAGCCCGGCCCCGCCCGCCGCCCGGCCGGCGGGGCCGGGCGGTTGACGCCCCGTGGCGGTGCGGCCAAGGTGCCGGCTTGCTGGGCCGGCCCGGGGCTGCCGCCGGAGGTCGTGGACGTGGACGATAGCGCGACGGCAAGGGCCGTTCCCGAAGCCTCGCAGGACGTATCGGAAGCGACGATGGCCAACGCCATCCGGGCGCTGGCGATGGATGCCGTGGAGGCGGCCGGCAGCGGCCATCCGGGCCTGCCGATGGGCATGGCCGATGTCGCCACCGTGCTGTTCGCCCGCTATCTGGCCTTCGACCCAGCCTGCCCGGCCTGGCCCGATCGCGACCGCTTCGTGCTTTCGGCCGGCCACGGCTCCATGCTGCTCTACGCGCTCCTCCATCTCACCGGCTTCGCCGACATGACGATGGAGGAGCTGCGCCGCTTCCGCCAGCTGGGCAGCCGCACGGCCGGCCATCCGGAATACCGCCTGGCCGCCGGCATCGAGACCACCACCGGGCCGCTGGGCCAGGGCTTCGCCAACGCCGTCGGCATGGCGCTGGCGGAACGCATCCTGGCCCGGCGTTTCGGCGACCTCGTCTGCCACCGCACCTATGTGGTCGCCGGCGATGGCTGCCTGATGGAGGGCATCGGCTACGAAGCCGCCTCGCTGGCCGGCCATCTCCGGCTGGCGCGCCTGATCGTGCTGTTCGACGACAACGGCATCTCCATCGACGGCCAGACCGCGCTCGCCACCTCCGACGACGTGCTGCAGCGCTTCCAGGCCTGCGGCTGGGCGGCGGAGCGGGTGTTCGGCCACGACCACGAGGCCGTCGCCGCCGCCATCGAGCGCGCGCACCGCTCCGACCGGCCGAGCCTCATCGCCTGCCGGACCGTCATCGGCTACGGGGCGCCGGGCAGGCAGGGGCGAGCGCAGGCCCACGGCGCGCCGCTGGGCCCGGAGGAGGTGGCGGCGGCGCGGGCCGCGCTGGGCTGGCCGCATCCTCCCTTCGCGGTGCCCGATGACGTACTCGCCTCCTGGCGGCGCTGTGCCGCGCGCGGCAAGGCGGCGCGGACGGCCTGGCAGGCGAAGCTGGCAGGCCTGGACGCGGCGACGCGGGCGGAGTTCGAGCGCCGCCTGGCCGGCGACCTGGAGGCCAGGGCCAGCGAGGCCATGACGGGCCACATTGCCCGCCTGTTGGCCGCGCCTTCCGCCGTCGCCACCCGCAAGGCGAGCGGTATGGCGCTGGAGGTCCTGGCCGAGGCGCTGCCGGAGATGGTGGGCGGTTCGGCCGATCTCACCGATTCCAACAACACCCGCGCGCCGGCCATGCGCGACGTCGCGCCCGGCGATTACCGCGGCCGCTATGTCCGCTGGGGCGTGCGCGAGCACGCCATGGCCGCCGCCATGTCGGGCATGACGCTCCATGGCGGCATCCTGCCCTATGGCGGCACCTTCCTCGTCTTCTCCGACTACTGCCGCCCGGCGATCCGCCTGGCGGCGCTGATGGAGCTGCGGGTCGTCTATGTCATGACCCACGATTCCATCGGCCTGGGCGAAGACGGCCCCACCCACCAGCCGGTGGAGCACCTGGCCAGCCTGCGCGCCATCCCCAATCTGCAGGTCTTCCGCCCGGCCGACGCCGTGGAAACGGCGGAATGCTGGGCGCTGGCCCTGGCCTCGCGCAACACGCCCTCGGTGCTGGCCCTGACGCGCCAGACCCTGCCCCAGCTCCGCCTGCGGGCCACGCGCGGCAAAAGCCTCTCGGCGCGCGGCGCCTATGTGCTGGCGGAGGCCGAAGGCCGCCGCCGGGCGGCGATCGTCGCCAGCGGCTCGGAGGTCCAGGTGGCGCTGGCAGCCCGCCGGGCGCTGCAGGCCGAAGGCATCGGCACCCGGGTGGTCTCCGCGCCCTGCCTGGAGCTGTTCGCGGCACAAAAGGCGGAGTATCGCCGGGCGACGCTCCCCGACGATGCGGTGCGGGTCGCCGTCGAGGCGGGCGCAGCGCTGGGCTGGGAGCGGCTGGTGGGCACCGATGGCGGCATCGTCGCCATGACGGGCTTCGGCGCCTCGGCGCCCGGCCAGGCGCTCTTCGAGCATTTCGGCATCACCGCCCAGGCGGTCTGCGACGCCGTTCGCGCCAGGCTGTAGGGGCGGCGCCCGCCCGCCGCCGGGCGTTGACCGCCGCCGGCGCCTTCGCCTAGGAAAGCGGGTGCCGGCGTTCACAGTGTTCACGGCGTTCACGGCGGCGGCCGCGCCCGTCGTCTGCTCATGGCGACTGCCACGCAAGCGGGAGTCGGCCTTATCATGGCGACTGCCACGCAAGCGGGAGTCGCCTGCTCACGGCGACTGCCACGCAAGCGGGGGTCGCTCTGGAAGGAGAGAACCATGCCCGTGCGCGTCGCCATCAACGGTTTCGGCCGCATCGGCCGCCTCGTCCTGCGCGCCGCCATGGAGGCCGGCCGCGACGACCTGCAATTCGTCGCCATCAACGATCTGGGGGCGCCGGCAGCCCATGCCCGCCTGCTGAAGCGCGATTCCATCCACGGCCCCTTCCCGGGCACGGTGGCCGCCACAGACGACACGCTGGAGGTGGACGGCAGGCGCATCGCCGTGCTGGCCGAGCGCGACCCCGCCGCCCTGCCCTGGGCCGCGCTCGCCATCGACGTCGCCATGGAGTGCACCGGTCTGTTCGCGTCGAAGGACAAGGCGGCGGCCCATCTCCGCGCCGGGGCCGCGAAGGTGCTGGTCTCGGCACCGGCGGCCGGGGCCGACGCCACCGTCGTCCACGGCGTCAACCACGAGGCGCTGCGCCGCGAGCACAAGGTGGTCTCCAACGCCTCCTGCACCACCAATTGCCTGGCGCCGGTGGCGGCGGTGCTGCACCGCGCGGTCGGCATCCGCCACGGCTTCATGACCACCGTCCACGCCTTCACCGGCGATCAGCGGGCGGTGGACAGCCTCCATGGCGACCCGCGCCGCGCCCGCGCCGCCTCGCTTTCCATGATCCCGTCCTCCACCGGCGCCGCCAGGGCGGTGGGGCTGGTGCTGCCGGAGCTGGCCGGGCGGCTGGACGGCACCTCGATCCGGGTGCCGGTCGCCAATGTCAGCCTGATCGACCTCACCTTCGAGGCGGAAAACGACACCACGGCCGAGGCCATCGGCGACGCCATGCGCGAGGCCGCCGCCGGCTGGCTGCAAGGCGTGCTGGCGGTGACGGACGAGCCGCTGGTCTCCACCGACTTCAACCACAACCCGGCCAGCGCCACCTTCGATCTGAGCGAAACCAAGGTCACCGACGGGCGCTTCGTGCGCGTGCTGGCCTGGTACGACAACGAGTGGGGCTTCTCGAACCGCATGAGCGATACCGCCGCCATCCTCGGCACGCTGCTCTAGGGCGCGTGGCCCGCTTCCGCACCCTGGACGACCTTCGCCCCGCCGGCAGACGGGTGCTGCTGCGCCTCGATCTCAACCTGCCCCTGGCCGACGGCAGGGTGGCCGACGCCACGCGCCTGGAACGGGCGCTGCCGACGCTGCGGGAGCTGGCGGCGGCGGGCGCGCGCACGATCGTGCTCTCCCATCTCGGCCGCCCCGGCGGGCGGGCCGTGGAGGGCATGTCGCTGGCGCCGGTGGCGCAGGCGCTGGCCCAGCGCCTGGAGAAGCCGGTAGCCTTCGCCCCCGACTGCACCGGCCCCGCCGCCGGCGCCGTGGCCAGTCTGGCCCCGGGCGGGGTCGCCATGCTGGAGAACCTGCGCTTCGAGGCCGGGGAAGAGGCCAATGACGGCGCCTTCGCCGACGCCCTGGCCGCCCATGGCGAGCTCTATGTCAACGACGCCTTCTCCGTGGCCCACCGCGCCCACGCCTCCACCGCCGCCCTGGCGGCGCGCCTTCCCGCCTTCGCCGGACGCGCCATGCAGCGCGAACTGGAGGCGCTGGAGGCGGCCTTCCCCCCGCCCGCCGGCGGCCGGAACGGCGATGCTGCGGGCGGCGACTCTTCATCCGGCGCCGTGGCAGCCGTCATCGGCGGGGCCAAGGTCTCCACCAAGCTCGACCTGCTGGGCCATCTGACGGAACGCGCCGACATGGTCGCCATCGGCGGGGCCATGGCCAACGCCTTCCTCGCCGCGCGCGGCATCGCCATCGGCGCCTCGCCGGTCGAGGACGGCATGATCGAGGCGGCCGGTGCCATCCTGGCCCGCGCGAGCGAGAGGGGCTGCGAACTGCTGCTGCCCGAGGACGCGGTGGCGGCCCGGCGCATCGAGGCCGGCGCGCCGGCGCAGACCGTCGCCATCGGCGCCGTTCCGGCCGGTGCCATCCTCCTCGATATCGGCCCGGCCAGCGTGCGGGCCATCGCCCGGCGCCTGGACCGCGCCCGCGTCCTGATCTGGAACGGGCCGCTGGGCGCCTTCGAACTGGCTGGCTTCGAGCACGGCACCGTGGCGGTGGCCCGCCTGGTGGCGGCGCTGACCCGCTCGGGCCGCCTCTATTCCGTCGCCGGCGGCGGCGACACGGCGGCCGCCCTGGCCCGTGCCGGCACGCTGGAAGGCTTTTCCTATGTCTCCACCGCCGGCGGCGCCTTCCTGGCCTGGCTCGCGGGCCGCACCCTGCCCGCCATCGCCGCCCTGGAAGCGGCGGCGGGCGGATGACGCAGGCGGACCGCGCGCCGGGCGCGGGGCTGCCGCCCGCCATCCTGTTCGCCACGCCGCAGGAGGCCTGCCGCGCCGTCGCCGCCGCCCGCGCCCTGGGCGTCGCGATCATGCTGGTGACGGCCGGCGGGGCCTGCGCGCGGCTGGGGCCGGGCTATCTGCTGGCGGCGGTCCGCCGGGCCGGGGGGCCGCCGGCGCTGATCGACTGCGGCGGCGACGCCGGCTGGGCCATGCTCGCCCTGCGGCTGGGCTGGCGCCACCTCCACCTGGCCGCGCCGCCTTCCACCGTCCGCCGCCTGGCCGAGATGGCGGCCGCCTGCGGCGCCCGCCTCCACCGCCGGCTGCCGCCCGCCTTCGACCTGCCCGCCCATCCCGCCGGCCTGGAAGCCTGGCTGGGCGAACGCCGCCGCGACGGGACCCTCGCGCCTCCCATGCCCTGAA
Source organism: Alphaproteobacteria bacterium (assembly GCA_965200215.1). Taxonomy (GTDB): domain Bacteria; phylum Pseudomonadota; class Alphaproteobacteria; order SP197; family SP197; genus SP197. Next base: position 163,764 of record OZ241369.1, on the reverse strand, counting down.
CGGGGACGGGGGCTGTCGCCGGCGGCGCCGCGCCTCTAGTATCGCCGCCCGACGGAACCAAGGAGGCTGTCATGGCCGAACTCCGCTCGCTCGACCGCCACGCATCCGCCGACGAGGCGATGGCCATCCTGGAGGAGGACGGCGCCGTCATCTATCGCCGGCTGGTGGACGAGGACGTCATCGAGAGCGTCGGGGCCGAGCTGCGGCCCTATCTGGCGCGCGCCTATAACGGCGAGGGCGAGTTCTGGGGCTACCGCACCAAGCGGGTGGCGGCCCTGGTCGCCAAATCGCCCACCTATGGCGCGGCGCTGGCCGCCCATCCCGCCATCCTGGCGGTGATGGACCGCCTGCTGCTGCCGCGCTGCGAAGCCTATCAGCTGCACGTCACCCAGGCGGTCAGCATCGGGCCGGGGGAAGGCCGCCAGATCCTCCACCGCGACGACGGGCTGATCCCCTTCCGCCACCCCGGCCCGCAATGCCTGTGCAACACCATGTGGGCGCTCTCCGACTTCACGGCCGAGAACGGCGCCACCAACGTGGTGCCGGGCAGCCATCTCTGGGACGACGACACCTATCCCGGCGACGGCCACGAGATCGCCCAGGCGGTCATGCCCCGGGGCTCCTGCCTCATCTATCTGGGTTCGGTCTTCCACGGCGGCGGGCGCAACGCCACCGCCGGCGAATACCGCACCGGCATGATCACCGGCTACAGCCTGGGCTGGCTGCGCCAGGAGGAAAACCAGTATCTGGCCGTGCCGCCCCATATCGCCAGGGATCTGCCCCGCAACGTGCAGGAGTTGATCGGCTACAAGCTGCACGGCAGCTTCCTGGGCTGGGTGGAAGGCCAGGATCCGCACGTGGTGCTGGAGGACCGCTATGCCGACGTCATGCCGGCCTCGCCGGAGGGCGGCGAATATGTCGAGGACAGCCTCCTCATGAAGACGGCGGTGCTGGGCGAGCCCAGCCGGCACTGATGCGCCCCGGCACCGCCAACCCGGGCACCCCGAACACAGGAAAGGCCGATGCCATGACCCAGAAGATGCCCACCGGCGGCCGCGAACTCAGGCAGGCCGGTTCCGTGCGCGCGGTGGCGGCGCGGACGGTCGAACCCTCCCCCTTCTACGAGGCCACCTCGCGCGACGGCTGCCGCGCCTATGTCGTCGCCTCCTACACGATCTCGCACCAGACCTACTATCCCATGCAGCTGCTGGACGCCGAGGAGGAATACCGCCGGCTGGTGAACGACGCCGTGCTGTTCGACCCGCCGGTGGAGCGCCCGGTCGAGATCGCCGGGCCGCAGGCGGCGGCCTTCGTCGACCGCCTGCTGCCCCGCGACATGAGCCGCTGCGCGCCCGGCCAGTGCCGCTATGTGGTGCTGTGCGACCAGCTGGGGCGGGTGCTGATGGATTCGGTGATCCTGCGGCTGGAGGAGGGCCGCTACTGGCTCTCCGGCGATCTGGGCTGGATGCGGGGGCTGGCGGCCGGGCTGGCGATGGAGGTGGCGGTCGAGACCTCCGATGCCGCCCCGGTCCAGGTGCAGGGGCCGAAGGCGCGCCTGGCGATGGAGGCGCTGTTCGGCGAGGCGGTCTCCGGCCTGGGCTTCTATCGCCTGGCGCGGGTGACGCTGGCCGGCATGGAACTGGTGGTCACCCGCACCGGCTGGACCGGCGAGCTGGGCTACGAGATCTACCTCACCGACAGGGGGCGGGGCGTCGAGCTGTGGGACGCCATCCTGGAGGCCGGGCGCCCCTTCGGCCTGGTGGCGACGGGGACCTCGGAGGCGCGCCGCATCGAGGCCGGCATCCTCAGCACCGCCCACGAGGCCTGCCCGGAGCACGACCCGTTCGAGATCGGGCTGGGCCGGCTGGTGGATCTGGACAAGCCGGTGCCCTATGTCGGGCGCGAGGCGCTGCGCCGCATCCACGCCCGCCCCCTCGCCCGCCGGCTGGTGGGCTTCGCCTCGCCGGAACGCCTGCAGGGCAGCAGCGAGGGCCTGCCCTGGCCGATCCGCCACGGCGGTGAGACGGTCGGCAAGGCGACCAGCGCGGCGTGGTCCTTCGCGCTGGAGCGGACCATCGGCTTCGCCATGCTGCCGCCGGCCCTGGCGGTGCCGGGCCAGGCGCTGAGCGTGGAGACGCCGGCCGGAGCGATCGCCGCCACGGCCACCGCCGTCCCCTTCGTCGATCCGGAGAAGAAGCGCATGCGCGCCGGCTAGGCGCGAGCGCCCCCCGAAGCCCCCTTGACCGCGCCCGGCGGGGCCGCCAGTCTGCGCGGCGGCGGCGCCTCTGTGGCGGAACGGGTAGACGCGGCAGACTCAAAATCTGCTTCCGGCGACGGAGTGGGGGTTCGAGTCCCTCCAGGGGCACCGCGCCTGCCGCAAGGGGATGCCGCCACGATGAGATCGCGCCCCGAGATCGTCGGCACCTTCGGTGTCGCGGCCTCCACCCACTGGCAGGCTTCGGCCGCCGCCATGGCGATGCTGGAGAAGGGCGGCAACGCCTTCGATGCCGCCGTCGCCGCCGGCACCGTCCTCCACATCGTCGAGCCGGACCAGAACGGCCCCGGCGGCGAGGTGCCGCTGCTGCTGTGGAGCGCGCGCAAGGGCAGGGCGGAAGCGATCTGCGGCCAGGGCACCGCCCCTGCCGCCGCCGATGCCGCCCGGTTTGCCGCCATGGGCTTCGAGATCATGCCCGGCACCGGCCATCTGCCGGCGGTGGTGCCGGGCAGCTTCGGGACCTGGATGCTGCTGCTGCGCGACTATGGCAGCCTGACGGTGCGCGAGGTGCTGGCCCCGGCCATCGCCATCGCCCGCCGGGGCTTCCTGGCGACGCCCGTGGTGGCCGGCCTGCTGGCCGGCGGGCGCGACTTCATGGTCCGCCACTGGCCCAGCTCGGCCGCCGCCTACCTCCCCGGCGGCGCGGCGCCGGAAGCCGGCAGCCTCTACCGCCTGCCGCAGCAGGCCGCGAGCTTCGAGCGGCTGTGCCGCGAGGCCGAAGCCGCCGGCGGCGACCGCCAGGAACAGGCCGAGGCGGCGAGGCGCGCCTGGTATTGCGGCTTCGTCGCCGAGGCCATCGACCGCTTCATGCGCCAGCCGGTCATGGACAGCAGCGGCGAAGCCAATGCCGGCCTGATGACCGGCGACGATCTCGCCGCCTGGCAGCCGGCCGTCGAGGAGCCACTGACCCTCGACTGGGACGGCTGGACGGTGTGCAAGGCCGGCCCCTGGGCGCAGAGCCCGGTCTTCCTCCAGCAGCTGGCCCTGTTGCGGGGCTTCGACCTCGCCGCCATGGACGCCGAGGGGCCGGATTTCATCCACAGCGTGCAGGAATGCGCCAAGCTCGCCTTCGCCGACCGCGAGGCCTTCTACGGCGATCCCCGCTTCGTCGAGGTGCCGCTGCGGCGGCTGCTCTCGGAGGACTACAACCGCGCCAGACGCCGCCTGGTGGGCGAGCGGGCGCGGGCCGACCTGCCGCCCGGCCGCATCGCCGGGGCCGGCGGGGCCATCGCCCTGCGCCGCTGGGGTTCCACCGCCATCGCCTGCCCGGAGATGGGCGGCGGCGTGGCCGGCGCCGCCGGGCGGCCGGGCGGCCATGAAGGCGACACCTGCCATTTCGACATCGCGGATCGCTGGGGCAACATGATCTCGGGCACGCCTTCGGGCGGCTGGCTCTCCGGCGCGCCGGCGGTGCCGGGGCTGGGCTTTCCCGTCTCCGTGCGCGGGCAGATGTTCTCGCTGGACGAGGGCCATCCCAACTGCATCCGCCCCGGCAAGCGGCCGCGCACCACGCTCACCCCCGGCCTGGCGCTCCAGGACGGCGAACCGCGCCTGGCCTTCGGCACGCCGGGCGGCGACCATCAGGACCAGTGGGCGCTGCACGCCTTTCTGCGCCATGCGGTCTTCGGCATGGGGCTGCAGGAGGCGCTGGACGCGCCCAGCTTCCACAGCGACCATCCGCCCAGCTCCTTCTTCCCGCGCGAGTGGCGGCCCCGCCATCTGGCCATCGAGGACCATATTCCCGCCGCCACCCTGGAGGAGCTGGCGAGGCGCGGCCACCAGCTGGAGGTCGCCCCGCGCTGGAGCCACTACAACTCCATGACCATGGCCTGGCGCCGGGGGGGCGTGCTGCGGGCGGCCGCCAGCCCCCGCCGCCAGTGCTACGCGGTGGGCCGCTAGAAGCGGTGAAGATCGCGCGCATCGCCGCCGCCCCGCTGAAGGCGGGATCGCCCCTGGGGGGAACCGGCGGCGGGCGCGCGGGCGCCTATGAGGGCAGCGACATCGTCAACACCCTGGCCCGCTATCGCGAGTTTTCCGGGCGCGGCGGTGGCTATGGCGGCCTCTGGCCGGCGGCGCTCTGCCTGGCCTTCGCCGAAGACGGCAGCTGGGGCGTGGGCGTCACCGACCACGCCGGGCCGGTGGTGCCGCTGATCAACGACTGCTTCGCGCCGCTGCTGGTGGGCGAGAACGCCATGGCGACCGAGCGGCTGTGGGACATGGCCTTCCGCCACGCCGCCATGTTCGGGGCCGGCGGCGTGACCGGCTGCGCCATCGCCGCCATCGACCTGGCGCTGTGGGACCTGAAGGGCCGGCTGCTGGGCCGTCCGGTCTGGGAGCTGCTGGGCGGGCCGGCCCACGAAAGCGTCTTCTGCTACGGCACCGGCCAGGACGCGGCCCGGCTGCTGGAGCTGGGCTTCGAGGCGGTGAAGGTCGCCTGCCCGCTGGGCGAGGCGCTGGGTGTGGCCGCCATCGACGCGGCCGAGGCGCTGGTGGCCGGCGCCCGCGAGAGCATCGGCGACGGGCGCGAGCTGATGCTCGACTGCTGGCCGGTGAGCGACGCCGAGTTCACGGTCCGCCTGGCCGAAAGGCTGCGCCCCTACCGGCTGAAATGGCTGGAGGACTTCCTCTATCCCGACGACTTCGCCGGCCTGGAGGAGGTCCGCCGCCGCCTGCCCTGGCAGACCCTGGCCGCCGGCGAACGCTGGGCGCACCATCTGCCCTTCGGCGAGGCGGCCAGGCGGCGGACGCTGGACGTGCTGCAACCCGACATCCGCTGGACCGGCGGGGCCACCGCCTGCGTCAAAATCGGACACATCGCCGAGGGCGCCGGGCTGCAGGTGGCGCTGCACGGCGGCGCCAACGACGCCTATGGCCAGCATCTCTGTTACGCCATGCCGGCCAATCTGTGGGGCGAGTTCCTGCTCGATCCGGCCCCGGGCGCCGGCCTCGAAGGGGGCTGGCGGGCGACGCCGGGGATGGCGCTGCCCAGGCGGGGGCGCCTGGTGCCCGGCGACGCGCCCGGCTTCGGCATCGAGGCGACGCTGGACGAGCTGGAGGCCATGGCGGACTGAAAGGGCGGGCTGCTGGCGATCGGCGCTGGGGCAGAAAGCGGCGCCGAAGCTGCCGAAGAGGGCGCCGGTGCCCGGAAACCGGCCGGTGGCAGCCATCGGCGACCGCCAGCGGCCGGCCGCCTCGAGCGGGGCCAGTGCGCGCCAGCTGGCCGCCGGGCCGGCCGCAAGCGGGACCGTCAACGCCCCGGGGGGCGGTGACACCGGCGGTGCCTGGCGGCGGGCCGCCTGGGGGTGGCGACAGACGGCGCCTGCCCATCTTCAGACCGTGGCGCTGCCCATTGCCGGTGGCCGGCGGAGAGGCGTGGCGGCGCTCAGGCGCGCATCCGTGCGCCCTGCGGGTCGTAGAGGGGGCGGCCTTGCACCTGGGCCGGGCGGAAGCTGCCGGCGAGCTCGATCTCGACGCCGGTGCCGGGCCGGGCCAGCGCCGCCGGCAGATAGCCCATGGCGACCGAGCGCCCGGCATGGTGGGCGAAGCCGCCGGAGGTGACATAGCCCACCGCCTCGCCGTCCTTCACGATCGCCTCGTCGCCGCTGGCGTCGATGTCGTCGCTGGCGACGGTCATCACCGCCAGGCGGCGGCCGGCCCCGCGTTCCCTTTCCGCCACCGCCGCCTGTTTGCCCACGAAGTCCTTCGACCAGTCGATGAAGGCGTCCAGCCCGCTTTCGGCCGCCGTGAAATCGGGCCTGAGGTCCATGCCCCAGACGCCCCAGCCCTTCTCCAGGCGCAGGCTCAGCAGGGCGCGGGCGCCATACCAGCGCAGCCCCAGTTCGCGCCCGGCCTCCTCCACCGCCTCGTAGAGGCGCAGCAGGAAGGCCGGCTCCGTGTAGAGCTCGAAGCCCAGCTCGCCGGAGAAGGACAGGCGGTTGAGGTGGACCGGCACGCCGCCGGCGAAGGTGGTTCGGCAATCGCGGAAGGCCAGGGCCGAGACGTCGTCCCTCACCAGGGCGGCCAGCAGGGCGCGCGAGCGGGGGCCGGAGAGGGCGATGCCGTGGAGCTGGCCGGAGAGATTGCGATAGGCGACGCCGCTTCGCGGCAGCCGCGCCAGCAGCCAGCGGCGATGGGCCTGCTGCATGACGCCCGAGGCGAAGAGCCAGAAGCGATCCTCCGCCAGGCAGGCGACGGTGAGATCGCCGTAAAGGCGCCCCTTGGGCGTGAGCATCGGCGTCAGGGCCAGCCGGCCCGGGGGCGGCAGGCGGCCGGCCAGCAGGCGATCGAGGAAGGCGCGGGCGCCGGGCCCCGCCAGCTCGTGCTTGGCGAAATTGGCGATCTCGATGGCGCCCACGGCGGAGCGCACCGCCGCCACCTCGCGGGCGACATAGGCATGGGCGCGGGAGCGGCGGAAGGTCGGCTCCTCATGGGCGTCGCCGGGGCCGTCGGCGAACCACAGCGCGTGCTCCAGCCCGAAGGCCTGGTCCCAGACGGCGCCTCTGGCGGTCAGCCGGTCGTAGAGCGAGGTGGTCATCTGGCGCCGGCCCTTGGGCAGGGTTTCGTTGGGGAAGGTCATGACGAAGCGGCGCTCGTAGTTCTCGGCGCTCTTCACCGTTCCCCAACCGGGCGAGGCGAAATCGCCGAAGCGGGCCGCGTCCATGGCCCAGACGTCGATTTCGGGCTCGCCCTCGACCATCCATTGGGCCAGGCACAGGCCGACCCCGCCCGCCTGGCAGAAACCGGCCATGACGCCCACCGCCAGCCAGTAGTTGCGCAGCCCCGCCACCGGGCCGATCAGCGGGTTGCCGTCGGGGCCGAAGACGAAGGGGCCGTTGACGACGGTCTTGATGCCGGCCCGGCGCAGGGCCGGGATGCGCTCGAAGCCGACCTCCAGCCGCCCGGCGATGTCGTCGAGCCTGGGGGGCAGCAGCTGGCGCCCGAAATGCGGCGGCGTGCCGGCCACCGCCCAGGGCGTGGCAGGGGATTCGTAGGTGCCCAGCAGCAGGCCGCCGCCCTCCTGGCGGAAATAGAGGTTGGCCTGGTAGTCGATGCCGGCCGGCAGGCGCTCGCCCCGTTCCACGATGGCGGGGATGTCCTCGGTGACGAGATAGTGGTGCTCCATGGGCTGCAGGGGCAGATGGAGGCCGGCCATGGCCCCCACCTCGCGGGCCCACAGGCCGCCGGCGTTGACCACGTGCTCGGCGACGACGCTGCCGGCGGCCGTTTCCACCTGCCAGCTGCCATCGCCGCGCTGGCGGGTGGCGAGCACCGGCGTTTCCGTCTCCACGGCCGCGCCCAGGGCGCGGGCGGCACCGGCATAGGCGTGGGTGACGCCGGAGGGGTCGATGTCGCCGTCGAGCGGGTCCCACAGGGCGGCGATATAGCGCGAGGGGTCGATCAGGGGATGGCGCCTTGCCGCCTCCTCGACGGCGATGAACTCCTGATCGAGACCCATGCTGCGGGCCTTGGAACGCTCGCGCTTCAGGTAGTCGTGCCAGTCCTCGTTGGAGGCCAGATAGAAGCCGCCGGTGGCGTGCAGCCCCACCGAACGGCCCGAAAGCGCCTCCAGCTCCCGGTAGAGCCGGATGGTGTAGCCCTGGAGGCGGGAGATGTTGGGGTCCGACGAGATGGTGTGGATCTGGCCCGCCGCATGCCAGGAGGAACCGCAGGTGAGCTGGTCGCGCTCCAGCAGCAGCACGTCCTTCCAGCCCAGCCTGGCGAGGTGGAAGAGGACCGAACAGCCGACCACCCCGCCGCCGATGACCACCGCCCTGGCCCGATCCTGCATGGCTCCCCTCCCCCGCGCTTCGAGGGCGGACTGTAGCCGCCCGCCGGCGGCCTTGGACAGGGTTTCCCGGGAGTGTCGCGGTTTGCAATTTCGAGGCTGCCCGGCGGTGGGGGCGGTGCGTTGACCTGGCGGCCCGCTTGCCGGCGGGACGCCGGCGCTCCCAGGGGGCGGTGGCACCGGCGGTGCCTGGGGGGCGGGGCGCCGTTGCGGGGGCGCCTTACGGCGCCGCGGCCAGATGGTTGTCCCAGCGCCCGGCGGCGGCGAAGGCGTCCGCGAGCGCGACAGCCCGATGCGAGAAGGCGTCGATGGCCAGGACGCCGCCGCTGCCGCTGCTGGCCAGGAAGGCGCCGGCCTCCGCGCCCGGCGCCAGGCCGCAACCGTCGGCGAGCGCGGCGGCGAAGAGATAGCCGCCATCGCCGTCCCAGAAGGCGACGAGGCCGGCGCGGGGCGCCGAGACGGCGATCCTGCTGCCGCTGGCGTCGAAACAGACGCTGCCGCCATAGCGGCGCATGGCGCGCCAGACCTGCGGCGGGGCCGAAAGCGGGCGCAGCCCCCGGCCGGAGCGCGGATCGTGGAGGGCGGCCAGGGGAACGGCCTCGCCGGCAGGCCCCCGCCACTGCATGGCCAGCGCCACCCGGTCGCCGCGGCCCGCCGCCAGATGGCGGATGCTCAGGCGGGCGAGCGCGGCCCCGAAGCGGCATTCGCGCAGCAGCCTGCCGCTGCGCCGGTCGACATAGCACAGCGAGGGCGCCATGGCCTCCGGGTTGAGCGCGACGCGCGGCAGGTCGGGATGGGTGAGGATGCCGCCATGGGCGACCGCCAGGGTGCTGCCGTCGGAAAGCAACCGCAGCTCGTGGGGGCCGATGCCGTGGGAGGCGAGCTCGCCGCGCCGCGCATAGCCGCGGCGGGCGTCGTAGATGCCGATGACGCCGCGTTCGCCCTCGAAGTCGTTCTCGCTGGCATAGAGCCAGCGGCCGCCGGGCGAGAAGGCGCCGTGGCCGTAGAAATGGCGGCCGGCGGGGGTCGCGAAGGCGTGCTCCACGGCTCCGCGCGCCGGATCGAAGGCCAGGGCGAAACGGCCGGGGCGGCGCGCGAAGACCACCGCCTGGCGCCCGCCGGGGCGGATGGCGAAGCCGTGGCCGCGCGCCGGCAGCGGCAGCAGGAAGGCCCGCGCCCCGGTCGCGGAAAAGCCGCCGACGGCATAGCTGCCATCGGCTTCGACGCGGCCGCCCAGATAGAGCGCCGGGGAGGCGGCGGCCGGCCACGCCGGCACCGCCGCCAAGCCGGCGGCGAGCCGCAGCAGCTGGCGGCGGTCAATCGCCGTCGAAGGCATTGAAGCCCAGGGCAAGGGCCAGCGCCGGAGCGAGCCGCTCCCTCACCAGCTGCCGCAGCGCGCTGACCTGCAGCAGGAGCTTTTCCGCCTGCGGCCGCAGCGCCGGGTCTGCCGCCGCCTCTTCCAGGGGCCGGGCGATCCCCCGCGCCGTGGCGAGGGTGGCGTCGAACGCCCTGGCGAGCAGGCCGTCGAGGGCCGGGTCGGCGGTGGCGGCCAGCGCGCCCAGCCCCGGCCCGCCTTCGCCCCGATAGAGCGAGCGCAGCGCGGCGAGGTTCCCCACGACGTTGCGCAGCGAACGGCCGCTGGGGCGGGATTCGGCCAGCGGCGGGCGCGCCGATGCGATGTCCCGGCCCAGGACGGGTTTCAGCTTCACGTCGGCGAGGCGCTGCAGGCCGTCGTGAAGGCTGCCGAGAAAGGCGAGGGTCGCTTCGCGATGGTCCCGGAAATGGGCGTTCTGCGGCCCCGGCTGCATCGCCGTGGCGGCGAAGGGGCGATCGCCCTGGCGCCAGCCGGCGACGATCCCGGCCGCCATGGTCCGCAGATTGGCGGCGATGGCCGCCAGCAGGCCGCAGGCCAGAGGCTCGCCGGCGGCGTCGAAGCCGAGGCGCTCGCCGCCATAGAGCAGGACCTCGGCCGCCGCCAGGCCCTGGACGGCCAGATCGGCCCGCGCCAGCCGCGAAGGCGCCAGCGCGGACGCATCGCCGGCCTCGACCAGCGCGCGCACGGCGCCGGCCACCCTGCCCCGCGCCTCGGGCCAGAAATGGAAGCGGTGGCCGCGCATGAGGAGTTCGACCGGGCCGAAACGCAGATGCTCGACGGCCATCCAGGCGTCCATGGCGGCGTGGAAGCCGGCGCGGGCCGGGGCGGCGCCGCCGCCTTCGCACAAGGCCTCGGCGGCGACGGCGAAATCGCCGCTGGCCGCCGCCAGGCGCGCATAGCGGGGCAGGACATAGCCTTCGACCAGCGCCGCGTTGACGCGCGCGTACTCGGCCTCGGAGGGAGCGTCGGCGGCGGCGGGGAGCGGTGCCAGCAACGCCAGGGCGAGCGGGCAGGCGAAACGGACGCCTCCGGCGCGGTGCCGGCGCCGGGCGGCGCTCACGGCCGCGGCCGCTCTTCGCCTTCGGCCAGCGCGCGGCCGATGACGACCAGCCAGTCACGGGCGCGCGCGCCGGGATCGCAGCCATTGCAGGCCGCGCATATCCGCCGGGCATCGTCGCCGTCTTCCAGCAGCAGCCCGAAGGCGCCGTCCTCGACGCCGTGGAAGAACGGGCAGATTGCGGTGTCGTTCATGACGCCTCCCTTCGTGTTTTGCCGCCGGACGGCGGCGTCCCTCACAGCGAGCGCAGGAACGCCAGCAGCGCGGCGCGTTCCGCCTCCGTCATGGCGACCACGCGCTGTTGCGCCGCCCGGGCCTCGCCGCCATGCCAGAGGATGGCCTCCAGCAGGTTGCGGGCGCGGCCGTCGTGCAGGAACAGGCTGTGGCCGCTCACGGTTTCGGTGAGGCCGATGCCCCACAGCGGCGGCGTCCGCCATTCGCGCCCGCCGGCGGCGCCCTCGGGGCGGCCGTCGGCCAGGCCCTCGCCCATGTCGTGCAGCAGCAGGTCGGTATAGGGCCAGATGAGCTGGAAGGACTGCTCGATGCCCTCGGCATCGCGGCGGGTCACGAATTTCGGCCGGTGGCAACCGATGCAGTTCGCCTCGTAGAACAGGCGCTTGCCTTCCAGCACCAGCGGATCGCCGACATCGCGCCTGGCCGGAACGGCGAGATTGCGGCTGTAGAACACCAGCAGATCGAACATGGCGGCGCCCACCTCGACGGGATCGTCCTGCGAGGCGCCGCCATGGGGAGCGGCGCGGCACGCCCGCTGCGCCGCCGTGCAGTCGCCATGAGCGGCGGGATAGAGGGGGGTGGAGAGGCCGATGTCGTCGCGGAAGGCGGTGGCCGCCTGCTGGGCGAGGCTGGGCTGACCCGCCTTCCAGCCGAAACGGCCCAGCGCCACCTCGCCGCGCTCGTCGCTCCACACCCAATTGGCGCGCCCGGAGATGCCGTCGCGGCCGCCGGGGCCGGCCCCGGCCAGAATGTCTTCCTCGGCGATGGCTTCCAGCAGGCCGGCGCCGATCATGGGCGGCGCGACGCGGGGCGACAGCACGGTGCCGGGGGCCAGCGGCCCGTAAGCGAGATCGGCGACGCCATAGGCCGGCACCCGCAGGAAGGCCGTGGCGCCGTCGGCCAGCGCCACCTCGCGCTCCCGGTAGGCGACGGTCACGCTGCCCTCGGCCGGCAGGCCGGGGAGCGAGAAGGTCTGGAGTTGCCCGCCATAGACGGGTTCGGGAACGAAAGCCCGGCGATGGCGGCGCAAGGCATCGACCGCCTGGCGGGGCGGGACCGAAAGCCGCAACAGCAGCGACCGGGCCCGCTCGCCGGCGGCGGGCGGGCGGCCGCGGCCGTCCTTTACGTGGCAACCCTGGCAGGAGCGCGCGTTGAAGAGCGGCCCCAGGCCGTCCGACGAAGCGGTCGAACTCGGCGCCCGAACCCAGAACCTGCGGAAGATGCCGTCGCCTACCCTGAAGTCCAGCTGGCGCTCGAACGCCATGTTGGCGGAGGGGTGGGAGAAGGCATCCCGGTTGGCTGCCTTGAAGACCGTCGCCGCCCCACCCGGACGGCTCTCGTAGCGCTCCGGCTGCGAGAAATCCGTCGCCGGCCGCACCGCCGCCTCGATCCGCGCCCGCTCGTCGCCGGAAGGCGGGGCGGGCGTTGCGGCGAGAACGGCAAGGACGGCGGCGGCGAGCGATGCCAGGCTGCGCATCGGGACGCGCCTGGCCGCCGGCGCGTGAGGGTTCGAAGGGTGCGTCATCGGCCCCATCCCGGGCGAAGGCGTCCGAGTGTGATCGACAATGAAACGCATTGTCAATGCGAATGATTGTCATTATTGTTCGGAGCGAATCGGGGAACCGGCGGCGAGCGTGACGCTTCCGCACGCCGCCGAATCCCGAACACCCCAACCCCGGAGACGGTGACGATGAAGAAAACCCTGCTGGCGCTGCTGGTCGTGGCGGCGCCCACCCTGGCCGCGGCGCAGGAAGGCGCGGTGCTGGAGCACTACGCCACCATGGCCAACGCCATGTATGAGGATTCGCTGATCGCCGCGCGCGACCTGCGAAAGGTCATCGACCGGCTGATCGACGAACCCGGCGAGGATACCCTCCAGGCAGCGCGCGAAGCCTGGAAGGCGGCCCGCATCCCCTATCAGCAAAGCGAGGTCTATCGCTTCGGCAACGCCATCGTCGACGACTGGGAGGGCAAGGTGAACGCCTGGCCCCTCGACGAGGGCCTGATCGACTACGTCGCCGCCAGCTATGGCGCCGAATCGGAGGAGAACCCCGCCTTCATCGCCAATGTGATCGCCAACCCGACCTTCGCCTTCTCGGGCAGCGAGGTCGATGCCCGCATCATCGACAAGGACCTTCTCGCCGGCACGCTGCACGAGCTGGGCGGCGTGGAGGCCAATGTCGCCACCGGCTATCACGCCATCGAGTTCCTGCTCTGGGGCCAGGACCTCCACGGCACCGGGGCGGGCGCCGGCCAGCGCCCGGCGAGCGACTTCGACCCCGCCGCCTGCTCAGGGGGAAACTGCGACAGGCGCGTGGCCTATCTCGATGTCGCCACCGATCTGCTGATCGACGATCTGGCGTGGATGGCCGCGCAGTGGGCACCGGGCGGCGCGGCGCGCGCGGCCCTGACGGACGGCGGCGGCGTGGCCACCATCGTCACCGGCATGGGCAGCCTTTCCTATGGCGAGCTCGCCGGCGAGCGCATGAAGCTGGGCCTGCTGCTGCACGATCCGGAAGAGGAGCACGACTGCTTCAGCGACAACACCCACGCCTCGCACTATTACGACGCGCTGGGCATCCGCAACGTCTATCTGGGCGCCTATCGCCGCATCGACGGCACGGTCGTGCGAGGCCCCGGCCTTTCCGATCTCGTGGCCGGGGCCGATCGGGAGGCCGATGCGGAACTGCGCGAGCGGCTGGACGCCACCATGGCGGCCATGGGCGAGATCGTGCGGGCCGCCGAGGAGGGCGAGGCCTACGACCAGATGATCGCCGCCGGCAACGAGGCGGGCAACGCGCGGGTGCAGGCGGCCATCGACGCCCTGACGGCGCAGACCCGCGCCATCGAACGGGCAGTCGCGGCCCTGGGCCTGGCGACGATCGCGATCGAAGGCTCCGACAGCCTCGACGACCCGGAGGCGGTGTTCGAGTAACCGCCCGTTCAGCCTTCCCCCGCGCCCGGCCGGTGGACCGGCAGCATGAGAAACGAGGGCCGGGCGGCGTCGTGGAACAGGCACTGCCGGGCCACCGCCGCCACCCGCCCCCGGCCGAAGGGCTCGCCGGTGTTGAGGTTGCGGTCGTAACGGTTGAAGTCGCTGGACGAGACCTCCACCCGCAGCCGGTGGCCGGGCGCCAGCCTGTAGCTGCTGTGCCACAGGTCGATCTCCACGGCCGTCGCCTCGTGCGGCGCCATGGGCGTCAGGCGGTCGGAGCCGTGGCGGAAGCGGCAGCGCAGGATGCCGTCCTGGATCAGGTTGGCGGCCCCGTCGGGGGCGACATCGACCAGGGCGCAGGTGAAGTCGGTGTCGGGGGCGTCGGTGGCGACGTGGAGATGGGCGCGGATGGGGCCGGTGAGCTCAAGGCCTTCGTCCAGCGGCGCCCCCGTATAGACCAGCACGTCCGCCCGCGCCTCGATCGCCCGCCGGTCGCCCATCTGGCCGGCCAGCGCCCAGCAATCGATGGCCGTCGTGGCATCCACCGGGCGGCGGGGGTCGTAGTCGAAGCGGTCGCAGGGCTGGTCGCCCTGCGGAGCCTGCCACGACAGCCGCCCGTCGCCGCCGGCGCCATTGGCCGCCCCGCCGGAGGCGAGATAGAGCGGCACGGATCGCGTGCCCGGCGGCGGCCAGCAGGCGGCGTCGCGCCACCGGTCCGCCCCCATGACATAGTAGCGCACCGGCGGCGGGGCGGCGCCGTCTTCCGTGCCCATCAGGTAGCGGTCGAAAAAGGCCTGGAAGGCGTCCCAGCGGGCCTCGCCCGTGCCCGGTGCCACCTTCAGCAGGCCGACATGGCCGCAGCGGTCGGCGGTGCCTTCGTGGTCCCAGGGGCCGATGAACAGGTGCTGATGGCCGGCCCCGGCGTTGCGCGCGGCCATGACGCGCCAGTCGTCGACGACCGGTCCCAGATAGGTGTCGTACCAGCCGCCCCAATGCAGCACCGGGATGCGGATCGCCTCGTAGCCCGCCAGCAGGCTGCGTTCCTCCCAGAAGGGCGAGGGCGTGGGGTTGGCCATCAGGGCGTCGAAATAGTCCGAAGGCGCGCCGGCCCCCGCCGCCATGTCGGCCAGCGGCAGATGCCAGTAATCGAGGCCGGAGAGATCCTGGTAGCGGCGGTCGGTCATGGAGACCGCCCAGGTGCCGACCGTGTTGAGTTGCAGGCAGCCGCCGCGCATGGTGGCCCGGTAGCGATCGAGGCCGATATCGCCCGGCGCGATGCACCGCAGCGCCGGATGGCCGCCGATGGCCGCCGCATAGCAGGTGAAGCCGTAATAGGACTCGCCCCACATGCCGACCCTGCCGTCGCACCAGGGCTGGGCGGCGAGCCAGGCGACGCTGTCGTGGCCATCGGGGATCTCGTGGCGGTTGAGATTGGGTTCGAAGCTGCCTTCGGAGGCCCATTTGCCGCGCACGTCCTGCACCGCCGCCGCATAGCCCTTGCGCACCCAGTGGCGGGCGACGGCCGGCATGAAGCAGTAAGGCTCCCTCTTGCCATAGGGCAGGCGGGTGAGGATGGCCGGGAAAGGGCCTTCGCCCGCCGGCAGATAGACATCGGTGGCAAGGCGGACGCCGTCGCGCATGGCGATCTTGTGTTCCGCGGGCGGACCGGCGGCGGCAGCCCGGTCCGGCGTGGTGGACGGGATGCGCTCATAGGCCGCCTGTCGGTGCTTGGCCTTCCAGGCGGCCAGCCCGCCCCTTTCGTCCGCCATCGCCCCCTCTCAGCCTGCCAGCACCGCCTGCAGCTCGTCCCAGACGCGCCGCTTGAGGCCGCTGTTCTCGGCCGTCACCTTTTCGCCGGCCAGCAGGCGGCGGATGACGGTCAGCTGGCCCGCCGTCAGCACCGCGCCCTGCATGCGGTTCTCCATGAAGGCGGCGAAGGCCAGCGGCACCCAGGCCTTCACGGTCTCCAGCATGGCTTCGGCATAGGCGCGGATCTCCCACTGGGCGTGGCCGTCGGCGCGCAGGGCCAGAAAATGGAACAGATTGTGGAGGTCCGTCTTCCAATACCACTGCGTGTAGGTGCCCAGCGGCAGGTTGAGGCGCGCCAGCTCGCGGGCCAGGCCTTCGCCCCCGTTCAGCATGGCCTCGTAATGGTCGAAGGCTCTCTCGGCGTCGCGCTTCAGGGTCTCCAGCACCCGCGCCGCCGCCTCGCCCTCCAGCACGGCGCCGCGCCCCTGGCCGTTGGTCGTCGATTGCGTCGCCAGCGCCTCGGGGGCAGGAAGGTAGAATTCGCGCTCGAGGATGGAATAGCGGGCCGAATACTCGTTCACATTGGCGGTGCGGTGGCGAATCCACTGGCGGGCGACGAAGATCGGCAGCTTGACGTGGTATTTGATCTCGCACATTTCGAAGGGCGTGCTGTGGCGGTGGCGCATCAGATAGCCGATGAGGCCGGCATCGTCCCGCAGCGAGCGGGTGCCGCGCCCGTAGGAAACCCGCGCCGCCTGCACGATGGCCCCGTCGTCGCCCATATAGTCGACGACGCGCAGGAAGCCCCGGTCCAGCACCGGCAGCGGCCGGTAGAGCAGCTCTTCGAGGCCCGCCGCCACGGCCCGGCGGGTCTGCTGCCGCCGCGCCCGCTGATCGGCGATCTCCGCCGCCTTGTCGTCGCCGATCGCCATGACCCTCTCTCTCGGGGCCAGCCTAGCGCAGCGGCTGGCGGGACGGCAGCGGCCTGTGGATGGCGTGTGGACAAAGCCTCGCGCCCCGTCCCGGCGGCGGCGCTGACGCGGCCCTTGCCACGAAGGGCGCCATCGTCTATAGGGGTGGTGCCCGGCCTGCCGGGCTATGGCGATAAACGCCGTGCGGAATAAGCGTTGCGGACGCGGGGGCAGTACCCGCCGCCTCCACCTTGCGGGGGCGAACCAGGATCGACGCGCGTGGTAAAGGCATCGGTTTTCGCCCGGCATGACACCGCCGCAACGGGTCGAACATACAGACGCCAACGACAATGAGGCGCTCGCTGTCGCCGCATAGGCGGCAAGCGCGGTTCGGAGGGCACCGGGCAACAGAAGCCCTCCACTTCCCCGGCAGCCCATCTCCGCGCTGCGCCACCCAGCCGCCCTGCAGCGCCGATGACGGATTCCCTCCCTTACGACGCCTTCCTCGACGATGCCCTGCGCTCCGTCATGGCCCGCGCCCTGGCCCAGGTGGCCGGCAGCGGCCTGCCGGGCGGCCACCATTTCTACATCGCCTTCCGCACCGACCATCCCGGCGTCGTCATGGACGAGGCGCTGGCGGCCCGCCACCGCCCGGAGATGACGGTGGTACTGCAACACCGCTTCTGGGGCCTGGCGGTGGACGACGAGGGCTTCCAGGTCGGCCTTTCCTTCGAAGGCAGGCCGCACAGCATCCGCGTGCCCTTTGCGGCGGTGACCTCCTTCGTGGACCCCAGCGTCCGCTTCGGCCTGCAATTCGGCAAGCGGGCGGGCGAAGCGCCGGGCGGGACCGGGGAGCAGGCCGGCGGCGAGGAAGAGCAGGCGGAGGAGGCCGGCGAGGCGGCGGAGGCGAAGGAGGGCAACGTCGTCGCCTTCGACCGCTTCCGCAAGACATGAGGCGCCGCCTTCCGGGAGGGGCGGGGGCGCCCGAACCCACCCGCCGGCCCGCCGAAACGCCGAACCCCCATCGCCGCGCCACCGGCGAGCCTCCCGCCGCCTCGCCACACGGCAGCTGAGCCTTGCGTTCCCCCTCCCACATCACCGTCTGCCTCGCCGTCGCCGTCGCCGCCGGGCTGTGGGGGCTCTACTGGCTGCCGCAGCGCGAATTGGAGGCGGACGGGCTCACCGGCGGCTGGGGGACGCTGACGCAGCACGCCATTCCGCTGCTGCTGATGGCCCCGCTGGCCGCTTGGCGCGCCTTCCGGGGCCGGCCCAGCGGCGCCGGCTGGTGCGGGATCGGCCTGCTGGCCGGCGGCGGCTTCGTCTGCTACGCCAACAGCCTGCTGCTGACCGAAGTGGTCCGCGCGCTGCTGCTGTTCTATCTCACCCCGGTGTGGGCGACGCTGCTGGAACGCTTCGTCCAGGGCAAGCCGCTGGCCCCGGCCCGCTTCGCCACCCTGGCGCTTTCGCTGGCCGGCGTGTGGATCGTCTTCGGCCAGGAGGGCATGCTGCCGCTGCCCCGCAACGCCGGCGACTGGCTGGCGCTGGCGGCCGGTGCCATGGTGGCCGCCGGCGCGGCGCGGGTGAACGCCGTGCAGCCCAGCCTGCCGCCGCTCCTGTTTGCCGTCTACCTCTACGCCACCGCCGTCGCCTTTCTGCTGGGCTGGCTGCTGGCGGACGAGCTGGGGCCGGTGCCGACCACCGACACCGTGATCGCCTTGCTGCCCTTCCTGCTGGCGTTGACGTTGTGCCTCCTGTTTCCCTCCACCGCGCTGCTGATCTGGTCGCCGACCCGCATCGGCGCCGGCGCCTTCGGCATCCTGATCCTCACCGAGCTGGTGGCCGGCGCCATCAGCGCCGCCCTGCTCACCGACGAAGCCTTCGGCTGGCGCGAGGCGACGGGCTGTGCCCTCATCCTGGCGGCCGGCGCCATCGAGGTGCTGGCCCCCGGCGCCCGCGAAACCAAACCGGAGCCACGCTCTTCGTGAACCCCCGCCTTCGCCTGCCCATGCGCACTCCCTCCCGCACCGTCGTCTGCCTCGCCGTCGCCGTCGCCTCCGGGCTGTGGGGCCTCTACTGGTTGCCGCAGCGCATATTGGTGGCGGGCGGCCTCACCGGCGGCTGGGGAACGCTGGCGCAATTCGTCATTCCGCTGCTGCTGCTGTTCCCGCTGGCCGTCTGGCGCGCCTTCCGGGGCCGGCCCAGTGGCGCCGGCTGGTGGGTGATCGGCCTGCTGTTCGGCGGCGGCGGCGTCTGCTACGCCAACAGCTTCCTGCTGACCGATGTGGTCCGCGCGCTGCTGCTGTTCTATCTCACCCCGGTGTGGGCGACGCTGCTGGAGCGTTTCGTCCAGGGCAAGCCGCTGGCCCCGGCCCGCTTCGCCACCCTGGCGCTGTCGCTGGCCGGCGTGTGGATCGTCTTCGGCCAGGATGGCATGCTGCCCCTGCCCCGCAACGCCGGCGACTGGCTGGCGCTGGCGGCCGGTGCCATGATCGCCGCCGCCGCCGCGCGGATCAACGCCGTGCAGCCCGATAGCCCGCTGCCGCTGCTGTTCTCCTGCTATCTCTACGGCACCGCCGTCGCCTTCCTGCTGGGCTGGGCGCTGGCGGACGAGCTGGGGCCGATACCGGCGGCGGACGACCTGCTCGCCATGCTGCCCTTCCTGCTGGTCTTGAGCTTCGGCTTCCTGCTCCCCACCGTCACCCTGCTGCTCTGGTCGCCGATTCACATCGGCGCCGGCGCCTTCAGCATCCTGATCCTCACCGAGCTGGTGGTCGGCGCCATCAGCGCCGCCCTGCTCACCGACGAAGCCTTCGGCTGGCGCGAGGCGACGGGCTGTGCCCTCATCCTGGCGGCCGGTGCCATCGAGGTGCTGGCCCCCGGCGCCCGCGAGGCCGATCCGGCGCAGCGTCCTTCGTGAACCCGCCCTCGCCTGCCCATGGCGCGATGCACGCGCGCGGCCTCTCGCGGCCGCCCTGCGCGGCGCCCGCCCGATATGGCGGTTCCGGCCCGCCATATGCTAGAATGGCGCCCGTTTCCCCGCCGAGGATGACCCCCATGAGCGAACTGCGAAAGAACATCGATGCCTATGAGGCGATGAAAGGCGAGCTCGAGCGCGAGCACCGCGGCAAGGTCGCCCTGCTGCACGACGGCACCCTCGTCCATGTCCTCAACGACCGCTGGGACGCCTATGTCGTCGGCATGAAGCAATTTGGGGAAGGCCACTTCTCCATCAAAACCATCGGCGAGCAGCCGGCGTCCCTCGGTGCCGCTACGACCTATACAGAACCCATTCCGGTCGAGTGACCGGCCGTGCCGACTTTCCGTGGGCCGATCATCGGTCGCCAGATTCTCCTTTGGGTCCACATATCCAAACAGCCCGAGGAGCACGGCCAGGAATCACCGCCTCTTGCCTTCCAGGCACTGCTGGACACCGGGGCCACCATTACCTCGATATCGCAGAAAGTCATCGATGAGCTTGCTTTGGCCGCCCACAGTTGGCGTCCAATCGCGGGCGTTCACGGAATCGTCGACACATACACCTACATGGTCAACCTTGCCGTCCCTATCGCCGGACCTGCCTCCTCCTCCGACGACCAAGCAACCCAAACGGTGTTCTTGCGTGGTGCGCATCTGGAAGTCGCATCGCTCACGATCCAACCGAAACACTTCGATATCCTGCTCGGCATGGACTTGCTGAAAGACTTTCATCTGACCGTCTTCCAGGACCATTTCATCCTCAGCAATTGACGCCGCCATGACCGCCGGCGACGCCATGACCCCCGCCGCCTTCATCGCCAAATGGCGGGCGGCGGAGCTGAAGGAGCGTTCCGCCAGCCAGGAACACTTCATCGATCTCTGTCGCCTGCTGGGCGAGCCCACGCCCGCCGAGGCCGACCCCGCCGGCGAGTCCTATTGCTTCGAACGCGGCACCCGCAAGGATGGCGGCGGCAAGGGCTGGGCGGATGTCTGGAAACGCCATCATTTCGCCTGGGAATACAAGGGCCGCCACGCCGATCTCGATGCCGCCTTCGATCAGCTGCGCCAATACGCGCTGGCCCTGGAGAATCCGCCGCTGCTGATCGTCTCCGACATGGCCCGCTTCCGCATCCGCACCAACTGGACCAACAGCGTCAGCGTCAGCCACCGGTTCGCCCTCGAAGATCTCGCCGATGCGTCGGTGCGCGCCCGGCTCAAATGGGCGATGTCGCAGCCGGAGCGGCTGCGGCCCGGCGAAACCCGCCAGGCGCTCACCGAGCGCGCCGCCGCCGCCTTCGCCCGCCTGGCCCAGGGCCTGCGCCGGCGCGGCCATCCGCCGCAGGCGGTGGCGCATTTCGTGAACCGGCTGGTCTTCTGCATGTTCGCCGAGGATGTGGGCCTGCTGCCCCACCGCATGTTCACCCGCATGATGCAGGAGGCCCGCCGCCAGCCGGGCGCCTTCGCCCAGCTGGCCGGCGATCTGTTCGCCGCCATGGCCGGCGGCGGGCGCGTCGGCTTCGAGCAGGTGGCTTGGTTCAACGGCGGCCTCTTCGACGACCATGCCGCCCTGGACCTCGAACCCGGCGAGATCGAAGCCGTGCTGGCGGCCGCCGCCCTCGACTGGTCGCAGATCGATCCCTCGATCCTGGGCACCCTGTTCGAACGCGGGCTGGACCCGGACAAACGCTCCCAGCTGGGCGCCCATTACACCGATCGCGACAAGATCATGCGCATCGTGGAACCGGTCGTGATGCGTCCGCTTCTGACGCAGTGGCAGTCCGCCAAGGCGGAAATCGCCGCCCTTCTGGAGCAGGCCCGCGCCGCCAAGGCGCCGGCCACGCGCACCCGGCGGCGCGAGCAGGCGGGGCGGCTGCTGGCGGCCTTTCTGGAACGCCTGCGCCGTTTCACGGTGCTGGATCCCGCCTGCGGTTCGGGCAATTTCCTCTATCTGGCGCTCCAGGCGCTGAAGGATCTGGAACACCGGGTGCAGCTGGAAGCCGAGGCCATGGGCCTCGAGCGCCATTTCCCTTCCGTCGGCCCGGCCAGCGTCAAGGGCATCGAGCTCAACCCCTATGCGGCCGAACTGGCGCGGGTTTCCGTGTGGATCGGCGAGATTCAATGGATGCGGCGCAACGGTTTCACCGCCTCGCGCGACCCCATCCTCAAACCCCTGGAAACCATCGAATGCCGCGACGCCATCCTGGCCCCGGACGGCGGCGAGCCGTCCTGGCCGGCGGCCGACGCGGTGGTCGGCAACCCGCCCTTTCTGGGCTATTCGCCCATGCGGGATGCCCTGGGCGACGCTTACACGGACGCCCTGCGCAAGCTCTACAAGGGCGCCGTGCCCGCCTTCGCCGACCTCGTCTGCTACTGGTTCCACAAGGCGGGCGCGCTGGCCGCCCGGGGCGCGCTGGCCGGCCTGGTCGCCACCAACTCCATCCGCGGCGGCCGCAACCGCGCCGTGCTGGACCGCATCGCCGAACGGGGCGCCATCTTCGATGCCTGGTCCGACGAACCCTGGGTGGTCGATGGCGCCGCCGTGCGCGTCTCGCTGGTCTGCTTCGGCCCCGAAGACGCGGACCTGCCCCGGCGCCTGAACGGCCAGCGGGTGCCGCGCATCGCCGCCGACCTCAGCGCCGGCACGGTCGATCTTACGAAGGCGGCGAAGATCGCCCGCAACCGCCGCACGGCCTTCGTCGGCGGCATGAAAAAGGGGCCTTTCGACATCCCCGGCGACCTCGCCCGCCGCTGGCTGCGCCTGCCCGCCAACCCCAACGGCCGCCCCAATGCCGACGTGCTGAAGCCATGGGCGAACGGCATGGACCTCACGCGGCGCCCGGCCGGCAAATGGATCGTCGATTTCGGCCACCGGATGAGCGAGGCCGAAGCCGCCCTCTACGAAGCGCCTTTCGCCCATGTTCTGGAGCATGTGAAGCCGGTGCGCGACGCCAATCGCCGCGACGACCTGCGGCGCAACTGGTGGCGGCACGACCGGTCGGGGCAGACGATGTTCGAGCGGATCGCCTCCCTGCCCCGCTACATCGCCACCCCCACCCTCGCCAAGCATCGCCTGTTCGTCTGGCTCGATTCCCGCGTCTGCCCCGACCACCAGCTGATCGTCATCGCCCGCGACGACGACACCGCCTTCGGCATCCTGCACAGCCGCTTTCACGAAGCGTGGTCGCTACGGCTGGGCACCAGCCTGGAAGACCGACCCCGCTACACCCCCACCACCACCTTCGAAACCTTCCCCTTCCCCGCCGGCCTTTCGCCCGACCTGCCGGCCGCCGGCTACGCCGCCGACCCCCGCGCCATCGCCATCGCCCAGGCCGCCCGCCGCCTGACGGAGCTGCGCCAACGCTGGCTGAACCCGCCCGAATGGGTGCAATGGCTGGAAGAACCGGGCTATCCCAAGCACCCAATCCCCCGCGACCAGGCGGCCGCCAAAGCCCTGAAAACCCGCACGCTGACCAACCTCTACAACACCCGCCCCCAATGGCTAACCGACGCCCACACGGCGCTTGACACGGCCGTCGCCTTGGCTTATGGGTGGGATAGTGCGATACTGAATGACGATGCACTCCGTGAGTTACTCACACTCAACGCAGCAGATAGTTAACGCCTCTGAAAAGGCAATGGAGCAACCGACGCTTTAATGCGCTTGTATTGGGGAAGGCTATGAGCAAAGACAAAGAGCAAAATACACGGCACCGCAGAATTACGGAATCCACATTCACCGGGCACCAAGAAAAGCTTCTGCCCAAAGAACAAAGAAGGTCTTTTTCTATGATGACTGGACATCAAACTGACAGTCTTCCTAAAGATAAAGACACGGGCAATCACCAAACCAGTAGCTCCCGAGACGATGATGGACCATCAACTTCCCGAAAGGATTAGAGATAAATTCCAGCTGGCTAATACAGTCATGAAGGAGGATTACGTGATGCCCTTTGAACTAAGTGACTGGATAATTCTTGGCATCCTTGGTATTAATTTTGTGGCTCTTATCGTTAACACGTTTTCAGTGTGGAAACAATCAACCGCTATAAATGTAAACCACTATTTGACACTTTTGGAGAAACTATCGGAAGCATGGAGACGCTATCGAGACGTTCCAGACACCCGCAAAGAAGAGAAAGATTATGAGTTTTTTGAAACTCTAAACTTATTCGAAGCCGCCTCGCATCTCTATAGGAAACGTGCTATACGTGGTGTTTCACGCGATTTAGTTCGTGACTACCTCAAGGAAATTATCCGAGGAATTTACGCCAATTGTTATGCAAAAAGCCTATTAGAAAGCAGTCATTCTGGCCCTCACACATATGAGCACATCAAATGGTTTTCCTGTAAATATAAACTGATTCCTAACAGTTGACATAGAAGGCGGTGCCTGCCACCGCCGCGGCACAGCCCGCATCCGCAAACGCCCGCGTATATGCCAGGTATATGCCAGATGGCATAAACAATGCTTGTGCCAGCGCACGAACCGACTTAACCTGCCGCCATGACAGCCGCTTCCATGGCTGCCCCGATGGAGTCATTCGCCATCACCGCCCCCACCACCACCCTCGACGCCACGCGCGGGTTGCTGGCACTCAACCGATAAGCACTAGCACCCATGAACCCAGGAGGACGCCATAAGCGATTTCATCAATCCCGCCGTGCAGGCAGCGAATATCATACGCAGGATTGGGGACGAAATTTCCGAATCCGGCGAGCCAATAGATGACTTTCGCCTTAAAAACGAATTTGAAATACAACTCATCGAGGATCTACGAGATCGCCGCCTTGCCAAAATCGGAGATATTTTGAGGATTTCAGGAGGTGGTGCAGCAATCCTTAATGTTAATCTTACTCTCGATGGTTGGGAGAGATATGAAGCCGAAAAGCGTGGCAAGCTCGCAGAAAACTATGGTTTCATCGCCATGCAGTTCAACGACCCAATTCTCGATTCATTCGTTCGCGGCGTCGTGAAACCTGCAGTGAAGGAAGGCACTGGCTACAACCTTGTCGATATGCGCGATGTTCCGCGGGCAGGTATCATCGACAACATCATGCGCGTCCAGATCAGAGGCGCCGCCTTCGTCATCGCCGATCTCAGCCATGACAACCTGGGCGCTTATTGGGAGGCGGGATATGCAGAGGGATTGGGAAAGCCGGTGATCTATATCTGCGAGCGCAGCAAATTCGAGGAGAAGCAAACCCACTTCGACACCAACCACTGCACGACCGTCCTCTGGTCCAGGGACGACCCGGACCAATTCCGCCGGGAGTTGATCGCCACCCTCCGCCGCTCCCTCGACGACGGTGCGAAAACCGGCCCGTGACGGCGGACAGCGACGGCCATGCCCGCCACCGCCGCCGTCGCGCTGCGTGCCGGCGCCCTGTCCGCGAGGCCGGTGGAAACGCTGGGGAGATTTCTTCATGTGCAGCACGAGGGCGTGCTGCTGCGGGGCGGTCGAGGATGTGGCGGTGCCTGACGGCGAGGGTCGGTGCGTCGCCGGGCCTCGCGGCCCGTTTGCCGGCGGGACGCCGGCGTTCCCAGGAGGCGGAACGCCTGGGGGACGGCGGCAAACGGCACCCGCCCATCTTCGAACCGCGGCACCAGCAACGCTTGCGCCGGCGCGCGAATCGGCCTAGCCTGCCGCCACGGCAGCCGCTTCCGTGGCCGCCCCGATGGAGCCATCCGCCATCGCCGCCTTCGACACCCTCGCTACCGCCCACGCCCTGGAAGAAGCCGGTGTCGAGCGGAAACAGGCCGAGATCATCGCCGGCGCCATGCGCCAGGCCACCGAGGCCGACCGCGACCAACTCGTCACCAAAGCCGACCTCAAGGCGGAAATCGCGGCACTGAAGGCCGAAATGCTCAAGGTCGCCGTCGGCGCCGTGGCCGCCATCGTGCTCGCCAATGCCGGCCTCACCGTCGCCCTGGTCGAATTGCTGCGCTAGTCCGCCGCCATCCGCGAAAGCGCCCCGGCGTTCAGGCGCCGCGGCTGCAGGAAGCGCCGCCCAGCACGCAGAAGGTGGCGCAATGGGGATGGTTGAGCTTCACCGCGCCGGAGGCTTCGGCCAGGGTGGCGCCCATCTCGAAGCGCCGGTCGTAGGGCAGCAGCGTGCAGGCCACCACCGCCGGGCGCGCCGCGCCCTTGCGCTTCACCACCATGCGCGAGGAAGAGCACATGATCTCGGCCGGATCGCGCCCCAGCAGCTTCCAGCAGGCGGCGGTGATCTCCGGGACTTCGGCCGCCTCGTCCATCTCCGGAAACAGCACCAGCTCGGCCGGGTCGTCGGCGTCGATGGCGACCCCCAGGCGGGCGAACAGCGCGCGATAGCCCGCCCGCAGGCTGGCCTCGTCCTCCTGCCAGCGGGTGCGCCCGGCGGCGTGGACGCGGAAGTCGTGCCGGGCCAGCCAGCGCAGGCCGGCGACCATCGGCTCCCACGAACGGGCGCCGCGCTCCAGCTGATGGCGCTCCCTGCTGTAATGGTCGATGGAGACGCGCAGCACCAGCCTCGCCCCATAGCGCGCCTTCAGGTCCAGCAGGGCATCGGCCGCGCGCATCATGGGGCGCATGGCGTTGGTGAGCACCAGCACGCGGAAGCCGCGCCGCAGCGCATCGGCGGCCATGGCCGCGAATTGCGGGTTCATGAACGGCTCGCCGCCGGTGAAGCCGATCTCCTCCGTGCCCAGGCCGTCGCGCTCGATCTCGTCGAGGAAGGCGGCGACCTCGGCGGCCGTGATGTAGGCCAGGCGATCGTTGCGGGGGCTGGATTCGATGTAGCAGCCGGCACAGGCCAGATTGCACAACGTGCCGGTGTTGATCCACAGCGTCGCCAGCCGGCCCAGGCCGACCTGGGCACGCCTTTGGCCGCCGGCCGTTACGTCGGGATCGACGAAGCGGCCCGGCGGCGGCTTCAGGACGGAGACGTCCGCATCCATGGCCCATGCCGTCACAGCGGCCGCGATCATGCGCTATGATGGCCGCCGCGACAAGCCGGAGGCCGACATGGCAGCCGCCATCCGCATCCGCCCGCTGACGCCGGCCCTGGGGGCCGAGGTGGAGGGCATCGACCTCGCCGCCCCGCTGGCGGACGACGCCTTCGCGGCGCTGAACGACGCCTGGGCCGAACACCTGGTGCTGTTCTTCCGCGACCAGCGGCTCGACCCCGCCTCGCTACAGCGCCTGGGGCGGCGCTTCGGCCCCCTGCACCGCCACCCCCAGGGCGACGTGGAGGGCTTCGAAGGCATCATCCGCATCCACACCGACCGCCATTCGAAGACCTTCGGCGGCAGCAAATGGCACGCCGACGCCAGCTGCGACAGGGAGCCCCCCACGGCCAGCATCCTGCACATGGAACGGGTGCCCCGGGCGGGCGGCGACACCCTGTTCGCCAACGCCATCGCCGCCTTCGAGGCGTTGTCGGCGCCGATGCAGCGCTTCCTGGAAGGCCTGACCGCGCGCCATGTCAGCGCCCGCCACTATGGCGGCTATTTCGGCACCAGGCAGGACGAAACCCGCGACGGCGCCTTTCCCGAGGCCGTGCATCCGGTGATCGCCCTGCATCCGGCGAGCGGGCGCAAGGCGATCTACGTCAACCAGATCTTCACGGAATCGGTGCTGGAACTGAACGCGGACGAAAGCGCCACGCTGCTGGAATTCCTGTTCCGGCACATCGCGCAGCCGCGTTTCCAGTGCCGCTTCCACTGGCGGGCGAACTCGGTCGCCCTGTGGGACAACCGCGCCACGCAGCATCTCGCCATCTGGGATTACTGGCCGCAGACCCGTTGTGGCCACCGCGTGACCATCGCCGGCGAAGCGCCATGCGGCCCCTGAGGACGATCGAGCGGTGATACGGGGGAAGAATGGTGGAGCTGAGGGGATTCGAACCCCTGACCTTCGCATTGCGAACGCGACGCTCTCCCAGCTGAGCTACAGCCCCGCGCCCGCGCCGATGTAGGGACACCCCGCGGCCCTGTCAAGCACCCGACACAGGCGATGTTCCGGCCGCGAACGCAGACGCGGGAAGAGCGCCGTGCAAGGCGCATCCCATCGCGATGGTGCCAGGTGAAAGCGGAGGTAGCCGCCGATGCGGCGGCGCTCCGGTCTGCGCCTGGAGCGATGCCCGGTTATTCTTCCGCCGGCTCCACGACCACCCGACCGCGGCCGCGCCGGACGAGATAACCGCCGCGCCGAATCGTCAGCTTGCCGCTCTGCACCAGGTCCCACAGGGCCTCGGCGATCCGCTCCGCATTCCTGTCCCTGGCTTCCGCCTCCAGCATCGCCTGCGACGACAGCCATTCGGAAAAAGCGCGCTCTGCAATGCTGTTGCCGACGGACTTGCGCAGTGCGTTGAGCTTGCGGAGCTGGCCCTTGGTGAGGCCACTCTCGTCGAAGTGGTTGGTGGATGTCATGGAAATCGAACCCTTCGGTTGCCTCGTTCGCGATCTTGTAACCCCTTCCGGGCGCCTTTGTAAAGCCACCCGCCGCTCAGTTAGTGTTTCGCGAGGCCGGCCGCTGCGGCGGTGCGTTGACGGGCCTTGCGGCCCGTTTGCCGGCGGGACGCCGGCGCTCCCAGGGGACGGGACGCCTGAGGGATGGCGGCAAACGGCACCTGCCTATTTCAAACCGAGGCGCTACCGCCGCTCGCGCGCCTGCGACGGGCTAGACGATCTCGAGGGGCGCCTGCGGGAGCTTTCTCCAGAAGTCGGGGTCGTGGCCGTAGAAGATGCGGGCACCGGCGGCGCGCAGGCGGCGCAGGAGGAGCAGGGAATCCAGCATCGCGGTCCGGTCGTGGACCAGTTTCGGCAAGTGCAGCTCCTCCAGCGTGCGCCGGAAATAGCAGGCATCGGCCGCCAGCACGACGTCGCCCGAGGCGAGCCGGACCTTCAGCGACTGGTGCCCCGGGGTGTGCCCGAAGGTCGGCACGGTGACGACGCTGCCGTCACCGAACAGGTCGTGCTCGCCATCGACCTGCATCACCAGATGGCCATGATCGTAGTCGCGCGGATTGTAGGCGTTGGCCTCCATGAGCTCCGGCAGCCTGCCCGCCTCCCATTCGCGCTGCTGGACGACGATGCGGGCGTTGGGAACGAACTCGTTGCCGCCGACATGGTCGAAATGCAGATGCGAGTTGACCACATAGTCGATGCGCGCCGGATCGATGCCGAGTCGCTCGAGACGGGCGCCGATCTCCTCGCCCGGCCGGAAATGGACCTGGAAATGCTCGGCGAGCGGGCCGATGCGTTCCTGCGGGTCCTGGCGGCTGTCCGGGTGCAGGCCGGTGTCGAAGAGGACGAGGCCCTTCGGGTGCCGGATCAGCCAGACGGGGACCGGGAAGCGGATGAGGCCCCTCTCCCGCCCCAGCATCATGCTGATATCGGCGCTCAGCCAGCCGCAGGCCATGGCGTAGAGCCGGACCTCGCCGTCGAGGCCGGCGAGCGGTGCCGGGCGGCGCGGCGCACCGTGCAGCCTTTGCCACCACAGCTGGTTGCGCCCGCCGCCCGCTCGCGCCGCGCTCATGGCCCGCCCCCCGCCGCCCATGCCCCGGCATCCTGCGGCGCCTGCCGCCGGAGGTGCCGACGCGGCTGTGGGGCGAAGGCGTCGGCCACATCGTCGCACAGCGGGACCACCTCCCGCGCCGGTGCGGTCGAAAGCCCCATCTTGAAGGCGAGGAACCAGATCAGCAGCACGCCCAGGCCCCACCACAGCAGCTGCCAGGCCCAGATGGAGGGGATGTCGAAGTCCCAGCCCGCCCGCCCGCTGCCGGGATCGCCGAACAGGTCGTTGCCCAGAACGATGCCGGGGCCGATGGCGAAGAAGGCCCAGACCAGCGCCGCCGTCCAGGCGAGCGGGGCCAGCCGTCGCTCGCCGGGGGAGGCGGCAGGCGCGATGGCGCGCCGGCCTTCCCCGGAGTCATCGAAGAGGCGGTGGAAGGCGCTGCGATGGGCCGCTCCCTCGCGATCGCGGTCGACGACCGAAGCCAGGGCGCATACCAGCAGGTTCGCCGCCAGTCCCCAGCAAGCGGCATGGACGGTCCACGGCCACTGGCCCCAGGGCAGGCCTCCCCGCGTCAGATGCTGGCCCAGGGGGTCGGCGGCGGCGGCAACCAGGCAGCCCACGACGAGGCCCGCCTCGACGGCGCGGCGCGTGAAGCGGGGAATCCAGGTCATGCCGAGCAGGGCGGGCAGGAGCTGGACGGAAAGTGCCAGTGCCAGCGCCCCCAGCACCAGGACCGTATCGGCGGCGAAGGTCGCCATGACGAGCGCGGCGGCGGCGGCCAGCAGGACGACGATGCGGGCGAAGCGCTTCTGCAGCCGGGCATCGGCGCCGGGATCGAAGAAGCGCATGTAGAGATCCCGCGTGGCGACCGCTCCGACAGCGGCCATGTAGGTTCCCGCCGCCGCCTTGACGGCGGCGAGGAAGCACAGCGTCAGAAGCCCGGCGAGCCACGGCGCCTGCTGACCGACCAGGGAGATGAGCGCCGCGACGGCCTGGCCTCCGTTCCCGCGCTCGAGCGGCAGCAGCAGCCGCAGCGGCGAAAGGCCGGCCTCCGCAACCGCTCCGTTGCCCCCGAGCGCCAGAGCGCCCAGGCCCTGCAGCGCGGCGAAGACGAAGAGCAGCACCCCGGCAGCGCAGGCCGAAGCCCAGACCTGCTGATGTGCGAAGGCGTCGGGTGTGCGGCTGGAGAATGCCCACAGCGAAGAGGCGGGCTGCGCCTGCAGACCCGCGAAGACGAGCAGGAAGGACATCGCCATAAGGCCGGTCCACGGCCCGCCGGCGGGCATCTCCTTGCCCAGCCCGTCGGTCCACTGGACTACGCCCGGGACCGCGAAGAGGCCGTTGTGGTCGCCACCGCCATAGCCCAGCGTCGTCCCCCAGGTCGCGGCGGAACTGCGGGCGATAGCGTCGAGCGCCGCCGTGAGCGCCTCGAAACCGCCGGCCAGATGCAGCCCCGCCAGCCCCAGGACGACGACGCCGGCGGCGGTCAGCAGCGCCTGCAGCGGCGCGACATGGGCGACGGCCCGCAGCCCGCCCAGGGTGACATGGATCAACAGCAGGGCCGCCAGCGCCCACATCGCCGCATCGCGCGACAGCGCGCCATCGGAAACGACGCTGACGAGGGAACCGGAGAGGCTCAGCAGCAGGCCCAGAAAGGGAATGGCGAACAGGAAGGCGACGACGGCCGTGAAAACCCGCACGACGTCGCTCTCGAAATAGCCGGCCAGCATCTCGCCCGGCGTCACGAAGCCGAAACGCCTCGAAAGCATCCACTGGCGCTTGAACAACAGGGCGGCGGCCAGCGGCATGACGATGGCGGCGAAAGCGAGATAGCCCGCCGGCAAGCCGTCGCGAAGAATCAGGGCCGGCTGGGCGACGAACAGCCAGCCGGCGAAGGAGCTCACCGTTACGCCCATGACGAAAGCCCATATGGGCAGCCGCCTGCCGGCGACGAAAAAGTCGACCGCCGTGCGGTTGCGGCGCGCAGCGCTGACGCCCCAGAAGATGCAGTAGGCGGCGTAGAGCGCCAGGAAGAAGGCGATCCAGACGGCCTTCGACGCATAGAGGCTGTCGCCCGTCACGGCCGCCGCCCTTCGAGCGCCGCCGCTTCGCCGCGGCTGCGATGGGTGCCGCGCAGGACGAGTTCGCCGGCGATGCGCCGCGCCACCGGCGCCAGGCCGGGATCGGTTTCGATCTCCTTGATGAGCTCCACCGTCGCCGCCGCCATGCGGCGCACCGGGTGGCGGTAGGTGGTGAGCGCATGCGACGGCCAGGCAGCCATCGAGACGTCGTCGAAGCCGACAACGGAGATGTCCCCCGGCACGTCGAGGCCCAGCTCGTGGCGCAGACCGTCGATGGCGCCGATGGCGACGATGTCGTTGGCGCAGAAAATGCCGTCGAGGTCCGGTATGGCGGCGAGCAGACGCTGCGCCGCTGCGTAGCCGTCTTCATAGGAGAAGACGCGCGCCATGTTGTCCTGGGCCACAGTGATGCCGGCCTCCGCACAGCGCACCACGAAGCCGCGCCCGCGGTCGATGGAGGTGGTGGCGTCGGGCGTGCCGGCGACATAGGCCATGTTGCTGTGGCCCGTGTGCAGCAGGAAGTCGGCGACCTCGCGTCCGCCCCGCTCGTTGTCGCACGTGATGGAAAAGGTGTTGCTTTGCGGCACATAGCGGTTGAAGAAGATCAGATGAGAGCCGGCCTCGGCGGCGGCCATGGCGTTCTGGAAGGACAGCGTGGCGGTCATGACGATGACGCATTCCGGCTTGTAGAGCAGCGCCTGGGGCAACACCTCGTCGGGCGTGAGGCCCAGCGGCACGTGGAACAGCATGACGCTGAGACCGTGACGCTGCAGGGCCTCGGTCAGGGTCGTCAGCGCTTCGGGGAAGAAGGGATTGAAGATGTCGGAGATAAAGACGCTGACGATGCGCGTCCTCTGCGTGATCAGGGTGCGCGCATAGGGGTTCGGCTGATAGCCCAGGGCGCGGGCGCGGGCGAGCACGCGGGCGCGTGTTGCAGGCGCGACGCCGGAGCCGGGCTGGAAGGCGCGCGAAACCGTCGAGATCGAGACACCCAGCCCCTCGGCGACCTCGCGGGCCGACACCGTTCCCGCAAAGGGTTTCGACCGGTCGGAGGAAGGCTTGCCGGAATGGGTCATGGAAAGCCAGCCATGGACTCGCAGGGTCTCGCCGTCGATGCCGCCGGTCATCGCGTGAATGCCATATGTCGCACCGCGGCGCTTTGCAACATTTTATCGCCTGAGGTTGCAATCGTTTGCAATCGAGCCTGGCCCAGACTAGAATCGCCTCGGCGCGATGGCTTGCCGTCCGCCCACCTGCGACAGGGGCCGGGCGAGAAGGAAGCGGCGAGCAGGCGTCATTCGGGATGAACGCCTTTCAACAGGGAGGATATCGAGCATGAGACACATACAGAAGGCCATAGCCGTGGCAGGCTTGGCCATGGCGGTCGGGACCGGCGCCGCTTATGCGGAGGGTCTGGATGAGCTCGACTCCGGGCTGGTCGACCGGCTCTACAACCCGGGCATGCTGGATCCGATGCAGCCGATCGAAGCCAGCGTCTATCGCGACTGGGCGGCGACCAACCCGCCGCCATGGACCATCGGTTATGCCAGCTCCTATGCCGGCAACACCTGGCGCGCGGCGGTGATGGACCGCCTGGTGCAGGACATCCTGCCCAAATGGCAGGCCCTGGGCCTGGTGGACGACGTTCTGGTGACGCAGTCGAATCTGAACGATTCCGTGCAGATCCAGCAGATGCGCCAGCTGGTGGACCAGGGCGTCGATGCGATCATCGTGTGCTGTTCCAACCCGACGGCGCTGAACGCGACCGTGCAGTATGCCTGGGAGCGCGGCGTGCCCACCTTTTCGTTCACCGGCTACCTGACCTCGCCCTACGCCGTGAACTCGTCGGTCAACTACCAGCTTGCCGGATACGAGCTTGGCAGGTGGATGGCCGAGGAAATCGACGGCGAGGGCAATGTGCTGGTCGTCGAGGGTATTCCCGGAACATCCGGTTCCGACTCACAGCATCGCGGCATCCTCGCCGGCCTTGCCGAATACGAGAATGTCGAGGTGGTGGGCGAGATCGCCGGCATGTGGACCGACCAGGTGGCCCAGGGGGAGGTCCAGAAGTGGCTGGCAACCAATCCCGGCAGGCTCGACGGCATCGTCGTGCAGTCGGCGGCGGAAATGGGCGTGCTGCGCGCTTTGCAGCAATCCGGGCGTGAAATGATCCCCGTCACCATCGGCGGCGAACTGGGCGCGGCCTGCTACTGGCGCAACAATCCCGACTACGTAAGCTCAGCCTTCCATGTATGGCCTCCGGGCGACGATTTCGAACTGATCTGGAACATCATGATGCGCACCCTTCAGGGCCAGGGACCGAAAGTGCAGTCCATCCTGGTGGACCCGATCCCGTTCGACGTCGGGGACGTCAAGGCCGAACTCGGGGAGGACTGCGATCCCAACTCGCCGTTGTGGATGCATGTCGGTCCGGCCGCCTGGGGTGCGGAGGACAATCTCGACCAGTTCTTCCTGCGCCCGGCCGACCCGACCAAGTACATGCCCTGAGCGCCGGCAGACCGCCACAGCGACGGCTCCATGCTCGCCACGGACAGGGTGGGGCAGGGAATCGAAGGCGCCGCCGGCTCGCCGCCGGCGGCGCCCGCTGTCGCCCAGGCCGATATCGTCGTCACTGATCTACACAAATCGTTCGGCGTCACCCGGGCACTGGATGGCTGCACCTTCAGTGCCCGGCGCGGAGAAATCCATGCCATCGTCGGCGGCAACGGTTGTGGCAAGAGCACGCTTGCCAAAGTCCTCTCCGGCGTCCTGCCGGCGGACAGCGGGCACGTCTCCATCCTGGGCCACACCCCGACGACGCCGCGCGACGCTCGTCTGGCCGGTATCGCTACCGTGTTCCAGGAAGTGTTGGTCGCCGACCGCTGTTCGGTGCTCGACAACCTGTTCGTCGGCGTCGATGGCCTGTGGTCCAGAACCCGCTCCCTGAGCGAGAAACGGGAAACCGCCTGGCGCGTTATGAAGGATCTGACGGGCCTCGACATCGATCCCGACGCGCCGGTGGAAGCCCTGCCGCTCAGCATCAAGCAGTGGCTCACCATAGGACGCGCCTTTCTGCAGGAACCGAAGGTTCTGATCCTCGACGAATCTTCAGCCGCCCTCGATCTCGATTCCACCGAGAAGCTGTTCGAGAAGATGCGCGACATGCGCGACCGGAGCGTCGCCGTGCTGATCGTGACCCACAGAATCGCCGAACTGATCCGTATCAGCGATCGCGCCACCGTCATGCGCGACGGCCGCGATGTGGGCGTTCTTGAAAGGGGCGAGGTGACCGAACAGAACCTGTTGCGATTGATGACCGGCAGATCGCCGACGGCAGAGACGGGCGATGCAGCGATGGTTCCGCAGGGACGCGGCAATGTTGTATTGCGCGCGCGCGGCCTCAAGGTCTGGCCCGGTGGCGGCGACATCGCCTTCGATCTGCATCGCGGCGAGATCGTGGGCGTGGCCGGCCTCGACGGCCAGGGCCAGGACGAGTTCGTGCGCGTACTGGCGGGAGTCCAGCCGGCGGCCGAGGGCGTAGCGCTGGTCAGCCGTGACGGCGGGCACCGATTCGAAGCTCTGCGCGGCCTAGCGGACGCGAGCCGTTGCCGAGTGGTCTATGTTTCCGGCGATCGCAAGCGGGAGGGCATCTTCGCCAATCTCAGCATCTTCGAGAACATGCTGATGCCGCTCTATCCGAAGACCCTCACGTCGTGGATCGGCCATATCGTCGACTGGGCATCGCTCTCCAGTGTCTTCGACACCTGGATCGAGAGGCTGTCCATCAGATTCGGACTCAGATCCGACAAGATCACGTCTCTCAGTGGCGGCAACCAGCAGAAGGTTCTGATCGGGCGGGCGCTGGCGCAGCGCCCTCATATCCTGATCTTGAACGACCCGGCGCGTGGCATCGACGTGGAGACCAAGCGCGAGCTCTACGAACGCCTGCGCGAGTTCGCAGCGCTGGGCAACTCGGTCGTGTTCATGTCGAGCGAGCTCGAGGAGTTCGCCGAGATGTGCTCGCGCGTCGTCGTATTCCGCCACGGCAGCATCTTCGACGCTTTCGTCGGCGACGACCTGGACCCCGCGCGCATTCTGGAAGGCATGTTCGGGCAGACCTCGGGGCGCGGTGCACGGTTCGCTGCGAGCGCACTTGCCGCCCCCGAACAGGTGGCAGTGCCCGCGCCGGTGCATGCTGGCGGCGGCAAGGCAGCACTGCCCGAGCGTCGTGACATCAGGATCGTGGACTTCGGCGCACATGCCAAGCATGCGATGAGTCGGCCGCCGCACCCGGAAAGCGTTTCGAAGCGCATCGGAATCGTTTACTTCGACGGTTGAAGGAGGCCATCGGCGATGGAGCGAAAGGGCATCAGGATTGTCGAGTTCGGCGACGACGGCGGACCCGTGCGCAGGCCCCGTTCCGGTCTGGTGGGAGAAGATGGCGTTTCCGGCAGCACCGCGACGGACGACAGGCGCCATATCGCCACGCCTGAAACGGTGGGCCCGGTCAAGATCAAGGAGTTCGACGAGGAGCCGAAACGGCCCGCATCCGGCCACGCGCCTCCCGCGACGCCCGTGCGAGAAAGCATCAAGATCCGCGAGTTCGGCAAAGAGCGCGACGTGCCGCCGCCCCGCCGCAGCAGGGTGAAGATCGTCGAGTTCGACTAGGGGCCAGCACCATGTCGCTACACGGGGATCGGCATACCGTTGCACCTTCGTCGGCGCATCCCCATCTGATGATCCCGATCTTCCTGCTTTTCGCGCTGCTGGTGGTCGCCGTGCTGCGCAGCCCCAGCCTGGTTACGAGCTCCGGGCTGGGAAGCGCCGTCATCGTTGCCGCGCCCCTCATCCTGGCTGCCTTCGCGCTGACCCCGATCGCGATGGCGGGCCGCGGTGGGGTAGACCTCTCGATCGGGCCGCTGATCGGTTTCATCAACGTCACCCTGGTGCAACTCAACGCCGAAGGGATCGTAACCTCCGTGGTCGACGTCTTCCTCTATGCCCTGGGCGTCGGAGTCGCCTATCAGATCATCATGGGTCTCATCATCGTCTATGTGCGCATCCAGCCCATCATCGTCGCGCTGGCAGGTTTCCTGACGCTGGCCGGCCTCAATCTCGTCATCCTGCCACGCCCTGGCGGCGTGGCGCCGGAATGGATGCAGTCCTGGGGATTGGGCGTATCCATCTGGTCGCCGGTGCTGGCGATACTGGCGGTCGCCGCCGGCGCTTGGTTCCTCTTTACCCGGACGGCCTTCTACGACCATCTGCGCATGATGGGTGCCGACGAGCGCACGGCCTACACCGCTGGTGTCGACGTCGTCGCCGTTCGCATGGGCGCTCATGTGATCGCCGGCCTCTATGCCGGTCTTGCGGCACTCGCCTTTACTTCGCTGATCGGTTCGGGCGATCCCACCCAGGGCAGCACCTATACGCTGATGGCGGTCACCGCCCTGGTCCTGGGAGGAACGAGTTTGGCCGGGGGACGCGGCAGCGTCACAGGCTCGCTGCTGGGGGCACTGAACATCTATCTGATCACCTATGTGCTGGCGACCTTCCACTTCGGGATGGTGCAGAGCTTCGTCACGCAGCTGGCCTATGGCGTCATCCTCGTTGTCGCCCTGTTGCTCACGATCTTCCTGCCACAGGTGCAGCAGGCGATGCGGGGTATCTCGCCCTATGTGCTGTTCGTGGCCCTTGCCCTAGCGGCGGCGGGTGTGGTGCTCTACGCGCAGGACGATGTGGCCGCGCCGCCCTCCGGCGAGGTGGCCAGCTTGAGCGCGGCTTCCAGCGCCTCGCTGTCCGAAGGTTCGGCGACTTCGCTTTCCGCCAGTTCGGCAACCTCTCTCTCCGGCACATCGCTCTCGGCGAGCGCGCTTTCCCCAGAGGCGGGGGTCGAACCAGCCGTTCCGACGGCAACGCCCATCGTGATCGCGGCCGTAATCGTCGCCGCGGCGGTGTTTCTCGCCTATCTCCTCTGGCGCCACCCCAGCCCGGCGACGGTCGCGCTCATTGCCGTCACGGCCCTTCTGATGTTGGGATATTCGGTCCATGACGGTGGCCTGCCCACTGTCGGCACCAATGTTGCAAGCTGGGTCGGACAGCGCGTCGCTATCCCACCCTTCTTCGCCATTGGGGCTGCGTCCGCCGGCATGGAGGGCGGCGCGGCCGGGCCGTTGTGGCTGGCGGTTGTGCCGGCCGGTGCGATTCTGGTGGGCACCGTGCTGATCTTCACCGCCCTGCCCTATCCCAAAAGATTTCGTATCGGCCCCACCGCTCTTGCCTTTACAGCGACCGCCGGGGTCCTGGCCGCCCTGGCGCTTGCCTATACGCGAAGTGGCGAGGATGGGCTTTCCCCAGGTGTCGTCGGCATCGCCATCGTCGGTATCATCCTTTTCGTCGTCGCCCTGCCAACCTTCCAGAGACGAGTCTCGGACGTGACTTCGGTGGCGCTGGCTTTGCTCGCGATCTCCGTGCTGACGGCAATGTTGTTTGCCGCTGGGCCACAACGCCCGCTCGGTGTCATAGCGGCCGCCGATGCCTAT
Organism: Alphaproteobacteria bacterium; assembly: GCA_965200215.1. Classification (GTDB taxonomy): domain Bacteria; phylum Pseudomonadota; class Alphaproteobacteria; order SP197; family SP197; genus SP197. Next base: position 126,347 of record OZ241369.1, on the reverse strand, counting down.
GTCGCGGCGGTCGGCGGACTCACGACCGGGGCGGGCGTTCTACCCGACATCTTCTTTGTCGAGGCGTTCTCGGTGCTGGCCGTCACCATTATCCTTTATCTGCTGACAATCCCCGGCGTGCGGCGACATGCCATGCACAATGTGAGCCTCGATCCCCGCGCTCGCGGCTTCTCTTACACCGGCATCTTTATTGCCATCGCCGCCGTCGTCGGGTTGGGCGCGATCTTCTTCGTCGCCGATGTGCGCTTCTGGAAGTTCGTCGTCGCGCTCGCCGCCAGCGTCATCGGCGCCAAATTCGCCCTGCACTTCCTGCTCGATTTCCGCCGCAAGAACGCAGGACGGGGGCCGATGGGCGCGAACAGACGCGATTTCATGCTGCACATCGGCGACAGGGCGGGGCCATGAGGCGGACAGAGCACGATTTCTACCGCTGGTTGGGTTTCGCTTTCGCGCTTCTGGTCGCGGGGGGAAGCGCCCTCCTGGGCTGGCACGAGGAGATCGAGGTGCAATACGTTCTGTTCTACGCTGTGGCGACTTTTGCCATCGTGCTGTGGGGCTGGCACCACTTCTCGGTGCGCTGGGTCTATGGCCTGGACGGTGCGGCGCTGAATTCGCTGAGTGCGGAGGGAGTCGACAGGGGAAATGGGTTGACAAAGGCGCCGGACGAAGGCCAGACGAAGGGCCACTATGCCCGACTTCTGGTGCTGCGCTACAAGCATGTTGTCATCGGCGTTCTGCTGGCACTGGCTCTGTTCCTCGTTGTCTCCTTCTCGATCGAGAATTTCTACACGGTCAACAACATCGTCGCCTCGGCCGTGGTCGCCGTCTTCGTGACCGTCGCTATCGTCCTCAACCGCACGATGACGGAGAACAGTAGCGCTTTTGTCGGCATCACCGTTCTGGCGGGCCTCTTCATCGTTGGCTCGTTGGTCGTCGACGGATTCTTTGCAACCATCAACATCAAGTCGATGCTGGTGTTCGCCTCTTTCCTGGGATTGGCCTGCATCGGCCAGACGCTGGTCGTGCTACTCGGCGGGCTGGATCTTTCGATCCCCTTCATCATCGGCTCGGCCAATATCGGCCTGCTCTATCTCCTGGGCCTGGGGCTGCCATCGTGGTTCGCCGTCGTCGTCATCCTGCTGGCCGGTGCCGTCATCGGGGCGCTCAACGGCATTCTGAGCTTCCGCCTCCAGGGCCAAGCCCTCATCGTCACGCTGGGCATGGGCTTTGCGGTCGCCGGGGGAACACAGATCCTCACCAGTATCGGGACCCGCTACAGCGGCAATGTCTTCGGCGTCGTTCCGGAGTGGCTGACCAATATCGCCGCGATGAACGGCCGGACCTTCGGCCTCGACTTCCCGCCGGTGATCGTCATCTGGCTGGCGGCGGCAGTGTTGTTGACGCTCGCCATGCGCAACACCGTCTTCGGCCGCAACCTCTATGCGCTGGGCGGCAGCCGCACCGCAGCCCGCCGCCTGTCGATCTTGGAACGCAAATACTGGGTCGGCGTCTATGTAGCGAGCGGGGCCATTGCGGCTGCCACCGGCACCCTGCTTCTGGGCTGGAGCGGCGGCGGCTTCATCGGCGTCGGCGATCCCTATCTCTTCATGACGCTGGCGGCTGTCGTGATCGGAGGAACATCGCTGCTCGGCGGTTGGGGCGGCTACGGCTTCACGGTCATCGGCGTGCTGGTGCTCCAGGTGCTGTCCTCTTTCCTGGTCGGGATCGGGCTGAGCTTCGAGGGGCAGCAGTTCGTATTCGGCCTGTTGATTCTGCCGATGGTCGCGATGTACGCCCGTTCGCCCCATATCCGCACGCAGATCTAGACCGGGGAGGCGGCATGAACGAGATGCTCCAACCGACCGACATCGTCGGGATGTCGTTCTGGCTGATGACGCTGGCCATGGCCGGAGCAGCCTTCTTTTTCTTCATGGAGCAGCGTCGCGCCGCACCACGCTGGCAAGCGGCGCTGGCCGTCATGGCCGTCCTCTCCCTGGTTTCGGCTTTGAGCTATGCTCATCTCTCCAACGTTTGGGCGGCGACCGGTGCGGTCGCGAGTGCTTGGCGTTTCGCCGACTGGCAACTCACCGTGCCGTTGCAGGCAGTGTCGTTCCATCTGGTGCTGGGCGCAGTGGCGGCCGTCACTGCCGCCCTGTTCTGGCGCCTTCTGGTGGCCTCGTCCGTGGCCGTTGCAGCGGCTTATCTGGGTTCCGCTGGTTTCGTCAGCCCCACTCTGGGCTTCCTGGTGGCACTGGCCGGCGGTCTCTACATCCTGGGCGAACTCTACCTGGGCGAGGCCAGCCGAATCAACGCCGGCAGCGGCGAGCGCAAGGCTCAGTCGGCCTTCAACGCCATGCGGCTGATCGCGACCATCGGCTGGGCGATCTATCCTCTGGGCTATTTCATGGAATATTTGGGGGGCGGTGTGGACAGCGGCAGCATCAACCTGATCTACAATCTGGCCGATTTTCTCAACAGAATCGCCTTCGCCCTGATGGTCTGGCAGGCGGCAGCAGGCGGGCAGGTCCGCGCGCCGGAAGGGGGACTTGAGCGATGACCGGAGCCGACATCATCACCGCCATCCTGCTGGCGGGCATTTTCATCGCCATCATCGTCTATCTGCTCTACTGGCTCTACCGCCGCTCATCGAAGGAAGTGGCATTCGTCCGTACCGGCCTGGGCGGCGAGAAGGTCGTCATCACCGGCGGCGCGCTGGTCCTGCCCATCGTCCACAACGTCACCATGGTAGGTATGAACACGCTGCGGCTGGAGGTGCGGCGCGCCGGCGACGGAGCGCTCATCACCGGGAATCGCATGCGGGTCGATGTGGTCGCCGAGTTCTCGGTGCGTGTGAAACCCGACCCTGCATGGGTGGCACTCGCCGCCCAGACTCTGGGGCAAAGGACCATGGATCCCGAAGGCCTGAAGGGCGTCATCCAGGGCCGCTTTGTAGACGCTCTGGGTTCGATTGCCGCGCAGATGACGATGGACGAGATGCAGGAACAACGAGGGGTCTATGTGCGGCAGGTCAAAGCGCTGGTGGAAGAGACGCTCACCGGCAATGGCTTGGAACTGGAAGCAGTATCGCTCACCGGCCTCGATCAGACCGACATCGAGCGCTTCAATCCTTCCAACGCCTTCGACGCCGAGGGTTTGACCCAGCTCACCGAGCAGATCGAGAAGCGCAAAAAGCTACGCAATGACATCGAGCAGGACACGATGATCGCCATCCGCACCAAGAATCTCCAGGCGGAGGTGGAAACACTCGATATCGGCAAGCGCAGCGAATATGCACGCCTGCAGCAGGATCGTGAGATCGCGCAGCAGCGAGCGCTGGAACGCGCCACCATCGCCACGGATCGCGCGCTGCGCGACCGCGAAGCGCAGGAGGCGGAGATCCACGCCGAGGAGGAGATCGAAAAAGCCCGCGTCCGTAGGGAAAAGGCTCTGGAAGCGGAACGGGCGCTACGCGAGACGGCGCTGACCGAGGAGATCGAGGGGCGTCGCAGGCACAGGAACGATGTCGAACGCGAGGCCGAAATCGCCATCCATGCCAAAAACCTGGAGGCGGAGTTGCGCATCCTCGATATCGAGAAGGAGGCAGAATATGCGCGCCTGAAGCAACGTGAGGCGATCGCTGCCCAGCGTGCAGCGCAGGCGGCCGAGATTGCGCGCCAGGAGGCAGCGGGCCGACGGCAGGCGGAGACGGTGCGAATCGAGTCCGACGTGGCTATCGAGAAAGCTCGCATCGCCCAGGAGAAAACGCTCGACGAGGATCGTATCGCCCACCGCCAGGAAACCGAGCGCCTCGACGTCACACGCCGCAAAACGCTGCAAGTGGAGGAACAGGAGCGCAGCATCGCCATCATCAGGAAGGAAAAGGAGAAGGCCGAAGCGCAGGCGGAAACCGAAGAGGCACGCGCCCGTGCGGTGGCAGCCGAAGAGAAAGTCGTCTCCATCCGCGAACGCGAGACGGCCGAACGCCGCAAGCTGGTAGATCTGATCGAGGCAGCGCGCGCCGTGGAGGCTGAAGCGCTTCAACTCACCGCCATCGCCCAGGCGCAGACATCGGCGGCCGAACAGAAGGCGGCGGCCGACCGTTTCTCCTCGCTGGCGGCAAAGCTGCGCTACGAGGTTGATGCCGAAGGCCGACGCAGGCTCAATGAGGCCGAAAATCTGCGCAGCGATGAGAGCCGCTACCACGCCCTGCGCATGAAGCTCCTGGAGCATCTGGAAGGCATCGTGCGCGAAAGCGTCAAGCCGATGGAGAACATCGGCGAGATCAAGATTCTCCAGGTCGACGGTCTGCCAGGCCTTTCCAGTGCCCGCCCGGCTGCTGGCGATCGGGGCGGTGGCATCGGCGGCGATCTTGACGGCCCACCCGCCGGCGGCAGCTCGCTTGCCGACAACATCGTGGCGTCAGCTCTGCGCTATCGCGCTCAGGCACCTTTTGTCGACACATTGTTGCAGGAGATCGGCATGTCGCCGGGCGAAATCTCCAAGCTCGGCAACCTTCTGAAGAACGACGGCCCGCCCACATCCGGCAGTTGACGGGCCAGATGACCACAACGTTACCGGCGCAAAGGGAACCTATGACATGAGCACGGACGTCAAGAGTTGGGCAAGCAAGTTCAAGGCCCTGACCAATGGAGATGAGACCATTCAGGCGATGGGCAAGTACTACACCTGCACCTTCATGTTCGACATGGGGGAACGCAAGGTCATTGTCGAAATGCACGACGGCAGGGTCAAAAACATCGACACCGATCCGCAACCGCTCGACGCCTATGACTTCGCCTTGCGCGCCAGCCCGCAGACTTGGCGAGAGTTCGCCAAGGCTGTGCCCAAACCCATGTTTCACGGCATCTGGGCGGCGAGCTTTCGTGAAGACCTCAAGCTGGAGGGCAACCTCCTGGTGCTAATGCAGAATCTCAGGAATTTCACGGCCCAGTTCGAGCTGTTGCGGCAATGCGGTGTGCCGGTCTAGGGCTGCGGAAAAGCGACAGCGATCAACGAACGACGCCATTCGGGGACAGGGAACATGGTCAAACACTCACCGGTCACGGGCCGCTACGTCACCATCGACGTCGACGGTTACGAATACAAGGTCTTCTACCTGCACAACGGCACGGGCCAACCGCTCATCTGCCAGCACACCGCCGGCTGCCACAACCATCAGTGGCGCGGCCTGCTCGAAGACGACGAGATCACGCGCGAATACAATGTTGTCGCCTACGATCTGCCGCGCCACGGCAAGTCCGACCCACCACACAACAGCGAATGGTGGAAAGAAGAGTATCGGCTCACTGCCGAGCACTATGTCAACTTCGTCGTCAGGCTGTGCGACGCGCTCGAGCTCAAGGAGCCCATCTTCATGGGTTCATCCTTCGGCGGCAATGTCGCCTTGCAGCTGGCGTTGCGCCGGCCGGACCGATTCAAGGCCGTGATTCCGGTGGAAGCAGCGGACTATGCACCGGGCTTCTTCCTCGATTGGTGGCGTCATCCCCACGCCAATGCCGCCCAAGTCTGCGCCAGTGGCGTGTGGGACCTGATGGCTCCGCAGTCACCCGATATGGACCGTTGGCTCACCTGGCACTATTACACCCAGGGTTCAGAGGCTTTCCGTGGCGACCTCTATTTCTATTCGGTCGACCACGACCTGCGGGAGGAGCTCCAGAACATCGACGGCCGCCGCTGCCCGGTAATCATGATGACGGGCACCTACGACTACCTCACGCCGCCGGAGGCGACGGAGAACACGGCGCGGCAGATCAAAAGCGGTGTCTATATCGAGATGGAGGACATCGGGCACTTCCCGATGAGCGAGAACTATCCGCTGTTCCGCGTCTATCTGAAGGAGGCGCTGCGCATCGTCAAGGAGCGCAAGGGGTAGAGGGCTTCGGGCCACGGTTTCCAGCCGCGCCCTATTCGCGCTCAACCGCTCGCTGCGGGCGGGCAGGGCCGCCCGGCATGACCGCGGACCAGCCGTCGTCTCAAGCACTGGCCAATGGCAGCGAAGCGAACATGTGGACATGGCGCAACGCACCGGCAGCCAGAGCCTCGAAGCGCAGCTTGGTAGCGCGGATGCGCGCCCGAAACCTGTCTTCGCCCAGCGCCTTGCGCAGAGGTCCCGCCTCGGATCCGGTGACGAAAGCTACCTCCCGTCCCGCGCTTTCCTCCGACAACTGGCTGTGGTCCCGCATGCGCACATCTTCCAGACCCGCCGCCGCAAAGGCACCCGTGTAGGCGGCGAGCTTCTCAAAGTGAAACGAGAGGCCATAGGCGCGCATGGAGTCGATCCAGTCGTCATAAAGCCGGCCCAGGTCATCGCCCTTCTCGCCATCTACGAAATCAGCACAGACGAGGCGACCGCCCGGGGCCAGCACACGGGCAACTTCGGCGAAAAGCGCACTCTTATCGGCGATGTGGCAAACGACATCCTTGGCAAAGACGACATCGAAGGTCGCCTCATCGAAGGGCAGTATCCCCGCCTCCACCGCGCGGAAGACCATCATGTCCGCCAGCCCCGCGGCTTCGGCGGCGGCCCGGGCACGGCAGACGAGAGCGGCGTCGATGTCGACGCCGGTGACGCACCTGGCACCGAAGGTCCCGGCGAGCAGCAGGGAAGCACCGCCCAGCCCGCAGCCCAGGTCGAGCACATGGCAACCGCTGAGCGCCACGTCTTCGAGAAGCACCGACATCTCCCCCGCCCCACCCGGCGACAGGAAGCCCTTGCCGTAGAGCGCCTCCATGCCGTGGATGACCCGATCCGTATATTGCGTGCTCACACCCGCCGTCCCTCTCGGTCTCACCGCGCAATCTAGCCGTGCCGGAGCGTGGGCGACAAGGCAGGCCCCTTGCCTGCCCACCGGCCGGCGTGTATCGCAGGCACCCAGGGACGGGTGGCCGAGCGGTCGAAGGCGGCGGTCTTGAAAACCGCAGGGGGTGCTACCCCCCGGGGGTTCGAATCCCTCCCCGTCCGCCATGCTTCAGGCGGTCCGCGTTTGCGCCAGGTGAAATTCGCATCGTTGTGAAAGATGTGCGCCTTGTCCGAGCGATGATCTCGCCATCGATGCGGTTCGCACAGCCTGTTCGATCCACGCGGGCGAAGTCATGGCCCGCTTTCACGATGCTGGTCTGGAATCCATTCTCGCAGGTGGATTTGAGCACTCCACCAAACGACGTTCCGCATTGCCATGGGGCGCATGCCCGGCGGGGCTTGGCCGCGCCGGGCGCCACGCAGCCAGACCCATCGCTGCTGCCAACGAGCCGCCGTCACACCGCCGTTTCGGCTACGCTGTGCTGGCGGCAGGTGGCCGTCACCGTGTTATCCAGCAAGCAGGCGATGGTCATCGGGCCGACGCCGCCCGGTACCGGCGTGATGGCAGCGGCGACCTCCACCGCTTCGTCGAAACACACATCGCCCACCAGTCTGGCCTTCCCATCCTCCGCCGCCACCCGGTTGATGCCGACATCGACGACGACGGCACCGGGCCTGATCCAATCGCCGCGCACCATCTCGGGCCGGCCCACGGCCGCGACCACGATATCCGCCCGGCGCACCACCGCCGGCAGATCACGCGTGCGCGAATGGGCGACGGTGACGGTGCAATGGTCTTCCAGAAGCAGCTGCGCCATGGGCTTGCCAACGATGTTGGAACGCCCGACGATCACCGCCTCCGCACCCCTCATGCCGTCGTTACTCAGCTGGCGGCGCAGCAGCAGCCGGCAGCCCAGCGGCGTGCAGGGGATCATCGCCTCCTGGCCGGTCGCCAGCGCCCCGGCATTGACGACGTGGAAACCGTCCACATCCTTGGCCGGGTCGATGGCGTCGATGACGGCCTTCTCGTCGATACCGGCGGGCAAGGGAAGCTGCACCAGAATGCCGTTGACGCGGGCATCGGCGTTGAGCGCCTTGATGCGGGTCAGCAGCTCGTCCTGGCCAGCGCTTGCGGCCATGCGAAACTCGAAACTTTCCATCCCGGCCTCGACCGTCGCCCGGCCCTTGTTGCGGACATAGACGCGGCTTGCCGGATCGTCGCCCACCAACACCACGGCCAGGCCGGGGACGAGGCCATGGCGATCCTTCAGAGCGACGACCCTGGCCGCCGTCCGCTCGCACAGCTCACGAGCGATCACCTTGCCATCGATGATGCTTGCCTGGCCCATATCGGCTCTCCTGGCTGTCCTTAGAGAATGCCTCGCCACCGCCGTTACGGGTGGGACAACGGCAGCAGGACGCTGTCGATGAAAAGGCGGCACAGGAACTCCAGCGCCACGATGGCGACGATGGGCGAGATATCGATGCCGCCCAGATCGCCCAGGAAGCGCCCCAGCAAGCGGCGGATGGGCGCCAGCACCGGCTCGGTTGCCTGGGACAGGAAACTGCCCAACCGCCCCGCCACCGGGTGGCGAACATTGATGACCCCGAAGACGAGCAGCCAGGAGACCACAACCTGGGCGACGAGGACCCAGAAATAGATGCGGCAGACGGTAGCGACGAGCCAGACGATGGCATCCATGGCGCGGTCCCGGATATGCAGGCAGTGCCCCAGTCTAGCCCGGGACGGGGCGGGAAGGAATCGGTGGCCCCGATTGGCGGCGCAGGCGGCGAGGCCTTGATCTGCCTGCGCCGACAGGAGGGCAGCGCGGGCGCCACCGCTCGACAATGGAGGGCACGGCAACGCGCGGGCAGAAAGCTCTCCACAAGCGAGAGCGCGACAGGGCGCATCCGGCACCGCCCGCCCGCAGACGGTGCCGCCAAGCTCCACCTCTCCGGTGCCCGCGCCGACAAGCGCGATCTCTGCCGCCCGCCCGATCGCCCTACAATCGAACGGCCCGGCGCCCCGTGTGTCGCGAACGAGGGCATCGGTTTCACAAACCGGTGGCCATACGCTACCTTTGTGCCAAAGGCGACCTGCGGCGGCCCCACCCGCGCCGTCGCACGCATGAGGCAAGGCGGTCATGCGCCAGAATAACCTGTTTCGCGCAGCATCGCTGAAGCGGCTTTCCGATCCCGAAGACCTCGACCGCACGCTTACCGTCGTCACGACCAAGGCATGGATGGCGGCCGCGGCCCTGACGGCGATGGTGGCGGCGACCGTCGTCTGGTCTTTCGAAGGCGAAGTTTCGACCTATGTGCAATCCCAGGGAATCCTGTTGAACCGCGATGGAAAAATCTTCGATGCGGCGACGCTGGGCAACGGCGTGCTGATCGACATTCTGCCCGAAGTAGGCGACACGGTGGAGAAGGGGAGCATCGTCGGCGAGATCGCCAATTTCGAGGCGATGGAGCGCTATCGCAGCGCCCTGGCGCTGGTGGAAGAGCGGACCATAGCGGTCGAAGAGCTCGAGACGGCGATGGCGGCCGAGGACGCGCTCATCGGCGGCAATGTCGAACAACAACGCCAGCGCCTGGAACGGCTCGAACACAACAACCGCACATCGGTAGAGACCGCCCGCCAACGCCTGGAAGACTACCGCCAGCTGTTCGAAGAGCGCATCGTCACCCGTGCCGCCGTAGAGCGCAGCCAGCACGCCTACGATCAGGCACAGCGAGAGCTGTTCGCCACCCTGCGACAGCGCGACGATCTGGAAGCAGCTGAAATCCGCCGCCAGACCGAACGCCGCGTTCGCATCTCCGAAGCGGAGGCGCGGCGGCAGGCGGCGGAACGCCAGGCCAACGAGCTCGAAGCCCTGATCAATACCCAGCACATCGTGGCACCGGTCTCCGGCCTCGTCATCGAGATCAAGGCGACCATCGGCACCGTGCTCCAGTCGGGCCAGCCGGTTCTGAGCATCGAGACCGGCCAGGAGCAACTCGAAATGCTGGTCTATCTGCCGGCAGCCGAGGGTAAGCGGGTGGAGCCCGGCATGGAGGTGCTGGTCTCGCCCACCACGGTGCGGCGCGAGGAATACGGCGCCATCCGGGGCGTGGTCGAATACGTCTCGCTCTTCCCGACAAGCCTCGAGAGCATGATCTCCACTCTGCAGAACCGTACCCTGGCCCAGGCCATCGCCGCCAACGGAACGCCCTATACCGGCCGCGTGGCGCTGTTGCCCGACCCAGAGACCATGAGCGGCTTCGCCTGGACGTCGCCCAGGGCGAACGAGAAGACCATCAGCGCCGGCACGCTCGCCACCGCCGAGGTCAAGGTGGAGAGCCAGCCACCGATCACGCTGGTGGTGCCGCTCATCCGGGAGACGCTGGGACTTTGAGCGTATCGCTGCAACCGAATCTCTCGCGCCGGCGCGGCGGCCGGCGAGCGGCACCCACCGTCCTGCAGATGGAAGCGACGGAGTGCGGCGCCGCCTGTCTGGGTATGATTCTCGCCCATTACGGCCGTTGGGCGCCGCTGGAGGAGCTGCGCGTGCGATGTGGTGTGTCTCGCGATGGCAGCAAGGCCGTCAACATATTGCGGGCGGCACGCGAATACGGCTTCTTCGCCCAGGGTTACCGACGCGACCCAGAGCGCCTGTTCGACCTCCCTTTTCCCATGATCGTCTTCTGGAACTTCAATCATTTCGTTGTGGTAGAGGGTGTCAGGGGCAATCGGGTCTACATCAACGACCCGGGCGGCGGGCCGCGCCGGATTTCGATGCAGGAGTTCGACGAGGGCTTCACCGGCGTCTGCCTGGCCTTCCAGCCCGGCGCCGGATTCCGCCGCAGCGGCTCTCCCCCCAGCGTCTTCCACAGCCTGTTCGCCAGGCTCGGCCATACGCGCATGCCGCTCTTCTTCGTGGTGCTGGTGACGTTGATGCTGGTGGTGCCGGGGCTGGCTGTGGCCACGCTCTCCAAGATATTCGTAGACGATGTGCTGATCCCGCGCAACGAGAGCCTGGTCTGGCCGCTGGCGATCGGACTGGCGATGACGGCCGTCCTGCAGGGCGTGCTGACCTGGCTGCAGCAGAGTTGTATCGCCCGCATGGAAGCCAAACTCTCGCTGATCGCCACCTCGCGCTTCTTCTGGCACACCGTGACCCTGCCCATGACCTTCTTCAGCCAGCGTTTCGCCGGCGATCTCGCCAACCGCGTCGCTTCCAACGACAGGGTGGCGCAGATGATCTCGGGCGAACTGGCCACCAACGCCATCAACATACTCACCATGGCGATCTATGCGCCGATCATGATTCTCTACGACCCGCTGCTGGCGCTGGCCGCTTTCACCATGGTCGCCCTCAACGTCTTCGCGCTGTGGGCGGTCTCCCGCGCCCGCGAGAACAGCAGCCGCCTCGTGGTCAACGAGCAGGGCAAGCTGGCGGGCGTGTCAGTCAACGGCCTCCACATGATCGAAACGCTGAAGGCCAGCGGCACGGAGAGCAGCTTCTTCAGGCGCTGGTCCGGCCTCTACACCAAGCTCCTCAACGCACAACAGGACCTGGAGCTGCTGTCGATCCCGCTTACCGTCCTGCCGCCGCTGCTGACGGCGCTCACCACCGTCGCCATCCTGGGCGTCGGCGGGCTGCGCATCCTCGACGGCGTGCTCACCGTCGGCGGGCTGGTCGCCTTTCAGAGCCTGGCGCAATACTTCGCTCAGCCGGTGAACGGCCTGGTTCAGTTCGGCGCCAATCTACAGACCATCAAGGGCGAGATCGCCAGGCTCGACGACGTGCTGAACTACCAGCCCGACGCTCATGCGGCGCGCGGGTTGAACGAACGGGAAGTAAAAACTCTGCCCCCCGCCCGCGGTTTCGTCGAATTGGAGAACGTCACCTTCGGCTACAACGCCAAGGAACCGCCGCTGATCGAGGATTTCAGCCTTTCGATCCGGCCCGGCCAGCGTGTGGCGCTGGTGGGCGGTTCCGGCAGCGGCAAATCCACCCTGGGCAAGCTTATCTGCGGCCTTCTGCGGCCGTGGTCCGGGAGCGTGCGCCTGGACGAACGCACCGTCGAAGACATTCCGTCGAGCCACATCGCCGAGACCATCGCCTATGTCGACCAGGAGATCGTGCTGTTCAACGGCAGCGTCTATGACAACGTCACCTTGTGGAATCCCACCATCGCCGATCGTGACATCAGCCAAGCCCTGCGCGATGCCGTGATCCACGAAGATGTCGTGATGCGGCCCGGAAAATACGAAACCCAGGTGGGCGAATACGGACGCAATTTCAGCGGCGGCCAGCGCCAGCGCCTGGAGATCGCCCGCGCACTCGCCACCAATCCCGCCATCCTGGTGCTCGACGAGGCCACGGCCGCCCTCGATCCTGTCGTCGAGCTCGAGATCGACAACAATCTCAGGCGGCGCGGCAACACCTGCGTCATCGTCGCCCACCGGCTTTCCACCATCCGCGACGCCGACGAGATCGTCGTCCTCGACAGCGGCCGCATCGTTCAGCGCGGCACCCACGAGCAACTGATCGAAGAGGGCGGCACCTATCGCAACCTGGTGATGGCGCACTGAAACCATGACCCAGGCCTCCGCCATCGAACGCATACGCGGCAAGCTGTTCCGCACCGCCACCCATGCGCCGATCTTTCTGGACACTTCGGCCAGGGTGCTGCTGGTCGAGGAAGGCCATGTCGACGTCTTCGTGGTGGAGATGGACGAAGAGATGCGCCCGGCCAGCCGCTGGTCCTTCGTCTCGCGCCTGCCGGTGGGCGCCATGGCCTTCGGCACCTCCCGCGAGGTGGACCACGCCTTCCGCCTGATCGCCGTGCCGTCCCAGGACGCGAAGGTCGTCCAGGGGGAGCGCGCGGGCATCGAATCCGTGGACAGCCTCGACCTGGAGACCACGATCTGGATCGACGACTGGGTCTCGCGGCTGTCGCAGTTCCTGGCCCGGGGTTCGGGTCCACCCTCGAAGAATGCCAGGCTGCTCGAGGCCGAACCCGCTATTCCCTATCCGGCCGGGGCCATCGTCACCGCCCAGCACCGGGACGTGATCTGGGCCTCGGCCGACCGTCCGGCGCATTTCCAGGGCGACCCGCGCCTGATGGTGCCGGCCGGGGCCGATCCTGTGGCGCTCACCCAGTGGACCTGGCTCACGCTCGACGAGGCAGCGGAGATCTCCGCCGTCTATACGCCGACCGTCTTTCTCCAGGAGCGTATCTGGCCGGCGCTGGACGCCTTCAACCGCCTGATCCAGACCTACGCCGCCCTTGCTTCCGCCGAGACAGCCAGGCGCCTGGACGAACGCCAGCACATCGCCTTCGGAGTGCGCCGGGCGAGCGCGGCGAAGATGTTCCACCGCCTGGGCAGGGTGCTGATGGCGGACAGCGAACACGAGACCATCGAGGCCGCAAGCCACACGCCATTGCAGATGGCGGTCAGCCTGGTCGCCGAAGCGACTGGCGGCACCCTGAAAATCCCGCGCAACGCCAGGGACGAAGGCAACCTGATGGAAGCGGTCGTGAAGCTGGCCAGGCCTTCCGGCATGCATGTGCGCCGCATTTCCCTCCCCCCCGACTGGTGGCGTCGGATCGGGCCGTCCTTCATCGCCACTTCGAGCGACGGCGAGCGGACGCTGGCTCTGCTTTCCAACGAAAGCTACCGGGTGGTCGACCCGGAGGCCGGCACGAGCTTCGCCGTGGACAGCGAACAGGTTGCCGCCGGCATCGCCAGCGAAGGCCTCAGACTCTATGTCCCGCTGCCATCCCACATCGCGAGCGGGGTGCAGACGATCCTCTACTCCATGCGGGGGCAGAGAAAAGACCTTCGCCGCCTGGCCGTCATGGCCACCTTGAGCGGCCTTCTGGCCCTGCTCACCCCGGTCGCCATGGGCAAGCTCTTCGCCGAAGTCATCCCGCGCGTCGACATCTCCATGTGGATCTCCTTCCTGGGCGCGCTGTTGCTGGCCGCCTTCGGCACCATGCTGTTCGACATCGTGCGCGCCATGGCGGTGCTGCGCATCGAGAGCCGGGTCGACGAACGCATCCAGCCAGCGGTATGGAACCGGCTGCTTTCCCTGCCGACCGGCTTTTTCCGCCACTATACGGTGGGCGACCTGGCCGACCGGGCCAACGGCATCGCCCAGATCCGGCTGGTACTGAGCGGCATCGTCACTGCGACGGTCATCAGCAGCGTCTTTTCCATCTTCAGTTTCGGCCTGCTGTTCTATTACAGCTGGTCGCTGGCGTTCTGCGCCACCGCCCTGGTGCTATTGCTGCTCGCCGGCACGGCCTTTTTCACACACCGGGCGACGGCCCATCACCGGGTGGCGTTCAACCTTCAGGGCGACATCGACGGCTTCCTGTTCCAGATGATCGCCGGCATCTCGAAGCTGCGCATGGCACATGCCGAGAGCTACGCGCTGGCGCAATGGGCGGAACGTTTCGCCGAACAGAAGCGCGAGACGCTGGCCGCCCAGCGCTGGATGGCGGGGCAGGTGACCTTCAACAGCCTGATGTTGCCCTTCTCCATGCTCGCCATCTTCACTTTCATCTGGTTCCTGCTGGTCGCCGAGCAGGAAAACCCCTTCACTCTGGCGGACTTCCTCTCCTTCAATTCCGCCTTCGGGCAGTTCATGTTCGCGATGGTGGGGCTGACCTCCGGACTGGCGGCCATCGCCAGCATCATCCCGCTCTTCGAGCGCGTTCGTCCCATCCTCGACGCCGAACCGGAGTCCCTTGAGGACGGCATCGACCCCGGCGACCTGACGGGCGAGATCGAGTTCTCGCATGTCGCTTTCCGCTATCTGCCGGAGGTTCCCAACGCGGTCGATCACATTTCCTTCCGCATCCGGGCAGGAGATTTCGTGGCTTTCGTCGGTCCGTCGGGCTCCGGAAAATCGACCATCTACCGCCTCCTGCTCGGTTTCGAGAAACCCGACACCGGCTCCATCTTCATCGACGGCCACGATCTCTCCAGCCTCGATCTGGGCGCCGTGAGAAGCCGCATGGGCACCGTGCTGCAAAGCAGCCAGGTCATGGCGGCGAGTCTTTTCCAGAACATCGCCGGTGCCTCCATGCTCACCATGGAAGAAGCCTGGGCGGCGGCAAAGGCGGCCGGCCTCGACCAGGACATCGAAGCCATGCCGATGGGCATGCACACCATCCTGCCCGAAGGGGGCGGCGGTCTTTCCGGCGGCCAGAAGCAGCGGCTGATGATCGCTCGCGCGCTCGCCCACAAGCCGCGCATCCTGCTCTTCGACGAGGCGACCAGCGCGCTGGACAACCGCACCCAGGCGACCGTGCAGGCCTCGTTGAACGCGCTCAACGTCACCCGCGTGGTCATCGCCCACCGGCTCAGCACGGTCGAAAAAGCCGATTGCATCTATGTCATGGACGCCGGACGGATCGTCGAATCGGGGCGTTACGAAGAGCTCATCAGAAAAAACGGCATCTTCGCCAGGCTGGCGAAACGCCAGCTCGTCTGAACCGCCACCGATCAGCCGTCGAGGCGTAGCGAGAGGCGGTCGAGGGCGCTCTCCGCTACGCCCGCCAGCCGCCGCAGCAGGCCCTGGCGGCCCTGGACGCTCTCGACATGGTAGAGGTCGGCCTCGCGGCTGGCCTCGAAGAGATAGTCGTCGCTGGTGCCGATGCGGTCCACGAGGCCCAGCGCCAATGCCTCGCGCCCGTGCCAGTATTCGCCCGTGGCGACGCGCTTGATGTCGAGGGCGGGGCGGTGTTCGGCTACGAAATCCTTGAACAGCCGGTGGGTGGCATCGAGCTGGCTCTGCAGCTTGGCACGGCCGGCCTCCGTGTTCTTGCCCAATGCCGTGACGGTGCGTTTGAACTCGCCAGCCTGGAATTGCTCCACATCCACACCGCGTTCTTCCAGCAGGCGGTTGAGATTCGGGATCGAGGCGAACACCCCGATCGAGCCTATGAGGGCAAAGGGAGCGGCCAGGATGCGGTCGGCGACGCAGGCCATCATGTAACCGCCGGAAGCCGCCACACGATCCACCGCCACGGTGAGGGCGATGCCCCGCGCGCGGATGCGGGCCAGCTGCGAGCCGCCCAGCCCGTGGCCGTGGGGAGCACCGCCCGCATTCTCGAGCCGGACGACGACCTCGTCGCCCTGGGCGGCGACGGCGAGGACGGCGGTGACCTCGTCGCACAGGGCCGCCACGCCGGACGCCCGCAAATCGCCCTTGAAATCGAGGACGAAGAGGCGGCGCCGGCCCCCGCCCTTCGCCAGGCGCCTGCGCTCTGCTCGCTCGGCCCTGCGGCGTGCCCGCCATGTCTTGCGGGGCAGCGCCACCCGCTCGAACGCGGCCGTCATGCGTCGATAACGATCGTTGAGGCGCAGCACCTCGATGACGGGCCCGGCCTCACGCTTTCGCTGTCCCGCGCGCGCGACGAAAGCTGCCGCAAAGGCGATCACAACGACCGACGCGACGGTGACCGTCGCCGCCTCAGCGAGGAAGAGGCCATAATCGGCAAGCCATTCCATGGGGCGACAATGTTGCGGGCGATGCCCGGACGATCAAGGAGAACCAGCCGGGCTGAAACGGAACCCACAACCTACCGCTCTGCGAACGGCCATGGGGCCGCCCGCGGCGGCAGAACGGGGCCGCCGCCGCGCCCCACCGGTGCTGGCGGGCGGCAGCGCGGGCGGCTCACTCCGGCTTCGCGGGATACGGCAACACGATGTGCATGAGGCTTTCGGTATTGAACAGCAGTTTGACCCTGGCTCCTCCCGGGAAGCTGAAACCCTCGGCCTTCAGCGTGGCGGCCGGGTCCGCGTCGACCTTTGCCCTGAAATCGGGGTCGCTGTAGTATCGGGCCACGACATCGGCAAAGATCTGCTGGCCGCGTTCGATCTGTTCGGGGGTGAGGTCGGAGCCGGTATCGTCGAATGTAAATTTCTTTTCGGCCATCTGTCCCTCCATGTCATAGAACGCATCGCCATAGCACGGCCGGTCGATCGCGGTTCGGGCAACCATGCTGCCTGGCTCGCCTCTGCCGGCAAGAAAATGGCAATCGCACACCGCAGGGAGACGATGCGGAGCCCCCTCCTCCGCCCACCCCGATGACGGCAGCACGGCAGCGACGCCGCCGGACATGACGAACGGTGCGAGGCCCACCCCCTTCGGGGCCGAATGGATGCCCGCCACCGGTATCCCCGTTCACCGCCCACGCGACGGGAAGATACCCGCCGGGCCAGCGGTGTCAATGCCCTGTTGCATTTTCCAGGAAGATGGCTTATCCAAATTGCACCAATGGCCCGCATCCACCCCCATGCCGGGCGGATGCAACAACGAGATGGCGAAGGCCCGTATCGTGAAAACCAGCTTGAGCATCGCGGATTTCAAACGGCGATTCCCCACCGAGGCGGCCTGCCAGGCGTTCGTCGAGCGGGAACGCTGGGGCGATTCGCCCATCTGCCCGCATTGCGGTCACGCCAAGATCTACCACGTCTCCGGCCCGATGGGCTTCAAATGCAGCAGTTGCCGCAAGCGCTTCAGCTTGCGCACCGGCAACGCCATGGAGCATTCGAAGTTGCCCCTGCGCACATGGCTGCTGGCGATCTGCATGCTGACCGCGCCTGTCCGCCCGCGGCGCAGCCTGCTTTCATGGCTGCTGGCACTCTACATGACGAGCGAAATGCGGAGCAGCCTGCCGCTGGCCCGATTCGCCGAACAGCTGGAAGTGACGCACAAAACGGCCCTTTCCCTGGCGGAACGCATCCGCCGCGCCTGCGCAGACGACGCCGGGGGCGCCCCCGGCGAAGCACCGGCCACCGCGCAACGGGAAAAAACGGAAGGCAGAGGCAACAAGAGGACAATCACGCAGCTCTCCGAGACCTTCGGCGAGGCGGTAGCGAAGGTCATTCGCGACAGGCCGGCAAAGCACAACGGTTGACCACGAAGGCAGGCGACACTTTCCGCGGCAGACATCGGCCCCATGACGCCGCCGACGGACGCGCCATGCTGGCCGGATGCATAAACGACTTTACAGGGGCCGCCGGGAGAAACTAAAAGGCCGGTATCGACGTCACCACAACGGGTTCGACTTCCATGACATCCACCAACCACTTCGACGAGAGCGGTCTCACCAAGGGCCAGCTCCGCAAGCTCAACGCACTGCGCAAGTCCGTCGGTAACAGCATCGCAGAGCGCGCCTTTTCCGAATGGCTGTCGTCGCAGGCGACACTGGAAACGGAAGCCAGGGACAGGAATGCGGAGCGGGTCGCCGAGGCCCTGTGGGACCTGGTGCAGAGCGGCAAGCTGACGATTCGGCGCGGCGGCTATCTCGTCCGGCGCGGCCGCGGGCGGGTGGTCGTGGAGCCGGCGGGCGAGTAATGCGCCGCTTGCGCATGCCTCACGCACATTTCGAATAGCCGCAGGAAGTGCACAGGTTGCAGCCTTCCTGATGGACGAGGCCGGGCTGGCCGCAGCGGGGGCAGGAGGGCAGAAGCCGCCGTTCTTCCGGGTCCGGAACCGCGCTCTCCGGCGCGCCCCTGTGGCCGCCTTCCGCCTGCATGAAGCCGATGGCGACCATGTGGGTTTCCAGCACTTCGCCGATCGCCGCCAGCAGCGACGGCACATAGCGCCCGTCCATCCACTGGCCGCCGCGCGGATCGAACACGGCCTTGAGCTCCTCGACCACGAAGCTCACATCGCCGCCCCGGCGGAAGACCGCCGAGATCATGCGCGTGAGCCCCAGCGTCCAGGCGTAATGGTCCATGTTCTTCGAGTTGATGAACACCTCGAAGGGCCGCCGCCGCCCGTCCACCACCACGTCGTTGACGGTGAGATAGACGGCGTGGTCGCTCTCCGGCCAGCGCAGCTTGTAGGTCTTTCCCGGCAGCGCTTCGGGCCGGTCCAGCGGCCGCGTCATGTAGATAACCCCGCCCGTCTCGTAAGGGTTGGCGGGCTTTGCGGCCGCCGGTTCCTCCAGCGGCAGACGCGGTTCTTCCGTGCCCCGGGGCGCGGCCTCCAGCACGGCGCCGGTCACGTCGTTGGGCCGATAGGTGGTGCAGCCCTTGCAGCCCGCCTCGTAGGCCATCCGGTAGATGTCTTCGAAGGCCTCGAAGGCGATGTCCTCGGGCATGTTGATGGTCTTCGAGATGGAGCTGTCGACGTGCTTCTGCACCGCCGCCTGCATCGCCACATGGTCCTGGGGCCGCAGCGTCTGGGCGTCCACGAAATAATCGGGCAGCGGCGCCGCTTCGCCCTTCAGCCGGCGGAAGAGGCGCAGGGCGTAATCGGCCACCTCCTCGCTGCGGCGGCTGCCGTCGGGCATGAGCAGGTTGCGGCTGTGGGTGAAGGCGAACACCGGCTCCAGCCCCGACGACACGTTATCGGCGAAAAGCGAGATGGTGCCGGTGGGCGCCACCGAGGTCAGCAGCGCATTGCGGATGCCGTGGCGAAAGATGGCCTCGCGCACGTCTTCGTCCAGCCCGGCGACGGTGCCGCCCGCCAGATAGGCATCACGCCGATAGAGCGGAAAGGCGCCCTTCTCCCGCGCCAGTTCCACCGAGGCCAGATAGGCCTGGCGTTGCAGCCGCTTCGTCCAGGCCTGCGCCAGCGCCAGCGCCCGCCCGCTGCCATAGCGCGCCTTCATCATGATGAGCGCGTCGGCAAGCCCGGTGACGCCGAGACCGATGCGCCGCTTGGCCTGCGCTTCCCTGGCCTGCGCCGGCAACGGAAAACGCGAGACGGCGATCGCGTTGTCCATCATGCGCACGGCGGCGGCCACCGCCCGGTCGAAGGCCGCTTCGTCGAGGGCGGCACCGTCCTCGAAGGGCCGCACGACCAGGCGCGCCAGATTGACGGAACCCAGCAGGCAGGCGCCATAGGGCGGCAGCGGCTGTTCGCCGCAGGGGTTGGTGGCGGCGACGGTCTCGCAGTAGGCGAGGTTGTTCATGCGGTTGATGCGGTCGATGAAGATCACGCCCGGTTCGGCATAGGCATAGGTCGCGCGCATGATCTTCCGCCACAGCGCGCGGGCGGCGACGGTCCTGTGGACGACGCCGTCGAACTTCAGCTCCCAGGCAGCGTCCGCCTTCACCGCCGCCATGAAGGCGTCGGAAGCCAGCACCGAGAGGTTGAACATGGTGAGCCGCCCGGCCTCCCGCTTGGCGTCGATGAAAGCCTCGATGTCGGGATGGTCGCAGCGCATCACGGCCATCATGGCCCCGCGCCGGTGGCCGGCGCTCATGATGGTGCGGCACATGGCGTCCCACACATCCATAAAGGTGAGCGGGCCGGAGGCGTCGGCCCCCACGCCCTTCACCGCCGCCCCGCGCGGGCGCAGGGTGGAGAAGTCGTAGCCGATGCCGCCCCCCGCCTGCATGGTCAGGGCGGCCTCCTTCAGATGCTCGAAGATGCCCCCCATGTCGTCGGGGACGGTGCCCATCACGAAGCAGTTGAAGAGGGTGACGTTGCGCCCGCTGCCGGCACCGGCCAGGATGCGCCCGGCCGGCAGGAAGTGCCATGCGGCCATGGCCTCGAAGAAGGCGCGTTCGTGCCCGGCCCGTTCCTCCTCCCTCTCGGCCGCCGCCAATGCGCCCGCCACACGCCGCCAGGTGGCTTCGACGTCGCCGTCGACGGGCGTGCCGTCGGCGGCCTTCAGGCGGTATTTCATGTCCCAGATCTGCAGCGCGATCGGCGACGGCGTGGCGGTCATGGCATCGTCCCTGGCTGGCGTCGAAGAAGCCTAGCCTGGAACGGCGCCCGGGGCACTGTGAAAGTTTCGTGTATGTTCGCGCAACGCGGGCATGGTTCAAAGGCCCTCGCACAGGCGCGCCGTGGCGCCCTCGATCCGCCCTTCGAGCTCGACCATGAAGGTGGCGCGCGGCAGGCCGGGGGGCAACGGCGGCAGAAAGGCGACGACGGCCCGCCCCGGCCGCTTGGCGAGGCGGCGGCGCGGCCAGAAGAGGCCGGTGTTGACCGCCACCGGCACCACCGGCAGCGCCAGCTCGCGATAGAGCGCGGCGATGCCGGGGCGATAGGGGCGGCGCTCGCCGGGCGCGCTGCGCGTGCCTTCGGGGAAGATCGCGATCTTTCGCCCGCCGCCCGCCGCCGCCCGCGCCTGGCGCAGCACCGCCCGCAACGCGCCGGCACCGCCCGTCCGGTCGATGGCGATCGGGGCCAGGGCGCGGATGTAGAGGCCGATCAGCGGCAGGGAAACGAGCTCGCGTTTGAGCACGAAGCAGACGCCGGGAAGCAGGCGGACGAGCGCGTAGGTCTCCAGCGCCGACTGATGCTTGACCGCCAGCAGCGCCGGCCCCGCCGGCAGGTTCTCCAGCCCGCGCAGTTCCAGACCGAGACCGGCGACGAGGCGCAGCAGGCCGAGCTGGAAGGCCGCGAAGCGCCGCGCCGCCGCCGCGCCTCCCCGCCGCGAGGCCAGCACCACCGGCAGAAAGGCGAGGCCCGCCACCGCCATGGCGGCCACAGACAGCAGAGAGAAAGCCAGCGAACGCAGGCCGATCATGCCGGCGGCCACGCCAGGCTGACCAGATATTTGGTGTATTCGCCGGCGAGCAGCGCCAGGGTGGCCGGACGCCGCCACCAGGCTTCCATCCACACCGCCTGCGGGAACACGGGGTGGGGGACGATGGCGATCCCCGGCATCGCGCGGCGGAACAGCGCCAAGCTTCTCGGCATGTGATAGTTGGCGGTGACGAGCCGCAGGGAAGAGAATCCCATCCGCGCCATCCAGGCCGCCGTCTCGCGGGCGTTGCCCACCGTGTGACGGGCGTCGTGGCCGAGTTCGATGCAGCAGGAAAGGGTCGCCGGCGCCTGGGCGTCGAGAGCGAGGATGGTCTCGACATCGACCCCCGAATAGACGCCCGAGACGAACAGGCGCCGCGCCAGGCCAGCCTGCAGCAGGCGCATGCCTTCCGGCAGGCGCTCGCTGCCGCCGGTGAGCACGACGATGGCATCGGTCCGCCTCGCGGCGTCTTCCACGGCGGTGGGGAGGGCGGCGGCGAACCAGACGAAACCCGCCGCCCAGCCCAGGCACAACACCAGCGCCGGCACGGCCAGCCGCAACGGGCGCCGGCGCCGCCTCATGGCGGCGCGCCGGGCACCGCCGCGCGGGCGGCGCCGCGCTCCGGCCCATCTTCGCAACCGATCGCCATCCTGCCCCCGCACGCGGCGGCTTCGCTTGCCCGCACCGCCGCCCTCGCCTATAGAGCATAGGAGGCAAAGGCACCGGGCGCCACGAGAAGGGCCATGATTGTGGACTGTCCGTCATGCGGGACCCGCTTCCGCCTGGATGAATCGGCGCTGGGCGCCGCCGGGCGCAGGCTGCGTTGCAGCGTCTGCGACCACGTCTGGTTCCGGGCGCCGCCGGAGGCCGCCGGGGGCGGGGGGGACGCGCCGCGCCGGGCCACGCAGGCCGCCGCCGGCCGGGGCGGCGCGACCGCCTCGGCCCCCCGGCCCATGCCGGCGGCGGAGCGTTCCCGGGCGCACGACATGGCGGTGCACGGCGCCATGCCCTCCGCAGCGCCGCGCCAGGGCAGCGGCGGCTGGGGCTTCATCCTGCTCCTGCTGCTGGTGATCGGCGGCCTGGCGCTCGCCGTCATGTACGGCCACCTGCTGCCGCCGTTCTGGGCCTGAGCCTTTCGCCGTCGCTTAGAAGCGGCGCAGCAGGCGGCGCAGATAGTCCCGCTCTTCGGCCGGGCGCTGCCACTCGCCGGCCCGCCGGTAGAGTTCCTCCAGAATCTCGCGGGCGCGCACGATGGCGCCGCGGTCGGGCAGGCGGATGGCGCCGGTATCGGTGTTGCCGTCGCTGCCCAGCTGGCGGCCCATGGGGTCGCGCGGGGCGGCGAAGAAGCTGGCGCCCTCGCCGGTGGCTTCCTGACCCGCCCGCTCCAGCATTTCCTCCAGCAGCGCGCCGGCGCCCGTGCGCAGATATTCGATCGCCTCGCTCTGGTGGTCCACCGCCTGGCCGGGGCGGTCGGCGGCGAGCTGGCGGACGGCGCGGCCCATCGAGCGCCCGGCGCGCGGGAACGCGCGCGGGGTGGCGAAGCCCAGCTCCTCCATGCGGCCCATCAGGCCCTCCAGCACGTCCCGCAGCCGCGCCTGAACGGCGGCCTGGGGGTCGGTGGCGTAGGCGCCGGCGGCGGCATCGCGCAGGATGCGGAAGGTCTGGTCCAGAAGCTCCTGCTGTTCGGTCATCAGCTGGCGGACGGTGTGGATCACCTCGGCGGCCTGGGGGCCCATGGTGCCGGCCAGATCCGACAGATTGCCCACCGAGATGTTCTCCATGATCTCCTGCAGCCGGTTCAGCAGGGTCTGCGCCTGATCGCGCGAGCCGGCGCGCAGCAGCTCACCGATCTGGTCCACCAGGTCGGTGAGTTCGCGGCTGCCCGCGGCCTTCAGCGCGTCGGAGGGATCGAAGAGCTCGCCCGGATCGGTGCGCAAGCGGCTGGCGAGCGCCCGCATGTAGTCCTCCATGGCCAGGCGCAGCTCGCCCAGCAGGCGCTCGATCTCGCCTTCGGAGGCCCCCTCGCTCAGGGCCGCCAGCAGCTCGTCCTGCAAGGCGCGCACCCGCCTTTCGGCGAAGGCGAGCGGCCCCTCCTCCACCTCCAGCGCCGCCTCCCACATCAGCGCCACCACCGCCTCGCGGGCGGCCTCGCCGTCGCGGTCGTGGCGAATGCGGGCGGCGCCGGCGACCAGCGCCAGATGGACGCCGACATCGCCCAGATAGGCGGGCGGGTCGCGCGAGAGCGCCCCCAGCACCAGCGCCGTTTCATCGGCGGCCTCGGCGTCGCGCACATAGCGCTTGCGCTGCTCGCCCAGCCGGCGCGCCACCGGATGGGTGAAATAGCGTTCCGGCAGCTTGAAGCTGTACTCGCCGCTGCGCGCCGTCTGGCCCGTGACGTCGGTCGCCGTCATCGTCAGGCGGACCTCCATGCCCGCCCAGGGATGGGCCATCAGGTTGAAGAAGACCGGCGCCGCCACCTCGCGCGCGCCCTTCTGGACGAGGGGGGCCGCGAGTTCCAGGACATGGCCGTCATCGCCGTCGGCGAGGCGGATGGCGGCCCGCAGCGAGTCCAGCCCGTAATCGTCGCGAGCCACCACGTCGAGCCTGAGGCCGGTGCGCAGGGTCTCCGAAGGCTCTTCGGAGAGGGTCACGAAGGGCGGGGCGTCGGGCACCACCTCGAGCGGGCGGGCGAAGAGCTCGCGCCCTGCCTGCACGATGGCGACGCGGATGGCGCCCTCGCCCCCGATCCCGTGGGCGATGCGGAAACTGCCGTCGCCCGCGCCCTCGAAGGCGAAGCGCTCGCCGCCGATGGCGAGCGACGGCGTCCGCCCGCCGCCCCGGACATGAGCCACCAGCTCGCTGCCGGCCGGCACGGCGACCGCCTCGCCGCCGCCGGCCAGGGCATCGAGCCACAGCGGCGGCACGCCGGTATAGGCGGGCGGTGCGATCCACAAGGTGAGCTGGCCCGCCTCCCCGGCCATGAAGCCGCCGGAGAAGTCCGGCTCCAGCAGGGCGGCCAGATGGGCGCGCGCCTGCCCCCAGCCCGCCATCAGGCCCGCCGCCAGTACCAGCGCCGCCAGGTGGCGCAGGGCGAAACGGTCGCGCTCCGCAAGCCGCGGCAGCGGGCGCCCGACGCGGAGCCTGCCCAGGCCCGCCGCCACGCGGCGGCGATGGAGCGCGAAGAGCGCCCGCCCGGTGCCGTCGCGCGGGTCGCCGCCGAAGGCGTCCCGCAGCGCCAGCAGCGGCCGGTGCGCCAGGCCGCTGGCGCGCTCCAGCCGCCGCCGGGCGGCCGCCTCCGAAGGCCAGGCGAGGCCCGCAAGGTCGCGCCACAGCAGCAGGGCGAAGGCGGCGGCGAAGGCGGCCAGCAGCGCCACATGGAGCAGGCCCGGCAGCCAGGCCCAGAGGCCCATCAGGGCGAGGCCGGCGAACAGCGCCAGCAGCGAGGCGCCGCGCCACAGCCGCTCCAGCAGCTCCTCGCACAGCAACGCCCAGCGGGCCAGCGCCAGACGCCGGCGCAGTCCGGCCGGGTCTGGGGGGCGGCGGGCGGGGGGTGTCGCCATGGCGTTGATCCCGGTCAGGCGGCGGTCCAGTCCGGCAGGCGCTCCAGCGCCATCGCCTCGTCGTGGCTGGGCCGGCGGCGCACCAGGGCGAAGCGGCCGCCGCTCACCATCGCCTCCGGCACCAGCAGGCGGCCATTGTAAGCCGACGCCATCGCCGCGCCATAGGCCCCGGCCTGGCCGATGGCCAGTAGGGCGCCCGGCTGCAGGTCGGGCAGAGGCACGTCGGCGGCGAGCACGTCGCCCGATTCGCAGACCGGGCCCGCCACCGTGGCGGCGCGCAGCGCGGCGCCCTCGCGGCCCGCCACCGGCCACACCGGATGGCGGGCGCCGTAGAGCGCCGGGCGGAGGAGATCGTTCATGGCCGCATCGACGATCACGAAACGGCGGGGGCCGGCCCGCTTGACGGCGTTGACCGCCGTCACCAGCACCCCGGCGGCGGCCACCAGCCAGCGCCCGGGCTCGATGGTGAGCGCGGCCCGGCTGTCGCGGGCGATGCGCGCCAGCAGGGCGCCATAGTCCGCCAGGGGCAGCTCCCGCTCGCCCTCCCGATAGGCGACGCCTAGCCCGCCGCCGAGATCCAGCCTGGCGACGCAGAGGCCGCGCCGGCGCAGGCGGGCCGCCGCCCGCGCCAGGCGCTCGAAAGCGGTCTCGAAGGCCGCCAGATCGAGGATCTGGGAGCCGATATGGGTGGCGAGCCCCACCGGTTCCAGGAAGGGATGGCGGGCGGCGCGGTCATAGAGCGCGCTGGCCTCCTCGAACGCCATGCCGAACTTGTCGCCGCGTCTGCCGGTGGAGATCTTGTCGTGGCCGCCGGCGGCCACATCGGGGTTGACGCGAAAGGCGATCGCCACCGGTCGCCGGGCCCGAGCGGCGAGATCGAGCAGGCGCTCGAACTCCGCCCCGCTCTCGACGTTGATCTGGCCGATGCCCTGCGCGACGGCGAAGGCGAGCTCGTCCCGGGACTTGCCGACGCCGGAGAACAGGATGCGCGCCGGCGCCACGCCGGCCTTCAGCGCCCGGCGCAGCTCGCCTTCGGAGACCACGTCGGCGCCCGCCCCCAGGGAGGCCAGAAGGGAGACCACCGCCAGATTGCCGTTGGCCTTGACGGCATAGGCGATGCGGGCGCCGCTGGCGGCCGTGGCGGCGGCCAGGCGGCGATAGCGCTGGCGCAGCACGGCGGCGCTGTAGCAGTAGAAAGGCGTGCCGATCTGTGCCGCCAGCTCGGCGATGGCGACGTCCTCGGCGAACAGCGCGCCGCCGCGCCGGGCGAAGGCCGTCAAGACTCGTCCGCCTCGCCGTCGTCCGATGGCGGCTTCAGCGGCCCCTTGCGGCCACAGGCGGCGAGTGCCGCCGCGGCCAGCAGAGGCAGCAGCCCCAGCGCGCGCCGCCGCGTCACGCCAGGAACCTGCGGCGCGCGGCGGCCACCGCCTCGGCCACCCGTTGCGGCGCCGTGCCGCCGAAGCTGGTGCGGCTGGCCACCGACGCTTCCACGCTCAGCACCTCGCGCACCGACTCGTCGAGGCGGGGATCGACGGCGCGCATGGTCTCCAGCGGCAGCCGGTCCAGGCCGCAGCCCGCTTCCTCCGCCGCCCGCACCAGGCGCCCGGCGATGCCGTGGGCCTCGCGGAAGGCGAGGCCGTGGCGGCGCACCAGCCAGTCGGCGAGATCGGTGGCGGTCAGGAAGCCGCGGGCGGTCATGGCGCGCATGGCCTTCTCGTCCACTTCGAGGCCGGCGATCATCGCCTCCATGGCGGGGAGCGCCAGCATCAGCGTCGCGGCGGCGTCGAACACCGGCTCCTTGTCCTCCTGCATGTCCTTGCCATAGGCCAGCGGCAGGCCCTTCAGCGCGGTCAGCAGGGCGACGAAGGCGCCGGCGATGCGCCCCGTCTTGCCGCGCACCAGTTCGGCGGCGTCGGCATTGCGCTTCTGCGGCATGATCGAGGAGCCGGTGGCGAGCCCCTCCGGCAGACGCGCGAAGGCGAAGGCGGGCGAGGTCCACAGCACCAGTTCCTCGGCCAGCCTGGAGAGGTGGACGGCGGCGATGGCGGCGGCCGCCAGGAACTCCAGGCAGAAATCCCGGTCGGAAACGGCATCCATGGCGTTGGCCGCCGGGCGGTCGAAACCCAGGGCGGCGGCCGTCATGGCGCGGTCGATGGCGAACGAGGTGCCGGCCAGGGCCACCGCGCCCAGGGGCGATTCGTTGAGGCGCCGCCTGGCGTCGGCGAGGCGGTCGCGGTCGCGCCCGAACATCTCCACATAGGCCAGCAGGTGGTGGCCGAAGGTCACCGGCTGCGCCGGCTGCTGATGGGTGAAGCCCGGCATGACGGTGGCGGCGTGGGCCCCGGCCTTGTCCAGCAGGGCGGCCTGCAGGCGGCGCAAGGCGTCGTCCAGGGCCTCCAGCGTCCCGCGCAGCCACAGGCGCATGTCGGTCGCCACCTGATCGTTGCGCGAGCGGGCGGTGTGCAGCCGGCCCGCCGGGGCGCCGATCAGTTCCTTCAGCCTGGCCTCGACGTTCATGTGGACGTCTTCCAGGGCCGGATCGAAGACGAAGCTGCCGTCGGCGATCTCGGCGGCGATGCGGTCCAGCCCCTTCTGGATGGCGGCGTTGTCGTCCCGGGAGACGATGCCGCAGGCCGCCAGCATGGCGGCATGGGCCTTCGAGGCCTCGATGTCGCAGGGCGCCAGGCGCCAGTCGAAGCCCACCGAGGCGTTGATGCGTTCCATGACGGCGGCCGGGCCCTCGGCGAAGCGGCCGCCCCAGAGCGGGTTGGGACGGGCGGCGGGCCGGTTTTTCCCTGGCTGGCTCATGGCGCCCTTCCATAGAGCAGCTTCGCCCGCAGGGGAACGGCGCTCTGCGCCGCGCCCCGGCCTGCGGACGGGGAACGGGGCCTTCGCAGAAGAAGTGGACCGCCGGCCGTTCGCCCGTGAGCACGGCGGATCGATGGCGGCACGCGCTTCGTCGCACGGGAGCTGGACGCCCCGCCGCCTCGCCGCAGGGGCGCTTCCGGGCTATGAGTCGCGGAGCCTCCCTGCCGCCCCTGCCGATGCAGACGATCCCCCAGCGCCGTTCCGCCGGCTTTACGGCCCTGCGCATCTTCCTTCCCTTCGCGCTGGGCTACGCGCTCTCCTATCTCTACCGCACCGTCAACGCCGTGCTGGCGCCGGTGCTGGGCGGCGAGCTGGGGGTCGATGCCGCGGCGACGGGTTTCATCACCGGCGCCTATTTCTTCGCCTTCGCCGCCGTGCAGATACCGCTGGGCATGGCGCTGGACCGCTTCGGCCCCCGCCGCACCCAGGCGGTGCTGCTGACCGTGGCGGCGGCCGGGGCGGTGCTGTTCTCCCTGGGCACGAGCACGGCGCAGCTGGCGGCGGCGCGGGGGCTGATCGGGGCCGGCGTGGCGGGCTGCCTGCTCGCCTCCTTCAAGCTGTTCGCCCTGTGGCTGCCGAAGGAGCGGCTGCCGTTCGCCAACGGCCTGCTGCTGGCCTGCGGCGGGCTGGGCGTGATGGCCGCCTCCTCGCCGGTCGAGGCCGCCACGGCGGCGATGGGCTGGCGGCCGCTCTTTCAGCTGCTGGCGGCGGCGACGGTGGCCGTCGCGCTGCTGATCGGCCTCGTGGTCCCGGAACGGCGGGCGGCGGGCGAGCCCAGGGGCCTGGCCCAGCAGCTGCGGGGGATCGCCTTCATCCTGCGGGCGCGCCCCTTCTGGCGGGTGGCGCCCCTGGCGATGACGGCGCAGGCGGCCTGGATGTCCATACAGGCGCTGTGGTTCGGCGTCTGGCTGCGCGATGTGGCGGGGCTGGATGCCCGGGCGGCGGCCGATACCCTCTTCGTCGGCGGCTTCGCCATGGCGGCGGGCTATGCGGGGCTGGGCTGGCTCGCCTGGCGGCTCGGGCGGGCGGGCGTGCCGGTCAACCGCATCGCGGCGGCCGCCACCGCCGCCTTCATCGCCGTGCAGGCGCTGCTGGCGCTGGATGCGCCGCTGCCGCCCTGGCTGCTGGTCGCCGCCTTCGCCTGCAGCGGCGGGGCGCCGACCATCTTCTACGCCGCCCTCACCCAGAAGTTTCCGATCGCCCTGGCGGGGCGCGTCAACACCTCGCTGGCGCTGCCGGTGTTCATGCTGGCGGGCCTGTTGCAGCTCGGAACCGGCGCCGTTCTGGACCTCTTCACCACGCCGGCTGCCGGCTATCTCGCCGCCTTCGGTGGCTGGACGCTGCTGCAGGCGGCCTGCTTCGTCTGGTTCCTGGTCTGGCGCGACGACCGGCTCCCAATCGACAAAAGCCAGGGCGGCGGCACATTCTGATCGCCGCCTGCTGCCGGCGCCTGCGTCCGCTTTCCCGCCCGCCGTCGGGAACGGGCCGGTGTCAGCGTGCCCATCGCTGGCCAGCGCCCTTTTCCAGCGCCCGCCGATAGCACAGCGCCGCCAGCGCCAGATCGGCCAACGCCAGCCCGCGGAAGGCGAAGGCGATGCGCTCCCGCTCGTGCTGCCGTCCGGGCAGGGCACCGGTGGCAAGGCCCGCGAGATCGCCGGCGACGAGGTCCGGCGCGACCATGGCATCCGCCATGGCCCGTTCCTGGCCGGCATCGTCGATGACGATGTGGTCGAGGCGCGCAAGCCCTTCGGCGTGCCAGGGCCTGGCGAGATCGGTCATGGCGACGAAGCTGCCGGGCGCCAGCAGGTCGGCATCGAGGAACGGCGCTTTGAGGCCGGTGTGCGGGATGGAGGAGACCGCGAGGTCGGCACCGGCCAGCGCCGCATCGGCATCGGCGACGGCACGGACCTCCAGGCCCAGGGCGCGGGCGGCCGCCAGCAGACGGTCGCGGTTGGCCGCGCCGCGCCCCAGCGCCCGCACCCGCTTCAGCGGGAAGAGCTCGGCGAAGGCCTCCAGATGGCAGCGCGCCTGCTCGCCGCAGCCGATCAGCGCCAGCGTCTCGCTCTCGCGGCGCGCCAGATGGCAGGCGGCGACGGCCGACAGCCCCGCCGTGCGGCGGCCGGTGATCCAGTCGCCATCCATGACCGCCAGCGGCAGGCCGCTGTGGCCGTCGAAGAGCGCGATCAGGGCGCCGATGGTGGCGAGGCCGGCCTGCGCATTGGCCGGGTTCATGCCCAGCGCCTTGACGGCCATCAGCGGCGGCTGCCCGCCCGCCGCCAGCATCGACATGAAGAGCCTGCCTTCGCCCGGAAGGATCTGCGCCTTGGGCACGTTCCACGCCAGGCCTTCGGCCTGCTGGCGGAGCAGGGCCTCGATGGCCGCGACGATGTCGGCGGTGGAGATGCCGAGCCCGGCCACATCCTGGCGCCGCAGATAGAGAAGGCTCACGCCGGCAATCTCCCCCTCTCCCGGCCCGAACGGCGGCATGGCGCGGCGGGGCGCGTCAACGGGTCGGCACGGGCTGGTCGCCGGTATAGTCGTAGAAGCCCTTGCCGGATTTGCGGCCCAGCCAGCCCGCTTCGACATATTTGGCGAGCAGCGGGCAGGGCCGGTATTTGGTGTCGGCCAGCCCCTCATAGAGCACCTGCATGATGGCATAGCAGATGTCGAGGCCGATGAAGTCGGCGAGTTCCAGCGGCCCCATGGGGTGGTTGGCGCCCAGCTTCATGGCGGTATCGATCGATTCCACCGTGCCGACGCCCTCATAGAGGGCATAGACCGCCTCGTTGATCATGGGCAGCAGCAGGCGGTTGACGATGAAGGCCGGAAAATCCTCCGCATTGGCGGGAACCTTGCCCAGGGACAAGGTGAGATTGCGGACGGCATCGAAGGTCTCCGGTTCGGTCGCCAGGCCGCGGATGAGCTCCACCAGCTTCATCATCGGCACCGGGTTCATGAAGTGCATGCCCATGAACCTGCCGGGCCGGTCGGTCGCCGCCGCCAGGCGCGTGATGGGGATCGAGGAGGTGTTGGAACAGACGATGGCGTCGGGCTTCAGGGTCCTGGTGAGTTCGGCGAAGATCGCCTTCTTGACGTCTTCGTCTTCGGTGGCCGCCTCGATGATGCAGTCGCATTCGGCCATCTCGCCATAGCCTTCGACGACGGCGATGCGGTCCAGCGCCGCCGCCTTGTCGGCCTCGCCGATCAGCCCGCGGCGCAGCTGACGGTCCATATTGGCGGCGATCCCCTCGACGCCGGCCACGGTTCTGGCGTGGTCGCTGTCGAGCAAGCGGACGTCGTAGCCCGCGAGCGCGCAGACATGAGCGATGCCCGCCCCCATGGCACCGGCGCCGATCACGCCTATGGTCCTGATCTCCATCGCTTGTCCCTTCGCCTCGCCACGGCGCCTCCCCCGGAGGCTGGCAGGCGCCATCTTACGAATCGCCTCCCCCGGAGGCTGGCAGGCACCGTCCATGAGCCGCCCCTTCCGAAGGCCGGCGGGCGCATCTCCAATCCGTCAGCGCCCCCGGATGCCTCTCGCCTCCAG
The DNA here is from genome assembly GCA_965200215.1 of Alphaproteobacteria bacterium. Taxonomy (GTDB): domain Bacteria; phylum Pseudomonadota; class Alphaproteobacteria; order SP197; family SP197; genus SP197. Next base: position 95,050 of record OZ241369.1, on the reverse strand, counting down.
CTCCGCCTTCAGCGCCGGCACGGCCTGGAAGAGGTCGGCGACGAGGCCGAAATCGGCCACCTGGAAGATCGGCGCCTCCTCGTCCTTGTTGATGCAGGCGATGACCCTGCTGTCCTTCATGCCCGCCAGATGCTGGATGGCCCCGGAGATGCCGACCGCCACATAGAGATCCGGGGCGACCACCTTGCCAGTCTGCCCCACCTGATAGTCGTTGGGCACATAGCCGGCGTCGACCGCTGCCCGGCTGGCACCGACGGCCGCGCCCAGGATATCGGCCACCTCCTCCAGCATGGCGAAATTGTCGCCCGACTGCATGCCGCGCCCACCGGAGACGACGATGCGGGCGGTGGTGAGCTCCGGCCGCTCGTTGCCCGACAGCGCCGCTCCCTCGAAGCGCGACAGGCCGGCATCGACCGCGCCGCCGACCGCCTCCACGGCGGCCTGGCCCCCCTCCCCGGCGACCGGGTCGAAGGCGGTGGTGCGGACGGTGACGAGCTTCACCGCATCCTGCGACTGCACGGTCGCCATGGCGTTGCCTGCATAGATGGGCCGCACGAAGGTGTCGGGGGAGACGACCTCGACGATATCGGAGATCTGCTGCGTATCGAGCAGGGCGGCCGCGCGCGGCATGACGTTCTTGCCGGTGGTGGTGGCGGCGGCGACCACATGGCTGTAGGCGGGCGCCAGGGAGGCGATCAGCGGCGCGACATTCTCGGCCAGCTGCGCGGCGAGGGCGGGGTCGTCGGCCAGCAACACGCGGGCGATGCCTTCGACTCCGGCGGCCGCCTCGGCCACCTGGCCGCAGCCCTGGCCGGCGACCAGGACGACGATCTCGTCGCCCATGCGGGCGGCGGCCGCGACGGCGTTCAGCGTCGCCGTCGCCAGCGCCCGGTTGTCGTGTTCGGCATAGACCAGCACCGCCATCAGATCACCCCCGCATCGTCGTGCAGCTTGTCCACCAGCTCGGCCACGGAGGCGACCTTGACGCCGGCCTGGCGCTTCGGCGGCTCCTCCACCTTGAGCGTCTTCAGGCGCGGGGCGGGATCGACGCCGAGATCGGCCGGGGAAAGCCTGGCGATCTCCTTCTTGCGCGCCTTCATGATGTTGGGCAGCGAGGCGTAGCGCGGCTCGTTCAGCCGCAGATCGACGGTGACGATGGCCGGCAGCACCAGCGCCACCGTCTCCAGGCCGCCATCGACCTCGCGCACCACCTTGAGGCCGCCGGGCGCCCCGTCCGCCTCGACCCTGGAGACGAAGGTGCCCTGGGACCAGCCCAGCAGGCCCGCCAGCATCTGCCCGGTCTGGTTGGCGTCGTCGTCGATCGCCTGCTTGCCCAGGATCACGATGTCCGGCGCCTCGCGCCGCGCCAGCTCGGCCAGCATTTTGGCGACCGCCAGCGGCTCCAGCTCGCCGTCATGGAGGACGTGGACGGCGCGGTCGGCGCCCATGGCGAGCGCCGTGCGCAGCGTCTCCTGGCTCTGCTGCGGCCCCAGCGAGACCGTCACCACCTCGCCGGCGGTGCCGGCCTCCTTCATGCGCACCGCTTCCTCGATGGCGATCTCGTCGAAGGGGTTCATCGACATCTTGACGTTGGCGAGATCGACGCCGCTGCGGTCCGCCTTCACGCGCACCTTGACGTTGTAGTCGATGACCCGCTTGACCGGGACCAGAACCCTCATCGCCCGCCGCCTCCGCACCCGTGCCGGGCCAGGGGAATACCCATTTCGCGCCGGCCGCGCAAGCTGGCGGCGCGCGCGGCGGCCAGCTCAGCCGCGCGTGGCGCCCGGCACCCAGAGCACATCCTCGCCACCGTTGCCGTTCAGGCGCCTGGCCATGACGAAGAGATGATCGGAGAGCCGGTTGGCATAGGCCAGGGCGCAGCGATTGACCTCCTCGCCCTCCGCCAGGGCCACCATCGCCCGCTCGCCACGGCGCACCAGGGCGCGGGCGAGATGGAGGAAGGCGGAAGCGGCGCTGCCACCCGGCAGAACGAAGGAGGAGAGCGGTGCCAGTTCGGCGTTCATGGCGTCGATCTCGTCTTCCAGGCGCTTCACCTGCCCGGCCTGGATGCGCAGCGCCCCGGCGCCCCGGCGGCCGTCATGGGGCGTGGCCAGATCGGCGCCCAGATCGAACAGGTCGTTCTGGATGCGGCCCAGTATGGCGTCCTCGCCGCCCCGGGTGTGGAGCCGGGCCAGCCCGACGGCGCAATTGGCCTCGTCCACAGCACCGCAGGCGGCGATGCGGGGGGCGTGTTTGGCGGTGCGGCGGCCGTCGCCCAGCGAGGTGGCGCCGCCATCGCCACCGCGGGTGTAGATGCGATCGAGCTTGACCATGGCCTCGGACCCCCTGTGCTCGGCGCGCCCTCAGCCCGCCGTCAGGAACAGCAGGCCCAGCAGGGCCAGGACGGCGAACTGGAAGGCGACGCGCAGCCGCATCAGGCTGTTGCCGTGGCGGCGGTTGGCCGCCCCACCCCTGGCGAAGACGACGATGCCCACCGCCAGCGCCGCCAGGGTCAGCGCCACGAAGGCGAGCGCGGCGAAGGCGAGCCAGCTCACGGCACAGGGTCCGGCGGCGGCCGGATCACGCCCGCTCCAGCAGCCGGCGGGCGATCACCTGCGCCTGGACCTCGGCCGTGCCCTCGAAGATGGAGAGGATGCGGGCATCGCACAGCAGGCGGCTGGCCTCGCTCTCCAGGGCATAGCCGGTGCCGCCGTGAATCTGCAGCGCCGCGTCGGCGACCGCCCAGGCGGTGCGGGCGGCGAGCAGCTTGGCCTGGCCCGCCTCCAGATCGCAGCGGCGCCCCTCGTCCTTGCGGCGGGCGGCGAAGCGGGTGAGCTGGCGGCAGATCATGGTCTCGGCCGCCGCCTGGGCCAGCTTGCCGGCGATGCGCGGAAAATCGACGATGGCGCGGCCGAACTGGCGGCGCTCGCGGGCATGGGCGAGGCCCAGTTCCAGCGCCGCCTGGGCGACGCCGGTGGCGCGGGCGGCGGTCTGGATGCGGGCCGCCTCGAACGTCGCCATCAACTGCTTGAAGCCCTTGCCTTCCTCGCCGCCCAACAGCGCATCGGACGGCAGTTCGAAGCCATCGAAGGCGAGCTCGTATTCCTTCATGCCGCGATAGCCCAGCACGGGGATCTCGCTGCCCGACATGCCCGGGGCGGGAAACGGGCAACCGTCGCTGCCGCGCGGCTTGCCGGCCAGAAACATGGAGAGGCCGCGCCAGCCCCGCTGCTGCGGATCGGTGCGCGCCAGCAGCACCATGAGGTCGGCGCGGGCGGCGTGGGTGATCCAGGTCTTGGCGCCCGAGATCGACCAGGCGGCACCCCGCTTCACGGCGCGGGTGGCGATGGCGCCCAGGTCGGAGCCGGCGCCGGGTTCGGTGAAGACGGCGGTGGGGATACAGGCACCGGCAGCGATGGCCGGCAGCAGGCGCCGTTTCTGCTGCTCGCTGCCGCCCCGGGCGATGAGTTCGGCGGCGATCTCGGTCCTGGTGGCCAGCGAGCCGACGCCGATGGAAGCGCGCGACAGCTCCTCGGTCACGACGCACATGGCGACCTTCGACATGCCGATACCGCCATGTTCCGCCGCCACCGAGAGTCCGAAGACGCCCAGTTCCGCCAGTTCGTCCAGAACCTCGCCGGGGATCAGCGCATCCTCCAGGTGCCAGCGCTGGGCGTGGGGCCGGATGCGGTCGTCGGCATAGCGGCGGAATTGGTCGCGGACCATGGCGGTCTCGTCATCGTCGCCGCCGTCGCCCAAGCCTTCCGCCAGCAGGGCGGCCAGCGCCAGGCGCGCCTCCTCCGAGGCGCCCGCCATCAGCTGCGCCACATCGTCGGTCCAGAACGCGTGCAGGCTGTGACCGTCGATGCCCAGGTCGCCGGGGCGGGCGATCTCCACCTGGCTCATGGCGATGCCGCCTGCCATCTGCGCCAGATAGTCGCCATAGGCGATCTCCAGGATCAGGCGTTCGGTCTCGCCGAAGCGCCCCTTCCCGTCCAGGCGCCGCGCCCAGCCCAGCATCTGGCGCAGGGCTTCGACATAGGTGGCATACCAGGCAAGGCCGTGGACGGCGTGCTGGCGGCGATGCAGGAGGGCGGCATCAAGGCCGCCTCCCTCGCCCGCCAGCGCCTGCGCCAGGGCGCGGCGGCCGGTCTCCTGGAGCGCTTCGGCAGCGGCCAGCGCGCCGGCGCAACGCCCGATCAGGCCGGACATGGCGCCTTCGCCACGGCGGGGGCCACGACCGGCGGAAGCCGGCCCCTCACGGCGAGAGCCACGCTGCGCGGGAGTCGACTTTTCACGGCGACTGCCACGCTATGCGGGAGTCGCTCTGGCATCGGCGGGGCCGGGATCATCCTTCCAGCACGTCTTCCAGCGTGCGCAGGCCCGGGCGCGGCGACTGCACCAGCACCGCCATGTTGCCCGGGCGGTGCCGGTTGGCGCGCATCTTCATGTGGGCGCGCGGGATGTCGTCCCAGGAGAAGACCTCCGACATGCAGGGGTCGAGGCGGCGTTCCAGCATCAGCCGGTTGGCCTGCGAGGCCTGCATCAGATTGGCGAAATGGCTGCCCTGGATGCGCTTCTGGCGCATCCACACGAAACGGGCGTCGAAGGTGATGTTGTAGCCGGTGGTCCCGGCACAGAAGACCACCATGCCGCCACGCTTCACGACGAAGCAGGAGACCGGGAAGGTCGCCTCGCCGGGGTGTTCGAAAACGAAATCGACATCGTTGCCCTTGCCGGTGAAGGCCCAGATCGCCTTGCCGAATTGGCGGCATTTCTTCATGTAGGCGCCGTAGCCGGCGCTATCGGAGACATCCGGCAGGCGGCCCCAGCAATCGAATTGCCTGCGGTTGATGACGCCCCTGGCGCCCAGCGCCATGACGAAATCCTCCTTGTCGTCCTCGCTGATGACGCCGATGGCGTTGGCACCGGCGGTGGCGATCAGCTGCACCGCCATCGAGCCCAGCCCGCCCGAGGCGCCCCACACCAGCACGTTGTGGCCGGGCCGCAGGATATGGGGCCGGTGGCCGAAGAGCATGCGATAGGCGGTGGCCAGGGTGAGCGTGTAGCAGGCGGATTCCTCCCAGGTGAGGTGGCGGGGCCGCGGCATCAGCTGCTGCGCCTGAACGCGGGCGAATTGGGCGAAGCTGCCGTCGCCGGTCTCATAGCCCCAGATGCGCTGGCTGGTGGAATACATCGGGTCGCCGCCGTTGCACTCCTCGTCGTCGCCGTCGTCCTGGTTGCAGTGGACCACCACCTCGTCGCCGATCCGCCAGCGTTTCACGCGCGAACCCACAGCCCAGACGATGCCGGAGGCGTCGGAACCGGCGATGTGGATGTCGGCCTTGTGGATGTCGAAGGGGCTGACGGGGATGCCCAGCGAAGCCCACACGCCGTTGTAGTTGACGCCCGCCGCCATCACCAGCACCAGCACCTCGTTGCCGTCGATGGGGTGCGTCTTCACCACCTCCACCTGCATCGCCCGGTCGGGTTCGCCGTGGCGCTCGCGGCGGATCGCCCAGGCGTGCATGCGGGCCGGCACATGGCCCATGGGCGGCATCTCGCCGATCTCGTAGAGGTCCTTCACCGGTGCGTCGTACTCGGCCGAGGGTGCTTCGAGTGGCTGGGCCATGCTCTCCTCCGGATGGTGCCCGCGACGCGCCATGTTGCAATGCAACACCGGCCATCGCCCTCTCTCCGGCGACCGCCCCATGGACGGCAGGCGCCGACGCTCGGGTGCATTGTTTTTCGGCGCGGCGCCGTTTGCAACTTCTTTTGCACCGCAACATCATGGCATCCTCCACGCCATGGGGCGCAGCGCGCGGGCGCGGGCCGGGCGACGGGACGACGGGGGCGGCCATGAGCGAGACGGGACGGGGCGGGCGCGACCGCCCGTGGCTGATGCGCACCTATGCCGGCCACAGCAGCGCGCGGGCCTCGAACGCCCTTTACCGCGCCAATCTGGAGCGCGGGCAGACCGGGCTTTCCATCGCCTTCGACCTGCCGACGCAGACCGGCTACGACGCCGACGACGCCAACGCCAGCGGCGAGGTGGGCCGCGTCGGCGTCCCCGTCTCCCATCTGGGCGACATGGAGACGCTGTTCGAGGGCATCCCCATCGAGCGCATGAACACCTCGATGACCATCAACGCCACCGCCGCCTGGCTGTTCGCGCTCTATATCGCGCTGGCCGACCGGCGGGGCGTCCCCCGCGCCGGCCTGGCGGGCACCGTCCAGAACGACATCGTCAAGGAATACCTCTCGCGCGGCACCTATATCTTCCCGCCGGCACCGTCGCTGAAGCTCGCGACCGACATCATCGCCTTCTCGCTGGCCGAGACCCCCCGCTGGAACCCGATCAACGTCTGCCCCTACCATCTCCAAGAGGCGGGGGCGACGCCGGTCCAGGAGATCGCCTTCTCGCTGGCCAACGCCATCCAGGTGCTCGACGACGTGAAGGCAGCCGCCGGCGAAGACATGGCGGCGGCGGTCGGGCGCATGAGCTTCTTCGTCAATGCCGGCATCCGCTTCGTCACCGAGATGTGCAAGATGCGCGCCTTCGCCGAGCTGTGGGACGAGATCGCCCTGCGGCGCTACGGCGTCGCCGACCCCAGGCAGCGCCGCTTCCGCTACGGAGTCCAGGTCAACTCCCTGGGGCTGACCGAACAGCAGCCGGAGAACAACGTCTATCGCATCCTGCTGGAAACGCTGGCGGTCACCCTGTCGCGCTCGGCCCGCGCCCGCGCCGTGCAGCTGCCGGCCTGGAACGAGGCCCTGGGCCTGCCCCGCCCCTGGGACCAGCAATGGAGCCTGCGCCTGCAGCAGATCCTGGCCTTCGAGACCGACCTCCTGGAATATGGCGACATCTTCGAAGGCAGCCGCGAGATCGAGGCCAGGACGGCCGCCCTGAAGGAGGCGGCCAGGGCCGAGATGGCCGCCATCGAGGGCCAGGGCGGCGCGCTGCGGGCAGTCGAAAACGGCTACATGAAGCAGGCGCTGGTGGAAACGGCCGCCGCCCGCCTGGCCGCCATCGAGGCAGGCGAAATGCCGGTGGTGGGCGTCAACGTCTTCACCGAAACGGCGCCCTCGCCGCTGACGCAAGGCGAAGACGGCGGCTTCCTGGCCGTCGCGCCGGTGGCCGAAGACGAGCAGATCGCCAGCCTCGAGGCCTGGCGGGCGGCCCGCGACGGCGCCGCCGCCGCCGCCGCCCTGGACGAGCTCGAACGGGCGGCGGGCGAAGGCCGCAACGTCATGGAACCCTCCATCGCCTGCGCCAGGGCGGGGGTGACGACCGGCGAATGGGGCCGGGTTCTGCGCCGGGTGTTCGGAGAATACCGCGCGCCGACCGGCCTGACTGCGTCCAATTCTGTCGCATCGCCGCCGGCGCTGGCCCGCGCCCGCGCCGAAGTGGAGGCGGCTTCCCGGGCGCTGGGGCGGCGGCTGAAACTGCTGGTCGGCAAGCCGGGGCTGGACGGTCATTCCAGCGGCGCCGAGCAGATCGCCCTGACGGCGCGCCATTGCGGCATGGAGGTGGTCTATCAGGGCATCCGCCTCACCCCCGCCCAGATCGCCGCCTCGGCGCTGGAAGAAAGCGTCCATGTGGTCGGCCTTTCCATCCTCTCCGGCGCCCATGTCCGGCTCGCCGGCGAAGTGCGCCGCCTGCTGGATGCCGAGGGCCTGGACACGATCCCCATCGTGGTGGGCGGCACCGTCCCGCCCGCCGATGCCGAGCTGCTGCGCTCGGCCGGCATCGCGGCGGTCTTCACGCCCAGGAATTTCGAAGTGACGGCCATCATGCGCGAGATCGCCAGGATCGCCGCCGCCCCCGGCCGCGGCGACGGTCCCGCCGCCCGGCCGCTGGCCGCCCCGCCGGCGCGGGGGGCATGACCATGCGCCTCGCCACCCTCGCCTGCCTGGCGCTGGCGGCCGTTCTGCTGGCCGGCTGCGCCTCTTCCTCGTCGGTGGCGATCGAATCGGTCGCCGGCCTCTACACGCGCCAGCACGACGCCACCATCCGCGCCCATCTCGGGAAGCCCGAGGGCGAAGGCCCCTTCCCGGCCGTCGTCCTCATGCACGGATGCAGCGGCCTCGGGCACCATGTCCGGCGCGGTCTGGAGGCCCATGCCGAAGCCCTCGCCGCCGCCGGCTTCGCGACGCTGATCCTCGACAGCTTCGGTGCGCGCGGCACCGGCGGCCTGGCGATGTGCCAGTCGTCCGCGAAGATGGCGATCGCCACCGGCTACCGCCAGTGGGATGCCTTCCACGCCCTGCGCTTCCTGCAAGCGCAGCCCTTCGTGAACGCCGCCAACGTCTTCCTGATGGGCCAGAGTCACGGTGGCGGCGTGGCGTTCAAGGCCGCCGCCGATCCCCTGCTCGCGCCGATCAAGAGGGACTGGCGGCAGCTCCACGGCGCGCTGCCCCGCTTCCGGGCGGTGGTCGCCTACTACCCCTGGTGCGGGCACCTCCCGAAGCGCATCGTCTCGCCGCTGCTGGTGCTCTCCGGTGCCCTGGACGACTGGACGCCGCCATGGAGCTGCACCCTGTGGAAGGACAGTGTCGAAGGCGCTCCTTACGACGTCGCGATCTACGAAGGCGCCTATCACAGCTTCGATCTGGCCTCCCTGCCCCTTCAGCCCTATGCCGGCCACATCGTCGGCGGCGACGCAGCCGCGGCCGCCGCTTCGCGCCAGCGCATGATCGACTGGTTCCTCGCCCATATGGAAAAAGGCGGCTAGCCGCCCGCCGCCAGCTGCCGCGCCAGGGCCAGCACTTCGGCGGGCGTGCGCCCGGCCCGGCGCAGGGCGCGGATGGAAAGCGCGCCGTCGCGCTTGGCCAGCCGCCTGCCATCGGCCGCCGCCAGCAGCCGATGATGGGCATAGGCCGGCTCGTTCCAGCCCATCAGGGCCTGCAGCAGGCGGTGGACGTGGGTCGAGGGCAGGAGGTCGCAACCCCGCACCACCAGCGTGACGCCCTGCAGATGGTCGTCGTGGCAGGCGGCCAGGTGGTAGCTCGCCGGCGCCCCCTTGCGGCCCAGCACCACGTCGCCCAGCGCCAGCGGCTCCACGGCCATGCGCCCGCGGCCCTCCTCGCGCCAGGCGAGGCGGGGAAGGCGCCGCGCGGCAGCGGCCGCGTCGAGGCGCCAGGCGTGGGGCGCGCCTGCCGCCAGCCGCTCCTGCCGCAAGGCGGCATCGAGGGCGCGGCAGGTGCCGGGGTACAGCGGCCCCGCCGGCCCCTGCGGCGCGCCGGGGGCGGCGGCGATCTCGGCGGCGATCTGCCTGCGGGTGCAGAAGCAGGGATAGAGCAGGCCGTCCGCCCGCAGCCGCGCCAGCACCGCCCGATACTCGTCGAAATGGTCCGACTGGCGGCGCACCGGGCCGTCCCAGTCGATGCCGAGCCAGGCCAGATCGTCCAGGATCGCCGCCTCGAAGGCCGGGCGGCAGCGGTCGCGGTCGATGTCCTCGATGCGCAGCAGGAGGCGCCCGCCCGCCGCGCGCGTCCGCCGCCAGGCGCACCAGGCCGAGAAGGCGTGGCCCAGATGCAGCAGGCCGGTGGGGCTGGGCGCGAAGCGGGTGACGAGCGCGGCGGCTGGACAGGGCGCCATGGCAGGGCGAGCTTCGGCCTCCCCGCCCGTCCGGGCAAGGGGCTTTCCTCGTTTCCGGCCTGTGCGAGACTGGGCGCGCCGCGGAGAGCGGCGGAGCCTCCGCCTCACGGGCCGGGGCGATCGGAAGGGGAAGATCATGCTGCAAGGCCCGTCCCACCCTCCGCGCGAGGGCAAGGCACGCCAGCTCGTGGTGCTGCTGCACGGCTGGGGGGCCGACGGCGACGACCTCATCGGCCTCGCCCCGGCGCTGGCCGGCGCGCTGCCCGCCGCCCGCTTCGTCAGCCCCCACGCGCCCGACCCCTGCGACCAGAATCCCATGGGCCGCCAGTGGTACAGCTTCGCCGACCGCCGCCCCGAGGCGCTGAAGCGCGGCTACGAGCGGGCGGCAGGCATGATCTCCGCCTTCCTCGACGCCGAGCTCGAAAGGCTGCGGCTGGGCCCGGAACGCCTCGCCCTGCTGGGCTTCAGCCAGGGGGCGATGATGGCGCTCCATGTCGGGCTGCGCCGCCCGCAGCCGCCGGCCGCCGTGGTGGGCTGTTCCGGCATGTTGCTCGACGAGGACAGCCTGGCCGACGAGATCGCCGCCCGCCCGCCGCTGCTGCTCTGCCACGGCGAGGCCGATCCGGTGGTGCCCTGCCAGGCGCTCCACGATGCGGTGGCGGCGCTGGCCCGCCACGAAGTGCCGACCCAGTGGCATGTCACGCCCGGCGGCGGCCACGGCATCGGCCCCGACGCGCTGGCGGCGGCCGCTTCCTTCCTCGAGCGCGCCTTCCGGGAGGCGGCGGGCGCCTGACGCAAGGCGGCGTGGCGCCCTCCCCGGCGCTACACCACGCCGGCCTTGCGCAGGGCGGCGATTTCGTCCGCGCTCCTGCCCAGCATGTCGCGCAGGATCTCCTCCGTATGCTCGCCCAGCAGCGGCGGCGGGCGGCGATAGACCGGGGGCGAGGCCTTCAGGTTCAGCGGGCTCCTCACCATGGGCACGCTGCCGGCGGCCGGATGCGCCATGTCGAAGCGCATGGCGCGGGCCTTCACATGGGGATCGTCGAACATCTGGCCGAAGTCGTTGACGACGCCGCAGGGGATGCCCTGCCGCTCCAGATGCTCCACCCACCAGGCGCGCGGGCGGCGCTTCATCAGCGCCACCACCCGCTCGATCAGGGCGGGCCGGTTGCGGATGCGCGCCGGGTTGGTGGCGAAGCGGGGGTCGTCGGCCAGCGCCGGCTCGCCGGCCAGCCGGCACCAGCGGCGGAACTGGTCGTCGTTGCCGATGGCGACGATGATGGGGTCGTCCTCGGTGTCGAACACCTGATAGGGCAGCAGGTTGGGATGGGCGTTGCCCAGCCGCCGGGGCAGCTCGCCGCTGGTGAGGAAGTTCATGTTCATGTTGGCCATCAGGGCGATGGCGCTGTCGGAAAGCGCCATGTCGATGGCCTGGCCCGCGCCGCTGGCGTGGCGGTGGTGCAGCGCGGCCAGGATGGCGATGGCGCTGTAGAGGCCGGTGGCGAGATCGGCGATCGCCACCCCCGCCTTCTGCGGCCCGCCGCCGGGCAGGCCGTCGGCCTCGCCGGTGACCGACATGAAGCCGCAGAAGCCCTGGATGACGAAGTCGTAGCCGGCGCGCGGCGCATAGGGGCCGCTGTGCCCGAAGCCGGTGATGGAGCAATAGATCAGCCCCCGGTTGATCTCCTTCAGGCTGGCGTAATCGAGGCCGTATTTGGCCAAGGAACCGGCCCGGTAGTTCTCGATCAGCACGTCGGCCCGCGCCGCCAGCTCGCGGGCGATGGCCGCCCCCTCGGGCGTCGCCAGGTCGAGGGTGAGCGAGCGCTTGCCCCGGTTGGCGGCCAGGTAATAGGCGGCCTCGGCGGTGTCGGCCCCCGCTTCGTCCTTCAGGAAGGGCGGCCCCCAGGCGCGGGTGTCGTCGCCCCTGCCCGGCCGTTCCACCTTGACCACCGTGGCGCCCAGATCGGCGAGGATCTGGCCGCACCACGGCCCGGCGAGGATGCGCGAGAGATCGAGGACGACGATGCCGTCGAGCGCCGCAGCCATGCCTTGCCTCCCCGGGCGACGGGAAGGGATACGACGATCCGGCGCCCCGCGCCAGCGCCACCGCCCTGCGGGATGCGGCGGGGCGCTTGACATGGGCGCCGGCCGCGTTCTCTTTCTGCCGGCCTTGCGGGAGTGCCGCCATGTCCAGGGTGTTCGTCTTTCCGGGCCAGGGCAGCCAGAAGCCCGGCATGGGCGCCGCCCTGGCCGCCGCCTTTCCCGCCGCCCGCGAGGTGTTTCAGGAGGTGGACGAGGCCCTGGGCGAGCACCTGTCGCGGCTCATGCGGGAGGGCCCCGAGGAGCAGCTTACGCTCACCCGCAACGCCCAGCCGGCGCTGATGGCTTCGTCCATCGCCGTGCTGCGGGTGCTCCAGGTCGAAGGCGGCCGGGCGCTTCCCGACCTGTGCGCCAGGGTCGCCGGCCATTCCCTGGGCGAATATTCGGCGCTGGTGGCGGCCGCCGCCCTGCCGCTCGCCGGCGCCGCCCGCCTGCTGCGGCTGCGCGGCGACGCCATGCAGGCGGCCGTGCCGGTGGGCGAAGGCGCCATGGCGGCCATTCTGGGGCTGGAGATCCGGCGCGTGGAGGAGATCGCCGCCCAGGCGTCGCGGGACGGTGTCTGCGCCGTCGCCAACGACAACGCGCCCGGCCAGGCGGTGGTGAGCGGGGAGAGCGGCGCCGTGGAGCAGGCGGTCACCGCCGCCCGGGCCGCCGGCGCCAGGCGCGCCATGACCCTGCAGGTGAGCGCGCCCTTCCACTGCCCGCTGATGCGGCCGGCGGCCGAGCGCATGGCCGAGGCGCTGGCCGCCACCGAACTGGCGCCCGTCGCCGTGCCGGTGATCGCCAATGTGACGGCCGCCGCCGAAAGCGCCCCGGAGGCGCTGCGCCGTCTGCTGGTGGAGCAGGTCACCGCCCGCGTGCGCTGGCGCGAAAGCATGGCGGGCCTGGGCGAGGCCGGCATCGGCAGCGTCGTCGAGCTCGGCACCGGCAAGGTGCTGGCGGGCCTGGCGCGGCGCTGCAACCGCGACCTCGAGGCGCGCTCGCTCGAGGAACCGCAGGACGTCGAGGCCTTTCTGGGCGGCCTGTGAGCGATGGGCAAGGGATGAGGAGGCAGCCGCGATGTTCGATCTGACGGGGCGCAGAGCCCTGGTGACCGGCGCCTCGGGCGGCATCGGCGGCGCCGTCTGCCGCGCGCTGCACGCCCGGGGCGCGGAGCTGGCGCTGGCCGGGCGCCGGTCCGAAGCGCTCGCCGGCCTGGCGGACGAGCTGGCGGGCCGCTGCCACCCGTTCACCGCCGATCTGGCCCGGCCCGAGGCCGCCGCCGGGCTGGCGGCGGCGGCGGAAAAGGCCATGGGCGGGGTCGATATCCTGATCAGCAACGCCGGCATCACCGCCGACGCGCTGGCCCTGCGCATGAAGGACGACGACTGGCAGCGGGTCATCGACCTCGACCTCAGCGCCGGCTTCCGCCTCGCGCGCGCCCTGCTGCGCGGCATGCTGAAGCGCCGCCACGGCAGGATCGTCTCCATCGTCTCGGTGGTCGCCCAGACCGGCAATCCGGGCCAGACCAACTATGCGGCCGCCAAGGCCGGCACCATCGGCATGTCGAAGGCGCTGGCCCAGGAGGTCGCCCAGCGGGGCATCACCGTGAACTGCGTGGCGCCGGGCTTCATCGCCACCGCCATGACCGCCGGCCTCGCGGAGACGGCCCGCGAGAGCCTCATGGCGCGCATCCCGGTCGGGCGGCTCGGCACCGGCGAGGACGTGGCGGCGGCGGCGGTCTGGCTCGCCAGCGACGAGGCCTCCTATGTCACCGGCCAGACCGTCCACGTCAATGGCGGCCTGGCGATGGTGTGACGGGGTATGTTGCGCGGCGTGCAAACCGTGCTACATGGGCGCGCTCGCAGGGGGCGGCCGGGAGGGGGCTCCAGGCCAGAGAATCCGGAGGTGGCATGAGCGACGTAGCGGAGCGCGTCAGGAAGATCGTGATCGATCATCTGGGCGTCGACGAGGGCAAGGTGACGGAAGGCGCCAGTTTCATCGACGATCTGGGCGCCGACAGCCTGGATACCGTCGAACTGGTGATGGCGTTCGAGGAGGAGTTCGGCGTCGAGATCCCCGACGATGCGGCGGAGAAGATCGTCACCGTCAAGGACGCCATCGACTACATCGACCGGAACGCGGGCTAGGGCCGGCTGCGCAGCGGCACGGGGATGACCGCATCCGACCAGCGCCGGGTGGTGGTCACCGGCATGGGCATGGTGACGCCGCTGGGCGACGGCGTGGCCTGCAACTGGTCGAAGATCGTGGCCGGCGAATCGGGCCTGCGGCGCATCGAAAGCTTCCCGGTCGACGACCTCGCCGCCAAGATCGCCGGCCAGCCGCCCACCGGCGAAGAGGAAGGCGGCTTTCGCCCCGACCGCTACATGGCGGCCAAGGAGCGGCGCAAGATGGACGACTTCATCGTCTATGCCATCGCCGCCGCCCAGCAGGCGGTCGAGGACGCGGGCTGGCAGCCCGAAGAGGAGGCCTCGCGGGAGCGCACCGGGGTGATGATCGGCTCCGGCATCGGCGGCCTGAAAACCATCGAGGAAGCGGCCATCCTGCTGCGCGATCGCGGCCCCCGGCGGGTCAGCCCGTTCTTCATCCCCTCGGCGCTGATCAACCTGGCTTCGGGCCATGTCTCGATCCGCTACGGCTTCAAGGGCCCCAACCACGCGGTCGTGACCGCCTGCGCCACCGGGGCGCATGCCATCGGCGACGCCTCGCGGCTGATCCAGTTCGGCGACGCCGACGTCATGGTGGCCGGCGGCGCCGAGGCGGCCGTCTGCCCCCTGGGCATGGCCGGCTTCGCCGCCTCGCGGGCGCTTTCCACCGGCTACAACGACCGTCCGCAATGCGCCTCGCGCCCCTGGGACCAGGGCCGCGACGGCTTCGTGATGGGCGAGGGCGCCGGCGTCCTGGTCCTGGAGGAGCGCCGGCACGCGCTGCGGCGCGGCGCCCGCGTCTATGCCGAGATCAGGGGCTACGGCCTTTCGGGCGACGCCCACCACATCACCGCGCCTGCCGCCGACGGCGACGGCGGCTTCCGCTCCATGCGGGCGGCCCTGGCCAATGCCGGCCTGGCGGCCGACGACATCGACTACGTCAACGCCCACGGCACCTCGACGCCGCTGGGCGACGAGATCGAATTCTCCGCCGTCCGGCGGCTGTTCGGCGACGCCGCCCGGCGCATCAGCATGTCGTCCACCAAATCCTCCATCGGCCACCTGCTGGGCGCGGCCGGCAGCGTCGAGGCGATCTACGCCATCATGGCCGTCCACGACGACGTGGTGCCGCCGACGCTCAATCTCGACCGGCCGTCGGAGGGCTGCGACGGCATCGACCTGGTGCCGCACCGGGCCCGGGAGCGGCGGGTGCGGGCGGCGCTCTCCAACTCCTTCGGCTTCGGCGGCACCAACACCTCGCTGATCGTGGCCAAGGCGAACTGACCCTCCGTGGGGCGCAACGCCGGACGCTTCCTGACCCTGGCCGCCATCGCGCTGGCGATGGGCGTGCTCGCCATCCTGTGGTTCGAGCACCGGGCGGGCGAGCCGGGGCCGCTGGCGGCGCCGGCGACCGTCGCCATCCCCGAAGGCATGAGCCTCGCCGCCATCGCCCACGAGCTGGAGCGCCACGGCGTGGTGACGGACGCCAGCCTCCTGGTCTGGCGCGCCCGCTGGCGGCGCCAGGGGCATCTGCTCAAGGCGGGCGAATACGTCTTCGCCGCCGCCATGCCGCTGGACCGGGTGCTCGACCGCATGGTGGCGGGGCGAACGGCGGTCCACAAGCTGACGGTGTCGGAGGGCCTCAGCAGCCACCGGGTGGTGGCGCTGCTGGCCGGCGACGCGCGCCTGCAGGGCTCCGTCGCCGCCGTGCCCGCCGAAGGCTCGCTGCTGCCGGAGACCTACCACGTCCGGCGCGGCCAGCAGCGCGGCGAGGTGATCGAGCGGATGCGGGAGGCCATGGACGAAACCCTGGCCCGGCTGTGGGCTTCCCGGGCGCCGGACCTGCCCTTCGCCTCGCCGCGCGAAGCGCTGATCCTGGCCTCCATCGTGGAGAAGGAGACCGGCCTGGCCGGCGAGCGGGCGCACATCGCCGGCGTCTTCGTCAACCGGCTCCGGCGCGGCATGAGGCTGCAATCGGACCCGACGGTGATCTACGCGCTGACCCGCGGGCGGGCGCCGCTGGGGCGGGAGCTGCTGCGCTCCGACCTGGCCCTGGACGACCCCTACAACACCTATGCCCGGGCCGGCCTGCCGCCGGGGCCCATCGCCAATCCGGGCCGGGCCGCCATCGCCGCGGTGCTGAAGCCGCTGGCGACCGACGATCTCTACTTCGTGAGCGACGGCCGGGGCGGCCATCTGTTCGCCCGCACCCTGGCCGGGCACAACCGCAACGTCGCCCTCTACAAGGCGCGCCGCGGCGCCGACTAGGATGACCGCCGCCGGCAAGCCAGAGCGGGGGCGGGTGGAGCGGCGAGGCCTGATGCTGGTGCTGTCGTCGCCGTCGGGGGCGGGCAAGACGACCATCGCCCGGCGCCTGCTGGAGGCGGCCAGCGGCCTGGAGCTCTCGGTCTCCGTCACCACGCGGCCGAAGCGGCCGGGCGAGGTCGAAGGGCGCGACTATCGCTTCATCGACGAGGCCCGCTTCGCCGCCATGATCGCCGCCGGCGAGCTGATCGAGCACGCCACCGTCTTCGGCCACGGCTACGGCACGCCGCGCGCGCCGGTGGCGGCGGCGCTGGAGGCCGGGCGCGACGTGCTGTTCGACATCGACTGGCAGGGCGCGCGGCAGCTGCGCCGGGCCTGCACCCGCGATCTGGTCTCGGTCTTCGTGCTGCCGCCCTCGGCCGGCGAGCTGGCGCGGCGCCTCGACCGCCGGGCCTCCGATTCGCGCGCGGTGGTTCGCCGCCGCATGGCCGGGGCGAGCGGCGAGATGGCCCATTGGCGGGCCTACGACTACATCGTCGTCAACCACGAGATCGAAGCCAGCGTCGCCCAGGTGCTGGCGGTGCTGCGGGCCGAACGGCTGCGGCGCCGCCGCCTGGCCGGCATGGCGGGCTTCGTCGCCGACCTGCGCTGCGCCCTCGACGCTCGCCGGCCCTAGGCGGCGGCGGTGTCGGGTCGCACCGTGCCGGCCAGCCCGTCCAGGGCGCCGGGGACCAGCGCCAGCACCTGCAGCCGGTCGCGATCCTCCTCCTGCGGCAACAGGATGCCGCGCCGGCGCGCCGCCTCGAAGCCGTAGCGGGCATAGAGTGCCGGGGCGCCGATCAGCACCGCGACGCGGTGGCCGGCGGCCTGCGCGCGGGCCAGGCTGCAACGGATCAGGGCGCCGGCCAGGCCGCGCCCGCGCCGGTCGGGATGCACCGCCACCGGCCCCAGCTGCACCGCTCTGGCGCCGGCGCCGATCAGCACCGGCCAGCAGCGGACGGTGGCCATCGGCGCGCCGCCCTCCAGCGCCACCAGCGAGAGGCCCGGCAGCGGGCGCGTGCCCGCCCGCATGGCGGCCGCCGGGCTGTGGTCGAGGCGGTTGCCCAGCGCCAGGCGCGCCAGCGCCACCACCGCCTCGCCGTCGCCGGGGCGCTCTTCCACGATCTCGAACGGCGCCATCGCCGGCTCAGCCTTCCCAGCCCGCATGCTGGCGCGCCAGGGCGCTGAAGCCGGCGAGATCGACCTCCTCGGCACGGGCGGCGGGCGCGATGCCGGCGGCGGCCAGCGCGGCGGCCGGGCGGGCGAAAAGCGGCTTCAGGGCGTTGGCGAGGGTCTTGCGCCGCTGGCCGAAGGCGGCGGTCGCGACCGCCCGCAGCGAGGCGCGGGGCGCCGGCCAGGCCGGGCGCGGGCGGGGCGTGATGCGCAGCAGCGTGGCATCGACCTTGGGCACCGGCACGAAGGCCGCGGCCGGGACGTCGCAGCACGGCTCGACCTCACAGGACCACTGCACCATGACCGAAAGCCGGCCGTAGCCGCGGCAGCGGGGGCGGGCGGCGATGCGCCTGGCCACCTCCCGCTGGAACATGAACACCATGCGCGCGATGGCCCGGTCGGCCTCGACGAAGCGCATCAGGATGGCGGTGGCGGCGTTGAACGGCAGATTGCCGACGACCACCGGGCGCCCGCCATCCGGCCCCACCAGGGCGCCCAGATCGAGCGACAGGGCGTCGGCCTCGACCACCCGCAGCCGCCCGCCGGCCGCCGCCACCAGGCCCTCCAGGGCGGCGACGCAGCGCCGGTCCTTCTCCACGGCCAGCAGGCGCGGCGCGCCGGCCCGCAGCAGGGCGCGGGTGAGGCCGCCCGGCCCGGGGCCGATTTCCACCACCGTGCTGCCCGCCGGGTCGCCGCAGGCGCGGGCGATCTTCGCCAGCAGGTTCTCGTCGAAGAGGAAGCTCTGGCCCAGCGCCCGGCGCGCCCGCAGGCCGCCGGCGGTCTCGCGCAGGCTGGGCAGCCCGCCGAGCTCGATCATCGCGATGGGGCGGCGGCGGCCCTCACAGGCGGATCTCCACGAAGGCCCGCTGCCGCAGGTCGCGCAGATAGCCGCGGGCCGCCAGATCGAAGCGCTCGACCTCCAGAAGGCGCCGCATCTCGTCGCGCGAGGGCAGCCCGGCCGCGCCCAGCCGCTCGCAGACGACGGCCACCTGCCAGCCCTCCTCGCCGGCCAAGGGCGCGCTCGCCCGGCCGGCCTCCAGGGCCGCCACCGCCTCGCGCAGGGCCGGCCGCAGGTCGCCCAGGCGGGCTTCCAGCGGCGGGGTGGCCTCCAGCCGCTCGTCGCCGGCCGCCACGGCATCGAGGCTCCCGCAG
The DNA here is from genome assembly GCA_965200215.1 of Alphaproteobacteria bacterium. Lineage (GTDB taxonomy): Bacteria > Pseudomonadota > Alphaproteobacteria > SP197 > SP197 > SP197. The sequence goes on along the minus strand of OZ241369.1, from coordinate 76,573 downwards.
CCCGTCAGCGCCTCCGCCCGGCGCCGCGCGAGATCGAACACGGCCTGGCGCTCCCCCTCGCCGGCGACCGGGAAGAACAGCCGCCGCAGGACGACGCGCTCGTCATCGGCGGCGGTGCCGGCGCGCCGGTCGCGCATCAGCAGCAGGACGAAACCGCCGGCGACGCGCAGCGGCTGCGAGACCTCGCCCGGCGCCAGGGCGGGCACCGCCGCCCGCCAGCGGCCGGCGAGCCGGCTTTCCGCGATCCAGCCCAGATCGCCGCCGTCGGCGGCGCTGGCGCGCTGGGAGAACTGCCGCGCCAGCGCCGCAAAGCTGGCGCCTTCGAGGATGGCGGCGCGCAGGCGCGCCACGGTGGCGGCGACCTCGGGTTCGTCCTCCGGCGCGTCCACGGCCAGGAACAGCTCCGCCAGCAGAAAGGCCGGCTCGCCGGCGGCGGCCCGCAGCCTGGCGAGGGCGTCGTCGATGTCCTCCTCGCTCACCTCGCCGGCGCGCAGGCGGCGCAGGGCCAGCGCCTCCAGCACGACCCGGGCCTCGATCTGCCGGTCCAGGGATTCCAGGCTGAGGCCGTGGAAGGCCATGAAGTCCCGCAGCCGCCCGGCGGCCAGCCCGAGATTGTCCTCGATACGGCGATATTCCCGCTCGCGGTCGATGGCGATGCCGGCCAGCCCGGCCCGCGCCCCCTCCTGCAGCACCAGTCTTTCCTCGATCAGCGCCTCCAGCACCTGGGGCAGCCAGCGGCGGCGGGTCTCGTCGCCGTCGTCGATGCCGGAGGTGGCCAGCACCAGGTCCAGCCGTTCGACCACGTCGAGCATCGAGACCGCGTCGTCGTTCACCACCGCGGCGATGCCCATCGCCTCTTGGGCGCGGGGAGCGGCGGCCGACGCCAGCCAGCAGGCGGCGAGGGCCAGGCAGAAAAGGACGCGAAGGCGGGAAGGTCGAGCCATGGCGAAGTTCCGTCCGGCGCGGACCATGCGAGACGGCGCCGGCGAAATCAAGGCGCCGCCCGGTAGTGTCCCGGTTTGCGATCTCGAGGCCGCATGCCGCCGTGCTGCGGGTCGGCGTCCTGTCCGCGAGTAGTTGAAGCGCACGCGGGGGTCGGTGCCTGGCGGCGGCAAGCAGTGCGTCGGCGGGCCTTCGGCCCGTTTGCCGGCGGGACGCCGGCGCTCCCAGGGGGCGGCGGTGCCTGGAGGGTGGTGGCAAACGGCGCCCGTCCATCTTCAAACCGAGGCACCGCCCCCGCTCAACCGCTGGCGGGCGAGAACGACAGCGGCTCGCCCAGCGTCTTGAAGTGCAGGGTGAGGAAGAGGACGGTCTCCGGCTTGCGGTCGAGGCTGCGGGTGAAGCGCCGCTCGCCGTTCAGCGCCACGGCGAAACATTCGTTCTGCCAGGCCAGCGCGCCGCCATAGGAGATGGTGCCGCCGCCCCCCAGATCCTCGCGCCAGCGGGCGGAGAGCGCCCAGGCGCGGCCCAGGTCGAGGCGGGCGCGGAGGGCGACCTGCTCGCGGGCGTCGTCGGTATCGACCACATCGCCGCCCACATCCTGAAGGCGGACATAGTCCAGGCCCAGCCGCGCCCCGGCCGGCCCCAGGACCATGCCCAGCTCGGAACGGCGAAAGCCGAAATCGTCGCGCGACAGGCGGAAACGGTAGAGCAGGTCGAGATGGGGCGAGGGATCGAGCCACAGGCGGCCGACATAGTCCGAGAAGCGGCCGGTGAAGCCGCTGGCGGGGCCGAAGGTGCTGTCGGCGCGCCACCGCCAGGCCTGGCCGACGATCAGATCGCCCAGATCGCCATTTCCGGCGGTCCCGGAAAGGCCCAGCCTGAGGCCATAGCCGAGCCTGAAGCCGCCTTCCACCCGGTCCAGGCCGGGAAACCGGTTCTCGGCGAATAGGCCGGTCTCGTCGATCTCGAAATTGTGGCTGTCCTCGTTGGGGATGCGTCGCGCGTTGCCGCCATGGGGGCTCCAGACCGCCATGGCGATCGGCTCGACGGTCTGCTGCAGGCCGCCATGCTCGCGCAGCAGCGGAAAGCGCCATTGCAGCGAGGCCTGCGGCCGGACGCGGGTGACGGCATAGGGCCGCTGCGCCCGCCCCCGGGGATCGACGGCGCCGTCGACGTGATAGACGTCGCCGCGCAGGGCCAGGCGCCAGGCGACCAGATGGCCGCCGCCCAGCAGGCCCAGCCGCTTCCAGGCGCCTTCGAGCGAGAGCCGGCGGCTGCTGGGCCCGTCGCGGCGGGTGAGCGCCAGGGCGTTGCCGTCGAGGGTGAAAAAGGCGCCCGTCGGGTCGGGATCGGTGGCCAGGCGCAGGTCGACCAGCGGCGCGACGACCGGAATCTGGCCGCTGTCGTCGGCCGCCCTCAGCCCCTGGAAGACATAGGCGTCGGCGGCGGCCAGATGGCGGGCGCGGAAGCCCTCGGCATAGAGGCGCGAGGTCAGCGTGTCGGTGCCGTCGAAGCCGTAGCGGTCGAGATAGGTGTCGTCGGAGGCGCGATAGAGGTCGAGGCCGTACTGAACCTCCCGGTCCCAGTGCCAGAGGCCATCGCCCTTGACATGCCAGCGCAGCTGCCGCCCGGCGGCGCCGCGATCGTCCCGCGCGGCGCCCTCGGCGAGGGTGGCGGAGCCGGCGAGCTGCCAGCCGCCGCTGTGGCCGAGCTCGCGATATTGGCCGGTGAGCACGCTGCCCCTGTCCTCGGTAAGGATGGGGGCGAAGGTGGCGTCGCGATGGGGCGCCAGGTCGAAGTAATAGGGGATGCGGAGGGTCTGGCCCAGCACGGTGCTGGAGCCGTAGCGCGGCGTCAGGAAGCCGCTGCGCCTTTCGACCGAAGGGTCGGGATGGCTGAGCCAGGGCGTCCAGGCCACCGGCATCCCGAAGAACTCCATCACGGCGTCGCGATAGACGAGATCCTTCTCCTCCCGGTCGTGGACGACGCTGCGCGCCCTGATCTGCCACAGCGGCGGGCTGCCGGGGCACAGCCGGCACGGGCTGTAGACCGCCCGTTCCATCTCCATGAAGCGCCCGTCGTGCCGCCTGCCGCCCGCCGCCGCCAGGCGGGCGCCGTCGGTCAGCAGCACGTGGAAGGCCGCGATGACGCCGTCGCGCAGATCGCCGCTAAGCCGGACGCGCTCGGTGAACAGAACCTCGCCCGAAGGCTCCACCAGCACCACATGGCCCGACGCCGTCACGGCGTCGCCCGCCCGGTCCCACAGCAGCTCGTCGGCCCGCAGCACCCGCCCGCGCCAGGCGAACTCCACGGCGCCCCTGGCGGCGACCGTGCCCGCGCCCTGGTCGTATTGCACGCTGTCGGCCCGCAGCGCCGCCGGCAGGCCGCCCTCTCCCTGCTGGGCCAGGGCGGGCCAGGCCAGGGGGAGGCAGGCGAGCAGCGCCAGCAGCGCCCGGCGCCGGGCCATCAGCCGTCCTCGAGGTGGAACAGCAGGGCGCTGCCGGCCATGGCGAAGATGGCGGCGGGCGCCCAGGCGGCCAGCACCGGCGGCAACGCCCCCGACATGCCCAGCGCCAGCGCGACATCGGAGAGGAAATGGAGCAGGAAGCCGCAGCCCACCCCGGCCAGCACGAACAGCCCGACATGGCCGCGCCTGGTCAGGCGCAGGGAGAAGGCGGCCGCCACCAGCACCATGGCCGCCAGCAGCAGCGGCAGCGACAGCACGGCATGCCAGTGGATGCGGTGGTGGCGCGGCGAAAAGCCGGCTTCCTCCATGATGCGGATGAAGGCCGGCAGAGCCCAGAACGACATCGTCTCCGGCGGAGCGATGCTGTTCTGGATGCGCTGGGCGGTGAGCGCGGTGGGCAGCTGCAGCGTCGCATGGGTGCGGGCGGTGGCGTCGGGCCGCGTCACCAGCACGTCCCGCAGCTGCCAGTGGCCATCGCCGAGGCGGGCGCCGGCGGCGTCGATGCGCTCGACGAAGCGGTCTTCGTCCTCGAAGACGAAGATGACGACCTCGCCCAGATCGGTGCCGTGCTCGGCAACCTCGCGGGCATGGATCACCAGCTGGCGCCCGGCGGCGCCCTCGCGCAGCCACAGGCCGCCGGGCCGCACCTCCAGCAGGCTGCCCTGGCCGTGCTCGAGCGCCGCTTCGAGCCGCTCGAAGCGGGTCACCATGGCGGAGGCGAGCGGATTGAAGGCGGTGACGGCGACGGAACCGATCAGCAGAGCGACCGCCAGCGACGGCAGCAGGAACTGCCAGACGGAGACGCCGGCCGCGCGCGAGACTACCAGCTCATGAGTTCGCGTCAGCCAGACATAGGCCAGCATGGTGCCGGAAAGCATGGCGAAAGGCAGCGTCTTCTGGGCCAGGAAGGGCATGCGCAGCAGCGCCATTTCCAGCACCAGGCCGAAGCTGGCCTGCGCGCGGGGCAGAACCTCCTGGCCCAGGTTGACGATATCGATCAGCAGGACGACGCAGGCGATGCTGCCGAAAGCCAGCGCCACCGAGGCGAAGCAGCGCCACGCGATGTAACGCGAGAGGACGAAGGAGACGGGCACGTCAGGCGGTGGGGGCGGCGCGCGGGCGGCGCGCGAAGCTCTGGCGCGACATCGCCAGCAGCGCCAGCGCGGTGCAGACGACGGGGAGGAGATAGAGGGCCGCCGCCAGCGCCGGCGTCCTGGTCGCCATGCCGGCCAGGGTGAAGGCTGCGGCCAGATAGACCAGGCCGCAGCCCGCCCCCCAGGCGATGCGGGGCCACTGGCGGCGGCGGTCGAACTCGCCGGCGAGCATGGCGGCAAGGCCGATGGCGGCCAGTGCCAGGGCGTTGAAGGGCGCGGCGAGGCGGCGATGGGCCTCGGCCAGGAGCTCGTCGCGGCGCTGGCGCTCATAGGCCGTCGCCGGTTCGCCCACCAGCTCGTGCAGATAGCGTTCCTTGGCCTCCCGCTCGCGGCTGCCCGGTCCCTGGCCCAGGGCCTCCAGTTCCAGCGCGTAGCTGTCGAAATAGAGCATGCGCAGCGCCCGCCCGTCGCGGCCCACCTCCTGGCGGTTGCCGCGCCCCAGCAGGAAGGTCGGACCGCGCGGGCCGCCCATCAGCGCCCCCCATTCCGCCATCATGGTGACGGTGGCGGCGGGATCGCGGCTGTCGTGGGCGAGGATGCCGAGCAGCCGCCCGTCCTCGCCGCGCGCCCGCACATAGACGGTGAGGCCCTCCATCACCTCGTTGAACATGCCCTCCCGCATGAGGACATGGGAGAAATCGGCGCGCAGAAAGGCCTGTTCGTCCTTGAAGTTGCGGAAGCCGGCCGGCATCAGCCACAGCGACAGCACCAGGCCGGCGGCGGTGGCCAGCGCGCCCAGCGCCAGGGCCGGCTTCGCCAGGCCCCAGGGGCTCACCCCGGCGGCGCGCAGGACGATCAGCTCGCGATCGCTGGTCAGCCGGCCATAGGTGTAGATCGTGGCGCACAGGGTGGCGAACGGCAGCACCACGGTCAGAACCTGCGGCAGCAGCAGCAGGGTGAGTCGCAGGAAGGCGAACAGGGAAAGCCCCTTGTCGATGATGAAATCGAGGAATCGCAGCGACTGGCTGAGCCACACCGCACCGGCCAGCGCGACGGCGACGGCGGCGGCCGCGGCCAGCAGATGCTTCAGGATATAGGCCGTGTGCTCGCGCACCGAGAGCGTCCCCGCCGAACCGCCGCAAGGCGAAGGACCATAGGCCAAAGAGCGCCGCGAGTCAGGCGCCGGCGCACCCGGCCGGTGCCCTGCCCTTGGCCGCCACTCTGCGATAGGCTGGCGCCGCCGGCTCGCGCGACGGCCGGCCCACAGCTAGGGAGATGAGGATGCAGATCGCCTTCGCCGCCACCATCCCCGACGACGCCGACACCGTGCTGGTCGCCGTCGAGGAGGAGCGCAAGCTCTTCCCTTCCGCCCGCCCCGTGGACGAGGCGGCGGGCGGGGTCGTCTCGCGCGCCATCGCCACCGGCCGCTACCGGGGCAAGCGCGGCCAGATGCTGGACATCCCGGCGCCTGCGGGCCTGGCGGCCGAGCGCATCGTCGCCGTCGGCACCGGCGATTACGCGGCGTTCAAGCCGCTCGACCGCCAGCAGCTGGGCGGCGACAGCTTCGCCCATCTCGACCGCATCGGCGCCCGCCACGTGGCCATCCCAGCGGCCGTGCCCTCCGACGTGGCCGACTTCGTCCACGGCATGCGACTGCGCAGCTACCGCTTCGACCGCTATCGCACCCGCATCAAGGACGACGACGAACCCTGGCTGGAGAAGGTGACCGTCGTCGCCGCCGAGACCGCCGCCGCCGAGGAGAAGCTCGCCCGCCTTCGGCATCTGGCCGACGGCGTCTTCCTCGCCCGCGACCTGGTGAGCGAACCCGCCAACACGCTCTACCCGGCCGAACTCGCGCGCCGTGCCGGCGCCCTCGCCCAGCTGGGAGTCGAGGTGGAGGTGCTGGGCGAGGCGGCGATGGCCGAGCTCGGCATGGGCGCCCTGCTGGGGGTCGGCCAGGGCAGCGCGCGGGAAAGCCAGCTGGTGACGATGCGCTGGCCGGGCGGCGGCGACGGCCCCTGGCTGGCGGTGGTCGGCAAGGGCGTGTGCTTCGACACCGGTGGCATCTCGCTCAAGCCCGGCGCCGGCATGGAGGAGATGAAGTTCGACATGGCGGGCGCCGGCTGCGTGGTCGGCCTCATGCACGCGCTGGCGGCGCGGGGCGCCCGCGCCAATGTGGCAGGCGTGATCGGCTGCGTCGAGAACATGCCCTCCCACGAGGCGCAACGCCCGGGCGACGTGGTCGCCACCATGTCGGGCCAGACGATCGAGGTCATCAACACCGATGCCGAAGGCCGCCTGGTGCTGGCCGACGCCCTCACCTATGCGGTGCGGACCTTCCGGCCCCGCCAGGTGGTCGACCTGGCGACGCTGACCGGCGCCATCATCGTCGCCCTGGGCAGCCACCGGGCGGGCCTGTTCAGCAACGACGACGCCCTGGCCGACGCCCTGTTCGAGGCCGGCGAGGCGGCGGGCGAGCCGCTCTGGCGCATGCCGCTGGGCGAGCGCTACGACAAGGAGATCGAGTCCGAGATCGCCGACATGAAGAACGTCGGCAAGGCGCGGGAGGCCGGTTCGGCCGCCGGCGCAGTGCTGTTGCAGCGTTTCGTCGAAGGCACGCCCTGGGCTCACCTCGACATCGCCGGCACCGCCTGGGCCAAGAACGCCGAGGGCGCGACGCCCAAGGGCGCCACCGGCTTCGGTGTCCGCCTCCTGGACGGCTTCGTCGCCGGCCACTGGGAGGCGTGAGGCGCCAGTGACCGAGGTCGGCTTCTACCATCTGCAGGCGACGCCTTTGGAGCGCGCCTTGCCGAAGCTGCTGGAGAAGGCGCTGGAACGCGGCATGAAGGCGCTGGTGGTCGCCGCATCCAGGGAGCGGGTGGTCCAGCTCGACGAGCTGCTGTGGACCTACGATCCGGCGAGCTTCCTCCCCCATGGCGCCGCCGGCCTGGACTCGCAGCGCCAGCCGGTCTGGCTGGCCGAGGACGATGCCAACCTCAACGACGCCAGCCTGCTGGTGCTGGTCGACGGGCAGACGAGCGGGCGGCTGGCCTCCTTCGAACGGGCGATCGACCTCTTCGACGGCCGCGACGAAACCGCCGTCGCCGCCGCGCGCGAGCGCTGGCGGGCCTGCAAGGAGGCTGGCCACCGCCTCTCCTACTGGCAGCAGACGCGCCAGGGGGGCTGGCAGAAAAAGGCGGAGGCCTAGCCGGGGTCAGCGGCTGCCAGCTGCTCTTCCAGCAGACTCGCCAGCAGCCCGTCCAGCCGCTCGCGCTCGCCCTGGAAGCGGGCCAGCTCGCCGCCGGTCAGAATCTCTCCCGCCGGCAGGCGAAGGCTCATCGGGTCGATGAGCTCGCCATCGACCATCACCTCGTAATGCAGATGCGGCCCGGTGGAACGCCCGCTGTTGCCGACATAGCCGATCGTCTCGCCCTGGCGCACGCGCTTGCCCCTGGCGAGGCCGGAGGCGAAACGGCTCATATGGGCATAGGCTGTCTGGTAGGTGGAATTGTGGCGCAGGCGGACATAGTTGCCATAGGCGCCGTTGCGCCCGACATAGTCCACCACGCCGTCGCCCGCCGCCAGGATGGGCGTGCCGGTGGGAGCACCGAAATCGACGCCCCTGTGCATGCGCGTGTAGCCGAAGAGCGTCCTCATGCCGTAGGCGGAGGTGATGCGGGCACCGTCGATCGGCGTCCTCAACAGCTCCTTGCGCACGCTCTCGCCACGGTCGTTGAAGTAGTCGTCGAAGCCGCTGGCCGGCGTGAAACGGTAGATCGGGAGCGGCGCGCCGGAAAGCCGCAGCACGGCGTGGAGCGGCGCGCCGTGGCGGACCGTGTGGCCGGCCTCGTCCACGAAATACTCGTAGAGCAGCGCGAAATCGTCGCCCGCCCGGATCTCGCGCTGGAAGTCGACGTCGAAGCTGTAGGCGCGGATGGTGGCGGCCAGCACGGGCGGCGGGACACCGGCGGCGAGCGCCGCCTGGTAGAGGCTGCTCTCGATCCTGCCGGAAGCGGCGGCAAACCGGCGCAGCAGCGGCAATTCCACCAGGCGTGCCCGGAAACCGTCGCCGTCGCGAGCGATCTCGACACGCTCGCCCGGCGCGAAGGTCAGCGCGAAGCCGGCGAGGCCGGCAGCGTCGTGCGCCACCTCGACGACCTGGCCGGCGCGAATACGGCGCGGATCGAAGACGCCGTTCAGAGAATCGATGGCCCGATCGACCTCGACGGCATCGATGCCCAGCGTCAGCAGCCCCTCCGCCAGCGTGCCGCCGGCCGGGATTTCGATGCGGGCATGGGAGGCACCCGGCACCCGGGCGGCCGCGCCGTCCGCGGGCATGAAGTCGGCGAGGTCGACGTGGCTGTCGGCCTCCCGCACGGCGAAACTGCCGTCCTGCCGACGCCACACCGCCAGCATGCCGCCGCCCTCCCGGTCGATGGAAAGGGCGATGATGCGCAGGCCGCGGTCGTCCTCGTCGGTCACGACCACCAGCTCCCGCCCGGCGGCCAGGCCGCCATGGCCGGCCAGCGCCGCCACGATGCGGGCGGTCTCGTCCTCGCGACCCCCCAGCAACCGCAGCAGGCCGGCGAGGGTGTCGCCCTGCCCAGCGATCAGCCATGCCTGCTCGGCCCGGGGCGAAAGCGCCACGGCACCTGCCCCCTCGCCTTCCGCCTGCGGCTGCCGGGCGGCGACGGCGGCTTCCTCTTCCTCCCCGTCATCGCTGGCGGCAAGCTCCGGCGGAGCGGCGCCCGGCAGCGGCACCGTGCCTACGGGTGTCTCGGTGCGCGCGGCCACGAAGGCACCATCCCGCAGATCGGCCTGGACATAGAGGCCATCGCCGATGGCGACCGCCACCACCGCCAGCGCTTCCCCCCCGGCGCGGCTTGCGAAAACGACGCGCAGCTCTTGCCCGATCTGCAGCCGGCGCAGGTCGTAATGGGGGCGAAGAGCGGCGATGGCGCGGGCGGCCTCGCCGCGCCCGGCACCGGCCGACAGCAGCAGCGACATCAGCGTATCGCCGGAGCGCAGCGCAGATCGTTCCACCCGCAACCCGGAAGCGGCGGCCCGTTCCACCGCCTCCTGTTCTTCCCCTTCCGGCGCCTCCGTTGCCGCGAAGGGCCGGTCGCTGGGGAAGGCATCGTAGCCGCCCGCAGTCAGCCTTCGGGCGACGATGAAGCGGCCGTCGGCGCCCTCCAGGCTGAGGGCCGCCAGGCGCGGGCCGCCGCCGGCCGCCGCCAGGGCGACTTCGAGGCGCTGGCCGATCTGCAGCGAGGCGGGATCGACCAGGCGGGAGAGGGCGCGTATGGCGCGGTCGGCATCGCTGCGCGAAGCGCCGGCCCGCAGGGCGAGCTGCATCAGGGTGTCGCCGCGGCGCGCCTCCAGCCCATGGACGGCGATGCTGCGATGCTCTTCGGGCGCGGCCAGCGGCAGCGCCTCGCCCGGCAGCCCTTCGCTCCTGGCCGCCAGGAAGTCCTCCGCCCGGTGCCGGCGAACGACGATGTAGCCGCCCTCATCCAGCGCGACGGCGAACCAGGCCAGCGCGCGGGCGCCCTCCCCGCTCTCGGCCAGCGCGATGTGGACATGTTGACCGATCTGCAGGCGACGCGCATCCCAGAGGCCGGCCAGGGCATCGACGGCGCGGTCCGCCTCCACCGGATCGCTCCCGGTGGCAAGCAGCAGATCTACCAGCGTGTCGCCGCCCACCACCTCGACCGTCGTCACCGCCGGTGCGGCCAGCGCCTCGCCGCCGGCGCCCTCGGCCAGCATCTGCACGGCCGGCGGCGCGGCATCCCCGGCAGGCACGGCGTCTTCGGGACCGGACATGAAGGCGGCGGCGAGCACGGCCACGGACGCCAGAAAGGCGGTGGCTGCCAGGGCCATAACCGCCGGTCGCCGCACCATGGCAGCCTCCTCGTCGTGCTTCTCGGTCATGCAAAGGGCCGCGTCCCACCGCGGCAGGACCCGTCTCTTCCGTTCCGCCCTCGGCCAGCTTGGTGAGCACGCCCGCGCTTGTCAACGCGCGCCGGTCGACGCGCCACCGCTTCGCCCCGGCCCGCCGGGCGCGGCTTGATGGTCGCGGCGGGCGCGACTAACCTCGCTTCGAGGCGGCAGGCGAGGGGAAGGCAGGGCCGCCCGCAGCGGCGAATGTGGAGCTGGGCCGCGCCCCGCGAAAATCGCTTCTGCGGCGGCGCCCGGCCCCGGCCGGGGAGGCAGGAGCGATGACGGAACGCCATGAAAAGACCTTCAACGTCTCGTGGGACGAGCTGCACCGCGACACCAGGGCGCTGGCCTGGCTGCTGGCGGAATGCGGCTCCTGGAAGCGCGTCGTCGCCATCGCCCGCGGCGGCATGGTGCCGGCCACCATCGTCGCCCGCGAACTCGGCATCCGGCTGATCGATACGATATGCACCGCCTCCTACGACCATATGCGCCAGGGCGAGGTCACCGTGCTGAAGGAGGTGGCGGGCGACGGCGCCGACGCGCTGCTGGTGGACGACCTGGTGGACACGGGACGCACCGCCCGCATCGTGCGCGAAATGCTGCCCAAGGCCTTCTTCGCCACCGTCTACGCCAAACCCGAAGGATGCCCGCTGGTGGACCACTATCTCACCGAGGTGAGCCAGGACACCTGGATCCACTTCCCCTGGGATACGGAACTGGCCTATATCCGCCCGCTCGCCGAACGGCTGCAGCGACATCCCTCCCCTTGAAGGGGAAGCGGGCGGGGCCTAGCCTGCCCCTGCCATGCACGGCGCGCCGACGGTGCCCGGCGCAGCGGTGGAGGAGGCCATGAACTACCGCGAAACCTTCACCCTTCCCCGGCTGTGGGCGATGTTCGCCGTGCTGCTGGTGGCGATGTTCGCCATCCTGCTGGCGGTCGGCGGGCGCGCCTTCCAGATGGCCCCGCCCCTGCCGGACGAGGTCGTGGTCGTCGACGGCGAGGCGACGACGGTGCTGTTCACCAGCGACGACATTCACGCCGGGCGCGACGTGTGGCGGCGCCTGGGCGGCATGCAGCTGGGCTCGGTCTGGGGGCATGGGAGTTATCTTGCTCCCGACTGGACGGCCGATGTTCTCCATCAAGAAGCGCTTGGTATGCTGAATTTGGAGGGGGACATCGACGCCCTGGAGGAACCGGAGCGGGCGGCGCGCATCGCGGCGCTGGCGGCCGAGCTGCGCGTCAACACCTATGACGAGGAGAGCGGGCGCATCGTCATCTCGCCGCAGAGGGCCAGCGCCATCCGGTCCCTGATCGGCCACTACACGGCGCTCTTCGGCGGCAGCGGCGACGGCCCCGAGGCCGAAGCCCTGCGCGAGGCCTTCGCCATCCCCAACGACCCCCTGGGCGCCGATGCCGACGAGGACATCCGCACCCTGGTGGCGTGGTGGTGGTGGACGGCCTGGTCGGCCGTCACCCTGCGCCCCGGCGACGACGTCACCTACACCAGCAACTGGCCGCACGAGCCCCTGGTCGGCAACCGGCCTTCGAGCTCCGCCTTCATCTGGACGTTCGTCTCGGTCGTGCTGCTGATCGCCGGTGCCGGCGCGCTGTGCTGGTTCTTCCTGCGCGAGCGCGACGAGTGGCAGCGCGACAGCGAGCCCGAGGCCGGATACCCGGCGGAGAATCCGATCGCGGCACCCACCGACTCCATGCGGGCGGTGGTGAAATACGTCTGGATCGTCGCCGCCCTGATGGCCCTGCAGATCGCGCTGGGGGCGATCACCGCCCATTACGCCGTGGAAGGCCACGACTTCTACGGCATTCCGCTCGCCGACATCGCCCCCTATGCGCTCACCCGCACCTGGCACGTGCAGCTCGCCGTGTTGTGGATCGCCACCGCCTGGCTGGGCGCCGGACTCTATCTGGCGCCCATGATCGCCGGCTTCGAGCCGCCCTGGCAGCGGCTGGGCGTGAACGCGCTGTGGGTAGCGCTGGTGGTGGCCGTTCTGGGATCGCTGGCGGGCGAGTGGCTCACCCTGACCGGGCGCCTGCGGGATGCCGACCTGGTCTACTGGTTCGGCCATCAGGGCTACGAGTTCCTCGACATGGGCCGTTTCTGGCAGATGCTGATCTTCGCCGGCCTGCTGATCTGGCTGGCCCTGATGATGCGCTGCCTGCTGCCGGCCATCCGCCGGGCGGGCGCCGACAGGCACCTGCTGCTGCTGTTGCTGCTGTCTTCGGCCGGCATCGGCCTGCTGTTCGGCGCCGGCTTCCTCTACGGGCGCGACAGCCATCTCACCGTCGCCGAATACTGGCGCTGGTGGGTGGTGCATCTGTGGGTGGAAGGCGTCTTCGAGGTGTTCGCCACCGCCTGGGTGGCGTGGGTGTTCGTGCATATGCGGCTGCTGCGGCCCTCCACGGCGGCGATCTATGTCATGTTCTCGGCCATGATCTTCCTGGGCGGCGGCGTGCTGGGCACCTTCCATCACCTCTATTTCGCCGGCACGCCGGAATCGGTGCTGGCGCTGGGCGCGGTGTTCTCGGCGCTCGAAGTGGTGCCGCTGGCGCTGATCGCCTTCGAGGCGCACGACCACTGGCGCGCCGAACGGCAGGCGCCCTGGGTGCGGCGCTACCATCTGCCGCTGATGTTCTTCCTGGCGGTGGCCTTCTGGAACCTGGTGGGCGCCGGCGTGCTGGGCTTCCTCATCAACCCGCCGCTGGCGCTCTACTATCTGCAGGGCCTGCTGACGACGCCCACCCACGGCCATGCGGCGCTGTTCGGCGTCTATGGGATGCTGGGGATCGGCCTGATGCTGCTGTGCCGCCGCGATCTGCCGCAGGCCGCCGGCGCGTGGTCCGACCGCATGCTGGTGTGGGTGTTCTGGCTCTTCAACGGCGGGCTGGCGCTGATGGTGTTCGGCTCGCTGCTGCCGCAGGGCATCGTGCAGGCGCTGGTGTCGTTCGACCGCGGCTACTGGCACGCCCGGGCGCCGGAGCTCATGCACTCGCCGACGATGGAAACCCTGGTGTGGCTGCGGGTGCCGGGCGACATCGTCTTCGCGCTGGGCGCGGTGCTGCTGCTGATCTTCCTGGTCAGGCTGGAGGTGGGGCGGCGCCGGTCCTGAAAGCGCCCCCTGAAGGCGTTCAGGGCAGAACGACGATCTTGCCCTGCGCACGGCGCCCCGCCAGCGCCGCCAGCGCGGCCGGCGTCTCGCGCAGGGGGTAGCCGCGCGAGACCAGGGGGCGGATGCGCCCTTCCCGCAGCCAGGCGAACAGGCGGGCGAAGGAGGCGGCCAGCACACCGTCGGCCCGCCCGCGATAGCTCGACCAGTGGATGCCCACCACCGAGATGTTCTTGACCAGCAGGATGTTGGCCGGCGCCTGGGGGATGCGCCCGGCGGCGAAGCCCACCGTCAGCAGCCGCCCGCCCCAGGCGATGCAGCGCAGGGACTGATCGAAGACGTCGCCGCCCACGGGATCGAAGATGACGTCGGCGCCGCCGCCGGCGATCTCCTTGACCCGCTCGCGAAACGGCCCCCGGGCATAGTCGACGAGATGGTCGGCGCCGTGCTCGCGGGCGATGGCGAGCTTTTCGGCGCTGCTCGCCGTGGCGATCACCGTCGCGCCCATGGCCTTGCCCGTCTCCACCGCCGCCAGGCCGACACCGCCCGAGGCGCCGTGGACCAGCAGGGTCTCGCCCGGGCGCAGGGCGGCGCGATGCTCCAGGGCGACATGGGCGGTGCCGTAGGCGACGGGGATGGCCGCCGCCACCTCGCTGGCCACGCCCGCCGGGCGGGGGATGGCCCTGGCCGCCGGGCAGACGACCAGCTCGGCGAAGCCGCCGGTCCCCACCAGGCCGATCACGGCATCGCCGACACCATGGCCTTCCACGCCGGGGCCGACGGCCGCCACCCGCCCCGCCACCTCCATGCCGGGGATGAACGGCAGTTCCGGCTTGACCTGATACTGGCCCCGAACGATCAGCGTGTCGGCGAAGTTGACGCCGCAGGCCTCGACGCGGATGGCGATCTCGCCGGCGGCGGGCACCGGATCGGCCACCTCCTCGACGGCCAGCGTTCCCCCCAGCTGCCGGCACATGACCGCTTTCATCGCCCGCCTCCGCCGCTGCGCCGCCGCACCCTACTCAACGCCCGACCCCGTGCAAGTGGGCGAGCCACGCCAGCACCGCCATCGCCAGCATGGCGAGGACGACCGGCAGAGGCGAATCCGCCAGCGTCTGGCCCACCGCCGTCATCGCCGCTGCGCCGATGGTCATCTGCAGGGCGCCGGCCAGGCCCGAGGCCGTCCCCGCCCGGCGGGGGTCGACGCTGACGGTGCCGGCGAAGCCGTTGGGCATGCTGAAGCCGTGGCCTATCGACATGGCGCCGGCCAGCAGAAAGAAGCCGGCCACGTCGAGGCCGCCCGCGAGCAGCACGGCGAGCAGCAGGGCGGCCATGGCCATCGAAAAGCCGGTGCCGATGGCGATCATGCGGTCGGAGCCGATCCTGGCGCCGATCCTGGCGGAGACGATGTTGCCCGCCATGTAGCACCCGGAGATCAGCACGAACCACCAGCCGTAACCGGAGGCGGAGCGGCCGAAGATGTCGATCGCCACCAGCGAAGCGCTGCCCAGGAAGCTGTAGAAGGACGCGGTCGTGAAGGCGACCTGGAAGGCATAGCCGCAGAAGCGGCGCTGGCGCAGCAGCGCGCCGCAGCCGCGCCACAGCTGGCGGAAGCCCTCCTGGCGCGCGCGCTCGACATGGGTCTCGTGGAGCAGGGCGAAGCAGGTCCAGACGGCGACCGCGCCGAAGGCCAGCACCAGCCAGAACACCGACCGCCAGCCGAACCACTGGTAGAGATGGCCGCTCACCAGGGGCGCCACGGTCGGCGCCAGGATCATGCCGGCGGTGATGTAGGCGATCATCTGCGCCGCCCGCTCGCGCTCGAAGAGGTCGCGCACGATGGCGCGCGAGAGCACCACGCCGGAACAGCCCCCCAGCGCCTGGCAGGCGCGCCCGACCGCCAGCGGCATCACGTCCCAGGCGGCGAGGCAGACGAGGGTGCCGGCCAGGAACACCGCCATTCCCGCCAGCAGCATGAGGCGGCGGCCGAAGCGGTCGGAAAGCGGCCCGTAGAACAGCTGGCCTACCGCCATACCCAGCAGATAGGCGCCCAGGGAAAGCTGCATCGTGCCGAAATCGGTGCCGAACTCGCGCGCCATGCCGGGCATGGCCGGCACCTGCGCCTGCATGGCGAAAGGGGCGAGCGCCGTCGCCAGGATCAGCACCCATAGCGGCGGGCGGCGGGCCGCCGGCGCGCCTGCCGGGGGCCGCTCAGGCATCGCCGCCCAGGGCCTCGGCCAGACTCGCCCGGGCGCTGCCGGGGGCGAGCGGCCGCTGCTGCGACCGGTGGGGCGCCCAGCCGGCCAGATAGACGACCTCGAAGCGGGCCGCGATGCGGCCTTCGCCGTCGCCGTGGCGCTGCGCGTAGAGCGCCGCCGCGCCCAGAAGCACGTCGCGGCGGGCGAAGCCCCTGGGGCGCAGGGCCAGGGCGTTGGTCTCGCCCATGGCCCGCAGTTCGCGCATCAGCGCCAGCGCATCGGGATAGCGCAGCTCCAGGCGGTCGACATCGACCACCGGCAGCGCGAAGCCGGCGCGCTGCAGCAGCCCGCCGGCGGCGCGGATATCGACCATGGGCGAGAGGCGGGGGGCGAGGCCGCCGGTGGCGGCGAACTCGGCCTCGGCGAGGACGCCGCGCAGCTCCGCCAGCGTGTCGCCGCCCAGAAGCGAGGCGAGGAAGAGGCCGTCGGGGCGCAGGGCGCGGCGGACGGCCAGCAGCGCCCCCGGCAGATCGTTGACCCAGTGGAGGGCGAGATTGCTCGCCACCAGGTCGAGGGAGGCGGGCGCCAGCGGCAGACGCTCTTCGTCGGCGACCAGGCGGGGCGGGGCCAGGAGGCGGGCGAAGGCGGGCGAGGCCTCGGCCTGGATCAGCGTGCGGATGCCGGCGCGGCCCTCCAGCAGCGGGCGCAGGATGCCGCGCCGCGCGCCCAGTTCCAGCGCCAGGGGAAAGCGGCGGGCGATGTCGTCCAGCCGCTCCGCCAGCCTGGCACCGACCTCGCGGAAGAGGAGGTCGTCGCCGGCCAGGTGCAGCGCCCGCTGCCGGTGCAGGTCCAGCGCGCGGCGGTCGAAGGGGGCGGCGTCGCTCATGGCGCCGGTTCGCGCTCCCCGCCGGCGGCGGGGGGAAGCGCGCGGACCTGGCGCCTCGCAGGCGGGCGCGCCGGTGCTGGATGCCTCCGCGCGGGGCGGTTGACCGCGCCAGCGGCACGGTGCCCGATGGCGCCTATGCATTCGCTCGCCTTCCTGAAGCGGGCCGGCAGGCGCGCCGTCGATACCGCGCTGCCGCCGCGCTGCCTCGCCTGCGGCGAAATCGTCCACCTGCAGGGCGCGCTGTGCGGGACCTGCTGGTCGGGTCTGGACTTCATCTCTGCGCCCCAATGCGCGCGCTGCGGCCTGCCCTTCCGTCTGGACCACGGGCCGAAGGCGATATGCGCCGGCTGCGCCGCCCAACCGCCGGCCTTCGATCGCGCCCGCGCCGCGCTGCGCTACAACAACACCATCGCGCAGCTGCTGGTCGGCTTCAAGCGCGGCGACCGCCTGCACCATCTCGACGTCTTCGTCCGCTGGCTGGAGTTGGTGAGCGCGGAGGCGCTGGCCGAGGCGGAGATCGTCTGCCCGGTGCCGCTGCACTGGCGGCGGCTGTGGTGGCGGCGGTTCAACCAGTCGGCCCTGCTGGCCAATGCCCTGGCGCGCCGCGCCAGCCGCCCCGCCATGCCCGACCTGCTGGTCCGCCGCCGGGCCACGTCCTCCCAGGGCGGGCTGGACCGGCACCAGCGGATCGCCAATCTGCGCGGCGCCATCGCCGTGCGGGGCCGCCGCGCCGCCGCCGTCGAAGACCGCCGCGTGCTGCTGATCGACGACGTGATGACCACCGGCGCTACGGTCGGAGCCTGCACCGCGGCGCTCAGGCGGGCAGGCGCGGCGCGGGTCGATGTCGCCGTGCTGGCGCGGGTCGTCTTCCCCTGACGGGCGGTCGCCGGGCGGGGCGCGCGCTGGGTGGATAGTGGTTAGTGGCCAGTGGTCGGTGGGAGCGGGGGTGGGGATGGTGCCTGGCGGTGGGCGTGTGGTGCGTTGGCGGGCCTTGCGGCCCGTTTGCCGGCGGGACGCCGACGCTCCCAGGGGGGCGCCTGGGGATGGCGGTGAATGGCGCCTGCCCATCTTCAAACCGAGGCACTACCCAGGAAGCCCTGACTTTCCGGCCTTAGCCGGGGAATGAGGAATCTCTTGGACAAGCAGATTTAGTGTTGTAACATTAATCATGCCGATTGAGTTTGACGCGGCGAAGCGCGCGGCCACGCTCAGGGTCAGGGGGCTGGATATGGCCCGGGCTGGGGAGGTGTTCGCGGGTGCCACGCTGACCATCGAGGACGACCGGCGGGACTATGGTTGAGGACCGCCTCATCACCGTGGGGTTTCTCGACGGCGCGATGGTGGTCCTGGTCTGGACACCGCGCGACGGCGCGCATCGGATCATCAGCATGAGGAAAGCCAATGAACGGGAACGACCGCTCTATGGCCCGAGATTTCGATCGGGACACCGCACCTGACCTTTCCGAAGACGGTTGGCCGGAAAAGTTCGCCAAGACGGCTGTTCGGCGCGGCCGGCCGCCGGTCGCCAAACCGAAGGTATCGACGACGATCCGCCTGTCGCGGGACGTGATCGATCACTTCAAGGCCGGAGGTCACGGCTGGCAGACGCGGATCGACGAGGCGCTTCGGGAGTGGATCGGGAGAAACGGCACTTTGTGACCGCCGCACGGGAGCGAAGAATCACAATGTTTTTCTACGCCGCCTCTCGCGCGCCGGCGCTTTGGTCAGTGGTTAGTGGTTAGTGAGAGCGGGAAAATGGCGGTAGTGCCTGGCGGTGGGGGCAGTGCGTTGACGGGCCTTTGGCCCGTTTGCCGGCGGGACGCCGGCGCTCCCAGGGGGGCGCCTGGGGATGGCGGTGAATGGCGCCTACCCATTTTCAAACCGGGGCACTGCCCACTTGCGGGTGGGCGGGCCATGCCTTAGTTTCGGCCCATGGCCGAGGTGGTCGTCTATACTGGCATTCTGTGCCCGTTCTGCGAGCGGGCGAAGCGCCTGTTGCGCGCCAAGGGCGTCGCCTTTCGCGAGATCGACGTGACGATGGATGCCGCCCGGCGCGCCGAGATGGAGGCGTTGTGCGGCGCCCGCACCGTGCCGCAGGTCGTGATCGACGGCGAGCCGGTGGGCGGCTGCGACGAGCTGCACGCGCTGGAGCGCGACGGCCTGCTGGACGCCAGGCTGGGCGAGGCCGCATGAGCGCCCCTCTGAAAATCGCCTGCGTGCAGGTGAACGCGCAGCTCGACATGGACGCCAACATCGCCGCCGCCTGCGCCCTGGTGCGCGAAGCGGCGGCGAAAGGCGCTCATCTGGTCGGCCTGCCGGAGAACGTCGCCCTGATGGCGGCCAGCGAGGAGGAGCGGCTGGAGAACGCGCACCGCCCCGCCGACCATCCGGCGCTGCGGGCCTTCGCCGCCGTCGCCGCCGAGACCGGGATATGGCTGCAGGCCGGCTCGGTCGCCGCCCTGCGCGCCGACGGCACCCTCGCCAACCACGCCTTCCTGTTCGACGGATGCGGGCGCACGGTCGCCGATTACGAGAAGATCCACATGTTCGACGTGGATCTGCCGGATGGCTCGCGCTACCGGGAATCGGCCATGTTCCATCCCGGCGGCAAGGCGGTGCTGGCGTCCACGCCCTGGGGAAAGCTGGGCATGACGGTCTGCTACGACCTGCGCTTTCCCCATCTCTACCGCGATCTCGCCAAGGCCGGGGCCGTGCTGCTGAGCGTGCCGGCCGCCTTCACCAAGGTGACCGGCGACGCCCATTGGGAGGTGCTGCTGCGGGCGCGCGCCATCGAATGCGGCGCCTTCGTCTTCGCCGCCTGCCAGACGGGGCATCATCCCGGCGGGCGGCGCACCTGCGGCCATTCGCTGATCGTCGATCCCTGGGGGCGGGTGCTCGCCGATGCCGGCGTCGGCACGGGCTTGTGCATGGCCGAGGTCGATATGGCCGAGGTGGCGCGGGTGCGGGCGACCGTCCCCGCCCTGGCGCACGACCGGCCCTATGCGCCGCCGCTGGCGCTGGACGAAGCGGCGGAGTAGCCCTCGCGGCGGGCGCAGATCCTCTGCACGGCCGCCGGACGCGGGCGGCGGACGATGCGGTCCTCATAGGCGACGACGCGCAGCTGGCCGGCGACCGCCCGCAGCAGTTCGCCCGGACGGAGCAGAAAGTCGGGGTTGGCGGGGCGGCCGAAGCGCTCGTTGCCCCGCGCGAAGGTCTCGTAGAGCAGGTGGCCGCCGGTGGCCACCGCCGCCACCAATGCGGGCAGCAGCGGGCGATGGAGGTAATTGGTCACCACCACGGCCGCGAAGCGCCGCTCGCCGAAGGGCCAGGGGCCGCCGTCTTCCAGGTCGGCCTTCACGATGCGGGCCAGGGGATGGCGGGCGATGTCCGCCAGGCCGTCCGGCCTGCGGTCCACCGCCACCACGCTGTGGCCGCGCGCCAGGAACAGGCGGGCGTGGCGGCCGCTGCCGGCCGCTACGTCCAGCACCGTGCCGCCGGCGGCCACCTGCGGCGCGAAACGCAGGATCCAGGGGCTGGGCGCCGGGCCGGCCGCCCGCGCCGTCTTGTCCGCCGCCATCGCGAGGTCCATATAGTCGGGTGGCATCGCCGGAGTCGGCACGGGCCATGATCGTCTTCGACGTGAAATGCGGCAAGGACCATGTGTTCGAGGGCTGGTTCCGCAGCAGCGACGATTTCCGCGCCCAGGCCGAGGCGGGCGGCATCGCCTGCCCGGTCTGCGGCGATACCAGGGTGGAGAAGGCGTTGATGGCTCCCCATGTGGCGACCGGCGGCGGGGCCGGCGGAGAGGCGCCCGCCGAGGCGAAGGGGAAGGAGCGGGTGACGCTCGCCCGGCACAAGGAAAAGACGAGCGGTGCCGTGGCCATGATGCACGCCCTGAAGGAGCATGTGGAGCGTCATTTCGACGACGTCGGCACCGGTTTCGCCGAGGAGGCGCGCAAGATCCACTACGGCGAGGGCGAGCGGCGCAACATCTACGGCCAGGCGACCCGCGACCAGGCCCGGCAATTGCGCGACGAAGGCATCGCGTTCGGCCAGCTGCCGGACCTGCCCAAGCTCGACAGCTAGCCCCCGATGGCCGCCGGCGATGCCTCCGGCCGCTCGATCGCCTGGCGGTGGGCGGGTGGTGCGTTGACGGGCCTTGCGGCCCGTTTTCCGGCGGGACGCCGGCGCTCCCGGGGGCGGCCTGCCCCGGGGGTGGCAAACACCATCCGCCCATTTTCAAACCGAGGCACTACCCAGGAAGCCCTGACTTTCCGGCCTTAGCCGGGGAATGAGGAATCTCTTGGACAAGCAGATTTAGTGTTGTAACATTAATCATGCCGATTGAGTTTGACGCGGCGAAGCGCGCGGCCACGCTCAGGGTCAGGGGGCTGGATATGGCCCGGGCTGGGGAGGTGTTCGCGGGTGCCACGCTGACCATCGAGGACGACCGGCGGGACTATGGTTGAGGACCGCTTCATCACCGTGGGGTTTCTCGACGGCGCGATGGTGGTCCTGGTCTGGACACCGCGCGACGGTGCGCATCGGATCATTAGTGTGAGGAAAGCCAATGAACGGGAACGAACGCTCTATGGCCCGAGATTTCGATCGGGACACCGCGCCTGACCTTTCCGAAGACGGTTGGCCGGAAAAGTTCGCCAAGACGGCTGTTCGGCGCGGCCGGCCGCCGGTCGCCAAACCGAAGGTATCGACGACGATCCGCCTGTCGCGGGACGTGATCGATCACTTCAAGGCCGGAGGTCACGGCTGGCAGACGCGGATCGACGAGGCGCTTCGGGAGTGGATCGGGAGAAACGGCACTGTGTGACCGCCGCACGGGGGCGAAGAATCACAATGTTTTTCTACGCCGCCTCTCGCGCGCCGGCGCTTCGGTCAGTGGTCAGTGGTTAGTGAGAGCGGGAAATGGCGGCAGTGCCCGGCGGTGGGGGCGGTGTGTCGGCGGGCCTTCGGCCCGTTTGCCGGCGGGACGCCGGCGCTCCCAGGGGGCGGGACGCTCGGTCGGTGCCTGGAGGCGGGACGCCTGGGAAGTAGCGGCAAACGGCACCTGCCCATTTTCAAACCGAGGCGTTACCGCCTGCCGTCGTTGCTGGCGGCGCAGGCCGTAGCCATGCTGCTTGCGGCGCCAGCATCCAGCGCTGTCACCGCCAGGGTCCTGCTCACCGCCGCCGCTGGAAGCGGGCGTCTTTCAACTGCCGATAGACGTCGCTTCCCTTGAGCGGAGAGTCGTCCTCGATGAGATCCCAGGGGATGCAGCCGTCCGCGTCTCTCGCCGCCGGGTTAGCGCCGGCAGCCAGCAGCGCCGTCACCACCGCCGAGGGGGGGCCTCGCTGCCCACCGCCGCCACATGCAGAGGCGTCCATCCGTATTCATCCCGCGCTTCCAGATCGGCGCCAGCGGCCAGCAACGCCGTCACTACCACCGGGGTCTTGCTGAACGTCGCCGCTATATGCAGGGGCGTCCGCCCGCCTTCGGTCCGTGCCGCCGGGTCGGCACCGGCATCCAGCAACGCCGTCGCCACCGCCGGGGTCTTGTTCCACCCCGCTGCATAGTGCAAGGGCGTCGCCCCGTCCTCGTCCCGCGCTTCCAGATCGGCGCCGGCGTCCAGCAACCCCACTACCACCGCCGGGACCTTGCTGAACGCCGCCGCCCGGTGCAGAGGTGTCTGTCCACCTTCGGTCCGCGCTTCCAGATCGGCGCCAGCTCCCAGCAGCGTCACTACCACCGCCGGGACCTTGCTGAGCGCCGCCGCCACATGCAAGGGTGTCAGCCCGCCTCCGCTCCGCGCTTCCAGATCGGCGCCAGCGCCCAGCAGCGCCACTACCACCGCCGGGACCTTGCTGAGCGCTGCCGCCACATGCAGGGGTGTCCCCCCGACTTCGTCCCGCGCTTCCAGATCGGCGCCGGCGTCCAGCAGCGCCACTACCACCAGCGGGGCCTTGCTGAACGCCGCCGCCCGGTACAGAGGTGTCCGTCGGCCTTCGTCCCGCGCTTCCAGGCCGGCGCCGGCATCAAGCAACGCCGTCACCACAGCCGGAGCCGCGCTACCCGCCGCCGCATGGTGCAGGGGTGTCATCCCGTCCTCGGCTCGCGCCTTCGGGTCGGCGCCGTCCGCCAGGCAGCGCGAGACGTCCGCCTCCGTGGCGGTTTTCCAGAATGCTTCCGTGTTCCAGTCGGCCATCGCCGGTGCCGCCATCGCCGACTCCTTTCGCGCGGCGGGGTGCCGCAGCGGGTTTTGGTGCCCGTTTATCGTAGCAGGTTGGTGGTGGATCGGTTGGCGTTGTGGGCGGTGGCTGGTGGTTGGTGAGAGCGGGTGGTGGGGTGTGGTGCCTGGCGGTGAGGGGTGGTGCGTTGGCGGGCCTTACGGCCCGTTTGCCGGCGGGACGCCGGCGCTCCCAGGGGACGGGACGCTCGGTCGGTGCCTGGCGGTGGGACGCTGGCGCTTGGGGGAATTTCGTGCGGGGGCGGGCCTTTCAGCCCGCCGGGGCCTGTGGCACCGGCGGTGCCTGGCCGTGTTCGAGCCGGGGCGCTGCTGCCGTTTTAACCCCCTTGCGCCGTTGTTGTGGGGGGCTTATGGTGCCTTCTTCGAGATTGCAAGTCACTTGCAATCGCAAACCTTGGAGATGCGCCATGCGCTTTCGACTGCCGCTCGCCGCCTGCGTTCTGGCGGCCGCCCTCGCCTCGCCGCCGAGTGCCGCCCAGGACGAGGTCAACCTCTACACCTCCCGCCATTACGACAGCGACACCGCCCTCTACGAGGCTTTCACCAACGCCACCGGCATCGCCGTCAACGTGGTCGAGGGCAAGGCCGGGGCGCTGATCGAGCGCCTGGCCGCCGAGGGCGCCAACAGCCCCGCCGACGTCTTCATGACCGTCGATGCCGGCAATCTGATGGAGGCGGCCGGGCGCGGCCTCCTGCGACCGGTCTCCTCGCCCCTGCTCGAGCGGCGCATCCCGGCCCATCTGCGCCACGAAGACGGCCTGTGGTTCGCCTTCACCCGGCGCGCGCGCGTCGTCATGTATCGCAAGGGCTTCGATGCGGCGGGCCTGGAACGCTACGAAGACCTCGCCGATCCCCGCTTCGCCGGCAGCGTCTGCATCCGCTCGTCGGGCAACGTCTACAACCAGTCGCTGGTGGCCTCGCTGATCGCGGCCAACGGCGAAGAGGCGACGGCGGCCTGGGTGCGCGGACTGGTGGCCAACATGGCGCGCGAGCCCGAATCCAACGACACCGGCCAGATCAAGGCGGTGGCCGCCGGCGAATGCGACATCGCCGTCGCCAACAGCTATTACCTGGCGAGGCTGATGCGCTCCGACGATGCCGCCGACGCCGCCATCGCGGAGAACATCGCCGTCATCCTGCCCAACCAGGGGGACCGCGGCGTCCACGTCAACGTCAGCGGGGCCGGTGTCGCCGCCAACGCGCCCCATGCCGACAACGCCATAGCCCTGCTGGAGTTCCTGGCCGGCGACGAGGCGCAGCGGGCCTTCGCCGAAGGCAACAACGAATGGCCGGCGGTGGAAGGCATCGCCCATGCCACGGTGCTCGACGACCTCTATGGCAGCTTCGCCGACGACGACATCGACGCCGCCGCCTTCGGCGCCAGGCGGGCGCTGGCCCTGGAGATCATGGAGGCCAATGGCTGGAAGTGAGCGGGCCCCGGCGGCGATCCCGCCCGCGCCGTGACGGCGCCCGCCCCGGCGTCACGGCGGGGCGCCGCCCGGGCGCGAGCGGGTGATGGCCCGCGACAGCAGGAAGACGGGAACGGCCCCGACGGCGACGATCGCCAGCGCCGCCGTCGAGGCTTCCGCGAGGCGCTCGTCGGCCGCCAGGCGATAGACCCTGGTGGCCAGCGTCTCGAAGCCGAAGGGGCGCAGCAGCAGCGTCGCCGGCAGTTCCTTGGTCACGTCCACGAACACCAGCAGGGCGCCGGAAAGCAGGCTGCCCTTCAGCAGCGGCGCGTGGACGCGGGCCAGAGTCGAGGCCGGACCGTGGCCCAGGCTGCGGGCGGCGTCGTCCATGGCGGGCGTCACCCTGGCCAGCCCGGCATCGACGGCGTTGCAGGCGACCGCCAGGAAACGGACGACATAGGCGAACAGCAGGGCGGCGACGGAACCGGTGAGCAGCAGCCCGGTGGAGACGCCGAAGGCGGCGCGCATCCAGCCGTCGAGGGCGTTGTCGAAGCGGGCCAGCGGCAGCAGCACGCCGACGGCGATCACCGAGCCGGGAACGGCATAGCCCAGCGTGGCGAAGCGGGCGGCCCAGCGGGCGAACGGGCGCAGCCGCCCGCCATAGCCCAGCAACAGCGCCGCCGCCAGCGCCAGCAGCGCCGCCAGCGAGGCCACCGTCACCGTGTTCGCCGCCAGCGGCAGGAAGGCGGCGCCGAACAGGCGGTCGCCCCGCGTCAGGCTCAAGAAGAGCAGCACGGCGGCCGGCAGCAGGAAGCCCAGCGCCACCGGCAGCCAGCAGGCCAGGGCGGCGAGCGCGGCCTTCCAGCCGGTCAGGCGGCAGCGGGCGGGCGGGGCGAAGCGGGCGTTGCCGCTGGCATAGCGCGCGCGCCCGCGCGAGGCGGCTTCCAGGGCCAGGACGGCGAAGACGAAGAGCATCAGGACGCTGGCGAGCTGGCCGGCCGCCACCGGCGAGCCGCGCAGAAACCAGCTGCGATAGATGCCGGTGGTGAAGGTGCGCACGCCGAAGAACTCCACGGTGCCGAAATCGGCCAGAGTCTCCATCAGTGCCAGCGCGAGGCCCGCCGCCAGGCCGGGCCGGGCCATGGGCAGCGCCACCGTCAGGAAGGCCCGCCACGGCCCCTGCCCCAGGCTGCGCGCCGCCTCGGCCAGCGCCACCGAGCGGGCCAGGAAGGCGGCGCGCACCAGCAGATAGACATAGGCGTAGAGGGCCAGCGACAGCATGGCGACGGCCCCGGAGGTGGAGCGGATGGCGGGGAACCAGTATTCGCCCCTGGACCAGCCGAACGCCTCGCGCAGTGCCGTCTGCACCGGGCCGGCGAATTCCAGCAGGTCGGTATAGACGTAGGCCAGCACATAGGCGGGCACGGCGAAGGGAAGCAGCAGCGCCCATTCCACGGCGCGGCGGCCGGGGAAGTCGCAGGCCGTCACCAGCCAGGCGGTGCCGGTGCCGACGATGGCCGCCACGAGGCCGACGCCGGCCAGCAGCACCGCCGTGTTGAGCAGATAGACCGGCAGGGCGCGGGCCGCCAGCCGCTGCCACAGGCCGCCGCTGTCGGCGAACAGGTTCAGCGCCACGGCCACGATCGGCAGCGCCACCAGCGCCGCCACCGCCAGCACGGCGGCCGGCAGCAGGCGCGCGGACGCCGATGCGGGCGGGGCGGCCACGGCTTGCCGGCGGCGGCGGTCAGCCCGCCGGGCGGACCATGTCGGCGGGCCGGACCCAGGCCTCGAACTGCTCGGCGGTGGCCAGTCCCAGGGCCAGGGCCGCTTCCTTCAGGGTGGTGCCCTCGTCATGGGCCTTCTTGGCGATGCGGGCGGCGTTGTCGTAGCCGATATGGGGGTTCAGCGCCGTCACCAGCATCAGCGAGCGGCGCATCGACCGCTCGATGCGGGCGGCGTCGGCCTCGATGCCGGCGACGCAGTGGTCGGCGAAGCTCACGGCCGCGTCGGCCAGCAGGCGCAGCGAGCGCAGGACGTTGAAGGCGATGACCGGCTTGAAGACGTTGAGCTCGAAATGGCCCTGGGCGCCGGCCACCGTCACCGCCACATGGTTGCCCATGACCTCGGCGCAGACCATGGTGAGCGCTTCGCACTGGGTGGGGTTGACCTTGCCGGGCATGATCGAGCTGCCCGGCTCGTTGGCGGGCAGAACCAGTTCGCCGATGCCGCTGCGCGGCCCCGACCCCAGCAGGCGGATGTCGTTGGCGATCTTGTTGAGGCTGACGGCGAGGACATTGAGGGTCCCGGAGAGCTCGACCAGGGCGTCGTGGGCGGCCAGGGCCTCGAATTTGTTGTCGGCGGCGACGAAGGGAAGGCCGGTGAGGCGGGCCATCTCGGCGGCGAAGGCGGTATCGAAGCCGGCGGGGCTGTTGAGGCCGGTGCCGACGGCGGTGCCGCCCATGGCGAGGGCGTAGAGGCGCGGCAGGGCGTCCCGGACGCGGTCGATGCCCAGCGCGACCTGCCTGGCATAACCGGAAAACTCCTGGCCCAGGGTCAGCGGCGTGGCGTCCTGAAGATGGGTGCGGCCGATCTTGACGATGCCCTCGAAGGCCCGCGCCCTGGCTTCCAGGGCCGCCAGCAGCCGTTGCAGGGCCGGCAGCAGCGCGTGGTGCACCTGCAGGGCGGCGGCGATGTGCATGGCGGTGGGGAAGCTGTCGTTGGTGGACTGGCTCATGTTGACGTGGTCGTTGGGATGGACCGGCGTCCTGGAGCCGGGCACGCCGCCGGCGATCTCGATCGCCCGGTTCGAGATCACCTCGTTGACGTTCATGTTGGTCTGGGTGCCGGACCCGGTCTGCCAGACGACCAGGGGGAAATGATCGGCCAGCAGCCCCTCGATCACCTCGTCGGCGGCGCGATCGATGGCTTCGGCAAGGGCGGGGTCGAGGCGCCCGAGGTCGCGGTTCACCCTGGCGGCGGCCTTCTTGACGTAGCCATAGGCGCGGATCAGCAGGTCGGGCATGCGCTCGTCGCCGATGCGGAAGTTGTGCAGGGCGCGCTGGGTCTGGGCGCCCCAGTAGCGGTCGGCGGCGACCTCCATCGGCCCCAGCGAGTCGGTCTCGATACGGGTTTCGGCCATGGCGGGCGGCGGTCCTGGCGTTGCGGGGAGCAGCCGCTTGCCTAGCACGAACCGGCCCTGGCCGCCACGGGGCGGGGCGGCGGTGGTCGAGGATGTGGCGGTGCCTGGCGGCGGGCGGCGGCGCTTTGGCTAGGCTCAGGACTCATAACCAGAAGATGACGGTGGCGGCGATGCAGATAGCGCTAAAGAAGGTGTGCGCGCATCGGTCGTATCGTGTGGCGATGCGCCTCCAGTCCTTGAGCCTTCCGAACATCCGTTCGATGAGGTTTCGCCGCTGGTATAGCTTTGGGTCATATTCTACCGGCCTCTTGCGGTTCGCCCGTCCGGGGATGCATGTCTCGATGCGCCGTTCGGCCAGGGCTTGGCGGAAACGGTCGCTGTCATAGCCCTTGTCGGCGATCAGGACATCGGCGTCCGGCACTGCCGGCAAGATGGCCTCGGCACCCCGGTAGTCGCTGGCCTGCCCCTCGGTCAGCAGCAGGATCAAGGGCTTGCCATCGCCGTCGCAAACCGCGTGCAGCTTCGAGTTCAAGCCGCCTCGGCTACGCCCGATACATCGCGGAAAAGCCCCTTTTTGAGCAGGCTGGCCGCAGTCCGGTGAGCCTTCAGGTAGGTGGCGTCGATCATCACCGTCCCCGACGCCCGGCTGTCGGCAGCCAGAGCCTCGAAGATGCGTCCGAATACGCCAGCCCTGCTCCAGCGCACGAAGCGGTTGTAGAGGGTCTTGTGAGGACCGTATTCAGGCGGCGCGTCACGCCACCTCAGCCCGTTGCGAATGACGTGGATGATGCCCGAGATGACGCGCCGGTCATCGACCCGGGGCACACCGCGCACCTTGTTGGGCAACAGCGGCTGGATGCGGGCGAACTGGGCATCCGATAACCAGAAGTGGTGGTCAGACATGATAGCCTCCTCTATATCTGGAAGAGCTTGAACCACTTCTCACAACAATACTCAAGACCGTTTATGGGTCCTGAGCCTAGTGGTTAGTGGCTAGTGAGAGCGGGGAATGGCGATGGTGCCTGGTGGTGGGGGCGGTGCGTTGACGGGCCTTCGGCCCGTTGCCGGCGGGACGCCGGCGCTCTGACTGGTGGCCAGTGGCCAGTGGTCGGTGAGAGCGGGTGGTGGGGAGTGGTGCCTGGCGGTGGCGAGTGGTGCGTTGGCGGGCCTCCGGCCCGTTTGCCGGCGGGACGCCGGCGCTCGGGGAACGGTGTGTGGGCGGGCCTGGCGGCCCGCCGGGGGGCGGGACGCTCGGTCGGTACTGGGGGCGCCCTTCAGTTGGCGGCTTCGGCTTCTTCGGTGGGCGCCTGGGCGAGGCGGTCGGGGCGGGCCAGGGCGCCGGCGACCGTGCCTTCGATGCGCGCCATGCGCTCGCGCAACTCCGCCTGACCGGCCTCGATGCGGGCCGTGCGCTGGCGCAACTCCGTCTGTCCGGCTTCGATGCGGACCATGCGCTCGCGCAGCTCCACCTGTCCGGCTTCGATGCGGTTGAAGCGTTCCTCGATGCGAGTTTCCAGGGCGGCAAAGCGCGCTTCCAGGGCGGTCATGTCGGCACGCTGCCAGCCGAACAAGACGACGTTCATGGCTGCGATGGCGAAGAACAGGGTGATGAAGGGGTTGATCTTCGGCATGGCGGTTTCCGCCGGTCTCGTTCGCTACCTTAGCGCATGGGGCGCGGGTGGCCAAGCGTGGCGGGGCTGTGAGTGGCAGGCGGTGGTGCCAGTGGCTAGTGGCTAGTGGTTAGTGAGAGCGGGTGGTGGGGTGTGGTGCCTGGCGGTGGGGGGTGGTGCGTTGGCGGGCCTTCGGCCCGTTTGCCGGCGGGGCTCTGGCTTGTGACCAGTGGCCAGTGGCTGGTAGTCAGTGAGAGCGGGAAATGGGGGATGGCGCCTGGCGGTGGGGGCGGTGCGTTGGCGGGCCTTCGGCCCGTTGCCGGCGGGACGCCGGCGCTCGGGGGGATGGTGTATGGGCGGGCCGGATGGCCCGCCGGGGGCGGGCTGCCCGGCTTCAGGCTTCCCGGCTATCATGCGATCGGGTCGGCTCCCGGGAGGCGGTGGTGGTGAGAAGTGCCCGAAAAAGGGTGCGGGGGCGGGCTGGGCAGGCACCGCCCGGGCCGCAGCGCCGGGCGGTGGAGAAGCCCCGCCGGCGGATGCTCCTGCCCGCGCTTTTGTTCCTGGCCTGTTTCGGGGCCTATGTGGGCAATGGCGACTTCCTCTACGGCAGCGACCAGGAAGGCAACATGCTGTTCAGCGTCAACCTGCTGAAGCGGCACTCCTTCTCGCTCACCCTGGCGGACGCGCCGGCCTCCTTCCACTGGAAGCTGGCGGAGGAAGGGCGGGCCGTCGCCTTCGACGCCGCGCTCTGGGAGCAGGGGCGGCTGGTGCCGACCGCCTATGCCCATTATCTGGCCACGACCGCGCAGCCGGGTGTGTTCGTCAACACCTTCGGCATCGGGGCGGCGCTGACCGGGCTGCCGGTCTATGCCGCCCTCGACCTGTTCACCGACATCGAGGCCGACCGCTGGTGGTGGTGGCATGGCGGCGCCCTGACCGCCTCCCTGTTGACCGCAGCCACAGCGCTGCTGATCTTCCTGGCCGCGCGGCGCTTCGTCGCCCCCTTGCCGGCCCTGCTGGTGGCCCTGGCGTTCGGGCTGGGAAGCTGCGCCTGGCCGGTGAGCAGCCAGGCGCTGTGGCAGCATCCGGCCAACTCCTTCTTCCTGACGCTGGGCGCCTTCTTCCTGCTCGCCTCTCCCGAACGGCGGCGCCATGGGGCCTATTGCGGGGCGGCGCTGGGGATGGCGGTGTTGTGCCGGCCTCCGAGCGCCCTGGCGGCGCTGTGCGTGGGCCTCTGGCTGCTGTGGTCGGACCGGCGCCGCCTGCCCGCCTATCTCGCCGGCGGTCTGCCCTTCGCCGTCGTTCTGTTCGCATACAACGCCTGGTGGTTCGGCAGCCCCTTCGAGTTCGGGCAGACAATATCGTCGCGGGCCATCGCGCTGGCGCTGACGGGGTCCGGGGACATCTGGTCGGGGCCGCTGTGGGAGAGCCTGCCGGGGCTGCTGTTCAGCCCGCAACGGGGGCTGGCGTTCTATTCGCCGGTGCTGCTGTTCGGATTCGCGGGCATGGCGCTGGCCTGGAGGCAGGCGCGCTGGCGCCCTCTGGTGCCGCTCCAGGTCGCCGCCCTGGCGATGATCGTGGTGGCCGCCCGGTGGTATGACTGGTGGGGCGGTGCGGCCTGGGGCTACCGGTCGATCGTCGATACGGCGCCGCTGCTGGCGCTGTCGATGCTGCCGGCGATGGAGCGGGTCATGGCCGGGCGGCGGGTGGCGGCGCTGTTCGGGGTGGCGCTGCTGTGGTCGGTCGCGGTGCAGTTCGTCGGCGCCTGGTCCTACAGCCAGGTGGGCTGGATGAAACAGTGGCAGGAGCACGACGATCCGGACAAGGCCAGCCTGTGGCAGTGGACGCGCCCGCAGATCGTCTGGCATGTGGCCCATTTCGGGCCGCAGAGGGCGCTGAAGCAGGCGATCATGCGGGACTATGCCGGCAAATCGGGGCCGATCCTCTGGCTGTCTGTGGGGGAATGATGGGGGGTTAGTGGCTAGTGGTCGGTGGCTAGTGGTCGGTGGCCAGTGGCCAGTGGTCGGTGAGAGTGGATGGCTGGTGGTGGTGCCTGGCGGTGGGCGTGTGGTGCGTTGACGGGCCGGATGGCCCGCCGGGGGCGGGCTGCCTGGGCAGTGCCTGGGGGTGGTGGCGAGCGGTGCCTGCCCATTTTCGAACCTAAACACTGGCGAGGGATGGGGAGGCGGTGGTGAGGAGTGCCCGGAAAAAGGTGCGGGGGCGGGTTGGGCCCGGGGCTGCGGCGCCGAAGCCGCAGCGCCTGGCGGTGGAGAAGCCCCGCCGGCGGATGCTTCTGCCCGCGCTTTTGTTCCTGGCCTGTTTCGGGGCCTATGTGGGCAATGGCGACTTTCTCTACGGCGGCGACCAGGAAGCCAACATGCTGTTCAGCGTCAACCTGCTGAAGCGGCACTCCTTCTCGCTCACGCCGGCGGACGCGCCGGACGCCTTCCGGTGGAGGCTGGAAGAGGCCGGCGAGGAAGCGCAGGGCGCCATCCTCGACAGCTGGAACCGGGTCAGCGAATGGAACCGGGAGGCCGCCGCCCTGTACCAGCAGGGACGGCTGGTGCCAACCGGGCGCTACTGGGTGGTCGAAAGCAGGCAGCCGGGCGTGTTCGTCAACACCTTCGGCATCGGGGCGGCGCTGACCGGGCTGCCGGTCTATGCCGCCCTCGACCTGTTCACCGACATCGAGGCCGACCGCCACTGGTGGTGGCATGGCGGCGCCCTGACCGCCTCCCTGCTGACCGCAGCCACGGCGCTGCTGATCTTCCTGGCCGCGCGGCGCTTCGCCGCCCCCCTGCCGGCCCTGCTGGTGGCCCTGGCCTTCGGGCTGGGAAGCTGCGCCTGGCCGGTGAGCAGCCAGGCGCTGTGGCAGCATCCGGCCAACTCCTTCTTCCTGACGCTGGGCGCCTTCTTCCTGCTCGCCTCTCCCGAACGGCGGCGCCCCGGGGCCTGTTGCGGGGCGGCGCTGGGGATGGCGGTGCTGTGCCGGCCTCCGAGCGTCCTGGCGGCGCTGTGCGTGGGCCTCTGGCTGCTGTGGGCGGACCGGCGCCGCCTGCCCGCCTATCTCGCCGGCGGGGCGCCCTTCGCCGTCGTTCTGTTCGCATACAACGCCTGGTGGTTCGGCAGTCCCTTCGAGTTCGGGCAGACGATCGCGTCGAGAGCCATCGCGCTCCTGACCACGGGGTCCGGGGACATCTGGTCGGGGCCGCTGTGGGAGAGCCTGCCGGGGCTGCTGGTCAGCCCGCAACGGGGCCTGGCGTTCTATTCGCCGGTGCTGCTGTTCGGATTCGCGGGCATGGCGCTGGCCTGGAGGCAGGCGCGCTGGCGCCCTCTGGTGCCGCTCCAGGTCGCCGCTCTGGCGATGATCGTGGTGGCCGCCCGGTGGTACGATTGGTGGGGTGGGGCGGCCTGGGGCTACCGGTCGATCGTCGATACGGCGCCGTTGCTGGCGCTGTCGATGCTGCCGGCGATGGAACGGGTCATGGCCGGGCGGCGGGTGGCGGCGCTGTTCGGGGCGGCGCTGCTGTGGTCGGTCGCGGTGCAGTTCGTCGGCGCCTGGTCCTACAACATCCTGGGCTGGCTGGAGCAACAGGAGGCGCATGGCGCCTCCGAGAGCGCTCCCTGGTGGCAGCGCTCGCAGATCGGCTGGCATGTGGCCAACTTCGAGCAGCAGAGGGCGGAGAAGCGGCACGTGATGCGGCAGTACGTCGACAATCCGAGGCCGATCCTCTGGCTGTCTGCGCCGGAATGATGGGGGGTGGTTAGTGGTTAGTGGTTAGTGGTTAGTGGTTAGTGGTTAGTGGTTAGTGGTTAGTGGCCAGTAGCCAGTGGCCAGTGGTCGGTGGGAGCGGGGGTGGGTGTGGTGCCTGGCGGTGGGCGCTTGTGCGTTGACGGGCCTTGCGGCCCGTTTGCCGGCGGGACGCCGGCGCTCCCAGGGGGCGGACGCTCAGTCGGTGCCTGGCGGTGGGCGTTGGGTGCTGCCGGGGGGCGTGACGCTGGCGGGGGTGCCTGGCGGTGGCGCTCGGGGAAACGGTGTGTGGGTGGGCTGGACGGCTGGCTGGGGGCGGGGTGCGGGCATGGCTGAGAGGGAGAGAAGGGCGAGGAAGGCGCGGCGGAGGCAGCGCGCTGCGCCCTCGCAGCCGCGCGGGCGCTGGGCGGCCCGCCTGGGTGGGGTGGTGGATGGGTTGTTGCATTTGGGGGCGGGTGACGAGCCGGTGTGGCGATGGTTGTGGCCGGTGCTGGCGCTGGCCTTCGCGGCGCGGGCGGCTATCGCGCTCCACGGCGATTTCGTCCTGCACCCCGACGAGATCATGCAGTATCTGGAGCAGGGGCACCGGCTGGCCTTCGGCAACGGCGTCGTCTATTGGGAGTTCTTCTACGGTGCCCGCTCGTGGCTCGTCCCCGGCCTGATCGGCGGCATCCTGGTCCTGTTCGACGCCGTGGGGCTGGGGCAGCCGGCCTGGTATGTCGGCGGGGTCAAGCTGGCGTTCTGCGCCCTCTCGCTGGCGGTTCCGGCGGGGATGTACTTCTTCGCGCGGCGGCATTTCGACGAAGCGGCGGCGCGGGTGGCGCTGGTGGCCGGGGCGTTCTGGTACGAGCTGGCCGGCTTCGCCCACAAGCCGATGACCGAGTTCGTCGGCGCTGCCCTGGCGATGGCGCTGCTGGCGCTGTGCGTCCGCCCGCCGCGCAAGGACGGGGCGGCGGCGGCCTGGACGGTCGCCCTGCTGGCGGTGCTGACGGCGGCAGTGCGAATACAATACGCGCCCGTGGCGCTGGCGTTGCTGGGCCTGTGGTTCCTGCGCGCCGGCAAGGCCGCGAAGATGCACGCCGCCATCGCCGCGGCGGTGTTCTTCTTCGCGGTGGGCGTGTTCGACGCCGTGACGTGGGACGGCGGGCTGTTCCACTCCTATCGCGCCAATCTCGCATTCAATCTGGCGATCGACAGGGCGGCCTGGCCAACCCATCAGTATCTGCCGTGGCTGCTGTGGACCGGGGCGGGGTTGAGCGCGCTGTGCGTGGCGATGGCGCTGTTCGACCTGCGCCGCTACGGGTTGGTGCTCGCGCTGATCGCCGTGATCCTGCTGCTTCACACCGTGGAGCCGCATAAGGAATACCGCTTCGTCTTCGCGGTGGTGCCGCTGTGGCTGCTCGCCGGCGCCGGCGTCGTGGCGCGGCTGGCCGACCGCGCCGGAGGGCGGCGGGCCCTGGTGTTCGGGGCGGCCGGCGTTCTGTTCGCGGCGATCTCTGTGGGCGGCATCCTGAACGTCCTGCCGGGCGAGGATGAAGGGCTGGGCGCGAACGCCTCCACCCCCATCCGGTTCGTCCGCGAGCAGGACCCGGTGTTCGCCGCCTACCGCTACCTCGCCGACGCGCCCGGGGTCCTGGCGGTGTGGCAGGTCGACCGCCCCTATCACGACCTTCCCGGCTACTATTACCTGCACCGCAAGGTGCCGTTCTACGACCGGGTGACCGGCTTCGCCAACCACCTGCATAGCGACCTGGAGGCGCTCTTGGGTTCGGTCAGCCACCTGGTGACCGAGGACCCGGACCTTGCCGTTGCCGGCTGGGCGGTGGAGTGGGAGTTCGGCGGCGTCCGCATCCTGGGCCGCGAGGGGGACGGGGCGGCGGTGCGCGGATGGCGGGACTTTACGCCGACCATCACCCACACCTATGGGGAGGGGCTGATGCGCCGGCTGTATCCGGAAGCGCCTGTGCCGGCGGGGAATTTTGGGATTCGCTTTGTGGGGGCGGGGGTGGGGGGTGGTTAGTGGTTAGTGGCCAGTAGCCAGTGGTCGGTGGCCGGTGGGAGCGGGTGGTGGGGGTGGTGCCTGGCGGTGAGCGTGTGGTGCGTTGACGGGCCTTCGGCCCGTTTGCCGGCGGGGCGCCGGCGCTCGGGGAACGGTGCGTGGGTGGGCTGGACGGCTGGCTGGGGGCGGGGTGCGGGTATGGCTGAGAGGGAGAGAAAGGCGAGGAGGGCGCGGCGGAGGCAGCGCGCTGCGCCCTCGCAGCCGCGCGGGCGCTGGGCGGCCCGCCTGGGTGGGGTGGTGGATGGGTTGTTGCATTTGGGGGCGGGTGACGAGCCGGTGTGGCGATGGTTGTGGCCGGTGCTGGCGCTGGCCTTCGCGGCGCGGGCGGCTATCGCGCTCCACGGCGATTTCGTCCTGCACCCCGACGAGATCATGCAGTATCTGGAGCAGGGGCACCGGCTGGCCTTCGGCAACGGCGTCGTCTATTGGGAGTTCTTCTACGGTGCCCGCTCGTGGCTCGTCCCCGGCCTGATCGGCGGCATCCTGGTCCTGTTCGACGCCGTGGGGCTGGGGCAGCCGGCTTGGTATGTCGGCGGGGTCAAGCTGGCGTTCTGCGCCCTTTCGCTGGCGGTGCCGGCGGGGATGTATTTCTTCGCGCGGCGGCATTTCGACGAGGCGGCGGCGCGGGTGGCGCTGGTGGCGGGGGCGTTCTGGTACGAGCTGACCGGCTTCGCCCACAAGCCGATGACCGAGTTCGTCGGCGCCGCCCTGGCGATGGCGCTGCTGGCGCTGTTCATGCGGGCGCCGCGCGGCGGTGGGGCGGCGGCGGGCGGCGACGGGGCGGCAGCGGCGTGGCTGGTCGCCTTCCTGGCGGTGCTGACGGTGGCGGTGCGGATCCAGTATGCGCCGGTGGCGCTGGCGCTGCTGGGCCTGTGGTTCCTGCGGGCCGGCACGGCCGCCAGGCTACACGCCATGGCGGCGGCGAGCGCGTTCTTCTTCGCGGTGGGCGTGTTCGACGCCGTGACGTGGGACGGCGGGCTGTTTCATTCCTATCGCACCTATCTGGAATTCAATCTCGCGATCGACCGCGATGCGGTCGTGCGGATCTGGCCGAGGGGCCAGTATCTGGTGTGGCTCCTGTTCCTCGGGGGCGGGCTGAGCGCGCTGTGCGCGGCGGCGGCGCTGCTCGACCTGCGCCGCTACGGGTTCCTGCTCGTCCTCATCGCCCTGATCCTCGTGCCCCATTCCATCGAGGAGCACAAGGAATACCGCTTCGTGTTCGCGGCGGTGCCGCTGTGGCTGCTGGTCGGGGCCGGCGCGGTGGCGTGGCTGGCCGGGCGACGCCCCTCCCCTGCCCCCGATGCGCGCGGGGGCGGAGGCAGGGCCGCGCTGGTGTACGGGACCGCCGGCACCCTGTTCGCGGCGGTGTCGGTGGCCGGCGCCCTGAACCTGTTGCCGCGCTGGGACGAGGCGCTCACGGAGGGGATCAGCGCGGACATAAGGCACCCCGTGCGGTTCCTCTACGGCCAGGACCCGGCGTTCGCCGCCTATCGCTGGCTGGCCGACACGCCCGGGGTGCAAGCGGTATGGGACCTCGATCACGACTATCTGGACACGCCCGGCTACTATTACCTGCACCGCAAAGTGCCGTTCTACGACCGGGCGGCGGGCGCCGCCAACCACCTGCATAGCGACCCGGAGACGCTGCGGGGGTCGGTCAGCCATCTGGTGACCGTGCGCCCGGACCTGGCCGTTGCCGGCTACGCCGTGGAGTGGGAGTTCGGCCGGGTCCGCATCCTGGGCCGCGAGGGGGACGGGGCGGCGGTGCGCGGATGGCGGGACTTTACGCCGACCATCACCCACACCTATGGGGAGGGGATCATGCGCCGGCTGTATCCGGAAGCGCCTGTGCCGGCGGGGAATTTTGGGATTCGCTTTGTGGAGGCGGGGGTGGGGGGTGGATAGTGGTTAGTGGCCAGTAGCCAGTGGTCGGTGGCCGGTGGGAGCGGGTGGTGGGGGTGGTGCCTGGCGGTGAGCGTGTGGTGCGTTGACGGGCCTTCGGCCCGTTTGCCGGCGGGACGCCGGCGCTCCCAGGGGGGCGCGGGTGGTGGGGTGTGGTGCCTGACGGCGGGGGGCGGGCATGGCTGAGAGGGAGAGAAAGGCGAGGAAGGCGCGGCGGAGGCAGCGCGCCGCGCCCTCGCGGCCGCGTGGGTTGGGGCGGCTGCGCGGGGTGGTGGATGGGTTGTTGCATTTGCGGGCGGGCGACGGGCCGGTGTGGCGATGGTTGTGGCCGGTGCTGGCGCTGGCCTTCGCGGCGCGGGCGGCTATCGCGCTCCACGGCGATTTCGTCCTACACCCCGACGAGATCATGCAGTATCTGGAGCAGGGGCACCGGCTGGCCTTCGGCAACGGCGTCGTCTATTGGGAGTTCTTCTACGGCGCCCGCTCGTGGCTCGTCCCCGGCCTGATCGGCGGCATCCTGGTCCTGTTCGACGCCGTGGGGCTGGGGCAGCCGGCCTGGTATGTCGGCGGGGTCAAGCTGGCGTTCTGCGCCCTCTCGCTGGCGGTGCCGGCGGGGATGTATTTCTTCGCGCGGCGGCATTTCGACGAGGCGGCGGCGCGGGTGGCGCTGGTGGCGGGGGCGTTCTGGTACGAGCTGGCCGGTTTCGCCCACAAGCCGATGACCGAGTTCGTCGGCGCCGCCCTGGCGATGGCGCTGCTGGCGCTGTGCGTCCGCCCGCCGCGCAAGGACGGGGCGGCGGCGGCCTGGACGGTCGCCTTCCTGGCGGTGCTGACGGTGGCGGTGCGGATCCAGTATGCGCCGGTGGCGCTGGCGCTGCTGGGCCTGTGGTTCCTGCGCGCCGGCACGGCCGCCAGGCTGCACGCCATGGCGGCGGCGAGCGTGTTCGTCTTCGCGGTCGGACTGTTCGACGCCGTGACGTGGGACGGCGGGCTGTTCCACTCCTACCGCACCTATCTGGAATTCAACCTCGCGATCGACCGGCACAGGGTCGAGCACGTCTGGCCGAGGGGCCAGTATCTGGTGTGGCTCCTGTTCCTCGGGGGCGGGCTGAGCGCGCTGTGCGCGGCGGCGGCGCTGCTCGACCTGCGCCGCTACGGGTTTCTGCTCGTCCTCATCGCCCTGATCCTGGTGCCCCATTCCATCGAGGAGCACAAGGAATACCGCTACCTGTTCGTCCTCGCTCCGCTGTGGCTGCTGGTCGGGGCCGGCCTCGTCGCCCGTCTTGCCGAGCGCACGGGCAAACGAGCGCCGATCTACGGGCTGGCGGGCGTCCTGTTCGCGGCGGCGTCGGTGGCCGGCATTCTGAACCAGTTGCCGCGCTGGGACGAGGCGCTCACGGAGAGGTTCAGCGTGGGCGTGAGACACCCCGTGAGATTCCTGCACGGCCAGGATGCGGAGTTTGCCGCCTATCGCTGGCTGGCCGCCGCGCCCGGGGTGAAGGCGGTGTGGGATCTCGACAACGACTATCTGGAGACGCCCGGCTACTATTACCTGCACCGCAAGGTGCCGTTCTACGATCGCCAGGCCGGCCTCGCCAACGAGCTTCATGCCGACCTGGAAACGCTGCGGGGGTCGGTCAGCCATCTGGTGACCGTGCGCCCGGACCTCGCCGTTGCCGGCTACGCCGTGGAGTGGGAGTTCGGCCGCGTCCGCATCCTGGGCCGCGAGGAGAACGAGGCGCCGGTGCGCGGATGGCGGGGCTTCAACCCGACCGTTACCAACCTGTTCGGCGAGGGATACCTGCCCCGGCTGTACGCGCAGGCGCCGCCGCCGCCGGCGAATTTCGGCATTCGCTTTGTGGGGGCGGGGTTGGTTGGGGAATAGTGGTTCGTGGATAGTGGCCAGTGGCTAGTGGTTAGTGAGAGCGGGGGGTGGGGGTGGTGCCTGGCGGGCCTTCGGCCCGTTGCCGGCGGGACGCCGGCGCTCCCAGGGGGCGTGACGCTCGGTCGGTGCCAGGGGGGCGCCGGGTGGCTGATGACGGTGCGTGAGGGTGGGGGTTAGGCGCTTTTATGGCTAGGCGGGAGAGAAAGGCTGGGCGGCGGGGGGCGCGGCCCCTGCCCTCGCAGACGCGCGGGGTGGCGGAGGGGCGCGAGGCGGCGTCGGGCCGGGGATTGCCCGGACGCGCGCTTGCCCGCCTGGGTGGGGCGGTGGATGGGTTGTTGCATCTGCGGGCGGGTGACGAGCCGGTGTGGAGGTGGTTCTGGCCGGTGCTGGCGCTGGCCTTCGCGGTGCGGGCGGGTATCGCGCTCTACGGCGATTCCCGGCTGCATTTCGACGAGTACATGCAGTATCTGGAGGTCGGGCACCTGCTCGCCTTCGGCAACGGCGTCATGTATTGGGAGCAGGTCTACGGCGCGCGCTCGCTGCTGCTGCCGGTGGCGATCGCCGGGATTCTGGTCCTGTTCGACGCCGTGGGGCTAGGGCAGCCGGCCTGGTACGTCGGCGGGGTCGAACTGGCGTTCTGCGCCCTCTCGCTGGCCATTCCGGCCGGGATGTATTTCTTCGCGCGGCGGCATCTGGGGGAAATGTCGGCACGGGTGGCGCTGGTGGCCGGTGCGTTCTGGTACGAGCTGGCCGGCTACGCGCACAAGCCGCTGACCGAGCTGGTCGCGACCGCCCTGCTGACGGCGCTGCTGGCGCTGTGCGTGCGCGCCTCGCCGGACGGATCGGGAACGGCCCGGGCGGGCGGCGCCTGGGCGGTGGCCTTGCTGGCGGTGCTGGCGGCGGCGGTGCGGATCCAGTATGCGCCCCTGGCGCTGGCGCTGCTGGGCCTGTGGTTCCTGCGGGCCGGCAAGGCCGCGAGGGTGCAGGCGGCGTTCGCCGCGGCGGCGGTGCTGCTGGCGGTCGGCGCGTTCGACGCGGTGACGTGGGACGCCGGGCTGTTCCAGTCCTATGTCAACAACCTCCGTTTCAACCTGGGGCTGGAACGGACCGCCTATGAAACGAAGCCGGCGTATCAGTACCTGGTGTGGCTGCTGTTCACCGGCGGGGGCCTGAGCGCGTTGTGCGCGGCGGCGGCGGCCTCCGCACCGCGCCGCTACGGGTTCCTGCTCCTCTCCATCGCCCTGATCCTACTCATCCATTCCACCCAGACGCACAAGGAATATCGCTTCGTCTTCGCGGTGGTCCCCCTCTGGCTGCTGGCCGGCGCCGACCTGGTGGCGCGGCTCGCCGAGCGAGCCGGCAAGCCGGCGCTGGCCTATGGGCTGGCCGGTGCCCTGTTCGCGGCGGTGTCGCTGGTCGGGATTCTGAACGCGCTGCCGGAACAGGACGAAGCGTGCTGCGCGGGCAACCCGCTGCCCATCCGCTTTCTCCGCGACCAGGACGCCACGTTCGCGGCATATCGCTATCTCGCCACCGCTCCGGGGGTCGAAGCGGTGTGGCAGATCGACCGCGCCTATCTCGCCACCCCCGGCTACTACCATCTGCACCGCAAGATCCCGTTCTACGATTCGCAGACCGGGGTCGCCAACGACCTGCACCAGCTGGAAACGCTCCGGGTCTCGGCCAGCCACATCGTGACCGAACTCCCGGAGCTGGTCGTTCCCGGCTATGCGGTGGAGAAGGCGTTCGGCAATCTCCGCATCCTGCGCCGCGAGGAGAACGACGCGCCGGTCCGCCGCTGGGAGGAGTACAGGCCCTTCATACCGAACACGTACAGCGAGGAGTTCCTGCGCCGCGTCTTTCCCGACGCGCCGGCGCCGCCGGCTGGTTTTAACATTCGCTTTGTCAAGGCGGGGTGATGGGGGGTGGGGGCTAGTGGCCGGTGGCCAGTGGTCGGTGGCTAGTGGTTAGTGAGAGCGGGTGGAAGCGGTGGTGCCTGGCGGTGGGGCGGTGCCTGGCGGCGGCGCTCCGGGGGCGTGTGGCTGGCGGTGGGGGTTAGCGGCGGCGGGTGGCCAGGAGGTCCAGGAGCTCGAGGCCGCCCAGGGTCAGGGCGGCGCAGGCTAGGCCGTCGCGAAGCGGGCGAAGATGGGGGCGGCGGCCCGGGATGGCCGGGGCCATGGCGACCGGACCCTCGGCGAAGCGCAGGCCCGCCTTGTGGATGCGGAGGACGAGCTCGGTCTGCGCGCCCATGCCGCGGCAGCGGATCGGCAGGCCGCGCAGCGACGCGGTGCGAAACAGGCGCACCCCGGTGTGCAGATCCCGGAGCGGGACGCCCCGCACGCATCGGGCAAGCCCGTTGAGCGCAGGCAGACCGAGCCTAGCATTGTACCAGGAGCGGACGCTCGACGTGCGCCAGCCCAGCATGAAGTCGGCGCCCGAACGCTCGAACTCGCCGATGAGCCGGGGAAGGACCGGTTCGAGGGGCCATTCGCCGTCGCCATCGGTGACGACGCAGCACGGCGTCTCGACCGAAGCGAGCACAGCGCGCCAGGCACGGCCGAAACCGGGTTCGGGCACGAAGACGACCCTGGCGCCCGCCTCCCGGGCGCGGTCGCCCGAACCGTCGGTGGAAGCGTTGTCGATGACCAGAAGCCTCGCACCGGGGACGGCGCGGCGCGCGTCCTCGAGGACCGCGCGGATGGTCCCCGCCTCGTTGCGGCAGAGCACCGCGATGGTGAGGGCGTCCGGGATCAAGGGAGCCTCCGCCGGCATGGCCGCCACCGCCCGGGGGTGGCGTCACTCGACATGGGAGCCGGATCGAGCG
Source organism: Alphaproteobacteria bacterium (assembly GCA_965200215.1). Taxonomy (GTDB): domain Bacteria; phylum Pseudomonadota; class Alphaproteobacteria; order SP197; family SP197; genus SP197. The sequence goes on along the minus strand of OZ241369.1, from coordinate 35,103 downwards.
TCGCCGGGCGGCGGCCGGTAGAGATAGAGATAGAAGTCCTCATCGGTAGCGATGGCCCCCGTGAAGGACGCGAGCGGTTCGAGACGCCGTTCTTCGGGCGGAATCTCCAGCGGGACGTTCAGGAGCATCAGGACCCTGCCGTGGTTGCGGGCGGCCAGGGCCTGGGTCTGGAAGAACAGGGTCCGGTCCTCGATGCCGCCCCGCGGCCCGGTGCCGATGCGCGCTCCGTCCCAGCGGACGAAGGAACCCTCCCGGTTTCCCTGCACATAGTGGATGCGTTTCTCCGGCGACAGATGCCCGAGCACGGCGCTGGCGGGCCAGTCCGGGAAACCGATCATCGGCAGGGGCTCCAGGCCGTTGGCCCGGATGTATGCGGCGGCGGCCGCCGCCTGGGAAAAGGGGCGCTCGACCTCCATGGCCACCGCCCTTATGCCGCCGAAGGCGTGCATCGCCAGGAGGCCCGTCAGCAGGAGGCGGCCGATGCGCCTTGCGTGGAGCGCGCGGCGGCTTTCAGGGCCGGGGCCGGCGGCAGGGCCGGTCGGGCCGCTTCCGCCTTGAGCGGAAACCCAGGCCACGATCAGAAGGGAGATCAGAAGAAAACCCCAGTGCCGGAAGGAGCCGAGATGGACGGCGTAGAAGAAGGTCAGAAATCCCGCCACGAGGCAGAGAAACAGGAAAAGCGCGACGGGCCGGCGCCAGCAGAAGGCGGCGGCGACGGCCGGAAACGCCAGCGCCACCGCTACCCCGTAGACGGCCCCATGCACCCCGGTAATCAAGCCCACCACCGGCACGAATTCCGGATCGGCGGGAAAGAAGAGCGCGAAAGGAATGGTTTTCAGGCATATCGCCAGCCATGCAGGATTCCATTCCAGATACCACGAATGCTTCCAGGTGGCGGTCGGCGTGGACAGGGTTACGTCGGGCGGCGGAATCATCTGAAGCACCGAGAGCGCGATGCCGGCGGCGACGATGGCGAGGCCGCAGCAGAGCCTGCGCGGATCCACCGCGCCGTCCCGGGCCAGGGCGCGGCGGGCGAGCCAGCCATCGAGCAGCAGGGCGAGCAGCAGGGCGATAGCGACGATGCAGGCGTGAGCGCCGGTGTTGCTCATCAGGGCCAGCACCAGGGCCAGCCGCAGCGGCCTTCGATGGCGGGAGCGCCAAAGCGCGCAGGCCATGACGACGAACAGCAGGCCGAGCGCATAGTTGCGCGACATCACTCCGTATTCGAAGAGGGGAAAATAACCGAAGGCGAACAGGAGCTTCTGGAGCGGGTCGAAGGGCGCATAGCGCGCCACGACGAAGACGACCGCCGAGGCGAGGGCCCCGTGGAGGATCTGCATCCCCAGCGGGGACGGCGTCAGCCATGCGACCGGCAGCAGCAACAGATGCCACAGCTTGGGGATGGTTTCGTATTTCGCGTTGCGGAACAGCTCCCACGGTCCCGCGCTGTCGCGCACGAGCATCCAGTGCTGGAGTTCGTCGCGCCACATTTCGTGATGGGACATGGCGAAGGCCAGCACCAGGGCGTAGGCGGCGGTCAGCGCGGGGGCGAACCAGAAGGCCTCGCCCACGGATGACGGGAAGCCGGGCGGCAGGAAGGGCCGGGCGGCGCCCTCCGGCGGGGGCGAAGGCTGTCGGGGGCGGCGGCTGCCGCGGCGGCGCCCGCTCATCTCATCGGCACGCTAGCTGGCGGTGGGATGCCGGTGGCCAGGCGCCAGTGGCCAGTGGCCGGTGAGAGCGGATGGTGGGTGCGGTGCCTGGCGGTGGGCGGCGGTGCGTTGACGGGCCTTGCGGCCCGTTTGCCGGCGAGATGCCGGCGCTCCCAGGGGATGCCAGTGGCCAGTGGCCGGATGCGGGTGGTGGGGGTAGTGCCTGGCGGCAGGCGGTGGTGCGTTGACGGGCCTTGCGGCCCGTTTGCCGGCGAGACGCCGGCGCTCCCAGGGGGGTGCGGATGGCGGACGGCGGTGCGTCGGCGGGCCTTCGGCCCGTTGCCGGCGGGACGCCGGCGCTCCCAGGGGGGTGCGGGTGGTGGGGGTGGTGCCTGGTGGCGGCAGGGGCCCCTTCCCCCACGGCGCGGGCTCCCTGGTGGCGGGGTCACGGGTCAGGCGCTCCGCCTTTTCCGGCGCGCTCGCTTTCGAGGGCGTCGTCGATGGCGGTGGCGCGCCGGTATGCCTCGCGCGCGGCGAGCCTGGACCAGTAGTCGACGAAGGCGGGGCGCTTGTCGATGGAATCCAGTTGCAGGCCCCAGCCGAGTGGGAGCCGACATAGACGTCGGCGGCCGAGAAGGCCTGGCCGGCGATCCAGCCGCCCCTGTCAGCGCCCGTTCCAGCCCCTGTTCCAGCGTGTTCATGACGGCGGCGAAGGTGCCGTAGCCCAACATTCCCTCGCGGTCGGGCGGCGCCTGCCAGCCCATGAAGCGGCCGGCGGTGGCCGCTTCCAGGGGGCCGGCGGCGAAGAACAGCCAGCGGTAGAAGGGGCCGCGGCCGCCTTGCGGCGGCGCCAAGCCGGCGGCCGGGAAGGCGTCGGCGAGATAGGCGCAGATGGCGGCCGCCTCGGTGACGACCGCGCCGCCGTGGCGGATGGCGGGAACCTTGCCCATCGGGTTGACGGCCAGATAGGCGGCGGACTTCATCGCCGGGCCGTAGTCGAGGAGTTCGGCGCGGTAGGGGCAGCCCACCTCCTCCAGCATCCAGCGGACGATCCGCCCCCGCGACATGGGGTTGGTGTAGAGGACGACCTCTGCGGCCATCGCCGTTTCTCCCGTAACGCGGGTGGGATAATGGCAGTGGCTAGTGGTTAGTGGCTAGTGGTTAGTGGGAGCGGGGTGTGGAGCGTCGACGGGCCTTCGGCCCGTTGTCGGCGGGACGCCGGCGCTCCCAGGGGGCGTGATGCTGACGGCGGTGCCTAGCGGTGGCTGAGGGTGGTGGTGAACGGGGCCTGCCCGTTTTCAAGCCTGGGCGCTGCCTGGCGATGGCGTTGACAGTGGGGGGGTGGGGCGTCTATATGGTGCCGCCCGCTCGCGGCGGTCGCGGGCGTTCGGGGAGACAGACGGTGAAGCGCACCTATCAGCCCAGCCGGATCATCCGCAAACGCCGCCACGGTTTTCGCGCCCGCATGAGGACGGTGAGCGGGCGGCGCGTGATCGCGCGCCGGCGCGCCAAGGGTCGCAAGCGCCTGTCGGCCTGAGTTCATGACCGATGCCGCCGACGGTGCCCCGGCGCGCCTGAAGCGCAGGCGCGACTATCTCCGCGTCGCCGCCGCCAGGCGCAAGGCGGTAACGCCCGGCATGGTGGTCCAGGCCTGCCGGCGCGACGACGGCGGCAGCGCCATGCGCGCCGGCTTCACGGCGAGCCGCAAGGTGGGCGGCGCCGTGCGGCGCAACCGCGCCAGGCGGCGGCTGAAGGCGCTGGCCGCCGAGATGCTGCCGCGCTGCGGCCTGCCGGCCACCGACTATGTGCTGATCGCGCGGCACGCCACCGCCAGCCGCCGTTTCGACGCCCTGCGGCGGGACCTGGAAGACGCCCTGCGGCGGCTGCGACGCCAGGCGGCGGCCCCGCGCCGATGACGCGGCTCGCCACCCTGGCGCTGCGCGGCCTGCTGGCGCTCTATCGCTACGGCCTGTCGCCGTTCACGCCGGCCTGCTGCCGTTTCCTGCCCAGCTGCTCGGCCTATGCCGAGGAGGCCCTGGCCCGCCACGGCCTGCGGCGGGGCCTGGCGCTGACCCTGCGGCGGCTGGCCCGCTGCCACCCGCTGGGCGGCCACGGCTTCGACCCGGTGCCGGAGGCCGGCGGCGACGGGCGGGGCGCGCGGGGGGCGGTGCGTTGACGGGCCTGGCGGCACGCCGGGGGGCGGGACGCCGGTGCTCTGGCTTGTGGCCGGTGGCCGGTGGCCAGTGGCTAGTGGTCGGTGAGAGCGGGTGGTGGGTGCGGTGCCTGGCGGCGGGCGTTGGGTGCGCTGACGGGCCTGGCGGCCCGTTGCCGGCGGGACGCCGGCGCTCTGGCTTGTGGCCAGTGGCCGGTGGCCGGTGGCCGGTGAGAGCGGGTGGTGGGTGCGGTGCCTGGCGGCCCGTTGCCGGCGGAACGCCGGCGCTCCCAGGAGACGGGACGCTCGGTCGGTGCCTGACGGCAGGGGTCGGTGCGTTGACGGGCCTGACGGCCCGTTTGCCGGCGGAACGCCGGCGCTCCCAGGGGGCGGGGCGCCTGGGTGGTGCCTGGCGGCGGGAAGCGATTCTTTCATGGCGACTGCCACGCAAGCGGGGGTCGCCTTCATGGCGACTGCCGCGCGAGTGGGTGGTGCTGGGGCGGGTGGGGTGAGGGTGATGCAGACGGAGCAGAAGAACGTCTGGCTGGCGATGGCGATCATCGTCGTGATGTTCGTCGCCTGGCAGGTCTTCTACGAACTGCCCCGCCTGGAACGGCAGCAGGAGACGCTGCAACGCCAGCAGGAGCTGGCGGCCACCGAAAGCGCGGATGCCAGCCTGCCGGAGATCGACGTCGTCGAGGGCGGCGGCAGGGCCCGAGGCGAGGCCGCGCTCAGCCGCCCGGAGGCGCTGGCGCAGGCCGAGCGCGTGGCGCTGTCCTCGCCCGGCCTTCACGGCTCCATCGCGCTCAAGGGCGCGCGCCTCGACGACCTGACGCTCACCGGCTACAGGACCGGGGTCGATCCCCTGGCACCGGAGGTGATTCTGTTCTCGCCGGTCGGCGGGCCATCGCCCTATTTCGCCGAATTCGGCTGGCTGGCGCAGGAGGAGGACGTGGCGCTGCCCGGCCCGGACAGCCTGTGGCGGGCCGACGACGAGCGGCTGGCGCCCGGCCGCCCCCTCACCCTCACCTGGGACAACGGCCAGGGCCTCGTCTTCCGCCGCAGCGTGGAGATCGACGACGGCTATATGTTCACGGTGACGCAGACGGTCGCCAACAACAGCGGCCGGGCGGTCACGCTCTTCCCCTACGGACTCGTCAACCGCCACGGCACGCCTCCCACCCTGGGCTTCTACATTCTGCACGAGGGCCTGATCGGCGTCTTCGACGAGACCCTCGAAGAGATCGATTACGACGATCTCAGCGACCCGGACGACCCCTCGCAGATCGGCTATGAGAGCAGCGGCGGCTGGCTCGGCATCACCGACAAATACTGGCTGGCGGCGCTGATCCCCGACCAGGAGCTGGCGTTCAAGGGCCGCTTTCTCTACCATCTGAGGAACGGGACCACGGACACCTATCAGGCCGATTATCTGGGCCCCGCCGTGGCGCTGGGGGCGGGCGAGACGGTGGAAGCGAAGAACCGGCTTTTCGCCGGGGCCAAGGTGGTGACCAGGCTCGACGCCTATGCCGAGGCGTTCTCGATCCCGCTGTTCGACCGGTCGGTCGATTTCGGCTGGTTTTATTTCCTGACCAAGCCGATCTTTTTCGTGCTGCTGTGGCTGAAGAATCAGATCGGCAATTTCGGCCTCGCCATCCTGGCGCTCACCGTGGTCATCAAGATCGTCTTCTATCCGCTCGCCAACAAGTCCTACAAGGCGATGAGCAAGATGCGCAAGCTGGCCCCGGAGATGAAGAAGCTGCGGGAGCGCTATGCCGACGACAAGCAGAAGATGCAGCAGGAGCTGATGGCGATGTACAAGAAGGAGAAGGTCAACCCGGCTTCGGGCTGCCTTCCCATCCTGGTGCAGATCCCCGTCTTCTTCGCGCTCTACAAGGTGCTGTTCGTCACCATCGAGATGCGGCATGTGCCTTTCTATGGCTGGATCGAGGACCTTTCGGCGCCCGACCCGGTGGTGATCTGGAACCTGTTCGGCCTGCTGCCTTTCGAGCCCGCCGCCTTCCTGCCGGCCTTTCTGCTGGTCGGCGCCTGGCCGCTGCTGATGTCGGGCACCATGTGGTTGCAGCAGAAGATCAGCCCGCAGCCGCCGGACCCGACGCAGGCGAAGATCTTCCTGTTCATGCCGCTGATCTTCCTGTTCCTGTTCGCCACCTTCCCGGCCGGCCTGGTGATCTACTGGACCTGGAACAACCTGCTTTCCATCGCCCAGCAATGGTGGATCATGAAGCGCATGGGCGTCGATTGAGGCCGCGCCATGGACCGCAGGGCGAAGACGGCGGGGCGCGCCTCGCCGGCGGCAAAGCGCCTCTTCGCCGCGCCGGCCGTCTTCGTCGGCGCGGCCGCCGGCCCCGGCTCGCTGCCGGCGACGGGGCTGCCGGAGGTCGCCTTCGCCGGGCGTTCCAACGCCGGCAAATCGTCGCTGATCAACGCGCTTACCGGGCGCCGCCAGCTGGCGCGCATCTCGAAGACGCCGGGGCGGACGCGCCAGGTCAACGTCTTCGAGATCGGCGCCAGGCTGCGGCTGATCGACCTGCCGGGCTACGGTTACGCGCGGGCGGGAAAGGGCGAGATCGCGCACTGGACGGCCGCCATGCTGGCCTTCCTCGCGCAGCGGGCCAGCCTGCGCCACGCCGTGCTGCTGCTGGACGCCAGGCGGGGCGTGATGGACGCCGACCGCGAGGCCTGTCGCCATTTCGACGCCATCGCCCTGGCCTATCGCATCGTGCTGACCAAGGCCGACAAGGTGAAGGAGGCGGAGCGCGGGCGGGCGATGGCGGCGGTCGCGGGCGAGCTCGGCAGCCGCCCGGCCGCCTTCCCGCACATCCTCGCCACCAGCGCCAGGAGCGGCGAGGGCATCGGCGCCCTGCAGGACGACCTGGCCGCCCTGGCGGCGGAGGCGAGCGTCGCCTAAGGTCGCGCCATGGAAAAGCGCGACATCGCCGGGCGCGACTTCGGCGCCACCAGGCACTGGCTGAAGACCGCCCGCACCCTGGCCGAAGCGCTGCCCTTTCTGCGCCAGTTCTCGGGGCAGACCTTCGTCATCAAATATGGCGGCCACGCCATGGGCGATGCTGCGCTGGCGCGGGATTTCGCCCGCGACATCGTGCTCGTCAAGCAGGTCGGCATCCATCCCATCGTCGTCCATGGCGGCGGGCCGCAGATCGGCGCCATGCTGGAGAAGATGAACATCACCTCGCGCTTCGTGGACGGGCTGCGCGTGACCGACGGCGAGGCGGTGGCGGTGGTCGAGATGGTGCTGGCGGGGGGCGTCAACAAGCAGATCGTCGCCGCCATCAACGAGGAGGGCGGGCGCGCCATCGGCATTTCGGGCAAGGACGGGCGGCTGATCGAAGCGGTGAAGCTGCGACGGACGCGGCGCGACCCGGACTCCAACATCGAGAAGCTGCTCGACCTGGGCTTCGTCGGCGAGCCCGCCCGGGTGAACGCCGACATCATCCGCATCTTCGAGAACTCGGACGCCATCGCGGTGATCGCGCCCATCGGCGTCGGCGCCGACGGGGCGACCTACAACATCAACGCCGATACGGCGGCCGGGGCCATCGCCGAGGCGGTGGGCGCCTCCAAGCTGCTGATGCTGACCGATGTGGCCGGCGTGCTGGACGGCGACGGCGCCCTGATCTCCGAGATGAGCGCCGCCGAGGGCGAGGCGCTGCTGGCGTCGGGCGCGGTCGAAGGCGGCATGATTCCGAAGCTGGAGACCTGCCTGAAGGCGCTGGCGGGCGGTGTGGGCGCCGCCCATGTGCTGGACGGGCGCATCCCCCATGTGCTGCTGCTGGAGCTGTTCACCGCCGACGGCACCGGCACCAAGATCGACCCGTGAGCGGGGGCGGCCTGGCGGCGGTCGAGTGCTGGGTCTTCGACCTCGACAACACGCTGTATGCCGCCCGCCACGGGTTTTTCGAGCAGGTCTCGCGGCGCATCACCGATTATGTCTGCGCGCTGCTGGGCCAGGAGGACCGCAACGCGGCCAGGGCGCTGCAGAAGCGCTATTTCCTGGAATACGGGACCACGCTGGCCGGCCTGATGGCGCGGCACGAATGCGACCCGCGCGCCTTCCTGGCCTATGTCCACGACATCGATTACCGCCCGATCCCGCCCGATCCGGCGCTGGATCGGGCGCTGGGCGGGCTGCCGGGGCGCAAGCTGATTTTCACCAATGGCGACGAGGCCCATGCCGGGCGGGTGATGGCGCGGCTGGGGATCGCCCGCCATTTCGAGGCGGTGTTCGACATCGAGGCGGCCGGCTTCGTGCCCAAGCCGCAGCCGGCCGCCTACGACCTGCTGCTGCGACGCCACGCCATCCGGCCGCGGCGGGCGGCGCTGATCGAGGATATCGCCCGCAACCTCAAGCCGGCCAAGGAACGCGGCATGACCACCGTGTGGATCGGGGGCGACTTCGCCATGGCCCGGCGCGACGACGGCCATATCGACCATCGGGCGCCGGAGCTCACCCCCTGGCTTGCTGCGCTGGTGGGGAGGCTGGGGGGTGGGGGTTAGTGGCTAGTGGTTAGTGGCTAGTGGCCGGTCGCCGGGGGCGTGACGCTTGGGCGGTGCCTGGCGGTGGGCGGGTGGTGCGTTGACGGGCCTTCGGCCCGTTTGCCGGCGGGACGCCGGCGCTCCCAGGGGCGCGCGGGCGGTGGGGGCGGTGGGGGCGGTGGCTTCGGGAGCCGGCATGAAGAGTTTGACATAGCGCGGCGGTGGGGCCTATCCTGACGGCCTCTGTCTGTGGGGAGCCAGGAAACATAATGGCAGCTCGCCCATGATCATGCCAGCATAAAGCGCTTTTCCCTAAAGGAACGTTTGTTCTTTCCCGGCTTATGTTCCCAACATCGGACCTTTATGCCATGAAACACAACTCTCGGAAGCACGATTCTCGAGCCGTCGCAAACGCTCTGATCCGACTGGGCATCAATGGGGGCAAGCCCCGCGATCCTCTGCAACTGATCAAGCTCACCTATCTGTGCCACGGATGGATGCTCGGGTTATACCATCGCCCATTATCGGCGCAGCCCGTCGAAGCCTGGAAATACGGTCCGGTCATTCCGGATGTATATCACGGGCTGAAGCGTTATGGACGCAAACCCGTCAACGTCGTCCAGGACTTTCCGGATAGCGATTTCGATCCCCTGGAAGAAGACCTGATCCGACAGGTGTTCAACGTCTATTGCGAATTTTCGGGTGTCCAGCTGTCGCAGCTCACGCATGCGCGCGGGACGCCCTGGCATCAGATCTGGCATCAAACGGGCTGCAACTCCATCATTCCCGACGAGCTCATCGAGGAGCATTTTGCCGAACTTGCGGCTGCAAGCGAATGAAAAAGAGCGGGAATAAGCCTCCGGAAAGCCGGCAGCGTGTTCCGCCTCAGCCGGCTCCTTCCTCCCATGGGGACTCCCTTGCGGAATCCGAAGAACAAGAACTGCAAAAAAGACGGAGCGAACACTATCGGGATCAGACGTCCCGGACAATCCTTGCCTTGTGCACGTGGATTCTCCTGGTGATGGTTTTTATCGTCGTCGCCGGGGCCGTGTCCACCTTGGGATATCACCTCCTGACGCCAAACAAATGGCACTGGCTCAACCCGGATGAATTGCAGGACATAAAGAACTCCGTCTTGAGCGGCGCCATTGTCGGTCTGGGAGCGAGTTACATACGCCGGTATCTGGATAGTCATTGATTGGAGTCACGGTGCTTGCCCCGGCGCGACGACGGCCATATCGCGCCGGAACTCACCCCCTGGCTTGCCGCGCTGGTGGGGAGGCTGGGGGGTGGTGGGGGTGGTTAGTGGTTAGTAGCCAGTAGCCAGTGGGAGCGGGGAATGGTGGTGGTGCCTGACGGCGGGCGTGTGGTGCGTGGGCGGGCCTTGCGGCCCGCCGGGGGCGGTGGCGCACCTTGCGCCTAGCGGCGTCTTCGTCTAGCCTGCCTGGTATCGTCCCTGCCGTTTGGGAGTCATCGCCGTGGCGCTTGCTGCCTTCGATACCTATGCGGCCGCCAAGGCGCTTCGGGAGGCTGGCTTCGACGAGCGCCAGGCGGAAGCTGTCGTCGAGACCGCTGCCCGCGCTGCCGGCGCCGGTCATAGCGAGCTGGCCACCAAGGCCGACCTCAAGGACTTCGCCACCAGGGGCGACCTCGCTGCCGGCCTCGCTCGCCTCGAAGCGCGCATCTATCTGGCTTTCCTCGCCTTCGCCCTCGCCAACGCTGCTCTCACCGTCGCCATTATCAAGCTGTTGCTGTAGGCGGTGGGTTGGCCGGTGGCTAGTGGCCCGTGGCCGGTAGCCAGCGGCTAGTGGTTCGTGGGAGCGGGTGGCTGGGGGTGGTGCCTGGCGGTGGGTGGGTGGCGCTTGGGGAGCGGTGTGTGGGCGGGCCTGGCGGCTTGCCGGGCGGTGGTGGTTGGGGGTGGGGTTTTGTGCTATGGTGCTTGTGTTTGCGGCGGGTGGTTGATGCTGTGCTTGACCTTGACGGCGGGCTTGACATCGCCGGGGGGTGGGCTATGAGGGGTTGCAGCCGCCGTTGCGCTGCCGAGTGAGGGGATTATGGGCTTTCTTGCTTCGCCGTTCGCTGCCGGGCCGACGTTGTACCCCCCCCCCCCCCCCCGCGCATGGGTGAGGCGGTGATGGGGGCGGGCGGTAGCCGGTGGGGCGGAATGCCGGTTCCGGCGCCGTTATCGCCTGGGAATGCGCGCGCCGGGGGTGTAGGTTGCGCATCCTGGTTTGGGAGGAGCGGGCATGATCCCGGAGCCGATCGGCATTGCCACGGTGGGCGTGGCATTGGCTGGCCTGGCGCTGGTCTTGAACCGCGAGCGCCGCGGCGAGATGAGGGAACTGCGCGGCGAGATCAAGGAGCTGCGGGAGGATACGAGCCAGCAGTTCGAAGCCGTGCGCGGCGAGATGGCGAAGTTGCGGGAGCGGATGGCCCGGATCGAAGGGATGTTCGAGGGGTTCCTGCGGCGGGAGTCTCGGCAGGCGCGGGAGTCGGAGACGGCGGCGGCGTGAGGGGGGTTCGGTGGCCGGTCGCCGGTAGCCAGTGGCCGGTGAGAGCGGGCTGCCTGGGTGGTGCCTGGCGGTGGGCTTGCGGTGCGTTGGCGGGCCTGGCGGCCCGTTGCCGGCGGAACGCCGGCGCTCCCAGGGGGCGTGACGCTCGGTCGGTGCCTGGCGGTGGGCGCTGGGCGCTGCCGGGGGCGGGCTTCGCCGGTGGGTGTGACGCTCGGTTGGTGCCTGGCGGTGGCCGGTGGTGCGTTGGCGGGCCTGGCGGCCCGTTGCCGGCGGGACGCCGGCGCTCCCAGGGGGCCGGTGGCCAGTGGCCGGTCGCCGGGAGGCGGGCTGCCTGGGCGGTGCCTGGCGGTGGGCGTTTGGCGCTGCCGGGGGGGCGGGTGGTTCGGGCTTTGGTGTTGGGGGTGGGGTTGGTGTTGTTGGGGGTGGGGCCGGCTTTTGCGAACCCCGTCATCACCTCCACGCCGGCCAGCGGCGACACCTACGGCGTCGGCGAGACCATCACCACCCAGCTCAACCACGGGCAGGTCTTCGGCGTCTCCGGTGGCTCTTTCACCACCATCTATATGAACATCACCATCGGCGCCAACACGCGACGGGCGTACATCAGCCACGGGTACACCGTCCGGAGGACAAACTCCCAATTCAGCTACACGGTGCAGGCGGGCGACGTCGACGCCGACGGCATCTCCATTCCGCAAAACTCGATCGGCGGCCCCGCTTACAGGTCCTTCGGATTCGGTAACGTCAACCGCGACCATGCCGCGGTGACCAACCAGGCGGGCCACAAGGTCGATGGCAGCGTGGCGAAGATCGTGTCCTCGAACCGGGCGTGGCTGACGTGGGGGAACCTGAACAACGCGACGCTGGATGTGGAGCTGAACGGCCAGACGTACGGCAGCAGCGTGGCCGCCTCCCACTTCACGGTGAGCGCCACGCCGGCGATCGCGGGATTGAGCATCACCGGCGCGTCGGCCACGAGCGGCGGCACGACGGCGACGGTGACGCTCTCCTACAGCGGGTCGACGGCGCTCAGCGGCGACCGGGCCTTCCGCGTGCAGGTGGCGCCCGGCGCCCATTCCGGCGGCCTGACCGTGACCTCCACCAACCAGGCGATCGTGGGGGCGACGGGTTCGCAGCCGCGGACGACGCTGTCGCTGTCGCCGGCCTCGATCGCGGAGAACGGCGGGGTGGCGACGGTGAGGGCGACGCTGAGCAAGACGCCGGTGCGGCCGGTGACGGTGACGGTGACGGCGGCGCCGGTGTCGCCGGCGGTGGCGGGCGACTTCACGGTGAGCACGGCGACGACGCTGACCATCCCGGCGGGGGCGACGGCCAGCACCGGCACGGTGACGGTGACGGCGGTGAACAACAACGTGGTCGCGGCCGCCAAGACGGTGACGGTTTCGGGAAGCGTGACGCCGAGCGGCGGGGCGGTGGACCCGGCGAGCGTGACGCTGACCATCCCGGACGACGAGCCGTATGTGAAGGTGGTGCTGAACCCGACCTCGATCGCGGAGGGCAGCGTCTCGACGGTGACGGCGACGCTGACGACGGCGGCGAGCGCGGCGGTGACGGTGGGCCTGCAAGCGGTGGCGGGGGACACGAACACGGTGGCGGCGGACTTCACGCTGTCGCAGCCGGGAGTGATCATCCCGGCGGGGGCGACGGTCAACACGGGGCTGGTGACGATCACGGCGGTGGACAACATGGTTCACAGGCCGTTCAGCAAGTCGGTGACGGTCCGGACGGCCCCGGCTGCCGTGCGGACCACGGCCCCGGTCGGGCGGCGGCTCGCCGACCTGAGCGCCACCCTGACGATTACCGAAGACGACGTGCTGGCGGTGACGCTGGTGCCGGACCCGGCGACGGTGGCGGAGAACGGCGGCCTTTCGACGGTGACGGCGACGCTGTCGTATCCGACGACGGAGGCGGCGACGGTGACGGTGGCGGCGGCGGCGGGGACCGGCGCGGCGGCGGGCGACTTCACGCAGGCGGGGACGACGCTGACGATCGCGGCGAACGCGACGACGAGCACGGGCGTGGTGACGGTGACGTCGGTGGACGACGACGCCTATCAGGGGAGCGCGGGCAGCAGGGTGACGATTTCGGGGACGGTGGCCGGGGGCAACGGCGTGCCGAACCCGGCGGACGCGACGCTGACGCGCACCGACGACGAGACGATTCTGCCGACGGTGGCGCTGGCGCTGTCGGAGCCGGACCCGATGTCGGCGGACACGATCTCGGAGAACGGCGGGGTGAGCACGGTGACGGCGACGCTGTCGGGCAAGTCGGGCGAGGCGGTGACGGTGACGGTGGCGGCGGCGGCGGTGGCCTCGACGGGGGCGGTGGCGGGCGATTTCACGCTGACGGGGACAACGCTGACGATCGCGGCGCGGGCGACGACCAGCACGGGGCTGGTGACGGTGACGGGCGTGGACAACAACGTGGACATCGGGACCGCGACCAAGACGGTGACGATTACGGGGACGTCGGCGGGGGGCACCGGCGTGGCGGACCCGCCGGACGCGACGCTGACGCTGACCGACGACGACGACGCGACGGCGACGCTGGTGCTGGACCCGGCCTCGATCCTGGAGAACGGCGAGGTGAGCACGGTGACGGCGCGGCTGTCGAACCCGACGACGGCGGCGGCGACGCTGACGGTGACGGCGGCGCCGGTGTCGCCGGCGGTGGCGGCGGACTTCAGCCTGAGTTCGACCACGACGCTGACCATCGCGGCCGGCGACACGACCAGCACGGGGCTGGTGACGGTGACGGCGGTGGACAACAACAATGCGCAGGGGCGCAAGCGGGTGACGGTTTCGGCGACGGCGGCGGGGGGGGGCATGTTGGCGGCCCCGGCCGACGCGACGCTGATCCTGCGCGACGATGAATTCGGGCTGGCCGTGGGCGCGGTGAGCGGGACGGTGACGGAGACGGGCGGGCAGGCCACGTTCACGGTGCGGTTGAACACGGAGCCTTCGGCGGCGGTGACGGTGGCGGTCGCGAGCCTGGATACGAGCGAGGGGACGGTGGATCCTTCGTTGCTGACGTTCACGACGGCGACGGGGGCGGGGGGCTGGGACACGGCGCAGACGGTGACGGCGACGGGCGTCCAGGACTCGACCGACGACGCGGACGTGACGTGGCAGGTGCGCCTGGACCCGGCGAGCGGGGATATCGACTACAACGGCCTCGCCAATGTGGATGTGGACGTGACGACCACCGACGGCGACGGGCCGCCGGGTGTGACGCTGGCCCTGGACCCGTCTTCGGTTTCGGAGATGGGCGGTGTTTCGACGGTGACGGCGCGGCTTTCGCATGGGTCGGGGGCGGCGACGACGCTGACGGTGGCGGCGGTGACGGGGGCCTTCACGGTGGGGACGGACGCGACCATCGTCATCGCGGCGGGCGAGACGACGGCGGCTTCCGACACGGTGCTGGTGACGGCGGTGGACAATGTGACCGACGCGCCGGACCGGACGGCGACGGTGACGGCGGCGGTGACGAACGACCGGGCGGCGGCGGATTCGACGACCATGGCGGTGACGGGCGCGACGCTGGCGATCACCGACGACGACCCGGCGACGGGTGCGGTGCTGTTCCTGGCTCCGTCTTCGGTTTCGGAGAACGGGGGCGTGGCGTCGGTGGCGGTGGTGCTGTCGCGCCCGTCGTCGGAGCCTTCGACGGTGACGGTGACGGCGGTTGTGGGGGATTACACGGTGGCTGCGAACGCGACGCTCACCGTCGCGGCGGGCTTCACGGTGACCACGGATACGACGACGGTGACGGCGGTGGACGACGACATTCACCAGGGGAGCGCGGGGCGTTCGGTGACGGTGGCGGCGGCGCTGACCAACGGCCAGGGCGCGGGGGCGGTGACGGGTGGGTCGCTGACGCTGACCGACGACGAGACGCTGCCGACGTTGAGTCTGGCGCTGTCTTCCACCTCGATCTCGGAGAACGGCGGCGTGAGCACGGTGACGGCGGGGTTGTCGGGCAAGTCGAGCGAGGCGGTGACGGTGACGGTTGGGGCGGCGGCGGGGACGGGCGCGACGGCGGCGGACTTCAGCCTGAGCACGGCGGCGACGCTGACCATCGCGGCGGGCGCGACGACCAGCGCCGGTGTGGTGACGGTGACGGCGGTGGACGATACGGGGACCACGGGCAGCATACAGGTGACGGTCTCGGGGACGGCGGCCGGCGGCAACAGCGTGGCGAACCCGGCCAACCGGACGCTGACCATCACCGACGACGACACGCCGCAGACGACGCTGGCGCTGGACCCGGCGTCGATCGCGGAGAACGGCGGTGTGGCGACGGTGACGGCGACGCTGGACCGGACCTCGAGCGTGGCGGTGACGGTGACGGTTGCGGCGGCGGCGGGGACCGGCGCGGTGGCGGGGGACTTCAGCCTGAGCACGGCGAGGACGCTGACCTTCGCGGCCAACGCGACCACCAGCGCGGGGCTGGTGACGGTGACGGCGGTGAACAACACCACGGACGCGCCGGACAAGTCGGTGACGGTCTCGGGAACGGCTGCCGACAGCCTCAACCTGACCAACGACCCGCCCGACGTGACGCTGGCGATCGCCGACGACGACGCGGGGCCGGGGGTGACGCTGGCGGTGAACCCGGCGTCGATCGCGGAGCCCAGCGGCGTCTCGACGGTGACGGCGACGCTGTCGCATCCGTCGTCGGAGCCCTCGACGGTGACGGTGACGGCGGTCTCCGGCGCCTATACGGCGGGGGCGGACGCGACCATCGTCATCGCGGCGGGCGCCACCACGGCGGCCTCGGATACGGCGCTGATCGTGGTGGTGGACGACGACCTCCACCATGGCAACGCGGGGCGTTCGGCGACGGTGACGGGGACGCTGACCAACGGCCAGGGGGCGGGTTCGGTGACGGGGGCGTCGCTGACGATCACCGACGACGAGAACCTGCCGACGGCGTCGCTGTTGATCGACCCCCTTGCCAGTTCGATCTCGGAGAACGGCGGCATCGCCACGATAACGGCGCAGCTGGCGGGGCTTTCGGGCAAGTCGAGCGAGGCGGTGACGGTGACGGTGACGGTGACGGCGGTGGCGACGTCGGGCGCGGTGGCGGGCGACTTCACGCAGTCGGGGACGACGCTGACCGTCGCGGCGGGTTCGCGGACCAGCACGGGGCTGGTGACGGTGACGGGCGTCGACAACAACGTGGACGCGGCCGACAAGCTGTTGCGGCTTTCGGCGACGGCGACGGGCGGCAACGGCGTACAGAACCCGGGGCTCACCGTGCTGACGCTGACCAACGACGACGACGCGACGGCGAGTCTGGTGCTGGATCCGTCGACGATTACGGAGAACGGCGGGGTGAGCACGGTGACGGCGCGGCTGTCGCATCCGACCACCGAGGCGGCGACGCTGACGGTGGCGGCGGCGGCGGGGACCGGCGCGGTGGCGGCGGACTTCAGCCTGAGTTCGACGACGACGCTGACCATCGCGGCCAACGCCACCACCAGCACCGGCGTGGTGACGGTGACGGCGGTGGACAACGCCGTGGCCACGGGGAACAAGCAGGTGACGGTGTCGGCGACGGCGGCGGGGGGCCGGGGGGTGGAGAACCCGTCCAACGCGACGCTGATCCTGCGCGACGACGAGTTCGGGCTGTCGGAGAGCGCGGTGAGCGGCCAGGCGACGGAGGCGGGCGGGACGTCCACCTTCACGGTGCGGCTGAACACGGTGCCGACGGCGGCGGTGACGGTGGCGGTGACGAGCCGGGATGCGAGCGAGGGGACGGTGTCGCCGCCGGCGCTGACCTTCGCGCCGGGGGCTTACAGCACGCCGCAGACGGTGACGGTGACGGGGGTTCAGGACACGATCGACGACGGGACGGTGACCTGGCAGGTGCGCCTGGACCCGTCGAGCAGCGACCCCAACTACAACGGCGACAGCGTGGAGGTGGACCAGGACGTGACCACCACCGACGACGACGGGGCGCCGGGGGTGACGATGGCGCTGTCGCCGTCTTCGGTGGCGGAGATGGGCGGCGTGGCGACGGTGACGGCGCGGCTTTCGCATGGGTCGGGGGCGGCGACGACGCTGACGGTGGGCGCGGCCTCCGGGTCGTTCACGGTGGGGACGGACGCCACCATCGTCATCCCGGCGGAGGCGACGGCGGCGCCCACGGACACGGTGCTGGTGACGGCGGTGGACAACACGACCGACGAGCCGAACCGGACGGCGACGGTGACGGCGACGGTGACCAACGCCCGGGCGGCGGCCGACAGCCGGACCATGACGGTGACGGGCGCGACGCTGACGCTGGAGGACGACGAGGCGGCGCCGGGGGCGACGCTTTCGGTGATGCCGGCGTCGGTTTCCGAGAACGGCGGCGTCGCGACGGTGACGGCGACGCTGTCGGGCCTGTCGTCGGAGCCCTCGACGGTGACGGTTCAGGCGGTTGCCGGTGCCTACGCGGCGGGGACGGACGCGACCATCGTCATCGCGGCGGGCGCCACCACGGCGGCCTCGGATACGGCGCTGGTGACGGCGGTGGACGACGACGTCTATCAGGGCAGCGCGGGTCGCAGCGTGACGGTGACGGCGGCGCTGACCAACGGCCAGGGGGCGGGGGCGGTGACGGGGGCGTCGCTGACGCTCGCCGACGACGACGCGCTGCCGACGGCGGCGCTGGCGCTGGGGCCGGCCTCGATCTCGGAGAACGGCGGCGTGAGCACGGTGAGGGCGACGCTGTCGCATCCGACGACGGTGGCGACGACGCTGACGGTGGCGGCGGTGGCCTCGACGGGGGCGGTGGCGGGCGACTTCACGCTGAGCACGGCGGCGACCCTGACCATCGCGGCGGGGGCGACCACCAGCACCGGGGCGGTGACGGTGCGGGGCAACGACAACGCCGTGGACGCGGCGAACAAGAGCGTGACGGTCTCGGCGACGGCGACCGGCGGCAACGGGGTTGCGGCGCCTTCCGCCGTGACGCTGACGCTGACCGACGACGAGGCGACGGCGACGGCGACGCTGGCGCTGGCCCCGGCGGCGATCCTGGAGAACGGGGAGGTGAGCACGGTGACGGCGGTGCTGTCGCACCCGACGACGGTGGCGACGACGCTGACGGTGTCGGCGGCGCCGGTCTCCCCGGCGGTGGCGGGGGACTTCACGCTGAGTTCGACCAACACGCTGACCATCGCGGCGGGGGCGACGACCAGCGCCGGCGTGGTGACGATCACCTCGGTGGACAACACCGCTGCGGAGGGGCGCAAGCGGGTGACGGTGTCGGCGACGGCGGCGGGGGGCCGGGGGGTGGCGGCGCCTTCCAACGCGACGCTTACCATCCGCGACGACGAGTTCGGTCTGTCCGAGAGCGCGGTGAGCGGCCAGGCGACGGAGGCGGGGGGGCAGGCCACCTTCACGGTGGCGTTGCAGACGCAGCCTTCGGCGGCGGTGACGGTGGCGGTGACCAGCCTGGATACGAGCGAGGGGACGGTCGCGCCTTCGTCGCTGGTGTTCACGACGGGGAACTGGGAGACGGCGCAGACGGTGACGGTGACGGGGGTGAAGGACAACCTCCACGATGGCCCCCAGCCTTGGCGGGTGCGCCTGGCCCCGTCGAGCGGCGATGCCGACTACGACAGCCTCGACCCCGTGGACGTGAACGGGACCACGACCGACGACGAGCCGCCGGAGGTGACGCTGGCGCTGGCGCCTTCCTCGATCTCGGAGGATGGCGGTGTGGCGACGGTGACGGCGGTGAAGGAGCACCCGTCGGTTGCGGAGACGGTGGTGACGGTGACGGCGGCGCCGGTCGCCCCTGCGGTGGCGGGGGACTTCACGCTGAGCGCGGCGGCGACGCTGACCATCGCGGCGGGGGAGACCACCAGCACCGGCCTGGTGACGGTGACGGCGGTGAACAACGCCGTGGACGCGGATAACAAGACGGTGACGGTCTCCGGGACGGCGGTGAACGCCCAGGCCACGATGAACAACGAGATCGTGGACGTGGACGACGACGACGCGAAGCTGACCATCGTGGACGACGACGAGAAGGGGTTGCTGTTCCTCGCCGCCGGCACGACCGCCAGCGTGGTGGAGGTGGCGTCGGGGTCGCGAGCTGCGAGCTACACGGTGGCGCTGAACTCGCAGCCCACGGGGCCGGTGACGGTGACGGTCGCGGCGGCGGGCGATGTGCGGGCCGCGCCTTCGTCGCTGACCTTCACGATGGCGGATTGGAACCGGGCGCAGGCGGTGACGGTGACGGTGGGGTCGTCGGTGGGGGCGGACGGCTACGCGGCGGCGCTGTCGGTGATGCACCGGGCATCGGGCGGCGATTACGGAGGGGTATCCGCGAGCCTGGATGTCGCGGCGTCGGTGGCGGGGGCGACCCGGATCGCGGTGGCCGCCGATGCGGGCACGACGAGCTACCGCGTCGAGGACCGGCTGGTGAAGGTGACGGTGGCCCCCGGGTTGACGGTGGCCTCCGGGGTGACGACGAGGATCGAGGTCGATCTGAGGGGTGTGGGGCCGGGTCCGGAGCTGGCGCTGACGTTCTCGCCGTGGCCTGAGGACCGGGCGGCGGAGGCGGCGGGAAGCGAACACAGCCTGGGGCCGGCAGCGGCGCGGGTGGTGATGAATATCGCGGTTTCTCCCGTGCCGCCGGGTGGCCTGCGGCTGTGCCTGCCGGTGACCCCAGATGTGCGCGAGGCGGCAAAGGGCCGGACGCTGCTCCTGTTGCGTCGCGGGGAACGGGTGGAGGGATCGAGAGACGAGGGCGCGCAGGTGTGCGCGGACAGGGTGATGTCGTTCTCGCCGTTTGCGGTGGGCTACGCGGACACGGCGCCGTCCTTCGCGGTGGACTTCCCGGAGGCGCTTTCCTGGACGGTGGGCGAGGAGATCGCCCCGGAGACGCTGCCGGCGGCGACGGGCGACGCGCCGTTCATATACGCGCTGTCGCCGGCGCTTCCGGACGGTGTCATGTGCGAGGGCTTCGAGTGCGACGAGGGTGGTGATCGGTTGTCGGGGGCGCCGACGGCGGAGATGGCGGTCACGCGCTACACCTGGACGGCGACCGACGTCGATGGCCAGCCTGTGACGCTGGAGTTCACCATCGAGGTGGTCCCGGCGCTGGCTGCGGCTCGCGAGCGTCTGGCGGCGGTGAACCGCTCGGTTCTGCCGGAGTTGTCGCGTGCCATGTGGGGCAGCGCGCTGGACGCCATCGGCGCCCGCCTGGGAGCCCCCGGCGGCGGCGGTTCGGGGGGCGGCGCGATGGAGCAGGGCCTTGCGGCTGCGGCGGACTTTCTGCGCTCGAAGGGCGAGGCCCTGGAGGACGGCGAGGGTTCGTGGCGCGAGCTGGTGGGCGGCGAGAGCTTCGCGCTGGCCCTGGGCGGCGAGGGCGAGGACGGTTCCGGCGGCGGCGGCTCGGCGGTGGTGATGTGGGGCGGCGGCGACTGGCGCGACCTGTCGCGCGAGGACGGCCTGCTGTCGTGGTCCGGGAAGCTGTTTTCCGCCCATGTGGGGGCGGATGTGGCCCTGGGCGGCGGCGTCATGGGCGGCGTGGCGGTCTCGCGCTTCGAGAGCGCCATCGACTACACGGACCGCAGCGACGAGGACGCGGGGGCCATCGAGGGCGACCACGAGCATCGGATGGTGGCGGTGCATCCCTATCTGGGCTGGTCGGGTGGCGGCGGCGAGCGTCTGTGGGCGGCGCTGGGCTACGGCCATGGCGAGGTCCGGATCGCCGACACGGGCATCTTCGACCGCTATGAGTGGCAGGAGAGCGACGGGCGGCTTGTGGCCGGCGCGTTGGGCGGTGCGGTGCCGGTCTATGGCGACGGGGATTCCGCCGTGGAGATGCGTGCCTCTGCGGAGGCGACCCGCTATGTGCTGGCCGACAACGGCGAGGCGATTGCCGGGGTGAGCGTCTCGACGCGGCGGGTGCGGCTGGCGACGGTGGGCAGCTGGAACTGGGCGCTGCGGGGCGGTCGTCTGCTGGAGCCGTCGCTGGAGGCGGGTCTGCGCTGGGACGATGGCGACGGCGCCACCGGCGTGGGCGTGGAACTGGGCGGCGGGCTGGCCTGGTCGGACGCCGCGGCCGGGCTGTCGGCGTCGGTATCGGGTCGCAGCCTGGTGGCGCATGGCAGCGATGTGGAGGAATGGGGCGCGTCCGGCAGCCTGCATATGGACGCGGGCGGCGACGGGCGCGGCCTGTCGCTGTCGCTGTCGCCGGCCTGGGGCGCTTCCGGCAGCGGGCTTGCGCGGCTGTGGGAGGAAGGCATGGCCTCGCGCGACGGCGTCGGCGGCGAGGGCGGCGGTCGCCTGGAGGGCGAGTTGGGCTACGGCCTGGCGGCCTGGGGCGAGGCCGGCACGCTGACGCCCTATGGCGGCCTGGCCCTGGGCGGCGACGAGCGCCGCTACAGCCTGGGCCAGCGCCTGGCGCTGGGCACCGCCCTGGGCCTGAAGATCGAAGCCACCCGCAGCGAACACCCCGCTGTGAGCCACGGACTGGGCCTGGAACTGCGTATGAGCTGGTAAGCCAGTAGCCAGTGGCTAGTGGTTAGTGAGAGCGGGGAATGGTGGTGGTGCCTGGCGGCGGGCGTGTGGTGCGTTGGCGGGCCTTGCGGCCCGTTGCCGGCGGGACGCCGGCGCTCCCAGGGGGCGTGTGGCGGGTAGTGTGCCAGGGGCACCGGGTGGTGGGTGGCGGGGGAAGTGGTCTTGTTTTCGGCTTGCTTGCGCTGCTGCCACGGGGCAAGCTGTCGTGACCGCCTTGCATGGAGCCATCGCCAATGACCATTGCCGCCTTCGACACCCTCGCCGCCACCCGCGATCTGGAAGCGGCCGGCATGGAGCGGCGCCAGGCGGAGGCCGTCGCCGAGGTGACAGCGCAGGCGGCCGTCACCGGCCATGGTGAGCTGGCCACCAAGGCGGACATCAAGGACTTCGCCACCAAAGCCGACCTCGCTCACCTCGAAGGCCGCCTCACCGCCGCCATGGCGCGGCAGGAGGCGCGCATCTATCTGGCGCTGGTCGGGGTGGTCTTCGCCATCCTCGCCGCCGACAGGTTGCTGCCGTCGTAGCGGGTCGCGCCGGGGCGACACTCTCGCCGCCAGCCGCGGCCTGGAAGCGCCGGCATGGGGCGGTGGCAGAGGCGGTGCCTGGCGGCGGGCGGACGGTGCGTTGGCGGGCCTGCGGCCCGTTTGCCGGCGGGACGCCGGCGCTCCCAGGAGGCGTGACGCTCGGTCGGTCCTGGGGGGGGCGCCTTTCAGTTGGCGGCTTCGGCTTCTTCGGTGGGCGCCTGGGCCAGGCGGTCGGGGCGGGCCAGGGCGCCGGCAACCGTGCCTTCGATGCGCGCCATGCGCTCGCGCAGCTCCGACTGCCCGGCCTCGATGCGGGCCGTGCGCTCGCGCAACTCCGTCTGTCCGGCCTCGATGCGGGCCATGCGCTCGCGCAACTCCGTCTGTCCGGCTTCGATGCGGTTGAAGCGTTCCTCGATGCGGATCTCCAGGGCGGCGAAGCGCGCCTCGATGCGGGTTTCCAGGGCGGTCATGTCGGCCCGCTGCCAGCCGAACAGGCCGACGTTGATGGCCGCGATGGCGAGGAACAGGGTGACGAGGGGGTTGATCTTCGGCATGACGGTTTCCGCCGGTCTCGTTCGCCACCTTAGCGTATGGGGGGCGGGTGGCCAAGCGTGTGGGTGGCCGGTGGTCAGTGGCCGGTGGCTAGTGGTTAGTGAGAGCGGGGGGTGGGGGTGGTGCCTGGCGGTGGGCAGGTGGTGCGTTGACGGGCCTCCGGCCCGTTGCCGGCGGGACGCCGGCGCTCCCAGGGGGCGTGTGGCTGGCGGCGGTGCCTGGGGGCGTTGCCAGGGGGGGGTGGGGGTGTTATCCGCCGGGCGGTGAGTCAGCGCGCGAGACAGCCATGCCCGACCATCCTCATCGCGACCTCGAAGCGGCCATCGACGATGCCTGGGAAGCGCGCGAAAGCCTGACCCCGCAGAGCGGAGGCCCTGCCCGCGAGGCGGTCGGCGAGGCCCTGGAACTGCTCGACAGCGGGCGGCGGCGCGTCGCCGAGCCCGCCGGGACGGGCTGGACGCTCAACCCGTGGCTGAAGAAGGCGGTGCTGCTCTCCTTCCGGCTCACGCCGACCAGGGTGATCCCCGGCGCGCCCGGCAACCGGGCCGGCTGGTTCGACAAGGTGGACAACAAATTCGAGGGCTGGGACGAGACCCGCTTCGCGGCCGCCGGCTTTCGCGCCGTGCCTCACGCCATCGTGCGGCGCGGCGCCTATATCGCGCCGGGGGTGGTGCTGATGCCCTGTTTCGTCAATATCGGCGGCCATGTCGGGGCCGGCAGCATGATCGACAGCTGGGCGACGGTGGGAAGCTGCGCCCAGGTGGGCGAGAACTGCCACATCTCCGGCGGCGCCGGGCTGGGCGGCGTGCTGGAGCCGTTGCAGGCGGCGCCGGTGATCGTGGAGGACGGCTGCTTCATCGGCGCCCGCAGCGAGGTGGTGGAAGGGGTGGTGGTGGAGCGCGGGGCCGTCCTCTCGATGGGGGTGTTCATCGGCGCCTCCACCAGGATCGTGGACCGGGCCACGGGCGAGGTGCATCGCGGGCGGGTGCCGGCCTTCTCGGTGGTGGTGCCCGGCGCCCTGCCGCCCCGCAGGGCGGGCGAGCCTTCGCTGGCCTGCGCCGTGATCATCAAGCGCGTGGACGAGGGGACCCGGGCCAAGACCTCGATCAACGAGCTGTTGCGGGATTGAGGGGGGTAGTGGCCGGTGGCCGGTGGTCAGTGGTTAGTGGTTAGTGAGAGCGGTGGTGGGGGTGGTGCCTGGCGGCGGGCGTGTGGTGCGTCGACGGGCCTGCGGCCCGTTTGCCGGCGGGACGCCGGCGCTCCCAGGGGGGCGCCGGTGGTGGGGGCGGTGCCTGGCGGTGGGGGTTCGGCGCTTCCAGAGGCGTGTGGCTGGCGGCGGTGCCCGGCGGGTCCCTCACCTTTCGCTTTGGTAGCGGATGGCGGCCAGGTAGAGGCCTTGGGCGGGGGCTATGGGGGGGCAGGCGCGGCGGTCGCGGGCCGCGAGGGCGGCGGCGAGGTCGTCGGCGCTCCACCGGCCCTCGCCTACCAGCCGCAGCGCGCCGACCATGGAGCGCATCTGGCGGTGCAGGAAGGAACGGGCGCGGGCGCGGACCACGACCTCGCAGCCCTCGGCGGCCACCGTCAGCGCGTCCAGGGTCTTCAGCGGCGAGGCCGCCTGGCACTGGGCGGCGCGGAAGGTGCTGAAGTCGTGGCGGCCCACCAGGCGCTGCGCCGCCTCGTGCATGGCCCCGGCGGCGAGCGGGCGCGGCAGGTGCCAGACGCGGCCGCGCTGCAGGGCCGGCGGCGCCCGGCGGGCGGCGATGCGGTAGAGATAGGCCCGTTCCACGGCGTCGAAGCGGGCGTGGAAGCGGTCGCCGACCCTGGCGGCCGCCAGGACGACGATGGCGGCGGGCCGCAGATGGCTGTTGAGGGCGTCGCGGATGGTGGCGGCGGGCCATTCGCGGTCCAGATCGACATGCGCCACCTGGCCCAGGGCGTGGACGCCGGCATCGGTGCGCCCGGCGGCCACCGGCACCGCCGCCTGGCCGCAGAAGGCGTGGAAGGCGCGCTCCAGGGCCTGCTGGATGGAGGGGCCGTGGCGCTGGCGCTGCCAGCCGACAAAGCCGGCGCCGTCGTATTCCAGCAACAGGCGGTAGCGGGCCACGGCTTCAGCCGAAGACGGCGCCCGGCCGCAGCCGCAGGCCGCGCAGGAAGGCGGGGCCGCCGGTGGGCGGACGGCCGGGACGCTGCACCTTCGCCAGCCGCAGGGCGCCGGCGCCGCAGGCGACGGTCAGCTCCCGGTCGAGCAGCTCGCCCGGACGGCCGCTGCCGGCGGCGGGATGGGCTTCCAGCACCTTGACGGTCACGCCGCCGGCCCCGGTGAAGGCGCCGGGCCAGG
This sequence comes from Alphaproteobacteria bacterium, assembly GCA_965200215.1. Taxonomy (GTDB): domain Bacteria; phylum Pseudomonadota; class Alphaproteobacteria; order SP197; family SP197; genus SP197. The sequence continues at coordinate 10,310 of OZ241369.1, read as the reverse complement.
GCGAAAACGCCCTCACCTGCCGATCGATGGCCTCGGCCGGGCGGCGCCAGTCCAGGCGCCCGTCGGCGCGGGCGAGCCGGGCGGCATGGGTGGCGCCCCGGGCCGGCTGCGGGCGCGGGCGGGCCCGTCCGGCCGCCAGGGCCGCCAGCACCTCCACCGCCATGGCGGCGCCCAGCTGCGCCAGCTGCGCCTCCAGGGCGGGGGCCGTGGCGCGGGCCGGCAGCGGCAGGCGGCGCTGGGCCAGGATGGGGCCGGTATCGAGGCCGGCATCCATGCGCATGACGGTCATGCCGGTCTCGCGGTCGCCGGCCAGGATGGCGTGAGCGATCGGCGCGGCGCCGCGCCAGCGCGGCAGCAGCGAGGGGTGCAGGTTGATGCAGCCCAGCGGCGGGGCCGCCAGCAACGGCGGCGGCAGCAGCAGCCCATAGGCGGCGACCACGGCCGCCTCCACGCCCAGGGCCGCGAAGGCCGCCTCTTCGCCGGCGAGGGCGGTGGGGACGCGCAGATCCAGCCCCAGCTCCGCCGCCCGTTGGGCCACCGGCGTCGCCCGCAGGCGGCGCCCGCGCCCGGCCGGGCGCGGCGGCTGGCTGTAGACGCAAGCGATCTCGTGGCCCGAGGCGGCCAGCGCCTCCAGGGCGGGAACGGCGAAGCGGGCCGCGCCCATGAAGGCGAGCCTCACGCGCTCTCCCGCAGCTGCGCCTTCTTCCGCTTGGCGAGGCGGCGCAGGACGATGCCGCGCTTCAGCGCCGAAAGGCGGTCGATGAGCAGCACGCCTTCGAGATGGTCGAGCTCGTGCTGGATGCAGCGGGCCAGCAGGCCGTCGGCCGCCAGCCGGCGGGGCTCGCCGCGCTGGTCGAGATAGCGCAGCTCGATGGCGGCCGGGCGCTCGATGGCGGCGAACTGTTCGGGCAGCGACAGGCAGCCTTCCTCGAGGAGCGCCGTTTGGGGCGAAAAGCGCAGGATGCGCGGGTTGGCCATGCGCAGCGGCCCCTCGCCGACATCGACCACGACGACGCGCTTCGGCACGCCCACCTGCACCGCCGACAGGCCGATGCCGGGCTCGGCATACATGGTGGCCAGCATGTCCTCCATCAGCCGGCGGACGGATGCGTCCACCGCCGTCACGGGCGCGGAGACGGCCCGCAGGCGCGGATCGGGAGCGTGGACGATGGGCAGGATGGCCATGGCTCGAGGAGGATCCCGGGGCGGGAGCCCGTGTGGCGCGGCCCCACACTATAATGACGGTGGCAGGCGTGGTTAAGGGGGAGAGATGGGCGTATTCGAGATCGCGGTACTGGTGGCGCTGGCGGCCGTGGCGGTGGCCGTCTTCGTGCATGGGCGGCGGGATGGGCAGCAGGGCGGCGACGGGGCGCTCGCCCAGCGGGTGGCCGAGCATATGAAGGCCGAGAACGCCGCCCTGGCCGACCGCCTCGACCGGCTCGCCCAGAGCGGCCAGGCCTCGCAACAGGCGCTTTCCGACAGCCTGGGCCAGCGGCTCGACGGCATCGGCCAGCGGGTCGGCAGCTCGCTCCACGAATCCACGAAGCAGACGATGGAGACGATGGGCAAGCTGCAGGAGCGGCTGGCGGTGATCGACGCGGCTCAGCAGAACATCCAGTCGCTGGGCAGCCAGATCGTCGGCCTGCAGGACATCCTCTCCGACAAGCAGAGCCGCGGCGCCTTCGGCGAGATGCAGCTCGCCGACCTGGTCGCCGACATCCTGCCGCCCAGCGCCTATGCCCTGCAGGCGACGCTCGGCAATGGCAGCCGGCCCGATTGCCTGCTGAAGCTGCCCAACCCGCCGGGGGCGATCGCGGTGGACGCCAAATTCCCGCTGGACGGCTACCGCCGGCTGCAGGACGCCGCCACGCCGGAGGAGAAGGCCAGGGCCGGGCGCGACTTTCGCGGCGACGTGGCGAAGCATATCCGGGACATCGCCGGAAAATACATCCTGCCCGGCGAGACGGCGGATCAGGCGATCATGTTCCTGCCCAGCGAGGCGGTCTATGCCGAACTCCACGCCCGCCATGGCAGCGTGGTGGAGGAGTCCTTCCGCCGCCGCGTCTTCATCGTCTCGCCGACGACGCTGATGGCGACGCTGAACACCGTGCGCGCGGTGCTGAAGGACGCCCGGATGCGCGAGCAGGCGGGCCTCATCCAGCAGGAGCTGATGAAGGTGATGGACGACGTGCGCCGCCTGGACGAGCGGGTCGGCCAGCTGGGCAGGCATTTCGGCCAGACGGAAGAAGACGTGCGCCAGATCCGCATCTCCACCGGCAAGATCGTCGACAGAGCCGAGAAGATCGCCGAGCTGGAGATGGAGGAAGACGCCCCGCCCGCCCTGGCCGAAGGGAGCGGCGGCGGGGCCGGCGAAGGGTTGTTCGACGCGCCCGGCGCGGCGCCCGAAAGGCGAGGCTGACGGGCGTGGGGGTCTGGCGTGGGGGGCGGCGCGGTGGTTAGTGGGTGGTGGTTGGTGGCTAGTGGCCAGTAGCCAGTGGCCGGTAGCCAGTGAGAGCGGGGGTGGACGGTGGTGCCTGGCGGCGGTGCCTGGCGGTGGGGGGTGGTGCGTTGACGGGCCTTGCGGCCCGTTTGCCGGCGGGACGCCGGCGCTCGGGATGGTGTGTGGGCGGGCCTTTCGGCCCGCCGGGGGGCGTGACGCTGGCGATAGTGCCTGGGGGACGGGACGCTCGGTCGGTGCGTGGGTGGGCCGGACGGCGGGACGCTTGGTCGGGGCCTGGGGTGCGGGTGGCGGTGCCAAAGGGCGGTGGGGGGTGTTTGCTCTGGGCTGGCGGGCGTGCTTGCATGGTGGCGGGCGCTGCGGCATGATGGCGGGCGTCGCAGAATCACATTTCCGGGAGGTTCTCATGCAGACGACCAAACACGGCTTCGCGCCCAGCCGGCGCCAGGCGCTGAAAGCCCTCTCCGCCCTGGGGGTGGTGGCCACCGCCTGGCCCGTGACGGCCCGGGCGCAGGACAGCGAGCACCCGACCTTCTTCGGCTGGAACGGCTATGACGACCAGAACCTGTTTCCCGCCTATGTCGAGCGCTACGGCACCTCGCCCAACATCTCCTTCTGGGGCGACGAGGAAGAGGCGCTGGCCAAGATCCGCGCCGGCTACAACCCGGACGTGATCTTCCCCTGCAACTACAAGATCGAGAAGTGGTTCAACGCCGGCATCCTCGACCCCATCGACACCTCGCTGCTCAGCAACTGGGAAGACGTGATGGAGAGCATGCGCGGCGTGCCCGGCAGCGTGGTGGACGGCAAGCGCTATTGGGTTCCCATCGACTGGGGGCAGACCTCCATCACCTACCGCACCGACCTGGCGCCCGAATATGTCGGCAACGAGACCTGGGAGATGCTGTGGGATCCCAAATACAAGGGCCGCCTGGCCGTCTTCGACAGCCTGGTGGACGGGGCGGTGATCGCCGGCATCGTCGAGGGGATGGAAGACCCCTTCGACTATTCCAGCCAGGAGGCGCTGGACGCCATCCGCCCGCGCCTGCGGGAGCTGACCGCCAACATCCGCTACTACTCCAACGACGTCACCACCCTGGAGCAGGGCATCGCCAGCGGCGAGCTGGTGGCGGCCACCACCTGGAACGAATCGGTGGTGCGCCTGAAGGAGATGGGGCTGCCCATCGCCTACATGAACCCGAAGGAAGGGGCCATGACCTGGGTGTGCGGGCTTTCCATCGTCGCCGGCACGCCGTTCCGGGAAAAGGCGCATCAGCTGATCGACGCCTTCCTGGACCCGCGTTCCCGCGCCTGGGAGATCGAGAATTTCGGCTATGGCGCCGCCACCAAGTCGGCCTTCGACCGGGTGAGCGAGGAGACCCTGGCCGCCCTCGGCCTCTCCAAGAACCCGGAGGAGATCCTCTCGGCCGGCATCTACCAGCTGTCGATCAAGGGGCAGACGGAGCTGCAGGCCCTGTTCGAGGAGGTCAAGGCCGGGTACTAGGCGGTCCGCGGCGGGGGGCTACCCTCGGGGCCGGGTATCGGTTGCGATTTCGGGGCTGGCCGCTGTGGCTAGTGGTCGGTGGCCAGTGGTTAGTGAGAGCGGGTGGCCTGGGGCGGTGCGTCGACGGGCCTGCGGCCCGTTGCCGGCGGGACGCCGGCGCTCGGGATAGTGCGTGGGCGGGCCTGGCGGCCCGCCGGGGGCGTGACGCTGGCGGCGGTGCCTGGGCGCGGGACGCCTGGGGTGTGGGGGCCAAGCGGCAGGCTTTTCAGGCCGGGGCGCTAGGCTTCGGCGCGCAGGGTTGCGGCTAGGGCGCGGACGCCGATGGCCTCCACGCCCTCGCCGACCGGATAGCGGTCCTCGCCGGCATGGGCGACGAAGGCCCGCGCCGGGCGCAGATCGGTGCAGGCCTGATGGAAGCCCCGGCTGACCCTGGCGGCCAGCGAACGCTTGATCTCGATCGCCCACAGGCCGCCGCCGGGATGCTCGATGGCGAGATCGACCTCCGCCCCGGCGGCCGTGCGGTAGAAGGACGCCCGCGCCAGCGGCGGCAACACGGAAAGCAGCGTTTCGACGACGTGGCCCTCCCAGCTGGCGCCGACCACCGGATGCCCCGCCAGCTGTTCCAGGGAGCCCAGGCCCAGCAGCGCGTGCAGCAGGCCGCTGTCCCGCACGTAGAGCTTGGGCGACTTCACCAGGCGCTTGCCGACATTGGCCTTGAGCGGCGGCAGGCGGCGCAGCAGCAGCAGGTCCGCCAGCAGGTCGATGTAGCGGCCTGTCGACTGGGTGCTGACCTCCAGCGCCCTGGCGAGGGCCGCCACGTTCAGCAGGCCGCCCTGGCGGTGCGCCAGCATCGTCCACAGGCGCTCCAGGGCAGTGGCCGGAACGCGCGGGCCGAAGATCGCCACCTCCCGTTCCAGATAGCTGCGGATGAAGTCCCGGCGCAGCGCCAGGCTGTCGCGGTCGCAATCGGCCAGGAAGCTCTCCGGAAAGCCGCCGCGCAGCCACAGCTTCTCGCGCTCCCTGCGGTCGTCCTCCACTTCGAGGGCGGACAGCGGCGCCATGTCCACATAGGCGATGCGCCCGGCCAGCGTCTCGCCGGATCCGCGGAGCAGGTCGAGGGACGCCGAACCCAGAACCAGGAAACGGCCCCTGCCCCTGCCCCGGCGGCGGCCTCTGTCGATCGCCCCGCGCAGGGTCCGGAAGAGTTCCGGCAGGCGGTGGATTTCGTCGAGGACGACGAGGCGGTCCTCCATGGCGTCGAGGAACAGCGCCGGCTCGGCGAGACGGTCGCGGTCGTCGCGGTCTTCGAGGTCGAGATAGAGGGCGCCGCGGGCGCGGCCGATCTCCATGGCCAGCGTCGTCTTGCCGACCTGGCGCGGCCCGACCAGGGCGACGGCGGCCTGGCGGCGCAGGGCGTCTTCGATGTCCTGGGTGGCGAGGCGGGGGATCATGCCAGCAAATCTCCCGGGGGGTGGGGGATTTGCGATGATACGGGGGATTATGCTTGCAGTCCATCGGTGGAGTGGTTGATTTGCGATGATACAAAGGAGAATACTTGTAAATCCTCCATGAAATGGGGGATTTGCGATGATATAGGGGATGGACGGTTTGGCGCCCTCTATGGGGCGCGGCGGGCTTGGAATGCCTGGCGCAGGGTGCCTTCGTCGAGATAGTTGAGCTCGCTGCCCACCGGCACTCCCAGGGCCAGGCGCGAGACCTCGACGGCGGAAGCCGCCAGGCGGTCGGCCAGGTAATGGGCCGTGGTCTGGCCGTCCACCGTGGCGTTGGTGGCGAGGATCACTTCGCGCACCTCCGCCGCGCCGGCGCGGGCCACCAGGCCGGCGATGGCGAGCCGTTCGGGGCCGACGCCGTCCAGCGCCGACAGGGCGCCGCCCAGGACGTGGTAGAGGCCGGTGAAGATGCCGGCGCGCTCCACCGCCCACAGGTCGGCGACCTCCTCGACGACGCAGATGCGGGCGCGGTCGCGGCGCGGGTCGGCGCAGAGGCCGCAGGGCGAGCGCGTGTCCAGGTTGCCGCAGACTTCGCAGGGGCCGACGGCCGCGGCCGCCGCCCGCAACGCCTCGCCCAGCGGCTCCAGCAGCTGCTCGCGGTTGTTCAGGAGATGGAGGACGGCGGTCAGCGACGAGCGCCGGCCCAGCCCCGGCAGGCGGGCCAGCAACGCCGCCAGACGCTCGATCTCCGCCGCGCCCGCCACGGCGTCACAACGGCAGCGGCAGGTGAGGCCCGCACAGCATGGCCGCCGCCACGAGGAGGCCCGGCGGCAGGCCGAGGCCGCCGGTGAGCTTCGCGGTCTCCCGTTTGGCGTGTTCCTCGGCCCTGGTGCGGGCGTCGTTGACGGCCGCGCAGACCAGGTCTTCCAGCACCTCCGCCTCGGCGGGCACGAGCAGCGACGGGTCGATGGCCAGGCGCTTGAGCCTGTGCCTGCCGTCGGTCGTCGCCCTGACCATGCCGCCGCCGGCGCTGCCCTCGATCTCGGCGGCCGCCAGCTGCTCCTGCAGCGCCGCCACCCTGGCCTGCAATTCCTGAGCCTGTTTCATCATCTTCGCGAGATTCATCGCTGTCGCCCCCCCTCCCCCTCCCCCGGCGCCCCTTCCGGGGAGCCGCCGCGCGCGTCGTCGACGGCCACGACCTCGGAACCCGGAAGGCCGTCCAGAATGCGCGCTACGTCCGCCTCGGCCGCCACCGCGTCCAGGCGGCGGCGGCGCGCCTCCCTCTCCCGGTCGGCCACCGTGGCGCCGCCCTCGTCGGACGAGACCTCCACCTGCCACGCCTGCCCGGTCCAGCGCTCGAGGGCGGTGGCGAGATCGCGGTCGAGGCCGGCGGGCGCCCCCTGGCCGGGGCGGAAGGCCAGCCGGCCGGGCGCATAGGAAACCAGATGGACATGGTTGCGGAGATGGGCGAGCAGGATGCCGGCGCGGCGCCGCTCGGCCAGCGCCAGCAGCGCCTCGAAGCTGTGCGGCAGGGGCGAGGCCGGGCAGGCGGGCGGCGGCGGCTCCGGCGCGGACGGCGGCTCCGATGATTCCGGCGCGGGCGGCGGTGGCTCCGGCGTGGGCGGCAACGCCGGTGGTCCCGGCGCGGGCGGCGGCGGGCGGGCAGCCGCCTGCCGGGCCGGCGGCGCCTGCGGCAGCGGAGTGGCGGGCGCGGGGCCGAGCGCCGCCTTCAGCGCCTCCCGAGGCGTGGGCAGGCCGGCGCTGTAGGCCAGGCGGACCAGCGTCATCTCGACGGCCTGGCGCGCGTCGGGCGCCCAGCGCAGCTCCTCCATGCCCTTCAGCAGCAGCTGCCAGGCGCGGACCAGCTGCGGCATGTCCAGCCTGCCGGCCATGGCGGCGCCCCGCTCGCGCTCGAACTGAGGCGCGTCGCGGGCGGTGGCGCGCGGGGCCGCCTTGTAGCGGGCGAGCCAGTGGGCGAGGGCCAGCAGATCCTCCAGGACGGCGGCCGGATCGACGCCGGCGGCGTACTGCCCCTCCAGATTGGCGAGGGCGGCGGCGGCGTCGCCGGCCATGACCGCCTCGCAGAGGTCGAAGACGAGGCCGCGGTCGGCGAGGCCCAGCATCTCGCGCACATCCTCCTCGTCGAGCCTGCCCCGCCCGCGGGCCAGCGCCTGGTCGAGGATCGAGAGGCCGTCGCGCACCGAGCCATCGGCCGCCCGCGCGATCAGCGCCAGGGCGCCGGGCGGCGAGGAGGCGCCCTCGCTGGCGACGATGGCGGCGAAATAGCCGGCGAGCTCCCCGGCATCGACGCGGCGCAGATCGAAACGCTGGCAGCGCGAGAGCACGGTGGCCGGAATCCTGCGCAGCTCGGTGGTGGCGAAGACGAATTTCAGATGCTCGGGCGGTTCCTCCAGCGTCTTCAGCAGGGCGTTGAAGGCGGCGTTGGAGAGCATGTGGACCTCGTCCATGACATAGATGCGGTAGCGCCCCATCACCGGACGGTAGCGGGCCGCCTCCAGCAGCTCGCGCATGTTGTCGATGCCGGTATGGCTGGCCGCGTCGATCTCCAGCACGTCGACATGGCGGTCTTCGGCGATGGCGGCGCATTGCTCGCAGACGCCGCAGGGATCGGCCGTGACGCCGCCGGCTGCGTCCGGCCCGACGCAGTTCAACATGCGGGCCAGGATGCGGGCGGTGGTGGTCTTGCCGACGCCGCGCACGCCGGCCAGCAGAAAGGCCTGGGCGATGCGGCCGCTGGCGACGGCGTTGCGCAGCGTGCGCACCAGCACGTCCTGGCCGCGCAGGCCGTCCAGGGCGGTGGGGCGGTATTTGCGCGCCAGCACGCGATAGGCGGAAGCGCCGCCCGCCGGACCCCGTTCCTGCTCTGCCCGTTCTGCCATCGCTGCGATGCGGAAGACCGGCTCGACCCGGGCCCATCCCGCTACGGCTGCTTCCTTCCGGACCTGACCGGGTTCACGGGCCGGCCCGTCCGGGCCAGCCTTCCGGTGGCCACTGTAGGCGGCATGGGGGCGGCGGCGCAAGTGTGGCGGGGGGGGGGGGGGGTGGTTAGTGGCCGGTGGCCGGTGGCTAGTGGTTAGTGAGAGCGGGTGGTGGGCGGCGGTGCCTGGCGGTGGGGGTGGGGCGTTGACGGGCCTGCGGGCCGTTTGCCGGTGGGACGCCGGCGCTCCCAGGGGTGCCGGGCACCACACCCGACCACCCGCTCTCACTAACCACTAGCCACTGGTCACTGGTCACTGGTCACGGGCCTTTGGCCCGTTTGCCGGCGGAACGCTCGGTCGGTGCCAGGGGGCGGTGGCAGCGGCGGTGCCTGGGGGCGCTTGACAAGCCGGGTGGGGCTGTTTTCAATGAGTGGTCCGGGAAGGGGAGGTCGCTCGTGGACTTCCTGCGCCGCGCTCTGGGGGCGTATTGCATCCTGCTGGCGGCCGTCGTCGGCCTGCATTTCATGCTGGTGACGCTCTATGACGACGGCAGCGGCGGCTATCCGGCCTGGGGCGTCATCAACTGGTTCTCGGCGGCGGCCATCCTGATCGCCCTGGGGGCGGGCCTGGCCTGGAAGCGCGGGGCCGGGGCGGCGGAGACGCGGCGGCGCCTCGACGCCAACGCCCTCTTCTACGCGGCGCTGACGTTGGCGGTGCTGTTCTTCTGGAACTGGGCGGCGCGGAGCGCCTCCAGCGACGATTTCACGGTCTGGGCGGCGGTCGATGCGCTGATCGTCGCGGTGGCGGGCGCCGCCGGCTTCCGCCTCTGGCGTGAGGCGGGCGGCCGCGAAGGCCGGGGAGGCGGAGGATGATCGCGCGCCTTCTGGCCATCTATTGCATGGCGCTGGCGGTGGCGGTGGGCGCCCATTTCGTCGTCACGCCGCTCTATGACGACGGCAGCAGCGGCTATCCGGTGTGGGCCGTGCTCGACTGGTTCATGGCGGCGGGCATCCCGATCGCCCTGGGGGCGAGCCTGATCTGGAAGCTGGAGGCCGGCGACGAGGCGGCCGGCGAAGCGGGCCTGCTGCGCTACATCGAAGCCAATACCCTGTTCTACAGCGCCCTGGCGCTGGCCCTGCTGTTCTTCTCCAACTGGTTCGCGAGCCTGACGGGGGCGGCGATCGAGCTGCCGCTGGTGTGGGTGGCGGTCGATACGGCGAGCGTGGCGGTGCTGGGCGCCGCCGGCTGGCGCCTGTGGCGGGGCGCGGACGCGGGGTGAGCTGGCGGCGCCCCTGGGCGGGGCGGTGGCTAGTGGTCAGTAGCTAGTGGCTAGTAGCTAGTGAGAGCGGGTGGTGGGGGCGGTGCCTGGCGGTGGGGGCGGTGCGTCGGCGGGCCTTCGGCCCGTTGCCGGCGGGACGCCGGCGCTCCCAGGAGGCGGGACGCTTGGGCGGTGCCTGGCGGCGGACCGCCTGGAGGGTGGCGGCAAACGGCACCTGGCCGTTTTCGAACCTAGGCACTACCGCAAAGATCCAGCGCCACCCACCGCCGCCCGCTCTCACCATCCACTAACCACTGGCCACTGGTCGGTGGGAGCGGGTGGTGGGCGGCGGTGCCTGGCGGTGGGAGCGGTGCGCCGGGGGGCGTGTGGCTGGCGGCGGGACGCTTATGCTGCGGCTGGGGGTGGCTCCAGCTGCGAGGTCAGCAGGTGGAAGGCGGCCTGGGGGTCGCGGCCCGCCAGCAGGCCGGCGGCGGCCAGCACATAATGGCGGTCGATGACCAGGGCGGGCGAGCGCGGCATGAGGACGCCGCTTTCGCCGCGCTCCAGCGCCCGGGCCAGGGCGCGGCGGCCGCCGGCATCGCGCACCAGCATGCCGCCGGTGCCGATGGCCAGCGGCACGGCGCTCAGATCGAGGCCGCTGTGGATGAAACGGGCGCCCTGGCCGGGAACGAAAACCGTC